>NZ_CP158292.1:0-4228302 GCF_040255075.1 Pantoea sp. BJ2
GTGTCACTTACGCTTTGGCAACAGTGTCTTGCCCGTTTGCAGGATGAGCTTCCTGCCACCGAATTCAGCATGTGGATTCGTCCGCTGCAAGCTGAATTGAACGACAATACGCTGACCTTGTATGCACCAAATCGGTTTGTACTCGACTGGGTTAGAGATAAATATCTCAATAGTATCAATGGGCTGCTGAATGAATTCTGCGGTGCAAATGTGCCTTTACTGCGTTTCGAAGTCGGTACGCGCCCTGCAGCACAGGTCACCACTAACCAACCGGCGATGGCCAGTTACAATGCGCCCGCGCCGATCGAAAATCGTCCGGCACCCGCGCAAATTTTGCGTCCAAGTTGGGATTCCGTTCCCGCACCGGCCGATGTGACTTACCGCTCCAATGTGAATAACCGTCATAACTTCGACAACTTCGTCGAAGGTAAATCGAACCAGCTGGCGCGCGCGGCGGCACGTCAGGTGGCGGATAATCCTGGCGGCGCTTATAACCCACTGTTCCTTTATGGCGGCACCGGCCTGGGTAAAACTCACCTGTTGCACGCGGTGGGTAACGGCATTATTGCGCGCAAGCCCAATGCCAAAGTGGTGTACATGCACTCTGAGCGTTTTGTGCAGGACATGGTTAAAGCCTTGCAGAACAACGCCATTGAAGAGTTTAAGCGTTACTACCGCTCGGTTGATGCGCTGCTGATCGATGACATTCAATTCTTTGCCAATAAAGAGCGCTCGCAGGAAGAGTTCTTCCATACCTTCAACGCGCTGCTGGAAGGCAATCAACAGATCATCCTGACTTCGGATCGCTATCCAAAAGAGATCAACGGCGTCGAAGATCGCCTGAAATCACGTTTTGGTTGGGGATTAACCGTGGCGATCGAGCCGCCTGAACTGGAAACGCGCGTCGCGATTCTGATGAAGAAAGCCGATGAAAACGATATTCGCCTGCCGGGTGAAGTCGCCTTCTTTATTGCTAAGCGTTTGCGTTCCAATGTCCGCGAGCTGGAAGGCGCGCTGAACCGCGTGATTGCCAACGCTAACTTTACCGGTCGCGCGATTACCATCGATTTCGTGCGCGAAGCGCTGCGCGATCTGCTGGCGCTGCAGGAAAAGCTGGTCACCATCGATAATATTCAGAAAACGGTGGCCGAGTATTACAAAATTAAAGTGGCGGATTTGCTGTCGAAACGCCGTTCGCGTTCGGTAGCGCGTCCGCGCCAGATGGCGATGGCGATGGCGAAAGAGCTCACCAATCACAGCTTGCCGGAGATTGGCGATGCGTTTGGTGGGCGCGACCATACCACCGTGCTTCACGCTTGCCGTAAAATCGAGCAGCTGCGTGAAGAGAGCCACGACATTAAAGAAGATTTCTCTAACCTCATTCGAACACTATCTTCCTGACGCATATGAAATTTATTGTAGAACGTGAGCAGTTACTGAAGCCACTGCAACAGGTTAGCGGTCCACTTGGCGGACGCCCGACGCTGCCAATCCTCGGAAATTTACTGCTGCAAGTAAGCGAAGGCTCGCTGCGCTTGACCGGTACCGATCTGGAAATGGAAATGGTAGCCCGTGTTGCGCTGACGCAGCCACACGAGCCGGGCGCCACCACGGTTCCTGCGCGTAAATTCCTCGATATTTGCCGCGGTTTGCCGGAAGGCGCTGAAATCAGCCTGACGCTGGAAGGTGACAGAATGTTGGTGCGTTCTGGCCGCAGCCGTTTCTCGCTGTCAACGCTGCCCGCCAGCGACTTCCCAAATCTGGATGACTGGCAGAGCGAGGTGGAATTCACCTTGCCGCAGGCGACGCTAAAACGCCTGATTGAAGCCACGCAGTTCTCAATGGCGCATCAGGATGTGCGTTATTACCTCAACGGTATGCTGTTCGAAACCGAAGGCGAAGAGTTGCGTACCGTCGCTACCGATGGTCACCGCCTTGCCGTATGCTCCATGCCGATTGGTCAGGCGCTGCCAAACCATTCGGTGATCGTGCCGCGTAAAGGGGTGATTGAGTTGATGCGTTTGCTCGACGGTGGCGAAACGCCGCTGCAGGTGCAAATCGGCAGCAGCAACATCCGCGCACACGTTGGCGACTTTATCTTTACGTCGAAGCTGGTTGATGGCCGTTTCCCGGATTATCGCCGCGTATTGCCGAAGAATCCCGACAAAGCGCTGGAAGCCGGCTGTGATATTTTGAAGCAGGCGTTTGCGCGTGCGGCGATTCTCTCGAACGAGAAATTCCGCGGTGTTCGCATCTATATCACCGAAAATCAGCTTAAAATCACGGCGAATAACCCAGAGCAGGAAGAAGCGGAAGAGATGCTGGATGTCTCTTACAACGGCACCGATCTGGAGATTGGCTTCAACGTCAGCTACGTGCTGGATGTGTTGAATGCGCTCAAGTGCGAGAACGTGCGTTTGCTGCTGACCGATGGCGTATCGAGCGTGCAGATTGAGGATGTGGCCAGTCCGGCTGCAGCCTACGTCGTGATGCCAATGCGCTTGTGATCCTTATCGGGCTAACTTACTCGCTATTTTGCGCCCGGGCAGTGCTCGTCCCTGGTCACATACTTCAGTATGCTCCCAGGGCCTGCGCGCTGGCCGTGCACAAACTAGCTTCGACGTTAACGCCCTTGATTGTTGATGTTAGGTAAAACCCTCTCCTACCGTTCTCGCTGGATTCGTTATGGCTTTAACCCGCCTCCTGATTAAAGATTTTCGCAATATCGAGCAGGCCGATCTGGCTTTGGCGCCGGGGTTTAATTTCCTTGTCGGTGCCAACGGCAGCGGTAAAACCAGCGTGCTGGAGGCGATTTACACGCTAGGGCACGGTCGCGCATTTCGCAGTTTGCAAGCGGGCCGCGTGATTCGTCACGATCAGGACGCCTTTGTGTTGCACGGCCGCATTGAAGGCAGCGAACGTGAAATGTCGGTCGGTCTGACCAAGAATCGCGCTGGCGACAGCAAAGTGCGTATTGATGGCAGCGATGGTCACAAAGTCGCCGAGTTGGCGCAGCTGCTGCCGATGCAACTGATTACGCCGGAAGGATTTACCCTGCTCAATGGCGGTCCAAAATATCGTCGTGCCTACATCGATTGGGGCTGCTTTCACGCCTCGCCTGGTTTTTTCCATGCCTGGAGCAATTTGCGTCGCCTGCTGAAACAGCGCAATGCGGCGCTGCGTCAGGTTTCGCGCTACAGCCAGATTCGTCCCTGGGATCAGGAACTGGTGCCGCTGGCCGAACAGATCAGCGCCTGGCGCGCCGAATACAGCGCGGCGATTTCCCGCGAGATCATCGCCACCTGCGGTCAGTTTTTACCGGAGTTTGCGTTGACGTTCTCTTTCCAGCGCGGCTGGGATAAAGAGAGCGACTACGCCGAACTGCTGGAACGCAATTTCGAGCGCGACCGCGCGCTCACGTATACCGCCAGCGGCCCGCATAAAGCCGATTTTCGCATTCGTGCTGAGGGCACGCCGGTGGAAGACTTACTCTCACGCGGCCAGTTAAAACTGCTGATGTGCGCGCTGCGCTTAGCGCAGGGCGAATACCTGACGCGCAGCAGCGGACAACGCTGTTTGTATTTGATTGATGACTTTGCCTCAGAGCTGGATGACACCCGTCGTCGGCTGTTAGCTGAACGCCTAAAAGCCACGCAGGCTCAAGTATTTGTCAGCGCCATTGGTGTCGAGCATGTAATCGACATGAGTGATGAAAAGGGCAAGATGTTCCGCGTGGAACAGGGTAAAATAGTGGTTCAACCTGAAGATTAAATGAGCGAGAAACGTTGATGTCGAATTCTTATGACTCCTCAAGTATCAAAGTCCTGAAAGGGCTTGATGCGGTACGCAAACGCCCGGGTATGTACATCGGCGATACGGATGACGGCACCGGTCTGCATCACATGGTATTCGAAGTCGTGGATAACGCAATCGACGAAGCGCTCGCCGGTCACTGTAGTGATATTACCGTTACTATTCATGCAGATAACTCTGTCTCGGTGCAAGATGATGGTCGTGGTATTCCTACCGGCATTCACCCGGAAGAGGGCGTCTCTGCTGCTGAAGTGATCATGACCGTCCTGCACGCAGGCGGTAAATTTGATGATAACTCATATAAAGTTTCCGGTGGTCTACATGGCGTTGGCGTTTCAGTCGTAAACGCCCTGTCACAGAAGCTGGAGCTGACCATTCGCCGTGAAGGCAAAGTGCATCAGCAGGTTTATCAGCACGGCGTGCCGCAGGCACCGCTGGCGGTGTCCGGTGATACCGATGCAACCGGTACTCGCGTGCGTTTCTGGCCGAGCTACGAAACCTTCACCAATGTGATTGAGTTTGAGTACGAAATCCTGGCGAAACGCCTGCGTGAACTGTCGTTCCTGAACTCTGGCGTTTCGATTCGTCTGGAAGACAAACGCGACGGCAAGAACGATCACTTCCACTACGAAGGCGGCATCAAGGCGTTCGTTGAGTATCTCAACAAGAACAAAACCCCGATTCACCCAACGGTGTTCTACTTCTCGACGGAGAAAGATGGCATTGGCGTGGAAGTGGCGCTGCAGTGGAACGATGGTTTCCAGGAAAACATCTACTGCTTCACCAACAACATTCCACAGCGCGACGGCGGTACGCACCTGGCGGGCTTCCGTGCGGCAATGACGCGTACGCTGAATGCCTACATGGATAAAGAAGGCTACAGCAAAAAAGCCAAAGTCAGTGCGACCGGTGACGATGCGCGTGAAGGCCTGATTGCAGTGGTTTCCGTGAAAGTGCCGGATCCGAAATTCTCTTCTCAGACTAAAGATAAGCTGGTCTCTTCAGAGGTGAAATCGGCGGTTGAGCAGCAGATGAACGAACTGCTGGCGGAATACCTGCTGGAAAACCCGTCTGACGCGAAAATCGTGGTTGGCAAAATCATCGATGCAGCGCGTGCGCGTGAAGCTGCCCGCCGTGCTCGTGAGATGACGCGCCGCAAAGGCGCGCTGGATTTGGCCGGTCTGCCGGGCAAACTGGCCGACTGTCAGGAGCGCGATCCGGCGCTGTCTGAAATCTACCTGGTGGAGGGTGACTCTGCAGGCGGATCAGCCAAACAGGGTCGTAACCGTAAGAATCAGGCGATTCTGCCGCTGAAGGGTAAAATCCTGAACGTGGAGAAAGCGCGTTTCGACAAGATGCTCGCTTCGCAGGAAGTTGCCACGCTGATCACCGCGCTGGGCTGTGGTATCGGTCGTGACGAATACAATCCGGACAAACTGCGTTATCACAGCATCATCATCATGACCGATGCGGACGTCGACGGCTCGCACATTCGTACGCTGCTGTTGACCTTCTTCTACCGTCAGATGCCAGAAATCGTCGAACGTGGTCACGTCTATATTGCGCAGCCGCCACTGTACAAAGTGAAGAAAGGCAAGCAAGAACAGTATATTAAAGACGACGAAGCGATGGATCAGTATCAGATTTCCATCGCCCTCGACGGCGCAACGCTGCACACCAACGCCAGTGCACCGGCGTTAGGCGGCCAGCCGCTGGAAACGCTGGTGGCGGATTTCAACGGCACGCAGCGCATGATCAAACGTATGGAGCGCCGTTTCCCTACGGCTCTGCTGCGCGGGCTGATCTACCATCCGACCTTAAGCGACCTCAGTGATGAAGCCGCTGTGAAAGGCTGGATCGACGGTTTAGTGGCGTATCTGACCGAACGTGAAGCACACGGAAGCAGCTATCTGGCCCATGTCCGCGCCAACCATGAGCAGAAGTTTGAACCGGTGCTGCGTGTGCGCACGCACGGCGTTGATACCGATTATCCGCTGGATAGCGAATTCATCGATGGACCGGAATACCGCAAAATCTGTGCGCTGGGCGAGCAGCTGCGTGGCCTGATCGAAGAAGATGCCTATATCGAACGTGGCGAACGTCGTCAGCCGGTCACCAGCTTCGAGCAGGCGATTGAGTGGCTGGTGAAAGAGTCGCGTCGCGGTCTGTCAGTCCAGCGTTATAAAGGTTTGGGTGAGATGAACCCAGAGCAGCTGTGGGAAACCACCATGGATCCCGATAGCCGCCGCATGTTGCGCGTGACCATCAAGGATGCGATTGCTGCCGATCAGCTGTTCACCACCTTGATGGGCGATGCGGTAGAACCGCGCCGCGCCTTCATCGAAGAGAATGCGCTGAAAGCCGCCAACATCGATATCTGATCGACACGGCAACACGTAAAAACCCTTCCCTGGTGGAAGGGTTTTTTGTTTTCCGCCCGGCAAAACGCGCAAAGCCCGCTGCGGTAAAAAATCTGAATGGGGAGCGAAACTGGTCAATGTGAGCTGAATCGCGCTAGCATTGATCAAAACCCTGACTCAATGAGGACGTTATGGCTATAAAACTGGTTGCAATCGATATGGACGGCACGCTGCTCAATCCGCAGCACGAGATCACGCCTGCCGTTAAATCGGCCATTGAACGCGCACATAAAAAAGGTGTGATGGTGGTGCTCACCACCGGCCGTCCGTTTGTCGGTATTCAGCGCTATCTGATGGAGCTGAATCTGGTTGATGAAGGCCAATATTGCATCAGTTATAACGGTGCGCTGGTGCATCGCGCTAATGATGGCGAGTGCGTCGCGGAAATCACCTTGGGTTTCGACGACTATCTGTATATCGAACAGCTGGCGCGCGATCTTGGCGTCCACTTCCAGGCCTTCGATAAATCTTTCCTCTATACGCCGAACAAAGACATCAGTGAGTTCACCATCCACGAAGCGAGCCTGACCGGCATTCCGGTGCGCTATCGTTCTGTGGAAGAGATGGATCGCGCCACGCGTTTCCCTAAGCTGATGATGATCGATAAGCCCGATCTGCTGGATTCTGCCATACAGCGCTTGCCGCAGCGGGCACGCGACAACTACACCATTCTCAAAAGCGCACCTTATTATCTCGAAATCCTCGATGCCCGCGTGAATAAAGGGCAAGGAGTGAAAATGCTGGCTGAGAAGCTCGGCCTGGCGCGTGAAGAGGTGATGGCGATTGGCGATCAGGAAAACGATCTGGCGATGATTGAGTATGCAGGAACCGGCGTAGCAATGGGCAATGCGATTGATTCCGTGAAGAAAATCGCGCAGTTCATTACCAAAACCAACATGGAACACGGCGTAGCGCACGCCATTGAAGAGCTGGTGCTGTAAACCCTCGTTATTCCTCGTCACGCTGTTTTTAGGTCGCCATACATGGCGACACTTCAAATCCCACCAAGCCTTCATAAGGTCGCCATTTATGGCGACCTTATCGCGTTATGACACATGACTTGTCTATTTTGTGATCCGCATTGTAGTACAACCTGGATTAATGGTACTACAATCGACAACGCAGGTCAGGGCGGCCGTTAGGCTTCGCCAGGCGAAAGCAGTAATCTGATGCATACCTGCCTTTCACTGAATGGAACATCATGACGCAAGAACAACTAAGCAAAACAGAGCGCATCATCCTGACGCTGGGTGAAGAGATTGTGGCTGGCAAGTTTGTGCCGGGCGCGGCGTTACCCGCGGAAGCTGAGCTGTGTGAACGCTTCGGCACCTCGCGCAATATCATCCGCGAAGTGTTTCGCTCGCTGATGGCGAAACGCTTGATGGAGATGAAACGCTATCGCGGCGCGTTCGTCACGCCGCGCAATCACTGGAACTATCTGGATAGCGACGTATTGCAGTGGGCGCTGGCGCACGATCAGGACCCGCGTCTGATTGCCGCCATGAACGAAGTGCGTGTGCTGGTCGAGCCGCAGATTGCACGCTGGTCTGCCGAACGCGCCACCTCAAGCGATCTGGCTGCGATTGAACTGGCGTACAACGACATGGTGGCCAACCATCTCAATCGTGATGCCTTTAATGAAGCGGATATCCGCTATCACGAAGCGGTGCTGAATTCGGTACACAATCCGGTACTGCAGCAGCTCAACGTGGCGATCAGCCAGCTGCAAAAAGCGGTGTTTGCGCAAACCTACATGGCGGATGAAGGCAACATGCCGCGTACGCTTGCCGAACATAAAGCGCTGTTTGATGCCATTCGTCATCAGGATGGCGATGCTGCCGAGCAGGCGGCGAAAGCGATGATTGCCAGCTCAACGGCGCGACTCAAGGAGATTATGTGACCAGCTATATCGCGATTGATTGGGGCTCAACTAACCTGCGCGCCTGGCATTATCAAGCCGGCGTTTGCATCGATGAGCGTCGTTCGGAAGCCGGCGTCACGCGCCTGGGCGATCGCACACCCGCCGAAGTGTTTGCCAGCGTCACCGCAGGTTGGCCAGTCGATGACGTGCCGGTGGTGATGGCGGGCATGGTAGGCAGCAATGCCGGCTGGCTGTCGGTGCCCTATCTCTCCTGTCCGGTGGCGCTGGGCGACATCGCTAGCCGCCTGACGCGCGTCGAGGATAAAGCGTGGATCGTGCCGGGATTGAGCGTCGAACGTGCCGACAATTACAACGTGATGCGCGGTGAAGAGACGCAGCTGCTTGGCGCGGTGGAACTGCAACCTGCGCCGCTCTATGTGATGCCAGGCACGCACGCCAAATGGGTGCAGATGGAACAGGATCGCGTGCTGGATTTCCGCACCGTGATGACCGGCGAACTGCATCATCTGCTGCTCAAACAGTCGCTGGTTGGCGCAGGTTTACCCGAACAGCAAGAGAACGCGGCGGCTTTCCGCGCAGGTGTGCAAGTCGGCAGCAACGATGCCTCGATTCTGGCGCGCCTGTTTGAAGTGCGTGCTTCACACGTACTCGGCGCGCGCGATCGCCGCCATATCAGCGACTTTCTTTCAGGCTTGCTGATTGGTCACGAAGTAGCGCTGATGACGCAACAGGCCGACGCCGCAAGCCAACCGATCACCATTATTGCCGGTAGTGCGCTGGCGCAACGTTATCAGCAGGCGCTGCAGTTTATCGGCATGGATTCAGTCACGCTGGAAGGCGATCGTGCTTTCCAGCACGGAATAAGGAGTATTGCGAATGTCCTGGCAAACTAAAGTCCCGCTGATCGCCATTCTGCGCGGCATCACGCCGGATGAAGCCGAAGCGCACGTTGGCGCGCTGATTGAAGCGGGTTTCGATGCGATTGAAATCCCGCTCAACTCGCCGGAGTGGGCGAAAAGCATCGGCGCGATGGTGAAAACCTTCGGCGATAAAGCGCTGATTGGTGCCGGTACGGTGCTGAATCCGGCGCAGGTCGATGAGCTGGCAACGCTGAACAGCAAATTGGTCGTCACGCCGAATACAGATGCTGCGGTGATCCGCCAGGCGGTCGCCAAAGGGATGATCGTTGCCGCCGGTTGCGCTACCGCGACGGAAGCGTTCACCGCCTTACAGGCCGGTGCGCAGGCGCTGAAAATTTTCCCATCGTCAGCCTTTGGTCCGGGCTACATCAAAGCGCTGAAAGCGGTGCTGCCGCCAGAGGTGCCGGTGTTTGCCGTGGGCGGCGTGACGCCGGAAAACCTGCATGAATTTATGGCCGCAGGCTGCATTGGCGCGGGCTTAGGCAGCGATCTCTATCGCGCCGGTCAACCGCTGTCACGCACTGTGGAACAAGCTCGCGCATTTATTGCTGCATATAAGGACGCTGTACGATGAAAATTACCAAACTGACCACTTATCGCCTGCCGCCGCGCTGGATGTTCCTGAAAATCGAAACTGACGAAGGCATCGTTGGCTGGGGCGAACCGGTGATTGAAGGCCGCGCGCGCAGCGTGGAAGCGGCGGTGCATGAGCTGTCGGAATACCTGATTGGTCAGGATCCAGCACGCATCAACGACTTATGGCAGGTGATGTATCGCGGCGGCTTCTATCGCGGCGGCCCGATCCTGATGAGCGCCATCGCCGGTATCGATCAGGCGTTGTGGGATATCAAAGGCAAAGCGCTCGGCGTGCCGGTTTATCAACTGCTTGGCGGATTAGTGCGTGACAGCATTAAAGCTTACAGCTGGGTGGGCGGCGATCGTCCGGCCGACGTGATTGACGGCATTAAGAAACTGCGCACCATCGGTTTTGATACCTTCAAACTCAACGGCTGCGAAGAGATGGGCATTATTGATAACGCGCGCAAAGTCGATGACGCGGTGAATACCGTAGCGCAAATTCGTGAAGCCTTCGGTAAAGAGATTGAATTTGGCCTCGATTTCCACGGCCGCGTCAGCGCGCCAATGGCAAAAGTGCTGATCAAAGAGCTGGAGCCGTATCGCCCGCTGTTTATCGAAGAGCCGGTGCTGGCGGAGCAGGCGGAATATTATCCGCGTCTGGCGGCGCAGACTCATATTCCGATCGCCGCTGGCGAACGCATGTTCTCGCGCTTCGAGTTCAAACGCGTGCTGGAAGCGGGTGGACTGGCGATTCTGCAACCGGATCTGTCACACGCGGGCGGTATCACCGAGTGCTACAAAATTGCCGCGATGGCCGAATCTTACGATGTGGCGCTGGCGCCTCACTGTCCGCTCGGCCCAATTGCGCTGGCTGCGTGCCTGCACGTTGACTTCGTGTCACGCAATGCGGTGTTCCAGGAGCAAAGCATGGGGATTCACTATAATCAGGGCGCCGAACTGCTCGATTACGTGATCAATAAAGACGATTTTAAAATGGATGATGGTCATTTCTATCCGTTAAATAAACCGGGCCTTGGCGTGGAAATTAACGAAGAGCTGGTGATCGAGCGCAGTAAAAATGCCCCCGACTGGCGTAATCCATTATGGCGATTCCCGGACGGTTCAGTCGCTGAATGGTAAATACCCGTCATAATTCAAGCTGCAGATGCGTTGGCTGCGCTCATTCTTCCAGTCACTTACTAGTGTAAGCTCCGGGGGATTCATTCGTTTGCCGCCTTTCTGCAACTCGAATTCTTTAGGGTATTAAATTTTATTAAATCTCGATAATTATATGTCGGTGAAATAAGGCATAGGGCTGCGTTCAGTCTGTTTCCCGGCACAGCTTATTTACCGCTGACGCGGTTTTACCTTTGATATCGCTACCCTACATTTGCCGGGGCGTGCTCTGTCGTGCCCAAACGGCAAAACCGATTACGGAGAAACACCATGGATCTCTCTGCTGTTCACGCCAAACCGACGCGCCGTCGTTATATCACGCTGCTGATGATATTTATTACGGTGGTCATTTGTTATGTCGATCGCGCTAATTTAGCCGTCGCTTCCGCGCATATTCAGGAAGAGTTCGGTATTACTAAAGCGCAAATGGGTTATGTATTTTCGGCCTTTGCCTGGTTATATACGTTATGCCAGATTCCCGGCGGCTGGTTCCTTGATCGCGTGGGTTCACGCTTAACCTATTTTATTGCCATCTTTGGCTGGTCGGTTGCGACGTTATTGCAGGGTTTTGCCACCGGCTTATTATCATTAATTGGTCTGCGTGCGATTACCGGCATATTTGAAGCGCCGGCTTTCCCGACCAATAACCGGCTGGTGACCAGCTGGTTCCCGGAGCAAGAGCGCGCTTCCGCCGTCGGCTTCTACACGTCCGGTCAGTTTGTTGGTCTGGCGTTCCTCACGCCCTTGCTGATCTGGATTCAGGAACTGCTGAGCTGGCATTGGGTCTTCATTATTACCGGCGGCATCGGCATCATCTGGTCGTTCATCTGGATTAAGTTCTATCAGGCACCCAGCCAAAGCAAAGGCATCAATAAAGCCGAGCTGGATTACATCCGTGAAGGTGGCGCGATGGTGGATGGCGATGCGCCGAGCGAAAAGAAAGCCCGCACCAAACTTACCGCCGCCGACTGGAAACTGGTGTTCCACCGCAAGCTGTGCGGCGTCTATCTTGGCCAGTTCGCCGTCACATCCACGCTGTGGTTCTTCCTGACCTGGTTCCCGAACTATCTGACGCAGGAAAAACATATCGCGGCGCTCACCGCGGGCTTCATGACCACCGTGCCCTTCCTCGCGGCATTCGTTGGCGTGATTCTCTCGGGTATCGTCGCCGATCGTCTGGTGCGCAGTGGCCGTTCGCTCGGCTTTGCGCGCAAAACGCCGATCATCTGCGGTCTGCTGATCTCCACCTGCATCATGGGCGCGAACTACACCAACGATCCGATATGGATTATGACGCTGATGGCGATCGCCTTCTTCGGCAACGGTTTCGCCTCAATTACCTGGTCGCTGGTCTCCTCGCTGGCACCGGTGCGCCTGATTGGTTTGACCGGCGGCATGTTCAACTTTATTGGCGGCCTGGGTGGCATCACCGTACCGCTGGTGGTGGGTTATCTGGCGCAGGACTACGGCTTTGCACCAGCGCTGGTGTATATCTCGGCGGTGGCGCTGATTGGCGCGCTCTCCTACATCCTGCTGGTCGGTGATGTAAAACGCGTAGGTGAATAAATTCTCGCGATGAATCGCGCCGCTACAAATACGGGCACAATCCGTAGCGGCGCCGTTCATTGCGCAATCAACCGCGGTGAAATTGCTGCTTATCACTGCAGAATCACGTAATTTATCCGGCAACTGTTAGATGGAAGGTTGCCTCATGTCAGAAAAACAAATCACCTTTGCCGCGCGTCATCATCAACTTACCAACATCAACGTCTGGACCGGCGACAGCCAGTGGCTGGCATTTGATGTGCGACCTTCCGGCGCCTCTTTTACCAGCCTGACTATCGAGCGCGTCAACGTGGCGAGCGGTGCCGTTGAAGTGCTGTATCAGGCTCGCGATGGCGCACACGTTGGCGTGGTCACCGTCAGTCCGGATCTGCCGCCGCGTTACGTTTGCATTCATGGTCCGGAACATCCGGATGCGCACTGGCGCTACGATTTTCATCACCGACGCGGCGTGATCGTGCAGCATGGCATCGCTGAGAACCTCGATGCCTGCGATATCACCGCGCCTTACACGCCCGGCGCGCTGCGCGGTGGCTCGCATGTCCATGTTTTCAGCCCGGATGGTTCGCGCCTGAGCTTTACCTACAACGATCATGTGATGCATGAAAAGGATGCTGGCGACGACCTGCGTAACGTCGGCGTGGCCGTGCCGCTGCATCCGGTGTGTCCGCCTAAACAGCATCCGCGTGAATATGAGGGCAGCCATTATTGCGTGCTGGTCAGCCAGACGCAGCGCGATCCTCAGCCGGGCAGCGACCAGATTGACCGCGCCTATGAAGAGTGCTGGATCGGGAATCAAGGCTATCAGAAAGCGGATGGCAGCTGGCAGCGCTGGGCCATCGCCTTTATCGGTGATACGCGCGCCGCCAACGGCGACAAAGTGCCGGAAGTGTTTGTGGTGGATCTGCCCGCCGCGTTAGCCGATTACGCCAAAGCGGGCGCTTCGCCCTTACAGGGCACGGCGGATAAATTGCCTGCGCCGCCAGCTGGCGTGCAGCAGCGACGCATCACGCACACCCATGGCCTGGCGCTGCAACCGCGCCACTGGCTGCGCGCCTCCGCGGATGGCAGCGCCATCGCCTTTTTGCTGGCGGACGAACAGGGCGTGATTCAGCTGTGGACTGTTTCACCGAATGGCGGCCAGCCACGCCAGGTGACGCAGCTGGCGAGCAGCATTCAGTCGGCCTTTAGCTGGCATCCACAAGGCGGCGCGATATGCTTTATCTGTGATAACAGTGTGATGCGCTGTGAAATGGCGACGGGAGCCTGTACGCGCTTAACGCCACGTAGCGATCATGCGCCATCCGGTGATGCAGTGGTCTGGTCGCCGGATGGCGAAAAGATCGCTTATATGCGGGAAGTGGACGGCTGGCGGCAGCTGTTTTGCGTCAGTGCGGCTGCGCGGGCATAGACGCGGCGGTCGCCAGGCTGGCTTGCGTGCCGGCCATTTTTTCGCTCTGCATCACGCGCTCGTGAATCGAATCCTTACTTTTATCGTCGTCAGAACGGAAGTAATCCCACGGCAGCAGCACGGTGTCCATCACCGCTGAGAACGGGAGATCGATCAGCGCCAGCGGCTTGATCGCCCAGCTGGTGTTGTCGTCAGTGATCATCTCTGCGCTGGCGCGCGTGCCGGGATAGTAGCCCTGACTGGCGCCAGTGTGAGACATAACGCTGGAGCAACCTGAAGTAACAAAGGTACTGCAAACCAGCACAGCTGTGAGTGGAAAGCGTTTCATCATATTCATCATCATCATCCCTTCAGTCATGGCATGGCCCTGGCTGGAGTGTGTCACCTGACGTTAAGCAAAGCTCTGTGGCTGCGTCTTGGATCTCAGGCGATTGGTCCCCTGAGTGTATGTCATATCGTCAGATTTGCTTTAAAAAAATACGCATCAGCCCTTGAAAGCGACCAGGCTGCACCCACTTTTAAGGAACGGTCTTGTTGCTGTTGCCGGAAGGGACAGCAACGGACTGCACAACCTGTCCATGGTGGAAGGTTGCCTAAACTTGCTGAATATCAGGAGTCTTATTATGCGTAACTTTGATCTCACCCCACTTTATCGTTCTGCCATTGGTTTCGATCGCCTGTTTAACCTGCTTGAGTCCAACCAAAACCAGGCCAATGGTGGCTACCCTCCGTATAACGTTGAGCTGGTGGATGAGAATTTCTACCGTATCACCATTGCCGTGGCGGGCTTTGCTCAGAGCGAGTTAGATATCACCTCGCATGACAACGTGCTGGTGGTGCGTGGCGCACATCCTGAAGAGCAGCCGGAGCGTAAATACCTGTATCAGGGTATCGCCGAGCGCAACTTCGAGCGCAAATTCCAGCTGGCCGATCACATCACGGTGCGCGATGCGCGTCTGGAAAATGGTCTGCTGAGCATCGATCTGATTCGCATTGTCCCGGAAGAGGCGAAACCGCGTCGTATCGAAATTCTGTAATCAGGATGTGAGTTAAAAAAACGCCGCTGAAAAGCGGCGTTTTTGTTTAGGTGCGCACCAATAATCGCTGACTCACCATGCCGCCAAACACATTCACCAGCAGGCCGAGGATGATCACTGAAACGCCGATCATCTGCTGAATCGACAAGGTTTCACCGAGAATCAGCGCCGCACTGAGAATCCCCACCACCGGCACCAGCAGCGACAGCGGTGCCACGCGCCAGGTTTCATAGCGGCTCAGCAAATTACCCCATATCGCGTAGCCGACAATGGTGGCGATAAAGGCGAGATAGATCAGCGCCAACACCGTTTGCAGTGAAATGTGCAGCAGGCTGGTGACAATCGCCGCTTCGCCATCGAACAGCCATGAGCAGGCAAAGAACGGCACGGTCGGCACCAGCGCACTCCACACCACCAGCGACATCACCGGCACTTTGCGGTTACGCAAAATGATTTTGTTGGTGATATTGCCGAGGCCCCACGACAGCGCCGCAGCCAGCGTCAGCATCATGGTAGTGAGCGTAATGCCCGCTGTGGTTTGGCCTGCCATGCCTGCGGTTGCCAGCATAAACATGCCGAATGTCGCCACTAAAATGCCGACGATATGATTCCAGCGTAACTTCTCCGCCAGGAACAGCGCCCCCAACAGCAGCGTGAAGAAGGCCTGCGCCTGTAACACCAGCGACGCCAATCCTGCCGGCATGCCCAGCTTGATGGCGAGGAACAGAAAGGCGAACTGGCCGAAGCTGATGGTCATGCCGTAGACGATCAGCCAGCGCAGCGGAATCGCCGGACGCTTCACAAACAAGATCGCCGGAAACGCCACCAGGCTAAACCGCAATCCCGCCAGTAAAAAAGGCGGCATATCCTGCAGGCCCAGCTTAATCACCACAAAATTCACGCCCCACGCCACCACAACCAGCAGGGCTAACAACATATCTTTCACTGACATACACAGTCCTTACTGCCGCGATCAGGCGGTTGCCGTCACCGGTGTTGCGATCTCGGCACAACATTCATCACCGACAACCTTAAAGAAATCATCCACCTGTAAAGCCACGGAGCGATCCAGTGCCCCGGCGTTAAACCACAGCGTGCCGACATCGCGCAGGCGCATATCGACGCGCAGCGCCAGCCGATCATCAAAACTAAACGGCGGCACCGCGCCCATCACGCACTGGGTTAACTCCTGCGCTTTCTCTGGCGCCGCAAAGCTCGACTTCTTGCCGCCAATGGCACGCGCGGCGCTCTTGAAGTTGATCTTGCAGTCGCCTGGCACAATCGCCAGCAGATAGCGCGCATCCGCGCCATCCGGCATCGTCACTTCCAGCACCATCGCTTTGGCCGCCTGATTGAGATCGTTACCGCGAATCTCGCTAATCAGGTCGGTCTGGCCGATGGCTTCATGCTCCACCACGCGATAACGCGCCTGATGGTGATCCAGCAGGGCCGCTACTTTTTCATAGGTATTCATGTTCGTCTCCTCGTCGAAAACCTGGCGTTAACTCCAGGCGATGGCGTGTTTCATTTTTTTGTCGGTCAGGCCAAAGAAGAAGCCCATGGTGATGCGCGTGTCGCCTTCCACGCGATCAATTTCGTGATAAAACGCTGGATTAAACAGATAGATATCGCCACTGCGCGGTGAGAACTCGCACACCTCGCTGTGCTCGATGACGCCGGTTTGATAACCCAGTTCACCCGGCGTTTTGTACCATTCATCCACCGGCTGCCACTTCTTGTTGAAGATGCGCAGCGCGCCGCCGGCGTTGCACTCTTGCAAACAAACCACGCAACTCAGCTGGTGCAAGATGCGGGTCACCGCCAATCCGCTGCCGGCGGCATCGCGCACGATGTTGTCGTTATGCAGGGGATTGGCGACGCCGTCAGCGTGGAAGCGCACAATCGAACCGGCGTAATCGCCCAGCTCGGGTTCGTTGGCGGTTTGCAGGCTTTCCAGGCGCAGCGCGTGCTGCACCCAGTTGTAGATCTGATCGCGCAGGCAGTGCAGCGACGACGGCAGCGCGTGCTGAATATCGCGCAGCTCGGTGAAGTAGTTTTCCGGCGCAGCGGTGTGCTTCGCCAGATAAGGGCCGAGCGTGGTCAGCGCGCCGTTTGGATAGTGCGATACCCGCACCTGTTCGCGGCACTGCTGCAAATCCTCCACCACCGCTGCGCGCACGTCCGGCTTGAGGAAGTTACGTAACACCAGCAGCGGCACGCGCGCCGTCACGATGTCATCCAGCCAGGTGCTCTCCACAAACATGTTTGGATGAATAACGCGGATCTGATTGAAAATCGCCATGTTGATCACTCCCCAATTGGAAATTCATGAAGTTCATGGTTGTTCATACGACGCCATTCAGACGCCGTGCCCAGTGCTGAAATAGGTTCAGAAGAGATGAAAGTAGTGTCGTTTTTCTGTAAGCGGTGCAGCGTGAAATAGTTGGGATAGGGCGTGTCGTCGGGATGCCATTGCCACGCCCAGGCTTTATCGCGGGTGACAAAAATGGCGTTGGCCGAACTGCCGCCCGGCGCGACCTGCGCCATCTTGTCGCGCAGATAATCGCGGGTGAAATCGGCGGGCGTGGCGCGATCCACCATATATTCGAGATACTCCGCGGAATCGAAACGCGACTCCGCCATGCCCAATTGCTGATAAACGGTGGGCAAAAAACCGTTATGCATCATGTACCACTGCGTGTCGCCGCTGGTGCGCCACAGCGGATGGGAAAATTCGATAGCGTGATTTTTGCTCAGCGTGGCGTGGCGCACATGCACCGCCAGAAAGCGGCCGCGCAGGCGATCAACATCAATGGTCGGCAGCGCATCGGCGAACGTGCCGGTGCCGTGCAGCGTGCGAATGTGCCCTTGCTCCAGCCATAAACAGCCCCAACCGTTGGGATGCTGTTTAATCGGACCTTCGTGCGTGGCGGTTTCGCCGCAGCTCATGGCACGCGCGGCGTCCAGCACTGCGGCGGCATCAAATTGGCCGTGCGCCACAATCATTCTGCACATAGTAAATCTCTCCGAATGGTGAGCGATGAGGCCTCAAGGATCTGATGGAACACCGCCAGAATGTCGTCGCGGCTGGTGGCTGCGAGACGCAAGGTGGCGAGAATGCCGGCGTGGCGGGTTAAATCGGCATACAGCGAAGAGCGTGGCGAAACTGCCAGCGCGGGCAGATTGAGCGGCGGCAACAGCTGACCGCGCTGATGCTGTGCGATCCAGCGCTCAGCCGCGTCATACTGTAGGCGCTGACGCAAACGCACGCGGCCCACCGCCTGCGGCTGCGCCGGAAAATGCAGCGGCGGCATGCCGTGACCGGCTTCGATGTGGAACGCCACTTCCGCCCAGTTGATGCCGGTGACTTCCTGCACCAGATTCACCACGCCCATGCCGGAAAGGCGGAAGCCCATTTCAAGGAAATGCGGTTCGCCGTTGACCAAAATGAAGTCGATGTGAAATGCGCCCTGACGATAGCCGAAGGTTTCGCAGCAGAAGCTCATCAGGCTGCTAAAGCTGGCGGGCAGTTGCTGCGCGGCGACTGCCACATGGCCGGATTCGTAAAAACTGACGCAGCCGTCTGCATCGCTATGGTGTTCGATCACCTTTTGGCAGCAGGTCAGCGCCACCGCATGGCCGTCCGCCACCACGCCTTGCAGCGAATACTCATCGCCCGCCAGCCAGCTCTCCACGATAAAACCGCTGAAGCCGCGCCCGCCGTAATTCATGGTGTCGACCAGCTTGCCGATCACCGCATCAAGCTGGCTGGCCTGTTTCACCAGCCAGACGCCAAGACCGCCGCCGCCGTCAACCGGCTTGATCACGCAGGGATAGAGCAACGCGTCTCGCGCATCCCGAATGCTGAGCGGCGAGGCAAAAAAGCGAAACTCCGGCTGCGGAAAGCGCTGCCAGGCTTTGCGCAACGCCATACGCTGCGCGTACTTATCCGGCGGAATAAAGCTGGCACCAGCGTCGGGCCCCGCCAGCAGTTCGCGTACGCGACCGGCGCTGGCGTTGTAAGCTTCAAAGCCCGCCAGCACCACGTGAGGATGCTCCATCAACCCGGCATGCAAACAGGCTTGCAATACATCCCACGGATTTTCCGGGCGATCGAGCCGCACAATCAGATCGAACGGCAACGGGATGCTCAGCGATTGGTAATCGACGAAATCGCCCATCTCCGCCAGCACGGTAAAGTAGCCGTCGCGTTTGGCCACCGCGCAGTAAGGATTTTGTCCGTCGCGGGTGGCGCCAATCTGCAGGAAAATCTTTCTCATCGCGTTGCCTTACCGGGTTAACGCCCGGAGATCACTTCAGTGACGACGTCGTGCATGACCCCGTTATTCACCTGAATCACTGCTTTGTGCGGGTCAAAACGCAGCACGCGCGAAAGCGCATCGCCGCGCTGATCGTCCAGCAGTGAACTCACCTGCTTGCTACGCCAGCAGTGACGCATCTGCGCCACGGTCAAACCAGAGCGTTGCTCCAGCTGCTGCGCCAGCCCCAGGTCGTCGCTTTCGCCGCGCAGCAAGGCGCGCACCGCCGCTTCGTCCGGCGCATCGACTAGCTGCTGCAGCCAGCTTTTCAGCTGATTGCCTTCGGCGATAAACGGCGAATAGATCATGCAAACCAGTTGGTTTTCATTGAGGCCAAATGCCTGTTCGGCGAACTGCGCAGCACGCTGGCGGGCGCGCTTAATCGCTTCATCGTCCTGATAACGTGCCGCCATCTCATCAATCAGCTGCGGCGGGAAATCTTTTTTCACCATCAGCCCGAGCGCAAAGCGCACATATTCGCGAATGCCTTCGGCGTAGCTGCGCTGCAACAGCGTCTCCGCACGCAGACCGCGAATATGTGCCATTAATGTCGGGTTCCCGCAGTCCGATTCGGAGAAGCTGAACATCAGTTCATCAAAGCGGAAATGCATAAATTCAGTCAGCAGCGCCCAGTGCGCGCCCGCTTCATAGGCGGTGTCCTGATAGATATTGAAGAACAGCGGATCGCGTTCCAGCTGCCAGGTAATGCGGTGCGCGGGCGTCACCTGATCGGCACCGTAGATATCGGCGAAATAGCGCTCGGCCACGCCATCCAGCGTCTGCAGGAAGCCGCTAAAGCCGCGCGATTTATCCGCCACCGGAGCCGCAAACAGCCGCGAAAGATGGCGCGCCCACGCCAGATAAGCGGTTTGTTCCTGCGGCGAATCGCCGGTGATGATCACATCAACGCCGCCGTCGTAATGCGCCGCCAGGCCAAACGAGTTCACCATGCTGAGATTGCAGGCGTTACAAAACGTGGAACGCGCATCGGCGCGGAAGCGATGGCCATTCATCAGCACATCGTTGCGATTCTGCTGGCGCACGCTGTCTGGCATCGGTAAATGGCGATCGAAGTGGCGGATTTGCAGGCCGTCAGTCACCAGACATTCGGTAAAGTCATCATCGTGGATGTGCAACGCGCGATACACGCGATCGATATTCTCCATTACGCTGTCGTTCATTGCCGCATGGCGGTTGGTGCTAATGCGCAGCTGAAAGGTGCTGCCATGTTGCTGCCAGATCAGCCCCTGAATGTAGCGCACGTACGCCACCATATAGCTGCTGTCTTTGCCGCCGCCGTAGGCCAGCAGCACGCGGTTATTCTCCGGGTGAGTGGCATCCGGGAGCGCGGCAAGTAAACGGCGTGAACAGTGTTGCGCGGAATCAATAATCGTGGGGGTGAGATATCCACTAATCTCTCGCATCAGGGTGGACAGATTATTCATTTTTCACTTCATCCTTTGGCTAAAAAGTCGCTGCTGCCGTGCTGGCGGCATCAGACGGGAAATGGGCCACGAAGGTGCTACGGAATGAATGCCTTAAAGACGATTGCGCGGATTATCAATTAACTAATGCAGCCTAAAGTACTTTGAATGTAATCTGGTGAAAACGCACAGATCCGGACGAAATAGGGTGGAACAGATGGCGGGTGAAACGGAACAGGGCAGTCGTTACCGTCAAATCGCAGAGCAGATAAAACAAGCCATTCACAGCGGCTCGCTGCCGCCCGACAGCCGTTTACCGTCGGTGCGCACGCTGGCGATGCAGTACAGCGTCAGCATGACCACCGCGCTGAAAACATTACGCACGCTTGAGGATGAGCACTACGCGGTGGCGCGTCCCAAGTCCGGTTTTTTTGTCGCCCCGCGGCCTGTTAATAAAACCTTTCCCACGGTCATCAACGAGCAAGCGCGCGAAGTGGCGCCGCTCGATGAGCAGACCGAGCTGCATCTGGCGATGCTCGGTTCAGACTGCCGCGTGCGGCTGGATCTGGCCAACGGCGACCTCTCACTCTATCCGGTGAAGAAGATTGGTTTGCTGATGCGCCAGATGGGTTACAGCAAACCGGCGCTGCTGGGGAATACCGTAAAAGGCACCGGTTATGCGCCGCTGAAAAATGAAATTGCACGCCGCGCGGTGGATTATGGCTGCAATATCAATGCGGATGACATCCTGATCACCAACGGCTGCATCGAAGCGATTTCGCTGGCGCTACGCGCCACCACGCGGCCAGGCGATATCGTCGCGGTGGAATCGCCGTGCTATTTCGTGTTGCTGCAGATGCTGCATAACCTCAATCTGCGGGTGATTGAGGTGGAAGCGGGGCCGGAAGGCTACGTCAATGTGGAGAAACTTACTTCGCTGTTCCAGCGCAAAGCGGTGCAGGCGTATCTCACCATCAACAACATCAATAATCCGCTCGGCAAAAGCATTCCCAACGAGCAGAAAGCCTATATCGCGCGTCAGGCCGACGAGAACGATGTGGTGATCATTGAGGATGATATCTTCGGTGATACCGCGTTTGGCGAGCGCCGTCCGTTCCCGATGCGTGCCTTCAGCCCGAACGCTATTTTGTGCAGCGGCTTCTCGAAAACGGTTGCGCCGGGCATTCGCATCGGCTGGGTGCACAGCAGCAACTACATGCGCAAAATCGCCTCGCTGAAATACACCACCAGCATGGGCACGTCGGTGTTGTCGCAAGCAGCGATTGCCGAACTGCTGCGCAGCGGCGGCTATGATGCGCATCTGCGTAAGCTACGGCGCGAGTTGAAGAATCAAATCCAGCATATGCGTCAGGCGGTGCTGCGCTACTTCCCGCCGGGCACGCGGGTGTCTGATCCTGAAGGCGGCTATGTGTTATGGGTGGAAATGCCGATCGGTGCGCTGAATGTGCGCGCGCTGTTTCTCAAGGCGCGCAACGCGGGTATCGGTATCGCGCCGGGCCACATTTTCGCTACCGATCACCGCTACGATCACTGTTTTCGACTCAATGCCGGTTTTGGCTGGAATGCCGAAGTGGAGCAGGCGATTCAGCAGCTGGCGCAGTGGTGCCAGCTATCTATAACGCAGGGATAGCGCAATAGATTGCGCCGCTACGGAATGTGCACACAATCGTAGCGGCGCGATTCATCGCGCGATTTTGAAGCTTTAATTCTTAAACGCGGCTTCCAGCTCTTCCGCCAATATCTGCACCGCGCGCTCAATCTTCTCCGCATCCGGCACATAGTTCATGCGCATGCATTGATGGGTGTGCGGCCATTCGTGCTCCAAACCGGGGAAGAAGAAGTGGCCGGGCACCATCAGCACGCCACGCGCTTTCAGGCGCTGATACAGCGTTTCGGTGCTGATCGGCAGATCGCGGAACCACAGCCAGAGGAAAATCGCGCCTTCGGGTTTATGAATCAGGCAGCGATCTTCCGGCAAATAGCGGCGCAGAATCGCAATCGTCTCGCTGACTTTGGCCTGATAGAACGGCTTAATCACCTCTTGCGACAGCCGCAGCAAATCCCCGCGTACGATCATCTCATTAGCAATCGCTGGGCCGATGCTGCCCGGCGCCAGGCTAATAATGCCGTTCATGTTGCCAATGGCGGTGATAGTGCTCTCATCGGCGACGATAATGCCGCAACGTGCGCCGGGCAGGCCAAGTTTCGACAGGCTCATGCACAGAATGGTATTGGGATTCCACAGCGGGCGCGCTTCGCTAAAGATGATGCCGGGGAACGGCACGCCGTACGCGTTATCAATCAGCAGCGGTACGCCGTGCTGCTGCGCCAGCGCATCCAGCTGCAGCAGTTCATCATCGGTGATCACGTTGCCGGTTGGGTTGGTCGGGCGCGAAACGCAGATCAGGCCGACATCGTCATTCAGCGGCAAATGGTCGAAATCAACGTGATATTTGAACTGGCCTTCCGGCAGCAGCTCAATGTTTGGCTTGGCGGAGACAAACAGATCCTCTTCCAGACCGGCATCGGCGTAGCCGAGATATTCCGGTGCCAGCGGGAACAGCACGCGCTTTTTGCTGCCGTCGGCGCGACGTCCGGCGAACAAGTTGAAGAGATAGAAAAACGCGCTCTGGCTGCCGTTGGTCAGCGCGATGTTTTGCGCGGTTAATGGCCAGCCAAGTTCCTCACGCAGCATCTTCGCCAGCGCATCCAGCAGCAGCGCTTTGCCGCGCGGACCATCGTAGTTGCACAGCGCTTCGCTCAGCTGGCCGTCCTGATGCATCTGCATCAGCAACTGGTTGAAATAGTCGTTCATCGCCGGGATCTGCGCCGGATTACCGCCGCCAAGCATGATGGTGCCGGGCGTGCGCAGGCCTTCACCCATGTCTTCCATCAGACGTGAGATGCCGGAGTGTTGAGTAAATTTGTCGCCGAACTGAGAAAAGGACATAGGAAGTTAAAACGTTGTGAAATCGAATGGGGAACCACCATAGCGCCCGCCGCTGGCAGGCGCAATGGATAAAGCAGCAAGCTTAGCCTTGGATCTGCGGGTTAACGCAGTTTTTCTCGACTTTACCGCTCAGGGCGGCGATCAGGTTATCTACCGCGTCGCGCGCCATGCCGTAACGGGTTTCATGGGTGGCGGAACCGATGTGCGGCAGCGCGACCACGTTCGGTAGCGTCAAAATCTCAGCATCGGCGGGCACCGGTTCAACTTCGAACACATCCAGACCGGCGGCGTGGATAGTGCCGTCTTTCAGCGCCGCCGTCAGCGCCTGCTCATCCACCACCGGACCGCGACCGGCGTTGATCAGAATTGCGCTTGGCTTCATCAACTTGAGCTGCGCCGCGCCAATCATATGGTGCGTCTGTTCGGTCAGCGGCAGGCTGATGCAGACAAAATCACTCTCTTTCAGCAAGGTTTCCAGATCGCAGGCACGCGCACCAAAGCGGGTTTCCGCCTCTTCATGCTGACGACGCGCGTTATAGAGAATGTTCATGCCGAAGCCAAAGTGCGCACGCTGCGCCAGCGCGAGGCCGATGCGGCCCATGCCGAGAATGCCGAGGGTTTTGTGGTGCACATCGATGCCGAAATGATCCGGTCCGATGCTCTTTTTCCACTCGCCGTTTTTGACCCACTTATCCAGCTCGGTCACGCGACGCGCGGTGCTCAGAACCAGCGCCATCATGGTATCGGCGACGGTTTCGGTCAGCACGGTTGGTGTGTGCATCAGCAGCACTTTGCGTTGATTCAGCGCATCAACGTTGAAGTTATCGTAACCCACCGACACGGTGGAGCAGGCGCGCAGCGCGGGCATTTTTGCCAGCAGCTCGCCATCCACTTTGCCGCCAGAGCCGAGCAAACCTTGCGCCTGTTCGAACTGTGCCGCGTGTTTTTCGATAGTTTCCGGGGAAATGTCGTGCACTTCAGTGACGGTGAAATGGGCATCCAGTTTGGTGCGCAGGTCATCTGGCAGGCTCTTATAAAGAATCACAGCAGGTTTCATCTTTTGCTCCCTTTAAAATGTAGGGGAGGCGTTAAGGCCTCCCGAATCGATTACGCGTGCTTCGCCCCGTGAACGGGCGGCGGCGTTTTGTTCTGGGCTGGTTTGACGATCAACGTCAGCCAAACCGAAGCCAGCAGCGCAGCACCCATGAAAATGTAGGAGGCGGCAGGCGAACCGGTCGCGCCATTAAGATAGCCTACAATCCACGATCCGACGAAGGAACCCAGTGCGCCCATGCTGTTGATTAATGCCATCGCACCACCGGCGACGTTGCGCGGCAACATCTCCGGAATGATGGCGAAGAACGGACCGTAAGGCGCATACATCGCCCCACCGGCAATTACCAGCAGCGTATACGACAGCCAGAAGTTGCTGGAGCCCACCAGGTACGAACCGAGGAACGCCAGCGCGCCAATCAGCAGCAGCGGCCAGACAAACAGTTTACGGTTCTGAGTTTTATCCGACGCCCACGACACCACGATCATCGCAATGGTCGCCACCAGATACGGCACCGCAGACAGCCAACCGGCTTCCACCATGCCCATCTGCGAACCGTTACGCAGAATGGACGGCAGCCACAGCACGAAACCGTACACGCCGATGCTCCAGGCAAAATATTGCAGGCACAGCAGGATCACGTTGCGATTACGGAACGCTTCACCGTAGTTACGTACCGCTTTAATCCCTTCCTGCTCTTTTTGCAGCTGCGCCTGCAGCGCGGCTTTCTCGCTTTCGCTCATCCATTTGGCCTGGGCAGGTTTGTCCTGCACCAGGAACCACCAGGCCACCGCCCAGATCACTGCCGGGATGCCTTCAATGATAAACATCTCGCGCCAGCCAAAGGACTCAATCAGATAGCCAGAAACCACCGACATCCACAGCACCGTCACCGGATTACCGAGGATCAGGAAGGTATTGGCGCGCGAACGTTCGGATTTGGTAAACCAGTTGCTGATATAGATCAGCATCGCCGGCATCACCGCCGCTTCCACCACGCCGAGCACAAAGCGGATCGCCGCCAGCATCGGAATGTTGCTGACCACGCCGGTCAGCGAGGCGCAGCCGCCCCATAAAATCAGGCACCAGAAAATCAGCTTCTTCACGCTGCGACGTTCGGCGTACAGCGCGCCGGGGATCTGGAAGAAGAAGTAGCCGAGGAAGAACAGGGCGCCCAGCAGCGATGACATGCCTTTGGTGATGCCGAGATCGTCATTTATCCCTGCGGCAGAGGCGAAGCTAAAGTTCGCCCGGTCCAGATACGCCAGACTGTAGGTGATAAACACGATGGGCATGATAAACCACCAGCGTTTTGGCGCGATTGTCTGCGATTTCATGGGTGACTCCTCTGGTTGAGGTGGACGCATTCAGTGGATGCGCCTCGCGATATTGTTGTAGTGGGTACAGCTATTTGGTTTCGTACGGACCCGTAGCGGCGCAATTTATTGCGCTTCTGGCAGCGAAGCCGCTGCGAAAAGCGCGCGATGCATCGCGCCGCTACGGGATTGTGCTGTTATCAGTAATCGCCCAATGTCGCGCGCGTCGGCAGGCCTTCGCTGTCGCCAGCGACCTGAATCGCCAGCGAACCGATCTTATTACCGCGCAGAATCGCCTGCGGCAGGGATTTGCCTTCCAGCAAAGCGCTGATCAGCCCAACCGCAAAGCCGTCGCCGGCACCCACGGTATCGACCACATTCTCGACGCGAATCGGTGCGACCTGGCCTTGCTGGCCGTCGGCGGTTTTGTACCAGGCGCCGTCGCCACCGGTTTTGATCACCACCGCTTTCACCCCTTTATCGAGGTAGAAATCGGCGATGGCTTCCGGCTGGCGGTAACCGGTGAGAATCAAACCCTCTTTCTCGCCCGGCAGCACCCAATCGGCGTATTCCGCCAGATGATTGAGTTGCTTACGCATCTCCTCTTCGCTGCGCCATAACACCGGACGCAGATTGGGATCGAAGGAGATGGTTTTGCCCCGCGCGCGCATCTCTTTTGCCGCGTGTTGCGCCAGGGCAAGCGAGCTGTCAGAGATTGCCGCCGCCACGCCGCTCAGATGCAGATGGCGCGCGCTGCCAAAGTAGTCGTCGTTGAAATCGTCGGGCGACAGATGGCTGGCGGCGGAGCCTTTGCGGAAATATTCGACTTCCGGATCGGAGCCGTCATCGACGCGGGATTTGAGCTGGAAGCCGGTGCGATAGCGCGCGTCTGTGGTGACGCAGCGGTGATCGACGCCCTCTTTTTCCAGCTGTTGCAGCGTGAAGCGACCAAAGCTGTCGTCGCCGACGCGGCTCACCCAACCGACCTGCAAACCGAGGCGCGCCAGGCCAATCGCCACGTTGAGCTCGGCCCCAGCAATGCGTTTGACGAAGCCTTCTGCTGCGGCGAGATCGCCGGTTTGCTGGGCGATAAACATCGCCATCGCTTCACCAATCGTCACCACATCCAGCGTTTTTTGCGTCATCATCGGCTCCTTACGCTGCACGCAGCAGGTCAACGTAATGGCGAGTGACCGCCAGCAAATCCGCGCCTTCCAGCGGGAATTCGATGCCGCGCGGTGCGTCGGTTGGCAGCGCGTTAAGCAGCGTGCGCCAGCTATCGTCGGCCTGATCCAGCGCGATCGCGCGGAAAGTAGCGCCGTGTGGCACCGCCGCTTTAACGTGGATGTAGCTAACGTAGCGACTGAGTTGCGCGGCGGCCTGCAAACCGTCTTCGCCGGTCCACTGCCAGTTGCCCATATCGAAGGTCATATCCAGCGGCAATGCGGCATCGCAAGCCTGATGGAAGAAGCGCAGCATCGGCGCCAGTTTGCTGTCTGGCGTTTGATCGTTCTCAACCACCAGCGTCACCGTTGATGCTTTAAGTACATCAAGCAGCGCGCGCGCATCAAGTTCAACAAAATGGCCAAGCGCCACTTTCAGGCGCTGAGCGCCGATTTGTTCGGCTTCCTGCAGGAACTGCGCCAGACGCGGATTCAGCGCACCATCATCCAGCCACAACGCTTCCGGCACGGAATAGCTGGCGCTCAGCTGATGCTGGGAAATCGCATTGCCCAGCGCATGCAGCAGGCAGAGTTCATTTTCGTTGAACAGCTCGCGACGAATTTCGACGCCATCCGCGCCGGCCTGTTTGATCAGCGGCAA
Source organism: Pantoea sp. BJ2 (assembly GCF_040255075.1). Classification (NCBI taxonomy): domain Bacteria; kingdom Pseudomonadati; phylum Pseudomonadota; class Gammaproteobacteria; order Enterobacterales; family Erwiniaceae; genus Pantoea; species Pantoea sp. BJ2. The sequence continues at coordinate 27,710 of NZ_CP158292.1, forward strand.
CAGCGCGGCCTGGCCACCCAATTCCGCTACTTTCTGCGCGCCGTATGCGGCAGTTACAACAATAATTTCTGGTTTCATCACGTTTCTCCGGGCATGACCACATCCCATTCGTTATAAAAAACCTAAATGGAACCGGTTCCAAAGGAAAGGCGCAGACCGTGAAATTATGATCATGCTCACGAAGTGAGCCATAAAAGGCCGGCTTAGCGCAGCGGCTGGCTGGAGCCGCGTACGATCAGTTCGCCAGAGAAGAGCTGTTCGCTGACCGGTTGCTCGCTGCCCTCAATGCGCGCGATAACCTGCTCCAGCGCGGCGTAACCAATCTGCCAGGTGGGTTGCTTTAAGGTGGTGATGCCGACGCCCGCCAGCGCCGCCCATTCCAGTTCGTCAAAGCCCAGCAGGCCAATCGCTTCGCCCCAGCGCAGCGCAAGGCGCTGCAGCGCGCGCGCCACTTGCAAGGTCAGCGCGCCGTTGGCGGCGATCACCGCACAGCGTTTGTCGGGATGGCGCTGGTGGAATTCCCGCAGCTGTTTTTCCAGCGCGTCGGGCTGATGCAGCGCTATCTCGGCATTCTCTGCCGCAATCTGAGGTACGTTTTTTACCGTGTCGTAGAAGGCGCGCAGACGTTCACGGCGCGTATTGACGCTGCCGAGCGGCTCGCTAAGGAAGAGCAGGGCTTGATAGCCGTTATCCAGCAAATGTTGGGTCGCAACCGTGGAGGCTTCAACGTTGTTGAGCCCCACCATATCGCAGGCGAAATCGGGGATTTTCCGGTCAATCAATACCATCGGCAGCATCGACTGTTGCAGGCGATTGAGCACTTCTTCATGCATGCCCACGGCATTAACCACAATGCCTTCCACCTGATAGCTGCTGAGCAGTTGCAGGTAATGTTGTTCGAGATCGACTTCATTGTTGGTGTTACACATCAGCAGGGTAAAGCCCTGCGCACGACACGCCGCTTCGATGCCGCTCAGCACGTCAACCGAGTATGGATTGGTGATGTCGGCAATGATCAGGCCAATCAAACGCGTGCGGCCGCGTTTCAGTCCGCGCGCCATCTGGCTGGGACGATAGTTGAGTTCGGCGATGGCCTGTTCGATACGGGCTTTGAGATCGGGCGAGAGCAGATTCACTTCGCCATTCAGATAGCGGGAAACGCTGGTTTTACCGGTTTTTGCCGTACGGGCAACGTCACTGATTGTGGCTCGTGGCGGCCTGGTTTTCATTGCTTACACCTGCTGAAAAGAAACAGGCGAAGACTAACACAGCTCGCGCCAGGCGCAATCATTGCGCGTCAGAAGTGAGTCGCAGCACCGGCTGCCAGAGCGTTTGCAGATCGCCAGGCGGCACATCATCGAGCAGTTGCAGCACCATTTCGGCGATGCGCTCGCCAATGTGCTGCTGCGATGATTGCAGAATGGTGTTCACCGGCTGATCGACAATCGAATCGGGCGGCAATCCATCATACACATACAGCGGAATCGCCTGCGCGCCCTTAAGGCGGGCCGCTTGCTGCAGCGCAATCGCGGCACCTTCACCCAGCGTGCTGCAATCGGTGATGATCGCCTGCGGCGCGTCGTCTTGGGCCAGCCAGGCATTGGTTTGCTGATAGCCGGAGCGGCGCGTGGCGGGTAGCGCGGCCATCAGGGATTGATCGACCGGCGCCTGATGCCGAATCAGCGCATCAATAAATCCCTGGCGGCGATCGAGGATGTACGTTGCCGTTTCGTTACTGCCGAGATAGGCCAGACGTGGCCAACCTTGTTGCAGGCAGTGTTCTGCCGCCAGAAAGGTACCGGCGTGATTATCGTAATCAATCCATGCGTATGGCAGCGGCAGCTCGCTGCGGCCGAGCGTCAGGAAGCGGAAACCCTTCTGCTGCAAGCGTTGCAGTCGCGCATCCTGCGGCAGGGTGTGGGTTAAAATCAGCGCATCGATGGCGCCGCTGCGCAGCATGCGGATCAGCTTACGCTGTTGCCCTTGCGGTTTGTCAGGCAGCAACAGCAAATCAATATCGTGCTGGGCGAGGCGTTGATCCAGCATCAGCAGCATTTGGCTGTAATAGCTGTCATTGAGCGAGGCGTGGCTGATGGGAAAGAGTAGACCGACCGCATTGGCGCGCCCGGTTTTCAGGCGGCGGGCAGCGTCGTTGGGGCGATAGCCGCGCGCATTCGCTTCGTCTTCAATGCGTTTACGCGTGACGGCCGCTACATCGTCATAGCCATTTAGCGCCCGGCTCACGGTAGTAACAGAGAGGCCAAGGGTAGCGGCGATGGCTTTGAGTGACATGATAGCGTCCCACTGATCAATTTTTGATCACGCTAGCATAAAGGAAAAGGCGGCTCTATCGGTTACGAATTTTTTAGCTTTTTCTAACAAAGATGGCGTCAAAAGAGGCGGAAAAATGTGACAAAAGCCGATCTGTTCGTGCAGATCGGCTCTTTACTTTTAGCCCAGTGGGCTGAGGGTGATCTCAACGCGACGGTTCTGTGCTTTACCGTCTTCGGTGCTGTTGCTGGCAACCGGATTATCCGGGCCTAAACCCTGGGTGCGCAGACGGTTTTGTGCCACGCCTTGCAGAATCAGACCGCTGGCCACGCTGTCGGCGCGCTGCTGTGACAGGCGCATATTCAGCGCGCGCGTGCCGGTGCTGTCGGTGTAGCCCACCACATTCACGGCGGTTTTTGGATACTCTTTCAGCACCATCGCCACGCCGGTCAGGGTGTTGGCGCCCGCCGGTTTCAGGTTGCTGCTGTTGGAATCAAAGGTGACGTTATTTGGCATGTTGAGCACGATGTTGTCGCCCTGACGTGTCACGCTGACGCCGGTGCCGCGCATTTTGTCGCGCAGTTTCGCTTCCTGCACATCCATGTAATAACCCGCGCCGCCGCCCAGTGCGGCACCGGACGCCGCGCCAATCAACGCACCTTTACCGCGATCTTTCTTCGACGACGACAGCACGCCCACGCCCGCACCCAGCACCGCGCCCAAACCGGCGCCGATACCCGATTTGCCCGCCTGCGATTCGCCGGTATAGGGATTGGTGGTACAACCCGACAGCGCGAGGCTGCCGCTCAGTAACAAGGTCAGCGCCAAAATACGCTTATTCATGAAAAACCCCTCACAGATTTAAACGGGGAAAAGCCCCAAAACGGCACTATTATGCCGTTCAATTATGGGGAAATACGTGAGGGTCAGTCTTAATTTGTAAACTTTTGCTTTAAAGATTATCAGGATGGCAAAAACAGCTGGTTTGATGATCGTTAATTAAGCCGCAGGCCTGTAGAAATGAGTGGCAGGTTGTGGGCCCGACGAATTTAAAACCACGCTTCTTAAGTGCTTTCGACAGCGCAATCGCGGGCTCGGAGGTCGTTGGCGCGTCTTTGTAATTCGCGTATCGGTGCAAAATCGGCGTATGGTCGACAAAAGACCAGATAAAGCGTGAAAACTCCTCTCCGGTGGCTTCCAGCGCCAGCAAGGCACGCGCATTGTTGATGATCGCTTCCAGCTTGCCGCGATGGCGAATCAGTCCCGCATTTTGCATCAACCGTGCCATGTCGCTTTCATCCATCAACGCCACGGCTGCGGGATCAAATTCATGGAACGCGCGGCGGTAGTTTTCGCGTTTTTTCAGTACCGTAATCCATGAAAGTCCGGCCTGTTGGCCTTCAAGACAGACCATTTCAAATAAGACTCGCTTATCGGTTTGCGGCACGCCCCACTCTTTATCGTGGTACGCCAGATACAGTGGATCCTCAGTTACCCAGCCACAACGTTGCATTGCATCACTCCCTTAGCCTATGAAATAGCGGTAGTTCCCTTGACGAATGGCAAAAGCGATTAATAGTTATACAAGGGGCGCCGATATAGATCTTATAAAACCTAAACGCCCATCTCTTCCCGGCTCGTCAGGAGTCCTTCATGTTGCAGAAAAGTCAGCGGACAGGCCAGCATATAATCGCGCTGGCTTTTGGCAGTGTATGGCTATTTTTTCTGGCCGGGAATACCTATGCCTTTGATCAATCGAGCCAGAATAGCGCACCCGATTACAACGCCATACTTGCTGAAAAAATTTCCAGTAATCACCTGATGTTGACAGAAAACCCCGATGCCAACCTGTTTGACGCCGCGCTTAACTCGCCGAATGACTACGCGCTGGTATTGCACAGTGAAACCGCCAGCGTCGGCGCTACGCCTTTTGTTAATCGCTACTCTGCCGGCTGGTCAATGCCGATGAGTAAAGCGGTGAGCACCGGGCCGGTGGCGCAGTTTGCGGTAGATGATTCGACTTTGAGCTGTCCGAAGTGCGCAGGAGTGGATAGTAACAACGCCGAGCACATTGCCTCCGTTGGCTGGCGCGTGGATTCCAGCCTTAGTGGGATATCGCCGTGGGCGCAGGTGAGTTACAGCCATCTGGTAAATGAAGAGTTGCCATCGCCCACCCGCGAACGAGCCGAGGATATCAACGGACGGGAAAATAATTGGGTGGATGTCAGCGTCGGCGCAAATATGCCGCTGGGGCAAAATATGGCGGCCTTTGCTTCTTTTGCGCAAACCGGCGCAGTGACCAGCGGCGAGCAGTTTATTTATAGCCTGGGCGTCAGCGCCAGCTTCTAATCGGCATAAAAAGAGAAGTGACAAAACCTGAGGTCCATATACTAAGCGCGCTAATCATTACTTTGGTCACAATATGCGCAACAATATTATTCTTATTAGCCGTGAAGTTACGGCCTTTCTCATCAGTGGATTGGTGCTCGTTTTCTGTATGGCGATGGTCTACATCGACGTCAACTGGATGAACGATGCCCTGCACGAAACCTCCTTCACCGAAATCACCCAGGAGCTGATGCTCTTGCTCATCGCCACCTTCTATTTCCTCTCGGCCTGGCAGCGGCCATCACAACGCAGCGTGCTGATCCTGGTCGGCGGTTTTTACAGCTGCATGCTGATTCGTGAGATGGACTTCCTGTTCGATTTCATCAGGCACGGCGCATGGCTGTGGTTTGCGCTGGCGACGACGGCGGCCTGTCTGGCGATGGCCTTCCGCCAGCCGCGCCAGATCCTGCCCGGCCTGGCGTCGCTGGTTCAGCATCGCAGCTGGCAGATGATGGCCGCAGGTTTACTGGCTATTTTGGTGTTTTCGCGCCTGTTTGGCATGCATCAGCTGTGGGAACATCTGATGCTCGATGGCTATAACCGCGTGGTAAAAAACATGGCGGAAGAGGGCAGCGAGATGTTTGGCTACAGCCTGTGCCTGATCGCATCGGCTCGCTATCTTTGGCAAACCCGGCCGCAGCCTGTCGCGGTTCGGGTGCCGCACGCGTCACGCCATGTGGATCGCGCCGAACCGCTGACGATGCCACGCTAATCGCTGCGACCTTTTTGACGATCACTTGTCCTAAAACAGGTACACTTACCGCATAACGCCGGGCTGAATTTGCCGCCCGGCGCACCATGCTGGTTAACGTCAGGTTTCTTCATGTCAGTCAAAATCTTATCTTCAACGTTGGTGGGGCTGGATGGCTTCTGCCATGACCCGCTCGCCGTGCTGCAGCAGGCCGATAACGGCACGCTGGCGGTGCTGCATAACAATACGCCGGCGTTTTATGCGCTCACGCCGCAGCGTCTGGCGCAGCTGCTGGCGCTGGAAGCCGCCGCGCAGCAGCCCAATGATGTCACGCTGGATGAGAGTCTGTTTCAGACCGAAAGCGCGCCCATCGCCACGCCGGTGGGCAAGTTCGCAATGTATGAAGGCTGGCAGCCGGACAGCGATTTCCAGCGTCAGGCCGCAATTTGGGGCGTGGCGTTGAGTGAACCGGTTACCGCCGCCGAGCTGGCCACGTTTGTGGCGTACTGGCAGGCGGAAGGCCGTTTGTTCCATCATGTGCAGTGGCAGCAGAAGTTAGCGCGCAGCGTGCAGATGAATCGCGCCGCCAATGGCGGACAGCCAAAGCGCGATCTCACGCAAATCAGCAATACTGATTACGATATTCCCGATGGATTCCGAGGTGAGTAATGAAAACGCCGAACGATCTTTTTAGTCGCCTGAAAAAGATGATGCCGTCCGAAGTGCAACCGAAATTCAAAAGCGGCGCGGAGCTGCTGGCCTGGAATCAGGAGCAGGGCCGTTTGCGCTCGGAAGCGATTGTGCGAGAAAACCGCGCGATGAAAATGCAGCGCATCATGGGGCGCTCGGGCATCCGCGAGCTGCACATGAACTGCTCGTTCGACAACTATCGCGTGGAAAATGATGGGCAGCGCAAAGCGCTGGCCATGGCGCGCGAATACGCCGCCGGATTTGAAAACAGCATCTCCAGTTTTGTTTTTTCCGGTCGTCCCGGCACCGGTAAAAACCACCTTGCCGCAGCGATTGGTAACGATCTGATTATTCGCGGTAAAAGCGTGCTGATTGTGACCGTGGCCGACTTGATGTCGAGCATGAAAGGCACTTTCAGCGGCGGCAGCGATTTAACTGAAGAGCGCCTGCTGCACGATCTCAGCCATGTGGATCTGCTGGTGATCGATGAGATCGGCATGCAGAGTGAATCGCGCTATGAAAAAGTGATCATCAATCAGATTGTTGATCGCCGCTCATCGTCGAAACGCCCAACGGGCATGTTATCGAACCTCGATCCCGCCGGCATGAATTCGCTGCTGGGTGAACGCGTGATGGACCGTATGCGCCTCGGCAACAGCTTGTGGGTGCGCTTTGACTGGGAAAGTTATCGCAGCCGTGTGCGCGGTGATGAGTATTGAGGAGTGCTATGAAAGCAGCCGGTAAAGGTCCAGCACTACTTCGCCTGAACAACCTGAAGCGGGTGATGATGCAACTGCGCACCACCCGCATCACCTCCCGCCAGGATCTGGCATTAGCGCTCGAGCTGAGCAAAAACACCGTTTCACTGATTGTCGATGATTTGCTGGAAGCCGGGCTGATCAATGAGCTCGGCCCGGTTAGCGTGGCGTCAGCGGGACGACCGAAAATCGAAATCTCGCTGCGCGCCGAAAAGCTGAAAAGCGCGGGCATCATGGTGGAGCGCCAGGCAATTCACTGGCGCGTGTGCGACTATTTCTCGCAGGTGATTGCCGAGCAAACCTGGCGCACCGAAACCAGCGATCCCGAGCAGTTGCTGCATGAGCTGGTGGAAGTGTGCCAGACCTTGCACGCGGCGCATCCCGAGCTGCTCGGCGTGGCGATTGGTTTCCCTGGCATCATCGATCCGCATCGCGGCTGGGTGCATTTTTCCGCGCATCTGGGCTGGCAGGATGTGGATGTGATGACCATTCTCAGCCACGAGATGCCGCTGCCGCTGCGCATCATGAATAACGTCAAAGCGGCGGCGCTGCTTTCGGTGCAGCAACTCGAACTGAATAAGTCGCAAAGCCATTTCTATCTGCGAATTTCTGAAGGATTAGGTGGCGCGCTGGTGGAACACGGCGAAGTGTTTACCGGTAGCAGCTGGACGGCGGGCGAGATCGGCCATCTTATCGTGCAACCCAACGGCGAACGCTGTAGCTGCGGCCGCTTAGGTTGTCTGGAAACGCTGGTGAGCAAACCGGCCATTCAGCAGCAGCTGGCAAAACGCAAACCGGGCCTGCGCTGGCAGAATGGCGAGAGCGAACCGGAAATCCTGAAAGAGGTGATGACGCAGGCGGGCACCCACTTGGGCAACGCGTTGAGTCAGGTGATGCAGCTGGTGAATCCGGCCAGCATCATTATTGATGGACCGTGGAATGCGCAGCCAGCATTTGTGCAGGCGGTGCAGCAGGCGGCGCAGGCCGGTGCGCTGGCCTTTACCTTCGCCCATACCGCGCTGCATTTCCTGCCGCTGCGTATCGATCCGGCCAACGGCTTAGCGCTGGCGGTGATTGAGCAGTACGAACGCCTGAGTTAACAAGGGCGCCATAAAGGGCGCCCAGCAGAATCCGTATCCTTACCGATTAATGCCGTGGAATATCAAATGATTCGCTCGCCTTCACGGTAGACGTCGTCTCCGGCAACTCTGCTTCGACGTTAAATTTACGCAGCACCAGCGCATGAATCTTCTCAAGCGACACGCCGGCCGTTTCTGGCAGATAGCGGAAGGTGAAGAAGTACATACCCAGCGAGAAGATCGCGAACAGCAACAGCGGGAAGCCACCGTGGAACATATCCAGCAGCATCGGGCTGCTGTTCATGATCGGGAAGGTGCTGCTGATAACAAAGTTGGCCATCGACATCGCGCAGATGGAAATCCCCACGCAAATCGAACGAATCTCGGTTGGGAACACTTCGCCCAGCACCGTCCAGACGATCTGGCCCCACGTCATACCGAAGAAAATCATGTAAGCGAACAGGCCAATAACCGCCAGCATACCCGGCAAGTGGTAATAGAAGGCGATGAAGGAGTAGGTCAGGCACACGCAAGAGGTGATTGCGCCCAGCAGCAGCAGCTTACGACGACCGACTTTATCGATCAGCATCATCCCCGCCAGCACGCCAATAAACTGACAAATCGACAGCCAGAAGGTTTGCAGCAGCGCTGAGTCAGTGCTGCCCGCGACGTTTTTCAGCAAGGTTGGCCCAAAGTACTGAATGACGTTGATACCGCTGATCTGGTTACCCACCGCCAAACCGATGCCGACAATCAGCAATGGAATGGTGGTTTTATCCAGACGCAGACGCGATTTGTGCTGCTGCGCGGTTTTATCAGAAAACGAATGTTTGATTTCGTTGAACACGCTCTCGGCATGTTCGCGGTTAGAGATTTTGGTCAGCGTATCCAGCGCTTCATCGTACTTGCCTTTCAGCACGTTCCAGCGCGGTGATTCCGGGATAAAGGCGATGAACAAAATAAACAGCGCGCACGGCACCAGCGCGGTGGCGAGGATGTAGCGCCAGCCCATGTTGATCATCACATCCGGCAAGGTGGATTTGGTGATGAAGTAGTTGGTCAGCAACACCACCGATTGTCCGCCGACGCAGCACACCGCATAGAGCGCGGTGGTACGGCCACGAAACTTCGAAGGCGACAGCTCGGCCAGATAGATAGGCGAAATTACCGACGCCAGGCCAATCGCTAATCCGCCAATCATGCGGAAGATGACGAACACGGTGAAGTTATGCGCCAGCGCCGTGCCGATTACCGAAACGGTAAACAGCAGGGCGGTGATGGCGAGGGATTTTTTACGTCCCAGCTTGTCACTGAGGCGCGGTGCCATAAAGCAGCCGATCAAACTGCCGAGCAGGATATTGGAAACGGCCCAGCCGGTTTCAGCGGGCGTTAACTGGAAATATTCACTTAAGGGTTCGATTGCACCGGAGATAATGGAAGAGTCATATCCCATCAGCAGACCGCCGAATGCCGCGACAGTACAGCAGAGAATGACATACTTCATGTTGTAGCGTTTTTGCCTGGTATCCATTGTTATAGCCCCTTGTCTCTACGGCCTGAACGTTACTTGTCCAGAAAGAGGGTGGTGTAGGTTTCGATGTTCAACTTTTATTCACGCGAGGTCTTCGTGTTGGAATATATGTTCTAAATGATGGTATTTGGATAATTTTTTCCGAAAAGTGTGAAGGGGGTGGCGAAAATTGCCGAATAAGTCGTCAGGAGTATGCTTATAGCCCAATGAAATGATAGGTTTTTCATCAATTCACTCTGTAAGGGCATTGCAAAATTTGCTTTTTATTGGAATTTTCATTCTGTTAAACACACGGGTTTGCCGGGTTTATTTCACCCGACTGAGCGCACGGGTGCGTTTCATTTTTTAACAGGCAACGGGCATAATACGTTGATTATCAGCCCCTCTTTGCGGACGTCGTAATGAAAACGCAGCGCATCACTCTGGACGATATTGCTACCCTGGCGGGCGTCACCAAAATGACGGTAAGTCGCTATCTGCGCACGCCGGAAAAGGTCAAAACGGAAACGGCGGAGAAAATCGCCAGCGTGATTGCCGAAATTGGCTACGTCGCGGATAGCGAAAATGTCGCAGCGACCAAACAGAACCCACCGCGCATCGGCGTGTTAATCCCTTCTTTTAATAATCAAATCTTTGCCGATCTGCTGGCGGGCATTGAATCGGTGACCAGCGCCCACGGTTATCAAACGCTGGTGGTCAATTACGACTACAACGCCCAGCGTGAAGAGGAGCAGATCGCCACGGTGCTGGCCTTTAACATCAAAGGGCTGATCCTGACCGAATCCGTGCACACCGTGCGCGCAGAAAAATACCTAAACGCCGCCAACATTCCGGTGGCGGAAGTGATGGGGCTGACCGAGGCGCGCGGACGCATCAATGTTGGCTTCGACAACTATCGCGCCGGCTACGATATGACGGTGATGCTGCTGGCCAGCGGCAAACAGCGCGTTATCTACTTTGGTTCGATGTCCGATCGCCGTGATGAGCAACGCTACGCCGGTTATCGCGATGCGGTTGAAGCGGCCGGGTTGCCTGCGGGCCGGATTGTGCCGAACAAGGTCTCTTCGGTATCGATTGGCACCGGCATGATGACGCTGGCGCGCCAGCTCTATCCGGAGATGGATGCGATTCTTTGTACCAATGACGATCTGGCGGTTGGCGTACTGCAGGAGTGTCAGGCGGCGCGCATTGCCGTGCCACAAGCGATGGCGATTGCCGGTTTTCACGGGCTGGAAATTGGTCAGGCAACCACGCCACGCTTAGCTAGCGTGATCACGCCGCGCTTTGAGATGGGAAAAGTGGCGACGGAGATCATCCTGAAAAAGATCAACCAGCAGCCCACCATCGAGCAGGTCGACCTGCATTATCGCCTTTCAATGGGCGCGACCATTTAAATCACCGCGCATAGCGCAGATGAAGCAGCGGAAAAGGATTTCCCTGACCATCCAGCGGCGAGCGACCGGTGATGACAAATCCCTCTCGTTTTGACAACCATCGAACTGGATGTGGCGCAGCCATAAATTGGCGAGTTATCGTTATTTATTGGCTTTTGACCATCACATAGCCAGCTAACGTCTTCTTATAATGCTTATCAGTTAATCGCTGACACCGAAATTTCAGAGCGCACTGATCGTAGCGGCGCAATTTATTGCGCGATAAATCGCGCCGCTACGGGATGTGCGACGATTTATCGGTATCACGGTATTCATTTCGACATCAGGAGGAAAGATGGATATGCACGCCGCCTTTATGCAGCAACTGATGCTCTGGATTGAGGACAACATTGAGCAGAAACTCATTCTGGAAACCGTGGCGCGCCGCGCCGGCTATTCGCAGTGGCATCTGCAGCGACTGTTTCGCAGTTACACCGGCGTCGCGCTGGGTACCTATATTCGCGAGCGCAAGTTAACGGCTTCGGTGATTGCGCTGTTGAACAGCAATATGCCGCTGATGGATATCGCCATCAAATATGGCTTCGACTCGCAGCAAACTTACTGCCGCACTTTCCGCCGCATGTTCGACCTGCCGCCAGGCGCGTTCCGTCGCAAATATCAGCACAGTTTGCCGGACATTGACGGGCCCGCTAGTTTGCTGTTTTTGCATCCGCAGAGTCGGCTGGCGGCGTAAAGTATTTGCCGGGCGTTGAGCCAAACGCGCTGCGAAAAGCGCTGATATAGCTGCTAACACTGTCGAATCCGACCTGCCACGCCACTTGCTGCACACTTTTGCCCGCCGCCAATCCTTCCAGTGATTTGAGTAAACGTGAAACCTGGCGATAGCGCGTCAAGCTCATGCCGACCGCGCTGGCCCAATGACGGCTCAGACTGCGCGGGCTGAGTCCCGCCCAGCGCGCCAGTTCGGGCCCGGTACGCGTATCGGCGGGGTCGTCCATTAACAGGCGCGCAATCTGCAGCAAGCGCGGTTCCGCCGGCAGCGGTAACGTCAATGGATGTTCGGTCGATTCATACAACTCATCCAGGAACACCTCGCACAGGCGATGGTAGCGCGCGCTGCCCCAGTGATCGGGCGATAAGGTTGCCAGCCTTTCCGCAAGCGGCTCCAGCACCGACGGGCAGGAAAGCAGGACGGGATGATCCGGCAAGGGTGCGGCCAGCGCGTCGTCCACCAATACTGTCCAGCCAAGCACCGGGCCCGGCCCGATGATCGCATGTTCAAAGTAGGGCGGAATCCAGCCCACCAGTCGCGGCGGATTGGCGAAAATACCCGACGGCGTTTTCACCGTCATCAATCCCTGCTTCAAACAGAAGAGTTGCCCCGCAGCGTGGCGATGGGTGAAGGTTTCACGGTCCAGCTGTTTCGCTAACGCAGCGGCAATCACTTTCGGCGCATCCGGCTGCAGCAGGCGCTGACGCAGCTCAGCCTGACGCGGATTGCCGGAAAAAGTCAGAGTATCGGTTGGATGGATTAACATGCCTGGCTCCACAATGCGATGAAGGAGCAAAGTGGCGGAGATAGGTGGGGAAGTAAAGCGTGGGTGTGTATAAGCTGAGGAGTGAAAGGGCGGGATGCGGCCCAGCGGCGATCATTTCGATTTCTTAGGGCTTGTCTGCCACTGCAGTAGACCGGCGATGTTGTTTTCACCTTCTGCCTCTTTTAAACGACGCTGTTGCTCGGCGAATTGACCGTATTCAGCCTGCGCTTTTTCATCGGCCATTTTCTTACTGATTGAACCTGCACCTTGCAGCACATCGCGATCGTTAAACTGCAAAAATTGATCGAGTTTGCTCTGCCAATCGCGAAGAAAAACCTGCTGGCGGCGGCGCGCCTGATCTTCTGCGAAATCCAGCCACATCGTGACCACGCGATTAAGCTCGCTCACTTCGTCCTGAACCAGATAATTTTTAGCCACGGTGACATCGCTTCTGCGCACCTCTTCACCTTTGAAACTGGTCAAACCCATATGAGGTTGGCTGGCGTTGGCGCGCAAATGAATCAGCTCGGCAGCGGTATAACCGGTACAGGCAGAGTGCAATTTGTTCTGAATGGTTTGAAAAAACTGCGTGGTCTCTTTGAGGGAAGGTTGATAGTCAGCCGCTAAGGCAAAAATCTCGCGAACGCGTAAATACATCCGACGCTCACTGGCGCGAATGTCGCGAATACGCTCCAGCATCTCATCGAAATAGTCAGGTACTGCGGATGAACCAACCGGCGGATTTCTCAGCCGCTCGTCGTCCATCACGAAGCCCTTGACCAAATATTCTTGCAGGGTTTGCGTTGCCCATTGGCGGAACTGAGTACCGCGTGCAGAGCGGACGCGATAACCGATGGCGAGAATGATCGGCAGATTGTAATGAAGGGTATTGCGACTGACTTGACGAGTTCCTTCCTGTTGAACTTGTAAGTAAGACTTACAGGTTGCGTTTTGTTCAAGTTCGGCTTCTTCATAGATCGCTTTAATGTGCTGCGTAATGGCTTGCGGCGTAATTTGGTAAAGGGTGGCGATGGATGCTTGTGAAAGCCAAAGCGATTCCTGCTCGAAGCGACATTGAACTCGCACTTTCCCATCGCCGCTCGCAAACATGACAAATTCGCCTGCTGGTGATGGTGTGGATTGCTCCTCTGACATGTCGCCTCCGCTCTTATAGGATCTGGTGCACAGTATGCCAGAGAGACGCAATGAAGCTCATTAGTCGATTGGCGATTATTTTATCAACTACAGCGCAGCAGAATCGGTAAACGGTTGAGATGCTCCACAATTACAACCTCATTAACAGCGTCTACAGTTAACCTATCCACCTTCCTTCACTAAGCCTCTGACACCATGAGCCTTTCCTTGATGCATTACCTTCGCGCGCGCCTGCGTTTGCTGATTTCGATAGTCGCTGGCGTGGCCTGTTATTTCTTCCTGCCTGCGCATCTGGGCATGTTGCAGCGGCTGCTGATTGGCTGGAACGTGCTGGCATGGCTCTATCTCGCTTTTCTGTGGCTGCGCATGTTAGGCACTGAGGCCAAAGATATTCCGCATATTGCAAAAATCGAGGATGAAAGCGCGACGCTGGTGTTGAGTATGGTAACGCTCACCTGCCTGGTCAGCATTCTGGCGATCCTGATGGAGCTCACCACGCTGAAGAGCCTGACGGGAACGCCACGCGTGCTGCATCTGCTGCTGACCGCGGCAACCTTGGTGGTTTCCTGGGCGCTGCTTCCGACGTCATTCGCCATGCATTACGCGCATCATCACTATCTGCGGCGCAGCAAGGATGTCACGCCGATGATCTTTCCTGAAAAGCCCGAACAGCCGGGATACTGGGATTTTCTCTACTTCTCTTTCACCATCGCGGTAGCTTCGCAAACCGCCGATGTGGCAACGGGCACCACGGATATGCGGCAAATCGCCCTATTACAGTCGGTGATTTCGTTTGTATTCAATCTGGCGATTTTGGGATTGTCGGTGAATGTGGGGGCGGGGTTGTTGAGTTAGCTGAATGAAACAAAAAAGTGGCGGAAGATCACAGGAGTAATATAAAGAACCTAAACTATTGAATATAATTGATTTATTTGGAAAGCAACTTTCTTTGTATACATAAATCTATACACATTTCATTAAACGAAATTGCGTTATGAAAATGATGTAACTTTTATCGAAATGCGCAAAAGATTTTACTAATTATCCTTCACACTATTCACTCATGTTTTTTTATCAATAAAAACATTATGTTATATAGTGATTGATGGGTGAAGGGCTACCATTATCATTCATCTCCGATGAAGTCTAAAACGTTAACCCCGTCATTCTCCGTTAAAGGATAGTCATATCATTGCGGGATCGTGGCACTTCAGTGGCCGGCAGATACTGCTCTCTCCCATGAGAACGAGGTTGGGCTGCACACTATGTCTAGCTTGTGATGGTGATGCCCATACTCCCGTATAATTACTCTCAAGTAACAGGCCATAAATCTTCTTGCTAAGCGGGCTCATATAGCTACTCGCTTCTCCATACAGGTCCGAGAGAAGTGATTGATGTTGCGCCTAGGCTGTAGCGGCCTGATGCTAGCGTTCTCCACTCTGAGCGTATTGAGCTCCGGCGTAGTAAACAAGTAGCCGCAAAAATCGACTTCGTTATCGGCGCCAGTATGGCCTTTAGTTCAGAACCGTTATTGCTCAATTTGTTGAATGCATCAGCGAATAGCTAATTACTTCCCCCTGCTTAAGCGAAAAATCCGACACCATACATCGCATTACCCACTCCGGGGGCCCTCACGACAAGGCTAACCGGCGTGTGGCACCAATAGACCGATGACTTCTACGAAGGTCGACATGAAGGTCATCAGTGAAAGCTATTCATTTTTAATACGAAGACCTTCCGAAATAATATTTCCAAAGTCTAAGAGTACAGAAAATGATTAAAAATAAAACTCACTGAGTACTTTATAAATTCATCAAAGGATAAGGCATAGAAACATTTGAGGTTTATGTTTCAATCTAAATGGCGCTTGATACTGTTAGACATGGCAAAGTTTTTTCTGAGATATTTATAAAACCCGGGCGATGACGCTTTTTATGAATGATCTCCCCCATAAATCATATTGCTCTTCTTCAGTATCATATAAAAAGTGATTCAGTTTGTAGGTCGTTTCTTACGTGGTACGAAGATTTATCTCATATAAAACCATAGTGCCTATATGGCATCTTATTGATAAAAGTAAATAGTACGAAAAATCCCAATCCAAAATTTAATCGGTTCAAATTAATTCAATGATATCTCCGGAAATTTTAGATAATTAGCCGGGCACAGCAGTGGGTTAAATTTTTGTACAGGGTGGGAATGAATTCAGAATCACTTTAATCAATTTTTATGAGAGAAATCATGAATAGGATATATAGAGTTGTCAAAAGTAGAGCGACGGGTAATTGCGTCGTGGCATCTGAACTGGCCAGGGGAAGAGGTAAATCAAGAGTATCATGTTCTTCAGGTACTCCCGCTTCATTGATACGCGGAATTAATTCATTAATTCTTCCCGCATGTATATTAATGATATCAGGCAACGCTTCAGCTTCTGGTCCGATAATGCATGATGGAACAAGTGGATCTTATACCGCAGAAGACGTGAGCACATCTGATAATGGTCAGGCCGGTTACGGAGTTTTTAGCACTGGTGAGGGTGGAAATATTTCTTTCATTGATGGGGCTATCAGTACAACGGGTGACGATGCTTCGGGTGTGGTTACATCCGCTGGAGGAACGGTTAACATTGATAATTCTGTTATCAATACATCGGGTTCTTCAGCTTATGGGGCGTTAGCTAACCCTGGTGGGGGTGTGCTGAATATTACAAATAGTAAAATAAACGTAACGGGAAATAGAACCAGAGGCGTGCACAGTGAAGGTGGCAATGCCGTGATAACCAACACTGAAATTACCACAAGCGGTGAAATTGCTTATGGTATTTCAGCAATGAATGGCGGTGGAAACATCACCTTCAGAAATGGAACAATCAATTCAGCTGGAAGATACGGTATAGGGGCCTTTGCTACCGGAGCCGGAAATACCATTGATATCTCTGACAGCCAAATTACTACTTTGGGTTCTAGCGCGCCCGGAGTGTACGTCACCAATGGTGGCATCATCAGCTTGGAAAATACTGATGTACACTCTGATAAGACCTATGCCATGCAGGCTGACGGAAACTCTGTAATTAATTATGATGGGGGTACAATTAGTAATAACTCAAACACTGAAGCGCTTTATGCTCGCACTGGTGGGACCCTTAATGTCAAAAATGCAACGATTAACACAAACGGATATGGGTTTACAGGAACCAGTAGCACAAAACTAAATGCTGATAATGTCATATTCAATATTACTGGAACACATGTCGGTGTGTATGGTTACGCCTATAGCGACATAAATCTGAAAAATACTCAGATTAATATGCTTGGATCAAACCAGACTGGTATTCAACTCAGGGATCATTCAAAGGCTACACTCGATAATGTTACAATCAACGCATTAAACAATTGGGACGGGATCGTAATCGGTGCGGAAACTTCACTGAATGCCACTAACCTTCGTCTTAATATGAGCAGTGCCACCGATGGTGGCAGTAATCCAGCTCGTGGCTTATTAATGGGCAGTGGTAGTGGAGCTGGAAATGTCTCGTTAACAGATTCTCGCATTGAGGTGGCTGGCGACACGGGGACGGCCGTTTATGCCAGGAGCGGTACACAGACACTCTCGCTGGACAATAGCCTGATTAGCGCAGAAAGCGGAACAGGGATTGTTACTCAGTCGGGCGCAACGATGCTTGTTAACGCTTCAGGCTCAAACATATCGGGCAAGACATTGGTTTCGGCTGCGCTGAACTCCAATACCACACTTAACGGTAAAGATGGCTCAATGTTCGCCGGTGATATCGCTAACTCTGGCGGAACGATTAATTTAAATCTCGACTCAGGCTCTTCGTGGAAAGGAGCTACGGACAGCTTGCAGCAATTATCAATGAGCGATGGCAGTACATGGAGTGTCAGCGGCAATTCTGGTGTGGAATTACTCAATCTCAATAACAGTACTATTGATTTGCATACTCAAGCGAATGGTTTCAATACCTTGACGGTTGGGGAATTGACAAGCGCTGGCGGCACGCTGCGATTTGGTACAAAGCTTTTTGATGACGCATCTGAAACGGATAAATTACACATTACTGGCGATTACTCTGGTAATACCAACGTGATGGTTAGCAATGCCGGAGGCACGGGTGCGCAGACTATCGATGGAATTGAACTTATCAGCGTTGACGGTGCCGTTAATGGAACCTTTAGCCAGCAAGGGCGTATAGTGGCTGGCGCGTATGACTACAATCTTGTTCAAAAAGGTAATAAATGGTTGCTGGACAGTAAAATCTCGGAAAAACCCGTTGATCCTGTCGATCCGGAAAAACCTGTAGACCCTGTAGACCCTGAGATTCCGGTAGTGCCTGGTGGCCCGGGTGAAACAGGTGAGTCGGGCGGAAGCATTACGCCACCATCAGGACCTTCTCAGCACATTGTCCGTCCTGAAGCGGCAAGCTATGCGGCCAACCTTGCATCAGCTAATACGCTGTTTGCAACCTCACTTCATGACAGGCTGGGCGAGACCGCCTACGTTGATAGCCTCGGGCAACAGCATGTGACGAGTATGTGGCTCCGTAATAAGGGTGGTCACAACCGTTTTAAAGACAGTTCAGGACAATTAAGCTCAACCGGCAACCGCTATGTCGTTCAGCTGGGAGGAGATGTTTCTAGCGGGAGTACTGACGGAAGCGATCGCTTTCATCTGGGCGTAATGGGAGGGTATGCAAGGGCACAAACTAATACTCACTCTGCAGTATCCGGTTATAGTTCTAAAGGAAATATTCACGGATATAGCACCGGTTTATACGCAACCTGGCTACAGAACGATGAGGAAAATCGTGGTGGCTATATCGACAGCTGGGCGCTTTACAACTGGTTTGATAATAGCGTCAAGGGGCAGGATATCGGTCAGGAAAATTACAAATCTAAAGGTATCACTGCGTCCATTGAAGGGGGGTACACATTTAAGTTGGGCGAGGCCAATAAATTGGGCTATTACCTTCAGCCTCAAGCGCAGCTTACCTGGATGGGCGTTAAAGCAGATAATCATCAAGAGCAAAATGGTACTCGCGTTCGAGACTCAGGCGAAAATAATGTTCAGACTCGACTTGGAGCCCGAATTTTCCTGAAAGGCCACAATCATATCGACGATGGAAAAAATCGGACCTTTGAACCGTATATTGAGGCTAACTGGGTTGCCAATACGAAAGCGTTTGGCAGTAAATTGAACGACGTCCAGGTGAGTCAGAGTGGCTCCCGCAATATTGGCGAATTAAAGGCTGGTGTTGAAGGCCAGATTAACCCCAATCTCAATCTGTGGGGAAATATAGGTCAGCAACTCGGCGCTAAAGGCTATAGTGACAGTAGCGCTATGGTTGGTCTGAAAGTGAACTTTTAAAAAGTTAATTAAATTTTTGCATATAACCCGCCTTACGGCGGGTTTTTTTGGAAAGACTTGAAACTCTGTAGTTATTTTCCTACGTCTTTTATCCTGTTAACTGATGGCACGTAATGGACTATTGACAGAAAATGTCCGCTTTATCGACAACTTCAAAGAAGGCATTGTATGATATCTCTCAATGCAGCAATAAAGTTTTGGCTAGGAAAAAATACCAGAGCGAACACCTGGCTTGCTCTAATTATCTTTTGCACAGGATTCTGGTTATTAGCTAGTTCTGTATTGAGTATCGCTTATTTTTAATCAAATGAGTAATGTCATAGAGCTATCATGTAATTAAAACTGCAGCGCTACGAAGTTGATTAGTGAGATGGTGGAGGTTATCTATTTAACTTCTACCAGTTTGACCTTACTAAATTAAAACATGTTTTTTTTGTCGTTAATAATCTTCCCTCCTGCCCTTAAACCTCCTCATTGTGTCATCACCACCCGTGCACCCCCATCTGTCCAGACGCCAAGATTTATTTAACGATAAATGCAAGTTTGAAAGAGGTGGTCGGCCAGCCTGTAAATGTTCTTTAAATCATAAAAAGTAGGAATTTTAGGAAAATTCACACACAACAAATGCAATTAAATTAAAAAATCAACATGTAGTCCATGTACTACACGATATTACATTTAGGATTATAGCGACGAAACATTGATTCAAGTCAAATATGTGTCAGAGGAAATGTGTATGTAGAACATAGCTGCCTCTCATGACTGAATTAGTAGATGTGTTGCATTAACAGGACTTAATTCAGGAAAAATTCTGATAACACATATAAGGAATCAAAACATGAAATTAAAAAATATCGCTGTTGTAGTTGCATTACTTGCAGGTTCGGTTTCTGTCGCTCAAGCAAATACCGTAACTTTCACCGGTTCCATCATCGACGCAGCATGCTCAATTAACCCGGATGACGTGGATCAGACAGTGAACCTGGGTCAGATCTCAGTAAAAGAATTAGCGAGCGGCGGTTCATCAACGCCACGCAACTTCTCTATTCGTCTGGAAAACTGCGACCTTTCAGGCCTGGCTGATGGTACCGTAACCACCAAGTTCACCGGTGCTGCTTCCTCAAGCGTTCCAGATACTCTGGGTATCACCGGAGATGCGGGTAACGCGGGCGTGGTGATCACTAACGGTGACGGTGCTCCAATTGAACTGGGCGAAGAAACCGCCGCTCAAGCGCTGCAAAATGGCGATAACACGCTGCTGTACTCTGCTTACCTGAAAGGTGCAGCAACAGAAGCGGCAATCCCAGGTCAATTCACCGCAGTAGCTGATTACACCTTGGCTTATCAATAATCCCGGCTGGAAATTAAAATAAGCGCGTGCTTACGCGCTTTTTTATTTAGTCATGACGATAGTTTATTTACCAGGCGCTTTACACTGTAATTTAATATAATTCAAGCTGCGACAATATGATTAAGATAAATCAACTTGATAATGTTTTTCCTAAAACTAAGATTGCAGTAATTATTAGCCTGTTTTTTTTAGGGTCTGCCAGTTCTGCTGATGCAGTGAATTTCACTGAGTTCAATACTGATATTTTAAGTTCTGAAGATAAAAAAAATATTGACCTCTCAAAGTTTTCTGCTGGCAACTATATTCTTCCTGGAGAATACGATTTCAGAATATCGCTCAACAATCAGGATATAGGTGAGCATAAAGTCAGCTACTTAATTAAAGACGGCAATGCTTCAGAAACACTGCCCTGTCTTGATAGAAATGTTGTTTCAGAATTTGCCTTTAAGGAAGAGGTGGCAAAAAACCTAACCTGGTGGAACCAGAATCAATGCCTGAATATTTCCAGCATAAAAGGGATGGAAGCCCGCGGTGACTTGGGCGGTGCAGTCATAAACGTTTCCATCCCCAAAATGGATCTAGAATATTCTGATGCACGCTGGGACCCCCCTGCACGCTGGGACAACGGCATTCCGGCGATTATTGCCGACTATAATCTGCTGGGGATGAGTAACAAAGATCAGACAGGACCGACGCGCCACAACATTAGCGGAAACGGTGTTGTGGGCGCAAATGCCGGTGAATGGCGACTGCGCGCTGACTGGCAAGGAAGGATGAATAATAGTCAGGGGCGCGGTGTCAAAAATAATGAGTTCGATTTCAGTCGTTACTATGCCTATAAAGCATTGACCAGTATTCGTTCAAAATTAACGATTGGGGAATCCTATACCGACTCTGGTGTACTGGACAGCTTTCGCTTCACTGGATTCAAAATAAATTCAGAGGACGGGCAACTTCCTCCTAATCTTCGTGGCTATGCGCCAGAAGTAACGGGAATCGCCAAAACCAACGCAAAAGTCATAATCAGTCAGCAGGGGCAAGTTATATATGAAACACAGGTACCTGCTGGACCGTTTAACATCCGTGATTTGAGCAGTGCTTACAACGGGCTGCTGGATGTCAAAATTGAGGAGCAGGATGGTAGCGTTAGGACCTTTCAGGTTAATACCGCCAGTATTCCTTACCTTACAAGGCCTGGACTGTTCAGGTATAAGCTAAGCAGTGGGCGTCCATCCAACATTCGCCATAATATTCAGGGGCCGGCGTTCGGCAGCGGCGAGTTTTCATGGGGGGTGAGTAACGGCTGGTCCCTTTACGGAGGCAGCATCCTCGCTGACCGATATCAGTCTGGTGCGGTGGGATTGGGACGCGATCTTCTCGAGCTGGGGGCATTATCTTTTGACGTATCCACTTCACGAGCAGACGTGAAGAACGCCGGTAGTATGAAAGGCAATTCCTATCGTCTAAGTTATTCCAAATCGTTCAGTGAATACGATAGCCAAATTGCGTTTGCTGCTTATCGTTTCTCTGAAAAAAATTACATGACGATGAGTGATTACCTTAATCATTCACGCAATAGCGGATATACAGGGCAGGGTAAAGAGTCATACACCACGACGTTTGTTAAGAATTTTCGCGGCTCTGATGTCAGTGCCTACCTTGACTATAATTATCAATCTTATTGGGATCGACCGGAAAATCAACGCTGGAGTTTGACTGCAGCTAGATATATGGATATAGGACGATTTAAGAGTATAAGTGTTTCCCTATCTGCTTATCTGAACAATAACGGATATAAAAGAGATACGGGTGGTTATCTTTCCTTAAGCATGCCGTTTGGTAATAACGGGACGCTTGGCGTGAACAGTTCCGTTAATGGAAGCGATATAACAAACTCTGTGAGCTATAACGCGCGAGTCGATAACAGAACGAGTTATCAGATCCGTAGCGGCGTGACACGCAATGGCATGTTAGCCAGTGGGTATGTGTCTCATAATGCGGACATAGCGGAAGTCAATGCGAATGCCTCATTTGACGCCTCAAAATATTCATCAATAGGCGCGGGATTACGAGGTGGCGCAACGATAACCACGAAAGGCGCAGCCTTACATCGTACAACCGTTCTTGGTGGCAGTCGAATCATGGTAGACACCGATGACGTCGCAGACATACCTGTAAATAGCGGTGGTTCTAATGTGAGAACTAATCTGTTTGGTATTGCCGTTATTCCTGATGTAGCCAATTACTTTAAAAACGAAATTAAAATTGATGTGGACAAACTTCCCAAAAATGCTGAGTCCACTGGATCGCTCAAACAGTTTACGCTGACTGAGGGGGCTGTAGGTTACCGGACTTTCGACGTATTAGCTGGTGAAAAAGGCATGGGGATAATCAGACTTCAGGATGGTAGTTATCCTCCTTTTGGTGCGACGGTTAAAAACACCAAAGGACAGGCTACCGGTCTGGTCGGTGATAACGGAAATGTATACCTGAGCGGAATAATTCCCGGGCAAGATATGCGCGTTTCCTGGGGTGATAATTATGAATGCGATATCAATCTACCCGAAGGAAAGATAAGTGGTGAATCGATGTTATTACCCTGTATTAAAGCTAAAAAACCTGTATCTGTTAAAAAAATCGAGATTGCAAAAAATGAAATTCGTTAATCGTAAAGCATTACTTTTATTAGCTTTGAGCATTTCCAGCCAAGGTTATGCTGCAGTCGCTCTTGATCGCACGCGTGTAATATTCGATGGGAATCAAAATTCCACAAGTGTTGTAATAGCGAATAATAATGAAAAATTGCCCTATCTGGCACAGTCATGGATAGAAGATGCGGATGGTAAAAAAATCAACTCACCGCTGACCGTAGTTCCACCGCTTCAGCGGCTTGAACCCGGCAAAAAAAGTCAGATCAGGATTGATGCTTTACCGGCTATTAATACGCTACCAAAAGACAGAGAAAGCCTTTATTACTTTAACCTGCGCGAAATTCCGCCTCGAACGGATAAACCCAATACGTTGCAGATTGCCCTGCAGACGAAAGTGAAAATTTTCTATCGTCCGGCTGCAATTGTCCCGGATGAAAAGCTCTATCTCAATCCCTGGCAGGAAAAAATGGTATTAAATTTACAGGGTAAAAAGGTCATCGTTGAAAATCCTACGCCTTATTATATTACTTTGGCAAACGTGCAACGTGAGATGAAAGGAAAGACGCTGGCAGGATTTCAACCAGTAATGGTTAGTCCTTTTGGTAAGGCTGATTTAGGTGTGACAGCTGAAGCAATAGGAAATAAGCCATTATTAACCTACATTAATGATTACGGCGGTCGACCAGAATTGCCATTCAATTGTAGCGCAACAAAATGCGTGAGTGTGCCACAAAAAAAATAATAAAATATCGACATCAAGATTAAAAGCATTTACTAAAAAAATAATAAAAAGCCTTCAAAGATGATTGTGGGCTAACGAAAATATAATTATATATGGAGAAACTCTTGAAATGTTTGAGAGAGCCTGCATCATCACAACTTTAGTATTTATATTGACCGCCTCGCCTGTTAAGGCAAACATAAATGTAACTGTCAGAGGTAATATTATTGCCGCACCATCATGCGTGATTAATAACAACAATACGATAGATGTTGATTTTGGTAATAATATCTACACTTCGAAAGTTGATGGGCAAAATTACAGAAAAAATCTAGTTTATACATTGGTATGCGATAGTTCTTTGTCTAACAATCTCAAACTTGCTATGCAAGGTACCGCTGCAGGATTTGATGGTGCGCTTGCCACTAATAAATCTAACTTAGGAATTAAGTTTTATGCCAACAACACCGCTCTTGACGTTAATAGCTGGCTCAATTTTACCTATGATGCGAATAATTTACCTGCACTTGAGGCTGTGCCGGTAAAACGCAGTGGTGCAACATTGACTACCGGAGCATTCGACACCAATGCAACGCTTGTTGTTGAGGTACAGTGATATGAAACTTAAGGTGTATTTAGCATGTCTGGCGTTGGGGCTTTCATTTAATACCTTAGCGAACACCCGCTTGCATGGCGTACTTATTGAACCCCCTACCTGTGAGGTAAGCAGTGGTGAACCGATATCAGTAGATTTTGGGGAGGTCGGCGTTAACAACGTTGATGGGCAAAATTATATAAAAGATATCCCTTACTCGCTTTCATGTAACTCTTCACCGGCGGGTTTTGATCTGTATCTGAAAATGAGTGGAACTGTAACTACGTATGACACTGCCGCTCTACAAACCGATATAAGCGATCTTGGAATACGTATTTTTCAGAACGGAAATGCTCTGCAAATAAATAATGAGATATTGATCGATCCTGCCAACCCTCCTGAGCTGAAAGCTGTTCCTGTTAAAGAGCCTGGATCAACTCTCTCAGCTGCTCCCTTTAGCGCGTCAGCTACGTTGACAGCAGAATTTCAGTAGGACTACATATGAAATACTCAATCAGAACGTTAATTTTTTTAAACTCTCTTATTAGTTTCACTGCAGCAGCTACTGATGTTAATTTCCAAGGGCGTCTTATTGATGATGCCTGCCAAATCGCCCAGCCTGGCGTACCATTAGAAGTTGATTTTGGACAGATTGCCGTAAATAGCCTTTATGATAACACCCGCACAGCGGGCAAATCATTCACTGTATCGTTAATTAACTGCAATGTATCAGTTGCCCAATCAGTGAGTGTCACTTTCGAGGGCTCACCGGATGCAGGTGGACTTGCGGGTTATTTGGCAATTGCTCCCTCCAGCACCGCATCCGGAATTGGAATAGGTATTGAAACCGAGTCGGGTGATTTAATAGCGTTGGGCACCGCCTCGCCAGCCACAGAACTGGTAAATGGAACAAATGATATTGTGTTTAAGAGTTTTGTTCAAGGACAGCCAGATTCTATAGCAAATAAAACGATTGCAGCCGGAGACTTTAATAGCATGGCTACACTTTCATTTAACTATCAATAAATACTTGCTATTGTTCTTTATGAGATGATTATATGAAAATACTTATTTTTCTGGCTTTGCTCTTTTTTATAGGGATAAATAAAGTTTATTCTGCAACTTTCGTAATGTCGCCTGATGCAATGGAAGTAACTGTCAATTATCCTCAAATGATAGTACTTGAAGCAAAAGGCTACGCTGTTTATGATCCAAACGGTGTTCCTGATATTAGAGGTAATGTAGGTGGTGGTGGCGGGCCAAATGATGTGTGTTCTTATATTTCTGGCTGTGTTTTTGGACCAACTGCCAAATATGGATTTAGGCGTTTATCAGGCGGGACGATTTTTTACGCTACTGGAGAAATTAGATATGGTTCGCCTACACTCATCACACCTCAAGGTACCTCATGGTCAGATGCAGTGACAATGTGGAAAGAACAGTATGGTAATACTCGTGTCGCAGGATATTCATCCTATGATCCAAGGTATTATGAGTATGTATCTGCCGAATTATGTTTTGGCTGGGAGAGAAATGATGGCAGTTCTTCTAATAGAAATATAGACTGGAGTAGTTGCCGAAGTGCGCCTCCACCCAGAATTGACTGTCAAATCACTACACCTTCTATCCTACTTGATCACGGCGATTTAGTTTTAGGGCAGGTAAATGGAAGCGTAAAAGCTTCACAGTTTAATGTACGCTGTAATGGTAATGTGACTGCACAATATAATATCCTTCCCACTGGTCCAATAGTCCTGAAACCAGGCCTCAGCAGCACCATAACGGTGGACAATAAAGCGTTGGGGTCAGATATATCTCTTCGAGTGGGGGATAATATATTACCCATTGCTTCAACTCTGGCTGATACAGGTGCTACTGCAGGAAGCTTCGAGAGCACTGTCGTTTTGATGCAGTCATTTCAGTAATTATTTTTTAATTTTGTTGGCCGCCCATAACGTAATTTTGTGGGCGTTTTTTTGTTGTTATTTTTAATATTGCAAATGCTCTATTCATTATTTTAGATGGTTGGATTCTTTAATTTAAACTCCATTTAATATGATTAAACATATCTTTTTACATTTTGAATATTTTATTCGGAATATTCCGTTGATGCTGTAAGAATTGTACTACAATGAATGGGTTGTGCTTGTAGGATTTTTTCTGACCATATAGCATTTATAATTATTTTCACAGTTTAAAGAGATGATTAATTATGCCAAGATTTATTATTGTCGACGATCATCCGATTGCCCGGATAGCAATAAAACTTCTGCTGGAAAAACATGGCCATAGTGTTATAGCTGAATGCGGCGATGGAGAAGAAGCGGTGACGCTAGTTAGCCAGCTCAAACCCGATATGCTCATAGTCGACATTGATATACCTACGCTCAACGGAATCGAAGTTATTAAAGCCATACGTCGTTCCGGCAGAACACTGCCCATTATCGTGATGAGCGGCAAAAATATAGACTATTATGCATCTCAGAGCGCCAAGGCAGGGGCAAACGGCTTTATCAGCAAAGCAAATAACCTGGACGACCTTGTCAACGCGGTGAACACCGTCCGCAATGGTTACGGATACTTCCCTTTAAACGCGTCAAATACTTTGTTTGAAAATCAGCCTATAGATGACAGTGTCCGACTCAAGAGTTTATCAGCGCGCGAGTTTGAAGTTCTGCAGTACCTGGGGCAGGGCATGGAAGTTATCACGATTGCAACCCGTATGAAGATTAGCAATAAAACTGTCAGCACATTTAAATCCCGCCTCATGCCTAAACTGGAACTTAAAAATCGTAAGGAACTGCTCGAGTTTACCCGACGAAACAGGATGTCCTGATGCGAGTGCATGCTTATCTTCTTTTGCTGATCTTAAGCTTTTTATTTCCTCTTAAGGGAATGGCTTCCGCTGTTCCGCTTATTTTGCAGTCGGATACGACACCTGAGACAGTAGGCGCTGAACTCCCTGGATCGACTTGGCGTTGGCTCGCGATGAAGCGCCAGCTGACCGTTGCACTCTATGGTTCCGGATTACCACCGGTCACTCAATATGAGTACGACGATGTTCTGAGAGGCATCATTCCTGAACTGGTTCAGTCGCTAGGCCAGAGTCTCAGCCTGCAGGTAAAATTTGTTCATTACGGCAGTCGTGAAGAGGCGCTGGAGGCCCTTCAGGAATCCCATTCATCAATTGATGCGGTGGTTGCCGCACCCGGGAAGCAGCCTTCTCTTGGTCCCAGCGTATTGATCACAGATGATTTATTATCTCCTGTGCCAGTAATGGTTCGCAGCGATAGGGCGGCAAAGCATCATCGTCCAGGAGCAAATGTTATCGCTGTTCAGGAAGGCTTACTTTCTAAAGAAGACCTTTCCACCCTCTATCCTGATAAAGAGTTTACTTTTTACCCTGATGTAAAGAGCGCGCTGGCTTCGGTTGTTCTCGGTAAAAGTGATAAAGCACTGGGTGATTTGATTCCCGTCAACTTCATGATTGAGCGACATTTCGCGAATCTGCTTACGTTAGACAGTCAGGTCAGTACAGCTATTCCTGGTTATCGTTTGTATGTGCGTAATGACGGAACACCTCTGTACCACGCGCTCAATACAGTCATACAGAATATTTCAATCGCCGAACGAGAGCTCCTGCTGAGAAGATGGGATCAGGGGTCGGTAACCGCTTTTCTTGCAAAGCCACTTTCATTAACTCGGGAAGAAACTGACTGGATTAAAAATAATCCCGAAGTAAATATTCTGGTTTCTCAGTTTACTGCTCCCTTCATGTTATTTGATGATAGGAATAACTTTTACGGCATTACAGCAGATGTACTTAACCTTATTCATTTAAAAACCGGGTTGAAATTTATTCCTCAGCGTGAAGACTACGTTAACAACGCGCAAAAAAAGTTAAACGATCCAGCATTACCTATGGATATGGTCGGCGGGGTGATATGGAGCCCTGAAAGGGCAAAACAGTTTTTATTAACAAGACCATTCATGTATTCACCCAATGTTTTGGTCATGAATGAGCAGGATCCTAGCCTTCCCTACCATCCTGGTATGCGGATAGGAGTGCCTGCAGGGCACGCTGCAGTAAAGTGGATACGTGAACAGTACCCTGCCGTAAAGGTCACTGAAATCGGTAATGCGAGTTTAGCCATGCAGGAGCTTGCTGAGGGCAAGCTTGATGGTGTGGTTACGACGATGATCAGTGCTGACTATATTATTGCCCGTTACTATCCTGCGAAACTGAGAATTGCAGGCATTCTCCCCATCGGTGATGCTGCAGTATCCCTTGCTGTGAGGCGTGGCGCGCCTGAACTCTTCAGTATTATCAATAAAGCGTTAGCAGCGGTTCCACCTAAAATGTATACCGACATTATTAGCCGGTGGCAGGGAACCCCTGAAGCTCAGTTTCGTACATGGACGGTTTATCGCGGTCAGTTTTATTTGCTCGCTGCATCGGCCGCGTTGCTCCTTATTACCGCACTATTGTGGGGATACGCAAACCGTCGCAGAGTAAAAGCTAATAAGCTTGCGGAAGCAAAATATCAGGCTGAACTCAATTTTCAGGATCGACTGATAAATGGTCCGCCAAGGCCGGTTTATGTTTTTAATAATGACGGCATGATTATTCGTTCAAACCGGGCATTTCGCGACTTCTTTAGTGAAGAGCAACACCCTCTGCTGACGCTGCCATTGCAGGACAGACGAAACCCTCTTGACGACGTTTTTTACTCAATAACCAGCAAGTGGTCGGATTCAGGTTATGAAACAGAAAGCGTATACGAGAGTGAATTCGTATTATTCAATGGCTTTGAAAACCGGAAAATACGTCACTGGATAACCCCCTATAGTGACGATCAGAACAGGCAGGCTGGATGGATTTGCGGATGGCAGGATATTACTGAATACCTGCAGCTGCTTGATGAGATATCTCATGCTAAAGAGGCTGCTGAGCTGGCTAACCGAAGCAAAAGCCAGTTCCTTGCAACTATGAGTCATGAGATCAGGACCCCGCTGAGTGCAGTAATTGGCTTGCTGGAACTAAACGTCAGAGATGCCGCGAAGCCGGATCCCGATTCGTTACGTGTGGCTTATGATTCAGCTGAATCGTTGATGGGGCTCATTGGAGACATTCTTGATATGTCCAAGATTGAATCCGGTAAGCTTGAATTACAGCCTGAATGGCTTGAACTTCGATACATCACAAGGCAGGTGACCAGGGTATTTGATGGCCTGGCAAGACAAAAAGGACTGATGTTAAATCTGCATAAAAATATCCCCGAAGTTGAGATATTTACTGATCCGACAAAGCTGCGTCAAATTATCGCGAATCTGGTCAGTAACGCAATTAAATTTACCGAGCAGGGACAAGTGGATGTTAACGTCGATCTAATCGTGAATGAGCAAACCCAGAAAGCTCATATCACCATTAGCGTACGTGACACTGGCGTAGGTATCGATAAGTCAACTCAGGATAAAGTATTCAGACCTTTTGAGCAGGGCGGCGCAAATGATGCAGCCGGAACAGGTCTTGGTCTCGCAATCACGGCTGAACTGGTCAAAATGATGTCAGGCACCCTCACGCTGGACAGTATTCCCAGTATAGGAACCTGTATTAAGGTTGAGCTTAATGCTGACTATCGCGCTTCTGCGCTATCACTCCAGCATTCTGAGAACCGTCAGAAAAAGGCGCGGGCCGTGAGCATATTGATAGCAGACGATCATCCTGCAAATCGACTTTTACTGTCGAGGCAGTTAACTATCCTCGGTCATAACGTAGCTGAGGCTGAAAATGGAAAAATTGCTTTAGAAAAATGGAAAAGCGCTCACTTTGACCTGATCATTACCGATTGTAATATGCCCGTCATGGACGGCCTCTCACTTTCTAAAAGCATTAGAGCTGCGACTTCAGATCCAATAGTTATTCTCGGATTGACCGCAAATGCACAGCTTTCAGAAAAAGAAAGGTGCATTGGGGCAGGTATGAACGATTGCCTCTTCCGTCCGCTTGAGCTCAACCGGCTTTCTGATACGCTGAACTTTTATTTTCATGAAACTGAAAATAAAAGTAATTTAACTGACTGGATTGATTTTGATGTTATGCGGGATTTTTTACCCGAAGACAACACAGTTTTTACGGACTTTTTAGGTAAAGTGTTTGAAGAAGGGGAGAAAGATTTAGCACTGGCTAAAAACGCATTGGACGAAGGCAACTCGGAAACGCTAAAGCAGAGTTTACATAAAATGGGCGGCGCACTTCAGATATTGAAAGTTGAACGTATTACTCGAGAGATTTTATCTATTGAAGAACTGATTGACGTCGAAGAGGATACCTCAGTAATCAGGCAGTTCGTTAATGCACTTGAAATTGAATTTAAATCGTTCAGAACGTCTTTTGAAGCCTGGAGAGATGTGAATATACAATGATTTTGAGTGTGCTATTTGAAGATTGCAACTATAGGAAGGGGAGATTAGGATTTTTTACCATATGTTGTAAGAATTCTCCTACCATAGTCGGTTGTAATTGCATTATAAGATAGATGGATTCTATTATAGCGCCATTGAATAAAAATTGGCGGAATTGCAAATGCGACGTTTTCTAATAGTGGACGATCATCCTATAGTTCGGCTGGCTATTCGGGAATTGCTTACAAAAGATGGGCATGTAGTTGCTGAATGTGAAGATGGTTTAGACGTCATCACAGTAATTAAAGAGTTCAAACCTGATGTGTTAATTATTGATATCGATCTTCCTGAACGAAATGGTATAGAGGTAATTCAAGCCCTCCGTAAATTTAATAAAACCATTCCCATAATTGCCATTAGTGGTAAATCAGCTGAATTCTATGGGCTTGAAAGTTTCCGATGCGGTGCGAGCAGCTTTGTCAGCAAAACTCAGAGCTTAGTAGATTTGAAAATGGCTATTTCTCTTGTCAGTTCAGGGTATACGCACTTTCCCTTTCAATTTGCCTGTAATGAAAGTGCGTTTCAACTGGATGAAAAACTGCGTCTTAATACTCTTTCAATGAGGGAAATGCAGATTTTACATTTCTTTAGCGAAGGTATGGACAATAAAGAAATTGCAGAAAGGCTCAGTATAAGTAATAAAACCGTGAGTACTTTCAAGTTTCGTATGATGCAGAAACTTAAGCTTAATACGATGAAAGACGTTGTTGATTTCTCTGCTCGCCACAATCTAATCTGATAATGAATCAGGTTGTCTTTCTTAAATGACATTATTTTTTGGAGTAAAGGTGCTGCTTTCAATTATCCGGTTTATTATGCTTCCTGCATTAACGATATCATTATCTAATGCGGCTTTATCTCAAGAAGTTAATCACCATTTTTACTCTGCCTGTGATTTTAATGAGACAGAGGTGGAAATTATTTCTCAGGATGGTTCCGAAACTGAAAATATAAAGGTCCGGGTTGTCTTGAATTCTGAAGCCGCCAGGAAACTTGAATTACTCACGCGTAAAAATCTGGGTAATTCGCTATCCATTTACATCAATGGTGAAAAAATTACGACCGCCACAATTCAGAATGAATTGAAGGGTGGAGTCTTACAGTTCACGCTTAATCAGAGGCTTGCCACGAAGCTTGTTCCGGGTCTACTTCGAACATCTTGCAGACTGCATGGCTAATATCCTCCTGATGTATCGCTTTGTTAATGCCTGCTGATCAAGCTCTTATACCTTATTGGTCATGTGATGATCTATATTAATTAAATCAGTTAGTTATCCGTCAACTTGGTCACATATTTCATTACTTCCCTCATTCAACAGTTTATCTTCGCTGTGCCAGCCAAACCTCTGGAACTAACGGTCATTTTCGTCACCCCAACCATGTTATGAAATATAATTGAACAACCCATTCAGTTATTCCCCCTAATTTTCTCCACGAACGGAGTAAAGGCATATCTGTATCAGCGGCTGGATTTATCGTGCCTGTTACTGCACTCTAGAAAAATCTCAATCTCTTAAGCATCAAACTACTTAAGTTATGCGAAAAGTATCCGATAGGTTAATTACCTATCTAAGGAGATTGTGATGAAGAAACTGCGCTTTTTTTTGCTACTGGCCGCGATGTCACATAGTTATGCCGCTGTAAATGGCAGCATAACGTTCACCGGTACCATTTTTGTAGCACCCTGTTCAACTGGAGAGCATTCGATGCACTGCACAGGCAACGTGTATTCAGATACGTTGCCTGTGAATATAGATAAGCTACCTGCATCACTTCCTGAGTCTGTTGGCACCGCCAGTATCGAAACACGCGGGCACGCCAAAATTATTACTATCGCCTACATTTAAGCTTATCCCGGCTGACCTGCCTGCACATGCTAATACTGTGGGTCAGTCACCGAATGCAGAACGTCACACTTCAGCCTGATTACTGACGCCAGCCACGCAATAAGCGTAAAAAAGCGGCTTTTGCCGGTTCTTACTATTTATAAAGTTAAGGCTGCATCGCATTTTGGCAGCTAGTCGCTGCTGTTTTCTTCCGTGAGATCGAGATTGGTCTGCACCCCCAGCTTCGTGCGCCGCTTCAGATAATGATGCCCGTACTCGCGCATAATGCTCTCCAGCGACAGACTGAACATCTTCATGCTGAGTGGATTCCTGTAGCCGTTCGCCTCCATGTAAGCCAGATAGGCGTGATAGAGATAGCGTTTCGGCTGTAGCGGTCTGATGCTGGCGTTCCCCATATAAAGCGAAGTAGGCTCCGGCGTGGTGAACAGGTAGCCGCAGAAGTCCACCATCGGATCCGCGTCGCGCTTGATGCGCATCGCCTCATCAGAGTTCTGCTGCGACTGAAGCAACGCCCTTGCGTCCTGCGGCTGGCTGAACTGCTGCATCAGCTGGCGCACGATAACGGCCAGCTCGCCGCTGATTTTTTCCTTCAGCTGTGGGTCGCGCTCGTTTGCCGGGATGATTTCCGGAAAGTGCAGGATAACCCGGCGGCGCGACACGCCGCCGCTGCGGTCGGTGAAGCGCATCGGATTGTTGTTTACCGCCAGGATAACTGCAGGAATGTGCGTTGAGTAGGCATCGCGGTATTTCGGGTCCACGGAAACCGCATCGCCGCCGGTAATCGCCTTGATGCCCGCGCCGTCGCCGCTCCACTTCTCCAGGTCGGGCAGAATTATCAGCGAGAAGCCAATCACCGCCGCGCGCTCGCGCGATGACTCCAGCGTCTCGATGGTCGCGGAGGTGGTGTTGTCCGTTCTCTGACACACCGGGCACGGCATGTGGCGGTTTTTTTATTACCTTCACGCCCCGCGCTGCGGTGGCCGCTTCTGATACCATCATTTTCATCGTACCGTTTTCCCTCAGTGCAGCACCGGCGCGTCTGTCATGCGCCTGCAGAGTTCATCTATCATCACATGACCGAGAAAGCTCAGACGCGGGGCCGACTTCAGCGGCCCGGTGAACAGCGGGTCATCCAGCAGCGCGCAGGCACCCGTGCCAAGGCAGGTAAAAACCTCCAGCTCGGTTTCAATAACGTGCTCAAGGCGCGCCAGCTTCACACCGGGATAACGCTGCTGTTCGTGGCACTCCTCAGATAGGGTGGTAATTCAATATTTTGTTTTTAGATGAATAATCTCGGAAGGATACAGAAGTGTCGTGGCGGAAGATCACAGGAGTCGAACCTGCCCAGGACCGCTGGCGGCCCCAACCGGATTTGAAATCCGGCCGCCTCACCGGAGACGACGATCTTCCTTTGAAGATGCCGCAGGAGTATAGCGACAATCGCGGCGGAATTCTTGATCTCAGCCGTGCGTCACAACACGTTTTCACCGTGAAGTTGCCGATACTCCTTCGGCGTATTGGCGTAACTCTTTTTAAACACCGAATAGAAATATTGCAGCGACGGGTAACCACACATTTGTGAGATCTCATTGATGCTCAGCGAAGAACACGCCAGCAGCTCGCGCGCTTTCTCCAGTTTTTCGCGGTGAATCATGGCGTGAATGGTGTCACCGGTTTCATCGCGGAAACGTTTTTCCAGATTCGATCGCGAGATGCCGATGGCATCCAGCACCTGTTCAACTTTAATGCCTTTGCAGGCGTTAAAGCGGATGTAATGCATCGCCTGAATCACCGCAGGATCGTGCAAGGAGCGGAAATCGGTGGAGCGGCGCGCAATCACTTTTACCGGTGGCACCAGAATTCGTTGCAGTTGCAGAGGCTGATTATCCAGCAGGCGATGCAGCAGTTTTGCCGCCTGATAACCCATCTGGCGTGAACCCTGCGCCACGGACGAGAGCGCTACGCGCGACAGATAACGCGTCAGTTCCTCGTTATCAATCCCGATCACCGTGAGCTTTTCCGGCACCGGAATTTTGAGATATTCACAGGCCTGCAGCAGATGGCGCGCACGGGCATCGGTGACGGCAATAATACCGGTTTGCTGCGGCAAGGTTTGCAGCCAGTCAGCCAGGCGGTTCTGAGCGTGCTGCCAGTTTTCCGGCGCTGTTTCCATGCCCTGATAAACCACGCCTTGATAACGCTCGCGCGCCACCAGCTGGCGAAACGCATGTTCACGCTCTTGCGCCCAGCGTTTGCCACTGGCTGCGGGCAAGCCATAGAAAGCAAAGCGATTCACGCCTTTCTCTTTCAAATGCAAGAAAGCGCTCTCGACCAGCGCGGCGTTGTCGGTGGCGATGTAATGCACCGGCGGATAATCCTGCGGCTGATGGTACGATCCGCCAACGCCAACTATCGGCACCGACACGTTCGCCAGCAGTTTTTCAATCGAGGGATCGTCGTAATCCGCAATAACTCCATCGCCCAGCCATTCACGGATATTGTCGATGCGGCAACGAAAATCCTCCTCAATGAAAATGTCCCAATCCGTTTGTGATGCCTGTAAATACTCACCGACACCCTCAACCACCTGGCGGTCATAGACCTTATTGGCGTTGAACAGCAACGTAATGCGAAAGCGTTTCTCATGCATCGTGGCGCACTCTCCTAAATCGACAGCACCTTGCATAGCATGGCACGACGGACAGCAGAAAGAATTTGCGCCACATTGTGATCCCCCACGCGATTACACCCGGCGGCGCGTCGCGGTATCCATCCACACTGCCAGCAGCAGGATGGCGCCCTTGACGATGTACTGCCAAAAGGTCGGGACATCCATCATGCTCATGCCGTTATCCAGCGACGCCATGATAAAGGCGCCGATGACCGCGCCCGCCACCGAGCCAACGCCGCCCGCCAGGCTGGTACCGCCAATCACACAGGCGGCGATGGCATCCAGCTCGGCAATGTTGCCTGCCGAGGGCGAACCCGCGCCAAGGCGTGAGCTCAGGATCAGGCCCGCAATCGCCACCATCACGCCATTGATGGCGAAGACCGCCAGCTTGGTGCGGGCCACATTAATGCCGGAAAGGCGCGCGGCATCCAGGTTGCCACCGATGGCATAAATCCGGCGACCAAAGGCCGTGCGCGTCGCCATAAACATGCCGCCGAGCAACAGCAGCGCCAGCAGCAAGACCGGCGTTGGTACGCCGCGATAGTCGTTGAGCAGCCAAATCGCGCCCAGTACCAGAACGGCGGTGACGACCTGCCGCACCAGCGCACCGCTGACGGAGGTTTGCGCCAGACCAAGATGTTGGCGACGCAGGCGCAAGCGCCATTGCCAGAGGATAAACAGCGCGAGGCCAGCAAAGCCGAAGCCAAACCCGATCCCGCCAGGCAGATAGCTTTGGCCAATCTGCGACATCGCCGGGCTGGTAGGCGCTACCGTGGTGCCATCGGTGATGCCGACCAGAATGCCGCGGAACGCCAGCATCCCCGCCAGCGTGACAATAAACGACGGAACTTTGCGATAGGCCACCCACCAGCCGTTCCAGGTGCCGAGCAGCAAACCCATCACCAAAGTCACGACGATGGTGAGCGGCAGCGGCCAACCGAGCCAGACGTCAAAGATAGCTGCAGCACCGCCGAGCAACCCCATCATCGAACCCACCGAGAGATCGATCTCCGCAGAGATAATGACGAACACCATGCCGACCGCAAGAATGCCGGTAATGGCGGTCTGGCGCAGCAGGTTGGAAACATTACGTGCGCTGAGCCAGGCACCGTCGGTGGTCCAGGTGAAGAACAGGGCGATCAGCACAATCGCACCCAGCATCACCAGCACCTGCAGATTAGGCAGCGAGAATTTACCTGGCGCACCTTTACCCGGCGTAGTGAGGCCGCGTTGCGTACTTTCGGTCTTAAACATAGTGTTCACTCCGCAGGGCGGCTTCCATCACCTGCTCCTGAGTCAGGTTATCGTTAATCAGATCGGCTTTGATTTTGCCTTCATGCATCACCAAAACCCGATCGCTCAGGCCCAGCACTTCGGGCAGCTCAGACGAAATGACAATCACGGCAATCCCTTGCTGCACTAGCGAATTGATTAGCAGATAGATTTCCTGGCGCGCGCCCACATCAATGCCGCGCGTAGGCTCATCAAGAATTAAGATTTTTGGATTGAGCAGCAGGCATTTAGCGAGGATCGCTTTCTGTTGATTCCCGCCGCTCAGGCGACCAATCGGCAGTTCCGCCGACGAGGTTTTCACCCGCAGGCGCGCAATGGCCTGGTTGATCGCCTGCTGCTCCTGCGCTTCATCCAGCAGCGAAAGTCGGGGAGAGAATTGATCCAGCGCGGCCAGCGTAATGTTTTTGCCCACGCCCATTAGCGGCACGATGCCATCCTTTTTGCGATCTTCCGGCACCATCGCGATGCCGTGCGCGATGGCGGCGCGGCAGTCCTTGATACGGACTTTCTTGCCGTTAATATGAATATCGCCCTGCCAGCGTCCCGGCCAAACGCCAAATAGACACTGCACGGTTTCGGTTCGACCGGCACCAACCAGCCCGGCAATGCCAAGAATTTCGCCGCGCTTCAGGCTAAAAGAGAC
This sequence comes from Pantoea sp. BJ2, assembly GCF_040255075.1. Lineage (NCBI taxonomy): Bacteria > Pseudomonadati > Pseudomonadota > Gammaproteobacteria > Enterobacterales > Erwiniaceae > Pantoea > Pantoea sp. BJ2. Next base: position 64,824 of record NZ_CP158292.1, read on the forward strand.
GTTATCCACCCGGCGGATATGGCGGTTGATGGGATGCCACGCCGTGAGGTTCTCTACCTGCAACAGGGTTTCGCCAATCTCGTGTGGGCTATGCGGATAGAGCGCCGTCAGCTCGCGCCCGACCATCATGGTGATGATGTCATCCTCACTCAGCCCGGCGGCCGCGCGGGTCGCGATATGCTGACCATCGCGGATCACGCAGACGGTGTCCGAAATCGCTTTTACCTCGTTGAGTTTGTGCGAAATGTAGATGCAGGCGATGCCATGTTCGCGCAGGTTTTTGATGATGCTTAGCAGCACCTCCGTTTCCTGTTCGGTGAGCGAAGAGGTCGGTTCGTCGAGGATCAGCAGGCGCACCTGTTTATTCAAGGCGCGTGCAATCTCCACCAGCTGTTGCTGGCCTAATCCCAGTTCGCCGACGCGCGTATCCGGCGATACCTGCAGCTTGACCCGCTCCAGCAGCTGCTGGCAACGCAACGTCATGGTTTCGTCATCCACCATGCCGAAACGTCCCAGCTCTGCGCCGAGGAAAATGTTCTCCATCACCGTCAGCTGCCGCACCAGCGCCAGCTCTTGATGGATGATCACGATCCCTTTGCGTTCGGTATCACGAATGGTCTGCGCCTGAATCTCGTCGCCCGCAAAATGGATACTGCCTTCAAAGTCACCGTGCGGATACAGCCCGCACAGGATCTTCATCAGGGTCGATTTCCCCGAGCCGTTTTCGCCGCACAGCGACATCACTTCACCGGCTTCCAGCTGCAGGCTCACGTCATCCAGAGCTTTCACCGCGCCGAAACGCTTGGTGATATGGTTCATTTCCAGCAACATCGGCCTCTCTCCTTTACGGGCTCGCGCCTCAGAGTTCGCTCTGCTTGTGGAAGCCGTCTTTGACTACCGTGCTTTCAATGTTGTCTTTGTTCACCGGAATAGGATTCAGCAGGCGCGATGGCACATCTTTCAGGCCATTATTCAGCTTGCTGTTGCTGGCGGGTTGTTTGTCGTCACCGAGTTCCACCGCGATTTTGGCTGCTTCAGTCGCCAGTTCGGTGATGGGTTTGTAAACCGTCATGGTTTGCGTGCCGTTCATAATGCGTTTGATGGCGGCGAGATCGGCATCCTGGCCGGAGATCGCGACTTTGCCGGAAAGTCCCTGCGCGCTTAATGCCTGTATCGCACCGCCTGCGGTGGCATCATTCGACGCCACAACAGCATCAATGTGGTTGCTGTTTGCGGTTAAGGCGTTCTCCATTATTTTCAGCGCATTTTCCGGCAGCCACGCATCAACCCACTGATCGCCGACCACTTTAATGCTGCCATTATCAATATAAGGTTTTAACACTTTCATCTGACCGGCACGGAACAGGCGCGCGTTATTATCCACCGGCGAGCCACCCATCAGGAAGTAATTACCTTTTGGTACTTGCTTCACAATACTTTCTGCCTGTAATTCGCCCACTTTTTCATTATCGAATGAGATGTAAAAATCAATATCGGCGTTATTTATCATGCGGTCATACGCCAGCACTTTAATGCCTTCACGTTTCGCTTCCGCCACCACGTTACTTAAAACCTGGCCGTTATAAGGAATGATGACCAATACATCGACGCCGCGATTAATCATATTTTCAATTTGCGACATCTGCGTTTCTTCGTTGCCGTTGGCCGATTGCACAAACACTTTGGCGCCCAGGGATTCGGCTTGTTTAACAAAGATATCGCGATCTTTTTGCCAGCGTTCCAGACGTAAATCATCAATAGCCATACCGATTTTGACTTCTTTAGCGCTACCCGCGTGACTAAACAGGGCCAGAGCCGCGCAGGCGGCCAACAGTGATTTTTTCATGTTCATGGTATTAATCCTGTAGGTTGAGGCTGTTGTCGTTGTAAGGCTGATAACCAGGCCGATGAATTGTTGCCCTGAGTTTCAGATGACATCAATTACTGATTTTTATCCGGCTATTACGTTTTTTGGTTTATTTGCGATTTTATGAGCGCGATCGATATTTCAACGCTTTCAGAAAAAACGACGTAAGAGAGGCTGAATGAAAATAACGACATTATTTTGCGAGCTGGCGCACAAATAATAATTATCTTACGTTGAGTGTTAAATATCGTAATTGAGCAGCAGTAAATTACATCATCACAATAACCGCTCAAAGCTGACCATTCGGGTCCTCATGCTAAGGAGCTAACTATGCACGCCTATTTCGACCAGCTTGATCGCGTTCGTTATGAAGGGAGTAATACCCGCAATCCTCTGGCGTTTCGTCATTACAACCCGGACGAGGTGATTCTCGGTAAAACCATGGCGGAGCATCTGCGCTTTGCAGCCTGTTACTGGCATACCTTCTGCTGGAACGGCGCGGATATGTTTGGCGTTGGCGCGTTTGATCGTCCGTGGCAGAAGCCGGGTGATGCGCTTGAGCTGGCGAAGCAAAAGGCCGATGTCGCCTTTGAGTTCTTCCATAAACTGAATGTGCCTTATTACTGCTTCCACGATGTGGATGTCTCACCGGAAGGCAATTCGCTGAAAAGCTATCGTGAAAACTTCGCGGTGATGACCGATAAATTACTGGAGAAACAGCAGGAAACCGGCGTGAAACTGCTGTGGGGAACCGCCAACTGCTTTACCCATCCGCGTTACGGTGCGGGTGCGGCGACCAATCCGGATCCGGAAATTTTTGCCTGGGCCGCCAGCCAGGTGTGCAGCGCCATGCAGGCCACGCAAACTCTGGGCGGCGAGAACTATGTGCTGTGGGGCGGGCGTGAAGGGTATGAAACCCTGCTGAATACCGACCTGCGTCAGGAGCGCGAGCAGATTGGCCGCTTTATGCAGATGGTGGTGGAGCACAAACATAAGATCGGTTTCCACGGCATGTTGCTGATTGAACCCAAGCCACAGGAGCCGACGAAACATCAGTATGACTATGATGTCGCGACAGTTTATGGCTTCCTGAAGCAGTTCGGGCTGGAGAAAGAGATCAAAGTGAATGTGGAAGCCAACCATGCGACGCTGGCGGGTCACTCTTTCCATCATGAGATCGCAACGGCCATCGCGCTGGGCATTTTCGGCTCGGTGGATGCTAACCGTGGCGATATGCAGTGTGGCTGGGATACCGACCAGTTCCCGGTCAGCGTCGAAGAGAATGCGCTGGTGCTGTACGAAATTATCAAAGCGGGCGGATTTACCACCGGCGGCTTAAACTTTGATGCCAAAGTCCGCCGCCAGAGCACCGATAAATATGACCTGTTCTACGGCCATATCGGCGCGATGGATACCATGGCGCTGGCGTTGAAAGTCGCGGCCCGTATGGTGGCGGATGGCGAGCTGGATAAGCGTGTGGCGCAGCGCTATAGCGGCTGGAACGGCGAGTTCGGACAGCAGATCCTGAAGGGAGAATTTTCCCTTGCCGCTCTGGCGGAGCAGGCGCAGCAACAGCAATTTAATCCACAGCATCGTAGTGGACGCCAGGAACAGCTGGAGAATCTGGTGAATCACTACTTGTTTGATTTTTAACTTTTCAGGAGCGCAGCATGGTTATCGGCATCGATTTAGGCACCTCCGGCGTGAAAGTGGCATTGCTGGATGCGCACGGCAAAGTGATTGCAGTGGAGAGTGCGCCGCTGGAGGTGTCGCGGCCGCAGCCGTTATGGAGCGAGCAAGATGCCGAAAGCTGGTGGCAGGCGACCGATCGTGCCATGCAGGCGCTGGCCCAGCAGCACGATCTCAGCGGCGTGAAGGCGATTGGCCTGAGCGGGCAGATGCACGGTGCCACCTTGCTGGATAGCGAGAGTCGGGTGCTGCGTCCGGCGATTTTATGGAATGACGGGCGTAGCGGCGAGCAGTGTCAGGAACTGGAGAAGCGCGTGCCGGATTCGCGTCGCATCACCGGCAACCTGATGATGCCTGGCTTTACCGCGCCTAAGCTGCTGTGGGTAAAACAGCATGAGCCGCAAGTTTTTGCTCAGGTAGCTAAAGTGCTGCTGCCAAAGGATTATCTGCGCTTGCGCATGAGCGGTGAGTTCGCCAGCGACATGTCGGATGCGGCGGGAACGATGTGGCTGGATGTGGCGCAGCGCGACTGGAGCGATGAGATGCTCAACGCCTGCGATTTGCAGCGCAGCCAGATGCCGCAACTGTTTGAAGGCAATCAGATCACCGGCACCTTGTTGCCAGATGTCGCCGCGCGCTGGGGCATGCCAAGCGTGCCGCTGGTGGCGGGCGGTGGCGATAACGCGGCGGGCGCGGTGGGTGTCGGCATGGTTGAGCCGGGACAAGGCATGCTGTCGCTCGGTACGTCGGGCGTCTATTTCCTGGTGAGCGACGGCTATCTCAGCAATCCACAGCGTGCGGTGCACAGCTTTTGCCACGCGCTGCCGCAGCGCTGGCATCTGATGTCGGTGATTCTGAGCGCGGCTTCCTGCCTTGATTGGGCGGCGGCGCTGACCGGCTGCGCCGATGTGCCGCAACTGCTAAGTGAGGCGGAAAAAGCGCGCAGCGATGTGCCGCCAGTGTGGTTCCTGCCCTATCTTTCTGGCGAGCGCACGCCGCATAACAATCCGCAGGCGCAGGGCGCGTTCTTTGGTTTAACGCATCAGCATGGCCGACCAGAACTGGCGCGCGCGGTGCTGGAAGGCGTGGGCTTCGCGCTGGCCGAAGGCATGGATGCGGTGCATGAGTGTGGCGTGCAGCCGAAAACCGTGATGCTGATTGGCGGCGGCGCGCGAAGTGCGTACTGGCGTCAGATGCTGGCGGATATCAGCGGGCAAACGCTGGATTATTGTCATGGCGGCGAAGTCGGTCCGGCGCTGGGCGCAGCGCGGCTGGCGCAGCTGGCGGTTGATCCGGCGAGCGAATGGCCGTCGCTGGAACTGGCGCAGCGGCATCAACCGGATGCGGCGCGGCATCAGGCGTATCAGCCACAGCGCGAGGTGTTTGCGCGCTTGTATCAGCAGTTGCAGCCGTTGATGTCCTGATGTGGGAGAGTGATGGCTGGATTTGGCAGGGTGTTGGAGTTTTTATCGGGTATGATTGGGGTTTTGTGTTAAATGTAGTGGCCTGATTTGCCCTCACCCCAACCCTCTCCCGTAAACGGGAGAGGGAGTTATTAGCTCGATCGGTTCCCTCTCCCGCTTGCGGGAGAGGGCTAGGGTGAGGGGGAAAAACACACCAAACCCAACCGGAGCTCACCATGCCGCAGTCCGTCTTCTTTCTCGTGCTTCCCGGCGTGATGGCGCTGGATCTCACTGGCCCCGCTGAAACCCTGCAGCTGGCCGACGGCCACTTCGCGCTGCACTACATCGGCCCGCAGCAGAGCGTGCTGTGCTCCACCGGCATGACCCTCGCCGACATCGCGCCCTTGCCCGCGCAACTGCCGGCAAACAGCCTGCTGGTGGTGCCTGGCGTACACGATTCGCGCGTCTGTTTCGACACCGCACCGGCCGCGATAGCGCGTGACTGGCTGCGCCAGCAGCAGACAGCGATTACCGATCAGCGCATCACGCTGGTGTGCATCTGTTCCGGCGCACTGCTCTCAGCGCAGGCGGGATTGCTGGATGGCATCCAATGCACCACGCATCATGATGTGTTACCGCGCCTGAAAGCGGCAGCGCCGGCGGCGTTAGTAAAAGATAACCGTGTTTTCGTCGAAGATGGCGGCATCTGGACCAGCGCGGGCATTACTGCGGGCATCGATCTGGCGCTGCATCTCATCAATCGGCTGTGCGGCGCGCCGCAGGCATTGAAAGTGGCGCGCGAAATGGTGGTGTGGTTCCGCCGTTCCGGCGACGATCCGCAACTGTCGCCGTGGCTGCGCTATCGCAATCACATGCATCCGGCGATTCATCGCGCGCAGGATGTGATGATTGCCCATCCCGAACATGATTGGTCGCTTACCGCGCTGGCCGAACGGGCGCACGTCAGCGAGCGTCATCTGACGCGCCTGTTCCGCCAGCATCTGGGCATCAGCGTGCGCGAATACCACGAACAGCTGCGCTTAGTGATTGCGCGGCAACGCCAGCAGCAGGGTGAAGCGGCGGAGAAAGCGGCGCTGGCCGCCGGATTCTCCTCGGCCCGCCAGCTGCGCCGCGCGCACCAGCGCTGGGACGATCAGCTCACCAGATGACGCTTATCCACGCGTTGTAATCCCATCGCCAGCAGCAGGCTACCGATCAGCGTCACGCCCATCACCCACGGCAAATCGAGCCACGGGCGCGACATGTCGTCGTAGTGATGGGTACGCAGAAAGTGGATAAACAGCGCGTGAAAACCATAGATCGGCAGGGAATAGCGTGAGATGGTGGCGAGCCCCGGCAGCGCGCGCTGATTCAGGGTGTTTTTGAACAGAATCAACAGGCTGATGGCGGCAATAAACACCAGCGGCCCACAATAGAGATACCAGGTATCGTTGAACGCGCCGTTGATTTTCAGCATCTGTTTGGTGCCGAGTGCAATGCCAATCACGCAGGCCACAAAGCCCAATCCCGCCAGCCAGCTGATGCTGCGCTTGTCGGTCTCCATACAGCCAATCGCGCGCCCGAGTAGCGCATACAGCAGGTAATAGATGCTGTCGCCGCTGACATACAGATTCACCGGCAGCCAGTGGAACGGCCCCAGCGATTGGCTCACGGTATTCGGATTCGCCAGCACCGCCAGCACGATCACCAGTATCGCGACATAGCGCGGTGCCACGCTTTTCACCTGAATCAGCGGGGATAACAGGTAAATGCCGATAATGGCGAAGAAGAACCACAGGTGATAGAACACCGGTCTTTGCAGCAGTTTGAGCAGCGATCGACCTTCGCTGATCGGCGTCAGCCAGGTGATATAGGCCAGCGCCACCGCGCTGTAGAACAGCAGGCACAGCACGATGCGCAGCAGATGCCGCCCTTGTGCGCTGCGTTCGCCGAAAAACAGATAGCCTGAAATCATAAAGAACAGCGGCACACAGACGCGTGACGCTGAGTTAAGCAGGTTCGCCACATCCCAGCTCAGGCCTGTTACCGCCATCGGTCCGGTGATGTACCAGGTTGTGGTGTGAATGACGATCACCATCAGGCAGGCAACCGCACGTAAGTTGTCGATCCAGTAAATTTTTTGCTGCATGGCACCCTCTTGCATTGGCTGCGAAGAAGGGTAGCCAGTGAGCAGCGCGCCAACAACCTTTAGCGTTGTAATTCAGATCACTCTGTTATTCGACACTCGACACCAGAATCAATTCGCGCGCACTGCGTAGCGGCGCGATTTATCGCGCAATAAATTGCGCCGCTACAATGTGTGCTTCGTTGTTAGGCGGTGACAGCCATTAATCACGCACCAAAAACGTCTCGATCACCGCTTCGTCGGGTTCAACGCCGAGGCCTGGCTCGCTCGGCAGCCACGCGTAACCGTCGGCGATGCGCACCGGATTCTTCGCCAGCGAGCGGCTGATTTCGCCCGGCTCGACGCAATACTCCATCACCAGCGCATTCTCAATCGCGCACAGGAAATGCAGCGAGGCAGCGGTATTAATGTCGGTGGTGAAATTGTGGTTGCACACTTTGCGTCCACGGCTGTGCGCGTAGCTGGCGATCTCCATTGCCTGCGTAAAGCCGGTGCGCGTCAGGTCGATCTGCACGATATCGATGCCGCCTTCATCTATCAGGCGCTGGAAACCCGTTACCGAACACTCTTGCTCACCGGCGGCGATATGCTGCTGGCAGGCGGCGGAAACCTGGCCGTAACCGGCGTAGTTATCGGGATGCAGCGGCTCTTCAATCCAGAACAGATTGAGGTGTTCATAGCGCTGGCTGCGGCGGATGGTGGTTTTGGCATCCCACACGTGGCCGACGTCCAGCATCAGATCCACATCGTCGCCCATCGCTTTACGCAGGGCGTCGAGATAGCGCAGATCCAGCGCTTCGTCAGTGCCAAACGGCTCCCAGCCAAACTTCACGCCGCTATGGCCGGTATCCATCGCATGCTGCGCGCGCGCGACCGTCTCTTCCACGCTGAACTGGAACATGTTGGAGGAGTAAACGCGCATTTTATCGCGCATGGCGCCGCCCAGCAGTTCAACAATCGGCTTGCCGAGTGCTTTACCTTTGATGTCCCACAAGGCGATGTCGATGCCGGCCATCGCCTGCAGTACCGCGCCGCTGCGGCCGTAATAGAGGGTGGCTTTGTGCATCTTCTTCCATAAACGGCCGGTTTCCAGCGGGTTTTCGCCGATTAACAGCGACTTCAGGCCGGTGACCATGGTGTGCGAATAGGGCGCTTCAATGATGGCTTTGGTGACATACGGGCTGCCATCCACTTCGCCCCAGCCGGTGATGCCGGCATCGGTGGTGATTTTGATCAGTAGCGCATCCTGAGAGCTGTCGGTGCGCTGCTCAATCACTGGCAGGCGCAGGTAAAACGCCTCAACGTTAATGATTTTCATGGTGTTTTCCCTGGTGTAAAGGCAAGGCGAAATTAGCCGAGAGCGGAACGGTGCTGTCGGCGCTGTGTTATCAGGGTTTCGTAATCCACGTCCAGCGCCTGAATGCGGATGTGGTTCTCAACCTCGTCGGTCATTTTGGCGATGTCGCCATCGGCAAAGACATTAATCAGCCGCTGATGCTCCTCAATGATGTCGCTCATTGATTTGCCCATGGTGGAGAGACCGAAAATCACCGTCAGCTGACGGGCAATCGACTCCCACAAATTGCTCAGCACCGGGTTGTGCGCGAAGCTGCACAGCGTGCGGTGGAAATCGGTATCGGCGGAGGCAAAACCGTAAACGTTATCGCTTTGCATCATCGCCTGCATCTGCGCCACGCCCTGATAGAGCTGATTAAGCTGCTCAGCGCTGTTGCGTCCGGCCTCAATCGCGCGGCGACAGGCCAGCGTCTCCAGCGGGATGCGCACATCGATAATCTGCTCCAGCCGCTGATGCGAAATCTCCATCAGGCGGATACCTTTATACGGCTCGCTAGTGACAATGCCCTGGCTCTCCAGAATGCGCAGCGCTTCGCGGATCGGCACGCGGCTCATACCGAGTTTCGCCACCAGCTCGGGTTCTGCGATGCGGTCGCCGGGCAGGATCAGGCCGCGCGAGGCGGCGCTGAGAATGGCATCCACGGCGTGATCGACCAGCGTGCGCGGACGCGCGTTATTCCAGCTGTTATCGGTGGCCGCGTCCTGCGCCAGCGGGGCGCTGTTTTTACGACGAGCGGTAGAGGGTTTTCCTGCCATGTTGTTTATCCTGTTTAGACCTGTCGGGTCACGAATTGACCGAAGCCGGGTTCAACCTGCATCTGGTCATCCTGGAATACCGTGACGCCACGAATCAATGTGCGCACCACTCTACCCTGACAGCGCATCCCTTCAAATGCGCTCCACTTGCCGAGTCCCTGAAAATTGGCGCCGCGCACCGTCCAGCTTTGGCTGGCGTCGTAGAACACCAAATCGGCGTCGAAGCCGGGCGCAATCGCCCCTTTTTTGCCCCACAGCTGGAAGGCTTTGGCCGGGCCGCTGGCGGTCATGCGCGCAAACTCCCTGAGCGCCACGCCACGTTCAATATGGGCCGCGCTGAAGAACATCGGGCTGAGGGTTTCCACGCCGGTCAGGCCCATCCCCGCCTCCCAGATGCTGGCTTCACCCGCCTGTTTTTGTGCGGGCGTGTACGGACAATGGTCAGAGGCGATCATGTCGATATCGCCGCGCAGCAGCACCTGCCACAGCGCATCCACCACCGGACGTGGGCGGATTGGCGGGCCGCAGCGCGCGTTGGGGCCGATGCGCACCAGATCGTCTTCGTCGAGCAGTAAATAGTGCGGACAGGTTTCGAAGCTGGCGCGTACGCGGGTTTTGGCAGCGACAATGGTTTCCGCCGCGCGCGCCGAGCTGACGTGCACGATATGGCAGCGCGCGCCGGTCTCTTCGGCAATCGCTAACACGCGTCCTACCGCTTCGATCTCGGCGATTTCCGGCCCCGCCAGCGCATGAGCGCGCGCATCTTTGCGTCCGGCGCGGCGCTGTTCGCTGCCAGCACCGATCAAAATCTCGTGATTCTCAGCGTGCACGCCAATCAGCCCGTCGAACGTGGCCAGCTCGCGCATGGCGCGCAGCAGGCCGTCATCGTCGAGACGCGGCAAACCTTTCTCGTCGGTGGCGTCGCCGTTGGGTGCGCCGCTGCACAGGAAGGCTTTGAAGGCCAGCGCACCCGCCTGATTCAGCGCCGCCAGTTCATGCACGTTGTTTCCGTCTAACCCAGCCCACAGGGCGTAATCCACCGAGCAGTTGTCAGCCAGCCAGCTTTTTTTGGCGTTGAAGTTAACCAGCGATGTCGCCGGTGGCAGAGAATGCGGCATCTCGACGATGGTGGTAACGCCGTGCGCCGCCGCACCGCGCGTGCCTTCACGCAGCTCCTGTTCGGGAAAATCGTGCGAGCCGGTGAAATGGGTATGCACGTCAATGGCGCCGGGCACGATGATCAAGCCGTGTGCATCGATCACCTCGTCAACGCCGTCGGTAAGCGCGCCAGGCGTCAGCAGTCCGCTGATTTTGCCGTTTTCCAGTAACAGATCGGCAGGCGCCGCGCCGCTTTCACCGACCACCAAACCATTAATAATTAGCTGTTTCATTGCTCTGCTCCTGCCTGCGTCACCAGCGCCGCATACGGCACCGGCTGTGAAGAGTCGAGCCAGCCGATAGCAGTTAACAGCTGGCTGAAATGCGTAAACTCAGCGCGCGGAATCACGCCATCTGGCGCAAACACGCCAGCCTGTTGATAGGCCGCGAGGCCGCGCACCAGCGCCTCGCGCGGATAATCGGGGTAAAACGCCTGCACCTGTTGCGCCAGCGCAGTGGCGTCATGGTTGGCGATCCACGTCAGCGCCTGGGCAATGGCGCGGGAGAAGGCGGCGAAAGCGGTGGCTTTCTCCTGCAATACATCGGTGCGGGCGATGTAGGCGCTCCAGGGTACGTGGCCGCACACGCTGGCGAGGCTGCTGATGCTGTGGAGTTGTCCGGCGGCGATGGCGGGCGCCAGCATATGCATGGCGTGCAGCGCATAATCCGCTGCCCCTTGGGCCACGGCGGTGAAATCCCGCGCCTGATCGCCGCTGCCGGCGATCAGCTCAACGTCATCCTGCAAACCGTGACGCGCCAGCAGCCAGCGGAACGTCAGCGTGGCGGTGCCGACATTGCCGACATCCAGCACACGTTTGCCGCGCAGATCGCTGAGCTGAAAATCGGGCTGCGCCTGCGCCGCCGCAAGAAACCACGGATTGGCCGCCACCGAGGCGCAGAAACACTGCAACTCTGCGCCGTGCTGCTGAAAATGCTTCATCACCACCATCGGGCCGCCCAGCGTGAGATCGGCGTCGCGATTCAGCACTGCTGGAACCTGGCCGCCTTGTACCGTATGCCCGCCTGATTCGCTGGTGGTGAAGATCACCTGCAGCTGCTCTGCGGCGAACAGGCCGAGGCTGTGCGCCAGATAGTGCGCGCAGTAAAAGATGCGGGATTCGCTGGTATCGCCTTGGTTGAAAATCAGTGTCTGCATCAGTGGCGCTCCTCGGTGATAAAGCTGCCGTTCAGCGCCGCCATATCGCTGACGCCGCACCAATGACTAATGGCCGTAACTTCATTGATCCAGCCGGAAAGCAGATCGAACACCGCGCTCTCGCCACCGGCGACTAAAGCACTGATGATCGGGCGCACGCTGAGCGACAGCGACGCGCCAAGACAGCGCGCCACCACCGCATCGCTGCCGCAGCGTACGCCGCCATCCAGCAGCAGCGGCAGCCGCGTCACCGCTTGCAAATCGGGCAGCTGATCGACCGGCGTAGCCCAGCGCGCGCTCTGGCGCAGGCCGATGTTTGAGGCAATCACTCCGCTGACGCCGTGCTGCGCGGCCTGCGCCGCATCGTCATGATGCAGAATGCCTTTTAGCCACAGCGGAAGCTGGCGATCGGCGCAGTGCGCCGCCACCTCATCAATCTCCTGCCAGCGCCACACCGGGAAAGCGGGCAGCGGCGCAACACCCGGCTGCGTGCCGCCGATGGTGTGCCAGCCGCGCTGTTTCAGGGCGTCGCCGATAGAGAAGCCGCCGGGCTGTAACCCGGCCACCGGATGCACCGGCGCCAGCACCGTGAGCACGATATTTTTAAATCCGGCCTGCGCGGCCTGGTCGATCAAAGCGTTGATGCGGCCGACATCGCCCGCCGCACGCAGTTGCAGCCAGCAGCGGTCGTATTCGGCACCAATCTGCTCCAGCGGCGTGACGCTCTCTTCGGAGATCACCAGCGGCAGTTGCAGACGTTTGCAGGCGCGCGCAATCGGCAGCACCCCTTCTTCATGGAAAATACGGTCACCGGCAAACGCGCCGACGCCAATCGGCGCGGACCAGTTTTGCTGGTGCAGGGAAATCTGCGTGTCGATGCTTTCATTGCCCTGCAGCACGCGCGGTAACAGACGAAAGCGGCGTAGCGCCTGCTGATTGGCATCGGGTTCATTACCCAGCGCATCGGCCGGTTGGCCCTGCATATAGTGGAACAGCGCATCGCCGAGGCGCTCGCGTGCCGTGAGTTCAAAGCGCGTTGGCATGTGGCGCCTCCGCAGCATTTTCATGTTCAAGGAAGGTGGCAAACGCTGGCGTTTGCGGATTTTGCAGAATCGTCGGCGGGCCTTCTTCAATCAGCGCGCCATCCTGCAGGAACACCACCCGATCGGCCACGCCCGCCGCAAACGCGATGTCGTGGGTGCTGATGATCATGGTGATGCCGGTCTGTGCCAGGCTGCGCATGGTTTGGTTCACTTCGCGCACCAGTTCGGGATCGAGCGCGGAAGTCGGCTCATCAAACAGCAGGATTTGCGGTTCTGCCGCCAGCGCGCGCGCAATGCCGACGCGCTGTTTCTGTCCGCCAGAGAGTTCGTGCGGCAGCGAGGCGGCGAAATCACCGAGTCCTACCATTTTCAACGCGCGCATCGCTTTGCCGCGCGCGATTTCCGGCTGTGCGCCCTGCACGCGCAGCAGAATGCTCATCACGTTTTCCAGCGCGGTGAGGTGATCAAACAACGCGAAGTGCTGGAACACGATGCCAATGCCCGACTTGGCGCGGTTCACCGGCAGATGTCGCTGCGCCAGCGCGCGACCGTTTTCGTCGCTGCCCATGAAGTGGCCTTCGGTCTGAATGGTGCCGCTGCTGCGTGGCGTCAGCGCCAGAATCGATTTCAGCAGCGTACTTTTGCCCGAACCGGAGCGACCAAGCAGCACCACCACTTCGCCGCGACGGACGGTTAACGACAGCGATTTCAGTACCGCTTTACCGGCGTAGTCGACGCACAGCTGATTCACTTCCAGCACCGGCGCAGCGGTTTGCGTATCCCAGCGCCGTTTTGGTAGCTGCATCGGCATCACGTCTGCTTCCGGCGGCAGTTTCGCCAGGCGCGCGCGCGCCCGTCGCGCACGTTCATCAAGGTTGTAGAACTTCTCCAGCCACCACTGACCGCCCGCCAGCAGCGTGGAAAGAATCAGATAGATGCCGCCCGACGCGACCAGCACCGGAATAAACAGGAAGTTTTGCGACACAATCGCCTGGCCGCGCATCGTCAGCTCATTGACGCCCACCACCGAAGCCAGCGAGGTGGATTTCAGCAGCCCGACAGTTTCATTGCCCATGGTGGGCAGAATGGCGCGCAGCGCCTGCGGGATCACCACGTGAATCATCTCTTTGCTGCGCGAATAACCGAACGCCTGCGCCGCCATGCTTTGATCGCGATCGGTCGCCATAATGCCGCCGCGAATGATTTCGGCGCAGAAGGCGGTTTCGTTGATCATCAGGGCGATAAGCGCGCTGGTGAATGGGCTCAAACGCAGACCAAATTCCGGCAGCACGTTGCACAGCAAAATCAGCTGCAGCAGCACCGGCGTGCCGCGCAGCGTATAGATGTAGATTTTCACCGGCACGCGAATAAATCCGTGCTTTGAGCTGCTGGCTAACGCCAGGAAAAAGCCAATCACAATGCCGCCCGCCAGCGCGCCAATCAGCAGCTGCACGGCGATAACAGCGCCTTCCCACAAGTAGGGGAAAGTCAGGTACTTAAGAAAATCATCCAAGGCGTTATCCTCCTCAACGCCTCGGATTAGTCACCGAGGCGGCTGAGTTTATGCATTAACCACGCGCAACCACTGGACGTTCGGCAGCGCTGCCCTGGCCCCAGTAATCCAGCAGTTTTTTCTGTGCGCCGCTCGCCTGAATCACCTTCATCGCGTCCAGCACCGCCGCGCGCAGCGTGGCGTTGTCTTTGGCGATCGGGAAGCCCACCATGATCGGCAGATCCACGGTGAAGCCGCTTTGCAGCGATTTATCCGCTTTGGCGATAGCAACGGCGGAACCGGCTTCGGTCAGATAGACGTCCGCGCGACCGCTTTTCACCGCCTGAATGCTGTTGTCGGTGTTCTGCACCATCAACATGCTGACTTCGGGCTTACCGGCGGCGCTGCATTTGGCGCTTTGTTCCGGCACCAGTTTGTTGGCTTCGTACGAACCCGCAGCGGCGGCGACGGTTTTGCCGCACAGATCATCGACGCTGTTAATTTTCTTCGGATTGCCCTGTGCCAGCACCGAACCGTCCTGCACCTGCATCGAGGCGACGAAGGCGATCTGCTTCATGCGTTCTTCGGTGACGTACAGCATCGGACCGATATCCGCGCGTCCGCTGGCGATCGAGGTGAGCAGCACGTTGAACGAGCCACTTTGGTAACTGTGTTTCGCGCCGAGGCAGCTGCTGATGCGCTCGAACAGGGAAGGATCGAGACCTTCAATGATGCTGGGATCTTTTTCCGATGGCGCTTCAAAGCCTTTGGTGTAGCCGCCGAGGCCGACGACCAGATCTTTGCCTTTCAGCGAGGGATATTTGGTTTGCAGTGCTTTGCACTGCGCCATCGCCGCGAAGTCGCTGGCGGCAGGCGTGATGGGATCGGTGCTGGCTGCGTGGGCGCTGGAGATGCCCGCCAGTAAGCTGCCGCTGAGACCAGATATTAACAAAGCAGTGCGTGCAAATTTCATAATAAGGTTCCCCTGATGCTGGTGAATGAGAAAGCGATGACCTTGTGATTTATGAACGTCTTTGGTGTTTGGGTGCTGCTGGTCCCTCACCCCAGCTCTCTTCCGCAAGCATGAGAGGGGGCCGATAGTGCGGGCTGGAAATCTCTTCATCCCCTCTCCCATTTATGGGAGAGGGTTAGGGTGAGGGGAAAAGCGCACCCTTAATAACCTCGTGCCGGATCAACCTGATTACGCAGCGGTTGTCCGTGGCGGAAGCGCGCCAGGTTATCGATAAACACGTCAAGGCAACCGGCGAGGTAGGCGCTGTGATCGTCGAGGCTGCAGTGCGGTGTCATCACCACGCCGGGTGTGTGCCACAGCGGGTCGTCGGCCGGTAGCGGCTCTTGCGGATAGACATCCAGCACCGCGCCGGCCAGTTCGCCTGCGTTGAGTTTTTCGCGCATCGCGCTGTAATCAAATACATCAGCGCGGCCAACAATCACGATGCCAGCGCGTGCGGGCAGCAGATTGAGACGGCGGCGATCGAACAGATTGCGGGTTTGTGGCGTCAGCGGCAGCGTCGATACCACCACATCCACCTGCGGCAATACCTCGTCTAGCGCATCAATACGGATGCAGCGCGCCACGTTGGCATCGCACTGGCCGCTGCGCGTCACGCCAATCACGCGATAGCCTTGCGCCGTCAGCAGAGTTGCCGCCGCGGCGCCAATGCCGCCCACGCCCAGCAGCAGCACGATTTTGCCGCGTGCGCAGCCGCCAAAAGTCGGACGCCACACACGCTGCGCCTGATCCTGCAGAAAACCGGGAATGCCGAAGTTGAACATCAGCGCCGCCATCAAAATGAACTCGGCACCTTTATCGCCGTGTACGCCAGAAGCATTGGTGAGCGTCACGCCTTGCGGCCAGTGCGCCAGCCACTGCTCAACGCCAGCGGACATCACCTGCACCCAACCCAGACGCGGCGTGCTGAACTGATCGAGCGCCAGCTTACGTCCGCTCCACAGAATGTCGCAGCGGGCGAGAAAGTCGGCGGTCTGCGCCGGATCGCGGTTTTCGCTCAGCGTGAAGTGGCTGCGCAACGGCGGATGCGCGTCGAGTTGCAGTTGCAGCTGCTCGACAGAGAGATGGAGTGCGCGCGGTGCGCTGGCGTCGTTCTCGATGTGAATATGCATCAGCGCATCGCCGTCACTTCCATCTCGACCAGCAGGTCAGGATGGTTGAGTTGAATGCCCACGGTGGCGCGCGCCGGGAAGGGGAACCGGAAGAATTCACTGTAAGCGGCATTCATCGCGCTGAACGTGCTGAGATCGGTCAGGTAAACAGTGACGCGGACCACGTTGTCGAAGGTCATATTCGCTTCGCTCAGCAGATCGCCGACGTTTTTCAACACCTGACGCGTCTGGCTGGCGATGTCGTTGCCCATAATCTCGCCGCTGTAGGGATCAATCGCCACCTGGCCGGAAATGAACAACATCGGTTCATGCAGCACGGCGGCGGAGAGCGGCGCAGGCCCCATTGGGCGGTCGCTGGCGTTCATGCCGGGATAACTCAACGCAATCTTCATGGTGAAATCTCAAGCAAAACTGTTTCACCGCAATTTCGTATACGATTATACGAGTGTCAACGCGCTATTTTTAACCATTGGGTCAAAAAGGTGATATTCATCACGTAATAGGATTTGCTGATATATCGACCAAGCTTATGATATGTAAGATTTTAATGAAAATTTTATGTTGAGTGCTCGCGATGAGTGTGAATCGTATACGATTTTCTTATTGTTCTGTTTTTGCCCGCTAAACCTTGCCGTAATCGCTTGCGCACTGGCCTGGATTTCCGGCTGCACAATCCGCGGTCAAAGGGTATACTGGCGCACTCTTTTTTTAACCGATCCGTATCGCGTGCGAATTCAACATGCAAAAGTTTGATACCAAGACCTTTCAGGGCCTGATCCTGACCTTGCAGGATTACTGGGCGCGTCAAGGCTGCACCATTGTCCAACCGTTGGACATGGAAGTGGGCGCCGGCACCTCACACCCGATGACCTGTCTGCGTGCCTTAGGCCCAGAGCCGATGGCGACCGCTTACGTGCAGCCATCTCGTCGTCCGACCGACGGACGTTACGGTGAAAACCCGAACCGTTTACAGCACTATTACCAGTTCCAGGTGGTGATTAAGCCCAACCCGGACAACCTTCAGGAGCTGTACCTTGGGTCGCTGAAAGAGCTGGGTATGGATCCCACCATCCACGACATTCGCTTTGTCGAAGACAACTGGGAAAACCCAACGCTGGGCGCGTGGGGACTCGGTTGGGAAGTGTGGCTGAACGGCATGGAAGTGACGCAGTTCACTTACTTCCAGCAGGTTGGCGGCCTCGAGTGTAAGCCAGTAACCGGCGAGATCACGTACGGCTTGGAGCGTCTGGCGATGTACATTCAGGGCGTAGACAGCGTTTACGATCTGGTGTGGAGCGACGGTCCGTTCGGTAAAACCACCTACGGCGAAGTGTTCCATCAGAACGAAGTGGAGCAGTCGACCTATAACTTTGAATACGCTGACGTTGACTTCCTTTTCACCTGCTTCGAGCAGTATGAGAAAGAAGCGCAGCAGCTGCTGGCGCTGGAAAAACCGCTGCCGCTGCCGGCTTACGAGCGCATTCTGAAAGCGGCGCACAGCTTTAACCTGCTGGATGCCCGCAAAGCGATTTCGGTTACCGAACGCCAGCGTTATATCCTGCGTATCCGCACCCTGACGAAAGCCGTGGCGGAAGCCTATTATGCGTCCCGTGAGGCGCTTGGCTTCCCGATGTGCAATAAAAACAAGTAAGAGGCAGCCATGACCGATAAAACTTTCCTGGTGGAAATTGGCACCGAAGAGTTGCCTCCGAAAGCGCTGCGCAGTCTGGCGGAAGCCTTTGCTGCGCATTTCACTGCTGAACTTGATAGCGCCGGTCTGGCGCACGGCGAAGTGAGCTGGTTTGCTGCTCCGCGCCGTCTGGCGCTGAAAGTGGCCCAGCTGGCTGCCGCGCAGCCGGATCGCGAAGTTGAAAAACGTGGCCCGGCTATCGCCGCCGCGTTTGATGCCGATGGCAACGCCACCAAAGCGGCCGAAGGTTGGGCGCGTGGTAACGGCATCACTGTGGCGCAGGCCGAACGTCTGAGCACGGATAAAGGTGAATGGCTGGTGCATCGCGCTGCCATCACCGGCGAAAGCGCGCAGGTGCTGCTGCCCGCTATGGTGGCTACCGCGCTGAGCAAGCTGCCAATTCCTAAGCTGATGCGCTGGGGCGCGAGCGACGTGCAGTTTGTGCGTCCGGTGCACACCGTTACGCTGCTGCTGGGTGACGAGCTGATTCCCGCGAAGATTCTCGGTATTAAATCCGATCGCGTGATTCGCGGTCATCGCTTTATGGGCGAGCCAGAATTCACCATCGACAACGCCGATCAGTATCCGCAGCTGCTGCTGGAGCGCGGTAAAGTGGTGGCGGATTACGCCGCGCGTAAAGCCAAAATCAAAGCGGATGCGGAAGCGGCAGCGCAGAAAATTGGCGGCATCGCCGATTTGAGCGAAAGCCTGCTGGAAGAAGTGACCTCGCTGGTGGAGTGGCCGGTGGTGCTGACGGCGAAATTCGAAGAGAAGTTCCTCGCGGTGCCAGCTGAAGCGCTGGTTTACACCATGAAAGGTGACCAGAAGTACTTCCCGGTGTACGACGCGGCGGGCAAGCTGCTGCCGAATTTCATCTTCGTTACCAACATCGAATCCAAAGATCCACAGCAGATTATCGCCGGTAACGAGAAGGTGGTGCGCCCGCGTCTGGCGGATGCCGAGTTCTTCTTCAACACCGACCGCAAAAAGCGTCTGGAAGATAATCTGCCGCGTCTGGAAACCGTACTGTTCCAGAAAGAGCTGGGTACGCTGCGTGATAAAACCGATCGCATTCAGGCGCTGGCTGGCTGGATTGCCGCGCAGATTGGCGCTGATGTGAACCACGCTACCCGCGCGGGCTTGCTGTCGAAATGTGACCTGATGACCAACATGGTCTTCGAGTTCACCGACACCCAGGGCGTGATGGGCATGCACTACGCGCGCCACGATGGCGAAGCGGAAGATGTGGCGGTGGCGCTGAATGAGCAGTATCAGCCGCGCTTTGCCGGTGACGATCTGCCGTCAAATCCTGTGGCCTGCGCCGTGGCGATTGCCGACAAAATGGACACCCTCGCGGGTATCTTCGGTATCGGTCAGCATCCGAAAGGCGACAAAGATCCGTTCGCACTGCGCCGTGCTGCGCTGGGCGTGCTGCGTATCATCGTGGAGAAAAACCTGCCGCTCGATCTGCAAACGCTGACCGAAGAAGCGGTGCGTTTGTACGGCAGCAAGCTGAGCAACGCCAAAGTGGTCGATGAAGTGATCGACTTTATGCTGGGCCGTTTCCGTACCTGGTATCAGGAAGAGGGCCACAGCGTTGACACCATTCAGGCAGTGCTGGCGCGTCGTCCAACCCGTCCGGCTGATTTCGATGCGCGCATGAAGGCGGTTTCGCACTTCCGTACGCTGGAAGCGGCCGCCACGCTGGCTGCTGCCAACAAACGTGTGTCGAACATCCTGGCGAAATCGACCGAAACCCTGAACGACAGCGTGCAGGCTTCCCTGCTGAAAGAGAACGAAGAGATCCAACTGGCGACCTTCGTGACCGCGCTGGGCGACAAGCTGCAGCCGTACTTTGCAGAAGGTCGCTATCAGGATGCGCTGGTTGAACTGGCGCAGCTGCGTGAAGCGGTAGATAACTTCTTCGATAAAGTGATGGTGAACGCTGACGATCAGGCGGTGCGTATTAACCGTCTGACGCTGCTGGCACAGCTGCGCCAGCTGTTCCTGCAGGTGGCGGATATTTCACTGCTGCAGTAATTGGCGTGGTCGCCATGAATGGCGATGCTACAAAATAAAGGGGACGAGAGATCGTCCTTTTTTGTTTTCAAAACTCGGCGCTAACGTCCTGCGAGTGGTGCAAGATACGCCCGATGAAAATTTCATCCACTTCAGCGCGGTAGATCACAATATGCTGTTCGAAAGGCAGCGAATAGATCTGCTGACCTAAATCCGGTCGTTTACGACCTAAATCAAACATGGCGAGTTTGTCGAAGAGCTGAGCGAATCTGGCGCTATAGTCATCAGCTAACTGCTCTCCATAATTCCAGTAGCCATAAATCCAGATCTTCATTAGATCTGCATCAGCTTCCGGTTTTATCGTGATGGTCCTTTTCATAAATGCCTACCCTGGCTTTTGCTCGTCTTAGAAAATCTTCATGATCCCACTCTTTTCCCGGGCCGCTTTCAAAGCCCTCTCTGACCAACTCTCTGAGCTTTTCCAGCTTTGATTCCGCCTGCTTCTCACGCAGCAAGCGCAGCGAGTCGCGCACCACTTCGCTTTGCGTACGGTAGTCGCCGGATTCAACCAGAGATTCAACAAATTCGCGCAGTTCATCGCCTAAATCGATCGTCATGGTACGTGCCATCATCGTTATCCAGTGTAAGAGTATTTCTTACATTCTGGCACTTTTTTGCGCAACAGGGAATGTACGTTGCAGCGCAGTTACAGGCTGAACTGCGAGGCAACGCGAGAGATTTTAGGCAGATGAGACGGGAAACAGGCGGTCGTCGCGCAACAGATGATCGTTACCACGGCGGCGGGTGAAGCCGCTGCGGTCGAAGAATTCCAGAATCTGTATCGCCACTTTGCGCCCGGTGCCAAGCTGGTTGCGGAAGTCGGCGGCGCTGGTGCTGCCCTCTTGCGCGGCACGGCTCCGAATCAGATCGGCGAAGATCTGGATCTGGTCGCTGCGATAGTAGCGATCGCGTACGATCGCGGTGATATGTCCGAGCCGCGCAGCAGTGAGCAGCAGCGAGCGAATCGCCTGTTCATCCTGCTGCAGCGCCAGCGCGATATCGCGCACCCACAGCGGCTGATCGCCAAACAGCGGGCCGACCTGCTGCCAAAGAGCTTCTTCCTGCGGATTAAAGCGCGGTTCGAAGTCGGGCAGATGCAGCCAGCCTTGTCGCTGTTGTAGCTGACCTTGCGCCAGCAGTTGATCAATCAGCGCTAACACCCATTCCGCAGGCTGATGCGGCATTGCCACACGACGCAAACGATCGTGGCCGATGCCCGGCATCTCGGGATGCTGCTGATGAAAATGCGCCAGTGATTCCAGCAGCTTTTGCCGCCATTGTGCTGCCTGCGCGGCACTCATCAGCGCGTTATCAAGCTGCACCGGTGCTGCATGCTCGATCAGTGCATCCAGCGCGGGCTCGGTAAGCTGGCGCGCCCACGCCAGGTCACGCCGTTCTGTCGGTTGATAGGCCAGATGCGCCTGCAGGCTGGCGTCATCATCTTGTGCGGCGGCCAGCTGCTGCAGCCAGGCAAGATACTCCGCCTGACGTTTGCCGCGCTTTTTACTGTTGAGCAGCAGCACGCGCGCGCCGCCCAGCGTGTGCTGTGCGTTGCTGTCGCGGATAATCAGCCGATCATTCTCGGCCAGCCACAGCGGTTGGTTCAGCACCAGTTCCGCGACATCATCCGCCAGCAGCGTAATGCGTCCAGTGACGTGGCTGGCGGCGTGGTGGAGATGAATCGGCTGCGACGCGCTCTTCAGCGGCTGCAGCAAGCGCAGCGCCACGGTTAAGCGCGAGGTGCCTTCCGCTCTGGCCTGTGACAGCAGCCAGTCGCCGCGCGCGATCTGCGCTTTTTCCACATCGCCGACGATATTCAATGCGATACGTTCACCGGCCTGCGCGCGCGTCACCGATTGGTTCTGCGCATGCAGCGCGCGCACGCGCAGCGGCAGATTCAGGCTGCTAAGCCAAAGAGTATCGCCGACGTTCACTTCGCCCGACAGCGCGGTGCCGGTGACCACCAATCCGCTGCCTTTCAGCGTGAAGGCGCGATCAATAGCGAGACGGAAACGGTAACGAGAGTCGAAGGCCGGTTCCGCCAGCGTGCTGAGATGCTGGCGCAGCGCGTCGATGCCTTGCTGGGTGTGGCTGCTGATGACAAATTGCGGCACCGCCAGCCAGCCGAGTTGCTGCGTGAGCTGCGCCACCTGCCGCTGGACTTCCGCGATGCGCGCTTCATCCACGCGATCGGCCTTGGTCAGCGCGACGCTGAGCGGCGGCTGTCCGGCCAGGCTCAGCAACTGCAGATGTTCGCGGGTTTGCGGCATCCCGCCATCGTCGCAGGCCACCACCAGCAGCGCATGATGAATGCCGCCAATGCCCGCCAGCATATTGGCGAGAAATTTCTCGTGGCCCGGCACATCAATAAAGCCGAGCACGCGACCATCCGGTTGCGGCCAGTACGCGTAGCCGAGATCGATGGTCATGCCGCGCCGTTTCTCTTCCGGCAGGCGATCGGCATCCACGCCGGTTAATGCCATTAACAGCGCGGTTTTGCCGTGATCGACGTGTCCAGCGGTGGCAATAATCATGACGCTAAGGCCTGAATCAGCGCGCTTTCATCATCAAGGCAGCGCAGATCCAGCCACAGTTTGCCTTCCTGAACGCGGCCAATCACCGGGCGCGCTAAGCTGCGCCAACGCTGTGACAAATTGACGAGCTGGCTACCGCGCCCATCGCGTGGCGTGAAGGTGAGGGCGAAACTGGGAAGGCGTTCAACCGGTAGCGATCCGCTGCCGATTTGGGATGAACAGGGCGCAATCGCCAGCGAAAAGTCATCTCGATAAATCTGTTGTAACGCGGGCAGCAATCGTTCAGCTTGTTGCTGAATATCCTGCGCTGGACGGGTGAGCAGCCGCAGCGTCGGCAGGGCTTCACGCAGCGTTTCCGGCTGACGATAGAGCTGTAGCGTGGCTTCCAGCGCCGCGAGCGTCATTTTGTCGACGCGCAGCGCGCGTTTCAGCGGATGCGACTGGAGCTGATCAATCAGCGTCTGCTTGCCGACGATAATCCCCGCCTGCGGACCGCCGAGCAGTTTGTCGCCGGAGAAACTTACCAGACTGACGCCTGCGGCGATCAGCTGCTGCGGCATCGGTTCAGCCGGCAGACCAAATTCGGTCATATCGATCAGCGATCCGCTGCCAAGGTCGGTGATCACCGGCAATTGATAAGCGTCACCCAGCGCAACCAGCTCTGCTTCCGTTACCGCATGGGTAAAGCCCTGAATCTGATAATTGCTGGTGTGCACCTTCATCAGCAGGCCGCTGTTTTCCGCGATGGCGGCGCGATAATCTTTCAGGTGCGTGCGGTTGGTGGTGCCTACTTCCACCAGTTTGCAGCCCGCCAGGCGCATCACGTCAGGAATGCGGAAGGCGCCGCCAATTTCCACCAGCTCGCCGCGCGAGACAATCACTTCGCGCCCCGGCGCTAACGCGGCCAGCATCAATAACACGGCGGCGGCATTGTTGTTAACGATACAGGCCGCTTCCGCGCCGGTTAACTCGCTCAGCAGCGCGCTAACCGCACGATCGCGGTGGCCACGCGCCGCTTCATCCAGCGCGTATTCCAGCGTGACCGGCTGACGCAGGCAATTCACCACCGCGTCGATAGCGCGATCGCTCAGCTGTGCGCGGCCAAGATTGGTGTGCAGTACGGTGCCGGTGAGATTGAACACCGGACGCAGCGCACTTTGCTGCTGTTGCTGGATACGGCGCAGCGCTTCATCCGGCCAGTTCAGGTGCCACTCTGGCAAGGTTTGGTGCTGCTGAATGTGGTCGCGCGCTTCCTGCTGCATGCTGCGCAGCTGGCGCGTAGCGAAGGCGGTTCCGTGATCGGCAAGCAGCGGCTGCAGCGCGGGATCGCGCAGCAGGCTGTCGATAGCAGGTAATTGGCTGTACAGGGTTTTCATCGGGTGACTTACAGAGAGGGCGGAACGGTGCGGGCAAAGCTTTCGCGCGCAAACAGGTTTTCGGCCAGCTTCACCAGCGCCGGGCGATTTACGCACCAGTTTGGCAGCACGCGGCGGAAGTTGAGGTATCCAATCATGCAGCCGGTGGCGATATCGGCCAGATTGAGCGTGCCGCTATTGAGCCATTCGCCTCGGGCGGCGGCGGTTTCTAGCGCATCGAGGCCGCGTTGGATTTTATCACGGTTGCGCAGCAGCACCTCTTCAGATTGCTGATCGCCAGGACGCATCTGCTCGCGCACGATCATCACCGCCGCATCGTTAATGCCGTCGGCCAGTTTTTCCAGCTGACGGATGTGCAACGCGTGCAGCGCATCATCGGGCAGCAGCGCAGGCGCATCGCCGCGCAGTTCAATCACCTGCGCGATGATCGAAGAGTCGAACCAGGTGAGCTGGTTGTCGTCAATCAGCGCCGGTACTTTGCCCAGCGGATTGTACTGCGGTACATCGCTGTCATCGATCCACGGAGAGTGATTAACGAATTCGAAAACCAGGCCTTTTTCCAGCAATATCACTGATATTTTGCGGACAAAAGGGCTGGTGTAGCTGCCAATCAGTTTCATCGTGCGCCTCCGTGTTGAATGAAAATACGCGATAACAAACCGCACATATCCCTGGCGGCGCGCTGGCACAATGCGCGATAAATCGCGCCGCTACGGACCGCAGAAACATGGAAAAAGCTAATCGCCGGGGAACATAAACGGATTCAGACTGCTGCGGGCGAATCCTTCCTGCTCCATGCGGGCATCCAGCACCAGCGAGGCCAAATCATCGGCCACCGGCTCCACGGCGGGATCCTTCTCCTGATACAACATCTTCAGGTAGGTACCGCAATCGCCGCAGCTCTCTGCTTTCACCGCCGCTTTTTCGCTGTCCAGCGACCAGTAATGCAGATCGCCGGTTTGTTCACAGTTGGAGCACTTGCTGCGCACCACATACCATTCGCTTTCACACAGATTGCAGTGCAGATAGCGCAGACCTTGCTGGCCTACGCTCATGTGCACCACGCTGGTGACCGGCACGCTGGCGCATACCGGGCAGAACTGGCGATGCTCACCGTATTCGGCGCGCGCTTTGCCGGGAATTAATGCCGCCATCTGCGCCCAGTAAATCGACAACGCCGCCCAGATGAACGGCGATTTGTCGCTGCTCACCTGTGCGAAATCGCCTTCCAGCAGCGCATGTGCCAGATTTTCCAGTTCGGTAGTGGAGGATTTTTCCAGATTCTCCAGCACTGCCAGCGCCTGGCCGCTCATCTCTGGCTTCAGCTCGGCGATCAGCGAATGCAGCAAACGCTGCCAGTGCGCATCGCGCGGATAGGTGTGGATATCAAGCGGCGGTTTGCCCTGCTCGGCGCTCTGCGTCAGCCGCTGCTGCAGATCGAGCTGCAGCGGATGGTCATACAGCACGATCTCCTGCGCCTCGGCGATCACCGCGGCAAAGCGCAGGTAATCACCCAGCGGATTCTTCGCGGCCAGGTCGCGCAAACGTGCCGCACGGCGGCTATACAGATTTTTCAGCCGGGGGAAAAGTAACGGCGGAACTTGCTCCGCCGTGTGCTTTTCGCTTTTCTCCAGCTGGTCCTGCGGGATGATGCGAATACTCATCAGGGACGTTTTTCCTGTTGTGTTTGGCGTTGGCGCTGCTCGCGATACCAGCGTGGGTGATGTTTCTTCGCCCACGCGGCCGGAACCCAGCCCTCAACCATGGCGGTAATGGTGCCTTTTACCCACAAGGCGGCGTAAATGTGCACCATAATCACCACGATCAGCGCCACAGCTGAGACCGAATGCACCACTAGCGCGATGCGAATCAGCGGAATAGTAAAGGCACCGGCAAAGTACGGGCGCCAGATAACAATTCCGCTCACCAGCAGCAAGACTAAGCTGATGATAGCAGCCCAGAACACACACTTCTGCCCGAAGTTGTATTTGCCGGTATCGCCGACCTCTTCGTTTTGCACGATTTTGTGGATGTTTTTCGCCCAAACCAGGTCTTCGCGATTGATCAGATTATGTTTCCAATAGCGTAAGAACATGATGATAAAGGCGGCAAACATCACCGTGCCAACAAACGGATGCAGGATACGCGCCAACTGCGGCGTGCCGAGCACGTGCATCAGCCAGTTAAACGACGGGAAAAAGAAACCCAGTCCGCTCAGCGCGGCGAGCACAAAACAGAACGCCACAATCCAGTGATTGATGCGTTCCGGTGCGCTGTAGCGCACCAGACGATCGCGTTTTTTCATTATTCGCGCTCCTCTTTTTCGTGCAGATTCTCGTCCTCATCCTCTTCCACGCGGTTTGGCCCTACGCCAACGTAGTGGAACACGGATGCAGCAAAGGTAGCGGCAAAACCGATCGCCGCCAGCGGTTTCCAGATCCCTTTCCAGAACGTTACCGCCGGGCTGATGCTCGGATTATCCGGCAAACCGTGATAGAGCTGCGGTTTGTTGGCGTGATGCAGCACGTACATCACGTGTGTGCCGCCGACGCCTTCCGGATCGTACAAGCCGGCGTTGGCATAGCCGCGCGTGTTGAGCTCGGCCACGCGTTCACCGGCCAGCGCCTGCATATCGCTTTTGCTGCCGAAGTGAATCGCGCCGGTCGGGCAGGTTTTCACGCACGCCGGTTCCTGACCGACATTGACACGATCGACGCACAGCGTGCATTTATAGACGCGGTTGTCCTCTTTATTCAGACGCGGCACATCGAACGGACAGCCCGCAATGCAGTAGCCGCAGCCAATGCACTGTTCTGACTGAAAATCGACGATGCCGTTGGCGTACTGAATAATCGCGCCTTCAGATGGGCAGGCTTTCAGGCAGCCGGGATCGGCGCAGTGCATGCAGCCATCCTTGCGAATCAGCCACTCTAACTTGCCGTTCTCCTCCACTTCTGAGAAGCGCATCACCGTCCACGATTTGGCGGTCAAATCGGCAGGATTGTCGTACACCCCAACGTTATGTCCCACTTCATCGCGGATATCGTTCCACTCCGAGCACGCCACCTGACACGCTTTGCAGCCGATGCAGGTGGTCACGTCGATCAGTTTCGCCACTTCCTGCTGATGGTTACGTGCCTGCGGGGCAGGCGTGAGTCCATTGGTGGCGGAGCGGCGGATAATGTCTTGAGATTGATAAGCCATATTCGTTCTCCTTACACCTTCTCGACGTTGACCAGGAACGCCTTAAATTCTGGCGTCTGCGTGTTGGCATCACCGACAAACGGCGTCAGAGTGTTGGCAATAAAGCCTTTTTTCGCCACGCCCTGATAACCCCAGTGAATCGGAATGCCGATGGTATCAACGATTTTGCCGTCGACGTTGAGTGGACGGATGCGCTTGGTGACCACCGCTTTGGCTTTGATGTAGCCGCGATTGGAGCTCACTTTCACCGTGTCGCCCTGCGCGATGCCGAGCTTGTTGGCCAGCTTCTCGCCGATTTCAATAAACTGTTCCGGCTGCGCGATGGCATTGAGCCGCGCGTGTTTGGTCCAGTAATGGAAATGCTCGGTGAGGCGATAAGTGGTGCCGACATACGGGAACTGCTCCGCCTGGCCCATCGACGCCAAATCGTCCTTGAACACGCGCGCCGCCGGGTTGGATACCACGTTCGGATGCAGCGGGTTGGTGCCGATTGGCGTTTCAAACGGCTCGTAGTGTTCCGGGAACGGACCTTCGGCCATTTTATCGAGCGCAAACAGGCGGCCCATGCCTTCCGGCTGCATGATGAACGGCCCGACATCGCTGCCGGGTGCGGCGGCGCTGTAGTCCGGCACATCCATGCCGCCCCATTTGCTGCCATCCCACTTCAGGATCTGACGTTTCGGATCCCACGGATTGCCTTGCGGATCAGCCGAGGCGCGGTTGTAGAGAATGCGGCGGTTGAGCGGCCACGCCCAGCTCCAGTTCAGCGTATTGCCCAAACCGGTGGGATCGGTGTTGTCGCGGCGCGCCATCTGGTTGCCGTCCGGCGTCCAGCTGCCGGCGAAAATCCAGCATCCGCTGCTGGTGCTGCCGTCATCTTTCAGATGGGCAAAGGTGCTGAGCTGTTGGCCTTTTTTCACCAGCAGCGTGCCTTTGTCATCGTATACATCCGCCAGCGCTTTGCCGTTGTTCTCCATCGCCACTTCTTCCGGCGCCGGATTTTCTGGCGTCAGGTAGTTCCAGCTCATGTTCAGCACTTGCTCAGGCAATGCACCGCCTTCACTGGCGTACATTTTGCGCAGGCGTGAATAGATGCCGGAAAGAATCTCGCCGTCATTGAGCGCTTCGCCCGGTGCATCCTGACCTTTCCAGTGCCACTGCAGCCAGCGGCCGGAGTTAACGATCGAACCGTTCTCTTCGGCGAAGCAGGTGGAGGGCAAACGGAACACTTCGGTCTGAATTTTTGACGGATCAACATCGTTAAACTCGTCGTGATTCTCCCAGAAGGTGGCAGTTTCGGTGTTGAGCGGGTCGATGGTGACGAGGAACTTCAGCTTCGACAGTGAATCAATCACTTTGCGCTTGTTCGGGAACGACGCCACCGGGTTGAAGCCCTGGCACAGATAGCCATTGACCTTGCCTTGCGACATCATCTCGAAGTACTGCAGCACGTCGTAGCCTTTATCCCACTTCGGCAACCAGTCGAAGCCCCAGCTGTTTTCCGCCTGGGCTTTGTCACCGAAGAAGGCTTTCATCTGGCTGACAAAGAATTTCGGGTAGTTGCTCCAGTAGTTTACCTGGCCCGGCAGCAGCGCTTTCGGCGTGTTGGCAGCAAGATAACTCTGCAGATCGGTGTGTTTTTCCGACGGCAAAGTCATGTAACCCGGCAAACTTTGCGACAGCAAACCGAGATCGGTCAGACCCTGAATATTCGAGTGGCCGCGCAGCGCATTGATGCCGCCGCCAATCATGCCCATGTTGCCGAGCAGCAGCTGAATCATCGCCATGGTGCGGATGTTCTGCGCACCGACCGAGTGCTGCGTCCAGCCGAGCGCATACAGGAACGAGGTGGTGCGATCGCGCGCGCTGGTTTCGCCAATCAGTTCACACACGTGCAGGAAGTCCGCTTTTGGCGTGCCGCAGATGCGTTCAACAATTTCTGGCGTGTAACGGCTAACGTGCTGCTTCAGCAGGTTCCATACGCAGCGCGGATGCGTGAGCGTGGTGTCGCGTTTGGCGAAGCCGTCGGCGTCCAGCTCGTAGTTCCAGCTGGTTTTGTCGTATTTGCGATTCTCTTCGTCGTAGCCGCTGAACAGGCCATCTTCAAAATGATAATCCTCGCGCACGATCAGGCTGGCATTGGTGTAGGCCTGCACATATTGATGCTGGATTTTGTCGTTTTGTAGCAGCCACAGCAGGACGCCCGACAGGAAAGTGATGTCGGTACCCGAACGAATCGGCGTATAGAAATCGGCTACCGATGCCGTGCGCGTGAAGCGCGGATCGATAACAACCAGTTTGGCTTTGTTGTGAATCTTGGCTTCCATCGCCCAGCGGAATCCCACCGGATGCGCTTCAGCGGCGTTCCCGCCCATCACAACGATCAGATTGGCATTACGGATGTCGACCCAGTGATTGGTCATCGCACCGCGACCAAATGTTGGAGCAAGACTTGCTACCGTTGGTCCGTGTCAAACGCGTGCCTGGTTGTCGACCGCTAACATGCCGAGCGATCGGGTAAATTTCTGGGTTAAATAGCCGGTTTCGTTGCTGGATGCGGAAGCACACAGCATGCCGGTGGAGAGCCAACGGTTTACCGTCACGCCCGCAGCGTTTTGCGCCACGAAGTTAGCGTCGCGGTCCGCTTTCATTAGCCTGGCGATGCGATCAAAGGCATCGTCCCAGCTAATGCGCTGCCATTTATCGGAGCCTGGCGCGCGGTATTCCGGGTATTGCAGGCGACTTTCACTGTGGATGAAGTCGAGCAGGCCTGCGCCTTTCGGGCACAATGCGCCGCGGCTCACCGGATGATCCGGATCCCCTTCGATGTGGAAAATGGTCTCTTTGGCGTTTTTCGCGCCGTCACCGAGGCTGTACATTAACAAGCCACAGCCAACTGAGCAGTAAGTGCAGGTGTTACGGGTTTCGCGTGCGCGCAGCAGTTTATACTGTCGCGTTTCCGCCAGCGCTACCTCTGGCGCAAAGCCAAGCAGTGCTGCCGTTGTCCCTGCCATACCGCCAGCACAGACCTTGAAGAATTTTCTTCGGCTGACGTTCATGGATTATCCTTTCAACATGAATGATTTTTACTTTTGCAGAGCAGTGAATCGGGCGTCACAATAACCCGACGAATATTGCGGCAATAGCGACCTAATATTACCACTACTTTAGTAAGGTTGTTATGTGAGGCGAAAAAAGTGACAGAGAATGAGCAGGAAAGTCACATTAATGTGAATAAGATCTCAGGTGCGGTGCAGGCGCAGGTGCATCAGCGGCGTGATATCAGCCTTGCGGAAACAGACTGGCTGGCGCAGGAAGTGCCGGTGGCGCTGGTCTATAACGGCATTTCGCACGTTGTGATGATGGCGACACCCAATGATTTGGAAGCTTTTGCGATAGGTTTCTCGCTCTCGGAAGGCATTATTGCGCGCCCGGATGAAATCTACGGTATCGATGTGGTTCCGGGCTGTAATGGCATTGAAGTACAGATTGAACTCTCCAGCCGCCGCTTTATGGCGCTGAAAGAGCAGCGCCGCGCCATGGCCGGACGCACCGGCTGCGGCGTGTGTGGCGTGGAGCAACTCGATCAAATCGGTAAGCCATTACAGCCGCTGCCGTTCAGCCAAACCTTTGATTTAGTCAATCTGGATAAAGGCCTGGCGCAGCTGCGCGACTACCAGCCGATCGGCAATCTCACCGGCTGCACGCACGCGGCGGCGTGGATGTCACCGCAAGGCGAATTGCAGGGCGGCTATGAAGATGTTGGTCGCCATGTGGCGCTGGATAAACTGCTGGGGAGTCGCAGCCAGCAGCCGTGGCAGCAGGGCGCGGTGCTGGTTTCCAGTCGCGCCAGCTATGAGATGGTGCAGAAATCCGCCATGTGCGGCGTGGAGATTCTGTTCGCGGTGTCGGCTGCGACACAGCTTGCCGTTGAGGTGGCCGAACGTTGCAATCTCACGCTAGTCGGCTTCAGTAAACCGGGCCGCGCCACGGTTTACAGCCATCCGCAGCGGCTGCGTTAAACCACCTGCACCTGCGGCAGCGCCTGTTGCAGTGCCGTCAGCGCGCCGGGTTTTGCCGCGCCGCTGTCGCAGATCAGCAGATCGATTTCCGCAACCGGAGCATAAACGGTGCGGCTCATCACGCCGAGTTTGCTGTGATCCGCCAGTAAAATGGTGCGGTTCGCCTGCTGCACCATGGCGCGGGCAATCGCCGCTTCGTGGGGATGAAAACTGCTGGCACCGTTTTTCGCATCGATGCCGACCGGCGAAAGCAGCACCACATCGGCGCGATAACGATAAATTTCCCCAATCGTCATCTCCCCGCGCGTTTGCTGTGCGCCTGCCATCATCACGCCGCCAATTAAAATCACCTGATTATTCAGCGTCTCATGCTCTTCCGCTGCGCTCAGCGCCAGCGCGGCCTGCAGGCTGTTAGTGATGATGGTTAAACCCGACATGGTGCGCAGTTGTTCGGCCAGCATGGTGGTGGTGGTGCCGGCATCAAGGAACAGCGTTTGGCCGGGCTGGAGATGTTGCGCGGCAGCAACCGCAATTGCGCGTTTCTCTTTCGCCTGCGCGTTACGGCGCACCTGCAGCGGCGGCTCTGGCTGGCTATCGACGGCGACCAAACCGCCATGCACCCGCCGCGCCAATCCCTGCGCTTCCAGCTCAATAATGTCGCGCCGCGCGGTTTCGCGCGAGATACCAAGCTCATTGATGATGCGCTCGGTGCTGAGCTGATGTTGCGTGGTCAGCAGCGCGCGAATGCGGTGTAAGCGGGTTTCCTGCAGCATGACTTTTCCCTGTGGCGTGTTCAACCTGGGCCTAAGCTTACCTGAGTGTCATTGCGCCGTCATGTGTATTTGGTTGTATTTGTGTATTTGGTTGCATTTGTCGCCAAAGCAGGCATGATATTGGCAAACGGCGATTTCGCATGCACCCCTTTCACCTTCGCAACGGGAGTTACCATGGCTACACGTTCTACCATCATGGATACCAACAGTTTTCGTGCTGAGCACGCCGACGGACTGGATGCGGCAACCCGCAAGCTAACCGACAAGCGCAGCAAAGTGTTGGGCGAGTCGTATCGCCTGTTTTACCGCAAGCCGGTGCACTTAGTGCGCGGCGAAGGGCAGTATGTGTGGGATGCCGCCGGTGATAAATATCTTGATGTGTACAACAACGTGGCGAGCATTGGTCACTGCCATCCGGCGGTGATTGAGGCGGTGAATCAGCAGATGAAGATGCTGAACACTCACACGCGCTATCTGCACGAACGCATTCTCGATTACACCGAAGAGCTGCTGGCGACCACGCCAGATGCCATCGATCGCGCCATGTACATGTGTACCGGTTCGGAAGCCAACGATTTGGCGATCCGCGTGGCGCGGGCTTTCAGCGGCGGCACCGGCATTATCGTGTCGCAGGAGGCGTATCACGGCACCAGCGATCTCACGTCAGGTGTGTCGCCCGCCCTCGGCAGCGGACAGCCGTTGGCGGCAACCACGCGTCTGGTTTCACCGCCGGATGCCTATCGCGTGAATGCGCCCGATCTCGGCGAGTGGTTTGCCAATGAAATCCAGCAGCAGATTGACGATATGAAAGCGCACGGCATTAAGTTTGCCGGCTTCCTCGCTGACTCGATCTTCTCATCCGATGGCGTATTGCCGAACCCGCGCGGCTTCCTGCAAAAAGCGGTCGATGTGGTGCATGCCAACGGCGGGATTTTCATTGCCGATGAAGTGCAGCCGGGCTTTGGTCGTACCGGCGATGCGTTCTGGGGCTTTGCGCGTCACGGCGTGGTGCCTGATGTGATCACCACCGGCAAGCCAATGGGCAACGGCATTCCGGTTTCAGGTTTGCTGGCGAAAAGCGATGTGCTAGCGGCATTTAGTGACGAGATTCCTTACTTCAACACCTTTGGCGGTAATCCGGTGGCGATGGCCGCCGCGCAAGCGGTGCTGACGGTAATTAAAGAAGAGGGCTTGCAGGAGCACAGCCGCGTGGTGGGCGCCAGGCTGTTGAGTGAACTGCAGAAACTAATGGATCGTCACGAGTCGATCGGCGACGTGCGCGGTGCGGGCCTGTTTATTGGTTTCGAACTGGTGCAGGATCGCGCCAGTAAAACGCCGGATAAAGCGCTGGCGCTGGATTTGATCGAGAAACTGCGCGAACACCGCGTGTTGACGTCAGTGGCGGGACCTTACGGCAACGTGCTGAAGTTGCGTCCGCCGTTGGCGTTCCAGGAAGCGGATATCGATTGGCTGGTGGGCGCGCTGGATAAATCGCTGAGTGAGCTGGGGCGTTAACAGATCATTGATTGTGCACATTTTGTCGCGGCGCGATTTATCGCGCAATAAATTGCGCCGCTACGATATGTGCAGGTTTACGCAGCTGCGGTTTCCTCGGCGAAAATGCTCTCCATCTTCTGCCACGCCTGCGCGACATCGTCATCCAGATTAAACAAACCTGACGTGCCCACAATAAACACATCCACGCCTGAAGCAGCAATCTGCCGGAAGGTGCGTGCGTTGCATGAACCATCAATTTCGGTCAGATAGTGATAACCGTGCTCTTCGCGCATGGCGATCAACTGGCGAATCTTATTCAGCGTTTGCGGGATAAATGTCTGCCCGGCGAAACCCGGATCCACTGACATCACCGTGACTTTATCCAGCAGGTGCGCATATTCACGAATAGTTTCTGCCGGTGTGGCCGGATTTAACACCACGCCGCAGCGACGGCCTGCGTCTTTAATTTGCATCAGCAGGCGGAAAATTTTGTTATTAGCGGTTTCCGGGTGGAAGCTAATAATATCGGCGCCGGCCTCAATGCACATCGGGATAATATCTTCGGGATGATTTACCATTAAATGCACATCAATCGGCACATCGGTAATTTTACGCAGGTTCTCAATAAAGAACGGCGACAGCGTAATATTCTTCACGTAGCTGCCATCCATAATATCGACATGATAAAAGGCGGCGGTGCTATTCATCGCTTCAACCTGCTCGCGAAAACGCGTGAGATCCATGCACATTAAGGAGGGGGAGAATTTGGCTTGCATAACTTATTTCCTCATTACAACAACAGCGCCCGCAGGCGCTGTTGATGACATCAATGGAAGAACGAAATAATGTGGCCGAGCACAATACCAACAATGCCGAAGTCGGCATCACCGAAGGTGGTGGAAGCGAAGCCGAGGTCGCCCATCAGCGGCAGCAGAATCGCTGGCAGGAAGGAGATCAGCAAGCCTTGCACAAAGGCACCGATCACAGCGCCGCGACGTCCGCCGGTGATATTGCCGTAGACGCCAGCGGTCGCACCGCAGAAGAAATGCGGTACCAGACCCGGAACAATAACGCTTAGACCAAACAGCGGACACAGGAACATGCTGATCAAGCCGGCGGAGAAGCTCGACAGGAAGCCGATGATTACCGCGTTCGGCGCGAACGGGAACACGGTTGGGCAATCCAGCGCCGGTTTGGCGTTGGGTACCAGCTTATCGGCGATACCTTTAAAGGCCGGCACGATTTCGGCAATCACCATGCGCACACCGGCGAGGATGATATAGACGCCCGCAGCAAAGGTGATCGACTGAATGATGGCGAACACAATGTAGTTTTGGCCGCCACTGATGCTTTCGGTGAATTCTTTACCGGCAACCAGAACCAGCGCGATAAACAGAATCATCATGGTCAGCGAAATCGCTACCGATGAGTCGCGCAGGAAGTTGAGGGTTTTTGGCACCTTCAGCTCTTCAATCGACGGGCTGCCTTTACCGACCATTTTGCCCACTAACGCGGAGAGCAGATAGCCGGTTGAGCCAAAGTGGCCGAGCGCCAGATCGTCCGAGTTGGTGATTTTGCGGGTGAACGGCTGCAGAATCGCCGGGCAAACCACCATCATGGTGCCGAGAATCAGCGAACCAATCAGCACCAGCCAGAAGCCGTGAATGCCGCCTACTGACAGAATTACCGCCAGCATCGCCGACATATACAGCGTGTGGTGACCGGTCAGGAAGATGTATTTCAACGGGGTAATGCGCGCCAGCAAGATGTTCACCAGCATACCAAACACCATGATCATGGCGGTTTCGGTGCCGTAACTTTTCTGCGCCAGCGCGGCCATTGCATCCGTATTTGGCACTACGCCCTGAATATTAAAAGAGTGCTCAAACAGCTGACTGAAGATGGTCAGCGTGGCCGCAATTAAATTGGCCCCGGCGATGAGAATAACAAAACCCATGATGGTTTTAAGCGTACCGGAAATAACATCAGAAACCGGTTTCTTTTGCAGTAATAAACCAAACAGGGAAAAAAGGCCGACAAGTATAGCGGGTGTTCCAAGAACATCCTTAATTATAAACTGCAGCATAACTTACTCCATAGTGAGTAAAGTTTTTCGGGATAAACTGTTGTTAGATATTTTCAGCCAAAATTTCTTTAATCTTTGCATTATCCAGCAGGTTTGTCAGACCAACGACTTTCGCGCTGTGCCCGGCTAATTGGTCGGCAATATCTTTTGCGGCAATGATTAAATCAGCCTGTTCAGATTTCGCAGAGGTTAAATCGGTATGGCCCACTTCTGCCTCTTTGCCTAATTCCGCCACAATCTTCTTCACGTTCATTTCAACAATAAAGCTGCTACCTAAACCATTTCCACACACAATCAGGACTTTTTTCATCATAGGGTTCTCTGGTTATTTATTTTCAATGACAGCTTCAATCGCTGACAGGGTAGAAGCCGACAGCAACTGCTGCAGGCGGGATTCGTCGCTGAACACGTCCGCTAAGGCGGTGATCATCTGAATGTGATCGTCACCAGATACCGCGCACAGCATGATGACCACATAAACCGGATCGTTTTCATCGGCCTGAAAATTCACGCCATTTTTCACATGCAGCAACGACAGGCCGTTTTTGCGCGCGCCTTGTTCCGGGCGGGCATGCGGCATCGCCAGGCCCGGGGCCAGCACGTAGTAAGGGCCGAGTTCGGCATGCGAAGTGAAGATGGCATCGAGATAAGCCGGGCTGATCGCCCCAGCGGCCAGCAGCGGTTCGGCAGATAATCGCACTGCTTCCTGCCAGACGCTAACCTGCTCGACTACCCGAATATGTTGCGGCGTTAGCCATTGAGTGAGCATCAGTCATTCCTGTTTATTCGTCGATGGAGTGCAATGTAGGTTATTTTCTCAGCGGTTTTCTGTGATGATTGTCGCAAAAGTTAGCGCTAACACCGTTATTGTTAAAAAACGTGTTATCGCTAACATTTCCTTGCTGTGCGTTTGTCTTGGTTGCAAGCACCTGACATGCTCAATCATTCTGAAAAGATCGCGGGGTGAGGCATGCCCGAAACTGTGGTTTTTCACATGGCGCGTTAACAGATTTGGTTTTAAGCTGCGTCCTGGCAAAAAAGTAGCGAGTAATGCAGGAGATCGCATGACAGAAAAAAAACGGCGCGGTACCGGTAAAAGCACTTTAGCCGATGTTGCCCGTTTGGTGGGCGTAAGCACCATGACAGCGTCGCGCGCGCTACGCATGCCGGAGAAAGTGTCGCCTGAAATTCGCGCCAAAATCGATGCGGCGGTGATTGAGCTCTCCTATGTGCCGAATGTGCAGGCGAGCAATCTGGCATCGGCCACATCACGCCTGATCACCATGGTGGTGCCATCGTTTGCCACGCCGGGCAGTGCAATTGTGTCCGAAGCGCTACAGGAAGTGCTGCGGCCGCAGGGCTATAACATGATGCTGGCTGAAGCCAACCATTCGGCGGCAGAAGAGAGCGAGCTGATTGAAATGTTGCTCTCCTATAATCCGGCGGCGATGGTGCATTTCAATTTCGATAACGCCGCCGAAGCGCATCGTCTGCTGAGCAATTCCGGGCTGCCGGTCATGGATATTGGCGGCGTGCATCAGGATTCGGCGGGGATCAGCATTGGTGTCGATTACGCCAAAGCGATTCGCCAACTGGTGCAAAGTCTGGTCGAGCGCGGCTATCGCAATCTCGGTTTGCTGTGCACGCAGAGTAATAACACCATCTTCCGCCAGCTGCTGAATGGCTGGCACAGCGGCATGCTGGCGATGAATCAGGCGCCGCATCGCGTGGTGACCTCACCGAAAATGCCGACCTTTGCCGCCGGGCACAGCTTGCTGGCGGAAATTCGCCTGACCTGGCCGGAGCTGGATGTGCTGATTTGCACCAGCGACGAAGTGGCCTGCGGCGCTATCATGGCGTGCCATGCGGCGGGGATTGCGATTCCCAGCCAGTTGGCGATTGCCAGCATCGGCGGCGGTCCGCTGGCGGCCGTATGTTCGCCGCCGCTCACCAGCATTGTGCTGCCGTATGAAGAGATGGGGCGCATGGCGGGTAAACGTCTGCTGGCGGCGCTCAAAGGTGATGAGCCGCCAGCCATCAATGAACTGCCGGTGCAGCTAAAACTGCGCGCCAGCAGCCACAAGGTGTAGCCGTGCGTGCGCACCTTTTCCCAGATTCATCAAATCCTTATCAATTCTAAGGCATTGATAACCCTTTTACGGATCATGTTTTTAACTATAATGATCCGACTGCTTACGCGGCACACCCAGTGAGGTGGTGCTGCAAAACACTAAAATGGAGAGGAAGAACATGAGTTATTCACTGCCATCCCTGCCGTATGCGTACGACGCACTGGAACCGCACTTCGACAAGCAGACGATGGAAATCCATCACACTAAACACCACCAGACCTACGTTAACAACGCTAACGCTGCGCTGGAAGGTACCGAATTCGCTGACCTGCCGGTAGAAGAGCTGATCACCAAACTGGATCAGCTGCCAGCAGACAAAAAAGGCCCACTGCGTAACAACGCAGGCGGCCACGCTAACCACAGCTTCTTCTGGAAAGGTCTGAAGCTGGGCACCTCGCTGCAGGGCGACCTGAAAGCCGCCATCGAAAAAGATTTCGGTAGCGTTGAAGCTTTCCAGGCTGAGTTTGAGAAAGCCGCGACTACTCGCTTCGGTTCAGGCTGGGCGTGGCTGGTGAAAAAAGGCGACAAACTGGCTGTGGTTTCAACCGCAAACCAGGATAGCCCGCTGATGGGTGAAGCCGTTGCTGGCGTTTCAGGCACGCCGATCATCGGTCTGGACGTGTGGGAACACGCTTACTACCTGAAGTATCAGAACAAACGTCCTGATTACATCAAAGCATTCTGGAACGTAATGAACTGGGACGAAGCTGCAGCACGTTTCGCTGCTGCGAAGTAAGTTCAGGCGATAGCCGCAACGCACTAAACCGGTGATCTCTTCACCGGTTTTTTTTCGCCTTTATAAACCCTTTCTAAACGACCTGAATATTCCCGCACACGACTATTCCGCTGCGAAAGCTATTAACCTGCCGTTGATAATTTGGGGCATATAGTGGCGATAATTTGTCTCGTCAAGCCTAAATAATCATGTCTACTATCGCAACTTCTGTGACGAATAATGATTCGTCAGCACCGCTATTTTTGCCGTTAATAAGCGGAAAGTTCAGGCCAAATAAATTATGGAATAGCGGAAGATTTCGCGCGAAATTTGCCTTAAGATCGCTGGTGTTTCCAGTAACTACCTTTAATTACCTGCACCAGTTGGCGCAATTATCTGCGTTACCACAGCTGTTGACCATGCAGGGTTTGCTGCCGGCGAAGCCACATCGTCCTTATCTGCGTGCGGGATTCAGCGTGGCGCAGCGCGCACAGGCGATCATCGATCACTATACGTTGATGGATCAGTTAGATAATGCGACGCTGCGTCAGCTGTTGCAGAGTCCGGGTGATAATTTGCTGGCCACCCTGAGCGGCAAAAATGATGAGACGTATGTGATTCACTGCTGTCCGGGCCGCTTTGACCGTGAAGGTGAAATTACTTTGGAATTGCGCTATGAAACGCAGTTAATTGCGTCGCTCTCTTTCTCAATTATTCGCGAACAGCAGAAGCGCACGTTATTAATTGGTGGATTGCAGGGACCGCGTAAGCATATTTCCAACGATGTGATTCGCGATGCCACCAAAGCGGCGCATGGCGTATTCCCAAAACGTCTGTTGATGGAAGCAGTATTTAATCTGGCTGAACAGTGTGGCGTTGAAGCGATCACCGCCGTTGGCGATACCACGCACGTGTTTCGCAGCCTGCGCTATCGTCACAGTAAAGGCGATAAGTTCTTTGCCAGCTACAGCGAGTTTTGGTTGTCGTTGGGTGGCGTGGCGCGGGCCGATGAGCTATTTGCGTTGCCGTTACGCGCAGAGCGTAAAGATCTGGAAGAGATTGCCAGCAAGAAGCGCGCCGAGTATCGCCGTCGCTATGCCTTGCTGGACAGTCTGAATGAACAAGTTCATCAGGCGGCGGGCATCCTACGCGACGTTTCACACGCCGCGTAAGTCAAGATTAGAACGGCTGCTTCGCGTAGCCGGTCATCACTTTCAGTCCCATCTCACGTCCGAGCGCGGTCATTGGGTGTACCACCACCAGGCCGCGCACGCTTTTCTTGAATGCGCCCATGTTGGCTTGTTCTTTTTTGGTGATTTCGCGGCTAAAGCCCAGCTTCTGCAGCTGTTGCGCTTCTTTGCTCAGCTTCTCGGTGCGCACACCGCGCAGGCGCTCAATTTCCAGCTCCAGCTTCTCTTTTTCACGCAGCAGTTCACCGAGCTTTTCGGCATCGCCAGAGGCTAACAGCGGGGCTTCTTTGCGGTTGAGCGCATCGAGCTGATCGCTCAGAAGTTTGATCTCGGCTTTTTCTTGTTCTTTCATTGGGGGAAAACTCGTTAAGGAAAACAGGCAAAGGATACATCAAATTCAGGCAACTTTGCAGCGCATGACTTCGCGCGATAAATCGCGCCGCGACAATGCGTGCTGATTTAACACGTAGATGTCTCACGCGCACTTATCCGCAGCGGCACGGTTCATCGCGCTTGTTCATACGAAAACTACAGCGCCGGCTTTTTAAACACCTGCTTATGCGAAATCCGTGAAATCAGCTCGGTGAGCGACAGCACCATGGTTGAACGCACCATCTGCAGATAGCGCTGTTGCTGCATGGAGCGCAGTTGGTCGTCGTCGCGGTTGAAGTCTGGCTGCGGTGGCCAGGCGGCCACGCAGTGCAGTTCGCCAAACGGGCCGAGGATCTCATCGTCGATAAAACGATAATCGCTGATATCGTGATTCAGCTCCTCACGCAGCGCCAGCAGCAGTTCACAATCTTCGTACTCATGCCGGTTGATCACGCCCAGGCCGTAAATCAGCTTGAGGCGAACCGAGAGTTCGCCCAGCGGACCATCACCCAGCAGCAGCGGTTCTACCGCGTATTTAACCGCGTAATCGTCCTTGCGAAACACTTGCAGCACCAGCAGGTTAACCGCTTCGGTCAGCAGCTCAACGGCGGCGATCAGGAAGCTTCTCACCGAACGACCGGCGTTCAGGCGCTCAAGCACCCGGTTTTCAAAAGCCTGCTTCTCTTCCATCATTGCCTGCATCGTTCAGCTACCGCCAGCGGGCACGCAAGCGCGCCCGAGTTAACCACTAAAGGGCGCGCATTATGCCATAGCGTTGTAAGCGCTCACCACTGAGGTGACCACTTCGCTGTTGGCATCCAGGCCAGAAATTTCCGCCAGCGTGGCTTGCGGGCCTTTTTCTGCCAGCAGCGCGACCAGTTCCTGCGCCTGCGGATCGGCTTCGCTGCGATAGTGCATCGCGGCGGCAATGCCCTGAACCAGATTATCGTGCGGCAGCTGATACTCCAGCGTGCCCAGCGTTGGCTTGATCAGGCGATCGCCCGCGCTGAGTTTACGCAGCGGCTGACGACCGACGCGCTCAACGTCATCTTTCAGGTACGGGTTTTCGAAGCGGGTGAGGATTTTCTGGATATAGGCAGCATGTTTATCGGCTTCAAAACCATAACGCTTGATCAGCACGGCGCCGCTCTCCTGCATCGCGCCTTGCACTACCGCACGCACGTTCTCATCGAGAATCGCGTCACGAATGGTAGCGTGACCAGCCAGCTGGCCGAGATACGCGGTGATGGCGTGACCGGTATTGAGAGTGAACAGCTTGCGCTCAACGAATGCCATCAGGTTGTCGGTCAATTCCATGCCAGGAATGTTCGGCAATTCCCCTTTGAACTGGGTTTTATCAACAATCCACTCGCTGAAGGTTTCCACGGTGACTTCCAGCGGATCGGTGGTGCCCGCTTCGGACGGCGGCACGATGCGGTCTACCGCGGAATCCACGAAGCCAACATGCGTTTCAACCCATGCGTGATACTGCTCTGGCAGCGCTTTTAGCACGTGCTGTTTCAGCTGGCTGGTACCGCGCACCATGTTTTCACAGGCGATGATGTTGAGTGGACGCACATTACCGCTGTCGCTGCGTTTGGCCAGACCTTTCGCGACGCCACCGGCGATGCGCTCCAGAATCTGCGGGCCAACCGCCGTGGTCACGATATCAACCTCAGCAATCAGCGTAACGATGTCATCGCTGGTGCTGTTAACGGCGCTCACGCCTGTTACGATTTCGACTTTTGCCTGTTCGCCAACCACATGAACCGGATACTCATGACGGGCGTTAAGGGCATCAAGTACCACCTGATTGACGTCAGCAAACACCAGCTCGATGCCGGCATCTGCCAGTAACTTACCGATAAAACCGCGACCGATGTTACCTGCTCCAAAATGTAACGCTTTCATAAATTTGACCCATATCAAATGACGAAAGGGCGGGCAAGTCCGCCCCGGAAATGTGGGACGGGCTTACCCGCCCCAGGGAAGGTAAAACGGGGTATTACGCTTTGACGGTGCTGCCCGAGAGCAGATCCAACACGTCCTGCACGCTGGTGGTATTGGCCAGCTTCTCAATCACGCTGTCATCATCCAGCGCGTTGGTCAGGCTGGTAATCACCTGAATGTGCTCGTTATTGCGAGCGGCGATACCAATCACCAAACGCGCCACGTCTTCTGGCTCATCACCAAACTGTACGCCCGCCGGATACTGACAGAACACCACGCCGGTTTTCAGCACGCGGTCTTTCGCTTCTACAGTACCGTGTGGCACAGCAATGGATTCACCGAGGTAAGTTGGCGTCAGCTTTTCGCGTTCCAGCATCGCGTCAACATATTCCGGCTGCACGTAGCCGCCTTTCACCAGCTGCTCACCCGCAAAGCGAATCGCCTGCTCTTTATGGGTGGCACTCAAACCGAGGAACACGTTGTCTGCACCCAGTTTGAACAGGTGCGCGTTGCCTTCGTCGTAGCTGTCAGCCAGCGTGGTCTGCACGGTTTCACGACGCGCTTCGCTGCGGTTAGCGGCCACCAGACGTTCGGTCAGGTTGCTGTACAGCGCGCTATCAAGGAAGTTGTTCAGCGAAATGTGCTGCGCCTGCGGCGCCTGACGCATTGCACGTTCGGTCAGATCGCGGTGGGTAATCACCAGATCAACGTCGCCCGGCAGCGAGTTAATCGCCGTGTTGGTGACAGAGATATTGCTCAGACCCGCGTCCTGCACTTTCTTACGCAGCACGCCCGCACCCATCGCACTTGAACCCATACCGGCGTCACAGGCTACGATGATTTTACGCACGTGGTTCAGGTCAACGCTCATCGCATCGCCAGCGACTGGCGAACCGGCAACAGCCTGACCTTTTGACTGCGCTTTCATATCCTGCATGCGCTGCGTCGCCGCTTCGATGTCGTCATCTTCTTTCACTTTGCTGGTTTTCAGCAGGATAGCTGAGACCACAAAAGAGACGGCAAACGCAGCGATAATGGCAGCGATATTCGCGAAGTAAGCGCCTTTTGGCGTCATCGCCAGCACCGCCAGGATGGAACCTGGAGAAGCCGGAGAGACCAGGCCACCGTTCAGCAGTGTCAGGGTGAATACGCCAGTCATACCGCCGAGAATAACCGCCAGCAACAGACGCGGCGCCATCAGCACGTATGGGAAGTAAATTTCGTGGATACCACCAAGGAAGTGGATGATCGCTGCACCGCCTGCAGATTGTTTGGCGCTACCGCGACCAAATACCATGTAGGCAACCAGCACGCCCATACCCGGACCTGGGTTGGCTTCAATCAGGAAGAAGATTGATTTGCCCGCCTCGCTCGCCTGCTGGATACCCAGCGGAGAGAAGATGCCGTGGTTGATGGCGTTATTGAGGAACAGGATTTTCGCCGGTTCAACAAAGATTGAGGTCAGCGGCAGCAGGTTGTTCTGCACCATCAGATTCACGCCCGCGGCGAGAATGTGTGACAGGCCTTCAACCAGTGGACCGATAGCGACAAACGCCAGCAGCGCCAGCAGCATACCAATGATACCGGCCGAGAAGTTGTTAACCAGCATCTCGAAGCCGCTTTTGATCTTGCCATCAACAACGCGGTCAAAGGATTTGATTGCCCAGCCGCCCAGCGGACCGGCAATCATGGAGCCGAGGAACATCGGCATATCGGCACCGACGATCACGCCCATGGTGGTGATCGCACCGACCACGCCACCGCGATCGCCGCCAACCAGACGTCCACCGGTGAAACCAATCAGCAGTGGCAGCAGGTAGGTGATCATTGGGCCGACGAGTTTCGCCAGCGTTTCGTTTGGAATCCATCCGGTTGGGATGAACAGCGCAGTGATGATACCCCATGCGATAAACGCACCGATGTTAGGCATCACCATATTACTCAGAAAGCGACCAAAGCTCTGAACCTTGACCTTTACTGATGAGGACATAAACCCACCCCTTATTGAGACGCGCTGCAATAAGAGAGCGCGTTTGTTTTTGTTTGAACGTTACGGCGGGGGCCGTGGCATTACTGTATGCACGCGGACTCTAGCACTAGTTTATTACGCTGCGTAGAGCTGCACCTAAGTGTGATGCAAATCACGCTAAGCTGGGGTGGTTGGGGGGCAATAAGGTGACATCGATCACAAAAAGGCGCTGTAAGAAAGCAACGATGCCGAAAAATTAAGCAAAACAAGGCGATGAATGTGACTTAAGTCACCTTTTAAGGTGGGCGCTTTGTTGTGTAAGTGTGATCAATGTCACAAACTATTTTTGGTCGAAAATGCGCCAGATCACAATATGCTGCAGCAGACAAGTGAGCTGTAAGGAAGTGACGAAATTCTGGAAAGGGACAACAGACTTTCAGGGTCGCCATTGATGGCGACCACTAAAATAGTTCGGCTGTTACAACCCGCCTTGCACCGCATTTTGCGCTTGCGTCAGCGCTTGCGCGTTGCTGGAGAGATTGCTCATCAGCGTGTTGTATTGCGTTGCCTGATCCTGGGTTGGGAACTGTACGCCGCCATCGTTGAAGGTTACACGCGTGCCTTGCGATTGCAGATAGTCGCCGGTTTGCACGGCTGCCTGGCTCAGCGCCTGCAGCTGTGGCAGCAGCGGAATCAGCGTGCTAGCTGGCTGCGTCACGACTTTGACGTAGGCCGCGTCATACACTTTCTTCAGATCATCCGGCTGCTTCAGGGTGGCTTTGCTGCTGTCCGCCTGCATTTTGGCGCTCTGAATCTGCTGGGTCAGCACGCTCAGATTGCCGCTGGCCTGGCGCAGGCTATCGCGACGCGTGAGGTAATCCTGCGGTACACGAATCGCTGCTAACTCATCAACCACCGGGCGCATACTTTGCTCAATCGCCTGATTGGTCTGCTGCGAGAAG
The DNA here is from genome assembly GCF_040255075.1 of Pantoea sp. BJ2. Lineage (NCBI taxonomy): Bacteria > Pseudomonadati > Pseudomonadota > Gammaproteobacteria > Enterobacterales > Erwiniaceae > Pantoea > Pantoea sp. BJ2. The sequence goes on from NZ_CP158292.1 coordinate 109,586, forward strand.
CCATAAAGGATGGCGTAGTCGCTGGCGTAGTTGCCGAAGGTTTGCTTTTGGTTTTCACTCAGGCTTGGCAGATGTTCGCCGCTGCGCATCACCGTGTTCTGAAGGAAGTCACTGAACGCTTTACGCTGATCGCCCTCTTTGTCACCGCAGGCTGTGAGTTGCAGCACCACTAACGCGCTGACCATCAGCATGCCGGTACGCATCCAGATGCGAGAAATTCCTGACGCCATGATGAACTCCTGTTATGGCTAATTCGATTCGATGGGAATGGTCCTAAAGAATAGTGCAATGGCCTGACGGGTACAACGGGCGGCGTTTGCCTGGTGCGCATAAATGCGCACCCGATAAGGAAATGGCGGAATTCCAGGGTCACCCATTATGGTGTAATGCTCGTCAGTTAAGACATGAAAACCCATAATTACCGAGAGCACATATTGTAGCGGCGCAATTTATTGCGCGATAAATCGCGCCGCTACGGAATGTGCGGTGATTTAATAAGGTGCTTAGCTGATCGGCATTACACCCATTATGGTGACCGTTTTAACACGTTAAATCAAAACACCAGCGCCTGCCCATCCTTACGGCTTTCAGTGGCGGCGATATAGAAGCCTTGCGGATCGCGCACAATCGCCTGCGCACCGCCGAAGTTATAGCCGAGCAAAGGATCTTCCAGCGTGATCTGGTGCCCCATCTCGCGCAGCTTCGCCAGCACGTTACGGTCGATGCCGGGTTCAACCACCACCGCACGTCCTTGCTCAACGCGCCAGCGCGGTGCATCAATCGCTGCCTGCGGGTTTTGCTTATGCTGCATGATGCGCAGCGCCATCTGCAAATGACCTTGCGCCTGCATCGGGCCGCCCATCACGCCAAACGACATCAGCGGCTGGCCGTCACCGTCGAGGGCAAACGCCGGAATGATGGTGTGGAACGGACGTTTGCCGCCGGCGACCACATTGGGATGCTGCGGATCGAGCGAGAAACCGCAGCCACGATTTTGCAGGCTAATGCCGGTGCCCGGCACCACTACGCCAGAACCGAAGCCCATGTAGTTTGACTGTATAAAGGAAACCATCATGCCGCTGGCATCGGCGGTAGAAAGATAAACTGTGCCGCTCTGCTGCGGGGAGCCAAAGGTAAAATCTCCGGCCCAATCGGGATTAATCAACTGCGCGCGCTGTTTTAAATACTCATCACTGAGAAGCAATTCTGCCGGGAACTCGAGGTGATCGTAATCGCTGACATAGCGATCCAGATCGGCCAGCGCCAGCTTCATCGCTTCAATCGACAGATGCAGCCACGGCACCGAATCCGGTTCATAGCGACCAATATCCCACTGCTCAAGAATGCCCAACGCAATCAGGGTGGCAATGCCCTGACCGTTCGGCGGCAATTCCTGCACCGATCCGCCCGCAAACGGACGCGATAACAATTCTACCCAGTCGGCGCGATGATTTTTCAGATCATCAAGGCTCAGCGCCGCACCATGCTGCTCAGCAAACGCCACTATCTTTTCAGCCAGCTCGCCACGATAGAAGGCTTCACCGCGCGTTTCGGCGATTTTTTGCAGCGTTTCGGCTTGCGCCGGATTACGGAACAGCTCGCCGGCACACGGCGGTCGTCCATCGGGCGCAAAGCACTCGACGAAGCCGGGCTGATCTTTCAGCTTTTGGTAGGCGCGCTGCCACAGATGACCAATCAGCGGTGAAACCGGGAAACCATCGCGCGCGTATTCGATGGCCGGTTGCGCTAGCGTGGTGAGTGGTAGCGTGCCAAAGCGTTCGGCCAGCTCCACCCACGCCGAAACCGCGCCCGGCACGGTGACCGCTTCCCAGCCAATTTCCGGCATGGCATCGCGTCCGGCAAAGCGTTCCGGGTTCCATGCGGCGGGCGAGCGGCCCGAGGCATTCAAACCGTGCAGCTGTTTGCCATCCCAGATAATCGCAAAGGCGTCACTGCCGAGTCCGTTGCCGCTAGGCTCCAGCACGGTCAACGCCATTGCACTGGCAATCGCCGCATCTACCGCATTGCCGCCCTGTTGCAACATACGCATCCCGGCCTGCGCCGCCAGCGGCTGCGAAGTGGCAACCGCGTTGCGTCCCATCATCGGTACGCGGTGTGAGGCATAGCTGACGTTAAAATCCAGTTCACTCATGATCGTTCCTTAGTGTGAGTCATCACGTGGGTCGAGCGCGTCGCGCAAACCGTCGCCCAGCAGGTTGAAGCCCTGCACAGTGAGAAAAATAGCCAGGCCGGGGAAAATCGACATCCACGGCGCCTGTTCGAGAAAGCCTTTGGCGGTATTCAGCATCGCGCCCCATGAAGGCGAGGGCGGTTGCTGGCCGAGGCCAAGGAATGAGAGGCTGGCTTCGGTAATGATCGCCGAAGCAATCGCCAGCGTGGCCTGCACCAGAATTGGCGATAGCACATTGGGCAGCACGTAACGCAGGATGATCCAGCGATCGGGCAGGCCAATCGCTCGCGCGCCGTCAATGTACTCTTCGTGGCGTATGGCGATCACCTGGCCGCGCGTCAAGCGCGCGAAAATCGGCATCGCAGATAAACCGATGGCAATCATAGCGTTTGATAAGCTCGGGCCGAGAAACGCTCCCAGCGCGATTGCCAGAATCAGAAACGGGCATGCCAGCAGCGCTTCGATAAAGCGCGAAATAATGCCGTCGCACCAGCCTTGCCAGTAACCGGCAATCAACCCAAGCGGCACACCAATCAGAATGGCGATCAGCACCGAAATGCACCCCGCCAGCAGCGAAGCACGCGCGCCCCACACCAGGCGAGACAAAATATCGCGCCCCAGCTCATCGGTGCCGAACCAATGCAGCACCGTTGGCGCTTTGCGCACCGCAAGGAAATTGGCTTTAATGGGATCAAACGGTGCCAGCCACGGTGCCAGCAGCGCCACGGCGACAAACAGCAGCACAATCACCGCACCAATCAGCGCACTTTTATTACGCAGAAACTTTTTCAGCACCCGACGATTCGGCTTTGCCACTGCAGGCAGTGCGCCAGCGGTTAATACCTCGCTCATGGTCAGCCTCGCATTTTCGGGTTAATGATCATATAGAGCACATCAGCCAGCAGATTGAGCAGCAAGAAGCCAATCGCCACCACCAGCACCACGCCTTGCACCACGGCGTAATCACGGTTGAATACCGCATCGACAATCATCTTGCCAAAGCCGGGCAGCGTGAAGACCTGCTCGGTCAGCACCGCGCCACCCAGCAACTCGCCAAACAGCAGCGTGGTAAGAGTAACAATCGGCATCAGCGCATTACGCAACGCATGCTTGAGCACCACTTTCTTTGCCAGCAGCCCTTTGGCGCGTGCGGTGCGAATGTAATCCGCTTTCAGCACGGCGATCATTGAAGCGCGAGTGTGGCGCATTAACGTGGCGGCCAGTCCGGTACCAAGCACCAGCGCCGGCAGCAGCAGCGTTTTCAGGTTCTGCGCCACATCTTCGCTAACCGGCACAAAACCCGATGCCGGCAGCCATTGCAGGTGCACGGAAAACAGCAAAATCAGCAGAATACCGAGCCAGAAGTGAGGCACTGAAATCCCGGAAAGCGCGACAAAGTTGGTGGTGTGATCGACCCAACTGTCTTTGCGCACTGCGGCGATGATGCCCATGCTGATGCCAATCACCAGCGCGATAATCATCGCCAGCAATGACAATTCCAGCGTGACCGGCAATTTGCTGGCGATCAGCGCCGTCACCGGCTCTTTGGTGCGCAGCGACATGCCTAAATCGCCGGTTAGCGCATTACCCATCCAGGCGAAATATTGCGCGGGAATCGGATCGTCCAGATGATATTCCGCCCGCAGCTGGGCGATAACCGCTGGATCGCGCTCTTCGCCCGCCATCGCCAGCACCGGATCGCCCGGCAGCAGCTTTTGCAGTGCGAATACCATAATGCTCACCAGCAGCAGCGTCGGAATGGCCAGCAATAGCCGTTTTACAATCAGTTCCAGCATCCTCGCTCCTTAGCGGTTTACTGCGCCAGACTTACGCCAGCCAAACGTACCAATCCGTCCGGCCAGGCTTTGAAGCCCTGCAGTTTTTTCGACATGCCAAAAATGCGTGGCTCAAAGTAGAGGTAAGCAATCGGCATATCGCTTTGCAGTTGGTTCACCACCTGGGTGTACAGCGCCTGACGCTGTGCCTGGTCATTGGTAAGACGCGCGGCATTCAGCCACTCATCGACCTGCGCATTGCTGTAGCGTCCGTCATTGAGCGTGCCTTTGCTGTTAATAAACGAATAGATGCTGCCGTCCGGATCCGGACGACCAGACCAACCCGACAGGCTAAGCTGATAATCCCCGCGCTGCTGGCGATCCAACAGGGTGGCGAACTCACTCATTTGCAGATTGAGGTTGAAACCGGCTTCACCGACCATCGCCTGAATCACCTGGCCCACCTGTTGCGCGGTCGGGTTATTGCTGACCAGCAGCGTCAGATTCAGCGGTGTGGTAACACCCGCAGCCTTCAGCAGTGCTTTGGCTTTCTCAACATCGCGCGGTGCGATCGGTGTTTTGACGTGATACGCGCTGACCGGTGAAAACGCCTGATTGGCTGGCGTATATAAGCCTTCAAACGCCACCTGGTTCAGCGCATCACGGTCAATCGCCAGTGAGAACGCTTCACGCACCCGCGCATCTTTCAGCGGACTATTAGCATCGACTTTGCCGTTGTTGATATTGAAAGTGATGCCCTGGTAACCAAGACCTGTGACTTTTGCCAGCGCCAGTTTGCTATCGGCTTCAACGGTTTTCACATCGCTGGCGGCCACGCCTTCGGTGAGATCCAAATCGCCGGCACGCAGGTTCGCGAGGCGCACTGAAGCATCCGGGATCGGCAGGAAAATCACCTTATCGAAGTGATAGGCGCCTTTATTCCAGTAATTGTCATAGCGCTTCAGCACGATGCGATCCTGCTGAACACGGCTGTCGAACTGATACGGGCCAGAGCAGACCGGATGAGCGGCGAAATCGGGCTTTTTCGCCGCTTCCGGTGCCAGCATGGCTCCGGCGCGGTCGGTCAGCTGGCTCAGCAGCGCCGCATCCGGGTTTTTCAGGTGGAACTTCACCTGCATCGGGCCGCTCACTTCCACGCTTTCAATCGAGGAGATTTCACTTTTACGCAGCGAACCCGGCAGCGTTTGCGCACGTTCGATATTGAATTTCACCGCTTGCGCATCAAATTTTTCGCCATCGTGGAAGGTCACGCCGCTGCGCAGATTCATGGTCAGCGTTTTGCCGTCCTCGCTCCACGCCCAATCGGTCGCGAGACCCGGTACCACTTTGAGGTTTTGGTCAACATCGACCAAACGATCGCACATGGCCGCAAACACAAAACGGCCGTAATAGGTGCGCGCCAGATGCGGATCGAGCATGTCGGGATCGGCGCCCAGGCCGATGCGAATCACGCTGTCAGCCTGGCTGTGGGCGCTAGCCCCGAGCAGTAACAGACCGCTGAGGGCGGTTAATAACGTATGACGAGCTTGCTTCACGGTGTATCTCCAGAGGTTAGGCTTGCTGATTCACCGCCTGCTCAAACAGGGCGCGGCGACGTAAAAAAGCGGCGGAAGGTGGCGCAAGGGTGATGACGCTGCGATCGCGGTTAATCTCCTGCCAGCGGTGACAGGCAATTTGACGGCCGCCGCTCAGCACCTGATTAATCGGTTCAAACTGGCGACATTCCGCTGTGGCATAGGGACAACGGGTATGAAAACGGCAGCCGCTCGGGGGATCTGCAGGGTTGGGCAAATCACCCTGCAGCATTGGGATGGTGCGACTGACGCCCGGCTGCATTTGTGGCGCGGAGGCAATCAACGCTTGCGTATAAGGATGGAGCGGCGCATCAAAAATCTCATCGACGCTGGCCAGTTCGACAATCTGACCGAGATACATCACCGCCACGCGATCGCTCATATGGCGGATTACCGCCAAACCGTGCGCCACGATCACCATCGTCAGGCCAAACTGCTGTTTCAGGCTCTCAAGCAGATTCACCACCTGCGCCTGCACGGACACATCCAGCGCTGAAACCGGCTCATCGCCGAGCAGTAATTTCGGCTGTGAGGCCAGCGCGCGGGCAATACCAATGCGCTGGCGCTGACCGCCTGAAAACTCGTGCGGGTAACGTTCGGCCCAGGCCGCAGGCAGGCCAACGGTGCGCAGCAGTTCGGCGACGCGCGCGTGGCGCTGATCGCGGCTCATCTTTTCATGCAGCCACAAAGGTTCGCCAACAATCTGCTGCACCGTCATGCGCGGATTGAGCGAGGCAAACGGATCCTGAAAGATAATCTGCAATTCGCGACGCAGCTGATTGAGTCGCGCGCCGCTGGCATCGGTGATGCTTTCGCCCTGATAGAACACGTCGCCGGCGCTGGCGGCTAATAAACGCAGTAGCAAACGTCCCAGCGTCGATTTACCGGAACCGGATTCGCCGACAATCGCCAGCGTTTCGCCCGGCATCACCTGTAGCGCAACGCGATCGACCGCCGTCACGCCGCGATTGCGTGAAAAAAGCCGGTTGCCGGTGGAGAAGGTTTTGCTTAAATCGCGGCACTCTAAAATCGGCTTCATGCACTTTCTCCCAGCGTGACGTGTTGCTCTAACGGAGCGCGGAAACAGGCCACCTGATGATCGTTCGCCAGTGCGCGCAACGCCGGACGATGCTGGTGGCAGCGTATTTCGGCGAAGGGGCAACGCGTGGCAAAGCGGCAGCCAGCCGGCATGTTTTCCGGCAACGGCACCTGGCCGGGAATGGTAGCTAACGCCCCTTCACGCGCGCTCAGGCTGGGAATTGAGCCCATCAGGCCAATGGTGTACGGATGCTGCGGATCGTTGAAAATACGCTCCACGCTGCCGCTCTCAACCACCTGACCGGCATACATCACCGCCACGCGCTGCGCCACTTCCGCTACCACGCCGAGATCATGCGTGATCATCAATACTGCGGTGCCAGTGTCCTGTTTTAGGGTGTTTAACAGCGCCAGAATTTGCGCCTGAATGGTGACATCGAGCGCGGTAGTGGGTTCATCGGCAATCAACAGTTTTGGCTGGTTGATCAGCGCCATGGCAATCATCACGCGCTGGCGCATGCCGCCGGAGAGCTGATGCGGATAGGCTTTCAGCCGCTGTTCCGCTGCTGGAATTTGCACTTTTTGCAGAATCGCCAGCGCCGCGTCCATTGCCTGGCGCTTACTCACTTTGCGATGGCGCCTCACCGCTTCGCTCAGCTGATCGCCAAGCGTGAAGGCTGGATTAAGCGAGGTCATCGGTTCCTGAAAAATCATCGCCAATTGGTTGCCACGCAGGCTGGCGTATTCACTGCTGCTGAGTTGGCGCAGATCGCGGCCATCAAACAGCATGTCGCCCTGCAAGATTTGCGCACTGTCAGGCTGCAAACCCATTAACGTGAGTGAGGTGATGCTTTTGCCGCAGCCCGATTCACCGACCAGCGCCAGCGTTTCTCCCGCCTGTAGCTCCAGAGAAATATCATCCAGTACCGTGACCGGCGAGCCGCGAAACTGCACGCGCAGATTGCGCAGCGATAAAACGGGATGTGCGGTCATGGCGCTTCCTCCTGACGGGAATAGAGCGTTTCCATCAGCGCCTGTTGCAGCGCAAGCAGATGCTCACGCATCGCCGCTGCCGCTTCATGGGGCTGGCGCTGGGCGATGTGCATCACCAGCCGCTGATGATGGGTGTCATAGTTATCCAGGCGTGCCGGGGTACGCGCCTGCACCCGCAAATGCTGCCAGCCGGGATCGCGGCGCACCGCATCGACGGCATCAAACAGCCCGAGCATCAGGCGATTGCCCGCCGCTTCGGCGATGGCGCGATGGAAGGCGCTGTCCCACAGTTCATGCTGATCGCCATCTTCAGGCGGCGTGATGGCGTGCATGCGCTCCAGCAGGCGTTTCATTAAGGCGATTTGTTCTTTGGTGGCGCGCAGGGCGGCAAGACGTGCCAGCCCCGGCTCCAGCTGTAAACGCGCTTCCATCACTTCAAGCAGATTCGATTGCTGTGGCAGATCCTGTAGCACCAGCGGCTGCACTGGCGCGGAGGGCCCAACAAAGGTGCCTTTGCCCTGTTTACGCCAGATGCGGCCCTCTTCTTCCAGCACATCTAATGCCCGGCGAATTTCACGACGACCGATGCCAAACCGCTCGGCTAACTCACGTTCGGTGGGCAGCGCGCGATCGGGCGTGTGCTCCTGCTGCTGAATCAGCTGGCGCAGTTGCTCAAGTGCGGTGCTGGAGTTGCGGCTGGTTTCTGGCGTGTCATTCATAATTGGTTCGCCTGCTTATGCATCAGAAAAAGATCGGTAATCGCCGCGTATCCAGCACTTTTCCTGATGAAAGGCGAATTCGGCAGCTTTCTTAGCGTAGGCAAGAAGTGAACCAATATTTAATTGGTTCGGATTGGCGTGTCATCAATGTGTAATAACCACATGATCGCAAAGCAAAAGTTTTTTCAGTGCCGGTTGTGAATTGCGAGAAGCGTCAACGTCCTCACCGGCATACTGCTTCACGGTGGTGCGCGCGCGCTGCTTATCTGTGCAATGCCAGCAGTGCGGCGACGCACGGTGGGTGAATAACCGATGGTTTTCAGCGGGATATAACCTTGGCATCTATTTTGTATGTGTTAACGCAGATGCAGGAGCGATAGCGGGCAACCCGAGGTCGCCAGACAATTTGCAATGGGTCACTAGGGTTCCGGTCGAAAGATGCTGGTCCGAGAGTGACCGACCGTCCTCTGACGGTTACACGGCGGGAAAAAAGCCCGGGAGGAAAGCGAGAACGTTGCTCGCCGCCTCCTGCTTTTTTTCGTCCGTTAACGCCAGAGGAACCATCATGATCAAAGCCTGCCTTCGCCTGCTGTTGCTTTGCACCATCACGCTGTTCAGCGTCAACACGCTGGCCTCCGACAAACCCTCCTTTAAGATTTGCTGGTCGATCTACGCGGGCTGGATGCCGTGGGATTACGCGCAGCAGAGCGGCATCGTCAAAAAATGGGCCGACAAATACGGCATCGATATCCAGTTTGTGCAGGTTAACGACTACATCGAGTCGGTGAATCAATACACCGCCGGGGGTTTTGCGGGTTGCACCATGACCAACATGGATGCACTGACCATTCCGGCCACCGGCGGCGTGGATAGCACGGCGCTGATCGTCGGCGATTACTCCAACGGTAACGACGGCATTCTGCTAAAAGGCGCGGGCAACCTCTCAGCGCTGAAAGGCAAGCCGATCAATCTGGTCGAACTCTCGGTTTCGCATTACCTGCTGGCGCGGGCGCTGGAGAAATCCGGCATGAGCGAGAAAGACGTCAAAGTGGTGAACACCGCCGATGCCGATTTGGTGGCGGCGTTCGGCACCGCCGACGTCAACGCTATCGTTACCTGGAATCCGCTGCTCGCCGAAGCGGAGAAGCAGCCGAACAGCCATCTGATTTTCTCTTCCGCGCAAATTCCTGGCGAAATCCTCGATCTGCTGGTGGTCAACAGCGCCACGCTGCAGAAGTATCCGCAGCTCGGCAAAGCGCTGACCGGCGCATGGTATGAAACGTTGAAAACCATGTCCGGCCCAACCGACAGCGCTAAAGCGGCACGTACACAAATGGCGCAGGCTTCCGGCACCGATCTGGCGGGCTTTGACCAGCAGCTGGCCGCCACGCATCTGTTTAGCGATGCCAAAACCACCCTCGATTTCGTCCAAAGCCCACAGCTCAAAGCCACCATGCAGATGGTCGCCGAGTTCTCGTTTAAGCACGGTTTGCTGGGCGAGGGCGCGCCGAGCGCCGATGTGGTTGGCGTGGCAACGCCTGCGGGCAATTGGGGCGATGCGGGTAACCTCAAACTGCGCTTCACCGATGAGTACACCAAAATGGCCGCCGCCGGGCAGCTGTAAGCGAGGCGATGCCGATGCGTAAGTTGATCAACTACCAACCGCTGCCGCTGGGGCGCTTGCTGCTGGGCGTTCTGCCGCTGCTGGCGCTGCTGCTGGTGTATCTGTTCGCGTCGGAGGCGCGTCTCAGCCTGAATGCGGCAGACAAGCTGTTGCCGGGCTTTAACGCCATGGGCGACGCCATCAGCCGCATGGCATTTCAGCCCAGCCCGCGCACTGGCGAATATCTGTTGTGGAGCGATACCGCCGCCAGTCTGCTGCGTTTGCTGTGTGGTGTGGCGATCAGCGCGCTATTGGCGCTGGCGCTGGGTCTGTTCACCGGCGCGCTGCCGGTGGTGCGTGCGGTGCTGGCGCCGCTGGTGACGCTGTTTGCGTTGGTGCCGCCGCTGGCGATTCTGCCGATTCTGTTTATCTGTTTTGGTCTCGGCGAAGTATCGAAAGTGGTGCTGATTGTCATCGGCATTACGCCGCTGATTGCCCGCGATTTGCAACTGCAGGTGCAGAAGATCCCACGCGAGCAGCTGGTGAAAGCGCAGACGCTCGGCGCGCACAGCGCACAGATTTTATGGCGCGTGATCCTGCCGCAGCTGATGCCGCGCCTGTTGGATGCGGTACGGCTGTCGCTGGCGTCGGCGTGGCTATTTCTGATTGCCGCCGAAGCCATCGCCGCCACGGAAGGCCTGGGGTATCGCATCTTCCTGATGCGGCGTTATCTGGCAATGGATGTGATTCTGCCCTACGTGGCGTGGATCGCGCTGCTGGCCTTCCTGCTCGACCTGTTGCTGCGGCTGGTTAGCCGTCGCTGCTGGCCGTGGTATCACGCGAAATAAGGGGCGAGCGATGCCGTTACTGCAACTGAAAAACCTTGAGAAACATTACGGCCAGCAAGTGGTGCTGGAGCGCCTCAACATCGAGGTTGAAGAGGGCGAGTTTGTGGCGATTGTCGGTGCGTCCGGCTGCGGCAAAACCACTTTCCTGAATATGCTGCTGGGCACTGAAGCGCCCAGCAAAGGCCAGCTGTTGCTGGATGGCGAACCTATCCCTGACGAACCGGATGCGCATCGCGGCGTGGTGTTTCAGCGTTATTCCGTGTTTCCGCATCTGACGGTGCTGGGCAACGTGATGCTGGGCGACGAGTTCAGCAGTGCGCGTTGGCTGGGCCGCGTGTGGGGAAAGAAACGCCAGGCGATTCGCCAGCGCGCGCAGGCCATGCTGGCGCAGGTCGGGCTTGAACAGGCACAGAATAAATATCCGCATCAGCTGTCGGGCGGCATGCAGCAGCGTCTGGCGCTGGCGCAGGCATTGATGAAGCAGCCGCGCATTTTGCTGCTCGATGAACCCTTCGGCGCACTCGATCCCGGCATCCGTAGCGAGATGCAACAGCTGATCACCCGTTTGTGGCAGCAGCATAACCTGACCATTTTCATGATCACCCACGATTTGAAAGAGGGATTTAGCCTTGCATCGCGTCTGCTGGTGTTCGACAAGCTGCGCCACGATCCGCACGCGCCTGAAGCCTGGGGCGCGACCATCACTTACGATCTGCCGCTGGATCGCGCACAGCCATCCGAACCCCAGGTCGCCTAAAGGAGAAAACCATGAAGCCTTATCAAACCTTGTTGCCGAGCGGCGCACACTGGTCGCTGGTTATGCGCAGCGGTAGCGCGCTGACCCTCACCGATGTCGAAGGTGGCGCCAACGTCGGCCTGCTGTTTTACAACCCGGAAAACCTGCTGGAGCGCTATAACGCGCCCGACACCCTGAAGTGCCAGCACACTTTCCGCCTCACCGCCGGTCATTGTCTCTATTCAGATATGGGACGTATTTTCTGCGGCATCGAACACGACAGCTTCGGCTGGCACGAGAGCGTGTGCGGCACGCTGAATGCCGCACAAACCGCCGCGCGTTTTGGTGCCAGCACCTATCAGCAGGCGCGCAATCTGCGCCATCAAAATGGCTACGACAGTTTTCTCGTCGAGCTGGCCAAATATGGGCTCGGCCAGCGCGATATGGCGTCCTGCCTCAATCTGTTTGCGCAGGTGCGCGCCGACGACAGTGGCACTTTGCAGCTGGAACGTCAGGGCGCGGCGGGTGCCAGCGTGCGTTTACGTTTCGCGATGGACACGCTGGTGCTGCTGCACACTTGCCCGCATCCGCTCAGCGCATCGCAGGATTATCCGCGCCAGCCGGTGCAGATCGAACTGGATGCGCAACACGCGCCGCTGCCGGCGATGTGTCTCGAGCGCGACGAGAATCAGCGCGGTCTGCGCAATAACGCGCTGTATCAACTGCAAGGAGAAATGTGATGATCATTGAAAGTCAGCGCAATCCAGCCGAAGCGCGCTTCCAGCAGCAAATTGATGCCGGTGATTACTGGCTGCAGCGCATCGAGGCGGGCCAAACGCTACGCATCACCGATCTTGAAGGCAATCAAGCCGCCGATACGCTGTTTTTCAATGCTGATGACACCGCCGAACGCTACAGCATGAGCGACACGCTGCGCGGGCAAAACAATGTGTTTCTGACGGCCGGCAGCGTGCTGCGCTCGAACTTTGATCGCCCAATACTGACCATCACTGCCGATACCTGCGGCCGTCACGACACGCTCGGCGGCGCTTGTTCGTGCGAGAGCAACACGGTGCGCTATGACCTGGAAAAGCGTCATATGCATTCGTGCCGCGATAGCTGGATGCTGGCGGTGGCGGAACAGCCGGAGTTTGGCCTGACGCGCCGCGACATCACCCACAACATCAACTTTTTCATGAACGTGCCGGTGACGCAGGATGGCGGATTAACCTTTGCCGACGGCATTTCTGCGCCGGGCAAATATGTCGAGATGCTGGCGCACATCAACGTGCTGGTGCTGATCTCCAACTGCCCGCAGCTCAATAATCCCTGCAACGGTTACAACCCAACGCCGATTTTAGTCAGCGTGTGGTAATTCTCTGACGCAACGGGACGACCCGTTTTCTGCCGTCAATGCTACGCAGGACGACCTGCCGCAACGAGAGTATTCAGTCATGATTGATCGCGTATTAATTGCCAACCGTGGCGCGATTGCCGTGCGCATTATTCGAACCCTGCAAGCCATGAATATCCGGGCGATTGCCGTGTATGCCGAAGCCGACCGTCATGCGCGCCATGTGCGTCTGGCGGATGAAGCCTGGTCGCTCGGTGAAGGTCAGGTGCGAGACACTTATCTCAATCAGGATAAATTGCTGGCGATAGCCGCGCAGAGTGGCGCGCAGGCGCTGCATCCCGGCTACGGTTTTCTCAGTGAAAATCCGGAGTTTGTCACGCGCTGCGAAGCGGCGGGCGTGCATTTTCTTGGGCCGAGCGCCGAGCAGATGGCGGCCTTTGGCCTGAAACACAGCGCGCGTGCGCTGGCTGAACAGAATAATGTGCCGCTGCTGCCGGGCAGCGGCTTACTGTCTTCGCTGGCCGAGGCGCAGCAGATGGCGGCGCAGATTGGCTATCCGGTCATGTTGAAAAGCACCGCGGGCGGCGGCGGCATTGGCATGCAGCGCTGCGACGATGCCGAACAGCTCGACGCGGCATTTACCCGCGTGAAGCGCCTGGCGGGCAACAACTTCGCCGACGATGGCGTGTTTTTAGAGAAGTTTATTGCGCGTGCGCGCCATATCGAAGTGCAGATTTTTGGCGACGGCGCAGGTGAAGTCATCGCGCTCGGCGAGCGTGATTGCTCGGCCCAGCGCCGCAATCAAAAGGTGCTGGAAGAGACGCCCGCACCGGGCTTGAGCGCTGCGGTGCGCGCGCAGTTGCAGGCCACCGCCGTAAGGCTGGCGCGGGCGGTGAACTATCGCAGCGCGGGCACGGTGGAATATGTTTATGACGATGCCAGCCAGCAGTTCTGGTTCCTCGAAGTGAACACGCGTTTGCAGGTGGAACATGGCGTCACCGAAATGGTGTATGGCGTTGATTTGGTGCGCTGGATGGTAGAACTGGCGCAGCAAAGATTGCCGCCGCTGGCCGATTTGCAGCCGGTGGTGCAAGGTCACGCCATTCAGGTACGGCTTTACGCCGAAGATCCGGCTAAGCAGTTCCAGCCCAGCGCGGGATTGCTCAGCCATGTGCAGTTCCCGACTACGATTGAGGGCGCTACGCTGCGCATCGACAGCAGCGTTGAGAGCGGCATGGAGGTTTCGCCATTTTACGATCCGATGCTGGCGAAACTTATTGTACATGCCGCAGACCGTGCCAGCGCGCTAGGCAGCATGGCGCAGGCGCTATCCGCCACCGAACTGTACGGCATCGAAACCAATTTGCTATGGCTGCGCCAGCTGTGCACGCTGCCGGACGTGCAGCAGGGACGCATCATCACCGCCACGCTCGGCACCCTGCAGTGGCAGCCGCCAACGCTGGATATTCTCAGCGGCGGCACCTTAACCACAGTGCAAGATGCGCCGGGCCGCATCGGTTATTGGCATGTTGGCGTGCCGCCTTCCGGTCCGTTCGACAGCCGCGCGTTCCAGCTGGGTAATCGCCTGTTAGACAATGATGCGCAGGCCGCCGGGCTGGAGATCACCTTGCGTGGCCCGACGCTGCGCTTCAACCAGGCCTGCAGTTTTGTCCTGACCGGCGCGCCGATTGCCGCGCAGCTTGATCAACAAACGATACCGATGCATCAGCGGCTGACGGCGCAGGCCGGGCAAACGCTGACGCTCGGCGAAGTTCGAGACGGCAGCCGCAGCTATCTGCTGCTGGCCGGTGGCCTCGATACGCCGCGCTATCTGGGTAGCCGCAGCACTTTCACCCTCGGCAAATTTGGTGGTCATGCCGGACGCGCGCTGCGCGCCGGTGATGTGCTGCATCTCGCCGCGCCGCAGGTGCTGACAGCGGCCAGCTTGCCGGATAATTTGCTGCCGTCACTGAACGGCAGCTGGCAGCTGCGGGTGATTTACGGTCCGCATGGCGCGCCAACCTTCTTCACCGATGATGACATCGCGGAATTTTTTGCCGCTGAGTGGCAAGTGCACTACAACTCCAGCCGCACCGGCATTCGCCTGATTGGCCCCAAACCGACCTGGGCACGCAGCGATGGCGGCGAAGCGGGCATGCATCCCTCGAACATCCACGACAATGCGTACGCCTTCGGCACCGTGGATTTTACCGGCGATATGCCGGTGATCCTCGGCCCGGATGGCCCATCGCTGGGAGGATTTGTTTGTCCGGCAACGGTGATCGAAGCCGATCTGTGGAAGCTGGGGCAGCTGAAAGCTGGCGATCGCATCCAGTTCCAGCCGATCGAACTTGCCACCGCCGATCAACTGGCGCAGGCGCAGCGTGACGTGATCATCAAACTGCAATCTCAACCGATTACAGTGAACGCGGCGCTGCCCTTAATTGATCCGGTGCTGCACCATCATGCGGCAACGGAGCAACGTCCTTCGCTCAGTATTCGGGCGGCGGGCGACCGTTTTCTGCTGGTGGAATATGGCGATTTACAACTGGATATCGCGTTGCGTTTTCGCGTGCATGCGCTGATGCAATGGTTGGAAGCGCACCCGCTGCCGGGGCAACTGGAATTGACGCCTGGCATCCGCTCGCTACAAATTCATTATGACGCACAAATGTGTGGCAGAAGTGAGCGAGTGGCGCAAATATTGCACGCTGATTTAGCATTGGGTAGCCTGGCCGATGCGGCCGTGCCTGCGCGCACCGTCTGGCTGCCACTTAGCTGGGATGATGCGGCCTGTCGTGAAGCGATTGTGCGCTACGACCAATCCGTCAGACCGAATGCGCCGTGGTGCCCAAGCAATATTGAATTTATTCGCCGCATCAATGGGCTGGATAGCATTGAATCGGTAAAAGAGATCGTATTTAGCGCCTCTTATTTGGTCATGGGATTGGGCGATGTCTATCTCGGTGCGCCGGTGGCTACGCCACTCGATCCGCGCCATCGCCTGGTGACCACCAAATACAATCCGGCGCGCACCTGGACGGCGGAAAATTCAGTCGGTATCGGTGGCGCTTATATGTGCGTGTACGGCATGGAAGGGCCGGGCGGCTATCAGTTTGTTGGACGCACTATGCAGATGTGGAACCGCGATCGCCCTACAGCTGCGTTTACCCAGCCCTGGTTACTGCGCTTCTTCGATCAAATACGCTTTTATCCGGTAGATGCCGACGAGTTGCTGCAGATTCGTGAGCGTTTCCCGTGGGGCGATTATCCGCTACGCGTGGAACAGGGTGAATTCCGCCTCGCCGAGTATCAGGCGATGCTGACGCAGCACGCGCAGGAGATTGATGCCTTCCAGCAGCTGCGCCAGCAGGCGTTTGATGAGGAGTTGGCGCGCTGGCGAGCGGAAGGGCAGTTTACCTTCGATAGCCAGCTGCAAGCGCAGAGCAGCGAAGAGAGTGTGGTGCCAGCCGGTTGTCATCCCGTTGAGAGCCAGGTGGCGGGCAGCGTGTGGCAATGGGTGGTGGAGGAAGGCAGTGAAATCAGTGCGGGGGCCACGGTCGGCATTCTCGAATCAATGAAGATGGAAATCCCGATCGTCGCGCCCGTCAGTGGAAAAATCCATAGTCTGACGCGGCAGCCTGGGCAGCAAGTGCAGGCAGGTCAATTGCTTATGGTGATCGACCCACAAGTGGCATAAGAAAGAATAAAAAATAATCAGGAATCTGGCAGCAAAGTCGGGGATATGTCCCATACTTAGAAACCCGAACTATTGTTGCATTGCCCTGACATCTTTTGCAGTGCTCAACAGGCTGTGTCCCGCATCGGTTTGATAATAACTATGCGAAACCGCTTCGGGATACAGCCTGATCGTCCGGTTTCAGCGCCTGGTGGCGCTTACCTCTCTACTTTCACGTGCTTCATAGTGAGTTTTTAAGGAGTTCTCTATGGAATTAAAAGATCCCATGGTCGAGTTGCTCAGCAGCCTTGAGCAGATTGTTTTGACACGTGACGCGAAGCCATCCGTATCAGAAATTTCAATCAATCAGACTACAGTTCCCGAGCCGCAGCGTTTACGCGAGATGACCGGCATGCAGGTTGACGAATTTGCCCGTGTGATGGGTGTCAGCGTTTCGTCAGTGAAAAGCTGGGAGGCGCAACGTACACGTCCTTCCGCTACGGCGCGTAAATTGATGAAGTTGTTGCAGGCCAACCCTTATTTAGGGCGTCAGCTGCTGGAGTAATCCCTTTTTCGGGATGATCCAACCCGCCTTGATGGCGGGTTTTTTAATTTATGGCGCCATACTTTGCTGCCTGTTTAACGAACCAGCTCTCCGGCACGCTGTACGGCGGTTGCGCTAACTGCGCAAGCCCTTGTTTGATGGTTTGCTCTGCCTGCCGCCAAAGATGGCTATCGCCCTGGCGTAACAGCTGAATCTGAATTTGCTTTTCCACCAGATAGACGCGCGCAAAGTCGGCATCGTACTGCACGATGGCGCGGGTGTTGTCGATGATGTCGGCCAGCTTGATGGTTTGCGCTTGGGGCGAGGCATCGGCGGTATGACGAAAATGCGCCAGCTTACGTGCGGCGCGGTTTTTTGCCGCAGGCTGCGCGCTGTCGGTGAGCTGGTCCACCAGTTCCGCCACACGCGGGCCGAAATGGCGTTCGATATCGTCAATGGTGCTGGGCGTGTCTTCTACCGTGTCATGCAGCCAGGCGGCGGCAATCATCTGTTCATCACCGGTAACGCTACGCACTAATTCGGCGACGGCCGCCGGATGCACAATGTAAGGCTCGTCAGTGTATTTGCGACGTTGACCCGCAGCGGCATGCGCCTCAGTGGCATAACGGCGCGCGTGCTCTTCCAGTGAATCTCGCATATTTCACTCTCCCAGAGAAAAGTCGCTTGCAATTATCTAGCGCGCTATTTATATTGAAACCCATGAACAGTAATCAAGATGACAAAAAAGTGAAGCAGGCGCCACTTCAGTTAGATCAGCAGCTCTGCTTTGCACTGTATTCGGCGAATCTCGCGATGCACAAAGTCTATCGCCAGCTGCTATCAAAGCTGGAGATTACCTATCCGCAATATCTGGTGATGCTGGTGCTGTGGAGTCAGGACGATGTGACGGTCTCTGAGATTGGCGAGCAGCTGTTTCTTGATTCAGCTACGCTGACGCCGCTGTTGAAACGTCTGGAGAGCGCGGGTTTATTGCATCGCCAGCGTTCCCGTCAGGATGAGCGTCAGGTTGTGGTAACGCTGACCGATGAAGGTCGTGCGTTGCGTGACAAAGCAGAAAGTATTCCGGAAGCCATTCAGTGCGCAACAGCCTGCGATGACCAGGTGATGGCATCTCTGAAAGCTCAGTTAGACGAGTTGCGCGATAGCCTTTACCGCGCCAATTAATAAACAGGGGAAGTCGCTGTCCCGACAACCCAAAAGATGACGTTCAGGTTTGCGCATAATAAGTAGTGCGCGATTATATAGCGAATTAATGAGGTTATTATGTCTTTAGAAAAAGTTGTTTACACTGCAAAAGCTAAAGCTACCGGCGGTCGTGATGGTCGTGCTACTTCTTCCGACAACGTACTGGATGTAAAACTGGGCGTGCCAAAAGAGATGGGCGGCGCAGGCGGTGAAGTGACTAACCCAGAGCAGCTGTTTGCTGCAGGTTATTCAGCGTGTTTCCTCGGTGCGATGAAGTTTGTGGCTGGCCGCGACAAGATTTCGATGCCGAAAGATGCGTGGATTGAAGGCGAAGTTGGCATTGGCCCAATCCCGAACGGTTTCGGTATTGAAGCCAAACTGAATATTCATCTGCCAGAGATGGATGCAGCTGAAGCGCAGAAGCTGGTAGATGCGGCACACATCGTTTGCCCATACTCAAACGCAACGCGTGGCAATATCGACGTGACGCTGAACATCATCAACTAATTGATGTTATTCACGATAACAGGCTCCTGCGGGAGCCTTTTTCACATCAGAATAAAACGCTAACCGGTTCGATTAGAAAATTTGTCTGGTCTTACCATTGGTTAAATGTTCTACTGCTCGGCTTCGCGCCATCGCCCTTTCGCCAGTCGGAATCGTCCCGATCCTGCATCTTGCGTCACGCTTTTAATGCGGTTTAGCGAACTCTGCTGTCTTTAAACAGTCACATAACGGTTGATACAACGACACCAGGTCGGGAATAGAAAATTTTCATGAATTATATTAAAAGTTTAACGCAGCAAAAGCTGTCTCTGCTGCTTGCGTTATATCTCGGTATCTTACTGAATTTACCGATATTTTATCGCCGCTTTGACGGCTTCTTAACGAAATCCAATATCTCTAACTGGCTCTCTGCAGCGGCGGAAGTGATGGCAGCGGTACTGCTGACTTTCTTCCTGATGCGCTTGCTGTCGCTGGGCGGCAAATGGGTTTACCGCATTCTCGCCACACTCACCGTGATCATCTCTGTTGCCGCCGCCTATTACATGGCGTTCTTCAACGTGGTGATTGGCTACGGCATTATCGCCTCGGTGATGACCACCGATATCGATCTCTCTAAAGAAGTGATTGGTCTGCATTTCGTGCTGTGGATGGTGCTGGTGAGTGCGTTGCCGCTGCTGCTTATCTGGCGCAATAAGCTTAGCCAGACACTGATTGAACAACTTAAAACGCCAGGGCAACGTTTGAAGCCGGTAGCCATTATGCTGCTGAGCGTGGCGCTGGTCTGGCTGCCGATTCGCTATTTCGACAAGCTGCAGAAGGTGAATGAAGAGATCACCAACATCGATTTGCCGAGCTATGGCGGCGTGGTGGCGCACTCGTATCTGCCATCCAACTGGATTGCCGCGCTGGGCCTGTTCGCCTGGACCAAAGTTGATGAAGAGTGGGATGGCCAGAAGTTACTCGATCCGGCAAAAGAGTTTACTTACGTCGCGCCTGCGGGCCTCGACGATACCTATATGGTGTTTGTGATTGGAGAAACCACGCGCTGGGATCACATGGGCATGCTCGGCTACGATCGTGATACCACGCCGAAGCTGTCGAAAGAGAAGAACCTGGTCGCGTTCCGTGGTGAATCTTGTGATACCGCCACCAAGCTATCGCTGCGCTGCATGTTCGTGCGCGAAGGCGGCACCATGGATAATCCGGGCCGCACGCTGAAAGAACAAAACGTTTTCGCCGTGTTGAAAGAGCTGGGCTTCACCTCTGAGCTGTTCGCGATGCAGAGCGAAGTGTGGTTCTACGATAACGCTGACACCAATAACTTCTCGTTCCGTGAGCAGATTGGTTCAGAGAAGCGTAATCAGGGCAAAGCGGTCGATGACATGCTGTTAGTGCCGGAGTTGCAGGCATCGTTACAGCGCTTCCCGAAAGGCAAGCACGTGGTGATTCTGCACACCAAAGGCTCGCACTACCTTTATTCACAACGTTATCCGCGAGACTTCGCGCGCTATCAGCCGGAGTGCATGGGCGTTGATGAGAAGTGCAGTAAGGCGCAGTTGATTAACGCCTACGACAACTCGATTTTGTATGTTGATACCATGCTGGATAGCGTGCTCGATCAGTTGCGTGATAAGAAGGCGATTGTCTTCTACGCCTCCGATCACGGTGAATCAATCAGCGAGAATATGCACTTGCACGGTACGCCGCGCGAGATGGCGCCACCGGAGCAGTTCCGTGTACCGATGATGGTGTGGGCTTCTGATAAGTATCTTGAAGATCCAACCAACCGCAGCAACTTCGAGCGTTTACAGGCGCAGCAGCGCGTGGGTAAAACCCATCGCCATGTTGAGCTGTTCGACACCATCATGGGTTGCCTGGGCTACACCTCGCCGGACGGCGGAATTAAAGACGCAAACAACTGGTGTTCAGCTCCAGCGGCCGCGCCTGCTAAAGCGCTGTGATTTTTTGGGGTTGTTGACCGCTGCTTGCTTTCCAGGCGATCAGTTGGGTTTTCAGTAAAAGGCATTGACGCTTTTTTAGCAGCGCAGTAATATGCGCCCCCATCGGCGAGTAGCGCAGCTTGGTAGCGCAACTGGTTTGGGACCAGTGGGTCGGAGGTTCGAATCCTCTCTCGCCGACCATCTTTGAAGAAACCTGCTTTTATAAGCAGGTTTTTTTTCGTCTGTAATATGCGTGGATTACTTCACTGGTTCGGTGCGTATCAGGATGAAATACGGGCCGCTCCGTAAAGTCGCCGTGGACACATCCCTGTGGGCTCTGCCGACGGTTACTCGCCTCATCCCTGAGGCTCGCCCGCTTCGCGGGCCAACGCTGCGCGTTGTTCAAAAACGCTCCCGGCGTTTTTGTCCATGCGCCGGAAGCTTTACTCCGCGGCCCGTATCCCATCCTTATCAAATTCCGCTGCGCTCTGTTTTAAAGCGAAACCCATCGTTCAGGCGATGGGGAGGCGGCTCGGTTAGCAAAGCGTCCGCCGCAGGGATGCGGCGGTCGAGGCTATAGGGACGTATTCACGCCGACTTTGCGTTCGAGCCGCCTTTCCTGAGCAACGCACCAATAATCAGCAAAACCCGTACATACAACCGTTCCATCTCTCAAATCAAAAATGATCACTATTATTCCGACTTTCAAGCTTGCACCCCACGCCAAATGGAACCCGCAGGCTTAATTCGCGAAACATTCTTCTTATGACCGGTTTATGCATCATGCTGATTTCTTATGCCATTTCCCTAGCACATTCCGCTGCCTGAACGTCATAACGCACGCAGAATCGTTCAGATATTCAACATTTACCAATAAGTTTTGTGTGTTTTTTAGCGGTGATAATCACTGCTATTTGACTACATAGCCAGATAATCACGCGGCATTGAGCGCTTTATCACCTTTTTTAATTTTGGCTTAGGCTGTGAAGGGTGTTTTTTATCGTTGCTTGCACTTAGTCACACTCTATGTAAATAACCCCACACTGTATTGACGTTCATTGCAACTGTTGACAAATTGATGCGTCAATAAAATGTAGAGAAGGACGTGTCTGACAGATTCCACGGTGCCAGCACAAAAAAATAACCGCTCACATTTTGCTTACTCTTAATTGACCTGCCCGAACCGCATAAAAAAATCAGAGGTCGGGCGACGCACACAACATCACATCACAATGGAGCAAAACATGATCAACTCCCTGGCTAAATCCAGGATGCTGAAGGTCGGTCTCAGCCTGATTGCTATGACCGTTGCCGCTGGTGTCCAGGCGAAAACCCTCGTTTATTGTTCAGAAGGTTCGCCGGAAGGCTTCAACCCGCAGCTCTTCACATCGGGCACCACCTACGACGCAAGCTCGGTACCGATCTACAACCGACTGGTTGAGTTCAAAACCGGTACCACCGAGCTGCAGCCAGGTCTGGCAGAAAAATGGGATGTCAGCGCGGACGGTAAAACTTATACCTTCCACCTGCGTCAGGGCGTGAAGTGGCAAACCACCAAAGACTTCAAGCCAACCCGCACCTTCAATGCCGATGACGTCGTGTTCTCCTTCGAGCGTCAGCTCGACAAAAACAACAAATATCACGGTGTTTCTGGCGGCAGCTACGAATACTTCGAAGGCATGGACATGCCTAAGCTGATCGCCAAAATCGAAAAAGTTGACGATTACACCGTACGCTTCACGCTGACGCGTCCTGAAGCGCCGTTCATTGCTGACCTCGGCATGGACTTCGCCTCAATCATTTCTAAAGAATATGCCGACAACATGCTGAAAGCGGGCACGCCTGAGAAGCTGGACCTCAATCCAGTGGGCACCGGTCCGTTTGTACTGCAGCAGTATCAGAAAGACTCGCGCATTCTGTATAAAGCTAACCCAGACTTCTGGGGCACTAAGCCGAAGATTGATCGCTTAGTGTTCTCCATCACGCCAGACGCCTCTGTGCGTTATGCGAAACTGCAGAAAGGCGAGTGCCAGGTCATGCCGTACCCGAACCCGGCCGACATCGCCAGCATGAAGAAAGACGACAAAATTAACCTGATGGAACAGCC
The DNA here is from genome assembly GCF_040255075.1 of Pantoea sp. BJ2. NCBI lineage: Bacteria > Pseudomonadati > Pseudomonadota > Gammaproteobacteria > Enterobacterales > Erwiniaceae > Pantoea > Pantoea sp. BJ2. Next base: position 132,421 of record NZ_CP158292.1, read on the forward strand.
TGGTTTGAACGTCGGTTACCTGTCGTTCAACACCGAGAAAAAGCCGCTGGATAACGTGAAGGTGCGTCAGGCACTGACCATGGCGGTGAACAAACAAGCCATCATTGATGCCGTTTATCAGGGCGCTGGCCAGGCCGCGAAAAACCTGATCCCACCAACCATGTGGGGCTACAACGACGACATCAAAGATTACGCTTACGATCCTGAGAAAGCCAAAGCGCTGCTGAAAGAAGCAGGTATGGCTGATGGTTTCTCCATCGACCTGTGGGCAATGCCGGTTCAGCGTCCATACAACCCGAACGCACGTCGCATGGCGGAAATGGTTCAGGCTGACTGGGCGAAAATTGGCGTGAAAGCCAAAATCGTCACCTTCGAATGGGGCGAGTACCTGAAGCGCGCGAAAGCCGGTGAACACCAGACCGTGATGATGGGCTGGACCGGTGATAATGGGGATCCGGATAACTTCTTCGCCACGCTGTTCAGCTGTGCAGCGGCGAAAGACGGTTCTAACTACTCACGTTGGTGCTACAAGCCGTTTGAAGATCTGATTCAGCCAGCCCGTGCTGAAGCCGATCACAACAAACGTATTGAACTGTACAAACAGGCTCAGGTAGTGATGCATGACCAGGCTCCAGCGCTGATCATCGCTCACTCAACCGTCTACGAGCCAGTGAGTAAGAAAGTCTCTGGTTATGTGGTTGATCCATTAGGTAAACATCACTTCGAAAACGTCGATATCCAGGAATAACCTTTCGGATTATCGCGGTCAGGGCCAGCATTGCTGGCCCTCGGGCGGCACCTTCGCCGCCCGTATTCCGCTCTTTTTTTCCGGCAAATTCTACTAATGAAGCGCTTCTTGCGTCGCGTCCGCCTTCGGCTGGCTGCGAGTGTTGAGCAATGTTGTCCCCGGCGGTAACGCTGTGGGAAATGTCAGAGAACCAGGCTTATGCTGCAATTCATACTCCGACGTTTGGGCCTTGTCATCCCAACGTTCATCGGTATCACGTTATTGACCTTCGCGTTTGTCCACTTGATCCCCGGCGATCCGGTACTGATCATGGCTGGCGAACGCGGTATCTCTCCTGAACGTCACGCGCAATTGATGGCGCAGTTTGGCCTCGATCAGCCGATGTGGAAGCAATACATCACCTACATCAACGGCGTCTTACACGGTGACCTCGGCATCTCGCTGAAAAGCCGTATCCCGGTTTGGGACGAATTCGTACCACGCTTCAAAGCTACGCTGGAACTGGGCATCTGCGCCATGTTGTTCGCGGTCGCTGTCGGCATTCCTGTTGGTGTGCTGGCCGCGGTAAAACGCGGCTCGATCTTCGATCACACTGCCGTGGGCATCTCGCTCACCGGTTACTCGATGCCGATTTTCTGGTGGGGCATCATGCTGATCATGCTGGTCTCGGTGCAATGGAACCTCACGCCGGTCTCCGGGCGCGTCAGCGACACCATCTTCCTCGACGACAGTCATCCGCTCACCGGCTTTATGCTGATCGATACGCTGTTCTGGGGCGAAGAGGGCGATTTTAAAGATGCGGTGATGCACATGATTCTGCCGGCCATCGTGCTCGGCACCATTCCGCTGGCGGTGATCGTGCGTATGACGCGCTCCTCGATGCTGGAAGTGCTGGGTGAAGATTACATCCGCACCGCGCGCGCCAAAGGGCTGACGCGTATGCGTGTGATTGTGGTGCATGCGCTGCGTAACGCCATGCTGCCGGTCGTCACCGTGATTGGTTTGCAGGTTGGTACGCTGCTGGCCGGTGCGATTCTGACCGAAACCATCTTCTCGTGGCCGGGACTCGGTCGCTGGCTGATCGAAGCGCTGCAACGCCGTGACTATCCTGTGGTGCAGGGTGGCGTGTTGCTGGTGGCGATTCTGATCATCGTGGTCAACCTGCTGGTTGATCTGTTGTACGGCGTGGTCAATCCACGTATCCGTCATAAGAAATAAGGGGGAATCATGTCTGCTGTTGATCCCGCAAGCGTAACTGCTGCACCCAAGCCGATGACCCCGTTGCAGGAATTCTGGCACTACTTCAGGCGTAACAAAGGCGCGGTTATCGGCCTGGTTTACATCGTTCTGATGCTGTTAATCGCTATCTTTGCTGATGTGCTGGCACCGCACGCACCGGCTGAGCAATTCCGTGATGCCTTGCTGCATCCGCCAGTTTGGCAGGAAGGCGGCAGTTGGAGCTACATCCTCGGTACCGATGACGTGGGCCGCGATGTGCTGTCTCGCCTGATGTACGGCGCACGCCTGTCGCTGCTGGTTGGCTGCATGGTCGTCGTGCTGTCGCTGATTCTCGGCGTGATATTTGGCCTGATGGCCGGCTACCTTGGCGGCGTGGTTGACGCCATCATTATGCGTGTGGTCGATATCATGCTGGCGCTGCCAAGCCTGCTGCTGGCATTGGTGCTGGTGGCAATCTTCGGTCCGTCGATCGTTAATGCCTCGCTGGCGATTACCTTCGTCGCCTTGCCGCACTATATCCGTCTGACGCGTGCTGCGGTGCTGGTTGAAGTTAACCGCGACTACGTTACCGCCTCAAGCGTGGCGGGTGCCGGTACGCTGCGCCAGATGTTCATCAATATTCTGCCTAACTGCCTGGCACCGCTGATCGTGCAGGCATCATTAGGTTTCTCCAACGCCATCCTCGATATGGCGGCGTTGGGCTTTCTCGGTATGGGGGCGCAGCCGCCAACGCCGGAGTGGGGCACCATGCTCTCCGACGTGTTGCAGTATGCGCAAAGTGCCTGGTGGGTGGTGACATTCCCTGGAGTGACCATTCTGCTAACGGTTCTGGCATTCAACCTCATGGGCGATGGTTTGCGTGATGCACTCGACCCGAAACTCAAGCAGTAAAGAGGCACCGAGATGGCGTTATTAAATGTAGACAAATTATCGGTGCATTTCGGCGACGAAAAAACACCGTTCCGTGCGGTTGACCGCATAAGCTATCAGGTCGAGCAAGGCCAGGTAGTCGGCATCGTCGGGGAATCCGGTTCCGGTAAATCGGTCAGTTCGCTGGCGATTATGGGCCTGATCGATTATCCCGGCCGCGTGATGGCCGAGAAACTGGAATTCAATCAGCGCGACCTGCAGAAAATTTCCGAAAAAGAGCGCCGCCAGTTGGTGGGCGCCGAAGTAGCGATGATCTTCCAGGACCCGATGACCAGCCTCAACCCTTGCTACACCGTGGGTTTCCAGATCATGGAAGCGCTGAAGGTGCATCAGGGCGGCAGCAAACGTACCCGTCGTCAGCGTGCGATTGATCTGCTCGATCAGGTGGGCATTCCCGACCCGGCATCGCGTCTGGATGTCTATCCGCACCAGCTATCGGGCGGGATGAGCCAGCGCGTGATGATCGCGATGGCGATTGCCTGCAAACCGAAGCTGCTGATCGCCGATGAGCCGACCACCGCGCTCGACGTGACCATTCAGGCGCAAATCATCGAACTGCTGCTGGAGTTGCAGAAGCAGGAGAATATGGCGCTGATCCTGATTACCCACGATCTGGCGCTGGTGGCCGAAGCGGCTCAGCACATCATCGTGATGTATGCCGGACAAGTGGTGGAGAGCGGTAAAGCAGTGGATATCTTCAAAGCGCCGCGTCATCCCTACACGCAAGCCTTGCTGCGCGCGCTGCCGGAGTTTGCTGCCGACAAAGCGCGTCTGGCCTCGCTGCCTGGCGTGGTGCCGGGTAAATACGACCGCCCAACCGGCTGCCTGTTAAATCCGCGCTGCCCGTATGTGACCGATCGCTGCCGCCGCGAAGAGCCGGAGCTGCGCGACATTCCTGGCCGCCAGGCCAAATGTCACTTCCCACTGGATGATGCCGGGAGACCGACTTATGAGTCTTGATAACGATAAGCAGGATTACCTGCTGCAGGCGATTGACCTGAAAAAACACTACCCGGTGAAGAAAGGTCTGTTTGGCCAGCAACGTCTGGTCAAAGCGCTGGATGGCGTCTCGTTCAACCTCGAACGCGGCAAAACGCTGGCGGTGGTCGGCGAGTCTGGCTGTGGTAAATCCACGCTGGGCCGCTTGCTGACCATGATTGAAACCCCGACCGAAGGCCAGCTGTTCTGGCACGGTCAGGATCTGTTGAAACACGATCCGCAGGCGCAGAAACTGCGTCGCCAGAAAATTCAGATCGTGTTCCAGAACCCGTATGGCTCGCTCAATCCGCGTAAGAAAATCAGCCAGATTCTGGAAGAGCCGCTGGTGATCAACACCTCGCTGACCAAAGCGGAGCGCAAGGAAAAAACGCTGGAGATGATGGCGAAGGTTGGCCTGAAAACCGAGCATTACGATCGCTATCCGCACATGTTCTCGGGCGGCCAGCGTCAGCGTATCGCTATTGCGCGTGGTTTGATGCTCGATCCTGATGTGCTGATCGCCGATGAGCCGGTCTCGGCGCTCGACGTGTCGGTGCGTGCGCAGGTGCTGAATCTAATGATGGATTTGCAGCAGGATTTAGGCTTGTCCTACGTCTTCATCTCGCACGATCTCTCCGTGGTGGAACACATCGCCGATGAGGTGATGGTGATGTATCTCGGCCGCTGCGTTGAGAAGGGCAGCAAAGAGGCGATCTTCAGCAATCCGCGTCATCCTTACACGCAGGCACTGCTGTCGGCGACACCACGCCTCAACCCGGACGATCGCCGCGAGCGCATCAAACTGACGGGCGAGTTGCCAAGCCCGCTCAATCCGCCGCCGGGCTGTGCGTTTAACGCGCGCTGCCGTCGTCGTTTTGGCACCTGCGTTCAGCTGCAGCCAAAACTGAAGCAATATGGCGATCAGCAAATCGCCTGCTTCGCGGTTGATCAGGATGAAAATCAGCCGGTAGGCGTGTCATAAATTACTGCCATAAATGAATCAAGGCTCCTGCGGGAGCCTTTCTTTTTGCTGATTAATACATGAGATAAATTAACGACAAAAAGGGTTACCGCGAAAGCACTGGCAAAAGCATTACGCCACTGCATCTGTGAACAATTGGTCCTGATTAAGATATATAGCGTAAAGGCAAATTCCTATTTTCATCATCATTGTGTGAGCAATGTCACTGTGGAATAAAATCCATAACTTGCAGCGCAGTAGAGGTTTTTCAGTAGCTTAGGTTAAAATCCCCTGCGTGATTATTTCTGTTAATTGATACTAATTAATCTCCGTCCATAAATAACTGCATGCTTTTTGCATTCCCGCTTTTTCAATCTTAAAGATAGAATTGTTTTATTGAATGCGCTGTTTTAGTAATCAGATTTGTCTCACCGTCTTTTAATGTGTGTGATATATTCGCGGAAAATTCTCTCCCGCTTTTACAGGCTCTGATCATGAAGAATTACGACGATCTGCAGCGTTTTAAAGAGAAAACGCAGACGCTTGACATCGCTTTTAAGGATATGTCCGGTCAATCGCAGGAAGCCGATCAAAGTCAGTGGGCGTTACTGCGTCAATTGACCACCGAACAAGAGCCTGAATTAGGCAGCGGTCAGCGCATTGATATGCCGCAACCACAGCCGATTCGCGGGGATGAATTCAGCGCACCGCCGGAACCGGCTCAGGCTGCACCAGCCAGCCCGACGCGCGCATCGATTCTCGATAGCCTGAACGCACCTGCCGCCGCGCAACCGGAGAGCGGCTCATCGCTGTTTCCGCCCGCGCCGTCGGTTAAGCCGCTCTCCTCTGCGACGCCATTAGCGCCGAAAGCCACGCTGGTCGAGCGCCAGGCGACAACCTCACTGTTTCCACCAGCAAAACCTGCCGCCGCGCCAGCCGCTCAGCCTGCTGCTGTTGCCGCACCGGCAGCTCCCGCGCCAATCGCGCCAGTGCCTGTGCCAACCCTGGCCGCTGCGGTTGAACCGGCACGTCCGGCTGCGCCGGCCCCGTCTCGCTTTGGTGCGCTGTTCCGCTCGCGTCCAGCCGAGCCGGCTAACCTGTCAAAAGAAACACCGTTAAAACCGCTACTGGAGAAGATTGCGCTATGCCGTTAGTTTGTGTGTGCTCGCCAAAAGGGGGAGTAGGGAAAACCACCATGGCGGCCAACCTTGCGTGGAGTCTGGCTCGCGCTGGCAGCAAGGTATTGGCAATCGATTTCGATGTTCAGAACGCCTTGCGCCTGCATTTCGGTGTACCGCTGAATGATGGTCGCGGCTTTGTGGCACGCTCTGAAGATCAGGCTGACTGGAGCCAATCGATTCTGACCACCGGCGGCAATATTTTCGTCATGCCGTATGGCGAGGTGAGCGAAGAGCAGCGTGAACGCTTTGAAGAGAACCTGGTAAAAGATCCGCATTTCCTGAAACGCGGGCTGGATACGGTGCTGAATTATCCGGGACTGGTGATTATCGCCGATTTTCCCCCCGGTCCGGGTCCGGCGCTTAAAGCAATGCAGGCACTTGCCGATATGCATTTAGTGGTGATGTTAGCGGATACCGCATCGGTCTCGTTGCTGCCGCAAATAGAAAATGACCGCATGATCGGTCGGCCGCTGAATAATAAACGTGGTCACTATTTTGTCCTTAACCAGAGCGATAACCGCCGCAATATTAGCCGTGAAGTCACCGCTTTTATGCAGCAGCGCTTGGGTGAGAACTTATTAGGCGTGGTTCATCGTGATGAAAGCGTCGCGGAAGCCAATGCCTCGCAACAATCGGTTTATGATTTCAGCCCAGCGTCTGCAGCTGCGTTTGATATCGAATTAGTGGCAAAACGCGTAGCCAATATCCTGGATATCACCGTGGGTAACGGCGAAGTTCAGGCACCTTTTCGCAGCCACTATTAATAATGAGGCCGACTCCGGCCACATAATAACAACACAGCTTCTTCAGGGTGAATCATGAGTAAACTCGGGTTTTACCTGCTGCTGCTGGTGCTTGCACCGGTGGCGGCGGTAATCGTCATCACGCCTATGGACAGCCAGAAGCAATATATATTTGGCTTAATCAGCATCGGGATGATGTTTTTACTGGGCTTCAGCAAAAGCCGCAAAATAACCATCGTTATGGTTATCTTATCCGCGCTGATGTCGACCCGATATATCTGGTGGCGTACTACGGAGACGCTGCAATTTAATTCTGAGATTGAAGCGATTCTCGGTATCGGCTTATATCTGGCCGAACTCTATGTCTGGCTGATCTTAATTCTCGGCTTCCTGCAAACCACCTGGCCATTAAAACGCACCATCGAACCTTTGCCGGATGATACCAGCCTGTGGCCGACGGTGGATGTCTATGTTCCAACCTACAACGAAAGCCTCGATGTGGTGCGTGATACCGTGCTGGCGGCGCAGTGTATTGATTACCCGCGTGACAAGCTGAAGGTCTATTTGCTGGATGACGGTAAGCGCAGTGAGTTTGCGGTATTTGCCGCCGATGTTGGCGTGGGTTACATCACCCGTGACGACAATAATCACGCTAAAGCCGGTAACCTCAACCACGCGATGAAGATCACCAAAGGTGAGCTGATTTGCATCTTCGACTGCGATCACGTGGCCACGCGCACCTTCCTGCAGGCGACGGTCGGTCCGTTCCTGAAAGATCCAAAGCTGGCGCTGCTGCAAACCCCGCACTACTTCTATTCACCGGATCCGTTCGAGCGTAACCTGCGCGCGGCGCGCAGCATCCCGAACGAAGGTTCACTGTTCTACGGCCCGGTGCAGCAGGGTAACGATAACTGGAACGCCACCTTCTTCTGCGGTTCTTGTGCGGTGATTCGCCGTAGCGCGCTGGAAGAGATCGGTGGTTTTGCGGTGGAAACCGTGACCGAAGATGCGCATACCGCGCTGAAAATGCAGCGTCGCGGTTGGGGATCGGCCTTTTTGGCGATTCCGCTGGCGGCCGGTCTGGCGACCGAGCGTCTTGGCCTGCACGTCGTGCAGCGTAACCGCTGGGCGCGCGGCATGACGCAGATCTTCCGCGTTGATAATCCGCTGTTTGGCCGTGGATTGAAGTGGCAGCAGCGTCTGTGCTACCTCAACGCCATGCTGCACTTCCAGTTTGGCTTGCCGCGCGTGGCGTTCCTGACGGCACCGCTGGCCTACCTGCTGTTTAACCTGAATATCATTCATTCGTCAGCCTCGCTGATTTTCGCCTACGTCCTGCCGCATCTGGTGATGTCGCTCTACGTCAACTCGCGAATGAACGGCAAGTTCCGTTACACCTTCTGGGGCGAAATCTACGAAACCGTGATGTGCTTCCACCTCGTCATCCCAACGCTGCTCACCATGCTGGCGCCGAAGCGCGGTAAGTTTAACGTAACGGATAAAGGCGGCCTGCTCGATCAGGGCTTCTTCGACTTCCACATCGTGCGTCCACATGTGATTGTCGCGGTGCTGCTGTCGATCGGCATCATCGCGGGCGTGGTGCGCGCCACCGCGCATGACTACTTTGGCGTTGATCCTTACGTTATTGCGCTCAACGTCGGCTGGGCGGTATTCAGCCTGGTTATCCTGATGGCGGCGATTGCCGTGGCGCGCGAAACCAAGCAGGTGCGTAAAACCATCCGTATTGAAGTGCAGATCCCGGCGGTGATTCACTACGCCAGCGGCATCTCGTCACGCACGAAAACCAGCGATCTGTCGATGGGCGGCGCGCAGCTGGATGCGCCGGACAATCGTCACGAGCACGATGAAATTGAAGAGATCGATCTGCTGCTGAAGTCGGGCACCATCACCATTCCGGTGAACAAAATCTCCGGCGATGAGGAGAGCATCCGTCTGCGCTTTGGCGATATGCCGCTGTCGCGCCGCCGTGAGCTGGTGCGCGTGGTACTGGCGCGTGCCGATGCGTGGATTCAGCCGGAGTATAAGCAAGACAATCCACTGGTTTCGCTTGGCACCATTATTCGTACCGTCTTTGAGCTGTTCTGGCTGACCTGGAAAGATCGCCGTGAGAAGCGTAAGCGTGACAACCAGCCCGCAGTAAAAGAGGACAGCGCTGCATGAAGAATTTGACGCAAAGGTTGCTGGCAAGCTCGCTGGCAACGGCGCTGCTGCTCGCGCCAGCGTGGGCCGAAACCCCGCCAGTCACTCAGGATAGCGCTGCACTTTCAGACGTGCCGCCGCCGCAAGGCATCGAAAGCGCTGCCGATCCGCAGCTGCAACAGGCAGCGGGCGCTGCACCTTATGCGCCAGCGGAAACCGCACCGCAAACCGCTCCCGAAACCGCACCGGAAGCCGCATCGACAACGGAAAACAACGCGCCTGCTGAACCTGCGCCCAGCGAACCTGCTGCCGCACCAGAAATGGTGCTGCCAACGGTAGCGCCAACCGCACCGGCGATGATGCCAGAAACGTCTTCCGTGACGCTTAACCAGCCAATCAGCAGCACCGTTTCGGTGGCGCAAATGGGCCAGCCGCGCGGCATTACGTTGACCGGCGGCCAGCTGCAATCCGGCATCATGTTCACGCTGCCCAGCGATGAAGTGATCACCAACGCGCGTCTTAATCTGTCGCTGCGCGTCTCGGCGGCGCTGGCCGCGCGTAACACCTCGCTGCAGCTGATGCTGAACGGTCAGCCGCTGGGTACCTTGCCTTTGGGCGCCAGCGACAGCGATGTCAGCGATTACCAGCTGGATATTCCGGCGGCGATGGTGGTCTCCAGCAATAACCTCAGCTTCAAGATTAACGATGCCGACAAGCTGCTGTGCGAGAAAGAGAGCGCGCAGCAGTATCAGGTGTCGATTTTGCCGAAAACCACGCTGAGCCTCGAAGGGCAGCAGTTGAACATCGGCACCAGCCTGCGTAACTTCCCGCGTCCGTTTATTGATGCGCAGCGCATGACGCCCGCCAGCGTCACCTTTGGCTTTGCCGCCAATGTCGCGCCGGACAGCATCAGCGCCGCTGCGCTGGTGGCATCGTGGATGGGCATTCAGTCGGATTATCGTGGCATCCGTTTCCCGGTGGTGCGCGGCGATCTGCCTGAACACAACGGCATTCTGGTCGGCCATCCGGGCGACAAAATTGGTACCGTAACCTTGCCAGCCACCAGTGGTCCGCTGCTGCAGGTGATCGATAATCCGAACAATCCGGTCTACAAACTGCTGCTGGTGGTGGGCGCGAATGACGATCAGCTACGTCAGGCCGCTAACCGTTTAACCACTCAGCCGCTGGCGACCGATGCCAGCAGCCTTAACGTGCAGCCGCAGCCGATAGGTGAACGTAAGCCGTACGATGCGCCGCGCTGGATCAACACCATGCGCCCGGTGCGTTTGAGCGAACTGCTGCGCAAAGATCAGAGCCTGACCACCACTGGCATCTGGCACGATGCGCTGAGCGTCAACTTCCGCGCGGCGCCAGACCTGTTCCTGTGGGATGGCGACACCATTCCGGTGGAGCTGCACTATCGCTTCCCATCCGAAAGCTGGATTGATGAGGACAACTCGTTCCTCAACGTCATGATTAACGGCACATTCCTGCGCAATCTTACGGTGAATAAAGTCGGCTTGCTGGAGAGCGCCTGGCATCGGCTGGGCGGCGACGCGCGTCAGGAGCATTACACCCTGAAGCTCGAACCGTACCTGATTTACGGTGACAATCAGCTGGCGCTCTACTTCAACATCAAGCCGAAAGCGGATGCACCGTGCGGCGTGCTGCTGAACAACAACATTAAGAGCCGCATTGAAGAGGATTCGTGGATCGATCTGAGCCACACGCGCCACTTCACCATGCTGCCGAATCTCTCTTACTTTGTTGGCGCTTCGTTCCCGTTCTCGCGTCTGGCGGACTTCTCGCAGACCACGCTGCTGTTGCCGGAACAACCAAGCGATGCGGAGATCGCCACGCTGCTGGATATGGCCTCACGCGCCGGTAACGCTACCGGCGTACCGCTGCTGCAAAATCAGGTGCTGTTTGGCCTGCCAAACGGCGGCACCAACATGACGCGCCTGCAGCAGAGCGATCTGCTGGCGGTGAGCACCACGCAGAACAACGAGTTCAACCAGGCCATGCTGGCGAACACGCCGTTCGATACCAGCGGCAACACGCTGGGCGTGAAAGAGCCCACCACCTGGGACAAACTGCGTGGCTGGCTGACCGGCGACTGGTATCGCCAGCCGCTGGATGCCGATCGTTACTTCTCCTCCAACGAAGCGTGGCGCGGCTTTGTCAGCTATCGCTCGCCGTGGAACCCGGATCGCTTAGTGGTGATGACGGTGGCGACCAGCGATCAGCAACTGCTGCGCCTGCATGAAGACCTGAATTCTGCACGCATCAACGCCGGGATTCGCGGCGATACCGCCATCATCACCGATGAGAACGGCATTCGCAGCTTCCGCGTTGGCCCGCAATTCCCGAGCGGCGAAATGCCGTGGTACATGATGGTGGTGTGGTATGCCAACCAGCATTCGGTGCTGATGGCGCTGGCGGCGCTGCTGCTTTCAGCGTTGGTCGGCGGCGGTGCATGGGTGATGCTGAAACGTCATGCGTGGCGTCGTCTCAACCCAAAAGTTGATAGCAAGTCCGGCAAGAAGTAAGGATAAAAACAATGAAAAAACATCTGTTAAGTGCCGGTATTCGCCATGCCCTGGTTCTGGGTGGGGCGCTGACGCTCTCGCAGCCGCTGCTGGCGGCGGAGAGCAGTAATCCTGCGTTACAGGCGCTGTTCGATCAGGCGGCTTACTGGCACCAGAAAGCGCATGACGATTTGGCCAAAGCCTCGCTGCAGAAAGTGCTGATGGTTGAGCCCAACAACACGCAGGCGCTCTATCTGCTGGCGCTCTATTCACAGCAGAGCGGCGGCACGGCGGAGGCGGCGCAGTGGCGTGCGCGCCTGAGCGCGGCCTCGCCGAACGATCCGCATCTCACCGAGCTGGATAACGCCCGCCAGCTGCAAACCATTCCGCAGGCGCAGCTGCAGTTAGCGCGCCAGCAGGCACGCAGCGGCAACATCGCGGCGTCGCTGCAAACCTGGCGTAACACCTTCAGCGGCAACGAACCGCCGCCGAGCGTGGCAGCCGAATATTATCTGACCATGGCGGGCGATCGTTCGCTGCTGCCGCAGGCGGTTGAAGCGCTGCGCCAGTTCTCCGCCGATCATCCGCAGGATACCGGTGCCAAGCTGGCGCTGGGTAAAGCGCTGACCTATCAGGAAGCAACGCGTCGTCAGGGTATCGATGTGCTTGCCAGCCTGGCAGACGGCAACAAAGAAGCGGACCGTTCGCTGCGTCAGGCGCTGTTGTGGCTGGGTCCGCAGGCGTCTGATGCATCGCTGTATCAAACCTGGCAGCAGCGCCATCCGCAAGACAACGCGGTGCTGGATTACTACCGTAAAAACGTTGGCGGCGCTGAGAAGGGCGCAGGCTTTACCGCGCTTAACAGCGGCGACGTCAGCAACGCGCAGAATAACTTTGAGAAAGTACTGCAAGCTAACCCGCAAGATGCGGATGCGCTGGCCGGTATGGGCTATGTGGCCCAGCGCGCCGGACGTTATGCCGAAGCGGCGGATTACCTGACGCGCGCGGCGCAGATGGGTGGCGATCAGAGCGACACGCGCCAGAAGCAGGCCGCCGATGCACGCTTCTACGCGCAGCTGGCCTCCGCGCAGCAGGCGCTGAAAAATGGCGACAGCGCGCAGGCGTTGGCGCTGAGCGAACCGCTGGCGCAGGCCGACGGCGAGAAAGGCGTCTCGGCCAAACTGTTCCGCGCCGATGTGCAGCGTCGCAGCAATCAGCTCGATCAGGCGGAGCAAACCTATCGCGCCATCCTGCAAAGCGATGCCAATAACCGCAACGCCAAAGAAGGCTTGTTCTACGTGCTGCGTCAGCAGAACCGTGGCGCAGAAGCCAACACGCTGCTGGCATCACTGCCCGACAGCGTGCGCCAAAGCGTGGCACCGCGCGGCAGCAGCACCGATCCGATTCGTGCCCAGGCCAAACGTGAAGTGGCGGCGGGCAATAACAGCGCCGCCATCGCCACCTTGACCTCGGGTATTCAGCGCTATCCCAACGATGGCTGGCTGCGTCTCGATCTGGCACGTCTCTACCGCGCGCAGGGCAATAACATGATGGCGGCCAATATCATGCAGCCCACTATGCGCAGCGGCGCCAGCACCACCGAACTCTATGCAGGTGCGTTAAACGCCAGCGAAAGCAGCGCGTGGCAGCAGGCGAGTCAGTTGCTGTCTCGCATTCCCAACAGCAGCAAAAACAGCGATATGCGCGAGCTGGCGCAGCGCGTCAACTTCAACCTGCAGATGGCTACCGCCGATCAGTATCTGGCGCAGGGCTCGAACGCGGCAGCGGCCAACACCCTGCGCGCGCTGGCCTCTACGCCGCCCGCCAATCCGGTGGATGCCGGTAACCTGGCGCAGAAGCTGGCGAAAGCCGGCGATCTCACCAGCGCGGTGTCCGTGGTGCGCAGCAACATGCAGCGCGGCATTCAGGGCAACGCCGGTGATTACGCCGCGCAGGTGGCGGTGCTGAATCAGGCCGGGCTGAATACCGAAGCGCAGAGCTTCCTCAGCAGCCCGGAACTGCAGGCACGCAGCACGCCAACCCAGCTGGCGGGCATCCGCAACGGCTACGTGATCAACGAAGTGGATCGCCTGCGCGAGCAGAAACAGTACGCCGCCGCTTACGACAAGCTGGTGGGCGCGCTGCAGCACGATCCGCAGAACCGCGATCTGATGTTCGCCATGGCGCGACTCTACCAGTCCGGCAAGATGAATAAAGAAGCGGGCGTGGTGTACGACTACCTGATGACGCAGGATACGCCAACGCAAGACGCGCGCACCGGCGCCATCAACGTGGCGCTGGCACAAAATGACGTCAACAAAGCCAATACCTTAGCGCGCGGCCTGCGCAACGAGCAGTCGCCGGATCGCTTGCTGCTGTTAGCCCGCGTGGCCGAAGCCAACGGCGAACACAGCCAGGCGATGAGCTACCTGCGCACCGCGCGCGGTCAGCTGATTGGTCTGCAGGGCGCAGAAACCGGCAGCGTGCCAGGCGTAGGTGGTCTGGCGCTGGCTGACAATCCGTTTATCAATCGCGGCACCTCGCCGGTGGGGCGTACGCCTTCCAGCTATGGCGCGGTGATGCCGTGGCAGTCGGCACCGGCGGCTACCAGCAGCGCCGAAGGCGTGACGCTGGCGAGCAACACCCCGGCGGTTCAGCAGAGCCAGACGCTGCGCCAAATCGACAACATGATGGATGACCTGCAAGAGAAAACCGGCACCTGGGTGCAGGGTGAAATGCAGGTACGCGGTCGTGATGGCGAATCCGGTTTGAGTAAGTTGACCGAAGCCAAAGCGCCGCTCACCTTCTCCACCGTGCCGTTTGGCGAGTCGCGCTTCGACTTCACCATGACGCCGGTTTCCCTCACCGCCGGCAGCGCCGGTGGCGACGCATGGCGTCGATTCGGCACCAACGCGCTGGTGCAGGGCAACGTGGTTGCCTCCGGTGCGGCGAAAATTGATGATACGCCCAACTCCACCACCGATTCGCAATCCGCGACCGGCGTGGAGCTGAACATGGCGCTGAAGGGCGACAGCTACAAGATTGACCTCGGCAGCACGCCGCTGGGTCAGGACTTGAGTACGCTGGTGGGCGGCGTGCAGTGGTCGCCGAAGCTGACCGACTTCCTGACGCTGATCCTTACCGGTGAACGCCGCGCGATGACCGACAGTTTGCTGTCGTATGTCGGCGTCGAAGACAAAACCAGCGGTAAACGCTGGGGCCGTGTGACTAAAAACGGCGGTAACGCCTTGCTGAGTTACGACAACGGCGATGCCGGTTTTTATGTCGGCGGCGGCGCGTACAGCTACATCGGCGAAAACGTGGCGAGCAACAACAGCGTGCAGGCGACCGCAGGCGCGTATGTGCGTCCGTATCACCTCGACGATCGCGAGCTGAAAGTCGGCATGAGCTTGTCGTGGATGGATTACTCGAAAAACCTCAGCTACTTCAGCTACGGTCAGGGCGGTTACTTCAGCCCGCAGAACTATGCGTCGGTGTCGTTCCCTATCGAATTCAGCCGCAAGTTTGACGATCTGAAAGTGAATGTCGGCGGTTCGGTGGGTTATCAATCCTACAGTCAGGATAAGAGCGCCTACTTCCCGAATAATCCGTCGTTGCAGGCGCAGCTGCAAAGTTTGGCCGATCAAGGCTTCGTGAAGGATGCGTTCTACAGCGGCGACAGCAAAAACGGCATTGGCTACAACCTGCATGCCGGTGCGGATTATAAGATCAACAAAGATGTCACCGTGGGCGGTCAACTTGGCTACGACACCTTTGGCGATTACAACGAGAGCACCGCCAATCTGTACTTCCGTTACATGTTCGGAGATTACTAATGAGTGAGCAAGTAACCGCACGCGTCAGCCATCCGCATCAGCCGGGCTGGTTTGATTTGGTGAGCGCGATGATTGAGAGCATGCTGGACAACGCGGGCGAGGAAGCGGAAGGCTTTCTCAACGGTGTCGGCGTATCGCTGGCAACACGCTATCCTTTACCCGACGCGCGCACCGTGCAGGATCTGGAGCGTGAAATGAATTTGCAGCTGGCGCGATTTAACTGGGGCTTTGTGCAGTTACAGCCGCAGGAGAATGCCATTCTGATTCAGCACCACGCGCTGCCGCAGGGCGACAGCAACGTCGGTGTTGAACGTTGGCAGCTGGCGTTGAGCGCGGTGCTGGCGGGCGTGTATGCGCAGTGGCTGCAGGCACAAGGCGGCAGCGCGGCGGTGCCGGTGACGCTGGAGAACAACGACGGCGGCACGCTGCACTATCGATATCAATAGGATGCTGTAATGAGAGTGATGCGGTTCTGGCGTCAATGGATGCTGTGTTTCATGGTGATGTTTTTTAGCGCTCAGGCGGCCGCAGATGGCTGGAGTACCTATAAAAGCCGTTTTATGGGCAGCGATGGCCGAATCAGCGATACGGCCAACAACAACGTTAGCCATACCGAAGGGCAAGGCTACGGCATGTTGCTGGCGGTGGCGCATGACGATCGCGCCACTTTCGATCTGCTGTGGCAGTGGACGCGCAGCCATCTGCGTAATCCGCAAAACGATCTGTTCTACTGGCGCTACACGCCAGGCGCCGCCGATCCGATTGCCGACAAAAATAACGCTTCCGATGGTGATGTCCTGATTGCCTGGGCGCTGCAACGTGCGGCACAGAAGTGGGGCGGCGATTATCAGCAGGCCTCCGACCGCATTCAGCGTGCGATCGTGAAGCTGAATGTGATCAGCTACGGCGGACATAAAGTGATGCTGCCGGGCGCGCAGGGCTTCAACAAAACCAGCTACGTGGTGCTTAATCCCTCTTATTTCCTGTTTGAGGCCTGGCGCGAATTTGCGGAACACAGCCATCTGCGTATCTGGAATGAGCTGATTGATGACGGCATGGATTTGCTGGGTGAGATGCACTTCGGCAAAACCGGCCTGCCGCTCGATTGGGTGGCGCTGAATGCTGATGGTTCTGTGGCACCGGCGGTCGGCTATTCCAATCGCTTCAGCTATGACGCGATCCGTATTCCGCTAAATATCTGGTGGTACGACCCGCAAAGCCTGCGTCTGGTGCCGTTCCAGCGTGTCTGGCAAGGTTCGGCGCGCATGACCACGCCCGCCTGGTATGATGTGTTGGGCAACACGCCAGCGCCGTACAACATGGAGGGGGGATTGATTGCGGTGCGCGATTTAACCCTGGGCCAAACCCAGTATCTCAATGACACGCTGGCAGCGGATCAAAACTACTTTTCCGCCAGCCTGCAGCTGCTGACCTGGCTGGCATATCAGGAAAAGCGCTAAATCTCATTTTTGGCCTGGTCGCTATAAATGGCGACTTCAGGACGGCGGAGCTGTTGATTAATGTGACGCAAGCTCGTGGAAGAATTTTGGATTGGCTTGAATCATTGCCAGCACCTTTGCGGCCAGTCCGGTCGGATTGCGCCGCCCCGTTTCCCAACTTTTAATGGTATCAAGGCTGGTGCCGAGGACCTGCGCCATTTCGCTTTGCGAGACGTTCAGCTGCATCCTAATGGCTTTTACATCAGCCAACTCATAACGGGTAACGCGAGCAGGCTCGCTTGTACCGTTTTTAATTTCTACAGCTTCTTCAAGCGATGCTTTCAGCTCGTCAAAAAAACTCATGTTATACCTCGTCTTTTAATCGTTGGGTCAACTTCTTCAACTCGGCTTTTTCCGCATGCGTGAGGCTCTCTTTGATATTTTTCGGGTAGGCCATTACCAGGTAAATCACTTCAACGGTGGCGAGGAAATAAATCACCCTTGCACTGCCACTTTTTCCCTGATTACCCGTTGCCATCCTGATTTTTCGCAGGCCACCAGTATGTTGAATGAGATCACCTTTCTCAGGTGACTCGATAAGCGTTTTTTGTAACTCCCTGAGTTCGTCATCCGTGGCGATTTGCTTTATCTGGCGAGTAAATATTGGAGTTTCAATAAACTCAATCGCATGACTCATCGGCTATCTCCTTTGCCTTCAAGGAGTACATTGTACACTAAAATGTGTGCCGTTAAAGACTCTCAGGCGTCAGAGTTAATGTGAGCTACGTCCGAAGTGTTATTTAAAATCCGCATACGGCGTCAGCGGTTGTGGCGGCATATCCATATCGCCATTCCAGCCGGACATTGAGTAGCGCATGAAAATCAAACCGTGGCTTGGGGTGTAATCTTTCGCTTGCTGTATATCCATTGCCAGGCCCACCGACCAATGCGGCGTAATGCGCCGCTCCACCAGCGCCTGCAGCGTGTAGCCAAAACCTCTACCCGAACTGCTGTCTGAGGTGGGATTCGACGCCAGCATAAAGCCTGGATTGACCGGATAGCGCTGCTGCCCGTCGGTATGCGATTGCGACCAGGAAACCGAGCCGCCGAGATCAAACGACCAGTTCTCTGTGCGCTGGCGATAGGTCACCGGCAGCGACAGCGAGAAATATTGCTGCGGGCTGTAATAGCCGCCCTGACCGAAGGTGTAGTCGCTGAGATCCTTCTGGTAATGCCACAGCATGCTGTTCAGGCCCACGGTGGCGCGGCGATTATTTTCATTAATCAGCTTGTAGTAATAGCCCGCCATCAGGCGCTCGCGGCTGTTATCCGCCACGTTATCACCGCTGAGTTGATGCGCACTGATATCGCCCCACACGCCATGCGCGCCGCCCTGATCATAACTCAGTCCGAGCGAGCCGCCGGTTGCCACCACGCCGCCCCAGGTTTTGCCGCCGTTCGCCGCGGGATCGCGCGCGCCTGCGTACGCCAGCAGCGAGCTGGAGATCGGTCGGCGTGATGCGGTGAACGTCAGGCCAATGTCTTTGACGTCGGTTTTCCAACTGACGCCGCCGACCCAGTTGCGGGTCTCGAAGCCGAGCGGCGTGGTGCCGAAGTCTGCCGACCAGCGATCGTTATGCCAGCCCACGCCTAGCGCGGTACCTTCATCGCGCTGAGTAAAGTCGCGGCTGCATCCGCCGGAATTGTCATCGTTACAGCTGCCGAACTGCTCGCTGTGGCTGCCGTTGCTGGTGGAGAAAGTGCCGGCTGAAACCCGCACATGATCGACACGCACAAAGCTGTGGCCATCGGCCAGCGGTGTTTCCGCCTGCATCATGGTGGTATGGGCGGTGAAATCGGAAGTGCCGCCGTTGCCTTTGTTGCGCGAGTAATCCTGCTCCAGCGTGAACGTGGTGTCCTGCTGACGATAAAGATCGGCGGCGTCGCTGCGGATGCTACGTTTCAGCCAGTCATCCTGCGCCTGATTGCGGGTTAATTGCGTATAACGATCGTTATCCTGTGGCACATCCGGGCTGATGCCGCTCGCGGCCATCGCCCGTTGATAATCCTGCTGCGCTGGTGCGGGTTGTTGCAGCTGCGTTTCCAGCCGCGCCGCATCGCGAAACACCAACGCTTTTTCCTGTGACGCGGCCTGTTGCGCCGCGCGGGTTTTCAGCTCAGCAAAAATCTGTTGAGCACGAACCGCATCGCCACTGTTCTGCCAGGCGAGCGCCACGCGCCGACCGCTGTTCACACTTTGCTGCGCCACGCCGGGCGGCAAGGCTTGTAACGCGCGTTGCGCTTCTGCAGGGCGTTTTAAAGCGATCAAGGCTTCGATACGCCCCAGCGCCGCATCGCCGTTTTTACGGTCTTGCTGCAGCACCTGTTGATAGCTTGCCAGCGCGCGGCGGGCGTCGCCGCGCTCCAGCGCCCAATCGGCCAGCGTGATATCGCGGCGGATGGACGCGGGTTGCTGTTGCAGTAGCGCAATTGCCGCCGTTTCATCGCCGCGCGTGCGTAAATCACTGGCGCGGGTAAACACCTTGTCCTGCTCGAGACGATCGGCCAGCTCGTGCATGTTGCTGTCCCAGCGCGCAGCGGGCAGGCGATGCAAGGTGGCCAGCGCCGCGTCATCGCGGTCGCCGGAAGCCAGCCACAGCGCCGATGCATACAGCGCTGTGGGTTCCTGTGGATGCTGGCGCACCATCGCGTCCATCACCTGCGCGCCCTGAGTTTCTTCGCCGCCGTTGCGCAGCGCGCCAGCCAGTCGATAAACCAGCCAGATATCATCAGGATTCGCCTGCGCTACCTGGCGATACTTCTCCGCCGCCTGATGCCATTGGCCTTGCTGCGCCAACGCATCGGCTTCGGCCATCAGCGCATCGGTGCGCAGCTGTAGCAGACGACGTTTCGCCGTGCTATTGCTGCGATCTAAGCGCAGCGCCTGCTGCCAATAACGCTCTGCCTGCGCAGAATTTTTACGCGCCAGCGCGGCATCACCCAAGCCAATCAGCGCCCAGCTATCGCGATTATCCAACCCTTGCGCGCTGCGGTAATACCCTTCCGCCGCGGCGATATCGCCTTTTTTCAGCGCCGCATCACCGTTGTTGATCGCCAACCAGTAACGGTTGGTTTGCAGCAGCGACTGCCATTTGCCGATCTGCGTGCTGGCCTGACCGGCCTGTATCGCTTTCTCCAGCCAGCGAATGGCGGCGGCGCGATTGTTGGCTCGCGCCTGCGCCTGGCCCATCGCGCCCATCAATTCAGCATCGTTGGGATTGGCGGTTAGCGCGGCATTGAGCGCGGCAATCGCATTGGCGCCGCCACCGGCATCCACCAGCGCTAAGCCACGCATGCGCTGGCGATACGCCGGATCGGCGAGCAGTTGTTGCTGACGCGCCAGCTCTTGCTGACCGCGCTGCTGGGCATCGCCCTCGGTAAAGGTTTGCAGATATTGCTGCAGGCTGGCGACGCTGCTTTCGCTCACCGGCTGATTCTGGATCTGCTGTAGCCACAGCTCGGAAGCGGCATCGCGCCCGCCGTTGCGGTTGGCGAGACGACGCAACTGGGTGAAGGCTTCGGCCGGCTGATTATTATCAAACGCCATGCGCGCCAGCTGCAGTTCTACGCCGATGTTGCCGGGATAGCGCTGTTCCAGCGCCTGCAACTGTTGATACGCTTGTGGCTGCTGGCCGGGTAAACGCGCCACCAGCCGCCAATACTCCAGCTCGGTATTCACATCAGGGAGCACGCCTTGGAACAGCGCGTCCCACGCGGCTTTGGCTTCGACAACATGCCCGGCAGTGGCCAGCAGTCGCGCCTGCTGCAGCTGCTGACGCCCTTCCGCAGTCACCAGACGCAAGCCGGCTGCTGATTCACGCGTGGCGGCGGCATTCGGTGCCACGCGCTTCAGTTCATCCAGCAGTTTTTGCGCTTTGGCCTGGTCGCCCTGGCGCAGCGCCATGCGGATTTGCGCCGCCAGCACCTGCGGATTATCAGGATCGATTTTTTCCAGTCGATAGAGCGATTGCTGTACCAGATCGATTTTGTTGGTCGATTCGCCGGTACGAATCTGCATCAGCAGCCACTCAACCGGCGAAACTTGGGGACCGATCGGGGCGGCAGTCGCGCCGGCCAACACCCCGAGCGTGCTACTGATCAGCAATCCCAGCTGCAGCTTATTCATCGTCATCCAGCTCGGCCAGACGGCGACGGCTGACCATGCGCATTAAACGCCACGCCATCAGCGCAAACAGAACCACGACCACCACCGCGCAAATCGCCAGCCACACCGGATGGGTGGCCAGCAGATTCCACAGGCGTTCCCACCACGGCAGGTGACCGACGTAATAGGTATCGCCGACGCGGATGCTGTTAACCCCCGATTCACGGATCACCGTGGCGGTACCGAACACTGCCGCGCGTTTGCCGCTGTCGAGCAGCGCGTTATTCAGCAATTCCCAGCCGCGCGGGCTGTCGGCCAGCAATGCCACGACGCTGCGTTGATCGTTAAACGGTGACTGGAACCCGACAATCGCGCCCATCGGCCCGCGTGAGCTAATAGTGGTTTGGCTTTCTACCGCGCGTTCACTGTCAGAAATCGGTACGTTGGCTGCTGCGTTGTTGCGTGCAGGCATGCTGATCCAGCTACGGGCGGCATCGGCCAGCAGCGGGATCTTCGTGTCGTCCTGCAGATCCTGCGGAATGCCGCCGATCATCAACATATCCGCATCCGCCGATTTCGCTTTGCTCCAGTCATCGCTCATCTGCACGCGCAGCGCCGGATAACCGGTTTGTGCGCCGATACTGCCGAGCGCATTCAGCAGCGTGCTGACTTCGTCATTGCTCGGCCTGGATGGCACCAGCACCAGCGTTTGCGCCAGATCGGCGTAGCGGCTGTACGGGAAACCGGCGTTGGCGAAGGCGCCCAGCGACGGCATTTCGATGTAGTGACGATAGCCGGAGAAATCGATGCTCGAGGTATCGTCAATCACCACGTGATGTCCAACGGCGGTGACGGTTTCGCAGCGGCCATCGGCGGTACCGCCAATAAAGGTGTTGGCGTAATCAAAGTTAAAACGCAGCTGATTCACCACGCCGAGGCGCAGCGCCGGAATGGTCAGCTGGCGATTGCTGTCCTGCAAACCTTGCATCAGCGGGATGCGCATCAGCTGCTGACCGGCGGTATCTTTCTGCGTCAGCGGATAATCCTGCATGAACTGATTGTTGAGGTGCACCGCGAGACGCGAGCCATCCTGCTGAATCGGCGAGGTGTAGCGGTAGCGCAGATCCATATTGATGCCGCGTGCGCGCACCAGGAACAGATCCGGCGGCAGATTCAGCGTCAGGCTGATCGGATTCGGCTGTAAACCGTCGCCCTGTAGCTGGTTTTGATACTGCGTCAGCTCGGCAAAGGTGGTGCGGCGATCGGTGCGCACCCAGTTCGGCGCGTCGTACGCCTGACGCGGCGCCAGCCGTTTTACGCTGTCGATGGTTGAGCTGTCGCCGCGCAGCAGCAGCTCGCCTTGCGCAAGGCCTTCGACGGCGGTCAGCAGGTCATTATCGTCACGGCCGAGGATCAGCAGCATCTTCTCGTACGGATTGTCCGGCTGATTCACCATCTCCACCGTCGGTTTCTCAACTGGCGGCAGATCTTTCAGGAAGTCTGGACGATGATCGTTGGTGGCAAACACCACCGCATGCTGCTCTTTGGGCAGCTGGTTATACAGCACCGGGAAAGATTGTCCGCGCCACTGCGCTTTGCTGCCAAACCAGGAAGCCAGAATCCCGGCCGCACGCTGTTGCAGCAGATTCGGCTGGGCGTTGAAGACCATCGGCAGCTGCAACGGACGGCTGTCGCGCGTATCTAAGAACGGCTCCGGGAAATGCGACAGATCGTTCTTCAGCGGCAGCTTCTGCAGCGTCAAATCGAGTTTGCTGGCTTTGCCGATATCCAGCCAGATGGTGCTGTTGGCCGGGTTTTCACATACGTTGGCATAGTGACCTACCAGCTCAAGTCGCACGCGGTTGAAGTCGCTGATAAAGCGCGGATCGATAGGGATTTGCGTTTGGTTCTCTTTGCCGAGCTGCTCGGCGGTGACCGTCACCAATCCCACCAGTTCATCGTTGAGATAGATTTTGAGCTGCGACAGCGTCGGAATCAGCGCCGGCGAGGGACGATAGCTCAGATTCAGCAGCGCGCGCGTCACCACTTCATCGCTGCGCACGCCGAACTCAATCTGGCTGCTCGGTTCGGTACCGCGCAGCGTCATGCTACCGGGCGGCGGAGCGACCTGATTAAACACCAGCTGGCTGTCACGCAGCGGCGCGTTGGCGTCGACCCGCGCATTCACCTCCGGTAACGGCTGCGGCGCAGTCATGGCGCCAGAAGTCAGCGGCGCGGCCTGCACCACAGAGACGCAGCCCAGCAGCAGGGCGGTGAACCAACTCAGTTTTTTCGTCATGGTCATATCATCAACTTAAGTAAAATCGGTTTTGATCGTCGCAGGCTGGCGGTCAATACGCTGCGGTAGCAGTGTCGCCAGCCAACTCACCAGCGCGGTGAGGCCACGGAATAAGCGGCGCAGCGGCGCAGGTCCATACTCGGCCAGACGCAGATAGCCTTTAAAACCCAGCACCATAATGTCGGCCAGACTTTGCACCGGTTTATCTTCCGGGAAGCCGTCCTGCCACAGCGCCCAGGTATCGGCGCGAGCGAAGGTGCACTGAATAAATTCAATGTGTTGGCGCGTCGTGAGTTGATGCAGGCGAATTCCGGCGCGACGGCCAAACACGCGCTGCACCTGACACGGGAAGCTGAACTCTTGCTGACCACGGCGCAGCAGCAGCGACACGGTTTCGTCCTCTTTCAGCGCATCGGCTTCGCGCAGCTCAACGCCCACGCCGCCGTCGGAATAGTCACGCAGGGTGCACGGCACCATGTGTCCATCTTCACGCGCGATGGCGGCAGGCATGGCGATTTCCACACGATGCGCTTCGCGGATCTGGCGCGCTTCAACCGATACCGCCACCGCGCCGCCGAGGATAATCATGTTGTAAATCACCCACACCAAACTGACCCAAATGGTGAGCATTTCGTTGGCCGGACCGTACGCCATGCGCCAGAAGGCCATGCCAATACCGGCGATATTCAGCAGCACCAGCATCATGTACGGCTTGGTAATCACCCAATCGAGATGACGTTCAGCCACCAAACCACCTTTGGCGGTAACGTTGAATTTGCCTTTGTGCGGATTAAACAGCGCCACCGTGGTTGGCCGCGCGATGTACCACGCCAGCACAGTTTCATACACTTCGCTCCAGAACGAATGTCGCCAGCGGCCCTGAATGCGCGAGTTGGTCAAACTGGTGTGCAGCATGTGCGGCAACACGTAGATGGCGATCGCCAGCGCGGGCGCGTAGATGATGTAGGCGTGGAACAGCAGAAACGCCAGCGGTGCCAGCAGGAAGATCAAACGCGGAATCCCGGCGAGAAAGTGCAGCATGGCGTTGGCGTAACACAGGCGCTGCACCAGCTTTAATCCTTTACCGAACAGCGGGTTATCGAGGCGGAAAATCTGCACCATCCCGCGCGCCCAGCGGATACGCTGGCCGATATGCGCGGACAAACTCTCGGTGGCCAGACCGGCAGCCTGCGGAATACGGATATACGCCGAGGTGTAACCCTGACGATGCAGGCGCAGCGAGGTGTGCGCATCTTCGGTGACGGTTTCTACCGCAATGCCGCCGATCTGATCCAGCGCAGTTCGGCGCAATATGGCGCAAGAGCCGCAGAAGAACGCCGCATCCCAGGTATCGTTGCCATCCTGCACCAAACCGTAAAATAGCGAGCCTTCGTTAGGCGTCTGGCGGAAGCGACCGAGGTTACGTTCAAACGGATCGGGTGAGAAGAAGTGGTGCGGCGTTTGCAGCATCGCCAGCCGATGATCTTTCAGGAACCAGCCCATCGTCAGCTGCAGGAACGAGCGCGTCGGCACATGGTCGCAGTCAAAAATGGCAACATATTCGCTGCGGCACACGGCTTTCAAAGCATGGTTGATGTTGCCCGCTTTGGCGTGTTCGTGGGTGGGACGCACCACGTAATTGACGCCGATGCTGGCGGCAAACTCGCGGAACTCTTCGCGCGTGCCGTCGTCCAGCAGGTATATATTGAGCTTGTCCTGCGGCCAGTCGATGCCCATCGCCGCGTAGAGGGTCGGTTTCACGACGCTCAGCGGTTCATTGTAGGTCGGTACCAGAATATCGACGCTCGGCCACGAGGTTATTTCCGGCGGCATCGAGACCGGCTGACGATTGAGTGGCCACAGCGTCTGGAAATAACCCAGCACTAATACCGCCCACGCATAGGTTTCCGCACCTATCAGCAGCAGACCAAACGTCAGGCTGATCGGGTCATCCCAGTTGAGAGTTTCGGTGTAGCGCCACCACAGATAACGGCAGGAAATCGTCAGCGATAACACGATCAGCATGATGGTGGACAAGCGGCCCGGCACGCGACGCACCAGCATCGCCAATCCCCATAACAGCAGCACGAAGACAAACTGCGTAGTGATGCCGAAGGGCTGCGAGATGCACAGCAGCGCCAGCAGGCTGGCGACAATCGCTGCCACGATAAACAGCAGCTGCCGCAACCACGCGGGCAGCGCCTGAATACGTTGTTCGCTGCGCTGGGCGAACCGGTTTCGTTCCAGCCGTGCCGGCAGCGCACCGAGCCACTGATAGAGCGGCTCGCGCCAGCGGAACAGCGGTTTGACGCTGAAACTTTTACGCGTGCGTTTATCCAGCGGCAATACCAGCATCAGCCACAGGCTTTGCAGTGCATAGCGCAGCGGGTCAAGCGGACGTGGGCGCAGCGGCGAAATTTGCGGGTAGTAACGTTGACGATGTTGCAGGATGCGCTGCCATCCCGGTGTTTCCAGCCGCAACAGCGACCACGCGAGTACGCACCACATTAAATGCAGCGCGATGGTGAAACGGCCCGCGCCATGCTGATGCGCCAGCTGAGCGCGGCGTTGCAGCGCCTGCCACGCTTGCGGCATCAGCAGCCAGCGTAATGGATTCACGCCGCGCCTCCCGGCACATGCAGCAGCAGCCAGTTAGCCAGGGTGTTGATCTCTTCGCTGGCCAGCGCATGCGGCCGATATTCGCCCACCGGCTGTTTCATCATCAGCGCTTCCGCCAGCGCTTCATCGCGGTGAATCACTTGGGGAATCAGGTTTTTCAGTGAGTTGATCCACAGCTGATGCAGATCCTGCTGTAGCTGGCTGTTGGCGTTGAACTGGTTGATCAGAAACAGCGTGTGCGCAGGAAAACGCGCGTGATGCAGACGCAACTGACAGTTGGCATCCAGCGTTAGCACCTGCAGCAGACGATCGGCCGCGGTAACCAGGGATCGCTGCCACGGCAACAGATCCGTTGGCATGTCGAAAATAATCCAGTTGTAGTGCGATTTCAGGGCCGGTAGCGCGTGTAGCAGCGGTGCGGCAAATTCTGCGTTGATAGCGCTGATGCTGGCGTACTGTTGCGACGTGAGTGCGCCAAACGGCAGAAAATCCAGCCCTGCCTGATAGCGCTGAGCGCACTGCTGCCACGCTTGCTGTTCGAGCAGCGCGGGCGCCCAGCCCTGAGCGCGGTCGAGCGGCATATTAAAGTGGACAGCTAGCTGATTTACCGGGGAAAAATCGATAACCAGCACCGATTGCTGCAGCGCGTTAAACGCCCAGCCGAGTGCGGCGCTCAGCGAGGTAGCGCCACAACCGCCACGCAATCCTTGTAATGCAATAACAGGCATTAACGTTCTGACTCCTGTGCGGCGCTTATTTCACGCAGCAATGGCCAGCGCGTCATAATGGTATTCAGTCGCGCTTCGCGGGCAATATCAATGTAGCGAAATGCCTTGAGAGAAAAGGCATCACTCAAGGCAGTAATGTCATCGTGCTCTTCGCTGCTAGTCGCATTCAGCGAAAATGCATTCTCTGTTTTCATTATTTTTTTGCCACCAAAAAATCGACAACGGATGAATTGTGGTTTTATTTTTTGTAAAGTTTAAACCTGAAGTAAAGACAAATGCTATCCACAGATCAATATGATTTGCGCTAATACGCTATTTTTTATTTCACCCGTTCCAATTGCGGCTGTCTCGATTAAACTAGCCTGGATTGTATCGATCGCGAATCAAATATGAAAAAACATTATGCGCTTGGCCTGCAGCAGATTCAGCAGGAATTAAATACTCTGCAGAATCCGGGGTTTTACTGGATTACCAGCCAGCGTCAGGATGATGCGCGAACGCTGCTGCGTCAGGTAGTTAGCCAACAAAAGGCGGCTACGCTCATCAGTGCGGATGAGAAACCGCAGGCGCTTTTGACGCCCGATCCCATCGGCGGTCCAGCGCGTATGCCGTTATTTTCACTGCCGGCTAATAAACGCAGCCTAAAGCAGCTTGAAAGTGATTTTTCCCGTGTGCTTAATAGTCGCAGTGGCCTGGTGATTTTTTATAGTAATGCCGCGCTGTGGGGAAAATTATCGCCCGATGAGTTAAGCTTCTGGCTTAAGCGCATGCGCCGTTTGTTATGTAAAAAACAAATTACGTTGTTAATGATCACCTCCGGTACGTCAATAATTCACCTGCGTAATCATCTGCAAGGTTATTTTCGCCAGCTTGATGGTCTCGCACATTTGGAGTTTCAGCAGGACAGTTGGCATTATCGAATTAACTGGTGGTATGCGGCAGATAAATTACTGGCCGACCGCGCTATCCGTTTGAGTTATGTCGATAATCAATTTATTGCCGTTAATCAAGCGGAACAAAATATTCCCTTAAGCCGCAATGATGAAAACCAATTCCTTGCTCAGGAAGGTGTGCTGGAAGGCGCGCCGCCGCTTTCGGCGCAGTGGCAATTGTTTAGCGATAATGAAAGCGTGTTCTCGCGTGCGCAGCAGGCGAATGCCGCCACGGTCATCTTTAGTCTGGTTCATAATCAAGACATTAATTCTTTAGCAACGATGGTCCATAGTTTGCGGCGCTCACGCGGTAGCGCGCTTAAGATTGTGGTGCGCGAAATCAGTACCACGCTGCGCTACAGTGATGAGCGTTTGCTGCTGGCCTGCGGCCTGAATGCCATTGTGCCGACCGCGGCCAGCCTGTCGCGCTTTCTTACCACGCTGGAAGGGGTTCAGGGGCAGCAGTTCTCGCGCCATGTGCCTGCCAATCTCAATACCCTGATGCAGGCGCTGCAGCCGCTGCAGCAGAAAGGCTATCTACCGCTGGACGCATTTTGCGCGGCGGTGCAGCAGCTGATGACCAACACGCTGCTGCCGGAAAATGACAAAGGCTTGATGGTGGCGCTGCGCGCGGTGCCGCAGCTGAAACCTGAACAGATTCTGACGCTGTGTAAACCGCGCCGCTTCGGCGATTTGGTGACGCTGGTGAACGACCGCATCTATCTGTTCCTCTCTTCATGCCGATTCAATGATTTGGATATCGCGCTGAAGTCGATCTTCTCGCTGCCGCACGACGAGCTGTTTAGCAATCGTATCGTCTGGTTTGAAGACAATCAGATCGTGTCGGAGGCGGACAAAATTCGTCAGCTGACGCCGGTGGCACAGCGCGACCGGCAGGCCACGCCGCTGGCCGCTGCGCCAGTCAGCACGCAAACCGCCGCGCCTGAGCGCGGGGCACAAACGCCGCAGCCGATTACCCTCAACCTCGACGGAGTAAGCCACCAATGACGCTGATGGATTGGGTGCAGGTGGCGATCCTGCTGTTACTGATTTTGCTGTTCCTGACATCACTGTTTGGGCGCGGACGAGCGCGTAGCGGCTCTAATCCGCTGCTGCGTTTGCTGCCGACGCGCGCATTGAAATCAGAAGGACAGTGGCAACGCAAAACCCATAAAACGGATAAACATGAATAACAGATTCACGATGCACGGTTCGTGGTGGCGCGGCCTCGGCGGCTGGAACTTTTACTTCCTGATTAAATTTGCGCTGCTGTGGTACGGCTACCTTAATTTTCACGCGCTAAGTAACCTGGTGTTTCTGGCGTGGCTGCTGTTCCCGCTGCCGGGCGTGCGGCTGCATCGCTTGCGTCAGTGGATTTCGCTGCCAATTGGCGTGGCGTTGTTCTGGCACGATACCTGGCTGCCGGGACTCAATTCGATTATGAGCCAGGGCAGCCAGCTGGCAGGCTTCTCGCCCAGCTATCTGCTCGATCTTGCCAATCGCTTTATCAACTGGGAGATGATTGGCGCGAGCTTTGTACTGCTGGTGCTGTATCTGTTTATCGCGCAGTGGATTCGCGTCACCGTGCTGGTGTCGCTGATGCTGATCTGGCTCAACGTGCTGACGATCGCCGGACCGGCAATGAATTTACTGCCGAACAGCGCCGCCACGCCGACGGTGAAGCTCAACGATACACCAGCGGCGAAAGCGCCAGATGGCCTCGATCAATCCGCGCCGCCAACCAGCGCCAACCTCACCGCGTGGCTCAACCGTTTTTACGACGCCGAGCGCCAGCGTGCAACCCATTTCCCGGACGCCTTGCCAGCTGATTCGCAGCCGTTCGATATTCTGGTGATCAACATCTGTTCGCTGTCGTGGTCGGATTTGAACGTCGCGCAGCTGCGTAATCATCCGCTGTGGCAGCACTTCGATATTCTGCTTAACAACTACAACTCTGCTACCGGTTACAGCGGCCCGGCGGGGATTCGTCTGCTGCGCGCCAGCTGCGGCCAGAGCTCGCACAGCGATCTGTACAAAGCCACCGATCAGCGTTGCTATCTGTTTGATAATCTGGCGAAGCTGGGCTTTAAACAGCAGTTGATGATGGATCACACCGGCGTGTTTGGTAACTATCTCAAAGAGCTACGCGAAGAGGGCAATCTGCAGGCGCCGCTGATGTCGCAGGCGGGCATCTCGCCGGAGGTGACGTCATTTGATGGCTCGCCGGTATTTAATGATGCGCAGCTGATGCAGCGCTGGCTCGACGATCGCACCAAGAGCAGCGATGCGCGCTCCGCGACCTTCTATAACCTGATTCCGCTGCATGACGGTACGCGCGAGTTGGGCAGTACGCGCAGCGCAGACTGGCAGCCGCGCGCCAAAGTGCTGTTTGATCAGCTCGATGCCTTCCTGACCAATCTGGAGAAGTCGGGCCGTCGCGTGATGGTGCTGGTGGTGCCGGAACACGGCGCGGCGCTGCAGGGCGACAAGATGCAGATGTCAGGATTGCGTGATATCCCCAGTCCGGATATCACCCATGTGCCGGTCGGCATTAAGTTTGTTGGCATGAAAGCACCGCATCAGGGCCAGCCGCTTAGCGTGGAGACGCCTACCAGCCTGATGGCGATCTCGGAAATCGTGTCGCGCGTGGTGGATGGCCAGGTATTTAACGCGCCGAACGTTAATATGTCGGTGCTGACCGATAATTTGCCGCAGACGCCGGTGGTGTCTGAGAACGATAACGCGGTGGTGATGATGTATCAGGGTAAACCGTGGATCCGCCTGAACGGTGGCGATTGGGTGCCGTATCCGCAGTAGGGCGCCATTAATGGTGTGATGCCGCTCAGTTAAGCGCGGAGCGACTTTCGTTCGCCATGTGCTGAGGCAGTTGCAGCACCTACGCGCGGCGACCGAGCAGAGGACGCCTGGCCGCGCCCTCTGCACTCCCGGGCCTTGCGCCAGCCCAACCCGCCGCTTCGCGGTGCCTTCACTCATTCACGATTCCTGACGGACCGGTGGCGATTCGCTCCTGCTCAGCGCCACCTCTCGCCGCATCCATGCGGCTCGCCCAGGAATCCCTCATTCGCTCAGCGGCTCGGGATGTCGCCTCAACACCCGCGCTGCAGCATTAACGCGTATTTTTCACTCGCAATCGCTACAAATCTCATGGGGTTGTCATCCATGACGGCCAGGCGCGCTTGAATGCGCGTCAAAACCTGCATAATTCCGAATCACTTCATAAATAACCAAACTTGCTTATTTTTCGCCTTTATCCCGGCGAAAAAAACGCGTGACCTGGGATATACTCGCTGCGAATTTCATCTCATTACACGCCTTTGGTGGCCTGGAGAAGTTTTGTTGCGCGTCAGTCGTTCTCTAACGATAAAGCAGATGGCGACGGTTTCCGCCGTGGCGATGGTGACCATCTGCATCTTTATTGTCATCCAGCTTTTTCACTTTGTGCAGCAGCGCAGGATTGACTACGCCCAGCAAATGGAAAATGTGGCGCACACCGTGCGTCAGCCACTCTCCGAAGCGGTACTCAAAGCCGATATTCCGCAAGCCGAACGCATCCTTAATACCCTGAAACCGGCCGGTATTTTATCGCGCGCCGATGTGGTGTTGCCAAATGCCTTCCAGGCGCTGCACGCCGATTTTGCGCCGGAAAAACCGGTGCCGCGCTGGGTCGCACGCCTGTTTGAGCTGCCGGTACAAATCACGCTGCCGCTCTATTCCGTGGAGCGTTCCGGTTTGCCGAAGCCGATTGCCTATCTGGTGCTACAGGCTGATTCCTCCCGCGTCTATCAGTTCCTGCTCAGCACGTTATCCACCATGATCACCACCTACCTGCTGCTGGCGCTGATTCTCTCGATCGCCATTAGCTGGTGTATCAACCGCTTGATTGTGCATCCGCTGCGCGATCTTTCGCGTGATTTACAGGAGCTGCCGCCGCAGGCGATTCTGACCCACAAAATGAAGCTGCCGAATAATCATCGCGATGATGAAATCGGCATGCTGATCCGCAGCTACAACCGCAACCAGCAGGTGCTGGAGTCGATTCACGACGAAATGAGCCGCATGACCACGCATTTTGCCGTTACGGATCTGCCCAATCGCGCGCTGTTCCTTGCGCTGCTCGAACAGCACATCAGCCATCGCCACAATCGTCAGGCGTGGGGCTTGATGGTGATTCGCATTGAAACGCTGCAGGAAGCCAACGGCGTGCTGAGCGATGAGCAGCGCGATACGCTGATGCTGACGCTGGTGGAGAAGATTCGCAGCACCGTTGACGATCACTCACTGCTGGCGCAAACCGGGCCCAGCGACTTCGCCTTGCTGATGAAGCGCGCGCACAATCCGTTCCGCGCCATGCGTCTGGCGCGCAACCTGATGATTCGCATTAATCAGCCGGTGAACCTGCAACAGCTGCAGCTGCGCCCGAACGCCAGCATTGGCCTGGCGCTGCACGAAGAGAGCAGCATCTCGGCCAGCGAACAGCTCGATCGCGCCACCTCGGCGATGATGTCGGCGCGGCATCAGGGCAAAAACCAGATTCTGTTCTTCGATCCGGCGCTCACCGAGCGGGCGCAAAAGCGTTTAACGCAGGAACACGACATCTTGCAAGGTCTGCAGGACGAGCAGTTTGCCCTCTATCTCCAACCACAAATCAATATGGAAACCGGCGAGCTGGCCGGTGCCGAAGCGCTGTTGCGCATGCGCATGCCGGATGGCAGCTACGGATTATCGGAAGAGTTTATTGCCAGCGCTGAAGAGATTGGCGTGATCTCGGCCATTGGCCGCTGGGTGTTTGAAGAAGCCTGCCGCATTCTGGCCGGCTGGCAGAAGCAGGGCATTAACATCCCGCTCAGCGTCAATATCTCGGCGGTGCAGCTGCGTGATGCCAGCATGGTCAGCCATTTGCAGGGCTTGCTGGAGCGCCATCGCATTGCGCCGGGCAACTTCGTATTGGAAATCACCGAAACCGCGCACATTGGCGATGCCGAACAGGCGATTGCGCTGCTGCGCTTGCTGCAGCAAACCGGCGTGGCGGTAGCGCTCGATGATTTCGGAATGGGCTACTCCAACCTCAACTATCTGCATCAGTTCAAAGCGCTGCCGGTAAATAAGCTGAAAATGGATCGCAGCTTCGTCGCCGCGCTGCCGGATGACGACACCATGGTGCGCATCGTGGCGGCGATTGCCGACATCATTCACCTCGACGTCATCGCCGAAGGTGTGGAAACCGCCGAGCAGCGCGACTGGCTGCTGGCGCGCGGAATTACTATAGGGCAAGGCTACTTATACGCTGAAGCGCTGCCGCTCCACATCTTTAACCAACGCTGGCTCAATAGCTCGCAACTCCCTGAATAATCACCTTGGTTATTGATTTTCCTTACAAAATTGTAGCGAAGCGCTGTGCTGAAGCGTTTCAGTTCATAGTTAGAGTTTTGTAACTTTTGTAAGGAATAGTAGGGGATATTAATCTTGTTAACAGGGTGTTATTTTCCTCGCCATCGGTAAGGTTTTACGCTTCTGGCGGCTTGCCGCATGCGTTCTCCACAACAATGGCGGTGCGAACCGTCTTACTGGACACCTGTTATGAAAATCTTAAAAAGCCTCTATTTTCAGGTACTGGTTGCCATCGGCATCGGCGTCCTGTTGGGCCACTTCTATCCTGAGTTAGGCGCGCAAATGAAGCCGCTTGGCGATGGTTTCGTTAAGTTGATCAAGATGATCATCGCCCCCGTGATTTTCTGTACGGTGGTGACCGGTATTGCCGGCATGGAGAGCATGAAAGCCGTTGGACGTACGGGCGCAGTGGCGCTGCTGTACTTTGAAGTGGTCAGCACCATCGCGCTGATCATCGGTTTGGTGGTGGTTAACGTGGTGCAGCCTGGCGTGGGCATGAACGTTGATCCGGCCACGCTGGATGCTAAAGCAGTCGCGGTATACGCGCAGCAGGCGGAGCAGCAAGGTGTGGTCGCCTTCCTGCTGGATGTGATCCCGAATAGCGTCATTGGTGCCTTTGCCAGCGGCAACATTCTGCAAGTGCTGCTGTTCGCTATCCTGTTCGGCTTCGCTCTGCATCGCCTGGGCAGCGCCGGCACCGTGATGTTCAACGTCATTGAGAGCTTCTCGAAAGTGATCTTCGGCGTGATCAACATGATTATGCGTCTCGCGCCAATCGGTGCCTTCGGGGCGATGGCCTTCACCATCGGTAAATATGGCGTCGGTTCGCTGGTGCAGTTGGGGCAGCTGATCATCTGCTTCTATATCACCTGCGTGCTGTTCGTGGTGGTGGTGTTGGGGCTGATTGCACGCTTCGCTGGCTTCAACATCTTTAAATTTGTCGCCTACATCAAAGAAGAGCTGCTGATTGTGCTGGGCACGTCATCTTCCGAGTCTGCGCTGCCGCGCATGCTGGATAAGATGGAGAAGCTGGGCTGTAAGAAATCGGTGGTGGGGCTGGTGATTCCAACCGGCTACTCCTTCAACCTGGATGGCACCTCGATTTACCTCACCATGGCGGCGGTGTTTATCGCTCAGGCGACCAACGCGCATATGGACGTGTTCCACCAAATCACGCTGTTAGTGGTGCTGCTGCTCTCCTCGAAAGGCGCAGCGGGTGTAACCGGCAGTGGCTTTATCGTGCTGGCGGCGACCTTGTCAGCGGTGGGACATTTACCGGTTGCGGGTCTGGCGCTGATTCTCGGTATCGACCGCTTTATGTCCGAAGCGCGTGCGCTGACCAATCTGGTGGGTAACGGCGTGGCGACCATCGTGGTGGCGAAGTGGGTCGGCCAGCTGGATGAGAAACAACTGAATGCGACGCTTTCTGCCGGGAAAAAGGTGAATAACGCACCAGAAACCGCCGCATAACCTGCTATTTGCGTTAATTTGCCGAGAAATGCCCGCTGTCGCTTGCCCTGACAGCGGGCATTTGCATAATAAACCCCATTGATTTTTTTCCCGATTTTTTGCCTCGTTGCGCGACATCCTGACCTTCTCGTGGTCAAAGAGTCTGTTATTAAATAAACGTGGCGGCACAATGCCGCGCCGGTCACCCCAGATGTGACCGAACATGCCGCGCTAACGAGCGTTGATCTGTTTGAGTAGGGGTTCACATGCAGGGCACCAGAATTCGGCTTTTGGTTGGCGGATTGCTACTGGCAGCGTCCGGTTTTGGCGTGCACGCCGAGACGCTCCAACCCGATCCCGCCTGGCAGGAAGGCAAACTGGACAATGGTTTTAGCTGGCAGCTGCTAACCACACCACAACGTCCAAGCGATCGTATTGAGCTGCGCCTGATTGTTAACACCGGTTCGCTGGTGGAGAGTGCGCAACAAACCGGCTATAGCCATCTTTTACCGCGTTTAGCGATGGTGCATAACGCCACGCTGGACACCAATCAGCAACGTGCGCTGTGGCAGCAAGCCATGGATCCGCAACGTCCGCTGCCACCCGCTATTTCGTCGTACGATTACACCCAATACAACCTGAGCTTGCCGAATAACCGCCCTGATTTGCTGAAAGAAGCGCTCAGCTGGCTGGCGGCGACCGCCGGGAAAATGACGATTAATGAGCAGGTGGTTTCTACCGCATTAATGGCGACCGATCCGATTGCCACCTGGCCTGCCAATACGCAGGATGTGTGGTGGCGCTATCGCCTGAAAGGCTCGGCGATGCTGGCGCACGATCCCGGCGAGCAACCGCGCGCGCCGGTGGATATCGCACAGCTCAACAGCTTCTATCAGCAGTGGTACACGCCCGACGGCATGACGCTCTATGTGGTAGGTAACGTCGATAGCCGCAGCATGGCGGAGCAGATCAACAAAGCTTTTGCGCCGCTGAAAGGCAAGCGTGTCGCACCTGCCGCGCTACCGACGCTGTCACCGCTGCCGCATCAGCCGGTGAATCTGGTGAATGGCGGCATGAATCAGGATCGCCTGTCGCTGGTGTGGGACACCGCATGGCAGCCGATTCGTGATTCGCAAAATTTGCAGCGCTACTGGCAGAGCGATTTAGCGCGTGAAGCTCTGTTCTGGCATGTGCAGCGCGCGCTGGCTGACAGCAAAGCGCAAAGCGTGCAGGTTGGCTTCGATTGCCGCGTGCTCTATCAACGTGCGCAGTGCTCGATCAACATGGACAGCCCGAATGCCTCTTTGCCGCAGAATATGAATCAGGTGGCGAAAGAGCTGGCGGCGGTGCGCGACAAAGGGTTACCGCAGGAGGAGTTCGATGCGCTGATGGCGCAGAAGCTGCTGGAGCTCAACAAGCTGTTTGCCACATACGCCCGCACCGACACCGATATTCTGATGGGCCAGCGTCTGCGCTCGCAGCAAAACGCGGTGGTGGACATTGCGCCTGAGCAGTATCAGAAGCTGCGTCAAACCTTCCTCAGCGAAATGACGCGCGATCAGCTAAATCAGGAACTGCGTCAGCAACTGTCGCAGGAGCTGACCATGGTGCTGATTCAGCCGCAGGGTGAAGCCGAGACCAACGTGAAGATGCTGCAGGAAAGCTGGGATAAAGTGATGAAGCTACCCGAACCGCCAGCGGTACCCGCGAGTCCGGAAGAAGTGAAACCGGATAACAGCGCAGGCGCGGCGGATCAGACCGCGCCATCATCCTAACCATTAGGTCTTAGCACGTAGCCACTCGGTTACCAGCATCGGCCAACTGGCGAGCGGTAAATCTGCCACGCCACGGATACCAAATCCGTGGCCGCCTTTCTGGTAGAAGTGAATCTCCACCGGCACTTTGTGCTCACGCAGCGCGCTGAAGAACACCATGCTGTTGTTCACCGAAACCGATTCATCATCGGACGCGTGAATCAGCAGCGTCGGTGGCGTGTGTGCGTGCACGCGCGTCTCCAGCGAATAAGCATCAACCATCTTCTGATCCGGCCATGCGCCGAGCAAGCGGGTGCGTGCACCTTCATGCGCCAGACCTTCACGCATGCTGATCACCGGATAGAGCAGCACCATCGCATCCGGGCGCGGTGTGAAGCTGTCGGCTTGATCCTGCACCGGATAGAGTTTCTCGCCAAAGCGGGTGCCGAGGCTGGCGGCAACGTGTCCACCCGCCGAGAAGCCCATCATCACGATATATTTGCCGTTCAGCCCGCGCTGCGCACGTTCACGCAGCACGCGCACCGCACGCTGCGCATCGGCCAGCGGCGCGTCTGGACCTTCGTGGTGACCGTCATACGGCAGGCGATAGGTCATCACCGCCAGCGTGTAGCCCATTGACGTGAAGAAGGTGGCGAGCGCGCTGCCTTCGCGGTCGATCAACACCCGCTGATAACCGCCGCCCGGTGCGACCAGCAGCGTGATGCCGTTCGAGGTTTCCGGATGCCAGATGGCAATTTCCGGGCAGCGCACGCCGGTGGCGGCGCGGTCATAAGGTTCATACTCTTTGGCGAGATCGACGATCTGCGGCTGAGCGCGCGAATCGCTCGCGCCTGGCGCATCACCGTGTGGCCAGATATTGATGATTTCTGTGTGCATAAGTCAGTCCTGAGCGAGTCATGTTGTCGTTATTTTTTTCGCGGCCGGAGTAACAGCGTCCTGCTGTTGTTGATTAAAACATGGTCTTTTTTGCTGCTGGCGTCCAGCCGAAAATCGCCGATTTCGCCAGTTTCGGACTATGCCTGGCGGCCAGATTTCCTGCCATAACACATTGAATTTAAATCGATCTGATTAGCGCGAGTGAAGAAGTAATACCGTTTTTGTTACAGAAGTGGATGAGTCAGGTCGTTAGCGGAAATTGGCAGGGAAAAATGCTGCGTTAAGGCAAACTGCGCGGGCGGGTTGGTTAGCACAGGTAATGAATGGCGCAGAGATTTGTAGCGGCGCGATTCATCGCGCAATCAATTGCGCCGCTACGGTTGGTGCAGGTGGTTAAGTCATTTCGGCATCGCGCTGAGCGGGATAATCGCCCCGCGATACTGGATCACCGTGCTGGCGGTGAGATGACCGCGTGCGGCGGCATCTTCGGCGCTTCCTCCGGCTAAACGCACCGCCAGATAACCAGCGCTGAAGGAGTCGCCAGCCGCGGTGGTATCGATCACTTTCTCTTTCGCCAGCTTGATGGCGGCGACCTCGCGCAGCGGCTCATCGCCAACCGCCACCAGACAGGAGTCCGCACCGCGTTTGATGGCAATTTCCTGCACGCCCGCAGCGCGTGTGCGAGCAATCACCGCATCCAGCGGCTGCTCGCCCCACAGCAAATCTTCGTCGTCGAGCGTCAGAAATGCCATGTCGGTATGACGCAGCATCTCGGCATACGCCTGCTGAGCGCTGGCTTTATCGGCCCACAGACGCGGACGATAGTTGTTATCGAAAATCACCTTGCCACCGTTCTGACGACAGGCGCTAAGCAGCGTCATCAGTTTTTCGCGACTGGTCGCAGGCAGAATCGCCAGGCTGATGCCGCTCAAATAGAGATAATCATAGTGCGCCAGCTGCTGGCAAATCGCGTCCGCTTGCGCGCTGTCCAGCCAGAAACGGGCGGCGGCGTCGTTGCGCCAGTACCAGAAGGTCCGCTCGCCGTGGTCGTCGGTTTCGATGAAATACAAACCCGGCATTTTATTGTCGAGGCGCTGAACCAGCGCGGTTTCGACATTTTCCTGCTGCCAGGCGGCGATCATCTGGTCACTGAAACTGTCGGTGCCGAGTGCGGTGACATAATCGACACGCAGCTGTTTATCTGACTGACGCGCCAGATACACCGCCGTGTTCAGCGTATCGCCGCCAAAACCGCGTTTGATGTTCTCACCTTTCTCGGACAGCTCAATCATGCATTCGCCAATAATAGCGATTTTCTTCTGCGTCATGGTCTTCAGCCTGTAGTGAATTCTGCCTTAGTCTCGCGTCTGGTATGGCAGTCGTCAATGGTTTTTAAAACGATGTTTTGATTTAACTTAAGGCAGCAAACCGCCTGCGCCACGGTGATTTAGCGGCCAAAGCGCGTTTTGTTTTGCCGATTAAGTGCGAAGCACGCTGTTACACTCAACTCTTCATGGGACTAACGAGATTGATAAAGTTATCCCGGCGATCGCCGATACTTGCCGCTGAGATGCTATTTGCAGGCACTCAACACCAACCAGGAAAAAACCATGGTGATGAAGAATTTGAGTCATCGGCTGCCTGTTTCAAATGAATTGGAGCAACAACAGGAAACGCGTCTCTTCTGGCAGCAGTGCCAACGATTCTATACTTTCCAGCCGATTTACCAGGTCTCAGGCCGCATGCTGGCTATTGAATTACTGACGGCGGTTACCCATCCCTCCGCGCCAGAAAAAAGGCTGTCGCCCGAAGACTATTTTGAAGCACTGACTATCGCGCAGCGCCTCGGTGTCGTCCAGGAACAACTCGAGCTGCTGATAACATGGTCAGCGTTTTTCAATCAGCGTCAGCTGGTGGCGTCGGTTAATATCGACGGTCCAACGCTGATGGAGATTGAGAAGCATGAGTCGATTCGCACGCTGATTGCGCAACTGCCGTGGGTGCGCTTCGAGCTAACGGAGCATCATGCGCTGCCGCAGGAAGAGATGGTGGCGAAGATGCCCGAACTCGGGCCGCTGTGGCTGGATGATTTTGGCTCTGGCATGGCGAACTTCTCCGCGCTGACCGAGCTGCGTTACGACTACATCAAACTCTCGCGCGAGCTGTTTATGCTGCTGCGCGCCAGCGATGAAGGCCGCTCGATGTTCTCGATGCTGCTGGCGTTGATTAACCGTTACTGCAACGGCGTCATCGTTGAAGGCGTGGAAACCGAAGAGGAGTGGCAACAGGTGCGTAGCTCGCCAGCGATGGCGGCGCAGGGCTACTTCTTCTCGCGCCCGGTGCCGTTTAGCGAGCTGGAACGTATGGCTCTTGAGCTTCCCTGATCCCGTTCCGCGGCGTCTCGACTATCCTTAGTCAGACGTGGAAGGGCAAGGAGGAAGCAATATGTCACGTACTCGAAAGATCCTGAGCTGGGTGTTCGGGATTTTTTTGTTATTGGTTGTAGTGATTGTGGTGCTCATCGCCACCTTTGACTGGAACCGCTTGAAACCAACGATTAATCAAAAAGTTTCAGCCGAACTGAACCGACCTTTCGCGATTCGCGGCGATCTCGGCGTGGCCTGGGTTCGCAACCGTGAAGAACCTGGCTGGCGCAGCTGGGTGCCGTGGCCGCAGGTGCATGCCGATGATGTGATGCTCGGCAATCCGCCCTCTATTCCTGATGTCACCATGGTGCATCTGCAGCGGGTTGAAGCCACCATTGCGCCGCTGGCGCTGCTGCATCAGCAGATCTACCTGCCGTGGATCAAGATGCAAAAGCCGGATGCGCGGCTGGTGCAAACCGCAGACAAAAAGAATAACTGGACCTTTGATCTCGCCAGCAGCCAGAACAGCGATGCTAACGCCGCGCCTTCTGCCTGGTCCTTCCGCCTCGACAACATCCTGTTCGATCAGGGACAAGTGCGCTATCGCGACGCCGTCAATAAAGCCGATGTCACAGTGACCATCAATCCGCTGGGCAAACCGGTGCCCTACGCCCAAGTGGCGGGCGGTGACGATCAGCAGAAAGGCGCGGGTGATTTTGTCTTTGGCTGGCAGGCGAACGGCACCTACAACAATCAGAAGCTGGATGGCGACGGCAAAATTGGCGGCATGTTATCGCTGCGCAGTAAAACCACGCCGTTCCCGCTGCAGGTGGATGTGCGTAATGGCACCACGCGTGTACGTATTGACGGTACCTTGCAGGATCCGCTCAATCTTGGCGGACTTGATGTGCGCCTGCGCTTCGCGGGCGATACGCTGGCCAATCTGTATGGCCTGACCGGCGTGCTGCTGCCCGATACGCCGCCCTATGAAACCGACGGCCATTTGATTGCGCGTTTCAATGAGGCGAAAGGGCCGCTATTCCGCTACGAGAAGTTTAACGGCCACATCGGCGACAGCGATATTCACGGCTCGCTCACCTATCGTCAGGGCAAACCGCGTCCAACGCTGACCGGTGAATTGACCTCGAACCAGCTGCGGATGGAAGATTTGGGGCCGCTGATTGGCGTCAACTCCGGCAAAGGCAGCGAGAAAACGCAGCAGGCCAAAGCGCAGCGCGGCGAAGCCTCATCGCAGCCTGCCGATCGCGTGTTGCCACACGACAAGTTTGATACCAAGAGCTGGGACGTGATGGATGCGGATGTGAAGTTCAGCGGCAAACGCATTGAACACAGCAGTAAGCTGCCGCTCAGCGATCTCTATACGCATCTGCAGCTAAAAAACGGCGACCTGCTGCTCGATCCGCTGCGCTTCGGTATGGCCGGCGGCAGCATCAACTCCACCATTCATCTGGAGGGCGATCGCAGCCCGATGCGCGGACGCGCCGATTTGCACGCGCGTAAGCTGCGTCTGCGTCAGCTGTTCCCGGATGTTACGGCGATGCAGAACAGTTTGGGCCAGCTCAACGGCGATGCCTCGCTGAGCGGCACCGGCAATTCGGTGGCGGATCTGCTCGGCACCAGCAATGGCGAACTGAAGCTACTGATGAATGATGGCCTGATCAGCCGCAGCCTGATGGAGATTGCCGGACTGAACGTCGGTAACTATGTGGTGGGTAAGCTGTTCGGCGATGATGAAGTGAGGATCAACTGCGCGGCGACCGATATGAATATTCGTCAGGGCTTAGCGACGCCGAAACTGTTCCTGCTGGATACCGAGAACGCGGTGATCAACGTGACCGGCAACGTTAATTTCGCGAATGAACGCATGGACCTGTCGATCAATCCGGAGAGTAAAGGGATTCGCATCATCACGCTGCGTTCGCCGCTGTATGTGCGCGGCACCTTTAAAAATCCGGATGCCGGGGTGAAAGCCGGACCGCTGATTGCACGCGGTGCCGCAGCGGTGGCGCTCGGGGCGGTGGTTGCTCCCGCCGCTGCGTTGATCGCACTGATTTCGCCTAGCGATACTGACGACAATCAGTGCAGTAATGTGCTGCAGCAGATGAAGAATCAGAAGTGATCAGTTACGCCACAGCACTTTGATGATGTGGTAACCAAAGGCGGTTTTCACCGGTCCGTAAGGCTGTAGCAGCGGACAGGAGAAGACCGCCTTATCAAATGCCGGTACCATTTGTCCTTTACGGAACTCACCCAAATCACCGCCGTTGCGCCCGGATGGGCAGGTAGAGTGTTTCTTTGCCAGTTGCTGGAAGTTCGCCCCTTTCTCAAGTTGCGCCAGCAGGGATTTGGCCTGCGCTTCCTCTTTCACGAGGATATGTAAAGCCGCCGCGGTTTTCGCCATGATGAAGTCCTAATGTGTATAATCCGGCCATTATAACCTCCTTTCTTTTGATTCAACTGAGCGAATTCCGTTATGCGTTTAAACCCCGGCCAACAACGAGCTGTCGAATTTGTCACCGGTCCTTGTCTGGTGCTGGCCGGTGCTGGCTCGGGTAAAACCCGCGTGATCACCAACAAAATCGCCCACCTGATCCGCGAATGTGGCTATCAGGCGCGCCATATCGCCGCCGTAACCTTCACCAATAAAGCCTCGCGCGAGATGAAAGAGCGCGTGGCGCAGACGTTGGGGCGTAAAGAGGCACGCGGCCTGATGATTTCCACCTTTCATACGCTGGGACTGGAGATCATTAAACGCGAATACAAGGCGCTGGGAATGAAAGCCAGCTTCTCGCTGTTCGACGATCAGGATCAGCTAGCCTTGCTTAAAGACCTGACCAAACAGTGGCTGGAAGAGGACAAGACGCTGTTACAGCAGCTGATTTCCACCATCTCCAACTGGAAGAACGATCTGGTCGATCCGCAGGGCGCCGCGGGTTTGGCGCAATCGCAGCGCGACCAGATTTTTGCTCACTGTTATCAGCTGTATGACCAACACCTGAAATCCTGCAACGTGCTGGATTTCGACGACTTAATCGCGCTGCCCACGCTACTGCTGCAGCGCAATCAGGAAGTGCGCGAACGCTGGCAGCAGCGCATTCGCTATCTGCTGGTGGATGAGTATCAGGACACCAACACCAGCCAATATGAGCTGGTGAAGCTGCTGGTGGGTGCGCGCGCGCGCTTTACCGTGGTGGGCGATGACGATCAGTCAATTTACTCGTGGCGTGGCGCGCGTCCGCAAAACCTGGTGCTGCTGCAGCAGGATTTCCCGGCGCTGGAAGTGGTGAAGCTGGAGCAAAATTATCGCTCGACGCAGCGCATCCTGAAATCGGCCAACATCCTTATCGCCAACAATCCGCACGTATTTGAGAAGCGCCTGTTCTCAGAGTTGGGGCAGGGCAGCGAGCTGAAGGTACTGAGCGCGAATAACGAAGACCACGAAGCGGAACGCGTAGCGGGCGAATTGATCGCGCATCACTTCATCAATAAAACCGCCTACAAAGATTACGCCATTCTTTATCGCGGCAATCATCAGTCGCGCGTCTTCGAGAAGCAGCTGATGCAGAACCGTATTCCGTATCGTATCTCGGGCGGCACGTCGTTCTTTTCTCGTCCGGAAATCAAAGATTTGCTGGCTTATCTGCGCGTGCTGACCAATCAGGAAGATGACAGCGCGTTTCTGCGTATCGTGAATACGCCGCGCCGTGAGATTGGTCCGGCAACGCTGCAGAAGCTGGGCGAATGGGCCAACCTGCGCAATAAAAGCCTGTATAACGCCAGCTTCGATATGGGGCTGGAGCAAACGCTGAGCGGGCGCGGACTGGAGCATCTGCAGCGCTTTACGCACTGGCTGAGTGAAATCGTCCAGCTGACCGAACGCGAGCCGGTGAATGCGGTGCGTGATCTGATTCGCGGCATCGACTACGAAAGCTGGCTGTTTGAAACCTCGCCCAGCCCGAAAGCCGCTGAGATGCGCATGAAGAACGTTAACCTGCTGTTCCAGTGGATGACCGAGATGCTGGAAGGCGATGAGCTGAACGAGCCGATGACGCTGGCGCAGGTGGTGACGCGCTTTACGCTGCGCGACATGATGGAGCGCGGTGAAAGCGACGAAGAGCTCGATCAGGTGCAGCTGATGACGTTGCACGCCTCAAAAGGGCTGGAGTTCCCGTATGTCTATCTGGTTGGCATGGAAGAGGGGTTATTGCCGCACCAGAGCAGCATCGATGAGAACAACATCGAGGAAGAGCGGCGTCTGGCTTACGTGGGGATTACGCGAGCGCAGAAAGAGCTGACCTTTACGCTGTGCCGGGAACGCCGCCAGTATGGCGAGCTGATGCGCCCGGAACCGAGTCGCTTCCTGCTGGAGTTGCCGCAGGACGATGTGGTGTGGGAACGCGAGAAAAAAGTGGTGAGCGCCGAAGAGCGCGTGAAGACCGGGCAGACGCGCGTCGCTGGATTGAGAGCGATGCTGGAGAATGCGAAGAAGGGCTGAGTTATCGGTTAGTGCTTGCAGTCCCCCTCCTCGGTCCTCCCCCATGAATGGGGGAGGAAGATGCTGCTATATGTGAGTCGGAAATTGCATGTGGCAGCATCTCCTTACCCCGCTTGCGGGGGAAGGTCGGGATGGGGGATAGCCAGCGCAATCCCAATCAGGAAATCGTCAGTAACCAGTGCACGTAGGACTGATAATGACTCTCCTGCTCTAACAGCTCAGAACGCAGCGGATGCGCTTCGCGCCAACCGGCCGGCAACGTCAAATGCAGTGCATCATCATCCGCCTGTAAACGCACGGCAGGCAAAGTGTCATCGCGACGACGACTTGAGAAGATAATCGCTAAGCGTAGCAAACGACTTAAACGCTCCGCCATGCGCGGCGGTACGGCGTTTTGCTGGGTCAGCAAGGCTAAATCGATGCTGCCGCTTTGGTTCTGCAGCAGGCAAGCCAGCATTTTTTTCTGCGCGGGAGTGAAGCCAGGAAGATCGAGATGACGAATCAGGTAAGCGGCGTGTTGCGGTGCCTGGCGGAAATCGACGCTCAGGCCAATTTCGTGGATAGAACAGGCGCTAAGGAGTAGATCGCGACATCGGTTATCCAGCTTCCAACTGCTGCTCACCTGACGGAAGAAACTTTCCGCCAACTGACGTACGCGACCGGCCTGGTCAATATCAATGGCAAAACGACGCTGCACGTTCTGCAATGTGCGGCTGCGGATATCACGATCCACCGGCAGATGCAGCATGCCATACACTAAACCTTCGCGCAGTGCGCCGCCGGCTAGCGTCATGCCTTCAATGCTGAGTTCCTGGAAGATAGCGATGAGAATCGATAAACCGCTCGGGAACACTAAGGCGCGCTCCAGCGTCAATCCTTCAA
Source organism: Pantoea sp. BJ2 (assembly GCF_040255075.1). Classification (NCBI taxonomy): domain Bacteria; kingdom Pseudomonadati; phylum Pseudomonadota; class Gammaproteobacteria; order Enterobacterales; family Erwiniaceae; genus Pantoea; species Pantoea sp. BJ2. The sequence goes on from NZ_CP158292.1 coordinate 177,180, forward strand.
TTTCCAGCTCTTCCAACTTGCCGCACTGAATCGCGCGCTGTTTCAGCTGTTGCAGTTTGCTTAGGGTGATGCGCTCATCCATGCCCTGCGCCATCATAATTTCCTGCAACGCTTGTACGGTGCCCGACGCTCCGACGCAGATTTGCCAGCCTTTTTCGCGCAGCGCAGCGGCCACCGGACGGATCATCTCGCGCGCGGCCAGTTCGGCCTGCTCGAAATTCTCTTTGGCCAGATGACGGTCGCTGAAGTAGCGTTCAAGCCAGGTTACGCAACCCATCGACAAGCTGAACAGCGTGGTGGCATGTGAACCTTCGCCAGTCACCAGTTCGGTGCTGCCACCGCCGATATCGACCACTAAACGCTGATCGGAACCGCCGGTGGTATGCGCTACGCCCTGATAAATCAGGCGTGCTTCCTCTTCGCCGCTGATGACATTCACCGCGCAGTCAAGAATGTGTTCAGCCGTTGTGAGGAAATCCTGCGCATTTTCGGCAAGGCGCAGCGTGGCGGTTGCCACCACGCGGATTTGTTCCGGAGGAATATCCTGCAGCTGTTCGGAGAACAACCTCAGGCACTGCCAGCCGCGTTGCATCGCCTCAGCGGAGAGGTGATTCGCTTTGTCGAGGCCAGCCGCCAGACGCACTTTGCGCTTTATCCGCGCGACGGTCTGAATGCTGCCAGACACCTCGCGCACCACCAACATATGAAAGCTGTTAGAACCTAAATCAATCGCTGCATAAAGTGACGATGCGCTTAGCATGGTGTGCTTAACCCGAACGTTTACGGTTGCTATTGCGCGGCGCGCCGCTCCGACGGTTACTGTTGTTCCCGCCACGGCGTGGGCCGTTACCCGAGCGGCTGCGTTGCAGACGTTTCGGCGGTGGCAGTTCGCTCATCAGCGCATCGCTGTTGTACTTGCTGACCGGAATACCGTGACCAATATACTCTTCGATTGCCGGCAGGTTCAGCGCGTACTCTTCGCACGCCAGGCTGATGGAGTGACCGCTGGCACCCGCGCGGCCAGTACGACCGATACGGTGAACGTAGTCTTCGCGATCGTCAGGCAGATCGTAGTTGAACACATGCGTGACGGCAGGAATGTGCAAACCCCGTGCCGCGACGTCGGTGGCAACCAGGATATCCACATCGCCTTTGGTGAAGTCATCGAGGATACGCAGACGTTTTTTCTGCGCCACATCACCCGTCAGCAGACCCACGCGATGACCATCGGCAGCCAGATGGCCCCAAATGTCTTCACAGCGGTGCTTGGTGTTCGCAAAGATAATGGCGCGATCTGGCCACTCTTCTTCTACCAGCGTCTGCAGCAAGCGCATTTTCTCTTCATTTGAAGGGTAGAAAAGCTCTTCTTTAATACGGTGGCCGGTTTTCTGCTCGGGTTCCACTTCCACGTATTCGGCGTTGTTCATGTGCTCAAACGCCAGTTCACGCACGCGGTAAGACAAGGTTGCAGAGAACAGCATACTCAGGCGTTGGGTGGCCGGCGGCATGCGGCGGAACAGCCAACGAATGTCTTTAATAAAACCGAGATCGAACATGCGATCGGCTTCATCCAGCACAACAACCTGAATCGCGCCCAGGTTGACATGGTTCTGCTTGGCGTAGTCAATCAGACGTCCGGTGGTGCCCACCAGAATATCGACACCATCAGCCAGCACTTTCAGCTGTTTATCGTAGCCGTCGCCACCATAAGCCAGGCCCAGCTTTAAGCCAGTGACCTTGGCTAACGGTTCTGCATCGGCATGAATTTGTACGGCGAGCTCACGCGTCGGGGCCATGATCAGCGCACGTGGCTGATTGATCTGGCGACCTTCTGCGGCAGGATGAGAAAGAAGATAATGAAACGTTGACGTCAGGAACGCCATCGTTTTGCCGGTACCGGTTTGCGCCTGACCCGCAACATCACGCCCTGAAAGCGTAAAAGGCAATGCGAGCGCCTGGATAGGCGTGCAGTTAGAAAAGCCTTTGGTATCAAGGGCTTCTACCACCTGAGGGTGCAGGGCGAAGTCGGAAAACTTCTGTTCAGTTAAGTGTGTTTTGCTCATAGTGTGGTAGAATATCAGCTTACTAGCGCTTTACGAAAGCGTATCCGATGAAATAAAGTCAACCTACGTTGGTATCATTTCCGCCAATTCGCCAGGCGCAATCTTTTGGAGTTAAACATGAGCAGCGATAAGATCGTTCACTTGACCGATGACAGTTTCGACACAGACGTACTGAAAGCAGACGGTGTCACTCTGGTAGATTTCTGGGCTGAATGGTGTGGTCCTTGCAAAATGATCGCCCCAATTCTCGACGAAGTCGCAGAAGAGTACGAAGGTAAACTTACCATCGCTAAGTTGAACATTGATGACAACCCGGGTACGGCGCCAAAATATGGCATCCGCGGTATCCCAACTCTGCTGCTGTTCAAGAACGGTGAAGTGGCGGCAACCAAGGTTGGCGCACTGTCTAAAGGACAGTTGAAAGAGTTCCTGAACGCCAACCTGGCCTAAGCCCGGCGCGGTGTTTGTTCGGCAGTGGTGAATTTTTTCGCCACTGCTGGACGTCTCACTTTAAGCGTGTTAAGTTAATTTCACTGCATTACGCTCTTACCTTGTAGTTTGCATCTAAGTTTTCCCTTGTCAGACCCTACTCGCAATGAACGTTATCGTGGTTTGGCAATCTGATGACTAGCACATTCGGCATCATCTTTCGACTGTCTCCTCGTTTCCTATCGCCACATCTGACGATAATCGTCGAGCTGAGTTGAAAAAGAGCCATTAACAGGCATGGAATTTTTGCCATACCACTCACGACAATCATTTCGAGAATTACCCCGAGTTTAAGAACCCATCACTATGAATCTTACCGAATTAAAGAATACGCCGGTTTCTGAGCTGATTACCCTCGGCGAAAATATGGGGCTGGAAAACCAGGCGCGTATGCGCAAGCAGGATATTATTTTCTCTATCCTGAAACAGCACGCAAAAAGCGGCGAAGACATCTTTGGTGATGGTGTGCTGGAGATATTGCAGGACGGATTTGGTTTCCTCCGTTCTGGAGATAGCTCCTACCTCGCCGGTCCCGATGATATCTACGTCTCTCCTAGCCAAATCCGCCGCTTCAACCTCCGCACTGGTGACACCATTTCTGGCAAGATTCGCCCGCCAAAAGAGGGTGAACGCTACTTTGCGCTGTTGAAAGTTAATGAAGTTAACTATGACAAGCCGGAAAACGCGCGTAACAAGATTCTGTTCGAAAACCTTACGCCGCTGCACGCCAGCAAGCGTATGCGTATGGAACGCGGTAATGGCTCGACTGAAGATCTGACCGCACGCGTGCTGGATCTGGCTTCTCCGATTGGTCGTGGTCAACGTGGTCTGATTGTGGCGCCGCCGAAAGCGGGTAAAACCATGCTGCTGCAGAACATCGCGCAGAGCATCGCCTACAACTATCCAGATTGCCTGCTGATGGTGCTGCTGATTGACGAACGTCCGGAAGAAGTGACCGAGATGCAGCGTCTGGTTAAAGGTGAAGTGATCGCTTCGACCTTTGATGAGCCAGCGTCACGTCACGTGCAGGTTGCTGAGATGGTGATCGAGAAGGCCAAGCGCCTGGTTGAGCACAAGAAAGATGTGATCATCCTGCTTGACTCCATCACGCGTCTGGCGCGTGCCTACAACACCGTGGTTCCAGCTTCAGGTAAAGTGCTGACCGGTGGTGTGGATGCTAACGCCCTGCATCGTCCGAAGCGTTTCTTCGGTGCGGCACGTAATGTGGAAGAGGGCGGCAGCCTGACCATCATCGCGACCGCGCTGGTTGATACCGGTTCGAAGATGGACGAAGTGATTTACGAAGAGTTTAAAGGTACAGGTAACATGGAATTGCACCTCTCGCGCAAAATCGCCGAGAAGCGTGTATTCCCAGCGATTGACTACAATCGTTCCGGTACCCGTAAAGAAGAGCTGCTCACTACGCAGGAAGAGCTGCAGAAGATGTGGATTCTGCGCAAAATCATCCATCCAATGGGTGAAATCGACGCGATGGAGTTCCTCATCAACAAACTGGCCATGACGAAAACCAACGACGAATTCTTCGATATGATGAAGCGTTCCTAAGTTGCGATCGGCGAGTCGCTAAGCCAAGCGGTGATTCGCACAATATGCCAGGAAATATTGCTAACGCCACGTCTTAACGTGGCGTTTTTTATTTATGGGCATTAGGATTAGCGCAGTCAGGAAGCTTTTATATTGACTGTGACAGAGATTCGTTTGTTTTTTCAGCAATCAGACTTTTCTGTAGCAGAATTCGGAATAGGGATATACGGCAATGGCGGGTGTTTTGCATATTGTTGTCCACGATTTTAGCTGAGAGCATTAACGTGAATTTACTCACTATGAGTACTGAGCTTGGTTTAATTTTTCTTTTTACTTTAGTGTTCCTGTTTTTTGCTCGCAAAGCAGCTAAAAAAATTGGGCTTGTGGACACACCAAACTCCAGAAAAAGGCACCATGGCGCCATTCCGTTAGTTGGCGGCATTTCCGTGTACGCGGGAATCTGCTTCGCTTTTGCCATTTCAAATTATTATCTGCCGCACGCGATGCTGTATCTGAGTTGCGCGGGCGTATTGGTGCTGGTTGGCGCACTGGACGATCGCTTCGATATCAGCGTTAAAATTCGCGCGCTGGTGCAGGCGGCGGTCGCCATCGTGATGATGGTCGGCGCCAAACTCTATTTGCTCAGTCTGGGCTTCATTATCGGGCCGGTTGAGTTAATTGTCGGTCCGTTTGGCTACGTATTGACGCTATTCGCCGTATGGGCCGCCATTAACGCGTTCAATATGGTGGATGGGATTGATGGCCTGCTTGGCGGCCTCTCCAGCGTCACTTTCGCCGCCATCGGCATCATTCTCTATTTTGACGGCCAGACCAGCCTCGCCATGTGGTGCTTCGCGATGATCGCCGCCACCATTCCTTATATCCTGCTTAATCTCGGCTTGATTGGCCGTCGCTACAAAGTGTTTATGGGCGATGCCGGCAGCACCATGATCGGTTTCACCATCATCTGGATTCTGCTGGAAACCACCCAAGGCCTGAGCCATCCGATCACGCCCGTCACCGCGCTGTGGCTGATCGCGATTCCGCTGATGGATATGGTGGCGATTATGTATCGCCGTTTGCGCAAAGGCATGAGCCCGTTTTCCGCTGACCGCCAGCACATCCACCATTTAATTATGCGCGCCGGATTCACATCACGTCAGGCGTTCCTGCTGATTACCGTCGCCGCCGCGCTTCTGGCGGGTATTGGTGTGCTCGGCGAGTATCTGGCTTTCATCCCGGAGTGGGTGATGCTGGTGCTGTTCATGATGGCATTCCTCCTTTATGGCTATTGCCTGAAACACGCATGGCGCGTGGCGCGCAAAATCCGTCGCATTAAACGTCGCTGGCAAAGCAGCGAAGATAAAAAATAAATTACCCAGAAAGTACCCTGATAAGGATTTTGTTATGACCTCTGTCGTTGTGGAGAACGAACTGGATATACGTGGCCTTGGCTGCACACTCTGGCGTGGTAAACGCTGGATTATCGGTCTGGCGCTGCTGTTTGCGCTGGTCGCCTGGTTAGCATCGATGTTAATGAAGCAGGCGTGGAGCACCACGGCGGTGACCGATCGTCCAACGGTCAATATGCTGGGTGATTTCTTCGTACAGCAGCAATTCCTCAATAATCTGGATGTGCGCACCAATACGCTCAATCTCAGTTCGCCAGCGCCGACCGTGATGGATGAGGTTTATCAGGAGTTCACCATGCAGCTGGCATCATGGGATACGCGCCGTGATTTCTGGCAGCAGACCGAATACTTCAAAAGCCGCAAAAGCGGTAACGCGCACAACGATGCGGCGCTGCTCGACGACCTGATCACCAACATTCAGTTCACCGCTGCCGACCCGGCGCGCAATATCTTAGATAACATTAAGCTGGTGGCCGAAACCGCCAGCGATGCTAACAATCTGCTGCGTCAATATATTGCCTACGCCAGCGAGCGTGCGGCGCGTCATCTTAATGCGGAGCTGAAAGGCGCCTGGCAGGCGCGCAGCGTGCAGCTGGCGTCGCAGGTTAACCGCCAGCAGGAAGTGGCGCAGACGGTATTTGAACGTCAACGTCAGCGCATCGAACAGGCGCTGAAAGTGGCGAGCGAGCAGGGGATTAAAGAGAATCGCGCGCCGGCAACCGGCGAAGCGCTGCCAGACAGCGATCGTTTCCTGCTGGGTCAGCAAATGCTGCAGGCGCAACTCGACACTTTACAAGCCAGCGGGCCTGCTTACGATTTAAGCTATGATCAAAACAAAGCGATGCTGAGTACGCTGCAGGCCGGTCCGCGTCTGGATAAACAATTCCAGACTTACCGCTATTTGCGCACCCCGGAAGAGCCGGTGTCGCGCGATAGTCCGCGCCGCCTGTTTATGATGATCATGTGGGGCGTAATTGGCGCGCTGGTCGGTGCGGGAGTGGCGCTGGTGCGTCGTCCGCGTTCAACGTTAGCAACGAGCCATTAAGAGAAGCCACGTGAAAGTTCTGACGGTATTTGGCACGCGTCCTGAAGCGATCAAAATGGCTCCGCTGGTGCAGGCGCTGGCGCAGGATGCTGCGTTCGAGTCACGCCTATGCGTCACCGCACAACATCGTGAAATGCTCGACCAGGTGCTGCGTTTGTTCCAGCTGCAGCCTGATTATGATCTGAATATCATGCGCCCGGAGCAAGGGCTGACGGAGATCACCAGCCGCATTCTGCAGGGCATGAAAACCGTACTCGCCGATTTCCAGCCGGATGTGGTGTTAGTGCACGGCGATACCACCACCACGTTTGCGGCCAGCCTGGCGGCGTTTTATCACCAGATTCCGGTGGGTCACGTAGAAGCGGGATTGCGTACCGGCAACCTGATGTCGCCGTGGCCGGAAGAGGCCAATCGCACGCTCACCGGCCATCTCGCCAGTTATCACTTCACGCCCACGCAAAATTCGCGACAAAATCTGCTGCGCGAGAATCTGCCGGATGCGCGCATTTTCGTGACGGGCAACACGGTGATTGATGCGCTGCTGTGGGTGCGTGATCGCGTGCTGGACGATGCCGATCTCAATGCCCGCCTCGCCGCGCGCTATCCGTTCCTCGACGCTGACAAAAAACTCATTCTGGTTACGGGACATCGCCGCGAAAGTTTTGGCGACGGCTTTGAACGCATTTGCAGTGCGCTGGCGCAAATCGCGCGCCAGCATCCGCAGGTGCAAATTGTCTATCCCGTGCACCTCAATCCCAACGTCAGCGAGCCGGTTAATCGCATTCTCAGTGGCATCGAGAATATCATCCTGATTGAGCCGCAAGAGTATCTGCCGTTTGTCTGGCTGATGAATCGCTCATGGCTGATTCTCACCGACTCCGGCGGCATTCAGGAAGAAGCGCCGTCATTAGGCAAACCGGTGCTGGTGATGCGCGATACCACCGAGCGTCCGGAAGCGGTGGACGCAGGCACGGTGAAACTGGTCGGCACCGATATCAGTAAAATTGTCGCTGAAGTCAGCCTGCTGTTGCAGGACGATGAAGCCTGGCAGGCAATGAGTCGCGCGCACAATCCGTACGGCGATGGCCACGCCTGCGCGCGCATCTTGCAGGCCCTAAAACAACACAGAGTGTAACCATGCGTTTTGAAACCATTTCCGTTATCGGACTGGGCTACATTGGGCTGCCAACGGCAGCCGTTTTTGCCTCAAAGGGAAAGAAAGTCGTTGGCGTGGATATTAATGTCCGCGCCGTTGAAACCATCAATCGTGGCGATATCCATATCGTGGAACCCGAGTTGGGTGATGTGGTGCGCGAAGCCGTGCGTGCCGGTCATCTACGTGCGACTACACAGGCCGAAGCCGCCGATGCATTCCTGATCGCCGTGCCCACGCCATTTATCGGCGACCATCAGCCGGATCTCAGCTATGTGCAGGCCGCGGCGCTGTCGATTGCACCCGTGTTAAAAGCGGGCGATCTGGTGATCCTCGAATCGACGTCGCCGGTGGGCGCCACCGAGCAAATGGCGGAATGGCTGGCGGCGGCGCGTCCCGATTTGCGTTTCCCGCAGCACGGTGATGCGTGCGATGTGTTTATCGCTTACTGCCCGGAGCGCGTTTTGCCCGGCAAAGTGATGGTTGAACTGCTGGAAAACGATCGCGTCATTGGTGGCATGACGCCAGCCTGTTCCGCACGCGCCAGCGAGCTGTACCGCATTTTCCTGCGCGGCGCGTGTGTGGAAACCAATGCGCGTACCGCCGAGATGTGCAAATTGACAGAAAACAGCTTCCGCGATGTGAATATCGCCTTTGCCAATGAGCTTTCGCTGATTTGCGCCGAGCAGGGCATCAACGTGTGGGAACTGATTGCGCTCGCGAATCGCCATCCGCGCGTCAACATCCTGCAACCCGGACCGGGCGTCGGCGGGCACTGTATCGCCGTCGATCCGTGGTTTATCGTGGCGCAGAATCCAGAACAGGCGCGACTGATTCGCACCGCACGTGAAGTGAATGATGCCAAACCGGGCTGGGTGCTGGATCAGGTAAAGCAGGCGTTAGCAGAGTGCCTCACCGCCAGCGGCAAACGCGCCAGCGATGTCACCATTGCCTGCTTTGGTCTGGCCTTCAAACCGAATATTGACGATCTGCGCGAAAGTCCGGCGATGAGCGTCGCCCATCGTATTGCCGAGTGGCACAGCGGCGCAACCTGGGTGGTTGAACCGCATGTGGAAGACATTCCGCAACGTCTGGCGCACGAAGCCACGCTGGTTGCTACGGATGTAGCGCTGCAGCAGGCGGATATTCTGGTGATGCTGGTTGATCACGCACAGTTCCGCGCGATTGATGCGGCCCAGATTGCCCAGCCGTGGATTGTTGATACCAAAGGCGTGTGGCGATGAAACAGTTTCTGGTGACCGGCGGGGCAGGATTTATCGGTTCTGCGCTGGTACGTTTTCTGCTTGAAAACACCGAACACCGCGTGGTGGTGGTCGATAAGCTGAGCTATGCCGGCAATCTGGCGTCGCTGGCGCCGGTGCAACAGAATGCACGTTTCGCCTTCGAACAGGTGGATATTTGCCATCGCGCTGAGCTGGATCGTGTCATGGCGCACTATCAACCGGATTGCATTATGCATCTGGCGGCAGAAAGTCATGTTGACCGCTCGATCGATGGACCTATCGCCTTCATCGAAACCAATATTGTCGGCACCTATCAGCTGCTGGAAGCGGCGCGTCATTACTGGAATGGCATGGCAGATGAACGCAAAAAAGGCTTCATTCTGCATCATATCTCCACTGATGAAGTGTTTGGTGACCTGCACGGTAGCGACGATTTCTTTACCGAAACCACGCCGTATGCGCCGAGCAGCCCCTATTCGGCGACCAAAGCCAGCAGCGATCATCTGGTGCGCGCCTGGCTGCGCACCTACGGTTTGCCGGTCATCATCACTAACTGCTCCAACAATTACGGACCGTATCATTTCCCGGAGAAGCTGATCCCGCTCACCATCATTAATGCGCTGGCGGGCAAACCGCTGCCAGTATATGGCAACGGCAGCCAAATACGCGACTGGCTATATGTAGAGGATCACGCGCGGGCGCTGTATAGCGTGGTGAGCAGCGGCAAAGTAGGGGAAACCTACAATATTGGTGGTCATAACGAGCGACGTAATCTTGAAGTGGTGGAAACGCTGTGCGATCTGCTGGATGAGTTGGCGCCGCAGCAGCGTGCACCGCACCTGAGCCGCTACCGTGACCTGATTACCTTTGTTAGCGATCGTCCCGGCCACGACCAGCGCTACGCCATCGACGCCAGTAAAATTGAGCGTGAGTTAGGGTGGACGCCGCAGGAAACCTTTGAGAGCGGCATTCGTAAAACCGTGCAATGGTATCTGGCAAACCCGCAATGGTGGCAGGCAATTCTTAACGGCAGCTATCGCGGTGAGCGTCTGGGATTAGCCACGCCGCGTTAAACGCACTTCAGAAGGAGCAGCGATGAAAGGCATTATTTTAGCCGGAGGTTCGGGCACGCGTTTGCATCCGATTACCCGCGCCATCTCGAAACAGCTGTTGCCGGTATATGACAAACCCATGATTTACTATCCGCTGTCGGTACTGATGCTGGCAGGGATTCGCGAAATTTTGATCATCACCACGCCAGAAGATCGCGCCCATTTTGAACGTTTACTGGGCGACGGCAGTGAATTTGGGATTCAGCTAACCTATGCAGAACAACCCCGTCCTGATGGGCTGGCGCAGGCATTTATCATTGGCGAAAGTTTTATTGGTGACGATCACTGTTGTCTGGTGCTGGGCGACAATCTCTATTTCGGCCAGGGTTTCAGCCCCAAGCTGAAGAAAGTGGCCGCGCGCAGCAGCGGCGCGACCGTCTTTGCTTATCAGGTGATGGATCCGGAGCGTTTTGGCGTGGTGGAGTTTGATGACGACTTTAACGCGCTCTCCATTGAGGAAAAACCGCAGCAGCCGAAATCGCGCTGGGCGGTCACCGGCCTCTATTTTTACGATAATCGCGTGGTGGAGTTTGCCAAACAGGTGAAACCTTCCGAGCGCGGTGAGCTGGAAATCACCGCCATCAACCAAATGTATCTCGATCAGGGCGAGCTGGCAGTGGAGTTGCTAGGGCGCGGATTTGCCTGGCTGGATACCGGCACGCACGACAGCCTGATTGAGGCGAGTATGTTTGTGCAGACGGTGGAAAAACGGCAGGGCTTTAAAATTGCCTGCCTGGAAGAGATTGCATGGCGTAACGGCTGGCTGAGCGATGCCCAGCTTTTAGCCGCGGCTCAGGCGCTAACCAAAACCGGCTACGGCCAGTATCTGCTGGATGTTCACAATGCCCGTCCGCGTCAATATTGATTCCCTTACGTGGGAAAATGAGTTCTTCGGTCAGAACAGCGTGCGCTTATCGCTGGATGGCGATTTGGTGCTGGCCGAGGCCCTTCAGCAGCCGTATGCGCTGTGGCAAGTGAAGGTGCCCGCTGAACGCGTTGATGCCATCGATGCGCTGAGCCAGCATGGTTTTCAGTTAGTGGAAGGCGAAGCTGACCTTTCCCTCAGCATCAAACATACCGAGCGGCAAGTTGGCGTGCGCATTGCGCGGGAAGCACAAATCCCGGCACTGCGTGAAGCGGCTGCGCAGGCGTTTAGCCAAAGTCGCTTCCGCGCGCCGTGGTTTGCTGCGGCGGACAGCGGACGTTTCTACGCGCAGTGGATTGAAAATGCGGTGCGCGGCACCTTTGATAATCAATGTCTGGTGGCCTGCGATGAGCAGGGCGCGCTGCAAGGTTTCGTCTCGATGCGCGAAGTGGACGGCGACATGCGCATCGGTCTGCTGGCGGTATTGCCCGCCGCACAAGGTTGCGGCGTCGGCCAGCGCTTACTGCTCGCCGCCGCCGACTGGGGCCGCGTACGTCAGCTAACGCATCTGCGCGTGGCGACCCAGCTTAGCAATCTCACGGCGATGCGCCTCTATTTACGCAGCGGTGCGCGGCTGGAAAGCACCGCTTACTGGTTCTACAGGAAAGCCTCATGATCCCATTTAATGCGCCGCCGATTGTCGGCAGCGAAGTTGAATATATGCAGTCGGCGATGGCCAGCGGCAAGCTGTGCGGCGATGGCGGCTTTACTCGCCGCTGCCAGCAGTGGATGGAACAGCATTTCGGCAGCAAAAAAGTGCTGCTGACGCCATCCTGCACCGCATCGCTGGAGATGGCGGCGCTGCTGATTGACCTGCAGCCTGGCGATGAAGTGATCATGCCGAGCTACACCTTCGTCTCCACCGCCAACGCCTTTGTGCTGCGCGGCGCGATCATTGTGTTTGTCGATGTGCGCCCCGATACGCTGAATATTGATGAAACGCTGATTGAAGCGGCGATCACGCCGAAAACCCGCGCCATCGTGCCAGTGCATTACGCGGGCGTGGCCTGCGAGATGGACAGCATCATGGCGCTGGCGGCGAAGCATAAACTCTATGTTATCGAGGATGCCGCGCAAGGCGTGATGTCGCAGTACAAAGGACGCGCGCTCGGCACCATTGGTCACATTGGCTGCTTTAGCTTTCACGAAACTAAAAATTACACCGCCGGCGGTGAAGGCGGCGCAACGCTGATCAATGACGCGAAGCTGGTGGATCGTGCCGAGATCATTCGTGAAAAAGGCACCAACCGCAGCCAGTTTTTCCGTGGTCAGGTCGATAAATATACCTGGCGCGATATTGGCTCCAGCTATTTGATGGCGGATTTGCAGGCGGCCTATTTGTGGGCGCAGCTGGAAGCGGCGGAGCAAATTAATCAGCAGCGTTTGCGTTTGTGGCAACGCTACTACGATGCGCTGCAGCCGCTGGCTGCTGCCGGCCGTATTGAGCTGCCGGTAGTGCCAAAAAATTGCCGCCACAATGCACATATGTTCTACATCAAGCTGCGCGACAGCGACGATCGTCAGGCGCTGATCAACTGGATGAAAGAGGCGGAAATCCTCACGGTGTTCCATTACATCCCGCTGCACTCGTCGCCAGCGGGTGAACGTTTTGGCCGCTTCCACGGTGATGATGCCTTTACCACGCGTGAAAGCGAGCGCCTGCTGCGCCTGCCGCTGTTCTACAACTTATCGGATAACAACCAGCGTACGGTGATCAGTTCGCTGCTGAGTTTCTTTGCCTGATGTCATTAGCAAAAGCATCAGTCTGGACCGCGTCTTCCACGCTGGTAAAAATCGTTGCTGGCCTGCTGGTGGTGAAACTGTTAGCGATAAGCTTCGGACCCGAAGGGATCGGGCAAGCCGGTAACTTCCGCCAGTTGATTACTGTACTCGGCGTATTGGCGGGCGCGGGCATCTTCAACGGCGTCACTACGTTAGTCGCGCAACATCAGCAACAGCCACAACAACTGCGCGCGGTGACCGGCACGGCTTCGGCGATTGTGCTCGGTTTTTCAACGCTGCTGGCGCTGGTGTTTTTGCTGGCGGCAACGCCCATCAGCACGGCGCTTTTTGGTCATGCTGAATATGCCAACGTGGTGCGCATTGTCGCCTTTCTGCAGCTCGGTATTGCCTGGGCCAATCTGACGCTGGCGTTGCTGAAGGGCTTTCGCGATGCGCGCGGCAATGCGCTGGCGCTGATTGCCGGAAGTATCGTCGGCGTGCTGGGTTATGTGCTGTGCTGGTGGCTGGGCGGCTATGCTGGTGCGTTAGTGGGGTTGGCGCTGGTGCCGGCGCTGCTGGTGTTTCCGGCGTTGCTGATGCTACGTCGCCATCGCGATCGGCTGCCGCTGAGCTGGCTGATGCCAGGCTGGCATCCTGACCTGGCGCGCAATCTGGCGAAGTTTACGCTGATGGCGCTGATCACCTCATTCACCTTGCCGGTGGCGTGGGTGATGATGCGAAATCTGCTGGCCGAGCAGCAAGGCTGGGCGCAGGTCGGTTTATGGCAGGGCGTGACCAGTATTTCCGATGCCTACCTGCAATTTATCACCGCCACCTTTAGCGTCTGGCTGCTGCCCACGCTGGCGCGGCTGGAGCAGAAACCGCAAATCGCCCGTGAGATTGGGCGTGCGCTGCGCTTTGTGTTACCTGCCGTCGCAGCGGCCAGTTTCTGCGTATGGCTGCTGCGCGATGTCGCTATCTGGCTGCTGTTTTCGCCGCAGTTCAGCGCGATGCGTGACCTTTTCGTCTGGCAGTTGTGCGGTGATGTGTTTAAAGTCGGCGCCTATGTTTTCGGATATCTGGTGATCGCCAAAGCGTCACTGCGCTTCTATATTCTGACGGAAATCAGCCAGTTTGCCCTGCTGACCGGTTTTTCCCATTGGCTGATTCCGCTGCACGGGACCGCCGGGGCCGCGCAGGCTTACATGGCAACCTACGTTCTCTATTTCGCCCTTTGTTGTGGCGCCTTCATGATTTATTGCCGGAAAAAATGACGACTTTTCACGTATTGGGATCGGATATCCCGCATCACAATCATACGGTGCTGCGCTTCTTTAATGACGTGATGAGCGCCGAGCTGCCTGGCGCTGCGCCGCGTCAGTTTATGGTGGTATCCAGCGCGCCCGAAACGCTGCAAGCGTATGCTTCATTGCAGATTGAAACCTTTGCCAGCAAGCGTGCGCTGGCGCAAGCTGTGGTGACGCGTGCTGCCGATCGCTCGCAGCGCTTCTTCTTTCACGGCCAGTTTAATCCCAGCATTTGGTTGGCCTTGCTGAGCGGCAAACTGCGTCGTCAGCAGGCGTTCTGGCATGTATGGGGCGCAGATCTCTACGAAGAAGGGCGCGGCCTTAAGTATCAGCTGTTTTATCTGCTGCGCAGAATGGCGCAAGGGCGCGTGGCGCGCGTGTTTGCGACGCGCGGTGATTTGCACCATTTCCAGCAGCGTCATCCGCGCGTTCCCGCCTCGCGGCTCTATTTCCCGACGCGCATGCCGGACGTGGCGCTGCCTGCGCCAGTGGAAAGCCCCGATTTCACTATTCTGCTCGGTAACTCCGGCGATCGCAGTAATCGTCACATTGCCGGTTTAAAGGCGATTCGAGCCCAGTTTGGTGAACAGGTGAAAATCGTCGTGCCGCTCGGTTATCCGCAGAATAATCACGCTTATATCGATGAGATTGCCGCCGCCGCACAGCGCCTGTTCCCGGCGGGGCAAGTGACGCTGCTGCGCGACAAGATCGACTTTGATGCCTATCTGACATTGCTTAGCCGCTGCCAGCTCGGCTATTTTATGTTCGAGCGCCAGCAAGGCATTGGTACGCTTTGCTTGCTGATTCAGGCCAATATTCCGTTTGTGCTGAACCGCAAAAATCCGTTCTGGCGCGATCTTAGCGAGCAAGGTTTGCCGGTGCTGTTTAGCGAAGATGCGCTGGATAGCGCCAGCGTGGCCGAAGCGCAACGGCAATTAGCGCAATGCGATCACTCTTCGATTGCCTTTTTTGCCCCCGGCTATCTGGCAGGCTGGCGCGACGCGCTAACCCTGAGTGAAAGGGAGAGAACATGAGCCTGATGCAGTTTAGTGGTCTGCTGGTGGTTTATCTGTGTTCGCTGGGTTTCATTCTGACCCTAACCTGGCGGGAATTTAAACGGGTGCGCTTCAACTTCCACCTGTTCTTCACCATTCTGTTTTTGTTGACCTTCTATTTCGGCTTCCCGCTGACCAGCGTGCTGGTATTCCGCTTTAACGTGGCGGTGGTGCCGCCGGAATATCTGCTGCAGGCGCTGCTGGCCGCTACCAGCTTTTATGCCATCTATTACGTTAGCTACAAGGTGCGGCTGCGGCCGGCCAATGCGCCTGCGCGCAAACCCTGGCTGCAGATGAACCGGGTTGAAACCCATCTGACCTGTCTGCTGCTGGCGCTGGTGGCAATTGGCACCGTGACGGTGTTCTTTATGCACAACGGCCTGCTGCTGTTCCGGCTTTCGGCTTACAACCAGATCTTCTCCAGCGAAGTGTCCGGCGTGGCGCTTAAACGCTTCTTCTACTTCTTTATTCCGGCGATGCTGATTCGCTACTTCCTCAAGCCAACCCAGCGTCAGTGGCTGTGGTTTTTGCTGGTGTCGGTGGCATTTGGCTTGCTGACCTACGCGCTGGTGGGCGGCACGCGCGCCAATATCATTATCGCGTTCGCGCTGTTCTTGTTTATTGGCATTACGCGCGGCTGGATCACGCTGTGGATGCTGGTTGGCGCCGGTGTGATGGCGATTGGCGGTATGTTCTGGCTGGCGTTGCGTCGCTATAACCTCGACGTAGTGGGCGATGAAGCGTTTTATACCTTCCTTTATCTGACGCGCGACACCTTCTCGCCGTGGGAAAATCTGGCGCTGTTACTGCAAAACTACGACAAGATCGATTTTCAGGAGCTGGCACCGATTTGGCGCGATTTCTACGTGTTCATTCCCAGCTGGATGTGGCCGGGACGTCCAACAGCCATTCTTAACAGCGCTAACTACTTTACCTGGGAAGTGCTGAACAACCATTCCGGCTTGGCGATCTCGCCCACGCTATTGGGTTCGCTGGTGGTGATGGGCGGCGTGTGGTTTATCCCAATCGGTGCGGTGGCTGTCGGACTGCTGATGAAAGGCTTCGATAACCTTTATCTGTATGGCCGCGATACCAGCAATCGTTACAGCGGGGCGATTTTGCAGAGTTTCTGCTTCGGCGCGGTGTTTAATATGATCGTGCTGGCGCGTGAAGGGCTGGATGCTTTCGGCTCGCGCGTGGTGTTCTTTTGTCTGATTTTTGCGGCCTGTATATGGGCGGCTAAATTGCTTTACTGGCTGTTGGCGCGCGCGGGGTTGATTCGTCCGCGCAGCGAGCCGGTTTTACACAGCCCTTCTTAACCTTTGGGCACAACGGGAAATTCATACCATGGAAACCGATAAGCCGCGCTATAGCCTGCGCGGAGTCGATCTTCACGCCTTCAACGATATGGCGAGCTTTCTGCGCTTTCTGCTGCCCGAGGGTAAACCGCGTTGCGGCACGCTGGTGGCGATGAATGCCGAGAAAATGCTCACGCTGGAAGAAGATGCGCAGCTACGCGCACTGATCGCTGAGGCTGAGTTCAAATATCCGGATGGCATCAGCATCGTCCGTTCGCTACGTAAGAAGTATCCTCAGCTGCAGGTGAACCGCATTGCAGGCGCGGATTTATGGGAAGCGTTGATGGAGAGTGCAGGGCGTAGCGGCATTCCGGTGTTTCTGATTGGTGGACGTCAGGCGGTGCTGCAGGAAACCTGCGACAAGCTGCGCCGACAGTGGAATGTGGATATCGTTGGCAGTCAGGATGGTTACTTTGCGCCTGAAGCGCGCGACGCGCTGTTTGCCCGCATCGCCGCGAGTGGTGCGCAGATTGTCACGGTGGCGCAAGGTTCGCCGCGCCAGGAGCTGTTGATGCGTGATTGCCGCGCCCATTGGCCGCATGCGCTCTATATGGGCGTTGGTGGCACTTACGATGTGTTTACTGGGCACGTTAAGCGCGCGCCCGTTTGGTGGCAAAAGTCCGGACTGGAATGGCTTTATCGCCTTATTCGTCAGCCTTCGCGTCTGCGTCGCCAATTAAAGCTGCTGAAATACTTACGCTACCACTGGCGGGGCGACCTCTGAAATTGCTGGTTTTTCCAGCGAAAATGAGAGGGTAAGCGCCTCAAACTGCTGTAATTATCGATGGAATGCACAAAGCGTAATCAAACGCGTTTTTTTTCTAAAAAAGGGCTGGACAGTATGAGGTCAAGCCCGTAGTATGCCCATCCGCAACGGCGCTACGCGCCCGTAGCTCAGCTGGATAGAGCGCTGCCCTCCGGAGGCAGAGGTCTCAGGTTCGAATCCTGTCGGGCGCGCCATTTAGTTTGTGCGCAAGAGCTTCGGTGGTTGGTTAGACCGCGTTATGCAGTGAATTAGTAAGCGAAACACGCTTACGCACCAGAATTATGGTGGCTATAGCTCAGTTGGTAGAGCCCTGGATTGTGATTCCAGTTGTCGTGGGTTCGAGTCCCATTAGCCACCCCAGATTTTGCTCGGTCACGCGATGGTGGCGGAATTGGTAGACGCGCTAGCTTCAGGTGTTAGTGTTCTTACGGACGTGAGGGTTCAAGTCCCTCCCTTCGCACCAGGCAAAATTACGCTGTAGCGTTAAAAAAGTAAAAAATCGGCGAGTAGCGCAGCTTGGTAGCGCAACTGGTTTGGGACCAGTGGGTCGGAGGTTCGAATCCTCTCTCGCCGACCATATTCGAAAAGCCTGCTTGAAAAAGCAGGCTTTTTTCGTTTGTATCCGCCATTCATATTCTCAACTCTTCCCATCATTTCCTTTGAGCGTAATTCCGCACATTGTCGCTATTTAGATACATATAAATCATTGATTTATATGGACATGACAATTCCTTGCATAGCTTGTCGTTCTGCGGAGACAGCTTATTGAGTGATCGTCGCGTTTTACCGACAGTGGCTAACACCGGGATTGTGGCAGGGACTATATCCTGTTGATATTAATTAGCTTATTGCACGTGCTGCAACTTTGGCACGTCTTGTGCAATAATCTACCTGTAGATGCTCATTCCACCTCTTATGTTTGCTGATGCTACATAAACCTGGGAATGATGCAGAGCCCCTTACGGCATCCGTTGTCCAGCCTGGCAGTATTTGCGCACGCTTTACTGCAGTAAGAAGGACATTACGTTGAGTCGGATGCCATCAGTTGTCTTAACGACCTGATCTTACACCTGCTTATGGCAGGTGTTTTTTTGTCTGTAATATGGCGAAGGGTAGATTCGGCTTCGGAACGCAAGGTTCAGTTAAGCCGCTTCGGGTTTTGCGATGAGTTCACTGGTCACGCGTATATCGAACTCAGTGAAAAGTGCGGTAGGAATTTTTTTTTTGCCTATCTTCTTCAGGCTCACAAAGCCGTGACCTTCCAACGTTTTCAGCGTCGCAGACAGATTACTGACTCGACGTCCCGAAAGCTCCGCCAGCTCTGTAACGGTCTGAGGTTTGCGCTCGTGCATAAGCTTGAGAAGTAGGATGTTCTCATTGCTAAGCACCTGCGCAATCGCGTTCACGGACGCAAACCAAACTTTGGGTTCATCAGCCTCAGGTTTGTACTGCCCACTCGCAATGCTCATTATTCGATTACGCATATTCTCTGGAGAAATAATGCCGATGAGCGCTTTCATGATTCACCCTCTTTTTCACCAATGATTTTGTCTACATTTTCCAGAAAGTCTTCGAGCAGTTGGCTGGCCGAAACAAAGAAATAGGGCTGCCCAGAATCAACAGAGGTTTTATGCAAATGGTCATAAACCGTCCATTTACCTGAAAAACCTCTCTTCGGCGGCTTAATGGCATGAGCGTTATCTATGCCGAAGATGCGGGTGTTGTAATTGTTATGGAAGGTAAGATTGTACCTTATGCCATGCGGCCTGAACTTCGACGGTGCTTCTTTACGAACCTCAATTTTCCACCAATATCCGCTCTCATAAGTAAATCGATATCCATCCATGTCGATCAGTGTATTTAATCCGTAGTCTTCATCATCCATATACTTATGACCCGATCATAACAAATCAATGTTGCTGTGTAAAATTTCATCAGACCCACACGGTAATGATCGAAACAGATCAGGATATTGATTAGCGATAAATTGCAGGCAAAAAAAAGCCGGGACAAGCCCGGCGTGCACAAAAGTAACAATCGTAAAATCAGGCGCTGGGATTGGTCTTCAGCGTAAGTAGCAGGCCTTCACGACGCATTTTGGCAGCGTCTTCCGGACGATGCAGGCGGTCGTAAACATCGGCCAGCCAGGCATAATCAAACGCATCCGGACGCTGCGCCAGCGCTTGCTGGAACGCTTCTGCTGCCTGCTGCCATTCCCCATGACGCATCAGCAGTTGACCCAGCGTGCTATGGAGCAGCGGCGTGGCGCCATGCTGTTTAATCTGCTGACGCAATGCTTTCTCCAGAGATTGCGGATCGCCACTTTTAATACGCGGCATCAGCAATACCAGACGATCGTCATATTGACGTTTCAAACCTTCCAGCACGATGCTCTGTGCGGTATCCGGATCGTCACACTCAATCAAATGTTCTGCCATAGCCACCTGCAAGGCGGTTTCCTGACGCGTTTTGCGGCTCTGGTTTTGCCACCATTTCTTCAAACCGTCGCTGCCTTGATCGGCCATCGCCTGGTTCATCAGGCCCAGCCAGGCTTGCTGCTGCAAGGCATCGCGCTGTGCTTCATCATTGATCTGCACTTTCTGCATCGCAGGCAGAATGTCGAGCAATGCGCCCCATGCGCCGGTACGAATATAGGCTTGTTCTGCCAGACGCAACACTTCCGGATGGCGCGGCGCGACTTCCAGCAGGCGATCAACGCCATGGCGTGCCGCATGATCTTCGTTGCGCGCCAGTTGCAGACGTACGCGTGTGATTTCAACCGGAATCGTGTCATTCACCGACAGCTCAGAAGCGCGCTCCAGATGCTGATTAGCACGGATTTCGTCACCGCGTTGCTGTGCCGCTTCGGCAGCCAGCAAGTAGTTTGCCACTGGCTGATCGGCGTGGTCGGCATTTTTCGACAGCAGTTTTTCGGCCTGTTTAAAGTCACCTTCCGCCAGTTTCATCAGCGCGCTTTGCGTGTGACGCTGCGCGCTACGGCGCTTGCGGCCGGTGAACCAGCCGCGTGTGCGTGCGCCGGTACGGAATAGGCGACGCAGAATCCATTCCACCAACAAAATCACCAGCAGGCTGAGGATCAAGATGATCGCCAGGCCGGTTACGCTGGTTTCAATGTTCCAGTTGTCGGTTTGGATCAGCACGTAGCCCTGATGGCCGGCTACCATCGGTCCAACTACAATGCCCGCAATCAGCAGCAGGAAAAGCACCAATACTTTCAGCATGGTTAGCCTCCTTGTTGATCAGCAGCAACCGATGGCTGAGCCAGCAAATTACGTACGCGGGTTTGCATCAGTTTTTCCAGCAGCGGCTGGCTTTCCAGCGCATCCGGCACATCCATTGAAATGCTTTGCTGGCTCAATTCATCCAGCTGTGCAAGGAAGGCTTTGGTGGCGGCATCGTTGGTGTCGTACCAGGCGCGAACCCAGGTTGATACCGCATCGATAGACTGTTTGTAAATCTCATCCTGATGACGCGGTACGGCCTGAGCCGCAATCAGCAGGCGCGAACGAATGTTTTCGCGCAGGTAAACGTCCTGATTCGGTGCCAGCAGCGGCTGTGCGGTGTTGTCGCGGCGGCGTATGGTGATGAAATCATCCATAAAGTTATGCCAGCTTTTCACCAGATTTTGACGCCACTCGTGCAGCGAACTTGAGAGTTCACCGCCATCAGCGTCCATAGGCGAATCATCGCTGTCGTTGTCGGCCAGGCGTAGATTATCGACGCCGTTCGACAGCTGATTAAGCTTGAGGATGGTGCCGTCATAATCAACCTGGCTGACGGCGGAGAGTGAACTGATGTCCTGCGTTAGCGCACGACGCACATTCATCACGCTCGGATCGTTCATGTCGGCCAGGCTGGAATCAGCACTTTTCAATAACGCTGCCGCGGTAGTGACATCCTGATCGCTCCACAGTTTGCGGCCCGCCAGTTTGACGAGGTAGTCCGCTTGCGCCAGTAGCCAGGTACGCGTGTCGTTTCCAGAGATGGTAGCGACTTTATCACGCAGGGTTTCCAGCTCTTTTGCGCTGTTATCCTGCTGCGTGCGCGCCTGCTGCAAGGCGCTGTTGGCGCTATCCAGCTGTTGCGTCAGCTGCTGTTTGTCGCTGCCCAGTTGCTGCTGCAAGGCGCTCAGCTGCTCACTGAGATTCTGGTTAGTTTGAGCCTGTAAATCGGCCTGGTGTTTCCCATTAAGGTAAAGTCCCGCCCCAATAGCCAGCGCAATCACAATCGCCACGGCACTCAGCACCTTGCCATCGCCTTTTTTATCGCGAGGTGGTTTGGTTGCTGGCGAGGGAGAATTGTCCGCTGGGGTGGTTTCTTCAACCATGGCGGAGGAGGCTTTTTGTTCCGTCATTATGGCTCATCCCATTGTTAAGTTCAGCGTAACGCGCGCAGCAGCGCATCGTTATCGGCACCATCGGCTACATCAATGTCCTGCCAGCCTAATTCAGCGGCTTGCGTAGCCAAACGTTCACTGACGACCACAAGCCGACAGTGCAGTAACCATTCCCGACGATCAATTGGCGGAAACAGAGAAAAGAGTTGTTGTAACATTTCGCCGCTGGTTATCACCAGCGTTGTAATGCCGCGATCGCGCCAGCGTCGGCCTTCAGTCGCGCCGTTGTAGTGCTTTTCACAGCGCTGATAGCACTCGCAGTATTGCACCTCAACGCCGCGTTCAATCAGCGTTTCTGCCAACAACTCGCGCCCCGGACTGCCGCGCAGAATCAGCGCGCGTTTGCCACTAACCTGCTGCAGACGGTTCAGGCGCACCAGCTCTTCGCTGGTCTCCCGCGCATGAGGATAGTCTACTTTGAGATTACTGACGGTATGCAGGGCTAAAGCGGTGCTGCGACCAATAGCATAATAGTTGAGGGCTTCAGGCCATGTTGTCGCGCTTTGCTGTAAAGCGGGCTCGGCGAAAGTAACGACCTGCTGCGACAGTAAAAACACCAGATCGCCTGGCTGTAACGCCGCAAGTTGGCTTGGCAAATGGATAAGATCGCGACCCGGCGTAAATTCAATCAGCGGGAAGCCCCATGCCAGCTTGCCCAGGCTGCGCAAACGCGAGACCAGTTCAGTGGCGGCCGGTTCCGGGCGGGTCACGAGGATGGTCATACTGGCGGTTGACCTTGATACACTTCACGCAGAATGTCGCGCGCGCCGCCATCCAACAGCTCTTCGGCCAGCGAAACCCCCATTCTTTCGGCGTGATCGCGTGGACCGCGACGCTCGCCGACCACCATTTGACTGCCGTCCGGTGAGCCAACTAATCCGCGCAGCCACAGCTGATCGTCTTCCAGCACCGCGAAGCTGCCGATAGGCACCTGACAACCGCCTTCCAGCCGCGTGTTCATTGCGCGTTCGGCGCGCACGCATACGGCGGTATCGTCGTGATTCAACGCCTGTAGCAGCGTAATCAATTGCTCATCATCTGCGCGGCATTCAATGCCGACGGCGCCCTGACCCACGGCGGGCAGGGAGATCTCGGCAGGCATTGCCTGACGGATGCGATCTTCCAGACCTAAACGCTTCAAACCGGCCGCCGCCAGAATGATGGCGTCATATTCACCGGCATCGAGTTTGCCGAGACGCGTGCCGACGTTGCCGCGCAGTGAGCGAATCACTAAATCCGGACGACGGGCGCTCAGCTGGCACTGGCGACGCAGGCTGGACGTCCCGACAACCGCGCCTTGCGGCAGCTCATCAACACTGTTGTAACGATTGGAGACGAAAGCATCGCGCGGATCTTCACGCTCGCAAATGGTCACCAGACCGAGGCCTTGTGGAAAATCGATCGGCACATCTTTCATTGAGTGCACGGCGAGATCGGCGCGGCCTTCCAGCATTGCCAGCTCAAGCTCTTTAACGAACAGCCCTTTGCCGCCAACCTTTGCCAGTGGCGTATCAAGGATGACATCACCTTTGGTGACCATCGGCAGCAACTCAACCTGCAGACCCGGATGAGCCGCCATCAGACGCTGTTGGACATATTGTGCCTGCCACAAAGCAAGGGGACTTTGTCTGGTAGCAATTCTGAAAATTTTGTTTAACATGCTGTTAACCATTTTGATCGTTCATCGAATATCCTATCATTGATAGGGGAATGCTGTCAGTTTCAACGGATTGAAAAGGCCGCGATGTCAGACTGCGCCTGGATCTTGCGGGTCGCAGTTTTGTGTCGAAGTCTGAAAAAAGCAGGGCTACGGTCGGAACATGCTAAACTGTTAAGTAGCGCAACTTTCTTTACGGTCAATCCTCCGGGTGTTAGATTGATCACGTTTCCAGCAATTATTTGCCCGATATCTTTATTATTAAGCGGCAGAATGCGGAAACAGGGTGCTTAACACTGGGACAATCAGGCGAAACGTCTTGTACCTCTACATTGAGACACTGAAACAGAGACTGGATGCGATTAACCAGCTGCGTGTAGATCGCGCACTGGCTGCCATGGGGCCTGCTTTCCAGCAAGTCTACAGTCTGCTGCCAACATTATTGCATTACCATCATCCGCTGATGCCGGGCTACCTCGAAGGTAGCGTTCCGCATGGCGTCTGCCTTTACACGCCCGATGAAAATCAATTCCAGCTGCTGCAGAACTTAGCGGGCGGACAACCGCTCGATCTCACCGCCGCCGTCGCGGGCGAACGTCCAATTACCGGCATTTACTCAATGGGCAGCACCTCGTCGGTTGGGCAAAACAGCATTTCCGACCTCGACATCTGGGTATGCCACCAATCGTGGCTGGATAATGAAGAGCGCCTCAATCTGCAGCGTAAGTGTACGCTGTTGCAGAAATGGTGTGTGTCGATGGGTGTGGAAGTCAGCTTCTTCCTGATTGACGAGAACCGTTTCCGCCATAACGAAAGCGGTAGCCTCGGCGGTGAAGACTGCGGTTCTACCCAACATATTTTGCTGCTGGATGAGTTCTACCGTACCGCCGTGCGTATGGCGGGTAAACGCATCCTGTGGAATATGGTGCCTGGCGAAGAGGAGCACCATTACGACGATTACGTCATGTCGCTCTATTCACAAGGCGTACTGACGCCGAATGAGTGGCTGGATCTCGGCGGCCTTGGCACGCTGTCAGCGGAAGAGTATTTCGGTGCCAGCTTGTGGCAGCTGTATAAAAGTATCGACTCGCCGTATAAAGCGGTGCTGAAAACCCTGCTGCTGGAAGCCTACAGCTGGGAATATCCCGACACGCAGCTCTTGTCGATGGACATCAAGCAGCGCCTGCACGACGGCGAAATTGTCTCCTTTGGTCTCGATCCTTACTGCATGATGCTGGAGCGCGTGACGCGCTATCTCACCAGCGTTGATGACATGGCGCGCCTCGATTTAGTGCGTCGATGTTTCTATTTAAAAGTGTGTGAAAAGCTCTCGAGCGAAGATCACCATCATCAGCGCACCGGCTGGCGGCGCGAGATCTTATCGCAGCTGGTTAAAGAGTGGGGCTGGGATGAAGAGAAGTTAGCGGTACTGGATAACCGCGCGCAGTGGAAAATCGAACGGGTACGCGAAGCGCACAACGAACTGCTGGATGCGATGATGCAGAGCTATCGCAACCTGATTCGCTTTGCGCGTCGCAACAATTTAAGTGTCAGCGCCAGCCCGCAGGATATCGGCGTGCTGACGCGTAAACTGTATGCCGCGTTCGAGGCGCTGCCGGGTAAAGTCACTTTAGTGAACCCGCAGATTTCGCCCGATCTCTCGGAAGAGAATCTTACCTTTATTCATGTCCCGGCGGGCCGCGCTAATCGCGCCGGTTGGTATCTGTATAACCAATCGCCAGACATGAGTTCTATCATCAGCCATCAGCCGCTGGAATATAATCGCTATCTGAACAAGCTGGTGGCGTGGGCGTGGTTTAACGGTTTGCTGACCAGTAAAACGCGTCTGCATATGAAGGGCAACGATTTGTGCGATCTGCCGCGTCTGCAGGAACTGGTTAACGATGTGTCGAGCCACTTCCCGCTGCGCGTGCCAGCACCGACGCCGAAAGCGCTCTACAGCCCGTGCGAAATTCGTCACTTAGCGATTATCGTTAACCTGGAACACGATCCTACCTCCGCATTCCGCAATCAGGTGGTGCATTTTGATTTCCGTAAGCTGGATGTGTTCAGCTTCGGTCAGCAGCAGCAATGTTTGATTGGCAGCATCGATCTGCTCTATCGCAACTCGTGGAATGAAGTGCGTACGCTGCACTTCAATGGCGAGCAGGCGATGATTGAGGCGCTGAAAACCATTCTCGGCAAAATGCATCAGGATGCTGCGCCGCCGGATACGGTGGAAGTATTCTGCTACAGCCAGCATCTGCGCGGTTTAATTCGTACTCGCGTGCAGCAGCTGGTTTCGGAATGCATTGAGCTGCGTCTGTCGAGCACGCGTCAGGAACCGGGCCGCTTTAAAGCGTTACGCATGGCGGGCCAAACCTGGGGCTTATTCTTCGAACGCATGAGCGTGTCGGTGCAGAAGCTGGAAAACGCCGTCGAATTTTATGGCGCGATTTCTAACAACAAGCTGCATGGTTTGTCGATTAAAGTGGAATCGAACCAGACGCCGTTGCCGCCGGTGGTGAACGGCTACGCCAGCGAAGGCATCATTCAGTTCTTCTTTGAAGATACTAATGACGATCGCGGCTTCAACATCTATATCCTCGACGAAACCAATCGCGTTGAGGTTTATCACCATTGCGAAGGCAGTAAAGAGGAGCTGGTGCGCGACGTGAGTCGATTCTATTCCTCATCGCATGACCGTTTTACTTACGGCTCCAGCTTTATCAACTTTAACCTGCCGCAGTTCTACCAGATTGTGAACACTGGCGAACGTTTCCAGGTGATTCCTTTCCGCAGCCAAACGCTGACGCAGCTCTGCGCTACCCAGCCTGACAACGACAACGGCGACTTCCAGCCGCGCTATCAAATGCATTGATCCCGCCCGCGTTCGCGCGGCGGGATGCGCTGTTACTCTGACCTGCCGCAGGAAATGCGGCTATTTCCTGTTGCTTTTACAACGTCAACTGCGATGATAAGCAACCATGGCTTTAGGACAGAAGAGCAGACAGAATGATACGAGTGATGAGTCAGCTGGGTATGGCGCTGGCACTGGTCAGCCTGGTAGGCTGTGGCCTAAAAGGACCGCTGTATTTCCCGCCGAAAGATCAGCCAAACAAGCCGAAACAGCAGGTCACCGCGCAGCAGCAAAAAGCGGCTCAGGATGCTGATGTCGGTGGTTTGGTCACCAGCAAGCCTGGTTCGCAGGCCAACTAAACTCTATGAGTAATCCGGCGGAGCAGAAAATGCAGTTCTCAAAAATGCACGGTCTCGGCAACGACTTTATGGTTGTGGATGCTGTGACGCAAAACGTCTTTTTTTCGCCGGAACTGATTCGCCGCCTGGCGGACAGAAATCAGGGGATCGGTTTTGATCAGCTACTGATCGTTGAACCGCCTTACGATCCGGATCTCGATTTCCATTACCGCATTTTCAACGCTGATGGCAGCGAAGTCGCGCAGTGCGGCAACGGCGCACGCTGCTTTGCCCGCTTTGTGCGTCTGAAAGGTTTGACCAATAAAAGCGACATTCGTGTCAGCACGCAAACCGGCCGCATGGTGCTCAGCGTTACCAATGATGAGCTGGTGCGCGTCAATATGGGGCAACCCAACTTCGAACCGCAAAGCGTGCCGCTCCGCGCGAACAAAGCAGAGAACCTTTATTTGCAGCGGGTGGCCGAGCAAACCGTTATGTTTGGTGCGGTATCGATGGGCAATCCGCACTGCGTGATTCAGGTAGAAAGCGTGAAAACCGCGCCGGTGGAAACGCTGGGCCCAGAGCTGGAAAGCCACGAGCGATTCCCGGAGCGCGTTAATGTCGGCTTTATGGAAGTGGTCAATCGTGAACACATCCGTCTGCGCGTGTATGAACGTGGCGCAGGCGAAACCCAGGCATGCGGCAGCGGCGCCTGCGCGGCGGTCGCCTGCGGCGTTCAGCAGGGCATTTTGGCAGAAAATGTCCGCGTCGATTTGCCGGGCGGAACGCTGCACATTGCCTGGAAAGGGGAAGGGCAACCGCTGTTTATGACCGGTCCAGCCACACACGTCTATGATGGGTTTATTCATCTATGAAAAATGTCGAAGAGCAAACCGAAAGCGAGGTTTTGCTGGACGATCAATCGGTAAGCGCATTTCTGCGTCAAAACCCCGATTTTTTTATTCGCAATGCGCGCCAGGTTGAACAGATGATGGTGCCGCATCCGGTACGCGGCAGCGTTTCGCTGGTGGAGTGGCATATGGCGCGGCAGCGCAACCATATCCAGCAGTTAGAAGAGGAGATCACGCTGCTGATGGAGCAGGCTACCGCCAACCATCAGCTGTTTGATCGCCTGCTGGCGCTGCAAGGTCATCTCGCCGCCGCCGACAGCTTGCAAGAGATGCTAACGCGTCTGCACCGCTGGGCGCGCGAACTGGGTCTGGCCGGCGCACACGTACGCGTGTTCAATGACAAGTGGCACATCGGCGCACCCTCTGATTTCACCCAGCTCGGCTTGTCACGTCAGGCATTCGAACCGCTGCGCATTCAGCGCTTCGGCAATGAACATCACTATCTCGGCAGCCTGAATGGTCCGGAATTGCTACTGCTGTTGCCGCAGGCCAAAGCGATTGGCTCGGTAGCCATGTCGCTGATGGGCGAACGCGGCGAGCTGGGCATATTAATGTTCACCAGCCGCGATAATCAGCATTATCAGGCGGGCATGGGTACGCTGCTGCTGCAGCATCTGGCGCAAATGTTGCCGGATCTGCTGTCACGCTGGATTGAACGCGCATGAGTCACGTCAGTCCGCTGCTGCCGGCCGTGGATGACTTTCTGCGTTATCTCAAGGTCGAACGCCAGCTGAGTCCGCTGACGCAAAAGAATTACCAACGGCAATTGCAGGCGATTATAGCAATAGCCGATGAGATGAAGCTGACGAGCTGGTCGCAGCTGGAACCGGCGCAGGTGCGCAGCCTGGCGGCACGCAGCCGGCGGGGCGGTTTAGGCGCCAGCAGTCTGGCGCTGCGCATGTCGGCGCTGCGCAGTTTTCTCGACTGGCAAGTGCATCAGGGCATGCTGAGCGCCAATCCCGCCAAAGGCATCGCCACGCCGCGTAATGCGCGCCATCTGCCGAAAAACATGGATGTCGACGAAGTTAACCAACTGCTGGAGATCGATCTCAACGATCCGCTGGCGGTACGCGACCGCGCGATGCTGGAAACCATGTACGGCGGCGGTTTGCGTCTGTCTGAGCTGGTGAATATGGATTGTCGCCACATGGATTTGGAGGCCGGTGAAGTGCGGGTGCTGGGTAAAGGCAGCAAAGAGCGCCGCGTACCGATTGGCGGCACGGCGGTCACCTGGATTCAGCACTGGTTACCGCTGCGTGCTAGCTTTGCGCCGCAGGATGATGCGGTGTTTGTCTCCAGCCGCGGCAGCCGGATTTCGACGCGCAACGTGCAGAAGCGTTTTGCCGAATGGGGCATCAAGCAAGGCGTTGCCAGCCATATTCATCCGCATAAACTGCGCCACTCTTTTGCCACGCATTTGCTGGAATCGAGCGGCGATCTGCGCGCGGTACAGGAACTGCTCGGTCACGCCAATCTGGCGACCACGCAAATCTACACCCATCTGGATTTCCAGCATCTGGCGACGGTTTACGATGCGGCCCATCCGCGTGCCAAACGAGGAAAGTCTTAATGAAGTTTTATCGTCCGCTCGGCCCGATCAAAGCAATCACCTTTGATCTCGACGACACGCTGTATGACAACCATCCCGTCATTCGCAAAACCACTGCCGAATCGCACGCTGCGCTGCAGGCGTATCATCCGGCGCTGCGAGAATTCACCCCGGCGGATTATCAGACGCTGCGCAATGAGTTGCTGGCTCGCGAGCCGGAAATTTATCACGACGTGTCTGAATGGCGTCGTCGCTCGGTGGAGCTGGCGCTGCTCAATGTCGGCTTATCCAAAGCGGAAGCCACCGCCGGTGCCAGCGATGTGATGAGCGTCTTCCATCAGTGGCGTAGTGAAGTCGATATGCCGGAAGAGACGCATCAAACGCTGACGTGGCTGGGCGAGCGCGTGCCGCTGGTGGCGATCACTAACGGCAATGCCTGTCCGGAAAAGCTTGGCATCCATCACCACTTCCAGTTCGCGCTGCGTGCCGGTCCGCACGGTCGCGCCAAGCCGTGGCAGGATATGTATCATCTGGCCGCTGAGCGTTTGAGCATTGCGCCGCAGCACATTCTGCACGTCGGCGACGATCTCACCACTGATGTTGCCGGTTCGCTGCGTGCCGGTATGCAAGCCTGCTGGATCAATTTGCGTGAAGGCAATCTGATGAAGATCGACGATGCGCGTTTGCTGCCGCACGTTGAAATTGATCGGTTGGCATCTCTGACCTCGCTGCTATAATCCACACATGTAAATATATACAGCTCTATCCGCAGCAGTGTGGATTTGAGTTCATTTTCTTTCGCGAACGGTGCTTATGGACGTTTCTGATCTGCTTGACGGCTTGAATGACAAACAGCGCGAGGCGGTCGCCGCACCGCGCAGCAACCTGCTGGTGCTGGCCGGAGCAGGCAGTGGCAAAACCCGTGTGCTGGTGCATCGCATCGCCTGGCTGCTGTCGGTAGAGAACTGCTCGCCGTATTCGATTATGGCGGTGACCTTTACCAACAAAGCGGCGGCGGAAATGCGCCATCGTATCGATCAGCTGATCGGCACCAGCCAGGGCGGCATGTGGATTGGTACTTTCCACGGCCTGGCGCACCGTTTACTGCGCGCGCATCACCTTGATGCCGGTTTGCCGCAGGATTTCCAGATCCTCGACAGCGACGATCAGCTGCGTCTGCTGAAGCGCCTGATCAAAGCGATGAACCTTGATGAGAAACAGTGGCCTGCGCGTCAGGGCATGTGGTACATCAACGGCAAAAAAGATGAAGGCCTGCGGCCAAAACACATCGAAAGCTACGGCAATCCGGTTGAGCAAACCTGGCTGCGCATCTATCAGGCGTATCAGGAAGCCTGCGATCGCGCCGGATTAGTGGATTTCGCCGAGCTGCTGCTGCGCGCCCACGAACTCTGGCTTAACAAGCCGCATATCCTGAACCATTACCGTGAGCGTTTCAGCAACGTGCTGGTGGATGAGTTCCAGGATACCAACAATATTCAGTACGCATGGATTCGCATGCTGGCGGGTGATAGCGGCCGCGTGATTATTGTTGGCGATGACGATCAGTCGATTTACGGCTGGCGCGGTGCGCAGGTGGAGAATATCCAGCGCTTCCTGCAGGATTTTCCCGGCGCGGAAACCATTCGCCTGGAGCAGAACTATCGCTCGACCAACAACATTCTGAAAGCGGCGAACACGCTGATCGCCAACAACAATGGCCGCCTCGGTAAAGAGCTGTGGACCGACGGCAGCGATGGTGAAAAGATCTCACTCTACTGCGCATTCAACGAGCTGGATGAAGCGCGCTTTGTGGTCAATCGCATCAAAAGCTGGCACGAGAACGGCAATGCGCTGCAGGATTGCGCCATTCTCTACCGCAGCAACGCCCAATCGCGCGTGCTGGAAGAGGCGCTGCTGCAAGGCAGCATGCCGTATCGCATTTATGGCGGCATGCGCTTCTTCGAGCGTCAGGAGATTAAAGATGCGCTGGCCTATCTGCGTTTAATGGCCAATCGCAATGACGATGCAGCCTTTGAGCGTGTGGTGAACACGCCGGTGCGCGGCGTCGGCGATCGTACCCTCGATGTGGTGCGCCAGACCGCGCGCGATCAGCAACTCACCTTGTGGCAGGCCACGCGCGAGCTGTTGCAGAACAAAGCCTTAGCCGGACGCGCCGCGTCGGCGTTACAACGCTTCTGCGAGTTGGTCGATTCACTGGCCAGCGAAACCGCCGAGATGCCGCTGCATGTGCAAACCGATCGCGTAATTAAAGACTCCGGTTTATGGGTGATGTACGAGCAGGAGAAGGGCGAGAAAGGCCAGGCGCGTATAGAAAACCTTGAGGAACTGGTCACGGCAACGCGCCAGTTCAGCTATCAGGACGAAGACGAAGATTTGATGCCGCTGCAGGCGTTCTTGTCGCATGCGGCGCTGGAGGCAGGCGAAGGCCAGGCCGACAAATGGCAGGACGCGGTGCAGCTGATGACCATGCACTCGGCGAAAGGGCTGGAGTTCAGCCAGGTATTTATCGTCGGCATGGAAGAGGGCATGTTCCCGAGCCAGATGTCGCTGGATGAAGGCGGTCGTCTGGAAGAGGAGCGCCGTCTGGCTTACGTTGGCGTGACGCGTGCCATGGTCAAGCTGACGCTCACCTATGCTGAAAGCCGTCGTCTTTATGGTAAGGAAGTGTATCACCGTCCATCACGCTTCATCGGCGAGCTGCCGGAAGAGTGCGTGGAAGAGGTGCGTTTGCGCGCCAGCGTCAGCCGTCCGGTGAGCCATCAGCGCATGGGCACGCCCATCGCGCAAAATGACAGCGGCTTCACGCTCGGCCAGCGCGTGCGTCATGCCAAGTTCGGTGAAGGCACCATCATCAACCTCGAAGGCAGCGGTGAACACAGCCGTTTGCAAGTGGCGTTTCAGGGCCAGGGCATCAAGTGGCTGGTGGCGGCTTACGCCCGTCTGGAAACGGTGTAGCGCGGTTGCGCTACCTTGACGACTTTTTCGTCTCAGCGTAACATGCGCGCACTATTATCATGAGAGGACAATGCCTTGGACGCGCCCAGTCGATGCTGGCTCAATCACCTGTTTAACAGGAACTCCTAAGGTTACCTCTTTTAGCTGGTAGCCTTAGCGGTTAACAGCGACCTCCCTTTTTTACTCTCGTCGCGTGAGTTAGCACTGATTTACCCTTGAAGCGAAAGTTTCCGTGTTCAGGCTTCGCCGTGCCCGTAATTTACAGTGGTCACCGCCTTGTCCCATTCCGAAAAAATGGGGAGTTATTGCTATGCTGAGCGCATTTAAACTCGATCGTAATCGCCTGACGCGCATCGAGCTGGAAGAAGATAACGACAAACTCAACACGTCTGTTTGGGTCGATCTGATCGAACCTGACGACAGCGAACGCGATCGCGTGCAATGCGAGCTCGGCCAGAGCCTGGCGACGCGTCCGGAGCTGGAAGACATCGAAGCCTCGGCGCGTTTCTTCGAAGACGAAGACGGCCTGCACATTCACTCCTTCTTCTTCTTTGAAGATGCCGAAGACCACGCTGGCAACTCCACCGTGGCATTCACCATCCGCGAAGATCGCCTGTATACGCTGCGCGAACGCGAACTGCCAGCTTTCCGTCTCTATCGCATGCGTGCGCGCAATCAGATGCTGACCGATGGCAACGCCTATGAGCTGCTGCTGGATCTGTTTGAGACCAAAATCGAACAGCTGGCGGATGAGATCGAGAACATCTATAGCGCGCTGGAGAAACTCAGCCGCGTGATCATGGAAGGCCAGCAGGGCGAAGAGTACGATCAGGCGCTGTCACGTCTGGCGGAGCTGGAAGATATCGGCTGGAAAGTGCGGTTATGTCTGATGGATACCCAGCGTGCCCTCAACTTCCTGGTGCGTAAAGCGCGTCTGCCGGGCAACCAGCTGGAGCAGGCGCGTGAAATCCTGCGCGATATCGAATCGCTGTTGCCGCATAACGAATCGCTGTTCCAGAAGGTCAACTTCCTGATGCAGGCGGCAATGGGCTTCATCAATATTGAGCAGAACCGCATCATCAAGATCTTCTCGGTGGTTTCGGTGGTATTCCTGCCGCCCACGCTGGTGGCATCCAGCTACGGCATGAACTTCGAGTTTATGCCGGAGCTGAAATGGAGCTTTGGTTATCCGGGCGCGATTAGCCTGATGATTCTCGCTGGCCTGGCGCCGTACCTCTATTTCAAACGCAAGAACTGGTTGTAACCGTTCTTAAGTCCAGGTCGTCATGAATGACGCCCCTACAAAACCGCTCATGACAAATGTAGGGGCGCCATTTATGGCGACCTGGTAGATAAACTTAAATTTTCTGCGTAACCTGTTGGCTCTGCTCACTATCTGATTCTCTCCTATGGCGCGCTTCTCACTGCGACTTCAGTGGACACTGCTGCTGATTGCTTCGTTAGTGCTGGGGATTATCCTCCAGCTGTTCCATCTTCCTGCGGCCTTGCTGCTTGGCCCGATGATCGTCGGCACCTTTATGGGCTTGTCCGGCGCGACTGTTCGCATCGATAAACGTTTCTTCGTGCTGGCACAAGCGGTGCTTGGTTGCATGATTGGCCAGAGCTTATCGCCGGGCATTCTTACGCCGCTGATTCAGGATTGGCCGGTGGTGTTGGCGGTGCTGATGCTGACGTTGGCGGCCAGCGGCCTGTCCGGTTTTCTTCTGGTACGCTTCAGTAGTTTGCCCGGCCCAACCGGCGCATGGGGATCGTCGCCCGGCGGCGCTTCGGCGATGGTGGCGATGGCCGGTGATTTTGGGGCGGATGTGCGGCTGGTGGCGTTTATGCAGTATCTGCGCGTGCTGTTTGTCGCCACCGCTGCGGCCGTGGTGGCGCGCATTGGCCTCGGCACCCACGGCGGTGCAGCTGAACTGGTGTGGTTTCCCGCGCTGCACAGCAGCTTTCTGCTGACGCTGCTGGTGATGGTCGCCGGTGCGTGGCTCGGCCAGAGGCTGCGAATTCCTTCTGGTGCCTTGCTGCTAGCCGCGCTGATCGGTGCGGTATTGCACGGCACCGATGTGGCGACTTTGCAGGTTCCGGAATGGCTGCTGGCGCTAGCCTATGCACTGATTGGCTGGAGCGTGGGATTGCGTTTCACCCGACCGATTTTCAAACTTGCGCTGCGAACGCTGCCGCAAATGTTGCTGTCGATTTTTGGTTTGATGCTGTTGTGCGGCGGATTAGCCTGGATGCTAACGCGCGTGCTACACGTCGATCTGATGACCGCCTATCTGGCAACCAGCCCGGGTGGGCTGGATACCGTGGCGATTATTGCGGCCGGCACGCGCGTCGATATGGCTTTTGTCATGGCGCTGCAGACGCTGCGTCTGTTCACCATTCTGCTTACCGGTCCGGCGCTGGCGCGTTTTATTTCACGCTACGCGCATGCGCGCCCGAGCTGAGAACGCAACCGCATCAATAATGAACACGGCGAGCGCCAGCCAGATAAAGCCGAAGGTCACCATTTTATCCGGCGTCAGGCGCTCGCCGTAGAACAGCACCGCCAGCAGGAACATCAGCGTCGGACCCAGATACTGGAAGAAACCGACGGTCGATAAGCGCAGACGCGCGCAGGCGGCAGCAAAAAACATCAGCGGAATGGTGGTGATAATGCCCGCCGCGACCAGCTTGAGATTGAGGCTCATGGCGTTGGCGCTGAGATGGCTGGTGGCGCTATCGGCAAAACCAAACAGGTAAATCGCCGCCAGCGGGAATAGCCACAGCGTTTCGATCAACATGCCACTTTGCGCATCGACCTGAATTTTTTTGCGCACCAAACCGTACAAAGCAAAACTCAACGCCAGGCCAAGGCCGATAATCGGCAGCGACCCAAACTGCCACAGCTGCACCAGCACGCCGGTGGTCGCCAGCAGTACCGCCAGCCACTGCAAGCGGCGGAAGCGTTCGCGCAGGAACAGCATGCCAAACACCACATTAATCAGCGGGTTGATAAAGTAGCCGAGGCTGGCTTCCAGCATGTGCTGATTGTTCACTGCCCAGATAAACAGCAGCCAGTTGCCGCCAATGGTGATGGCGGTCAGCGCCAGCAGCAGCACCTTTTTCGGCTGAGCCAGTACGCTACGTACCTGCGCCCAGCTGCGCGTCAATGTGATCAACAACAGCATAAACAGTGCGGACCAAATCACGCGATGCGTCATGATCTCGGTAGCGGGCACCTCTTTGACCAGTTTGAAGTAGGCGGGGGCAATTCCCCAAATGAAGTAAGCGCCGAGCGCATAGCCAATACCCTGGCGAGTTTGTTGCGAATCCATCATGTCATTCCAAAAATACTGATTAGCCAATCATGTAGGTGGCGGTAGCGGTGGCGATGTAATCGCCTTGCTGGTTATGTAACTCCACGCGCGCCACAGCGACTTTGTTGCCGCCGCGCAGCAGGCTGCTGGTGGCGACAAAGCGCTCGCCGCGGCCAGGGCGCAGATAATCCACGCGCATATCGATGGTGCCCATGCGCGACAGGCGCTGACGCAGCTCTTCCTCGGTAATGCTCTCCTGACGCGTCAGCGCATAGCTGACACACACCAGCCCGGCCGCGACATCGAGCACTGAAGCGATCACGCCGCCGTGCAGAATCTGCTGCGCTGCGTTGCCGACCAGCATGGTTTTATTGGCGAAGCCGAGTTCGGCGTAATCCGCTTCCAGTCGATCCAGCTCTAATCCGAGCGCCTGATTGAAGGGCATGTGATAAACAAAGATTTCGCCAATCAGACGACGCGCTTCCTGCTGTGTCAGCAACGGGGATGACATAATGCCTGCCTTAAAATGTTAACGAGTTGTGTATATTATGCCGCGTTCGAGCCGCTTTCCAGTTTCGGAAATCGGCGCTGATCAACCGCAGGTTTTGCGTGTAGAATGGCCTGCTTTTTGAACCGTCACTTGACGATTACGACACGCAGTTCTCTGGAGAATTCTATGCGTAAGCATTACGCCTTGCTGGCCGCGGCGCTGATCCTTCCTGGCCTGGCGCAGGCTGAAGAAGCCACGATAAAAGAGGTTCATGATGCACCGGCAGTGAAGGGCAGCATTATCGCTAACCTGCTGGAGAAACACGATAACCCGTTCGTGCTTTATCCTTACGAAAACAACTATCTGCTCTACACCTACACCAGCGACATGAACAAAGAGGCGATCTCTTCGTACAACTGGGCAGACAAAGCTAAAAATGATGAAGTAAAATTCCAGCTCAGCCTGGCGTTTCCGCTGTGGCGCGGCATTTTAGGCGATAACTCGGTGCTGGCGGCGTCCTATACTCAGCGCTCGTGGTGGCAGCTCTCGAACCGTGGTGCGTCATCACCGTTCCGTGAAACCGATTATGAGCCACAAATTTTCCTCGGCTGGGCCACCGATTACACTTTCGCAGGCTGGACCTTACGCGATGTGGAAACCGGCTTAGTGCATCAGTCGAACGGCCGCAGCGAGCCGACCTCACGCAGCTGGAACCGCGTTTACGCGCGCTTCATGGCGCAGAACGGCAATCTGCTCGCAGAGATCAAACCCTGGTATCGTCTGCCTGAAAGTGAAAGCAATGACGATAACCCGGACATCACCAAATACATGGGTTACTACCGCGCCAAGCTCGGCTACATGATGGGCGAGAACATTTTCAGCGTGGAAGGTAACTACAACTGGAACAGCGGCTTTGGCGGTGCAACCTTCGCCTGGAGCTACCCGATCTCTGAACACGTGCGCTTTTACACGCAGGTCTTCAGCGGTTATGGTGAATCATTGATCGACTATAACCATCGCCAGACGCGCTTTGGCGTGGGCGTGACGCTCAACGATCTGTTCTAACCCGCAACAAAGACAGGATTACCGTGGCAACATCGGCAGTGCTTAATCAGGAAATGCTGGCGCAGCAGGTATTACAAGATACCTTCGGCTATCAGCAGTTCCGCCCAGGTCAGCAAAACATCATCGAAACCGCCCTGTCAGGACGCGATTGTCTGGTGGTGATGCCGACTGGCGGCGGCAAATCGCTGTGCTATCAAATCCCGGCGCTGGTGCGCGAAGGGCTGACGCTGGTGGTTTCACCGCTGATTTCACTGATGAAAGATCAGGTCGATCAGCTGCTAGCCAACGGCGTGGCTGCAGCGTGCCTCAACTCGACGCAGACGCGTGAGCAGCAGCAGCAGGTGTTTGCGGATTGTCGTACCGGCAAGCTCAAGCTGCTGTATATCGCGCCTGAACGTCTGATGATGGACAATTTCCTCGACAGCCTGCACCAGTGGAATCCGGTGATGCTGGCGGTGGATGAAGCGCACTGTATTTCGCAGTGGGGCCACGATTTCCGTCCGGAATATGGCTCGATCGGCCAGCTGCGTCAGCACTTCCCTGATTTGCCGGTCATGGCATTGACCGCCACCGCCGATGAAACCACGCGTAACGATATCGTCCATCTGCTGCAGATGGACGATCCGCTGATTCAAATCAGCAGCTTTGACCGCCCCAATATTCGCTACACGCTGGTGGAGAAATTCAAACCCACTGAGCAACTTCTGCGTTATGTGCAGGATCAGCGCGGCAAAAGCGGCATCATTTACTGTAACAGCCGCGCCAAAGTGGAAGACACCGCCGCGCGCCTGCAGAGCCGTGGTTTGAGCGTTGGCGCGTATCACGCCGGCATTGATAGCGCGCAGCGTGCCAGCGTGCAGGAAGCTTTTCAGCGTGACGATCTGCAAATCGTGGTCGCCACCGTGGCGTTCGGGATGGGCATTAACAAACCCAACGTGCGCTTTGTGGTGCACTTCGATATTCCGCGCAACATCGAATCCTATTATCAGGAAACCGGCCGCGCCGGGCGCGATGGCCTGCCTGCCGAAGCGATGATGCTTTACGATCCGGCTGACATGGCGTGGTTGCGTAAATGTCTGGAAGAGAAAGTGCCTGGCCCGTTGCAGGATATTGAACGCCACAAACTCAATGCGATGGACGCGTTTGCTGAAGCGCAAACCTGTCGTCGTCTGGTATTGCTGAACTATTTCGGCGAGGGTCGCCAGCAGCAGTGCGATAACTGCGATATCTGCCTCGATCCGCCGCGTCGCTACGACGGTTTGCTGGAGGCGCAAAAGGCGCTGTCGAGCATCTATCGTACCGGCCAACGCTTTGGGATGGGCTATATTGTTGAAGTTTTGCGCGGCGCCAGTAATCAGCGTATTCGCGATAACGGCCACGACAAACTGCCGGTGTACGGCTTAGGCCGCGAGCACAGCCACGAACACTGGATCAGCGTGCTGCGTCAGCTGATTCACCTCGGGATGGTAACGCAAAACATCGCCATGCATTCGGCGCTGCAACTCACCGAAGCGGCGCGTCCGGTATTACGTGCGGAAGTGCCGCTGATGCTGGCGGTGCCGCGTATCGTGACGGTGAAAACGCGCGGCAGCAGTTCGCCGAAAGTGCACAGCGGCAATTATGATCGCCAGCTGTTTGCCAAGCTGCGTAAGCTGCGCAAAGCAATTGCCGATGAAGAGAATATTCCGCCGTACGTGGTGTTTAACGATGCCACGCTGATTGAAATGGCAGAACAAATGCCGATTAGCGCGTCAGAAATGCTCAGCGTGAACGGCGTCGGTCATCGCAAACTGGAGCGTTTTGGTAAGCCGTTCCTGGTGATGATCAAAGAACATGTTGATGAAGGTTAAAGGAAAAAATTCATGCTGATGTTATTCGCCACTGTCGCGCTGGTGCATCTGGTTGCGCTGATGAGTCCCGGCCCGGACTTCTTCTTTGTGTCGCAAACGGCGGCAAGCCGCTCGCGCAAAGAGGCGATGATGGGCGTTCTGGGCATTACGTTGGGCATTGTGATCTGGGCCGGTGTGGCGCTGATGGGCCTGCATCTGATCCTGGAAAAAATGGCCTGGCTGCATGAAATCATTATGGTCGGCGGCGGATTGTATCTGCTGTGGATGGGCTGGCAGCTGATGCGCTCAGCGCGTCAACGTCACAAGCAGCCACAATCGCAAGCGCCGGTGGTTGAGCTGCCGAAAAAGGGCATGAGTTTCCTGAAAGGTTTCCTGACTAACCTGTCGAACCCAAAAGCGATCATCTACTTCGGTAGCGTATTCTCATTGTTTGTTGGCAACGACGTTGGCGCGTTGGAGCGCTGGGGGTTGTTCCTGCTGATTATCGGAGAGACGTTCGCGTGGTTTACGCTGGTGGCGGCGATTTTCGCTATGCCGTGGATGCGTGATAAGTATCAGCGAATGGCGAAGTGGGTGGATGGTATGGCGGGCGTGTTATTCGCCGGTTTTGGCATTCACCTTATCATTTCACGTTAAGCCTGGTTTACTTGCCATTTCGGCACCGGGCAGTGCTCGCCCTCCTCACGTACGACGTGTACGCTCCGGGGGCTGCGCGCTGGCCGGCACCGAACTGGCTGCGCCACCGACGGCTTTGACGTGGGTGCGATTTTCTTTTACGCCATTCTGCGTGCGCTGGCTAGCAGCGCGCCTACTGCCATAAACAATCCACCAAAGGTGCGGTTCAGCAGCTTCATCTGCTTCGGTCCTTTAATCCAGCCGGCGATACGCGTTGCCAGCGTGGCGTAACCAATCATTACGATGATATCGACCACAATGGTGGTCACGCCCAGCACCAGATATTGCATGAGCTGCGGCTGGTGCGGCTGAATAAACTGCGGGAACAGCGCAGCGAGAAACACGATGCTTTTCGGGTTGGTGAGGTTTACCAACACGGCACGCTTAAACAGGCGGCGACGCGGCATGGCTTTGGCAACGGCGTCGAGGTCGATGCCACCCGCCGAGCGCCACTGCTGAATGCCCAGCCATACCAGATAGGCTGCGCCGGCCCACTTCAGGACTTCAAACGCCAGAATCGATTGGGAAAACAGCGCACCCAAACCGGCGCCGACCAGCACAATATGAATGGCCAGACCCAGTTGCAAGCCGGTAATCGATGCCGCTGCGCCGCGATAGCCGTGACTGATGCCGGTGCTCATGGTGTTGATCGCGCCGGAACCAGGTGAAAGGCTGAGGATGGTTGTGGTCAGCAGATAGGTTAACCACCATTCAATGGTCATGTGTGACATTCCCTGAAGTTAGCGAAGTGTGACACAATACGACAGAAAATCGCCGCACGCTACGCAGCACAGGCGCGCAAATCACGTTTTTTTCAGGGGGACGGATGCAGCAGCATAAACAGAGTTGGCTCGGACGTGAGCGAGGCTTTTCGGCCTTTGCCACCGGTCCGCTGCTCGACTTCTGGCGTCGCCGTGAAGAGTGTGAATTTACCGGCGTCGGCAACCTGAAGATTCGTTACGTCCGTTTCACCTCACCGCAACATCGCCGTGTCATTCTGGTCGTGCCTGGCCGCATCGAAAGCTACATCAAGTATCCCGAACTGGCTTACGACCTGTTCATGTGCGGCTACGATGTGGTGATTCTCGACCATCGCGGTCAGGGACGCTCTGAACGTCTGCTGGAAGATTCGCATCGCGGCCATGTGGTGGAATTTGGCGACTACGTTGACGATCTGGAAACGCTGTATCTGAAAGAGATCGTAAGCAACCATTATCAGCAGCGCTACGTGCTGGCCCACTCGATGGGCGGCGCGATTTTAGCGCTGTTTCTGGCGCGTCAGCCGCAGGCGTTTCATGCTGCGGTGTTCTCCGCGCCGATGTTTGGCATTGTGCTGCCGCTGCCCGACTGGATGGCGCACCGCATTCTGGACTGGACCGAGAAACTGCCGGCGCTGCGTGAAGGTTACGCGCTGGGCACCGGGCGCTGGCGCGCCAATCCGTTTGGCATCAACCGCCTGACGCATAGCCGCGAACGCTATCGCCGTAATCTGCGTTTTTACGCCGACGATCCGGCAATTCGCGTCGGTGGCCCCACTTATCACTGGGTGCGCGAAGGCGTGCAGGCCGGGCGGGACATCTTCAATCAGGTAGCGAACATCACCACGCCGACCTTGCTGCTGCAGGCCAGTGAAGATGATGTGGTGGATAACCGCTCACAAAATCTATTTTGTACGGCGATGGCCGCAGCAGGACATCCCTGCGCGGGCAACGCGCCGTATGTGATCAAAGGAGCGCGTCATGAGATCTTGTTTGAAACAGACGCGATGCGTGCCGAAGCGCTAAACGCGGTGGTCGATTTCTTTGAACGCCACGCTTAATCAATTTTACTTTCCGATATCAACACCCGAGGTTTACATGTATCACATCGTCGCATCCGACCTGGATGGCACGCTGCTCTCTCCGGACCACCGCCTGACGCCGTTCGCGCGCACCACGCTGCAGGAACTGGTGGCGCGTGATATCCACTTTGTCTTTGCCACCGGCCGTCACTATATCGACGTCGGACAGATGCGCGATAAGCTCGGCATTCCGGCTTACATGATCACGTCTAATGGCGCACGCGTGCACAATGCCGCAGGTGAACTGGTGTTCAGCCACAATCTTGACGCCGACATCGCCAGCGATCTCTATGGCCTGCAATATCATGACGAGCATATCCTGACGCACGTCTATCGCGACGATGAGTGGTTCATGAGCCGTCATCGTCCGGATGAGCAGGACTATTTCCGTGAATCGGTGTTTAACTATCAGGTTTACCAGCCGGGCATGCTGCCGACTGATGGCATCAGCAAAGTGTTCTTCACCTGCGAAGATCCGGAGCGGTTGATTCCCATGGAGCAGGCGATTGAAGCGCGCTGGGGCGATCGCGTAAATGTCAGCTTCTCGCTGCCAACGTGTCTGGAAGTGATGGCGGGCGGCGTTTCCAAAGGCCACGCGCTGGAAGCGGTAGCGAAACAGCTCGGCCACTCGCTGAAAGCGTGCATCGCCTTCGGCGACGGCATGAATGATGTGGAGATGCTCAGCATGTCGGGCAAAGGCTGCATCATGCGCAATGCGCAGCAGCGTTTGAAAGATACCTTGCCGACGCTGGAAGTGATTGGCAGCAACGCGGATGACGCCGTGCCGCACACGCTGCGTAAACTGTTCCTCGCCTAGAAAAAAGGGCCGGTCACCACCGGCCCTTTTTCGTTATGCCAGCTGTTTCTTGTGCTTGTGCTCACTGACCATGGTGAGCAGCAGCAGAATCACTGCCAGCACCGATCCGCCAATCATCACAATGAATCCGCCGTCCCAGCCGAAATAATCCACGGTGTAACCGACAATCGCACTCGCCGCAACCGATCCGCCGAGATAGCCAAACAGCCCGGTAAAGCCCGCTGCCGTTCCGGCCGCTTTTTTCGGTGCCAGTTCCAGCGCGTGCAAGCCAATCAGCATCACAGGGCCGTAAATCAGGAAGCCGATCACAATCATGCACAGCATGTCGATGCCTGGATTGCCTGGAGGATTCAGCCAGTACACCACGGTGGCGATGGTCACCAGCGTCATAAAGAACACGCCGGTTGCGCCACGGTTGCCGCGGAACACTTTGTCCGACATCCAGCCGCACAGCAGCGTGCCGGGAATACCGGCATATTCGTAAAAGAAGTAGGCCCACGAGGATTTATCCAGCGTGAAGTGCTTCACCTCTTTCAGGTAGGTCGGCGACCAGTCGAGAATGCCGTAACGCAGCAGGTACACAAACACGTTCGCCAGTGCGATGTACCACAGTAGCTTGTTGGGCAGAATGTACTGCATGAAAATCTGCTTCGCCGTCAGCTCCTGCTCGTGATCCTCGTTGTAATCCGGCGGATAATCATTTTTCCACGCTTCAATCGGCGGTAAACCGCAAGATTGTGGTGTGTCACGCATCAAGGCGAAGGCGATAATCGCGATGAGGATGGCGCCAAACGCCGGCATATACAGCGCGGCTTTCCAGTCGTTAAACCACGCCATGCCGAGCAGGAACAGCAGCGGAGGAATACCGCCACCGACGTTATGCGCGCAGTTCCACACCGACACAATTCCGCCGCGCTCTTTCTGCGACCACCAGTGCACCATGGTGCGCCCGCACGGCGGCCAGCCCATGCCCTGGAACCATCCGCACAGGAACAGCAGCACAAACATCACCATGATGCTGGAGGTGGCCCACGGCACGAACCCCATCACCAGCATCACCGCTGCGGCAAGGATCAATCCGGCAGGCAAAAACACGCGCGGATTCGAGCGGTCTGAGACCGAGCCCATAATGAATTTCGAGAAGCCGTAAGCGATGGAAATGCCTGATAGCGCAAAGCCGAGATCGCCGCGCGAGAAGCCTTGTTCCACCAGATAAGGCA
Source organism: Pantoea sp. BJ2 (assembly GCF_040255075.1). Taxonomy (NCBI): domain Bacteria; kingdom Pseudomonadati; phylum Pseudomonadota; class Gammaproteobacteria; order Enterobacterales; family Erwiniaceae; genus Pantoea; species Pantoea sp. BJ2. Next base: position 220,355 of record NZ_CP158292.1, read on the forward strand.
TTGCCAGCGCAAAGTTTTTACGCACCAGATAGTAGGCGGCATAGCCAAAAAATATTCCCAGGAAAATCTGCCAGCGCAGACGACGATAAAGCGGATCAACACGATCATCGGCCACTTGTGGGCGATGCGGTGCAGGTTTGAAAATACTCAACATGAGTGTGGCCCTCCAGGGCGCGATATAGTTATGAGTTCCCAGCAGGTTGGGGCAAAAACAGGCAGTAAAAATGGCAAAGCGAAGTTTCCATTTCGCGCAAAGGATAGTGATGGTCACGCGCAGTTACTGTGACATGTGACACATATGTTACAGTTTTATGACAATGGAGAGCGAAAAAAACCAGAAAATGTTGTATTTCGCGCATTTTTAGCCGGTCGTAAAAATGAGGTTCGAAAATTATTCGTCGTTATTTTATCCACTTGTAAACCAGATAGTTCACCCCGATTTCGACAGTTTGTTTACACTAGCGCCACTGTTCATTTTGGGATCGTTACCGTGCCGTTACTGATCGTTACCACCATTCTGTGGGCCTTTTCCTTCAGTTTGATCGGGGAATACCTTGCAGGTCAGGTGGATTCCTGGTTCTCTGTTTTGATGCGTCTGGCGCTCGCCGCCATCGTTTTCCTGCCGTTCCTGCGCTGGCGCGGTTACCGTGCTTCCACCATCCTGCTGTATATGCTGGTGGGCATGCTGCAGCTTGGCATCATGTATTTATTAAGCTTTGAGGCTTATCTGTATCTCAGCGTGACCGAGTTCCTGCTGTTCACCGTGATGACGCCGCTGTATGTCACGCTGATCTACGATTTGCTCAGCCGACGTCCGCTGCGTATCGGCTATGCCTTCAGCGCGCTACTGGCGGTAATCGGTGCGGCGATTATTCGTTACGACAAAGTCAGCGACCATTTCTGGTTCGGCTTGCTGCTGGTACAGGCGGCAAACATCTGCTTCGCCATCGGCATGGTGGGCTACAAACGCCTGCAGGAAACTCGCCCGATGCCGCAGCACACCGCATTTTCGTGGTTCTATCTGGGCGCGGTGATGATCGCGGTGATCGCCTGGAGCTTGTGGGGCAATCCGAACAAACTGCCGACCACGTCGCTGCAGTGGGGCATTCTGGTGTGGCTGGGCGTGGCGGCTTCAGGTTTGGGCTACTTCATGTGGAACTACGGCGCTACGCAGGTGGATGCTGGCACGCTGGGTATTATGAACAACATGCATGTGCCAGCGGGCTTGCTGGTGAATCTGGCGATCTGGCAGGAGAAACCGCATTGGCCAAGTTTTCTCGCCGGTGCCGCCGTGATTTTCGCATCCCTTTATGTGCACAAACGCTGGGTATTAGGTAAGAAAAGCAACGCATAGGCTAAAAGGGAAGGGATAGCGCGGCAGTGGAGCAAAGCATCCGAGCCATGGATGGCGAGGCTGATCCACAAGGAAGTGGTTTCCCTTTGCGATCTGCTGCGCTATCCCTGACCCGGCTCGAACAAAGAAGCGATTAACCCTTCTTAGCCGGCCCCGGACGATGAATCATCGTCAACCCTTTCAGGAAATTACGCAGAATCTGATCGCCGCATTCGCGGAAATTCTTATGATCTGGGTTGCGGAAAATCGCGCCAACTTCAGCCTGTGAGATCTTAAAGTTCGCTTTCAGCAGCACATCCGGAATATCGGTGGTCTTCAGCTCAAAGGCGATACGCAATTTCTTCATGAAAATGTTGTTATTCATGCGGCGCTCAATCGAAGGCGCGGGCGCATCTTCACTCTTACCGCGACGGTAAAAAATCAGACCGTTAAGGAAATATCCCATCAATACATCTGGCAGCTTGCGAAACGCGGCATCGTCATCTTTCTTCATCCACGCCTGCACGTCTTCCAGCGGCACTTCACTTCCCGCCAGGGCAAAAATCTCCACCACTTTGCTATCGCTCAAATCCAGCATATAGCGCACGCTGCGCAGAACATCGTTACTCATCATGGTGAAACTCTCTTGGTCGCGGGTTGAGGCGGCGCATTATAGAGCAGGCGGGGCAGGGATAACAGCGCGGGCGACTTTCGCCGCCCAACAACATCAGGATGAGGTGGTTTGAAGTGAGCCGGGACGCGCGGCATCGCGCACAAAGGGCAGATGTTCACAGGCGTGCTGACGGGCAAACCGCACAAAGGCTTCCATTACCGGCTGACGCTGCTCGCCTTCGCGTACGGCGGCATACAAGCGGCTCCACAAACCATCGCCTAAGGTCTTGGTCACCACCAAACCCTGCTGCTCAAAATTCTCTACTACCCAATGTGGCAACGCGGCGATGCCCATGCGCGCCGACACCATCTGAATCAGCAGCAGCGTGTTATCGACGCTCTTCAAGGCTGGACTGACGCCTGCAGGCTGCAGGAAATGGCGCCACACATCTAAACGCTGACGCTGCACCGGATAAATCATCAGCACTTCATCGGCCATATCTTCCGGAGCAATGTGCTCAAGCTGCGCCAAAGGATGATCCGGTGCCATCACCAAACGCACTTCAAAATCGAACATCGGTGAATAAAACAATCCACTGCGCGGCAAAATATCGGAGGTCAACACCACATCCAGCTCGCCCTGTTGCAACGCGGGTTGCGGATCAAAGGTCACGCCGGATTTGAAATCCATCACCACCTGCGGCCAGCTCTGGCGGAAATTATTTAGCGCGGGCGTCAGCCACTGAATACAGCTGTGACACTCAATGGCGATACGTAACGTGGCCTGATGCGGCTCATGACACGCCTGCAAAGCCTGCTGAATCTGCGGTAAAACCTGCTCAGCCAACTGCAGCAAAATCTCTCCCTGCGGCGTAAAACGCAGCGGCTGGCTTTTACGCACAAACAGGCGAAAACCCAGCCGCTGCTCCAGATCGCTGAACTGGTGGGATAACGCCGATTGCGTCTGATGAAGCTGGGAGGCGGCGGCAGCTAACGAGCCGGTGTTCCGTAACGCCTGCAGCGTCCGCAGGTGTTTGAGTTCGATCATGAGAATCCTTCACATCGAGATTGAACAAATTGCGCTTGAGGAACATACAGTACCCGCAGATTATGGCGGTGTAAACATCTGGACGGCTAAACATCTCTGCCCCCTATTCAGTTAAGAATATCTGGAGAACAGAAAATGACCATTCTGAACCACACTCTCGGTTTCCCTCGCGTTGGATTGCGTCGTGAATTGAAAAAAGCACAGGAAAGCTATTGGGCAGGTAAAAGCTCACAGGAAGAGCTACTGGCGGTGGGGCGTGAACTGCGCGCCCGTCACTGGCAACAGCAGAAAGAGGCGGGCGTGGATCTGCTGCCAGTCGGCGATTTCGCCTGGTACGATCACGTGCTCACCACCAGCCTGCTGCTGGGTAACGTGCCAGCTCGTCACCAAAATCAGGATGGCTCGGTCGATCTTGACACGCTGTTCCGCCTTGGCCGTGGCCGCGCACCAAGCGGTGAACCGGCGGCAGCGGCGGAAATGACCAAATGGTTCAACACCAATTATCACTACATGGTGCCGGAATTCACTCAAGGGCAGCAGTTCAAACTGACCTGGACTCAGTTGCTGGATGAGGTTGATGAAGCGCTGGCGCTCGGGCACAAGATTAAACCGGTGCTGCTGGGTCCTGTTACCTATTTGTGGCTGGGTAAAGTGAAAGGTACGTCGTTCGACCGCCTGTCACTGCTCAAAGACATTCTGCCGGTTTACCAACAGGTGCTGGCTGAACTGAAAAAACGCGGCATCGAATGGGTACAAATCGATGAGCCAGCACTGGCGCTGGAGCTGCCGCAAGCGTGGCGCGATGCCTTCAAACCGGCTTACGACGCGCTGCAGGGCGAAAGCAAATTGCTGCTCACCACCTATTTCGACAGCATCGGTCAGAATCTCGACGTGATCAAAGCGCTGCCGGTGCAAGGTCTGCATGTTGACCTGGTCCACGGCAAAGACGACATCCAACAGGTGAACCAGCAGATTCCCGCGGATTGGCTGCTCTCCGTCGGCGTAATCAATGGCCGTAACGTCTGGCGTGCCGATCTCAGCAGCTGGTTTGCACGTCTGCAGCCGCTGGTGGGGCAGCGTCAACAATTGTGGATTGGATCATCCTGCTCGCTGCTGCACAGCCCAATCGACTTAAGCGTGGAAACGCGCCTCGATGAGGAAGTGAAAAGCTGGTTCGCCTTTGCTCTGCAGAAGTGCGCTGAGCTTGCACTGCTGAGTCATGCGCTGAACAACAACGATGCCGCTTCGCTGGTTGAGTGGAGCGCACCGATTCGTGCGCGTGCCAACTCCACGCGCGTTCACAATGCCGCAGTCGGCGAGCGTCTGGCGAAAATTCAGGCCAGAGACGTTGAACGTGCCAGCAGCTACACCGAGCGTGCCAAAGCGCAGCGTCACCGCTTTAACCTGCCAGCGTGGCCGACCACCACCATAGGTTCATTCCCGCAAACCACCGAAATTCGCGGCCTGCGCCTCGACTTTAAAAAAGGCAACATTGATGGTGGAAACTATCGCACTGGCATCGCCGAGCACATCAAACAGGCGATTGTGGAGCAGGAACGTTTGGGCCTCGACGTGCTGGTGCATGGCGAAGCAGAACGTAACGACATGGTGGAATACTTCGGCGAAAACCTCGACGGCTTCGTGTTCACCCAGAACGGCTGGGTACAGAGCTACGGCTCACGCTGCGTTAAACCACCGATCATCATCGGCGACGTAAGCCGTCCGCAAGCCATCACCGTTGAGTGGGCGAAGTACGCGCAGTCGCTGACCGACAAACCGGTGAAAGGCATGCTGACCGGTCCAGTGACGATTCTCTGCTGGTCGTTCCCGCGTGAAGATGTAAGCCGTGAAACCATCGCTAAACAGATTGCGCTGGCGCTGCGTGACGAAGTGGAAGATCTGGAAAAAGCCGGTATTGGCATTATTCAGATTGATGAACCGGCACTGCGCGAAGGCCTGCCGCTGCATCAGTCCGATTGGGCGGCGTACCTGACCTGGGCGGTGGATGCGTTCCGTCTCAATGCCGCCGTGGCGCAGAATGAAACCCAGATCCATACCCACATGTGTTACTGCGAGTTCAATGACATCATGGACTCGATTGCCGCGCTGGATGCGGATGTCATCACCATCGAAACCTCACGTTCCGATATGGATCTGCTGGATACCTTTAAGGAGTTCGACTATCCCAACGAAATCGGTCCGGGCGTGTATGACATTCACTCACCAAACGTGCCGAGCGTGGAGTGGATGGAAGAGTTGCTGCGTAAAGCGGCGCAGAGCATCCCGGCAGAGCGTCTGTGGGTTAACCCGGATTGTGGCCTAAAAACGCGTGGCTGGACGGAAACCCGTCAGGCGCTGGCGAACATGGTAAAAGCGGCGCAAAACCTGCGAGGTGAAACGGCTTAGTCGCTGTAAATGAGATTGGGGCGCAAATGCGCCCCCTATTATTACGCGTTTGGCGCCACGCCATACTGCGCGAACCACGCCAGCATGCGTTGCCAGCCATCTTTGGCGGAATCGGCGTGATAACTGGCACGATAATCCGCATTGAAAGCATGTCCTGCATCCGGATACACCACGATTTCCGCCTTGGCATTGGCGGCATGCAGCGCCTGACGCATCTTATCAATGCTCTCCAGCGGGATGCTCTCATCCTGACCACCGTAAAGGCCCAGCACCGGTGCATTAAGATCTATCGCGATATCAATCGGATGCTTCTGCTGCTTCAGCGTCTTCTCACCGTCTAAGCGTCCATACCACGCCACCGCTGCACGCACCTGCGGGTTGTGCGCGGCAAACAGCCAGCTAATACGTCCGCCCCAGCAAAAACCGGTAATCGCCAGGCGACGGATATCACCATCGTGGCGCGTGGCCCAGTTGGCCACATGATCGAGATCGGACAACACTTGCGAATCCGGAACTTTGCTCACCAGCTCTTTAAACAGCGTGGGAATGTCGTGGTAATCGTTGGGATCGCCCTCACGGAAATAGAGTTCCGGAGCGATGGCCAGATAACCTTCCAGCGCCAGACGGCGGCAGACATCGCGGATATGCTCGTGCACCCCGAAAATCTCCTGCACTACCAACACCACCGGCAAGGTGCCTTGATACTCTTTTGGTCGTGCGTAATAGGCAGGCAGGTTTTCGCCCTGGCTCGGAACTGAGGTCTCGCCAGCATGAATCGCGTCGCTGCCGGTAATAATGGTGCTGCTTGCGGTGGGCTGAACGGCCGGTGCAAAGCCACCGGGTGCCGTTTTTTGTGCCATATTGTCTTCGGTTTTCATTGTTCTCTCCGTGCTAGCAAATGCGCAATCACGTAACTATAGCCTGGCGAAGTGAAGCAAGGCTGTCGTAGGGTACAGAGGGATTTTTTCACGTGTGCTGCTTCTCTATTAACATTGCCACCAACACTTACACAGCACCGCTTGTAGCAATTCAGAATTGCACAGCGTTAATGTGTGATTTATGTCACATAATGTTTTTCTGATAATGTAAGTTTCATTATCGATGGTGAATTGAGTCACATATTTATGCCGCCTGCTCACGTAGAGTGGCGCGCTCATCCCCAATTATCAGGAGTCTGTTATGGCCCAGTCTGACGTTTTCCACCTTGGCATTACTAAAGCTGATTTGAAAGGAGCCACGTTGGCCATCGTGCCTGGCGATCCTGAGCGCGTAAAGAAAATCGCCGCGCTGATGGACAACCCACAGCATTTGGCTTCACACCGTGAATTCACCAGCTATCTGGCCGAAGTGGATGGCAAACCGGTTGTGGTGTGCTCCACCGGTATTGGCGGACCTTCTACCTCGATTGCGGTTGAAGAGCTGGCGCAGCTTGGCGTGCGCACCTTCCTGCGGGTTGGCACCACCGGCGCTATCCAGCCGCATATTAATGTGGGCGATGTGCTGGTCACTACCGCTTCGGTACGCCTCGACGGTGCCAGCCTGCACTTTGCGCCGATGGAATTCCCGGCCGTAGCTGATTTCACCTGCACCACCGCGCTGGTGGCAGCGGCAGAAGCGTGCGGCGCGAAAACCCACATTGGTATTACCGCCTCATCTGACACCTTCTATCCAGGCCAGGAACGCTACGACACTTTCTCCGGTCGCGTGGTGAATCGCTTCCAGGGCTCAATGGAAGAGTGGCAGCAAATGGGCGTCCTCAACTATGAGATGGAATCCGCTACACTGTTAACCATGTGCGCCAGTCAGGGACTGCGTGCCGGCATGGTGGCTGGCGTCATCGTGAACCGTACGCAAAAAGAGATCCCGGATGCCGCGACCATGAAGCAGACCGAAAGTGATGCGGTGAAAATTGTGGTTGAAGCCGCGCGTCGCTTAATTTAGTGCGCCAGTCAGGGATGAATTCGAGACCAGGCTTATAAGGAATCCCGCTATTTCCTGATTAGAATGCGCGCAATTTCAGCAGCTACTGAGAAATTTCTTATGCGCAAAATGGTTTCTGTCTCACGTCCCAATTTCATGAATAATCCCGCTACTGCACAATCACGCGTTGAAGGTGCAGCAGCGAGATTTCGCCAGGCGATGGCGGCGAATAACTATCCTCTTGCGCGTCAATGCTGTGAAGAAGTGCTGCGCGTCTTGCCCCATCATATGCAGGTGCTTAGCGACTACGCGCTCACCCTGATGCGCGTCGGCGAATACAAAAAATCTTATAAAATTTACCAGAAGATCTACCAGGCTCCGGCCGCGCAGCGTGCGCAGGCATCGGAAACCTGGCTGGATGGATTAACCGAAGTGTGCGGCTGGTTGAATAAAGAAGATGAAGCGGCACGTTACGGCCTCGAATCGCTGCAAAAATCTGATGTGACTTTCAGTAAAGGGGCGAAAGTCGCCTTCCCTTCTGAGACACCACCGCCGATCAACCGCAGTAATCCGGCAGAAAATATCATCTCCTTTAGCCTGTATGGCAGTCAGCCACGCTACTGCGAAACCTTGATTAAAAACATCGAAGTGGCGCGCGAGCTTTATCCCGACTGGATCTGCCGCATCTATCTCGACGACAGCGTGCCGCAGCACGTCTGGCAGCGCCTGACGCAGCCAAACACCCAACTGGTGGATATGTCGCATGAGAAAACTATCTTCCCAACGCTGTGGCGTTTCCTGGTGATGGACGATGACAGCGTCAAACGCTACATCGTGCGTGATGCGGATTCGTTGCTGTCCGAGCGCGAAGTCGTGGCGGTAGAAGCCTGGCTGACTTCGCCTTACTGGTTCCATCATATGCGCGATTACTTCTCGCATACCGAGCTGCTGCTGGCGGGCATGTGGGGCGGCTGCCACGGCGTGTTCCACAACGTTGAGCAGCAGATGCGTGACTTTATCGCGCAATATGAAGGCAGCGAACGATTTACCGATCAGTACTTCCTCAAAGTGGCGCTGTGGCCGACGGTACGTGAGAGCATCTTGAATCATGACGATATTTTCCGCTTCCATCATGCACAACCGTGGCCGGCGCATCAGCCGATTCGCTGGCAAACCGACAGCTTCCACGTCGGTAGTAACGCCGGTTTTGCCAGCATGGCGGGCCAGGTCGAAAACGCTGAGAACGGCTGGCAGCAGGTTGAGATCACCTACGACGGGAAAAGCTGGACCTATCCGGCCAAAATCCAGGGTGAAACCGAATGGGTGTTGCCGATGCCCTTCTTCCTGATTGATGCGTGGAAAGCGGGCGATCTCACCGTAAAAGCCCTCTAATTAGAGAACGTTTTCCCTAAATAATTCGAGTCGCAGGAAGGCGGCAAGCGGCGAATCTCCGGGAGCTTACATCAGTAAGTGACTGGGGTGAGAACGTGCAGCCAACGCATCTGCGGCTTGAAGTATGAAGGGAAAAAAATCTGGACATTCATACAGTAGAGCTCTACCTTTTCCCTCAGCAAGTCGATCCGCGGGGGGATTATGGATCAGCAACTTATCATTAGCGGCGCGCTGGCGCTGGCCGGTTTGGGCATTGGCTGGATCATTGCTCAACTGCGCGCCGGTCATCAGCACGCCAGCTTTACCACTGAGCGTCGCCTGCTGGAAGAGGCGCAGCAGCGTCAGCAGCAGCAGCTCGAACAGTTACAGCAGCAAATCCAACAACGCGAACAGGAGATGCGCCAGCTACACGGTGCACTGAGCGGTGCGCAGGAACGTTTGCAGCAGCTTGATTACTGGCGCGGCGAAAGTGAACAACTCAGCCGTGAACTGCGAAATCAGCTTGAAGTGAACAGCGCGCAGGAAGCCGAACTGCGCGAAGTGACCATTCGTCTTGAAGAGACGCGCTACGGTGCAGAAGAGAAGCAGCGACTACTGACCAACAGCGAACAGCGCCTCAGCGCGCAGTTTGAAAATCTCGCCAATCGCATCTTCGAAAACAGCGGGCGGCGCGTCGATGAACAAAACCGTCAAAGCCTGAATAGTCTGATTGGTCCGCTGCGCGAACAGCTGGACGGTTTCCGCCGTCAGGTCACCGACAGCTTTGGCCTGGAAGCGCGTGAACGTCACACGCTGACCCACGAAATTCGCCAGCTACAGCAACTCAACGCACAGATGGCGCAGGAAGCGGTCAATCTTACTAAAGCGCTAAAAGGCGACAATAAAATTCAGGGAAACTGGGGCGAAGTGGTATTGGCCCGCGTGCTGGAAGCATCGGGCCTGCGTGAAGGCTACGAATACCAAACGCAGGTTAGCGTGCAGCTGGAACAGCAGGGCAGGATGCAACCGGATGTGATCGTGCGTTTGCCGCAGGGTAAAGATGTGGTGATTGACGCCAAAATGACGCTGGTGGCCTACGAACGCTACTTCAATGCCGACGATGAAGCCACGCGTGAGCAGGCGATTCAGGAACACATTAGTGCCATGCGCGGACACATTCGCCTGCTGAGCCGTAAAGATTACCAACAATTGCCCGGTTTACGCTCTCTGGATTATGTGTTGATGTTTATCCCGGTGGAACCGGCGTTTCTGCTGGCGATTGATCGTCAGCCCGAGCTGATCAGCGAAGCGTTACAGCAGAACATCATGCTGGTTAGTCCCACCACGTTGCTGGTGGCGCTGCGTACTATCAATAATCTCTGGCGTTATGAGCATCAAAGCCGCAACGCACAGCGCATCGCCGACCGGGCAACGCGGCTGTACGACAAAATGCGGCTGTTTGTCGATGACATGAGTGGCATCGGGCACAATCTCGACAAAGCACAGCAAAGTTATCATCAGGCGATGAAAAAGCTGTCTGAAGGGCGCGGCAATCTGATCGCACAAAGTGAAGCGTTCCGTTCGCTTGGCGTGGAGATCAAACGTCCGATTAATCCGCAACTGGTTGAACAAGCGCAGCCGGAAGAAGCGGATGAAGATTGGGCAGACGATCGCACCGAGGATGAAAACGTTGCAGAACCAACAACAGACTCGCTGCGCCGCATCAACGAATAGCACGGTGGTCGCGTGCTCGTGTAGCGCGACTCTGATACACTTCGGCAAGAATTGTTTGTGGAACAGGTAAAACCGATGGCAGATGAATCACAGCAGGAAACTACCCATTTTGGCTTCCAGACCGTCGCGAAAAGCGAAAAGGCCGATAAAGTTGCGGACGTGTTTCACTCCGTCGCGGCAAAATATGACCTGATGAACGATTTGATGTCGTTTGGCATCCATCGTGTCTGGAAGCGTTTTACCATTGACAGCAGCGGCGTGCGCCGCGGTCAGCGCGTGTTGGATCTGGCGGGTGGTACCGGCGATCTCACGGCAAAATTCTCACGTCTGGTGGGCGAAACCGGCCAGGTTGTGCTGGCAGACATCAACAGCTCGATGCTGAAGATGGGCCGCGAAAAGCTGCGCAATCTCGGCGTGTCGGGCAATGTCAGCTATGTGCAGGCGAATGCCGAAGCGCTGCCGTTCCCGGATAACTACTTCGATTGCATCACCATCTCATTCGGCTTGCGTAACGTGACCGAAAAAGAGAAAGCGCTGGCATCAATGTTCCGCGTGCTGAAGCCAGGCGGACGTCTGCTGGTGCTGGAGTTCTCGAAGCCGCTGCTGGAGCCGCTCAGCAAAGCTTACGATACCTATTCATTCCACATTCTGCCGCGTATTGGTCAGCTGGTGGCGCAAGACGCTGAAAGCTATCGCTATCTGGCGGAGTCGATTCGTATGCATCCCGATCAGGAAACCCTGAAAGCGATGATGAACGATGCGGGCTTTGAAAATACCACCTACTTCAACATGACTGGCGGTATTGTCGCGCTGCATCGCGGATTTAAATTCTAATCCATCATGACTTTAACTCCTCTCATCACCGGCGGTCTTGAGACCGCCCTGAACCGTGTTCTCTATCGCGATCGCAGCCTGAAAGCCGCACGCCAGCGTTTGGCTGGCAAGGTATTGATGCTGCGTCTGCAAGAGCTCGATTTTCCTTTGGTGCTGGTATTTAGCGAATCGCAACTCGATGTGCTGAGTGATTGGCAAGACAACAGCGACTGCACGGTGAGTTTGCGTGTCAGTACCTTGCCGAAACTGCGCGATCGCCAGCAGCTCACCAGCCTGATTCGTAGCGGTGAACTGGAGGTGGACGGCGACTTGCAGGTGGTACAGCAATTCTCCGCACTGATGGATCTCGCCGAGCTGGATCCGGCGGAATATCTTGCACCGTGGATTGGCGATATCGCTGCGCAAGGCGTAAGCCAGGCCGCACAGCAGGCGCTGAAGTTCGTGCAGCAGCAGTTCATCCGCCGCCAGGATTATCTTGGTCAGGTGCTGACGGAAGAGTGGCGCGTTGCGCCGGGCGCACTGGAACTGGCATGGTTTTGCGTGGAAGTGGAAGCGATAGAACGTTCGCTCAATGCGTTTGAAACGCGTTTGGCACAGCTGGAGGCGAAATGACGCTGGGAGAAATTCGGCGCTTATACTTCATCATCAAGATCTTTCTGACTTACGGCCTTGATGAACTGATTCCCCGCATGCGCTTCACGCTGCTTTTACGCTTGTGGCGGCGCTGCATCTTCTGGATCCCTAACCAGCATAAAGACGCTTCCGCCGGCGTGCGCATCCGTTTAGCGATGGAGCAGTTGGGTCCGGTATGGATCAAATTCGGTCAAATGCTCTCGACGCGTCGCGATCTGTTCCCACCGGCGATTGCCGATGAACTGGCGGTGCTGCAGGACCGCGTTGCGCCATTTGATGGCGTGAAAGCCAAACAGCAGATTGAAAAGTCAATCGGCGGCCCGGTGGAAACCTGGTTTGAAGACTTCGATATCAAACCGCTGGCCTCGGCTTCTATCGCGCAGGTGCATACCGCGACGCTGAAATCCAACGGCCGCGCGGTGGTGATCAAAGTGATACGTCCCGACATCCTGCCGGTGATCAGAGCCGATATGCGACTGATTTACCGTCTGGCGCGGTGGGTGCCGCGTTTGTTGCCGGATGGTCGTCGTCTGCGTCCGGTGGAAGTGGTGCGCGATTACGAAAAGACCTTAATTGATGAGCTGAATCTGCTGCGTGAAGCGGCGAACGCCATTCAGCTGCGTCGTAATTTTGACCAAAGCCGCATGCTGTATGTGCCGGAAGTGTTCTCTGATTATTGCAGCGAATCGATGATGGTGATGGAGCGCATTTACGGCATTCCGATCTCAGATATCGCCACGCTGGAGCAGCACGGCGTTAACATGAAACTGCTGGCCGAGCGCGGTGTGCAAGTGTTCTTCACCCAGGTGTTCCGCGACAGCTTCTTCCATGCCGATATGCATCCCGGCAATATCTTCGTCAGCTACGATCACCCGGAAGATCCGCAATACATCGGCATCGACTGCGGTATCGTCGGTTCGCTGAACAAAGAAGATAAGCGCTATCTGGCCGAGAACTTCATCGCCTTCTTTAACCGCGATTACCGCAAAGTGGCCGAGCTGCATGTGGATTCTGGCTGGGTACCGGCCGATACCAACGTCGAAGACTTTGAGTTTGCCATTCGTACCGTGTGTGAGCCGATTTTCGAAAAACCGCTGGCTGAGATTTCGTTTGGCCACGTGCTGCTGAACCTGTTCAACACCGCGCGTCGCTTTAATATGGAAGTGCAGCCGCAGCTGGTGCTGTTGCAGAAGACGCTGCTGTATATCGAAGGGATTGGCCGCCAGCTCTATCCGCAGCTTGACCTGTGGAAAACGGCTAAGCCGTTCCTTGAAGATTGGATCAAAGATCAGATTGGTATCCCGGCGATTTTGCGGGCGGTGAAAGAGAAAGCGCCGTACTGGGCGGAAAAACTGCCAGAGTTGCCGGAGCTATTTTACGACAGCATGCGCCAGCACAAATTATTGAAGCACAGCGTCGATAAACTCGTCACCGATTTAAACGTACAGCGAACACGCAATCATCAGGCGCGCTATCTGTTTGGTGTAGGCGCTACACTGTTATTAAGTGGCACCGCCGTGCTGTTAAGTCGACCGGATTGGGATTTCTTCCCGGCGCTATTAATGGCCGCTGGCATCGTCACCTGGCTTATTGGCTGGCGCAAGACAAACTGATTGTCTGCCTGGTGCAAATCGCGTAATGTCGCAAGCTAAAGCCCGAAAACATACGGGCTTTCTGTGCGTTACAGTCAACAGTTTTTCACAGAATATTAGAGGCATATCTCATGGGCGGTATCAGTATTTGGCAATTGTTAATCATTGCCGTCATTGTTGTTCTTCTGTTCGGTACCAACAAACTTCGTAACCTGGGTTCGGATTTAGGATCTTCCATTCGTGGCTTCAAAAAAGCCATGGGCGATGAAGACGATAAAAAGGATCAACCGAAAGAGCAGGACGCTGACTTCAACGCCAAAACTCTGGCAGACAAACAGCAAACCACGGCGACTAAAGATGACGCCCGGAACGACAAGCAGGTATAACTGTGTTCGACATTGGTTTTAGTGAACTGGTATTAGTGTTCGTGATCGGGCTGATTGTGCTTGGCCCGCAGCGGTTACCGGTTGCGGTGAAAACCGTCGTCGGCTGGATCAGAGCCATTCGCTCACTGGCCGCGAATGTACAAAACGAACTGGCGCAAGAGTTGAAACTGCAGGAATTGCAGGACAGCCTGAAAAAGGTGGAAGAAGCGGGCCGTGGCACGTTGTCACCCGAGCTAAAAGAGTCGATGGAGGAACTGCGTAAAACCGCCGACTCAATGAAACGTTCGGTGCAGCAGAGTATCGATCTCGAAAAAGAGGAAGATGAAGCCAACACTATTCATCAGACTCCGCCAGCCGCCGTGCAGCCCGTGACTTCACCTGCGGTCACCCCCGCAGCAGCAGAACATCAAACCAGTGCGCCTGCACAGACTCCGCAGCCTACTGACGAAATCTCTGCCGCAGAAACCCCTCCCGTCGCCAGTGCTCCTGAAAGCACCGCGAAGACTTCTCTCGTAAAAGATGAACGATAAACATGGCCGTTGAAGATACCCAACCGCTCATTAGCCATTTGATTGAGCTGCGCAAGCGTTTGTTGAATTGCATCATCGCTGTTTTAGTCATCTTTCTGTGTCTGGTCTATTTTGCGAATGATATTTACCATCTGGTCGCGTCGCCGCTGATCAGCCAGATGCCAGCCGGGGCGAGCATGATCGCTACCGACGTCGCATCGCCATTCTTCACGCCGATCAAGCTGACCATCATCGTTTCGGTGTTTCTGGCCGTGCCGGTGATTTTGTATCAGGTGTGGGCCTTTGTGGCGCCCGCGCTCTATCGCCACGAACGCAAACTGGTGATGCCGCTGCTGTTCTCCAGTACGCTGCTGTTTTACGTCGGCGTGGCGTTTGCTTACTTCATCGTGTTCCCGCTGGCGTTTGGCTTCTTCGCCAAAACCGCGCCGCAAGGCGTGACCATCGCGACGGATATCACCAACTACCTCGACTTCGTCATGACGATTTTCATGGCCTTCGGCGTGGCGTTTGAGGTGCCGATTGCAATTGTGCTGCTGTGCTGGACCGGCATAACTTCACCAGAAGATCTGAAAAAGAAACGTCCTTATATGTTGGTTGGCGCGTTCGTGGTTGGGATGTTGCTCACACCGCCGGATGTTTTCTCGCAAACTTTGCTCGCTATTCCGATGTACTGCCTGTTTGAAGTCGGCGTATTCTTCTCCCGCTACTATGTGGGTAAAGGACGTCAGTCTTCGGATGAGGAACACAACACCGAATCCTGATGTCCTTAATGCAGGGCATCCCGCAGCGCGCGGGAAGATGAATCTAAACCGCCCCGTTGGGCGGTTTTTTATTGGGGAGAAGACATGTTTGATATCGGTGTAAACCTGACCAGCACGCAATTCGCAAAAGATCGCGAGCAGGTGGTAAAACGTGCGCGCGAAGCAGGCGTCACCGGCCTGTTAATTACCGGCACCAACGCGCTGGAGAGCCAGCAGGCGCGGCAGCTGGCGGCATTGCACGCGGGCTATTGCTGGTCAACCGCCGGCGTCCATCCGCACCATGCCAGTGAATGGTCGGCGGAAACCGCGAATACCTTGCGTCGCCTGGCGGAAAGTGAGCAGGTGGTCGCGATTGGCGAATGTGGCCTGGATTTCAATCGCAATCTTTCGGCCCACGATCAGCAGGAATACGCTTTCGATGCGCAGCTGGCGTTGGCTGCTGAGCTACAGCTACCGGTGTTTTTGCATTGCCGTGAAGCGCACGATCGTTTTGTTGCAGTACTTGAGCCGTGGCTACCGAAGCTGGTTGGTGCAGTCGTGCACTGCTTTACCGGTACGCGTGACGAGCTGCAAGCGTGTCTGGCGCTGGGATTGTCGGTGGGCATTACCGGTTGGGTGTGCGACGAGCGTCGCGGTATGGAACTGCGTGAATTGCTGCCGCTGATTCCGGCTGAGCGCCTGTTACTGGAAACCGACGCACCGTATTTACTGCCGCGCGATATGCATCCGCGTCCCACTTCGCGCCGCAATGAGCCATGCTTCCTGCCGCATATTGTGCAGCAGGTGGCGAACTGGCGTGGCGAGGAGGCGGAAGCGCTGGGCGCGCAGGTTAATCTCAACGCGCGTCAGCTGTTTAAACTCGCTTAGAGTTTACGGAACTGTTTGTTATCCACGCTGCGCATCACCTGTTTGTTCAGCATGTTGAGCAGCAGAACGGAGCGCGTTTCGCCATCCGGCTCGGCAAAAATGGCGCGCAGCCCTTCGAACGTGCCATCGGTGATGATCACTTCATCACCGCTTTGTGGGGTTTCCGCATCAAGCACGATCTGCGGCACGTCGGTTTGCAGCGCTTCGATCACATCATTTGATACGGTGGCCGGCATGGTGCCAAAGCGCACGAAGTGGCTGACGCCGCGCGTGCTGCTGATGGTGGTGGTGTGAATCGCTTCGGGATCGAATTCGATAAACAGATAGTTGGGAAACAGCGGCTCACTCACGGTGGTGCGTTTACCGCGCACAATCTTCTCCAGAGCGATCATCGGGCTGAGGCAATTCACCTCTTGCCGCTCAAGATGCTCTTTCGCGCGCAACAGTTGTCCACGTTTGCAATAGAGTAAGTACCAGGATTCCATAACCGCTCCCAAATAATGGACGCTAAGAATACCAAATCAGTTGTCAGAGTTATAGCGCATCGGCGGGTGGAAACCGGGCGCTGAAAACAATTTCACTACGATTTATCCGATTGATGCGGCTTATTTACGCTTTCTTGCAAGAAAATTGACGGCCGGCGACCATCTGTATCAGACTCCCTCCCCATCTTTCGATTGAAAAGGAGTGGCTGATGGAACTGTTCCTGTTGAGTAACGGTAAAGTGGCTGACGATGCGCCGCTGTTAAGTTACGCCCACCCGCAGCTGCATGCGATGATCGCCCAGCGCGGCATCACTTCGGCGGTGCTGGTACCGTACGCGATTATTCGTGGCGATCACGCGCAGCGCGCGCAGGAGTTATCCGCGTCGTTAGGCATTGACGTGCGCACCGTGCACGAGTTTGCATCGCCCGTTGCGGCGATTGAACAAGCTGAGCTGATTCTGGTGAGCGGCGGAAATACCTGGTTCCTCAATCAAATGCTGCACGAGCACGGCTTGATCGTCGCTATCCAACGCGCGGTGCGCGAGCGTGATGTGCCGTACGTCGGCTGGAGCGCCGGTTGCAATGTCGCAACGCCTTCCATTCGCACCACCAATGATATGCCGGTGCGCAGCAGCGTAGTGTTGCCCGCGCTGGGTTTGTTCCCGGTGCAGATCAATCCGCATTATCTTGATGCGCACGTCAGCGGCCATATGGGCGAAACGCGTGATGAACGACTGGCCGAGTTCTGTGCCGTTAACCCGCATGAATCGGTGATTGCGCTGCGTGAAGCCAGCTTCCTGCACGTGAGCGAAAATCGCCTGCGTTACTACAGCGCACGCGGTGAAGACTTCAAAGTGTTCCGTCACGGCGAGCCGATTACTGCTTATCACGATGTATTGGCGATTCAGTCGCTGGTGCCGTTTTCCTGTCAGCCTGCCTGACGCAAAACCTCAACATGTCAGCGTAAAACGCCTCTATAATGGCGTTTCACTCTGGCCGGAAAGCTAAAGCCGCATGAAATATCAGGATTTACGAGACTTCCTCGCATTGCTGGAACAGCGTGGCGAGTTAAAGCGCATCACTCAGGAGATCGATCCTGAGTTAGAGATGACGGAAATTGCCGACCGCACGCTGCGCGCCGGCGGCCCGGCGCTGCTGTTCGAAAACCCGAAAGGGTACGACATGCCGGTGCTGTGTAATCTGTTTGGCACACCAAAACGCGTGGCGATGGGCATGGGCCAGGAAGAGGTCAGTGCGCTGCGTGAAGTAGGCAAGCTGCTGGCGTTCCTGAAAGAGCCGGAGCCGCCAAAAGGCTTCCGCGATCTGTTCGATAAGATGCCGCAGTTCAAGCAAGTGCTGAACATGCCAACCAAGCGCCTGCGCAATGCGCCGTGCCAGGAAGAGATTTTCAGCGGCGATGACGTCGATCTGTCGCGCATTCCGGTGATGAAATGCTGGCCGGGCGATGCTGCGCCGCTGATTACGTGGGGATTAACCGTCACGCGCGGCCCGCATAAAGAGCGACAAAATCTGGGTATCTATCGTCAGCAGGTGATCGGCAAGAACCGCGTGATTATGCGCTGGCTGTCGCATCGCGGCGGCGCGCTGGATTTCCAGGAGTGGTGTAAAGCGCATCCGGGCGAACGTTTCCCGGTGTCGGTGGCGCTGGGCGCCGATCCTGCCACCATTCTCGGCGCGGTAACGCCGGTGCCGGATACACTCTCCGAATACGCCTTTGCCGGCTTGCTGCGCGGTAACAAAACCGAAGTGGTGAAGTGCGTTTCGAACGAACTCGAAGTGCCGGCCAGCGCGGAAATCGTGCTGGAAGGTTATATCGAGCCGGGCGATGTCGCGCCGGAAGGTCCGTACGGCGACCACACAGGCTACTACAATGAAGTAGATAGCTTCCCGGTGTTTACCGTGACGCATGTAACGCAACGTCGCAACCCGATTTATCATTCAACCTACACCGGACGTCCACCGGATGAACCGGCGGTGCTGGGCGTGGCGCTCAATGAAGTGCTGGTGCCGATTCTGATCAAGCAGTTCCCGGAGATCGTTGATTTCTATCTGCCACCGGAGGGCTGCTCTTATCGCCTCGCGGTAGTAACGATCAAGAAACAGTACGCGGGTCACGCCAAGCGCGTGATGTTCGGCGTGTGGTCGTTCCTGCGTCAGTTCATGTACACCAAGTTCGTGATTGTGTGCGATGACGACGTCAACGCGCGTGACTGGAATGATGTGATTTGGGCGATTACCACCCGCATGGATCCGGCGCGCGATACGGTGCTGGTTGAGAACACGCCCATCGATTATCTCGACTTCGCCTCGCCGGTTTCCGGCTTAGGCTCGAAGATGGGACTTGATGCGACCAATAAGTGGCCGGGTGAAACCACGCGCGAGTGGGGCACGCCGATTGTGAAAGATCCGGCGGTGACCGCGCGCATTGACGCCATTTGGGATGAGTTAGCTATCTTTGCCGAGCCGCCGCAGCGCTAACGGCGGCAGACCAATTAGACCCGAAGAAAAAGGGAACGCATGACAACGTTAAGCTGCAAAGTGACTTCGGTTGAAGCGATTACGGACACGGTTTACCGCGTTCGTTTAATTCCGGCGGCGGATTTTAACTTCCGCGCCGGACAGTATTTGATGGTGGTGATGGATGAGCGCGATAAGCGCCCGTTTTCGCTGGCTTCTACGCCAATGGAAAAGGACATCATTGAACTGCACATCGGCGCGTCGGATCTCAATCTCTACGCGATGGCGGTGATGGACCGCATCAAGAACGATCGCCAGATTACGGTTGATATGCCGCACGGAGATGCCTGGCTGCGTGAAGATAGCGAGCGTCCGATCATTCTGATCGCGGGCGGTACCGGCTTCTCCTATGCGCGTTCTATTCTGCTGACCGCGCTGGCACAGCAACCCGATCGCGAGATTGCGATTTACTGGGGCGGCCGTGAGCTGATGCATCTGTACGATCTGGATGAGCTGAATGCGCTGGCGGTGAAGCATCCGAACCTGAAAGTGATCCCGGTGGTTGAACAACCGGCGGATGACTGGACCGGACGCAGCGGCACGGTGCTGACGGCGGTGATGCAGGATTTCGCGTCGCTCAGCGAGCACGATATCTATATTGCCGGTCGTTTTGAGATGGCGAAGATTGCGCGTGAGCGTTTCTGCGCCGAGCGCGGTGCGCTGGAAGCGCAGATGTTTGGCGATGCGTTTGCCTTTATTTGAGGTCAACAGAACGCGATAAATCGCGCCGCTACGAGAATGTGCACGGATTCGTCGCGGCGCAATGTATTGCGTAAAAAAACCGCCCGAAAGGGCGGTAACACGTGCAACATTAACGTATTAAACCCGTTCGAACACCGTGGCGATGCCCTGGCCTAAACCAATGCACATGGTCGCCAGACCAAATTGCACATCGCGACGTTCCATCAGATTCAGCAGCGTAGTACTGATACGCGCACCGGAACATCCCAGCGGATGACCGAGCGCAATCGCGCCGCCGTTCAAATTCACTTTCTCATCCAGCTGTTCCAGCAAGCCCATGTCTTTAATGCATGGCAGCGCCTGTGCGGCAAAAGCCTCGTTGAACTCGAACAGGTCGATATCCTGCACGCTCAATCCGGCGCGCTTGAGCGCCAGCTTGCTGGCGGGAACCGGACCGTAACCCATAATCGACGGATCGCAGCCCACCACCGCCATGCTGCGAATGCGCGCGCGCGCTGTCAGACCGAGTTCGCGTGCGCGGCTTTCACTCATGATCAACATCGCGGCTGCGCCGTCGGAAAGCGCGGATGAGCTGCCTGCGGTCACGGTGCCGTTGACCGGATCGAATGCTGGGCGCAGCGCAGCCAATCCTTCGAGGCTGGTCTCTTCGCGGATCACTTCGTCGCTCTCAAAGCGCTTCAACACGCCGTCGGCGTCGTGGCCGTAGGTCGCCACAATTTCACGCTTGAAGTCGCCGCGCTGGGTTGCTGCCCAGGCGCGCTGGTGCGAACGCAGCGCAAAAGCATCCTGCTGCTCACGTGTAATGTGATGCATGCGCGCCAGCATCTCGGCGGTTAACCCCATCATGCCCGCCGCTTTCGCCACCGTGCGACCCAGGCCCGGATGGAAATCCACGCCGTGGCTCATCGGCACGTGGCCCATATGTTCTACACCGCCAATCAGGCAGCTGTGCGCATCGCCAACCATAATCGCGCGTGCCGCGTCGTGCAGCGCCTGCATCGACGAACCGCACAGGCGGTTGACGGTGCTGGCAGGTACGCGATGCGGGATCTCCGCCAGCAGCGCGGCGTTACGTGCAATGTTGAAGCCTTGCTCCAGCGTCTGCTGCACGCAGCCCCAGATAATGTCGTCCAGCGTGGCGGGATCAACCGCCGGGTTGCGGCTCAGCAGCTCACGCATCAAATGCGCCGAGAGATCTTCCGCCCGTACCTGACGAAACGCGCCGCCTTTGGAGCGGCCCATCGGCGTGCGGACCGCATCAACAATTACCACTTTTTCCATTTTCATTACCTCAGGCACTTTGCAGCGCCGCTTCGTCAATCGGTTGCACCGCGGGATACCAGCTCTGATGCTGATGGGCTTTTTGCAACAGCAGCTCCGGCAGCGCATACAGCGGGCCGAGCGCGGTATAACGTTTGGCCTGATCGACCACGTTGCTGTTGCCCAGCGTATCCATGTAGCGGAACGCGCCGCCACGGAACGGCGGGAAGCCTAAACCGTACACCAGCGCCATATCAGCTTCGGCCGGTGAAGCGATGATCTTCTCTTCGAGGCAGCGCACCACTTCGTTGAGCATCGGCAGCATCATGCGGTTGGCGATCTCGTCATCGCTGAACACGCGCGTCGGCTGGCAAATCGGTTCCAGCAGCGCATCGACAGCCGCATCGGCTCTCTTCTGCGCTTTGCCTTTTTTATCCTGCTCCCAGCGGTAAAAGCCCTGACCGTTTTTCTGGCCGTAACGTTTGGCGTCAAACAGCACGTCGATCGCGTCGCGATAATCTTTCTGCATGCGAGACGGGAAACCTTGCGCCATCACCTGCTGAGCGTGATGCGCGGTATCAATGCCGACCACATCCAGCAGCCACGCGGGGCCCATCGGCCAGCCGAACTGTTTTTCCATCACTTTATCGATCTGACGGAAATCCGCGCCGTCGCGCAGCAGCAGGCTGAAGGCGGCGAAGTAGGGGAACAGCACGCGATTCACAAAGAAGCCGGGACAGTCATTCACCACAATCGGCGTCTTGCCCATTTTGCTCGCCCAGGCCACCACTTTACTGAGGGTCGCTTCTGAGGTTTTCTCACCGCGAATCACTTCAACCAGCGGCATACGCGGTACCGGATTGAAGAAGTGCATGCCGCAGAAGTTTTCCGGACGTTTCAGGGCTTGCGCCAGCAGGCTGATCGGAATGGTTGAGGTGTTGGAGGCGAGAATGGCGTCCTCGCGCAGATGCTGTTCGGTCTCTGCCAGCACTTTGGCTTTGATCTGCGGATTCTCTACTACCGCTTCTACCACCACGTCGGTGCGTTCGAATCCGGCGTAATCCAGCGTGGGCTGAATGGTGGTGAGTACGCTCGCCAGTTTCGCGCCGTCAATTTTGCCGCGCTCCAGCTGTTTGTTCAGCAGCTTGCTGGCTTCGGTCATGCCCAGCGTTAATGCCTGCGGATTGATATCTTTCATCATCACCGGCACACCTTTCCACGCCGATTGATAAGCAATGCCGCCGCCCATAATGCCTGCGCCTAATACTGCCGCTTGCTGCGGCGCACCGGCCGCACTGCTGTGCTTTTTCGCCAGGCCTTTGACGTACTGATCGTTCAGGAAGATACCGACCAGCGCGCGTGCCACATCGCTCTGCGCCAGCGGCACAAACGCGGCGGTTTCCAGCTTCAGCGCATCATCACGTCCGAGGCTGGCGGCAGCTTCAATGGTTTTGATGGCGGTAATCGGTGCCGGATAGTGTTTGCCCGCGGTTTGCAGCACCATGCTTTTGGCGATGGTGAAGCTCATGGCGGCTTCAATCGGGCTGAGTTTCAGCGGTACCAGCTTCGGCGCGCGGCGTGTCTGCCAGTTGCCCTGCACGATGGCGTCCTGCAATACGGTCAGCGCAGCGGCATGTAGTTTGTCGCTGCTGACTACCGCATCCACCAAACCGAGTTTCAGGGCGCTGCTGCCATCAACATCTTTACCGGCGGCGATAATCTCCATCGCGCTATCGGCGCCAAGCAGGCGTGGCAAGCGCACGCTGCCACCAAAGCCCGGCATAATGCCCAGTTTGGTTTCCGGCAGGCCAATGCGTGCGGTCGGCGTGGCAATGCGGAAGTCGGTCGCCAGTATGCATTCACAGCCGCCGCCCAGCGCATAGCCGTCGATGGCGGCCACGGTGGGCACCGGCAAATCCTCTAAACGATTGAAGATGCTGTTGGCAAACGCCAGCCATTGGCTCAGCTTCTCTTCTGGCGCATCAAACAGCGACAGGAATTCTGTGATGTCGGCACCAACGATAAATGCCGGTTTGGCCGACGAGAGCAACAGGCCGCGCAGCGCGGGTTGCTGTTCCAATACGCTTAATGCCTCGCCCAACGAGGCAACGGTGTTGGTATCGAGTTTGTTCACCGAACCGGGCGCATCGAAAACCAGCTCGGCGATGCCGTCGTCAAGCCAGTGAACTGAAAGGGTATCGCCTTGGTAGAGCATGTCCGTCTCCTGAAACCGCGAAAGTTGATCTGGTCATACCAGATGAGTTGGAGTGTGAGTGTGATGTTAATTATTTGCAAACCAGAGTTTGATTATTTGATACAACGATCACAGCGCGCGCAGCACGGCATCGCTAACACGGCTGTGCTACACTGCGGCCACTTTCGCGACATCGGAGACTAGTCCATGGATTCACTGAAAACCCTGTATCACGCGCACATCAATACGCTGCAGCAGCGAGCGCAGCAGGTGCTGGCTCGCTTTAAGCTTGATGCCATGCTGATTCATTCCGGCGAGCTGTTGACCGTTTTTCTCGACGATCACGACTATCCGTTTAAGGTGAATCCTCAGTTCAAAGCGTGGGTGCCGGTGACGCAGGTGCCAAACTGCTGGTTATGGATTGATGGCGTGAATAAACCCAAGCTGTGGTTCTATTCGCCGGTTGATTACTGGCACAACGTTGAGCCGCTGCCAAACAGCTTCTGGACTAACGACGTGGAGGTGATTGGCCTGAAGAGTGCCGATGAGATCGCGCAGCTGCTGCCAGCACAGCGCGAGAAAGTGGCCTATATCGGTCCGGTGCCGTCACGCGCTTCCCAGCTCGGTATTAACAGCGAGCAGGTGAACCCAAAAGGCGTGATCGATTTCCTGCATTATCATCGCAGTATCAAAACCGACTACGAACTGGCGTGTATGCGCGAAGCGCAAAAGCTGGCGGTGGCGGGCCATCGCGCTGCCAAAGAGGCGTTCTTCTCTGGCATGAGCGAGTTCGATATCAATATCGCCTATCTGACCGCAACCGGCCATCGCGATACCGATGTGCCTTATGGCAACATCATCGCGCTCAATGAACATGCCGCGGTGCTGCACTACACCAAACTGGATCATCAGCCGCCGGCCAAACGCCACAGCTTCCTGATTGACGCCGGTGCGGAATACCTCGGTTACGCCGCTGACTTGACGCGCAGCTACGCGGCGCAGAGCAAATCGCGCTATGCCGACATGGTTGCGGCGATGAACAAGGAAGAGCTGGCGCTGATCGCCACCTTGAAAGCCGGCGTGCGCTATACCGATTATCATCTGCAGATGCATCAGCGCATTGCGCGTCTGCTGCTGAAGTTCGAGTTGGTGAAAGGCCTGACTGAAGAGACGCTGGTGGCGGAAAATTTAACCGGTCCGTTTATGCCGCACGGCCTTGGACATCCGCTCGGCCTGCAGGTGCACGATGTGGCTGGCTTCATGCAGGATGACAACGGTACGCATCTGGCGGCACCGTCGCAGTATCCGTATTTGCGTTGTACGCGCGTGCTGGAACCTGGCATGGTGCTGACTATCGAACCGGGCTTCTATATTATCGATTCGCTGCTGACGAAGCTGCGCGGCGGCAAGTTCAGCCAATACTTTGACTGGGCGGCAATTGATGCACTGAAACCTTACGGCGGTATTCGTATCGAGGATAACGTGGTGGTTCACGCTAATCGCATTGAAAACATGACGCGCGACTTGCACCTTGCCTGATGGATGCTTACGACATTCCCGCTCAGGCCGTAAGTCTCAGCGAGGAAACCATCAAGAAAAGCCGCTTCATCACCTTGCTGGCGCACACGGCCGGCGTGGAAGCGGCGCGCGCGTTTGTGCAGCAGGTGAAGCAGGAACATCCTACCGCGCGGCATCACTGCTGGGCGTGGGTGGCGGGTGCGCCGGATGATTCGCAGCAGCTGGGTTTCTCCGATGATGGCGAACCTTCTGGCACCGCGGGCAAACCGATGCTGGCCCAGCTGATGGGTAGCGGTGTCGGTGAGATCACCGCGGTGGTGGTGCGTTATTATGGCGGCATCATGCTGGGCACCGGCGGACTGGTAAAAGCTTATGGCGGCGGCGTGCAGCAAGGGCTGAAGCAACTGGCGCGTCAGCGTAAAGTGCCGATGGAATCTTTTACTCTGCAGTGCGATTACGCCCAACTCAGCGACATCGAACGCTTGCTGCAACGTTTTGACGGCATTATAGAAGAGAGCCATTATCAGGATCGTATTGCGCTGCGTTTAGCGTTGCCGCATGCGCAGATTGATGGCTTTCGCCAAAACCTCTCTGATTACAGCCGGGGCGCGCTGACGCTCATCCCGCTGACAAACTAAAAGCTTCTGTTTAAAGGAAACGGCTGAATGCATTTTCGCGCCATTACCCGCATCGTGGGCCTGCTGGTGATTCTGTTCTCGGTGACCATGATTTTACCGGGCCTCGTCGCCTTGATTTACCGTGATGGTGCCGGGCGCGCGTTCAGTCAGACCTTTATGATGGCGATCGTTATCGGTTCACTGCTGTGGTGGCCAAACCGCAAGCAGAAAACCGAACTCAAGCCGCGCGAAGGCTTCCTTATCGTGGTGCTGTTCTGGACCGTGTTGGGCAGCGTCGGTGCGATGCCGTTTATCTTCGCCGAGCAGCCGCATCTCTCAATCACTGATGCCTTCTTTGAGTCCTTCTCTGGCCTC
Organism: Pantoea sp. BJ2; assembly: GCF_040255075.1. Lineage (NCBI taxonomy): Bacteria > Pseudomonadati > Pseudomonadota > Gammaproteobacteria > Enterobacterales > Erwiniaceae > Pantoea > Pantoea sp. BJ2. The sequence goes on from NZ_CP158292.1 coordinate 246,071, forward strand.
ACTACCACCGGCGCCACCACGCTGGTGGGACTGGATACGTTGCCTAAAGCGATTTTGTTCTATCGTCAGATGCTGCAGTGGCTCGGCGGGATGGGGATCATTGTGCTGGCGGTGGCGATTCTGCCCATTCTGGGCGTGGGTGGCATGCAGCTCTATCGAGCCGAAATGCCGGGACCGTTGAAAGATAACAAGATGCGCCCGCGTATCGCAGAAACAGCTAAAACGCTGTGGCTGATCTACGTATTGCTCACCGTGGCGTGCGCGGTGGCGCTGTGGCTGGCGGGCATGCCGATGTTTGATGCTATCGGCCATAGCTTCTCGACGATCGCGATTGGCGGGTTCTCAACCCATGATGCCAGCATCGGCTACTTTAATAGCCCAACTATCAATACCATTGTCGCGGTATTTCTGCTGATCTCGGGCTGTAACTATGGCCTGCACTTCTCTTTATTAAGTGGTCGCAACCTGAAAGTGTACTGGCGCGATCCCGAATTCCGCATGTTTATTGGCGTACAACTGACCTTAGTGCTGATCTGTACCATAGTGTTGTGGTTCCACAATGTGTACGCCAGCGGCTGGCAAACGCTGAATCAGGCGTTTTTCCAGGTGGTATCAATGGCGACCACGGCCGGTTTTACCACCGACAGCATTGCGCGCTGGCCGCTGTTCCTGCCGGTGCTGCTACTGTGCTCGGCTTTTATCGGCGGCATGGCGGGTTCAACCGGCGGCGGTTTGAAGGTGATTCGCATTCTTCTGCTGTTCAAACAGGGTTCGCGTGAACTGAAGCGATTGGTGCACCCGAATGCGGTTTACACCATCAAGTTGGGTAATCGCGCGCTGCCGGAACGTATCCTCGAAGCGGTGTGGGGTTTCTTCTCAGCTTATGCGCTGGTGTTCCTGCTCAGCATGTTGGCGATCATCGCCACCGGCGTGGATGACTTCTCGGCTTTTGCTGCCGTGGCCGCGACCCTGAATAACCTCGGGCCCGGTTTGGGTGTGGTAGCAGACAACTTCACTTCAATGAATGATGTCGCGAAGTGGATTTTGATTTTAACCATGCTGTTTGGACGCCTTGAAGTGTTCACGCTGCTGGTGCTGTTCACGCCGACCTTCTGGCGCGAATAATAAAATAGGATTGAGTAATGAAAGCGTTGATTCTGTATTCCAGCCGCGATGGGCAAACCCGTGACATTGCCGCGCGCATTGCACAGACGTTAGTGCCGCATCAACTGTGTGACGTGATCGATTTACTGCAGGCGCAGCAGATTGATTGGTTGCAGTATGATCGCGTGCTGATTGGTGCTTCGATCCGCTATGGCCATTTCAATCCGGCGTTGCTGAAATTTGTCACCCAGCACAAAGCAAAACTGCAGCAGCGGGTGAGCGGCTTCTTTAGTGTCAACCTGACGGCGCGTAAAGCAGATAAGTGTACGCCTGAGACCAATGCGTATACGCGCAAGTTCCTGGAGCAGTCACCGTGGCAACCCGATTGCTGTGCGGTTTTCGCCGGGGCGTTGCGTTATCCGCGTTATCGCTGGTTTGATCGCGTCATGATTCAATTCATTATGCGTATGACCGGCGGGGAAACCGATACATCGAAAGAAGTGGAGTACACCGATTGGAATAAAGTGGCGCTTTTTGCCCAGGGTTTTGCGCAGTTACCAGGCAAATCGTTGTGAAATACAGCGTTGTGGCGAAATTTAGGTCGAACAGTAATTTATTTGCAATTAACCCTTGTCAGCTCCGAATAACTCCCTATAATGCGCCACCACTGAGACGGCAAAGCGGCAACGCAGACGGCTCGGCAGGGAGTGAAAAAATTCATCCCGCCGGATGAAAATGCTGAAAAAAGTGTTTGACTCCGAAGGAGAGTAGCGTAGTATACGCCACCTCGCGACAGGCGGTTCAGCCGCTGTTCGCAACGCTCTTTAACAATTTATCAGACAATCTGTGTGGGCACTCGCAGGATTGATATCCGCGTCTCCGGACGCAAAAAATATCAAAGCCTCACGAGTGAACACATAATGAAATTCATTATGACGTTTTACAGATGAGCACCGCTGAACTCGTTTCAGCAAATCAAACTTAAATTGAAGAGTTTGATCATGGCTCAGATTGAACGCTGGCGGCAGGCCTAACACATGCAAGTCGAACGGTAGCACAGAGAGCTTGCTCTCGGGTGACGAGTGGCGGACGGGTGAGTAACGTCTGGGAAACTGCCCGATGGAGGGGGATAACTACTGGAAACGGTAGCTAATACCGCATAACGTCGCAAGACCAAAGTGGGGGACCTTCGGGCCTCACACCATCGGATGTGCCCAGATGGGATTAGCTAGTAGGTGGGGTAATGGCTCACCTAGGCGACGATCCCTAGCTGGTCTGAGAGGATGACCAGCCACACTGGAACTGAGACACGGTCCAGACTCCTACGGGAGGCAGCAGTGGGGAATATTGCACAATGGGCGCAAGCCTGATGCAGCCATGCCGCGTGTATGAAGAAGGCCTTCGGGTTGTAAAGTACTTTCAGCGGGGAGGAAGGCGGTGAAGTTAATAGCTTCACCGATTGACGTTACCCGCAGAAGAAGCACCGGCTAACTCCGTGCCAGCAGCCGCGGTAATACGGAGGGTGCAAGCGTTAATCGGAATTACTGGGCGTAAAGCGCACGCAGGCGGTCTGTCAAGTCGGATGTGAAATCCCCGGGCTTAACCTGGGAACTGCATTCGAAACTGGCAGGCTGGAGTCTTGTAGAGGGGGGTAGAATTCCAGGTGTAGCGGTGAAATGCGTAGAGATCTGGAGGAATACCGGTGGCGAAGGCGGCCCCCTGGACAAAGACTGACGCTCAGGTGCGAAAGCGTGGGGAGCAAACAGGATTAGATACCCTGGTAGTCCACGCCGTAAACGATGTCGACTTGGAGGTTGTTCCCTTGAGGAGTGGCTTCCGGAGCTAACGCGTTAAGTCGACCGCCTGGGGAGTACGGCCGCAAGGTTAAAACTCAAATGAATTGACGGGGGCCCGCACAAGCGGTGGAGCATGTGGTTTAATTCGATGCAACGCGAAGAACCTTACCTACTCTTGACATCCAGAGAACTTAGCAGAGATGCTTTGGTGCCTTCGGGAACTCTGAGACAGGTGCTGCATGGCTGTCGTCAGCTCGTGTTGTGAAATGTTGGGTTAAGTCCCGCAACGAGCGCAACCCTTATCCTTTGTTGCCAGCGGTTCGGCCGGGAACTCAAAGGAGACTGCCAGTGATAAACTGGAGGAAGGTGGGGATGACGTCAAGTCATCATGGCCCTTACGAGTAGGGCTACACACGTGCTACAATGGCGCATACAAAGAGAAGCGACCTCGCGAGAGCAAGCGGACCTCATAAAGTGCGTCGTAGTCCGGATCGGAGTCTGCAACTCGACTCCGTGAAGTCGGAATCGCTAGTAATCGTAGATCAGAATGCTACGGTGAATACGTTCCCGGGCCTTGTACACACCGCCCGTCACACCATGGGAGTGGGTTGCAAAAGAAGTAGGTAGCTTAACCTTCGGGAGGGCGCTTACCACTTTGTGATTCATGACTGGGGTGAAGTCGTAACAAGGTAACCGTAGGGGAACCTGCGGTTGGATCACCTCCTTACCTGAAGATACCTTCCCGCGAAGTGCTCACACAGATTGTCTGATAGAAAGTAATGAGCAAGACGGCTGCGAAGTCGTGACACTATCGTGTCCCCTTCGTCTAGCGGTTAGGACTCCGCCCTTTCACGGCGGCAACAGGGGTTCGAATCCCCTAGGGGACGCCACTTGCTTGGTGACAGGTGAAAGGTGTCTCCACGACGTATCTCAAACGAAGCTTACGAGCTGCGTCTGAGATACTGCTCTTTAACAATCCGGAACAAGCTGAAAATTGAAACGACGCGTTGGTTCATTTCTCCGTAATAAGAAATGAATAACAGCGCGTTCGAGTCTCTCAAATGCTTGCAGTCTGCGCGCGTTGCAAAACGCCTGTGGGTTGTGAGGTTAAGCGACTAAGCGTACACGGTGGATGCCCTGGCAGTCAGAGGCGATGAAGGACGTGCTAATCTGCGTAAAGCGTCGGTAAGGTGATATGAACCGCTACAGCCGACGATGTCCGAATGGGGAAACCCGGTGCACCCAGTGCATCATCGCAACATGAATACATAGTGTTGCGAGGCGAACCCGGGGAACTGAAACATCTAAGTACCCGGAGGAAAAGAAATCAACCGAGATTCCCCCAGTAGCGGCGAGCGAACGGGGAACAGCCCAGAACCTGAATCAGTTTGTGCGTTAGTGGAAGCGTCTGGAAAGTCGCACGATACCGGGTGATAGTCCCGTACACGAAAGTGCACAGATTGTGAGTTCGAAGAGTAGGGCGGGACACGTGGTATCCTGTCTGAATATGGGGGGACCATCCTCCAAGGCTAAATACTCCTGACTGACCGATAGTGAACCAGTACCGTGAGGGAAAGGCGAAAAGAACCCCGGCGAGGGGAGTGAAACAGAACCTGAAACCGTGTACGTACAAGCAGTGGGAGCCTCTTTAATGGGGTGACTGCGTACCTTTTGTATAATGGGTCAGCGACTTATATTCTGTAGCAAGGTTAACCGTATAGGGGAGCCGCAGGGAAACCGAGTCTTAACTGGGCGTTAAGTTGCAGGGTATAGACCCGAAACCCGGTGATCTAGCCATGGGCAGGTTGAAGGTTGGGTAACACTAACTGGAGGACCGAACCGACTAATGTTGAAAAATTAGCGGATGACTTGTGGCTGGGGGTGAAAGGCCAATCAAACCGGGAGATAGCTGGTTCTCCCCGAAAGCTATTTAGGTAGCGCCTCGTGAACTCATCTCCGGGGGTAGAGCACTGTTTCGGCTAGGGGGCCATCCCGGCTTACCAACCCGATGCAAACTGCGAATACCGGAGAATGTTATCACGGGAGACACACGGCGGGTGCTAACGTCCGTCGTGAAGAGGGAAACAACCCAGACCGCCAGCTAAGGTCCCAAAGTCATGGTTAAGTGGGAAACGATGTGGGAAGGCACAGACAGCCAGGATGTTGGCTTAGAAGCAGCCATCATTTAAAGAAAGCGTAATAGCTCACTGGTCGAGTCGGCCTGCGCGGAAGATGTAACGGGGCTAAACCATGCACCGAAGCTGCGGCAGCGACACTATGTGTTGTTGGGTAGGGGAGCGTTCTGTAAGCCGTTGAAGGTGTGCTGTGAGGCATGCTGGAGGTATCAGAAGTGCGAATGCTGACATAAGTAACGATAAAGCGGGTGAAAAGCCCGCTCGCCGGAAGACCAAGGGTTCCTGTTCAACGTTAATCGGAGCAGGGTGAGTCGACCCCTAAGGCGAGGCTGAAAAGCGTAGTCGATGGGAAGCAGGTTAATATTCCTGCACTTGGTGTTACTGCGAAGGGGGGACGGAGAAGGCTAGGTTATCCGGGCGACGGTTGTCCCGGTTTAAGCGTGTAGGCTGATACCTTTGGTAAATCCGGGGTATCTTAAGGCTGAGGCGTGACGACGAGCCACCACGGTGGTGAAGTAACTGATGCCCTGCTTCCAGGAAAAGCCTCTAAGCTCCAGGTAACACGAAATCGTACCCCAAACCGACACAGGTGGTCAGGTAGAGAATACCAAGGCGCTTGAGAGAACTCGGGTGAAGGAACTAGGCAAAATGGTGCCGTAACTTCGGGAGAAGGCACGCTGTCGGTAGGTGAAGTCCCTCGCGGATGGAGCTGAAGGCAGTCGAAGATACCAGCTGGCTGCAACTGTTTATTAAAAACACAGCACTGTGCAAACACGAAAGTGGACGTATACGGTGTGACGCCTGCCCGGTGCCGGAAGGTTAATTGATGGGGTTATCCGCAAGGAGAAGCTCTTGATCGAAGCCCCGGTAAACGGCGGCCGTAACTATAACGGTCCTAAGGTAGCGAAATTCCTTGTCGGGTAAGTTCCGACCTGCACGAATGGCGTAATGATGGCCAGGCTGTCTCCACCCGAGACTCAGTGAAATTGAAATCGCTGTGAAGATGCAGTGTACCCGCGGCAAGACGGAAAGACCCCGTGAACCTTTACTATAGCTTGACACTGAACATTGAGCCTTGATGTGTAGGATAGGTGGGAGGCTTTGAAGCGTGGACGCCAGTCTGCGTGGAGCCAACCTTGAAATACCACCCTTTAATGTTTGATGTTCTAACGTAGGCCCGTAATCCGGGCTGCGGACAGTGTCTGGTGGGTAGTTTGACTGGGGCGGTCTCCTCCCAAAGAGTAACGGAGGAGCACGAAGGTTGGCTAATCCTGGTCGGACATCAGGAGGTTAGTGCAATGGCATAAGCCAGCTTGACTGCGAGAGTGACGGCTCGAGCAGGTGCGAAAGCAGGTCATAGTGATCCGGTGGTTCTGAATGGAAGGGCCATCGCTCAACGGATAAAAGGTACTCCGGGGATAACAGGCTGATACCGCCCAAGAGTTCATATCGACGGCGGTGTTTGGCACCTCGATGTCGGCTCATCACATCCTGGGGCTGAAGTAGGTCCCAAGGGTACGGCTGTTCGCCGTTTAAAGTGGTACGCGAGCTGGGTTTAGAACGTCGTGAGACAGTTCGGTCCCTATCTGCCGTGGGCGCTGGAGAATTGAGGGGGGTTGCTCCTAGTACGAGAGGACCGGAGTGAACGCACCACTGGTGTTCGGGTTGTCATGCCAATGGCACTGCCCGGTAGCTAAGTGCGGAAAAGATAAGTGCTGAAAGCATCTAAGCACGAAACTTGCCCCGAGATGAGTTCTCCCTGACCCCTTGAGGGTCCTGAAGGGACGTTGAAGACTACGACGTTGATAGGCCGGGTGTGTAAGCGCAGCGATGCGTTGAGCTAACCGGTACTAATGACCCGTGAGGCTTAACCTTACAACGCCAGAGGCGTTTTGGTCTGAGAGACCGGATTTTCAGCTTGTTTACGGACTGGTCTGCGGCGCCTGAGAGGGGGCAGCGGACGAAACAGAATTTGCCTGGCGGCTTTAGCGCGGTGGTCCCACCTGACCCCATGCCGAACTCAGAAGTGAAACGCCGTAGCGCCGATGGTAGTGTGGGGCCTCCCCATGCGAGAGTAGGGAACTGCCAGGCATCAAATAAGTGAAGAAGCCCCGGACGAGAGTCCGGGGCTTTTTTACGTCTGTACATGAGCAATTTCCCATCAGAAATAAGAAAACATCAAACTCGCAACCTACCGATCAGGTAAACTACGGTCAGATTAATCAGTAAAGGCCGTGAAATGTCCAGCCCCAATACATCCCTGAAAGCTTTCAACACTCTTGGTCTTACGATCAATGCACAAACACTGACCATCGCTGAAACTCCTGACGCTATTACTTTGGCCTGGAAAAACAGTCAGCAATCAAATCTGCCTTTTATTGTATTAGGCGAAGGGAGCAACGTACTCTTTCTTGAAGATTTTAGCGGCTCGGTGGTGGTTAATGCGATTAAAGGCATCACTATCGAAGAACATGACGAAGCCTGGCACTTGCATGTTGGTGCCGGCGAAAATTGGCATGCTTTAGTTGAAAACACGCTAAAGAAGGGTATTACAGGACTGGAAAACCTGGCGCTAATTCCTGGTATGGCCGGCTCAGCACCGATTCAAAATATCGGTGCGTATGGTGTCGAATTTAAAGATATCTGTCACTACGTTGAAGCTATACATCTCCCAACGCAACATATAATTCGTTTGTATCGAGAAGAGTGCCAGTTTAGCTATCGCGATAGTATTTTCAAACATGCAATGAAGGATGACTATGTCATTGTTGCAGTAGGATTACGTCTGGCAAAACAGTGGAAACCTGTTCTAACTTATGGCGAGCTGACTAAGTTAAACCCAGCAACAGTGTGTGCCTGGGATGTATTCAATGCTATTTGCCATATGCGCCAAAGCAAACTGCCCGACCCAAAAATCACAGGTAATGTCGGTAGTTTCTTCAAAAATCCGCTGATCACAGCTGAGCATGCAGATGCGCTAATTAAGCAGTGGCCATCCATTCCTCATTATCCACAGGCCAGTGGCGAAGTGAAATTAGCAGCTGGCTGGTTGATCGACCAATGTGGTCTTAAAGGCTTCCGTGTAGGTGGCGCCGCAGTTCACCGTCAGCAGGCTTTGGTACTGATAAATGAAGATTATGCCACTCCACAGGATATTGTCGATTTAGCGCATCAGGTTAGAAATAGAGTCGGACAAAAGTTTGATGTTTGGCTGGAGCCAGAAGTGCGCTTTATCGGTGCTCGAGGCGAGCGTAATGCCGTTGAGGTAATTTCATGAAAGATAATAGCGTGCCGTTAAAGTTAGTGGCATTGGTGGCCGATGGTGAATTTCACTCTGGTGAGCAGCTGGGCGAAGCGCTTGGTATGAGCCGTGCTGCCATTAATAAACATATACAGACTCTCAAAAGTTGGGGTCTGGATGTATATACGGTAACGGGTAAAGGCTACAGCTTACCAGAGCCAATTCAGTTACTGGATGAAGAAATCATTCTGTCTCTCCTGCATCAACCTAATCTGGCGGTTATTCCTGTTATCGATTCTACCAACCAGTATTTGCTGGATCGGATGGATCAATTGCCGTCTGGCTACGCATGCATTGCCGAGTATCAGCAAGCAGGGCGCGGACGTCGCGGGCGTAAATGGTTTTCACCGTTTGGCTCCAACCTGTATATGTCCATGTATTGGCGTCTTGATCAGGGGCCTGCTGCGGCGATGGGCCTGAGTCTGGTGATTGGTATCATCATGGCAGAAGTGATTCAGTCATTAGGTGCTCCGGATGTCCGGGTTAAATGGCCGAATGATCTCTATCTTAACGATCGTAAGCTTGCTGGTATTTTAGTTGAGTTAACTGGAAAAACCGGCGATGCAGCTCAGATTGTTATAGGTGCTGGTGTCAATTTGCTGATGCGTTCAGAAGGCACGGCAGAAATTAATCAGGGTTGGATTAATCTTCAGGAAGCTGGTGTTGATATCGATCGCAACGAGTTAGCTGCGAAGTTGATCAATAGCCTGCGTGAAGCGTTACCTATTTTTGAGCGCGATGGTTTGGCGCCATTTGTCTCCCGCTGGGAAACCCTTGATAACTTCATTAATCGCCCAGTGAAGCTTCTTATTGGGGATCGTGAGGTACATGGCATTGCGCGAGGTATTGATAAGCAGGGTGGCTTATTACTGGAGCAGAATGGAGTCATTAAATCCTGGGTTGGGGGTGAGATTTCTCTTCGTCCAGACAATTAATGCATCTGAGCTAACAAATTAAAATGCCCACGATCTTTTATGGGCATTTTATAAAAAAGACTATTTCCTCAAACGTACACTTTGCACCGCATGATCAGCCGACTTCGTCATAATAAGACTTGCTCGTTCACGTGTAGGCAGGATATTTTCCTTTAAATTAAGCCAGTTAATCTCTTTCCATAGCCCATGCGCAATATTGAGTGCATCCTCTTCAGGTAATTGCGAATAGTGATGGAAATAAGAGTCCGGATCGCTAAACGCTCCCTCACGAAATTTCAAAAAGCGATTTACATACCAGCTCTCGAGTAAGGACTCTGATGCATCGACGTAAATTGAAAAATCCACGAAATCAGACACAAATACATGATGAGGATCGTGAGGATAGTCCATACCGCTTTGCAGCACATTCAATCCTTCAAGAATAAGAATATCAGGCTGTTGTACGACTTTATCGCCATCCGGAATGACATCATAAATCAGATGTGAATAAACCGGCGCTGTCACCTGGCTAGCACCCGATTTTAAATCAGATACGAAGTTAACCAGGCGATGCATATCGTAAGATTGCGGGAACCCTTTTTTCTTCATCAAACCGCGTTCTTTAAGCACGGCATTAGGATGCAAAAAACCATCAGTAGTGATCAATTCTACTTTGCGGTGTTCTGGCCAGCGGCTAAGAAGCGCCTGAAGCACACGAGCAGTTGTGCTTTTTCCTACCGCAACGCTGCCGGCAATACTGATGATATAAGGGATTTTCTGCCCATTAGTGCCAAGGAATTGCTCAAGCACCGCCTGACGACGCAGATTAGAACTGATGTAAAAATTAAGCAGACGCGATAGCGGCAGATAAATCTCGGCCACTTCTTCTAATGAAAGATCTTCATTGATACCACGCAGTCGCTCAATTTCTCCTTCAGCCAACGTCATTGGTACTGAATCGCGTAGTGCTGCCCATTGCTGGCGATTGAACTGCAAATAAGGCGTAGTAAGAGGTGTCGTTTTTTTACTCATAAGCATGCATCTGAGTGCAAATTCTGATTCATCAACACCTTGCTGCATTAGGCATACGAAGATGTATCAAACTCAATTGCACGTCACAGGGGTAATTAACGAGAACAATGGGCAGGAGGGTAACACCAGTGTGACTTTAAAAAGAAGTAAAATGATAAACAGGAGCACGCTTTCGCAAGCGTGCCCGCATTTTTCTTGTCGGTCAGTAGCTTGTCGCTACATTTTCTGCTGGGCTGGTACGCAGACGTTTATAGTAAATCGCGCCGGGATGAGGATGCCCATCCGCGCATAATGCATAGTCGGGCAATTCCCCTAAATAGCGGTAGCCATGTGCCCGATAAAAAATTTCTTCTGCAGAACCTGCAATGACATCCAAATAAAGCAGACCACGCTGATAGCTTTCTGCCTTGTGCTCAAGCGTCTGCATTAATCTGCGTCCAATCCCTTCTCGCTGAGCATTTGAATGCACAAGCAGCTGTAAAACTTCCGCGCGATTTTGTCCATCTGGACGCTGACAAATATTGAGCTGCACGCTTCCCACCACAACCGAGTCGATGACGGCAATCCATAGCAGCAACTCATGGCGTGCCATTTTGTTGCGTAAGCTATGAAAATAGCGCTCCGCATTCTGATACTGTTGCATCTTTTGCGAATGTTGAAATGCCGAAGTCATATTGTTTTTTACCGCTTCAACCATCAGGGCAGCCAAAGCCTGACGATAAAGGGGTAATGTTTCTGCAGTGAGCTGAACAATATTCATGCGACATCCTCCATTTAATGACCCGATTAAATAGATAAGCAAAATGCAGGCCAGCAGAAAAAACGAGTGTAGCGGGTAGTTTCACAAAAAATTTTCTACAATTTGCACAGCAGAAAGGCAGTGTGCTTCAAATATGTGCATTGAAAATGATGGCGGTTCATAGCAATCAATCGATGTGGTGGTGTAAAAATGCACAGGTTTAGGGTGGTTTTACTGCAGCTGATGGCTGATTTGAGATGATTTGCACAAATAGTAAGCGATAGAACAATTTTGACGATTTTTTTGTTGCATCCTTCTTCGGGTATTCCTAGAATGCGCTCCACTTGATGCCGGCTTAGCTCAGTTGGTAGAGCAACTGACTTGTAATCAGTAGGTCACCAGTTCGATTCCGGTAGCCGGCACCATCAAGTAGGTGGGATTCCCGAGCGGCCAAAGGGAGCAGACTGTAAATCTGCCGTCACAGACTTCGAAGGTTCGAATCCTTCTCCCACCACCATCTCAACCTCCTGGTTGGGCGTCAGATAAAGTCTTTATCTGATGGGTGAGTTCTTCATCTCTCACCTTCGAATTTCAGATTGCGCATTAGCGCAATCAAAGTTGGTCAGCAACTCTGACCGGCTCGAATAATAGAAGGTCTTCTTTTATTATTCATAAGCTACAGAAAGAACAGGTAGCCGAGTTCCAGGATGCGGGCATCGTATAATGGCTATTACCTCAGCCTTCCAAGCTGATGATGCGGGTTCGATTCCCGCTGCCCGCTCCAGATGTGCTGATATGGCTCAGTTGGTAGAGCGCACCCTTGGTAAGGGTGAGGTCCCCAGTTCGACTCTGGGTATCAGCACCACTTCCTTTATCTCTCTCCTGATTCTCTCTCTGTAAACCAAACAGTCAGGCAATGCCTGGTTGATATGACGATATCTTCGATATATCCGTGTCTTAGAGGGACTAGCGATGGCTAAAGAGCAATTTCAGCGTAACAAACTGCACGTAAACGTGGGTACCATCGGTCACGTCGACCACGGTAAAACCACCCTGACTGCAGCAATTACTACCGTACTGGCTAAAACCTACGGCGGTAAGGCAAGCAAATTCGATGAGATCGATAAAGCGCCAGAAGAGAAAGCACGTGGTATCACCATCAACACTTCTCACGTTGAATACGAAACCCCGTCTCGCCACTATGCGCACGTTGACTGCCCAGGCCACGCCGACTATGTGAAAAACATGATCACCGGTGCTGCGCAGATGGACGGCGCGATCCTGGTTGTTGCTGCGACTGATGGCCCAATGCCACAGACCCGTGAGCACATCCTGCTGGGTCGTCAGGTTGGCGTTCCTTACATCATCGTGTTCCTGAACAAGTGCGACATGGTTGATGATGAAGAGCTGCTGGAACTGGTTGAAATGGAAGTACGTGACCTGCTGTCAGCATATGACTTCCCAGGCGACGACACTCCAATCGTACGTGGTTCTGCTCTGAAAGCGCTGGAAGGCGACGCTGAGTGGGAAGCTAAGATCATTGAGCTGGCTGAGCACCTGGATACCTATATCCCAGAGCCAGTACGTGCAATCGACAAGCCGTTCCTGCTGCCAATCGAAGACGTATTCTCAATCTCTGGCCGTGGTACCGTTGTTACCGGTCGTGTTGAGCGCGGTATCGTTAAAGTGGGCGACGAAGTTGAAGTTGTTGGCCTTAAAGACACTGTGAAATCAACCTGTACTGGCGTTGAAATGTTCCGCAAACTGCTGGACCAGGGTCAGGCAGGCGAGAACTGTGGTGTTCTGCTGCGTGGTATCAAGCGTGAAGACATCGAGCGTGGCCAGGTTCTGGCTAAGCCGGGTTCTATCAAGCCACATACCCAGTTCACTTCAGAAGTTTACGTTCTGTCTAAAGATGAAGGCGGCCGTCATACTCCGTTCTTCAAAGGCTACCGTCCTCAGTTCTACTTCCGTACTACTGACGTGACCGGTGACGTTCAACTGCCAGAAGGCGTTGAAATGGTAATGCCAGGCGACAACGTAAAAATGACCGTAACTTTGATCAAGCCAATCGCTATGGATCAGGGTCTGCGTTTCGCAATCCGTGAAGGCGGCCGTACTGTTGGTGCGGGTGTTGTTGCTGAAATTATCGCTTAACTGCGATAAGATTTGACGCAATGCACAAGGAAAGGGCATCATTTGATGCCCTTTTTGCACGCTGTTGTATAGAACCTGGCTCATCAGTGATTTTGCATCATAATCATTGCTGAGACAGGCTCTGTTTCACGGCGTTGGATACCGAGTTACGCTCAAAAGCTCATTCGGTTTGGATGCCTCGCACTGCGGGGCAGTATAGTTTCTGAATTATTGTGGCAGGTTGGTTTATGAGTGCGAATACCGAAGCTCAAGGAAGCGGGCGCGGCCTTGAAGCGATGAAATGGGTAGTTGTGATCGCATTGCTCCTGGTAGCAATCGTCGGCAACTATATCTATCGCGATGTAACATTGCCTCTGCGCGCGCTGGCTGTGGTTGTGCTGATCGCTGCAGCGGGCGGCATTGCTTTGCTGACAATCAAAGGCAAAGCGACTGTGGCATTTGCCCGTGAAGCTAAAACCGAAATGCGTAAGGTCATTTGGCCGACTCGCCAGGAAACACTGCACACCACGTTAATCGTTGCCGCGGTAACTGCCGTGATGTCACTGATTTTGTGGGGGCTGGATGGTATTCTGGTCCGTCTGGTATCGTTTATCACTGGCCTGAGGTTCTGAGATGTCTGAAGCTCCAAAAAAACGCTGGTACGTCGTTCAGGCGTTCTCCGGTTTTGAAGCCCGCGTAGCGAAATCGCTGCACGAGCATATCAAACTGCACAACATGGAAGAGCTTTTTGGCGAAGTCATGGTGCCGACTGAAGAAGTCGTCGAAATCCGTGGCGGCCAGCGCCGCAAAAGCGAACGTAAATTCTTCCCTGGCTACGTATTGGTTCAGATGGTAATGAATGACGCCAGCTGGCACTTAGTACGCAGTGTACCGCGTGTAATGGGCTTTATCGGTGGTACTTCCGACCGTCCTGCGCCAATCAGTGATAAAGAAGTTGATGCGATTATGAACCGCCTGCAGCAGGTGGGTGATAAGCCGCGTCCAAAAACGCTGTTCGAGCCAGGCGAGATGGTACGCGTCAGCGACGGCCCGTTTGCCGACTTCAACGGAGTGGTCGAAGAAGTGGACTACGAGAAGAGCCGCCTGAAAGTGTCCGTTTCCATCTTTGGCCGTGCAACGCCAGTGGAACTCGACTTCGCTCAGGTGGAGAAAGGTTAACCCTTCTGTTCACTTTTTAGCTCTTGCGGAAGGCGCGAAATTTACCTATAATTTCGCGCCTTTTGTTTTTATGTGCCCGCAACGGCATATAAATCGTTATCACGGGGAGCCTGTTTTTCAGGCGTTATAACCCAATTGAGGAATTATCATGGCCAAGAAAGTACAAGCCTACGTTAAGTTGCAAGTTGCAGCTGGTATGGCTAACCCAAGCCCACCTGTTGGTCCAGCACTGGGTCAGCAGGGTGTTAACATTATGGAATTCTGCAAAGCGTTCAACGCTAAGACTGAATCCCTGGAGAAAGGCCTGCCTACTCCTGTTGTTATCACCGTATACAGTGACCGTTCTTTCACCTTCGTTACCAAAACGCCTCCGGCTGCCGTACTGCTGAAAAAAGCAGCGGGCATCAAGTCTGGTTCTGGTAAGCCGAACAAAGACAAAGTCGGTAAAGTTTCCCGTGCTCAGGTACGTGAAATCGCAGAAACTAAAGCTGCGGACATGACTGGTTCTGACGTAGAAGCGATGACTCGCTCTATCGAAGGTACTGCTCGTTCCATGGGCCTGGTAGTAGAGGATTAAGAAATGGCTAAGCTGACCAAGCGCATGAGCGTAATCCGTGACAAAGTTGATGCTACTAAGCAGTACGACATTAACGAAGCTGTTGCTCTGCTGAAAGAACTGGCTACTGCCAAGTTCGTAGAAAGCGTTGACGTTGCCGTTAACCTCGGCATCGATGCACGTAAATCTGATCAGAACGTGCGCGGTGCGACCGTTCTGCCACACGGTACTGGTCGTTCAGTACGTGTTGCCGTCTTCACCCAAGGTGCAAACGCTGAAGCTGCTAAAGCAGCTGGCGCAGAACTGGTTGGTATGGAAGACCTGGCTGAGCAGATCAAAAAAGGCGAAATGAACTTTGACGTTGTAATCGCATCTCCAGATGCAATGCGCGTTGTTGGCCAGTTGGGCCAGGTTCTGGGCCCACGCGGTCTGATGCCAAACCCGAAAGTTGGTACTGTAACGCCGAACGTTGCTGAAGCAGTTAAAAATGCTAAAGCAGGTCAGGTTCGTTATCGTAACGACAAAAACGGCATCATCCACACCACCATCGGTAAAGTGGATTTTGACACTGACAAATTGAAAGAAAACCTGGAATCTTTGCTGGTTGCGCTGAAAAAAGCTAAACCATCACAGGCGAAAGGCGTGTACATCAAGAAAGTCAGCATCTCTACCACCATGGGCGCCGGCGTTGCCGTTGACCAGACTGGTCTGAGTGCATCAGCAAACTAATTGCTGCTTGTAACGGGCGAAAAATTCATCTAGAATCTTACGCCCGTTGTTCTGGTTGTTTGCACAATTCAGAACCCAGATTCAAAGCGAGTGAGTGACAAAGTCTAAATACTTGGTTGTTCAGTCGCTTAGGTTGGAGCCAGGCCTTATCCTGGCCTCCGTCCGAGACCGCAGGAGCAGAATATTTTCGGATATCTTGCTTAATACCCTGCGTAGACGGTGACAGAACCAAAAAGAATTATTTCTTCGCTGGATTCTGCTCACCGTGTAATAGCGCTTATCGCCTTCGGGTGAATAAGTGAAGTGAGTTCCGGGAAATTATTCCCGGTCAATCCAGGAGCAAAAGCTAATGGCATTAAATCTTCAAGGCAAACAAGCGATTGTTGCTGAAGTTAGCGAAGTAGCCAAAGGCGCGCTTTCAGCGGTTGTTGCGGATTCCCGTGGCGTGACCGTTGATAAAATGACCGAACTGCGTAAAGCAGGTCGTGAAGCTGGCGTTTACATGCGTGTTGTTCGTAACACCCTGCTGCGCCGCGTCGTTGAAGGTACTCCTTTCGAGTGCCTGAAAGACACGTTTGTTGGTCCGACCCTGATTGCATACTCTTTGGAACACCCGGGCGCTGCTGCTCGTTTGTTCAAAGATTTCGCTAAAGCGAATGCAAAATTTGAGGTCAAAGCTGCAGCCTTTGAAGGTGAGCTGATCACGGCGGCCAATATTGACCGTCTGGCAACTCTGCCGACTTACGAAGAAGCACTGGCACGTCTGATGTCGACCATGAAAGAAGCCGCTGCTGGCAAACTGGTCCGTACTCTGGCTGCTGTGCGCGATGCAAAAGAAGCGGCTTAAGGCCAAATTCTTTTCCTTCGTGCTTGCTACCGTATAAACTTTTTCTGATTTTTAGGAACAATCGATATGTCTATCACTAAAGACCAAATTCTGGAAGCTGTTGCCGCTATGTCCGTAATGGAAGTAGTTGAGCTGGTTTCTGCTATGGAAGAAAAATTCGGCGTTTCTGCTGCTGCCGCTGTAGCTGTTGCTGCTGGCCCAGCTGAAGCTGTTGAAGAGAAAACTGAATTCGACGTAATTCTGAAAGCTGTTGGCGCTAACAAAGTCGCAGTAATCAAAGCAGTACGTACTGCAACTGGCCTGGGCTTGAAAGAAGCTAAAGACCTGGTTGAAGCTACCGGTACTATCAAAGAAGGCATCAGCAAAGATGACGCAGCCGCTCTTGAAGCTGCTCTGAAAGAAGCTGGCGCTGAAGTTGAAGTTAAGTAAGACAACCTTCGGGTTGCAGCCTGAGTAACATTAGGCTGATGGCTGGTGACTGTTTAGGTCACCAGCCTTTTTGCGCTACAGGGGAATGATGGCGTTTCGCACTGTTTGTCCATCATTCCTCTTCAATATCTTTTTCTATCGACGCCTTAATATATCGCTCTCCTGCGAAGGTTCCCTGCCTGAACAACGGCGATGAAATGATTTAAGAGTGATAGAAAGATGTATTGCATGGGGTGCTGCGCATCGCATGAAAAACAAAAAATAGTGTTGCATGAACTGTCCTTTTCAGGACGGACAGCGTGGTTCGACATGTCAGCTAGCTGAGGAACCCCATGGTTTACTCCTATACCGAGAAAAAACGTATTCGTAAGGATTTTGGTAAACGTCCACAAGTTTTGGACATACCTTATCTCCTTTCTATCCAGCTTGACTCGTTCCAGAAGTTCATCGAGCAAGATCCAGAAGGCCAGTACGGTCTGGAAGCAGCCTTCCGCTCCGTATTCCCAATCTCAAGCTACAGCGGCAACTCTGAGTTGCAGTATGTCAGCTACCGTTTGGGTGAGCCTGTCTTTGACGTAACTGAATGTCAGATCCGTGGCGTGACCTATTCGGCACCGCTGCGCGTGAAACTGCGTCTGGTGATCTACGAGCGCGAAGCGCCGGAAGGCACCGTAAAAGACATTAAAGAACAAGAAGTCTACATGGGTGAGATTCCACTCATGACGGACAATGGTACCTTTGTTATCAATGGTACTGAGCGTGTTATCGTTTCTCAGCTGCACCGTAGTCCTGGCGTGTTCTTCGACAGCGATAAGGGTAAAACGCACTCTTCCGGTAAAGTGCTGTATAACGCACGTATCATCCCTTACCGCGGTTCATGGCTCGATTTCGAGTTTGACCCGAAAGACAACCTCTTCGTCCGTATTGACCGTCGTCGTAAGCTGCCGGCCAGTATCATTCTGCGCGCGTTAAACTTCACCTCAGAACAAATCCTTGATCTGTTCTTTGATAAAGTCGTTTATGAAATCCGCGATAACAAACTGCAGATGGAACTGGTGCCTGAGCGCCTGCGTGGTGAAACCGCCTCCTTCGATATCGAAGCAAACGGCACGGTTTACGTTGAGAAAGGTCGTCGCATCACTGCGCGCCACATCCGTCAGCTGGAAAAAGACAACATTCAGCACATCGAAGTGCCAGTTGAATACATTGCTGGCAAAGTGGTTGCTAAAGACTACGTCGATTTGAACACCGGCGAGCTGATCGTTCCTGCAAACATGGAATTGTCACTGGATCTGCTGGCGAAACTGAGCCAGTCGGGCCACAAGCGCATTGAAACGCTGTTCACCAACGACCTTGATCACGGTGCGTACATCTCCGAGACTCTGCGTGTTGACCCAACCAACGATCGTTTAAGCGCGCTGGTTGAGATCTACCGCATGATGCGTCCTGGTGAGCCACCAACGCGTGAAGCTGCTGAAAACCTGTTCGAAAACCTGTTCTTCTCTGAAGATCGTTACGATCTTTCTGCGGTTGGACGTATGAAGTTCAACCGTTCTCTGCTGCGTGATGAGATCGAAGGTTCAGGTATCCTGAGCAAAGACGACATCATCGAAGTGATGAAAAAGCTTATCGGTATCCGTAACGGTATCGGTGAAGTGGATGATATCGATCACCTCGGTAACCGTCGTATTCGTTCTGTTGGCGAAATGGCAGAAAACCAGTTCCGTGTGGGTCTGGTGCGTGTTGAGCGTGCAGTTAAAGAGCGTCTGTCTCTGGGCGACCTCGATACGCTGATGCCTCAGGACATGATCAACGCTAAGCCGATTTCGGCGGCGGTGAAAGAGTTCTTCGGTTCAAGCCAGCTGTCCCAGTTTATGGATCAGAACAACCCATTGTCCGAGATTACGCACAAACGTCGTATCTCTGCTCTGGGCCCAGGCGGTCTGACCCGTGAGCGCGCCGGCTTCGAAGTACGTGACGTACACCCAACGCACTACGGTCGTGTATGTCCTATCGAAACTCCGGAAGGCCCGAACATCGGTCTGATCAACTCACTCTCGGTTTACGCGCAGACTAATGAATACGGTTTCCTTGAAACCCCGTATCGCCGCGTTGTTGACGGGAAAGTGAGTGATGAAATTCATTACCTCTCTGCAATTGAAGAGGGTAACTACGTTATCGCTCAGGCAAACACCAACCTCGCAGAAGATGGCAGCTTTGTTGACGATCTCGTCACCTGCCGTAGCAAGGGTGAGTCAAGCCTGTTCAGCCGCGATCAGGTTGACTACATGGACGTTTCCACCCAACAGGTGGTTTCTGTCGGTGCGTCACTGATTCCGTTCCTGGAGCACGATGATGCTAACCGCGCCTTGATGGGTGCGAACATGCAACGTCAGGCGGTTCCAACTCTGCGTGCTGATAAGCCACTGGTTGGTACCGGTATGGAACGCGCAGTAGCGGTTGACTCCGGTGTAACTGCCGTCGCGAAACGTGGTGGTACCGTTCAGTACGTTGATGCTTCTCGTATCGTTATCAAAGTTAACGAAGAAGAGATGTATCCGGGCGAAGCGGGTATCGACATCTACAACCTGACCAAGTACACCCGTTCTAACCAGAACACCTGCATCAACCAGATGCCGTGTGTCAATCTGGGTGAGCCGATTGAGCGTGGCGACGTGCTGGCAGATGGCCCGTCTACCGACCTCGGTGAACTGGCGCTGGGTCAGAATATGCGCGTGGCGTTCATGCCATGGAACGGTTACAACTTCGAAGACTCCATCCTCGTATCCGAGCGTGTGGTTCAGGAAGACCGTTTCACCACTATCCACATCCAGGAACTGGCATGTGTGTCTCGCGACACCAAGCTGGGGCCAGAAGAGATCACCGCTGATATCCCGAACGTGGGTGAAGCTGCGCTTTCTAAACTGGATGAATCCGGCATTGTGTATATCGGTGCGGAAGTGACCGGTGGCGACATTCTGGTTGGTAAGGTAACACCGAAAGGTGAAACCCAGCTGACGCCAGAAGAGAAACTGCTGCGTGCGATCTTCGGTGAAAAAGCCTCTGACGTAAAAGATTCGTCACTGCGCGTTCCGAACGGCGTATCCGGTACTGTTATTGACGTGCAGGTCTTCACTCGCGATGGCGTGGAAAAAGACAAGCGCGCGCTGGAAATCGAAGAGATGCAGCTGAAGCAGGTTAAGAAAGACCTGTCTGAAGAACTGCAGATCTTCGAAGCTGGCCTATTTGGCCGTATCCAGGCCGTACTGATCTCGGGTGGTGTTGAAGCTGAGAAGCTGGACAAACTGCCACGTGAGCGCTGGCTGGAGCTGGGCCTGACTGACGAAGAGAAGCAGAACTCTCTGGAGCAGCTGGCTGAGCAGTACGACGAACTGAAGCACGAGTTTGAGAAGAAACTTGAAGCTAAGCGTCGCAAGATCACCCAAGGCGATGATCTGGCACCAGGCGTGCTGAAAATCGTTAAGGTGTATCTGGCCGTTAAACGTCAGATTCAGCCTGGTGACAAGATGGCAGGTCGTCACGGTAACAAGGGTGTTATCTCGAAGATCAACCCTATCGAAGACATGCCTTACGATGAGAACGGTACGCCGGTCGACATCGTACTGAACCCGCTGGGCGTACCATCGCGTATGAACATCGGTCAGATTCTGGAAACTCACCTCGGTATGGCGGCTAAAGGCATTGGTGAAAAAATCAATGCGATGCTGAAGAAGCAGGAAGAAGTCTCCAAACTGCGTGAGTTCATCCAGCGTGCTTACGATCTGGGCACTGATGTGCGTCAGAAAGTTGACCTGAACACCTTTACAGATGACGAAGTACTGCGTCTGGCAGAGAACCTGAAGAAGGGTATGCCAATCGCGACTCCGGTGTTTGACGGTGCGAAAGAGAGCGAAATCAAAGAGCTGCTGCAGCTCGGCGGATTGCCTTCTTCCGGTCAGATCACCCTGTTCGACGGCCGTACTGGTGAGCAGTTTGAGCGTCAGGTAACCGTAGGTTACATGTACATGCTGAAACTGAACCACCTGGTTGACGACAAGATGCACGCACGTTCTACCGGTTCTTACAGCTTGGTTACTCAGCAGCCGCTGGGTGGTAAAGCGCAGTTCGGTGGACAGCGCTTCGGTGAGATGGAAGTGTGGGCACTGGAAGCATACGGTGCCGCGTATACCCTGCAGGAAATGCTTACCGTTAAATCTGATGACGTTAACGGCCGTACGAAGATGTATAAAAACATCGTCGACGGTAACCATCAGATGGAACCGGGCATGCCGGAATCCTTCAACGTACTGTTGAAAGAGATTCGCTCGCTGGGTATCAACATCGAGCTGGAAGACGAGTAAGTACTCGCAAGTACTGGTTACGGGACGTGCACTTCGGGTGCGCGTCCCTGAGAGTTCCACTCCGACGGGAGCTAATCCGTGAAAGACTTACTTAAGTTTCTGAAAGCGCAAACTAAGACCGAAGAGTTTGATGCGATCAAAATTGCTCTGGCCTCGCCAGACATGATCCGTTCATGGTCTTTTGGTGAAGTTAAAAAGCCGGAAACCATTAACTACCGTACCTTCAAGCCTGAGCGTGACGGTCTTTTCTGTGCCCGGATTTTTGGACCGGTAAAAGACTACGAATGCCTGTGCGGTAAGTACAAGCGTTTAAAACATCGCGGCGTGATCTGTGAGAAGTGTGGCGTTGAAGTTACACAGACCAAAGTACGTCGTGAGCGCATGGGCCACATTGAGTTGGCTTCACCGACTGCGCACATTTGGTTCCTGAAATCACTGCCTTCGCGTATCGGCTTACTGCTGGATATGCCACTGCGTGATATCGAGCGCGTGCTGTACTTCGAATCTTATGTGGTTATCGAAGGCGGCATGACCAACCTGGAAAAACGTCAGATTCTGACCGAAGAGCAGTACCTTGACGCGCTGGAAGAGTTCGGTGACGAATTCGACGCGAAGATGGGTGCGGAAGCGATCCAGGCGCTGCTGAAAAACATGGATCTGGAGCAAGAGTGCGAGCAGCTGCGTGAAGAGCTGAACGAGACCAACTCCGAGACCAAACGTAAAAAGCTGACCAAGCGTATCAAGCTGCTGGAAGCGTTCGTTCAGTCTGGTAACAAGCCAGAGTGGATGATCCTGACCGTTCTGCCGGTTCTGCCGCCAGATCTGCGCCCGCTGGTACCGCTGGACGGTGGTCGTTTCGCAACGTCGGATCTGAACGATCTGTATCGTCGCGTGATCAACCGTAACAACCGTCTGAAACGCCTGCTGGATCTGGCTGCGCCAGATATCATCGTACGTAACGAAAAACGTATGTTGCAGGAAGCGGTTGATGCACTGCTGGATAACGGCCGTCGCGGTCGCGCCATCACTGGCTCGAACAAGCGTCCGCTGAAATCTCTGGCAGACATGATCAAAGGTAAGCAGGGTCGTTTCCGTCAGAACCTGTTGGGTAAACGTGTTGACTACTCTGGCCGTTCAGTTATCACCGTTGGTCCATACCTGCGTCTGCATCAGTGCGGTCTGCCGAAGAAAATGGCTCTTGAGCTGTTCAAACCGTTCATCTACGGCAAGTTGGAACTGCGTGGCCTGGCCACCACCATCAAAGCCGCTAAGAAAATGGTTGAGCGCGAAGAAGCTGTCGTTTGGGATATCCTGGACGAAGTGATCCGCGAACACCCGGTATTGCTGAACCGTGCACCAACTCTGCACCGTTTGGGTATCCAGGCGTTTGAACCGGTTCTGATCGAAGGTAAAGCGATTCAGCTGCATCCGCTGGTTTGTGCGGCATATAATGCCGACTTCGATGGTGACCAAATGGCTGTTCACGTACCGCTGACGCTGGAAGCCCAGCTGGAAGCGCGTGCGCTGATGATGTCGACCAACAACATTCTGTCACCAGCGAACGGCGAGCCAATCATCGTTCCTTCACAGGACGTTGTTCTGGGTCTGTACTACATGACCCGCGACAAAGTGAACGCTAAAGGCGAAGGCATGGTGCTGACTGGCCCGAAAGAAGCTGAGCGTGTTTATCGCGCTGGCCTGGCCGAGCTGCATGCACGCGTTAAAGTGCGTATCACTGAATACACCAAGAACGAACAGGAAGAGTTCGTTGCGAAAACCAGCATTATCGACACCACCATTGGTCGTGCGATTCTGTGGATGATCGTTCCGAAAGGCCTGCCTTACTCCATCGTCAACCAGGCGCTGGGTAAGAAAGCCATTTCCAAGATGCTGAACACCTGTTACCGCATTCTTGGTCTTAAGCCGACCGTTATCTTTGCTGACCAAACTATGTACACCGGTTTTGCTTACGCAGCCCGTTCAGGTGCCTCTGTAGGTATCGACGACATGGTCATCCCAGCGAAGAAAGCGGAAATCGTAGCCGAAGCGGAAGCGGAAGTTGCTGAGATTCAGGAACAGTTCCAGTCTGGTCTGGTAACTGCTGGCGAACGTTACAACAAAGTTATCGATATTTGGGCCGCCGCTAACGAACGTGTTTCCAAAGCGATGATGGATAACCTGCAAACTGAAACCGTGATCAACCGTGATGGCGAAGAAGAGCAGCAGGTATCGTTCAACAGCATCTACATGATGGCCGACTCCGGTGCGCGTGGTTCTGCTGCACAGATTCGTCAGCTGGCCGGTATGCGTGGTCTGATGGCTAAGCCAGATGGCTCAATCATCGAAACGCCGATCACCGCGAACTTCCGTGAAGGTCTGAACGTACTCCAGTACTTCATCTCCACGCACGGTGCGCGTAAAGGTCTGGCGGATACCGCACTGAAAACTGCTAACTCCGGTTATCTGACGCGTCGTCTGGTCGACGTAGCGCAGGATCTGGTTGTTACCGAAGATGACTGCGGCACGTTCGAAGGCATCATGATGACTCCAGTCATCGAAGGTGGCGACGTTAAAGAGCCGCTGCGTGAGCGTGTACTGGGTCGTGTAACGGCTGAAGACGTTCTGAAGCCAGGCACTGCGGACATCCTGATCCCGCGTAACACCCTGATCGATGAACACTGGTGTGATGTGATCGAACTGAATTCAGTCGATGCGATTAAAGTGCGCTCGGTTGTTGGCTGTGAAACCGACTTCGGTGTGTGTGCACACTGCTACGGTCGCGATCTGGCACGTGGTCACATCATCAACAAAGGTGAGGCCATCGGTGTTATCGCAGCACAGTCCATCGGTGAGCCGGGTACACAGCTGACGATGCGTACGTTCCACATCGGTGGTGCGGCATCTCGTGCGGCTGCTGAATCCAGCATCCAGGTGAAGAACAAAGGTACTATCAAGCTGACCAACGCGAAGTCTGTAACCAACTCCTCAGGGAAACTGGTTATCGTTTCACGTAACGTTGAGCTGAAGATGATCGACGAGTTCGGTCGTACCAAAGAGAGCTATAAAGTACCTTACGGTGCGGTCATGGCTAAAGGTGATGGCGAGCAGGTTGCCGCGGGCGAAACCGTAGCAAACTGGGATCCGCATACCATGCCGGTCATCACCGAAGTGGGCGGTTTCATTCGCTTCACTGACATGATCGACGGTCAGACCATTACGCGTCAGACTGACGACTTAACCGGTCTGTCATCGCTGGTGGTTCTGGATTCTGCAGAACGTACTGCGGGTGGTAAAGATCTGCGTCCTGCGCTGAAAATTGTTGATGCCAACGGAAATGATGTTTTGATTCCAGGTACCGACATGCCAGCACAGTACTTCCTGCCGGGCAAAGCAATTGTTCAGCTGGAAGATGGCGTTAAGATCAGTGCCGGTGACACGCTGTCGCGTGTTCCGCAGGAGTCTGGCGGTACCAAGGATATTACCGGTGGTCTGCCGCGCGTTGCTGACTTGTTCGAAGCGCGTCGTCCGAAAGAGCCAGCAATCCTGGCGGAGATCAGCGGTATCATCTCCTTCGGTAAAGAGACCAAAGGTAAGCGTCGTCTGGTGATTACGCCGGTTGATGGTAGCGATCCGTACGAAGAGATGATTCCAAAATGGCGTCAGCTTAACGTATTCGAAGGTGAGCGCGTAGAACGTGGTGACGTCGTATCTGACGGCCCAGAGTCTCCGCACGACATCCTGCGTCTGCGTGGCGTCCATGCTGTGACCCGTTACATCACTAACGAAGTGCAGGAAGTTTACCGTCTGCAAGGCGTTAAGATTAACGATAAACACATCGAAGTCATCGTTCGTCAGATGCTGCGTAAAGCAACCATCTCGAGCGTGGGAAGCACCGACTTCCTGGAAGGTGAGCAGGCTGAATACTCACGCATCAAGATCTCTAACCGTGAACTTGAAGCGAATGGCAAAATCGGCGCAACATTCATGCGCGATCTGCTGGGTATCACCAAAGCGTCACTGGCAACCGAATCGTTCATCTCTGCAGCATCGTTCCAGGAGACCACGCGTGTCCTGACCGAAGCAGCAGTTGCAGGTAAGCGTGATGAACTGCGCGGCCTGAAAGAGAACGTCATCGTGGGTCGTCTGATCCCAGCCGGTACCGGTTATGCTTATCACCAGGATCGTATGCGTCGCCGCTCTGCGGGCGAAGCACCGGTTGCACCGCAGGTTACTGCGGATGAAGCCTCTGCAAGCCTGGCAGAATTGCTGAACGCCGGTCTGGGCGGAAGCGACGACGAGTAATTCGTCTGCTAAAGCTGACCAATAAAAAACCCTGCTTCGGCAGGGTTTTTTTTCGTCTTCATTTTGTCAGAACTTGCGGCAGACATCTTCGCGTGTCAGTCCGATATCACGCAGCTGGTTATCACTCAGTTTTGACAGGATGCGGTGAGTTTCACGCCGTGCTTTCCAGTGTTTAACCATACGCACTGCGCCGCGGAAGATATCCAGTAAAGTGACGTCAAAAGGTTTAGCCGCGCGGTTTTGATCGAATTCCATAATCCTTGCCCTCAGTAGGTTGCCTGAGAAGCATTGTCTGATTCCTTCGCATTATGATACAGACGCAAAAAACACTTATCTTTAACATACAGATTGCCTTGAAGTGGATCTGAATGGTAATAATGAGGTCTATCTGTACTGGTTTATTATGATTGATGGCTGAGTGAGGCATACGATGACGCGCTACCAACATTTAGCATGTTTGCTTTCGGATCGTATAGAGCAAGGGCTGTACCGCAGCGGCGAGCGCTTGCCGTCGGTGCGCACGCTGAGTCTTGAACACGGCGTGAGTATCAGCACCGTTCAGCAGGCATATCATCTGCTGGAAGAGAAACAGCTGATTGTGCCGCAGCCACGTTCCGGATATTTCGTTGCAACACGCAAAGCGACGCCGCCGATGCCGGCCATCACCCGACCTGCACAGCGTCCGGTGGAAATCACGCAGTGGGAATCGGTGCTGGAGTTGCTCAGCAGCCGAACTAATAACGATGTGTTGCAACTCGGCAGCGGTATGCCCGATCTGACCCAGCCCACGTTGAAACCGCTGTGGAAAATTCAAAGCCGTATGGCGCAGAAGCAGGATATCGATCAGCTCAACTATGACAGTTTGCTGGGTGTAGCGGCCCTGCGCGAACAGGTTGCGCGTCTGACGATCGACAGTGGTTGTCAGCTCACGGCAGACGATATCGTGATCACCACCGGCTGCCATGAAGCGTTGTCGATCTCGATTCGTGCGATATGTCAGGCTGGTGACATCATTGCGGTGGAGTCGCCGACTTTCCACGGCACCATGCAAACTCTGCGCGGCTTCGGCATTCGCGCCATTGAGATTCCTACCGATTCGGTTACAGGCATCAGCCTGGAAGCGCTGGAACTTGCGTTCGAACAGTGGCCGATTAAAGCGGTTGTGGTGGTGCCAAACTGCAATAATCCGCTGGGCTTTATCATGCCGGAATCTCGCAAACGTGCGCTGGTGACGCTGGCACAGCGTTTCGATGCCGCGATTATTGAAGACGATGTGTACGGCGAGCTGGCGTGGGAGTATCCGCGTCCGGTTACCCTTAAGTCGTTGGATCACGATGGACGGGTATTGCTGTGCAGTTCCTTCTCCAAGACGCTGGCGCCGGGGCTGCGTGTCGGTTGGGTGGCGCCGGGACGCTATCGCGATCGCGTGCTGCATATGAAATATATCAGCACCGGATCGACGGCCACACAGCCGCAACATGCGGTCGCCGAGTTTATTCGTCTTGGTCATTATCTGCCGCATTTGCGGCGCATGCGTCAGGTATATCAACGCAATTATGAAACCTTTAGCTGCTGGGTACGCCACTACTTTCCGTGTGGGATTTGTGTGTCGCGTCCGCAGGGCAGTTTCCTGATGTGGATTGAATTGCCAGAGGCATTTGACGCGGTCAGGCTCAATACCGAATTGCGTGAGCTGAACATGCAGGTTGCCGTAGGCTCGCTGTTTTCGGCCTCGGGTAAGTATCGCAACTGCTTGCGCCTGAATTATGGTTTGCCAATGAATGAGCACACAGAGCAGGCGATAGCTCAACTCGGCGCAGCGGTAGAACGTGCCATGCTGGCTTGTAGTCATGAATTCGTGCATACCTCCTCCCTGATCACGTGAAGAAAGGCAGGGCTGGGAGAGGTTGAGACCAGCCCTGGCCCGCTGCAAGCGACAGCGGGCAGGCACACTTTAGTCTTGTCAGGAAATGACGCCAGCCCCTACATCACGCTGCTGCGCGGCAGATTCCAGCGTTTCATCCTTACTTACCGCGCATTACACTGCTTCTGCGGGTTCGATTCCATTTTCCACCAGTGACAGTAACTGCTGTGTTGCTGCGCGCCAGTCGGCGGCCTGGGTAATCGCGCTCACCACCGCAATGCTGCCCACGCCGGTAGCCAGCACTTCCGGCACGCGCGCCAGAGAAATACCGCCAATCGCCACGGTTGGCACATTCTGCAAACGCGCCAGGTGGCGTTTCAATTCCACCACGCCTTGCGGCGCAGAAGGCATATCTTTGGTTTGCGTAGGATAGATGTGGCCAAGCGCAATGTAAGAAGGGCGCAGCGCCAGAGCCCGATCTAACTCGGCATCGTCATGCGTCGATAAACCCAGGCGCAATCCCGCCTCGCGAATGGCCGCCAGATCGGCTACATCGATATCTTCCTGGCCGAGGTGCACGCCATAAGCGTGATATTTAATGGCTAAGCGCCAGTAATCATTGATAAACAGGCGAGCGCGATACTGTTTGCCGAGTGCAATCGCCTCGCGCACCGCATCTTCCACCTCGTGATCTTCACAATCTTTGATGCGCAGCTGTATGGTGCGCACACCGGCTTCCAGCAAGCGTGCGATCCATTCCACGCTATCAACAACCGGATACAGCCCCAGCTTTGAGGCTGTGGCAGGAAAGGCGTCGGTCATACATTTTCCTCTTTAAGGGTATCGGCAGCGTGATAGATCTCGCCGCCACGATTGCGGAAGGCGTCCGACATTTGCGCCATACCCATCTCAATCGGCTGGGCTTCAGCCTGTTGGCGGGCGGCAAACTCACGCACTTCCTGGGTAATTTTCATTGAGCAGAATTTCGGGCCGCACATCGAACAGAAGTGCGCCACTTTTCCCGATTCCTGTGGCAGGGTTTCATCGTGATAGGCGCGTGCGGTGTGCGGATCGAGCGCCAGATTGAACTGATCTTCCCAGCGGAATTCAAAACGCGCTTTCGACATCGCATTGTCACGGATCTGCGCACCGGGATGACCTTTTGCCAGATCCGCCGCGTGCGCAGCGATCTTGTAGGTGATCAGCCCTTGCTTCACATCCTCTTTGTTCGGCAAACCGAGGTGCTCTTTCGGCGTCACGTAACACAGCATGGCGCAGCCGAACCAACCAATCATGGCCGCGCCGATGCCGGAGGTGAAATGGTCGTAGCCGGGCGCGATATCGGTGGTAAGCGGGCCAAGCGTGTAAAACGGGGCTTCGTGACAATGCTCAAGCTGTTCGGTCATATTGCGTCGAATCATCTGCATGGGCACATGGCCCGGACCTTCAATCATCACCTGCACATCGTATTCCCAGGCGATTTTGGTCAGTTCGCCCAGCGTATGCAGTTCGGCAAATTGCGCCTCATCGTTGGCATCCTGAATCGAGCCGGGACGCAGGCCGTCGCCCAGTGACAGCGCCACATCATAGGCGGCACAAATTTCACAAATCTCGCGGAAGTGCAGATAGAGGAAATTTTCGGTGTGATGCGACAGGCACCATTTCGCCATAATCGAGCCACCGCGCGACACAATGCCGGTCAGGCGTTTGGCCGTCATCGGCACATAGCGCAGCAGCACGCCAGCGTGAATGGTGAAGTAGTCAACGCCTTGTTCCGCCTGCTCCAGCAGCGTGTCGCGGAAAATCTCCCAGTTGAGATCTTCTGCAATGCCGTTCACTTTCTCCAGCGCCTGATAAATCGGCACCGTACCAATCGGCACCGGACTGTTGCGCAAAATCCACTCACGCGTTTCATGGATGTAGCGGCCGGTTGAGAGATCCATCACAGTGTCTGCGCCCCAGCGCGTTGACCACACCAGCTTCTCCACTTCCTCTTCAATAGATGAGCTCACCGCAGAGTTGCCAATGTTGGCATTCACTTTCACCAGGAAGTTGCGGCCGATAATCATCGGTTCGGATTCGGGATGATTGATGTTCGAAGGGATGATGGCGCGCCCATTGGCGACCTCCTGACGGACAAATTCCGCGGTGATATTTTCTGGCAGATTGGCACCAAAGCTGTGACCCGGATGCTGCTGTAACAGCACTTCACCGCGAATACGCTCGCGGCCCATGTTTTCACGCAGCGCGATAAACTCCATCTCCGGCGTGATGATGCCCTGACGCGCATAGTGCAGTTGGGTAACCCGGCGACCCGCTTTGGCACGGCGCGGTTGCGGCAGCTGCTCAAAACGCAGATGGTCCAGGCCTTCATCCGCCAGACGCTGCTGCGTGTAACGGGAACTCAGCTGGTGGATGGTTTCGCTGTCGTCACGTTCTTCGATCCAATTGGCACGCAGCCTGTCGAGTCCCTGATGCACATTAATGGTGGCTTGAGGATCGCCATAAGCCCCGGCGGTGTCGTAAACCGGTACCGCTTCATTTGGCTCATAGTGCGGATTCTCTTTGCTGCCGCCTATATGCGTTGGACTGAGCTGTATCTCACGCATCGGCACGCGAATATCCGCGCGGCTGCCGGTGATCCAGATACGTTTGGAGTTGGGGAAAGCGGTTCCCTGCAGGGAATCGATAAATTCTTGCGCCTGAGCGCGTTGTTCACGACGAGAAGTTTTAGCAGACATAGCAAGTTTCCGGTAAAGGTTGGAAGTTGCTTGTCCAGAGTTCGGAAGGAGTAACAGGTACGGTACCGGGCGCCAGCATGCACCGTGCTGATAATGTCTACTCTTGTTCCCTTCGCAGGTACTAACCTGATCAGGTTCCGCGGATCCCGAATTAACGGTCTCAGCCCCAGAGGGCACTCCGACAAGTTGGTGTTTTGTGGTTTAAGCTACTTTGCTTGCCATTTTGCACCTGGGCAGTGCTCGTGACCGTCACGTACTACGTGTACGCTCCGGTCCCTGCGCGCTGTCCGAGTGCAAACTGGCTGCGCACGCTACGCTTAAACCGCAAAATTTGCCTCTTGATGTTTTGAAGAGGCAATAAAAAAGCCCATTCAGCATAAGAGGGCTTTTCTGGAATAACAAGTTTTTTACAACTTAAGGATGTTAAGCCGGGCGGGCAATGGCGCTATCGTTGGCAACCGGCGGAAGCGCCAGCTGGTTGTCCCAGGCGAGTTGCACCAGCTTATCTTCCAGCGTGAAGCGCGATTCCAGCACCTCGCCGACTTCGGAGAGCGCGGTTTGAAAATCCACGCAATTATCATCGTTAATCGCTTGCTGCAGATGGCTGTCGTAGAGCTGCATGATGCGATCGGTATTCGCCTCCAGTGCCGGGTAAATCTGCGCAGCGACGAATAAGGGGCTATCACCCTGCATCTCACTAATGATGTGTTCATACACGCTGAAATGGCCGGTGGAAAGGTAATCCACCAGGTTGTGACAAAATGCGTCCAGCGCTTGTTCATCCAGCGTGGATAACGCATCTTTTTGTGGCTTCATGCCAATAAGCTCGTAGTAAGTGACGAGCAGCTGTCGACGGGCGCGCAGCCATGAATCAACCAATTCATTTCCGCCGCCTACACGCTCTGTCAGGTTATCTAACTGGTTAAGCATATGGGGCTCCAGGTAGGTTATAGTTGTTTATTACACACTTAATATTAGGATTTCAGCGTGCGATTTGACGCTAAGGACAACGATTAAGATGCAACGTGAGATCTCAAGCTTAGACGCTGGATGGTGGGTTGTCAGCCATGAGCAAAAACTTTGGTTGCCGCAGGGCGAATTGCCGCATGGCTTAGCCAGCGATTTTGGCCTCAGCGGCAGCAACGCGATTTTGATCGGCGAGTGGCAGGGCGAGAATGTCTGGCTGGTACGTGAATCGCGTCCGGACAGCATGGGCTCCGTGCGCCAACTGATTGATGAGGATGTCGGCCTGTTCCAAATCGCCGGACGTGGCGTGCAGCTGGCGGAGTTTTACCGCTCGCATC
This sequence comes from Pantoea sp. BJ2, assembly GCF_040255075.1. Taxonomy (NCBI): domain Bacteria; kingdom Pseudomonadati; phylum Pseudomonadota; class Gammaproteobacteria; order Enterobacterales; family Erwiniaceae; genus Pantoea; species Pantoea sp. BJ2. Next base: position 277,540 of record NZ_CP158292.1, read on the forward strand.
GCTGGTGCGGCTATTGCGGCCATGAGATGCACATCAGCAAACGCGAATTTGCCTGCTTGTGCAATCACTGCCGCGAGCGTTATTACCCGCAAATTGCGCCGTGCATCATCGTGGCTATCCGCCGTGGCGATGAGATCCTGCTCGCCAATCATGCGCGTCATCGTAACAATATCTACACCGTGCTGGCGGGCTTTGTCGAAGTGGGCGAAACCTTAGAACAAGCGGTGGCGCGGGAAGTGATGGAGGAGAGCAACGTGCGGGTGAAAAACGTGCGTTACGTTACCTCGCAGCCGTGGCCGTTCCCGCACTCTCTGATGATGGCGTATATGGCGGAATATGACGGCGGCGATCTGCAACACGACGGCAAAGAGCTGCTGGATGCCGGCTGGTATCGCTACGACGATCTGCCGCTGTTGCCGCCGCCCGGCACGGTGGCGCGTCGCCTGATTGAAGATACCGTTGCCCTGTGTCGCGCCAGCGCGGCGTGAAAATGCTACACTGCCGGCCTTAGCATGAGAGAGCCCATTATGAGTGAACTGAAGAACGATCGTTATCTGCGCGCCCTGTTACGTCAGCCGGTAGATGTCACACCGGTATGGATGATGCGACAAGCCGGGCGTTATTTGCCGGAGTACAAAGCCACGCGCGCTGAAGCCGGTGATTTTATGTCGCTGTGTAAGAATGCTGAGCTGGCGTGTGAAGTCACGCTGCAACCGCTGCGTCGCTATGCGCTGGATGCGGCAATTCTCTTCAGCGATATCCTCACCATTCCGGATGCGATGGGACTTGGGCTCTACTTTGAGACCGGCGAAGGCCCGCGTTTCTCCAATCCGATCACCTGCCGTGCGGATGTCGACAAGCTGCCGGTGCCGGATCCAGAGCAAGAGCTCGGTTATGTGATGAACGCGGTGCGTACCATTCGTCACAACCTGAAAGGCGAAGTGCCGCTGATCGGTTTCTCCGGCAGTCCGTGGACGCTGGCAACCTACATGGTTGAAGGCGGCAGCAGCAAAGCCTTCACCAAAATTAAAAAGATGATGTACGCCGAGCCGCAAACCCTGCACAAGCTGCTGGATAAGCTGGCAGACAGCGTGATTCTTTATCTCAATGCGCAGATCAAAGCTGGCGCGCAGTCGATCATGGTGTTCGACACATGGGGCGGCGTGCTGACCGGACGCGACTATCGCGAATTCTCGCTCTATTACATGCATAAAATCGTCGATAGCGTGCTGCACGAGAATGAAGGTCGCCGCGTTCCTATTACGCTGTTCACTAAAGGTGGCGGCCAATGGCTGGAAGCGATAGCGGCGACCGGCTGCGATGCGCTGGGACTTGACTGGACCACCGATATCGCCGATGCGCGTCGTCGTGTGGGTGATAAAGTGGCGCTGCAGGGCAACATGGATCCTTCCATGCTGTATGCACCGCCTGCACGCATCGAGCAGGAAGTCGCCGGGATTCTTGAAGGTTTTGGCACTGGCGAAGGTCACGTGTTTAACCTGGGCCACGGCATCCATCCTGATGTGCCGCCTGAGCATGCTGGTGCGTTTGTTGAAGCGGTGCATCGTCTGTCACGTCCGTATCATCAGGGCTGATGATGGATTTAGCCGCACTACGCCAGGAACAGTTACAGCGCGCTGCTGATGTGGTGCGGCAGGATGATTTCGATGTGCTGCCGCCACGCTTTATTGGTGGTGCCGACGTGGGATTTGAACAGGGCGGCGAGATCACGCGCGCGGCTCTGATCATCCTCGAGTATCCATCCTTAAAGCTGGTGGAACACCGCATTGCGCGCGTGGCCACCACCATGCCCTATATTCCGGGCTTCTTATCCTTCCGCGAAATGCCGGCGCTGCTGGAAGCCTGGCAGCAGCTCTCCCAGTTGCCCGATCTGCTGTTTGTGGATGGACACGGTATTTCCCATCCCCGTCGGCTTGGCGTGGCGGCGCATTTCGGTTCGCTGGTGGATGTGCCCACCATTGGCGTGGCGAAGAAGCGTTTGTGTGGACGTTTTGCTGAGCTGGACGCCGAGCCAGGCAGCCGTCAGCCGCTGCTCGACAAAGGCGAACAGATTGGCTGGGTATGGCGCAGTAAAGCGCGCTGTAATCCGCTGTTTATCTCGACCGGCCATCGCGTCAGCATGGATAGCGCATTGCAATGGGTGGAAGCCTGTACTGCGGGCTATCGTTTGCCGGAACCGACGCGTTGGGCGGATGCTGTCGCCTCCGGACGCCCGGCCTTTCTGCGCTGGCAAAATGCGCCTTAACGCTGTTTGTGCCCGGCTTTTGCGGTACACTGCCGCCAGCTAACCTATTGAGAGTAAGTTTGATGTTACAGAATCCCGTCCATTTGCGTCTGGCGAAGCTTGAAAGCTGGCAGCATATGACTTTCATGGCCTGCCTTTGCGAGCGTATGTTCCCCAACTATTGGGCTTTCTGTCAGCAGACCGCATTCGCCGATCCGCAACTCTATCGCCGCATCCTCGATCTCATCTGGGAAAGCCTGACGGTCAAAGATGCCAAAATCAATTTCGACGGTCAGCTGGAGAAATTTGAAGCGGCGATTCCGGATGGTGACGATTTTGACGTTTACGGTGTACATCCGGCGATTGATGCCTGCGTGGCCTTGAGTGAACTGCTGCATGCACAGCTCAGCGGCGAAACGCTGGAGCACGCCGTGGAAGTCAGCCGTACATCGATCACTACCGTGGCGATTCTGGAAATGACGCAGGCCGGTCGCGAAATGACCGACGAAGAGCTGCGCGGAAATCAGGCTGTCATCGATGAATGGGACCTGCAGTGGGAGATTTTCCGCCTGCTGTCAGAGTGCGAGGAGCGCGACCTTGAATTGATTAAAGGCCTGCGTGCAGACCTGCGCGAAGCGGGAATCAGTAACATCGGTATACTTTTTCAGCAATAAGGCAAGAAAACGTGACTTCAGGCCCGAATTACCGCGCCTGGAGGCTTCACATCAGCCCCCAGTCTGGTCTACATTTGGGGGGCTGAAAATTGTGGCTATCGGTGCGTGCCGGCTGAACAAGGTCTGAGAATGGCTTTTCCCTCGCACTCGTTGCTTAGCAAGCGATAAATACACTTTAAGGATAACTTATGAACAAGACTCAACTGATTGATGTGATCGCAGAGAAAGCTGACCTGTCTAAAACCCAGGCTAAGACTGCGCTGGAATCTACCCTGGCTGCGATCACTGAGTCTCTGAAAGAAGGTGATGCTGTACAACTGGTTGGTTTTGGTACTTTTAAAGTGAACCACCGCGCTGAGCGTACCGGTCGCAACCCGCAGACTGGCAAAGAGATCAAAATTGCAGCAGCTAACGTGCCAGCGTTCGTTTCAGGCAAAGCTCTGAAAGACGCTGTTAAGTAAGTTTCCGCATTGCGGTTTAGCTTTAAAAGAGGGGGCGTTAGCGCCCCTTTTTGTTGCCGGGACCTGCCATGCTGAATTCAATTCCTCAGCGCGTTTGCGCCCTGTTATTTGGTGCGCTGCTGACGGGCTGTAGCTCCACTCCTGAACTTCCTGCCTTCACGGCGAGCGGCTATCTGGCCGACCGCGGCACCGTGCGCATCTGGCGCAAGAATAGCGACCATCAAGTTGTTCACCTGCGTACGGTCTTCACGCCGTTTAATGGCGATGCGATGGAAACCACTGACTACAATTGGCAGCAGCAGAAGCTGATTAGCGTCGAACGGCGCGTCGCGGGTGCACAGCCGGATGATGTCACCTTACGCTTCGATCATCAGGGCAATCTCAATTTCATGCAGCGCCAGCTGGCGGGGCGACGTGAAGCGGTCAGCGCTGATAGCGTTGAGCTATATCGCTTCGATGCGCAGCGCATGCTGGATCAGAGCAATGCGTTGCTCGCAGGCCGCGTATTACTGCGTCAGGGCCATTGGCTGGGTGGCAATCAGGTGCGTGAGTGCGATGACAAGCTGGTGAATGTGGCCTTTGATCGCGACACGCTGTATAAGCTAGGTCGCCAGCAGCAGAGCCAGGCTGCGCCATTGATGGTGTCGTGGCTGGAAGCGCCGGAAGGTGTGCAACTGCTGCGTGCTACGCCGGATGACGAATGCAGCTGGCAGCCAAAAGAGAGTGATTTCTGACAGGTGGAAAAGAGAAGGGGCACCTGCTGCTGTGCCCCTTTGCGTACTTATTTGCGGTTAATCGCGCGGTAGCCGATATCGCGGCGGCAGAAGCTGCCATCCCACGAGATATGCTGCGCCAGCGCATAAGCGTTCTTCTGCGCATTGGCAACATCGTCGCCTAGTGCGGTCACGCACAGTACGCGACCACCGTTGGTGACCACCAGATCGTCCTTCATGGTGGTGCCAGCATGGAACACCTTGCCATCCGGTACTTCTTCCAGCGGCAGACCGTGAATCTGATCGCCCGTGTTGTAATCGCCCGGATAACCACCCGCCGCTAACACCACGCCGAGAGAGGGACGCGGATCCCACTGCGAGGTTTGCTGATCCAGTTTACCGTCGGTCGCCGCCAGACACAGCGCCACCAGATCCGACTGCAGGCGCAGCATGATCGGCTGAGTTTCCGGATCGCCGAAGCGGCAGTTAAATTCAATCACTTTAGGCTGACCGGCCTTATCGATCATCAACCCAGCGTACAGGAAGCCGGTATAAATGTTGCCTTCTGCTTTCATACCGTTGACGGTTGGCCAGATGATCTGATCCATCACGCGCTGGTGGATCTCATCGGTTACCACGGGCGCCGGAGAATACGCGCCCATGCCGCCGGTATTTGGACCGGTATCGCCATCGCCGACACGTTTGTGATCCTGGCTGGTGGCCATCGGCAGCACGTTGTTGCCGTCGACCATCACGATAAAGCTGGCCTCTTCGCCATCGAGGAACTCTTCAATCACGATGCGGTGACCAGCATCGCCGAACGCATTGCCAGCCAGCATGTCCTGCACAGCGGCTTCGGCTTCCGCCAGTTCCATCGCCACGATCACGCCTTTACCGGCCGCCAGACCGTCAGCTTTGATCACGATCGGTGCGCCTTTCTCACGCAGATACGCCAGTGCAGGTTCCACTTCGGTGAAGTTCTGGTATTCGGCGGTTGGAATCTGCTGACGTGCCAGGAAATCTTTGGTGAACGCCTTTGAGCCTTCGAGCTGGGCAGCGGCTTGCGTTGGGCCAAAGATCTTCAGACCTGCAGCACGGAACGCATCAACCACGCCAATCACCAGCGGTGCTTCCGGACCAACGATGGTCAGATCGATCTTTTCCTGCTGAGCAAAGGCCAGTAGCGCGGGAACGTCGGTGGCGCTGATTGCCACGTTTTGCAGAGCCGGCTCGAGCGCGGTGCCCGCATTGCCAGGCGCGACAAATACTGTTTCCGCCAGTGGCGATTGTGCCGCTTTCCATGCCAGCGCGTGTTCACGTCCGCCATTACCAATCACTAAAATTTTCATCTGTACTGCTCCCAACAATTAATGGCGGAAATGACGCATGTCGGTAAAGATCATCGCGATGCCGTGCTCATCAGCGGCGGCAATCACCTCATCATCACGGATTGAACCGCCTGGCTGAATCACGCAACTGATACCGACAGCCGCAGCGGCGTCGATACCGTCGCGGAACGGGAAGAAGGCATCAGACGCCATCGCGGAGCCTTTCACTTCCAGACCTTCGTCACCGGCTTTGATACCGGCAATTTTGGCCGAGTAAACGCGGCTCATCTGGCCGGCGCCAATGCCGATGGTCATGTTGTCACGTGCGTAGACGATGGCGTTGGATTTAACGAACTTCGCCACTTTCCAGCAGAACAGCGCATCACGCATTTCCTGCTCAGTTGGCTGACGTTTGCTGACAACGCGCAGCTGGCTGGCGTTGACCATGCCCAAATCGCGATCCTGAACCAGTACGCCGCCGTTAACGCGTTTGAAATCCAGCGCCGCAACGCGACCTTGCCACTGACCACACACCAGAACGCGCACGTTCTGCTTGGCCGCGGTAATTTTCAGTGCCGCTTCGCTGGCGGATGGCGCGATGATCACTTCAACAAACTGACGGCTGATGATCGCCTGCGCGGTGGCTTCGTCCAGCTCGCGGTTAAAGGCGATGATGCCACCGAAAGCGGAAGTCGGATCGGTTTTGTAGGCACGCTCGTAAGCGTCAAGAATCGAACCGCCAACTGCCACGCCGCATGGGTTAGCGTGTTTGACGATCACACAAGCGGCTTCGTCGAACTCTTTCACGCATTCAAGTGCGGCATCGGTATCGGCGATATTGTTGTATGAGAGCGCTTTGCCCTGAACCTGCCGCGCAGTGGCCACTGAAGCTTCAGCAACATTCTCTTCTATATAGAAGGCAGCATCTTGATGGCTGTTCTCGCCGTAACGCATATCCTGCTTCTTAATGAAGTTGAGGTTCAGCGTGCGCGGGAAGCGGCCAGCCGGTTCTTTGCTGTCGCTGTGATAAGCCGGCACCAGGCTACCGAAGTAGTTGGCGATCATGCTGTCGTAGGCGGCAGTGTGTTCGAAAGCTTTGATGGCCAGATCGAAACGTGTTTCCAGCGTGAGCGAGTTTTCGTTGGCATCCAGCTCGGCAATGATCGCTTCGTAATCGCTGCTCTTCACCACGATCGCCACGTCTTTGTGGTTCTTCGCCGCTGAGCGAACCATGGTTGGGCCACCGATATCGATGTTCTCAACCGCGTCAGCTAATGAGCAATCAGGTTTGGCAACGGTTTGTGCGAAGGGATAGAGGTTGACGACCACCATGTCGATTGGGTTGATGGCGTGTTCAGCCATGATCGCATCATCCTGACCACGACGACCCAAAATGCCGCCATGCACTTTCGGGTGCAGCGTTTTGACGCGTCCATCCATCATTTCCGGGAAACCGGTGTAGTCAGAAACTTCGGTGACGGGCAAGCCCGCATCTGCCAGCAGACGTGCTGTACCGCCTGTGGAGAGCAGCTCAACACCACGGCTGGAGAGTGCCTGAGCAAATTCGAGGATACCGGCTTTGTCAGAGACACTGAGTAGAGCGCGGCGTACAGGACGACGTTGTTGCATGGTGGTTTTATCCCTTGGCTTTGTTTCGCGTAATAAAGAGCGTTACATCAAGCTTAGTGTCTCTCTTCTATATAGAAGGAAACGCTTGCCTCATGTAACGCCCCAAAAGGGGCATCCTTGACGTCGCCGGGCATTGTAGCGAAAACGTTTGCGTGATGCTCGCCTAAATTCATTTGTGCGGCAGAGTGTGGATAACACTGTGTGTAACTGCGTATAAGGCGGGGTTTTGCTGTGGAATGCAGCGAACGGTTGTTTTTATTGAATTTAGCGGTTGCGTGCTGAGAACAACTCCCTATAATGCGCATCCATCAACACGGCACAACGGTTTACGAAGTGCGGTGTTGGTGAGGAAGATTCGATAAGAACTTCCGCCGGATGAAAACGCTGAAAAAAGTGTTTGACTCCGAAGGAGAGTAGCGTAGTATACGCCACCTCGCGACAGACGGTTCAGCCGCTGTTCGCAACGCTCTTTAACAATTTATCAGACAATCTGTGTGGGCACTCGCAGGATTGATATCCGCGTCTCCGGACGCAAAAAAATATCAAAGCCTCACGAGTGAACACATAATGAAATTCATTATGACGTTTTACAGATGAGCACCGCTGAACTCGTTTCAGCAAATCAAACTTAAATTGAAGAGTTTGATCATGGCTCAGATTGAACGCTGGCGGCAGGCCTAACACATGCAAGTCGAACGGTAGCACAGAGAGCTTGCTCTCGGGTGACGAGTGGCGGACGGGTGAGTAACGTCTGGGAAACTGCCCGATGGAGGGGGATAACTACTGGAAACGGTAGCTAATACCGCATAACGTCGCAAGACCAAAGTGGGGGACCTTCGGGCCTCACACCATCGGATGTGCCCAGATGGGATTAGCTAGTAGGTGGGGTAATGGCTCACCTAGGCGACGATCCCTAGCTGGTCTGAGAGGATGACCAGCCACACTGGAACTGAGACACGGTCCAGACTCCTACGGGAGGCAGCAGTGGGGAATATTGCACAATGGGCGCAAGCCTGATGCAGCCATGCCGCGTGTATGAAGAAGGCCTTCGGGTTGTAAAGTACTTTCAGCGGGGAGGAAGGCGGTGAAGTTAATAGCTTCACCGATTGACGTTACCCGCAGAAGAAGCACCGGCTAACTCCGTGCCAGCAGCCGCGGTAATACGGAGGGTGCAAGCGTTAATCGGAATTACTGGGCGTAAAGCGCACGCAGGCGGTCTGTCAAGTCGGATGTGAAATCCCCGGGCTTAACCTGGGAACTGCATTCGAAACTGGCAGGCTGGAGTCTTGTAGAGGGGGGTAGAATTCCAGGTGTAGCGGTGAAATGCGTAGAGATCTGGAGGAATACCGGTGGCGAAGGCGGCCCCCTGGACAAAGACTGACGCTCAGGTGCGAAAGCGTGGGGAGCAAACAGGATTAGATACCCTGGTAGTCCACGCCGTAAACGATGTCGACTTGGAGGTTGTTCCCTTGAGGAGTGGCTTCCGGAGCTAACGCGTTAAGTCGACCGCCTGGGGAGTACGGCCGCAAGGTTAAAACTCAAATGAATTGACGGGGGCCCGCACAAGCGGTGGAGCATGTGGTTTAATTCGATGCAACGCGAAGAACCTTACCTACTCTTGACATCCAGAGAACTTAGCAGAGATGCTTTGGTGCCTTCGGGAACTCTGAGACAGGTGCTGCATGGCTGTCGTCAGCTCGTGTTGTGAAATGTTGGGTTAAGTCCCGCAACGAGCGCAACCCTTATCCTTTGTTGCCAGCGGTTCGGCCGGGAACTCAAAGGAGACTGCCAGTGATAAACTGGAGGAAGGTGGGGATGACGTCAAGTCATCATGGCCCTTACGAGTAGGGCTACACACGTGCTACAATGGCGCATACAAAGAGAAGCGACCTCGCGAGAGCAAGCGGACCTCATAAAGTGCGTCGTAGTCCGGATCGGAGTCTGCAACTCGACTCCGTGAAGTCGGAATCGCTAGTAATCGTAGATCAGAATGCTACGGTGAATACGTTCCCGGGCCTTGTACACACCGCCCGTCACACCATGGGAGTGGGTTGCAAAAGAAGTAGGTAGCTTAACCTTCGGGAGGGCGCTTACCACTTTGTGATTCATGACTGGGGTGAAGTCGTAACAAGGTAACCGTAGGGGAACCTGCGGTTGGATCACCTCCTTACCTGAAGATACCTTCCCGCGAAGTGCTCACACAGATTGTCTGATAGAAAGTAATGAGCAAGACGGCTGCGAAGTCGTGACACTATCGTGTCCCCTTCGTCTAGCGGTTAGGACTCCGCCCTTTCACGGCGGCAACAGGGGTTCGAATCCCCTAGGGGACGCCACTTGCTTGGTGACAGGTGAAAGGTGTCTCCACGACGTATCTCAAACGAAGCTTACGAGCTGCGTCTGAGATACTGCTCTTTAACAATCCGGAACAAGCTGAAAATTGAAACGACGCGTTGGTTCATTTCTCCGTAATAAGAAATGAATAACAGCGCGTTCGAGTCTCTCAAATGCTTGCAGTCTGCGCGCGTTGCAAAACGCCTGTGGGTTGTGAGGTTAAGCGACTAAGCGTACACGGTGGATGCCCTGGCAGTCAGAGGCGATGAAGGACGTGCTAATCTGCGTAAAGCGTCGGTAAGGTGATATGAACCGCTACAGCCGACGATGTCCGAATGGGGAAACCCGGTGCACCCAGTGCATCATCGCAACATGAATACATAGTGTTGCGAGGCGAACCCGGGGAACTGAAACATCTAAGTACCCGGAGGAAAAGAAATCAACCGAGATTCCCCCAGTAGCGGCGAGCGAACGGGGAACAGCCCAGAACCTGAATCAGTTTGTGCGTTAGTGGAAGCGTCTGGAAAGTCGCACGATACCGGGTGATAGTCCCGTACACGAAAGTGCACAGATTGTGAGTTCGAAGAGTAGGGCGGGACACGTGGTATCCTGTCTGAATATGGGGGGACCATCCTCCAAGGCTAAATACTCCTGACTGACCGATAGTGAACCAGTACCGTGAGGGAAAGGCGAAAAGAACCCCGGCGAGGGGAGTGAAACAGAACCTGAAACCGTGTACGTACAAGCAGTGGGAGCCTCTTTAATGGGGTGACTGCGTACCTTTTGTATAATGGGTCAGCGACTTATATTCTGTAGCAAGGTTAACCGTATAGGGGAGCCGCAGGGAAACCGAGTCTTAACTGGGCGTTAAGTTGCAGGGTATAGACCCGAAACCCGGTGATCTAGCCATGGGCAGGTTGAAGGTTGGGTAACACTAACTGGAGGACCGAACCGACTAATGTTGAAAAATTAGCGGATGACTTGTGGCTGGGGGTGAAAGGCCAATCAAACCGGGAGATAGCTGGTTCTCCCCGAAAGCTATTTAGGTAGCGCCTCGTGAACTCATCTCCGGGGGTAGAGCACTGTTTCGGCTAGGGGGCCATCCCGGCTTACCAACCCGATGCAAACTGCGAATACCGGAGAATGTTATCACGGGAGACACACGGCGGGTGCTAACGTCCGTCGTGAAGAGGGAAACAACCCAGACCGCCAGCTAAGGTCCCAAAGTCATGGTTAAGTGGGAAACGATGTGGGAAGGCACAGACAGCCAGGATGTTGGCTTAGAAGCAGCCATCATTTAAAGAAAGCGTAATAGCTCACTGGTCGAGTCGGCCTGCGCGGAAGATGTAACGGGGCTAAACCATGCACCGAAGCTGCGGCAGCGACACTATGTGTTGTTGGGTAGGGGAGCGTTCTGTAAGCCGTTGAAGGTGTGCTGTGAGGCATGCTGGAGGTATCAGAAGTGCGAATGCTGACATAAGTAACGATAAAGCGGGTGAAAAGCCCGCTCGCCGGAAGACCAAGGGTTCCTGTTCAACGTTAATCGGAGCAGGGTGAGTCGACCCCTAAGGCGAGGCTGAAAAGCGTAGTCGATGGGAAGCAGGTTAATATTCCTGCACTTGGTGTTACTGCGAAGGGGGGACGGAGAAGGCTAGGTTATCCGGGCGACGGTTGTCCCGGTTTAAGCGTGTAGGCTGATACCTTTGGTAAATCCGGGGTATCTTAAGGCTGAGGCGTGACGACGAGCCACCACGGTGGTGAAGTAACTGATGCCCTGCTTCCAGGAAAAGCCTCTAAGCTCCAGGTAACACGAAATCGTACCCCAAACCGACACAGGTGGTCAGGTAGAGAATACCAAGGCGCTTGAGAGAACTCGGGTGAAGGAACTAGGCAAAATGGTGCCGTAACTTCGGGAGAAGGCACGCTGTCGGTAGGTGAAGTCCCTCGCGGATGGAGCTGAAGGCAGTCGAAGATACCAGCTGGCTGCAACTGTTTATTAAAAACACAGCACTGTGCAAACACGAAAGTGGACGTATACGGTGTGACGCCTGCCCGGTGCCGGAAGGTTAATTGATGGGGTTATCCGCAAGGAGAAGCTCTTGATCGAAGCCCCGGTAAACGGCGGCCGTAACTATAACGGTCCTAAGGTAGCGAAATTCCTTGTCGGGTAAGTTCCGACCTGCACGAATGGCGTAATGATGGCCAGGCTGTCTCCACCCGAGACTCAGTGAAATTGAAATCGCTGTGAAGATGCAGTGTACCCGCGGCAAGACGGAAAGACCCCGTGAACCTTTACTATAGCTTGACACTGAACATTGAGCCTTGATGTGTAGGATAGGTGGGAGGCTTTGAAGCGTGGACGCCAGTCTGCGTGGAGCCAACCTTGAAATACCACCCTTTAATGTTTGATGTTCTAACGTAGGCCCGTAATCCGGGCTGCGGACAGTGTCTGGTGGGTAGTTTGACTGGGGCGGTCTCCTCCCAAAGAGTAACGGAGGAGCACGAAGGTTGGCTAATCCTGGTCGGACATCAGGAGGTTAGTGCAATGGCATAAGCCAGCTTGACTGCGAGAGTGACGGCTCGAGCAGGTGCGAAAGCAGGTCATAGTGATCCGGTGGTTCTGAATGGAAGGGCCATCGCTCAACGGATAAAAGGTACTCCGGGGATAACAGGCTGATACCGCCCAAGAGTTCATATCGACGGCGGTGTTTGGCACCTCGATGTCGGCTCATCACATCCTGGGGCTGAAGTAGGTCCCAAGGGTACGGCTGTTCGCCGTTTAAAGTGGTACGCGAGCTGGGTTTAGAACGTCGTGAGACAGTTCGGTCCCTATCTGCCGTGGGCGCTGGAGAATTGAGGGGGGTTGCTCCTAGTACGAGAGGACCGGAGTGAACGCACCACTGGTGTTCGGGTTGTCATGCCAATGGCACTGCCCGGTAGCTAAGTGCGGAAAAGATAAGTGCTGAAAGCATCTAAGCACGAAACTTGCCCCGAGATGAGTTCTCCCTGACCCCTTGAGGGTCCTGAAGGGACGTTGAAGACTACGACGTTGATAGGCCGGGTGTGTAAGCGCAGCGATGCGTTGAGCTAACCGGTACTAATGACCCGTGAGGCTTAACCTTACAACGCCAGAGGCGTTTTGGTCTGAGAGACCGGATTTTCAGCTTGTTTACGGACTGGTCTGCGGCGCCTGAGAGGGGGCAGCGGACGAAACAGAATTTGCCTGGCGGCTTTAGCGCGGTGGTCCCACCTGACCCCATGCCGAACTCAGAAGTGAAACGCCGTAGCGCCGATGGTAGTGTGGGGCCTCCCCATGCGAGAGTAGGGAACTGCCAGGCATCAAATAAGTGAAGAAGCCCCGGACGAAAGTCCGGGGCTTTTTTACGTCTGAGATCAGCTAAAATCGCATAGAATAGAGCGATTCAGTGTATGAAAATCACGCAAATCTCACCTCAAACTTTCATTTCAAGAAGCTGATCCAGCATAAATACGCCACGACTTATCCCAAATCCCATCTAAAGCTGAAACATTTTCATAAACCGCATGAAGACTCGACATTCTCGACATAACAAGCTAATGTCGGGCATCTGGATGTCTAAACGTTTATACGGTTATCAGTAAGAGGTGAGTAGGTTATGCCAATCAGGATTCCCGACGAATTACCGGCAGTGAATTTTTTGCGTGATGAAAACGTCTTTGTCATGACGTCGTCGCGCGCCAGTGTTCAGGAGATCCGTCCGCTAAAAGTGCTGATTCTTAACCTGATGCCAAAGAAGATTGAGACAGAAAATCAGTTCCTGCGTCTGCTCTCTAACTCACCGTTGCAGATTGATGTGCAGCTGCTGCGCATTGATAGCCGCGAGTCGCGCAACACGCCGACAGAGCATCTGAACAACTTCTACTGCAACTTCGAAGACATCCAAAACGATAACTTCGATGGACTGATTGTGACCGGCGCGCCGCTGGGATTGGTCGATTTCAATGATGTCGCTTACTGGCCGCAGATTCAGCGCGTACTGCATTGGGCGAATGAACACGTCACCTCCACGCTCTTTGTCTGTTGGGCGGTTCAGGCGGCACTCAACATTCTGTATGGCATTCCTAAGCAGACGCGGCAGAACAAATTGTCCGGTGTTTATGAGCACCAAATCCTGCATCCCCACGCCTTACTAACGCGCGGTTTTGACGACAATTTCCTGGCCCCGCATTCACGCTATGCTGATTTTCCGAGCCAGCTGATCCGCGATTACACCGATCTCGAGCTATTTGCCGAATCGGAATCCACCGGCGCATATCTGATGGCGAGCAAAGACAAGCGCCTGGCGTTTGTCACCGGCCACCCTGAGTACGATGCCCTGACGCTCTCGGGTGAGTATCATCGCGATTACGATGCTGGCCTGCAGCCGGACGTGCCGTTCAATTACTTCCCGCACGACAACCCAGAGCTGCCACCGCGCGCCACCTGGCGCAGCCACGGCAACCTGCTGTTCTCCAACTGGCTGAACTACTACGTTTACCAGATCACGCCGTTCGATCTGCGCCGGATGAATCCAACACTCGAATAGATCAAACACCTCGTTTGATCCTGCCGCGCTAGCCGAAAGCTATCGCGGCTTTTTTTTTGCCTTCAATTCACCAGTGGAAGTTATTGCCTTTAATTCGAGAGATTAAATTACATAAATATCAATCTGATAAATTAACATAAACATTAAAATGGAAATAGTTTTTGAAATTAAAATAAAAATCATTATGCTCTGATCTTGCAGGTTATAAAACACCCTACATCCGGATCCGATCGTTAAACGATGGATCACCTCAGGAGGCAGCCCGCATGACAGACTCGGTTATCAGCAATACGCTAACCTTCAGCCAGCCCTTTACCCACGAGGAAAAGCAGCTGCTTACCCCAGAAGCAATCGACTTTATACACGCATTAGTGGTGCGCTTTGCACCAGAGCGCGAACGCCTGCTGAAAGCACGCCAGCAACGACAGAAGCGTTACGATCAGGGTGAGTTACCCGGCTTTGATTCGGAAACCGCTTCCATTCGTGAAAATGCGTGGCAAGTTCGTCCTATTCCGCAGCTGCTTCAGGATCGTCGCGTAGAGATCACCGGGCCGCCGGATCGCAAAATGGTGATCAACGCGCTCAACGCGAACGTCAACGTCTTCATGGCCGATTTTGAAGATTCACTGGCGCCAACCTGGCAGAAGCTGATCGACGGACAATTAACACTGCGCGATGCCGTCAATGGCACGCTGAGCTTCACCAGTGAAACCGGCAAGATCTACCAGCTGCGCGCCAATCCGGCGCTGCTGATGTGTCGGGTGCGCGGTCTGCATCTGAATGAAAAGCATGTGGAGTGGCGCGATCGGGCCATTCCCGGCGGATTGTTCGACTTTGCGCTCTACTTTTTCCACAACGTTGAAGCGCTGCTGGAGAAGGGCCACGCGCCATGGTTCTATCTGCCGAAAACCGAGCATGCCGCTGAAGTGGCGTGGTGGCGTGAGATCTTCCGCTTCAGTGAAGATCGCTTCGATCTGCCGCGCGGCACCATCAAAGCCACGGTATTGATCGAAACGCTGCCGGCGGTATTCCAGATGGATGAGATCCTGTGGGAACTGCGCGATCACGTCGTTGGCCTGAACTGTGGCCGTTGGGATTACATCTTCAGCTACATCAAAACGCTGGGCCAGCATCCCGATCGTATCCTGCCGGATCGCCAGCAAATCAGCATGGATCAGCCATTCCTCGATGCCTATTCACGCCTGCTGATTCGAACCTGTCATCGTCGTGGTGCGCTGGCGATGGGCGGTATGTCGGCGCTGATTCCGAGCAAAGACGCGGAGCGCAATGTATGGGTGACGCAAAAGGTGCAGGAAGATAAAGCGCGAGAAGCGGGCAACGGTCACGACGGAACCTGGGTGGCGCATCCCGGCCTGGCTGATATCGCGATGGAGGAGTTTGACCGTCGGCTGGGCGATCAGCCCAACCAACTGCACATCACGCGTGAGCAGGATGCGCCAATCACCGCCGAACGTCTGCTGGCGCCCTGTCGCGGCAAGCGTACTGAAGCCGGCATGCGCGCCAATATCCGCGTGGCGCTGCAATATCTGGAAGCCTGGATCAGCGGCAACGGCTGCGTTCCGATTGATGGGTTGATGGAAGATGCCGCCACCGCTGAAATCGCCCGCACCTCCATCTGGCAATGGATTCATCACAAACAAATTCTCAGCGATGGCCAGCCGGTCACGGTGGCGCTGTTTGAACGGCTGCTGGAGGAAGAGCTGGCCACCTTGCAGCAAACCGTTGGCGCAGAACGTTTTCAAAATGGACGCTTCGACGATGCCGCCGCGCTGATGGCGCAAATTACCACCGATGACGAACTGGTTTCCTTCCTCACTCTGCCGGGCTACCGCCTGCTGCCTTGAACCTGGAGATATGACGATGAATCGTACGCAACAGATCAAACAACTGGAATCGAGCTGGAATGATGCGCGCTGGCAGGGAATTACTCGTCCGTACAGTGCGGAGGATGTGGTCAATCTGCGCGGTTCGGTCAATCCCGCCTGCACGCTGGCGGAGCGCGGTGCCACCAAACTCTGGTCGCTGCTGAATGGTGAATCGAGCAAAGGCTACATCAACAGCCTCGGCGCGTTGACCGGCGGACAAGCGGTGCAGCAGGCGAAAGCCGGCATAGAGGCGATTTACCTCTCCGGCTGGCAGGTGGCGGCAGATGCTAACCTGGCCGGGCAGATGTATCCCGACCAATCGCTGTATCCGGTGAATTCGGTGCCAAATGTGGTGGAGCGGATTAATCAGAGCTTCCAGCGAGCCGATCAAATTCAGTGGGCCAGCGGCGTATCGCCAGAAGACAGTGATTTTATTGATTACTTCCTGCCGATTGTCGCCGATGCGGAAGCGGGCTTTGGCGGCGTGCTCAATGCGTTCGAGCTGATGAAATCGATGATTCAGGCCGGTGCCGGCGCGGTGCATTTTGAAGACCAACTGGCGGCGGTGAAGAAGTGCGGCCACATGGGTGGCAAGGTATTAGTCCCAACGCAGGAAGCGATTCAGAAACTGGTGGCGGCGCGTCTGGCCGCGGACGTCATGAACGTACCGACGGTGTTGCTGGCGCGCACCGATGCGGATGCCGCCGATCTGATCACCTCAGATTGCGACCCGCGCGATGCGGCGTTTATCACCGGCGAGCGCACCTCGGAAGGCTTCTTCCGCACGCGTGCCGGGATTGAACAGGCGATCAGCCGCGGGCTAGCGTATGCGCCTTATGCCGATGTGCTGTGGTGCGAAACCTCAACGCCAGATCTGGAGATGGCGCAGCGCTTTGCCGACGCGATTCACGCGCAGTATCCCGGCAAGCTGCTGGCTTACAACTGCTCGCCTTCGTTCAACTGGAAGAAGAACCTTGACGATCGCACTATCGCCCGTTTCCAGCAGGCGCTGAGCGAAATGGGCTATCGCTTCCAGTTCATTACGCTCGCCGGAATTCACAGCATGTGGTTCAACATGTTTGACCTGGCGCACGCCTATGCACAGGGCGAAGGCATGCGCCATTACGTGGAGAAAGTGCAGCAGCCGGAGTTTGCGGCGCGCGATAAGGGTTACACCTTTTCATCGCATCAGCAGGAAGTGGGCACCGGCTATTTTGATCGCGTTACCAACGTCATCCAGGGCGGACAATCCTCCGTGACCGCGCTGACCGGCTCCACCGAAGCCGCACAATTCTGAAGCCGTTGTAAGGTCGCCATTCAATGGCGACCACTTACCGCTAAAGGAGCGTTGCCGATGACGCCGAGAGAATCGCTGATTGCCCACACCATTCTGCAAGGTTTTGACGCGCAGTATGGCCGCTTTCTGGATATCACCGCCGGTGCGCAACAGCGCTTCGAGCAGGCCGACTGGCACGCGGTGCAGCAGTCAATGAAAGCGCGTATCCATCTTTACGATCACCATGTTGGCCTGGTCACCAACCAGCTGCGCATTCTCAATGACACTTCGGACTGGGATGACGCGTTCTGGCTACGGGTGAAAAGCCATTACGAAACCTTGCTGCCCGGCTATCCGCGCCATGAAATCGCCGAAAGCTTCTTCAATTCGGTCTATTGTCGCCTGCAGGGCCACAGCCATTTGTCGCCCGAGCGTCTGTTTATCTTGCCGTCGCAGCCCTATGCGCCTGCACCGGTTGCGCCGCGCCCGCTGTCGCGCCTCTATCGTCCGAAGCAGAATTGGCAGGAAACACTGCGTCAGGTGCTGAATGACATTCCGCTGCGTCTAACATGGCAGGATCAAACGCGCGATATCGGCTGGATTGTGCGCCATCTGCACGAGCAGTTTGGTGCCACACAGCTGGCGACGGCGACGCTGGATGTCGCCAGCGAACTGTTTTACCGCAACAAAACCGCGTGGATTGTGGCGCGCCTGCAGCTGAGTGATGGCATGGTGCCCTGTTTGCTGCCGATTCAGCGCGATGATGCTGGCCGTTTATGGATCGATACCTGTCTCACCGACAGCGATGATGCCAGCATCGTGTTTGGTTTTGCCCGCGCCTATTTCATGGTGTACGCGCCGGTGCCTGCCGCGCTGGTGGCGTGGCTGCAACCGATTCTGCCGGGAAAAACCGTGGCAGAGCGCTACATGGCGATTGGCTGTCAGAAGCACGGTAAAACCGAATGCTACCGTGAATACCTGCACTATCTGGCGCACAGTCAGGAAGATTTCACCGTCGCACCCGGCATTCGCGGCATGGTAATGATGGTGTTCACGCTGCCGGGTTTTGATCGCGTATTTAAGGTGATCAAAGACCGCTTCGCACCGCAAAAAGAGGTCACCGATGCGCAGGTGCGCGACTGCTATCGCATGGTCAAAGAGCACGATCGCGTGGGCCGCATGGCGGATACGCAGGAGTTTGAGCACTTTGCGTTACCGCGCGCGCGTATTCCGGCCGAGCTGATGGCGGAGTTTGAGCGCGATATCCCGGAAAAGCTCGAGCTGCGCGACGATGTGGTGATCATCCGCCATTTGTGGCTGGAGCGCCGCATGGAGCCGCTTAATCTGTGGCTGGCTCAGGCTTCGCCGGAACAGCGGCAGCACGCGATTGGCGAATATGGTGATGCGATTCGTCAGCTGGCGGCGGCAAATATTTTCCCCGGCGACATGCTGTACAAAAACTTTGGTATGACGCGTCATGGCCGCGTGGTGTTTTACGATTACGACGAAATCCGCCCGATGACCGAACTGGTGTTCCGCGATGTGCCGCAGGCGCGCTATGAGGAAGATGAGCTGCAGGCCGAGCCGTGGTACAGCGTCGGGCCGGATGATGTGTTCCCGGAAACCTTCCGCTATGCGCTGTGCAGCGAACCCTCGACCGGCAAACTGCTGCAGGCGCTGCATCCGCAGCTGTTTGATCCCAACTGGTGGCGCGCGCTGCAAACGCGCATCCGCGAAGGGCATATTGAAGAGGTCATTGCGTGGCGCGCCAGCCAGCGTTTCAGCGCGCGCTATGCGTCGGTGACCGCTTAGCGGCCAGAATAGGTTTGGGTCACCAGCTTCGCGGCGCGGATCACCAGCGCACCCAGCTCGGTGATGCGGTCGTCAGTCATGCGCGCAATCGGGCCGGAGATTGAGATGGCGGCGAAGGGTTCGCCATGTTCGTCATAAATCGGTGCCGCAACGCAGCGCAGACCCAGCGCGTGCTCTTCATCATCGTGCGAAAAGCCCATCTTACGAATCAGCGCCAGATTCTCCTTCAGGCTGTGCGGCGACATCAGCGTTTTCGGCGTGTAGTGATGCAGCCCTTTTTGATGCAGCAGCGCGGTAACTTGCTCATCGCTCAGATGCGCCAGAAACGCTTTGCCGGCGCCGGATGCATGCATCGGCAGCTTGCCGCCAATCGGCGCGGACATGCGCATCAGCTGCGTACACTGCACCTGATCGATGATCACCGCCTGATAATCGCTGAGATCCAGCACCGCCAGATTCACCGTCTCGCCGGCGTCTTCCATCAGCTTGCGCAGCAGCGGATGCACAATCGCCAGCAGATTGCGGCTCTGCAGGAAACTGCTGCCGACCACAAACGCGTGCGAACCAATGGTCCACAAACCTAAGTCGCCCACCTGATGCACAAAACCCTGCTGTTGCATGGTGGAGAGCAGGCGATGAGTGGTGGAGTTGGGTAAACCGGCCTGTTGTGCCAGTTCGGTCAGCGCCACGCTGCCGTGGGATTCGGCAATCAGCTCCAGCAGGCGCAGACCACGCGTCAAAGATTGTACTTGCCCGCCGACGGGCGCGCTGGTGGTAGCCGTTGTCGCACGCGGTTTCTTGCCGCGTTTCACGGGCGCAGGGGTTGCCATAACGTCTCCAATTCGCATCAATGCTGGAAACCATTTTCGTTTTTAACCGCATTAATGCAAACGCTGACTTTCTGGTCAGACCTGTCATCGGCAATAGCTGAAAATGTCTCATCTGAGCTGACTTTTGATCACCTGCAAGTTGTGCCAGTATGACTGGCTGGCATATTAGCCAACGCAATGACGTGGACGGGGCGAGAGTGAGCAACAAAACAGAAATGCTGCAGCAGCAGCTGGCGCAACGCATTATGATTCTGGACGGTGGCATGGGCACCATGATCCAGAGTTATAAACTGAGTGAGCAGGATTTCCGTGGCAGCCGCTTTGCCGACTGGCCATCTGATTTGAAGGGCAACAACGATCTGTTGGTGCTAACCAAACCGGAGGTGATCCGCGAAATCCACGATGCCTATCTCGCTGCCGGCGCGGATATTCTCGAGACCAACACCTTCAACTCCACCACCATTGCGATGGCCGATTACGCGATGGAAGCGCTGTCGGCGGAGATCAACTTCGAAGCCGCCAAACTGGCGCGTGCCAGCGCCGACGCATGGACGGCGAAAACGCCGCATCGTCCGCGCTACGTGGCGGGCGTGTTGGGCCCAACCAACCGCACCTGTTCTATCTCGCCGGACGTCAACGATCCCGCCTATCGTAACGTCACCTTTAATCAGCTGGTGGAAGCTTACCGCGAATCGACGCATGCGCTGATCGCCGGTGGCTCCGACCTCATCATGATCGAAACGGTGTTCGATACCCTCAACGCCAAAGCGGCGATCTACGCGGTGCAGGCCGAGATGGAAGCGATGGGCGTGAAGCTGCCGCTAATGATCTCCGGCACCATCACCGATGCGTCCGGTCGTACGCTCTCCGGCCAAACCACCGAAGGTTTCTATAACTCGCTGCGCCACGCCGAACCGCTGTCGTTTGGCCTCAACTGCGCGCTGGGCCCGGACGAACTGCGCCAGTATGTGGCGGAGCTGTCGCGCATTGCCGAAAGCTATGTGACCGCGCACCCGAACGCCGGTTTGCCCAACGCCTTTGGTGAATACGATCTCGATGCGGCGATCATGGCTGAGCAAATTGGTGAGTGGGCGCGCGCCGGTTTCCTCAATATTATCGGCGGCTGCTGCGGCACCACGCCGGAACACATCGCGGCGATGGCGGCAGCGGTAGACGGCGTTGCGCCGCGCCAGCTGCCTGAGATTCCGGTTGCCTGTCGCTTAGCCGGGCTTGAACCGCTGAACATTCAGGCCGATTCGCTGTTCGTCAACGTCGGTGAACGCACCAACGTCACCGGCTCGGCCAAATTTAAGCGTCTGATCAAAGAAGAGAAATACAACGAAGCGCTGGATGTGGCACGCCAGCAGGTAGAGAACGGTGCGCAAATCATCGACATCAACATGGATGAAGGCATGCTGGATGCGGAAGCGGCGATGGTGCGCTTCCTCAATCTGATTGCCGGTGAGCCGGATATCGCCCGCGTGCCAATTATGATCGACTCCTCCAAATGGGAAGTGATCGAGAAAGGCCTGCAGTGCATTCAGGGCAAAGGCATTGTGAACTCTATTTCGATGAAAGAGGGCGTGGAACCGTTTATCGCGCACGCGCGCAAAGTGCGTCGCTACGGCGCAGCGATGGTGGTGATGGCGTTTGACGAAGCGGGTCAGGCGGATACGCGGGCGCGCAAAATTGAGATCTGTCGTCGCGCCTACAAGATTTTGACCGAAGAGGTCGGTTTCCCGCCAGAAGACATCATTTTCGACCCGAATATTTTTGCTGTAGCGACCGGCATTGAAGAACACAACAACTACGCGATGGACTTTATCGGTGCCTGCGAAGACATCAAGCGCGAACTGCCACACGCGATGATCTCCGGCGGCGTCTCCAACGTGTCGTTCTCGTTCCGTGGCAATGAACCGGTGCGTGAAGCGATTCACGCGGTGTTCCTCTATTACGCCATCCGCAACGGCATGGACATGGGCATCGTGAACGCCGGTCAGCTGGCGATTTACGACGATCTGCCTGCCGAACTGCGTGACGCGGTGGAAGATGTGGTGCTGAATAGTCGTGACGATGGCACCGAGCGCTTGCTGGAGCTGGCGGAGAAGTATCGCGGCAGCAAAAGCGACGGCGAGCAGGAGAAACAGCAGGCCGAATGGCGCAGCTGGGACGTGGTAAAACGTCTGGAATACTCGCTGGTGAAAGGCATCACCGAGTTTATTGAGCTGGATACCGAAGAGGCGCGCCAGGCAGCAGCGCGGCCGATTGAAGTGATTGAAGGGCCGCTGATGTCCGGCATGAACGTGGTTGGCGATCTGTTCGGCGAGGGCAAGATGTTCCTGCCGCAGGTGGTAAAATCAGCGCGCGTGATGAAGCAAGCGGTGGCCTATCTCGAACCTTATATTCAGGCCAGCAAAGAGGCCGGACGCAGCAACGGCAAGATTGTGCTGGCGACGGTAAAAGGCGATGTGCATGACATCGGCAAAAATATCGTCGGCGTAGTGCTGCAATGTAACAACTACGAAATTATTGACCTCGGCGTTATGGTGCCGAGTGACAAAATCCTCAAAACCGCGATTGCCGAGAACGCCGATATCATCGGGCTTTCCGGCCTGATCACGCCGTCGCTGGATGAGATGGTCAACGTCGCCAAAGAGATGGAGCGCCAGGGATTCACCATCCCGCTGCTGATTGGCGGCGCGACTACCTCGAAAGCGCATACCGCAGTGAAAATCGAGCAGAATTACAGCGGCCCAACGGTGTACGTTCAGAACGCCTCGCGCACCGTGGGCGTGGTGTCATCGCTGCTGTCCGAGACGCTGAAAGAAGATTTCGTGGCGCGCACGCGCAAAGAGTACGACACGGTGCGTATTCAGCACGCGCGCAAAAAGCCGCGCACGCCGCCGGTGAGCCTGCAAACTGCGCGCGATAATGATTATGTCATCGATTGGGAAAGCTATACGCCGCCGGTGGCGCACCGTCTCGGTGTGAGTCCGGTCGAAGCCAGCATTGAAACGCTGCGCAATTACATCGACTGGACGCCGTTCTTTATGACCTGGTCGCTGGCCGGCAAATATCCGCGTATCCTGGAAGATGAAGTGGTGGGCGAAGAGGCCAAACGCCTGTTTGCCGATGCCAACGCCATGCTCGATATGCTGAGCAGCACCGGCACGCTCAATCCACGCGGCGTGGTGGGGATTTTCCCGGCCAACCGTGTCGGCGATGACATTGAAATCTACAGTAACGAGAATCGCAATCAGGTGCTGTGCGTCAGTCATCACTTGCGTCAGCAGACCGAGAAAACCGACTTCGCCAACTACTGTTTAGCCGACTTTGTGGCACCGAAATCCAGCGGTAAAGCCGATTATCTCGGCGCGTTTGCGGTTACCGCCGGAATTGAGGAAGATGCGCTGGCCGAGGCGTATGACAAGCAGCACGATGATTACAACAAAATCATGGTGAAAGCGGTGTCGGATCGCCTGGCAGAAGCCTTTGCTGAATATCTGCACGAGCGCGTGCGAAAGGTGATTTGGGGCTTTGCCGCCCATGAAAATCTCAGCAACGAAGAGCTGATTCGCGAGAATTATCAGGGCATTCGTCCCGCACCGGGTTATCCGGCTTGTCCGGAACACACCGAGAAAGCACCGATCTGGCAGCTGCTGGAGGTGGAAAAACATACCGGCATGAAGCTCACCGAATCTTTCGCCATGTGGCCAGGCGCAGCGGTTTCCGGCTGGTACTTCAGCCATCCCGATAGCAAATACTTCGCCGTGGCGCAGATTCAGCGCGATCAGGTGGAAGATTACGCCGCGCGTAAAGGCATGAGCGTGAGCGAAGTTGAGCGCTGGCTGGCACCCAATTTGGGTTATGACGCAGATTAATAGTCGGTAACGCGCAATAAATGGCGCCGCTACGGTATGTGCACCTCTCCGTAGCGGCGCGATTTATCGCGCGGGTTTCACACCACCCGCGCTGATGTTAATTAAACCGCGCATCACGATCTGACGTCAGGTCATACAGCTGATATTTGCGACCCAGCATCTGCCCACCATCACGCGTTAACGGCACCCAGTTCACCTGCGCGCGGCCTCGCGTTGGCGTCACGGTAAACAGATCCATCGGCACCGAAATATAGAAGCCTTTAGTGAAGTCGCCTTCGCCATAGGCTTCCGCCGACACGTTGGTTTTGGTGGCGTAGAAGCCCACCATCACGCCGCTATCAAACCGCTTCGACACATCAACGGTAACGCCTTTATCCTTCGCCAGATATTCACCGACACTGGCTTTCACCAATACGTCCTGCATAAACCACGGACGCCAGTACGCGGTGAAATGTCCGGTTGGCGCTTTGTAATCGGTGAACTGCATCATGTTGTCCCAATCACGCTGCTTCACGTAGTTGGCATCAACTCCGAAGGCCCAGTTGCTATCAATCGGACGATACAGCACTTCGCCGCCGACGCCGCCGTACATGGTTTCCAGATAACCGCCGTAAACCTGGCCGTAGAAACCGTTGCCGAGCGCCTGCATGTAGTTGGCTTGCAGATCGTTAACGTAAACGTTGTTCTCAACGTAATCACGAATATGCGTTCGCACGCGCGGCAGCGTTGAATCCGCCGGTGCGCCGTTGTAGTTGAACTTATCGTAGTTATTGGCGAGGTTGCCAAACAGGCTGCCGCCGACCAACAGGTGATCGGTAAGCCAGTAATCGGCGTTGGCCATCACGCCAACCTGATACATGTAGAAGCTTTCCGGTCCGCCGACGGACTGATTCAGCACCGGCGACAGGCTGTAGTTCAGACGATCTTTGCGGATGAAGAAACCTTGCTCGGTGGCACCGGGATCGACCGGATTTTCACGCGTCTGCTGCAGCGGCTGTTCATGCCCCAGCGGATAACCCACGAGTTCGTTATGCAGGCTGGCAACGTTGGTGCGCGTGCTCACCTGCGGCATATTGAAGCGCGACTCGGTGACGTCGATGGTATCGATGCCGGCCGGCAGGTTGTTCATGATAATGCGATTGGCGCGATCGACCCCTTCGCGCGTATCGCGATATTTGGTCTGCTCGCCGGACACATACAACGTGCTGCCTTTGGTTTGAATATGCGGGCCATTCAGTCCTGCGTTGTACTTCAGATCGGTCAGCTGGTTTGCCACCACCGTTGGCTGCAACAGATCGCCCTGCGGCTGCGGGTTGTAGGCCGGCTTCTCGCTATCGATATGTGACTGATGCAGATCGTTGAAATTGGTGCGCAGGGTAAAGCCGAACATAAAGGTGTTGCCGCGCTCGTAGCTGGCGTTGATGTCCGCCCAGTCGGTGAGGCGATAAATCGCGCCGACGTTGACCTTACTGCGTTGATCCAAACGACCGGCGAAATCATCCTGATAATCGTTGCCTTCGTACTCCAGCTTGAGGCGCAGCGGCTGCCACGGTGTTTGATACTCTACGCCGCCAAACAGCGCCGCCGGACCGTGGAACATCTGCGAGCCATTAATTGAACCCGCTTCGCCACCGCCGGTGCGGCTACAGAAGCTGTCGCTGTAGGAGCAGAACGGGTTCTTGATGGTGCCGCTGTTGCCGAGATAACCCCAGCCCAGACCCAAGGTGAAATCGAACGGGCCCCACGCTTTGCTCGCCACCAGATATTCGCTGTCGAACAGACCGGTACCGCCTAAATCGCGTGAGCCAACCGCCACTTCTGGCAGCCAGTAGCTCTCTTGCCATAGGCGCAGCTTCACATCGAAGGCTTTATCTTTATAGCTTTGGTTGCCGCTGAAACCTTCTACTGCGCTGTAACGGCGGGTACGCACATCGGTATAGCGTACGGTGGTTTCCAGCCACGGGAACAGCTGCAGCGAGGCAGAATAGTAGCGATATTGATCGTTATCGCGGAAGTTGACGCTAAATTCGCCCTCTTTCGCCATACGCGCGGTGGGCGTCTGCATCAGGCCAACGCCACCAAAATCCGATTGAGAAGGACCGACCGGTTCAGGCCAGGTTTCCGCATGCACCTGGCAAGCGGCGGAAACAGAAGCAGCCAACAGGCTGAGAAGTAATTGTTTTTTCATCAGTCTGGTATCCGGTGAGTCAGAACGGAAAGCATGCGCTCATTCAAATCGCTGTGGCCCCATGGCAAGCTCCATGAGGTGAAACCGAGCCAGATAATGCTGCCGGGTTCCACTTCGATATGGCGATGATTCCAGTAGGCAACCGGAACTTGCTGGGTGCTGCCGGACGGCGCAATCACCGTGGCATAGCTGCGTTCCGCGCCGGACAGACGATCGTGGCCTTCGAGGTAATCACGCACTTCGCGGCCCGGCTGCCAGCGCGCTTTACCCGGATTGCTCAACGCCCCCAGCACTAGCACCTGCGTCGGCTGCGTCAGCATATAGAGGTCATAGCTGCCTTGCAGCGTGCGGTTATCCTGTGGACGCAGACGCACGTCATCGGGATCGAGCGAGGTGAACTGGCGGCCCGTTACCTGCAGCGCGCCAAGCTGGTGGATAACCGAGCCGATGGTTGCGGCCAACGACTCGCCGCTGTCGGCTTGCCATGCGCGCAGATCGGCCAGCAGCTGCTTCTGTTGCTGCTGTGCTACCGCCGTTGCGCCGCGTTCGGCAATCACCGTGCCCGGCCACCAACTCCGCAGTTCAGGATGGGTGAGCAACTGACTAAGATTCTGCGCATCGTTAATTTGCAGTGTGTTTTTTCCCGGCAGATCGTGAACGGTGACTTGCGCCGCCGCCAGTGCGTGGCCAGCCGTGAGCAGCGTCAATGCTGCCAGCATTTGAGTTATTTTTTTCATGATTTCGCCGGCTTCAGAATGGTGGTTTCAACGGGGAAGGCATCGGCGGCCAGCATCTGGTTGGCCTGCAATACCGTGCCATCACGGTTATCGATCCAGAAGGTGTTCTGCCACTCCGCGCCTATGTTCTCCATGCGCACGGTTTCATGCCAGACGCGGCACGGTACGCGTTCACCGGCGATATCCAGCACCGTATCGTCACCGCGCTCGAAGCGGGAAACCGCTGTGGCGGCACGCACTTTATCTTGCTCGCGCCACTGCACCACGCGCGTCCAGCTGGCACCGTTTTGCAGATGCAGCGCATCGGCGAGCGGATCCTGCGCCAGGTTACTGACGTCAGCGAGGTTGCTCGGTAAACCCAGGGTTTTGATCAGACGGCCATGCTGCATCACCAGCATCGCTTTATCCTGGGTGATCCACTTCTGTTGGCCGTTTTCGTTGTAACCGAGCACCACGAAGATGCGCGGTCCTTCATTGATGCGGGCATAGAGGCTGGCGTAGGGCAGGTTAGCAACCTGCTCGTTGGTGACCGTGACATCATCCGGGCCATTCACGGCCAGCATCACGGTTTGTTCGAGGCCTTTTTGCGTTTGTGTGCAGGCCTGCAACAACAGGCAAAGAAGTAGCAAAGAGAGTCGGCGCACGGGGTATCCCTGTCTAAATAAGCCAAGCAAAAAATAACCACACGGGTGTGTGGTTATGCTTAAAGGTGCTACATCAACGAGTGGTGCTCGTTGTGGTGGTTGTTGTTGTACCGGTATTTGCACCGTCACCGCCGCCAGAAGCAGCAATGCCGAGACCCACTAACGCACCGAGCGCGCCGATACCCACAGCGGTAGATGCGCCGGAAGAGATTGCTCCCGCCTGCGCGCCTGCTGCAGCACCAGCTTCTTCCGGCGCGGCAATCGCAGCGGAAGAAACGGCAACGTAAAGTAAGGCTGCACCGGCAACCATCAGTTTTTTCATAACAACGTTTCCTGCATTTATATAAATCAATGAATGTAGGATTTACCCAGATTTCGGGCGCGTTCAGTATAGGGCAACAAATTACCAGAGTTCAGCATGAGTAAAAGAGGGCAGGAAGTCGGGGTTTTTCTGGTGATAAATACGGCGAATTGGCGTTAGCTGCTTTTTTTTAACGCCTTTTTTCAGGCTGATAGGATAAGTGAATGGCTGCGCATTTCACGGCAGAGTTTTTCACTTTTGCACTAATTATTGGTACGGAATGGGAATAATCGGAATTTACTTATAATGCTTAAATTAAAATCGTAGATCTATCAGATGGATAAACTATTTTTAGGGTTAAATTAGGTCCATTTTAAAACCAGGTAAGGTGCGGTAGATTGAAAAGAATTACGAATTTCCTTACGCCACTTTAAGAATTTTCTAACCCTGTTTAAGGCAGTAATTAATAATATTGCGAGTGAGATGGCCTGGTTGACAAAAAAAAGGCGGCAATTACGCCGCCTTATATAAATTAGCCGGAAAATTAACGCCAGGATTTATAGCGATTAATTAAGCCATTGGTGGAGCTATCGTGGCTGATAATTTCAGCGTCATTTTCCAGTTCTGGCAGAATACGGTTTGCCAGCTGCTTACCCAACTCAACACCCCATTGGTCAAAGGTGAAGATGTTGAGAATCGCGCCCTGAGTGAAGATCTTGTGCTCATACAGCGCAATCAGTGCACCCAAGCTGAACGGGGTAATTTCACGCAGCAGGATGGAGTTGGTTGGGCGGTTACCTTCGAACACTTTGAACGGCACGATGTGCGCGACAGATTCGGCAGATTTACCCGCATCGGTAAACTCTTTCTCCACCACATCGCGTGACTTACCAAACGCCAGCGCTTCGGTCTGCGCGAAGAAGTTCGACAGCAGCTTTGGATGGTGATCGGTCAACACGTTGTGGCTCAGTGCTGGTGCGATAAAGTCGCACGGAATCAGTTTGGTGCCCTGATGAATCAGCTGATAGAACGCATGCTGGCCGTTGGTGCCAGGCTCGCCCCAGATGATTGGGCCGGTCTGGTAATCCACTGGATTACCTTCACGATCAACGTATTTACCGTTGGATTCCATGTTGCCCTGCTGGAAGTAAGCAGCAAAGCGATGCATGTACTGATCGTACGGCAGAATCGCTTCGGTTTCGGCACCAAAGAAGTTGTTGTACCAGATACCGATCAGCGCCAGCAGGACCGGCAGGTTCTGCTCGGCAGGCGTGTTGGCGAAGTGCTTATCCATGGCGTGCGCGCCGCTCAACAGCTGCTCGAAGTTCTCGAAGCCGATGGAGAGAATGATCGACAAGCCGATAGCTGACCACAGTGAATAGCGGCCGCCAACCCAATCCCAGAACTCAAACATGTTGTCGGTATCAATACCGAACTCACCCACCGCTTTACCGTTGGTCGACAGCGCAGCGAAGTGCTTCGCCACGTGCTGCTGATCGCCCGCAGTTTTCAGGAACCAGTCACGCGCGCTGTGGGCGTTGGTCATGGTTTCTTGCGTGGTGAAGGTTTTAGATGCCACGAGGAACAGCGTGGTTTCCGGGCTGAGATCTTTCAGCGTTTCGGCGATATGGGTGCCATCGACGTTAGAAACAAAGTGCATGTTCAGGTGGTTTTTGTACGGACGCAGCGCTTCGGTCACCATGAACGGGCCGAGGTCTGAACCGCCAATCCCGATATTCACCACGTCGGTGATGGCTTTGCCGGTATAGCCTTTCCAGTCGCCGCTGATGATGCGCTCGGAGAAGCCTTTCATCTTCGCCAGCACCGCGTTGACTTCCGGCATCACATCTTTGCCGTCCACCACAATGGGCGTGTTGCTGCGGTTACGCAGCGCAACGTGCAGAACTGCACGCTCTTCGGTGCGGTTGATCTTCTCGCCAGAGAACATCGATTTGATGGCGCCTGCCAGATCGGTCTCTTTAGCCAGCGCCTGTAATTTTTCGAGGGTTTCCTCGGTGATGCGGTTTTTTGAGAAATCCACCAGCATCTGGTCATCGAAAGTGGCAGAGAATTTCGCAAAACGATCGGCATCTTGCGCAAACAGGTCGGCGATTTGCACCGATTTCATCTGCTCAAAATGCTGCTGCAGCGCTTTCCAGGCAGCGGTTTGGGTCGGATTGATATTTTTCATGGCAACACTCTAGTTGATATAAGAACCGTCATTCCATCCGGGGCGTCCTGCTGGCCCGGCATCCATAGCATTCTTGCACGGGGATGAGTATGACCACAGTTACTGGCTAAGGGAAAAAATTTGTGACCGTGGCCGCACTGTTTCAGGTAAATCCGGCAGCGATTGTCGGTGCTGCGCCAGCAGAATTCCCTGTGCCGCATCAGAAAAAAGCCGCTTTTGTCTGATTCGGACACTACTTTAGGCCGCTGTTGGTGGGCGCGTTTGTTCAACGATGCGTTTACCGAAGTGTAAAAGTGAGAAATCCTCAAAGTGCGGGGATGGACAGGGGGGAAAATAATCAGTAATTTATGCGCGCTACTTACACCTCCGGGTGTAAGCCAGAAGAGGCGCGTCGCCCAGGCAGTGTGTTTGAGGATCCGTATCCGCAGAGAACACATCAGGGGGTGTGACGCCGAGGTGGGGCAACACGCGGGGTGTTGCACTGTCGGCTGCAGGGGCTGAATCCTCTGGGTTGTCACCAGAATCGTCCACAGTCGGACGGTTCGCAAGGTGAAGCGCTTTTGGTGACTTGTCTACTACTGATCTTGTCTGCCCAATTCTGCTCTTCTCTTGTGCCTAGGCTGCTACTATGTCTTCCGCCCCAAAACGGAAGAAAGATAACCTGACACGGGGTTCGTCATATGTCCCAAAATCTTATCGTGGCTAAATTTGGCGGCACCAGCGTTGCCGATTTTGATGCTATGAACCGCAGCGCAGATGTTGTGCTGTCGGACGCCAATACCCGCTTAGTGGTGCTCTCTGCCTCCGCTGGCGTGACCAATCTGCTGGTTGCCCTTGCTGAAGGCCAGGAACAAGCGCAGCGCGCTTACCTGCTGGATGAAATCCGCCGTATTCAATATGCCATCATCGATCGTCTGCAATCGCCGGATGTGATCCGCGATGAGATTGATCGCATGCTGGAAAACATCACCATGCTGTCTGAAGCCACCTCGCTGGCGACCTCACATGCGCTAACCGATGAGCTGGTGAGCCACGGTGAGCTGATGTCGACGCTGCTGTTCGTGGAGATTCTGCGCGAGCGTCAGGTCAACAGCGAATGGTTTGACGTGCGTAAAGTGATGCGCACCAGCGATCGTTTTGGCCGCGCAGAACCCGAAGTGGCGACGCTGAAAGAGCTGGCCGCAACGCAGCTGCAGCCGCGCATTGCGCAAGCGCTGGTGGTGACGCAGGGCTTTATCGGTAGCGAAATAAAAGGGCGCACCACCACGCTTGGTCGTGGCGGCAGCGACTATACCGCTGCGCTGCTGGGCGAAGCGCTGCAGGCCGCGCGCATTGATATCTGGACCGATGTGGCCGGTATCTACACCACCGATCCACGCGTGGTGTCCACCGCTAAACGCATCGAAGAGATTACCTTCGAAGAAGCAGCGGAGATGGCGATCTTTGGTGCCAAAGTGCTGCATCCGGCCACTTTGCTGCCAGCTGTGCGTAGCGATATTCCGGTGTTTGTCGGTTCGAGCAAAGATCCGGCCGCGGGAGGTACGCGCGTGTGCAACGAAACCAAGAATCCACCGCTGTTCCGTGCGCTGGCGCTGCGTCGTAAGCAGACGCTGGTAACGCTGCACAGCCTGAACATGCTGCATGCACATGGCTTCCTCGCCGAAGTGTTTAACATTCTGGCGCGCCACAGCATCTCCGTTGATCTGGTGACCACTTCCGAAGTGAGCGTGGCGCTGACGCTGGACAGCACCGGTTCAACCACCACCGGCGACAGCTTGCTGACCCAGGCGCTGTTGACTGAGCTCTCTTCACTGTGCCGTGTGGAAGTGGAAGAGAATCTGGCGCTGGTGGCGATCATCGGCAACAACCTGTCAAAAGCGTGCGGCGTCGGCAAAGAAGTGTTTGGCGCACTCGAGCCGTTCAACCTGCGCATGATTTGTTACGGTGCCAGCAGTTATAACCTTTGCTTCCTCGTGCCAACCCCAGATGCCGAGGAAGTGGTACGTGCGCTGCATAAGAATCTTTTTGGTTCTTAAGGCCAGTTTTTAGCATGCGGAATCAAGCCGGACCGGGTCCGGCTTTTTTTATTGGTGAAATTTTTTAAACAATAATTCAAGCCCAACGACATTCACTGCTTCGCGCCAGACATTTCTGATGAACCCCGTCATATCTCGCGAGAACCGTCTCAAATACGCTGCTATCGCCTAAAAATCACCCTAATCCCTTATTCTTCGGTTGCGCTTCAATCGCCAAAAACGATAATCCCGCCGCGAAAACATTAAATTATTTGAGGGAACAGAGATGAAAAGGTTAGTGGCTGAAACGCTGGGCACTTTCGTGCTGGTGTTGGGCGGTTGTGGCAGTGCGGTTTTGGCCGCGGCGTTTCCAGAATTGGGTATTGGTTTTGCCGGTGTTGCGCTGGCGTTTGGTCTGACGGTGTTGGTGATGGCATTTGCCGTCGGCCATATTTCGGGCGGCCATTTTAACCCGGCGGTCACCCTCGGTCTGACGGTTGGCGGACGTTTCCCGGCGGCGCAGGTTGTGCCTTATATTATCGCGCAGCTGGTCGGCGCGGTTGCGGCGGCTGGCGTGCTGTATTTGATCGCCAGCGGTAAAGCCGGTTTCGATGCCGTGGCCAGCGGCTTCGCGTCGAACGGTTACGGTGAACATTCGCCGGGGGGCTTTAGCCTGCAGGCGGGCATGATCGCCGAACTGGTGCTGACCGCCGTATTCCTGATTGTGATCATGGGCGCGACCGATAAACGTGCTCCGGCTGGCTTCGCGCCCATTGCAATCGGCCTGGCGCTAACGCTGATTCACCTGGTGAGCATTCCCGTCACCAATACCTCAGTCAACCCGGCGCGCAGTAGCGGTGTGGCGATCTTCCAGGGCGGCTGGGCATTGGAACAGCTGTGGATGTTCTGGTTGTTACCGATTATCGGTGCCGCGATTGGTGGTGCGATCTACCGCTTTGCACTGGAAAAAGCAGAGTAACTTTGCCGTATTTCAGCGGATCGGCAGCAGCCGATCCGCATTTTGCCCCGCAAGCGACTTCCCGCCTTACGTCAAGATAATGAAATGTTATGATCCCGCGTCCGTCGCTGTGGTCGTTCCCTGCGCGACATTTCATCTGTGGCAATATAAAAAAATTCCTAAGGAAGTCTGGTTATGCTCGGCAAACTTACCCGCCTGTTCCCGCTCTGGGCCGTGCTGCTCTCGGTCGCTGCTTATTATTCTCCTGGCACCTTTCTCGGCATTGGGCCGTGGGTGACTTACCTGCTGATGCTGATTATGTTCGGCATGGGCGTGACGCTAAACATTGATGATTTCAAACGCGTGCTGGTGCGTCCTGCGCCGGTGATCGCCGGGACTTTCCTGCATTATCTGGTGATGCCGCTGGCCGCGTGGGGCCTGGCGAAGCTGTTCCAGATGCCACCGGATCTGGCGGCAGGCATGATTCTGGTCGGCAGCGTGGCCAGCGGCACCGCTTCTAACGTGATGATTTATCTGGCGAAGGGCGATGTGGCGCTGTCGGTGACCATCTCATCCGTGTCGGCGCTGGTAGGTGTATTCGCCACACCGCTGCTGACACGCTTCTACGTTGATGCCCACATTCAGGTGGATGTGGTCGGCATGCTGCTCAGCATCGTGAAAATCGTGGTGATTCCGATTAGCCTGGGTCTGATTATCCATCACTCCATGAATAGCGTGGTGCGCCGCGTTGAGCCTTATCTGCCGGCGTTTTCGATGGTGTGCATTCTGCTGATCATTAGCGCGGTGGTGGCTGGCAGCCAGGGCTTTATCGGTTCTGTCGGCTTGATGGTGATTGTGGCGGTGATCCTGCACAACGCGATCGGTCTGTTGGGCGGTTATTGGGGCGGTAAGCTGTTTGGCTTCGATGAATCGACCTGCCGCACGCTGGCGCTGGAAGTGGGCATGCAGAACTCAGGTCTGGCGGCGACGCTGGGCAAGCTCTACTTCTCACCGTTAGCGGCCTTACCGGGCGCGCTGTTCTCGGTGTGGCACAACCTGTCAGGTTCGCTGCTGGCCGGTTACTGGTCGGGTAAACCGATCGATAAGAAGCAGAAGTAATATTCAAAAAGCATCACATTCAATTCATGCACATAGCGTAGCGGCGCAATAAATTGCGCCGCTACGCTGCCTGCGCTCTGAATGTATTACAGCTTCAGATAGGTACGAATCCCATCCAGGAACATCTGCGTCGCCAGCATAATCAAAATCAATCCCATCAGGCGCTCCAGCGCGTTAACGCCTTTGTCGCCCAGCAGGCGTAAAAACAGACCCGACATCAGCAGAATCACCACCGTCAAACCCCACGCGATCAGCAGCGCGCCGACCAGGTGCGTCATTTGGTTGGGATATTGATGCGACAACAGCATCAGCGTCGCCAGCAGGGACGGTCCGGCCACCAGCGGAATCGCCAGCGGCACAAGGAACGGTTCTTCACCGGCCGGCAAGCCACTCGAGCTGCTCTCCTCTGACGGGAAAATCATGCGGATGGCGATCAGGAAAAGAATGATGCCGCCGGAGATCGACACGGTTTCAGTGCGCAGATTGAGAAACGCCAGGATGCGTTCACCGGCGAATAAAAACAGCAGCATCAGAATCAGCGCAATCAGCATTTCGCGCATCAGTACCACGCGGCGGCGTTTGGGTTCCAGATGCTTCAATACCGACATAAAAATCGGCAGGTTGCCCAGCGGATCCATAATCAACAGCAGCAATATGGTCGCGGATATCATTTCAGTCATGTTGGTTAGCCATTATTAGTTGTACTGCTGAAAAAGTTGGCGCAATCGAATTAATTCACTTGCCAGAAGTGCTGCATTTTGTAGAGTTGACGGTCATAGGTAAACCTGATTATTACGCAGACCGGCACGATTATCCGGCCAGTCTTTTCCTCGCACCACACGGCCTCTTTCGAGAGCACCCGAGACGGACAGAAAATGAAGAATGTAGGTTTTATTGGTTGGCGTGGCATGGTCGGCTCAGTGCTGATGTCACGCATGAGCGAAGAACGCGATTTTGATGTCATCAATCCGGTCTTCTTCTCCACGTCACAGCTTGGTCAGGCGGCACCCACATTCGGCGGTAAGTCGACCGGTGCGCTGCAGGATGCTTTTGATATCGAGGCGCTGAAGGCGCTGGATATTATTATCACCTGCCAGGGCGGTGATTACACCAGTGAAGTCTATCCGAAGCTGCGCGAAAGCGGCTGGCAGGGTTACTGGATTGATGCAGCCTCCACGCTGCGCATGAAAGATGACGCCATCATCATTCTCGATCCGGTTAACCATAACGTGATTCGTCAGGGCCTCGACAACGGCATCAAAACCTTTGTCGGCGGTAACTGCACCGTCAGCCTGATGCTGATGTCGCTGGGCGGTCTGTTTGCTAACGATCTGGTTGAATGGGCCTCGGTGGCGACTTATCAGGCGGCATCGGGCGGCGGCGCGCGTCATATGCGTGAACTGCTGACGCAGATGGGCATGCTGCATGACCACGTGGCGAAATCGCTCCAGGATCCGGCTTCGGCAATTCTGGATATCGAACGCAGCGTGACCGATTTCACCCGTTCTGGCACTTTGCCAACCGACAATTTCGGCGTACCGCTGGCGGGCAGCCTGATTCCGTGGATTGACAAGCAGCTGGATAACGGCCAGAGCCGCGAAGAGTGGAAAGGCCAGGCGGAGACCAACAAAATCCTGCGTACCAGCAGTGTGATTCCGGTTGATGGCCTGTGCGTGCGCGTTGGTGCGCTGCGCTGCCACAGCCAGGCATTCACTCTGAAGCTGAAAAAAGACCTGCCGCTGAGCGAAATCGAACAGCTGCTGGCCTCGCATAACGAATGGGTGAAAGTGGTGCCAAACGACCGCGACATCACCATGCGCGAACTGACGCCAGCCGCCGTCACCGGCACCCTGACCACGCCAGTAGGCCGCCTGCGCAAACTGAACATGGGGCCGGAATACCTTTCCGCCTTCACGGTGGGCGATCAGTTACTGTGGGGCGCGGCTGAACCGCTGCGCCGCATGCTGCGTCTGCTGATCGACTAAGCGCAGCGGCAAACCAGAAAGGCCGGGGTTTCCCGGCCTTTTTTTAATTATCCAGGCCGCAAAAATTCATGCAAATTGCGCCTGACAAGTGATCCGCTTCCCTTTTTTGCTTGCCCGATAAGTATTTTTCACGATCCTCCCTGGCTTCTGCTATCCCCAAGCTATGATTTAACAGAGATGTGCCGGTTGTTAACTGTTTTTGTTTTTTCGAACTGAATGGTTGTTGTACACGGTGAAGATCTTTCCCACGGACGGTTGTGTCCTCACGGTGTACCTATGGCTCAATGAAAAGCAGCGCACCCGAGGCGATAATCCTGCCGACTCTGGTCGCCTGCGCAAAATCATAGGAAGAAAGTCATGTCAGAGCTTCCCGATCGCCAGGCGATCAATGCCCTTTTTGCCGGGAATTATGCCGATCCCTTTTCACTACTGGGCATGCACCAAACGGCTGCAGGCCTTGAAGTGCGTGCGCTGCTGCCCGATGCCTCCGATGTTTGGGTCATTGAAACCAACACCGGACGCAAATGTGCTCAGCTTACCTGCCTCGACTCACGCGGTTTCTTCAGTGGCGTGATTCCGCGTCGTAAAAACCGCTTTGGTTATCAGCTGGCAGTGAACTGGCACGGCCAGCAAAACCTGATTGATGATGCCTATCGCTTCGGCCCGCTGCTGGAGGAGATGGATGCATGGTTATTGGGTGAAGGCACGCATCTGCGTCCCTACGAAACCCTCGGCGCGCACGGCACCACCATTGATGGCGTGCACGGCACGCGGTTCGCCGTTTGGGCACCTAACGCGCGTCGTGTATCGGTGGTAGGCGAGTTCAACTTCTGGGATGGCCGACGTCATCCCATGCGTTTTCGCCGTGAACTTGGCGTCTGGGAACTGTTTGTGCCGGGCGCGGTAAACGGCCAGCTCTATAAATTTGAAATCGTGGATAATTCCGGCCAGATGCGCATCAAAGCCGATCCCTTCGCCTTTGAAGCGCAGATGCGTCCGCAAACCGCCTCGATGATCTGCGGGCTGCCGCCGAAAACCGAGATGCAGCCGCAGCGTAAGGCCGCCAATGCTTTTGACCAGCCGATTTCGATTTATGAAGTGCACCTCGGTTCATGGCGACGTCACACCGATAACAACTTCTGGCTCAGCTACAAAGAGCTGGCGGAACAGCTGATTCCTTACGTTAAAGAGATGGGTTTCACCCACATCGAACTGATGCCGATTAACGAACACCCCTTTGATGGCAGCTGGGGCTATCAGCCGCTCGGCATGTATGCGCCGACGCGCCGTTTCGGTACGCGCGATGAGTTCCGCCACTTCGTGGCCGCCGCGCATGATGCTGGTATTAACGTGCTGCTCGATTGGGTGCCTGGCCACTTCCCGAGTGATGATTTTGGCCTGGCGAAGTTCGATGGCACCGAACTCTACGAACACAGCGATCCGCGCGAAGGTTTTCATCAGGACTGGAACACGCTGATCTACAACTTTGGTCGCCGTGAAGTGAGCAATTATCTCTCCGGCAACGCCTTGTACTGGATGGAGCGTTTCGGCATTGATGGGCTGCGCGTCGATGCGGTGGCATCAATGATCTACCGTGATTACAGCCGCGCCGAAGGCGAATGGGTGCCGAACCAGTTTGGTGGACGCGAGAACCTCGAAGCGATTTCGTTCCTGCGTCACACCAACCGCGTTTTGGGTCGCGCCGCACCGGGCAGCGTCACGGTGGCGGAAGAGTCCACCGATTATCCCGGCGTTACGCGCCCTTCAGAAGATGGCGGCCTCGGCTTCTGGTTCAAATGGAACCTTGGCTGGATGCACGACACACTGGACTATATGAAGCTCGACCCGGTGCATCGCCGTTATCATCATCAGCTGATGACCTTTGGCATGATTTACAACTACACCGAAAACTTCGTGCTACCGCTGTCGCATGACGAAGTGGTGCACGGCAAACGTTCGATTCTCGATCGCATGCCGGGCGATGCCTGGCAGAAGTTCGCTAACCTGCGCGCCTATTACGGCTGGATGTGGGGTTTCCCCGGTAAGAAGCTGCAATTTATGGGCAATGAATTTGCGCAGGGTCGCGAATGGAACCACGACACCAGCCTCGACTGGCATCTGCTGGAAGGTGAGGATAACTGGCACAACGGCGTGCATCGTCTGGTGCGCGATCTCAATCACACCTATCGCCATTACGCGCCGCTGCATCAACTCGACTTTGATGGGCAAGGTTTTGAGTGGCTGGTGGTCGATGACTACGAAAACTCCGTGTTTGTATTTGTGCGCCGCGATCGCGACGGCAATGAAATCATCGTAGCCAGCAACTTTACGCCAGTGGCGCGTCACAACTATCGCTTTGGCGTCAACCAGCGTGGCGGCTGGCGCGAGATCATGAACACCGACCAGCACGATTATCACGGCAGCGACACGCGCAATCACGGCGTGGTACACACCGATGAGATGGAGAGTCACGGTCGGCCGCAGTCGCTGAGTTTGACCTTACCGCCGCTGGCAACGCTTTGGCTGGTGCGGGAGAGCGACTGATGCTGGAGCAGGGGCAGCCGGAACCGTTAGGTGCGCACTATGATGGGCACGGCGTTAATTTCACGCTGTTTTCCCAGCATGCCGAACGCGTTGAACTCTGCCTGTTCGACGCGCACGGTGCTGAGCGCCGTTTCGCGCTGCCCGCGCGCAGCGGTGACATCTGGCACGGCTATTTTCCCGCGCTGAAGCCCGGCCAGCGCTACGGCTATCGCGTACACGGTCCATGGGCGCCGCAGCAGGGACATCGCTTCAATCCGGCTAAGCTGTTGGTCGATCCCTGCGCCAAAGCGGTGGCGGGTGAAGTGGCGGACGACGCGCGTTTCAACGGCGGGGAACGTGAGCTAAATGGTTTGGATAACGCCGCCATCGCGCCCAAATCGTTGGTGACTGCCGAAGATTTTGACTGGGAGGACGATCACGCGCCGCGCACGCCGTGGGGCAACACGGTGATCTATGAAGCGCACGTACGCGGCTTAACCCAGCAGCATCCGGAAATTCCGGAAAGATTGCGTGGCACTTATGCGGCGCTGGGTCATCCTGCTATGGTGAAGTACCTGCGCCACCTCGGCATCACCGCGCTGGAACTGTTGCCGATTGCCCAATTCACCAGCGAGCCGCGCCTGCGCCGTTTGGGATTGAGTAATTACTGGGGCTACAACCCCTTTGCCTTGTGGGCGGTGGATGCGCGTTACGCCTCGGGAGAAAACGGTTTAACGCCGCTGCAGGAGTTTCAGCAGGCGGTTAAAGCACTGCATGCCGCGGGCATCGAAGTGATTCTGGATGTGGTGTTCAACCATACCGCCGAGCTGGAAGAGATCGGGCCAACGATTTCCCTACGCGGCGTGGATAACGCCAGCTATTACTGGCTGGATGGCAACGGCGACTATCAAAACTGGACCGGCTGCGGCAACACGCTAAATCTCAGTCATCCGCAGGTGATGACGTGGGCGCTGGAAGCGCTGCGCTACTGGGTGCGTGTTTGCCATGTAGATGGGTTCCGTTTTGACCTCGCCAGCGTGTTGGGACGCACACCGGAGTTTCATCAGGATGCGCCGCTGTTTGCCGCCATCAAAGCCTGTCCGCTGCTGTCGCAGGTGAAGCTGATTGCCGAGCCGTGGGACATCGGCCCCGGCGGTTATCAGGTCGGCAACTTTCCGCCAGACTTCGCCGAGTGGAACGACCATTTTCGCGATGCGGCGCGCCGTTACTGGCTGCATGGTCAACTGAATAATGGCGAGTTCGCCCGCCGTTTTGCCGCATCCAGCGACGTTTTCCAGCGTGAGGCGCGGCTGCCGCACGCCAGCATCAATCTCATTACCGCTCACGACGGCTTCACGCTGCGCGATGTGGTGAGTTTTAACAACAAACACAATCAGGCCAACGGCGAAGACAATCGCGACGGCAGCAGCAGTAACTTCAGCCATAACCACGGCAAAGAGGGACTGCAGGTCAATTTCGATATTGTCGAACGGCGGCGGCGCAGCGTGCATAGCTTACTGACCACGCTGCTGCTGGCGCAGGGCACGCCGATGCTGCTGGCGGGTGACGAACGCGGTCACAGCCAGCATGGCAACAACAACGCCTATTGTCAGGACAACCCGCTGACCTGGTTGAACTGGCAACAGGATGATTTTGGCCTGGTCGACTTCACTGCTGCGTTAATCCGTCTGCGCCAGCGCATTCCCGCGTTGACGCAGGATCGCTGGTGGCAGGAGGGCGATGGCAGCGTGCAGTGGTGCAATGCCAGCGGCACACCACTGGAAACCGAGCAGTGGGAACAGGGGACGCACCGAATGCAGATCCTGCTCTCCGGCCGCTGGTTAATAACAATAAACGCCACGGAATCGGTGAGTGATATCGCCTTACCAGACGGAGAGTGGCGTGCCATTCCTCCTTTCGCCGGGGAAGATAACCCCATCCTGACAACTGTCTGGCACGGTCCCGCACACGGTGTGTGTGTGTTCCTAAAGCAATCATAAGGAGTCAGACATGGTGAAATTAGATAGAACAGATCATCTGATGCTGGCGCGCCAGCTCCCTACACAAACGGTCGCCCTGATCCTTGCTGGCGGGCGCGGTACGCGCCTGAAAGATCTCACCGCGAAACGCGCCAAACCTGCCGTGCACTTCGGTGGCAAGTTCCGCATCATCGACTTTGCGCTGTCCAACTGCATCAACTCGGGCATTCGGCGCATCGGCGTGATCACCCAATATCAGTCGCATACGCTGGTGCAGCACATCCAGCGTGGCTGGTCGCTGTTCAACGAAGAGATGAACGAGTTTGTCGATCTGCTGCCGGCGCAGCAGCGTGCCGCTACCGAACATTGGTATCGCGGGACTGCCGATGCGGTGACGCAAAACCTCGACATTATTCGCCGCTATAACGCGCAGTACATCGTGATCCTCGCCGGGGATCATATCTACAAAATGGATTACTCGCGCATGCTGCTCGACCACGTCGATCGCGGTGCCAAATGCACCATCGCCTGCTTGCCAGTGCCGTTAGCTGAAGCCACGGCGTTTGGGGTGATGGCGGTGGATGCCGAAAACAACGTAATCGATTTTGTCGAAAAACCGCCGAAGCCGCCGTCAATGCCGGGTGACGATACCCGCGCGCTGGCCAGCATGGGCATTTATGTGTTCAATGCCGATTATCTTTATCAGCTGCTGGAAGAGGATCTGCTCGTGGCCGATTCCAGCCACGATTTCGGCAAAGATCTGTTGCCGAAAATCGTCGCCAGCGGCGAGGCGTATGCGCACTCCTTCACGCTCTCCTGCGTGCAGGTTGATGAAAACGCTGAGCCGTACTGGCGCGACGTCGGAACGCTGGAAGCTTACTGGCGCGCCAATCTCGATTTAGCGTCGGTCACGCCTGAGCTGGATATGTACGATCACAGCTGGCCGATTCGTACCCACATGGAGCCGCTGCCGCCGGCGAAATTTGTTCAGGATCGATCCGGTAGCCACGGCATGACAATGAATTCGCTGGTCTCGGGCGGCTGCATCATCTCCGGTTCGGTGGTGGTGAACTCGGTGCTGTTCCCGCGTATTCGCATCAACTCGTTTTGCAATATTGATTCCGCAGTGCTGCTGCCTGATGTGGTGGTTGGCCGATCGTGTCGTCTGCGTCGCTGCGTGATCGATCGCGCCTGCGAACTGCCAGAAGGTATGGTCATTGGCGAAAACCCCGACGAAGACAGCCGTCGTTTTTACCGTTCTGAAGAGGGCATCGT
Source organism: Pantoea sp. BJ2 (assembly GCF_040255075.1). Taxonomy (NCBI): domain Bacteria; kingdom Pseudomonadati; phylum Pseudomonadota; class Gammaproteobacteria; order Enterobacterales; family Erwiniaceae; genus Pantoea; species Pantoea sp. BJ2. The sequence goes on from NZ_CP158292.1 coordinate 319,086, forward strand.
ACTGGTGACGCGCGCCATGCTGGCCAAATTGGCCGGAGGCGGTCAGTAAGTGACGAAAGAATATAGAGAAAATTGCCGCGTGGAACGTGTGCGATAACAATAGGGGTTCAGGATGCAGGTTTTACATGTCTGTTCAGAGCTTTTCCCGCTGTTGAAAACCGGCGGACTGGCTGATGTCGTCGGTGCATTACCACAGGCGCAAATAGCCGATGGTACGGATGCGCGGGTGTTGATTCCCGCCTTTCCGGATCTGCGTAAAGGGATTCCTGATACAGAGGTCCTGGCGGAGTTGCAAACTTTTGCGGGACCGGTACGCTTACTTTTTGGACAATTTAACGGCGTTGGTATTTATTTAATCGATGCGCCGGGATTGTATGAACGTCCCGGCAGCCCGTATCACGATACGTCGCAGTTTGCTTACGTCGATAACTATCTGCGTTTTGCGCTGCTGGGCTGGATGGGCGCCGAGATTGCCAGCGGGCTGGATACCGACTGGCAGCCAGATATCGTGCATGCGCATGACTGGCATGCTGGCTTAACCTGCGCTTATATTGCGGCGCGCGGGCGTCCGGCGAAAACGGTGTTCACCGTGCATAATCTGGCGTACCAAGGGCTGTTTTCGGCGCGTCATCTGGATGAGATCCAGATCCCGCGCGCGTTCTTCGACATGCATGGACTGGAGTTCTTCGGGCAAATTTCCTACCTCAAGGCGGGGCTGTTCTTTGCCGATCACATTACGGCGGTCAGCCCGACTTACGCGCTGGAGATTACCCGACCGGAATTTGGTTACGGCATGGAATCACTGCTCGAACAGCGACTGCGTGAAGGGCGCCTGAGCGGGATTTTGAACGGTGTCGATCCGGGCATCTGGGATCCGGCGCACGACCTGCTGCTCACCGCGCGCTACGACAGCGAAACGCTGGAGAGCAAAGCGGAGAACAAGCGCCAGCTGCAAATTGCCATGGGCCTGAAGGTGGATGATAAAGCACCGGTGTTCTGCGTCATCAGCCGTCTGACCAAACAGAAAGGGCTGGATCTGGTGCTGGAAGCGCTACCGGGCTTACTGGCGCAGGGCGGACAGTTGGTGCTGCTCGGTCAGGGCGATGCGGAGCTGCAGCAAGGTTTCCTTGCGGCGGCGGCGGAGCATCCGGGCCGCGTTGGCGTGCAGATTGGTTATCACGAAGCCTTCTCGCACCGCATTGTTGGCGGCGCGGATGTGATTATGGTGCCGAGCCGTTTTGAGCCGTGCGGCTTAACCCAGCTGTATGGTTTGAAATACGGTACGCTGCCGCTGGTGCGTCGCACTGGCGGACTGGCGGATACGGTGCAAGACAGCTCGCTTGAGAATCTGGCGGATGGCGTCGCCAGCGGTTTCACTTTTGAAGACAGTAATGCCTGGTCGCTGCTGCGGGCGATTCGGCGCGCATTTGTTCTGTGGTCTCGTCCTGCACTCTGGCGTTACGTTCAGCGGCAGGCGATGGGGATGGATTTTAGTTGGCAGGTGGCAGCACAAGCCTACCGCGATCTTTATCAACGTTTGCTGTAATGAGAGATTGGGATACTTGATATGAATGCACCTTTCACCTATGCCTCACCCACGCTGACGGTTGATGCACTGAAGCACTCAATCGCCTATAAGCTGATGTTTACTATTGGTAAAGATCCATCGATCGCGAATAAGCATGAGTGGCTCAACGCCGCGCTGCTGGCGGTGCGTGATCGCATGGTGGAACGCTGGCTGCGCTCCAGCCGCGCGCAGCTCTCGCAGGATGTGCGGCAGGTTTATTACCTGTCGATGGAGTTCCTGATGGGGCGCACGCTCGGCAACGCGTTGCTGGCGATGGGCATTTATGAGGATCTCAATCAGGCGCTGGAAGAGATGGGCCTCGACCTCAGCGAACTGATGGAAGAGGAGAACGATCCCGGCCTCGGTAATGGCGGTTTGGGGCGTTTGGCGGCCTGCTTCCTGGATTCGCTCGCCACGCTCGGTTTACCGGGGCGCGGCTACGGCATTCGTTATGACTACGGCATGTTTAAGCAGAATATCGTTGACGGCCAGCAGCGCGAATCGCCGGATTATTGGCTGGAGTACGGCAATCCGTGGGAATTTCAGCGCTTTAATACGCGCTACAAAGTGCGCTTCGGTGGCCGTCTGCAGCATGAAGGCGCGCGGGTGCGCTGGGTGGAAACCGAGGAGATCGTGGCGATGGCTTACGATCAAATCATTCCCGGTTTTGATACCGATGCCACCAACACGCTGCGCTTGTGGGGCGCGCAGGCCAGTAACGAAATCAATCTTGGTAAGTTCAACCAGGGGGATTACTTCGCCGCGGTAGAAGATAAAAACCATTCGGAAAACGTGTCGCGCGTGCTCTATCCCGATGATTCCACCTATTCGGGGCGCGAGCTGCGTCTGCGTCAGGAGTATTTCCTCGTCTCCTCGACGGTGCAGGATATTCTCAATCGTCACTGGCAGATGCATGAAACCTGGGACAATTTGCCGGACAAAATTGCCATCCACCTCAACGATACGCATCCGGTGCTGGCGATCCCGGAACTGATGCGCATACTGATCGACGAGCAGAAATTCAGCTGGGACGATGCCTTTGAAGTGACCTGTCAGGTGTTCTCCTACACCAACCACACGCTGATGACGGAAGCGCTGGAAACCTGGCCAGTGGATATGATTGGCAAGATCCTGCCGCGTCATCTCAGCATTATTTTTGAAATTAACGACTACTTCCTGAAAACCATTCAGGAATATTACCCGGATGATTGGGAGCTGTTAGCGCGCATCTCGATCATCGATGAGAACGACGGCCGCCGCATTCGCATGGCGTGGCTGGCGGTGGTGGTGAGTCACAAAGTTAACGGTGTGTCAGAGTTGCACTCCAATTTGATGGTGCAATCGCTGTTCGCTGACTTCGCGCGTCTGTTCCCGGGCCGTTTCTGCAATAAAACCAACGGCGTGACGCCACGTCGCTGGCTGGCGCTGGCGAATCCGGCGCTCTCCGAGGTGCTGGACGAGGCGATTGGCCGCAACTGGCGCACCGATCTTGGCCAGCTCAACGAATTGACCACGCAGATCGATTATCCGGCCTTTATCCAGCAGATCGCCGACGCCAAGTTTGCCAACAAAAAACGCCTGGCGGATTGGGTGGCGAAGAACATGGATATCGTGCTCGATCCGCATGCGCTGTTTGATGTGCAGATCAAGCGCATCCACGAATACAAACGTCAGCTGCTGAACGTGCTGCACGTTATCACGCGCTACAACCGCATCAAGGCCGATCCCAGCGCTGAATGGGTGCCGCGCGTTAATCTCTTCGCCGGCAAAGCGGCGTCGGCCTATTACGTGGCGAAACACATCATTCACTTGATTAACGACGTCGCCAATGTGATCAACAACGATCCGCAGGTGAAGAACAAGCTGAAGGTGGTGTTCATTCCAAACTATGGCGTGAGCCTGGCGCAGATCATCATTCCGGCGGCGGATCTCTCCGAGCAGATCTCCACTGCCGGTACCGAAGCCTCTGGCACTAGTAACATGAAGTTTGCGCTGAACGGCGCGTTAACCATCGGTACGCTGGATGGTGCCAACGTTGAGATGCTGGAGCATGTCGGCAAGGAGAATATCTTTATCTTCGGTAACACTACGCCGCAGGTCGAGAAGCTGCGCACCGACGGTTACAACCCGCGTAAGTATTATGAGGATGATCCTGAGCTGCATCAGGCGCTGACGCAAATCGCCAGCGGGGTGTTCAGCCCGCAGGAGCCAGGGCGCTATCGCAATCTGTTTGATGCGCTGGTGAACTTCGGCGATCACTATCAGCTGCTGGCGGATTACCGCAGCTATGTGGATACGCAGGACAAGGTGGACAAGCTGTATCGTCAGCCGGATAAGTGGCAACGCAGCGCGGCGCTGAATATCGCCAATATGGGTTATTTCTCGTCGGACCGCACCATTCAGGAATATGCGGATGAGATCTGGCACATTTCGCCAGTGAGATTGTAAAAGTTACACATTTCGTAGCGGCGCAATTTATTGCGCGACGTTTAAAAGACGCGCAATGAATTGCGCCGCTACAATTCGTGCAAAAATTATTTCAACGTGATGCTTTTGACGATCCCATCAGCATCGCTTTGCGCTTGCTGCTGATTATCTGCTGGCAAGGTAATTTGCAGCGTCAGCAGTTTGCCATCCACTTTCGCCAGAATCACCGAAGACCATGAGGTCTGATTGTTGGCAGAAATCACCGTATCCAGCTGCTGTGCCGGCTGGTCTTTCAGCGTCACCGCTTTGTTAGACACCACCTGCAGCTGTGGGTCGCGACCGCGCTGCTGCTGTTCCAGACGCTGTGCCAGCGCATCAAGCGCTTCGTTGGTGGGATCGCCGGCAATCACGATAATCGCGCGCTGACCGGTTTCGTCGGCATAGACGTGCATGTTGGTGGATTCAGAGCCGAGCTTGCCGCTCTTGTCAGACATGCCCGCCGGTAGAGAGAAACTCAGTTTGCCGTCCATCAGGTTAACCGTCTGGGCCGACTGGCTGGCGCTCGCACCGTTGCTGTTCGCTGCCGCATCATCTTTCTTCTGGTCACATGCCGCCAGGCCGATAACCAACAGGCCAATACCCACATATTTCACTACGTTACGCATTCTTTTCCCTTTTACATGATTCCAGTCAGCCGTTATACAAGCGGATTTAGTTAGCAAAAGCAACCGCCGGAGTGTCAGGAAATCTTAGCGTAATGCGGCATTTAGTGTATGTGCAATTAGCCGAAATTGATCTGCTGCTGCGCGGAACGTTCGGCTAAGCGCTTCAGCATGGCATTTAGCAGCACGCCGTAAGCGGGCAGGAAGAAGATCATGCAGATCAGCACCTTGAAGCTGTAATCCACCAGTGCGATTTCGACCCAATGCGTGGCCATAAATTGATCTGGGCTCTTGTAGAAGGCGATGAAAAAGAAGGCCAGCGTATCGCTGATATTACCGAGGAACATCGCTGCCGCTGGCGCAATCCACCACTGCGATAAACGGCGCAAACGGTTAAAAACGTGCACATCGAGGATTTGTCCCAGCGCATAAGCCATAAAGCTGGCGCAGGCGATACGGGCAACAAACAGATTCATCTCTTCCAGTGACGCCCAACCTTGCCATTCGCCCTGATAGAACACGCAGGAAACAATGTAGGAGATCACTAGCGCGGGAATCATCACCGCCAGAATAATGCGACGTGCCAGCGGCGCGCCAAAGATGCGCACGGTCAGATCGGTGGCGAGGAAAATAAACGGAAAGCTAAACGCGCCCCAAGTGGTGTGGAAGCCGAAGATGGAAACCGGCAGCTGGACCAGATAGTTACTGGAGGTGATCACCAGCAGATGGAATAGCGATAGCCAAAACAGCGCATGCATGCGCTGACGTGCAGAGAAGTTAATCATTGTAAGCCTTTTTAGTGATGGGGTGAGGGAACCCAGGTTCGTGCATTGGCACGGTGGTAAATAAAAAATCGGCGGCATCTTAACGCGTTGCGCAATTTATGCAATGGTTAATTTTAACGCAATCGTTATCGCCTTGCGTTGGCTTATTCGCGCGCTAGAATGAGCGCCCATCCCTAACAACGACAGAGAATCATGAGCGATCCCTTTTCTGCGCCAGACCATCAGCTTGATGCCCTTGGCCTGCGCTGCCCGGAGCCGGTAATGATGGTGCGTAAAACCGTGCGCAGCATGCAGGCCGGTGAAACCTTGCTGATCATTGCTGACGATCCCGCCACCACGCGCGATATCCCTGGTTTCTGCCGCTTTATGGAGCATGAGTTGCTGGCACAGCAGACCGAAAGCTTGCCGTACCAGTTTCTGATTAAAAAAGGCGCCTAACGCTGACGCAGCAAGCGCAGCGCGTTGGCTGTCACCAGTGCGGTGGCACCGGAATCCGCTAAGACCGCCAGCCACAAACCGGTGAAGCCGAGCAGCGTGGTGACCAGAAAAATCGCCTTTAATCCCAACGCCAGCGCCACGTTCTGACGAATGATGGCACGCGTGCGCCGTGCCAGCACAATGGTGCGCGGCAGAATCGCCAGCTGATTTTGCGTTAATGCCACATCTGCGGCTTCCAGCGCCACATCGGTGCCGCTGCCCATCGCAATGCCGATGGTGGCGGCTTTCATGGCGGGCGCATCGTTAATGCCATCGCCGACCATTGCCAATGCGTGCTGTGTGCCTAACGTCCTCACCGCCGCAACTTTATCGGCGGGCAGTAAACCTGCGCGATAATCGATGTTGAGCTTAGCGGCAATGGCCGCAGCCGCGCGTGGATTGTCGCCGGTCAGCATCATGCTGTTAACACCAAGCTTCTTCAGTTCAGACAGCGCGCTGAGGGCTTCAGCGCGCAACTGATCCTGCAAGGCTAACGCGCCAAGAACCTGCTGCTCCTGCAACAGCAGCACCACGGTTTGGCCTTGCGCTTCCAGCTGAGCAATCTGCTGCTGTTGTGCATTATCAAGATGGCTGACTTCGCGCGGCGCCAGCAGTTGATAGGTCACGCCATCTATCGCAGCACGAATACCACTGCCGGCCAGCGTTTGCTGCTGTGCAGCTTGCGGAAGCCTGAGCGCGCGCCGCTCGGCCTCGCTGACAATCGCCCGCGCCAGCGGATGGGTGGAACCCTGTTCTACGGCGGCGGCGATGGTGAGCAAGTTGTTTTCCGCCATCGCGGCAAATGGCTGGATGTGGCTGATCTGCGGTTTACCGGCGGTCAGCGTGCCGGTTTTGTCGAACGCCATCATATTTACGCGACTGAGCCGCTCCAGCGCCGCGCCGCCTTTGATCAGCGCGCCCTGACGCGCGGCAGCAGCCAGGCCGGAAGTGATGGCGGCTGGCGTGGAGATCACCAGCGCACAAGGGCAACCAATCAGCAACAGCGTCAGCCCTTTATAAATCCACGGCAACCACGCACCAAAACCCAGCAGCGGCGGCAGCACCATCACCAGCAGCGCCAGCAGCATAATGGCGGGCGTATAGATGCGGCTGAAGCGATCGATAAAACGCTCAACCGGCGCACGATGGGTTTCGGCTTCCTCAATCAGTTGCAGGATGCGGTCAATGGCACTTTGGCCCGGCTGGGAAATGACTTTCAGCGTCACCAGACGATCAAGGCTGGTGGCACCGGCCATGATCTGCTCGCCTGGCTCACGCGCTACCGGCAACGATTCACCGGTCAGCGCGCTTTCATCAAAGCTGGCGCTGGCGTGCAGCAGTTCGCCATCGGCGGGTAAACGTCCGCCGGCCGCCACTTCAATCACATCGCCGGGCTGCAGCGCTTCTAAGCGGACGTTTTCCCGCTGTGTGCCGTTGATGCGCGTGGCGGTAGCGGGACGCAGCGCCATCAGCGCGGTGACGCCACGGCGTGCGCGTGCGGCGGCGTACGCTTCGAGGCGTTCACCCAGTTGAAACAGCAGGAGCACCATCGCGGCTTCGGCGTGCGCGCCAATCACCAGCGCACCAGCGGCGGCAATGGTCATCAGCATCTCAATGCTGAACGGCGAACCGCTACGCAGCAGTTTCCAGGCGCTGCGCGCGATCGGCGCTAAACCTAACAACGTGGTGGCGATAAACAGGCGATCGCCCCAAACCGGCGAAAGCTGGCTCAGCAGCCAACTGGCGAGCATCATTCCGCCAAGCAGCAGCAAACCGGCGTTTTCCTGCCAGCGGCTTTCGGGTTGTGGAGGCGATGGGGAATCGCTGGCGCTCAGCGCGAAGCCGGCATTTTTCACCACCTGTTCGATGGTGGCGCGGATATCCTGGTCGGCATCGACCACCAGTTTTTCACTGGCAAAAATCACGCGTGCTTGCTGAACCTGCGGTACACGTTGCACGGCGGTTTCGATTTTACGCGCGCAGCTGGGGCAATCCATGCCCGCAATCTGCCAGCGGAATTGATGTGAAGAGAGGGCGGGCCTGTCGCTTTCGGCGTCGCTTTCGCCGCCTGGCGATCCGCTGTCGCTGTCACAGCAGCCGCAATCGCTGTCTGGCGTGATGGGCTGCGCCGCGGAGATGTTCAATGTTGCGGGTTTTACGCTGCGAATCGAGCATAGCGGCTGTGGCTGACGATGTGATTTGCCACAGCGGCAAGGGTGAGCATGTTGATGCATGTAACCTCCGGAATCAGGGGCGGGCTGTTGCCCGCACCCTAATGCTACACTCTGGAGTGGACTCCAGAGTCAAGCGGAAGGTAAGGTTATCTTCAGTAGAGCCACAGTGAACGCACAATCATGAAGTGACCGGCGAAGTAGCAAGCGGCGACAATCGCGCTATCGGCGCTGAAACGGCGGCGATAATGCGAGATAAACCAGACAATATTGGCTAACAGCAGCAACGCGGCACCCACCAGCAGCGAGAAACTGAAGTCAGTTGGACGGAAGAAGTAGTTCTCCGCCGCCATCCAGTTCATCACTAGCGTCATGCCGATCAAGGTGCAGATAGGCCAGCGCAGATCTTCCAGTTTGCTCCACAGAATCCCGATAACGATCACGCCAATGATCAGGAAGGTGAGGGGAATCGGCCAGAAGAAACTCATGGTCATGTGTGCGGCAAAACTGATGGTGTACAGCAGATGCGACAGGAAGAATGCGCCCAGCGCATAGAGCATTTGCTGACGCGGTAACAGCATTAACGCGTCACCCACCAGCGTGGCGACCAGCCCGGCCAGAATCAAATAATCGGTGGTGTTGAAGGTTGGCGCTTGCCACGCCCAGGCAACGAGCAACAGTAAGGTGACAGGTTTAAATAGCCAGCGTTGCCATTGCGGACCGCGGTATGAAGCATCGACGTAAAGCCAGCCGGAAAAAAGTACGGCAAGGAAAGACCAAAGCATGTTTTCTCCCTTTTCTGGACGAAATGTCCGCCAGTTTGATGAATTTTCCCAAAATCACGATCTCAGTGTAAGTTACCGGCGCCAAATGTGACAATCAGCCGACTCTGGTTGTATGCTTTGTCGTCTTTACCCGTTCCGAATCAACGCAAAGCACGAGATAAATCATGAGCAAACCACCGCTAATCTTTTTCATCGTACTGGCCATTATTGCCGTTTTGGCGACCCGTCAGTTTATTAAACAGCGCCGCGAAACGGCGGTGAACGATGCCTCGCCGGTGCGCTCGCTGAGCGTGGAAGTGAAAACCAAACGCGAATTTCCGTCGCCCAATCGCCGTTCACGTCAGCGTGAAGAGATTGTGGCGGAAGAGATGAAATATGAAGCCTGGTTCCATCCGTTGAACGGTGCCAGCGATATTAAAGTGACGGTGAATGCGAACCAGTATCACCAGATCGATAAAGGCGCGAAGGGCGAGTTGAAGATGAAAGGCACGCGTTTTGTGAGTTTTACTCCGGCCCAATAGGGCCGCCATTCATGGCGACCTGGCTATAAACCGCACGAAACTACATCTTCGGATAATGCTTTTTCTGCCACGCCAGCAGCTCAAACACGCCAAAAAAGAAGATCTTCGCCTGGGTTACGCCGCTCAGTTTTGGGGCGTCTTTGGGCTGGGTGGCGCGCAGCAACACCAGCTGCAGGCCGTGCATAATCACCATAAAGAACAGCGCCACGTGCACGAAATAGCGCAGCGGCGTTGGGAAAGGTTGCAGCAGATTAAGCAATAAAAAGGCCCAGACGCAAATCATCAGCAAACGTCCCAAATTAAGCCACATCGTGCGTCTCCTGTTGGCGTTGATATAAGCGATAAGCCACCTGACCGGCAATCTTCTCGCGGTACAAATCCCAATTTGCGGGTGCGACAGGTGTGCCGTTTTCCACTTCGCTCTCGACATAAATCAGCGCTTCAGCCGCTAACCAGCCATTTTGCTCCAGCAGCGACAATGTTTCCTGTAACAGCCCTTTACGGAAAGGCGGGTCAACAAACACCACGTCAAACGGTTCGCCCGGCTGGCTTAACCACTGCAGCGTGTTGGTTTGCACCACTTTTGCCTGCGTAGCACGCAGCGTTTGCAGATTCTGTGACAGCTGTTGCGCCACCGAACGCTCCAGCTCCAGCAGCGTGGCCGACGCTGCATAGCGAGACAGCGCTTCCAGCCCTAACGCGCCGCTGCCGGCGAAGCAATCGAGGCAGCGCGCTTCCTGAATATCCGGCGCCAGCCAGTTAAACAGGGTTTCACGTACGCGATCGGTGGTCGGGCGCAAACCTGCGCTATCCGGCACCGGTAATTTACGGCCGCGCCACTGACCGCCAATGATGCGGATCTGGCCAGCGCTGCTGCTGCGGGGGGATTTACTCATTTCGCTCACAACTCGTCATATTTTGTTGCGTAGTTTAACGGGCGTAGCGGGCAGAAGAAACGTTAAAAAAGGGTGCTGTGGTGCGCTGGCTGGAAAGTGTTAGACTACTGAGTTGGTGTAGCGCGCGTAATTACCTGATTTTTACGCCGCTCACCCGCTTAAAATTGAATATTTTATCCCCTGGGAACAAGCGTGCTACCGGGAATAAGCCATCGAGGAGTAGGGGCACACAATGGCAAAAGAGAAAAAACGCGGCTTTTTTTCCTGGTTAGGCTTTGGCAAAGAAGAAGAGACGCAACAACCTGCTGAAGAGCAGCAGCAAACTGCCGAGGTGGTCGCTGAGCCTGCCGTTGAAGAGAGTGCGCTCGATCGCGCCGAAGCGCAGGCTGTTGAAACCGTCGCCGTCACCGAACAGGTGGCGGAACAGCAGCAGGTTGAACCGGAACTGATTGAAGAGCCGGTCATCGAGCCGCAGGAACCTGAGCCGGTTACCGCAATCGTTGAAGAGGTGCTGCCAGAAGAGATAGCAGCGCCGGATGTGGCACCTATCGAAGAAGAGCCGCAGCTGGAAGAGCTGGCGCTTGATGAGCCTGAACTGCATGAAGAAGCGCCATTAACTGACGAAGAACTGGAAGCGCTGGCGTTAGCGGAAACCTATGCGGAAGATGCTGAGCTAGCCGAAGCCACGCAGGATACCGTGAGCGATCTGCCGCTGGCCGCTGCGCCAATCATCGCGCAGGAGCAGGAGCGTCCGACCAAAGAGGGCTTCTTCGCCCGACTGAAACGCAGCCTGGTAAAAACCCGAGAAAACCTCGGTTCTGGCTTTATCAGCCTGTTCCGCGGCAAGAAAATCGATGACGATCTGTTTGAAGAGCTGGAAGAGCAGCTACTGATTGCCGACGTTGGCGTCGAAACCACCCGCCGCATCATCACCAATCTGACACAACAGGCCAACCGCAAGCAGCTACGCGATGCGGAAGCGCTGTATGGCCTGCTGAAAGCGGAAATGTCCGGTATTCTGGAAAAAGTGGATCAGCCGCTGGAAGTGGGTGGCAAAATGCCATTCGTCATCCTGATGGTGGGCGTCAATGGCGTGGGTAAAACCACCACCATCGGTAAGCTGGCGCGTCAGTATCAGGCGCAGGGCAAATCGGTGATGCTGGCAGCGGGCGATACCTTCCGTGCCGCCGCCGTTGAGCAGCTGCAGGTTTGGGGCCAGCGCAACAACATTCCTGTGGTGGCGCAGCATACCGGCGCAGATTCTGCCTCGGTGATTTTTGACGCCATCCAGGCGGCCAAGTCGCGCAATGTGGATGTACTGATCGCCGATACCGCTGGTCGTCTGCAGAACAAATCGCACCTGATGGAAGAGCTGAAGAAAATTACCCGCGTGATGAAGAAGCTGGACGAAGATGCGCCGCATGAAGTGATGCTGACGCTCGACGCCAGCACCGGGCAAAACGCTATCAGCCAGGCCAAACTGTTCCATGAAGCGGTGGGCCTGACCGGCATCACCCTGACGAAACTGGATGGAACCGCCAAAGGTGGCGTGATCTTCTCGGTTGCCGATCAGTTCGGCATTCCGATTCGTTATATCGGTGTTGGGGAAGGCATCGAGGATTTACGGCCGTTTAAGGCCGCAGACTTTATTGAGGCACTGTTTGCCCGAGAGGAATGATTGGGATGATTCGCTTTGAAGAGGTCAGTAAAGCTTACCTGGGAGGACGTCAGGCGCTGCAGGGAGTGGATTTCCATCTGCGTCCCGGCGAAATGGCGTTCCTGACCGGCCATTCCGGTGCGGGGAAAAGTACCTTACTAAAGCTGATTTGTGGCATTGAGCGCCCGAGCGCCGGGCAGATCTGGTTTAGCGGCCACGATATTTCGCGTCTGCGTCACAGCGAAGTGCCTTTCCTGCGACGTCAAATCGGCATGATTTTCCAGGATCACCATTTGTTGATGGATCGTTCGGTCTACGACAACGTGGCGATCCCGCTGATCATTTCCGGTGCCAGCGGCGAAGATATTCGTCGGCGCGTGTCGGCCGCGCTGGATAAAGTCGGCCTGCTCGACAAAGCGAAAAGCTATCCGATTCAGCTCTCTGGCGGTGAACAGCAGCGCGTTGGCATTGCCCGCGCGGTGGTGAACAAGCCTGCGGTGCTGCTGGCGGATGAACCCACCGGGAACCTCGACAATGCGCTGTCGGAAGACATCCTGCGCCTGTTCGAAGAGTTCAACCGCGTTGGTGTCACGGTGTTGATGGCAACGCACGATGTCGGGCTGATTGCACGCCGGAATTACCGCGTGATGACGCTCAATCAGGGACGTCTGCACGGAGGCCACGATGGTCAATAAACGCAACAAGCGCGCACCAGCGCCGAAGGCGAAACAGCCCTCTAAAAGCAAGGCGCTGAAAGGCGGCTGGCAGGAACAGTGGCGCTATGCGCTGCGCGGCACGCTGTCGGATATGTGGCGTCAGCCGCTGGCGACGCTGCTGACGGTGATGGTGATCGCCATTTCCCTGACGCTGCCGAGCGTGTGCTACATGGTGTGGAAGAACGTCAGCCAGGCGGCGACGCAGTGGTATCCCGCGCCGCAGCTAACGGTTTATCTGGATAAAGCGCTGGATGACACTGCAGCGGAGAATGTCACCGCGCAGCTCAAGCAGCTCGATGGCGTGGACAACGTCAACTATCTGACGCGTGAAGAAGCGTTGAATGAGTTCCGCAACTGGTCTGGTTTTGGTGGTTCGATGGACATGCTGGAGCAGAATCCGCTGCCGGCGGTGGCCATCATCACGCCGAAACTTAATTTCCAGAATTCGGACACCATGGCGAATCTGCGCGATCGCGTATCTAAAGTGCAGGGCGTTGATGAAGTGCGTATGGATGACAGCTGGTTCGCGCGTTTAGCGGCGCTAACCGGGCTGGTGGGACAGATTGCCTCAATGATTGGCCTGCTGATGGTGGTTGCGGTGTTCCTGGTGATCGGCAACAGCGTGCGGCTCAGCATCTTTGCGCGGCGCGATACTATTAACGTGCAGAAGCTGATTGGTGCCACTGACGGCTTTATCCTGCGTCCATTCCTGTACGGCGGTGCGCTGTTAGGTTTGGGCGGCGCGGTGCTGTCGCTGCTGCTCTCCGAAGTGCTGGTGTTGCGCCTGCAATCGGTGGTGGCGCAAGTAGCAACCGTATTCGGTACCACCTTTGTGCTGGAGGGTTTCTCCTGGGATGAAGGGCTGCTGTTACTGCTGATCGCCGCCATCATCGGCTGGATTGCCGCCTGGCTGGCAACAGTGCAACATTTACGCCGTTTTACGCCGCAGTAACCAAAAGCAACGTTTTTTGCTATACTCTTCCTCTGCTGCCGACGACCTGGGAGCAGAGGAATTCTCCTATATCCCCCGCCGTCATCTGTGTGTAAAATATTCACTGCTATAATTGAACTTGTGGATAACTTTGTCGTCCAAGTAGCACAGATTGCTTCTGGTTTTTTCGCGACGTTGACATAATGTAGCGTTTGCGCAAGGAACTGTGCAGCAAGTCCATTGAATTTGTGAGGGTTTGAATGACCAAAGAAATGCAAACTTTAGCGATTGCTCCTCTGGGTAACCTGGAATCTTACGTTCGGGCTGCCAACAACTGGCCGGTGCTGACGGCAGAAGAGGAAAAAGCATTGGCTGAGCGGCTGCATTACCAGGGCGATCTGGATGCAGCAAAGACGCTGATCCTGTCTCACCTGCGCTTTGTTGTTCATATTGCTCGTAACTACTCCGGTTACGGCTTGCCGCAGGCGGACCTGATTCAGGAAGGTAACATCGGCCTGATGAAGGCGGTGCGTCGCTTCAACCCTGAAGTCGGCGTGCGCCTGGTGTCGTTTGCCGTGCACTGGATTAAAGCAGAGATTCACGAATACGTGCTGCGTAACTGGCGTATCGTGAAAGTCGCGACCACCAAAGCGCAGCGCAAGCTGTTCTTTAACCTGCGTAAAAGCAAACAGCGTCTCGGTTGGTTTAACCAGGACGAAGTAGAAATGGTCGCACGCGAGCTGGGCGTGAGCAGTAAAGACGTGCTGGAAATGGAATCGCGCATGGCTGCGCAGGATATGACTTTCGACATGTCATCTGATGATGAAGCAGGCGAAGGTAAAGCGATGGCGCCGGTGCTGTATCTGCAGGATAAAACCTCTGACTTTGCCGATGGCATCGAAGAGGACAACTGGGATGCACATGCGGCTGATAAGCTGAGCGATGCGATGCTGAGCCTCGACGAGCGTAGTCAGGACATTATCCGTGCCCGCTGGCTGGACGATGACAACAAAACCACGCTGCAGGAGTTGGCCGACAAATACGGCGTCTCTGCGGAGCGCGTGCGTCAGCTGGAAAAGAACGCCATGAAGAAACTGCGTGTGGCGATTGAAGCCTGATAGTGATCGGGTGGAAAAACGGGGCGACTTTTAAGTCGCCCTTTTTATTACCTGGTCGCTACGCATCACGTTCAGGCATTCCGCGCGACATCCTTTCAACGTACCCAACCATCAGCCTGCGCACGAAAACCACAAGCCTGCATAAACGCCGCACGCACCCCCTGTTCGGCGTCGCCGTCATCGGCAATCCACCAATCTGCTAACGCGCTATTCTGCGCGATCGTCTCTTCCAGCAAGTATTGCCCCACGCCACGTCGACGCGTGACTTCGCGAACGTTGAGGTGGGTAATTTTCCCCTGCGTGCCGCTGAGGGTCAGCTGCAGCGCCGCCAGTAATCGGTCGTTAAAACGCGCCGCATACAAACGCTGCGTATCGCTGAGTTGTGCTTCCAGTTGCACAATATCGATTTCCGGCCAGACTTTAGCTAAATCGATACGATCCTGAGCGGTTAACGATGCTAAGCGCTGGATTGTCAGCTTCATACCTAATACCTGTACTAGTGCAAAGGCGATAGTGTAGCGAATTTAGACAGTCAGAGCGCTGTCACTTTTTTCTGATGAAAATAGGTCAAATGCCGGTCAGTTTGCCAGGATTGTGGAGTAAGCCATCAACGATAGTTGAAAAAGCCAGCATAACGCGCTGGTATCCTGCTGAAAAATCGGCCATAACAACCAGACGATTCTGCTGATCCACTCAGTCAATTCTGAATATGTCAGTTGATTTACAGAAGAAAGTTCCTGTTTAATAACCTGAAAAATAAAGCCTTATTACCTATAAATGCCAGAAAAGCGCGCTAACCCATTATTGCAGAATGAGTTTTCCTCTTTGACTG
The DNA here is from genome assembly GCF_040255075.1 of Pantoea sp. BJ2. Classification (NCBI taxonomy): domain Bacteria; kingdom Pseudomonadati; phylum Pseudomonadota; class Gammaproteobacteria; order Enterobacterales; family Erwiniaceae; genus Pantoea; species Pantoea sp. BJ2. Next base: position 334,631 of record NZ_CP158292.1, read on the forward strand.
GCAGAAAATAAACAATCACAACAAACACGACACAACAGATGGGGAAGTTCGCATGAAAATGAGTAAAGGACGCGCATTACTGGCGGGCTGCGTTGCCCTGGCGATGAGCCATGCGGCGCTGGCTAAAGACATCAAAATTGCCATCGTAGGCGCATCAACCGGTCCGGTCGCGCAGTACGGTGACATGCAGTTTACCGGTGCCGCGCAGGCGATTAAGGACATCAACGCCAAAGGCGGCGTTAACGGTGACAAACTGGTTGGCGTGGAATATGACGATGCCTGTGACCCGAAACAAGCGGTTGCGGTTGCCAACAAAGTGGTTAATGACGGCATCAAATACGTTATCGGTCATCTGTGCTCCTCCTCTACTCAGCCAGCTTCAGACATCTATAACGATGAAGGCGTGCTGATGATCACCCCAGCCGCTACCGCGCCTGAACTGACTGCACGTGGCTATGCTGACGTGCTGCGTACTACTGGCCTGGATTCCGATCAGGGCCCAACGGCGGCGACCTACATCCTCGACCACATCAAGCCAAAACGTATCGCTGTGGTGCATGACAAACAGCAATATGGTCAGGGCCTGGCGGAATCGGTGCAGAAAACCCTGAAAGCCAAAGGCGGCAACGTGGTGCTGTTTGAAGGTATCACCGCCGGTGATAAAGACTTCTCCACGCTGATTGCGCGTCTGAAGAAAGAAAACGTCGATTTCGTTTACTACGGTGGCTATTACCCGGAGCTGGGCCAGATTCTGCGTCAGGCAAAATCCGCTGGCCTGAATGCCGGCTTCATGGGTCCGGAAGGCGTGGGCAATGCTTCTCTGTCTAACATCGCTGGCGATGCGTCTGAAGGCCTGTTCGTGACCCTGCCGAAACGTTATGACCAGCTGCCAGAGAACAAGGCGATTGTTGATGCGATTAAAGCCAACACCGCGTCTAACCGCAAAGATCCAACCGGTCCGTTCGTCTGGACCACCTACGCGGCGATTCAGTCGCTGGTGGCCGGAATCGAACGCAGCAAGAGCGATGAGCCTGATGCAATTGCGAAGAACCTGAAAGAGGGCGCTGCCGTTCCAACCGTGATGGGCAACCTGAACTGGGATGAGAAGGGTGACCTGAAGGGCTTCGAATTTGGTGTCTTCAAATGGCACAAAGACGGCTCTTCTACCGCAGTTAAGTAATCCCCCAAAATTCCCTTTCCCGCACGCGGGAGAGGGAATTATTCAGCTCCAGAGCAGGTCCTCACTATGTCCGAGCAGTTTCTCTATTTTATTCAGCAGATGTTCAACGGGGTGACCCTTGGGAGCACCTACGCGCTGATCGCCATCGGTTACACCATGGTTTACGGCATTATCGGCATGATCAACTTCGCCCACGGCGAGGTGTACATGATCGGTAGCTATGTCTCCTTTATCGTGATTGCCGCCCTGATGATGATGGGCATCGATACCTCGTGGCTGATGATCGCCGCCGGTTTCGTGATGGCGGTGATCATCTCCAGCGCCTATGGCTGGAGCATCGAGCGCGTGGCGTACCGGCCAGTGCGATCGTCCAAGCGCCTGATCGCGCTGATCTCAGCGATCGGGATGTCGATCTTCCTGCAAAACTACGTCAGCCTGACGCAAGGCTCGCGCGATCTCGCGCTGCCAAGCCTGATCACCGGCCAGTGGACGCTGGGCGAAAGCAACGGCTTTGCGGCCACGCTCTCCACCATGCAACTGGTGATTTGGGTGGTGACCTTCCTGTCGATGCTGGCGCTGACGCTGTTTATCCGTTATTCGCGCATGGGCCGCGCCTGCCGCGCCTGTGCAGAAGACCTGAAAATGGCCAGCCTGCTGGGCATCAACACCGACCGCGTTATCTCTCTCACCTTTATCATTGGTGCGGCGATGGCGGCGGTAGCGGGCGTATTACTCGGTCAATTCTATGGCTCCATTAACCCGTTCATCGGCTTTATGGCCGGGATGAAAGCCTTCACCGCCGCAGTATTGGGCGGTATCGGCAGTATTCCGGGCGCGATGATTGGCGGCCTGGTGCTGGGTATCGCAGAAGCGCTTACCTCGGCGTATCTGTCGACCGAATATAAAGATGTGGTCTCCTTCGCGCTGCTGATTGTGGTGCTGCTGGTAATGCCAACCGGGATTCTTGGCCGTCCGGAGGTGGAGAAAGTATGAAACGCCTCGGTTTGGTCAACGCCGTGATCTCCACGGTGATGTTGCTGATTCTCGCTACTTTCTTTATGGGCGTGCGCCTCGATCTGGACGGCACCAAACTGGTGGTCGCCAATGCGGGCGCGGTGCGCTGGAACTGGATCTTCATGGGTTGTGCGGTGGTGTTTGTCTTCCAGCTGCTGCGTCCGCTGGTGCAGGGTAAATTCAAACGCAGCGGCAAAGGTTTTGTTCTGCCGGGTTTTGATGGATCAACGCCAAAGCAGAAGCTGTTGATGGCGCTGGTGATTGCCGCCGCCGTTATCTGGCCGTTTCTGGTCTCGCGCGGCAGCGTCGATATAGCCACGCTGACGCTGATCTACGTAATGCTCGGGCTCGGATTGAACGTGGTGGTGGGTTTGTCTGGTTTGCTGGTGCTGGGCTACGGCGGTTTCTACGCCATCGGCGCTTACACCTTCGCGTTGCTTAATCACTATTACGGTTTTGGTTTCTGGGAAAGTCTGCCGCTGGCCGGTTTAGTCGCCGGTGCGTTTGGCCTGATGCTCGGCTTCCCGGTGCTGCGCCTGCGCGGTGACTATCTGGCGATCGTCACGCTCGGCTTCGGTGAAATCGTGCGTATTCTGCTGCTGAATAATACCGCGATCACCGGCGGCCCGAACGGCATCGCACAGATTCCCAAGCCAAGTCTGTTTGGTCTGGAGTTTGGCCGCCGCGTCAGTGAAGGCGGCTGGAGCACTTTCCATGATTTCTTTGGCCTGAAATACGATCCCAGCGACCGCGTGATTTTCCTCTATCTGGTGGCGCTGCTGCTGGTGGTGCTGACGCTGTTTGTGATCAACCGTTTGCTGCGTATGCCGCTGGGCCGCGCGTGGGAAGCGCTGCGTGAAGATGAGATCGCCTGCCGTTCGCTCGGCCTGAGCCCAACGCGCATCAAGCTGACCGCTTTCACCATCAGCGCCGTGTTCGCCGGCTTCGCGGGGACGCTGTTCGCCGCTCGTCAGGGCTTCGTCAGCCCGGAATCCTTCACCTTCGTCGAATCGGCCTTTGTGCTGGCGATTGTGGTGTTGGGCGGCATGGGTTCGCAGCTGGCAGTGATCATTGCAGCGATTCTGCTGGTGGTATCACGCGAGCTGATGCGTGATTTGAACGAGTACAGCATGCTGGTGCTCGGCGGTTTGATGGTGCTGATGATGATCTGGCGTCCGCAAGGTCTGCTGCCGATGAAACGTCCGCATCTGAAGATGAAAAGCAGTGAACAAGGAGAGCAGGCATGAGTCAGCCTTTATTAGCCGTTGAAGGCCTGATGATGCGCTTCGGCGGCCTGTTAGCCGTCAACAACGTGGCGCTTGAGCTGCATCCACAGGAAATTGTTTCGCTGATCGGCCCGAACGGTGCCGGTAAAACCACGGTGTTCAACTGCCTGACCGGTTTCTACAAACCGACCGGCGGCACCATCAAACTGCGCGATCAACAACTGCAAGGTTTGCCAGGCCAGAAGATTGCGCGCATGGGCATTGTGCGTACCTTCCAGCATGTGCGTCTGTTCCGTGAAATGACGGTGATTGAGAACCTGCTGGTGGCACAACATCAGCACCTGAAAAGCGGCGTGTTCTCCGGCTTGTTCAAAACCCCGGCTTTCCGTCGCGGTGAGAGCGAAGCGCTGGATCGCGCGGCAACCTGGCTTGAACGCATCGGTTTGCTGGATCTGGCTAACCGTCAGGCGGGTAACCTTGCTTATGGTCAGCAGCGTCGTCTGGAGATTGCGCGCTGCATGGTGACGCGTCCGGAAATCCTGATGCTGGATGAACCGGCGGCGGGTCTTAACCCGCGTGAAACGCACGAACTCGATGAGCTGATCGCCGAACTGCGCGGTGAGCACAAGGTTTCCGTGCTGCTGATTGAACACGATATGAAGTTGGTGATGGGCATTTCTGACCGCATTTACGTGGTTAATCAGGGAACGCCGCTGGCTAACGGCACGCCGGAACAGGTGCGTAACAATCCGGATGTGATCCGTGCTTATTTAGGTGAGGCGTAACATGGCAAACCCGATTTTAACTTTGCAGAATGTCAGCGCCCATTACGGTCCGATTCAGGCGCTGCATAACATTAATCTGCACATCAATCAGGGTGAAATCGTCACGCTGATCGGTGCCAACGGCGCGGGTAAAACCACGTTGCTCGGCACTTTGTGTGGCGAACCACGCGCCACCAGCGGCATCATCACCTTTGATGGTAAAACAATCACCGACTGGCAAACCGCGAAAATCATGCGTGAAGCGATTGCCATCGTGCCGGAAGGCCGTCGGGTGTTTTCGCGCATGACGGTGGAAGAGAACCTGGCGATGGGCGGTTTTTTCGCCACGCGTCAGCAGTATCTGGAGCGTATCGATCGCGTTTATCAGCTGTTTTCACGGCTGGCAGAACGTAAAGCACAGCGCGCGGGCACCATGTCTGGCGGTGAGCAGCAGATGCTGGCGATTGGTCGTGCGTTGATGAGCCAGCCGCGTTTGCTGCTGCTGGATGAGCCGTCGTTGGGTTTGGCGCCGATTATCATTCAGCAGATCTTCGATACCATTGAGCAGCTGCGTAAAGAGGGCATGACCATCTTCCTCGTCGAGCAGAACGCCAACCAGGCGCTGAAGCTGGCAGATCGCGGCTATGTGCTGGAGAACGGCCACGTGGTGCTGGAGGACAGCGGCGAAGCGTTGCTGTCCAACGAAGCGGTGCGGAGTGCTTATTTAGGCGCATAAGTTAGTGCTCGCTGTCCCCCATCCCGGCCTTCCCCCGCAAGCGGGGGAAGGAGACGCTGCCACATGCCACTCCCAACTCACATATAGCAGCATCTTCCTCCCCCATTAATGGGGGAGGACCGAGGAGGGGGACAGCCAGCACGTACCAGCCAGCACTCCCAACCCACCTGTCACATCCCCGTCATAAACCTGTTATTAATCCGTCATTTCCCCGTGTCATGTTACGTCGCGAACTAAAAAATGCGCGCATTCGCGCGTACTTAACAGCACAGGAAAAACCTTATGTCCGCTTTTACGCTTCGTCCCCGCCTGATGAGTGTCTTGCTCGGTCTGGCGCTCAGCGGTAATGCGCTGGCTGCAACTGAGATCCCTTTCTGGCACTCAATGGAAGGCGAGTTAGGCAAAGAAGTTGATTCTCTGGCACAACGTTTTAACCAGGCTCATCCCGATTACAAAATCGTTCCGACTTACAAAGGCAACTACGAGCAGAGCTTAGCGGCGGGTATCGCGGCAGTGCGCGCCGGTAAAGCACCTGCGCTGCTGCAGGTGTATGAAGTCGGTACGGCGACCATGATGGCGTCGAAAGCTATCGTGCCGGTCAACCAGGTGTTTAAAGACGCCGGCGTGCAGATGGATCCGAAACAGTTCGTGCCAGCCGTTGCCGGTTACTACAGCGACAGCAAAGGCCAGCTGATCTCGCAGCCGTTCAACAGCTCCACGCCGGTGCTGTACTACAACAAAGATGCGTTCAAAAAAGCCGGTCTGAACCCGGATCAGCCACCAAAAACCTGGCAGGAGCTGGCGAAAGACGCCGAAGCGCTGCGCAAAGCCGGCCTGACCTGCGGTTACGCCAGCGGCTGGCAGGGCTGGATTCAGATTGAAAACTTCAGCGCCTGGCACGCGTTGCCGGTCGCCACCAAAAACAACGGCTTTGACGGTAGCGATGCGGTACTGGAATTCAACAAGCCGGTGCAGGTGCGCCATATCGAAATGCTGGAAGCGATGAACAAGAAGGGGGATTTCACCTACTTCGGTCGCAAAGATGAATCCACCGCCAAGTTCTACAACGGCGATTGCGGCATCACCACCGCGTCTTCCGGTTCGCTGGCCGACATCAAACACTACGCCAAATTTAACTTCGGCGTTGGCATGATGCCGTACGATGAAACCGTTCCGAACGCACCGCAAAACGCCATCATTGGCGGCGCGAGCCTGTGGGTGATGAAAGGCAAAGATGCCAACACCTACAAAGGCGCGGCGGAGTTCATGAAGTTCCTCGCACAGCCGGAAATCGCTGCCGAATGGCACCAGAAAACCGGTTACCTGCCTATCACCACCGCCGCATACGAACTGACTAAGCAACAGGACTTCTATGACAAGAACCCCGGCGCAGACATCGCTACGCGTCAGATGCTGAACAAAGATCCGCTGCCGTTCACCAAAGGCATGCGTCTGGGCAACATGCCACAGATTCGTACCATCGTGGACGAAGAGCTGGAAAGCGTGTGGACCGGCAAACAGGCGCCGCAAGCCGCGCTGGATAACGCTGTGAAACGCGGTAACGAACTGCTGCGCCGTTTTGAGCAGCAAGTGAAGTAACGCTGTTATCTCGGGGTCGACGCCTGGCGTTCGCCCCGATTTTTCTCCTGGATTGAGCCTGCTATGTCCTCATCGCGCCCGGTATTTCGCTCCCGTTTTCTGCCCTATTTGCTGCTGCTGCCGCAACTGGTGATCACGGCCATCTTCTTTCTGTGGCCAGCCGGTGAAGCCTTGTGGTATTCACTGCAAAGCATTGATCCTTTTGGCATCTCCAGCACCTTCGTCGGAATGGCGAACTTTAAACGCCTGTTCAGCGACGAGTACTATCTGGCGTCCTTTTGGACCACCATTGAATTCAGTGCGCTGGTCACGATTTGCGGCATGACCTTTTCCCTGCTGCTGGCGGCGCTGGTGGATTACGTGATTCGCCTGCGCAAGCTTTACCAAACCTTGCTGCTGCTGCCATACGCGGTGGCGCCGGTGGTAGCGGCGGTGCTGTGGATGTTCCTGTTTAATCCGGGCCTCGGTTTGTTCAGCCATCTGCTGAACCAAATGGGCTACAACTGGAACTACGCGCAAAACAGCGGTCAGGCGATGTTGCTGATTGTGCTGGCGTCGATCTGGCAGCAAATGAGCTACAACTTCCTGTTCTTCTTCGCCGCGCTGCAGTCGATTCCCAAATCGCTGGTGGAAGCGGCGGCGATCGATGGCGCCGGTCCGGTGCGTCGCTTCTTCAATTTATCCCTGCCGCTGATTACGCCGGTGAGCTTTTTCCTGCTGGTGGTCAATCTGGTGTATGCCTTCTTCGATACCTTCCCGGTGATCGATGCCGCCACCGGCGGCGGGCCAGTACAGGCCACCACCACGCTGATCTACAAAATCTATCGCGAAGGCTTCACCGGGCTGGATCTCTCATCCTCCGCCGCGCAATCGGTGGTGCTGATGCTGCTGGTGATTGGCCTGACTATCCTGCAATTCCGCTTTGTCGAGCGTAAGGTGCAATACCAATGATTGAGAATCGACGCGGGCTGGACATCTTCAGCCACACCTTGCTGGTGCTGGGCGTGCTGACCATCCTGTTCCCGCTCTACATCGCTTTTGTCGCGGCGACGCTGGATAACGAGGCGGTGTATCAGGTGCCGATGACGCTGCTGCCGGGCACGCATTTGTGGGAGAACATCGCGCGCATCTGGACGCATGGCGTGAATGGCAACGGCCCGGCATTTGGCATGATGATGCTCAACAGCCTGCTGATGGCGCTTGGCATCACCATTGGCAAAATTAGCGTCTCGATGCTCTCCGCCTTCGCGCTGGTGTGGTTCCGCTTCCCGCTGCGCTCGCTGTTTTTCTGGCTGATTTTCATCACCCTGATGCTGCCGGTGGAAGTGCGTATTTTTCCGACGGTGGAAGTGATTTCGACGCTGAATATGCTCGACAGCTACAGCGGCTTAACGCTGCCGCTGATGGCATCGGCGACGGCCACTTTCCTGTTCCGTCAGTTCTTTATGTCACTGCCGGACGAGCTGATTGAGGCGGCGCGTATCGACGGCGCCAGCCCGATGCGCTTCTTCTGGGACATTGTGTTACCGCTGTCCAAAACCAATCTCGCCGCGCTCTTCGTGATCACCTTTATCTACGGCTGGAACCAATATCTGTGGCCGCTGCTGATCATCAACGATGCCAGCCTCAGCACCGCCGTCGCCGGAGTGAAAAGCATGATCAACAGCAGCGGCGGGCCGACGCAGTGGAATGAAGTGATGGCGGCAATGTTATTAACCCTGATTCCACCGGTGGTGGTGGTACTCGTGATGCAACGTGCGTTTGTGCGTGGCCTGGTAGAGAGTGATAAATAAATGGCAGGCGTAACCCTTCAGACCGTTACCAAATCGTACGACGGAAAAAATCAGATCATTCAGCCCCTGAATATCACCATTAACGATGGCGAATTTATGGTGATGGTCGGCCCTTCCGGCTGCGGTAAATCGACGCTGCTGCGCATGGTGGCGGGCCTTGAGCGCGTATCGTCGGGCGACATCTACATCGACGACAAACGCGTCACCCACATGGAGCCGAAAGATCGCGGCATCGCCATGGTGTTCCAGAACTACGCGCTCTATCCGCACATGACGGTGGGCGAAAACATGGCGTATGGCCTGAAAATTCGCGGCATGGGCAAAGTGCAGATTGATCAGCGCGTGATGGAAGCCGCGCGCAGCCTCGAGCTGGATCATCTGCTGCATCGCCGCCCGCGTGAGCTGTCGGGCGGACAGCGTCAGCGCGTGGCGATGGGGCGCGCTATCGTGCGTGAACCGGCGGTTTTCCTGTTTGATGAGCCGCTGTCGAATCTGGATGCGCGCCTGCGCGTGCAGATGCGTCTTGAGCTGCAACAGCTGCATCGCCGCCTGAAAACCACCAGCATCTACGTGACGCACGACCAGGTAGAAGCGATGACGCTGGCGCAACGCGTGATGGTCATGAACAAAGGCGTGGTGGAGCAGGTGGGCACGCCGGTGGAAGTCTACGAGCGTCCGGCCAGCCAGTTTGTTGCCTCGTTTATCGGCGCGCCCGCCATGAATTTGCTGCCAGGACAAATCAGCAGCGACGGCACGCGTTTCACGCTGGATGCGCTTAACAGCTTGCTGCTGGGCGAGAGCAGAGCCAAATGGGCCAATCGCCCGCTGACGCTCGGCATCCGTCCCGAACACATCAAACTCAGCAGCCGCGATGCGGGCGGCATTCCGCTGGTGGTAGAAACGCTGGAGATGCTCGGCGCGGACAATCTGGCGCACGGCCGCATCGGTAACGCACGCATGGTGGTCCGTTTGCCACACAGCGAGCGCCCGCTGGCGGGCAGCACCTTGTGGCTGCATCTGCCGTCAGATGCGTTACACTTCTTCGATTCAACCTATGGAAAGCGTCTGGAATGAGTCAACACAACTGGCCTTATCCGCACATTGTCGCGCATCGCGGCGGCGGCAAACTGGCCCCGGAAAATACCCTCGCGGCAATTGATGTCGGCGCGCAGCACGGCCACACCATGATCGAGTTTGATGCCAAGCTGTCGCAAGATAAGCAAATTTTCCTGCTGCACGACGATACGCTGGATCGCACCAGCAACGGTTGGGGCGTGGCGGGCGCGCTGTCGTGGCATAAGCTGTCACAGCTGGATGCCGGCGGCTGGTTTAGCCGCGATTACGAAGGCGAACCGCTGGCGCTGCTGAGCGAAGTGGCCGAGCGTTGTCGCCAGCATCAGATGATGGCGAACATCGAGATCAAACCCACCACCGGGCAGGAGGTGGAAACTGGCCGCAATGTGGCGCTGGCCGCACGCGAACTGTGGCAAGGACAAACCGCACCGCTGCTCTCCTCCTTCTCTTACGCAGCGCTGGAGGCTGCGATGGAGGCAGCACCTGAACTGCCGCGCGGGTTGCTGCTGGATGAGTGGCACGACGATTGGCAGGCGCTGACCGCGCGTCTGGATTGCGTGTCGATCCATCTCAACCACAAATTACTCGACGCCAAACGCACCGCGCAGCTGAAAGCGGCCGGTCTGCATATTCTGGTGTATACCGTGAATCAGCCCGCGCGGGCGCGCGAGCTGTTAAGTTGGGGCGTCGATGCTATCTGCACCGACCGCATCGATATTATCGGTCCCGACTTCCGCTAGTTCTGCTGCTGTTTCTGGCCCGGCTGCGACTGAATCACCCGCTGCTGGGCGCTATCCCGCTGTTCCTGCACCTTGCGCTGGACATCCTGACTTTGCTGCTGCTGATTCTGCTGCAACCTGAGCTTCTGCTGTTGCTGCTGATTCTGCATCTGCGACTGCATCCGCTGCTGGCTCGGGTTGAAGCCGGGTTTGTTCGGGTCGTTGGTGCTGTTCAACGTATTTGCCATGCTGCTTAACGGCAGCAATGCTGCGATCACAATTAGCCATTTGTTCATGGTCTTCCTCCATTCATGCAGCCTGCTGTGTGCTGATGCTGCCAAAGTGGCAACACGCGCTGCAGCCATAAGTTTATGCGATATCACAAACCTATGATCCAGGAGTGCGCCGAATTTAGCTTACTGCTACGCTTTTTACCGTGTTTGCAAACACTTGCATCAATAAATAACAAATGGATACCCAAAATAATTCAAGGCGCAGGAAGGCGGCAAACGAGAGAGTCCCGATGAGCTTACACAAGTAAGTGATTCGGGTGAACGAGAGCAGCCAACGCATCTGCACCTTGAAGTATGAAGGGTATAAATAACTTTAAAAGGGTGGTGGCAGGATGAGGATACAGGGCAACGTGCGTCAGTTCGGCTGGGCATTATTGATGAGTTTTACCGTGGTGCAGGGCGCACACGCTGCGCCCGCCAACGCGCCGCCGGTTTCGTATGGCGTTGATAGTGATACCTTTCACCCGGTAAAAGCCAAACATGGCATGGTGGCATCGGTGGATGCGATGGCGACAGAAGTCGGCGTCGATATTCTTAAGCAGGGCGGTAACGCGGTGGATGCGGCCGTTGCGGTGGGTTTCGCGCTGGCGGTGACGCATCCGCAGGCCGGTAACCTCGGCGGCGGGGGCTTTATGCTGCTACGTACCGCATCGGGCCGCACCACCGCCATCGACTTCCGCGAAATGGCACCGGCGCGCGCGTCACGCGATATGTTCCTTGATAAGCAGGGCAACGCTGACAGTAAGTTGTCACTCACTTCTCATTTAGCCTCGGGCACGCCGGGCACCGTGGCCGGTTTTGCGCTGGCGGCGCAGAAATACGGCACCTTGCCGCTGAGCACATTACTGGCGCCTGCTATCAAACTGGCGCGTGACGGTATCGTAGTGAACGATGCGCTGGCCGACGATCTCGCCACCTACGGCAAAGAGACGCTGATCAACCACGACAACAGCCGCGCGATTTTCTACAAAGCCGACGGTAAGCCGTATCAGAAGGGCGAACGTCTGGTGCAGAAAAACCTCGCGCGTAGCCTGCAGCTGATCGCCCAGCAAGGGCCGGATGCGTTCTATAAAGGCAAAATCGCCGATGAAATTGCCGGTGAAATGGCGCAGCACGGCGGCCTGATCGGCAAGCAGGATCTGGCGGCCTATCGCGCGGTGGAACGTAAACCGGTGAGCGGCACCTATCGCGGCTATGAAGTGTTCTCCATGCCGCCGCCATCGTCCGGCGGGATTCACATCGTGCAGATCCTCAATATCCTGGAAAACTTCGACCTGACAAAATTCGGCTTTGGTAGCGCGGATGCGATGCAGGTGATGGCGGAAGCGGAAAAATACGCTTACGCCGACCGTTCCGAATACCTTGGCGATCCTGATTTCGTCAAAGTGCCGCAGCAGGCGCTGACCAGCAAAGCCTACGCCAAAACCCTGGCGCAGCAGATTGACGTCAATAAAGCGCGTCCATCCAGCGAGATCAAGCCGGGCAAACTGGCGCCGTATGAAAGCAATCAAACCACGCACTTCTCTGTGGTGGATAAAGATGGCAACGCGGTCGCGGTGACTTACACGCTGAATACTTACTTCGGCAGCGGCATTGTCGCCGGACAAAGCGGCATCTTGATGAACAATGAAATGGATGATTTCTCGGCCAAACCGGGTACGCCAAACGTCTATGGCTTAGTCGGCGGCGAGGCGAACGCGGTGCAACCGGCTAAACGTCCGCTGTCATCAATGTCGCCTACTATTGTGGCAAAAGACGGTAAAACCTGGCTGGTTACCGGTAGCCCAGGCGGCAGCCGTATTATCACCACCGTGCTGCAAATGGTGGTGAACAGCATCGATTTCGGCATGAACGTAGCGGAAGCGACCAACGCACCGCGCTTCCATCATCAATGGTTGCCCGATCAGCTGCGCGTGGAAAAAGGCTTCAGCCCGGATACGTTGCGCCTGCTGGAAGCCAAAGGCCAGCATGTGAAAGTGATGCCCGCGATGGGCAGCACGCAGAGCATTATGATTGGGCCGGACGGCACGCGTTATGGCGCATCGGATCCGCGTTCAGTGGATGATTTAAGCGCAGGTTATTGATCGCTAATGCGCAATAAATTGCGCCGCTACGATATGTGCACGTCTTTGTAGCGGCGCGATTTAACAGGTTATTTCAAGCGCGCCATATAGTGCGTATCCACCATTTCGCCGTCGCGCATGGCGTGGCGACGTGCGGTGCCTTCGATCTCAAAGCCAAACTGCCGATACAGGCCAAGCGCTTTATGATTATCGGCGAACACCGTCAGCTCAATGCGCGTCACCTGCAGCCAGTTGTCGCACAAATCAATCATCGCTGACATCAGCGCTTTACCGACGCCGCGCCGATGAAAAGCAGAATCGACGCCCATGCCAAAGGTCGCGGTATGGCGACGGCGCGCCACCGATAGCACTTCCACCGTGAGTTGCCCGGCAATCTGATCGTCAATGCACGCCACTAGCATATGCACACCCGGACGCAGATTACTGAGGCGGTCCTGCCACAGCGTCGGCGATTGATACGGCAGATGCAGCGTGTTGGCCTGCGGTTCAGGCTGACTGTACATGCGCGTTAAAGCAGCAGCATCTTCGGGAATAGCGTGACGAACAACGATCTGACTCATGAGCGACTCCTTGTGCAAAATGGATAAAATCCCCTTTAACATCAAGGAATTCTCGCTCTTCGTCAATGCAAAATAATTCGCAAAAGGGCTTTACAGACGCGAATGATAATGATTATTATTGCCATGCGAGCTCGGAAACGTCTCCTGACAACCGGGTAAGCACGACATTGCTCACATTGCTTCCAGGTATTATTTAGCCAGCTCGGGTGCTGGCTTTTTTTTTGCCTTTACAGTGTGTACCAGGTTGCCGCACCGGGCCCGACCGGCAGATTGAAGACAAACACCCAAAGCACAAACAGCAGCGTCCAGCCAATCATAAACACCACCGAATACGGCAACATCATCGCCACCAGCGTACCGATGCCCATATCGCGTCGATAACGCGCCGCCACCGCCATGATCAGGCCAAAGTAACTCATCATGGGTGTAATCACGTTGGTCACCGAATCGCCGATGCGATATGCCGCCTGAATCACTTCGGGCGCAAAGCCGACCAGCATCAGCATCGGGACAAAAATCGGTGCGGTCACCGCCCATTGCGCCGAGGCGGAGCCAATCATCAGGTTGATAAAGCCGCAGATCATGATGAAGCAGACAAACAGCAGCGGCGCGCCCATATCGATTGATGCCAGCAGATTAGCGCCTTTCACTGCCACCACGGTGCCGAAATTGCTCCAGTTAAAAAACGCCACGAACTGCGCAGCAAAGAACACCAGCACGATATACATGCCCATGCTGCTCATACTGACGGACATGGCGTTAATGACGTCGCGATCGTTGCGCATATTGCCGATCAGGCGGCCATATACCATGCCGGGAATAGCGAAGAAGACAAAGATAAACACCACGATGCCCTTCAGGAACGGTGAACCCGCCAGCGTGCCGGTTTTCGGGTTGAGTAACACGCCGTAGCCCGGAATCACGGTCAGGATCAGCAGCAGCGTAACGCCAAGAACCGCCCAGCCCGCGCCTTTCAACGCACGACGTTCTTGCGTCGTCAGCGCGCCCATATCGCCTCGCACCGCATCACCTTCGCTGTCGTGATATTTGCCCAGTTTAGGTTCGACGATGCTGTTGGTGATCCAGGTGCCAAGAATGGCAATCACGAAGGTACTGACAAACATAAAGTACCAGTTCACTTCCGGGCCAACATGGTAGTCAGGATCGATAATCTGCGCGGCGCTTTGGGTAATGCCCGAGAGCAGCGGATCGATGGTGCCAAGCAGTAAGTTGGCGCTGTAGCCGCCAGAAACCCCGGCAAACGCCGCGGCCAGGCCCGCCAGGGGATGACGGCCCAATGAGTGGAAAATCATCGCGGCCAGCGGAATCAGCACCACATAGCCCAGCTCTGAAGCGGTGTTGGAGATAATGCCAGCGAAGACGATGGTGAAGGTGATGAGCTTTTTCGGTGCGTTAAACACCAGCGCGCGCATCGCCGCCGAGAGCAGCCCTGAATGTTCGGCAATCCCCACACCGAGCAGCGCAACCAACACGGTGCCGAGCGGCGCAAAGCCGGTAAAGTTGGTGACCAGATGGCTGACGATGCGTTGCAAACCTTCGGCACTCATCAGGCTAACCACGTGAATCACACCGTCTGGTGCGCGTCCTGCCGCGCCAACTGGGCGGGGATCGATCACGTTGACGCCAAACGCTGCGGCAATGGCAGACGCAACAATGATAAACAGTGAAAACAGGGCAAATAGAGTAATCGGATGCGGTAATAAATTACCCAGCCATTCAACGGTATTCAAAAAGCGCTCAATCGGGCGCTTAGCGGGTGGAGTGATGTGTTCTGACATAATTTTTCCTTGTTATTCCTGCTTGCAGGGTCCGTGATGCTCATTGTTATGTAGTGGGTTATCTACAAGACCAATCTCGTTCGCACTTCCTCATCAGTAAAACCTGGGTCGTTTTTTCGTTTTCATTCATTTTTTTTGAACAGAGGGATGAAGTTTTTCAGCTATCAATCAATCCTTCGCAGTACCAAACTGTAAAAAACATTGAGGAGAATTGAACATGATTTATGTACGTAAAGCTGAAGAACGCGGTCACGCTAATCACGGTTGGCTGGATAGCTGGCACACCTTTTCTTTCGCCGATTATCACGATGCCAACTTTATGGGCTTCTCGGCACTGCGCGTGATTAACGAAGATGTTATCGATGGTGGTCAGGGCTTCGGCACCCATCCGCATAAAGACATGGAAATCCTGACCTATGTGCTGTCTGGCACCGTTGAACATCAGGACAGCATGGGCAATAAAGAGCAGATTCCGAGCGGTGAGTTCCAAATCATGAGCGCCGGTACCGGCGTGCGACATTCGGAGTACAACGCCAGCGCCACCGATCCACTGCACCTGTATCAGATCTGGATCATTCCAGAGCGCAAAGGCATTGAGCCGCGTTACGCGCAACGCCGTTTCGATGATGTTAAAGGCCGCCAGTTTGTGCTGACGCCGGATGAACGTGACGGATCGCTCAAGGTGTTTCAGGACATGACGTTGTCGCGCTGGGTCTTTGCTGAGGGCGAAAGCGATAAAGTGACAGTTGAAGCCGGTCGTCGCGTGTGGATTCAGGTGGTGAAAGGGCTGGTGAGCGTGAATGGCGAACAGGTTGGCAGCAGCGATGCGCTGGCGATTTGGGATGAAAGCGCGCTGAGCATCAAAGCTGACAGCGATGCAGAGATTCTGCTGTTTGATTTGCCACCGGTTTAAAGGTCGCGCAATGAACGGCGCCGCTGCAATATCTGCACGTATTTGTAGCGGCGCGATTGATCGCGCAGGTTTTCCTCAAAGGCAGTGCATGACAAAAAAATGATAAACTCGTCGTATCTCTGATTTCAGGCGCATACGATGAAGAAGAAAAGACCGGTATTACAGGACGTTGCCGATCGTGTCGGCATCACAAAAATGACCGTCAGTCGCTACCTGCGCAATCCCGATCAGGTTTCTGCGGCGCTGCGCGATAAGATCGCCGTGGCGCTGGACGAACTCGGTTACATCCCCAATCGCGCCCCCGATATGCTCTCCAATGCCACCAGCCGCGCTATCGGCGTGCTGCTGCCTTCCTTAACCAACCAGGTTTTCGCCGACGTATTGCGCGGCATTGAGGCCGTCACCGACGAAGCGGGTTACCAAACGCTGGTGGCGCATTTTGGCTACAACGCGCAGAAAGAGGAGTTACAGCTGCGATCGCTGCTCGGCTGGAACATCGACGGCGTGATCCTCACCGAGCGTACCCATACGCCGGGCACGCTGCGCATGCTGGAAGTAGCGGGCATTCCAGTGATTGAGATGATGGATTCGGTCACGCCGTGCCTCGATATGGCGGTGGGCTTTGATAACGTCGAAGCCGCGCGGCAGATGACGCATGCTATTCTGAAAAAAGGCCATCGCCATACGGTTTATCTTGGCGCGCGCCTTGATGAACGTACCTTGCAGAAGCAACAGGGCTACGAAAAAGCGATGCGCGAAGCGGGGCTCACGCCACACAGCGTGATGATGGAAGATGCCTCCTCTTTCAGCGCCGGCGCGCAACTACTGTGCGAGGCGCAAAAGCGTTATCCGGAAACTGACAGCCTGTTTTGTACCAACGATGACCTCGCGGTAGGCGCGATGTTTGAGTGCCAGCGTCAGGGATTACGCGTGCCGCAGCAGATGGCGATTGCCGGTTTCCACGGCCACGACATTACGCAAGTGGTGAATCCGCGCCTCGCCACGGTGTTAACGCCGCGCGAGCGTATGGGACGGGAATCGGCAGCGATGCTGCTGGCGCGCATTGGCGGCGATCGCACGCTAACGCAACCGCTGGATGTTGGCTTTGAAATCTCCGAAGGTGACAGCATCTGATTTTGGCGATTATTTGAGTCAGTTCACACTTTCGTGCTTTTCCACCTGAGAAGGGTTGCCAGCCTTTCAGTGGGCTCTGACAATGGCAGCTCGATTTGTTATCGGTAACATTGGGCAGAATTCACTGCCGGAGCGCAAAACAATGACAACGCCATCTCCATCGCACCACGTCTTTATCCTGATGGGCGTTTCCGGCAGCGGAAAATCTGCCGTCGCCAATCAGGTCTCTCATCAGTTAAACACTGCGTTCCTCGATGGGGATTTCCTCCATCCGCGCAGCAACATCATGAAAATGGCGGATGGCCATCCGCTGGACGACAACGATCGCCAGCCGTGGCTGCAGGCGCTGAATGATGCGGCATTTGCCATGCAGCGCACGCAGGAGATCTCCATCATCGTCTGTTCGGCGCTGAAAAAGTCCTATCGCGACATCCTGCGTCAGGGCAACGAGAACCTGAAATTCATCTATCTGCAGGGCGACTTCGAAACCATTGAATCCCGCCTGAAAGCGCGTAAAGGTCACTTCTTCAAACCGCAGATGCTGGTGACGCAGTTCGCCACGCTGCAGGAACCCGGCGCGGATGAGCCCGATGTACTGGTGGTTGATATCAATCATTCACTGGATGAGGTAGTTGCGGCCACGGTTGCGACCATTGAGGGTGCAATCAACAAGGGTTAGTCATGAGTACCGCAACGCTAGTGTTAACCGCAGCAGGCTCTGTCCTGCTGCTGCTGTTTTTGGTGATGAAAGCGCGTATGCACGCCTTTGTTGCCCTGATGTTAGTCTCCATTGGTGCCGGTCTGTTCTCCGGCATGCCGCTCGATAAAATCGCACAAACCATGGAAAAAGGCATGGGCGGAACGCTCGGCTTTCTCGCCATTGTGGTGGCGTTAGGCGCGATGTTCGGCAAGATCCTGCATGAAACCGGCGCCGTCGATCAGATCGCCATTCGCATGTTGAAAACCTTTGGGGAAAGCCGCGCGCACTATGCGATGGGCGTCGCTGGCTTGATCTGTGCGTTGCCGCTGTTCTTTGAAGTGGCGGTGGTGTTGCTGATCAGCATTGCGTTCGCCGTGGCGCGTCGCACCCAAGGCAATTTAGTTAAGCTGGTGATCCCGCTGTTTGCCGGTGTTGCGGCGTCCGCCGCGTTTCTGCTGCCGGGTCCCGCGCCGATGCTGCTGGCCGCGCAGATGCACGCTGATTTTGGCTGGATGATTCTGCTGGGCCTGTGCGCCGCGATTCCGGGCATGCTGATTGCCGGTCCGCTGTTTGGCAGCGTTATTGCGCAGCACGTCAGCTTTAGTGCACCGCCGGAAGATCATCAGCCGGAAGTGGAAGAGGGTAAACTGCCGTCGTTTGGCTTTAGTCTGGCGCTGATTCTGTTCCCGCTGCTGCTGGTTGGCCTGAAAACCATCGGCGCACGCTTCACCACGCCGGGTTCCCATCTGTATGAGTGGCTGGAGTTTATCGGCCATCCATTCACCGCGATTCTGCTGGCCTGTCTGGTGGCGATTTATGGCCTGGCTTATCGTCAGGGCATGGATAAAGAGAAGGTAATGCAGGTGTGCGGCAGCGCGCTGCAACCGGCGGGCATTATTCTGCTGGTGATTGGTGCGGGCGGCGTGTTTAAGCAGGTACTGGTGGATTCGGGCGTTGGCCCGGTTTTAGGGCATGCGTTGACCGGCGCAGGCATGCCGATTGCGCTGGCGTGCTTCATCCTTTCTGGCGCGATTCGCGTGATTCAGGGATCGGCCACCGTGGCGTGTTTAACCACCGTCGGTTTAGTGATGCCGGTGATTGAACCGCTGCACTACAGCGGCGCGCAGCTGGCCGCGCTGTCGATCTGTATCGGCGGCGGCTCGATCATTATCAGTCATGTGAATGATGCGGGTTTCTGGCTGTTTGGCCGCTTCACCGGCGCCACCGAAGCCGAAACGCTGAAGACATGGACGCTGATGGAAACCATTTTGGGCACCACCGGCGCGATTGTTGGCATGATTGCGTTCAGTTTGCTGTCGTGATGTAAAACCAGCGCAATACATTGCGCCGCTACGGACCATTACGCGGATTTGTAGCGGCGCGATTCTGACCTTGTTAATCCTCTTCCCGCTCATCATCCGGCTGATCTAAAACCGTGTACGCCACGGCGCAGAACAGCGAATTTAAACGCTTCAAATCGCCCAGCAAGCCAAGGTGCAACGAGCTGGTTTCAATGCTTTGTACGTTCTGCAGATGCAAGCGCTCGACGTGCGCGTGGGAGAAACGGCGAATCAGGATGCGGAAGCGGTGCTTGGATCGGCGCAGGCGTTTGGCGCTGGTGACATCGTGCGACAAAAACACCGACAAACTCAGACGCAGGTTATACAGCACCTGTTCCTGCAAGGTTTGCAGCTCCTCCAGCCCTTCGGCAGAGAAGGCGCGGCGCGCGGTCAGTGACTTATCCGCTACGTCGGCGCACATGCGTTCGATAATGTCGCCCGCCTGCTCCAGGTTGAGCGCCATCTCAATGATCTCCGCCCAGCGGCGCGAATCATCCTCCGGCAAATCCTCTTTTGGCATACGCGCCAGATAGAGTTTGATCGCGGTGTAAAGCACATCAACATCATCATCCAGCCGCCGCACCGCGCGCTCTTCGCGCAGGTCGCCATGCACCACCTTATTGAATGACTCAATCATCTGCTCGACCACATCACCGATGCGCAGTGTTTCGCGTGAGGCGTTAGCCAGCGCTAACGCTGGCGTATCCAGCGCGCTGCTGTCGAGGTGTTTGGGTTTGAGATGGGCTTCGTTTTCGGGATCATCGGCAATCATACGGCGGCACAGGCGCGCCATTGGATCGGCAAACGGCACCATGACTAAACAGCGAATCAGGTTGTAGAAGACGTGGAAGAAGATCACCAGCTCTTCATCATTGACTGGCAGCTTATCCAGCACATCGGCGACAACATTGACGAACGGCAAAATGGCGATGCTGCCAATCAGCTTAAACAGCAGGCTGCCGAGCGCAACGCGTTTGCCCGCTGCATTGGAGCCGCTGGCGTTGATCATCGCCAGCAGGCCGCTGCCGAGGTTGGCACCAATCACCAGACAGAGTGCCACCTTGAAGGAGATGACACCGGTAGCGGTCAGCGTGGCGGTAATCAGGACCGCCGCGAGGCTGGAGTAACTGATGATGGCGAACACCGCGCCAATCAGTGCATCGAGCATCACATCGCCGGTCAGCGTCGAGAACAGCACCTGAACGCCCGCCGCCTGGGTGATCGGTTTGGCGGCCGCGACAATCAGCTGCAGCGCCAGTAGAATCAGGCCAAGCCCAATACTGGCGCGGCCTAACTGCCCAATGCGCGTTTGCTTGCGGCTGAGAAAGAACACCACGCCAAAGAAGATAAACAGCGGCGACAGCCACGACAAATCAAAAGTCAGGATGCGCGCCATGATCGCGGTCCCGACATCCGCGCCCAGCACCACCACCAGCGCAGGCGTCAGACTGACCAGATTCTGTGCAACAAAGGAGGTAACCAGCAGCGTGGTGGCGTTACTGCTCTGCACCAGCGCCGTGACGCCAATGCCGGCAAGAAACGCCATCGGTTTTTTTTCAACGCTGCGACTGAGTACGCGACGCAGATCGGCACCGTAAACGCGCATGATGCCGGTGCGCACAATGTGTGTGCCCCACACCAGCAGCGCAACGGCGGAGAGTAGATTAAGCAGAGTTAACACGTATAGAGGCTCCTCATCCGTCAGGCTCAAACCACACCGATTGCCAGCCTGACGGTGAGCACAACCGGTAAAACCTTCGCCGCGTTGTGTCGCCTTTTTTCGTTTAAATTAAGCAACCTGGCGCAACGTCGACATCTCTAACTGTAGCCCAATCTGCATACCAGCGGGATGCAAATCTGCCACGCTGCGGTTGAGGACATCTATCGAGAGTTCCACGTTTTGCGCACGCACCCGATAGCGAATCACGTTGCCAAGCAAGCTGTGGCTGAGGATGGTGGCGGGAATGCCCGCCTGCGGTGCGCACAGCTGGATCGACTCCGGGCGAATCGCTACCTGACCGCTAAACGCCTGTCCGGTCAGCTGCGTTGCCTGTTCGGCGCTCAGCAGGTTGTAGTTGCCGATAAAGCCGGCGGCAAACAGATCGGCCGGTTGGGTATAGAGCATTTCCGCGTTGCCGTTCTGCACGATCTTTCCCCGATTCATCAGCACGATGCGATCGGACATGGTCAGCGCCTCTTCCTGATCGTGGGTAACAAACAAGGTAGTGAGTTTCAGCTCGCGCTGAATATTGCGGATCTGTTCACGCAGATGGCGACGAATGCGCGCATCCAGCGCCGACAGCGGTTCATCCAGCAACAGCAAGCGTGGACGCGTCACCAGCGAACGCGCCAGCGCCACGCGCTGACACTGTCCGCCAGAGAGCTGATGCGGATAACGCCGCGCGAAGTCGGTGAGTTCCACCAGCGCCAGCACTTCCATCACGCGTTTCTGAATCTCGCTGCTCGCCAGTTTCTGCATCTTCAGGCCAAACGCCACGTTCTTCTCAACCGTCATATTGGGGAACAGCGCGTAGCTCTGAAACACCATGCCGATGGTGCGCTTTTGCGGCGGCAGCGGCACGATATCCTGTCCTTGCAGCAACACGTTGCCGCTATCCACTTCGGTTAACCCGGCGATACAGCGCAGCAGCGTCGATTTGCCGCAGCCGCTGGGGCCGAGCAGCGTAACAAACTCGCCTTCTTCGGCACTGAAATCGATGTTTTCAAAAATGGTGGTCGGACCGTAGCTTTTGTTCAGCTGGGTGACGCTCAGATAACTCATGGTCAGCCTCGTTCAGGATTGAGGGCATTCGCCAGCCAGGTAACCAGCAGGACGACGGCAAAATAGGAGATCACCAGCGCGCTGGTGAAGTGGCCGCTGCCGTTGCGCATGTTAAACAGATAAACCTGCAAGGTTTCATAACGGGTGCCGACCAGCATATTGGCGAAGACAAACTCACCAATCAGGAAGGAGAAGGAGAGCAGCACCGCGATAAATACCCCTTTGCGCAGGTTCGGCAACACCACAAACAGCGCCGCCTGCCAGGTGCTGGCACCGAGCAGCTGCGCGGCATCAATCAGCTCTTTCAGGTTGATGGCCTGCATATTGTTGGAGATGGCGCGATAGATAAACGGCAAGGCGATGGTGAAGTAGCAGCCGATCAAAATCCACGGCGTGCCGGTCAGCATCAGCGGCGACGACGAATAGAGTTGCAGCAGCCCGACCGACGACACCACCGGCGGCACGGCGAAGGGCATCAGGATCAGCACGTTCATCACCGCATCCAGTTTCGGATAGTAGTAAGCGATTACAAACATGGCAGGCAGCACCAGCATCAGTGAGAACAGCAGCGCACCGCAGCAAACCAGTAGCGAATGACCGAGCGCGGTCAGGAAACGCGCATCGCTCCACAGCGCGCTGAGCCACTTCAGCGTAAAGCCCTGCGGCAGGATGGTGTCGCTCCAGCTGGTGGAAATGCCGTACAGTAACGTCGCCAGCAGCGGCGCGGCTAAAATGGCCAGCAGCAGCCAGACAATCAGGCGATGATAAAATTTTTCCGCGCGCGACACGTGTAGCTCCTCAGGAAGGTTTGGCGTTGAGATAGCTGCGGCGCACCAGATACTGCTGCACCACGGTAATCAGCGCCATAATCAGCACCAGCAACATCGCCAGCGCGCCGCCGGTGTTGGGATCAAGCGAGATATCGCCAGAGACCAGCGCGGCAATACGTACCGGCACCACGTTAAAGTTGCCGGTAGTGAGCGCGTAAATAGTGGCGTAAGCGCCGAGCGCGTTCGCCAACAAAATCACGAAAGTACCGAGCAGCGCCGGGAACAGAATCGGCAAACCGATGTGCCACCAATAGCGCCAGCGGCCCGCACCCAGCAGCGCGGCGGACTCTTGCCAATCCTGTCGCAAGCCATCAAACGCGGGATAAAGCAGCAAAATGCCGAGCGGGATTTGGAACCAGGTGTACACCAGCACCATGCCGTCACGCGAAAACAGCTTAAAGCCTTCCAGCACGCCGTAATGGCGCAGCAGCAGCGTCAGACAACCGTTCAGGCCGAGCAGAATGACGAAGGCAAACGCCAGCGGTACGCCGGCGAAGTTGCTGGTCATGTTGGTAAATGACATCAAAAAACGCTGAAAGCGGCCGCTGCCGAGCTGATGCAGCGAATATCCGGCAACCAGCGAAATCAGCAGGCCGTAAATGCTCGACCAGATGGAGATGTCGAGCGACAGGCGAAACGCCTGCAAATAGAACGGCGAGGTGAGGATATCGCTGTAGTTGTCGAAGCCCCAGCGCTCATTGATGTCGCTCCAGAAGCTGTTGATGGCAATCCACAGCAGCGGCGCGAGCTGGAATGCCACCCAGAACAGCGCAAACGGCAGCAGCAATAGCGCGGCGAGCGTTTTGCCTTTCATTACTGCGGCTCCGCCAGTAACGCGCGACATAGCGGTTTGTCATGTTCGACGCCGAGCAAGGTGCACACGATGCCGCACAGTTCGGTCTGCTGCGGCTGGAGATCCGGCTGCAGCGAGAAACCTTTACCAAACACGAACAGCGGCACCTGCGTCTCTTCCGGCAAAATGCCGCCGTGCGAGCGGTCATCGTTCATGCCGTGATCGGCGGTGACAATCACCTGATAACCGGCCGCCAGCCAGTCCGGCATCCACTGCGACAGATAACCATCGGCCATGCGCGCGCGGTTGCGATACTGCGGCGATGACAGGCTGTGCTTGTGTCCGGCATCGTCAATGTTCATCGGGTGGATCAGCAGGAAGTCGGGATCGTGCCGCAAACGCAGGCTTTCTGCGTCTTCAAACAGGTGGGAATCCGGATAACCGTCGTCCCAGTAAAAGTGGCCATACTGAATCGGCAGATCGGGCGCGACCGTGTGGCGGTCGCGCGCCGCGTTGAACGGGGATTGATTGTAGAGCTCACTCACCCAGTGGTAGGCGGCTGCCGCGGTGGTGAGACCGGCGGCACGTGCGTAATGGAAGATGCTGCGCTGATTACTCATGCGACTGACGCCGTTGTGAATAATACCGCTGCGCACCGGTGGAATGCCGGTGAGAATGCATTCGTACAGCGGGCGCGACAGCGAAGGCAGTTCGCAAGTCAGCGTATAATATTGGCCGTTGCCCTGCGCGCATTCAGCAAACAGATAGCCCATTGCGTGCTGCGCTACCTGATTACTCAGCCCATCCAACACCACCAGGATCGTTTTCATCCCTCGCTCCTTACTGCTTCATATTAATGATGACGTTCTCTTGCCACAGACGCGGCAGCATTTTCGAAGTTTTATCCCACGCGGCCTGGTCTTTGATTGGACGGGCATTCTTATACTCAGACTGCGGCAGCAGCTTGGCCTGCACGTCGGCGGGCAGAGTTAAATGCTCGGCACGAATCGGGCGCGCATAGCCTTTCGCCAGGTTGATCTGGCCTTCATCAGACAAGATGTATTCACGCGCCAGCTTGGCGGCGTTCGGATGTTTGGCGTATTTATTGATGATGGTGCTGTAGCCAGAAGTGACGGAACCGTCGGAAGGGATCACCACTTCGTAGCGGTTTTTGTCGATCTGATCGCGGTAGTTCAGACCGTTAAAGTCCCACACCACCGCCACCTGAATTTCGCCTTTTTCAATGTTGGCAATCACCGGATCGGTCACGCCAAGACGGCCTTCTTTCGCCAGATCGCCGAAGAAGCTCAACGCCGGTTTCACATTCTTCTCGTCACCGCCTAATGCATAGCTGGCCGCTAACACGCCGTTCGCTGCCTGAGCCGCAGTGCCGACGTCACCGATAGTGACCACATACTTACCTTTCTTCAGATCGGCCCAGCTGTGCGGCACATCTTTGACCTGCTGCTTATCCACCAGGAACGCGATGGTGCCGGTATACGCCAGCATCCAGTTGCCATCCTGATCTTTTGCCCAGCTCGGGATTTGCTCCCAATGCGTTGGCTTATACGGTTGCGCCACGCCTTTAGCGACGGCAATCGGACCGAAAGCAGCGCCCACATCACCGATATCGGCGCTGGCGTTCTCTTTCTCTGCAGCAAATTTTGCCAGTTCCTGCGCCGAGGACATGTCGGTGTCGCTGTGCTTCAGGCCATATTTGCTGTTGAGGTCACTCCAGGTATCTTTCCAGTTGGCCCAGCTATCTGGCATGCCGACGCTGTTGACCTGACCTTCGGCGCGCGCGGCTTTTTCTAACGCGGCGAGGTCATTATCTGCGGCTTGCGCGGCGGGCAGCGCAAGCAGTACGGCACTGGCTACTACAGAGGCGATAAACGCTTTCATCTCGATTGCTCCCGGTATATGTTGTGGGACTTCTTGGTCTAGTCCAGCAAGAACCGAGCCAATGTAGCCCGAATAGATGAAGGTTTTATGACCATGGTGGTGAAACGGGGTGTGGCGCGACGATCCACATGCGGTTACAGCGCGCTAAAGCGTGGGTTGTTCTCTGTCACATTGTAGTCATCGAACTGTCATAGTGCAGATTTGCCCCAAAATGAGGCTGAAAAATGATGTCGAAAACGGCGGATGTGATTGCAGCAGGGCTGCGGGAACGCATTGAAAGCGGTGAATTTGCCGGTGGTCGTTTGCCCGCCGAACGTAGCTTAAGCGAACACTATTCCACCACGCGCATTACGCTGCGTGAGGCGCTGGGTTTGCTGGAAGCGCAGGGCATTATCTATCGTGAACTGCGTCGTGGCTGGTTTCTCGCACCGCCTCGGCTGGTCTACAACCCCTCTCATCACAGCCATTTTCACGCCATGGCCGCTGAGCAAGGCCGTATTGCCAGCACTGAAGTGCTGGAGGCGCGCGAAGTGCCAGCGCAATTAGCCATCGCGCGTCATCTGCAACTGCTGGAGGGCGATCGGGTTTACCGCATTCGCCGTTTGCGCCGTATTGATGGTCGCGCCGTGTTGTATGTCGAGCATTACCTCAATCCCGCCTTCTTTCCGGGATTGCTGGATGAAGACCTGACGCGTTCACTCACCGATCTGTATGACCAGCGCTATGGCATTCGCTACGGCGGCGCGCGTTTTACCATTTTGCCGGGACCGCTGCCGGTGCGCGCAGCGCCCGCGCTCAACGTGGCGAGCGGCACGCCCGGATTGTTGATTACCCGCATCAATCGCGATCAGCACAAGCGCGTGATTGATTGCGACTGCGAGTTCTGGCGCTATGACGCGCTGTGTGTGGATGTCGAAGTATAAATATTGTGATTTTGATCACACTACAGCATGATAGCGCCAGTGAGTAATTGAGAGCGTGAGGCGCAAAAATGACAATAAAAACAGGGGTTGGGCAGTACATCTCTTTAGCATTGCAGTGGGTGCTGAATATTGGTCTGATCATTCTGGCCATTATTCTGGTGGTGTTCCTTGGTAAAGAAACCATTCATCTGGCCAACGTGCTGTTGAGCACCGGCGAACAGACGTCTTCCTATCTGCTGATTGAAGGCATCGTTATCTATTTCCTCTACTTCGAATTTATCGCCTTGATTGTGAAGTACTTTCAGTCTGGTTATCACTTCCCGCTGCGCTACTTCATCTACATCGGCATCACGGCGATTATCCGCCTGATCATCGTCGACCATAAAAATCCGTTCGATACGCTCTACTACTCGGCGGCGATTTTGATTCTGGTGGTGACGCTGTGGCTAGCGAACAGTAACCGCCTGAAACGCGAGTGACAATATCGCGTGGCACAACGAGCCGTGCCACGCATTCTCCTCTGCGCTAAACTAGGGCAACTTTTTTCCCGGAGATGTCCTGATGTCGCATGACGCGCTGCGCCAGTTACGCGCACTGCACTGGCTGCCAGCCTCTTCACCGCAGCTTTCTGCCCCGCTACTTGACTGGTTAATGGAAGAAGACTCCATGACGCGTCGCTTCGAGCAGCATTGCCAGCAAGTGACCGTAAAACTGATCCGCGAAGCGTTTATTGGCGCTGAAGAGATCTCGGAGGAAGCGGAATTTTTGCCCGCCGACCCGCGCTTCTGGTTACGTGAAATTGTGCTGTGCGGTGATGGCGAGCCTTGGCTGATTGGCCGCACCGTGGTGCCAGAAAGCACGCTGAACGGCCCCGAGCAGATGCTGCAACAGCTCGGTACGCGCCCGCTTGGCCGCTATCTGTTCTCTTCATCTACCCTGAGCCGCGATTTTATCGATCCCGGTCAGGTTGGCGATTTATGGGGACGCCGTTCCCGCCTGCGTTTGTCGGGCAAGCCGCTGCTGTTAACTGAACTATTTTTACCGGCGTCGCCGCTCTATCGCGCGCTGGATCAAGGATAAAACCACTGTGCAAAACACCTTACCCATGACCAAATGGCAGGCTTACTGCCGCCTGATGCGTATCGATAAACCCATCGGCACTGTGTTACTGCTGTGGCCAACTCTGTGGGCACTGTGGCTCTCCGGCATGGCGATTCCACCGCTGCCGGTGCTGCTGGTGTTTGTGCTCGGCGTTATCGTGATGCGTGCTGCCGGCTGCGTGATCAACGATTACGCAGACCGCAAAATCGATGGTCACGTCAAGCGCACGGCGTCACGTCCGCTGGCCAGCGGCGCGGTATCCGGGAAAGAGGCGAAGCTGCTGTTTGCCGGTCTCGGTTTGCTGGCGTTTATGCTGGTGTTGACCATGAACACCATGACCATTTTGCTGTCGTTTGGCGGCCTGGCGCTGGCGTGGGTTTATCCGTTTATGAAGCGCTACACGCATCTGCCGCAGGTGGTGCTCGGCGCAGCGTTTGGTTGGGCGATTCCGATGGGATGGGCAGCAGTTAGTGAGTCCTTACCTTTAGTCTGCTGGCTGGTTTTCCTGGCGAACATCTGCTGGACGGTGGCCTATGACACGCAGTACGCGATGGTCGATCGCGATGACGATTTGAAGATTGGCGTAAAATCGACGGCGATTCTGTTTGGCCGTTACGACAAACTGATTATCGGTTTACTGCAGCTGGCAACGCTCGGTTTGATGGCGCTGGTGGGCATGATGCTTCAACTGAATGGGGCGTTTTACTGGTCGCTGCTGCTGGCTGCGGGCTTGTTTGTGCATCAGCAGAAGCTAATTGCCCAGCGCGAGCGCGATCCCTGCTTCCAGGCGTTTCTGAATAACAACTATGTGGGCATGGTGCTGTTTCTCGGCATTCTGCTCAGCACTGTGCCGTTCGCGGATCTGTTATAAACAAAAAAGGCGCACTGAAGTGCGCCTTTTTATTAGCTTATCGCCGCGTTAATCGTGGGTGACCGCGCTTTCAATCGTCAGACGCACGTCGCTGGTCACCAGTTCCGCCAGCATCTGCCACATCATATGACTGCGTTCGGCATCGGCATCGCCTTTGTCACTGATATATCCTTCATCACGCAGCGTGAGGACCAGCGCAGTAAACACTGCTTTATCAAAGAACTCTGGTGCGTTGATACCGTGCAGCACAGACAGGCGTTGAGCCAGCGTGCGGCTCTCTTTCTCCAGCGTGCCACGGTTGATGGCCGGTTTCGCGCTGAGGATAGCGAAGGTAATCGCGAAGCGCTGCAGCGTCTCACGAATACCCGCCGCCAGCAGTTGCAGCGAACGGTGACGTGCCGGCGTCATTCTTAGTTGACCATCCTGCAAGGTGATCAGGCCCTGACGCGCCATCTCTGCACAGAGTGCGTTAAGTAGCGCAGGCAACTCCGCCTTGTCCCAGCGCAAGAACAACTCGCTCTTTAGCATCGGATATACCAGGCTAACCTGACGCAGCAGCTCTGCTTCGCTGATTTCACGATGTTGCTGCACGATGGCGGCAATCAACGATGGCATCACCAACATGTGATGAATGTTGTTGCGATAGTAGGTCATCAGCACCGCCTGCTCGCGCGGCAGGATGATGATGTCGCCAATGCTGTCTTGCTCGGTCTCGAACTTGTTCATGCCCATGGCGTGATCAAGCAGCGCTTCGGCGCTCATGTCAGGCACCGTGGCTTCTGGCGAATAGGGCACATTGCGCAGCAGCTGGGTGTAGCACTCTAACTGCTCAATCAGCTGTTCGCGGGTCAGTGAACGCTGACGTGACGCCAGCAGTGCAGTGACGCACAGGTTCATGGCGTTGGCTGCACCGGCTTCGTTGATGCGCACCATCAGCTTCGCCGCAATGTCATTCACGGCGGGCGTCATCCAGGCAGGGCGTTGCGGTTCGATAGGATCAATCGCATCACGCCATTCGGGCACGTTTTTGTTCAGATAGTTCATCAACGGCAGGGGTTCACCGAAGTTAACGTAGCCCTGTCCCAGGTTGCGCAGCTTACGTAAACCGCGCACCATCTGCAGGAAGCTCTCTTTCTCTTTGGCCGCACCCCGCAGCTCTTTGGCGTAGGTGCCCACTTCCATCACATGCTCGTAGCCAATGTAAATCGGCACGAAGGTGATTGGACGACTGCCGCCGCGCAGCATCGCCTGCAGCGTCATTGATAGGGTGCCGGTTTTTGGATCCAGCAAACGACCGGTACGCGAACGTCCGCCTTCCACAAAGTATTCCACGGAGTAACCCCGGCTAAACAGCTCGCCAAGATATTCACGGAACACGGTGGAATAGAGTTTGTTGCCCTTAAAGGTACGACGAATAAAGAAGGCGCCCAGACGACGGAAAATCGGGCCGGCTGGCCAGAAGTTCAGGTTAATACCGGCAGCAATGTGCGGCGGCACCAGGCCTTGATGATAAAGCACGTAGGAGAGCAGCAGGTAATCCATGTGGCTGCGGTGGCAGGGCACATACACAATCTCATGACCATCCTGCGCCAGCTGACGCACGCGCTCACCGCCATGCACGTTGATGCCCTGATACAGGCGGCTCCACAGCCAGCCCATCACGCGGTCAGTGACTTTAATCGCTTCATAAGAGAAGTCCGCCGCCACTTCTTCCATCATTTCGATGGCGTTCTGCTGGGCTTTCTCATGCGAAATCTTTTTGCTGCGCGCTTCATCTTCTACTGCTTTTTCGATCGCTTTGGATTGTAACAGCTTGTTGAAGAGATCCTGACGTGCAGGCAGACGCGGGCCGACCGCGGCCAGACGTTGGCGGGCAAAATGAATGCGCGCCACGCGAGCCAGCTTTTGGGCAATCGACTTATCGGTGCCGTGCTCGGTCGCCATCTGGCGCAACGAAACGGTTTGCGAGAAGCGTACAAAGCTGTCGCGGCCGTGCCACAAAATGGCGAAGAACTTCTGCACGCCATTGAGCACGCGCAGATGCGGCGTGGATTCACCGGAGGTTTCACGTCCCGGCGCACGACCAAACATCACCGCGACCGGCAGCATTTGCACATCGAGTTGCGGGTTGCTGCGGTGCAAATCCAGATAATCGTGGAACAGCTTTACCGATTCGGGATTGGCCACGAAATAGGGAATTACGCGTGGGCCATCGTGAATAAACACGTGGCGCGGCAGCAGGGTGCCATCGATCTCCAGCGGAGCCAGCGGATCGGGCAGATCATGTTTCAGGCATTGAGCACGCAGTGTGAGCAGGTCAGCCTTTGAATCATAAGGCAAAACATACATCACCGGACGTGTCGGATCGATCCCATGTTCAGAGATAGGATCGGTCGGAATGACCTTACTTTTTACCAAAATAGAGAGTGGTAAATTCAATAATTTGTAATAGAGTTTACGCCAACCTGACATAGACAACTTTAAGCCTCTTGTTAGCAAAGCGCGGCAAGCATACCAGAAAGCGCAGCGAAGGTCTGTGGCTCTGCCGCCTCATACTGCCCACACATTGACGTCAAAATAGTTCAAGGGTTCCATAGACATGGCAAATAACGTCACCGGTTTAGTAAGAATAGTGAAAGCCGCCGGTTATTCCTGGCAGGGCCTGCGTGCCGCATGGCAGCACGAAGCCGCTTTTCGGCAGGAAGCCATTGCCGCGCTGGTGGCCATTCTCGTGGCTTGCTGGCTGGATGTAGATACCCTTTCCCGCATCCTGATGATTGGCTCGGTAGTGCTGGTTATCATCGTTGAGATCCTTAATAGCGCTATCGAAGCGGTGGTCGACCGCATCGGGCAGGAGCAACATCCGCTCGCTGGCCGCGCTAAAGATATGGGATCGGCTGCCGTATTGCTGACTATCTTACTGGCTCTGTTCGTCTGGATCGCGCTGCTCTGGACGCATTTGAGATAGGGATTCCAGATTCATCAAACCGCTGATTTTTCCCTCTGTTACGGTTTTCATTTCGCGAATACCTGTATATACTCACAGCGACTGTATAAACAACCAGGGGGCGGGATGAAAGCGTTAACTGCACGGCAGCAACAGGTCTATGACCTGATTCGCGACCATATTAACCAGACGGGCATGCCGCCAACGCGTGCGGAAATTGCTGCGCAACTGGGTTTCCGCTCGCCCAATGCTGCCGAAGAGCATCTGAAAGCGCTGGCGCGTAAAGGCGTAATTGAAATTGTTTCCGGCGCATCGCGCGGGATTCGTTTGCTGATGGAAGAAGAACCGAGCGAAGGGCTGCCGCTGATTGGCCGCGTCGCTGCCGGTGAACCTTTGCTGGCACAAGAACACATCGAAGCCCACTATCAGGTGGATGCTAACCTCTTTAAACCGAGCGCCGATTTCCTGCTGCGCGTGAGCGGTATGTCGATGAAAGATATCGGCATTATGGATGGCGATCTGTTAGCGGTACACAAAACGCAGGAAGTGCTTAACGGCCAGGTTGTCGTGGCGCGCATTGATGATGAAGTCACAGTGAAACGCTGGAAAAAGCAGGGTGCGATTGTACATCTGCTGCCGGAAAACACCGATTTTCAGCCGATTGTCGTGGATACCCGTGAGCAGTCGCTAACCGTTGAAGGTTTAGCTGTCGGGATTGTGCGCAACGGCGAGTGGCTCTGATCAGTTTCTGATCCACTTTAACTGCGGCGGTGCGTGTTTGCGCTGACCGCAGTCTGCTGTTTTACTTCTCTGTGACTCTTTCTGCGGCTCATTCTGGCGCCATTACGCTGATTACCGCACACAACGGAATGGGCTAATGCAGCTGTTTTCCTCTTCAGATAAAACGCTCTGGCGGCTAGCGCTGCCGATGATCCTGTCAAATATCACCGTCCCATTACTGGGTGTAGTGGATACCGCCGTTATTGGTCATCTCGATAGCCCGATCTACCTCGGTGGCGTCGCCGTGGGCACAACCGCCACCAGCTTCATCTTTATGCTCCTGCTGTTCCTGCGCATGAGCACCACCGGACTCACCGCTCAGGCATTTGGCGCCAATGACAAAACGGCGCTGGCGCGCGCCTTAACACAGCCGCTACTGATTGCGCTGGTTTTTGGTGCGCTGTTTATGGTGCTGCGAACGCCGGTCAGCAGCCTGGCGGCAGCGTTAATGGGTGGCAGCCCGGAAGTGCAGCAACAGGCGAAAATATTTATTGAGATTCGCTGGCTAAGTGCGCCCGCAACCTTGGCCAATTTGGTGATTCTTGGCTGGCTGCTGGGCGTGCAGTATGCGCGGGCACCGATGGTGCTGCTAATCATCGGCAACCTGGTGAATATCTTGCTGGATCTGCTGTTCGTGCTCAAACTGCATTGGGGTGTCGCTGGAGCGGCGGCGGCTACCGCGCTGGCAGAATATGTCACGCTGGGCGTGGGTTTGTGGATGGTGGCGCGGGTGCTAAAGATGCGCGGTATCCATTTTGCTTTACTCAAAAGCAGCTGGCGCGGCGATGCGGCGCGGCTATTCCGCCTCAATCGCGACATTATGCTGCGGTCTTTGATGCTGCAAATCTGCTTCGCGTCGCTCACCATCCTTGGCGCACGCATTGGGCCGGATGTAGTGGCAGTCAATGCGGTGCTGCTGATGTTCCTCACTTTCACCGCATACGCGCTTGATGGATTTGCCTACGCGGTTGAAGCCTGTTCGGGTGAAGCGGTTGGGGCCAAAGATCGCAGCCGACTATTGCTGATTTGGCATGCGGCTTGTCGCCAGGCATGCTTCGTCGCCGCGATCTTTGCGCTGATTTATGCATTCACCGGTCCGGAGATTGTGGCGATGCTGACGTCACTGGAAGCGCTACGAGAGATGGCCGACCGCTATCTGATTTGGCAAGTGATTCTGCCGCTGGTTGGCGTCTGGTGCTATCTGCTGGACGGCATGTTTATCGGCGCGACGCGCGGGCGTGAGATGCGCAACAGCATGGTGATGGCGGCGATCGGCTACGGTGTCTCGCTGCTCACGCTGCCGTGGCTCGGTAATCACGGTTTATGGCTGGCGGTGACGATATTCCTCGCGTTACGCGGACTGACGCTGTGGCTCATTTGGCGTGGTCACTGGCGGCGCGATAGCTGGTTTAACGCCTGAATAAGCGAAGCGTAACCTACAGATTAATCTGTATTTCCCTGCAAACTGCGAAGCGGCTACTACAATTACCTTATACGGCGCACATGAGTAGCGCGTTGTCTGGGTATATCGCCAGCTAAGCAGGCAATATATCTATCTCACTCAGGATGTAGTGGAGGAATATTATGAACAAAGACGAAGCGAGCGGAAACTGGAAGCAGTTCAAAGGCAAATTTAAAGAGAAGTGGGGCAAGCTGACCGATGACGACTTCACTGTGATCGAAGGTAAACGCGATCAGCTGGTTGGTAAAATCCAGGAACGCTACGGTTATGGTAAAGACCAGGCCGAGAAAGAAGTGAAAGACTGGGAAACAACCAACAAAGATTACCGCTGGTAATCTCACTTCACGGATGATGCTCCTACCCGCCAATCATTTAGCGTAGTGATTGGCCCGGCACAAGGATGTGCCTCCCTATTTTCTTACCCGCTTTTTACCCTCGACCTGATGGTCATGCTCGCAGGTTTCATGGTGCGTGCAAGCCGCCACTTCTACGCAATTTTCACACAGGCCATGTGCCTCAATCACGGTATGTCGCAGAGAAAATCCCGCCTGATCCGCTAATGCAGCGATGGTTTTTTCCACGCCATGAGCATGTTTTTCGCTAACTGCCGCACAACCGTCACACACCAACATCACCGAAGTATGTGCTGGCTCATCAAAATGATGGCAAACCACGTAACTGTTATTTGACTCTACGCGATGAATAAATCCCTGTTCCAGCAGGAAATCCAGCGCGCGATAGATGGTGGGCGGTTTTGCTTGCGGTTCACTGACACGCAGTTGATCCAGCAAATCGTAAGCGCTTATCGAACCGTTCTGCTCTGCCATTAAGCGCAACACTTCGGCGCGTTGAGTGGTCAGGCGCACGCCGCGATCAAGGCAAAGTGATTCAGCCTGGGTAAGAAGTTGTTCTGGCGTGAGGTTTGACATAAGCATTCTCCGGGTTGCAGGTGATGTTATTTTATCACACAAATTTTTACGCTGCTGTGATTGCTTATTGTCCTTAAAATCCCTAAGAAAATTCTCCCCAATCAATAGATTACCTTCGCCATTTTTCCGTCAATATTGCTGCAACCCTTATGTCTGTAAAATGCGTCCGGCCAGGCAGCGCAACGTCTGCACGGATTTTGCTTTGCAACTCACCGGGTTAGCGGCTATGGTTCAAAAGGTCTTAAGTAATTTCTGGTCTCAATTTACTCACTGTTAATTTTTCTGCATAAAAACACAGCGGAATGGCGTGGAAGCGTCCAATTCTGCGAATAGCAGTGCTATTTCCTTTTAATTCACAGCAATGAAGCGTTAGCCAGGGTTCAGAATAGCGGCTAACTAAACTTTCAGTCGGTGAGTGATTCAGCGACATTTCAAAGGTGATGGCAGGCTCATGGCGAAGACATTATTCAGGCACAAAAAAGTAGCTTATCTTGTTGGTTTGAATGCAGTATTTCTCTCTTCCTCAGCTCTGGCAGCAGGTACATGGTACGACGCGCGTAACGACGCAATGGGCGGTACCGGCGTAGCCTCTTCCACCTGGAGTTCGGCGGTGCTGGCTAACCCAGCATTGATGACCAAGGCGCAGCCTGAAGATAACGTCAGCATCATTCTTCCATCAGCCGGCGCACAGGTTACCGATAAAGACAAATTGATCGATCGCGTTGACGACATTACCGATACCGTTGATCGTTATCAGGACGTGATCGATAACCTGACCTTTCAGGATTACCTCAATGGTTACCCGCAGCTGAAGGCCGCCGCAGGCGATATGGCAAACCAGCTCAGCGACCTGCGTGGTAATAAAGCTCACGCAACAGCCGGCGTGGCCGTGGCCGTCACCGTTCCGAATGAAACCTTACCTTTTGCCTTTATCACCAAGGCTTACGGCACTGCGATTGTGCGCGCCAACGTGGCAGATAGCGATATTGCCTACCTGCGCGCGGTTGCCAATGGCACGAGAGTGCCTGTGCCGGGTGATGAAAATAACTTACGCTCCAGCGCCAATGGCCTGGCGGCATTAGTCACCGATTATGGTGTGTCAGTCGCGCATGAGTTCTCGATTGCCGGCCATCCGGTTTCTGTCGGCGTGACGCCAAAGCTGCAGAAAACCTGGCTGTATAACTACACCGCGAGTATCTACAACTACGACAAGAGTGACATCAACAGCAGCCGCTACCGCAGCAGCGATACCGGTTTCAACATGGATGCGGGTGTCGCAACAGATTTCGGTGAGAACTGGACCTTTGGCGTGACCGGACAAAACCTGATCTCGCGCGATCTCGATACTAAAGAGGTGAACGGTTACCGCGATACTTATCAAATTCGTCCGTTGGTCACTACAGGGCTTTCCTGGAATAACGGGCCGTTTACGCTGGCGGGGGATGTTGATCTGACTGAAACCAAGCGCTTCAAGTCGGAAGACACCAGCCAATATGCTGGCGTAGGTGCGGAATATCGTGTGCTGGATTGGCTGGCGCTGCGTGCCGGCTATCGCGCCGATCTGAAGTCGACCGATACTGACGTGTTCACCGCCGGTTTGGGTGTGTCACCGTTCAACAATGCTGTCCATCTGGACCTGGCCGGTTCTGTGGGTAAAGACAACACCGTAGGTGCCATGCTGCAGCTCGGATTCAACTTCTAATTACCCGTCTGATAACGGGCGGCTGTGCCGCCCGTTTTGCTGTGATATGATTGCGCAGTTTCTCATCACTTACTTACTGCGGATTTACTGCGTTTCATGACCGATACTTTCTCCTCGCAACGTTTTTCCATCGCCCCAATGCTCGACTGGACCGATCGTCACTGTCGTTATTTTCACCGTAAGCTGAGCGGTGACACGCTGCTGTATACCGAAATGGTGACGACCGGCGCGATCATTCACGGTAAAGGTGACTATCTGGCCTACAGCGAGGAAGAGCATCCGCTGGCGCTGCAGCTGGGTGGCAGCGATCCCGCCGCCCTGGCGCAGTGCGCTAAGCTGGCAGAAGAGCGTGGCTACGATGAGATCAACCTCAACGTGGGTTGTCCATCCGATCGCGTCCAGAACGGACGTTTTGGCGCCTGCCTGATGGGCGATGCGGCGCTGGTTGCCGACTGCATTAAAGCGATGCGTGATGTGGTGAGCATTCCGGTGACGGTCAAAACTCGCATCGGTATTGATGAGCAGGACAGCTACGAATTCCTGTGTGATTTTATTGGCACCGTGGCGCAACAGGGCGGCTGCGATACTTTTATTATCCACGCGCGCAAAGCGTGGCTATCGGGTTTAAGTCCGAAAGAGAATCGCGAGATTCCGCCGCTCGATTATCCCCGCGTTTACCAGCTGAAGCGCGATTTCCCGGCGCTGACCATGGCGATTAATGGCGGCATCAAAACGCTGGAAGAGGCCAAACTGCATCTGCAGCATATGGATGGCGTGATGATGGGGCGCGAAGCCTATCAGAATCCGGGCATTCTGGCGCAGGTTGACCGCGAGCTGTTCGGTCGCGATACGCCGCGCGTCGATCCGGTAGCGGTGGTGCGCTCGATGTATCCCTACATTGAAGCTGAACTATCCAAAGGCATGTACCTCGGCCATGTGACGCGCCATATGCTTGGCCTG
This sequence comes from Pantoea sp. BJ2, assembly GCF_040255075.1. Taxonomy (NCBI): domain Bacteria; kingdom Pseudomonadati; phylum Pseudomonadota; class Gammaproteobacteria; order Enterobacterales; family Erwiniaceae; genus Pantoea; species Pantoea sp. BJ2. Next base: position 371,541 of record NZ_CP158292.1, read on the forward strand.
TTCCAGGGCATTCCGGGTGCGCGCCAGTGGCGTCGCTATTTAAGTGAAAACGCCCACAAACCCGGCGCCGATGTGCGCGTGCTGGAAGCGGCGTTAGCGCTGGTAGCGGATAAGATCCCCCAAGAAGTGATGTAATCACTGTTTAGCATGCCGGAACCTTCCGGTTTGATACGGTGCGCCTTCATGCGCACCGTAAAGCCAGTATCATAATTTTATAGATGGTTATTTCTACGCCGAGAATTAGTTTTTTTCATCACCTCATTATTTCTTCATTCAACTATTGTCCATTGCTTTCAAGCAGTTAGCTATTTTTATAACCTGGCACGTATCTTGTAATGTTCCTGATGTTACTTACACAGGAGAGCCTTCGTGGAAATTCTATTTGTTATCGGCTTTTTTCTGATGCTGCTGTTCACCGGCGTTTCGTTGCTGGGCGTTATTGCAGCATTGGTGGTGGCGACCGCTTTGATGTTCTTTGGCGGATTGCTGGCAATTGTTATTAAAGTGTTGCCATGGCTGGTATTGGCGGTTGTCGCTGTCTGGCTTTATCGGGCATTTACCACGCCTTCAGGTGAGGCAAAGATGCGCAGGCTGAAAAGAAAAATCAGCGACTTAGATAGAAGGGACTGGCGCTAATTGCGGTGACGATCACAGACTCGGATATTGCTTAGCATTATTCCGCATTTAAACATATTTTTTACTTATGTTTTCTGTCAGGATGATTGGCGTTGTTTCAAACGAATTCATCGCCGCTGTCCCTACACCAGCGCGAACTATAAAAAGAAAGAAAAAAGGGGCTTCCTACGGGAAGCCCCGTTTGCATTTAGCGATCAGGGAATCAGCAGGCTGGAACCCTGAGTCGCGCGGCTCTCCAGCACCTGATGCGCGCGCACCGCGTCACTCAAGGCAAATTTCTGCTGCTCGGGCACGTTAAGCTGAATCGCGCGGCTGGCGATCAATGAGAACAACTCATTGCTGGCGGCATCCAGTTCTTCACGGTTGGTGATGTAACCGAACAGCGAAGGTCGGGTGACGAACAGCGAGCCTTTCTTGTTGAGAATGCCGAGATCAATGCCGGTAACCGGACCCGACGCATTACCAAAGCTGACCATTAACCCGTGGCGACGCAGGCTATCTAGCGAAGGTTCCCAGGTATCTTTCCCCACCGAGTCATACACCACGGCCACTTTCTCGCCATGGGTCAACTCGCTGACGCGCTTCGCGATATTCTCTTCACGATAGTTAATTGTCGCCCAGGCACCGGCATCTTTAGCTATCTTCGCTTTCTCAGCCGAACCCACCGTGCCAATCAGATGTGCGCCGAGCGCTTTGGCCCATTGGCAGGCGATCAAACCCACGCCACCCGCGGCGGCGTGGAACAGGAAGATTTCATCAGCTTTCACTTTATAGGTTTGGCGCAGCAGATACTGCACGGTTAAACCTTTGAGGAAAGAGGCCGCGCCTTGCTCAAAGGAGATGCTGTCCGGCAGGATCACCAGACGATCTTCCGCCACATTGTGCACTTCGCTGTAGGCGCCCAGCGCGGCCTGGCAATAGACCACGCGATCGCCCGCCTTAAACCGCGTCACCGCCGATCCGACGCGCTTCACCACGCCGGCTGCTTCGGTACCCAGGCCGGAAGGGAAGCTGCTTTGCGGATACAAGCCGCTACGCACGTAGGTATCAATGTAGTTAATGCCAATTGCCTTGTTTTCCACCTGCACTTCATGTTCGGCGGGATCGGCCAGTTCGAAATCGACCCATTGCAGTACATCTGGGCCGCCGTGTTGGTTGAACTGAATACGCTTTGCCATTCTGACTCCTGTGATTGTTCATCCTGGGACGGTATACTTGCGCGTCCCTTTCACGATCGGTAATGCATTCACTATGGCAGGAAATAAACCCACCAACAAATCGAACGAACCCCGCGATCGGCAGCTGGAAGGCGTGAAAATGCCGCCGCATTCCATAGAAGCGGAGCAGTCGGTGCTCGGTGGGTTGATGCTGGATAACCAGCGCTGGGACAACGTTTCTGAACGCGTCGTCGCCAGTGATTTCTTCAACCGTTCGCACCGTCTGATTTTCACGGAAATGCAGCGTTTGCTGGAAGCTGGCCAACCGATCGACCTGATTACGCTCTCTGAATCGCTGGAAACGCTTGGTGAATTAGAGATGGCCGGCGGCTTCGCCTATCTGGCCGAACTGGCAAAAAATACGCCAAGTGCCGCGAACATTGGTGCTTATGCCGATATCGTGCGCGAACGTGCAGTGGTGCGCGAGATGATCTCGGTGGCGAACCAAATCGCCGATGCCGGTTACGATCCGCAAGGACGGAGCAGTGAAGATCTGCTCGACTTCGCCGAATCGAACGTTTTCAAAATTGCTGAACAGCGCGCTAATAAAGATCAGGGCCCGCAGAATATCGAGCAGATTCTGGAAGCCACGGTATCGCGCATTGAGTCGCTGGTCTCAACGCCGCACGACGGCGTCACCGGCGTCGATACCGGCTATCAGGATTTGAACAAAAAAACCGCCGGTTTACAGGGCTCGGATCTGATCATCGTCGCGGCGCGTCCTTCGATGGGTAAAACCACCTTCGCCATGAATTTGTGCGAAAACGCCGCGATGTTGCAGGACAAGCCGGTGTTGATTTTCAGCCTAGAGATGCCCAGCGAGCAGCTGATGATGCGTATGCTGGCGTCGCTGTCGCGCGTAGATCAGACGCGCATTCGTACCGGTCAGCTGGAAGATGAAGATTGGGCGCGCATTTCCGCCACCATGGGGATTTTGCTTGAGAAGAAGAACATGTTTATCGATGACTCTTCTGGCCTGACGCCCACCGAAGTGCGCTCACGCGCGCGCCGCATCTTCCGCGAAAACGGCGGGTTGAGCCTGATCATGATCGACTACCTGCAGCTGATGCGCGTGCCTGCGCTGTCGGACAACCGTACGCTGGAGATCGCTGAAATCTCGCGCTCGCTCAAAGCGCTGGCGAAAGAGCTGAATGTGCCGGTGGTGGCGCTGTCGCAGCTGAACCGCTCACTGGAACAACGTGCGGATAAGCGCCCAGTGAACTCGGATCTGCGTGAATCAGGCTCGATCGAGCAGGATGCCGACTTGATCATGTTTATCTACCGTGACGAGGTGTATCACGAAAACAGCGATCTCAAAGGCATCGCCGAGATCATCCTGGGTAAGCAGCGTAACGGCCCGATCGGTACGGTACGCTTGACCTTTAATGGCCAGTGGTCGCGCTTTGATAACTATGCTGGCCCGCAATACGACGACGAATAACCCTTTCATTCCGGATGCATGCACGTTTTGTGCATGCATTTCACGTCATCAGAAAATAGTGTTGGACAACCCCGGCTTTAATCAGGTTATCTGTAGCAAAGCGCCCCTTATTACGCTGTGGAAACAGAATGACTCAGGTAGACGATCACGACCTTAAGATATTGACATTATTACAATCTAACGGACGCCTCACCAACCAGGAACTCAGTGATTTAGTCGGACTTTCGGCGTCGCAATGTTCACGCCGCCGCATCAATCTTGAGCAGGCCAATCTCATTCTCGGCTATCACGCACGCCTCTCGCCCGACGCGGTGGGCCTTGGCATGGTGGGATTGATTGAAGTGCGATTGAAAAACCATACGCCGGATTATGAAGAGAGTTTCCATCGCATGGTGGAAGAAGAAGCCGCGATCGTTGATGCGTTCAAAACCACCGGCGATGCTGATTATCTGCTGAAAGTGGCGGTGGCCGATCTGGCTTCACTGAGCGCGCTGATCAGCCAGTTAGTCGCTGGCCATCAAAGCGTGGCGCACGTGAAAACTTCCGTGGTATTGAGCCGTTTGAAAGAGAACGGTTTGATGATCATCCCACAGCACAAAACGCGCCAAAAAAGTGCGTGACGTGCTAATCTGGTGCAATTATTGCCTTAATAATGCAAAAAACGCGCACCAGAAAACAGATTTGTGCATGAGTTGATGGTTTGAGTCTCAACTGATACACAAAAACCTGCAATAAAGCGCCTTAGTTATCAATTGGATAATCACTGGCACCCATCGGCGGCGAGCGTACGCCGCCGATGTGGTGCGTTTTTTGCATTTGAACCGCATCATTTGCAATGAGATTAACCCATGGATAACGTTGTTCAACCCACTAAAGTTCCCCATTCGCTGATTGAAGATGCGCTGGCGATAGTCCTCGGCACGCTAATGGTCTCTTTCGGCGTCATTATGCTGAAACAGGCGGGTGCACTCACCGGCAGTTCTGCCGGTATTGCCTTCTTAATCAGCTATTTGTCACCGCTCTCCTTCGGTAGCGCCTTCTTCCTGATCAACCTGCCATTTTACTGGCTCGCCGTGCGGCGCATGGGCTGGGAATTTACCCTGAAAACCTTCTGCGCGGTTGGCCTGGTGTCGCTGTTCACCCATCTGCATCCACTGTTTGTGCATTTTTCTGCGCTAAATCCGTTTTATGCGACACTGTTCGGTAACGTGGTGATGGGCATTGGGTTTATAGTGTTGTTCCGTCACAAAGCCAGCCTCGGCGGTATTAATATTTTGGCGCTCTGGCTGCAGGACCGCATCGGTCTGCGTGCCGGAAAACTGCAAATGGCGGTCGATACCTGCGTGGTATTAGCGTCGCTGTTTGTGGTGTCGTTACCGATGCTGTTTGCTTCAATCGCGGGCGCGGTGATCCTCAATCTCATCATCGCAATGAATCATCGTCCCGGCCGTTACATGGTTTGATGACGCATCTTTACCTCTTATTTATGACCAATCATGGAGATCTGCACCGTGTTTCAAAACGTTGATGCCTATGCCGGCGATCCGATTCTGTCGTTGATGGAAACCTTCAAACAAGATCCGCGCGATAACAAAGTAAACCTGAGCATTGGTCTCTATTACAACGAAGCGGGCATCATTCCTCAGCTGCAGGCGGTTGCCGCAGCAGAAGAGCGCCTGCAGGCGCAGCCGCATCAGGCGTCGCTGTATCTGCCAATGGAAGGTCTGAACGCTTACCGTAACGCCATTGCACCGCTGCTGTTCGGTAAACAACATCCGATGCTGCAAGCGGGCCGCATTGCGTCCATCCAGACGTTGGGCGGCTCAGGCGCGCTGAAAGTCGGTGCTGATTTCCTTAAGCGTTACTTCCCGGCGTCCAACGTGTGGGTGAGCGATCCGACGTGGGAAAACCACGTCGCGATCTTCAACGGTGCCGGTTTCGAGGTGAATACCTATCCGTGGTATGACGCGGAAACCAACGGCGTGAAGTTTGATGCGTTCATCGCCAAACTGAAAACCTTGCCGAAGCAATCCATCGTGCTGCTGCATCCGTGCTGCCATAACCCAACCGGCGCCGATCTCACCAACGCACAGTGGGATGAAACCACCGAAGTACTGAAAGCGCAGGAGCTGATTCCGTTCCTCGATATCGCTTATCAGGGCTTTGGCGCGGGCATGGAAGCGGATGCTTATGCGATTCGCGCGATTGCGGCCGCGGGTCTGCCTGCGCTGGTCAGCAACTCGTTCTCCAAGATTTTCTCGCTATACGGCGAGCGCGTTGGCGGCCTGTCTATTGTCTGCGATAGCGCGGAAGAGTCCGCTCGTGTGCTGGGCCAGCTGAAAGCCACCGTGCGCCGCAATTACTCCAGCCCGCCAAACTTCGGTGCGCAGGTGGTTTCCTGCGTGCTGAACGACGAAGCGCTGCTCAACAACTGGCTGGCAGAAGTCGAAGCGATGCGTCTGCGCATCATCGACATGCGTCAGGCATTGGTTGAAGTATTGAGTACCAAACTGCCGGGACAAAACTTTGATTACCTGCTGAAACAGCGTGGCATGTTCAGCTATACCGGCTTGAGCGCGCAGCAGGTTGACCGTCTGCGTGATGAGTTTGGCGTGTATCTGATCGCCAGCGGCCGCATGTGCGTTGCCGGCCTGAACAGCCGTAACGTCAACCAGGTTGCTGAGGCGTTTGCTGCGGTGATGTAACTTCACTGCGACGGCGCGCCACAAAAAACCGCCAACATGGTTTGGCGGTTTTTTATTTATAACTTTTTTTAACTATAAACCGGACTGGTCTCGTTAGCGCTTCTCCCCATGAGTGTAAATATCCTCCAGCCTGAAACGGCGCGAGAGCGGCAATGTAGTCGCATATTTAAACTCACAAGGAAGCACGCTTATGACCCGGACCGCTTACTCTTTTGCAGTCAAACCCCTCGCTTGTGTATTAGCCTTAGCCTTTTCCCTTCCGGTTTACAGCACCGCTTTAACGCGTGATAACGGCGCACCCGTCGGCGATAACCAGAACTCACAAACCGCAGGCGAAAATGGCGCAGTGTTACTGCAAGATGTGCAGCTGATCCAAAAGCTGCAACGCTTTGACCGAGAACGCATTCCAGAGCGCGTGGTACATGCACGCGGTACCGGCGCGCACGGCGAGTTCCGCGCCAGCAAAGACATCAGCGACTTAACCATTGCCGAAGTCTTTAAACCAGGCAGCGTGACGCCGGTATTTGTGCGCTTCTCATCCGTGGTGCACAGCAAACATTCACCGGAAACGCTGCGCGATCCGCGCGGTTTTGCCACCAAGTTTTACACCAGCCAGGGCAACTGGGATTTAGTGGGTAACAACCTGCCGGTATTCTTCATCCGCGACGCGATTAAATTCCCGGACATGGTGCATGCCTTTAAGCCTGATCCACGCACCAATCTTGGCAACGACGCGCGCACCTTTGATTTCTTCTCTCACGTACCGGAAGCCACGCACGGCCTGACCATGCTGTTCTCCAACATGGGGACGCCAGCAAACTATCGCCAGATGGATGGCAACAGCGTGCACGCCTATAAGTTCGTCAACGCCAAAGGTGAAGTGCACTACGTGAAATTCCACTGGAAAACCCTGCAGGGCGAGAAAAATCTCGATCCGGGCGAAGTGGCGGCTATTCAGAGCAGCACTTTCAGCCACATGACAGAAGATTTAGTGGCATCGATCAACAACAAAGACTTCCCGAAATGGGATCTCTATATTCAAACCATCAAAGCCAGCGATCTGGATAAGTTCGACTTCAACCCGCTGGACGCTACCAAAATCTGGCCGGGTATCGCAGAAGTGAAAGTCGGCCAGATGGAATTGAACCGCAACGTGGATAATTTCTTCCAGGAAACCGAGCAGGTGGCGATGGCGCCATCGAATCTGGTTCCGGGCATTGAGCCATCGGAAGATCGCTTGCTGCAAGGTCGTTTGTTCTCTTACGCCGATACCCAGATGCACCGTTTGGGCGCCAATGGCCTGACGTTGCCGGTCAACGCGCCGCGCGTGCCGGTGAGCAACGGTAACCAGGACGGCGCAATGAACAGCGGCAAGGCTGACGATCATGGCGTCAACTATCAGCCAAGCCGTGTCTATCCACGCGAAGAGCTGCAGAGCGCCCGATACAGCCACAGCCCGCTGAGCGGCACCACGCAGCAGGCGATGATTGCTAAAACGCAGAACTTTAAGCAGGCGGGCGATCTGTATCGTTCCTTCAATGACAAAGAGAAAACCGATCTGATCAATTCTCTGGGCGGCGCGCTGAAAGGTGCGGATGTGCAGAGCCGCGCCATTATGTTGTCGTACTTCTACAAGGCTGATAAAGAGTACGGCGAGCGTCTGGCTGCGATCACTAAAGATGATGTGGGCAGCATCAAAACCATGGCCGCTAAGCTGAGCGACTAACCTTCAGTCGGCAGAGTTTACGCTCTGCCGTTTTTTCCTCTCTTCAGGGTTTACCTTTCGCCGACATGCTGCACACTTAAACGGTGTAATTACTTTTAGGATTCTGGCATGTGGCATCAACAAACGCTTACGCTTGGCGCCAAAGCGCGCGGCTTTCATCTGATCACCGACGAGATTGTCGGCCAGCTTCATGGCTTATCCGATGTGCGCGTCGGCCAACTGCATCTGCTGCTGCAACATACATCGGCGTCGTTAACGCTCAATGAGAATTGCGATCCCACCGTGCGCAGCGATATGGAGCAGCATTTCTTACGCCATGTTCCGGAAAGTGCGCCTTATCAGCACGATTACGAAGGGGCTGACGACATGCCGGCACACATCAAATCGTCACTGCTCGGCGTCTCGCTGCTGATTCCGGTTAACCGCGGTCGCCTGATGTTAGGTACGTGGCAGGGAATCTGGTTGGGTGAACATCGGGTGCAGGGCGGTGCGCGGCGTATCGTGGCGACCTTACAAGGGGAATAAAAGATGAATACTTCGGATTTACTGACGTACTGCATGAGCAAGCCGGGCGCGGAGCAAAGCTTTAAAGAGTGCTGGCAGGCGACGCAGATTAAAAGTGAAGGTGTGCTGTTTGCCATGCTTTATGAGGTAAAAGGGCGTCCGGCCTTGTCGCTGAAAGCTACGCCTGCGCTGGCGGAATTGTTACGTGAGGAGCACAACGATGTGTTTCCCAGCGAACATTTAAATAAGTCGCACTGGAGCACGCTGTGGCTGGATGGTTCGCTAAAAGATTCGCAGATTTATTATCTGGTGGATGCTTCCTGGCAACAGGCTGACGCCACGCGCGCGGCGGGCGTCAACCATGATGAACACTGAGGCAAATTAAGCCGCAGATTCCTCGCGCAGAGTATTGATATCAATCACGAAGCGGTATTTCACGTCGCTTTTCAGCATACGTTCGTAGGCTTCGTTGATTTGATTCATCGCGATCAGTTCGATATCTGAAGTGATACCGTGCTTGCCGCAGAAATCCAGCATTTCCTGGGTTTCCGCGATGCCGCCAATCAGTGAACCGGCAATGCTGCGACGTTTCAAGATCAGGTTGAAGACCTGCGGTGCCGGATGATCGTGCTCCGGCGCGCCGACCAGCGTCATGTTGCCATCACGCTTCAGCAGGGCAATGAACGGGTTGAGATCGTGCTGCGCTGCAACGGTGTTCAGGATGAAGTCGAAGCTGTTGGTGTGTGCGGCCATTTGGTCGGCATCTTTCGAGATCACCACTTCATCAGCGCCCAGACGTTTACCATCTTCAATTTTTGACGGTGACGTGGTGAACAGCACCACATGTGCGCCCATCGCATGAGCTAGCTTCACGCCCATGTGACCAAGGCCGCCCAAACCGACGATACCGACTTTTTTACCCGGACCGACATTCCAGTGGCGCAGCGGTGAGTAAGTGGTGATACCGGCACACAGCAGTGGCGCAACGCCCGCCAGATCGAGATTTTCTGGTACGCGCAGCACGAAGCTTTCATCTACTACCATGCTGGTGGAGTAACCGCCGTAAGTGATTGCGCCGGTTTCACGGTCTTCACCGTTGTAAGTACCAACGAAGCCATCCTCGCAATACTGCTCCAGCCCTTCCTGACAGCTTGGACAGCTGCGGCAGGAATCAACCATACAACCAACGCCGACCAAATCGCCCACTTTGTAGTTGTGGGTGTGAGCGCCAACGGCCGTCACGCGACCAACAATTTCATGGCCAGGCACTACAGGAAAAATGGTGTTGCGCCATTCGTTGCGCGCGGTATGCAGGTCCGAGTGGCAGACGCCGCAGTACAACACTTCAATCTGCACATCATGAGCGCGCAGTTCGCGTGGCGTAAAATCGAACGGGGCGAGTTTTGCTTTCGCGTCCTGTGCGGCATAGGCATGCGTAATATTCATGGTGTCTCCAGTAGGATGTGTCGTGATTTCTATGCGGGATCCCGTTCAGCGTACTGAAGGGATAAAGGGCGTAAGGGACGCCAAAAGGAACGTTGTAAGGATAGTCAGCAGGGGGTAATGCGTATATGCCTGAAGTTGTCTGATTCTTGCCTGTTCCTGCATTTCGTTGCGGAATCCGACAGAAAAAAACAGGCCCGCAATGGCGGGCCTGAGAGAAATTTACTTCTTCAACATTGGCTTAAGGAAACGCGCCGTGTGTGATTTTTCACACTCCGCCACCGTTTCTGGCGTGCCGGACACCAGGATTTCACCGCCGCCGCTGCCGCCTTCCGGGCCGAGATCGACAATCCAGTCTGCGGTTTTCACCACGTCGAGGTTGTGCTCAATCACCACGATGGTGTTGCCCTGATCGCGCAGCTGATGCAGCACTTCCAGTAACTGCTGAATATCCGCAAAGTGCAGGCCGGTGGTCGGCTCATCGAGGATATAGAGCGTCTGGCCTGTGCCGCGTTTTGACAGCTCACGCGCCAGCTTGACGCGCTGCGCTTCACCACCAGAAAGCGTGGTAGCTGACTGGCCCAGACGGATATACGACAGGCCGACATCGACCAGCGTTTGCAGCTTACGCGCCAGCGCCGGCACCGCATCAAAAAATTCGCGGGCTTCTTCGATGGTCATATCCAGCACTTCGTGGATGCTCTTGCCTTTGTATTTAATCTCCAGCGTTTCGCGGTTATAGCGTTTGCCTTTGCACTGGTCGCACGGCACGTAGATGTCGGGCAGAAAGTGCATCTCTACCTTGATCACGCCGTCACCCTGACAGGCTTCGCAGCGTCCGCCGCGCACGTTGAAGCTGAAGCGCCCCGGATTGTAGCCGCGTGAACGCGCTTCCGGCACGCCGGCGAACAGTTCACGCACCGGCGTGAAAATGCCGGTGTAGGTCGCGGGATTCGAACGCGGTGTGCGACCGATCGGGCTCTGATCGATATCGATCACTTTATCGAAATGTTCCAGACCGGCGATCTCACGATAAGGCGCGGCTTCGATGGTGGTCGCGCCGTTAAGCTGGCGCTGCGCAATTGGGAACAGCGTATCGTTGATCAGCGTCGATTTACCCGATCCGGACACGCCGGTGATGCAGGTAAATAAGCCGACCGGAATCGTCAGCGTGACATCTTTGAGGTTGTTACCGCGCGCACCGGTGAGTTTCAGCACTTTGGCTGGATCGCCTTTGACGCGCTCTTGGGGAATCGCAATCTCGCGTTTGCCGCTGAGGAACTGGCCGGTCAGGGAATTTTCATTCGCCATGATCGCGTGCACATCACCTTCGGCAACCACCTGACCACCGTGCACGCCCGCGCCTGGGCCGATATCGATCACATGGTCAGCGGCACGAATCGCATCCTCATCGTGCTCCACCACAATCACTGTGTTACCGAGATCGCGCAGGTGAATCAGCGTGCCAAGCAGGCGTTCGTTGTCGCGCTGGTGAAGGCCGATTGAGGGTTCATCCAGCACGTACATCACGCCGACTAAACCGGCACCAATCTGGCTGGCCAGACGGATACGCTGCGCTTCACCGCCGGAGAGCGTTTCCGCCGAGCGTGACATCGACAGGTAATTCAGGCCGACGTTCACCAGGAAGCTCAGGCGATCGCCAATCTCCTTCAGGATTTTTTCCGCAATCTGCGCACGCTGGCCGCTCAGCTTCATGTTGGCGAAGAAATCCATCGCATGACCGATGCTCATTTCTGAGATGGTCGGCAGGTTGGTGTCTTCAACAAAAACATGACGCGCTTCACGACGCAGACGCGTACCTTCACAGCTGGCGCAGGCACGGTTGCTGATAAATTTCGCCAGCTCTTCGCGCACCGCGTTGGATTCCGTCTCTTTATAACGGCGCTCCATGTTGTGCAGCACGCCTTCAAACGGATGGCGTCGCACTGAGGTGTCACCGCGATCGTTGATGTATTTGAATTCGATATTCTCTTTGCCGGAACCGTACAGAATCACTTCGCGCGCTTTGTCGCTCAGGCTGTTAAACGGAGCTTCGACATCGAATTGCAGATGCTCTGCCAGCGAGCGCAGCATCTGGAAGTAGTAGAAGTTACGGCGATCCCAGCCGCGGATGGCGCCTCCGGCTAGCGACAGCTCGGGGTTCTGCACCACTCGATCGGGATCGAAATATTGCTGCACGCCCAGGCCATCGCAGGTCGGGCAGGCGCCAGCCGGATTGTTGAACGAGAACAGGCGCGGTTCGAGTTCACGCATGCTGTAGCCACAGATTGGGCAGGCAAAGTTGGCCGAGAATAGCATCTCTTCGGCGCTGGTATCGTCCATATCGGCGACGATCGCCGTGCCACCGCTCAGTTCCAGCGTGGTCTCAAAGGATTCGGCCAGACGCGTTGCCAGGTCCTCGCGCACGCGGAAGCGGTCAATCACCACTTCGATGGTGTGCTTCTTCTGTAACTCCAGCTTCGGCGGATCCGACAGATCGCACACTTCGCCATCAATACGCGCACGGATATAGCCCTGCGCAGCGAGGTTTTCCAGCGTTTTGGTGTGTTCGCCTTTGCGATCTTTCACCACCGGTGCCAGCAGCATCAGACGACGGCCTTCTTCCTGCGACAGCACCTGATCGACCATCTGACTCACGGTTTGCGCTGCCAGAGGAACGTCATGATCCGGACAGCGCGGTTCACCCACGCGCGCGAACAGCAGGCGCAGGTAGTCGTGAATTTCGGTAATGGTGCCGACAGTGGAACGCGGGTTATGCGAAGTCGATTTCTGCTCAATGGAGATGGCGGGCGAAAGACCTTCAATATGGTCAACGTCCGGTTTCTCCATTAATGAAAGAAACTGGCGCGCATAGGCCGAAAGCGACTCGACATAGCGACGCTGGCCTTCCGCATACAGCGTATCAAACGCCAGCGAAGACTTACCGGAACCTGACAGACCGGTGACCACAATGAGCTTATCGCGAGGGATGATCAGGTTGATGTTCTTCAAATTATGGGTGCGAGCACCGCGGACTTCGATCTTATCCATTCACCTTTCCCGGATTGAACAACACTCGCCATGCCTTGCCAGCACGACCAGCAGAAACGGTCCATTATGGCACAAAAAATAAACTGAATAAATATCCAGTGTTTTTGCTATTCTGTCCGCCGATAAATTTTGGAATCCCGCTCTAAAGTGGGCACACGCCAATGTGACGTGATACAATTTTTCGCTTAGACTTTTAGCATCAACTCATCGGGAGACAGCAACATGGCCAGTCGTGGCGTAAACAAAGTGATTCTAGTCGGGAATCTGGGTCAGGATCCGGAAGTGCGCTACATGCCAAATGGTGGCGCGGTAGCCAACATTACGCTGGCCACGTCAGAAAGCTGGCGCGATAAGACAACCGGTGAAAACAAAGAGATCACGGAATGGCACCGCGTTGTGCTGTTCGGCAAGCTGGCGGAAGTGGCTGGCGAATACCTGCGTAAAGGTTCTCAGGTTTACATCGAAGGTCAGCTGCGTACCCGCAAATGGACCGATCAGGCCGGCCAGGATAAATACACCACTGAAGTGGTGGTTAACGTTGGCGGCACCATGCAGATGCTGGGCGGACGTCAGCAGGGCGCGAACGCAGGTGGCGCACCGGCGGGCGGCCAGGGCGGCGGCAATAACAATGGTTGGGGCCAGCCACAGCAGCCACAACAGCAGCCGCAGGGCGGTGGCAACCAGTTCAGCGGCGGTGCGCAGCAGCGTCCACAGCAGCAGAGCGCGCCTGCTAACAACGAACCGCCAATGGATTTTGACGACGATATTCCGTTCTAAAAATACAGAATGTAGTATCTGTTTAGAGCCCCGCAATGCGGGGCTTTTTATTGTTCAAAAAAGATATTTTTATTATTTAATCAATCGCTTATCGAATGAAAACGGCAGCTTTTTTATGCTCGACAGATAATCCTCAAATACCGTATGTTCCGGATTCAATATCGCATTATTTTCCATCGGAATAATGCTTGAGGGAATAATCAACGCTGCATCTTCCCCCGATTGAAGCCAACCTGTACCCAAATCCATAGTCGAAACCGGAGCCGGATCCTGTCGCCAATCGGTTGGCAAAAATGCTTCTCCAATATAGGAGACTTCATCGTCAGGAATCTCGATGCTGAATAAAGTGTAATCATCCAAAATCGACTCGTTCGAAACGTGCACCAGCACTTCAAGCGCAGCAAGTGAAACCGAGGTTGCGACATAAATGGTTGCGTGGCCTTTGTGATTCCAGCGGCCACCGTACTGTTTCGCACCGTTGCCGGTCCAGGCTTCAGAAGCGTATAGCGTTTTGGTTAGCCGATAGAAAATCACGAGAAGACACCATGCTCCAAACGGCCAATCAAATCGAGCACATCCAGTGCGCCGCTTTCAGTGGCTAGCAATGTAATAGGGGCAATGTTACCTAATCCTTTGACCGGCCGGCTTAACCATTGCGTAGCATCTTCTTTATTACCACCAAACAATTGAACGGCTGCATCCATCACTCGGACGAAGCGGGCTATGCGTTCGCTCTCATCGGGTGACAAGCTTTTACCTGCGCTTTTACGGCGGGCAATATTTCGCTCATTGATGCCAGTGACCTTCATAATTTCGGCTCTACTCATTGCCGACCAATGACGAATGTCATCAATCACCGCGACCGGCAAGCCCGCCTCAAGCATGCGAGTTAGCTCCAATCCGCGTGGGGGTAAGCCAGCAAAGCGCCAAAGTGCATTGTCATGTGATTTGCCATCAGGAATGTAGGCTCTCATAAAATTCTCCAGGTCTGACAAATGTCATACTCTATTATTGACACTTGTCAGAAGTTTTCAATAGCAGAACCTCTAATGCGGTCGCCATTCCCGCAATAACGCTTCCGTCTCACGTACCAGCACCGGGTTGCCCGGCATAATCAAATCGGCCCACACTTCGTTGTGCTGATTAATTTGCTGTTGTGCGGAAACATAGGTGCGGTCGGCGGTGGTATGCGCATCGGCGGCGACGGTGATGTGATAGCCGAGGCTGGCGCCGACTTTGATGGTGGTATCGACACAGTAATCGGTCGCGCAGCCGCAAATAACGAAGCTTTTAATACCGCGTTGGTCGAGTTGAGCGGCGAGATCGGTTTGCCAGAAACTGTCGCAGGCGGTTTTATTGACAAAGATGGCGTTGGCCGGCTGATTCAACTCGGGGACGATGGCCCAGCCTGCTGAATTGACCTCTAAACCTGGCCCAACGTGCTGGATGAAGATCACCTGATCGGCCGCAGCGGTTAACTGATTGATCCGCTCGCAGCGTCCGGCACGATCAAAACGCGGCGATGCCAGCACGCCATTTTGCATATCCACTACCACAACCACACGATTAGCCATTTTGATCTCCTGTTAAGTTTTGACAGTGTCCGGTGAACTCGCAACGAGGTAAAGCAAATCCGCTTTGCATTTATCGCCACTGCCGCGCATGCTTATAAGCGATTTTTCCCGGAGGTGTGTCGTGAAGGTGGTTCCTGAAATCTTTCCTTGTGAGCAAGATCGTGCGCAGTTTCAGCATTTTGCTGAGCTGCCGGGCATCGAGCTGTATCAGGCGCACATCTCCCGCTACGCTTTTGAACCGCATACCCATGAAGCCTTTGGCATCGGCACTATCGAATCGGGCGCCCAGCGCTTTCGCTATCGCGGAGCCAGTTACACCGCGCCGCAGCATTCGCTGGTGATGATGAATCCTGACGAGCTGCACACCGGTGAATCTGCCTGCGACGAAGGCTGGCGTTATCGCATGATCTATATCGATCCGCAGGAGATGGATCGTCTGACCGGCGATCGTCATTGGTGGTTCACCGATGCTCTGCGCACCGATGCGCGTCTGGCGCAGCCGTTTTCTCAATTGCTGGCGCAGATGTGGCAGGCGGAAACCCCGCTGGAGCGTGAAAGCATTTTGCTCGAACTGCTGGAGTTAATGCGTCCGCTGGCGCGTCAGGGACAGCAGCGACCTGTCGAAGGTGCACATCGCTTTGATGCGGTAAGAGACTATTTGCGTGAAAATCTCGCCGAACCGGTGCGCCTCGAAGAACTTGCTGCGCTGGCATCACTGTCGCCGTGGCATTTCCTGCGCAGTTTTAAACAACACTTCCACGTCACGCCGCATCAAATGCTGATGGCTTTTCGTCTGTTCGCAGCAAAACAGCAGCTGGCACGCGGCGACAGTGCGGCAACCGTCGCGGCATCGGTTGGTCTTACCGATCAGGCTCATCTCACCCGCGCCTTCGCGCATCGCTACGGCATCACGCCGGGCCGCTATCAAAAACAAGTGTTCCCTTCACGCTAACCGCAATCTGCTACAAGCCTTTAGCCTCCACCTGCGTCACACTGCAGCGGAATGCATATAAAGGAAGAGTTTATGTTTGCTGGAATACTGTTTGCGCTGGCGGCGGGACTGATGTGGGGATTGATCTTTGTGGGCCCGCTGTTAATACCGGATTATCCCGGCACCTTGCAATCGGCCGGACGCTACGTCGCCTTTGGTTTGGTGGTGTTGCCGCTCGCCTGGCTGGATCGCCGTCGTTTGCGTCAGCTGGCACGCAAAGACTGGATTGAAGCGCTGAAGCTGTCGCTGATTGGCAATTTGCTCTATTACGCGTTTCTCGCCAGCGCGATTCAACGCACCGGCGCGCCCATTTCTACCATGATTATCGGCACCTTGCCGGTGGTGATTACCGTGACGGCCAATCTCTGTTATGGCCATCTTGAAGGGCGCTTGCCGTGGCGTAGATTGACGCCAGCGTTGCTGATTATTGCTGTGGGCCTGGCTTGCGTGAATGCCGCCGAACTCCAGACGCAAGGCCCCGATTTTGATTGGTCGCGCTATCTCACCGGTTTAGGGTTAGCGGTTCTGGCGGTGGCATGCTGGACATGGTATCCGCTGCGTAATGGTTTATGGTTACGCGCGCATCCCCAGCACAAGCCATCCAGCTGGGCGACGGCACAAGGTTTGGTGACGCTGCCGCTGGCAATAGTGTTCTATCTATTAGTCTGCGTGCAGCTTCACTGGCAGCAACCTGCATTTGCGCTGCCATTCGGGCCGCAGCCGCAACGCTTTCTATTATTGATGTTAGGTATCGGGCTGATTTGCTCATGGTTGGGCACGCTCTGCTGGAATGCGGCCAGCCAACGCGTGCCGACGGTGATCATGGGGCCGCTGATTGTGTTCGAAACCTTAGCCGGTTTGCTGTGGACATTTCTGTGGCGACAAAGCTGGCCGCCGCTGCTAACCGCGCTTGGCATTGGTTGTTTGATTATTGGCGTGATCTACGCGATGCGTATTAAACCCGAGCCGCGCATCACTGCGGTATAGGTCATCAAAATAGGGCTGCTGAAAAATCATTTCGGCAGCGTACTACGCTGTATTTTAAGAATTTGACTAACCCTTTTCACACGCCTCTTCGCCCATTCAGGCGCTCAGCTAGCTGTCGATATAACATTTTGGCTAATTGCAGTCCTCTTTTTAGCGCTGATTTGTCATAAAAAGTCATACCGTTTCGTCCGGCGCATGAGTGTTTGACCGTATTAAGGCTTCCTGAACCTTCACGAATCTCCGATCTTCCTGGCTATCGCAGGCCCTAAAGCGGAAAAAACCGACGTATTAACGCGCAAAAACATGCATCTAACCTACCGTTTATTGCCATTTGGCACTGAAGATTGGCACTTGAAAACCACTTTTTGCTTAAGGGAATCGAGAGATGTTAAGAAAGATTCCATTAACCTTTGGCAAAAAACCATTAAGCGTAGCGATGAATAGGGTGCAGGAATTTAACTTATTTCCCGCTTTTTGGCCGTTATTGTTTAGGGCAGGTAACCTTTGTTATCAGGATTATTCCTGGCAACAGAAGAGGGAGTTATGGTCTACGCGCGTCAAACGATTGACGAATCGATCTCAGAACAGATCCAGATGAAAACAGAGGTTGTGTGTGAGCGGTTACACGCGGTTGTTCATTAATGCTTAACAGAACTATCCGCATTCAGGACTGATGATTAATGTTGGTAAAGTAATGATCGAAGCGCCAATCTCACCGAAATGAGATTGGACTTCGTTAGAATGGCTTGAATAGAGAGACTTTTGCTGATGTGAATCTATTTTACCGCAAAAAAGGAAGCAATTCCGCGATGGTATTCATCAGGAAAAATTGGTGCGAATTGTTATGTTGTGAACGCCGTATTAAATGATCTTCATATCTTCTGGTAAGAACAAATCTCAGCATTAGGTCAAATAACATCGGCCTTAATGGTATTAGCGATTATCTGTACCTGCAGGATAATGATAAACGCTACGGCTAATATCCAGTAAACGGCAGCTACGACGGGTACCTATGTCGAATGTCGTTTGCAGAAAGTTAACCGCCTGACGCTTTTCATTGGTGGTGAAGAAGTTTTTCAATACGCTTTGCAGCATCTCTTTATCGGAACTCAGTGATTGCAGCTCACGCGTGAGGTTAAGTAGCTGATCTTCCAGCTCCTTGATTTTTCTACCTTCTTCGGAAGAGAGCCCAGAAAACTTCTTCTTCCAGCTATAGAAAGTGGCCTCGGAAATGCCAAGCTCCTCACAAATCTCCCTGACTTTCACTCCCGTTTCAGAAGCTTTAATGGCATTTGTGATTTGCTCTTCGCTATATCGTGACTTTCTCATAAATGCTATTACCTTTCTTATCAATTAGTGGATGAGAATTACTGTATTAATATCTGGCACTGCAAAAACACTATTAATGCAGTATTAAAGTGCGCGATTTGAATTGCGAGGGTTAAATTAAGATATTTAGAAGAAATATCATCATGGGATAAATCTTATTTTATTCCGAATGGCATTGAACGCCTTCCTGGCTTTAGGTTTTTGATATAAATTCTCTCCATCCCAAATGCAGAAAAATACTACATTCATTGGAAAATCGGCATAAACCACTTGCAGAAATGTCAGGGTATGCCAGTAAACGTTTGCTTAGAATTTAGGCTGAAATCGTTTACATCCACCGAGTTTCGCACCGGATATAATCGGAATTTTCCTGAATATAATTCCTAATTGCTGACGCGAGTCTCATTTTTCGGACCAGTTTGGTTTGAAGTTAATAAATTAAGTCAGGCCCACTGAGCGCTTGTTAATTCATTTCAAGGACGTTGTACCGAAAGTTGTTGTAGTTCGTAATACTAAGGATCAGTCAATGAAATTGAGCGTAATGTCGAATGCCGCCTGGATGATGTCTGAAAAGATCGTCTCCGTGTTCGGCGTCATATTTGTGACCTCCTACGTGGCAAAATCCTTTGGTCCAACCATCTTTGGCCAAATGGCGTTTTCGACCTCACTGTTTTCCATGGTGCAGACCGTGGCGATTTTCGGTACGGAAACCATTCTGTTTAAACGTATCAGTAAGAGTGCACCGAAAGGGCTACGCCTGATGACCGTAGCGCGCAACATGCGCATGGTTTTGCTGTTGCTCACATCGCTGCCCGTCTTGATTTGGGTCTGGTACAACATGCAGGAAAACTTCCTCGCTTTTGCACTGGCCTCGTTTATTTCTTCGGTTTTCGTGACGCAGGACACCTTCAGTGTCTACAACAATGCGCGCTTAGCGTCGCGGCTGAATACCATCGCCAACTCTGTCGGATTGCTGCTGGGCTTCAGCTTAAGTTTCGCCATTGCCTGGCTGCACCTCAATCCGCTATGGCTGACCGTTTCGATTGTCGCCGTCACGTTGGTGCCGTACGTCATTAAGCGTTTTAACTTTTATCGCGAAAATCAGGATGTGGCGCCGCCGCAGGATAAGCGCAACACCTACCTGCGCTATTTGTTGTACGCCGGATTGCCGCTGGCCATTTCCAGCATCTTTATCTCGGTGCAGGTGAAAGCGGCACAGATGTTCCTGGCAGGCATCGCCTCAGCGCGCGATCTTGGGTTGTTCGCCGCCGCCAATACCATTTCGGCCTCCTGGATTTTTATCCCGGTCGCCATCATCACTTCCTGCTTTTCGGAAATCTTCCGTGAGCGTGGAGAAACCGCCATCAAGCTGACAGCACGGCTTAATGGTTATGTCATGGGTGTTTCATTGTTGTTGTTAGCGGTGATCGCGATGTACGGCGAAAAAATCATCATCGCTTTATATGGTCACGAGTACACACAGTCAGGAAGTCTCATTACGTTGTTGTCGTTAGCAACCTGCTTTTCGGCGATGGGGACCGTGGCGTATCGCTACATGGTCAAAGAAGGCGGGTTTAATTATCTGTTGAAGAAAATCGTTTGCCTGATGGTCATCAGCTTGCCGCTGTCGTGGTGGCTGATCCAGAGCTACGGCATCATGGGTGCCGCATGGAGCGTTTTCATCTCAGAATTGCTGTCTCTTACCGTAATGAATTACTTCTTCAAAAACGGCGTCATCCAAAAAATCCAGGTTTCCTCACTCAACTACAAAACCTACAAATGAGGTCAGATATGCTCAAGTTGAAAGATGAACTCAGAAGAAGCGTTCAGTACTTCATCAAGAAGATGCCCTGGGCATACCAGGATCGTATCTACTATTTTCACAAGTTCCGCAAATTGCCTAATCTGCGCGAGCCGAAAGTGTTTAACGAGAAGGTGCTGTATCGCAAATTCATCCATGGCGATTATCAGATTTATGGTCGTCTGTCGGACAAATATTCGGTGCGTGAATATATCGCCGAGAAGGTGGGCAGCGAATACCTGATCCCGCTGGTTTACGAGACCAGCGATCCGAGCTCATTGCACACGCTGCCGAGCTGGAAAAATACCGTTATCAAGCCGAATCACGCCTCCAACATGGTGGAGATCCTGCTGGAAGAGCCGGATGCGTTGAAGAAGCAGCAGATTATCAACGATTGCCATCGCTGGCT
This sequence comes from Pantoea sp. BJ2, assembly GCF_040255075.1. Lineage (NCBI taxonomy): Bacteria > Pseudomonadati > Pseudomonadota > Gammaproteobacteria > Enterobacterales > Erwiniaceae > Pantoea > Pantoea sp. BJ2. Next base: position 392,132 of record NZ_CP158292.1, read on the forward strand.
GAAGACCGATTTCGCCAACGAAGCGCGCGAGATTCACTATCGCTACATCAAGCCACGCATTCTGGTGGAGCAGTACATTGGCGATGGTAAATCGGCACCGATTGACTACAAGTTCCATATGTTCAACAAGCGCGACGGTAGCTTTGAGTATGTGCTGCAGGTGATCTACAACCGCTGCAATCCGCTGTTGTCGATGAACTTCTACGTCAACAACCTCAACGAGGCGTATCACAAAATTCGTGATACCGGCCTGGACGTGACGCCGCAAATGGCCTCGTTGCAGCACGCGTTGGCGTTGAGTAAAAAGCTGGCGAGCGATTTCGATTATGTGCGCGTGGATTGGTACATCGATAACGAGCAGATCTACTTCGGCGAATTAACCTTCACGCCGGGCGCGGGTTTGGTGACCGGTCTGGATCGCGGGCTAAATCAGATGATGGGTGATATGTGGATTCAGGATCGTCGCGGTACGAAGATACCGGGCATCACGGTGGCGGAAGTGACCATTCCGGCCGTATTGAAGAAAATTTAGAATCACACAGCAAAATAAAAAACCCCGCTTCGGCGGGGTTTTTTATTGGCTGCGATTAAGGCATTGGCCAATCGGTTGGCGTCTGGCTCATCACTTCGATAAAGGCGTTTTTGGAGATTTCCATAAAGTTATGCAGATTTTCCATGCTCAGCGTGATACCGAGCAGGCCGGTCACAAACCAGCAGGACATGCCAACGCCGATGCCACCGCACAGCAGCGCCATCACGTGGTGACTGTTCTGACGCAGTCGAATTTTCATGGTGCTGGCGAAGAACATCATTACCGCACTCAGGAGTTCCCAGCGCATTACAATCAAACTGGTGGTTAGGGTGGCCATCTGCAAAAACCTCTTAGAATCAGTGATATCCCCGACATTCAATCGACATCACTGGCGGCTAAGAAGGAAGGTCAGGGAAGTCCTTCAGGCCGTCTTACTGAAGACAGAAAAGTGTGACTTGGCTCACATTATATCACTCGATTTTAAATTTTGAACAAAATTTATACCGGGTCAGGTAGAAAGATTTTTATCGGAAAGAGAGGGGGAAGGCGGGGAGTGAAAAGAGGTGCGCCCGCAAGGGGCGCGCAGAGAGGGTTAGCTAACCGGGCAGCACTCGCCGGTGGTACGCTGGGCAAAACTAGTCATGTTGTTGTCTGCACAGTCAAAACTGAGCAAGCGCGGACGCTGAATCATCGCCTGGCGACGCATGGTATGACGATAAGCGGTTGGCGTTTGCGAGAACTGACGGCGGAACACGCGCGAGAACGTCTGCTGCGAGTCATAACCGTATTGCATCGCGATATCGAACACCGGACGCTGGGTTTGACGCAGCGCCTCAGCGGCCAGCGTCAGACGACGTTCGCGAATATAGCCACCCAGCGTTTGTTTCGTGACGGCACGGAACATACGCTGCAGATGCCATTTTGAGTAACCTGATTTTGCCGCGACTTCATCAATTGACAGCGCTTTATCCAGATTCTGATCGATCCAGTTGGACAGCGAATGAATGATTTCCTGTTGCATCATAGCCTCATCCTTCTGATGTTTTTTGCCTGGTAAGAAATTCGAAGTTTTGCTGGGGTGCGAGTATAATTCCTCAAGTTAACTTGAGGTAAAGGCCCTAAATGAAAAAAGAACGCAATTACCCGAAGCCGGTTTTGACGCCGGGTGAAGTGGCGAAGCGCAGCGGCGTGGCGGTGTCGGCACTGCACTTCTATGAGACCAAAGGATTGATCTGTAGCTCGCGCAACGGCGGCAACCAACGTCGCTACAGCCGTGACGTGCTGCGTCGCGTTGCCATCATCAAAATTGCACAACGCATTGGCATTCCGCTGGCGACGGTGAGCGACAGCCTGACGCATGTGCCGGCTAATAAACGGATGTCGACACAAGAGTGGGACGCGCTGACGCAGCACTGGCGCGAGGAGCTGGATAAACGCATCGAAACCCTCACGCGCTTGCGTAACGATCTTGATGGCTGCATTGGCTGCGGCTGTTTATCGATGCGCGATTGCCCGCTGCGTAATCCCGGTGACCGGCTGGGCGAGCAAGGTTCGGGCGCGGTGTTACTCGATCCGGAACAGGACGAGCAAAAACGCTGATCGACTATACTTGGCGGAACACTTTTACCGGCAAGGAAACCGTATGATCACCGTTCACCATCTGGAAAATTCCCGCTCGCATCGCGTGTTATGGCTTCTGGAAGAGCTTGCGGTGCCTTACCAAATCAAACGCTATCAGCGTGAAAACAGCCTGCTGGCACCCGATTCCTTAAAGAAAGTGCATCCGCTGGGCAAATCCCCGGTGATTACCGACGGCAATCGCGTGATTGCCGAGTCAGGCGCAATTCTCGAATACCTGCAACTGAAGTACGACAGCGAGCATCAGCTGACGTTGAGTCATGAAGATGAGCAGATTCAGGCGCGTTACTGGCTGCATTACGCTGAAGGTTCGCTGATGCCATTGCTGGTAATGAAACTGGTGTTTGCGCAGTTTGGCAAAAAGCCGGTGCCGTGGCTGCTGCGTCCGGCCGGCATCGCCCTGAGCAAAGGGATTCAGAAAGCCTGGCTGAATAAACAGCTGGCTCTACATGGTCGGGTAATTGAAGAGCATCTCACGCAGCATGCGTTTTTTGCCGGTTCACGTTTTAGCATCGCCGATGTGCAGATGAGCTTCCCGCTGCTGGCGCTGCAACTGCGTGGTTCCCTGAGCGATACGCCCGCCACCGCCCGCTGGCTGGAAACCATGCAGCAGCGCGCGGCCTGGCAGCGGGCGATCCAGCAGGGCGGCGCGATTGAATTAAGCAATTGATTTATCGAATCTCGTACGCATCGTAGCGGCGCAATTTATTGCGCAATATATGGACGGGCACGGAGCCGCCATTTATGTGCGCGATAAATCGCGCCGCTACAAATTGTGCATGCCATTGCGACACGCCTAAAGGCGAACAATCGCCTGGATTTATCCTGTCATGCCCGTGATTAAGAGTTGAAAACCCCAGGGCAAACGCCAGATAATCGTTTGCCTTTTTTCCGCGTCCCCCTTTACGGCCTGGAATACGCGGCGACGTAAACGTTTGCCTGGATTTTCATCATGAAAAACCGCCATCAGGGAACGGCAAACGTGCGCCGTGCGGCGACTCACATCACAAAAAAATTGAGGAAGAATTATGTCTGGCGAATCGCGCCCGGCCAGTGGAAAACTGGACGCCTGGTTCAATATCTCTGCACGCGGCAGCAGCGTGCGTCAGGAAGTATTGGCGGGTCTGACAACGTTTCTGGCGATGGTGTACTCCGTCATCGTGGTGCCCGGCATGCTGGGCAAAGCGGGCTTCTCGCCAACGGCGGTGTTCGTCGCTACCTGTCTGGTCGCCAGTTTTGGATCGATCATCATGGGTTTGTGGGCCAATCTGCCGATGGCGATTGGTTGCGCCATCTCGCTGACCGCCTTCACCGCGTTCAGCCTGGTGCTCGGCCAGCACATTAGCGTGCCGGTGGCGCTTGGTGCGGTGTTCCTGATGGGCTTGCTGTTCACGCTGATTTCGGTTACCGGCATCCGCGCATGGATTCTGCGCAATTTACCGATGGGCGTGGCGCATGGCACCGGCGTAGGTATCGGCTTGTTCCTGCTGCTGATCGCCGCTGACGGCATTGGTTTAGTGGTGAAAAATCCGGCTCCGGGCTTGCCGGTGGCGTTGGGTCAATTCGCTTCGTTCCCGGTGATCATGTCGCTGGTGGGACTGGCGGCGATTTTTGGTCTGGAAAAACGCCGCGTGCCGGGCGGCATTCTGCTGACCATCATCGCCATCTCGATTCTCGGCCTGATTTTCGATCCGGCGGTGACCTATCAAGGTCTGTTTGCCATGCCGAGCCTGAAGGATGCTAACGGGCAATCAGCGATGTTTAGCCTCGATATCATGGGCGCGCTGCAACCGGTGGTGTTGCCAAGCGTGCTGGCGCTGGTGATGACCGCGGTCTTTGATGCCACCGGCACCATCCGCGCGGTCGCGGGGCAGGCGAATCTGCTGGATGAAGAGGGGCAGATCATCAACGGCGGTCGTGCGTTAACCACCGATTCCGTCAGCAGCCTGTTCGCCGGCTTGGTCGGCGCTTCGCCAGCTGCGGTCTATATCGAATCGGCGGCGGGCACGGCGGCGGGTGGTAAAACCGGTCTGACGGCGATTGTGGTGGGTTTGCTGTTCCTGGTGATCCTGTTTATGTCGCCGCTGGCCTATCTGGTTCCGGCTTACGCGACCGCGCCGGCGCTGATGTACGTTGGCTTACTGATGCTGAGTAACGTGGCAAAAATCGACTTCAACGATTTCGTTGATGCGATGTCCGGCTTGCTGACCGCCGTGTTCATCGTGCTGACCTGCAACATCGTCACCGGCATCATGCTCGGCTTCGCTTCACTGGTGATTGGACGCCTGTTTGCCGGTGAGTGGCGCAAGCTGAACGTGGGCACCGTGGTGATTGCTGTCGCGCTGGTCGCGTTCTATGCCGGTGGCTGGGCCATCTGACCTGAAAGTTGAATAATTCCAGGATTATTCGCTTTCTGCATCACGCCGCACATCGGGTTGCTCCGCTGTGCGGCGTTTTGTTTTACACTTTCCCACGCAACAACATCGCTTTAATGAAATTGATTCGCCTAAGGAAAGCATGGAAATCTTCTTTACTATTCTCATCATGACGCTGGTGGTTTCACTCTCCAGCGTGGCGGCACGTATTCTGCCGTTTCAAATTCCCCTGCCGCTGGTGCAAATTGCCGCCGGTGCGCTGCTTGCATTTCCCGTCTTCGGCCTGCATGTCGATTTTGATCCGGAACTGTTCCTCGTGCTGTTCATTCCGCCGCTGCTGTTTGCGGATGGCTGGAAAACGCCGATAAACGAGTTCCTGCATCACGGTCGCGAAATCATGGGGCTGGCGCTGGTTCTGGTGCTGATCACGGTGGTCGGGATTGGCTACCTGATTTACTGGCTGGTGCCAGGGATTCCGCTGATTCCCGCCTTCGCGCTGGCGGCGGTGCTTTCGCCAACCGATGCCGTGGCGCTGTCCGGCATTGTCGGTGAAGGACGCATCCCGAAAAAAATTATGTCGATTGTGCAGGGCGAAGCCCTGATGAACGACGCGTCGGGCCTGGTATCGCTGAAGTTTGCCGTCGCGGTGGCGATGGGCACCATGGTGTTTACGTGGGGCGGCGCCAGCGTTGAGTTTCTCAAAGTGGCGGTCGGCGGTTTGGTCGCTGGTGTGGCGATATGCTGGCTGTATGGCCGCTCGCTGCGTCTGCTGAGCCGCTGGAGCGGGGATGACCCGGCAACACAGACCGTGCTGCTGCTGCTGTTACCGTTCGCCTCGTACCTGATTGCGGAACACCTTGGCGTGTCGGGCATTCTCGCCGCCGTCGCCGCCGGTATGACCATTACGCGTTCCGGCATTATCCGCCAGGCACCGCTGGCGATGCGTCTGCGCGCGAACAGCGTGTGGCAGATGCTGGAGTTCGTGTTCAACGGTATGGTGTTCCTGATGCTCGGCCTGCAGCTGCCCGACATTCTTTCCACCTCGATTGCGCAGGCGCAAGCCGATCCTAACGTGGAACTGTGGATGCTGTTTACCGACGTTCTGTTGGTGTACGCCGCGCTGATGGTGGTGCGTTTCGGGTGGTTGTGGATCATGAAGCGAACCAGCATGCGTCTGCTGAAGAAGAAGCCGCTAGAGTTTACCAATTACTCGCTGCGTGAATTGCTGATTGCCTCTTTTGCCGGCGTGCGCGGTGCCATTACGTTGGCCGGTGTGCTGTCGATTCCGCTGTTCCTGAGCAACGGCGATCCGTTCCCGGCGCGCTATGAGTTGGTGTTCATCGCTACCGGCGTGATTCTGGTGTCGCTGCTGGTTGGCGTGGTGCTGCTGCCGATTCTGCTGCGCGACGTGGAAAGCATCGATAAGGTCGGCCATCGTCGTGAGATTCAGTTTGCGCGTGCCGCGATGGCGGGTGTGGCGATTGAGAGCCTGCATAAAATGGAGCAGCGTCTTGAGAGCGACACCGAAGAGAACATCGATCCTGAGCTGCTGAAAGAGGTCAGCCTGCGCGTGATTGGTAACCTGCGTCGTCGCGCGGAGGGGAAAAACGATATCGAGCAGGCGCAATTTGCCGAAAATCTCGAGCGTCGTTTCCGCCTCAATGCGCTGCGCGCCGAGCGCGCCGAGGTCTATCATCTGCGCGCGACGCAGGAGATCTCCAACGAGACAATGCAGAAACTGCTGCACGATCTTGATCTGCTGGAAGCGCTGCTGATTGAGAAAGAGGAATAGAGGCAAGCCATATTGTTCATCGGTAGCGGCGCAAAACATTGCGCCGCTACGCTAATGTGCTGCGGTTGTTTTTACACCGACAGCCGCGGCGCACTATCCGGCCAGTGTTCACGGCAACATTCAATCCACGCCTCGGCGCTGCGCGACAGATAACTGCCTTCCCGCCAAATCAGCCCCAAACTCCACTGCAACTCCGATTCCAGCGGCAGCCACAGTAGCGACTGCTTATCCAGCCGCTGACAAATGGGCTCCGGCAGAATCGCCAGCCCCATGCCCGCCTGCACCATCGCGGCGAGAAAATCCCACTGCGCGCTGCGCAGCGCAATAGTTGGCGTCAGGTTCTGGCGTTGAAACGCTTTACGAATCTGGCGATTCAAGGCGAACTCTTCATTGAGGATCAGCAGCGGATGTTCGGCTAACTCTGCCAAACCGACTTTACGGTGATCGCGCCATTGTTCACTGCGCGGCAGCAGCACGCACAGCGGATGGTGCATCAGCTCCAGCGTATTGAGCGGCAGTTCGGATTCGATCGGCAGCGCGGTGAGGGCGATATCCAGCGCGCCACTCAGCACCGCTTGCTGCGCCGTCAGTCCGCCGAACTCGGATATTTTCAGCTGTACGCCAGGATAACGGCGGCGAAAGGCGGAGATTGAACCGGCCATCTGCATGCCGACCATCGGTGGAATACCCAGCCGCAGCTCGCCGGTTTTCAGCTGGTTGATATCGCCCAACTGCGCTTCAAGCTGGTGGAACTCTTGCAGAATCACCAGTCCGCGCTGGTAAACCGCCTGACCGCTATCCGTTAGATGCAGTTTGCGGCCCTCGCGCAGCAGTAAGGTGCAGCCGAGCTCCTCTTCCAGCTGGCGCAGCATTTTGCTGATGGTCGGCTGCGTCACGAACAGCTTCTCAGCGGCGCGGGTGAAGCTTTGCTGGCGCACCACTTCAGTGAAGTAGCGCAGGGCGCGCACATCCATAAACATTCCTTTTTGGCATAGTTTGAATAATTTTAATTCATTTCTTTCACAGTTTGCGGCGGATTTATACTGGGCACCTCAATTCTTCATCCAGGTAACAAGCAATGATGGCATTAAGTCCGCGCAGAACGGATCTCCTGCAACGTACGTTTGTTCCGCTGCAGCTGGTGCTGTATGTCGGTTTGTTTATTTTCAGCGACAGGCTGGTGAGCTGGCTGCATCTGCCGCTGCCCGCCAACGTAGTGGGCATGGTGCTGCTGCTGGTGTTGATCATGACGCGCATCGTGCCGCTGCGCTGGGTGAAAGCTGGCGCCAACTGGCTGCTGGCAGAAATGCTGCTGTTCTTTATTCCGGCGGTGGTGGCGGTAGTGAACTACAGCGATTTGCTGCGCAGTGAAGGCTGGCGCATCTGCGTGGTGATCGGCGTCAGTACCTTGCTGGTGCTGGCTTCGACGTCACTGGTGGTTGATCGTTTATATCGCTTCGAATTGGCGCGCGCCGCACGCAAGCAGGCGCATCATGAATGATCTGCTGATTAGTCTGCTGTGTCTGGCGTTCACGCTGCTGGTCTACTACCTCAACAAAATTCTTTATCGCCGCTGGCGCACGCTGCTGTTGATGCCGCTGGTATTGACGCCGCTGGTGCTGGTGGCGCTGTTGCTGCTCACTCACGTCAGCTGGAAAAATTACATCGCTGAAAGCCACTGGCTGATTTGGCTGCTTGGCCCGGCGACGCTGGCATTTGCCGTGCCGGTGTATGAGAATCTTGAGATCATCAAGCGTCACTGGCTGTCGCTGAGCGTGGGCGTGCTGACGGCCACGCTGGTGGCAGTATGCAGTTCGGTGTGGCTGGCGCGCTGGCTGACGTTACCGGAAACCATTCAGCGCAGCCTGGCGGTACGCTCAATCACCACGCCGTTTGCGCTGGCAGCCGCGCAGCCGATTGGCGGCCAGCCGGATCTGGTGGCGCTGTTTGTGGTGATCACCGGTGTGTTTGGTATGGCGGTGGGCGACGTGCTGTTTCTGCGTCTCGCCATCAAGCAGGGCGTGGCTAAAGGCGCGGGTTTTGGTGCTGCATCACATGGCGCAGGCACCGCACGCGCGTATCAACTCGGCCAGCAGGAAGGCGTGGTGTCGAGCCTGGTGATGATGCTGTCTGGCGTCGTCACCGTCATTCTCGCGCCACTGTTAAGCCACTTACTGTGGGTATCGTAATCCGCTGGTTTTGAGTCATTGCTCATACAGCAGCCCGATCGCTTTGCTTATTGTTTGCCCGCTTAAACGATAAGGAAGCGAAAAATGAAAAGTCAGTATTTTGCAATGGGGCTCCTGTTGGCCTCCGCTGGGGTAACTGCTCAGGAAATCGGCGTAAAGGGGGGCAGTGATTTCTTTGCGGCCGCCATCAACAGCCAAAAAACCGCGCCAGGCCTGCAATATGGCGTGGAATACGTGAATGCCAAACATCAGTCAGAATTGCTGGACGCCAATCTGGGTTACGGCGTGGCTGTAGGCGCAATGCGCATTGTGCCGCGCATCGGTTTGTTCTGGGCTGAATTGAACCATGATAAAACGTCCAGCTACGGCGTGAATGCGGGTATACGCGCGATGGCTCCACTGCCACAAGCGCGCCATACCTGGCTCTATCTCGATTTCAGCATGGCGCCTAACTTCAGCACCTATAAGCTCGATCATCTGCATCAGTTTGAGGCCGGAGTTTACTACCAACCGGCCCACTGGTTAACGCTGAGTTCCGGTTACCGCTATCTCGGCAGTGGCTTGCACGAATATAAAACCCATCGTGCGATTGATGGTCTTTTTATCGGCGCAGCCTGGCGCTTCTAATCTGAAAAGTGGCCTTTTAGGGCCACTTTTTCCCCCGCCGTAATCCATTTTTACGTAAAGCTTTCCAAATAATGTTGTCTCTCGTCGCCAGGCTGGTACCCTTGCCGCCGAATTAATTGTCCTTCATGGAGTGGAATCACATGTTAAAGCAACTTGTTACTGGAAGCGTTTTGGGTCTGGCACTGCTGAGCAGCGGCGCACAGGCAATTGAGGGCAGTGTTGACGTGGGTGAGCATAGCACCAACCTGAACCTTGGCCTCGGCACCACTTCACCGGGCCTGTTCCTGAAAGGCAACTGGCTGCGCAGCGATCACGATGGCAGCACCTACGGTGCGGGCCTCGGCTATAACATCGACGTGGGTGATTTCCGCATTGCGCCTACTGCGAAAGCGCTGTTCACCCATCCGGAAGATGGTCGTGATGGCTTCACCGTGGCAGTCGGTGGCGCAGCGCAATACAGCTTCAACAGCATGTGGGGCCTGTACGGCGAATATTACTATGCGCCAGAAGCGTTCTCTGATCGTCTGGATAGCTACCAGGAAGCCTCAGGCGGCCTGAGCTTCACGCCGATTTCGCTGCTGAACCTGCGTGTGGGTTATCAGTATATTGAGCTGAACAACAAAGGCAGCCGCAAAGATAACGTACTGGTCGATGGCCCGTATGTTGGCGCATCACTACGTTTCTAATTGTTTAAATTAGAATGAAAAATGGCGGCCCAATGGGTCGCCATTTTTGTTTGGGTGCGGTCTGTCCCTCATCCCGGCCTTCTCCCGCAAGCGGGAGAAGGAGAAAAACGCGCCGATCGGTTCCCTCTCCCATCTATGGGAGAGGGTTAGGGTGAGGGGAAGCCAGCACGGACTTAATGCGATTTCCCCTGCGAAATCCCAATCCCCGTCTGTGAGCGAATAAACTGCCCACGGAAGCGGGCACGTTCCTGGGCACCGCGTGCAGAATGGTCGGTAATTGAGAACAGCCAGATACCGATAAATGCCGCCAGCATTGAGAACAGCGCCGGATACTCATACGGATAGATCGGTTTCTCATGCCCGAGCACCTGCACCCAAATCGTCGGGCCAAGGATCATCAGCAGTACCGCAGTAACGAGTCCCAGCCAACCGCCCACCATCGCGCCGCGCGTGGTCAGTTTTGACCAGTACATCGACAGCAGAATAATCGGGAAGTTACAGCTGGCGGCAATCGAGAACGCCAAACCGACCATAAAGGCAATGTTCTGTTTCTCAAACAGAATCCCCAGCGCAATCGCCACCACACCTAACACCAGCACGGTGATCTTCGAGATGCGCAGTTCATCGCGTTCCGTCGCTTTACCTTCACGGATCACGCTGGCATAGAGATCGTGTGAAACTGCCGAAGCTCCCGCCAGCGTCAGACCTGCCACCACCGCCAGAATGGTGGCGAAGGCCACGGCCGAGATAAAGCCGAGGAACAGGCTGCCGCCGACCGCGTTCGCCAGATGCACCGCTGCCATGTTGGTGCCGCCGAGCAGCGCGCCGCTGGCGTCTTTAAAGGCTGGGTTCGATCCCACCAGCAAAATCGCGCCGAAGCCAATAATAAAGGTCAGGAAGTAGAAGTAGCCCATAAAGCCGGTGGCCCAGAACACGCTTTTACGTGCTTCACGCGCATCGGCCACGGTGAAGAAGCGCATCAGAATATGCGGCAAACCGGCGGTACCGAACATCAAGCCGAGACCCAATGACAGCGCCGAGATGGGATCTTTCACCAGCCCGCCCGGCTGCATAATCGCCGCGCCTTTCGGGTGCACCGCCATCGCTTCGGTGAACAGCGTATTGAAGCTGAAGCCGGTGGCTTTCATCACCATAATCGCCATAAAGCTGGCACCAAACAGCAGCAGCACCGCCTTGATGATCTGCACCCAGGTGGTCGCCAGCATGCCGCCGAACAGCACGTACAGCACCATCAGAATCCCGACCATCACTACCGCGATATGGTAATCAAGGCCGAACAGCAGCTGGATCAGCTTACCGGCACCCACCATCTGCGCGATCAGATAGAGCGCCACCACCACCAGCGAGCCGCAGGCTGACAGCGTGCGAATCGGTTTCTGCGCGAGGCGATAGGAGGCGACATCGGCGAAGGTGTAGCGCCCAAGGTTACGCAGACGTTCGGCAATCAAAAACAGGATCATCGGCCAGCCGACGAGGAAGCCGAGCGAGTAGATCAGCCCGTCGTAACCTGAGGTGTAAACCAGCGCAGAAATACCGAGGAAAGAGGCGGCGGACATAAAGTCACCGGCGATGGCGAGGCCATTCTGGAAACCGGTGATATTGCCGCCTGCGGTGTAGTAATCACTGCGCGAGCGGGTGCGTTTCGAGGCCCAATAGGTAATGCCGAGCGTCGCCGCGACAAACACCACGAACATGATGATGGCTTCATAGTTGGTGGCTTGCCGTTGCACCGCGCCGGTAATGGCATCGGCGGCAAACACGCTGGCGGGCACTACCGCGAGAAATATCGAAAGCAGGCGCTTCATGATTTTACCTCGCTCAGGATCTGTTTGGTCAGACGATCAAACTCGCCGTTGGCGCGCCACACGTAGACGCCGGTCAGCACGAATGACATCACAATTAAACCGACACCAATCGGAATACCGCGCGTGACGTTAGTGCCCGCGTGCAGCGGCGTACCGAGCCAGGCGGGTGCGAAGGCGATCAACAGAATAAAGCCGATGTAGAGCACCAGCATGATCACGCTGAGCAACAGCGCAAACGCCTGGCGCTTGTGCACCAGTTCATGAAAGCGCGGATTATTCTCGACTTGTTGCCAGACTGCTTCCTGTTCAGGGGTTTCGTTCATCACATTTTCTCCAGAGGCAAGGCAGACAGATATCTCACGATAAAGTGATTTAACTGGCTGAATATTCTAGTTTTATAAGTTGTGCGAACTCAGAAATACGTGGCATATAAGGGCGGCCAAATGGTCGCCCCTACAACAGAAGCCGGTTACGGCATGGTGATGGACTGTTTCTCCTCCAGCAATTTCTCTACCACGCCTGGATCGGCCAGCGTAGAGGTATCGCCGAGATTGCTGGTATCGCCCGTAGCGATTTTGCGCAGAATGCGACGCATAATCTTGCCGGAGCGGGTTTTTGGCAGCGAGTCGGTCCAGTGCAGCACATCCGGCGTGGCAATCGGGCCAATCTCTTTACGCACCCAGTTACGCACTTCGGTATACAGCTCTGGCGACGGCTCTTCGCCGTGGTTAAGCGTGATATACGCATAGATTGCCTGGCCTTTGATGCTGTGCGGAATGCCCACCACCGCCGCTTCGGCAATCTTCGGATGCGACACCAGCGCCGATTCAATCTCGGCGGTGCCGAGACGGTGGCCGGAGACGTTCAGCACGTCATCGACGCGGCCGGTGATCCAGTAATAACCCTCTTCATCACGGCGCGCGCCGTCACCGCTGAAGTAGCGATTTTTGAAGGTGGAGAAGTAGGTCTGTTCGAAACGATCGTGATCGCCATACAGCGTACGCGCCTGGCCTGGCCAGGAATCGACAATCACCAGGTTTCCTTCGGTGGCACCCTCAAGTGGATTGCCTTCGTTATCCACCAGCGCTGGCTGCACACCAAAGAACGGTTTAGTGGCGGAACCGGCTTTCAGTTCGGTCGCGCCCGGCAGCGGCGTGATCATGAAGCCGCCGGTTTCGGTTTGCCACCAGGTATCGACGATCGGGCAACGGCTGTCGCCAATCTTCTTGTAATACCACTCCCAGGCTTCCGGGTTGATCGGTTCACCCACCGAACCCATGATGCGCAGGCTGCTGCGATCGGTGCCTTCAATCGCTTTATCGCCTTCGGCCATCAGCGCGCGAATTGCGGTTGGCGCGGTATACAGCAGCGTCACCTTATGTTTATCCACCACTTCCGCCATGCGGCTCGGCTTCGGCCAGTTCGGCACGCCTTCAAACATCAGCGTGGTCGCGCCGCACGCCAGCGGCCCGTAAATCAGATAGCTGTGGCCGGTGATCCAGCCAACATCAGCCGTGCACCAGTAAACATCATCAGGATGATAATCAAACACGTACTTAAAGGTGCTGGCGGCATACACCAGATAACCGCCGGTAGTGTGCAGCACGCCTTTCGGCTTGCCGGTGGAACCGGAGGTATAAAGGATAAACAGCGGATGTTCGGCATCGACGGCGACCGGTTCATGCTGATCGCTGGCCTTCGCCACCAGATCGTGCCACCAAAGATCGCGGCCTTCACGCCAGCCAGTATCTTTACCGGTGCGCTTAAACACCACCACATTTTTCACCGTGGTGACGTTTGGATTGTTCAGGGCATCATCAACGTTTTTCTTCAGCGGGATACTGCGTCCGGCGCGTACGCCTTCATCGGCGGTGATGATCAGTTTGGCGTTGGAATCGACCACGCGTCCGGCGACCGCTTCCGGTGAGAAGCCACCGAAAATCACCGAGTGCACCGCGCCAATGCGCGCACAGGCCAGCATCGCAACGGCGGCTTCAGGCACCATCGGCATGTAGATCGCCACCACGTCGCCTTTCTTTACGCCCAGGCTGCCGAGCACATTGGCAAAGCGGCAGACGTCTGCATGCAGTTCGCGGAAGGTAATGGTTTTGCTTTCGCTGGCGTCGTCACCTTCCCAGATGATGGCGGGATGGTCGCCACGCGTGGCGAGATGGCGATCGAGGCAGTTCGCGGCGAGGTTCAGTGCGCCATCTTCATACCAGCGAATCGAAATATTGCCGGGGGCAAAGGAGGTATTTTTCACTTTGCTGTAAGGCTTAATCCAGTCGAGGATTTTGCCTTGCTCACCCCAAAAGGTGTCGGGATTGTCAACCGATTGTTGATACAGCGCCGCATACTGATCGGCATTAATTAGAGCATTCGCTGCAATGGCAGCGGGTACGGGATGCTTGTGTATTTGGCTCATGGCTGACCTCCTTGAAGATGTTAATCATATGTCAATCAATGGTTAATTGAAGACCACGACAGGGCTTTGTTTCTGTTTTGTAGTCTGGATCACGACCTTTTATCACTGCCAAATCCCCAGCGAACGGCGGGCAAAAACGCCGCGCCAGCAGCGCGATCTTTTGCCTTAAGCCTACGAGATCGCTGCCTCTGTTGTGTAAATAATCAGCAAACGCGCCGGGCCGCTTTTTGCGCAATATTGCATAGCTATGCTGAAACTTATCGAATTAACACTTTTCATAACAGCGAGTTATGGCCGTTAACCTTCGTCAGCATTTTATGCTACTAACCTGAATAAGATTTGCGCTATCGCGCCGGGGGTTGCATTTACCGTAGTGAAAATGGTACTTATCTCGGCCCTGTTCAGCAGGTATCAACTCAGACTGCATCACCCCGCAGGCGCAAAATGCCTGCACAGCTGTAACCGACGTAGTCATAAATAACCCTCTATTTTATCGGGCTTTTGCTCACTTCCCTGTGTGACATTTCTCCTGCACCTTCGCAGCAGAGCAAAGGGGTTTTTAACTGAGGAAATAACGCGTTATGAAAGGTTTTAAGTTCACCCTTGCATGGCAGATTTTAGTCGCGCTGATTCTGGGCGTGATTGTGGGAACCGTGCTGCATAATCAGCCCGACGATCGTGAATGGTTAATCACTAACATTCTGACGCCCGCGGGTGACATCTTTATTCATCTGATCAAGATGATTGTGGTACCGATTGTTATCTCCTCACTGATTGTCGGCATTGCTGGCGTGGGTGATGCGAAAAAGCTCGGACGTATTGGTGTTAAAACCATTATCTATTTTGAAGTGATCACCACCCTTGCCATTGTGGTCGGCATCACGCTGGCCAACGTATTCCAACCCGGCAGCGGCATTGATATGTCAACGCTGGCAACGGTGGACATCTCTAAATACGAAGCCACCACCGAAGCGGTTCAGGGTGCACCGCACGGTCTGGTCACCACCATTTTGTCGCTGATCCCACAGAACATCTTCGCCTCGCTGGTTAAGGGCGACATGCTGCCGATTATCTTCTTCTCGGTGCTGTTTGGTATGGGCCTGTCGGCGCTGCCTTCGGAACATCGCGATCCGCTGGTCACGGTATTCCGTTCGATTTCCGAAACCATGTTTAAAGTGACGCACATGATCATGCGTTATGCGCCAGTCGGCGTGTTTGCGCTGATTGCGGTCACCATTGCGAACTTCGGTTTTGCGTCGCTCTATCCGCTCGCCAAGCTGGTGCTGCTGGTGTACGTGGCGATTCTGTTCTTTGCTTTCGTGGTGCTCGGCACGGTGGCGCGCTTCTGTAAGCTGCGCATTACCACGCTGATGCGCATTCTGAAAGACGAGCTGATTCTTGCCTATTCCACCTCCAGCTCAGAAACCGTGCTGCCGCGCATTATGCAGAAGATGGAAGCCTACGGTGCGCCGAAAGCCATCACCAGCTTCGTGGTGCCGACCGGTTACTCGTTCAACCTCGACGGTTCAACGCTGTATCAGAGCATCGCGGCGATCTTTATCGCCCAGCTTTATGGCATCGATCTGTCGCTGACCGACGAGATCATTCTGGTGCTGACGCTGATGGTGACCTCGAAAGGCATCGCTGGCGTGCCGGGCGTCTCCTTCGTGGTGCTGCTGGCAACGCTGGGCAGCGTGGGCATTCCGCTGGAAGGCCTGGCATTTATCGCTGGTGTCGATCGCATCATGGACATGGCGCGTACCGCGCTGAACGTGATCGGTAACGCGCTGGCGGTGCTGGTGATTGCGCGCTGGGAAGACCAGTTCGACACCAAACAAGCCGCCGCCTACGAGCAACAGCTGCGCACGCAAAGCGCCAGCTAATCTTCCAGGTGCGCATGAATGCGCACCATTCATGGCGACCGCTACGCACAGAAACCCGCTTCGGCGGGTTTTTTTATGTCCGCTGCGGCAAAAAGCAAAAAAATCCCGCGCAGCAGAGGAATTAACAATTCTGTGTGATATATAGTTTTACGAATAAATTATTCTTACACAGGAGTGTCTCATGCAGATCGATCTGAGCCAGATGATCACCGAAGGTCGTAATCCCGCCAGCCACAACATTGATGAGCTGACCACCGAAGCGATGCTGCGGGTGATCAATGATGAAGACAAAAAAGTGGCGCTGGCGGTGGAGGCCATCGTGCCGCAGATTGCGCAGGTGGTGGATGCCATCACCCACGCCTTCAGCAAAGGCGGTCGCCTGATCTATTGCGGCGCAGGCACGTCGGGTCGTCTGGGGATTCTGGATGCCAGCGAATGTCCGCCGACCTTCGGCACGCCGCGCAGCCAGGTGGTTGGACTAATTGCTGGCGGCCACACCGCAATTCTGCAGGCGGTGGAAAACGCCGAAGACAACGTGGAGCAGGGCGCGCAAGATCTGCGTGATATCAATTTCAACGCTAACGATGTGCTGGTCGGGATTGCCGCCAGCGGCCGCACGCCCTATGTATTGGGCGCGCTGGCGTATGCGCGTCAGCAAGGCGCATTTACCGCAGCGTTAACCTGTAATCCTAACAGCCCAATGTCGCAGGCCGCGGATGTGGCGTTAACCCCAGTGGTCGGCCCGGAAGTGGTCACCGGTTCTTCGCGCATGAAAGCCGGCACGGCGCAGAAACTGGTGCTGAATATGCTCACCACCGGCGCGATGATTCGCAGCGGCAAGGTGTACGGCAATCTGATGGTCGATGTGGAAGCCACCAACCAGAAGCTGGTGCAGCGCCAGGTGAATATCGTCAAACAAGCCACCGACTGTGACGATGCTACCGCGCAGCAGGCGTTGGCGGCGTGTAATGGGCACTGTAAAACCGCGATTGTCATGGTGCTGGCGGGATTAACGGCCGATGAAGCGAAATCGCTGCTGAGTCAGAATCAGGGCTTCATTCGCAACGCTTTGCGTGACGCAGGAGCGCAATAATGGCGGCCATTACTGAGGATCTGGTGCGCGACATTTTGCTGGCGGTGGGCGGCGCCAATAATGTGGTGCAGTGCGGCAACTGCATGACGCGCCTGCGTCTGACACTCAACGATGCCGCGCGAGTGGATAGCGCCACACTCAAAACGCTGCCGGGCGTGCTGGGCGTGATCGACAGCGATGCGCAGCTGCAGATCGTGCTCGGTCCCGGTAAAGCGCAAACCGCAGCAGAGAAAATGCAGGCACTGCTTAATCAACAGGCGCCGGGCGATCTGCAGGCCATCGCCAGCGCGCAAAAGCAGCAGATGAAGGCGAAGCAGACCAGCGCATTGCACCGTTTTCTCTCCTGCTTCGCCACCATCTTTACGCCGCTGATTCCCGGTTTTATCGGTGCCGGCTTGCTGCTGGGTTTCGCCACGCTGATTGAGCAGATCTTCCACCTTAATCAGCCTGGCGATCATGCACGCTGGCTGCTGGATACCGTGGCGTACATGAAGGTGTTTGGTAAAGGGCTGTTCACCTTCCTGAGTATTTTGATTGGCTATAACGCGCAGAAAGCCTTTGGCGGTACCGGCGTCAACGGGGCCATTATCGCCTCGCTGTTTGTGCTCGTTTATATCCCTGACGCGAAGGTCGGTTATTACAGCGGGATGCAGGATTTCTTCGGCATGGTGATCGATCCGCGCGGCAATATTATTGGCGTGCTGCTGGCGGCAATATTTGGTGCCTGGATTGAGAAACAGCTGCGAAAAATCATTCCCGATAATCTCGATATGATCCTGACATCGTTGCTGACGTTATTAATTACCGGCGCGGTGACTTTCCTGGTGATTATGCCAATCGGCGGCGAATTATTTAAAGGCATGTCGTGGTTGTTCATTCATCTAAATAACAATCCGTTTGGTTGCGCTATTCTGGCCGGACTGTTTTTGATCGCGGTGATGTTTGGCATTCATCAAGGCTTTATTCCGGTCTATTTCGCGCTAATGGAAACCCAGGGCTTTAACTCGCTCTTCCCAATTCTGGCGATGGCCGGCGCCGGGCAGGTCGGCGCGTCGCTGGCGTTATGGTGCAAAGCGGATAAAGACTCACTGCTGCGTAAACAGATCAAAGGCGCCATTGTGCCGGGCTTGCTCGGTGTCGGCGAACCGCTGATTTATGGCGTCACGCTGCCGCGTCTGAAACCCTTTATCACGGCCTGTTTTGGCGGTGCGCTGGGCGGCTTCTTTATCGGGCTGGTGGCATGGCTGGGATTGCCAGTGGGAATGAACACCGTGTTTGGCCCTTCAGGTTTAGTCACATTGCCGCTAATGACCTCATCGCAGGGCATTTTTGCCGGCATGGCGGTGTATCTCGCCGGGCTGATCGTGGCGTGGATTGGCGGGTTCGCCTTTACCTGGTGGGGCGGCACCCGCAATGTGGATTTAAGTTAAGTGAAGTACGGATATCGACCAGGTCGGCATAAAGCGTGACCTGGTCTAACCGTGATCACGATCACGCTTTTAAACTCTCTCAAGTCGCTTAATCCGTCACAGCCACATTCACTGCTTAAGTACCGTTTGTAAGTAAAGCGTTAGCAAAAAATAAAGGTTTTATTAAGGAGATAGAAAGCCAGACCTAATATTTAAAATGGCCTCAAATTATTTAGAATATCCAACCTGCATCGCAATTAATTCCCCGAGATGACAATAGGTTACTCATAATTGTCTTTTGCACTCACCAGCGAAAAAGTCTATACCTAAAGCCAATTAATCTATAACAACAATTCCATCCCTTTTTTCACTGCACCGTATTTCTTCACACAGTTGTTCTCAAATTAAATTGCTACACGGGATTGGTCATTATCTGCCGCTTTATCCCCACGCGAAGAATTTAACGCTGTTGCAATAACAGCGCGGACGCTGCACGCCCACTGGAGGAAGTATGAGGTTTACATTAAATCCTATCGCATTAGGGATGTTGGCGGCGCAATTGCTGATCTATCCAGCGATGCAAAGTCAGGCTGTTACGTTGGGGACTTACACACCAGAAAATAATGACAACCAAACCGGTAAAATTACCGTCAGCAGCGGCAATGAAACTTTGACCGGCAATCAGGCATTCACGGCAGGAACGGATGGCGCGGTCACCACCACGCTCGGGCAAGTGGCGATCACCTCGGGATCGCAGGATCTCAATCAGGATCGCCTGGATCCCGGCCCGCAAAACTTTGCGATCACTACGCCCGATCCCGCAACCGGCACCAACAGCACATTCCAGGTATATAACTCCGCCAGTCTTGTCGCCTTAGCGCCCGTCACCAGTGCCACCAGCGTGCCGGATGTGCAGAACGTCAATGATGCGCAGTACATCGATGCGCGCATTGCGGATGTCACCGGCGGCACGCTGGATGTGAATATCGGCCAGGCGAATGCGCTCAGCAGCGCCAGCACCAACAGCTGGACCATGGCCGCCAAGCAGACACAGCTATTTGATGTGAGCGGCACTGGCACGGTGAACTGGAACAGTAATAACCGCATCAGCTTTTTCGGTGCCACCGCCACGCCGGACGGCGCGGGATCGGCCACCAGCAGCTATCAGGTGCAAAACCTCGCCACCTATAACGGCGCATTCAGCGTGCAGACGCTGGATGGCAAAAGCACCAGCTTTACCGTCACCAACGCCAGCCAGCTGCAAAACTACAACAACTGGCTGATCGGTCAGCTGCAGGCGGGCAATCTTGATAAAACCCGTTATCTGCCTGAGTTCAATAAAGCTGTCACCTTCACCAATGCCAACATCGTCTACAACGTTAGCGCCACGCCGCCAGACGAGGTGACGCAGGCGATCGGCAATCGCATTGTGATCAATGCCAATGGCGCGGACGCGAGGGTCAATCTGGCGGCGGGTAAAACGCTGGAAGTGGTGGGCGCGACGGGCGGTGCGATCAAAGCCTCCAACGGCGCGCAAGCGGTGATTGATGGCAAACTGGCGAGTCGCGGCAGCATCACTAATAACGGCACGGCGCTGGTGTTAACCGATAACAGCAGTGGAACCAATAATGGGGTAATTAACGGCGGCTTCCTCAATCGTCAGGATGGTACCGGCATTGGCTCGACCGGCTACGGTGCCAATGGCGTAGCCGTGCAAACCGGTAGCACCTTTAACAACAACGGCATCCTCAACCTCGCCACCACCGGCAGCAATTCACAGTATGGCGTGGCGGGCATCAATCTTGGCGTGTCATCCACCGCCAATAACAGCGGCAATATCAACGTTGGCGTCAACGGTTCGAGCGCGCGCGGCACCGCGTCTGGCGTGTTACTGACCGACGCCACTTCCAGCTTCACCAATAACGCCAGCGGCAATATCTACATTGGTCGCGGACCGCAGAACAGCCTGGGTGAAGCGACGGCGGATATCGCGATGAACCAAAGCGGGTTGACCAGCGGTATTGCCCTGGTCGCCAACGGCAACGCGGTTAACAACGGCAGCATTACCCTCGGCACGAGAACGCAAAATGCGGCGGGGATGTCGGCGACCGGCGCGAATAACGCCACCATGATCAACACCGGCACCATCAATGTGAACGGTGCGGCTGCCACCATTCCGCGTGAAAACGTCGGCATGCTGGTGACCAACAGTGCCGGCAACATCAATAACGCGGGTACGATTAACCTGAATGGCGTGAACGGCACCGGCCTGAAAGTGCTGGCGACCAATGGCAACACCGCCAGCGCCACCTCAACTGGCACCATCAACGTGGCAGGCGGCGCCGATCCTGCCAGCGGCACGCGCAACTATGGCGTGTGGGTGGAAGGGCAAGGTGCAACCGGCACGGCGCAGGCCACCGTCGATGGCCCGATCAATCTCAGCGGCAATGGCGCGATCGGCGTACATGCGCGCGGCAATTCCACGGTGACCGTGGATCCGGCTGCCGTGCCGACCTTTTCTAACGGTACCAATCAAATCGCCTTCTTTGCCTACGGCCCCAATGCGCTGATTAACGTGCTGGGCAACAATCCGTTTGATGTGACCACGCAGAACTCCACGCTGTTTCGTGTTGAGCAGGGCGCAGACTTCAACGGTAACGCCTTGTCGCTCACCGCGTCGGGTGCCGGTTCTACCGCCGTGCTCGGTAGCGGCGCAGGCACCGAAGTGAGCAGCGATGCGGCGGTGATCAACGTCAGCGGCAGCGGTGCCAATGGCATTACGGTGGAAGGGGGCGCAACGGGTAGTATTGATGCCGCAACCACCATGAATCTCACCGGTAGCAACGCAATTGGCGCGATCGTTGACGGACAAAAACACGATATCTTTGGCAGAAACAGCGGCTCGCCGGTGACCAGCACCCGCCTGAACTCTGCGGCGTCATTGAATGCGTCGCAGAGTGGGTTGACTGGTTATCTGGCCCGCAATCGCGCGCAGTTGACCAACAGCGGCGATATCACCTTCAGCGGCGCCAACGCCACCGGCATTCGCGTCGAGAGCGGCGCGACCGGCACCAACAGCGGCAATATCAACATCAACGATGGCGGTACCGGCATCGCGGTGAACAGCGGCAGCAGCACCTTTGCCACCACCGCCAATAACACCGGCACCATCAATGTTAATGGCGGCAGCACCACTAACCGCAGCCGGGGCGTCAGCGCCAGCGGCAATCGCGCGGTAGCCAACCTGAACGGTGGCACGCTGAATCTTAACGGCACCGGCGCGATTGGGGCGGAAGCGCTCAACGGCGCGCTGGTGAATATCGCCGCCGGTTCAGCGCCGGTATTCAACAACAGTGACCAAATTGCCTATCACGCGGCGGGCAGCGGATCGCGCATTAGCTCCGCCACCAATGCGTTAAATATCAACAGCAGCGGCTCAACCGGCTATCGCATTGATGACGGCGCGGCGCTGAGTTTCACCACGCCGACCACCCTCACCGCCAGCGCCAGCAACAGCACCGGCGCGATTATCTCCGGCAGCGGCAGCAGCCTGAATAGCAGCAACGCCAACTTCACCGCCAGCGGCCAGGGCAGTACGGCGATCCGTGCCGAAGGCGGTGCGAACGCCACGCTCGATAGCGGCAGCAGCATCAATCTTAGTGGCAGCAACGCGGTCGGCGTGCTGATTAATAATCTGCGTACCGATTTGAGCAACGCGCTGGATGGCACGTCAGCGGCCACCCGCGTTACCAGCAACGGCAATGTGAGCGGCGCGGGCAATGGCGCGATGGGTTTTGATGTCACCAACGGCGCAGAGCTGGTCAACAACGGCAATGTGAACCTCACCGGCAGCAACAATATTGGGATCCGTTCGCGCGCCGGCAGCACGCTGACCAACAACGGCGTGGTCAACGTAGCCAACGGCACCGGGCTGGATGTCTCCGGCAGCGGCAGCACGCTGGCGAAAGGCGGCACCATCAATGTCGATAACGGTATCGCGGGCGTGCGCATCAGCGACGGCGCGCAGCTGGCGCTTACCGGCAGCGACACGGTGATCACCACGCGCGGCAATGCGCACGGCATCCTGCTGGACAGCGGTGCGACCGCTCTCAGCGCCAGCGACGCCACGGTGAACGTGCTGGGCAGTGGCAACGGCATCGAAAACCGCGCCGAACTGAGCAACGTTGGTCTGAGCAATCTCACCATTAACGTCGGCGACGGCAACGGGATTCGCACCGCCGTGCCATTTGATCCGGCTTCGACGGTGACCACCAACGTCTCCGGCAGCGGCAGCGGCCTGAATATCGCCAATGCCGATGGTTCCACCACCCGCGGCGATCTGACGTTGGGGTCGGGCTATCAATTTAATGTTACCGGCGCAGGCGGCACCGGTATTCGCGCCAATACCACCGGCAATGTCACCACCGCCGCCAACGTCAATATCGACAATGCGGCGGGCGGATCGGCGCTGGTCTCCAGCACAGCGGGCACCATCGTCAATACCGGCAACTTCACCTCCAACAGCCTGACGGCGCCGGTGGTGGATCTGCGCGGCGGTAAAACCATCTTCGAGAACCTTGGCAACATCATCACCGCCAACCCACAAACCGTGGCGGTAGCGGGCAGCAACGCCGATGACGAAATTCTGCTGACCGAAGGCGCGGTGCAGGGCGATATCAATCCGGGCGGCGGATCGGATCGGTTCCGCTGGACGGGCGGAACGCTCAACGGCAGCCTGACCATGGGCAACGACAACAACAACACCGCTGAAGTGAGCAAGGTCGATCTCGGCACCACCTACCATCTCACCAGCGGTAATGGCACCGGCAACACCTTGACCTTCAATCAGATTGGCGCGCGCGGCGGCAGCTTCAGCGCCGACGATCTCAGCAAAGGCGTTAATCTTGGCAGCGGCTGGAGCACCATCAACTTCGCCAATACCCAATGGACACTAACCGATAACCTGCAGCTGGCGCACAGCACCATCAATGTCGATGCGGATTCCACGCTGTATGCCGGCGATAACGTGCATCCGACGCTATCCGGCGGCACCGCCGATTCGCTGGTGGTGAACAACGCCGGTACGCTGGATCTCACCAACGGCGCGGGTTCACCGGGCAACACGCTGGATATTGCTGGCTCGCTGGCGTCGAGCGGCGGCCAGCTCAATCTGGTCACTAACCTCAACCAGGGTGGTGCGCTAAATAATCAGTTTACCGACCACATTAACGTCACCGGCAATGCCAGCGGTACCACGCTGGTGAATGTGAAACTGGCTGATGCCAGCACCGGCGCACTCACCGATCTCAATCAAAATGGAGGGGTAGAGGGCAACGAAGGGATCTCGCTGGCGCAGGTGGGCGGTAATGCCAGCGCTAACAGCTTCGCGTTGAAGGATGGCTATCTCGGTGCCGGGCCGTGGCAATATCGGCTCTACACCTTTGCACCGGGCAGCAGCGATCCTAACCAGCGTTTAGTCAGCGGCAGCGGCAATAACTATTGGGATTACCGTCTGGCGAACTACTACGTGTGTGAGGATAGCGTTAACTGTCAGCCGACCTTCGTCACCGATGCCTTTGGCACGCCGCAAAGCTACGATTCGCGTCCGGCGGTGGTGCCGCAGGTGCCATCTTATGTGTCGGCACCGGTTGGCCTGGCCTATTACACCTCGGCGATTATCGACGATCTGCATAAACGCCTCGGCGAACTGCGCCACGAGCAGACACGTCCGCAAGGCAACGGCGGCGAGATGTTCCTGCGCTATATCGGCTCAAACCTGAAGTACAAGAGCGATAAGAGTTTCCGCGACTTCGGTTACGACTTTGACCTCGATTACAGTGCGGTGCAGGTGGGCGGCAATCTGCTGCGACTCGATGGCGAGCAGGATAGCCTGCGCGGCGGTTTAGCCTATACGCGCGGTAATACGCGCATTCGTCCGCATGCGGCCGACGGTTACAGCAGCACCACTTTCGACAGCGACAGCCTGGCGTTTTACGGCACCTGGCAGCGTCAGAGCGGATTCTATCTGGACGGTGTGTTGTCATTTGACTGGCATCGCGGCGAAACCGATATCGCCCGCACGCAAGAAGTAGCGAAGCTGAAAGGCCACGGCTGGACGGCATCGCTGGAGAGCGGCTATCCGTTTGCGTTGGGCGATGGCTACAAGCTTGAGCCGCAGGCGCAGCTGATGTACATGAAGCTTAATATGAACGATTTCACCGATAAAGACGGCAACAACGTGCGTTACGGCGACTATAACCAAACTATTGGTCGTCTCGGCGCGCGCCTCGACCGTACCTGGACCGACGACAGCAATCGTCAATACACCCCTTATCTGCGCGCGAACTACTACAAAGGTTGGGGCGGCTCTGCGGATGCGTCAGTGTCTTCGATGGATAATCCGGCGTTTGGCGCCACCTTCAGCAGCGGAAAATTTGGTCAAATGTGGGAAGTGGGCGCAGGCGGCACCGCAACCTTGCAGAAGGATGTTTCGTTGTATGCGGAAGCGGATTATCGCAAAGAGATTGATGGTAATGGTGCCAAAGGGTGGCGGTATAACGTGGGGGTTCGCTGGCAATTCTGATTTCCCTGCGCCCTTTGCGCTGCAGGTGCGTTGGCTGCGCTCGCTCACCCCGGTCACAGAGTTCACTCTGCTCCCGGGGATGAGCGAGCTTGCCGCCTTCCTGCATCACAAATGGCTTTGGGAAATCCCATCTCCCTGCGCCCTTTGCGCTGCAGGTGCGTTGGCTGCGCTCGCTCACCCCGGTCACAGAGTTCACTCTGCTCCCGGGGATGAGCGAGCTTGCCGCCTTCCTGCGACACAAATGGCTTTGGGAAACTCCATTGCCCTTCGCCCTGCAGGTCTGATGAATGCGTTTAAATTAAAGATTGATTTGGTTTACTGTAAAACCCGGTTAATCGATGAGCTAAGTGAAAAAGTGTGAAAGCCGCTGCAAAGCGGCTTTTTTATTGCCCTGAATTTGAAACTGGCGCTAAAGCTCACGCCATACGATGCCGAAAAGATAAAAAAGTATTATCGATTGCTTCTTTTCGCCTGCGTATTGCAAGGACACACACATGCGTAATAACCAGCCCGTCACTCAGCGTGAATTCGCTTTTGACGATGACGCCACATTGATGTCGACTACCGATCTCAACAGCTACATCACCTATGCCAACGATGCCTTTATTGAAGTCAGTGGCTTCAGTCCGGAAGAGGTGAATGGCCAGCCACACAACATGGTGCGCCACCCGGATATGCCGCCGGAAGCCTTTGCCGATATGTGGGCGACCCTCAAACAGGGCGAACCGTGGACGGCGCTGGTGAAAAACCGGCGTAAAAATGGCGATCACTATTGGGTGCGCGCCAACGCCATTCCGGTGGTGCGTGAAGGCAAAGTGCAGGGTTTTATGTCGGTGCGCACCAAGCCGTCGGTGGAGGAGGTTCGCCAGACCGAAGCGCTGTACCGCGACTTCCGCGAAGGGCGCGTCAAAGGACGCCGCTTCCATAAAGGCTTGATGGTCGGCACCGGCTGGCGTCGCCTGGGCTCGATCCTGAAAACTCTGCCGCTGCGCTGGCGCATCCGCTCAACCTTATTAACGCTGCTGCCGCTCTCGGTGATTGGCGTCTGGCTGCTGGGCCTTGCACCTCTTGCCGTTGGCTGCTTTGCCGGCGGCATGGCGGGCCTTTTACTGCTGGCGAGTCTGTGGCTGGAGCAGCAAATTTCGCGTCCGATGGAGCGCATGTGCCGTCAAGCATTGAGCGTGGCGACCGGTGCCAGCCATAAAGTGGAGCAGATCGATCGCGTTGATGAGATTGGCGTGACGCTGCGCGCCATCGGTCAGCTTGGGCTGATGTTCCGCTGGCTGGTGGATGATGTCAGCGGCCAGGCGATCAACGTGCTGAGCGCCAGCGATGCCATCGCGCGCAGCAACGACGAATTGAGCCGCCGCACCGAACAAGCAGCGGCTAACGTGCAGCAAACCGCCGCCACCATGAACGAAATGACCGCCACGGTTAAGAGCAACACCGATACCGCCAAAGAGGTCAATGGGCTGTCGGAAAACACCAGTCATGCGGCGATCAAAGGCGGTGAAGTGATGCAGGAGATGGTGGGCATGATGGCGGAGATCGCCGACAGCTCGAAGCGCATCGCCAACATCACCAGCGTGATTGACGGTATCGCTTTTCAGACCAATATTCTGGCGCTTAACGCCGCAGTGGAAGCCGCGCGCGCCGGTGAGCAGGGCAAAGGCTTTGCGGTGGTGGCCGGTGAAGTGCGCAATCTCGCACAACGCAGCGCCAAAGCCGCCAGCGAAATCAAACATCTGGTGGAAACCAGCGCCAGCCGCGTGCAATCGGGCAGCGACCACGCCGATGCCGCTGGGCACACCATGCAGGAGATTGTCGATCAGGTGCAGAATGTCACTGCGCTGATCGCGCAAATCAGTGGGGCGACCGCCGAGCAGGCCATCGCGCTAACGCAGGTCAGCACAGCGGTGGAAGATCTCGACGATATCACCCATCAAAACGCCGCGCGCGTGGCGGAAAGCGCCGAAGCGTCCGGTCGCATGAAGCATCAGGCCAATCGTCTGGTGGAAGCGATCAGCGTGTTCCGTTAACGCACGTCGCGTTCGGCGCGCAGTGCGCCGGGTGGCGTGCCAACAATGCGTTTGAAGGCGCGGCTAAACGCCGCCAGCGAACCGTAACCGAGGTGGAAGGCGACGCTTTCCACCGCTTCACCCTCGTTCACGATACGTTCCACCGCCAACCGCATGCGCAGCTCGGTAAGATAGCGCAGCGGCGTCATGCCGGTTGCCGTCTGGAAGCGGGCGGCAAACACCGAGCGTGAGCTGCCGGATTCGCGCGCCAGCCGTTCCACCGTCCAGTTTTCGCCAGGTGCGCGATGCATCGCCGCCATCGCCAGGCTGAGACGCGGATCGCGCAGCGCCTGCACCAGCCCGCTGCCTTTGCCACAGCCGTTCTCCACCCAGCCCCGCACAATTTGCGCCGCCACCACATCCGCCAGCCGCGACAAAATCCCGGCGAAACCGGCTTTGCGCTGCCGCGTTTCGCGCTCCATCGCATCGAGAATCGGCTGAATTTCCGGATACTGCGCCAGCAGCGTACTCACCAGCATCACGTCTGGCATGGTGTGCACCAGCGGCTGCATGCCGCCCAGTTCAAACGCCATGCAGGCGCTGAACAGAATCACATCGCTGTTATCCGGGCAAAGTTCGGTGCTGTCGTCGATGGCACAGACGCTGGCGCAAATCGGGCGGCTATTAAACGTCGAAATGGGTTCGCAAACGGCCTCTTCGCTGGAGATCAGCGCGTGCGGTTTACCGTGCGGGATCAGCAGCGCATCGCCGGCCTGCAGCGGATAGATCACGCCTGACGCCGAGCGAATCAGTAATGATCCGCGCCCAACAAAATGCAGCTGCGCGCGACCAGGCGCGTCGTCATATTGCAGGCCAAAAGGCGCGTGCAGCGCGATACGCTGGTATTTGACGCCGTACAGGCGCATGCCCATCAGCAATTCACTGGTCAGATCTTCATAGCGGCTCATACCAATCCCAGACGAATAATCAAAAAACAAAGTTTCTGCATCATAGATCGTCTGGTGAACAGTCACTATGCTTAACGCTAAATATTTTGTGATGGGGATCACAGATGAGCCTGGATACTGAAATAGTCGAAACAACGTTAGACGTGGATAAACCGGCGTGGGGCGCGGTGTTTGCCATGGCCTTTGGCGTGTTCGGCCTGATTACCGCAGAATTTCTGCCGGTGAGTTTGCTGACGCCGATTGCCGACACGCTACGCATCAGCGAAGGGCAGGCGGGACAAACCGTGACCGTGACTGCGCTGGTGGCGCTGCTCACCAGCCTGGTGATTGGCAACGTGACGCGCCAACTCGATCGTCGCGTGGTGATGCTGGCCTTTACGCTGCTGCTGATTGCCTCGGCGCTATTGGTGGCTTTTGCCGAGAATCTGCCAATGATTCTGCTGGCCCGCGTGCTGCTGGGCTTGGCAATTGGCGGCTTCTGGACGCTCTCGACCGCGATTACCATGCGTCTGGTGCCGAGCGATCAGGTGCCGCGCGCGCTGTCCATCGTGTTTAGCGGTATTTCGCTGGCGACCATTATTGCTGCGCCGCTCGGCAGCTATCTGGGCGGCATTATTGGCTGGCGTAACATTTTCATTCTGACCGCCGCATTGGGCGTGCTGGCGCTGCTGTGGCAGTTCTTCACCTTGCCCGCGATGCCGCCGATTAATAAAGCGCGCAGCGGTGGCGTGCTGGATCTGCTGCGTAAAAGCGTGATGCGCTGGGGCATGCTGGCGGTGATCATGATGTTTACTGGCCACTTCGCCTTCTTTACTTATCTGCGTCCGTTCCTCGAAGGCAGCGCGCAGCTGAACGTCAATCAGCTGTCGCTGGTGCTGCTGGCGTTTGGCGTGGCGAACTTCTTCGGTACTTCGCTGGCAGGATATCTGGTGACGCGCAGCGTATCGCTGACGTTAACCGCGATGGCGCTGGTGATGAGCGTGACCGCGCTGCTGCTGGTGAGCTTCGGCGAGGTGTCGTGGCTGGTCGCGGCGGGCGTGGCGCTGTGGGGCCTGGCGTTTGGTTCGATGCCAACCGGGTGGTCAACGTGGATCTCCCGCGCGGTGCCAGACGATGCGGAATCAGGCGGCGGTTTGCTGGTCGCCACCATTCAGCTGGCGATCACCGCCGGTGCCGCAGCCGGCGGCTGGATGTTTGATCTGCAAGGCGCTGGCGGCGTGTTCCTCGCCAGCGGCGTGCTGATGCTGCTGGCGGCCATCACCATCTTCACCCGCGTTCGTCATCACGGCTGATGCGTCTGCAATCCGTAGCGGCGCAATTTATTGCGCGTCTTTGACCCTATATAAGGCAGAAAGGTGCGCGATTAATCGCGCCGCTACAGAGATGTGCGCTGTGCCTATCGCAGCCATATATCCTGCCTTTTAATTAAATGTCAGATTTTTAACCCTTTGCACAAAGGTTAACCCAAACGTGCTTTTTATGTTCAAAATATTCGAATGACAACGGCAAATCTCTCCGCTTTTTACTGATCAATTCTGCGCCTATTATATCTCTCAACAAGGCGATGACGCCTTAATCAATCAAACGTACATTAAGGAATTGACCATGAAAACCATCAAAACTTTTGCTGCTGTTGTTGCTCTGACCGTTCTGCCATTCGCGAGCTTTGCGCAAAGCATCACTGCAACCGCTTCAACGCTGGATGGAGCAGAAGCGCAAATCGCTGCTCAGGCGCATGAAGCTGGTGCTTCCTATAAAGTGACCGAAGCCAACTTCAACAACGGCGTGCACATGACTGCTGAACTGACCAAATAAGTTGCATTAACGTTCTGTGCTGACAGGGTGCCTTCGGGCGCCCTGGTGGCGTTGGTAAGCCGATAAAATCCTGTCACTTTCCCTTCGAAATGATTACTATTCTCAAAAAGTAGCATCCTTCGTCGGCTCGCCTCGGGCTGTCTTTTTAACATTGGTTGTAATGTCGGGCTTTCACTTCACTGCCATCAGGCGGTGTTTTTGCTATGGAGAAGTTATGAAGGCGAATAAAAAATCGTGGGCGCTGCGTCCACTGCTGCTGGCAACAGCGCTGTTCTCAACCTCTGCGGTGATGGCGGCGGAGTCTCAGCCGTTGAACCAGGTGATCTCAAAAGGCGCTTACGAGTTGGCGTTCAGCAACAGCGATAATGCGCTGTTCCTGGCGACCGCGCAGAGCACCACCGACAAAAAAGGCGGCACCGTTTATCGTCTCGATCCGCAGGATCTGGCGGTAAAGCAAACCATCAACACCGATCTGCCGACCTTTGGCGCGGCGATCAACCAGAAAACCAACATTCTCTATTTGGGTAACACCCGCGATGCTGCACTGACTGCAGTGGATGCCACCAGCGGCAAGGTGATCAACACGCTGGTGCTGGATGGTCGTCAGCGCAGTGAAACCGTGCGTCCGCTGCAGCCGCGCCAGTTGGCGGTTGATCCGGCGACCGATCGCGTTTACATCACTGGCCTCGGTGAGCAGAGCGTGGTGTGGGTGGTGGATGGCAAAACCCTGCAACTGATCAGCACCGTGCCGAACACCGGCAAAATGGGCACCGGTTTAGCGATCGATTCTGCGGCGCAAAAACTGTACGTCACTAACTCCGATGGCGAACTGGTGACCATCAATACGCGCCTGAACGCGATTGAAAAGCGTCAGAAAATCGATGGTGACAACGATCACTTCTTCCTCAATATCTCGCTGGATACCAAAGGCCATCGCGCCTTCCTCAGCGACTCAAAACAGCCGCAGGTGCTGGTGCTGGATACCCGCACCCAGCAGGTGATCCACAAGATCGATGTGCCGGAATCGCTGGCGGTATTGTTTAATGCCGATCGTGATGAGCTGTACGTCACGCACCGTAAAGCGGGCGAAATCAGTATCATCGACGCCAGCAGTTACAAAGTAAAACGCACGGTGAAAGCGCCGGGCCTGCCAAACAGCCTGGCGGTTTCCGCCGATGGCAAAACCCTGTTTGTCAGCATCAAGCAGCCGGGTTCACGCAAAGAACCACCAAAGAATCCAGATAGCGTGCTGCGTATCGCTTTATAAGCGGTAATAGTCTGAATTAAAGGGCGGCTTGTGCCGCCCTTTGCATTTCCGCACTTCGCTGCGCCTATTCTTTACGCACATACGCTACCTTGTAGGACGACAACACCAATGGAGAGGATGCAATGAGCCAGTTTTTTATGCATGAGAAAAACGATCTGGTTAACGAAGCCATCGAAGGGGTTTTGCTGAGTACGCCGTGGCACAACCTCAGTCGCCTCGATCTCGGTGATGAGATTCGCGTGGTGGTGCGTTCGGACTGGGATAAAAGCAAAGTGGCGCTGATCTCGGGCGGCGGTTCTGGCCATGAACCGGCGCATGCCGGATTTGTCGGCAAAGGCATGCTGACGGCGGCGGTGTGCGGCGATATCTTTGCCTCGCCGAGCGTCGATGCGGTGTTGAACGCCATTGTTAACGTTACCGGCGATGCCGGTTGCCTGCTGATTGTGAAGAACTATACCGGCGACCGCCTTAACTTCGGTCTGGCGGCAGAGAAAGCCAAAAACCTCGGCTACAAAGTTGAGCTGGTGATGGTGCAGGATGATATCGCGCTGCCGGAAAACCCGCAGCCGCGCGGTATCGCCGGGACTGTGCTGGTGCACAAAATCGCTGGCTTTGCGGCGGAGCAGGGACAATCGCTGGATGAGGTCAAAGCGCTGGCACAGCGTGCGATTGATGCCACATCGTCCATCGGTTTGGCTTTCGCCACTTGTCATGTGCCGGGCGAAAAACGCGATGAGCGCGTCGAGCCCGGGCACAGCGAGCTCGGCATGGGCATTCACGGCGAGCCGGGTGTAATCACGCTGGATACGCAAGACAGCCGCCAAATCACCAGCATCATGACCGATAAACTGGCGCAGGCGCTGCCGGACGGCAAGCAAGCGCTGTTGCTGATCAACAATCTCGGTGGCTTCTCGCAGCTGGAGCTGGCACTGCTGACGCGTGAAGTGTTGCAGTCGCCGCTGGCGGCGCGCATCACGCATCTGCTGGGGCCGGCAACGCTGGTCAGCGCGCTGGATATGAAAGGTTTTTCGCTGACGCTGCTGGCGCTGGAGGAGCCGTTCCTTGAAGCGTTAAACGCGCCGGTTCAGGTGCTGGGTTGGGTGCCGGTGTATGACTTTGCGCCGATCAGCCTGCAACGTGCTGAGAAAATCGGCAGCGTGCTGGATTTTGATGCCACTGAGAATGCGGAGGTGGCACGCATCGTCGCCAGCGTCACGCAGACGCTGATCGATCTGGAAAGCGAGCTGAACGCGCTGGATGCCAAAGTGGGCGATGGCGATACCGGCTCAACCTTTGCCGCCGGGGCGAAGAAAATTCAGCGCGGCCTGCAGGAAAAACAGCTGCCGCTGGATGAGCTGCCAACCTTGCTGGCGCTGATTGGCGAGCAGCTGGCGACGGTGATGGGGGGATCGAGCGGCGTGTTGATGTCAATTCTGTTCACCAGCGCCGGCCAGCAGCTGGAAGAGGGCAGCGCGCTGCCGCAGGCCTTGATGCACGGGCTGGAGCGCATGAAACATTACGGCGGCGCGCAGCCGGGTCATCGTACGTTGGTGGATGCGCTGCAACCGGCGCTGGAAGCGCTAGTGGCGGGCGAGTCGCTGGCTGCGGCGGCAGAAGCGGCGCAGAAAGGCGCCGACGCCACTGCGCAGATGCAGAGCGCCAAAGCGGGGCGTTCCGCGTATCTGAACCAGCAGAGTCTGGATGGCGTGAAAGATCCGGGCGCGTATGCGATTGAGAAGGTGTTTGCGGTGTTGGCGGGTTAAACAGAGTGCGCCTGGCCCCTCACCCTAACCCTCTCCTGCAAGCGGGAGAGGGGACTGACCGAACACATATTTAACATTTGGCAGAGTCTCCCTCTTCCCGTGGGAGAGGGCCGGAGTGAGGGCACCAGACCGCACCGCACTACCACCTTACTCCGCGGCTTCGCGCATCATCTCTTCGTGTGGAATATCCTGCAAAATCTGCTCGAAACTGCGCAGACGTTTATAGATCGACATCAGCGTAATCAGCGTTGACCACGACGTGATCAAATACTGGAACGACGAGCGCACCTGATCAAACACATTGGTGATCTGGTTCAGCAGACCGAGCGTAATGGTACCCGCCACAATCGACGGGAACAGCACAAACAGCCCGAACACGTTATCCACCTGCAGATACATAATGCGGGTGATGTTGAAGTACAAATAGTGGAAATAGAGGCGGAAATAGTTCTGACGCACGCGGCTAAACAGCTCCTGCACCGTCGGCGGTGAGGCGCGTTCAGGATCGTCTTCGCCATATACCAGCTCTTTACGGTAGGCCGCTTCCACCCGCTGATTGCGGAACTCCAGCCCCGGCAGTTTAATCCCCACCAGCGCCAGCAGCGCGGTACCAAACAGCGACCACAGCAGCGCGGCAATCACCAATGCATACGGAATGCTGCCAAGAATGGGCACCTCTTTCACATGGTGCGACAGCGTGACCAGCACCGGCAGGAACGCCACCAGCGTCATAATCGCCTGAATAAAGTTGATGCCCCAATCCTGCAACGTGCCAGCAAAGCGCATGGTGTCTTCCTGCACACGCTGTGCCGCCCCCTCAACCAGACGCAGACGCTGCCAGTTGTGCATATAGTAATTGTTCATCGCGGTACGCCAGCGGAATACCCAGTGGCTGACGAAGAACGAGTTCATCACGCCAATTACTACCGCAATCAGCGCGATACCGAGAAACGCCAGCACTTGCACATAGAACTGGTGGATGGCGACGGAACCGGCTTTGGTCAGCGCCTGTTGAATCATGTCGTAGAACGGGCCGTACCAGGCGTTAACGCCCACGCCGACCTGCACGCCAAACCAGGTGACAAAGATGATCAGAATTGAACCCCAAACCGACCAGCGCTGCCACGGATGGTTATCAATCACGCGCCACGCCAGCGCAAAGAGGCCGGCAACGATCCAGTAATAGGCGTAAAACCACAGTTGGCTGATGTGAATAAAACGGCTGGCATTGGTTGGCAAGGGTTCGTGCATCGCCGCCTGTAGTGCAGGCCAGCGCGCCGGGAAATCACTGAAAAAGCCAAACCAGGCAAAAATCGCCAGCAAACTCCAAATCGCAGCTGAGCTGAAAAACAGCGTTGGCCGCGGAAAAAAGGACTTAAACATAGGCACTCCGCTGTTGTGTGTACGCTTTTATACCGCTTCAGACCTCTATCTGTCTGTTGTGGGTTGTATCTGACGATGTCAGTTTCGCCGCTGCGATGTAAAACGACAGCGGCAATTGTTAAGTAATTAGTGCGAATTTGTTTCTAACAACTAAATTATCCACAGCAATGGTGTTACAATATTTGCACTGTTACCGGTAACAGTGCTGCTGTATCCCTTAAGCTATCAATAAAAAAACAATACAACGCAACTACTTAACTTTCATGCCGCATTATATGTGGTACTGAGGCAATGTCATGTCAGAACAAAAAAATGGTCACACTCGCAGGGATTTTCTGCTGAGAACCATCACCCTGGCGCCGGCAATGGCGGTGGGCAGTACGGCGATGGGCGCACTGGTGGCACCAATGGCCGCTGGGGCAGCAGAACAAAACGCATCACCACAACAGGCGCGTAGCTACCAGCCCACCTGGTTCACCGCCGAAGAGTTTGCCTTTATCACTGCGGCCGTGGCGCGCCTGATCCCCAACGACGAACGCGGTCCTGGCGCACTTGAAGCTGGCGTGCCGGAATTTATCGATCGTCAAATGAACACGCCGTATGCCACCGGTAACAACTGGTACATGCAAGGCCCGTTCAATCCCGATCTGCCAAAAGAGTTGGGTTATCAGCTGCCGCTGGTGCCGCAGCAGATCTACCGTCTCGGCCTCGCCGATGCCGATGGCTGGAGCAAAAAACAGCATGGCAAAGTGTTTGCCGAGCTGACGGGCGAACAGCAAGACGCGCTGCTGACCGCGTTTGAAAGCGGCACGGCCGAGTTCCCGCAGCTGCCAGCGAAAACCTTCTTCTCTTTCCTGCTACAAAACACCCGCGAGGGTTATTTCAGCGATCCGATCCACGGTGGCAATCAAGGCATGGTGGGCTGGAAGCTGATTGGCTTCCCGGGCGCGCGCGCTGACTTTATGGATTGGGTGGAACGCGGTGAACGTTATCCGTTCCCGTCAGTGGATATTCGCGGGGAGAGGACGTAAGCGTGGCAAATGAATTGAAAAAAGTGGATGCGGTCGTCGTCGGTTTCGGCTGGGCGGGTGCCATCATGGCGAAAGAGCTGACCGAAGCGGGCCTGAATGTGGTGGCGCTGGAGCGCGGTCCGCATCGCGATACCTATCCGGATGGATCCTATCCGCAGTCGATCGATGAACTGACCTATAACATCCGCAAAAAGTTGTTCCAGGATTTGTCGAAAAGCACCGTAACGATTCGTCACGATGCCTCGCAAACCGCCGTACCTTATCGCCAGCTGGCGGCGTTTCTGCCCGGCACCGGCACCGGCGGTGCAGGTTTGCACTGGTCAGGCGTGCATTTCCGCGTTGACCCGGTAGAACTAAATCTGCGCAGCCATTACGAGCAGCGTTACGGTAAAAACTTCATTCCGGAAGGCATGACGATCCAGGATTTCGGCGTCAACTATGACGAGCTGGAACCCTTCTTCGATCAGGCCGAGAAAGTGTTCGGCACCTCGGGCAGCGCCTGGTCAATCAAAGGCAAACTGCTGGGCAAAGAGAAGGGCGGCAACCCGTACGCGCCAGATCGTTCCAGCGACTTCCCGCTGCCGGCGCAGAAGCGCACCTACTCGGCGCAGCTGTTCGCGCAAGCGGCGGAATCAGTGGGTTATCACCCTTATGATATGCCGTCGGCCAACACCTCAGGCCCCTACACCAACACCTACGGCGCACAGATGGGCCCGTGCAACTTCTGCGGTTTTTGCAGCGGTTACGCCTGCTACATGTATTCCAAAGCCTCGCCGAACGTCAATATCCTGCCCGCGCTGCGTCAGGAACCGAAGTTCGAGCTGCGCAACAACGCCTACGTGCTGCGCGTCAATCTGACCGACGATAAAAAGCGCGCCACCGGCGTGACCTATCTCGATGGTCAGGGCCGCGAAGTGGTGCAGCCTGCGGATCTGGTGATCCTGTCGGCGTTCCAGTTCCACAACGTGCATCTGATGCTGCTCTCCGGCATTGGCAAGCCGTATAACCCGATTTCCAACGAAGGTGTGGTGGGCCGTAACTTCGCCTATCAGAACATCTCGACGCTGAAAGCGCTGTTCGATAAAAACACCACCACCAACCCGTTTATCGGTGCCGGTGGCGCAGGTGTGGCGGTGGATGATTTCAACGCCGACAACTTCGATCACGGTCCGCACGGCTTCGTGGGCGGTTCGCCATTCTGGGTGAACCAGGCCGGTACCAAGCCGATCTCGGGTTTGCCAACGCCGAAGGGCACGCCAAACTGGGGCAGCCAGTGGAAATCCGCGGTCGCGGATACCTACAACCATCACATCTCGATGGATGCGCACGGCGCGCACCAGTCGTATCGCGCCAACTATCTCGATCTCGATCCGAACTACAAAGATGCCTACGGCCAGCCGCTGCTGCGTATGACCTTTGACTGGCAGGATAACGACATCAAGATGGCGCAGTTCATGATCGGTAAGATGCGCAAAATCACCGAAGCGATGAACCCGAAAATGATCATCGGCGGCGCGAAAGGGCCGGGCTCGCACTTCGACACCACCGTGTATCAAACCACGCACATGAGCGGCGGCGCGATCATGGGTGAAGATCCGAAAACCAGCGCGGTGAACCGTTACCTGCAGAGTTGGGATGTGCCGAACGTGTTTGTGCCAGGTGCGTCGGCGTTCCCGCAGGGACTCGGCTACAACCCAACGGGCATGGTCGCCGCGTTGACCTATTGGTCAGCCAAAGCAATTCGTGAACAGTATCTGAAGAACCCCGGCCCGCTGGTACAGGCATAAGGAACACGGCGATGATCAAAAGCATTTTAGCCCTGTTTCTGGGCACCATGACGTTCGCCGCAGTGGCGGACGAAGCAGGTTCGGACGCGTTGGTGAAGCGCGGTGAGTATCTGGCGCGCGCGGGCGACTGCGTGGCGTGTCACAGCGCGCAGGGCGGCCAGCCGTTTGCCGGTGGACTGCCGATGGCGACGCCGATCGGCACCATTTACTCCACCAACATCACGCCGGATAAAACCACCGGGATTGGTGACTACAGCTACGACGATTTCCAGAAAGCGGTGCGTCACGGCGTAGCGAAAAACGGCGACACGCTTTATCCGGCGATGCCGTATCCGTCTTACGCGGTGGTCAGCGATGACGACATGAAGGCGCTCTACGCCTACTTCATGCATGGCGTGCAGCCGGTGGCGCAGGCCAACAAAGAGAGCGACATTCCGTGGCCGCTGTCGATGCGCTGGCCGTTGTCCATCTGGCGCGGCATCTTTGCGCCGGATGTGAAAGCGTTCCAGCCGGCGGCACAGGAAGATCCGCAGCTGGCACGCGGTCGCTATCTGGTGGAAGGTCTCGGTCACTGTGGCGCTTGCCATACGCCGCGTAGCATCACCATGCAGGAAAAAGCGCTCAACAATGGCGAAGGCAATAACTATCTTGCCGGCAGCAGCGCACCGATTGATGGCTGGACCGCCAGCAACCTGCGTGGCGATAACCGCGATGGCTTAGGCCGCTGGAGCGAAGAGGATCTCAGGCAGTTCCTGCGCTTTGGCCGCAACGATCACACTGCGGTGTTTGGTGGCATGACCGATGTGGTGCAGCACAGCCTGCAGTATCTGAGCGATGACGATATCAGCGCGATTGCTAAGTATCTGAAATCCCTCGGCGCGAAAGATCCGAATCAGGCGGTGTTTAAGCAGGATGATGCGGTGTCTCAGGCGTTGTGGAAAGGTGACGACAGCCAGCCGGGCGCATCGACTTATGTCGATAGCTGCGCGGCGTGCCACAAAACCGACGGCAGCGGCTATCAGCGCTTTTATCCGGCGCTGCGCGGCAATCCGGTGGTGATGGCAGACGATCCGACCTCGCTGATTCACATCGTATTGGTCGGCGGCACTTTGCCGGGCGTGAAAGGCGCACCTACGGCGATCACCATGCCAGCGTTCGGCTGGCGTCTGAACGATCAGCAGGTGGCGGATGTGGTGAACTTTATCCGTGGCAGCTGGGGCAATAACGTGAAGTCGAGCGTGTCGGCGAAAGATGTGGCCGAGTTGCGTAAAGATGAAACCGTGCAGCCGAAGCAGGGTAATGCGGATATTAAGGTGTTGGAAGGGCAGTAATATTAATGGAGGCCGGTATGGCCTCCATTTTTTAATCATGTACACTTATCAAAATATCCTCACTCCTTTAATATTATCTTACTTTAAGTATTTATGTAAAATTAAATGTGGTTTGTTTGATTTTTACATAATTAAATTTTTTATATATTGGTATGCTTTTTTTTAATTTTGCGATAGTGAGGGATAATGTGAAGCGATTAACTTTGAGTATTGTTTTTTTATTATTATATTATTGATTGCTCTTCTTTTTTTTAAGACCGTTCTGTTATTTTATTATTATGTGATTATTTAAAATCCTGACCTCAAGATGAGTTTATATAATTTGTTAACAAATTAACACAAGGAGTTGTTATGTTAAAATCTTATGATCCCACTCTGCCAGGTCTGGAAATTTGGGTAAACACGCCATATCAATACTGGAAAGGAAATTATATTGATGTAAAAAATGGTACCGTTG
Source organism: Pantoea sp. BJ2 (assembly GCF_040255075.1). Lineage (NCBI taxonomy): Bacteria > Pseudomonadati > Pseudomonadota > Gammaproteobacteria > Enterobacterales > Erwiniaceae > Pantoea > Pantoea sp. BJ2. Next base: position 431,010 of record NZ_CP158292.1, read on the forward strand.
AGTTTACTATTAATGGAAAAACATTCCGGACCAAAGTTGCAGAAAACGGTGATTGGGAATTCCAGTTGCCTCTCCAACTGGCTGAAGGTGGACATAATGTTGCCATCCGTTTTTATGATGCAGCGGGTAATCGTGGTGATGTTTATCAATCACGCATCAATGTTGATCTCAGCGCACCGGATAAGCCTGGTATCACAAGTGTTATGGATGATGTGGGGAGTGTTAAGGGGCCAGTTGGAAATAAGGGATTTACTGATGACCCTAAGCCGACGATTTCTGGTTATGCCGAGCCAGACAGTATTGTTCGTGTATACAGCAATGGCATCTTATTGGGTAGTGTGCAGGCTGAGAAAAATGGCCAGTGGACAATGGAACCTAAATTGAGTGATGGTGAACACCGTATCTACATCACCGCTACCGATCGTTTTGGTCAAGTCAGTGAAGATTCTGATGTCTTCACGCTATTTATCAATGAACCCACCATCAATAAACCTCAATTGCTGGAGGTGTATGACAATTACGGCCAGGAAACCGGTGTCATCAAACATGGCGAAAATACAGATGATCTTCGTCCATCACTGAGTGGTAATGCGCCAGTTGGCGCCGAATCCGTACATATTTATGTTAATGGAAAGCGCGTAGGGATTGCTCCGGTTGAGAATGGAAAGTGGGATTGGGAAGCAAACTCAGATGTTCTGCACTATGGCAAAAACAGCATTACTCTGCGTTCGCAGAACAACCGAGGTGAATTAAGCCAGCCAACCGCAGCGTTTGACGTGATTGCAGTTGCCCCCACTACCGTGAAGATTGAGTATGCATGGGATAATTTCGGTAATTCGCAGGGCAAACTCGCTTCTGGTGCTGACACCGATGATTTTACGCCATCCTTTAGTGGCAGTGCTGAAGCTCACAGTATTGTCTACCTTCATGCGCGTCATCAAAATGGCAGCTGGTCCCTTAAAGGCAGTGCCGTAGCCGATGCAAACGGATTCTGGAATATTGAAGTAGCTGAGCTGACTAACGGCAATGGCGTGTATGATTTCCAGGCATCTAACTCAACGAGTTATAACGGTAAGAGTGGCGAATTCTCTCTCCAGATCAATGCATATGTGCAACCAGTCATTGATTCCGCCTACGACAATAATGGCTACGTTCAGGGCACTATCCAGAACGGTGGTCGTACCGACGATTTGACGCCAACCCTGAAAGGGCATGCCACTGCTAACAGTATTGTCTACATTCATACTAAACATGAAAAGGGCACCTGGGTGGTCAGCGGCAGTGCGAAGGTCAACGCTCAGGGAGAGTGGACATTTGATTTACCGCAGCTTTCCGCCTATGGCAACTACGATTTCGAGGCCTCCAGCAGCGCGACACGCGATCCAAAAGCAGCGACTTTCACGTTGTATGCGGGCCCGGACGTGCAGATTACGCCGGTCATTGATTCTGCCTACGACAATAATGGCTATCTTCAGGGCACCATCCAGAACGGCGGGCGTACCGACGATCTGACACCAACCCTGAAAGGGCATGCCTCTGCTGGCGCGATTGTCTACGTTCATACTAAACATGAAAACGGTACCTGGGTGGTCAGCGGCAGTGCCAAGGCCAACGCCCAGGGGGAGTGGACATTTGATTTACCTCAGCTGTCCGCCTACGGCAACTATAATTTCGAGGCCTCTGGCAGCGCGACACGCGATCCAAAAGCCGCGACTTTCACGCTGTATGCGGGCCCGGACGTGCAGATTCCACCGGTCATTGATTACCTCATCGACAACAACGGTCTGAGGCAGGGCACAATCGAGCATAATGGCCGAACCGATGACCTGACGCCAACTCTGAAAGGGCATGCCTCTGCGGGCGCAATTGTCTACATTCATGCCAAGCATGAAAGCGGCAAATGGTGGGTTAGCGGCAGTGCGAAAGCGGATGCCAAAGGTGAGTGGTCATATGATATGCCGCAACTGCCTAATTACGGCATCTACGATTTTCAGGCTTCGGGCAGCGCGACCCACGATCCCAAAGCCGCTACTTTCACGTTGTATGCGGCTCCTGATGCTCCGGTGATTGATTCCATTTACGACAATATTGGCCTGATCAAGGGCACCATTGCGAACAGTGGACGTACCGACGACCTGAAGCCAACCCTGAAAGGCAGTGCCCCTGCTAACGATACCGTCTACGTTTATGCTAAGCATGAAAATGGTACATGGTGGATAAGTGGCAGCACGAAAGCCAACGCCAAAGGAGAGTGGGCATATGATATGCCGCAGTTGACTGCCTACGGCACCTACGCATTCCAGGTCTCTGGCCGTGAAGTACGCGATCCCAGCGCCAGCATTTTCTCGCTGTATGCCGCGCCTGATAGTTTGGTTGTTCCGGTCATTGTTTCTGCCCATGACAACAATGGTCTGCTCCAGGGCAGTGTTGAGAACGGTGGCCGGACTGACGATTTGACGCCGACCCTGAAAGGCTATACATCGGCTAACAGCACCGTTTACATTCATGCCAGGCATGACAACGGCACATGGTGGATCAGTGGCAGTGCGAAGGCTAATGCCAATGGCGAATGGACATTTAATGTGCCGCAGCTCACCGCATACGGCAGGCACGATTTCCAGGTATCCGGCAGCACGGTACGGGATCCTAAAGCGACTATTTTCACCTTTGACGCCAAACCCGATAGTTTTACATCCGAAATGAATGGCATTTCATCCGATTACTCAGCTGACTTACTCGCTACCAGCAGCCAAAAATCGATTGTGAATATGGCTAATAGCACTGCTGGGAATACACTGAGTATTAATGTCAGTGACATCCTTAGCGCGGGTAGCAAAGAGCTCTTTATTCAGGATGGCAAAACGCAAATGGTGGTGCACGGCAATAAAAATGATGTCATTAAGCTTGATGATTTGTTAGGCAATGGCATTGATGAAGGTGATTGGCATCGGCAGAAAGGAAATGTATCAGTGGCAGGCTTGAAATATCAGATATATACCCACGACGGCTTGGATGTTGAATTACTGGTAGAACAAGGCGTGAAAATCGATCTGGTTTAACCGCGTCTAATCATGGCGGCAATATTGGCCGCCATTTCTTTATTAGTCTTCAAATATTCTCCAAATCCATCCCTCGGGTTTTCGGCCCGTAAATCCCCACCGACAGCATCACAATCAGCATGCTCAGCACGATAAAGGCGATCACGCCCTGGCTGCCGGCGTACTGCAAAATAAAGCCAATCAAAATACTGCTGAACACCGTCGACAGGCGGCTAAACGAGTAGCAGAAACCCACCGCGCGGGCGCGAATGTGCGTCGGGAAAATCTCGGTCTGATAAGCGTGATAGCTGAAGGTTAGCCATGCATTGCTGTAAGTGATCAGGAAACCACAGATGATCATCAGCACCGGATGGGTCATAAACGCAAACAGCGTGCCGAACACCACCGTCATCAGCGATGAAAACACGATCTGCCATTTATTCTCGAGCTTATCGGCGTAGCGGCTGCAAATCAGCGAGCCGAGCGGATAGGCCAGCGTAATGAAAAACGCATACAGCAGGCTGTGCGTGACGGTCGCGCCTTTGCCCGACAGCAGCGCCGGCAGCCAGTTGCCGAAGCCAAAAAAGCCGATCGCCTGAAAGAAGTTCATCACCACCAGCATCAGCGTGCGCTGGCGATAGGCCGGTGCCCAAATCTCGCTGAAACGCCCTTGCTTAGGTTGCTCAGGTGCGAACTGTCCCCCATCCCGGCCTTCCTCCGCAACAGGGGGAAGGGGAGAAGCGATACCACAGCGCTTTTCCATCGCACTCAGCACCTGATGCGCTTCCTGATGTCGTCCTTGTTGCGCCAGCCAGCGCGCCGATTCGGGCAGGTTTTTACGAATCAGCCAGATCACCAGCGAGCAGACCGCACCGGCGATCACCACCCAGCGCCAGCCTTCGAGGCTGAGAATGGTTTGCGGCACCAGCCACCACGACATTAGCGCCACCGTCGGTACCGACAGGAACTGGATAAAGAAGGAGAAGGCGAACGCGCGGCTGCGCAGATGCGCCGGTACCCATTCAGAAAGATAGGTATCGATGGTCACCAGCTCGACGCCGAGGCCAATGCCGACCAGGAAGCGGAACAGGATAATCATCTCTGCGCTCTGCTGGAACGCCATCAGCAGCGAAAACGCGCCGTACCACGCCAGCGCGCACATAAAGGTCAGGCGGCGACCAAAACGGTCGGCGTAGGGCGCAAGCAAACTCGCGCCGACAAACAAACCGAGGAAGGTGGCCGAGGCAAATGCGGCCTGGTCGGCGATGCCGAACACGCCCGCAGAACCGGTATGAAACACGCCCGCCGCCACCAGGCCGGAGCTGATATAGCCGGTTTCAAACAGATCGTAGAGCTCAAAGAAGCCGCCCAGCGCCAGCAGCGTGATAAAGCGCCACAGGCCGGCGGACGAGGGCAGCGCATCAATGCGCCCGGCTAAGGTACGGCGATCCGCGCTCATGTGATCGTTCGCCATCCCTTTCGACGTGATGGTTGTCATTATTATGTATACCTCGGTGTTTGCAGAACCCGCTGACGGCTGAGATGGTTTTAAAAATAATTAACCGTTAGCAAGCGAAGGAATAGCAGGATAATAAATTCGCTGAGAGTTGCCGAGAGGCGGGACGGTGACATTTTGGCAACATACGTTGCAGTTCACAGAAAAGTGATCGCCATCCGTGGCGCAGGCTTAGTGCAGGCTTGGGTAGACGCCGGGACCGATCGGTAAACCCAGCACGTACCACGCCAGCAGCAGCACAATCCAGGTGGTGAAGAACACCAGCGGATAGGGGAAGATCAGCACGTAATAGGTGCCCAGTTGCGCATCTTTTTGATAACGCTGCAGGAAGCCGAGGAACAGCGGCAGGAACGGCGACATCGGTGCCAGCGGCAATACCGCAGAATCGGCGATGCGGAAGATCATCTGGGCAAACGCCGGATGGAAGCCAAGCAGCATAAACATCGGCACAAATACCGGCGCCAGAATCGACCAGATCGCCGAGCCGCTGGCGATAAACATGCACAGGAACGCCGACAGGAACATCAAGCCCATAAACGCCGGTGCGCCGCTGATGCCCGCGCTCTCCAGCACATCGGTCAGGCCGATGGCCATGAACTTGCCCATGTTGCTCCAGTTGAAGAAGGCCACGAACTGCGACAGTGGAAACACCATCACAATAAAGCCCGCCATGCTCTTCATCGGATCCACCAGCAGCTGCGGGATATCATCCGCGCGTCGAATCTGCTTGGTTACCGCGCCATAGGCAATCGCCACCACAAAGAAGAACAGGATGATGATTGGCACAATGCCCTGAATAAACGGCGAGGGAATAATGCCGCCGGTTTTCGGATTGCGCAGCGGCGCGTGTTCCGGCACCACCAGCAGCGCCATCAGCGCGATAAACACCAATGCGGCGATGCCGGCGGCTTTCAGGCCGCGATTCTCCAGTGCGGTGAGCGGCGGCAGACGATCGCTATTGCCGCCGTTCCACGCGGGCAGGCGCGGCTCGACAAACTTGTCGGTCAGCAGCGCACCGGCGATGGTCAGCACAATCACCGAACTGGCCATAAAGTACCAGTTGTCGATCACGCTAACGTGTACGGTGTCGCTCACCGCTTTGGCGGCTTCGCTACTGATGCCGGACAGCAGCACATCGGTGGTGACAATCAGCAGATTGGCGGTAAAACCGGAGGCCACGCCCGCGATCGCCGCCATCAATCCCGCCACCGGATGACGTCCCACCGCGAGGAAAATCAGCGCGCCGAGCGGCGGCATTACTACCAGCGCGGCATCGGAGGAAATGTGGCTGAAGAAGGCGATAAACAGCACCATGTAGCTGGCGTAGCGACGGCTCACGCGCGAAGCCATCTTCACCATCAGCGACTGCAGCAGGCCGACTTTTTCCGCCAGGCCGGCACCAATCACCAGCGCCAGAATCGATCCCAACGGCGTGAAGCCGCTGAAGTTTTTGATGATATTGGGCAGGATCCATTGAATCCCTGCCACGCTCAGCAGGTTATTCACCCGCACCAGCTCGCCGTTGGCCGGGTTTTTCACCGCCACGTCGAGGCTGCTGAGCACGGCGGTGGCCACCATCAGCACCACAATCAAATAGACGAACAGTAAAAACGGGTTCGGCACTTTGTTGCCGACGCGTTCAATCCAGCTAAACAGCTTTCCAGGGCTGCGGTTCTCCGTTGTTATTTCCATGGCAGGTCCTCATCAGTCGTCTTATTGTGTTTGCAAGCCCTTCATACTTCGAGCTGCAGGTGCGTTGGCTGCGTGCGTGCACCCCAGTCACTTACTTGAGTAAGCTCCTGGGGATGCCCGCACTTGCCGCCTTCCTGCAGCTCGAATTATTTTGGGCTTTAGTTTTTATATTTTTTTTTGCCCGCGTTTATAAACGCGAGAGGTAAATCCTAGGACGTTAACTTCGACGGTGTGACATCCGCTGGAATCGGGCAGACGTAAGGCTGCTCGCGGCGTACGCGCTGGAACTCGTCGCGGCAGCGCGCCAGCGCCGCGTCATCCTGCAGCAAGGTCAGCGCGGTGGCGGCCATCACTTTGGCGGCCAGACACATGCCTTTGTGCGCAATGGACGTGCGGCCCTGCGCCACCAGCTGCCAGGTGTGCAGCGGCGTGCCGAAGGCGAAGCAGGGCGCAAAACACTGCGCGGTGGGCGTCACCCAACTCACATCGCCGACGTCGGTTGAGCCGTAAAGGATCTCGCGCGTCACCGCATAGGGCGCCACTTCATCCATCAAAATCTTGTCGCCCAGCGCCGCTGCCCAGGCAACGCCCGCTTCACCGCCTGTGCGCGCCGCATTGAGACGCGCGTTACGCAGATCGTCTTTGCTCAGCGTGGATCGCATCTCGGCGGCAAACGCCTGTTCCGCTTGACTGTAGTCAGGCAAACCAAACTGATGCAAATAGCGCTCCATCACGCTTTCCAGTGCGCGATTCGGCACGTAATTGGAGCAGGCTTTATCGAAGCGCACCGTCATCTGCGTGTCGGTCATCAGCGCCGCGCCTTTGGCGATGTTGATGACGCGCTGATAGATATCCTGCGCTTGATCGAGCTGCGGCGCGCGAATCAGGTACAGCACTTCGGCATCGGCTTGCACCACATTGGGGGAGACGCCGCCGGCATTGGTCACCGCGTAGTGCAGACGCGCCTCCTGGACGATGTGCTCGCGCAGAAAGTTGGCGCCGGTGTTCATCAGCGTCACCGCATCCAGCGCGCTGCGCCCTAAATGCGGTGAGTTGGCCGCATGCGCCGCCACGCCTTTGAAGCGGAAGGCGGCCTGAATATTGGCCAGCGTGCTGAGGTTGAACATGCCGCTAAAACCTTCGGGATGCCAGGTCACCGCCGCGTCGACATCGTCGAACAAGCCTTCGCGCACCATAAAGGTTTTGCCGGAGCCACCTTCTTCGCCGGGACAGCCGTAAAAGCGCAGCGTGCCGCGCTGGCCGTGTTGCGCCCACCAGGCTTTGATGGCGAAAGCGGCGGCCAAACCGGCGGTGCCGAGCAGATTGTGTCCGCAGCCGTGGCCGTTGCCGTTTTCCACCAGCGGCTGTGGCGTGGCGCACTCCGCTCGCTGGCTTAAACCGGCCAGCGCATCGAACTCGCCGAGAATGGCGATCACCGGTTTGCCGCTGCCAATGCTGGCGATAAACGCGGTATCGATGTTGCCGACGCCGCGCTCCACGCGAAAACCTTCTTGCTCCAGCGCATCGGCCAGCAGTGCGGAGGACTTTGTCTCTTCAAAACGGGTTTCCGGTATGTCCCAGATGGCATCGCTGAGGGCGGCAAAACGTGGCTGATTTTGATTGATGTAGCGATCTATAAATTCGCTGTGGCTCATCGCTGGCCTCCAAACTGTGCGTGATTGAGGGCCAGCGTCGCCAGCGTTTGCACCGCGGTCGCCATGATCGCTTCGTCAAAATCGAACTTCGCGTTGTGATGGCCCGCCGCCAGATCGCAGCCGAAAATCACGTAGGAGGATTGGCCGCCGCGCTGCTGCACGCGTTCCAGCATGTAAGTGGCATCTTCCGAGCCCGCCGCCTGCTGTTTCGTATCGACCACTGAGGTGAAAATGCCCAGCGCCTCGGCCTGCTGGTGGATGAACGCCACCCACGGCGGGCTCGGCGTGCAGCTGCGCGCGCCGCCCATCAGCTTGACCTCATATTCCACGCCGTACATTGCTGCCGCACCGCCAATCACGCGCAGCGCCTGCTGATAGATATCATCGTTAACCTGGTTGCTGACGCCGCGCGTTTCCACCTTCATCAGCGCACAGTCGGGCACCACGTTGCGTCCGGTTCCGGCCTGCAATACGCCGACGTTGACGCGCGCCACACCGCCGCTGTGCTGCGGCAGGTTGTGCAGCGCCAGCGTTGCCTGCGCCGCCGCCAGCAGGGCGTTACGGCCCTCTTCCGGTTTGCCGCCGGCGTGCGCGCCGACGCCGGTGAAACTGACGTCGAGTTTGGTGGTGGCGAGGAAGCTGTCGCTGCCACAAACGATTTCGCCGGCGGGCACGCCGGTACCAAGATGAATGGCGGTGAACAGATCGACATCATCCACCACGCCAGCGGCCACCATCGCCTTCGCACCGCGTACGCCTTCTTCCGCTGGCTGGAAAATGATTTTGATGGTGCCGCTCAGCTGCGCTTTCATCTCCATCAACACGCCCGCCAGCGCCAGACCAATGGTGGTGTGGCCGTCGTGACCGCAGGCGTGCATCATGCCGGGATTACAGGAGGCAAAGCCTTCGCGCGTTGGCAGATGATCGGCGGCGCGACTTTCGTTCTGATCAAGCGCATCCATATCCACGCGGAAACCCATCACCGGGCCGGGACGACCGGTTTCCAGCGTGGCGACCACGCCACAAAATCCGCCGGAGAAGTATTTAATCCACTGCGGCAGCGCGCCTTGTTCCAGCGCGCGCGCTTCCTGCTGCGCCAGCACTTCATCAGAGGGCAATCCCATGCGCGAGTCGGCATCGATCACCTCGCGGCCCAGCTTGAGTTGATAACCAAGACGATGCAGCTCTTCAGCCACCAACGTGGCGGTGCGGAACTCCAGCCAGCCCGATTCGGCAAAGTGGTGCAGATCGCGTCGCCAGGCCTGCATCTGTGGGATGCGCGCGTTGACGAGGTCAGAAAGGGTTTTCATCGGCATTTCCTTTGTGTTGGTTTTTTATGCATTCATCCGAATCTACACATTGGTTTTGCCGCGCATAAGATGCGAATATCTTGCTACTGATAAACAAGGGTTATCACCAAACTATGTCTGCGAACCTCAAACTTCATCAGCTGCGCGCTTTTGTTGCTGTGGCGCGTCAGGGCAGCATCCGCGCCGCCAGCCGCTTGTCCGGGCTTTCACAGCCTGCGCTGACCAAAGCGATCCAGGAACTGGAGCTGGCGCTGGGCGCACGCCTGTTCGAGCGGCGACAGCAGGGCGTTACGCTGACTGATATCGGTGATAACTTTTTCAAGCATGCCAGCCTGGTGCTGGAAGAGTTGCGGGTGGCGCAGGAGGATATTCAGCAGCGGCTGGGATTGGCCGGCGGGCGCGTTAATATCGGCGTGGGTGGCAGTATTGCGCGCACCGTCATGCCGCAGGTGATCAATCAGTTTCATCGCGAATATCCGCTGGTCAAGGTGCGGATTGTTGAAGGTCAGCTGGTTTCGATGGTGCATGAACTGCGTCAGGGCGAGCTGGATTTCACCATCAATACCTACGATAAAAATCATCTCGATCAGGAGTTAGTTTTTGAACGGCTGATGGAGCGCGATTATCAGGTGGTGATGCGCAAAGGGCATCCGATGGCGCATGCGCGCACGCTGGCCGAGCTGCAACACTGCGACTGGACCATGCCGACACCGCAAGGGAGCTATTATCGGCTGCTACACGATCTGTTTGGCGAGCGCGGCATGGCGCCGAAAATCGTCGTCACCTGCGAGACCTTTATGGCCTGCACCAGCCTGGTGGCGCAGAGCGATTTCGTCAGCATTATTTCGCGCGACGTGATTGAAGATCCTACGCACGGCGGCCAGCTGATTTCTCTCGTTCTCGACGAACCTTTACCGAAAGCCACTTTCTATCTTATTCAGCGCAAAGACACCGCGTTGACGCCGATGAGTGCCTACATGGCGCAGCTGTTCCGGCGCTACTGTCAGCAAAGGTAAGAGTGCGGCCCGGCTCGCAACCGATTAAATAATGCGCACTACACTTGCAGTGGACATTCCCTTTATGGAGAACAGACCATGCAAGTTACCCCGTATGTGTTTTACAGCGGTCGCTGCGAAGAGGCGATTGCCTTCTACCTCGATGCCACCGACGGCGAGCTGCTGTTCAAGATGACCTATGGCGATATGCCGGATGAAACGCCGGTGGAGGATGAAGGTTGTATCTCGGGCGTGAGCTTTTCGCCGGAGCAGATCATGCATGCCCATCTGCGTATCGGGCAGGGCGAATTGATGATGAGTGACGGCGCACCGCAGGCGGCGTATGGCGGTTTTGCCGTGAGTTTATCCACGCCGGATGAGGCGCAAGGCAAGCGTTGGTTTGATGCGTTGTCAGCGGGCGGTGAGGTGACGAAAAGCTGGGCACCGACGTTTTGGGCCAATGGCTTTGGTATGTTGACCGATAAGTTCGGCGTGCCGTGGATGGTGAATGCGTATAAGCCGCAGATTTGAGTAGAGGGTGCGCGCTGGCCCTCACCCTAACCCTCTCCCACAGGTGGGAGAGGGAACCGATCAAGCGAATTATTTCCTCTCCCACAAGTGGGACAGGGAACCGATCGAGCCTATTTACTCCCTCGCCCGCTTGCGGGAGAGGGCCGGGGTGAGGGAAACCAACAACTTAGAAGTTGTAACCCACCACCAAATAGTAACCCCAACCGGTTGATTTCACTTCAAACGGGCCGTTACCGAAGTTCAGCTCCTGGCCGTCAGCCCACTGGCCGCCGTTGTGGAAATAACGCGCCACAGTAGAAACATGCCAGTGATCGTAGTTCAGCGACAGAATGTGGCTGGACGCAATCGAGTTGCTGGTGCGTGAACGATCGGACTTATCACGCAGATCTGAACCCCAGTCGAAGTTGGTGAAGCCGATATAGCTCAGCTTGCCGCCCCACAGATCGGTAATCGGCACAAAGTATTTCACCTTAAAGCGATAACCATCCCAGCTGTTTTCGTTCGCCGCACCGTAGTTTTCCCACTGGTATTTAGCGTAAACGTTCAGCGACAGGCCGATATCGCTGTGCGTATCGATGTCGGTGCCAAGACCCATGTACCAGGTGTTCTGACGGTTATCGCTGTTGCGACCCATGTCATAGATGTAGTTGTTAGCGAAGTACCACTCTTTAAACGGACCAAAAGAGAGATCGGTGCCGGTCAGCTTATCGATGGAGAAACGTGGCTCGATTTCCATGAACATCGGCGAACCGTGGTCGAACACGCCGTTAGCGTTGCTGTTGCCCACGCCGAAGAAGTTGGTCAGATCGAGGTAGCCGTAGAAATCGAACCAATCCTTCTTGGCAAAGGCTTCATATTCCAGGTACACGTCGTTGTTGAACTGGGGTCCAAAACGGGTGTGGTAGCTGCCCACCACGTTCACGCTCTGATGCCACCAGTCAGAAACGTACTGCGGATCGCTGTCTGCTGCTTGTGCCGCACCAGTCCAGCTGCTGGCCAATAAGGCCCCTGCTATCAACGCTTTATATTTCATTATTGTTAACCACATGCTTTTGATCGCCGGGCCGTCGCCGCGATCGGGTGAAATTGATCCCAGGGGATGGGCAGTGAGTTGTCGTATCCGGTCTGCATCGCCAGATTTTCAAGCTTGCGTAATGTGCCTGTAACAGAGGCATAGAAAATAGATTTTGGTCACGTTTGTCAAAAAGTGTTGCAGTTTGATTCACTGAAAATGTGATCAATATCACATTAAACCCGTGTAGCGAACGGAACCCCGCAACCGTTTACGTGTCGCGTACAGCAGGAAACGTGTTTGATATAGGAAAGGGATGTCGCGGCGCGATTTATCGCGTTGTTTTGATGTCGCACCGTGCCCACAGCAACTTTGCGCAATAAATTGCGCCGCTAAGGCACGGTGAAGTTTATGGTAATGTCACGCGCACCTGCAGGCCGGCAATCTGGCCCTGCGGATCGTGGCGGTTCGACAGCGCAACCTGCATCTGATGTTTCTGCGCCACGCTGCGCACAATCGACAAGCCCAGTCCGCTGCCTTGCGCCTGCACATCCGGCGAACGGGTGAAGCGGTCAAAGGCACGCTCGATAAAGGATTCCGCCATGCCGGGACCGTTATCGACGATATCCACCACGGTGTGATTGCCGACGCGATGCAGCAGCACATCGACCAAACTGCCTTCCGGCGTATGCAGCATCGCATTGCCAATCAGGTTATCGAACAGGCTGCGCAGATCGGAGCGGCTGGCGTGCAGGCGATAGTGTGTGGTGCCGTTGAAGCCGATATCGATGCCGCGCTTATCCGCCACCACCATCAGCTGCTCAATGCTCTCTTTCAGCAGGTCGTCCAGTTCGATGCTTTCCACTGTGGCGACCACCGATTGATCTTCCTGACGCGAGATATTCAGCAGCTGCGTCACCAGATGGCGCGTGCGCGTCACGCCCGCTTCCAGCTGGTCAAACTGGCGGCTGGCTTCACCGGGTTGAATATGTTGCCGCAGATTCTCCAGCTGCAAAGTCACGGCGGTGACCGGCGTGCGCAGCTCATGCGCCGCATCTTCAAGGAACTGGCGCTGCGATGACCAGGCCGCGCGCAGTCGATCCAGCAAAGCGTTGTAGGCTGCCACCAGCGGCAGCACTTCATCCGGCAAGCCATCGGGAGAAACGCTATGCGGATGCAGGGTTTCCTGCGCTGCGATATGGCGCGACGCCACGCGTAAATCGCGCGTAATAGCACGCACCACCAGCCATATCACAATCAGTGAGAGCGGCATCATCAGCACCAGCGGAATGATGGCGGAGAGCGCTCGCTTGACCATGATACTTTTCATGTAGCCGATATTGTGTAGCACCTGAATGTTGCCAATTTCACTGCCCAGCTCGCCGGGCCGCGTGTAAACACGCCATTCGCAGTCGTCACCACAGTCTCCGACTTTCAAATCGGTCCAGCCTTTTTTCAGCTGCAATGGCGCATGCAGGCCCGGCCAGGAGCTGGCGCGCAGATGATTGCTTTCGTCCCACAGCTGAACGATATAGGTGCTTTTCAGTTTCTCTTCATGCATCACCATCGGCATTAGGGCCGGCATACGTTGGCTGCTGGCCCACGCATCGGCGATTTTGGCGAGCTGGTCGTCTTTCATGGTGCCCATCATGTCGCCGTAGCAGTGATAGAAATACCAGGTGACGCCGCCAATCATCGCCAGATGCAGAATCACCAGCGTGGCGAGCAGCTTGTTACGCAGCGAGCGCATAAAGGTGAAAGGTTTCATATTGCCGGTACCCGCCAGCCAAGTCCGCGTACGTTGCGGATCACTTCGTTATCCAGTTTGCGACGCATTCCGTGGATCAGCACATCCACCGCGTTGCTGCTGACCTCTTCGCCCCAGCCGTAAATGCGGTTTTCTAACTGTTCGCGCGAAAGAATGGCGCCCGGCCGCTCCAGCAAGGCGTAGAGCAGGGCATATTCACGTGCGGTGAGCTGTTCGCGCTGGCCTTTGTACAGCACTTCGCGCGTCATGATGTCGATCTGCACATCGCCGCTGCCGAGCAGAGAATCTGCTGCACCGTGGCGACGGCGGGTAATGGCACGCATACGCGCCAGCACTTCTTGCAGATCAAAGGGTTTCAGCAAATAGTCGTCGGCGCCGCTGTCCAATCCCTGAATACGTTGCTGCACGGTATCGCGGGCGGTGAGCACCAGCACCGGCGTCATGTCGCCGCGCGTGCGCGCACGACGCAGCACCTGCAGGCCATCTTCACGCGGTAAGCCCAGATCCAGTAACACGCAGGTATAGCCGCCTTCAGCCCAGGCATTGCTGGCATACACGCCGTCGCGTACCCAATCCACCGACCAACCTGCCGCTTCCAGCGCTTGCTGCAGATTCGCGCCAATCATTTCGTCATCTTCTACCAGCAGCACACGCATGATGCCCTCCAACTTAACTGAACGCAGTGTAGCGACAGATAATTAGGCCAGAATTATACCCGTTTTCCCGCTTGCTAATTCTGCGCTAATTTTCTGCTAATTAAGGGATAAATTTAACGCGCTATTGTGGCGGCACTGGACATATTGCCAACGCAGGAGAATCCCATGAATCAGCGCGAATTTATCCGTAGTTTGCTGGACTGGATAGAGAATAACTTAGGGCACGATCTGCATCTGGATGAAGTCGCACGCCGCTCGGGATACTCCCGCTGGCATCTGCAACGTCTGTTCCGTCAGCACACCGGCTTTTCACTGGCCGAGTACATTCGCCAGCGCCGGTTAACCGAATCTGCGCTGACGCTGATTAACAGCGATGAGGCGATTTTGCAGGTGGCGATGAGTTACGGCTTCGATACGCAGCAGGCTTATACTCGCACCTTCAAAAACTACTTCATGGTGACGCCAGGCCAGCTGCGCCGCCAGCGTCGCGTTGAGCCGGATCGTTTATTGTTCCCATTGGCGATGGCGAGTTGATGTATGCCTATGCGCATCATTCGTAGCGGCGCAATTTATTGCGCAATATCTGGATGGGCTCGTTGCCATCATTGATAAGCGCGATGAATCGCGCCGCTACGAAATGTACGCTGATGGACTAATGACGCCTTTTGCTTTTAAGCTGCTGTTCTCACTCTCTTAACTGCCAGAGAACATGGATAACAGCGACAATCTCTCTGCCATGATGCTGTTTGCACGCGTCGTGGAACGGCAAAGCTTTAGCGAAGCCGCACGCTCCTTAGGCGTCTCCAAATCGCACGTCAGCCGTGAAGTGGCGCGGCTGGAAGTGCGCCTCGGCATCAAGCTGTTGCAGCGCACCACGCGCAAAGTGGTGCTGACGGAGCTCGGCCAGGCTTACTATCCGTTCTGCGTGCGCATGCTGGAAGAGATGCATCGCGCCGACGCCTTTGTGCAGCAGGTACATCAACTGCCCGCAGGCAACGTACGCTTGCAGGCGCCGATCACCTATGGCTGTCAGTGCGTGGTGCCGACGCTGAATGACTTTATTCGCCGCCATATTCACATCAACGTCGATCTCGACCTCACCACCAGCGATGACCCGCAACCCAGCGCCGACGTGGCGATTGTGATCCGCGCGCGTGCGCCCGACGCGGCCAATTATCGTGAACTCGCCAGCATTGATTGGGGCTTGTACGCCACGCCAGATTATCTGGCGGCGCATGCGCCCATCGATCATCCCGACCGCCTGATGCGTCACGACTTGCTGCTGTTTCACGGCCCGGCGCACACCGCCGCGCTGCCGTTTCGCCGTGATAAACAGCGCCTGGCGCTGGATGTGCACAGCCGTTTCCGCGCCAACAACAGCATGGCGCTGCTTAATGCCGCACTGGCGGGCACCGGCATCGCTTATCTGCCCGCTTATATGACGCAAGATGCCTTAGCGCGCGGCGAAATCCAGCAGGTGCTATCAGATTGGCAAATGGATCGCCTGCACAGCTATCTGTTGCTGAAAGAGCAGCCGCAACCCTCTTCGCCGGTCACCATGCTGTGCGATGCGTTAATCAACACCCTTGGCACAGCGTAATTGTTGTTATCTGGCAACAATTCTGCGCCGCCTGGCAATTATCCGCGCTACTCTGTTTTCTGCGCAACGTCACTGTTAGCCTGCTAAAAAAGCAAAAAACAGGGATATCACCATGCAGCAACCTCCACTCGCGTTAGCGCCCGAACAGCAACACTGGAAGCGAAATTTATGTGTCTGCGTGCTGGGTTCGTTCAGCACCATTGTGGCGATGACGCTGCTGTTGCCGTTTCTGCCGCTCTATGTGCAGCAACTTGGCGTGCAGGAACCGGCGGCGATTGCGCGCTGGTCGGGTGCGGCCTACGGCGCCACCTTCCTCAGCGCCGCCCTGACCGCGCCGTTATGGGGCAAACTGGCCGATCGCTATGGCCGCAAACTGATGCTGATCCGCGCCAGCCTCGGCATGGCGATTGCCATGTCGCTGATTGGTATGGCCACCGCGCCGTGGCAGCTGGTGGCGCTGCGTTTGCTGGCGGGTTTGCTCGGCGGCTACGCCTCGGGATCGACCATTCTGGTGGCGGCGCAAACGCCGAAAGAACAAACCGGCTGGGCGCTCGGCGTGTTGTCATCCGGCATTATGGCCGGCAACGTGGTGGGGCCGCTGCTGGGCGGCGTATTGCCGCCGCTGATTGGCATTCGTCACACCTTCTGGCTGACCGGCGCGGTGATTTTCCTCGCCTTCCTCGCAACCACCTTTTTGCTGAAAGAGGTGCCGCGCTCCTCTGGCAAGAAAACCTCACAGAAGATTGCTGACGATGCGAAGTCACTCAATTTGCCCGTGGTGCGGCTAATGTGGCTGTCGGGCATGCTGCTGATTTTCGCCAATATGTCGATTGAGCCGATCATCACGCTGTATATCGGCCAGTTTGTTAACGGCGATCACGCCATCACCGTCACCGCCGGATTGGTGATGGCCGCCGCCGCGCTCGGCAGCATTATCTCCGCGCCACGTCTGGGACGGCTGGCCGATCGCGTCGGGCATGGTCGCGTGCTGGTGTATGGGCTGATAGCCAGCGCGCTGCTGCTGATCCCGCAGGCGTTTATCCGCGAAGCGTGGCAATTGGTGGTGCTGCGTTTTCTGATGGGTATGGCGCTGGGTGGATTGATGCCGTGCGTCACCGCGCTGATTCGTCACAACGTACCGCAGTCGCAGGTGGGCAAGATGCTGGGTTATTCAACCTCGGCGCAGTATGTCGGTCAGGTTTCAGGTCCGCTGTTCGGCGGCTTTATTGGCGGCGCGTTTGGTATGCGTCCGGTGTTTCTGGCGACCTGCGTGATCATGGCGCTGTGCGCGCTGTTAAATGCCCGGGTGCTGCGCAAGCGTTAAAGTTAAAACCCGCACATACCGTAGCGGCGCAATTTATTGCGCAATGCCTGGATGGGCGTCGAGCCGCCATTGGTATGCGCGATGAATCGCGCCGCTACGAAGTGTGCAATAACGAAACATCGAGCATAAAAAAAGGCGGACTTCACAGTCCGCCTTTTCATTACATCAACACCTCAACGCGAAAACTTACTTCGCATCTGGCAGTGCATAAGCAATCACATAATCGCCCAGCTTGGTGCCAAACGAACCGTGACCACCGGCAGCGATAACAACGTACTGCTTGCCATCCACTTCATAGGTCATCGGCGTTGCCTGGCCGCCTGCTGGCAGACGTGCCTGCCACAGCATTTCACCGGTGTTGGTGTCGAATGCACGCAGGTAGTTATCTGCGGTAGCACCAATGAAGAACACGTTACCGGCGGTGGTGATTGGGCCGCCCAGCATTGGCATACCCATTTTGAACGGCAGTGGCACTGGCGCGCTATCGCGAACCGTACCAATGCGTTTTTTCCACACGGTTTCGTTGGTCTTCAGATCAACTGCGGAGACATAGCCCCACGCCGGTTGTTTACATGGCAGACCAAACGGTGACAGGAACGGATTCAGCTCCACGCCGTACGGTACGCCGTACTGTGGCTGGATACCGGTTTCGGTGCCTGAACCGCCTTTGTCGTCAGCCGGTGGCTCGATCGGGTTGCCCGGACCGCGCGGAACCAGCTTGGACACAAACGGCAGCGCCATTGGGTTAGCAATCGCAATCTGACGATGTGGGTCAACTGCGATACCGCCCCATTCGAACATGCCAAGGTTGCCTGGGAACACCAGCGTACCTTGCTCAGACGGCGGGGTGAACGGACCTTCATAGCGCAGACGCTTGAAGATCACACGGCACACCAGCTGGTCGTACAGGGTCGCGCCCCACATGTCCTTGTCCGTCAGATTCTGTTTCGGACGGAAGGTCAGTTCGGAGTACGGCTGAGTAGGTGCAACGTGGTCACCTTTGGCGGCGCCCTGTGGAACCGGAGTTTCCGGCGCAGGGACAACCGGCTCACCGGTACGACGATCCAGGACAAAGATGTTACCGGTTTTCGCCGGTGCATAAATCACCGGTACGGTTTTGCCATCTTTAGTCGTGATATCAGCCAGCGTCGGCTGCGACGGCAGGTCCATATCCCACAGATCGTGATGCACGGTCTGATACGACCACACCAGTTTACCGGTGGTGGCGTTCAGCGCCAGTACGCTGCTTGCATAACGTTCCTGCTCTGGTGTGCGGTTGCCGCCCCAGATATCTGGCGTTGACACACCCATCGGCAGGTAAACGATATCCAGTTTCGGATCGTACACCGCCGGTGCCCATGAGTTCGGTGAATTCATGGTGAAGCTGTGTTCGTCCGCTGGAATCGCGTTTGGATCTTTGGCACCCGGATCGAACACCCACAGCAGTTTACCGGTGTTAACGTCGAAGCCACGGATGGCGCCTGACGGCTCACGGGTAGAGTAGTTATCGGTGACCGCACCCGCGACCACGATGGTGGTGTCGGTGATGACCGGCGGCGACGTCGGCTCATACTGGCCTGGCGTCAATACCGGCTGCTTGTGCTGCAGATCCAGTTCACCGTTGTTGCCAAAGGCAGCACAACGTTCACCGGTTTCCGCATCCAGTGCGAACATGCGGCCATCATTCACCGGCAGGTAAATGCGGCGTGAGCACAGCGCAGGTTGGGTATTGGCCGCATCGGCCGCAGCAGGCACTTCGTGGTAAGAAACGCCACGGCAGGTCACGTGCTGGAAGGTTGGATTCGGCTTCAGGCCCGGATCAAATTTCCACTTCTGCTTACCGGTTTTGGCATCCAGCGCAAACAGAATCTGGTGCGGTGAGCAGAGATACAGGGTGTCACGGATTTTGATTGGCGTGACTTCATCGGTGATTTCGCCCGGATCGTTTGGCGTCTTCAAATCGCCGGTCTGGAACTGCCAGGCAACCTGCAGCTCTTTAACGTTACCGGTGTTGATCTGCTTCAGCGGGGAGAAGCGGGTGCCTTGCTGGTCACGCGCATACGCCGGCCAGTCAGCATCAGCGATGTTGCTCAGCGGCTGTGCCTGCGGAGCATTGGCTGCTGTCGCTGGAATTTCACCGTTCAGCTCTTGCGGATCGTGGAATACCGCCCACGCCAGCACCAGTACGCTGGCAAGCAGCGCCACTGACAGCAGCGCCAGAGCGCCTTTGCCGGCATTATTCAGACCGCGATACACAAACGGCAGAATCAGCCAGATGCCGAAGATCACCAGCACATCGGTACGCGGTGCCAGCGCCCAGAAGTCGAAACCGACTTCCCACACGCCCCACACCAGCGTTGCCAACAGCAGCAATGCGTACAGCAGTAATGCTGAGCCGCTACGGCGCCACAGCAGAATAGCGGTGATCAACATGACCACACCGCCAATAACGTAGTACCAGGAACCACCAATGGCGGCTAACCAAACGCCACCAACCAGCATAAACGCGCCCGTCAGCAGTGCAAACAGCACTGTGAGAAAACGGATTACGCCAAAAGATGAGGAAGCTTTCCCCATAATATTGACCTCTTTCTTTGCCATTAAAAACTAAAAAGGAAACAACGCGTTGGGTTGCTTCCCGACATAGAGTACGAAATAACGAAACGGTTCGAGCGACGCTTTCCGTGCGGCGAGATGTTCCCTTTGCGTTAAATTTTATCTTAAAAACGTTAAAGGGTTTGATATTTTTAGTGCTTTGCACTCGTTGAAGGGAAGTACTGCGACATTTTATGAGGGAATAAAGGTGTTATGTCCGGTTAGATCGGGCCACAACACCTAAGAGCAACACATTGTGTAAACGTTTACCCTTCAAACAGCGTGCTGCTGGTGCGTTGTTCCTGCCAGCCGCTCAAATTAAGTTGCGCATAGTGCTCAGCGGGCAACGTTAACTGTGGCGTGCGTAATATTACTTCCACTTCTCTTTCACGACAGGATTCCAGCAGAAAAGGAAAGCTGAACTTGAGATAATTATCGTGAAAAAACTCGTCGGTCAGCGCAATACCGCTAAATGGAAACGCAGCGATATTCTTCCAGCAGGTGCCGGGCGGTGCCAAATCATAGAGCCAAAATGAGAAACGCTCTGCGGCCCTACGTAAAGCACTATCTTGCTGAACTAAATCGGCATAATTGATTGCCAGCTGTACATTCTCATCCTGCAGGCTGGAATAAATTTCCGGATCCTGTAAAAAACGCATAAGGTTATTTCCCGTTAACGGGATGATTATTAATTCGGGTGTATCCGGCAACTGATTATGCAGCGAAATTATGTTGCGTCCATTAAGTATTGCTGTGTTTTCCTGTTCGCAATGCATAAAGGGGGCTGAATAACACACGCCAGCTAGCGCCCCGTCGAAGCGATGGATGCGCTCAGTAACATAAGGATTATAAGAACTGTTTTCCATTTATCTCTGTGAATAAATTAATTAACTGGAGCGTCTTAATTATTATAAGGACGGCGGGATAATGAAATCTAAACACAGTCAATATAGATCGTTTTGTTTATCAAAATCACCTTTTTTTTAACTGTCACTGATAGAGAGATATTAGGCGCTGAGCAGGATGAATTAATCGACTATTGCCATATTGGGAAACTTTTGGATATTTTCATCTCATAACCATCAGCCTGCTAATATTAAGAGCTCCATGCTTAGCTAATTTTTGGATAAGCTTCTGTTTTTAAACAGCACGGCTAGCCATTGCCTGGCTCAGTAAGATGCCGCACTCTGTGGCCTGAAAAAATAAAGCGGAAGCCGCAACGTGGCTTTTCACCAGGTTAGTGCAACGACGCTAACCGATGTAATTGTTTAGGATGGGATAAAACTATGGGTTCTCCAGTCTCCGCAGCAGAGGATTCATTGCTGCGGCACAGGTCGTTTGTCGCCTTTTGGCTGGCGCGCACCTGTTCATCGTTTGGTTTTCAAATGTTTTCGGTCGCGGTCAGCTGGCAAATCTACGCGCTGACCCACAGCGCGATGGCGCTCGGCATGATCGGTCTGATGCAGTTTCTGCCTTCTGTACTGCTGGCGCTGCCCGCCGGGCATCTGGCCGATCAGCTTGACCGTCGTCGTATCGTATTGCTCGGACAATTTATTGAGTGGCTGGCGCTGCTGGGGCTGGTTGCGCTCACGCTGATGAACTGGGCGGGCAAGATCGAGATTTGGGGATTGGTGTTTCTGATCTCCGTCGCCAAGGCGCTTGAGTGGCCAGCGATTACCTCGATGCTGCCGGCGCTGGTGCCGCCGCCGATTCTGGCGCGCGCCATGGCCGCCAGTTCGGTGGGCGGACAGGCGGCGGTGATTATCGGCCCAACGCTCGGTGGCTTCCTTTATGTCGCCGGTCCGGAAGTGGTGTATGGCGTCTCGGCGCTGTTCTATCTGTTCTCCATCGTGCTGGTGAGCCGACTGCGCTATGAGCGGCCGCCGCAGGCGCGCTTGCCGATGAATCTGCCGAACCTGTTTGCCGGCGTGCGCTTTATCCGCGATCGCAAAGATGTGCTCGGCGTGATTTCACTCGATCTGTTTGCCGTGCTGCTGGGCGGCGCCACCGCGCTGCTGCCGATCTTCGCGCAAGATATCCTGCATACCGGGCCGTGGGGCTTGGGCATCCTGCGCGGCGCGCCGTCGGTCGGTGCGCTGCTGGTTGGCGTGTGGCTGAGTCGTCACAAGCTGGAAAAGAACGTCGGCATGATCATGTTCGGCTCGGTGGCCGGTTTTGGCGTGGCGACGCTGGTGTTCGCGCTCTCCACGCAGCTGTGGCTGTCGGTGATCGCGCTGGCGGCATTGGGCGGCTTCGATATGGTCAGTATGGTGATTCGCGGCGCGCTGGTGCAACTCGATACGCCGGATGACATGCGTGGCCGCGTGAATGCGGTCAACGCCATCTTCATTAATACCTCGAATCAGCTCGGCGAGTTTGAGTCAGGTTTACTGGCGGCATGGATGGGCGCAGTGCCCGCGGCGGCGATTGGCGGCATCGGCACGCTGATCGTGGTGGGCGTGTGGATGACGATTTTCCCGCATCTGCGTAAGCGGCAGAAGCTGGAAAACGAAACCGTTACCTAACTTCAACATCGCGCGATGAATCGCGCCGCTACGGATTGTAGCGGCGCAATTTATTGCGCGTGTCTTACGCGGTTGCTGCTTTCCCCAGGTTGGCGTCAAATTTTTTCCAACTCTCCGTCATATCCACCACGGTTTTCGATTTTCGCGCTTCATCGATTTTGATCGCAGTGAGGCCCGCTTCCAATGCGTCCACCACTGAAACCTTCAGCGGCGTTCCCTGTGTAATGTGTTTCACAATCTCTTCGGCCATCAGCGCATCTGCGCCGTAATGGCCGTCATAGGCGTTGCCGTCATACTCGGTATCCACTTCGCGCGCACCGGTGCGCGCGTTGTGCACGCGGAAGTAGTTACGCACGAAGTCACCTTCGGCCATGCCATCGGTGCCCATCACGCAGAAGCGGCGGAACTCATCCGGTACATTAAGGTTGGCGTGGAAGGCGAGGGTCGCGCCACCGGCATACTCAATCAGCGCGGTTTGGTAATCGACGATGTCGGCATCGCCGTCAAACACCGCATCGGTACTCGACCAGCCGCTCGGTTTAACGTGATACACCTCTGACTGCGCTGTTACCGCACCTTTAGGCGCGTGCTGCGGGGTGAAGTTTTTGCGTCCGCCAAAGCTGGCAACACGTACCGGACGCTCGCCGACCAAACCCTGGTAAAGATCGATATCGTGGCAGCATTTTTCCAGAATATACGGGCCGGCGTACTTCTCCAGACGACGCCAGTCGCGCTGGAAGAACGCACCGTGATACGGCTTGATGTGTTCGGTGGCTTCAATTGAGGTGATTTCGCCAAGGCGATCTTCATCACGCGCGGTGAGCAGGTCGCGATAGAGCGGCGAGTAGCGCAACACCAAACCGACCAGAATGCGCTCGTGACCATATTGCTGCACCAGCTGCGCCATCGCCATGGTCTGCTCTTCGTTGATCACCACCGGCTTCTCGGTGAACACCGTGTAGCCCGCCGCTAAGCCCTGACGAATGTGTTCAAGGTGCATAAAGTTCGGCGAACCCACCAGCAGCAGATCAAAGCCGCCGTGTTGCAGCAGCGCATCCACGCTAGCAAACGCGGTGCCCGCGTCGATGCCAAAGCTGTGCAGATTCGGTAATCCCGCCGGAGCCGGATCGACATAACCCACCACGGAAAACGCTGTGTCGGCTTTGTTGAACTCTTTCACCACATGGGAAAGCCGAAAGCCCAGACCAATAATGCCCACTTTCATGTTGTACCCCTGAAGCCCGTTGCCTTTGAGCCGCCCGACCTGTCAGGCTGCTGATAATCTGACCGTTAACTTATTACGACAGAAAAACTAATGTCAATCCGTGTGGCTGATCTCAATTGGTGAAAAATTGTTATTTATATGATTTATATCTATTTTAATTAACTATACGGATTGCCTATTTATTTATTATTGCGATTTAAGTTTTTTTCCCCTATCTTTCGCACATCTATAAGCGTCATACCGTTTCGGGCTGGCAGGAGGAAGCGCGTGCAATCACTAATGCTGGGTATTGATGGCGGTGGTACGCACTGTCGTGGACGCCTGACCGACAGCGCCGGACGCCTGCTGGCGGAAGCTAAAGGCGGTCCCGCTAACGTCTGGTCGCAGTTTGATGCCGCCATCGTGGCCATTGATCAGGTCATTGACGATCTATTTACGCAGGCGAATTTACCCGCTGAAGCGCGCGACCGCACGGTGATCGTCGCCGGTTTGGCGGGCGCGAACGTCGCCTCGGTGCAAAGCCGTCTCGCCAGCTGGCAGCCACGCTGTCAGGCGCGCTATCTGTTTACCGATGTCGAAATCGCCTGTGCCGGTGCGCACGCCGGTGCGCCAGGCGCAGTGTTTATTATTGGCACCGGCAGCCAGGGCGCGGCCTGGGATGGCACGCACTTCACGCTGCTCGGCGGCTGGGGTTTTGCCCTGTCAGATGCCGGTTCGGGTGCGATTCTCGGCCAACGCGCGCTGCGGCTGGCGCTGCTGGCGCACGAAGAGATTGTGCCCGCCTCGGCGTTAACGCAGCGCATCATGGCAAGCTATCAAAACAGCCCGGAACAGCTGCTGATGTGGTCGAAACAGGCGACACCCGCTGATTGGGGCCGCGTGGTGCCTGAGGTGTTCGCTGCCGCGCAGCAGGGCGATGTGCACGGCACAGCGCTGGTGCAGCAATCCGCCGCGGATATCGTGCAGATGGTGCAGCCGCTGCTGGCGCGCAGCCACGGCAAGCTGGCTTTGATGGGCGGATTAGCCGCGCCCATTCAGGCGTGGCTACCGGCGGATATCGCCGCGCTGCTGGTGCCGCCGCAGGGCGATGCGCTGAGCGGTGCGCTTCGCCTGGCCACGCAGTTCAGCCTGACACTTCCCGCTTAACTTCAGATAAAGAGGCTCATGAGCGCTCCCAACGTAACCGCGCGCATTCTGCGGCTGATTGTCGAAAATGCGCCTATTAGTCAATCCGATCTCAAAGTGCGCAGCGGCTTGAGCATGTCGACGGTGTCGCAAGCCACCAATCGTCTGCTGACCGGCGGCATCGTGCAGGAGCTGGGGCTACGTCGCGTCTCAATGGGGCGGCCCAAAACGCTGCTCGGCCTCAATCCGGATCACGCCAGCGTGGTGGGGATTCAGCTTAATGCCGAACGCAACCTGATGGTGCTGACCGATCTCAGCGGCAACATCATCGGCGAGCAGCAAATTCCTTCCGGCGCGATGACGCCCAAACAGCTCGGCGATGCGCTGGCGAAGTTTTTGCGTGGCGTTGAGGGCAAAAAGGTTGGGGCGATTGGTCTGGCGCTGTCGGGTTTGGTCGATGCCAGCAATGGCGTTTGCGTGCTGTCACGCGCGCTGGGCTGGGATAACGTGCCGATTGCCCGTCTGCTGGAAGAGCGCTTCTCGCTGCCGGTATTTATTGAAAATGATGCCAACGCGCTGGCGATGGCGGCGCTGGTGTTTGGTCAGCTCGGCCATGCGCAGTCGGCGGTGATAGCTACGTTCGGCAAAGGCATCGGCGCGGGGATTCTGCTCGATCGCCAGCTTTATCGTGGTCGTCACGGCAAAGCTGGGGAGATTGGCGTGTCGCTGCTGGGCGATGGTTCTGAGCGTCTGCTGGAGGATGTGGCGTCGTCGCAGGCGATTCTGCAGCGCGTGGCGGCCACCACCAAAGAAGAGGTGCCGCATACGCTGCGCGATCTCGATGCGCGTCCAACGCCGGAGGTGCTGAGCGCGCTGGCCGAGGCCGGGCAGCATTTGGGGATGTCGCTGGCGAATCTGTCGGTGGCTTACGATCCGGACGTGGTGTATCTGGCGATGGAGCCGCAAATGGCTTCGCGCATTCTGCTCGACCACGTTACGCAGAGTTTCCAGACTTACCGTTTGAAGCTGACGCCGCACATGACGCCGCTGCAGTTCCTTACGGAATCCAACCGCATGTGGGCGCAGGGCGCTGCCGGGTTTGCGGTGAATAAGCTGCTGGATTTGTTGGCCGCACAGGCCGATGAAGAGATCGCACCGCAATAGTGAATCACGCGTTAAATCCCCGCCCATTCCGTCGCGGCGCGATTTATCGCGCCGCGACGAAAAGATGCGGCTTTTACACCTTATCTGAGTCGCAAACCCTGCTCATCAAACAATAAACAATGCTCAGCACGCAGCTGATAACTCAGCCGCTCGCCAATCGCGTGTTCCGCCACGTTACGCTCCTCAATCACCAGCAGCTTCTCTTCGCCGATATCGAGATAGAGATAATTGGTGTGTCCCAGCATCTCGCTAAACGACAACTCGCCGCTAAAACTCAGGACATCATCGTTGCTGCTCACTGGCTGGAAATGCTCTGGACGTACGCCCAGCGTGATTTTCTGCCCTTCGCGGCACGACGCGGCGATCGGCAACGTAAGCTGATTAATGCCCAGCGCCGGCACCCGCAGTTGCACCGCGCCCGGCGCGATCGCGGACACTTCGGCAGTGAGGAAATTCATCTTCGGCGAGCCAATAAACCCGGCGACAAACAGGTTGTCGGGATCGCGATACAGCGCCATCGGTGCGCCGACTTGCTCAATGCGGCCCTGACGCAGCACCACAATGCGATCCGCCAGCGTCATCGCCTCCAGCTGATCGTGCGTCACGTAGATCATGGTGTTGCCCAGCGAAGCGTGCAGGCGAGCAATCTCAATGCGCATCTGCAAACGCAGCTCGGCATCGAGGTTCGACAGCGGCTCATCAAACAGAAAAATGCGCGGATGGCGGATTATCGCGCGGCCAATCGCCACACGTTGCCGCTGTCCGCCGGACAGCGCGCGCGGTAAGCGGTCAAGAAATTCTGTCAGATGCAGGCGCGCCGCAGTCTGTTTGATCGCCTGCTCAATTTCCGCTTTCGGGCGCTTCATTACTTCCAGCGGATAGGCCAGATTGCCGCGCACCGTCATGTTCGGGTAGAGCGCATAGGACTGAAACACCATGGCGATGCCGCGCTCGGTGGCGTGCTGATCGGTCATATCGGCGCCTTCAATCAGCAACTTACCGTCGGTGATCTCCTCCAGCCCGGCAATCATGCGCAGCAGCGTAGATTTCCCGCAGCCGGAAGGACCGACAAACACCACGAATTCGCCGCTGTTAATGGTGAGATCGATGCCATGAATCACATTTACATTTTCGTAGGACTTTTTAACGTTTTGCAGATGCAGGCTGGTCATGCGATGCCTCGAATCAGAGAAGTTGGCCCATATAAATGGCGTTGCTGCGCATAATCGGCGTGAAGCCAAGGCGCTGATAAAAGCCGCACACCTGCTCGTTCTGCAGGCTGACGCCGAGATAAACGCCCGGCACGCCCGCGGCACGCAGATCGTGTAGCAGCTGTTCAATCAGCTTGCGGCCCCAGCCACCTTGCTGCGCGGCGGGTAACAGATTGATGTGCAGATGCGCAGGCCACTGCGTCACCAGCTGATCCGCTGCCGCATCGGGCTGATGAATCGCTTCCAGCACTTTGCTGTCGAGCGCCGCCTGCGGCGCGTAATCGCGATATAGCTGTTGCAGCTGTGGCCACCAATCAGTATTCAACTTTGCTTCGAAGGCGCGCGTATCGGGCGCGGCGACCGCGTAGCCGACTACCTCGCCGTGCTGTTCCAGCACATAAGCAAATTCGGGCGCAAAGCGCGCGTAGGGAATGACAAAGCGCAGGCCGGGCAGCGCGGGATCGGAGTAGAGCGCGCTGGCATCGGTGCCGGCATTGGCGGTCTCTAAGCAGATGCGCGACAAGGCGGGAAAATCTGCCTCGCTGGCGCGACGAATAACACCTTCAGCCGTCATGGTGGAGCCTCTGTGGTCAGGAGATGAACAGATTTTACGGTAAAGAAAGCCGACTTAGTTTTCAAGATGTAATAATTGCGCTGGCGCACAAAGCTGATGCGAACTATAACCACAAAGCATGACTGGGCGGCTGACAAACTCACGCGCAACGCCGGTATGAGCGCTGGTTGAAAGCACATTGCCTTTCGCTTATCTATTGCTGTGATGATAACTATAGGATTTTCGTATGCTCTATCAGTGAGTTAATGCGTCTCTCTTGGCTGAGTGATTTATACCGATGCTCAGGCTTTACTGTGCGGCGCTGTCCGGTTTGCGCGCTGAATCGCAGCATCCTCTGCTGTTCTGGCGGCTTTTCTTCTTACTCTTTGCACTGTATCACAGAGCAAAAATTCCGCAGTAGTGATGTTTGACTTTCTTTTGTGCATAAAGTAAGTATGAATTATGTGCGTTGTCGCTGCTGAATCAACCTGCCGGGAATCGCAGGTGTCGAGATGAAGGGATGCCAGTCATCTGTTGGAGAAACCGAGCATGATGTGTGATTCAACCAATCGTCCTTCCCGTTTGCAAAGCTCACTGCGCACGGTGTCGCGTCTGGTCTCCGCCGGGATTCTGCTCGGTGCGACCATGGCAGCCGCGCAGGCCGTTACCCTGAATGAGTGGGACATTTACAACTATCCGCAGCAGACCGAAGCGGTGGATGAAGCGGTAAAAGCGTTCCAGCAAAAGAATCCGGGCATTGTGATTCAGCGTTCGGTGCACTCCTTCGAAGACACGCGCATTCCGCTTAAGCTGGCGCTGACCGCCGGTGACGGCCCGCAAATCGCCCAGGTGAATCAGGGCGGCGGCGATATGGGCTCGCTGGTGAAAGACAAGCTGCTGTGGCCGCTGGATGATTACGCCAAAACTTACGGCTGGACCACGCGCTTCCCGGATTCAATCCTGAAACGTAACCGCTGGTCAGATAAACAAGATTTCGGCAGCGGCAAACTCTACGGCGTGGCGAGCCTTGGCGAAATGGTGGGTTTGTACTACAACAAAGCGCTGCTGGATAAAGCCGGTGTTGCGGTGCCTAAAACCTTGCCGGAACTCGAACAGGCGATGGAGAAACTCAAAGCCGCCGGCACACCGCCGATGATGCTCGGCCTGCTCGACGGCAACATGGGCCAGCAGCTGCTCAGCACCTTGTGGGAAGCGCAGATTGAGAGCAGCGACCGGAAAAAACTCGACGATCTGATTTACGACGTGGGCGGCACGTTCAAAGACGACAAGCTGGTGAAAGCCGCCAATATGATGAAGGGCTGGAACGACAAAGGCTATCTGTTCCCCGGCTTCCAGGGCATTGGGCACGACGATGCCGCGACCCTGTTCCAGAACGGTCAGGCAGCGTTCCTGGTGAGCGGAACCTGGTATCTCGGCCAGTTTAAAGACAACAAAGATCTGCACTTCGCTGCGATGCCAGCGGGCGAGGGCGTGCAGCATCCGCTGATGGTGGGTGGCACCGATCTGGCGTTCTCCATCACCAGCACCGCCAAAGACAAAGCGCAGCAGGATGCCGCAGCGAAGTTCATCGACTACATCGTCTCAGATGAGATGGCGAACCGCTGGCTGAAAGTGGGCTTCCTGCCGGCCGGCACCAGCAAAAATGCGCAGATTCCGGCGGATAACCCGCTGCTGGCAGAAGCGTATCAGGTGTGGGTGACGCTAAATGACAACGATGGTCTCGGCCATTATCTCGACTGGGCCACGCCAACCATGAACGCTGAGCTGAATCAGAATGTGCAGCTGCTGCTGGCGGGACGTCAAACCGCCGACCAGATGGTGATCAACTTCGATAACAACTATCAACGTTACCTGAAAACCCTCAAGCACTGATGACGTACGGCCCGGCGTAAGTGGCCGGGCCGCGAACAGGCCCGCAAGCGAGTACGGTTATGCTGAATAAATCTGCCTGGCGCAATGCGCTCTATCTTCTGCCCGCGGTGCTGGTGTATGCGGTGTTTCTGCTGATGCCGCTGTTGGCCTCGTTAGGGATCAGCTTCACCGAATGGGACGGCACCTCGTGGCCGATTTTCATCGGCATGGGTAACTATCTGCGCATGTTCCAGGATCCGGTGTTCTGGGTGGCGCTCGGCAATAATGCCTTGCTGATGCTGTTCTACACGCTGTTTCCGATTGGCGTTGGACTGCTGCTGTGCAGCTTCCTGTATGAGACGCGCAATAACAAAGAGCGCAGCGTGCTGCGTATTCTCTTCTTCCTGCCGTACATCATGCCGATGGCGGTGCTCGGCGTGGTGTGGCGCTGGCTGTATAACCCGGCGTTTGGCCCTATCGATCAATTCCTGCGCGCCGTGGGTTTGCCGCAGCTGGCGAAGTCGTGGCTGGGCGATTTTACCTGGGCGCTACCCGCGGTCGGCTTTGTCGCCACCTGGTACTTCTTCGGTTTCTGTCTGGTGCTGTTTATGGCGGGCTTGCAACGCATGGATCCGTCGCTGCTGGAAGCGGCCGATCTCGATGGTTCATCACGCCGGCAGAAATTTATGCGCATTACGCTGCCGTCGCTGCGTCCGGAACTGCGTATCGCGCTGCTGCTGACGGTAATCGCCAGTCTGAAAGCTTTCGATCTGGTTTACGTGATGACGCAAGGCGGGCCGGGCACGTCCACTATGGTGACCAACATCTTTATGTATAAGCAGGGCTTTGACCTGCACTACTTCGGCTATGCCTCCGCCGTGGCGGTGTTCAGTATGCTGATTGTGTTAATGATCAACGGCTTAATTCATCTATGTCTACGGGAGCGTCACTGATGCGCGGCACGCCAACTGTCTCACGCGCGCTGATCTGGATTGTCGCGTTGATGACCATCCTGCCGTTTTTAATGGCGCTGATGACCTCGTTCAAAACCCAGATGGAGCTATTTCAGGGCGTGTTTACCTTGCCCTCGTCGCTCAATTTTAAAAACTACATCACCGCATGGCAGCAGGGACATTTCAACGTCTACTTCATGAACTCGGTGCTGGTGGTGATTCCGGTGGTGATCTGCAGCATCCTGCTCGGCATTCTGGCGGGATTCGGTTTCGCCTGGCTGAAGATCCCCGGCAAAACGGTGGTTGCCGCGCTGCTGGGTCTTGGCATGGTGCTACCGAGTGAAGCCTTTATTATTCCGCTCTATCACGAGCTGCGCTGGATGGGCCTCACCAACACCTATCTGGCGCTGATTCTGCCGCAAATTGCCTTGTCGCTGCCGTTTACCACGCTGATGATTGCCACCGCGTTGCAGCAGGTGCCGCGCGAGCTGGTGGAAGCGGCGGTGATGGATGGTGCCTCACGCCGCAAAATTCTCTGGGGCCTGCTGGTGCCGGCGATTTGGCCAACGCTGTCCACGCTGGCGCTGCTGCTGTTTATCTGGACGTGGAACGAGTTCCTTATCCCGCTAATTCTGGTGAATAAAGATGAGCTGCGCACCTTGCCGATCGGCATGATGTTTTTCCAGAACAAAAACACCATCGATATTCCGGTGCTGATGGCGGGCGCGATGATTGTCATCCTGCCGCTGGTGGCGGTGTTCCTGGTGTTCCAGCGCAAATTTATCAGCGGCGTCACCGAAGGCGCGGTGAAATAACCATCTTGTCCACCAGCAAAAGGTTTTGGTCATGCGGCGCGTGCTGCAATAGCGCATCGCCGCTATTCAGGAGAACCGCATGCACGTTTCACTGGCTGATTTCTATCCCATCGCCGATGGCGAAACGCTGGATACACACTGCTTCCAGCGCGCACTCAATCATCTGGCAACGCGCGGCGGCGGCACCTTATCAGTGCCGCCTGGCCGCTATCATCTCGGCACGCTGACGCTGGGTTCCAACATTAATCTGCATCTCGAAGCGGGCGCCACGTTGCTCGCCAGCTCACGCGTTGAGGATTATCAGCAGCAGCTGGCGCAGAGCCAGGCTGAACTGTCGCAGCATGTGCTGCTGTACGCCGTCGGGCAGCGCAATATCAGCATCAGTGGCAAAGGGGTGATCGACGGTAACGGCGATGCGTGGTTTGCTGCGGAAAAGGACGAGCAGGGTTATCGCCTGCCGCGTGCGCAGCGCCCGCGCATCGTGGTGT
The DNA here is from genome assembly GCF_040255075.1 of Pantoea sp. BJ2. NCBI lineage: Bacteria > Pseudomonadati > Pseudomonadota > Gammaproteobacteria > Enterobacterales > Erwiniaceae > Pantoea > Pantoea sp. BJ2. The sequence continues at coordinate 462,633 of NZ_CP158292.1, forward strand.
TTGAGGATTGCGAGCAGGTGACGCTGCAAGATTTCACCATCATTCAGGCGCCGATGTGGACGGTACATCTGGTGAGTTGCCGCCATGTACATGTCGACCATCTCACCATCAATAACAGCATGAGCATGCCGAACACCGATGCGCTGGATATCGACAGCTGTGAAGCGGTGTTTGTCAGCAACAGCTACCTGAGCGCGGCCGATGATGCCATCTGCATCAAAACCAGCCAAAAACCCGCGCATCTGCGACGTGCCGCGCGACAAATCATGATCAGCAACTGCCTGCTGCGCTCCTATAGCTGCGCGTTCAAAATCGGCACCGAAACCTTCGATGACGTGGAAGATGTCACCGTCTCCGGCTGCACCCTCTTTGATTCCAACCGCGCGATTGGCTTGCTGTCGCGTGATGGCGGCCAGTTCCGCCGTTTGCTGTTCAGCAATATCACGCTGGCCTGCCGCCACGCACCGCCGTGCCATTGGGGTAAAGCCGATGCGCTGTTTGTTTCAGTGCGCGCGCGCGATCCGGCGATAGCGCCGGGCAGCATTGAGCAACTGCAATTCAGCAACGTCAGCGGTGTGATGGAAGGAGCAATTAACCTGCATGCGGAACAACCGGGACAGATTCGTGATGTGATGCTGGCGAATGTGCAGCTGCGGCAAGTGGTAGCAGCAGGTGCGGATCAGGGACATTACGATGTGCGCCCGCCGTGTAATCCCGAATCGCCGACCGGCATGGGCCTCGACAATGCGTACAAACTGGATAGCACATCGGGCTTAGCATACGGCGTCGCTGCTTATCCGGATGGCTTGCCGGGCGTGTTTGCGCGCGGCGTGGAGAATCTGCAGTTGCATAACGTGGTGATTACGCGCCCGCAGCCGTTGCCCCACGGCTGGCATGCGGAAACAGTGCAGATTCTTTAGGGCACGCCTGGAGGTTACAACGCAGCAGCGATAGCCGCGCCCAGTTCCTCGGTTGACGCGCGGCCGTCGAGCTCGCGCGTCAGGCTGTTGCCCGCCGCCAGCGTAAGCTCGATGGCATCCAACACCGCTGCGCCCGCTTCGGCGTAATCGAGGTGCTCCAGCATCATCGCGCCACTCCAAATCTGACCAATCGGGTTGTTCACGCCTTTACCAGCGATATCGGGTGCCGATTCAAAGGCGCTGTAATCAATGCGTTGATTTTGATTATTTGTAATCATATTTGATGCTTTGTGAGCAACTTCAAACAAATTAAGCCCTGTTTAGCCTATAAAACGCCTCTAATATGCGTAAATTCATTCTTATTTGAGCGAAATGAATCATAAGCATAAGTGGGGTGGCGAAGTGCGTAGACACGGTGAATAACAACATCGGCCACCTCATCAACGGGACGCGTGAAGCCCAGCGCGTTCCACGACCCTACGTTATCGATGAGGCTGAAATGAAACAATTCTCTACAGAAGGGATGGTGATTATTGTCGGGATTGTCTTTGCGTACATCCTGTTCACCACCTGGCTCACCTGGCGTCTGCGCAGTAAAAACAGCGGCGACTTTATGGCTGGCTCCAATGTGATGCCGGCATTTGTGGTGGGCGTGATGCTGATGTCGGAATACATCGGCGCCAAATCAACTATCGGTACGGCTCAGGCGGCCTTCGAGGATGGCTTTGCCGCTTCATGGTCGGTGATTGGTGCCGCCATAGGTTTCCCGCTGTTTGGTTTTCTGCTGGTAAAGCGCATCTACAATACCGGTAAAATCACCATCTCTGCGGCGATCGCTGAACGTTATGGCAACTCCACCAAAAACATCATCTCGCTGATCATGATCTATGCGCTGTTGCTGGTTAACGTCGGTAACTACGTTAGCGGTGCGGCGGCGATCTCAACGGTGCTCAACCTCGATCTCACTACCGCTGCGGTGATCACCGCGATCGTCAGTACGTTCTATTTTATGTTCGGTGGCATGAAAGGCATCGCCTGGGTCACGCTGCTGCACAGCGGACTGAAATATATCGGTATTCTGATCATTCTCGGCGTGGCCCTGCACATGACCGGCGGCGTCAGCCCAATGATCAAAGAGATGCCGCATTTCTACTGGACGTGGGACGGCAACGTTGGCGGCAGCACTATTTTCGCCTGGATGATTGGTACTATCGGCTCGATCTTCTGTACTCAGTTTGTGATTCAGGCGATTGCCTCGACAAAAAGTGCCGAGTCCGCCAAACGTGCAACCTGGGTGGCGTTCTTCTTCTGCATGCCGATTGCCATTGCTATCGCGCTGATTGGCGTGGCGGCGAAATACCTGCATCCCGATATTAAAAGTCTCTACGCGCTGCCGGTGTTCCTGCAGGACATGAGTCCCTGGCTGGCGGGGATTGTCACCACCTCACTCGTGGCGTCGATCTTTGTCAGCGTCAGCACCGTAGCGCTGGCGATTGCCTCGCTGGTGGTAAAAGATTTCTACGTGCCCTATCGCAATCCGACGCCGGAGCGTGAGTTCCGCATGACGCGCTGGCTGTCGCTGCTGATCGGTTTCCTGCCGCTGATTTTCGTGCTGTTCGTGCCGGAAGTATTGAAGCTCTCCTTCTTCACCCGCGCTATTCGGCTATCGATTTCAGTGGTGGCAATCATCGCCTTTTATCTGCCGTTCTTTAAAAGCACGCGCGGCGCCAATGCAGGCCTGATTGGTGCGTGCGTCATGACGTCAGTGTGGTATCTGCTAGGCGATCCATTAGGTATCAACAACATGTACGTGGCGTTGATCACGCCTGCGGTCATCATGGTGATTGACCGCCTGATCCCTTCAAGCCAAACCCATGAGAAAAAAGCCCCGAAATCTTCAATGCAAAACAGTGGAGCCTGAAATGAGTGATTTAACCTTTACCGTTGAACGCAGCGGTAACCTCCATCCGCACGCGCAGGATGCGCAACAGCTCACGGCGATGCTGCCTTCGGTCTGCCCGCAGAACCATGCGGCGAATCTGCTGCCGCTACCCAATGGCGACCTGCTGTGTGTGTGGTTTGGCGGCACGCAGGAAGGGATCGCCGATATTTCTGTGTGGTGCTCGCGGCTGAAAAGCGGCAGCACACAGTGGAGCGAGGCGGAAAAACTCTCTGACGATCCCACGCGATCGGAGCAAAATCCGCTGCTGTTCCTCGATCCCGAACAGGTGCTTTGGCTGCTGTGGACGGCGCAGAAATCCGGCAATCAGGACACAGCGATTGTGCGCTATCGTCAGTCACGCGATTTTGGCCGCAGCTGGGGGGCAATCGACACCTTGCTCGATCAGCCCGGCACCTTTATTCGCCAGCCGATTGTGGTGCTGCCAAACGGTAACTGGCTGCTGCCGGTATTTTATTGCCGAACGCAGCCTGGCGTGAAATGGGTAGGTAACGATGATATCAGCGCGGTGAAAATCTCCAGTGATAAAGGCCAAAGCTGGCGCGATGTGGCGGTGCCAGACAGCCTGGGCTGCGTGCATATGAACATCACGTTGCTGCAGGATGGCAGCTTACTGGCGCTGTATCGCAGCCGCTGGGCCGATTTCATCTATCAAAGTCGTTCCACCGACGGCGGCGAAAGCTGGAGTGCGCCGCTGGCGACTGACTTGCCAAACAACAACTCGTCGATTCAGGTCACGACATTGCACAACGGCCATCTGGCGCTGGTGTTTAATGCCATGAGCGCCAGAGATGCCAGCGAGCGCCGCTTATCGCTGTATGACGAAATCGAAGATGAAGAGGATGACGGCGATGTGGCGGTGGCGGCAGAGCCGCTGGTGCACAGCGGACGCAGCGCGTTTTGGGGCGCACCCCGCGCGCCAATGACGCTGGCGATTTCCGCCGATGGCGGCAAAAGCTGGCCATGGCAGCGTAATCTCGACGAGGGCGACGGCTACTGCATGACCAATAATTCGCAGCAAAAGCTTAACCGCGAGTTCTCCTATCCGAGCATCAAACAAAGTGACGATGGCGCGCTGCATGTGGCTTACACCTATTTTCGTCAGGCGATTAAATATGTGCGCGTCGATGAAAGCTGGGTGAAAGGATGAGCAGGCAGCGACACGCGCTGGTAACTGGCGTCAGCTCTGGCATAGGCGCCGCCATCGCCGATCATCTGTTGCAACAAGGTTGGCAGGTGACCGGTTTTAGCCGCACGTCGGTGCAGAACGATCATCCAGCGTTCACCTCGGTCAGCGTGGATCTGTTGGATGCCAATCTGCTGAAGCAGGCGCTACTGGCGCTGCCGAAGGTGGATGCGCTGGTGCATGCCGCAGGCATGATGGCGGCTGCGCCGCTCGGTGAGCTGGATGAGGAGCAGAGCGCGCGTTTGTGGTACTTGCACGTGCAGGTGGCGGAGATAATGGCAAATGTCTTGCAGCCGCAGATGGCGCAGGGCGATCGTATCTTGCTGGTTGGCAGCCGCACGTCACGCGGCGCGGCGAATCGCAGCCAGTACGTGAGCACCAAGGCGGCAATGGTGGGCATGGCGCGCAGCTGGGCGGCGGAACTGGCACCCAAAGGCATCACGGTGAATGTGATTGCGCCGGGGGCGACGGAGACGCCCATGCTGCTGCAGCCCGGCCGCGCCAGTTCACCCCCAAAGCTGCCGCCGATGGGGCGCTATATCAAGCCACAGGAAGTGGCGGCGCTGGCAGGGTTTGTGCTGTCGCCTGCCGCCGATGCGATTACCGGGCAGGAGTTGGTGATCTGTGGTGGGGCGTCGTTGTAGTTTTTTCCCTCACCCTAACCCTCTCCCACAGGGAGAGGGAATTGAATAGTGCACCGACTAACTCCCTCTCCCAGTGGGAGTGTACAGTCCGGGGACATGGTGAACACTTGTTCGGGGACATGGTAGACACTTACAACTAAGGCATAAGAACCCGTTTATGGAGTCGCTTATGTCCTGGGATGCGAGAGATACCATGTCATTACGTAAAGAGTTTGTTCTGTTAGCCTCGCAAGACGGGGCGAACATCCGCGCACTCTGCCGTCACTACGGCATTTCTTCCGCCACTGCCTACAAGTGGCTTCGCCGCTGGGCTGAAGAGGGAGAATCCGGTCTTCAGGACCGCCCCTGCATACCCCATCACTCTCCCAACCGCTCGTCTGACGACATCACTGACCTGCTTCGTATGGCGCATGAACTTCATCAGCACTGGGGCGCGCGCAAGATAAAGCGCTGGCTCGAAGACCGCGGACACCGCATGCCCGCCTTCAGCACCGTCCACAGCCTGATGGCCCGCCACGACCTGCTGCCGGGCTCAGCTCCGGGTGTCCCGGCCACGGGCCGGTTTGAACATGCGGCCCCGAACCAGCTCTGGCAGATGGATTTCAAGGGGCATTTTCCCTTTGGCGGCGGCCGCTGCCACCCGCTTACCCTCCTTGACGATCACTCCCGCTTCTCGCTGTGCCTCGTACACTGCGCTGACGAGCGGCGTGAGACGGTGCAGAAGCAGCTGGTCAGCGTCTTTGAACGTTACGGCCTGCCGGACCGGATGACGATGGATAACGGTTCGCCGTGGGGCGACACTACCGGGACCTGGACGGCCGTCGAGCTGTGGCTTATGCGACAGGGTATCCGGGTGGGGCACTCCCGGCCTTATCATCCGCAGACGCAGGGCAAGCTGGAGCGCTTTCACCGCAGCCTGAAGGCTGAAGTGCTGCAGGGGAAGTGGTTCGCGGACGACGGTGAGCTGCAGCGCGCCTTCGATCACTGGCGGACGGTTTATAACCTTGAACGCCCGCATGAGGCGCTGGATATGGCGGTGCCGGCGTCGCGCTATCAGCCATCGGCTCGGCAGTACAGCGCCAGCGTAACGTCAGCGGAATACGACGAGGGCGTGATGGTCAGGAAGGTAGATATCAGTGGGAAGCTGACTATAAAAGGCCTGAGTCTGAAGGCAGGCAAGGCGTTCAGGGGAGAGCACGTTGGCCTGAAGGAGATGCAGGAAGACGGGTGCTACGAGGTATGGTGGTACAGCACAAAAGTGGGGGTGATCGACCTGAAGAAAAAGTCGATCACCATGGGTAAAGGATGTTAAAAAGTGTTCACCATGTCCCCGAACACCTGTCTACCATGTCCCCGGACTGTACAGGGAGAGGGCTGGGATGAGGGCAACAAGTCGCACCTAACCGCGCCGCAATCCCGCCACATCCACCTGCCACTGATGCAGCTTGTTATACAGTGCGGTGCGTGAAATCCCCAGCAGCTGGGCAGACTGGCGCAGGTTGCCTTTTTGCTCACGCACCACCTGCATCACATGCTGGCGCTCATTCTCCTGCAGCGAGGTCAATTCGCTGGCGACAGGCGCGTTACGCTGCACCATCTCTTCCGGCAGATCGTGGCGCTCAATCTCCAACCCTTCACACAAATTCACCATGCGCTCGACCAGATTCTCCAGCTCACGCACGTTGCCGGGCCAGTGCCACGCCTGTAAACAGCGCATCGCCTCAGCGGAAAGCTGCGGCGCGATGCGCTTCAGCCGGGTGCAGAGCGCCTGAATAAAGGTATTCACCAGGCCGGGAATATCCTCCTGACGCTCGCGCAGCGGCGGGATCTCCAGCGAAATCACATTCAGACGATAGTAGAGATCGCGGCGGAATGCGCCTTTTTCCACCGCATCCAGCAGATTGCAGTGGGTAGCGGCGATGATGCGCACGTTGACCTTGATGGGATGGGCCGCGCCGATTCGCACCACTTCGCCCTCCTGCAGCACGCGCAGCAGGCTGGTTTGCGCCTCGAGCGGCATCTCGCCAATCTCATCAAGGAACAAGGTGCCGCCATCGGCCAGCTCAAATTTGCCTGCCGAGCCGCCGCGTCGCGATCCGGTAAAAGCGCCGTCGACATAGCCAAACAGTTCGCTCTGCACTAAATCACGTGGCAATGCGCCGCAGTTCAGCGCGATAAAGGCTTCCTGCTGGCGCGGGCTGGCGTTGTGAATCGCCTGCGCGAACAGCTCTTTACCGGTGCCGCTTTCGCCGGTTAATAATACCGTGCTGTCGCTGCGGCTGCTGGCGCGCGCTTTCTGAATCGCTTGCAGCACGCGCGGCGCGTGCCCGCGAATCATCTCAAAGGTGTAGCTGGCGCCGACGCCCATCACGCGGCGCGTAATGGCGCGGATACGTTGATTCTCGCGCAGCGACAGCACGCGGCCGCCGTCTGGCGCGGGCATCAGCGAAATAAGGCAGGAAAGGGGATGCACGCCATCCGGCATAAATTGCAGCTCGCGGTCATTGCAGAACGGCATGGTGAGCAGCGATCCGCCTTGCGGTTGCAGCAGCACGTCGATCGGTCCGGCGCTGGGATCGAGGCCGCTAAAGATCTGGCGCGCATAGCGATTCAGCGTTTTGATGCGACCGTGACGATCGCAGACGATCACGCCTTCGTTCAGGGTTTCGAGGATCGACTGCTGCTCGGCCAGCAAACGGCGCAGCATCAGCTGCTGACCAACCGCTTCCGCTGCCGCCTGCACCGTGCCGAGCGTATGCGCATTAAAGTTGTCAGGCGTGGCGGTAAGCGTGAGCACGCCAAGCAGCTGGCCGCTGGCATCGCGCACCGGTGCGGCAGCACATTGGCGATGGCGTTTGCGCAGATCCAGCTTCCAGTTTTCGCCGCTCAACACGTACACCAGCCGCTGCTCAATCAGGCAGCGCGCGGTGCAATTGGTGCCGAGCACTTCTTCGCGCAGGATGCTGCCGACCGGCGTCAGATCCGCGCCGCAGAAGTGCAGCGTCACGCCTTGCGCATCGGTCAGATTGATGTGGCCATCCGGGTTATACGCCAGCAGGTTTTCCATGATGCTGCGCGCCGCGAGGATCAACTCGGCATTGTGCTCAAGGATCGCCGCTAGTTCCGCAGCGGGTGGCGAGACATAGGCAAAGGTGGCGGGATCGATCGCGCGCTGCTGCGATCGCCGCCACGACTGCAAAATGCTGTGCCGCATCCAGCCGGGCTGTTCACCGCGTTCGAAGCTGTGCCAGCCCTGCCACAACAACGTATCCCATTCGCCCACCTCCGCGCTGTCCGGCAAGCTGAAGATCGGATCGCTTTCATCTTTAAACGGCAAACGCTCACTGGCACGCATGTGACACTCCTGAACAAGATGGAATGTACATTTTATTGACATGTGAAGTTGACATGTAAATTTTGTTGCCAGATTGTGAGCTATATCTGTGTTATGCCTCACATAAAGCGGCGGATTGCAGTTGGCATCGCCTTTGCACTACCGATTGCACATCCCTGCGCTCGAATGAGCACATCCAAAACAATAAGGAATAGGTCATGACATTTCATCTTAAGCCAGTACGCGTCGGCCTGATTGGCGCCGGTCGCATGGGCAGCTTCCACGCGGAAAATCTGGCCTGGCGCGTGCCGGGTGCGATCCTCGCAGCGGTGGCCGATCCGCAACCGGGCGCGGCCGACGCGCTGACCAATAAGCTCGGCGTCGCTAAAGCCTATAGCGATCTGCATGCGCTGCTGCAGGATCCCGAAATTGAGGCGGTGGCGATTGCCGCGCCAGCGCGCACGCACGCCGAATGGGTGATCGCTGCCGCCGAGGCGGGCAAACATGTGTTCTGTGAGAAGCCGATGGCGGTGACGCTGGAAGAGGCGGATCGTGCAATTGCTGCCGCGAAAGCGGCCGGCGTCGTGTTGCAGGTCGGTTTTAACCGCCGCTTTGATTCCGGTTTTGCTGCAGCGATCGCGGCGGTGAAGGCGGGTGAAAATGGCACCACGCAGCTGAGCCGGTCGCTGACGCGCGATCCGGGCCTGCACGATCCTTCGCGCATCCCACAGTGGACGATCTTCCTTGAAACGCTGATCCACGATTTCGACACGCTGCTGCACTTTAACCCTGGCGCGAAGCCGGTGGAAGTCTATGCGCTGGCCGATGCGCTGGTGCGTCCGGATTTCAAAGACAAAGGCTTGCTCGACACCTCGGTGGTCACCATTCGCTTTAATAACGGCGCGATTGCCACCGCCGAAGCCAACTTCCAGGCGGTGTATGGCTACGACGTGCGCGGCGAAGTGTTCGGTAGCAAAGGCATGCTGCAGGCGGGCCACATCAACGCCAATCACTGCGTGCGCTATCACCAGGATGGTATCGCGATTGCAACCTCCCGCATGGATTCAGACCTGCTGCGCGAAGCCTATGTGGCGGAGATGGCCGAGTTTGCCCGCTGCATTCGCAGTGGCGAAACGCCGCGCGCTACCGGTGAAGATGCACGCAACGCGCTGGTAATCGCGCTGGCCTGTATCGACTCGGTGCAGCAGCAGCAACCCATCAAATTGGGAGGTCGCTAATGGCCGGTTATCAGCTGTCGGTATGTGCCGAAATGGTGTTTCTCGATCTGCCTTTTGTCGAGCGCGTGAAACGCATTCATGCACTGGGCTTTGGCGTCGAAATCTGGGGCTGGGCCAACAAAGATATCGATGCGCTGGCGGCGACCGGCGCGCGTTTCACCTCGATGACCGGCTACCTCAGCGGCAACCTGACCGATGATGATGAGATTCAGCAACTGCTGCAAAGTGCTGAAGCGTCGCTGGCGGTGGCCGAGCGGCTCAACTGTCCGGCGTTGAACCTGCACGGTACCGGACTGGATGACAAAGGTTTGCCGGTCAAACCGGTTGACGTGGTGACCGGCGCGATGTGGCTGAAAGCGGCCGACACGCTGCGCAAAGTGGCGCAGCTGGGCGAGCGCGCCGGACGCGTCTTCACGCTGGAGAACCTTAACTTGCCGGTTGATCATCCCGGTACACCGTTTGCGCTGGCGGCCGACACGCTGGCGCTGGTGGAAGCGGTTAACAGCCCGGCGCTGAAGATGAACCTCGACCTGTATCACGCGCAGATTGGCGAAGGCAATTTGATCGAACTGATTCGTCGCTGTGGTTCGGCGATAGGTGAAATTCAGGTAGCCGATGTGCCGGGGCGTCAGCAGCCGGGCACCGGCGAGATTAACTATCGCGCCATCGCCCGTGCGCTACACGATGTTGGCTATCAGGGCACCGTGGCGCTGGAAGGCTGGGCCAGCGGCGAAAGTGGCGCCGCGCTGCAGCAGTTCCGCGATCATTTCACGCTTTGACGATTTCACCGCCGGGTATTTGCCTGTTATCCGGCATTAACTCAATGAAATATATAACAATATCTCAACCCTACAGGACTAACCCATGAACATCAGAAATGTGATGCTGTGCCTCTGCGCGCTGCTGCTCAGCCTGAGCGTGAGCGCTAAAACCTTCACCGTCGGCGTCGCGCTGGCTAACTTCGATCTCAACTTCGTCTCGATTCTGCGCACCCAGATGCAGGCAGAGCTGAAAGCTAACCAGCTCAATAGCCAGTTTGTGGATGCCAAAGGCGATGTCGCGCTGCAAGTGCAGCAGGTGGATGATTTTGTTAATCAGGGTGTCGATGCCATCATCCTCAATCCGGTGGACACTCAAGGCGTATTGCCAATGATTACCGCGGCGAAAAATGCCGGCATTCCGCTGATCTTCGTCAATCGTAAGCCAGAAGTGAAACTGCCAAGCGACATGGCGTATGTTGGTTCAGACTCGGCGTTGGGCGGAGAAATGCAGATGGAAGCGCTGGCGAAGAAGATGAATTACAAAGGCAACGTGGCGATTTTGATGGGCGCGTTGTCGAATGAAGAAGCGCGTGAACGCACCCGCGCGGTGGAAGCCGTGATTGCCAAATACAAAGATATGAAGGTGATTGAAAAGCAGAGCGCCAAATGGCAGCGCAACGAAGCGGTGGATGTGGTATCGAGCTGGCTGCTGAATCAGCGCCCGATTGACGCTATCGCGGCGAATAATGATGAAATGGCGATTGGTGCCATCATGGCGCTCAACCAGGCGAAAAATGAGAAGATTTTGGTCGCCGGCATCGACGGCACGCCGGATGGTCAGCAGTTCGTGAAGAACGGCAAAATGACGCTGACCATTTTCCAGGACGCGAAAGGGCAGGCGACCGGCGCGGTGCAGGTGACTAAAGCGCTGCTGGAGAAGCAGAAAGTGCAGGAGTTCAACTGGATTCCGTATCAAACCATCACGCCTGAGAACTATGCGCAGTTCGCGGCGAAATAACATTTTTATTTACCAAAACTCTCCTGCTCGCAGGAGAGTTTTACGCTGGAAACCCGATTTATTCCTCCTCCACTTCGCTTTATTTGCCTAACTCTGACTGATAAACTCCGGCTGCAACCAGAATTGTCTCTGGTTAATGATTGCTCAGGCATGATGCATTAACAGAACGCATGCTTTCGACCGGAGAGAAGTGCAGGATGGATAAAGAGATTCTCAACACCATAAATTCTCAGCACCTTTTTCCCGCGCACAGCGACCGGCATATTTTTTTTGGTGTTGATGGTAAATTCATTGGCCACTCGCTGATTACCATCATGTCGATAATCAAGCATGCCAATGATGTTCGTTATCACTTTCATCTTATCTCTTCGGAAATATCTGCAGTTGATACTGCGCGTCTGGAAAAAATATTCGCTGGATCGCCACATGGGTTAACGCTGCATCCTATTCAGGATAGTTTGTTTAGCGCGTTCCCTACCACAGAGTTGTTCACTCGCGCGACCTATTATCGTTTTCTCGCTCCGCTTATCTTGCCGCATGCCACTAAATTGCTTTATCTCGATGCCGATATGGTGTGTCTGAATCCTCTTGATGAATTATGGCAGATTGCCATGCCAGCTGACGTTATTGCCTTGGTGGTTGGCGAGATTCAGGCATTGCAACCGCAGTTGGCTGAAAAGGTGGGCTTGCGTGGAAAGCGCTATTTTAATGCCGGCATGATGCTGATTGATGTTCAAAAGTGGAACCGCGAGCAGATCAGTGAACGCGCTTTTAATTTGCTTAGCGAAAAGGGAAAACAATTCCAGTATCTTGATCAGGATGCGTTGAATACGTTGCTTGAGGACCGTGTGATATTTACGGAAACGCGCTTTAACACCATCAATATGCTCTCACACGATGATAGCGGTTATACACAGGATGTGCCGAAAAATACCTGCTTATTGCATTATGCGGGTGCCGATAAACCCTGGCAGCGGTGGAATCAACAGCACGTTGGCCATTACTATCGCGATCTTTATCAGATTTCGCCATTAGCCGACGTCTCTTTTGAAACACCGAAAAACGCGCAACAAGCGAAGAGAATGTACAAATTTTTGTTCCGTAGTCATCAATGGATGCCGGCACTCTATTGGCGCATTAAGTATTTTAAAATGAGGTATTTTTGAGTGCAGACTTTACGTTTAAAGCCGCTGTTAACCGAAAGCAATATTTATCAGCTGTGCTTTTTGCTGTTAACCCTGGCATTTGCGACCTCGTTAGTTATCCCCGCATATCCTAAGAAAACATTTTATCTGGTGGGTTATTTAACGCTATTTTTTCTGCTGGCCCAGGGAATAAAAAGAAAATTCATTATCGATAAGAGTGCTTTCATCGTCGCTATTCCCATTCTATTATTGGGCATAGTCAGGGTAATATGGTCGCGTATTTATGCCGATGCCTATTTTAGCGATGTAGTGGATAACTATTTTCAGGGCGGTAAACTTTTCATTATCTCCGCTTTTGTCAGCTATTTTTTCATTGCGTGGCGTCACTGTTTGTCAACGAAAGTCCTGCGCATTAGCGTAGGCTTGTTAATTTTTGGCTTGCTGCTGACGCTGGGCGCCGGCTGGTACGAACATGCTCAGACGCAGCAACGCATTAAATTACTCACCGATTCAGCCGGTACCGTTTCATACCTGATGACGGCGTTAGCATTAACTGCCCTGTTTATTGTGAATAAGGTCATAGTTCGCCGCCTTAATCAAATTCTGCTGTTCACCGCTATCTTTGTGGTGAATATGCTGCTGATGTTCCTCACTGAGTCACGTGCGGCGGTGTTGGTGCTGCCCGTTTTATACTTGCTCTGTTTTTATCTGGTTCATCGCTGGGCAGGAAAATATTCGCTGGTGATTTTAGTTCTGTGCATTGCGGGGGGGCTGTTCTTCATGCCCAGCTCCATTATGCATCGGTTGGACAACATCCAGAACGAAATAGACAGCTATCAGAAAAATAATGATACCTCAATTGGTGCGCGCTTCTCGATCTGGAAAAGTGGCTATCACAGCGTTTCCTGGTCGCTGCTGGGGCAAAGTCCGGATGACAGAACGGATAAAGCGCGCGTTTATATTAAAACCTATGAACGCGCTAATCCTGAGGCTTATAAAAATGTGATGTATCACTTGCACGATGATTTTTTAGAAACGCTTTCGCTGCAAGGTATCGCGGGTGCTGTCACCCTGATTCTTTTTTATGTGGGTTTAATTGTGGCGGCAATGCGTCGTCGGGCATTAGATGTCGCGCTGCTTCCTGTTTCCATTTTTATATTCGGTTTGACTGATACCGTATGGATTCAAAGCAGTTCAGTGTTTATTCTGATGGCATCGATTATTATGAGCTATGCGCTGATGCAGCATAAGCCCCGAACGCATATCTAATATTTGTCAGGTCGCCATTGAAGGCGACCGATTTTCTCAACGTTTCAGCCCATTTTCCGCAATTTCATTCTCAGATATTTTTTCTTCAAACTAAATCTGACTTTACTATCCAGCAGGAATGAAACGAAAGAGACGTTTTCAATCGCCTGCTTCACCACCTGTTTCTCATGTTCATCGTGAATCAGCGGATAAAACTTATGCGCCAGATTGATCCAGTGACAAGCGAGCAGGTTGCGGTAGCTTTCACCGAGCACATTATCCATCTGTTGCGTGGCTTTGATCAGCATCGATATTTTATCGGCATCCAGCGCGCTGGAGAGACTTTTTTCTCGTTTGAAATAGAGATACGGGCTCTGCTTCGCTAAAAATATCGTCTGACTGGCTTTCAGAATCGAGGGGAATAAATACGCATCTTCGTAGCAACTGAAGTCAGGGAAATGGTTATCTTCCAACAGCGAGCGTTTAATAAACTGACCGATAAAATGCGCCTGGATATCACGATGGATAAGGAATTTTTCAATCACCTGATGTTGCGACAAGGCGTTAACCTGCAAACCTTTCCACTGGTGTAGTTTGGTCTTCTTTTCATAAATTTCATTCAGCGGCGCCAGCAGAATATCGGGTTGTTGCGCCTGCAAAAACTGCACGATGTCAGCAAAAGAGTTCGGCAAAAGCTGATCGTCACCATCCAGCATCGTGACAAAGTGGCCGCTGCATTTGCTGACGCCAAAATTTCTCACTTTGCCGATGTTACGGAACAGCACGTCAAAAATTTTCACCTGGCTGAATGAAGCGGCAAAGCTGTGCAGCAACTCGCTGGTGTTATCTGTGGATGCGTCATTCACCAACACAACCTCGACCGCATCCTCAACGCCAGAGCAGGCCTTTTTGAGGCTGTTTAACGTCTCAACAATGTATTTTTCGCAATTGTGAGCCGTGACCAGGACGCTGAGAGTGCAAGGTGAATCCATAGTTAGCATCTATCCGTTAATGTTCTGAGAGCATTCATTGCTAACAAGTCTATCGCTTTCTACGCTGAAGGGAATGAAATTGTGTTGCATGGTTTAGGTAATCATACTCACAGCTCTGCGCGTCGTTAATCAGCACAACTAAACTTTCCTCCCGCCTTGCCGATGTTTTTTACCACTGAGTCCGTGCGCTTTGCCCCACGATTTTGGGGCTCTACGATCAACTTCTGGTGTGGAAAAATGTCATGATCGCAACGCCCTTGTCAGGCCCGGCGGCTTCGCCGGTGGAGATGGTTTCGCTCAAACGTATCGCACAGCGCGCGGATAGCCTGGCGGTGATCCTCAGTTGGGCGCTGTTGCCGATTGCACTTGGCGTTGGCTGGCTAAATGACAGCGTGCTGGTGGCGCTAATTGCGGGTTTGGTATTGGCGCTGCTGGCGACGTTTTTCGGCACCGCGCTGCGCGGTACGCTTACGTCGCGGCTGGTCTTATCCGCGCTGTTAATCGGCTGGGCTGGGCTGCTTATTCAGGTTGGCGGTGGCGCAACCGAATACCACTTCTCGGTGTTTGTGTTGATGTCGGCGCTGCTGGCGTGGCGAGATGTGCGCCCGTTATTGATGGGCGCGGCGGCGGCGGCCACGCATCATGTGTTATTCAATTATCTGCAGGAAAATGATCTGTTTGGCGTGGTGGTGTTTCATCATCCCGGCTGGGACATGGTGTTTTTCCACGCGCTGTTTGTCGTGGTGCAAACCGCGATGCTGCTGGTGATTGCACGCCAGATGGCAGCGGATGCGCGCTCGGCCAGCGAAGTGGCGCAACTGGCGGCACACATTAATCAGCAAGCCGGTTATCTCACGCTGCGTGCCGATACTCAGCAGAGTGAAACGCCGTTCGCGCGCACCTTCAGTACTACGCTTGGGACCCTACACGGCACTTTGCATCAGGTCAGCGACGGCGTCGGTCAACTGCTGGCGGAATCCGACAGCATTCTGGAGCGCAACGCCGCGCTCTCGACGCGTACCGACGAGCAGGCGCAAGCGCTGGAAGTGGCGGCCAGCGCTATGAGCGAAATCAGTATCGCTGCCAGCTTAACCCGGGACAAAGCGCAAAGCGCGTGCGAGCTGGCGAGTGAAACCCGCGCGGTGGCGACGCGTGGTGAAGAGAATATCCAGTCGGCGATTCGCTCGATGGAGAAAATCAGCGAAGAGTCGAGAAGGGTGAAGATCATCCTGGAGCTGATCGACGGCATTGCGTTTCAGACCAACATTCTGTCGCTGAACGCCTCGGTGGAAGCGGCGCGTGCTGGTAATCAGGGACGCGGTTTTGCCGTGGTCGCCAGCGAAGTGCGTAATCTGGCGATGCGCAGCGAAAGTGCGGCACGCGAAATTCGTCAACTGATGGATGCCAGTTCCACCAGCACCGAACATGGCACCGTGCAGGTGGAGCATGCGGCGCAAACCATGCGCGAGATTCACAGCAGTATTAGCGGGTTATCGCAGCTGGTGACGGAACTGTCGGCGATGAGTGAGCAGCAGAATTTGAGCATTGAGCAGATTCAGCAGAGCATCAATAGCATTGATCACAGCGTGCATCATAACGTGCAGCACGTGGCCGAAACGCTGCAAGTGGCGCAGCAGCAACAGCAGCAGGCCAATGCGCTGAAGCAGGCGATTTCGTTATTTAAGTTGGGATAAGCGTGACCTTTGCAAAGGTCGCCATGAATGGCGACCTTACGTTAATTACTCTACGCCATTAACCAGCAGCACGCGGTATTTCGCGCCTTTCAGGCGATGCGCTTTGGCTTCCTGATACGCCGGGCTGAAATACCAGCCTTTCGCCGCCTCAGCATCCGGGAATTCGAGCACCACCACGCCTTCCGCTTCCGGGCCTTCCAGCGTTTCCAGGGCGCCATAAAACGCCAACGGGGTGATGGGGCGGTCGCCGCGCGCCTGTCCGGCTTTCTCGGCATACGTCGCCAGCTCGTCCTGGTCTAAGGTTTCGTCCTTAATAAACACCACATATGCAGCCATTATTTCTCTCCTCGCGCCTGGCGTTTGTCTTCAGTGTTGTTATCGAAATCGGCGGCATCATGGCGCTCCAGCAGCTGATCCTGCGGCTCGGCACCAAAGGCGCGATTTACTTTACGCCCGCGAATCACCGCCGGACGCTCGGCAATCTCTTTTGCCCAGCGCACCACATTTTTGTACGACTGCACATCAAGGAATTCGCTGCCGCCATATTGGTTGTTCAGCACCAGATTGCCGTACCACGGCCAGGTGGCGATATCGGCGATGGTGTATTCGTCACCGGCGAGGAAGCGATGGTCGGCCAGTTGACGATCCAGCACGTCCAGCTGACGTTTAGCTTCCAGCGTAAAGCGGTTGATGGCGTATTCGATTTTCTCGGGCGCATAGTGATAGAAGTGACCAAAGCCGCCGCCGAGGTACGGCGCAGAACCTTGCAGCCAGAACAGCCAGTTCAGGGTTTCGGTGCGGCCTGCCAGCGAGGTCGGCAGGAAGTGACCGAACTTCTCGGCCAGATAGAGCAGGATATTGCCGGATTCAAATACGCGCTGCGGTGGCGTGACGGAATGGTCGCTCAGGGCCGGGATTTTCGAGTTCGGGTTTACATCGACAAAACCGCTAGAGAACTGATCGCCATCGCCGATACGGATCAGCCAGGCATCGTACTCGGCGTCTTTGGCACCCACCGCCAGTAACTCTTCCAGCAGGATAGTAATTTTCTGGCCGTTTGGCGTGCCGAGCGAGTATAGCTGCAGCGGATGTTTGCCGACCGGCAAGGTTTTGTCATGCGTCGGCCCGGCGGTTGGACGGTTGGTTTTCGCGCCGTTACCTTTGGCTTCCGGGTCCCAGGTCCAGACTTTCGCGGGCTGATACTGATGTTCCGACATAGTGGTTTCGCCTTGTTGTGATTGTATTTTTGCTGCTACTGAGTGTAGCAGCGCGTGATACAGGCGATTTAACCGCGCTGGCGGTGGGACGCAAAGTCCGATTATGTAAAGTTCTCTTGCGTAAACAGCATAAAGTCCACTCTACCAGGCTGATAGGTGTCGGGAATGTCGCCCTCTTCCAGATGCCGCAGCATTAGCGTTAAGGCGAGCTGAGCATGGCGCAGGGTGTTTTGATCGAGGGTGAGGTTCAGCACGCGATCCTGCAACAGTCGGCGTGTGGTGCTGTACAACTCGTGCGTGACGTACAGCACTTTACCGTCGAGACGATGACGCGCCAGCGCTTCGTGCACCTGTGTGTTGCCAATGCCGGTGTTATACAGCCCGACAATCGGCGGCGAGGCGGCCAGCGTTTTTTCTAACAGGCGGCTGATGCGTTCGCGCTCATCCTGACCGGCAAGAATCTCGCGCAGGCGCAGCTGCGGAAAGCGTTCGGCCAGCACCGCCTGAAAGCCCTCAATGCGCAGGCGGTGGGCTGCGTAATCCGCGCGTCCGCTCATCAACACCACTTCACCCGGCTGCGACAGCATGCTACCGAGCATCAAACCGGCGGTGCGCCCGGCTTTGTATTGATCGATACCGACGTGGCACAGCCGCGCGGCATCGGGCAGATCGGCGACCAGCGTGATCACCGGCACGCCGCGCGCTTTACAGGCGGCGAGCGCATCGTAGATCAGCGGGTTTTGATGGGCGAAGACGATCAGCGCATCCATCTTTTTACTGCTGGCGGTGATGTGTGCGGCGAGTTTTTCCGGTGCATTTTCCGGGATCAGCGTGCGATGCAGACGCAGGCGGCGATAACCGAGTTGGTCGGCGAGTTTGGCAAAGTCTTGCGCTAATTGCTGAAAGAAGAAGGAGGCGTTGCCGCTGAGCAGCACTTCGATCTGCCACGGATGGCGATGCTCCTCGGGCAGAATGCGTTTTAAACCGGCGTCACGAGCGGCCTGCAGGATTTTTTTGCTCATGGCGGGCGATACGCCACCGCGATCGTTGAGTACCCGGTCAACCGTGGCGACACCGACGCCCAGTTGTTTTGCCAGCTCGGCCAGCGTCACTGCTTTCATGTTGCGTGCATTCCAATAGAGCGGGCCCTCATCCTAACCTTCTCCCGCCAGCGGGAGAAGGGATCAATCGAGCAAGCCGCACCATCCCGTTCCCTCTCCCGGTGGGAGAGGGTTAGGGTGAGGGCATCAGCGCGCACTCAACTATCCCAACAGCTCACGCTCAATCAGTTCGCGGGTCTCCACCGCCTGATACTTCATCTTCTCCGGATAACCGAACAGTGCCGCCGAAATAATCGACTCGCCGCCAACCTTAAAGGTGCGGTTGGCAAAATTCATCTCGCGCAGTGCTTCAAACAGCGCATCGAAATTCACTTCGCCTTCACCGACCGCCACGTGCTGGTGGATGGTGGCATCCACGCCTGGCGGGTTGACGATATAACGGCAGTGCTTAGTGTGGTTCATGGTATCGGCGATCAGCATATGTGAAAGATCGTCGCCGGCGTAATGCAGCATGTTCTTCACATCGCCCACACCTTTGTCGTAATAGAAGGTGTGCGGTGCGCTGTAGATGTATTTCACGTTTTCGCTGCGGAACGACTTCACAATGTCTGCAGTTTCGTTGCTTTGCTCGCAGAAATCCCACGGATGCGCCTGAATTTCGACGCGGATGCCTTCACGTTCGATGATCGGCAGCAGCTCTTCCATCGAACGATAGAACATCTCTTCACAAATTTCTGGCTCGTTGGGATTGCCCGACAGCTCGGTGTTGATCACCTGCACACCCATTTCGACGGCAATCTCGATCATGCGTTTCCAGTTCTTCACCGCCGCCTGACGACGCAGTTCATCCGGGCCAGACCAGCGATATACGGTAATGAACGAGGAGATCTCCAGCCCGGTGGCATTCAGCGCGTTTTTGTATTCGCGCATGATTTCACGGCTGGCTTTCGGATGTTTATAAAACGGGTTGATCTGCGGGTGCGGCGACTGCTCGATGTACTTGTAGCCCCATTCCGCCACCTGATGCACCATGCGCGTGATGCCGAGATCCCTGATTACATCCACATCAAAAGCGATTTTCATTGTTTTCTCCTGAGCGTTAAGCGGTGCGGACTTTGATGATGACCATACTGATCTTTTTACGCGCTTCATCACGTATTCTGATGTGAAACCATCAGCCAGACCGCTTTGAATACGCACATGAATATCAAACATTTATTCTGAATGGTATTGAGATGAAATGAGTTATTTCATTTTTGCGAGAGCGATCAAAATAATGAGAGATTCCCTATCACTTGAAGCCAATTACTGATGATTCCTGTGCGGGGTGATTGGTTATTTACCGCAGGTTAGGGCATTATTTTTGATAATTTATTATCATATCATTCAGGAAGTAGCGCATGAGTAAAATCACCATGACCGCGATTGCCACCGCCGCCGGTGTTGGCGTGGCGACCGTCGATCGCGTGTTAAATCGTCGTGCACCGGTGCGCGCCGCAACGGAGCAGAAGGTGCTGGAAGCTGCTAATCGCCTCGGTTATCGCATCGGCAATGTGCCGCTGCTGAGCGGCACCGTGCCAGCCGCCAGCGTGACGCTGCGCATGGGCTTTATCCTGCTGTCAAAATCCTACTCGTTCTATCATTCCCTCACTGATGCGCTACGCCAGCATACGCAGCCGTTTCATCCGGCAGGCAGCGAACCGATTTTTACCTGGCACGACATTGATGATGTGGAAGCGGTGGTGACCTCGCTGTATGCGCTGGCCGAGCAGGTGGATGCGATTGGCTTAGTTGCGCTGGACCACCCGCTGATTCGCCATGCGATAGAAAACATATCGCGTCAGGGCGTGCGGGTTTATGCGCTGTTTTCCAACTTTTCGCCGTGCGGTCACGCCGGTTATGTCGGTCTGGATAACCAGAAAGCCGGACGCACCGCCGCGTGGATTGCCACGCACCTGTTGCATCAGCCGGGTTCGGTCGGCGTGCTGGTGGGCGACCATCGCTTTATCTGTCAGGAGAGCAATGAGATCAGTTTCCGCTCCTATCTGCGTGAGCAGGACAGCGCGCGACGCGTGCTGGAGCCGCTGAAAACCAATGAATCGATTGATGGCGGCTACCGTTCCACGCGTCAGTTACTGGAAGAACATGCCGATTTGGCACTGATCTTCGCGCCTTGCGGCGGCATTGAGGGCGTGATTCATGCGTTGCGCCAGCAGCCGCAGCGTAAGGTGGCGTTGATATGTCATGGTCCGGTGAAAGAGGGCGAGCTGGCGCTGATTGATGGCACCATTACGGTGATGATCCGCAACCGCATCGACGAAATGGCCATGCGCCTGGCGCAGATGGTGCAGCAGCATCATGCGCAGCCGGGCGATCATTTCTCCCAGATCATCCTGCCGTTTGATATCGTCACGCGTGAAAACCTGTAGGCCGCGTCGTTGCTGTATTTGATATATTTTCTATCATTTTAATGATGCGAAATACTATGATCGCTATCAAAAAATGAATGTTTCATGGTTGTTGATGATGAAATATTTATTTGATACTTGCGCCATCCACTACCGCAAGGAACGATCATGACTATCCATATTGCTAACGCGCCCTGTAGCTGGGGCGTTGATGACCCGAAAAATCCCTTCCTGCCGCCGTGGCAGAAAGTCCTGAGTGAAGCGTCGCAGGCCGGTTATAAAAGCATTGAGCTGGGCCCATGGAGCTATCTGCCGGTTGAGCCTGCCGAACTGCGTCAGCAGCTGGAAGCGCACGACTTGTCGCTGGTGGCGGGCACCATTTTTGATGATTTGGTGAGTGAAGCCAATTTCCCGGCGATGGTTGAACTGACGCACAACATCTGTCGTAACCTGTCTCTGGTACCGACCGCGACCAAAACCCATGCGGACAACAAGCCCGCACCTTATCTGGTGATTATCGACTTCGGTAATCCAGAACGCGCCAAATACGCCGGTCAATCCGCCAAGGCGCCGCGCCTGTCAGCTGAAGCGTGGCAGCGCATGATGCAGCACATCACCACGCTGAGCCAGATTGCCTGGAACGAATACGGCGTGCGTGCGGTGATCCATCCGCATGCCGGCGGATGCATTGAGTTCGCCGACGAGCTGCAACAGCTGGTGGAAGACATTCCGCATGAAGTCGCTGGTTTGTGCCTCGACACCGGCCATCTGTACTACTCCGGCATGGATCCGATTCCTTACCTCAGCCGCTACTGGGATCGCATCGATTATCTGCACTTTAAAGACGTTAACGATGCGGTATGGCGCGACGTGATTGCGCGCGGCGTCGATTTCTTTGCCGCCTGCGCAGAAGGCGTGATGTGCCCGATTGGCAAAGGGGCAATTGATTATCCAGCGGTGCGCGCCTTCCTGGCGGAGCGCAATTATCAGGGCTGGATCACCGTCGAGCAGGAGCGCGATCCGCGTGATGCCGACACCAGCCTGCGTGACGTCACCGCCAGCCTGCACTATTTGCAATCGGTCGGATTCTGAGGAGAACAACATGATCAACGGCATTAAGGCTCTGGATCGCTCGCTGCGCTGGGGCATGGTTGGCGGTGGCGGCACCAGCCAGATTGGTTACATTCACCGTTCGGCGGCCACGCGTGATAACAACTTCACGCTGCTGGCAGGCGCATTCGATATCAACGCCGAGCGCGGCCGCGCCTTTGGCACTTCGCTAGGTATCGAAGCCGATCGCTGCTACGCAGATTACGAAACCCTGTTTGCGGCAGAAGCGGCGCGCGCCGACGGCATCGAAGCGGTGTCGATCGCCACACCCAATAACACGCACTTCGCCATCTGCCGCGCCGCACTGAATGCGGGTCTCCATGTGGTGTGTGAGAAGCCGCTGTGCTTCACCGCTGCCGAGGCCGATGAGCTGGAACAGCTGTGTGCTGAGAAGAAGAAAATCATCGGTGTGACTTATGGTTACGCCGGACATCAGCTGATTCATCAGGCACGCGAAATGATTGCCGCAGGTTTACTGGGTGAGATCCGCATCATCAACATGCAGTTCGCGCACGGCTTCCATAACGAAGCGGTAGAATTGCAGAACGAGAGCACCAAGTGGCGCGTCGATCCGCGCTTCGTCGGGCCGAGCTATGTGCTGGGCGATTTGGCGACGCATCCGCTGTTTATCGCCGAAACAATGGTGCCGCATCTGCAGATCAAACGCCTGCTGTGCAGCCGCCAGAGCTTTGTCAAAACCCGCGCGCCGCTGGAGGATAACGCCTTCGTGATGATGGAGTACGACAACGGCGCAGTCGGCACCATGTGGGCATCGGCGGTGAACTGCGGTTCGATGCACGGTCAGAAGGTGCGGGTGATCGGCGAGAAAGCCAGCCTGGAGTGGTGGGATGAGCAGCCGAATCAGCTGCGCTATGAAGTGCAGGGCGAGCCGGTGCAGATTCTCGAGCGCGGCATGGGTTATCTGCATCCGAGTGCGCTGGCTGACGACCGTATTGGCGGCGGACATCCGGAAGGATTGTTTGAAGCCTGGTCCAATCTCTATCGCCGTTTTGCGCTGGCAATGGATGCCACCGATCGTAGCGATCAGGCATTCCTGAAAGACTTCTGGTATCCGGGCGCGCATGCCGGTTTGATGGGCGTGCGATGGGTGGAGCAGTGCGTGAAGTCTGCGGATGCGGGATCAGTGTGGGTGACGTGCTAAGGGGGCGGTAAAGAAAATGGGTCGGCATGTCCAGCCGACCCAAAATGAGCATACCGAATGACTTATCGCGTGCAAACAATGTAAACAGTAGGAGCTGTTGATTTTGAGGCGATATCTCCTACGGTGCCTAGGGTGGAATCGAAATTGCCTTTGAGGCCTTTCCAGCTATCACTCAATGCATACCAAGTGCTGATGAATCCACTTTGTGTTAACAGCGTTCTGGCTTCAACAAAGTCGCCGCCTTCCTGGGCAAATACCGCCAATTCTGCGGAACCAGCTAGATGGGCACCCATATTGTTACAAAAATCTCTCACCTCCTGAACAGGCGGTGTTACCCCAGTCGAGTCATAGGCAAGGGCAAGGTATTGATGATTGCCGGCTCTGTATACCGGAGTAATGGTCTGACTGATCGTTTTCTGAGAAGTGTTAGCCAGCAACGCTTGAACAGTGCCCTGTCTCTTATTGCTGTTCACATGCAAGCTATCAAGAGTGGCGGTCGCCGTACCTGTAGCATCAGTGAATGATTCGCTATCGATGCTACC
Organism: Pantoea sp. BJ2; assembly: GCF_040255075.1. Taxonomy (NCBI): domain Bacteria; kingdom Pseudomonadati; phylum Pseudomonadota; class Gammaproteobacteria; order Enterobacterales; family Erwiniaceae; genus Pantoea; species Pantoea sp. BJ2. Next base: position 486,273 of record NZ_CP158292.1, read on the forward strand.
AATATCGGTCGACCAGTTAACTTTGTAATTGGGTACCGCCTGATTTTGCGCATTTTTTACCACCACGCTAATCACTGGATTATCGCCACCAAAACCGTATACCGCGTTTTTAGAGGTTTGCATTGATGTAATCGTGGCGGTGGAGCTATCGACCACAAATTCGACTTCCGGTGCGGTAACTGGCGCGTTGGCTCCGACACTCACGCTGACAATCCCTTTGCCTGGTGCACCTGATTGCAAGGTATTATGCGATTTTCCCTCATCATCTGTGCGCTGTGTTTGCCCGTTAAGTTGGCCAAAGTTGGTGGTCCAGTTGATAAGCAGCCCTTTCACGGGATTGCCATAGCGATCTTTCACCAGTGCGGTATAGGTCGCTTTACTGGTGTTGTCCGCTGGAATTTGTCGTGCATCCACGATCAGATCACCGGCGTTAAGGCTGGCGCTACTGCTCTCCGCCGTGAACTCCACCGCCGTCGCCGCCACCGCCGTGCCGCTACCCGGCTGCGCCGTGACGATAGCTGCTCCCAAAACCGTTGAGCTTAACGTTACCGTCGCCACGCCTGAGACGTTGGTTTTACTGCTATTCTGCGCCAGGTTGCCGCGGTCGGTGCTCCAGCTCACAGATAAATTGCTCAGCGGGTTGCCATAGGCATCCTTAATCGTTGCACTGTAAGTAATTTTCTCACCGCTATTCGCGATGGCGCTGACTTTGTCCGCCGTCACACCGCCATTGGCGATTTGTGCACTGGCGGTATCTGCCGTCACCGTCACTGGCGGTGCATTCACAGCCGCGCTGCTGTTGACGCGAGCGTTAACCTGCACGGTGCCTGCTAATGTGGCGGTGAGTGAGATAGTGGCCTCACCAGCGGTATTGGTGGTAGACGTCGTACCGCTCAGCGTTCCACCGCTGGTTGCCCAAGACACAGGCAGGTTGGCTACGGGGTTGCCGTGGGCGTCTTTCACTACGGCGCGGAAGATCGCCATGTCAAGAGTGCCCGCTGTGATGCTGGTTTTGTTTACCGTTAAATCACCGTCGCTGATGCTAGCCGAAGCGGCGTCAGCCTTGAAGTCAACCACCGGCGCATTAACCGCTGCGCGGCTGTTCACCACCGCCTTTACTTGCGCGTTACCTGCAGCCGTAGACGTTAACGTTATGGTTGCCTTACCGTCCGGACCAGTCACGCTGGCCGCACTGCTCAGCGTGCCGCGATCGCTACTCCATCCAACGGTTACGCCACTCACCAGGTTACCGGCGGCATCGATGACCCGTGCCGTATAAGACACGCTGTCGCTGCCGTTAGCCAGCGCGCTAGTTTTGTTGGCGGTGAGATCACCGCTGTCCAGACGGGCCGATGCCGCGTCGGCGACGATGTTTACCCTCGGTGCATTTGCCGGGTTGCCGTTGACCGCAGCGATGATCTGCGCCGACCCTACAGTGGTACCGGTGAAGGTAACCGTGGCCTCACCGTTGACGTTGGTGACAGACGTTGCATCGCTGAGTTTGCCAAGGTTGCTGGTCCAGTTGACCTGCTGATGCGCCACTGGGTTGCCGTTAGCGTCTTTAACCACCGCCGTAAAGCGTGCTGCATCCGTGCCGCTACTCACAATGGTGGTTTTATCCACGGTCAGATCGCCGCTGCCGATTCGCGCGCTGCTGGCATCGGCGGCGAAAGTCACGAGGACGGCACTTAGCGCGGGTTTGCCAACCAGCGCTGCGCTTACACCCGCCTGGCCCATTTGGGTTGAGGTCAGCGTGACCTGGGTTTTGCCGTCTGGCCCTGTCACGCTTGTTGTCTGGCTAAGTGTTCCGAGTGAGGTCTGCCAGTTTACAACTTGTGCGGGCAGCGGGTTTCCGTTTTTGTCCTTCACAGTAATGGTGTAAGTCACGAGATCGCTGCCATCGGCCACGGCACTGGTTTTATCCACAATAAAGTCGCGCGCGTCGATGGTGGCGCTAGCGGCATCGGCGGTAAAGCTGATGACGGGTGCATCCACGGCGGCCTGCGTGCCAAGCTGTGCCTGTACCTGCACATCATGCGCCGCAGTATCTTTCAAGGTGACGATGGCAATACCGTTTTTGCCACTCTGACTCACAGCAGCACTCAATGCACCACCGTTACTGTGCCAGTTGAGCTTCACGCCCGGTACTGGATTGCCATTGGCATCCTTAATCAGCGCGCTGAAAGTGACAGAATCGCTACCATTGGCGATGGCAGTGGTTCGATCAACTGTAAGGTTACTCCTATCCAGTGCGGCGGTGGATGCGTCGGCAATGAAATTCGCCAGGGCGTTGGCGCTGCCGTTGGCGGTAGACGCGGTAACTGTAATGGTTTCTGCCGCGGTATCGGTAAAGGCTATTACCACCAAGCCGTTGTCGTCGCTGATGGCCGTCAGGCTACTGCCTGCTGCGACTTGCGCGGAGCCACTCAATGCAAAGGTCACGGTCACACCCGCAACCGGGTTGCCCATAGCATCTGTCACGCGAGCTTCTGCGCGAGCAATGGCACTGCCGTTGGCCACTACATTATCCCGTGTCAGACGTAGATCGCCGTCAGCCACGGTGGCGCTACCGGTGTCGCTAATTTGTTTAATGGTCAGCGGGCTCAGTTGCAGCGTATCGATGGTGGCACTGAGTTTAACGTCTGCTGCACGCGTACCGGCGGTTAGCGTGGCGAGGTATTCGCCATTGCCTTTTTCTGTGACAGCACTCAACACCGGCGTCTTCGCGGCAGCGGTAGCCGCATGGGTGCTGGGGCGAGCACCAACACCGGCTTTCTCCGGGGCGTTGCTCAACTCGGTAGCACTTAGCGCGATGGACGCAGCCACATCGGTCACTGGCTGCTCGTTTTCATCGCGCAGCAGGATGCTGATCTGCGACGTGGCCTTACCGTCGGCAAGCAAAGTGGCAGGCGAGGCGCTCAGCGTGCTAGTGCTGGCATTTATCGCCGGGCTACTGACGTTGACCACAGTCGAGGAAACTTTCGAACGGTTATTACGTGTGTCTATGGCCACGCCGCTCAGGGTATAGCGGTTATGGCCGCCAGCGATAAAGCGCGGTAACACGATTTGGTATTGGTTGTTACCCAGGTCCTGAATGTGACCACCCGCAGCGACGATCGCGGCGTCGTTCCAGATAATTGATGCCAGACCGTACTTGCTGATGATCTTGTAATTCAGAGCCACGGTTTTACCGCTGCGGCCATTGATTTCGGTCGGCAGGCCAAGTTGAATCAGCTCCTGTTTGCGATATTCCAGCACGATATTGTTATTACGCTCAACCAGCGCCATACGGTTAGCAGCTAAAGTGCGGTTTAGATTTACGGCGCTGGGATCGAGCTGGCTACTGAGCGTCTGACCCAATTGATAGTTGAACTGGAGGCCTAATTGGGATTCGCGCTGATGACCACTGGCTTTATGGTCCAGTGTGAACGACACCAATGGCACCGGGGTATAGCTCAAACCTGCGGTGAAGGCAGCAGGGTTACTTTGGCGCCTCTCTTTGCTGAACAATGCAACTTCTTCACCGTAGTATTTTTCGTACATAAAACGCCCGCCAATCGCCGGGTAGACGGGTAGCCAGGCCTCGGCCCGAAGGTCGAACCCGTTTGCCGGGCGAGCATCGTAATCTTCAACATCTACAGAGTTGCGCCAGCTGCTCAGGCGATAATAACCATTTCCGGAAAGCTTGAGATAGTCGCGCCACGCTTCGGCACCAATGCCCATTCGTTTATGGCTGCGGCTAATGTTCTGGTCGTAAAAGGCGTTGTAACCAAACATCCAGCGGCTAGTGAAGTGACGCTGGCCGAGACCGAGGTTACCAGTAAATTGACCGTCTTTATTGCGCAGGCCTTGCTGAGCGAAAAATAGGCGGTCCGGCGTCTGATTGAGCGGTAACAGCAGGTCAAACGAGCCAGTCTGCGGCTTAAAGTGTTCATCCGTGCCAAGCTCGACGCGTGCGGTTCCCCATTGTTTTAGCCATTCTTGCGCCTGGCCTACGGCGGCGCCAGTGACCTGCTGGCTGAGATAGCCGCTTAGGTTACCGGATTGATGCGCCTCAGCCAGTCCACTGGCCTGCTGGGCAGCGCTGCTGAGTGAGGTCTCTTCGCCCGGACGGATGGCGGCTTCAACAGATAATGCCCAAAAGGGGGTGAGTGCCATGCCCACCTGGACGGCAATCTGGGTAAAGATGAGCGGCCGCATCCAGCGGGATGAGGCATCGGCGCGTGACGCTGACGAACGTGTGTTGTCCATAAAATTCTCGTGTTTTGGCTAAAAGGGGGTCATGAAGTAGGTGAGGGGGAATTCTCACGCGGGGAGAAGTTGTTAGCGCTTGAGACGGGTCTTAAACCTTTTAAGTGATTTGAAAAAAGCAAGGCAGGAATGACTTGCGAGGAACAAGATTAAAAGGGGGATAGGACGAAAATACCGCTAGATGGACAACAACACATACGCTTACGAAGCGACCTGTAGATAGGCAAGTGTGTAAAGCGCTGACTTGATGCGATATCAGTTCAGGCGTCATACTTGCCGTTTTTTTCACGCTTTACCTAAAAATTTGATGCCATTTTATCTTCGGTTTCTCTGCGTTTTTACGCGCTTTTTGGCGCCTTTATGCGCTTTTATACCAGGCGTAGAACAATATTCTGTCTGCAACCAATAATCACACCCCTCATCATTAACCCAACGCAATATAACAGTTTTATTTCTGTAATAGTTAAACCTGGCTTATAACTATTGTACAAATAAAAACCGAATTCATGCTGTCTTCCTGAAAATAAAGGGGCATCTTTGACGGTAATAGCAGAAAAAGAAGACATATCCTGGAGAAGTCACACTTTGTCTCATTCGCATAAAATGCTGTCTTAGGTGGTTTTTTAGATCTTTAGATCGTTAAAATACAAATGTTAAGTTTTTTATTCTAAAAAAGGATCTTAAAAAAGATCAAAGATCTGTAAATTAACCGTTGCGCTAATTTTTTTAGGGTTATATTTCAAATTAAGCACGAATAATCAAAAAAACTTTCAATAGGTTGAAAATTGTCATTTACTTAAAGCGGTCGAAGGGCTCCAACATTACTTCGATTAATGTTTTATCTGCTGTGGAAATGAAAGTTCATTGCTTGAGCAGAGACATTTTTTATGACGATTTTTGAGGCTTAATCATGAAAAGCAAGTTCGCAGTATTGGTTGCAATTACGGCTTCTCTTGGATTTATTGGCACGACAACTGCTGCTGATGGCACGATTAATTTCACGGGTACAATTACCGATAACGCTTGCACGGTGGATACTGGCTCTGCCAACCAAACCGTGAATCTGGGCACCGTTTCGAGCAAAACCTTCACCGGAGCCGGTGTCACCGCGGCACCGACTCGTTTCAACATTAATCTGACAAGTTGTCCTGCTGCGGTAACCTCGGCCAGCGTACGTTTCGATGGCGCAACCTCTGCGGGAAATAACCAAATCCTCGCTCTGAACTCAGGGCAAACTGCCACTAATGTGGGTGTCGCGCTGTATGAGCAAGACAGTTCCACTCTCATCCCTATCGCCAGCAAATCGGCTGATCGTCCGATCACGGCAGCCGGCCCTAATGTACTGACCTACATAGCGAAATATTACGCTACGGCTACGCCAGTTACTGCGGGTACAGCAAACTCCACGGCGACCTTCACCATTGCTTACAACTAAGTAGTTTCAGAGCCGCGTCATGCGGCTCTTTCTTTCGTCACGGAGAGAGATGGATGTTTAAAAAAAGTCTTTGGCCATTGGCCATGGCACTTTTGTGCCTGTCGCCTATGGCTCAGTCTGGTGTGCAGATTGGTGGCACACGTCTGGTTTATGACGGTAAAAACAAGCTGGCCGCGATAAGTGTGACTAATCCAGACGATCGTCCCTATTTGATTCAATCCTGGGTTAGCAGTCAGGAAGAGAGTGATACCGCTGATGACACTTTCATCACAACGCCCCCGCTCTTCCGCCTTGAGCCTCATAGCCAGAATTCGGTGCGCGTTATCTACAGTGGTCACACGTTGCCAGACGATCAGGAATCCGTGCACTGGTTGAATATCAAGATTATCCCGACGGTCAATCGTCAGGCCACTAACGATCTCGTTATCACCATTAAAAACAAAATGAAGTTATTTTACCGGCCCGCAGAGTTAAGCGGCGATCCCGCATTGGCTTTTACCAGGCTCAAATTTCGCCAGCGTGAGGGCAAACTCGCCGTGTTTAATCCCACGCCTTACAGCGTTTCGCTCTACGACCTGACCGTAAACGGTTCAACTATGACCAAACCGCCGATGGTGTTGCCTTCACAGGAAATCGTTCTTGGCCAAAAAGTGCACGTTGGCAATCCGGTGAGCTGGCGAGCGATTAATGATTTCGGCGGCATTACAGCAGAACAAACATTAAAAGTGGGCACCGATTAAAGGAGAGGGCCATGTCGATGAGACAAAATATACCTTTAACGCTGAGGCCTGCTTTTCAGCGCACCTTACTTAACATGGTAATACTGGCTGCAATACCCATTAATGATGTGGCTGCAGAGGATTATTTTGATCCTGACACGGTGGAACGACACAGCGGCCAGCGTGCAAATCTGGATCTTTCCACTTTTAGTCGCAGTGGGGGTCAAGCGGCGGGCGTTTACAACGCCGACGTTTACCTGAACGACAATTTTGTTGGATCAAAAAGCATACGCTTTGAACCCGGTGCGAAGGGTCTGCAGCCCCTATTAATGAAAGCCGATTTTATGCGGTGGGGCGTGAAAGAGAATGCCACACCCGCTTTCGTGAAAATCTCACCTGCGCAGGAAGTGACGAATATCGCTGCCATCATCCCGCAGGCGCAAACCCGCTTTGATTTAAGCCAGCAACGCTTAAACGTCTCCATTCCACAAGAATATGTACGACATAACGCACAAGGGTATGTTGGCCCAGATGAGTGGGACGATGGTGTCAACGCGCTATTTATGAATTATGGCTATTCAGGTGCCAATAACTGGAGTGATTATCGTCAGGGAAGTGATAACAACGCGTATCTCAATTTGCGTAGCGGTATCAATCTCGGGGCCTGGCGCGCGCGCAATTACACCACCTATAGCCATAGTCAGGGTGATGATAAGTGGAACAGTATTAATACCTACGTTCAGCGTGACATCAAACCCTGGAAAAGCCAGCTGGTATTGGGAGAGAGCTATACACCCTCAGAGGTATTCGATAGCTTCCCCTTTCGCGGAGCTCAGCTCTACTCAGACGACAATATGCAGCCTGAAAGCTTGCGAGGATTCGCACCCGTTGTACGAGGCATTGCGCAGAGCAATGCGCAAGTTACCATTCGTCAGGACGGTAACATCATTTGGCAAGCCTATGTGCCACCCGGACCTTTCGCCATAAACGATCTTTATCCTACCTCGGCCAGTGGCGATCTTGAGGTGGTAATAAAAGAAGCGAATGGCAGCGTCCGACAGTTTGTTCAGCCATTTTCTGCGGTGCCTATCATGCAGCGTGAAGGGCGTTTCAAATATGCTTTCACGGCCGGGCAATATCGTTCAACCGGGGGATCGGCAAAAAAACCGGGCTTTATACAAGGCACAGGTATTTATGGTTTGCCTTATAGCTCAACCGTTTATGGTGGATCTATCCTGTCGGGTGATTACACGTCAGCATCGGTTGGTGTGGGGAAAGGTCTGGGGTTATTGGGTTCGATTTCGCTGGACGGAACATTCGCCAATGCTCGTTTAATGGAAGAAACTCATCGCGGTGGCTCATTTCGTTTTCAATATGCAAAAGATTTCGCAATGAGCGGCACCACTTTTACTCTGGCTGGCTACCGTTATTCCACCTCTGGTTATTACGATTTTAATGAAGCTAATGGCTATTACGCGAATACACTGCCGCCGGGTTTCCGGGGTAATCCCAACAACCGCAATGAAGTTGAACAAGCCCGACGCGAATGGCGAAACTGGCGTTATAGCCATAACAGACGCAGTAAATCCCAACTCAACGTTAATCAATCGTTGGGTGATTATGGCAGTCTTTTTCTCTCCGCTTACCAGCAACAATATTGGGGCGTGACAGAAAAGGAGCGCAGTTTGACGCTGGGCTATAACACCAGCTTCAACGCCATCAATTACTCCTTTAACTACAGCTATTCACAGACGCCGTTCTACACCAACCACGATCAAATTTTTTCGCTGGCGGTGCAGATTCCCTTTGACCGATTTTTACCCAAAAGCTGGCTGAACTTCTCGGGCAGCACCGACAATCGCGATAAAACCACTGGCGCGGTGGGGTTGTCAGGCACTGCACTGGCAGACAATAACCTGAGCTATAGCGTGCAGCAGGGTTACACCAATCAAGGGGTTGGCGCCAATGGCAATGCGTCAGTCAACTATAAAGCACGCTTTGGCGAATACCAGGCTGGCTATAACTACTCGCGGAATACCCGACAACTGAATTACGGCGCAACGGGCGGCATTGTGGTGCATCCCTATGGTGTGACTCTGAGCCAGCCGTTAGGTGACACCATGGCGTTAGTGCGCGCTGAAGACGCGGAAGCGGTTCGCGTGCTCAACCAAACCGGCGTGCTGACTGATGGCAGAGGTTATGCCGTCGTACCTAACGTAACACCTTATCGCCGCACCTCGCTTTCGCTTGATGCCAATTCGCTCGGCGATAACGTCGATCTGCTGAGTGACAGCCAAACAGTGGTGCCTACGCAGGGGGCCGTAGCATTAGCCAATTATCCCACGGTATCGGGGGCAAAAATGGTCGTTACCTTGCGTGGGCGTCAAGTGCCGTTCGGCGCACGTGCCAGCGTTGCCAACGGCGAAACCCTTTCGCATGGCATCGTTGATGACAAACAACATGTTTACCTCAGCGGCGTGCCCTCAGCGGGCGTGGTTAAGGTGAACTGGAAGGGCGGCGAATGTCAGGCTCCGTTTACGTTAGGAAAGGCTCAGTTTGGTGTCAATTCTGTGACGGCACAATGCCGCTAAAGGAAGCATTTATGCGTTTATTTCTTTTATTGCCAAGCATATTTTTTATTGGGTTGTACGTTAACTTTGCGCAGGCTTATACCTGTACTACCACCACAGCAGCGACGACAATTTCTCCTCCTGCGATAGTGATTCAAAGGGATTTACCGGTGGGATCGTTGATTGGCAGCCAGATCACCTCGGGTGCGGTGAACACGTTTAACTGTACTAACACGGCCCCCGCGTTGACTTATCAAAGTGTGGGCGTAAAAGGCACCGGTAACTATGTCACGACCATTGGAGGCAGACGAATTTACAGCACCAATATTGCGGGAATAGGCTTTGCTATCGGTGCCGTCTCAGTGAACAACTGCAATAACTTTAGTGGCTGGGTTGATGGAACCGGTACGGGAGATGGTAATGCGAACAATAGGTTGCTGTGTTCGGTCAATGGCTTAATGGCGGGACAACCTCTGCGCGAGCAAGCGTTGCTACAGTTCTATAAAACGGGGCCAACCGGTTCAGGGATGGTTACCGCGCAGGAGGCCGGAGCGTTTATTTTGCGCAACAACCAGGCGCTCTGGCATTCACCGGGATCGACGATTCTTATGAATGGTTTTAGTGTCACAACGCTGGCGTGTTCAGTCAGTAATACTGCCATCGCCGTGAATATGGGCAATGTGGATAAGCGTGCGTTCAGTGGGACAGGCAGTTCACCCGATGCTAGCTTTACGCGTAATTTTACCCTTCCGCTTAACTGTAATGCCGGCACCCGCATCAATGTGAAGATTGATGGAAATGCCCAAAACTCCGCCAATGGGGTATTAAATCTGACATCAGGTGCCAATACGGCAAGTGGAGTGGGCGTGCAGCTTCTGTTTAACAATGCGCCTGTGCAACTGGGCGCTAATATTGTTGCCGGAACTTCGGCCAGCGCGGGGAATTATAATATTCCGCTTCAGGCGCGTTATTACCAAACGACCGCAACCATTACACCTGGCACAGCTAACAGTTCCGCGACTTTCACTCTGACCTATCAATAAATAATTTTCCCCCTGGCGGGGGAAAATTGTCAGTGATGACTCACCGATAGATCACTTCAACAGCTTTAATATGACCCGATGATTGCACGCTGACATTGCCGAGTTGAAACGGCAGCGTCTGCTGTTGCTTATTGAATCTAATCTGACGCACTTTATCGACACCATTCTGGCTACATTGCACTGCGGCATGCTGGCTATTGGTCGTCGTCGTACAGGCAGGCTCAACTATCGCACCGGTAAAGGAAACGGCACCGCCCTCAGCCAGAACGGCTTGGGCAAATAGCAAACCAGAAAATAATACGAATGCTGTTTTCATCGGTCTTCTCCTGGTGGTGGCATAAAGAAGAACGACAAGTTAGGACCAAACTTTAATTAAAAATGGCGATACTGAAAAAATATCCCCCTTAATGCGATCGCAGGTCGCTGAGGAAGCGCTGCGCGCGCGGGTGCTGCGGCTGGGTGAAGAACTGTTCTGGCTGTGATTTCTCCAGAATCTGTCCCTGGTCCATAAACCAGATGGTATCTGCCACCTCACGGGCAAAGTTCATTTCGTGGGTCACGCACATCATCGTCATCCCTTCTTGCGCCAGACCGCGCATCACCGACAATACTTCGCCGACCATCTCCGGATCGAGCGCCGAGGTCGGTTCATCGAACAGCATCACCGGCGGCTTCATCGCCAGCGCGCGGGCAATCGCCACGCGCTGCTGCTGGCCGCCGGAAAGCTGCGACGGATAAGCATCGGCTTTATGCGCTAAGCCCACGCGCTCCAGCAATTCACCCGCCTGACGACGCGCTTCGCTGCGCTTCACGCCCAGCACTTTCATCGGCGACATCATGATGTTCTCGGCCACCGTCACATGCGGGAACAGGTTGAAGCTCTGAAACACAAAGCCGATGCGCGTGCGCAGCTGATTGAGGCGCGTGCTGCTGCCGTGAATATCGGTGCCATCAAACACGATTTGGCCGTCATCGATCGGTTCTAAACGGTTAACGGTGCGGATCAGCGTCGATTTTCCCGAGCCGGAAGGGCCGCACACCACCACCACTTCGCCGGGATTAATCTCGGCGCTCAGGTTGGTCAGCGCCTGATACGCGCCGTACCATTTATTAACCTGATTAAACATGATCATCGGTCCCATGCGGTTTCCTTATTGCGAAGAGGTTTTAGTCAGCATCACCGCGGGCGCCACGCTGGGCGTTGGCTGCGGTGCTTGACGACGTTTCTGCGCAATGTGCGCTTCGAGTTTATTGGCCAGCCAGGTGAGGCTGAAGCAGATGAGGTAGTAGCTCAGCGCCACAATGGCGAACACCTGAAACGGTTTGGTCAGCAGCTGATTACTCACCTGATTGGCGGCAAAGGTCAGCTCCGGCACGTTAATCACGTAGCCCAGCGTACTGTCTTTGATAATCGACACCAGCTGGCTAACCAGGCTGGGCAGGGTGTTGAACAGCGCCTGCGGCAGGATCACCAGACGCAAAGTTTTCAGATGGCTCATGCCGAGCGCGCGTGAGGCTTCGTATTGGCCGTGCGGCAGTGCCTGAATGCCGCCGCGCACGATCTCGGCGATATAGGCACTCTCATAAATCACCAGCGTACACAGCATGGTGGCGAAGCCGCTGATGTTGTGGCCGATCAGCAGCGGCACACAGAAGTAGGTCCAGAACACCACCATCATCAGCGGGATGCCGCGCAGCAGATAAACCCAGCCGGTGGCGGGCCAGCTCAGCCAGCGCCACGGCGACAGGCGCGCCAGGCCCAGCAGCACACCAATCGGAAACGCCAGCAGCACCGCTAGCACCGAGATCAGCAGCGTACAGAGCACGCCGCCAATCGGACCGTTCGGGTATTGCCCCATCAACAGCAGCATGCCGTTGTCATGCAAAATGGTGAACATCTCAAACATCGCCATTACCTCGCATAGACGCGCTGGAAGCGGCGGGCCAGCAGTGCGCCAAGGCCCATCAGCAGCAGGGAGAAGAACAGATAGCCCACGGTCGCCACGATGTAAGATTCGAAGGTACGGAACGTTTGGTTCTCAATATCGCGCGTTACATAGGTGAGATCCGCCACGCCAATCACCATCGCCAGGCTGGTGTTTTTAAACAGCAGCACCGTGTGGTTGATCATCGCGGGCATCGCATTGCGAATGCCCTGCGGCAGAATCACGCCGTGCATGGCGCGCACGTAGCTCATGCCGAGTGCGCGCGCAGCTTCGTTCTGCCCGTCGGGAATGGCGCGCAGGCCGCTGCGGATATCTTCGGAGAAGTACGCCGCCTGACACAGACCCAGCGCGGTGAGGGAGAACAGGAACTCGGCGTTGTAGTTGTTGATCCACATCTGCAGCGCTTCCGGCAGCAGCGTGGGAATGGCGAAGTACCACATCATCAACTGGATCAGCGTCGGCACATTGCGGTGATAAGAGACATAGGCTTTGACCAGCCCAACCGCGATGCGGTTTTCAGTCAGGCGAATCACCACCAGCAGCAGCGCCAGCACCATCGCCAGCAGCCAGGCACCCAACGCCAGTTCAAGGGTGATCACCGTTCCGTCAACGATCATCTGGCCGTATTGGCCGGTTATCACACTGCTGAAATCGAGAGCCATTCTGTTACCTCATCTTCGCCTGCTACGCGCTGTGCTCGCCCGGTCGCATGGTGGAAAGACCGCCCGGCACCTGTAATGTCGGGGTGATTTCGATGTTGCCGATATTTACCGCCAGCGGTGCCGCGAGCGCGAAAGCAACGCAGTCGGCGATATCTTTGGTCTGCGGCAGTTCAAAGCCATCAATGAAGCGGCGGCGCGCCTCTTCGTGATCGCCTGACACGTTGCCGAAGATATCGGTGGCGACGCGGCCCGGACAGATTTCGGTGATGCGCACGCGCGCGCCGTAGCAATCGACGCGCAGCTGGCGCGAAAGGGCATGCACGCCGGCTTTGGTGGCGTGATACACCGAGTTGCCGTTGAAGTTGTAGATGGCAGCAATCGAGGTGATGTTGAAGACGTGGCCACGATCGCGCGCCACCATGCCCGGCACTAGCAAACGGCACAGATGCAGCACCGCGCGCAGATTGACGTCCACCTGGGTTTCAATCACGTTCTCGTCGGCATTGAGGATCGAGCCCGGATGCGACAGGCCAGCGTTATTCACCAGAATGTCGATTTCGAGATCCTGGCACAGCGCGGTCAGCGCCTTTATGTCACTGACATCCACCGCATGCGGAATACAGCCGGTACGATCGGCCAGCGCTGCCAGCTGCTCTTTACGGCGCGCCACCGCGTGCACGGTGATGCCCTCCTGGCACAAGCGCTCAACAATCGCTTCGCCCATTCCCGCCGATGCGCCGGTCACCAGCGCGGTTTTGTAATCTGAAAATGGCATCTGCCTCTCCTCGTTATGGCGTCTTTTGACTGTATGCAGTTATGCCGCAAGGGCATAAGACATAAAAATTTTGAGGCAATAAGCGCCCCTTATAACCCCGCAGGGCTGCCATTCATGGCGACTGAAACATCAACACGTCCTCGCCATACTCCACCGCAGACAAATGCTCTACCGCGAACGACTGCACCGTGCCGCTATCCGGGCTGATCACCGGCACATACAGCGGGCCAACCTGCACCAGCGCCACCACCGCACCGGCCTCGATGTGCTGGCCGGGCGCGACAAAATCCTGCGGACTATGCGGATGGCGGCGCAGCAGCGTGCCGGGCATCGGTGCGCCGATGCGTTGCGTGATGGGGGGGATTTCTGCGGCGGGAAGCGTGACAGGCGCGGGCGTGGCTGGCGTGGCGGCGAAGGTCAACCGCACTGACCAGTGCTTGCCATCGAGCGCCAGGCTGTTCAGCCCGGAGGATTGCATCTTGCGCGCCAGCGCACGCAGCGTCGGCAGCGGTATTGCGGTTTTATCCATGGAATTCCCGTCAAAGCGAAACACGCCCGCCTGAGCGGGCAAAATCGTAATCTAGCGCGTTCGCAATACGGGCAGTAAGAGGGTTTCGCTTTGCGGCAATAAGCGGGACTTATCCCACCAACGTCAGAGGATGATTCTCAACGTTGCGGCGCGACATCAGCGACAGCAGGATCGATTTCACCGCTTCGGCCGGCTGTGACAGCGGCAAGTGATCCGACATGCAGAACGACAGCGACACCTGCACATCCGGATCGACGATCTTCGCCATCCACGCATCGCCGCTTTTCAGCATCGCGCGCGCGGCGGATTCCGGCATGATGGTGGTGCCGAGACCGGCGCTCAGGGCGGCATTCAGCGTGGTTTGCGACTCGATCTCGCATTTCACGCGGTACTGCAGATTGTTATGTACGAAGGCATCGTCGAGCACTTTGCGCATGATGTTGTAGACGCGCGGCAGGAACAGATCGTATTGCGCCACCTGCGCCAGCGGGATCTCTTTCACCGGTTGCGCGAGGCTGAACGGACAGACGAAGTAGAGATCCTCTTTCATCAGCGGCATAAAGCGCAGGCCGTGAATGGTGCGGTGATCGTAAATTACCGCCATATCCATGCGGCCATTCATGATCAGTTCGCTCAGCGTGGTGCCGAAGTTCTCATTGAAGTAGAGCACGATGCCGGGATGCTGCTGCTGCACTTCCATCATCAGCGGTAATGCGAGGTTTTGTGCCGCGGTGCCCGGCGCTAAGCCCACTGAGACGCTGCCGCTCAGTGACGCGCCGACCAGCTCGATGGCGCTTTGTGCCTGCTCGCACTGGCGTAAAATCGCCTGCGCGTGGGAATAGAGGGTTTTCCCGGCTTCGGTCGGCGTCACGCCGCGCTTGGTACGAATGAGCAGTTGCTGATTCACTTCCCCTTCCAGCGTAGCCAGCTGCTGGCTCAGCGCGGGCTGGGCAATATGCAAAATATCGGCGGCCTGGGTCAGGCTGCCCACATCAACAATTTTAACAAAGTACTTCAGGCGACGAAGATTCATGAACGCTTCCTCCAACAGAACGCATAGCGGGTATCAAGCAAAGTTGATGCCAAATAAGCTTTCGCGAATGAACTCAGACAGGAGGGTAGAGCCACAGTGCCTCCTACGGCAGGTGCTGAGTTGGACAGTTGCCGAGACGGCGAGGGTAAAACAGCGAACTTTGCACTGGTATGGTGCGATTCACTCATTAGATTTGGCGATGATGGGAGTGAGTAAACCGACGTTGCGCGCTGTTAACCGGCACTCAAAGTAACACTCTATTAACATTGCGTCAGGCGCTGGCGCGTGACCTGCCGCGCATTTCCACATCAGGCTCGCCACCTTTATGCCGAAAGTGTGCGGTCGGTTCAGTCATCGCTTTGTGTTATATCACCACAACAAAGCACTATTAACCGCCGCTTCGGGCAAAAACCTATCCTCTGGTAAACGTCGTGTTTGCAGCTTGCTGCAAACCGTTCATGCTGACACTGAGCCAGGATTAACCCATGCCCGAGATAGCCGATCGATTAAAGAATGTGACCGTTTCTGCCTCCGTTGCCATGACCCAAAAGGCCCGCGATCTCGCGGCGCAGGGCATTGATGTGGTGGCGCTTTCTACCGGTGAACCCGATTTCCCCACGCCACCTCACGCGATTGAAGCCGCTTATGCCGCTGCGCGCGCCGGGGATACGCGCTATCCGCCCACCGACGGCACGCCGGCGCTGCGCAAAGCGATCCAGCTGAAGTTCAAACGCGATAATCAGCTCGATTACGACGTCAGCCAGATCCTCACCGCCGGCGGCGCTAAGCAGATCATTTTTAACGCGATCCTCGCGACCATCAATCCGGGCGATGAAGTGGTGATCCCGACGCCGTCGTGGATCAGCTATGCCGATATCGTCAAATTCGCTGGTGGCGTGCCGGTGGCGCTACCCTGCACGCAGGAGAACGGCTTCAAACCGCTGCCGGCCGATTTGGACGCCGCCATCACCGATAAAACCAAATGGTTGTTGCTCAACTACCCGAGCAATCCCACCGGTTCGGTGGCGAGCCAAGCGGAGCTGCACGCGCTGGGCGAGGTGCTACTGCGCCATCCGCAGGTGTGGATCATGACCGACGATATCTATGAACACCTGATTTATGACGATGTGCGTTTCTACACGCTGGCGCAGGTTGAGCCGCGCCTGTTTGACCGCGTGCTGACGGTGAACGGCGTGTCGAAAGCCTGGTCCATGACCGGCTGGCGATTGGGCTTCTGCGGCGGCCCGGCGCCGTTGATCAAAGCGATGAGCAACGTGAATACCCAGAACAGCGGCGGCGTCTGCACCTTAACGCAGGCCGCGGCGGTAGCGGTGCTGGAAGGCCCGCAGGATCTGCTGCAGGAGCGCGCGCGCATCTATCGCCAGCGCCGTGATTATGTACTGGAGCGCCTGACGTCGATTGATGGCCTGCGCTGTCACAAACCGCAGGGCGCATTTTATCTGTTTGTGAATATCGCGGGCTACATCGGCAAAACCAGCGCCGGTGGCAGATTGATCACCAATGATGCCGATTTTGTGCTGGCGCTGATTGAGGAGCAGCACGTGGTGACGGTGCAGGGCGCGGCGTACGGCATGAGCCCATTTATCCGCTTGTCGTATGCCACGAGCATGGAGCGGTTAGAGACGGGATGCGATCGCATTGCGGCGTTTTGTGGTAGTTGTGTTTAATGTCCAGGTCGCCAAAAAAGGCGACTTGGTTTTTTACCTGGATTGTAGAACTTCCGCCGCCGGGGCGACCTGATGACCGCAGGCTTCGATTTCGCTGCGCATAATGGTGGCGAGCGCCAGGGAGCCTGGCGTGTCGCTGTGAACCAGAATCGAGCGCGCACGCACCGCAATCTCTTCACCTTCAATCGTCGTCACCGTGCCGTGCTGCAAAAACTGGCGCACGCGGGCGCGCAGCGCGCTTTCCTCGTTGATCACCGCACCGGCAATGCCGCGCGGCACCAGACGGCCTTGCGCGTCATAGGCGCGGTCAGCCAGAAACAGCGTCAGCGTTTTCAGGCCAGCCGCCTGCGCCGCGACTTCAATGATCGTATCGGGCTGGGCGAAGATGATCAGCTCGCTATTAATGCGCGCCACTAACTCCATCACCTGTTGCGCCAGAGCAGCATCGCGGTTGACGATGTTGCCCATCGCGGCGTGGAAACTGAAGTGGGAAACGTGGGTGCCTTCCGCGCGGGCAATCGCCGTCAGCGCGCCGAGCTGATAGGCCACCTGCTGACAAATCTCTTCGGCGCTAAACGGCAGTTCGCGGCGGCCAAAACCTTGACGATCCGGCAAGCCGGGATGCGCGCCAATGCCCACGCCATGTGCCTTCGCCAGCCGCACCATGTTGGTCATGATCGCCGGATCGCCAGCGTGGAAACCGCAGGCGATATTGGCGGATGACACCACTTTCATTAGCGCGGCGTCATCGCACAGCTGGTAAACGCCGAAGCCTTCGCCCATATCGGAATTCACATCAATCTTCATGTCTGGTTTCCTTGTGCGGATTAAACGGTAAGCGCTTTACGCAGTGGCTGGCAGCTGAAGCGCAGACGGCTCAGCCAGCGCGCCACTTCCTGTTCGATGGCGATCGCTTCACGCACATCGCTGTGGATCAGCTGGATCGACTGGCCCGGCAGCACTTGTCCAAGCCGCCACAGATCCTGCTCGATCACGCCAGCGATCTTCGGATAACCGCCGGCGGTATTGGCATCGCTTAGCTGGATGATCGGTTCACCACCCGGCGGCACCTGCACAATGCCGGGGATCAGCCCGTACGATCGCATCTCAACGGTTTCTGACGGGAAGATCGGATCGCCTGAAAGCCGATAGCCGGTGCGATTGCTTTGATTTGATACCTGCCAGGATTGCTGCCAGAAGCGCGCGGCATCGGCGGCAAACAGCGGGTATTCGCCGGAGGGAATGGCGCGCAGCTGAATGTCTCCGGCGCTGTTGCGGGGAAAACTGGCGTGTAATGCGCTGTCTGGCGGTTCAATGCCGATGCCGCTGTGTGGAAGTGCCGGGCCGCGATTTTCGCCGAGCGCCAGCCGATCGCCACGCTGCAACGGACGTCCTTCAACGCCGCCGAAGCCACCGCGCAGCGCGGTACTGCGCGAGCCAAGCACCAGCGGCACATCAATGCCGCCAGCAACACACAGATAGCCACGCGCGCCGCTGCGCGGATAACGCAGCTCCAGCACTTGCCCGGCACGCACGCTGCAGCCCCACCACGGCGGCAGCGGCGTGCCATCCAGCGTGGCGCGGCAATCCGCGCCGGTCACCGCGATGCTGCTGTTTTGCAGAAAACGTACGCGGAACGGGAACAGCTGCACTTCAATTGCCGCCGCATTTTCGTCGTTGCCGAGGAGTAAATTACCGGCACGCAGCGCCAGCGGATCCATCGCGCCGCTCACCGATACACCGATGTGGCGATAGTTGAAGCGACCTAAATCCTGCACCGTGTTGAGCGCACCGCTCTGTTCGATCTCAATCACAGCTCAATCCTCTGCGGCAGAAAACGGATGCGATCGCCCGGTGCCATCAGCGCGGGCGATGCGGCCAGCGGGTCAAACACCGCCAGCTCGGCAAAACCAATCGCATTCCAGCCGTTCGGGCCGGTCAGCGCCGAAACGCCCGCCTGCGCGCCACCGATGGTGACGGTGCCTTTCAACATGCTAAGCGACGGCACTTTCTTGCGCGGTGTCGCCAGCAGCGGATCCAAGCCGTGCAGATAGCCGAAGCCCGGCGCGCTGCCCAATGCAAACACCGTGTATTCGCTTTGATGGTGCAGACGCACCACCTCGCGTGGGCTCAAACCGGTATGGCGGCACACCGCCTCGAGATCGGTGGCGTGTTCACCGCCGTAATGCACCGGGATTTCAATCAGTTTGCCCTGCGGACTGATCGCCTGCGCCTGATCCCATGCGGCATGCAGCTGCATACGCACGGCGATTTCATCAGCTGGAATATGGCGGAACAGTACCAGCAGATTGGTGACGCCGGGGATCAGCGCTTCAATCGCTTCATCGGCATGCAGCAGGCGCGCCAGCGACCAGATGCGGCGCTGCGCCGGGAGATCGAAACCGCCTGGCGCTTCCACCAGCCACGCGCGTGCGCCGATGGTGGAGAGCTTGATAGCAGAGGAGCAAGCCAGCGCGGGAACGCTGGCAGGCTGGAGAGCAGAGTGCGACGTCACGGGCATGGTTATTCCAGCGGTTCAAATTTCAGACTGGAGAGCGGCTGTACGCGCTCTTCGCGCACCATTTTGTATTCGGTGTTGGGCCCAATCCACGTATCCCAGATTTTGTCGATGGTGCCGTCATCGTCCATCGCCTTCAGGCTGCTGTTGACGCTGGCCAGCAACGCCGGTTCATCACGCTTCATGCCGACACCAATCGGCTCCAGCGCCATCGGTTCTTTGATCATCGCCAGATTGATGCCGTCTTTTTTTGCCTGCGAAATGGTTTTGATGCCGGTCATGGTGTTGGTGACGAAGCCCACCGATTTGTTCTGCTCCAGCGCGAGGAACGCGGAGGCTGAATCCTGGAAGGTCACCGCTTTGCCGCCTTTGATATGGATTGATTGCTCAGAAGTGGTGCCTTTGGTGGCGCTGATGCGTTTGCCCTTGAAATAGCTCAGCGGCTTGTCGGCCAGCGGTGCTTTGACCAGCAGCATCTCCTTGGCGACGTAATAGGGATCGCTGAATTGAATCTGGTTGCCGCGGGTTTTGGTGTAGGCCAGATTGGCGATCAGTACGTCGGCGCGGCCGGTAGCAATCACCGCAATACGCGCTTCCACCGAGGTGGGCACCAGCGTCAGTTTGACGTTCATCTGCTTCGCCAGCGCGTTACATAGATCGATATCCATGCCCGCCAGCTGACGTGTTTTCGGATCCGGAGAAGAGAAGGGCGGCACGTCCGAATAGACCGCGCACTTTAACTCGCCGCTGGATTTGATGTTGGCCATCATGTCGGCATGAGCAGCCGAAATAGCCAGCAGCGGCAGCAGTGCCAGCCCGATGGTGGTAAATCTTTTCATGGTCATGTGAACTTCCTCAATGATGAATACCACGGCGTCACCGGGACGGAGCGCCTGCGTTCTCGCTTTTCTGGACTATATCGGCTTTGTTTTCAGGCGAAAAAGAGGGAAACCCTGTCGTGCAATAGCAAAAAAATATGGCTAAGCGGCGCATAAGTTCTTTTTATTCGGGCAGAGCAAAAAAGTGTTATCCAGCGCACACTTTTCTCGCCAGGCTGATTGCAAGTCCTCTCGGCAGTCCCGCCGATTGCATGTGGTAGAGAGAAGTGAAAAAGCATGAATGCCCGATTAGGCGTGTTACTGAAGATACTGGCCGCGCTGTGCGCCACCTTGATGCTGGCGTGTGTGAAGGGGCTGAACGGCACCCTTCCCACCGGCGAAGTGATTTTTTTCCGCAGTTTTATCGCGCTGTTGCCGCTGCTGATTTGGCTGAAAATGCAGGGCAACGTGCTGGAAAATCTCAGGACGCGTAACCTGTCTGGTCACTTTATTCGTGGCTTCTCCGGCACCGGCGGCATGTATTTTAACTATCTGGCGCTGGTCTATATTTCGCTGGCCGATGCCACCGCGTTGAGTTATGCGGCGCCGCTGTTTACCGTGATCATGGCGGCGATGCTGCTGAAAGAGCGGGTGCGGGTTTCGCGTTGGGTCGCGGTGGTGGTGGGATTATCCGGCATTTTGATCATGCTCTCTTCCAGCCTGAGCACCAGCGGCGCGCTGTTTTCCCATGGGGCCAGCAACGCGACGACGAGTATTGGTGTGGCATGTGCGTTGCTGGCGGCGCTATGCTCCGCGACCTCTAACGTGCAAATTCGCTTCCTCAACGGCATCGAGAAGCCGGGCGCGATCGTGTTTTATTTCTCACTGATGACTACCGTAATTGGCCTGGCGACGGCGCTGTTTGGCTGGAGCAAACCCAGCGCGTTACAGTTGCTGTTGCTGTTGGGCTGCGGCCTGTTTGGGGGTCTGGCGCAGATTCTGGTGACGCTGAGCCTGCGTTACGCCGATGCGTCACTGTTGGCACCGTTCGATTACACCACGCTGGTGTGGTCGATGCTGATTGGTTATCTGTTCCTGAACAGCCTGCCGGGCAGCACCACCTTGCTGGGCGCATCGATTGTAGCGCTGGCCGGGATATTTGCGGTGTGGCGTGAGAATCGCCAGCGCAAACTGGCGATGGTGAGCAGTACGCCTTAGCGTTGCGCAATAATTTGCGCTGCGACAAATAGGTGCACGCATCCGTAGCGGCGCGATTTATCGCGCAATGAATTGCGCCGCTACACATAGGTGCACGCATCGGTAGCGGCGCGATTTATCGCGCGATTTTGTTTCTAACGAAACACATCATCAATGATTTCAACCTGCTTGGTACGCAGTGTTTCATCCAGCCAGCTGCGTTCGAGTGAGCCGGTTTTCGCCAGCTCGAAGTTGTGTTCATCAACGATTAAATACGCCTGCGCCGCTTCGAGAATGCGTGCTGCATCCTGGCGAGGAATCACAATCACACCATCCGCATCGCCCAGCACGATATCGCCCGGTGAAACGTGAATTTTACCGCAGGCAATTGGCACGTTGATCTCGCCCGGACCATCCTTGAACGGGCCGCCCGGCGTGTGACCGGCGGCGTAAATGGGGAAGTCCATGCGTGACAACCCTTCGATATCGCGGACCGGTCCGTCCAGCACAATGCCTTCCATACCGCGCTGTCTGGCATAGGTCGCCATCACTTCGCCCATCAGCGACTGGCTGCGATCGCCCTCGTTCGACAGAATAATCACATCGTTTCGGCCCGCCATATCCAGCGCTTTGTGCAGCATCAGGTTGTCACCGGAACGCGCTTTAACCGTCACCGCCAGGCCGCACATGATCGGCTGACGCGGCGCGGTTTTCAGGCTGATCTCGGCCGACAAGGCGGGCAAGCGGCTCATGCAATCCGCCACCACCGCCGCCGGTAACCGGCGAAAGGCTTCCAACAGCGGTTCAGCATCGGCGGGACGACGTAAATAGATTCGGTTTCCTGCGCTCATGGTTATTTTCCTGTAGGGAGTGATTTAATTAATCGCGTTGTGTTCCTGGGTAAATAATTAAATGTAAAATTAAGAATTTTTATTTTTGTTTTTGATGAGTCATTACTTCATTGAATAGGGTGTTCAGCTAACAAGCTGAATCATCATATGATTACTGGCATATGATTAAGCTTACGCGATTACGCAGATGTTACGCAGAGGATGTTACGGCTAACCAAGACAGGATCACGAATTATTATTTCGGATGAATTTAACTCACTGATAATTAATTTTATTGGGTTTTATTATGGGGCGATAAATTAAAAGTATTAGCTGAGTCTTTAATTTATTTTCAGAAGCGTCTCTCAAATCTAAGACGTTCAGTACATCGGCAAGCAGAAATCATGATGAAAATCATCTCTCAAAATATAACTTCCAGTTTATATGGTGTCGATATAAACTACAGTTTATGAGAGGCAATTTTGAACAGTTGGGAAGTCGAAATTACTTTGCTCTTTGCAGCATGTCTGCAAGAACAAGATGATGAAATGGTTGAAGATGTGTTGTCGAGCCTCGAAGTTCTGAAAGTGTTTGGCCCAATGTTGGGGCGACCGGATGTCGATACGGTCACCGGTTCTCGTTTTGCCAACATGAAGGAACTTCGCGTCCAAAGTAATGGAAGGCCGATTCGCGCATTTTTCGCGTTTGATCCCGCAAGGAAAGCTATCGTGCTGTGTGCGGGGGATAAAACTGGAGTGAATCAGAAGCGTTTCTACCAATCGATGATCAAACTAGCCGATAAAGAGTACATGCAGCATCTGGAGGAATTAACCAATGCCAAAACTTGAAGAGCTGATCGCACAGCGTTCTCCTGAGTCCCAAGAGCGCATTAAAAATAAGGCAGACCAAAAAATTCTGGAGATCCGCCTGCGTCAGTTGCGTGAGGAGCTGGAACTTTCACAGGTGCAGCTGGCTGAAAAGATGGGTATCTCGCAACCTGCTATCGCAGCGATTGAGGCGCGAGGTGACGAGATAAAACTTTCCAGCCTGAAAAAATATGTAGAAGCGTTAGGCGGTAAGTTGAGTCTGAATGTTGAACTTCCCACCGGAGATGGTCGGATATTTCAGATCTGATGTGGGGGAAGATGTCGGTGAGAAACTGGCATCTTTTTCAGAACGCAGAAAAGCAAAAACCCAGCCATAAGCTGGGTTTTCAGAATGTTGGTGCCCGGACGCGGAATCGAACCACGGACACGGGGATTTTCAATCCCCTGCTCTACCGACTGAGCTATCCGGGCAACGGGGCGCATTAAACCCTAATGGCTTACAGCCGTCAACGGCTTTCGTCAAAAAAGCGGTGCAATCGTGATTGATTGCTTGCTTTTCAGACAAGGTGAACAAAAAGGCTACGCCAGCGCACCATTTTTGCGGCACAGCGCGATACCAAGTACATCTTCCGCCAGACGGCGCGCCGTCGCGACATCCTGTACGTTGCGTTTCACCAGCAGTTTGCTCAGGCAACCTTCCAGAATCAGCTCCATCTGATCGGCCACCATGCTGGGATTATCCAGCGCTAAATCGACCAGAATTTCATGGGTGAATTGCCAGGAACTGCGCTTTTGCTGTTCGGCTAGCTGATGCACCGGCTGATCGGGTTGCGGATAGAAGCTGCAGGCGGCGATAAACAGGCAGCCGGGAAAACGGCCTTTGCTGACGTGCTCACTCAGCACTTCGTAGCGGGCTAACAACTTTTGTTCGGCGCTGAGGTGTTCATCAAGCTGCACCTGACGACGCCAGCTGTCAATCTGCTGGCCGTGATAGCGCAGCGCGTCATACAGCAAGGCATCACGATCGGGCCAGAAACGCGTGAGTTGTTCGGCTTCAAGACCGGTTGCGCCAGCCAGCTGAGTTAGGGAAGTGGTGGCGGCCAGGCCACTTTGTTCGAGCACATTCAACGCATGCTCGAGTATTTGTTCACGTTGCAAGTGACTCTCCTCTGGAATGCGGGCCCGCTCGCGGACGAACGGGCAGTGTCCTGCTGACAGTGTCGTTTAACGTGACACATTCTGCAAATGTGCGCGGAAATCGGCGGCGTTGAGGAAGCCGGTGACGCGCGAATCGGGGATCTCTTTGCCTTGCGCATCGAAGAACAGAATGGTGGGCAAACCTAAAACCTGCAGATGCTGCAACAGCGCGTTGTCCTGCGCGTTATTGGCGGTGACATTGGCTTGCAGCAGTTGTACCTGACTTAGCGCGTTACGCACGCCCTCATCGCTGAAGGTGTATTTCTCGAACTCTTTGCAGGCCACACACCAGTCGGCGTAAAGATCGACCATGGTGATGCGGCCTTGCGCCTGCTGTAGCGCGCTGTCGAGCTGCTCGCTGCTCTTGATGGTGTGGAACGGCAGATGCACCACGGCTTGCGCGCTGTTGCTGCTGCCAAACGCCCAATCCTGTAGCGGGCGCGCACTGACCAGCGCGGCGGCAAGCATGATGACTTGCAGCACGCGCCATTTGCCGCTGGCGCGCAGGCTGAGGCTGAATGCCCAGGCAAAAAATGCCACGCCAAGCAGGCTCCACAGACGGATGCCCCACAGATCGCCAATCACGCGTTCCAGCAGGAATACCGGCAGCGCCAGAATCACAAAGCCAAAACCTTCTTTGACGGTTTGCATCCACGGCCCACTTTTTGGCAGCAGCTTGTTGCCAAACATCGTCACGGCAATCAGCGGCAGGCCCATGCCGAAGGCATACAGCCACAGAGTGCCGGCTCCGGCCCACAGATTACCGCTCTGCGCGATGTACAGCAGAATGGCGCTGAGCGGTGCGGTGGTGCAGGGCGAGCAGATCAATCCGGCCAGTGCGCCCATCATAAATACGCCCGGCAGCGAGCCACCTTGCTGGCGATTACTCCACAGCGTGAGGCGCGTTTGCAGGCTGGCAGGCAATTGCAGCGAGAACAGGCCAAACATCGACAGCGCCAGCACGATAAACAGCGCCGATAAGCCAATCAGCACGTAAGGATGTTGCAGCGCCGCCTGGAAGCGTAATCCGGCCGCTGCCACAACCATGCCGAGTACGGTGTACGTCAGCGCCATACCTTGCACATACACCATCGCCAGCGCGAACAATCGCCCCATCGAATAGCGGCGCGGGCCTCCTAAAATGATGCTGGAGATCAGCGGATACATCGGCAGCACACACGGCGTGAAAGCGACGCCAATACCAATCAGCAGCGCCCAAAGCGGTGAAAACGGCAGCGGCGTGCTGTGATTGGCGGGCTGCGCACTGACCGCAGGCGCAGCCTGATTGGCGGCAACCGCGCTCAGCGGCACCGCGCGGGTTTCCGGCGGATAGCAGAAGCCCGCAGCCGCACAGCCCTGATAGGTCACGGTGACGGCCGCGCCGGCAGCGGCCTGGCGCAGCGTGATCGGCAGTTGCAGATCCTGCGGATAGATTTCACTTTTGCCGTAGAACTCATCTTCGTGCGGCTGGCCCGGCGGCAGCGTGAGTGGAGCAATTTGCGCTTTTTGCGGCGTGACGTGGATTTGCTGGCGATAGAGATAGTAGCCATCCTTCACTTTCCAGCTGAGCGTCAGCTGATTGCCTTGCTGAGTGAAATCGAAGCCAAACGCCTGATCAACCGGCACAAAGCGGCTGTTATTGTTCGGGGAGAAGAGTGAGGCTTGTGCCGAAAGGCAGAAAACCAGCGCCAGGCAAAAGCCGGCAAGGCGAAAGAGTCGTGCAGCCATAGCGAATGAATGAGCTCCGGTGGCGAATAGGCCGCGATAATAACACGACCGCTTCGCCACGAGGTTTTCAGGATGTAACCGCGCTACAGAATCAGGCTGCCAAACAGGAAGCCAAACGCCACCGAGAAGGCAATCGCTAACACGCCCGGAATAATAAAGGAGTGGTTAAACACAAACTTGCCGATACGGGTTGATCCGGTGTCATCCATTTCGACCGCGGCCAGCAGCGTAGGATAGGTTGGCAGCACAAACAGCGCGGAAACCGCCGCAAAGGACGCGACGGCGGCCAGCGGCGAGACGCCCAGCATCAACGCGGCAGGCATCAACGCTTTGGTGGTGGCGGCTTGCGAATAGAGCAGCGTAGAGGCGAAGAACAGCACCAGCGCCAGCATCCACGGATAACCTTGCAGCATATCACCGGCTAACGCCTGGATATCGTTGAGGTGCGCTTTGACAAAGGTATCGCCCAGCCATGCTACGCCCATCACGCAGATACAGGCGCTCATGCCCGATTTAAAGGTGCTGGCGCTGAGGATTTCACCGGTATCGACTTTACAGGTCAGGCAGATCAGCGTGGCAACGGTCAGCATAAACACCACGATGGCTTCGTTGCGCGGCAACACGGGATTGCTGATCAGGCCAACGCTGTCGCTAATCGCGGTGGCGTAGAGCACCACGGCGGCGATGCCGATCAGGAACAGCAATACGGCACGCTTCGCGCCCGGTTTGATGTCATAAACCTGCTCACCGCGCAGTTTCACTTCACCTTTCGCTAAACGCGCCTGATATTTCTCATCATCCCTGAGCTCCTTGCCGAGAAAACTGGTGATGATGGCGGCGCAGAAGATCGCTGCCATGGTAGAGGGAATCGCCACACCCAGCAGCGCCAGATAACTCACGCCATGCGGTTCCAGGATTGAAGCAAAGAATACCACCGCCGCCGAGAGCGGCGAGGCGGTAATGGCAATCTGTGAGGCGACGACCGCAATCGACAACGGACGCGACGGGCGCACGCCTTGCTCTTTCGCCACTTCGGCAATCACCGGCAAGGTGGAGAACGCGGTGTGACCGGTGCCGGCCAGCAGCGTCATGACATAGGTGACCAGCGGCGCAAGGAAGGTGACATAGCGTGGATGGCGGCGCAGCAGGCGTTCTGCTAATCCCACCAGATAATCGAGACCGCCGGCGATCTGCATCGCGGCAATTGCGGCAATCACCGCCATGATAATTTCGATTACATCAAAGGGAATCGCGCCGGGTTTCAAGCCGCAAATCAGCGTCAACGCCAGCACACCTAAACCGCCCGCGAAACCAATACCGATGCCGCCCAGACGCGCACCGAGCCAGATCGCCAGCAGGACAATAACCAACTCCACTACTACCATTCGTTCCACTCCCTGCCCTGAGCCGCGGAGAAATCCCGACTCTTAAAGTTGTAGTCGCCAAAATGAAAAAAGCACGCCGCATTGTATACGGGCGTGCTGTTGGCAACTTGATCCGGAGCGGATTACTGTTCGTTTTCGTCGGTGTAGCGTTTGGCTTTGTACGCCGGATGCATCAGGTTCTGAATGGAGAAAATGTCATCCAGTTCGGTTTCCGTTAGCAGGCCACGCTCCAGCACCACTTCACGCACGCTTTTACCGGTTTCGGCGCAAATTTTACCGACGATATCGCCGTTGTGGTGGCCGATGTACGGGTTGAGGTAAGTGACGATACCAATCGAGTTGAACACGTAAGCTTCACACACCGCTTTGTTGGCGGTGATGCCGTTGACGCATTTTTCCAGCAGGTTGAAGCAGGCGTTAGTCAGGATGCTGATCGATTCAAACAGCGCCTGGCCAATCACTGGCTCCATCACGTTGAGCTGCAGCTGACCCGCTTCTGACGCCATGGTGACGGTGATGTCATTGCCGATCACTTTGAAGCACACCTGATTCACCACTTCTGGCACCACCGGATTGACTTTGGCGGGCATGATCGATGAACCGGCCTGCAGTTCAGGCAGGTTGATCTCATTCAGGCCGGCGCGCGGACCGGAGGAGAGCAGGCGCAGGTCGTTACAGATTTTCGATAGTTTCACGGCCAGGCGTTTCAGCGCCGAGTGCACCATCACGTACGCGCCGCAGTCGGAGGTGGCTTCAATCAAATCTTCTGCAGGCACCACCGGCAGATTACTCACTTCCGCCAAACGCTGTACCGCCAGCTGCTGATAGCCATCCGGCGTATTGAGACGTGTGCCGATGGCGGTGGCGCCGAGGTTCACTTCCAGCAGCAGTTCAGCGGTGCGCAGAATGCTGCGAGTCTCTTCATTCAGCAGCACGTTAAACGCGTGGAACTCCTGGCCAAGCGTCATCGGCACCGCATCCTGCAGCTGAGTACGGCCCATTTTCAGAATGCTTTCGAATTCAACCGCTTTGCGCTGGAAACCTTCGCTCAGCTGATTGATGCCGTCGAGCAGCTTCAGGATCGAAGCGTACACCGCGATACGAAAACCGGTTGGATAAGCATCGTTGGTGGACTGACACTTGTTCACGTGATCGTTGGGATTGAGGTACTGATATTCACCTTTCTGGTGGCCCATCAGCTCCAGGCCGATGTTGGCCAGCACTTCATTGGTGTTCATGTTGACCGAGGTGCCCGCGCCGCCCTGATAGACGTCAACCGGGAACTGATCCATGCATTTACCGTTATTCAGCACTTCATCACAGGCCTGAATAATGGTGTTGGCGATATTGCGGGGAATGGTCTGCAACTCTTTGTTGGCGAGCGCGGCTGCTTTCTTCACCATCACCATACCGCGGACAAACTCCGGTATGTCGCTGATTTTATTGTTACTAATGTAGAAGTTTTCAATCGCACGCAGAGTATGAACACCGTAGTAAGCGTCTGCCGGAACTTCGCGCATGCCTAACAGGTCTTCTTCGATACGAATGTTGTTCGCCATGATTACCTTCTTGTTATTGCTGCCTGGTTACTGCCGGGCGTCGGGATGGACGGGCGGCAAACAACGTGCAGGTGAAGCGATTATATTGTCGTGGAATGTCAGCGCCGACATATTATCCATCTTCGCACTGACGGGCACGATCATATTCTGATGTTACAGAATTGTTTGTGCACAGATCACTTTACGGGCTTTTGCAGGCCCAGCGGTAATAACGATATGTGATGTACTTCGCAATTTTAAGTCAGTGGGAAAAAAATGGCAGGATCGGTTGAAAATGCCGGTGCAAATGCCCATCTCTATCAATACGGTCGTAAAGACCCTCCCTTTTTGCTGCCTGGCCATTTGCGGGGCAGCTTCAACTCACAGGAGAACTCGGTGCGCTGGTTACCGTTCGTGATTTTTTTTGTTTTGGCCTGGATTGAGATCTCAATCTTCATTCAGGTCGCGCATGCGCTGGGCGTGCTGCTCACCATGCTATTGGTGATCTTCACCTCGTGTATTGGTGTGTCGCTGGTGAAAAATCAGGGCATGAAGAATTTCCGTTTGATGCAGGAGAAGCTGGCGCGTAACGAAAGCCCGGCGGCTGAGATGACCAAAAGCGTTTCGCTGATCATCTCCGGCTTCCTGCTGCTGTTGCCCGGTTTCTTCACCGACTTCCTCGGTTTACTGCTGCTGTTGCCGCCGGTGCAGAAGCATCTGACGTTGAAGCTGATGCCGCACTTGCGCGTATGGCGAGGTCCGGGCGCCGGTCCGGATGCGGGTTTCACCGTGGACGGTGAATATGAGCGCAAAGATCAGGACCAAATAGGTCATGACAAAGACCATTAGATAATCAAGGCGGCGCAAGCCGCCTTTTTGTTGCTTTTTTCGCCGTCTGTTGCAGAAACGAAAATATTTATATTTTTTGCCCTTGAAAGCCCACTTATTGCCCCTATCTCTTCCAGCACGAGGCTGGAAGCCCTGCTGTCCGGCTCAACCCCAAAAATGAATGATTGGACTTTCTAAAGGAGAGCTATCAAATGAAAATTCGTCCATTGCACGATCGCGTTATCGTCAAGCGTAAAGAAGTCGAAGCTAAATCAGCGGGCGGCATCGTGCTGACCGGTTCAGCTGCCGGTAAATCTACCCGCGGTGAAATCCTGGCTGTTGGCAAAGGCCGCATCCTGGAAAACGGTGAAGTTAAGCCACTGGACGTAAAAGTGGGTGATCTGGTGATTTTCAGCGAAGGCTACGGTGCCAAAACCGAGAAAATCGACAACGAAGAAGTTCTGATCATCTCCGAAAGCGACATCCTGGCAGTTGTTGAAGCGTAATTTACGCGCAATTCACTGAACGAAACGAATTTAAGGGATATTTGAAATGGCAGCTAAAGACGTAAAATTCGGTAATGACGCACGCGTAAAAATGCTGCGCGGCGTAAACGTACTGGCAGATGCAGTAAAAGTTACCCTGGGCCCGAAAGGCCGTAACGTGGTTCTGGATAAATCTTTTGGTGCACCGACCATCACCAAAGATGGTGTTTCTGTTGCGCGTGAAATCGAGCTGGAAGACAAGTTCGAAAACATGGGCGCACAGATGGTGAAAGAAGTGGCCTCTAAAGCGAACGACGCAGCAGGCGACGGCACCACCACCGCAACTGTACTGGCTCAGGCCATCATCACCGAAGGCCTGAAAGCCGTCGCTGCGGGCATGAACCCGATGGATCTGAAACGCGGTATCGATAAAGCCGTTATCGCCGCCGTTGAAGAACTGAAAACCCTGTCTGTGCCTTGCCAGGATTCACGCGCGATTGCACAGGTTGGTACCATCTCTGCTAACTCTGATGAAACCGTGGGCAAACTGATTGCCGACGCGATGGACAAAGTGGGCAAAGAAGGCGTTATCACCGTTGAAGAAGGCACCGGCCTGCAAGACGAGCTGGACGTGGTTGAAGGTATGCAGTTTGACCGCGGCTACCTGTCTCCGTACTTCATCAACAAGCCAGAAACAGGCGCAGTTGAGCTGGAAACCCCGTTCATCCTGCTGGCTGACAAGAAAATCTCTAACATCCGCGAAATGCTGCCAGTGCTGGAAGCCGTTGCGAAAGCCGGTAAGCCACTGCTGATCATTGCAGAAGACGTGGAAGGTGAAGCTCTGGCAACGCTGGTGGTGAACACCATGCGCGGTATCGTCAAAGTGGCTGCGGTTAAAGCACCTGGCTTCGGCGACCGTCGTAAAGCGATGCTGCAGGATATCGCTATCCTGACCGGCGGTACCGTGATCTCTGAAGAGATCGGTATGGAGCTGGAGAAAGCTACCCTGGAAGATCTGGGTCAGGCAAAACGCGTTGTGATCAACAAAGACACCACCACCATCATCGATGGCGTGGGCGATCAAGGCGCTATCTCTGGCCGCGTAACGCAGATTCGTCAGCAGATCGAAGAAGCAACCTCTGATTACGACAAAGAGAAACTGCAGGAGCGCGTAGCGAAACTGGCAGGCGGCGTAGCCGTGCTGAAAGTGGGCGCAGCAACTGAAGTTGAAATGAAAGAGAAGAAAGCACGCGTTGAAGATGCCCTGCACGCGACCCGTGCTGCGGTTGAAGAAGGCGTGGTTGCCGGTGGTGGTGTGGCGCTGGTTCGCGTTGCAGCGAAAATCGCCGCATCTGGCCTGAAAGGCGATAACGAAGATCAGAACGTGGGTATCAAAGTTGCGCTGCGCGCAATGGAAGCCCCGCTGCGTCAGATCGTTTCCAACGCCGGCGAAGAGCCTTCAGTTGTTGCTAACAACGTGAAAGCAGGCGACGGTAACTACGGTTATAACGCGCAGACTGAAGAGTACGGCAACATGATCGACTTCGGTATCCTGGATCCAACCAAAGTGACTCGTTCTGCGCTGCAGTACGCTTCATCGGTTGCGGGCCTGATGATCACCACCGAAGCGATGGTGACTGACCTGCCAAAAAGCGACGCACCTGATTTAGGCGGCGCTGGCGGTATGGGTGGCATGGGCGGAATGGGCGGCATGATGTAATTGCCCCTGACTGCTTAAGTCATCTGGAAAACCCCCGATCGGAAACGGTCGGGGGTTTTTCTTTTGCTGGGGAACAAGGTATAAGTAAGGGCGCAATACTTCGGCTTTACGGGTTTAGGGCAATGAATGTTCAGAAAAAAAGTGCGCTTTTCTGCTACGCTGCCGCCCGACACTGATGATAATAAATGGGGATTACAATGCGGATTAACCTCTTGCTCGGTCTGGCAGTCGGAACTTTACTGCTGGCGGGCTGTAGCAGCTCCAATCAATTGAGTGCTGGCGGCGAACGTGTGACCTTCGTCGACCAACAACCCGCAAGTCAATGTCAGCTGCTGGGAACGCTTACCGGCTCTCAGAGCAACTGGCTGAGCGGTTCAGGCGGTGAAGGCAGTTCACTGCGTGGCGCGGCTAACGACCTACGCAACCGCGCGGCAGAAATGGGCGGCAACGTGATTTATGGCGCCACCAGCCCGACGCAGAATCTGCTGTCAGCTTTCGCACCGCTCGACAGCAAAATGACCGGCCAGGTGTATAAGTGCCCGTGAATTTTTCCGGCGTAAATGCATGAAAAGTTGAATGCAAAATGGCCGAATTGCTTCGGCCATTTTGTTATTTCCTCAATGCGGACATCTCATTCTGTACTCGCGCTAGCTCTTGTTGTGCTTCAGCGAGTTCTTCTTGTTTATCTTCTAGCTTATGCTGATATTTGCGAATTTTTTTCGCATCTGCGTCTACACGAGCGCGCCTTAAATCAAACTCGATTTCACCAATGGATTTCTGCTTATCCGCCACTTTATCTTTGAGTTTATCGAGTTGGCGCTGTGTATCGTAAATGACGTTACTGCGGGTGCAATGCGCATTCAGTTCAGCGAGCGCGCTGCGCAGGCCGTTAATCCGTGAATAATTATTATTGGCTTCAGCGTAACGTAATTCTTCGCTAATTGCCGCGTGACGCGTGGCGCAATCCTGAGCGGCCTTGGCTTTCATAGTAAAAACCAAACTCAGCGATAACAGTGCCAGTAGCGTTAATGCCACTTTTTTCATAACAGCTCCTGTATAACCTCAGCACACCATGTGCCAGATAATTTCAGGAGCTTTTATAGAGGAACGATGGGCAGGAATCATTCAGTTGGGTCTTGGTTATACCTGACGCAGCTGCAAATCCAGCGGCGTCTTGCTTGGCTCGCCGCCAATCTCGCGCGCCAGTTTCGGCACCATATAACCGGAAACCATCGGCAGCAGCTGGCGCATCAGCCCACGTGCTTCCTCATCTGACACAAAGAAGTGCGCCGCGCCTTGCACCTTATCCAGCACGTGCAGGTAGTAGGGCAGAATGCCAGCATCAAACAGCGCATTACTGAGATCCGCTAGCGTCTGCGCATCATCATTCACATCACGCAGCAACACGCTCTGATTGAGCAGCGTCACGCCGGCACGCTTCAGCATCTGCATGCCGTAACGCAGCTCATCATCAATTTCCTGCGCATGGTTGATATGGCTCACCATCAATACCTGCAGGCGCGTGTCCGCCAGAATCTGACACAAGCTTTCGGTGATACGCGACGGGATCACCACCGGCAAGCGGCTGTGAATACGCAGGCGTTTGAGATGCGGGATTTTCTCCAGCGCGCCCACCAGCCATGCCAGTTCATGATCTTTCGCCATCAGCGGATCGCCGCCGGAGAAGATGATCTCGTCCAGTTCCGGATGCGTGGCGATGTAGTCAATCGCTGCCTGCCAGTTGCGCTTGTTGCCCTGATTATCCTGATAGGGGAAATGACGGCGGAAACAGTAGCGGCAGTTGACCGCACAGCCGCCTTTTACCAGCAGCAGCGCTCGGTTTCTATACTTATGCAGTAAACCCGGCACAACGCTGCTTTGTTCATCCAGCGGATCGGTGCTATAACCTGGCGCATCGATAAATTCCTGACGGCTGGTGAGCACTTGCAGCAGCAGCGGGTCGGTCGCATCGCCTTTTTTCATGCGTGCGATGAAGGCGCGCGGTACGCGCAGGGCAAAAAGCTTGCGCGCATCGGCGCCTGCAGCCAGATCAGCATGCTGATCAAGAGATAAAAGTTGCAGTAATTCAGCAGGTTCGGTGACAACATCAGCTAGTTGCTGCAACCAATCTTCTCTGACGGGGGGATTTAGGGTTACAATGTGTGCCATTTTTTTGGCTATTTACCAGTTCAATATTTACAGAGGGCCTTTATGGCGACTTATCTTAGCAACGATTTCCGTCCCGGTCTTAAAATCATGTTCGAAGGCGAGCCATATGCCATCGAAGCCAGTGAGTTCGTTAAGCCGGGTAAAGGCCAGGCATTTGCGCGCGTTAAAATGCGTCGTCTGCTGACCGGTTCTCGCGTTGAGAAGACCTTCAAATCTACTGACTCTGCCGAAGGCGCAGACGTTCGTGATATGACGCTGCAATACTCTTACAACGACGGCGACTTCTACTACTTCATGCACCCAGAATCTTTCGAGCAGTATCAGATCGAATCTAAAGTGCTGGATGACGTGACCAAGTGGCTGCAGGACAATGCGGATTGTATCGTTACCCTGTGGAACGATAAAGCGATCGCTGTTCAGCCACCGAACTTCATCGAAGCGGAAGTTATCGAAACCGATCCAGGCCTGAAGGGTGATACCGCAGGTACCGGCGGTAAGCCCGCTACGCTGTCGACTGGCGCGGTAATCAAAGTGCCACTGTTCGTACAGATTGGCGAAGTAGTAAAAGTAGATACCCGCTCTGGCGAATACGTTTCTCGCGTAAAATAATCGTCAAATCAGGCGCATCATTGATGCGCCTTTTTTCTCATTGTGTGTTTCCCTTCTCTTTTTTCATCCGTCCAATCCGCAGTTTTACAGATCAAGACTATGCTTTAAGAGCTGTACTTTTACTGCAACCAAAAAGGATATGGCTATGTTAAAGAAAAGTATTGTCGCGATTTTTTCCGTGCTGGTGCTCTCATCCGTTCTGACCGCTTGTAACACCACGCGTGGTGTTGGCGAAGACGTTTCGGCGGGCGGCAAGGCAATCCAGCGCAGCGCACAGTAAGATAGTCCGGTGCGAAAGCGACTTTCGCACCGGTCCTCTCTATTTCTGCTCCACCCAAATCAGCTCATCCACCGGGAATCCGGCACTTCTGGCCTGTTCAACCAGGCGTTGCTTAACATTTTCATCCAGCTGCGGCGTACGTGACAGAATCCACAAGTAGCTACGATTCGGCCCGCACACCAGCGCATAGCGATAGTCAGGATCCAATGCGATCACGTTGTAGCCGCCATAGAACGGGCCAAAGAACGACACCTTCAGCGCGGCGCGCTGTTTATCGCCGGTGAAGTAGGCTTTGCCAACGCTCTCTTGCCAGCGCTGTTTCTGCTGATTGTAGCCGCGATTGATCACCTTCAAACCGCCGTCCTCGCGCGGACTATAATTAGCGGTAACCTGTTGTAATCCGCGCTCAAAGCGGTGATCGAGGCGGGCGATTTCATACCATTGGCCGAGATAGCGCTGACTGTCGAAACCTTCTACTACCGTAACACCTTTAGGTGGCGCGGTTGAGCAGGCAACGGAGAGAAAAGCGCTCAGGCTGGCAAGCAGGGTTTTCCATGGGGACATTGTGGGATTCCTTTACGATTTTAATGGGTTAAGTATAGCTTCCCGCTAGCAAATTGCTGCCTGCGCCCGCTGCCGTTGTTTGCCATCGGCATTGCGGGTAGACTTCCACCCCTTATCTGTATGAGGAGTCATCAACATGAGCGAAACGGCAAGCTGGCAGCCGAGCGCACCCATTGCCAATTTGTTGAAACGCGCCGCTATCATGGCGGAAATACGTCGTTTCTTTGCCGATCGCGGCGTGCTGGAGGTCGATACCCCGGCGATGAGCCAGGCGACCATCACTGACATCCATCTGGTGCCGTTCCAGACGCGTTTTGTTGGGCCAGGCGCAGCCGAAGGGCGCGATCTGTGGCTGATGACCAGTCCGGAATATCACATGAAGCGCCTGCTGGCGGCCGGAAGTGGTCCGATTTACCAGATGGGGCGCAGCTTCCGTAATGAGGAGGCCGGGCGTCACCACAATCCCGAGTTCACCATGCTGGAGTGGTATCGTCCGCACTACGACATGTACCGCCTCATGAACGAGGTGGACGATTTGATGCAGCAGGTGCTGGAGTGCGACAGCGCGGAATCCCTGTCGTATCAGCAGGCGTTTATCCGCCATCTGGAAGTCGATCCGTTATCGGCTGATAAAGCGCAGCTACGCGAAGTGGCGGAGAAGCTGGGCGAGGGCGAGTTGGCCAATCGTGAAGAAGACCGCGATACGCTGCTGCAGCTGCTGTTTATGCTGGGCGTTGAGCCGAAGATTGGTAACGATAAGCCGTGCTTCGTCTACCATTTCCCTGCGACGCAGGCCGCATTGGCGGAGATCAGTACGGAAGATCACCGCGTCGCCGAGCGCTTTGAGGTCTATTACAAAGGGATTGAGCTGGCGAACGGTTTCCGTGAATTAACCGATAGCCGCGAGCAGCGTCAGCGCTTTGAGCAGGACAATCGTCGTCGTGCTGCGCGTGGCCTGCCGCAACATCCTATCGATACCTATCTGCTGGATGCGCTGGCGCACGGTATGCCTGCCTGTTCTGGCGTGGCGTTGGGCGTGGATCGTTTGATCATGCTGGCGCTGAAAGCCAGCTCGCTAAGCGAAGTGATCGCCTTCCCGGTCGATCGCAGCTAAATCATCAGGGCGCGCAAGCGCCCTTATGGCGTGGTGGTGGCGGGCGCGGTCACTTCCGGGAATTCCTGAATCGTCACCGGCAAGGTCATTTTCTTTTCATTACGCAAGATCTGCACGTCAATCACCGAGCCCGGCCGAATTTCTGCCACCTGATCCATGGTTTCCTGCGCCGAGAGCGCCGGTTTACCATTCACTTCCAGCAGCACGTCATTGGCCTGAATGCCGGCGCTATCGGCGGGGCCGCCAGGCGTGACGTCGCTAACGATAATGCCCTGCACGCGATCAAGATTACTGCCCTGGCCGTGCAGCGGCGGCAGTTCGCGCCCGGTGATGCCGATGTAGCCGCGAATCACCCGACCATCACGAATCAGCTTATCCATGATTTTGCTCGCCAGCGCGGTGGGAATGGCGAAACCAATTCCTTCCGGCGTTTCGCCATCGCTGCTTTTATCAAACGTCAGGGTGTTAATGCCCATCAGTTCACCAAGCGAGTTAATCAATGCGCCGCCCGAGTTACCCTGATTGATCGAGGCATCGGTCTGCAGGAAGTTTTGTCGTCCGGATGAGCTCAGACCCACGCGTCCGGTGGCGCTGATAATGCCTTGCGTCACGGTTTGGCCGAGGTTGTATGGGTTGCCGATCGCCATGACGACGTCGCCGATGTGCGCGATACGTTTGGCGTTGATGGGGATAACCGGCAAGTTGGAGGCGCTGATTTTCAGCACCGCTAAATCGGTCATGGCATCGGAACCCACTAAGGTGGCTTCGAAGAAGCGTCCATCCTGCAGCGCGACGATGATTTGGTCGGCGTTATTAATCACGTGTTTGTTAGTGAGGATGTAGCCTTTGCCGTTCATGATCACGCCGGAACCCAGCGTGGTGATTCCGCGATTATTGTTGCCGTGGGCGCTGCGGTTATAGACGTTAACGACCGCGGGCACGGCACGTCGCACACCCTGATTAAAACTAACGGGTGCTTCATCGTCGCTGTTGTCATGATCAAAGGTGACGTTGCTGCCCATACGCAGCGCAGGGATCGCGACGAGCAGTAAGCCAGCCACGATCAGGCCCATCACCACAGAACGCAAAAGTTTAAGAAACATGGTGTTATTTCAAGCCAGGTGAGATCGCAGGGCAGAATAGCATGAGAAAGGCGGACAAACACCTGCTTGTCCGCCTGTTGCGAGGATTATCGCAGAAGCAGGTAAATCGTCTCTTCGCCGCGCACCACGTTCAGTGCCAGCACCGGCGGTTTGCCTTCCAGCACTTTGCGCATTTCGGCAATAGAAGCGACGCGATTGCGGTTTACGCCGATGATCACATCATCTTTCTGCAAACCGACTTGCTCCGCTGGCGTGCCTTTTTCAATGGCATCGACTTTCACGCCTTTATCACCGGTTTTGGTCGCGCCGTCGCTCAGCGTTGCGCCTTGCAGTGCAGGCGACATCAGCTGCGCGCTGGCGGTGGTTTGCGCGCTCTGTTCCAGCGTGACGGTGACGTTGACCGGTTTGCCTTCACGTAGCAGGCCGATTTTCACATCCTGGCCCGGCGGCGTGGTGCCGACTTTCACACGCAGCTCAGCAAAGCTGGTGATTGGCTTATCATTGATGGAGGTGATGATATCGCCAGCTTTGATGCCCGCTTTTTCGGCGGCTGACTTCGGCAGCACTTCCGAAACAAAGGCGCCGCGCTGCGCATCAACGTTAAACGCTTTGGCGATATCGGCGGTCATTTCCGTACCTTTGATACCAAGCTGACCGCGCTTCACTTCGCCGAACTGAATCAGCTGCTGCGCCAGGTTCATCGCCATATTGGCGGGAATGGCGAAGCCAATGCCGATGTTGCCGCCGCTTGACGCCAGAATCGCGGTGTTGATACCAATCAACTCACCATTCAGGTTCACCAGCGCACCGCCGGAGTTACCGCGGTTAATCGCGGCATCGGTCTGAATGAAGTTTTCCAGTCCTTCCAGATTCAGGCCGCTACGACCGAGCGCAGAGATGATGCCCGACGTGGCGGTTTGACCCAGACCAAACGGATTACCGATGGCCACGGCAAAATCACCCACTTTCAGCGAATCAGAGTCGGCGATTTTCACCTGTGTCAGGTTTTTCGCGCCTTCAACCTGGATCAATGCGATGTCGGTTTGTTCATCGTGACCAATTAACTTAGCGTCATATTCGTTGCCGTCACCCAGCTGCACGCTGATTTTATCGGCGTTGCTGACCACATGGTTATTGGTGAGGATATAGCCTTTAGCGGCATCAATGATCACGCCAGAACCCAGACCTTCAAAAGGCTGCGGCTGCGATTGTCCCGGTGCCTGACCAAAAAAGCGCTTCAGTGGTTCAGGAATATCCTGCGCCTGCTGACCGCTGTCGGTACCTTCAACACGCACGCTCACTACTGCGGGCAGAACTTTTTCCAGCATCGGTGCCAGGCTTGGCAATGCTTGTCCCTGAATCTGGGCGGGAAGAGTTGCCAGCGCACTCGGCGCCGCAGCCAAACTCATCCCGATACCTAAGGCTAATGCGCTTAACAGACGTGCTTGTTTTTTCATTGCTACAACGCTCTCGCTGCGAAAGGGATAAAAGAAGTGTGACAGTAGTTTGTGGTTTGTGTTCGAAAACAAAAAGGGCACAGCTAAGCTGTGCCCCAAACGGATTAATTACGCGGAGCGCGGTCGCTGCCACGTAACAGGCCGGATGCGCCTTCAGAGTAATCACGCGGCATCTGCACCGGCGCCTGATCGTTATCCGCTTCGGCTTCCGTTAACTGGTAGGCAAACGGATTTTTCTCGCCGGGCAGATTTGGCAGCAGGTCGTTAGACCCTTTCGCCATGTGCTGATACAGCTGGCGATAATCATGCGCCATATTGTCCAGCAGCTCGGCGCTGCGGGCGAAGTGGTTGGTGAGCTCCTCGCGGTAATCCGCCAGCTCAGCCTTCGATTTTTCCAGTTCATACTGCATGCTACGCTGCTCACGCAGCTTCTTGTTGCCAAAACGCATGACGACTGCGCCGACAATAATGCCAATCACTAAACCAATCAGCCCGTATTCCCAGGTCATAATGACTCCCGTGTAATTTCCGTTGTTTCGTAGGGCATTGCTTCTGTTGCAACATCAACTTCAATAGCAGCCACTATACCCAATAATCTATTGGAAGTGGAACTATCGGGCTGCATCGCTTAGTGTAGAGCGGCCTAATTTTCGTCAACCGACCCGTGAATCGGACTTTTTCAGGGATTCTGAGAGAACCATGCAAACCTCATCTCCGCTTGCACGCTACGAGCAGGCGCTGTCGCAGGGCGAATTTCGCCCGGATGACGTACAACGAGAAGCGATTACCCGCTTAGATACCATCCAGCAAGGATTGATTGCCCGCCAGCAACAGGTTGAACCGGCTGCCAAAGGTCTGTTGGGCCGCTTGTCTAAGATAATGAATAAAGAGAAAAGCACCCGCGAAGCGCCAGTGCGCGGACTGTATATGTGGGGCGGTGTGGGACGCGGTAAAACCTGGGTGATGGATCTGTTTTTTCAGTCAATTCCTGGTGATCGTAAGCTGCGCCTGCATTTCCACCGCTTTATGCTGCGTGTCCATCAGGAACTGACGCAGCTGCAAGGCCACAGCGATCCGCTGCTAATTGTCGCCGATCGCTTTAAAGCGGAAACCGACATTCTCTGTTTCGATGAGTTTTTTGTCTCGGATATCACCGACGCCATGCTGCTGGGCACGCTGATGGAAGCGCTGTTTGCGCGCGGCATCTCGCTGGTAGCCACCTCGAACATTCCGCCGGATGAGCTCTATCGCAACGGCCTGCAGCGCCCGCGTTTCCTGCCTGCCATCGAACAAATCAAGCGTCATTGTGAAGTGATGAATGTGGACGCGGGTATCGATTACCGCTTGCGCACCCTAACGTCGGCGCATTTGTGGAACTTCCCGCTCAACGAGGCCACTCACAGCGAAATGGAGCGCATGTTCCGCGCGCTGTCCGGCAAAGCGCGTGAAGACGCGCCGGTGCTGGAAATCAACCATCGCCAGATGCCCACGCTGGGCGTGCATGAAGGCGTGCTGGCGATCAATTTCCTGACGCTGTGCGGCGAAGGGCGCAGTCAACACGACTATATTGAGCTCTCGCGCCGTTTTCACAGCGTCTTGATGTATGATGTGCCGGTGATGATTTATAAGACCGAAGATCAGGCGCGCCGCTTCCTTGCGTTGGTCGATGAGTTCTACGAACGCCACGTGAAACTGGTTGTCGCGGCTGAAACATCACTGTTTGAAATTTATCAGGGCACACGCTTGAAGTTTGAGTATCAGCGCTGCTTGTCGCGTTTGCAGGAGATGCAGAGCGAAGAGTATTTGCGTCTGCCGCATCTGCCCTGATGACGTGGCATAAATCGTAGGTTTTAGATGCAAAAAGGTTCGATCTTTGAGTTCGACTTCTCTATAATCTTGCGACCCCACGTTACAGCATCGGTTTTCTTTCCCAAGAACACGATGTGATCCGGTAACTCACTTGAAGGGGTGGCTTGCTGGGCAAAATGGTCGTGTGAGCCTCAATCGTTTACTTAGCGTTTGGGATTTCACCAACGTGTAACTTTTTATTTGGGTAAGCTTTTCAATGAAAACTTTTACAGCTAAACCAGAAACCGTACAGCGTGACTGGTATGTTGTTGACGCAACGGGCAAAACCTTGGGTCGCCTGGCGACTGAACTGGCGCGCCGTCTGCGTGGTAAGCACAAAGCGGAATACACTCCGCACGTTGATACCGGTGATTACATCATCGTTCTGAACGCAGAAAAAGTTGCTGTAACCGGCAACAAGCGTACTGACAAGATTTACTATCACCACACTGGCCACATCGGTGGTATCAAGCAAGCGACCTTTGCAGAGATGATCGAGCGCCGTCCTGAGCGTGTGATTGAAATCGCGGTTAAAGGCATGCTGCCGAAAGGCCCACTGGGTCGTGCTATGTACCGTAAACTGAAAGTTTACGCAGGCAACGAGCACAACCACGCGGCGCAGCAACCGCAAGTTCTTGACATTTAATCGGGATTATAGGCAATGGCTGAAACTCAAAACTACGGCACTGGTCGCCGCAAAAGCTCTGCCGCTCGCGTCTTCATCAAGCCGGGTAGCGGTAACATCGTAATTAACCAGCGCTCTTTGGAGCAGTACTTCGGTCGCGAGACTGCACGCATGGTCGTGCGTCAGCCGCTGGAGCTGGTTGATATGGTTGGTAAATTTGACCTGTACATCACCGTTAAAGGTGGTGGTATTTCTGGTCAGGCTGGTGCGATCCGTCACGGTATCACACGCGCTCTGATGGAGTACGACGAGTCTCTGCGTTCTGAACTACGTAAAGCGGGCTTCGTTACCCGTGATGCGCGTGAAGTTGAACGTAAGAAAGTCGGCCTGCGTAAAGCACGTCGTCGTCCGCAGTTCTCCAAGCGTTAATTGTTTGCTGCTCCGGCAGCGGCAGTTGGCTCAAAAAACCCGCTTCGGCGGGTTTTTTATTGCCTGCATTAATGATTTTTTCCCACGAAAAACGCGAGCTTTACCCGCATTTTGCCCGCAAATCATCACGCCCGCCCCACAAGCTGCTTAAAATCTGGTAAACTCACTGTCACTTTGCGC
This sequence comes from Pantoea sp. BJ2, assembly GCF_040255075.1. NCBI lineage: Bacteria > Pseudomonadati > Pseudomonadota > Gammaproteobacteria > Enterobacterales > Erwiniaceae > Pantoea > Pantoea sp. BJ2. Next base: position 528,373 of record NZ_CP158292.1, read on the forward strand.
CTGCAAGACGCAGCGTTATGCATGTCGTCCCTGTCCGGAAGACCGGTCGATGCTCCTGACGCTGACGGTAGGCGAATCTGATGAGCCGGTGAGTCGCCGCGTGGTTGGCTATTCGCAGTATCTTTTTGTGAACAAACTTGGAGGTTTTCATGGCTGTCGCTGCCAACAAACGTTCGGTAATGACGCTGTTTTCTGGTCCGACTGACATTTTCAGCCATCAGGTACGTATTGTACTGGCTGAGAAGGGCGTCAGCGTGGAGATCGAGCAGGTTGAAACGGATAACCTGCCGCAGGATCTGATTGACCTCAACCCGTATCGCACCGTACCGACGCTGGTCGACCGTGAACTGACGCTGTATGAATCACGCATCATCATGGAATACCTCGATGAGCGTTTCCCGCATCCACCGCTGATGCCGGTTTACCCGGTAGCGCGCGGTGAAAGCCGTCTGATGATGCACCGCATTGAGCAGGATTGGTACAGCCTGATGCGCACCATCGAAACCGCCAACGGTGCCGAAGCCGATGCAGCGCGCAAGCAACTGCGCGAAGAGCTGCTGGCGATTGCACCACTGTTCGCACGCACACCGTTCTTCATGAGCGAAGAGTTCAGCCTGGTGGATTGCTATCTGGCGCCGCTGCTGTGGCGTCTGCCGCAGATGGGCGTTGACCTGTCTGGCGCCGGTTCTAAAGAGCTGAAAGGCTATATGACGCGCGTGTTTGAACGTGACTCTTTCCTTGCGTCACTGACGGAAGCAGAACGTGAAATGCGCCTGCAAGCTCGGGGCTAATGTATGGAAATGTCGCAACTAACGGCGCGTCGTCCTTACCTGTTGCGGGCGTTCTACGACTGGTTGCTGGATAACCAGTTGACGCCGCATTTGGTGGTCGACATCAATCTGCCAGGTGTGCAGGTGCCGCTGGAATATGCGCGTGATGGACAGATCGTTCTGAACATCGCGCCGCGTGCGGTAGGCAATCTTGACCTCGCCAATGATGAAGTGCGTTTCAACGCGCGTTTCGGTGGCGTACCGCGTCAGGTTTCTGTGCCGATGGCTGCAGTTCTGGCGATTTATGCCCGAGAAAACGGCGCTGGCACCATGTTCGAGCCGGAACCGGCTTATGAGCTGGCGACGGACGAGCAGGAAGGTAGCGGTCAGGAAGAGACAATGATGTCTGTGATTGATGGCGATCGTCCGGATGATGCGACTGATGACGATCACTCGCCAGATGATGAGCCGCCGCCGCGTGGCGGACGACCTTCACTGCGTGTGGTGAAGTAAAACGTGCAATAAAAAACGGGCCGATTGGCCCGTTTTTTTATGCCTGCGCGTCTTAGTAGACGTCGCGCAGGTAGCGTTTATCTTTCTTCAGCTGATCAACGTAAGCCGCCGCGCGCTCGCTGGACAAACCACCGAACTGACGAACCACTTCATACAGCGCCGCATCAACGTCTTTTGCCATGCGAGATGCGTCGCCACACACGTAGAAGTAAGCGCCATCCTGCAGCCAGGCGTAAAGCTCAGCGCCTTTCTCCAGCATGCGGTTCTGCACGTAGATCTTCTCTTCCTGATCGCGCGAGAAGGCCAGATCAAGATTAGTCAGCAGACCTTTCTCCTGCCATGCCTGCAACTCTTCCTCGTAGATATAATCATGTGCCTGATGCTGGTCACCGAAGAACAGCCAGTTTTTACCTTCTGCGCCCGTTGCCTGACGTTCCTGCAGGAAGGCGCGGAACGGTGCGATACCGGTGCCTGGCCCAACCATGATCAGCGGCGCATTGCCGTTTGACGGTACACGGAACGCTTTATTTGGTGAGATGAAGATCGCCGGCTTTTCGCCGCGACGTACACGTTCAGCCAGATAAGTTGAGCACACGCCTTTACGCTCGCGGCCGCCACTGTGATAGCGCACGGAAGCAATGGTCAGATGTACCTGATTTGGATGGGCTTTCGAGCTCGACGAGATGGAGTAAGCGCGATGCTGTAACGGACGCAGCATGGCAACGAATTCCGGCACCGACAGGCTGCGCGTCAGCTCGAGCTGCAGCAGATCCAGCGTGTCTTTGCCCCACAGCCACACGGCAAGGGTATCTTTATCGTCGTGCTGCAGGACGTGACGCAGTTCCTGGTTAGTGGTGTGCTGGCCAACCCACTCAATCAGTTTGCGTGATGGCTCGGAAATTTCGAACTGATAAGTCAGCAGATCGCCGAGGTTGCGATCAAAGCTGGGAACTGGCGTTTCGTAATCTGCTTTCAGCTGAGTCAGCAGCAGTGAAACCAGTGCTGCGTCGTTCACCGGGATCACACCCAGCGCATCGCCCGCTTCATATTTCAAACCGCTGTCGGTGAGATCAAACTCGAAGTGACGAATATCTTTCGCCGACTCTTCTGCCGAAAGACGCTTGTTAGTCACCAACGCAGCCGCATAGGGGTTTTGCTTATTGCTGCCCGGAATGACGGGCGCTTCTGGCGCGCTTTCTAATGCTGTACCGCTGCTGCCTGCACTGGCGGCGAATTGCGGCATCGCCGTACCAATCCACGCGCTGGATGGCTCTTCGAAGTCGATATCGCAGTCGATACGATCGGCGACGCGTTTTGCACCGAGCTGCTCAAGACGCATATCGATGAATTTACCTGCCTGGCAGAAACCGTCGTAGCCGGTGTCGCCAATCGCCAATACCGCAAAGTGCATCTGCTCCAGACGCGGCGCGGTGCTGGCTGAAATCGCGTTCCAGAACAGCTGGGCGTTGTCCGGCATTTCGCCTTCGCCGTAAGTTGAGGTGACGATCAGCACGTGACGCATGGTGGCGAACACATCCAGATCCACTTCGCCCAGCGCTTGAACCACCGGCACCAAACCTTTGGCGCGTGCGGCTTTAGCGGCCGTTTGCGACAGCGCTTCAGCGTTGCCGGTCTGTGAACCGAACAGGATGTGCAACTGCGTATTGGTGCTGGCACCTGCAGCCGGTGCGCTCTGCTTGTCTTCTAATACCAGCAGGCGCGAATGGAGGCCGGCGAGGAAGCCCGCCAGCCAGTATTTCTGCTCACCGTTAAACGGTGCATCTTCAGGAATGTAAGGAATTTTCATCGGTAAGGCTCAATCCTGTTCAAAATTTTATCCCTGTCATACTTCAGGTTGCAGATGCGTTTGCCGCCTTTCTGCACCTTGAAGTAGTGAGGGAAAGGTCAAAATTACACTTGTTCATTGGCGCTGTAATCAGGAAAGTTTCCCGACCGCCGCAGCGATTTCTGGCAGTGCAGCACGCGCAAACAGCTCTTCAAAATCAGGTAGATGACCAAGCACTTCACGGTTGCAGGCATCCTGATAGATGATCCAGCCGTAAGTCGCCAGGCTGTCCATCGAGCGAATGTTGCGCTGCGTTAATGCCGCTTTGTAATCTGACATTCGTTTCGCGGCGATCAGGCTTGCCAGCTCGTCATCGCTGTAACTCTCAATCGCCGAGCGTGCATGACGTTGCAGCTTGCTGATGAGCGTGAAATCTTCGGTCATCAGCAGATTACGTACCGCTTTTTCTACTGCTGGATCTTCCACCGCCGTGCCTTTCGGCAGCTTGCCCAGCGCCAGCTGCTGCGCGAGGCTGAGAACGGTGTAATTGTTCAGCAGAACAAACATCTCCAGCGTATCGGTCGCGCCATAAGCCGGAACTGCGCCGTTGGCAATGGTTTTACCGTCACGCCACGCTGATTTGAACTTCGCAACCTGATGCGCAGCCAGCGAGGTTGACAGCTCTTCAAGCAGGTCTTTACGTGATTTGGCTTTCAGGATCTCGGTGCCATCCTGATACAGCAGCAGTGAACGCGGCATCACATAAACAAAGTGGTGGCACTCGGTTTCCCAGTTATCCAGCAGCCAGGCCGCGCGTGGCGATTGGGTTGCTTCCAGATGCCAGTTCAGCATGGTCAGCACCGCTTGTTTGTGCACCTGCGCCATTTCATCTTCATCAGCGATAGAACCAAACAGCACCGAATCACCTGCTGCGTGGGCTGCCAGCGATCCATACGGATCGTACTGGTAAGCGAAACCGCCGCTCATGCCGTTGCCAAAGCCTTTACCAAAGGTGCCAAGGTTGAGGATGGCGCCGTTGGTCATGTATTCGCAGCAGAAGTCACCAACGCCTTCCACTACCGCGGTTGCGCCGGAGTTACGCACGGCGAAGCGGTCACCCGCCTGGCCCTGAACGAACAGACGGCCGCCGGTGGCGCCAAACAGCGCGAAGTTACCGATCAACACGTTGCCATCGCTATCCAGTGCGCCGCCGCCTGGTGACATCACCACCAACTCGCCGCCGCACTGGCCTTTGCCGACACCGTCGTTACAGGTGCCGTAATGCTTCATCTGCATGCCGTCGTTGCAGAACGCGCCGAACGACTGGCCAGCAGAGCCGCTGGTGTTAATCAGCACGGTGGCTGGCGCCAGATAGTGACGACCGCGATCGTCTTTCAGCACCGCTGGCAATGCAGCCAGCTGCTCTTTCGAGAGTTCATGGTTCAGCATGCGTTCGATATCGATCGCCAGCTGACCACCGACGCTTTTGTTACGGTTGTTCAGCGTGATGCCCGCGCCCAGCGCGATTTCACGGCTTGCCGCGCCAACCAGCTGCGTTTTCAGCTCGCTGACCCAGCCATCATCCAGCTCAAAGTCTTTTTCCAGATACACCGGCTTGGCAATTTTCTGCTCTGGCACCACGGTCAACATCGCACGCAGATCCAGTTTGCCGACTTCCAGCGGGTGATCCATCAAGTGCAGCAGATCCGAACGGCCACGCGCTTCACGCAGAGACCGCAGACCGAGGCGGGCGAGGAACTCACGCACTTCCTGCGCCACGTTGATGAAGTACTGCGCCAGCTGACGCGGATCACCATCAAAGGCTTCGGCGTTAGTGGTTAAACCGGCCGGGCATTTGACGTTACAGTTTTTCGCCATCACGCATTTCAGCATCATCAGCGCGGTGGTGCCGAACTCGAAGCTATCGCCGCCGAGCAGGGCAGATTTGATCACATCGCTGCCGGTTTGCTGCGCGCCGGAGCAGCGCAGCTGCACTTTGTCGCGCAGGCCGTTGGCACACAGCGCCTGATGCACTTCAGCGATGCCGATTTCCGCGACGCGGCCGGTATATTTCAGGCTGGTAACGGACGCTGCGCCGGTGCCGCCGGTGTTACCCGCGACGTTAATGACATCCGCGCCGGCTTTCGCCACGCCGACGGCGATGGTGCCGATACCTTCAGAGGAAACCAGTTTGACGATGACGCGCACGCGCGCGGCTTTACAGTCGTGGATCAGCTGCGCCAAATCCTCGATAGAGTAAGTGTCGTGGTGCGGCGGCGGTGAAACCAGCTCAACGCCCGGCGTACCGCCACGCGCTGCGGCAATCTCAACGGTCACTTTTGGTGCCGGCAGCTGGCCGCCTTCACCGGGCTTCGCGCCCTGACCGATTTTGATCTCCAGCTCTTCCAGCATTGGGTCAGCAAGATAAGCCGCCCACACGCCGAAACGCCCGGATGCCAACTGCTTGATACGTGACGCGCGGATGGTGCCGTGACGTGAATAGTGCTCGCCACCTTCACCACAGTTACTCATGCCGCCAACCATGTTAGTACCATGCGCGACAGCTTCGTGCGCCGGCGCAACCAACGCACCGTGGCTCATCGCACCGGAAGCAAAGGTACGGGTGATTTCGTGGGCTGGCTGAATCTCTTCCAGCGGCAGCGATGGCAGCGCGGTGAAGATCAGCGACAGATAATCGGCCGCTTTGCCGTAAGCGGTGATGTGCAGCACGCCATCCGCCACGTTGCTGCTTTCGATATCGTCGGTGAAACGGGTTTTCAGCGCCCGCGCCAGCGCTTCCAGACGCTCGCTTTCCGGTTTCAGCCCAGCAATTGCATCGATCAGACGCAGCTCGAACTGGTTCAGGCTGCCGTTCACTGCTTCACATTTCAGGCCACGCGTAGCGAAACCGTTGTTCACCAGCGAGTAGCGGCCCAGTTTACGGCCGAATTCGGCTTCGCTGTCTACGTGGGTCAAATCGCACGGCAGCGCGAGGATGTCACGTAGCGCCGCAGGACGGCGTTTACGCTCGGCATGCATCAGGCTGGAGAACTGACGGTAATCTGGCGTGATGGCAAAGCTGTCGATCACCTCATTTGGGATACGCTCGAAGCTGCTGTCTTTAAAGGCTTCCGCTTTGATGTTGAACGCATTATCCAGTTTGGCCAGCGTCATCAAACGAATAAAGTTGTCCTCTTCGCGCTCTTTGTTGGCAAAGCGAATCGGTTGTTCCGTCATATCAATGAAGGTACGCACCGCGATGGTGCCGTATGAGTGGCCCGCGCCTTCAGCACGCTCTTTGAACAGGCCGAGCAACGGCACTTCCGCTTCGCCCTGAATTTTTAATGCGCTTTGGTGCCAATCTACCGCCATTTGGGCGATCGCCGGGAAGCCCGCGCCGCCGACCGGCGTTTTGATATTCGGGAAATACTTTTTCAATACCGGATCGTCGGTATTCAGGAAGTTCGGCTCGAAGAACTCGCCACAGCTGTAGCTCTCAACGGTACACAGGCCGACTTTACCCATGGTTTTCATCAGCGCTTTTTCGGCTGCTTTGGCATAGCGTTTAAAGGCTTTGTTGCCTTCTTCGCCTTCACCGAACTTCTCTTCCGCACGCATCTGCACGCCGAGTGGGTAAACGGCAGAAGCACCGAAGCCCAGCGTCGCCGCGATATGGTGTGAAGAGATGCTTTGACCACTTTCAACCACCAGCGAAACATCCAGACGCAGACCTTCCTGCACCAGACGTTGGTTGATCGCCGACACCATCAGCAGCATCGGGATCGCTGCGTGAGTTGAAGAGATATGACGATCGGTGATCACCGCGATGCCGCCTTGCTGGCGTGCGAAATCGACTACCTGCTGGGCTAAGTCATCAATGGCTTTTTCCAGCGCGTTGGCGTTGGCCGCACGGCTGACGATATCTTTGCCGACCACCGGCTCATACAGCATCTCGAAACGCGCATAAGGAGCGACGGTTTGCTCGCGCAGGCGCAGCATGTCGAGGTGCGTCAGGATTGGCGTCGGAACAATGATTTGCTGACCTTTGCTGCGGCCGAGATGCGGCTTCGCACCCAGCGCCACACGCAGCGTCATGCCGTCCGCTTCACGAATCGAGTCGAGCGGCGGGTTGGTAACCTGGGCAAATCGTTGTGAGAAGTAGTGCGCCATGCCACCTTCGTGGTCAGAAAGGCCGTTGATGGCGTTGCCGTAACCCATTGCTGAGATCTTCTCAGCGCCGGTTTGCAGCATCGGATCCATCATGAATTTGAAGCTTTCCTGGTTGTAGTAGTAGGCGACAAAACGTTGATAGGTTTTGAGGTCACCACGATAACGCAGCGGCGAGCCGAGCTGCTCTGCCTGAATTTCTGGCAGGTCGGCGAGATCGATACGCGCTTTGCTCAGGAGTGACAGATAATCTTTTTCAGCGGCCAGTTTTTCCAGCGCTTCAACCGTGGTGTAAGAGCGTTTCTCTTTGTGATCGTAATAGAGCATGCCGCCCGCTTCGATACGGCCACGACGCAGCACGCTTTCCGGTGGGAAGGCGATCTGGCCCGCTTCAGACATCGCTCCGATGTACTCCGCGGTTTCAACGGAACGCAGCGGACGCAGACCGAGGCGGTCAAGTCGCGCGCCGATCACTTCACCGTTACCGAAGATAAGCGCAGCTGGGCCATCGTTCTTCTCTTCATATAAAGAGAAGTACTCGAGCATGGCGCGCACTTCGTTCGAGAGCGAGGTATCGTTCTCCCACGCTGGCGGCATCATCGAAACTACGGCGTTGATCAGATCGAGGTTATCTTCCATCAAACGGCTATGGATGCTCTGGTCGAGACGCGAACTGTCGGACTGACCTTTTGGACGCACGATTTTTTTACCGCGCGCCAGCATCAGTGCCGCTTCGGCAATGCGGTTTTTACGATCGGTGTTCAGCTCGCCGTTGTGCGCCATTAAGCGGAATGGCTGCGCCATGGTGGTATGCGGATCGGTGTTGGTCGAGAAACGGGTGTGGAAGAACAGCCCGCGCACCTGATGATCGGCATCGGTCAAATCTTTGAAGTAAGGAATCACTTCGTTGGAGTTCAGACGCGCTTTAAATACCTGCGTGCGCGAAGAGAGCGACAGCGGATAGAGGCCGCCGAATTCGCTTTCGGTAAAGGCGCGCGCTTCGATATCCAGCAGCGCGCGATAAATCTGGCGCTCGAATTCGAGTTGTTCAGTCACTTCCTGCGGCGCGGCAAAAATCCACTGCACAATCGGCAGCTGGAATTGCAGGGCGGCCGGGCGCGTCACGCTGCCGTCCAGCGGCATATCGCGTTTCACTAATACCGGGAAGTTATGCGCCGCCAGCGTTTCTTCAACCAGACGCTCAGCATTTGCACGCAGCTCTGCGTCTTTTGGTACAAAGAAGTTACCGACGCCAAAACGGCCGGCTTCCAGCGCCAGACCGGTGACCTTGCGGAAGAAGTTCAGGGAGAGATCGACGTTCACACCCGCGCCATCGCCCACGCCTTCGGCAGACATGCCGCCTCGGTGCGGAACCGTGCACAGCGCGCTATGGGCCATCCGCAGAATCTCATGAGTCTGCTCGCCGTCCTTACGGGTAATGAAACCTACACCACAGCTGTCACTGCCAGCTGATGGGTCATACAAACCATAGGGATTCGGTTTTTGCGTGGACATTGAGAGTCTCCTTAAACTTCTTTTGACATTACCTGCATTATTTCGTGTACCGCAGCGTGACAATGTAAGCCAGCGCGGCGGTATCAATTCTTGTGCCGCTCAGTAAAGAGCAGGCGTCGCAGCACCGAGCAAGGGCTCTCAAGACACTGTTGTCACGTCCTTAATGAGCTGCTCTTTTTATTCCGGTCTCTTTCGGGAGATAGCTTGCATCCAGAGGGAGGCTTCTTGCTGCATAGATATGCCGAGACACAGGCCCACCAGGAAAGCTTCCAGTGGAATTCCAACTTATCGGGAAAGCGAACTCAGGTCAAATAGCCAGCTTTGATGCGGGTAATAGGCTTTCTTGTCACTTAATTAAATGATTAATAAGAATTTATTGCGTAAATTTATGTCAATATCCCGCTGCGCATTCCCCCAGGAAGTGTGAGCCGTCTCACTGTGACCCAGCCCTCTAATATCCAAACAATGCTGGCAGAAAGGGTTATAACAGCATTTAATGCTGTTAGGGGCAGTTGATACACAGCATGTATCTGTTTTTCTTATGGCGTCATATTTGAATCAAAATGGCGCTGCCATTAGTAAAATTAATCACGCAAAGCATGCGTAGAAAGTCATTTAAATTGAATGGGTATGCAATAAAGAGGTGCAACCATCAGGATGAATGGCTGCCAGGGTGCTGATTAGCACCGGATGTTGAGGAAAGGTTCGCAAAAGCGCGGCCCTCCAGATTATTCAGTTGGCAGAATTAGTCAAGCGCTTTGCGCATATAGAAGGGAACGTCGGCGAAATCACGCTGCGATGCACCATTACAGGGCATAACCTGCGCGATATGGCCGGGTGAAGCGGGGCAGCGCAGCGATAATTACGCTATCATGAGCCAGATTTCGTTCAGGGAGCTCGTAATGAAACAGATTCGTCTTTTAGCGCAGTACTACGTTGATTTGATGGTCAAACTCGGCCTGGTACGCTTTTCGCTGCTGTTAGCCTCAGCGCTGGTGGTGCTGGCGATGGTGGTACAGATGGCCGTCACCATGGTATTGCGTGGGCATGTGGAGAGCATCGACGTCGTCCGCTCCATCTTCTTCGGTCTGTTGATTACGCCCTGGGCCGTCTATTTCCTCTCAGTGGTGGTCGATCAGCTGGAAGAGTCGCGCCAGCGCCTGTCGAAACTGGTAGATAAGCTGGAAGAGATGCGTACGCGCGATCTCGAGCTGAACCAGCAGATGAAAGAGACCATCACCCAGCTTAATCAGGAAATTAACGACCGTATCAAAGCCGAGCAGGCGCGCGAGCAGGTGATGGATAAGCTGCGCGAAGAGATGGCACGACGCGAGCAGGCGCAAATCGAGCTGGAACAGCAATCCTCCTTCCTGCGCTCCTTCCTTGATGCGTCACCGGATTTGGTGTTCTACCGCAACATTGATAAGCAGTTCTCCGGCTGTAATCGCGCCATGGAACTGCTAACCGGCATGAGCGAAAAGCAGCTGATTGGCCTGACACCACGCGATATCTACGATGACGAAGCCGCGACCAAAGTGCTGGAAACCGATGAGAAGGTGTTCCGCCACAATGTGTCGCTAACCTACGAACAGTGGCTGCAATATCCCGACGGGCGCAAAGCCTGTTTCGAAATCCGTAAAGTGCCCTATTACGACCGTGTCGGAAAACGCAGTGGCCTGATGGGCTTTGGCCGCGACATTACCGAGCGTAAGCGCTATCAGGACGCGCTGGAGAACGCCAGCCGTGAGAAGACTACCTTTATTTCGACTATCAGCCATGAGCTGCGTACGCCGCTGAATGGCATCGTCGGACTGAGCCGCATCCTGCTGGATACCGATCTCAATCAGGAGCAGCTGAAGTACCTCAAAACCATCCACGTGTCGGCCATCACGCTGGGCAACATCTTCAATGATGTAATTGAAGTGGACAAAATCGAACGCCGCAAAGTGCAGCTGGATAATCAGCCGCTGGATTTCACCGGTTTCCTCGCCGATCTGGAAAACCTCTCCGGTCTGCTGGCGCAGCCAAAAGGGCTGAAATTTGTCATGGCGCCGGAGCTGCCGCTGCCCCATAAAATTTCGGCGGATGGCACGCGTCTGCGTCAAATTCTGTGGAACCTGATCGGCAATGCCGTGAAATTTACTCAGCAGGGCGAGATTGTGGTGCGCGTTGCCTATCGTCAGGATGAAACGCTGCACTTTGAAGTACAGGATTCTGGCATGGGCATTCCGCGGGAAGAGCAGGATAAGATCTTCGCCATGTATTACCAGGTGAAAGATCAGCACGGCGGCAAGCCGGCAACGGGCACCGGCATCGGTTTAGCGGTCTCGCGTCGTTTAGCCCAGGCGATGGGCGGCGATATCAGCGTGAGTAGCGTCGCGGGGCAGGGTTCCTGCTTCACCGTGGAGATCAACGCGCCACGCGTCGCTGAGGAAGTGGAAGACGACAATCTGGATGACAGTATGCCGTTGCCGGCGCTGCACGTATTACTGGTGGAAGATATTGAACTCAACGTGATTGTTGCGCGTTCGGTACTGGAGAAGCTGGGTTGCAGCGTCGAAGTCGCGATGACCGGTACGGACGCGCTGGCGATGTTTGATCCGCAGGAGTTCGATCTGGTGCTGCTCGATATTCAGCTTCCGGATATGACGGGCCTCGACGTGTCACGTGCCATCCATCAGCGTTACGCAGATGTGGCGCTGCCGCCGCTGGTGGCATTGACCGCCAATGTGCTGAAAGACAAAAAAGAGTATCTCGATGCCGGCATGGATGATGTGTTGAGCAAACCGCTTGCTGTGCCAGCGCTTACGGCGGTGATCAAGAAGTTCTGGGATTATCAGCCGGAGCTGGAAGAGATCGCCACCGAATCATCAGACGCGCAGTCGCGCACGCTGCTAGATGTGGCGATGCTGGAGCAATACATTGAACTGGTTGGCCCTGGATTGATTACCCAAAGCCTGACCATGTTTGAGCAGATGATGCCGGGCTATCTCGAGGTGCTGGATTCCAACATGATGGCGCGCGATCAAAAAGGCATTGCTGAAGAAGGGCATAAGATCAAAGGTGCGGCAGGTTCGGTTGGCTTACTGCATATACAGCAGTTGGCGAAGCAGATTCAGTCGCCGGAATTGCCAGCGTGGTGGGACAACGTGCAAGAGTGGGTCGATGAGTTAAAACAAGAGTGGCTGAAAGACGTGAACGTGTTACGTGAATGGGTAGCGGAGCGGGAAAAATTACAGGACGTTAGAAAAAAATGACCCCAGTCGAAACTGGGGTGCGCGAATACTGCGCCAACACCAGGGAAATGGGCACTGCTGCTATTATTAGAAATCGAATAAGAAAGCAGCAGTTCGGTATTGGTTAACGCTTCCAAATCACCTTAACAAATTCGCCAATGCTTGCGACAAGATTCATTAAATTGTGTGATGTTGAGCAGCGATTAAATACAGAAAACATTAATTTGCTGACACAGTCAAGCAAGGAATTAATTTCTTTGCCATATTGCACCTTTTTTGACCAATTGTTCTGCTTTTTGCCTGGTTTTGCTTCAGTCGTTTGCAGGAAAAGCCCAACACGAGCATGGAAAATGTGATTCTGACAAAAAATTGAAGTTAAGTTAGATTAACATGCTGATATTGATGAATAAAGTAAGGTTTTCTGACGGCTTATCCAAAACGTTTTGGAAACCTTAAACGGAAAGTTCCAGTTTATAGTTTATTGAATGATGTAAACCAATTGTGCGGTAAATCGCTTTACCATCATTGAGGCCCAATGCAGGCAGGATCATACAGATTTGGTCGCATTTTTCAGATTGGTCTCTGTAATCAATGAACAAGTTCGAACATCATAAAAAATTATAGTTAAGCTTCATGAAAGCTTTTGCGTGAGCGATATCACATTCAGTTAAGTGTTCATGCACGCAGCGCCTGGTGCATTTAACATCATGGAACCGATTCCTTTTTGGCGGAAGTGCTTGATGTGATTGGCTCTAATAGAGGAACGTTGATTGCGCAGGCAACAATTTCACTGACGTTTTTGCCAATCAGAGGATAAAATTTAGTGGTTAATCGTTGGTGTTAGCTATTGTGACTTGGGTGATTGATTAATACAGGGAACAGGTAAGAGAAAATTGCATGAGCAAGAGTAAAGGGACGCTGGGAAAACGTATTAAAGTACTGATTGCTAAAGTGCTGCTGGCCTGGCTCGGCATCTGGTTAGCGGGCATTCTGCTGTTTGCTTTTTTACCGGTACCGTTCTCGGCGGTAATGGTGGAGCGGCAAATCGGTGCCTGGTTTACAGGGCGTTTTGATTATGTGGCGCACTCGGATTGGGTCGGCATGGATGAGATCTCGCCGTGGATGGCTTTAGCGGTTATCGCTTCTGAAGATCAAAAGTTTCCCGAGCATTGGGGCTTTGATGTTGATGCCATTCAATCAGTGCTGGATAACGATGGCAATGAACGCATGCGCGGAGCTTCAACCTTGTCTCAGCAGACGGCGAAAAACCTGTTTCTATGGGATGGCCGCAGCTGGGTACGTAAAGGGCTGGAAGCGGGACTCACGGTGGGAATCGAAACCGTGTGGACCAAGCGGCGCATCCTGACGGTTTATCTCAATATTGCAGAATTTGGCGATGGCGTATTTGGCGTGGAAGAGGCCTCACAGCGCTATTTCCATAAACCCGCCAGCCGCCTGACGATGTCTGAAGCCGCGTTACTGGCGGCGGTTCTACCCAATCCGATCCGCTTCCGTGCCGATGCGCCTTCAGGCTACACGCGACAGCGCCAGCAGTGGATTATGCGGCAGATGCGCCAGTTAGGCGGCGAGGGTTTCCTGAATCGCTACAAGCTGCATTGAAAGGCTTAATCTTCGTCAAAGCCCGCTTCAAACAGTTCGATGACCGCTGCCAGCGCCTGCTCTTCCTGCGGGCCGCTGGCTTCGATTTCAATATGACCGCCTTTCGCTGAGTCGAGCATCAGCAACGCAATCACGCTGCTGGCTTCAGCTTCGGTGCCCGATTCGTTACGCAGCAACACTTCAGCATCAAAACTCTGCACCAGCTCGAACAGCTTCATCGCTGGGCGCGCGTGCATGCCCAGCTTGTTACGAATTTCAACGGTTTGCTTCACGGTCATGATTTGCGTTTTTCCAGAGTGCGATGACGAGACTGCACGTTTTTACCGCGTGAACGGAAATAATCCGCCAGTTGTTCCGCGATATACACCGAACGATGCTTACCGCCGGTACAGCCAATGGCGACGGTGAGATAGCTACGGTTATTGGTTTCCAGCATCGGCAGCCACAGTTCCAGATAGCTGCGCGTTTGATAGATAAAATTGTGCACTTCGGTGTGACGATCGAGGAAGGCGGCCACTGGACGATCCAGACCGGTCATCGGACGCAGCTTAGGATCCCAGTGCGGGTTTGGCAGGAAGCGCACATCGAAAACATAATCGGCGTCGATCGGAATGCCGTGTTTGAAGCCGAATGACTCAAACACCATGGTCAGTTCACGCTCACGCTTGCCTAAAAGGCGGGTACGCAGCATCTCCGCCAGCTCATGAACCGACATCTCAGAGGTATCGATAATCAGATCGGCGCGTGAGCGCAGTGGCTCCAGCAGATCGTTCTCTTCATCGATAGCACTCTCCAGCGACAAGTTTTTGCTGGAGAGCGGATGCAGGCGACGCGTATCGCTGTAGCGGCGAATCAACGTGTTGCGATCGGTATCAAGAAACAGCAGCTGCGGCGAAAAGGCATCGGGCAGATTGTTGAGCGCCGCTTCAAAGACTTCCGGTGATTCCGGCATGTTACGCACGTCAATGCTGACCGCCGCAGAGATATTGCGTTCGGTTAAGGTATTCGCCAGCTCCGGTAGCAAGACCACCGGCAAGTTGTCGACACAGTAAAAGCCCATATCTTCGAGGGCACGCAGCGCGACTGATTTTCCTGAGCCTGACCGACCGCTAACGATCATCAGCACCATCACATTTCTCCCGTTTTAAACCGGCGAATACGCCGGTAAAAGTGTTTCTCGCTTAAGAGTGTGCTTCCTGAGCTTCTGTGATAATGGCGTAGAGCTCTTGGTCGCTCTGTGCCGCGCGCAAACGACGACAGACGGTTTTATCTGCGAGGCGTTTGGCAACCAGCGAAAGCGTGTGTAAGTGGGTTTTACACTGGTCCGCGGGTACCAGCAGGGCAAACAGCAGGTCAACCGGCTGATTATCTACCGCATCAAAAGCGATAGGCTGATCGAGGCTAATAAACACGCCGACAGCGCGTAAGGTGTCCTCTTCCAGCTTGCCATGTGGAATGGCGATGCCGTTACCAATACCGGTACTGCCCATGCGTTCGCGGGTCAGGATGGCTTCGAAAAGCGTCTGGTGCGGCAGATTGAGCTGCTTCGCTGCCAGCTCGCTGATAATCTCCAGCGCGCGTTTTTTACTCTGGCAGTGTACGCCGCTACGGGTACAGTCCAGTGATAGGACCGAGCTCAATTCCAGTGTTAGATCGTTGTTCATCATCGTTTCACTTGCGAGTTCACATAGCCGCGAGTTTCAGGCAATTGATTTCATTACCGTTCACCCGCTGGCGCTTGCGCAGATGACAAAACGGGGCGGTAAGTTCCGCCCCATTTATGCTCTAAGTGCCGAATCAGTCAGCACTCTGCAAGCGTGAAGGTTAGTGTTTTTTCAGTTTGTCTTTGTGTTTGGTCAGCTGACGGGAAAGTTTATCGATTAACCCGTCGATGGCCGCGTACATGTCTTCCGCTTCCGATGTGGCGTGCAGCTCTCCGCCGTTAACGTGCAGTGTTGCATCCGCAACCTGCGTCACCTTCTCTACCTTCAGAACAATATAAACCTGATTGATACGATCAAAATAGTGTTCCAGTTTGGCAAATTTGGTATTTACAAATTCACGCAGAGGTTCGGTAATTTCAACATTAAGTCCGGTAAGGTTTAGCTGCATAGGTCTTCCTTCTTCGTTCGGTCAAACCAATTGCTTGCGCTGGTTTGATGGCGGTATAGATAAAGACTCGCGATATTTAGCAACCGTACGTCGCGCAACCATGATGCCCTGTTCGGATAACATGGAGGTCAGTTTGCTGTCGCTCAAGGGTTTTGCGGGGTTTTCCGCCGAGATTAATTTTTTCACTAATGCACGAATCGCCGTGGAAGAGGCTTCGCCGCCGCCTTCGGTGTTGACGTGACTGGAGAAAAAATACTTCAGTTCAAAGATGCCACGCGGGCTGTGTAAATACTTTTGCGTGGTCACGCGGGAAATGGTGGATTCATGCATATCAACAGCTTGGGCGATATCCGCCAACACCATCGGACGCATGTACTCCTCACCCTGCTCAAAAAACGCCTGCTGCTGTTCAACGATACAGCGTGTCACTTTCAGCAGCGTGTCGTTGCGGCTCTCCAGGCTCTTAATCAGCCACTTGGCTTCCTGTAAGTTGCTGCGAATAAACTGGTTATCGCTTTCATTACGGCCAGCTCCGCCCATCGCCGCATACTGCTGATTGATTTTCAGGCGCGGCATGCTGTCGGAATTGAGTTCAACCGTCCAGCGCTTGCTGATTTTGCGCACCAGCACATCGGGAATGACATATTCCGGTTCGCTGGTGTTGATCGACTGGCCTGGGCGCGGATCGAGTGACTGAATCAGCAGCATCGCCTCTTTCAGCACTTCTTCCTTCAGACGGGTTACGCGCATTAGGCTGCGGAAATCATGGTTGGCCAGCAGATCGAGATGTTCGCTAACAATCAGGCGTGCTTCCGCCAGCATGGGCGTGGCGGCAGCATATTGCGACAGCTGGACTAACAGGCAATCACGCAAATCACGTGCACCGACGCCAATCGGATCGAAACGCTGCACGCGCTTGAGCACGGCTTCGACTTCTTCCAGCGCCAACTCTTCATCACCAATGCTGTCATAAATGTCTTGTAAGCTGACGGTGAGATAGCCGGTGTCATCAATGGCATCAACAATTGACGTGGCAATCGCGCGATCGGTATCAGTGAACGGCGTTAACTCAACCTGCCACATCAGGTAATCCTGCAGCGATTGGGTGGTTTCGCCTTGGTAGATCGGCAGTTCGTCATCCAGGTAATCGGTGCCGGTGCCTGACGGTGTGCCTGCGGTGTAGATTTCGTCCCAGGTAGCGTCGAGCGGAAGCTCTTCAGGCATATCTTTCTGTTCAAGCGCTTCGCGCGTGTCTAACGAATCACTTTCCTGATCCTGAAATTCACGTGCGTCAACTTCTTCGTGCAGTTCGGTTTGTTCAAGCAGCGGATTGCTTTCCAGCGCCAGTTGCAGTTCTTGCTGGAGTTCAAGCGTAGAGAGTTGCAGCAAGCGAATGGCTTGCTGCAACTGTGGAGTCATCGCCAGCTGTTGGCTGAGCCTGAGTTGCAAACCTTGCTTCATAATTCGGTAAGAATTTCCTAAGCAAACGTAGGGTGTTACAACACCTTATCAGAGTCTGAACTCTTCGCCCAAATAAACACGCTTAACCTGCTCATCTACAAGAATTTCATCAGGCGTGCCATGGGCAATTAAATGTCCCTGGCTGACGATATAAGCGCGTTCACACACCGCGAGGGTTTCACGCACGTTGTGGTCGGTAATCAGCACGCCAAGGCCACTGTCACGCAGATGCTCGATGATTTTCTTGATGTCGATAACCGAGATCGGGTCAACACCGGCAAAAGGTTCGTCCAGCAGGATGAATTTCGGATTAGCCGCCAGCGCGCGGGCAATTTCCACACGACGGCGTTCACCACCCGACAGCGCCTGGCCCATGCTGTCGCGCAGATGGCCAATATGGAACTCTTCCATCAGCTCGTTGGCCCGATCCTGACGCTGTTCTTCGGTTAAATCATCACGGATCTGCAGCACAGCCATCAGGTTGTCGTACACGCTCAGGCGACGGAAGATCGAAGCTTCCTGCGGCAGATAGCCGATGCCGCGACGGGCGCGCGCATGCAGCGGCAGAATGCTGATGTCTTCATCATCAATCACGATGCGGCCGGCATCGCGCGGCACAATGCCCACCACCATGTAAAAGGTGGTGGTTTTACCGGCACCGTTTGGGCCCAGCAGGCCGACAATCTCGCCGGATTTTACCTGCAGGCTAACATCTTCCACCACGCGGCGGCCTTTGTAGGCTTTCGCCAGGTTTTCAGCGATTAGTGTAGCCATAGCAATCAGTTACTCTTTTTAGGGCTCGCGGACGAACCGTTTTTGTCCTGCAGCTGCGACGGTACCAAAACGGTAGTCACGCGCTTGCTGTCGCCCTGGCTGAACGCCTGCATCTTCTGCTCTTTCACCAGGTAAGTGATGCGGTCGCCTTTGATGTTGCTGTCCTGCTGCTGAATGAAGGCATTGCCGGTCAGCTCAACAAAATCGTTCGCCAATTCATAGTGCAGTTTACTTGCGTGGCCTTGCACCGGCTTACCGTTATCCTGCATCTGATAGAAGGTGGCTGGCGTGCCGTAAGCATCAACAATGGTTTTTTTGCTATCGCCGCCCGGACGAGTGACCACCACTTTATCGGCGGTAATCTTGATGGAACCCTGCGTCACAATTACGTTGCCGGTAAAGGTCGCGACGTTGCCCTGCAGATCCAACGCCTGGTTAACGGAGTCGATATTTACCGGTTTGTCTGAGTCGCCGGTTAATGCCAGCGCAGGCAGGCTCGTTGCCAGCAGCGTACTCACCAGCAATAACTTAAGGCTATTTTTGTTCATTTTGAATTTCATAGGAAGTTTTGACCTTTTCAAGCAGCTCAGCATGTTTCGTCCGTAAATTGCCGCGCATTTTCATGCCAGTGGAATTAAAACTGCGGCCAAAAAGGGTGACTTGATCGTCAGATGTCACATCCTGGGTGACCAAATTAACCTGAGCGTTATCGGTAAGGATGCGCTCAAGCTGTGAATCCTGAGTCAAAGAATTGACAACAACGTTGCCGTAAAGATAAAGCATACGATCTTTGGTCAGCTTTGCCTTATCGGCGCGTACCGACCATGTCGCCACTTTATTTACGTCATAGGTGGTCATCACCGGATTATCGAACCAACTTATCTCATCGGCAGCAAAGTAGGTCACTTTATCGGAGACCAGCTTATAGCCCAGCGCGCCTGTGGGGTTATACACCACCGTGTTCGATTTCTCGCTGGTGTAGGTTGGCGCTTGATCGTTGGTTGCCACCGGCGTTCTGTCGTCATCCTGGTTGGTGAGATTCCAGCCGATCAGCACTAAGGCGATCAAGGCCAGGATCAGCGTCATCCAACGCCTGCTCTTACTCATATTGATTGCCCTTTGGCATCCTCAAATTTGTTCTGCGCCATCAAAATCAGATCGCACAACTCACGTACCGCACCGCGGCCACCAGCAATGCGGGTCACATAATGCGCGCGCGGCAGTAAAATCGGGTGAGCATCAGCAACGGCAACGCTCAAACCCGCCTGCGCCATTACCGGCCAGTCGATCAGGTCATCGCCAATGTAGGCGACCTGATCGGCCGTTAATGACAGTTTATCCAGGAGTTCCCGCCAGGCCAAAAGCTTATCCGATTGTCCCTGGTAAAGATGCGTAATGCCGAGCGTCTTACAGCGATCTTCCAGCAATTTTGCTTTGCGGCCGGTAATAATAGCCACTTCGACGCCGGAGGTCAGCAGGCAACGCACGCCATAACCATCACGCACGTTAAAAGCTTTCAGCTCTTCACCGCTGTTGCCCATATAAATGACGCCATCGGACATCACGCCATCAACGTCACAAATCAGCAGGCGAATCTTCGCAGCACGCGCCATGACGTCCGCGCTCACCGGACCGTAGCAAGTCTCGACCATCGCCGTTTCAGCACTCATTATTTCTTCCTGTTAGACCACGCCAGCGCGCAGCATGTCATGCATATGTACCACACCGAGCAGGCGATCGTCATCGGCCACCAGCAGGGCGGTGATGTTTTTGTTTTGCATCAAATTAAGGGCGTCAACAGCCAGCATGTTGGGGCGCACGCGAATGCCGCCGCTGGTCATCACTTCCTGAATGGTGGCTTTCTGGAAATCGATGCCCATATCGAACACGCGACGCAAGTCACCATCGGTAAAGATGCCTTCGATTTTCATTAGGTCATCGACGATCACCGTCAAACCGAGATTCTTACGGGTAATTTCCAGCAGCGCATCACGCATCGACGCATCACGGCTAACGTGCGGGATCTCATCGCCGCTGTGCATGATATCGCTGACGTGCAGCAGCAGTTTGCGGCCCAGCGCACCGCCAGGATGCGACAGCGCAAAATCTTCCTGGGTAAATCCGCGCGCTTCCAGCAACGCCACGGCCAGCGCATCGCCCATCACTAACGTCGCGGTGGTGCTGGTGGTCGGTGCCAGGCCGAGCGGACAAGCCTCCTGCGGCACTTTCACGCACAGATGCACATCCGCAGCGCGGCCCATCGCACTATCTGGACGACCGGTGATACAAATCAGCTGCACTTTCTGGCGCTTTAACACCGGCACCAACGCAAGGATTTCTCCGGATTCACCGCTGTTAGAAATCGCGATAACCACATCATTGGTGCTGACCATCCCGAGATCGCCGTGGCTGGCTTCGCCGGGATGCACAAAGAACGAGGGTGTACCGGTGCTGGCAAAAGTCGCGGCCATTTTTTTCCCGATATGCCCGGATTTGCCCATGCCCATCACCACCACTTTGCCGCGGCAGGCAAAGATCATCGCGCAGGCGCGATCGAAATCATCATTGATATATTGATCAAGCTGCTCCAGCCCTTCGCGTTCGATGCGCAGCACCGCTTTGCCTGCTTGCTGAAAATCGAAATCCGGTTGCTGATGTGACATGGTCAGTCCGTCCTTAATAGCTTGTGATAAGCATGGGGCTCAGCCATAGCCACAGCACCCACGCGATAAAACCACCTAATAATAGTGTGCCTGCGATACGACCAATACGGCGTTTGCGCAGCAGGCAGAGCAGGGCGAACAGTACGCTCACTGCCAGCATCACCCAGTAATCACGTGCGAAGGCATGCGCATCAACGCTGCCGGGATGAATCAGCGCCGGCAGGCCGAGAACAATCGCCAGATTGAAAATATTGGCGCCGATCAGGTTACCGATCGCGATATCGTCCTCACCTTTCAGCGCGCCAGCCACCACGGTGGCCAGTTCGGGCAAACTGGTGCCGACGGCGATTAGCGTCAGGCCCATCACCAGTTCGCTCACACCAAAGTAGTCGGCAAAGACGGTAGCGTTGTCGATCACCATACGCGTCGACATCGGCAAAATAATCAGTGCAACCGCCAGCCACAGAAAGGCCACGGTGTTGCCTGCCTCATCGCGCGGCAGCTCCGCCAGCTGTTCGCGGGTTAGCGTGTCGTTGTTATCGCGTTCAGCACGACGAGCAATGCGAATCACCACCAGCAGATAACCCAATGCAATCAGCAGTAACGCGATGCCGTCGAGTCGACTTAAATAGTTATCAAACAGCATGATGCCGCTGAGCAGTGAGACTAGCAGCATTAATGGCAATTCGCGCCGAATCAGATTGGAGTGTACTGTCAATGGGTGGAGCAGTGCCGCGCCGCCCAGAATTAATAGAATATTGGTGATGTTCGAGCCCAACGCGGTGCCAACCGCTAAATCCATCTGCCCATGCTGTGCGGCCGAAAACGAGACGATCAATTCCGGTAATGATGTGCCAATGCTTACCACCGTCATACCAATGATCAGCGGTGGGATGCCAAAGGATCGACAGAGGATCGCGGCGCTAAATACCAAACGGTCGGCACCGTAAACCAGTAAAATCAATCCGATAAACAGCAAGGCAGAGGCTACGAACATTAAAAATCCTTGATGGATGGAGGTGTCGGCGAACCTTGTCCGACGGGTAAAAACATTCTGCACGCACTAACAGGCGCTGATTTTGACTGTCTGAGAGGCAAAAGTAAATTTTAAGGCCGTTTTCGCCACACTAAGTGGGTAAGTTTCTGTAAAACTATCGTGCATTCGAGGCTACCAGGCTACCATCCACAGCTTTGATAGCGCCCGATCCGCATAAAGAGGTAAAGATGATCCAGCAGCAAACGAATCTGGTTGAGGTTCGTGGCGTCAGTTTCACGCGCGGAGATCGTACTATCTTCGACGACATCTCGTTAACGGTACCTGCCGGTAAAGTCACCGCGATTATGGGCCCGTCCGGAATTGGCAAAACCACATTATTGCGTCTGATCGGTGGGCAATTACAGCCTGATAAAGGCGAGATTTGGTTCCGCGATCAAAATATCCCGACGCTTTCCCGCACCAAATTGTACGAAGCGCGTAAAAAAATGAGCATGCTGTTTCAGTCCGGCGCGCTGTTTACCGATCTCAACGTGTATGAAAACGTTGCCTGGCCGTTGCGTGAACATACGCAGCTGCCGCCAGAGCTGTTGCACAGCACCGTATTGATGAAGCTGGAAGCGGTGGGTTTGCGTGGAGCCGCTAAACTAATGCCTGCCGAACTTTCTGGCGGTATGGCCCGCCGTGCGGCGCTGGCGCGTGCTATCGCGCTGGAACCCGAACTGATCATGTTCGATGAGCCTTTTGTCGGCCAGGATCCGATTACCATGGGCGTGCTGGTGAAGTTAATTGACGAACTGAATCATGCTCTGGGCCTGACCTGCATCGTGGTTTCACACGATGTGCCTGAGGTCTTGAGCATTGCCGATCATGCCTATATTGTTGCCGGACAAAAAATCATTGCTCAGGGTAGCGCGCCGGAACTGCGGGAAAATCCCGATCCGCGTGTGCGCCAGTTTATCGAGGGTCATGCGGATGGTCCGGTGCCTTTCCGCTTTGCCGCTGGCGATTATCTCAGCGACTTGACCCGCTCAGGGAGAACGTAAACTGATGTTGTTACAGGCGCTAGCGTCATTTGGACGTCAGGGAATCAATACCTGTGCCGCTTTTGGCCGCGCAGGCCTCATGTTATTTCATGCGTTAGTCGGTAAGCCGGCGTTTCGTCGCCATGCGCCGCTGCTGGTGAAACAGCTGTATAGCGTGGGCGTGTTATCGTTACTGATCATCGTGGTATCTGGCTTGTTTATTGGCATGGTGCTGGGTCTGCAAGGCTATCTGGTGCTCACCACTTACAATGCGGAAACCAGCCTTGGCATGCTGGTGGCGCTCTCGCTGCTGCGTGAGCTCGGTCCGGTCGTCACGGCGTTGCTGTTTGCAGGCCGTGCGGGTTCAGCGTTAACCGCTGAAATCGGGCTGATGAAAGCCACCGAACAGCTCTCCAGCATGGAGATGATGGCCGTCGATCCGCTACGTCGCGTGGTATCACCGCGTTTCTGGGCCGGATTTATCAGCATGCCGTTGCTGGCGTTGATCTTTACCGCCGTTGGTATTGCCGGTGGCGCGCTGGTTGGCGTGAGCTGGAAAGGGATCGATCCCGGTTTCTTCTGGTCGGCGATGCAGAACGCGGTAGATTTCCGCACTGATGTCGTTAACTGCATGATCAAAAGCGCAGTCTTTGCCGTCACGGTAACCTGGATTGCGCTCTTTAATGGCTATGATGCCATCCCGACCTCGGAAGGGATCAGTCGTGCGACAACGCGTACCGTGGTGCATGCTTCACTGGCGGTACTCGGTTTGGATTTTGTGCTGACAGCACTGATGTTTGGGAATTGATGCAATGCAAAGCAAGAAAAACGAAATCTGGGTTGGCGTCTTCATGCTGGCTGCGCTGCTGGCGCTGTTATTCCTCGGCCTGCGCGTTGCCGATCTCAAAACTATCGGCACCGAACCAACGTGGAAGATGTATGCCACCTTCGATAATATCGGCGGACTGAAAGTCAGTTCTCCGGTGAAAATTGGCGGCGTGTTGATTGGCCGGGTGTCAGATATTGCGCTGGATGAGAAAACCCTCTCACCGCGTGTGACCATGGATATTAGCGATAAATACGCTAATAAGATTCCCGACACCAGCTCATTAGCCATCCGCACTCAAGGCCTACTCGGTGAGCAGTTCCTGGCGCTGAATTTAGGTTTTGACGATCCCGAGCTTGGCTCTTCTATGCTGAAAGATGGCGGCACGCTGCGTGACACCAAGTCGGCGCTGGTACTGGAAGACCTGATCGGTCAATTCCTCTATAAAAGCGGCGATAACAAATCTGACGATAAATCACAGGGTGCGCAGAGTGCACCGGCAGCACCTGCAACAACGGAATAACCTACGAGGTAAAACATGATGTTTAAACGTTTACTGATGATTGCCCTGTTGGCAATCGCACCGCTGGCAGCCAACGCCGCAGCGGATCAAACTAATCCTTACAAGCTGATGAACGAAGCGGCGGAAAAGACCTTCACCCGCCTGAAAAACGAACAGCCGAAGATTAAGCAGGATCCGAACTATCTACGCGAAGTGGTACGTCAGGAACTGATGCCGTACGTACAGATAAAATATGCCGGTGCGTTGGTTCTTGGTCGCTATTATCGCGATGCGACACCGGCGCAACGTGATGCCTACTTTGCCGCGTTCGGTGATTATCTGGCACAGGCTTACGGCCAGGCGCTGGCGCTGTACAACGGTCAAACCTACCAGATTCAGCCGGAGCAGCCGATTGGCGATGCCAATATCGTGGCGATTCGCGTCACCATCATCGATCCTAATGGGCGTCCGCCTGTGCGTCTCGATTTCCAGTGGCGTAAGAACAGCCAAACTGGCAACTGGCAGGCGTATGATATGGTGGCCGAGGGCATCAGCATGATCACCACGAAACAGAATGAGTGGGGCGATCTGCTGCGTACCAAAGGCATTGATGGCTTGACGGCTCAGCTGAAAACCTATGCCGCACAGCCGATCACCCTGGATAAAAAGCAATAATGAGTGAACCGTTACGCTGGCAGCGCACTGCCAGCACGCTGGCCTTAAGCGGCAAATTAGATCGTGATACTTTGCTGACCTTGTGGCAGGAACGTGACACTGCGGTGGCGGATATCACCACCATTGATGTCGCCGGGCTGGAAAGGGTGGATTCAGCGGGTTTAGCGCTGTTGGTGCATCTGCGTGAAATTGCGCGTGCTCAAGGCAGCGCACCACTTTTCTCTGGGATCTCCGATAAACTCCAGTCACTGATCACGCTGTATAACCTGCAGCAGATTATTGTTTCTGCGGAAAAAATCGCCTGATCAAATGATGTCGATGCTAAGCCCCTGATTTTTTCAGGGGCTTTTGCGTATTTAAGAGTCAGACGCTTTCCTCTAAGATGTCTGCCTTATTATTATTAAGCGAAGTAATGAGCGATGGAAAATAGTGAAGTTCAGGCCGTGCTGATGCAGGCGCTGGCATTAGAAGAAGTACACGTACTTAGCAACGATGGCAGCCATTTTCAGGTCATCGCGGTGGGCGAAATGTTCGGCGAACTGAGCCGCGTGAAGAAGCAGCAGGCTGTGTACGCGCCGCTGATGGAATATATTGCGGATAACCGTATTCATGCGGTTTCCATCAAAACTTATACCCCAGCCGAGTGGGCGCGCGACCGTAAACTCAACGGTTTTTAAGTGCCTCACCGGTTGTTTTATTGATAGATAATTGAGAGCGGTGTTAATGGACAAATTTCGTGTGCAAGGCCCCACCCGTTTAAGTGGTGAAGTGACCATTTCCGGGGCGAAGAATGCTGCGTTGCCGATTCTGTTTGCTGCGCTGCTGGCTGAAGAGCCGGTAGAGATTCAGAACGTACCGAAGCTGCGTGATATCGATACCACCATGAAGCTGCTGAATCTGCTGGGTGCGCGCGTTGAGCGCAATGGTTCGGTCCACGTTGATGCTCGCGAAGTTAATGTTTTCAGTGCGCCATACGATTTAGTGAAAACCATGCGTGCTTCGATCTGGGCGCTGGGTCCGCTGGTGGCGCGTTTTGGTCAGGGCCAGGTTTCACTGCCGGGCGGCTGCGCTATCGGTGCACGCCCGGTCGATCTGCACATTACTGGCCTGGAACAGCTGGGTGCGGAAATTAAGCTGGAAGAGGGCTACGTTAAAGCTTCTGTCAATGGCCGTCTGAAGGGCGCGCATATCGTGATGGATAAAGTGTCTGTCGGCGCTACCGTTACCATCATGAGCGCGGCCACGCTGGCCACCGGCATCACCATCATTGAGAACGCCGCGCGTGAGCCGGAGATTGTCGATACGGCAAACTTCCTCAACACGCTGGGTGCGAAAATCACCGGCGCGG
Source organism: Pantoea sp. BJ2 (assembly GCF_040255075.1). Classification (NCBI taxonomy): domain Bacteria; kingdom Pseudomonadati; phylum Pseudomonadota; class Gammaproteobacteria; order Enterobacterales; family Erwiniaceae; genus Pantoea; species Pantoea sp. BJ2. The sequence goes on from NZ_CP158292.1 coordinate 554,360, forward strand.
GCACAGACAAAATCACCATTGAAGGTGTTGAGCGTCTGGGCGGCGGCGTTTATCGCGTGCTGCCAGATCGTATCGAAACCGGTACATTCCTGGTCGCAGCAGCCATTTCACGGGGCAAAGTTGTTTGCCACAACACGAAGCCAGATACGCTGGATGCCGTGCTGTCTAAATTGCGTGAGGCTGGTGCAGAGATCGAAGTGGGCGAAGATTGGATCAGCCTGGATATGCACGGTAAGCGTCCAAAAGCGGTGAATATCCGTACCGCGCCGCATCCTGGCTTCCCTACTGACATGCAGGCGCAGTTCACACTGTTGAACCTGGTGGCAGAAGGTACCGGTGTGATTACCGAAACCATCTTCGAAAACCGCTTTATGCATATCCCTGAGCTGATTCGTATGGGCGCGCACGCGGAAATTGAGAGCAATACAGCGATTTGTCATGGCGTAGAAACCTTGTCGGGCGCGCAGGTGATGGCCACCGATCTGCGTGCATCAGCGAGTCTGGTGCTGGCGGGTTGTATCGCGGAAGGCACCACGATAGTGGATCGTATCTATCACATCGACCGTGGCTACGAGCACATCGAAGATAAGTTGAAAGCGATGGGTGCAAATATCGAGCGCGTAAGCGGCGAATAATTTCTGCTTCGTAGATCAAAAAACCAGTCACGGCAACGCGGCTGGTTTTTTTTCATTGGTATTACAGTCAGATCTTTTTACGATCCTTCGGCGATCGTATGCACTTCTTGCGATCCAATAACTGGCCGGTAACAGGATCGTAATATCGGCTTGGCCAGATGTCTGCCGGATGAACCTTGATCGCATTGGCGATTAGCCACTCACCTTTGGGCCAGGGACGCGACAGCGCATTGGCCAGCGTTGAGGAGCTGAGCCCTGATTCGCGTGACAGCGCTGCCAGTGATGTGCCTTTCTTACGTAATGCAGCAATGATATCTGCCGGGTGCCAATCCGCTTTCCTTGTGTACATAACTCTCTTCTCCATGTCCGTGTTATTACTTCATCTCCGCTGTAAAAAGGCGCTCCCGTGGCAGAGATATCTGGAAAAAACCCGCGTTTTTATAGCAAATGTTTCCCGTAATTTTCCAGTAAATGTTTGGCCGGCGCACGAAACTGCGTCGCTTTTCGCAAAAGCGATGCAAGAGATGTAAGTAAAAAGGGAGAAGAGTGAGGAAGGAAACGGGGCCTGAGAAGGCCCCGTTGAAATCAGAAATCGCGCTGTACTGACATGTGCGCCAGCGCTTCGAGGGCGCTGCGCCACGGGCTTTCGGGTAATACCTGCAGGGCTGCGATGGCTTTATCGGCCTCTTCTTCAGCGCGTTTGCGCGTCCACTCCAGCGAGCCAGTCTGTTGCATCGCTGCCAGCACCGGTTCCAGCAGATGACGACCGTTACCTTCTTCAATGGCTTTACGGATCATCTGCGCCTGCTCAAGCGTTCCGTTGTGCATCGCGTGCAGCAATGGCAGCGTCGGTTTACCTTCGCTCAGGTCATCACCGGTATTTTTGCCCAGCGTTTCACCATCTGCGCTGTAATCCAGCAAATCATCAATTAACTGGAAAGCGGTGCCAAGGTAGCGACCATAATCCTGTAACGCCTTTTCCTGCGCGGGCGTCGCCTCAGCTAAAATCGCCGACGCTTGCGAAGCAGCTTCGAACAGGCGAGCGGTTTTGCTGTAGATCACCCGCATGTAGCTCTCTTCAGTGATATCGGGATCGTTGCAGTTCATTAACTGCAGCACTTCTCCTTCGGCGATCACGTTGACCGCTTCCGACATCAGCGCAAGGATCTTTAAGGATCCCATGCTGGTCATCATCTGGAATGAACGCGTATAGATAAAATCGCCCACCAGCACGCTTGCCGCATTACCGAACGCGGCGTTAGCGGTGGCTTTGCCACGGCGCATATCGGATTCATCCACCACATCATCGTGCAGCAGCGTCGCCGTATGGATAAATTCGATCAGCGCCGCATTAGTGATGTGCAACGATCCCTGATAATTCAGCGCGCGTGCCGACAGCACAGCGATCATCGGACGGATGCGTTTGCCCCCGCCGCTGATGATGTAATAGCCCAACTGGTTAATCAGTGAGACTTCTGAATTCAGCTGCTCGAGGATGGTCTGGTTGACGGCCGCCATGTCCTGCGCGGTTAATTCATTAATCTGTTCTAAGTTCATTCGTCTTTTCAGCTTTACTCGTTTTTTGCATGGTAAGCGCTTTACACAGCGTGAGTTCAGGTAATCTGTTACTGATTGTACTTGAAAAATCGGGTTGCGAAACGTTTGCATTCGCCTTGCGCTTTTTTTCTGCAAGAGAGTGCAAAGTGCTCTTGTCTTCTGCTGGAGTATTGCGTAGAATTCGCGCCCTATTGTGAATATTTATCGCGCCGCCTGATGAATAGAAAGGCACGCGCAGAAGCGGAGTTTTATATGTACGCGGTTTTCCAAAGTGGTGGTAAACAACACCGAGTAAGCGAAGGTCAGACCGTTCGCCTGGAAAAGCTGGACATCGCAACCGGTGAAACCATTGAGTTTGACCAGGTTCTGATGATCGCAAATGGCGAAGACGTGAAAATCGGCGCGCCACTGGTTTCAGGCGGTGTGATCAAGGCAGAAGTTGTTGCTCACGGTCGTGGCGAGAAAATTAAAATCGTTAAGTTTCGTCGTCGTAAACACTACCGTAAGCAAGCTGGTCACCGTCAGTGGTTCACAGATGTGAAAATCACTGTGATCGGCGCGTAAGAGGAGATCTGACAAATGGCACATAAGAAGGCTGGTGGCTCGACCCGTAACGGTCGCGACTCCAACGCAAAACGTCTGGGTGTAAAACGTTTCGGTGGCGAATCTGTTCTGGCAGGTAGCATCATCGTTCGTCAGCGTGGCACCAAATTCCACGCAGGTAGCAACGTAGGTTGTGGTCGTGACCACACCCTGTTTGCCACCGCAGACGGCAAAGTAAAATTCGAGATTAAAGGCCCGAACAACCGTAAATATATCAGCATCGTTGCTGAGTAAGGTTGTCGTGCTGCAGACGTCTAACGTCTGAATACACGAATGAAAGGCCCCGCAGCTTTGCGGGGCTTTTTACATTCTGCTACTGAGCTTGCTGGATAACAGTTACGCTTTAGCACAGTTGTTGTACAATTTATGTACTCCTGGCTTTGCCAGTCTTGTATTATCCGCCGTCGGTCAGCGCAGAAGACCCTGGCGGACCCGTTTGCGGCCTGCAAGCTGCCGTGAACGACAGCGTGACGGAGAAATAAAATGAAGTTTGTAGATGAAGCGACGATCCTTGCGGTCGCGGGTGATGGCGGCAATGGTTGCGTAAGCTTCCGCCGTGAAAAATATATTCCAAGAGGCGGCCCGGATGGCGGCGACGGCGGCGACGGCGGCGACGTGTATTTGTTGGCGGATGAAAACCTCAACACCCTGATCGATTATCGCTTTGAAAAGTCTTTCCGTGCCGAACGTGGCCAGAATGGCCAAAGCCGTGATTGCACCGGTAAACGTGGTAAAGACATTATCGTTAAAGTGCCCGTTGGTACCCGCGTAATTGACCAGGGTACCGGCGAAACGCTGGGCGACATGACGCGTCATGAGCAGAAGCTGATGGTGGCGAAAGGCGGCTGGCATGGCCTTGGTAACACGCGCTTTAAATCCTCAGTTAACCGTTCCCCGCGTCAAAAAACCATGGGAACACCGGGCGAGAAGCGTGATCTGCAACTGGAACTGATGCTGCTGGCTGACGTTGGTATGTTGGGTCTGCCGAATGCCGGTAAATCGACCTTTATTCGCTCGGTATCCGCAGCGAAACCCAAGGTCGCGGATTATCCGTTCACTACGCTAGTGCCAAGCCTTGGCGTGGTGCGTATGGACAACGAAAAGAGCTTTGTTGTCGCCGACATTCCTGGCCTGATTGAAGGTGCAGCGGATGGCGCAGGTCTGGGTATTCGCTTCCTGAAGCACCTTGAGCGCTGCCGCGTGCTGTTGCACCTGATCGATCTTGCCCCTATCGATGAATCTGATCCGGTAGAAAATGCCCGCATCATTCTCGGCGAACTGGAAAAATACAGCGATAAGCTGTTCCAGAAGCCGCGCTGGTTGGTGTTCAACAAATGTGACCTGCTGAGCCGCGAAGAAGCGGAAAGCCGTGCCAAAGCGGTAGTGGAAGCATTAGGCTGGGAAGAAAAATATTACCTAATCTCTGCGGCTAGCCATGATGGCGTGAAAGATCTTTGCTGGGATGTGATGAGCTTTATCATCGAAAATCCAAAAGAAGCCGAAGAAGAAGCTAAAGAGCCAGAGAAAGTGGCCTTCATGTGGGATGATTATCACCGTGAAGCCATGGAAACGGCGCAGGAAGTGGAAGAAGACGACGATTGGGATGACGACTGGGACGAAGAGGACGACGAAGGCGTCGAAATCATTTACCAGCGTTAATCGTACAAAAAAGCGGCCCGAAGGCCGCTTTTTTTATGTCTTAACCCAGCACCGCCACCGTCAATCTCGAGGTGCAGCACAGTTGGTCGCGGGCGTTACGAATCTCAATCTGCCAGCTTTGATTACGCGCACCAAGGTGTAGCGGGCGGCAAATACCGCGCACTTCACCGCTGCTTACTGCACGATGGTGGCTGGCGCTCACCTCAATCCCCACCACGCTTTTACCTTCTTCGATGCTGAGATAACCGGCAATCGATCCCATCGACTCCGCCAGCACCACAGAAGCGCCGCCGTGCAGCAGGCCAAACGGCTGATGCGTGCGGGCATCCACCGGCATGGTGGCTTCGAGATAATCTTCACCGATGGTGGTAAACACAATGCCAACGTGTGCCACCAGCGAGTTTTCACCCATCTTATTCAACGTTTCAACATCGACCGAACGTTTCCAGATTGCCATAACTTAGGATCCCAGCGTTGCGCCACCGTCGACCACAATATCCTGCAGCACCACGTGGCTGGCAAGATCCGACGCGAGGAACATCACGTTAGCAACGATCTCCTGCGGTTTAGCGATCTTACGCAGCGGGATCCCCAGCTTGTACTGATCCGGGAAACCATTGATCATCTCCTGCTCGGCTTCTGGCGTATGCCACAGGCTGCGTTGCATATCGGTATCGGTGGAACCCGGAGAAACGATATTGCAGCGCACGCCGTAAGGCGCCATCTCTAAACCCACGGTCAGACACAAGCTGCGCAACGCCGCTTTGGAAGCGCCATAAGCGGACATACCAAGGCGCGGCGCATGTGCCGCATTAGAGGCGATAGTCACAATCGCACCCGCACGCTGCTGGCGAAACACCGGCAAGGTTTGCTGAAACAGGTTGAACGCGCCGCCGGCATTCACCGCCAGACACGCCTGCCAATCGTCGAACGACAGTTCATCGGTGCTGCCAATACGCAGGATGCCGGCACCGTTCACCAGCACATCGAGACGCGGCTGATCTGCCAGCAAACGCTGACAAACCGCTTTCACCTCGGCGGCGTTCGCCACATCCAGCACCTGCGTGGTGAAAGGATAGTCGGCCTGTTCGAAACGCAGATCGAAGCCGATAACCTGCGCGCCCGCCTGATGGAAGCTCAGCGCGGTGTGGTAACCAATACCTTTGCCTGCGCCGGTTACCCAGACGATTTTTCCACTGAAATCGAAAGTTGCACTCATTTAGCTGGCACCCTTGATAACAGCGCCCACCAGCCATCGATGGTCGGATTTTTTGCCAGACTGACGAAATCGATGTCGCTGTGCACCTGACGCCAGCGCGCCGCCAGCGCCATCACGCGTACTGAATCCAGACCGTAATCGATCAGGTTCTCGTCATCTGCAGGCACATCGTCATCTTCCAGCAGCGGCAGAATCAGCGCACGCAGATCGTCTTTGCTCAACGGCAGCGGCATCAGGTCGGCGGTCATCACTACTTTACCGCTGCGACCTGCGGTGTAAGTCAGCGCCATCATGTGCTCTTCGCGCGTGAAGTCGGCCAGCGCATCCGCCACCATAAATGGCTGGATATTACGCATAAAGGCGTCAGTCGCGGTGGTCAGGCAACCGATGTGCGCGTACACGCCGGTGATGATCAACTGATCGCGGCCCATCTCCTGCAGGATCGATTCCAGCGGTGAGCGCACGAAGGCGCTGTATCGCCATTTGGTCAGTACCTGATCGTCCTGATCCGGTGCCAGCGCATCAACGATCTTCTGCTGATCCGGATGTTTGTTCAGGCCCGGCCCCCACATGTCGTTGAGGAGTGCGCGATCGGCATCGCTCTGTTCGTTCGGCTGAGCGGTATAGAACACCGGTATGCCCTGCGCTTTGCAGTAAGCACGCAGACGAGCGATGTTTTCCACCACCTGATTAACCAGCGGGCTGTTTTCGCCCCAGAAATTAAGGAAGTAAGCCTGCATATCGTGAATCAGCAGCGCGGCACGCTGAGGCTCAAGCGCCCACTTCACTTTGTTGGTAGGCAGTTCAGTCGCTGCGGGCAGCGCGTAAGCGTTCAGTTTTGGAATAGCCATTACAATCTCCGGAACAGGTCAGGCTTGCGCTTGTTGGTCGGCAAGCTGTTGGCGTAAACGTTTTTTATCCACCTTGCCGACAGGCGTCAGTGGCAGGGCATCGACGCAGGTAATACGGTCAGGTAATTTGAACTCGGCCACGCCCAGTTCTCGCAGGTGACGACGCAACGCCACCGCTTTGATCGGTTGGCTGGCAACGATAAAGGCGCAGCTCTTTTCACCCATCAATTCGTCGTTCATCGACACCAGCGCGGCGTGGATCACATCCGGATGGCGTTGCAGCAAGTTTTCGATCTCTTCCGCGGCGATCTTCTCGCCACCGCGATTGATCTGATCCTTTTCGCGCCCTTGCACGGTGATGTAGCCCTGCACGTCGATCTCAATCAGATCGCCCGAACAGTAAAACCCGTTGGCGTCGAAGCTGGCGGCGTTATGTTCCGGGCTCTTGTAGTAGCCACGGAAGGTGTAGGGGCCGCGCGTCATCAGGCGACCGATGGTGCCGGTTGGCAGCGCGTTGCCGTGCTCGTCAGCGACCCACACTTCGTCATCTTCAGAGATCGGGCGGCCTTGCGTGGTGAGAATGATGTTCTCATCGTCGCCAAAGCGCGTGTAGTTCACCAGACCTTCGGCCATGCCGAAAACCTGCTGCAGCTGACAGCCAATTTCACGCTGAATACGTGCCGCGAGGGTTTCGCCCAGCTTGGCGCCGCCCACCTGAATGCGTTGCAGCGAAGCCAGCTGTTTATTACTGCCCCATTCCTGAATCGCCTGTAGCCACAAACTCACCGCCGGCGGCACCAAACCGGTATCGGTGACCTGATGCTTCTCAATCAGCGGGAAGCAGAGCGTGGCGCTGGGATCGGCAGCCAGAATCACCTGACCACCGGCATAAAACACGCCGAGCGAACCCGGTGAGCTCATGGCAAAGTTATGCGGCGCGGGCAGGGCGATGAGATAGCGCGTATCGGCGGTCACCTGACAAATCTCATCACTGGCGCGAATGCTGTAGTAATAGTCGTTGTGGGTGCGCGGAATCAGCTTTGGCGTGCCGGTGCTGCCGCCGGAGAGCTGGAAAAACGCCACTTCATCAGCGGCGGTTGGTGTGGCGACGTAATCACCCGCGGCTTCCGCCATCAGCGCTTCCAGCGTATTTTCCGGCTGGTTGTCATTACGCAGAATCACCTGCTGCAGCGAAGGCTGCGCGGCGCACAGCGCGTTGATAAAGCTATCATCAGCAAACAGCGTGTGAGTGCGATCGGCAATCAGCAGTTTAGGTTCGATCTGCGCCGCATAGGCGCTTAGTTCGGTGCGCTGATGGCTGAACAGCGCAAATACTGACGCTACGCCGAGCTTAAACAGCGCAAATACCGTGACATAAAAATCGGCCACGTTGCCAAGCTGCACCAGCGCAGTATCGCCATTTTGCAGGCCACGACGCTGCAGCGCGGCGGCCAGGTTGCTGCTCAGCACGTCCATTTCGCGATAGCTGATCTGGCGATCGCCATCAATCACCGCGATGGCATCATTATGCTGATGACGCGCCAGAATGTCGGTCATCGGCACATCCAGCCAGTAACCTTTTTCGCGATAGCGCGCAGCCAGGTCGTCCGGCCAGCGAGTATAGGGAATGCTCATGTTCTTTCCTTTATTGCAGTCCAAAGGCGCGCAACATGGTATCCAGCTTCACGCCGGTTTCACGCCATTCTGATTCGGGTTGTGAGTCGGCCACGATGCCCGCACCGGCAAACAGGCGCACCCGCGTGCCATGCACGGTGCCGCAGCGGATGATGACCACCCATTCGCCATTGCCCTGGCTATCGCACCAGCCGACGATGCCGCCAAATAGTTGGCGATCAAAAGGTTCCAGCTGCTGAATAAGCTGCTGCGCGCGCTGATGGGGGAAACCGCTCAACGCAGGCGTCGGGTGCAGCAGGCAGGCCAGCGACAGCGCATTTTCGCGCTCATCCTGCACTTCGCCGTCGATTTGCGTGGCGAGATGCCACAGCGTGGCGGTGGTAATCAGCGACGGAATGGTCGGCACCGACAGCAAACGGCTGCGCGGCTGCAAGGTGTCGCGCATCGCGTCGGTCACCAGTTTGTGCTCATGACGATCTTTGCCGGAATCCATCAGCGTATCGCCAGCGGCACGATCCTGCTGGGCATCATCGTGATTGCGCCGCGCTGAGCCCGCCAGCGGACAAGAGCTAAAATCGCGCCCCTGTTTGCGCAGCATCAGCTCCGGACTGGCACCAATCAGCGCACCGCCTTGCGGCAGCGGCAGATGGAAATGGTAGCTGTTGGGGTTCTGCGCAATGACGCGCTGCATCAGCGCTGCGGTATCAACCGGCTGTTCGGTAACGATATCCATCAGACGCGACAGCACCACTTTATCCAGATCGCCGCGCTGCGTGGCCGCCACCGCATCTGCCACCATCGTGGTAAACACATCGTGATCCGGCACTGCGGTGCGACGTCGCACCTGCGGCAGATCGCTGACGTTTTCCGGCAACGCGTTTTGCAGGTCAGCGCGATTAAACGTCTGATAGGATTCAGGAATAAACAGCGCGGCGGGCTGGCTGACGTCAAACGGGATCGCCCCGACCAGAATCGGATTGTCGATGCCCTGTTTTTTCGCCGCGGCAAAATGCTGACGTAACTGTTGTTGGAAATCACCGTCCAGCGACGCGGCGTCATCTACCGGCGCGGTAACGGTGGTATAGCATCCTTGCGTTGCCAAACTACGCCACGGCGAGGTAAAGAGGAAACCACGGCTTAGCGCGGAATAATCCTTCAGCCAGGCATTTTCAAACGTGGAAGATTCCACCATAATTTTCACCTATAAATGATAAGATTATTAAGAATGATTATCATTTTTATTATGGGCCTGTAACCTACGTCGATTGGGCAAAAGTGTCAATCCATTCGCGGGATTTCAGCTGCGTTTAGCCGTAATCAGGCGCTGACGCTCAGCAGGGCAATATGCTAAAAAGTGGACCAAAACTTATGAATAAATGCGGTTTTTGGGGCATTGCAGCCCTTATAGGTGTTTTCCAGATTTTCACCAGCGTCGCTCATGCCGAACAAGGTTGGCCGCGCACCGTTCAGGGTGCCAACGGATCGATCACGCTCAATCACGCGCCGCAGCGCATTGTCTCGACCAGCGTCACGCTGACCGGATCGCTGCTGGCCATTGATGCGCCGGTGATTGCTTCCGGCGCGACTGCGCCGAACAGTCGCCTGGCCGACGATCAGGGTTTCTTCCGCCAGTGGAGCGATGTTGCCAAAAAGCAACATCTTCAACGCCTGTACATCGGTGAGCCGAATGCCGAAGCGGTTGCCGCGCAAGCGCCGGATCTGATTATCGTCAGCGCCACCGGCAACGATTCTGCCATCAAGCTCGCCGAACAGTTTTCGGCTATTGCACCGACGCTGGTGGTCAATTACGACGACAAAAGCTGGCAGGAGGTCGTCACGCAGTTAGGCCAGGCGACCGGGCATGAAGCGCAGGCGGCGCAACGTATTAAAGCTTTCGACGATCGTGAAGCGGCGCTGAAAAAAGCCATCACGCTGCCACCGCAGCCGGTCTCCGCCATGGTATGGAACGGCGGCGGACGCGCAGTCAATGTGTGGACCGCGGCTTCGGCGCAGGGCAAGCTGCTGGAACAACTTGGCTTCACCCTGGCAACGCCACCGGCGACGGTTGAGCAGGGACACAGCATGGGACAGCGCAAAGACATCATTCAGCTGTCAGGCGAAAACGTTGCCAGCGGCCTGACCGGTAAAACCTTCCTGCTGTTCGCCGCTGACGATAAAACCACGCAATCGGTGTTGAACAATCCGTTCCTTGCACAAAACGCGGCGGTGCAGGGCAAGCAGGTTTACGAGCTGGGCGTCGATTCCTTCCGTCTTGATTACTACAGCGCCAGCAATCTGCTGGCGCGCCTGGAGAAGCTGTTCGTTAAATCATGATGCCTGTTCCGTCAGCTCCGGTGCTGGCGGATGGTAACGACGTAAACGGCCCATCACCCACCACATCACGATGCCGAGCAGCGCCGCCGTAAAGCCAAATACCGCGGCGGCCTGCGGTGGCAGCAGCCATGAACCCATCGCACCAATCACCGCCGCACCAATCGCATCGCCGGTCACGTTCTGCGCGGTCCACAAGCCGTTGATGCGGCCTAACAGATGATCTGGCGTTAATGCCTGAATCATCGCGTACTGCACCAGGCTGTTGATGGCGCTGAAGTAACCGAAAGCGACTAAACAGGCTAACGCCAGCGGCAGGTTCGGCATCTGGCTAAACAAACCCAACGCGACAAACGCTGCAATCGCACTGCCGAGCACCAGCTGTCCGGGACGCGCGGCGTGTTTCAGTTTACCGCTGGTGAACGCGCCGATAGCTGCGCCGAGCGGCACGGCGGCATACATCAGGCCAAGCTGGTCAGCGCTCACTGACCAATGCGGCGCAAGCGACGGATAGAGCACGCGCACCGCGCTGGCCAGCGTGACTAATGCGCCAATCAGCGCCACCATGCCGACAATCGGGCTGGCGAAAAGAAACTGCACGCCAGCGGCGAGGGATTTCAGCGGATGTTCACGCGGTTGTGGCGGCGGCGGCAAAGTGGGCAATTTCAGCAGCGTTAACACGGTAAGTAAGGTGCCAAAGGCAGCGAGTGCGTAGTTCCACGTCACGCCGCCGTGAGCAATCACCAGACCAGCAATCGCGGGCGATAAAATGGAGCCGAAGCGCACCGTCAACATGGTGATAGCGCCCGCCTGCATAATGTTTTCCCTACCGACCAGCGCGGGCGTCGCCGCCAGCAGCGCGGTGACGCCAATCGCGCCGAAAAAACCATCCCAGAAACCCAGCAGATAAACCGCGATCAGAGAGGGTTCTGGCAGCGCGGCGTTAATCGCCAGCGCGATAAAACCTAAGCCGCAGGTGGATCGGGCAAACAAAATCAGCTTTTTGCGTTCATGGCGATCCGCCAAAACGCCGCCGGTGAGCAGGCCGATAAACATGCCGGCAGCGGCCAGCGTCACCGCCAAGCCCACCAGCAGCGGTGAATGGGTCATGTGCTGAATCTGCACCGGCACCGCCACAGCGAGCATGCCGAGCGCGACAATCGAGATAAAACGCGCGATAAACACCGCGCGAAAAGCCGGGTGAGTTTTCAGCAGCGAGAGATCGATAAAGTGGGAAGATTTGTTCATGTGTTCGCCTTATTGCACCAATTTTCCTCATCGTCCGCGAGGCGAGTCATGGTAACATAGCTAAACGCGAGTAATAACGATAACCATTATCAAGTTACATCGCGCATGCGACGACGTTGAACAGTGAAGGTTTAGAACGCTATGCGCCAGATTCGTGCATTAGCAGGCTCAGGGATTCTGCTCTTGCTCCTCATTGCGCTCAGCTTAATGCTGGGGGCAAAATCAATACCGCTTCCCGATGTTTATCATTCGCTTACCACCTCCTGTCACAGCGCGGAGTGCGTCATCGTGCGTGACGCGCGCCTGCCGCGTACGCTGGCCGGTTTGCTGGCGGGCGTGGCGCTCGGCCTCGCTGGTGCGTTGATGCAGAGCCTGACGCGCAATCCGCTGGCCGATCCCGGCATTCTTGGCGTCAACGCCGGAGCAGGTTTCGCGGTGGTGATTGGCATTGCGCTGTTCGGTGCTGACTCGCCGGTGGATTGGCTCGGCTTCGCCTTTGGCGGCGCGCTGCTGGCGTCCGTGCTGGTGGCGATGACCGGCGCGATTGGCGGCGGGCGCGTCAATCCGGTGCGTCTGACGCTGGCCGGCGTGGCGCTGGGCGCGGTGCTGGAAGGATTAACTTCTGGCCTGTCGCTGCTCAATCCCGACATCTACGATCATCTGCGCTTCTGGCACAGCGGCTCGCTGGATATTCGCAATTTCACTACGCTGCGCACGCTGTTCCCAGCAGTGCTGATCGGCAGTGTGGTCGCCATTGCGCTATCGCAGGCGCTGAACAGTTTGAGTATGGGTGGCGACATGGCGACCGCGCTCGGTACGCGGGTGGCGCGCACCCAACTGCTGGGCCTGCTGGCGATTGCGCTGCTGTGCGGCGCAGCCACGGCGGCGGTGGGCCCGATTGCGTTTGTCGGTTTGATGACGCCGCACTTTGCCCGCTGGCTGGTGGGCAACGATCACCGCTGGATGCTGCCTGCGACCGCGCTGATCACGCCGATTTTGCTGCTCGCCGCCGATATCCTTGGCCGCCTGCTGGTGGCGGGCGAGCTGCGGGTTTCCATCGTCACGGCGATGCTCGGTGCGCCGATGCTGATTGTGCTGGTGCGCCGTAAATTGGGCCGGGGTGCACTATGACGCGTCGTGTCGGGTTACATACGCTTTGGCTGCTGTGCGCCTGCGCTCTGCTTGCTTATCTGGCGATGACGCGCGGCGCATTGCCGATCAGCGGTGATCAAATCTGGCAAATTCTGCTCGGGCAGGGCGCCAGCAACGTCAAACTGATCGTGCTGGAATGGCGCTTGCCGCGCGTGCTAATGGCGCTGCTGATTGGTGCGGCGTTAGGCATCAGCGGCGCAATTTTCCAGTCGCTGCTGCGTAATCCGCTTGGCAGCCCGGACATTCTCGGTTTCAACACCGGCGCTTACAGCGGCGTGCTGGTGGCGCTGGTGCTATTTAATCAAAGCGTCACGGCGATGACCGGCGCAGCGTTGATTGGCGGCATCGCCACGGCGGCGCTGGTCTATCTGTTTGCCTGGCGCAACGGCGTAGAGACCTTCCGGCTGATTATCGTCGGCATCAGCGTGCGCGCGCTGCTGATGGCGTTGAATTCCTGGCTGATTATCAGCGCCTCGCTGGAGTCGGCGCTGAGTGCGGGCTTGTGGAGCGCCGGATCGCTCAACGGCATTACCTGGGCAAAAACGCCGCCGGTGATTGCGGTGCTGCTGCTGGCGTTACTGTTGATGGCGCTGCTGGCGCGGCGGATGCGTTTGCTGGAGATGGGCGACGATACCGCCTGCGCGCTTGGCGTGCCGGTGGAGCGCAGCCGCATGTGGCTGATGCTGATTGGCGTGGTGCTCACGGCGGCGTCAACCGCGCTGGTCGGGCCGATTTCGTTTGTCGCGCTGCTGGCGCCGCAGATTGCCCGTCGTCTTGGCGGCGGCGTTAAAGGTGCCTTGCCGCTGGCGGCGCTGTGCGGCGCGCTGTTGCTGATTGCCGCAGACTTCGCCGCGCAGCATCTGTTCCTGCCTTATCAATTACCGGTTGGCGTGATAACCGTCATTCTCGGTGGACTTTATCTGATCGCTTTACTGGTGCGGGAGGCGCGACGCCAATGACCGATATCCCTTCACGTCTGCGCGGCGATAGCCTGACGCTGGGCTATGACAAAAAGGTGGTGGCAGAGAATCTGTCAGTGACGATTCCGCAAGGTGAGCTGACGGTGATTATCGGCCCTAACGCCTGCGGAAAATCGACGCTGCTGCGCACGTTGAGTCGCTTGCATACGCCGTTAAAAGGTGAGGTGTTGCTGGATGGCGCGGCCATTGCCAGCTATCCCACCAAAGAAGTGGCGAGGCGTTTGGGTTTGCTGCCGCAAAGTTCCAACGCGCCGGCGGGCATCAGCGTCACCGAGCTGGTGGCGCGCGGACGTTATCCGCATCAGGCGCTGTTTGGACGCTGGCGTGCGGAAGATGAAGTGGCGGTGCAGAACGCGATGCGCGCCACCGGCGTGGCCGATTTGGCCCAGCAGTCGGTGGATACGTTATCGGGCGGTCAGCGTCAGCGCGTGTGGATTGCCATGGTGCTGGCGCAGGAAACGCCGCTGCTGCTGCTGGATGAACCGACCACCTGGCTGGATATCACCCATCAAATTGAGCTGCTGGAATTGATGCAGGAGCTGAATCAACAGCATGGGCGAACGCTGGTGGTGGTGCTGCACGATCTTAATCACGCTTGTCGCTATGCCACGCATTTGATTGCGATGCGTGACGGCAGGATTGTCGCCGAAGGGAAGCCGTCGGAGATCGTGACGCCCGCGTTGATCGAGCAGGTGTATGGCTTGCGCTGCGTGATTGTGGACGATCCGGTGGCGCATACGCCGATGATTGTGCCGCTGGGGCGCGGGGGATAATTAAACACGGTGCGCGCGGGCCCTCATCCCAGCCTTCTCACGCAAGCGGGAGAAGGGGCCGACCCAGCTTGTATGTTACACCCGTTACCACACCTAAACATTCCCTCTCCCGTCAGCGGCTCCTGATTGTTTCCTCTCCCGCTTGCGGGAGAGGGTTAGGGTGAGGGAAAGATCGCTATCCCAACAACCGCTGCAACAACGGCCCAATCTGCTCAAACATCTGCGGTGAAATGATCTCCACGTGGGCGCAATCCATCGGCCACACTTCCAGTTCACCAACATACGGTGCCCAGGCGCGGCGCGCATCTTGTCCTGGCTGCTGCGTCTGTTCGGCGAGGAACAGCGTGGCGCGACCGTTGAAACGCGCGCTGCGTGCGGTCGCCAGCAGGCGCACCGAACTGGCGTAGTTGGCCTCGATGGTATCGAACATCGCGCGCATCTCTTCACCGGCCTGATGGCGCTGCGCGGCGATAAACTGCTCGCGCTCGCGGTTCACCTCTTCCAGCACCGCCGGATCCAGCACGTTCTCGCCGCGTTTCTCATCCCAGTTTTGCGTTTCTGGTGGCCAGGTATCCAGCAGGCCGAGGAACGCCACCTCTTCACCGGCCGCTTCCAGCCGTGCCGCGATGCCCTGCGCCAGGGTTCCGCCAAGCGAATAGCCGAGGAAATAGTAAGGTCCGTGCGGCTGCACGTCGCGCAGGGTTTGCAGATGGGCGTCGCACACGTCATCCAGATGCGCGCTTTGGTTCAGCGGGCTGCTGATATCCGGCGACTGAATGCCGACCAGCGACCAGCGCTCATCGAGATAACGCTGCAGGATGCTGAATTGCCAGGCAAACCCTGACGCCGGATGGAAGCAGAACAGCGTTGGTCCGTTGCCCTGACGCAGCGGCAGCACCGCTTCGAAACCGGCTTGCTGATGGGATTGCGTATCACTGAGCAGCGTTGCCAGCTTCTCCACCGTTGAGGCCACCATGATTTGTCCCACCGACACCGGCTGTTGCAGCTCACGGCGCAGCTGCGCCGCTAAGCGCATCGCCAGCAGCGAATGGCCGCCGAGGGCGAAAAAGTCATCCTGCGCGCTGATTTCCTCGCGCGCCAGCAGCTGACAGAAAGCGTTTGCCAGCGTGGTTTCCAGCCCAGCGTGCGGTGCACGTCCCGCACTGGCGCCGGCGGATGCGGGCAACGGCAGCGCTTTGCGATCCAGCTTGCCATTGCTGCTGAGCGGGAAGGCATCGAGCTGCACAATGGCTACCGGCACCATATGCGCGGGCAAGCGTTGCGCCAGCGCCTGACGCAGCGCGTCGCGATCAACCGGCTGCCCGGCAATCACGTAACCGACCAGCTGACGCGCATCACCTTGCGCTGCCGTGCCGCCAAGCACCACCGCGTGTGTGACCGCCTGCTCAATGCCGGGCTGCGCGCTGAGCACATGATCGATCTCATTCAGTTCGATACGCTGACCGCGAATCTTCAGCTGATCGTCGCTGCGACCGAGATATTCCACCGCGCCGTTATCCAGCCAGCGCGCCACGTCGCCGGTGAGATACATGCGCTCGCCGGGCATGAAAGGATCGGCGATAAAGCGGCTGGCGGTGAGATCGGGACGGCCGAGATAGCCATGCGCCAGCTGCACGCCGGTTAAGTAGAGATCGCCCGCCACGCCCGGCGGCACCGGCTGCATGCGGGCATCAAGGATGCGCAGGCCGGTATTCCACACCGGGAAACCAATCGGCACGCTGGCACCTTCGACGGCGGCCAGGGCAGCACCAAACGCCGGATACCAGCTGACATCCACCGCCGCTTCGGTTGGGCCATACAGATTGTGCAGCGGCACGCGCGTCAGTTTTTCCCACTCGCGCGATAAATCCGTCGGCAGCGCTTCACCGCTGCAGAACACGTTACGCAGGCTGGCGCAGCGGGCAATCGCCGCTTGATCGTCCAGCGCCGCGACAAAGGCCGCCAGCATCGAGGGAACGAAATGCGTGGTGGTGACTTGGTAGCGGGCAAACAGCTGCTGCAGCGCTTCCGGGTCGCGATGGGCTTCTGGCGGTGCCATCACCAACTGCGCACCGACCAGCAGCGGCCAGAAGAATTCCCACACCGAAACGTCGAAGCTGCTCGGCGTTTTTTGCAGCACCACGTCATCGGCTTGCAGCGGATAGCGATCCTGCATCCACAACAGGCGATTGACGATGGCTTCATGCCCCACCAGCACGCCTTTAGGGCGACCGGTCGAACCTGAGGTGTAAATGATATAGGCGCCATCCTGCGGCGTCGGCGCGCTGGCCGGCTGCGGTGCATGGGCATTGTGATACAGCACATCAAAATGCAGTTGATTGACCGACGCGATGGCGCTGAAACGTGCGCTGAGCGCTGCGCAGGTGATCAGCGTTTTTGGCGCGGCGTCTTCCAGCATCAGCTGTAAGCGGTCATCCGGATAACCTGTATCGAGCGGCAAATAGGCAGCGCCGAGCGAAACAATCGCCTGTAGCGCCAGGGATAGCTGCACTGAACGCGGCAGCGCCACGGCGACAATATCGCCACGCTGCACGCCGGCGGCGCTGAGATCGGCGGCCAGCGCAAACACCTGCTGTTGCATCGAGCGATAGCTAAGCTGATGCTGCGCATCGGCTAGCGCCGGTGCATCGGGGGTGCGTGCCGCCTGCTGCGCTAACAGTGACGCCAGCGTTTCTGCTGGCAGCGGATAGGCGGTTTGGTTGATCGCGGCAATCTGCGCATGCTCTTCGGCAGTGAGCAGATCGAGTTCGCCGCACGGCCGCTGCGGCTGTTGCGCCAGCTGATCGAGCAGCAGGGCAAAGCGGCTGGCATGACGCTGCAAAGTTTGTTCGCTATAGCGTTCGGCATTGGCCAGCAGCTCCAGCGTCAGTTCACCGTGCTCGCTGATGTAAATGGCGATCTCCAGATCGCGCACCGGCCCGGACGCCAGTTGATGGGTGATGCCTTCCACGCCAGCGAAATCGAGCTGGTAATCAAACATCTTCAGGTTGATCACTGGACCGTACAGCGGATCGCCATCGCCGAGGCGGCCGAGATCGCGCTGCACCTGTTCGGCGTCATAGCGCTGATGACGACGCATCTTTTTCACTTCAACCGCCAGCTGGGCGGCGAGCGCGCCGATCGGCTGCGTCGGATCGTAATGGATTGCCATCGGCAATACGTTGATCACCGGACCGGTGGCGCACAAGGCGGCCGAGCCTATGCGGCGCATAAAGATGAAGCCAGCGGCAAAGTCGTTTTGCCCGCTGAGACGCGCCAGCCACAGCGCCACCAGCGCAAAGGCGAGATCGGCCGCGCTGGCGTGCGGTTGCTGCTGCACCAGCGTCTGGAAAGTGCTGCGATCCAGCGTAACGCTATGGCGCAGCAGATCGGTGCTGGCATGTTGTCCGGCGAGCGGCAGCGGCGAGAGCGAAGCCGGTGAGGGCAGCGCCGCGCCTTTTTCGCGCCAGAACTGGCTGTCACGCATAAAGGAGGAGGATTCGCGGTAGCGCTGATACTCGTCCACCACTTCGCTAAACGGAATAAACGGCGTCGGTTGAGCGGCTTGCTGGCGTACGGCCGCGCTGTAGAGATTGGCGATGCGGCGCGTCAGCGCGGTAAAGCTGAAGCCATCCACCACCAAATGATGATAGCGCTGATACCAAAACCAATGCTGATCGTCGAGACGGAACAGGCGGTGATGCCACAGCTTTGCGCCGCTCAATACGCGCAGATCGCCATTCATGTCGTCACGCATCAGCGCGCGCGCTTTAGCGGGCGCATCGGCCTCCGCGCGCAAATCGACAATCTGCGGCAGGCTAAAGGCGTGTGGCTGCGGCCACTGCAACGCTTCGCCTTCCACCTCACCAAAGGCCATATTCAGCGTGTCGGCTTCCTGCATGCCCGCAACGATCGCCTTCGCCAACAGGGCGCTATCAATCTCACCGCGCAGTTCGACAAAATGCGCCACCGCGTAAGCGTTGTGGTGAGGTGACAGCTGATCGGCAATCCAGATGCCGGGCTGTGCCGCGACTAACGGCAAGGTTTGTTGGTCGGTCATAGGCTTATTCATCAGGGATTCGGACATGGATGCTCCGGTTTGCTCCACAGCGCTTGCAGGCCATTCAGCAGGCCGCCGCGCCAACAGAGCGCGTCATGGCCGCCTTCCACCGGCAGGTAATTCACCTGATAGCCGGCAGCGCTAAGCTGCTGTTGAAGTTGTTGATTAGCTTGCAGAATCAAGCCTTCGCGTTTGCCCGCTTCGAGCCAGAAACGCAGCGGTTGACGCGGTGCAAGACCGTTATCCAGCGCCTGCAGCAGCCAGCCGTGCGGATTGCCGCGTTCCGGCCACCAGAAGGAGCCCGATAAGCTGAGCGCGTTGCCAAAGGTTTCCGGCCAGTGCAGCGCGGCAAATACCGACGCCAGGCCGCCAAAGCTTTGTCCGGCGACGATGGTACTGTCCGCCTGCTGGCGATAAGGCGTTGATTGTGCAACTTGCGGTAACAGTTCTTGCTGAATGGCTTGCCAAAACTGCGCGTTACACGGCAGCTCGCGGCTGCGGTGTTCGCGGTCAATGATATCGATAAACAGATACACCGCTGGCGGCAAAGAACCGGCATCAGTGAGCTGCTGCAGCGGTCCGGCAATCGGCATGCTGTGCGCCCAGAATTGCCCGTCAAGCATGATGGCCAGCGGACGCTGTGCGGGATTGGCTGCGCCGGTGGTGTAAATCCACACCTTGCGGCTGTTGCCTAATAGCGCGCTATCCCATTGTTGCTGTTGCAGTTCAATGGTTGGCGCTGTGCCGTTATCCACCGCTTGCCACAGCTGTTGATCGGGCGCGTGAGGCAAATGCAGCGGCGAGACGCCCATGCCGCGACCACCGGACCAGCCACGTAAGCTGTTCAAAGGATCGGCCTGCGCCGTCGGGAATTTGTCGCGCCACCAGTTGCGCAGCGTGGACATGTCGGCAACGCCAGTGAAGTCCGTGGCCTGTTCATCGGGCATCAAACAGTAACTGCCGCGCCAGTTGGCGGGCAGCGAGGTCTGCCAATACCAGACGTTGGTGCCCGCCACACGCATTAACGACTGCGGCGGGCGGCGCTGGTGGTGATCGGTCACGCCGGTAATGTTAATCCACACGCGCTGGGTCGACGATTGCGTCTCGTCGCCTTGCGGGTCACGCCAGAAGAAGGTGACCTGACATTGGCCATCGTCTGCTAACTCAATGCGGGGAATGCCTTGGGATTGTTGCGCCTGCCACCAGGCCGCACTGCCGGTTACATCATTTCGCCAGGTCATAGGGCTGCCAGTCGGTGTTTACGCGGAGATTTACATAAGCCTGATGAATAATACTATTGATAATAATTTGCATTTGCAATAGGGTGACTGCGCTCAAAAATGAGCACGCCTGTTCCGCCAGAGGCTTACCGTTCGGTAAGGTTGCGCTACGGATGGTTTGAAGGGTCTGGAACTGGGCGCGATATGGACAGGGATCTTCTCACCGGCTCGCCAGTTAAGCATTCAACGGCTTTTTGCTGGCCATCCAGGAACGTATAAAATGAAAAATTACTCACGGTTATCGTTAGCCATTCTGATTGAACTGGGGCTCAGCGCCTCACTGCTTTCCAGCAGCGCCTGGGCAGCAGAGACTTCCTCCAGCAAAACCTCTGCCAGCACGACTGACGCACAATCAATGGACGGCGGCACCTTGATGGTCACCGCGCAGCAGCAGAACCTGCAAGCGCCGGGCGTCTCAACCATTACCGCCGACGAAATCAAAAAACATCCGCCCGCGCGTGATGTGTCTGAAATTATCCGTACCATGCCAGGCGTTAACCTGACAGGCAACTCCACCAGCGGCCAGCGCGGTAACAATCGCCAGATCGATATTCGTGGTATGGGCCCGGAAAACACCTTGATCATGGTGGACGGCATGCCGATCACCAGCCGCAACTCGGTGCGCCTTGGCTGGCGTGGCGAGCGTGATACGCGTGGCGACACCAACTGGGTGCCGCCGGAGATGATCGATCACATCGACGTGATTCGCGGACCGGCGGCGGTGCGTTACGGTAACGGCGCGGCGGGCGGTGTGGTGAATATCATCACCAAAAAACAGACCGATCAGCAGTGGCACGGTTCCTGGAACACCTATTACAACGTGCCGGAACATAAAGCGGAAGGCGCCACTAAGCGCACTAACTTCAGTCTCGAAGGGCCGCTGGGCGATGATTTCAATTTCCGTTTGTACGGTGGTTTAGCCAAAACCCAGGCCGATGCCTATGACATCAACGAAGGGCATGCGGCGGCGCGCACCGGTAGCTATGCGGGCAGCTATCCGGCGGGTCGTGAAGGTTCAGTTAATAAATATATCAATGCCTTGCTGAGCTGGGCGTTTGCACCGATGCAGACGCTGGAGCTGCAGGCCGGTTACAGCCGTCAGGGCAACCTGTATGCGGGTGATACGCAGAACACCAACACCAGCGCGCTGGTGAAAAGTCTGTACGGTGATGAAACTAACCGCCTGTATCGCCAGAACGTCTCATTGAAATGGACCGGCGCATGGGATAACGGCGTCAGCACCAATACCTACGCGCGCTATGAGAAAACCCGCAACTCGCGCATCAATGAAGGTTTGGCCGGCGGCACCGAAGGCATCTTCTCTAACAGCGGTTTCAACACCATTCAGCTGGATGACGTGCTGCTGCATAGCGAAGTCAGCATTCCGTTTGAGCTGCTGTTTAACCAAACGGCGACGCTGGGTACCGAATGGAACCAGCAGCGCATGAAGGATGGCTCTTCCAACACGCAGGCGGCGAGCTACGGTTCGGTGCCGGGCATCGATAACACCGGTCGCAGCCCGTATTCCCAGGCAGAGATTTTCTCACTGTTTGCGGAAGACAACATGGAGCTGACCGACAGCACCATGCTGACGCCAAGCCTGCGTTTCGATCATCACTCGATTGTTGGCAATAACTGGAGCCCGTCGCTCAACCTGTCACAAGGTTTGGGCGATGACTTCACGCTGAAGATGGGGATTGGTCGCGCCTATAAAGCGCCGAGCCTGTATCAGACCAACCCGAACTACTTGTTGTACAGCAACGGTCAGGGTTGTGCGGCCAGCACCGGCGCCTGTTATCTGCAGGGTAACAGCGACCTGAAAGCGGAAAACAGCATCAATAAAGAGATTGGTCTGGAGTGGAAACACGAAGGTTATCAGGCCGGTTTAACCTGGTTCCGCAACGATTATCGCAACAAGATCGAAGCCGGTTACTCGCCAGTGAGCAAAGCATCCAATGGCACCACAGATATTTATAAGTGGGAAAACGTACCGAAAGCGGTGGTGGAAGGGCTGGAAGGCACCGTCAACGTGCCGTTCTCCGACAGCGTGATGTGGAATAACAACTTCACCTATATGCTGCAGAGTAAGAACAAAGAGACCGGCGATCGTTTATCGGTGATTCCGGAATACACGCTGAATTCGACGCTGAGCTGGCAGGCGACGCAGGATCTGTCGCTGCAAACCACGCTGACCTGGTACGGCACGCAGACGCCGAAGAAGTATGATTACAAAGGGAATCTTTCGACCGGCAGCGCAACGGATAAAGTAAGTCCTTACTCAATTATCGGTATGAGCGGTACCTACGATATCAACAAGTACGCCAGCGTCACGGTGGGCATCGATAACCTGTTCGATAAACGTCACTATCGCGAAGGTAATGCGCAAACCACCGGTAACGCTAACACCAACTCTTATCTGTATGGAGCGGGTGCGAATACCTACAACGAATCCGGCCGTACTTACTTTATGAGCCTGAATACCCACTTCTAACGGCGCTTAGCCAATCAGTTGATGTGGTAAATAGCAGCGGGCAATCAGCCCGCTGCGATCTTCACGGTTCACCAGCTCCAGCCTGCCGCGATGCATCTGCACGATGCGCAGCACGATATTCAAACCCAAACCGCTGCCGCCATAACGCTGATCGCGACGACGAAACGCCTGTGTTAGCTCTTCCGCAGCGGCGGCTTCAATACCCGGGCCCTGATCCCACACTTCGATAATCACCTGCTGCTGGTCCTGCTGCATCTTCACCACGACTTCGCTGCCTTCCGGGCTGTAGCGCGAGGCGTTTTCCAGCAGATTGCGCAGCATCAGGCGCAGCAGTACCGCTTCACCTTGCTGCGGCACATCGTCGTTCTGCGGCCAGTGCAGGATTTGTTGACGCTGTTGATACAGCTCGGTCATTTCTGGCTCCAGCGGCTGCATGATGTCCTGTTGCCACTGCAACTGCTGATAGTGACCGCCCGCCAGCGCTTGCCCGGCGCGCGATAACATCAACAGCTGTTCCACGGTGTGCATCAACTGATCGATACGTTCAATTAGCATCTCGCTCTGCGGCACGTTCTGCTGGTGGAGCAGCTCGAGATGCAGGCGCAATCCGGCCAGCGGCGTGCGCAGCTCGTGCGCCGCATCGGCAGTGAACAGGCGTTCCTGCTGCAACGTGTGATCGAGGCGTGAAAACAGTTGGTTGATCGAGGTGGTTACCGCCACGATCTCATCCATTTCGGAGTAGATCGGCAACGGTGTCAGATTATCCGCTGAACGATGCGCAAGGCTGTCCTGCAGCGATTTCAGCGGACGAATAATCCAGTTAATCGCCCAAAACGACAGCAGCAAAGTGAGGGCGACCATGACTAAGGAAGGCAGCAGCAACGAGGCAATGGCTTCACGGATCTCGTTTTCTACCCGATCGTTACGCGCCTGCGCAGAGAGCGTTTCGTTGACTAAAAAACTGATCTGCTCGCGGCTTTCATGCCAGAGCCAGATGGCGCTCATCACCTGACAGGTGAGGAGAATCAGCGCCAGCATAATCAATAACCGCTGACGCATGCTGTTCATTCGCGGATTTCCAGACGGTAACCGACGCCGCGCACGGTTTTTATGCGATCTTTCCCGAGCTTGCGACGCAAATTGTGGATGTGAACTTCGAGAGTGTTGGAGCCGGGATCGTCATTCCAGCTGTAGAGATCCTGTTGCAGCGTTTCGCGGTGTACGTTTTGCCCCACGCGCATCAGTAAGCGGGTGAGCAGTGCGAACTCTTTGGGCGTGATCTCCAGCGGCTGATCTTCCAGCAGAACCTGTTGTGAACTGAGATTGAGTGTCAGATCGCCCTGTTGCAGCAGGTTATCGCTGTGGCCCTGATAACGGCGGATGAGCGCCCGCACGCGTGCCTGCAGTTCAACCAATGCAAACGGCTTCACCAGATAATCGTCAGCGCCGGCATCCAGACCATCAACGCGATCCTCCAGCGCATCGCGCGCCGTGAGGATCAGTACCGGCACCGCAATGCCGTCGCGTCGCCATTGTCGCAGCAGTGATGCGCCATCGCGATCCGGCAAGCCGAGATCGAGCACGATCAGGCTGTACTGACCGCTACGCAGCAGCGCGTTGCTCTCTGCGGCGGTACTGGCGCAGTCGATGGCGTAGCCTTGCGAGCTTAATGCCTGCGCGAGGCCCGATTGCAACAGCGCATCATCTTCAACGATTAGCAGTTTCATCAGTTGTTCTTGTTGATATCCGTATAGAGGCGGCTCTCAAAACGTACCAGCGGAATGCGGCGCGTTTTCTGATTTTCCGGCGGTACCGCGTAACCGGACAGGAACTGGACAAAGGCGACGCGCGCGCCGCTGGAGGTGGTGATGAATCCTGCCAGATTATAGACGCCCTGCAGCGAACCGGTTTTCGCCGAGACTTTGCCATCCAGCCCTGCTTCATGCAGACCGCCGCGATATTGCAGCGTGCCGTCGTAACCGGCCAGCGGCAGCATCGAAATGTAATTCAGCGTCGAATCATTTTTCGCAATGTATTGCAGCACTTGCATCATGGTCTCTGGCGCGATCAGGTCATGACGCGACAGCCCGGAACCATCAACCTGAATGCTGTTGCCGAGATCGACCCCGGCTTTTTCGCGCAGAATACGACGTACCGCATCTGAACCCGCGCGGAAGGTGCCCGGCACATTGAAGTAATGATGGCCTATGGTGCGGAACACGGTGTCGGCAATCATGTTGTCCGACTTCTTCAGCATAGTGTGCAGCAGCGTGTGCAGCGGCGCTGATTGCGTTGAAGCCAACACGGTACCCGGCGACGTCACTTGCGCCTGGCGAACCAGATGACCGCTGTAATCAATATCGGCGGCGCGCAGTTCGGCTTTAAGTATCTCACCGGCCCACGCAGCACCATCCTGCACGGCAAAGGCCAGCGGTAGCGGCTCTGAACGTTGACGCATGCAGCCGGTTAAGGTGTAACGATTGAGCTCGCCTGGCACCACATCCAGCTCGCAATATTGTCCGTCACCGCTGTTGCGGCCAATGGTGCGCACCTGACTAAACATGTGGGCCGGATAATAGGAGGCGATACGCACAAAGGCGTTTTCGCCCGGCGTATTGGCGCTATACAGCGACACGGAGAAACAGTTTTTATCGACGATGGCCGCTGCCGGTGGCGCACTAAAGCACTGCGTCAAATCGTTCCACGGCCAGCCTGGCGCCATATCGTGGCTGGCGAACACCGAAGTGTCGATCACCAGATTGCCCTTAATATGGGTGATGCCCTGTTTTTTCAGCGCTGTGACCATGTTGCGCAGATCCTGGCGGCTCAGCGTAGGATCGCCGCCAAATCGTGCCACTAAATCGCCATTCAGGGTGCCGTCATTGACCGCTCCTTTGGTTTCCATGGTGGTCTGGAAACGAAAATCGGGCCCGAGCTCTAATAAAGCCGCCAGCGCTGTCACCACTTTCATGGTGCTGGCCGGTAACGCCATCTGTTTGCCGTGATAATCGATTATCGGGGTGGATGCGCCCACTTTTTGTACCATCAGCGCCAGGTTTGCGCCGTCTGGCAAATACTGCATGTATTCTTCAACGGGAGCTGCTTGTGCCTGCAGCATAAACGCACAGGTTAATCCGGTAACAAGTCGTGAAAATCGCATAATCTCGCGGTAACTGACGGGTGAGGGCGTCAATACTACGTCCCCGGACGGTGCAAAGTAAACGATGACCCACAGGGAACTCTGGGGTAAAATACGTATCAAAATGCAAAACCGAACCTGACCCGGAAAGCTTTCCGGGTCAGGCTTCTTTTGCTTGTGAAAAGAGGTAACGCGCTGCAGAAGCTATTTTCTGCTGTCACCGGTCAGGATGACGCCGTTAACCAGGATAGATGACGAGGAGCCAAAATGAATCAGATTCCGATGACGTTGAAAGGCGCTGAGAAGCTGCGCGAAGAGCTGAACGAACTGAAAACTGTGAAGCGTCCGCGCATCATCGCCTCCATCGCCACAGCCCGTGAGCACGGCGATTTGAAAGAGAATGCCGAATATCATGCGGCTCGCGAAGAACAGGGTTTCTGCGAGGGGCGTATTCAGGAGATTGAAGCCAAGCTTTCCAATGCGCAAGTCATTGATGTGACTGCCATGCCGAAAACCGGTCGCGTAATTTTTGGCGCTACCGTGACCATCCTCAATGTGGATACGGAAGAAGAGTTCACCTATCGCATCGTGGGTGACGATGAAGCTGACTTCAAGCAGAACCTGATTTCAGTGAATTCGCCGATGGCGCGTGGATTGGTTGGAAAATCAGCCGACGATGTCGCGATTGTGAAAACCCCAGGCGGGGATGTGGAATATGAAGTCCTGAAGGTGGAATACCTTTAAGATATTGCTACGCTTTGCAATATGTCGCTGCATTTTGTAAAGAAAGGAAAAAGGCCGCATTGCGGCCTTTTATCACATGCAGGAGCGTGGCACTTTCTTTGCCCGTCGCCGCCTTTAAAGGCATGATTAACGCGGAAGAGTAATTTTACGCTCTTTGGCAGGGCGATACAGCACCAGCGTGTTGCCGATTACCTGTACGTTGCCTGCTTTAGTTTCACGCACGATAGCGTCCACGATCAGCTGCTTAGTTTCACGATCTTCCGAGGCAATTTTTACCTTGATCAATTCGTGATGCTCGAGCGCCAGTTCGATTTCGGCAAGCACGCCTTCGGTCAGGCCATTTCCGCCCAGCATGACAACCGGCTTAAGCGGATGGGCAAGGCCTTTCAGGTGCTGTTTTTGTTTGGTACTCAGATTCATCGTATTTTTTGCTTACTCAGGGATTGAAAACGGTTCATTCTACCGCCATCTCGGGTATATCGCCAAATCAACGCGACCATTGCGTGCTGATTTATCGCTACGATGACGATTTAATTGGAAAAATTATGACGGGTAAAAAGCGTTCGGCCAGTTCCAGTCGCTGGCTACAGGAACACTTTAGCGATAAATATGTGCTGCAGGCACAGAAAAAAGGGTTACGTTCGCGTGCCTGGTTTAAACTTGAAGAAATTCAGCAGGGTGACAAGATTTTCAAACCCGGGATGACGGTTGTTGATCTCGGTGCGGCACCCGGCGGCTGGTCGCAATATGTGGTTCAGCTTATCGGATCAAGTGGTCGTATCATCGCTTGCGATCTGTTACCAATGGATCCGATTGTCGGCGTTGATTTTTTGCAGGGCGACTTTCGTGATGAGGCGGTACTTAACGCCTTACTGGAGCGCGTTGGCGACCAAAAGGTGCAGGTGGTGATGTCTGATATGGCACCCAACATGAGCGGTACACCTGCGGTTGATATTCCACGTTCGATGTATTTGGTAGAATTGGCGCTGGAAATGTGTCGGGATATCCTGGCCCCAGGCGGCAGTTTTGTCGTGAAAGTGTTTCAGGGAGATGGCTTCGATGAATACCTGCGGGAAATTCGCTCCCTGTTTACGAAAGTAAAAATTCGTAAGCCGGACGCTTCGCGATTACGTTCGCGCGAAGTGTACATTGTGGCGACGGGGCGCAAACTTTAGCCCGAATTGCCGGAATCAAAGCAAGACGACCAATGCGTTTACTCTGATGTGTAATTCTGAGTTTCAGGGTAAACAAGCAAAATCATCCGCACTGCGATTCCAGGTATGAAGGATCTATAGTACCCTACGCTGTCTGTTAACATCGTTGTAATATGAGGTTAATCCCTTGAGTGACATGGCGAAAAACCTGATTCTCTGGTTAGTCATCGCGGTCGTGCTGATGTCTGTATTCCAGAGCTTTGGGCCCAGCGAGTCGAATGGCCGTAGGGTTGATTATTCAACTTTCCTATCGGAAGTGAACCAAGATCAGGTCCGCGAGGCACGAATTAACGGGCGTGAGATTAACGTTGTCAAAAAAGACAGCAATAAATACACCACCTATATCCCCGTCAACGATCCTAAGTTACTCGATAACCTGTTGACCAAAAACGTCAAAGTCGTTGGCGAACCGCCTGAAGAACCAAGCCTGCTGGCTTCCATCTTCATCTCATGGTTCCCAATGCTGCTGCTAATTGGCGTGTGGATCTTCTTTATGCGGCAGATGCAGGGCGGCGGCGGCAAGGGCGCGATGTCCTTCGGCAAGAGCAAAGCCCGCATGCTGACCGAAGATCAGATCAAAACCACTTTTGCTGACGTGGCCGGTTGTGATGAGGCCAAAGAAGAAGTTGGTGAGCTGGTTGAGTATCTACGTGAGCCGAGCCGTTTCCAGAAGCTGGGCGGTAAAATTCCGAAAGGCGTCCTGATGGTCGGCCCTCCGGGTACCGGTAAAACGCTGCTGGCGAAAGCGATTGCTGGTGAAGCCAAAGTCCCGTTCTTTACCATTTCCGGTTCTGACTTCGTGGAAATGTTTGTCGGTGTCGGTGCATCTCGTGTGCGTGACATGTTCGAACAAGCGAAGAAAGCGGCACCGTGCATCATCTTTATCGATGAAATCGATGCGGTTGGCCGTCAGCGTGGCGCCGGTTTAGGCGGTGGTCATGATGAACGTGAACAAACGCTGAACCAGATGCTGGTTGAGATGGATGGCTTTGAAGGTAATGAAGGCATCATCGTTATCGCGGCAACTAACCGTCCAGATGTTCTTGACCCGGCGCTGCTGCGTCCAGGCCGCTTCGACCGTCAGGTTGTGGTGGGTCTGCCAGACGTGCGTGGTCGTGAGCAGATTCTGAAAGTCCATATGCGTCGTGTGCCGCTGGCAACCGATATGGATCCATCAGTTATCGCACGTGGTACGCCTGGTTTCTCCGGTGCGGATTTGGCTAACCTGGTCAACGAAGCTGCGCTGTTTGCTGCTCGCGGCAACAAGCGTGTTGTTTCGATGGTTGAGTTTGAAAAAGCCAAAGACAAAATCATGATGGGTGCGGAACGTCGCTCCATGGTGATGACCGAAGAGCAGAAAGAATCGACGGCTTATCATGAAGCGGGTCACGCGATCGTGGGTACGCTGGTTCCGGGTTACGATCCGGTGCACAAGGTCACCATCATTCCGCGTGGTCGTGCTCTGGGTGTGGCTTTCTTCTTGCCAGTAGGCGATGAGATCAGCGCCAACCGTCAGAAGCTGGAAAGCCGTATTTCTGTGGCTTACGGCGGACGTCTGGCGGAAGAGATCATTTATGGTCCGGACTATGTTTCTACCGGTGCTTCATCTGACATCAAAATGGCGACCAGCGTAGCACGCAACATGGTTACGCAGTGGGGCTTCTCTGAGAAGCTGGGTCCATTGCTTTACGCTGAAGAAGAGGGCGAAGTGTTCCTCGGTCGCTCAGTGGCGAAAGCAAAACACATGTCAGATGAAACGGCGCGCATTATCGATCAGGAAGTTAAACACCTTATCGATACCAACTACCAGCGTGCACGCCGTATTCTGAATGAAAACATGGACATCCTTCACGCGATGAAAGACGCGCTGATGAAGTATGAGACCATCGATGCACCGCAGATCAGCGATCTGATGGCACGCCGCGAAGTGCGTCCACCAGCAGGTTGGGAAGAGGCGAAAGTTGCTGTGGGTAACGGCGACTCTACGCAGGCTCCACGTCCTGTTGATGACCCGAAAACGCCGGGTTCAGACAAGATCATGTGATGGCATTCTGGCGGGATGCGTTGCTCACCGCCAGTTCTCCCTCCCGCAATACTTGTTACAATGCAAACCCCGGCCAGTCCGGGGTTTTTTACATTCCGTGATTCAGTGATTCCTCAAGGAGATTCTCGCCATGAAGTTGTTCGCCCGTGATTCCCATCTCGATCTCTCTTTTCCCCATGTGATGGGTATTTTGAATGTCACGCCGGACTCTTTCTCTGATGGTGGAAGTCACAACACGCTGGTCGATGCGCTGACGCACACCAATGAAATGGTGAATGCCGGTGCCACCATTATTGATGTGGGCGGTGAATCAACGCGTCCGGGCGCTGATGAAGTTAGCGTGGAAGAGGAGCTGGCACGCGTTATTCCGGTGGTGGAAGCCATCGCGCAGCGTTTTGAGGTGTGGATTTCGGTCGATACTTCCAAGTCAGAAGTGATCCGTGAAGCGGCGCGAGTGGGTGCTCACATTATCAATGACATTCGTTCTTTGTCCGAACCGGGCGCGCTGGCGGCGGCGGCAGAAACAGGCTTGCCGGTGTGTCTGATGCATATGCAAGGAGAACCGCGCACCATGCAGCAGGCACCGGAATATAGCCACATCGTGAGCGAAGTGGATGCTTACTTCGCTGCACAGATTGCGCGATGTGAAGCCGCCGGCATCAAAAAAGATAATCTGATGCTCGATCCTGGCTTCGGTTTCGGTAAGAATCTCAGCCACAACTATGAACTGCTGGCCAACCTCAGCCATTTCCACCACTACGGCTTACCGCTGTTGGTAGGAATGTCACGCAAGTCGATGGTTGGGCAGTTGCTAAATGTCGGTCCGGCCCAGCGTCTGACCGGAAGCCTCAGCTGTGCGGTGATTGCCGCCATGCAAGGGGCGCAAATTATTCGCGTGCATGATGTGAAAGAGACTGTCGAAGCGATGCGCGTCGTCGAAGCGACACGGAGAGCAAAAGGATAAAGCATGAGTAATCGTAAATATTTCGGTACAGATGGGATTCGCGGCAAAGTCGGTGAAGCACCGATTACCCCTGATTTTGTCCTCAAGTTGGGCTGGGCGGCGGGTAAGGTGCTGGCGCGCCAGGGTTCACGCAAAGTATTGATTGGTAAAGATACGCGTATTTCAGGCTATATGCTGGAATCGGCACTGGAAGCTGGCCTGGCGGCGGCGGGATTGTCGGCGGCTTTCACCGGCCCGATGCCGACACCTGCAATTGCTTATCTGACCCGCACTTTCCGCGCGGAAGCGGGTATTGTGATTTCAGCTTCTCATAATCCCTTTGACGACAATGGCATCAAATTCTTCTCGGCTGAAGGTACCAAGCTGCCAGATGAAGTTGAAGAAGCGATCGAACTGGAGATGGAAAAGCCGATCACCTGCGTAGAGTCGGCTGAACTGGGCCGCGCCAGTCGCATTGTCGATGCTGCTGGTCGTTACATCGAATTCTGCAAAGGGACTTTCCCAAGCGAGCTGAGCCTGAATGGGCTAAAGATTGTGGTCGATTGTGCGAATGGCGCGACGTATCACATTGCGCCTAATGTGCTGCGTGAGCTGGGTGCGAATGTGATTGCTATCGGCGTGCAGCCGGATGGCATGAACATCAACAAAGATTGCGGTGCGACCGATCTGCGTTTGCTGCAGCATCGCGTATTGGAAGAGAAGGCCGATCTCGGACTGGCGTACGACGGTGATGGCGACCGCATCATGATGGTTGACCATTTAGGTCACAAAGTCGATGGCGATCAAATTCTCTACATCATTGCGCGTGAAGGGCTGCGTCAGGGCCAGCTGCGCGGTGGCGTGGTGGGCACGTTAATGAGCAACATGGGTCTGGAACTGGCACTGAAACAGCTGGGTATTCCGTTTACCCGTGCGAAAGTGGGCGACCGCTATGTGCTGGAAAAAATGCAGGAGAAGGGCTGGCGTCTAGGAGCGGAAAACTCCGGTCACGTCATTCTGCTTGACAAAACCACCACCGGCGACGGCATCGTAGCAAGTTTGCAAGTGCTTACTGCAATCGTACGCAACCATATGACGCTACATGACCTGTGCAGCGGCATGAAAATGCTGCCACAGATTTTGGTCAATGTGCGCTTCGCTGGCGAGCACGATCCGCTGGAAAGCGAAAGCGTGAAAGCTGTCACTGCGGAAGCTGAAAAAACGCTGGCGGGACGCGGTCGTGTGTTGCTGCGCAAATCCGGCACTGAACCCCTGATTCGTGTGATGGTGGAAGGTGAAGATGAGGCGCAGGTCAGCGCGTTGGCGCATAAAATCGCGGATGCAGTAAAAGCGGTGTGAGTTTTTCAGGCGGGGAGTTTTTAAACTTTCCGCCTGCAAAATCACCGGGATGGTGCTTTTTTCCGCAATCGATAGCGATGGTGAAAATTGCACTTGCAGAGGTATGTGCCTTTGGTTAGTATTCACACCCGCTTCTGATGGGTGATGACGAGACTCCCCATCGATATTGGTTGAAGCTTTAACTGTGCAGATAACGCGCAAGGAAACAGGTTGATTATGTACGAAGCTCTGTTAGTTGTTTTCCTTATTGTAGCGATTGGCCTCGTGGGTTTGATCATGCTGCAGCAAGGCAAAGGCGCTGATATGGGAGCCTCATTCGGTGCAGGCGCTTCTGGTACGCTGTTTGGTTCAAATGGGTCTGGCAACTTTATGACTCGTATGACCGCGGTACTGGCTACGCTGTTCTTCATCATCAGCCTGGTTCTGGGTAACCTGAACAGTAATAAAACAGCCAAAGGTAGCGAGTGGGATAACCTCACTGCGCCGGCGCAGTCTGAACAGCAGACTCAGCCAGCTAAACCGGCAACGCCGGGCAATGATATCCCGCAGTAAGATCGTCAACGCTGTAGTGCGATAAAACAACGTCGCAGTCTAGTGATGTACCGAGGTGGTGAAATTGGTAGACACGCTACCTTGAGGTGGTAGTGCTCGAAAGGGCTTACGGGTTCAAGTCCCGTCCTCGGTACCAAATCTCAGTTTAACTTGCATTTTTTGCAAGGTCGGCGTATTATTCGCCACGTTTTCGGACGCGGGGTGGAGCAGCCTGGTAGCTCGTCGGGCTCATAACCCGAAGGTCGTCGGTTCAAATCCGGCCCCCGCAACCACTTTCCCTTAGAGTTCTTTTTCAAATATACTGTATGCATCGACGGACGCAATCTCAGTGATTTTTGAAAAAAATTCTTTTGGATTATGCTCCGAAGCCGCTATGCGGCGTACAGGGTCCAGTCACAAAAAGCCCCGAATATTCGGGGTTTTTTGTTATCAGGAAATCGAAACACTGGGCTATAGGCCCTTTTTTTATGTCTTGGGGGTGGGCTTGTCCACATTAGAGCAAAAATTGACAGAGTTGATCTCTGCTCCAGTAGAAGCGCTTGGCTACGAATTAGTCGGTATTGAGTTTATTCGTGGTCGCACATCAACCCTGCGCATCTATATTGATAGTGAAGAGGGTATCAATGTTGATGATTGCGCCGATGTTAGCCACCAGGTTAGCGCAGTAATGGATGTGGAAGATCCAATTACCGTGGCTTACAACCTTGAAGTTTCCTCGCCGGGTCTCGAACGTCCTCTTTTCACTGCTGAACACTATGCACGTTTTGTCGGTGACGAGGTGAGCCTGGTACTACGCATGGCCGTACAAAACCGCCGTAAATGGCAGGGTATCATCAAGTCTGTTGAAGGCGAGATGATCACGGTGACCGTTGAGGGTAACGATGAAGTGTTCGCGCTGAGCAACATTCAGAAAGCGAACCTGGTCCCCCACTTTTAAAAGTCCGGATTGAGGCTAACCAGGATGAACAAAGAGATCTTAGCTGTAGTAGAAGCCGTTTCTAACGAAAAAGCCCTGCCGCGTGAGAAAATCTTCGAAGCGCTGGAGAGCGCTTTGGCCACTGCGACCAAAAAGAAGTATGAGCAAGAGATCGAAGTGCGTGTCAGCATCGATCGCCGCAGCGGCGATTTCGACACCTTCCGTCGCTGGCAGATTGTAGAAGAAGTCACGCAGCCGACTCGCGAGATCACGCTGGATGCAGCCCGTTATGAAGACGAAGCGTTCAATCTGGGCGAATTTGTCGAAGATCAGATTGAATCTGTCACCTTCGACCGTATCACCACCCAAACTGCTAAGCAGGTTATCGTACAAAAAGTACGTGAAGCTGAGCGCGCAATGGTGGTTGATCAGTTCCGTCAGCACGAAGGCGAAATCATCACCGGCGTGGTGAAGAAAGTGAACCGTGACAACATTTCACTGGACCTCGGTAGCAATGCTGAAGCCGTGATTTTGCGTGAAGACATGCTGCCGCGTGAAAACTTCCGTCCAGGTGACCGTATCCGCGGTGTGCTGTATGCCGTTCGCCCTGAAGCGCGTGGCGCGCAGCTGTTCGTCACCCGTTCTAAACCAGAAATGCTGATCGAGTTGTTCCGCATTGAGGTGCCAGAAATTGGCGAAGAAGTTATCGAGATCAAAGCGGCAGCGCGCGATCCGGGTTCACGCGCCAAAATCGCGGTGAAGACCAACGATAAACGTATTGATCCAGTGGGCGCTTGCGTCGGTATGCGCGGTGCGCGTGTCCAGGCGGTTTCGAGCGAGCTGGGTGGCGAGCGTATCGACATTGTGCTGTGGGACGACAACCCGGCGCAGTTCGTTATCAACGCTATGGCGCCAGCCGATGTGGCGTCAATTGTGGTGGATGAAGACAATCACACCATGGATATCGCTGTTGAAGCCGGCAATCTGGCTCAGGCGATCGGCCGTAACGGCCAAAACGTGCGTCTGGCTTCCCAACTGAGCGGTTGGGAACTAAACGTGATGACCGTCGATGATCTGCAGGCTAAGCACCAAGCTGAAGCCCATGCAGCGATCGATATGTTCACCAAACATCTCGACATCGACGAAGAGTTCGCCACCATTCTGGTGGAAGAGGGCTTCTCTTCGCTGGAAGAATTGGCTTATGTGCCAATCAACGAGCTGCTGGAAATCGACGGCCTCGATGAAGAGACCATTGAAGCCCTGCGTGAACGAGCAAAAAATGCGTTAACCACCCTGGCATTAGCGAAAGAAGAGAGCCTTGGTAATCAGGAGCCCGCTGAGGATCTTCTGAATCTTGAGGGCTTGGATCGTGCGCTGGCGTATCGCCTGGCGTCGAAAGGCGTTTGCACGCTGGAAGATCTCGCTGAGCAAGGTGTTGACGATCTGACAGATATTGAAGGGCTGGATGACGAGAAAGCCGGTGCGCTGATTATGGCTGCACGTAATATCTGCTGGTTCGGCGATGACGCGTAATAACAGGAAGGAACAGCATGACAGATGTAACCGTAAAATCGCTGGCCGCCGAAATTCAGACCCCGGTCGATCGCCTGGTACAGCAATTTGCTGATGCAGGGATTCGTAAGTCTGAAAACGATGCGGTATCCCAGCAAGAGAAAGAAACCTTACTGTCTCACCTGAATCGTGAGCACGGTCAGACCGGTTCAAGCAAGCTGACTTTGCAGCGCAAGACGCGCAGCACCTTGAATATTCCCGTCACCGGGGGTAAAAGTAAGTCGGTACAAATCGAAGTCCGCAAAAAGCGCACATACGTGAAAGGCGATGCAGAGTCTGAGCAAGCTCAGGCAGAAGCGGAAGCCGAGGCGCAGCGTGAAGCGGAAGAGCAGGCGCGTCGCGAGGCGGAAGAACAAGCCCGTCGCGAAGCTGAACAGAAAGCGCAACGTGAAGCCGAAGACAAAGCCAAGCGCGAAGCCGCTGACAAGGCTAAACGTGAAGCAGCGGAAAAAGAGAAATTGACTAATCAACCTACCGATGTAGTAGCCAAGGCTGCGCAATCTGATAAAGCCCGTCGTGAAGCAGAAGCTGCCGAACTGAAACGTAAAGCAGAAGAAGAAGCACGCCGTAAGCTGGAAGAAGATGCGCGCCGCGTGGCTGAAGAAGCCCGCCGCCTGGCTGAAGAGAAAGGCGCTGAATGGGCAAAACCTGAAGAAGAGGATAAAGGCGACTATCACGTCACTACCTCTACTCACGCCCGTCAGGCAGAAGACGAGAACGATCGCCAGGTAGAAGCTGGCCGTGCACGTGCTCGCACCACCAAAGCGGCTCGTCCGGTTAAGAAAGGCAACAAGCATTCTGAAGCTAAAACCGATCGCGAAGAAGCGCGTGCTCAGGTGCGTGGCGGCAAAGGCGGTAAGCATCGTAAGCCAAGCACCCTGCAGCAGGGCTTTAACAAGCCGGCTCAGGCGGTTAACCGCGATGTTGTCATCGGTGAAACCATCACCGTTGCTGAACTGGCCAACAAAATGGCGATCAAAGGTTCTCTGGTCGTTAAAGCGATGATGAAGATGGGCGCCATGGCGACCATCAACCAGGTTATCGATCAAGAAACCGCTCAGATGGTTGCGGAAGAGATGGGTCACAAAGTGATCCTGCGCCGTGAGAATGAGCTGGAAGAAGCGGTAATGGACGATCGTGACACCGATGCTGCGCAGGAAAGCCGTGCGCCAGTCGTCACCATCATGGGTCATGTTGACCACGGTAAAACCTCGCTGCTTGACTACATTCGTTCAACGAAAGTGGCATCAGGCGAAGCGGGCGGTATTACCCAGCATATTGGTGCTTACCACGTTGAAACTGACAACGGTATGATCACCTTCCTCGATACCCCTGGACACGCCGCGTTTACCGCAATGCGTGCTCGTGGTGCGCAGGCCACGGATATCGTTATCCTGGTTGTGGCTGCTGACGATGGCGTGATGCCTCAGACCGTTGAAGCTATCCAGCATGCGAAAGCAGCCGGTGTGCCAGTGGTTGTTGCGGTTAACAAAATTGATAAGCCAGATGCTGATCCAGACCGCGTTAAGAACGAACTGACCCAGTACGGAATTCTTCCGGAAGAGTGGGGCGGTGAGAACATGTTCGTTAACGTCTCTGCGAAAGCCGGTACCGGTATCGACGACCTGCTGAATGCGATTCTGCTGCAAGCTGAAGTTCTGGAACTGTCTGCTATCCGTGAAGGTATGGCGAGCGGCGTGGTGATTGAATCGTTCCTCGACAAAGGTCGTGGCCCGGTTGCTACCGTGCTGGTACGTGAAGGTACGCTGAACAAAGGCGATATCGTGCTGTGCGGCTTCGAATATGGCCGTGTACGTGCGATGCGTGACGAACTGGGTCGTGAAGTACTGGAAGCAGGTCCATCCATTCCAGTCGAAATCCTCGGTCTGTCCGGTGTGCCGGCTGCGGGTGATGAAGCGACTGTAGTACGTGATGAGAAGAAAGCGCGTGAAGTTGCACTGTATCGTCAGGGCAAATTCCGTGAAGTTAAGCTGGCGCGTCAGCAGAAGTCTAAGTTGGAGAACATGTTCGCCAACATGACTGAAGGCGAAGTGTCTGAGCTGAACATCGTGCTGAAATCTGACGTACAGGGTTCTGTTGAAGCCATCTCTGATTCGCTGCTGAAACTGTCTACCGACGAAGTGAAAGTACGCATTATCGGTTCAGGCGTGGGTGGTATCACCGAAACCGACGCCACGCTGGCTGCAGCATCCAACGCCATCATTCTCGGCTTCAACGTGCGTGCTGATGCATCTGCTCGCCGCGTGATTGACGCTGAAAACGTTGACCTGCGTTACTACTCCGTCATCTATAATCTGATCGACGAAGTAAAAGCAGCAATGAGCGGTATGCTGGCTCCAGAGTTCAAACAGCAGATTATCGGTCTGGCTGCGGTACGTGACGTGTTCAAATCACCGAAGTTTGGTGCCATCGCGGGCTGTATGGTCACTGAAGGTATCATCAAACGTCACAACCCAATCCGTGTACTGCGTGACAACGTGGTTATCTATGAAGGCGAACTGGAATCACTGCGTCGCTTCAAAGATGACGTCAACGAAGTTCGTAACGGCATGGAATGTGGTATTGGCGTGAAGAACTATAACGACGTTCGCGTTGGCGATATGATCGAAGTGTTCGAAGTGATTGAAATTAAACGCACCATCGATTGATCATCATTTGATGTGTTGCAATTTGGGAGGCCTCTGGCCTCCCGAATTATTTGGGAGAAAGAATAATGGCAAAAGAATTTGGCCGCCAACAGCGCGTTTCTCAGGAGTTGCAGAAAGAGATCGCAATTATCCTGCAGCGCGAAATTAAAGATCCACGTCTCGGTATGATGGTGACGGTTTCGGGCGTCGAAGTGTCGCGCGATCTTGCCTATGCCAAGGTGTTTGTGACCTTTTTGAATGATAAAGATGAAGAAGCAGTGCAAAACGGCCTGAAGGCGCTGAAAGAAGCCTCTGGCTATATCCGTACGCTGGTAGGTAAAGCGATGCGCCTGCGCATCGTGCCGGAGCTAACCTTCTTCTACGACAACTCGCTGATCGAAGGTATGCGCATGTCGAACCTGGTCAGCAACGTTATTAAGAGCGATGTTGAGCGTCGTGGCGATAGCCCGGCGGACGATGACAAGGAGGACTAATGAGTCGTCCTCGTCGTCGCGGTCGCGACGTCCACGGTGTGTTTCTGCTGGATAAGCACCAAGGCGCATCTTCCAATGATGTGCTGCAGAAAGTAAAACGTCTGTTCAACGCGAACAAAGCGGGCCACACCGGCGCCCTCGATCCTCTGGCGACCGGCATGCTGCCGGTTTGCCTCGGCGAAGCCACCAAGTTTTCGCAGTATCTGCTCGATTCGGACAAGCGTTATCGCGTCATTGCTCGCCTGGGTGAACGCACCGATACGTCTGATGCCGACGGTAATATTGTTGAGACGCGTCCGATTACTTTTGATCAGGCGGCACTGGATGCAGCGCTGGACTATTTTCGTGGCGACACCATGCAGGTGCCGACCATGTTCTCCGCGCTGAAGTATCAGGGACGCAAGCTGTACGAGTACGCACGTGAAGGCATAACCGTGCCGCGTGAAGCGCGCCCGATCAAAGTGTTTGAGCTGCAGTTTATTCGCTGGGAAGGTGATGAACTGGAGCTGGAGATTCACGTCTCTAAAGGCACTTACATCCGCACTATCATCGACGATCTCGGTGAACGGCTTGGCTGCGGTGCGCACGTTATCATGCTGCGTCGTCTGCAGGTGGCGCGTTATCCGATCGAAAGAATGGTGACGCTGGAGCAGCTGCAGGAAGTGGCGGCCACCGTCAACATGGCGGAAACGCCGGATTACAGTGCGCTCGATGCGTTATTGCTGCCGATGGATAGTCCGGCAGAAGAGTTCCCGATAGTGAATTTGCTGCCTACGGTGGCGGCTTATTTCAAACAAGGTATGCCGGTTCAGGTGGCGGATGCGCCGGAACAGGGATTGGTGCGCGTGACGGAAGGTGATGAGCAAAAATTCATTGGTATGGCCGAAATCGCCGACGATGGACGCGTGGCGCCGCGTCGTCTGGTGGTAGAATTTCCTGCGTAATCAAGCCTCTCGGATTTGACCTAACGGCGCATTTGCGTTGCTATCAGGCGAAGAGTAGAATGGCGCGGCTTTAAAAGCGGGCTGCTGAATTAGAGATCGGCACCCATACATTCATTATCTAACGGAGTTTATTATGTCTCTAAGCGTAGAAGCTAAAGCAGAGATCGTTGCTAAATACGGTCGTGGTACCAACGACAGCGGTTCAACTGAAGTTCAGGTTGCTCTGCTGACTGCTCAGATTAACCACCTGCAGGGTCACTTCTCTGAGCACAAGAAAGATCACCACAGCCGTCGCGGTCTGCTGCGCATGGTATCTCAGCGTCGTAAGCTGCTGGACTACCTGAAGCGTAAAGACGTTGCTCGCTACACCGGTCTGATCGAAAGCCTGGGTCTGCGTCGCTAAGTCTGAAGAATCTGATCAAGGATGTAGCGCATGCACCATGCAAAAAAACGCATCTGATGATCAGATTTGTGCGAGTTTCGCGAAAAGGGGGCCTTTATGGCCCCTTTTTTCGAGCAATCCGCAGCAATCCGGACCAAACTCATGTATTGTTGCAGAGAGTGATCTTTGCTTGCAGAGGTTCGCGCGGCTAATGAGAGGCTTTACCGCATGGGCGGTTAAGGTTGTCATTAGTCGCGAGGATGCAACTGAAGATCGGTAATCCCCGGCGCGCCAGAATGGGCTGCGCCTCTGAATTTAAGGACTTAAATTTTGCTGAACCCGATCGTACGCAAATTCCAATATGGTCAGCATACCGTCACGCTGGAAACCGGCATGATGGCGCGCCAGGCTACCGCTGCAGTAATGGTGAGCATGGATGACACTGCTGTATTCGTTACCGTTGTTGGCCAGAAAAAAACTAAACCAGGTCAGGATTTCTTCCCGCTGACGGTTAACTATCAGGAGCGTACTTACGCTGCTGGTCGTATCCCGGGTAGCTTCTTCCGTCGTGAAGGCCGTCCAAGCGAAGGCGAAACCCTGATCTCACGCCTGATTGACCGTCCAGTTCGTCCGCTGTTCCCGGAAGGCTTCATTAACGAAGTCCAGGTTATTGCGACCGTTGTTTCCGTTAACCCTCAGGTTAACCCAGACATCGTTGCGATGATCGGCGCATCTGCTGCGCTGGCTCTGTCAGGTCTGCCGTTCAATGGCCCAATCGGCGCAGCGCGCGTGGGCTATATCAACGATCAGTACGTACTGAACCCAACTGCTGATGAAATCAACGAATCACGTCTGAACCTGGTTGTTGCCGGTACCCAGAACGCGGTGCTGATGGTGGAATCAGAAGCTGACATCTTGACCGAAGAACAGATGCTGGGCGCTGTGGTATACGGCCACGACCAACAGCAGATCGTTATCGAAAACATCAATGCGCTGGTTGCCGAAGCGGGTAAACCACGTTGGGATTGGCAGCCACTGCCAACTAACGACGCACTGATCGCACGCGTTACTGCACTGGCAGAAGCGGGCATCAGCGATGCCTATCGCATCACTGATAAGCAGGAGCGTTACACTCAGGTTGGCGCAGTGAAAGACGCGACCATTGCTGCACTGCAGGCTGAAGATGAAACGCTGGATGCTGGCGATATCGCTGACATCGTTCATGACCTTGAGAAGAGCGTTGTTCGTAGCCGCATCATCCGTGGCGAACCGCGTATCGATGGCCGTGAGAAAGATATGATTCGTGGCCTGGATGTGCGCACTGGCGTACTGCCACGCACGCACGGTTCTTCACTGTTTACCCGTGGTGAAACGCAGGCGCTGGTTACCGCAACATTGGGTACCGCACGTGATGCGCAGAATCTGGATGAGTTGATGGGCGAGCGTACTGATAGCTTCCTGTTCCACTACAACTTCCCTCCATACTGCGTGGGCGAAACCGGTATGGTTGGCTCACCGAAGCGTCGTGAAATTGGTCACGGTCGTCTGGCGAAGCGCGGCGTGCTGGCAGTAATGCCTAAGCAAGCTGATTTCCCCTACACCGTGCGTGTGGTTTCAGAGATCACTGAATCTAACGGTTCTTCTTCAATGGCTTCCGTGTGCGGTGCATCTCTGGCACTGATGGACGCTGGCGTACCGATCAAAGCTGCCGTAGCCGGTATTGCGATGGGTCTGGTTAAAGAAGCCGACAACTTTGTGGTTCTGTCTGACATCCTGGGTGACGAAGATCACCTCGGCGATATGGACTTTAAAGTAGCGGGTAGCCGCGATGGTATCACTGCGCTGCAGATGGATATCAAAATCGAAGGCATCACCCGCGAAATCATGCAGGTTGCTCTGAACCAAGCGAAGGGTGCGCGTCTGCACATTCTGAGCGTGATGGAACAGGCAATCAGCACGCCGCGTCAGGAAATTTCTGAGTTCGCGCCGCGCATTTACACCATCAAAATCAGTTCAGACAAGATCAAAGATGTCATCGGTAAAGGCGGCTCAGTGATCCGTGCGCTGACCGAAGAAACCGGCACCACCATCGAAATCGAAGATGACGGTACCGTGAAGATTGCTGCTACTGATGGCCTGAAAGCCAAAGAAGCCATTCGTCGTATCGAGGAGATCACTGCTGAGATCGAAGTTGGCCGCGTTTACTCTGGTAAAGTGACACGTATCGTTGATTTCGGTGCCTTCGTGGCAATCGGCGGCGGTAAAGAAGGTTTGGTGCACATCTCTCAGATCGCCGACAAGCGCGTAGAGAAAGTGACCGATTACCTGCAGATGGGCCAGGAAGTTCCAGTGAAAGTCATGGAAGTGGACCGTCAGGGCCGTGTACGCCTGAGCATCAAAGAAGCGACAGAGCAGAAACCAGCGGAAGAAGTTGCTACCGCTGCATCTGATGCATCTGACGCCGAGTAAGCGTTTACCGATTTACCTCTCCCTGCTTTGCGGGGAGAGGTGTTTAGATCATCGCGAGGGCGGGAATCCTTGTGCACAGCAGGAGGATGACAGGATGGTTGTCCCAATGTTTGTATTCGGGAGTGGGAAATGAAGCCTTTTTTGCGCTGGTGTTTTGTTGCGACAGCTATCACGCTGGCAGGATGCAGCAACTCCAATTGGCGTAAGAACGAAGTTCTGGCAGTACCTTTGCAGCCCACACTGCAGCAAGAGGTGATCCTGGCGCGAATGGAACAAATTCTTGCCAGTCGTGCCCTGACCGATGATGAACGCGCACAGCTATTATATGAGCGCGGAGTGTTGTATGATAGTTTGGGTCTGAGGGCATTAGCGCGGAACGATTTTTCGCAAGCGCTGTCTATAAGACCAGATATGCCTGAGGTATTTAACTATCTCGGTATATACTTAACGCAGGCAGGCAACTTTGATGCTGCCTATGAAGCGTTTGATTCTGTACTTGAGCTTGATCCAACTTACAACTATGCGCATTTAAACCGTGGTATCGCCCTCTATTACGGCGGTCGATACAAGTTAGCGCAAGATGATCTGCTGGCGTTTTATCAAGACGATCCTAACGATCCATTCCGCAGCCTTTGGCTCTATCTCGTTGAAAGCGATATGGATGCCGACAAGGCAAAAGTTACGCTGAGACAGCGTCATGACAAAGCGGTTCGCGATCAATGGGGATGGAATATTGTCGAGTTCTACCTTGGCGACATCAGTGAAAAAACGCTGATGGAACGTCTCAAGGCGGACGCAACGGATAACACCTCGCTCGCTGAACATCTCAGTGAAACCAACTTCTATTTAGGTAAGTATTACCTAAGTCTGGGGGAGAAGGACGACGCGAAAGCGTTGTTCAAACTGGCGGTGGCCAACAACGTAAATAACTTTGTTGAGCACCGATACGCATTGTTGGAACTGGCGCAACTCGGCCAGACACAAGACGATTTATCAGAATCTGACCAGCAATAGCTGACGAACTTTTATTGCCTGAATACCTGTAAAGTCATCATCTTCAGAGATGAGGGCTTTTCTGTTCGTCAAAACTTCTAATTTGAGCCGGTTCACACTTTTTGATGAAAATGACTGAAAGTTTTCACGACGAGTTATGTAGACTGGCCGCCGCAATCTAAGAGGCACGTGTACTACATGACTGATATTCAAACCACTTTTGCTGACCTTGGCCTGAACGCCGACATCCTCGAATCACTGAACGGTATGGGCTACGTAAAGCCTTCTCCAATCCAGGCTGAGTGCATTCCTCATCTGCTGGCTGGCCGTGACGTGTTGGGTATGGCGCAGACCGGTAGTGGTAAAACTGCGGCATTCTCACTGCCGCTGCTAAACAACATTGATGCTACTGTTAAAGCACCGCAAATTTTGGTGCTGGCACCTACCCGCGAATTGGCGGTACAGGTTGCTGAAGCCGTCACAGAATTCTCTAAACACATGCGTGGCATTAACGTGGTAGCTCTGTACGGCGGCCAACGTTATGACGTACAGCTGCGCGCCCTGCGTCAGGGACCACAAGTTGTTGTGGGTACCCCTGGTCGTCTGCTGGATCACCTGAAGCGTGGCACGTTAGATCTGTCTAACCTGCGCGGTCTGGTGCTGGACGAAGCGGATGAAATGCTGCGTATGGGCTTCATCGAAGACGTTGAAACCATCATGGCGCAGATTCCAGACGGTCATCAGACCGCGCTGTTCTCAGCCACCATGCCAGAAGCGATTCGCCGTATTACCAAGCGTTTCATGAAAGATCCACAGGAAGTGCGCATCCAGTCAAGCCTGACTACGCGCCCAGACATTTCTCAGTCTTACTGGACCGCATACGGCCGTAAAACTGATGCGCTGGTTCGTTTCCTGGAAGCGGAAGATTTCGATGCAGCCATCATCTTCGTGCGTACCAAAAATGCCACGCTGGAAGTGGCCGAAGCGCTGGAGCGCAGCGGTTATAACAGCGCAGCACTGAACGGCGACATGAACCAGGCACTGCGTGAGCAGACGCTGGAGCGTTTGAAAGATGGTCGTCTCGACATCCTGATCGCGACCGACGTTGCAGCACGTGGCCTGGACGTTGAGCGTATCAGTCTGGTCGTAAACTTTGATATCCCGATGGATGCAGAGTCTTACGTTCACCGTATCGGTCGTACCGGCCGTGCTGGTCGTGCAGGTCGTGCGTTGCTGTTCGTTGAGAACCGCGAGCGTCGTCTGCTGCGCAACATCGAACGCACCATGAAGCTGACTATTCCAGAAGTTGAGCTGCCGAACGCAGAACTGCTGGGTGAGCGTCGTCTGGCTAAGTTCGCGGCTAAAGTACAGCAGCAGCTGGAAAGCAGCGATCTGGACCAGTACCGCGCACTGCTGAGCAAAATGCAGCCGGGCGAAGATCTGGATATCGAAACGCTGGCCGCAGCACTGCTGAAAATGGCTCAGGGCGAACGTCCACTGATTCTGCCGCCAGAAGCACCGCGTCCAGCGCGTCGCGAGTTCAGCGATCGTCCTGACCGTGGTGAGCGTCGCGATTCACGTGATTCTCGTGGTCCACGCGAAAGCCGTGACAGCCGCGATGGCGATCGTCCACGTCGTGAGCGTCGTGACGTTGGCGAAATGCAGCTGTATCGCATTGAAGTGGGCCGTGATGATGGTGTTGAAGTTCGTCACATCGTTGGCGCGATCGCTAACGAAGGTGACATCAGCAGCCGTTACATCGGTAACATCAAGCTGTTTGGTACTCACTCAACCATCGAGCTGCCGAAAGGCATGCCGGGCGAAGTGCTGCAGCACTTTACTCGTACGCGTATTCTGAACAAACCGATGAATATGCAGCTGATGGGTGATGCGCCAGTGCACGAGCGTAGCGAACGTCGTCCATCTGCTGGCGGCGAACGTCGTGGCAATGGCGCACCGCGCGGTGATGGTGCTCCACGTGGCGAAGGCGCTCCACGTCGCTTCTCCGAACGTCGTGAAGGTGGCCGTGAAGGCGGACGCTTCAGCCGTGAAGGTGGTCGTGGCCCGCGTCCAGAAGGCGCTGCTGCACCA
This sequence comes from Pantoea sp. BJ2, assembly GCF_040255075.1. Taxonomy (NCBI): domain Bacteria; kingdom Pseudomonadati; phylum Pseudomonadota; class Gammaproteobacteria; order Enterobacterales; family Erwiniaceae; genus Pantoea; species Pantoea sp. BJ2. The sequence continues at coordinate 599,338 of NZ_CP158292.1, forward strand.
CGTCGTCGTGACGCATAAGCGATAAACGCGAAAAGTAAAAAGGGACGCTAACGCGTCCCTTTTTTTATGCGCGTGGAAGGTGAATTTTACACGCCACCAGCAATCAGCACGCGTTCACCGCTAACGTAAGCTGACTCTTCTGACGCCAGAAACAGCGCCACCTGCGCCACATCTTCCGGCAAGCCAAAGCGTCCGAGCGGCGTTGCCGCTATCAGCTGTGCTTTCAACTCCGGGTGCATCTTCTTCGCCGCCAGCAAACCTTCGGTCAAAATAATGCCGGGTGCTAACGCATTGACGCGAATATTACGTGGCCCAAGCTCGCGTGCGAGGCCCTGCGTTAAGGTATCGATCGCGCCTTTGGTTGCTGCCCAAAGCACCGAGCCGGGCGTGCAGCGTTGGCTATTTAAAGCGCTAAGGTTGATGATGGAACCGCCGCCTGCGGGGAAATGTTTTGCCGCCTGCTGACACACCAGCAAGGTACCCAGCAGATTCACATTCAGCTGCTGCTGCATCTTGCTGAGGCTAAGCTCGGCAAAGTCACCGTGGTGAAAAATCCCGGCGTTATTCACCACAATGTCGGGCGCGCCAAACTGCTCAATGCTGCTAGCGAACAAGCGCTGCACATCGGCCTCGCGTGAAATATCAGCCTGTACGGCGATGGCGTCGCTACCCAGCGCCTGAATGTCGGTCACCACATCCGCCGCACCCACTTCGTCCTGAAGATAATTCACCACTACCCGAGCACCGGCCGCCGCGAAAGTCATGGCGATGGCGGCACCAATGCCTTTCGAAGCGCCCGTCACCAGCGCAATTTTGCCTTCAAGTGTTTTCATCGTGTCTCTCCACCTGAGATTTCGGGGAAAATAAAGCATGCGCTGTCCATACAATCGGGTGGTAGCGCAATCCTGCAAGCTTCTTGCACGATCCTGCAAATCTGCTGTTCAAGGACTAGTCGCAGCGCCAACCACAAGCGAGAATATCCACTCAGTGATTTCTTACCGCGGAGCACCGAGCGCATGATTCATCAGGAACAATGGCAGCAGTTGGTGGCAATTATTGCTCGCCACGCACCGCAGGATGGTCGTCACTATTGCCCAATCGATTTTCTCTCTTTCGGCCGCAGTTCTCAGCCCACCAGTTTGGCGCATGTGGCGACCTGGGCGAGCTTTGCCCTGATCGCGCAGGGGCAAAAAGCGCTGCGCATGGGTGATGAAGTGATGCATTACGGGCCGGGCGATTTACTGTTGGTGACGCTTGATATGCCGGTGCAATCCTGCGTGGTCATGGCAACGCCAGAGAAACCGAATCTTGGTGTGGGCATCACCATTAACGAAACGCGTCTGATGCGTTATCTGGAACACTTTCCGCACCATCAACTCGGCAGCACGGCGGTGAGCGAGCGTGGTATCGCCGTGCATAAAGTCGCGCCCCCGTTGGTGGATGCGGTGATGCGTTTGGTCGAGTTGCTGGATCACCCGCAGGACATTGCTGCGCTGGCACCGTTGATTGAGCAGGAGATTTTCTATCGTTTGCTGACTGGACCCGAAGGGCCGCGCATTCTCAACATGGCGTTGACGGAACGGCCAGGCAACAAAGTGGCGCGCGCCGCGCGTTGGCTACGCGAAAACTTTCATCAGCCGTTGAAAATGGATTTTCTGGCGAGCAGCGTAGGGATGAGTATTTCGTCGCTGCATCATCACTTTAAAGCGGTAACGGCGATGACGCCGATGCAGTATCAAAAGCAGCTGCGGCTCAACGAGGCGCGGCGTTTGATGTTGATTGAGAAGCTGGATGCCGGCACGGCGGGTTATCGGGTGGGTTATCAAAGTGCTTCGCAGTTCAGTCGTGAATACAGCCGTTTTCACGGTCAGTCACCGGCGCGAGACGTGCGAACCATTGCGGTGGGCCCAGAGTGGTTAAACCCACCGCAATAAGGTTTACAGCGTGCGCGCTGCTTCCATTGCCAGCGCGAAGGAGCGCAGACGCGCCTGCGAATCGTAAATCTGGCCGTTAACCATAATTTCATCCGCCTGGGTTTCACGCATCAGCGCGGCGAGGCCGCTGCGGACTTTATCGCTATCGCCGACAATCGACATGCTGAGTGCCTGCTGCACGCCATATTGCTCGGACGGCGACCATAGATTATCCATGTTCTCCACCGGCGCAGGTAGCGGACCCGGTTTGCCGCGACGCAGGTTAATAAACTGCTGCTGCATCGAGGTGAACAGGAAGCGGGCGTCACGTTCGCTATCGGCTGCAACGACGTTGACGCACACCATCGCATACGGCTTCGCCAGACGTGTGGAAGGTTTGAATTTCTCACGATAGAGATGCAGCGCCTGGAACAGCAGATCCGGCGCGAAATGCGAGGCAAATGCAAACGGCAAACCCAGCTGAGCGGCCAGTTGCGCGCTGTACAGGCTGGAACCGAGCAGCCACACCGGAATTTTCAATCCTAAACCTGGAACCGGTTGTACTGGCGGATGTTCTCCCTCTTCGGCGTCAAACCAGCGAATCAGTTCAGAGACATCTTCCGGAAAACTATCTGCCTGGCCGCTGGAAAGATGACGACGCAACGCCAGCATGGTGCGTTGGTCGGAACCCGGCGCGCGGCCCAGTCCCAAATCGATGCGCCCAGGATAGAGTGACTCGAGGGTACCAAACTGTTCGGCGATCACCAGCGGCGCATGATTGGGCAGCATAATGCCGCCTGAACCGAGGCGCAGCGTTTCGGTATTAGCCGCTAAATAGCCAATCAGCACTGACGTCGCGGCGCTGGCAATCCCCGTCATATTATGGTGTTCCGCCAGCCAGTAGCGGTGAAAGCCCAATGCTTCGGACTGACGGGCCAGTGCCAGCGAATTATGGAACGCGTCGCGTGCAGTGGAACCTTGTGGAATAGGGGCCAGATCCAACACGGACAGGCGAACAGTTTTTTTCTCAGACATGGGCACTCCAAATAGGGATGGCGCAGGTGTTTAGTCGGACCTGCGCTTGTGAGTATTACTCATCGTTACCTATATTAAAACTGCTAATAACAGCAGGAATATAGCCGGAATGTGCCTTTACCTGCCGCCTTCCAGTGCCATTCCCGCCAGGCGACGCCAATAACCATTACAATCACTGCCGCGCGCCATCATTAGCGGCGCCTGACCGGCTTCGTTGGCGCGGAAGCGATCCACTTCGGCGAGTGTACTTTCGCCCTGGGGCGACAAACGTACAATGTCGATCCAGTTATGCATGCCGCTCAGGTCATTGCCGAGGTTGTAGCAATAACCGCTCATGGTCTGAATGCCGTTGAGCACAAACACCTGCTGGCCTTCCTGCGAGAGCACGCGGCGGCCGGTTGGGTAATTGATGCAGCAGGTTTGGCAATCATCTTTGCCACGATTCTCGGCGCGTGCGGTAAAGCAGCGTGCTGACAGCGCCAGCGGCAGATGACCATAGCCGAGCACTTCCACCTCAAATTGGTCGCGTACACCCGCCGCATCGCACTGTTGCAGCAGTTGAATCAGCCAGTCGCGGGACATCTCCACCGGAATGCACCAGCGCGTCATGCCTTCTTTCAGCAACAGTTGCAGCGTCTGCGCGTTATACACATTCAGCGTTGGGCCGGCGACAAACGGCAATTTGCGCTCCGCCGCCATATTCACGGTGCCGATATCATTGGCTTCCAGCAGGAACTCACCGTTCTCGACATAGCGGCGCAGCTCTTTGACTTCCGATGGCGACTGCAGCAGTGCCAACGTACTCAGCACCACTTGCTTGCCCTGCAGCGCCAGCATGCGCGCGATGTCCATCCATTGATGGAACGAGGTAGCGCGTCTTTTACTGCAGACGGCTTCGCCGAGATAAATGATCTCCGCGCTGCTCTCGGCGGCGCGTTGATAAAAGGTTTCCAGCGTTGCAGTTGGCCAGTACCACAGCACCGGCCCGATGGCGTATTTCATGCGATCTCCTTATTGCCAGTCACGGTGATAAGCACCGAGCGTGGTTTGGCTGCCTTCTGATAACTCGCCCAACGCCTGCATCCAGGGTTCCTGCACGGCATACTGTTCCGGCGATGCCATGCAGCGATCAATGGCCTGACGCCACACTTTCGCTACCTGCGCCACATAGGCCGGACTGCGCTGACGTCCTTCAATTTTCACCGAGGCAATGTTGGCGCGCAGCAGTTCAGGCAGCAGCGACAAGGTGTTCAGGCTGGTGGGCTCCTCCAGTACGTGATAGAGCTGGTTATCCACTTCATAACGGCCTTTGCACAATGTGGGATAGCCAGCGCTCTCGTCGGGCGCGTAACGGTCAATCAGCACCTCATTCAGGCGCGATTCCATGCCTTTTGGCGTCTGCTGCCAACGCACAAATTTTGCCGGCGAGCAAGCTCCCGCGCTGTTAGGCGACTCGCCGGTCAGCCAGGAAGAGAGGTAGCAGCGGCCTTCAGCCATAATGCACAGGCTACCGAAAGCGAACACTTCCAGCGGTACCGGCGTTTCACGCGCCAGCTGTTTGACCTGATGCATCGACAGCACGCGCGGCAGCACCACGCGGCTGAGTTGAAAATGACGATGGTAAAAATGGATGGCCTGCAGATTGGTGGCGGAGGCCTGTACCGAAAGGTGACGCTCAACCTGCGGATAGTGTTTTGCCGCGTACTCCAGCGTGGCAATATCGGCCAGAATCAACGCATCCGCGCCGTTCTGAGCGGCAACATCAATCGCGCTTTGCCAGCGATTGATGCCATCAGGATGGGCGAAGGTGTTGATTGCCACATGCAGTTTGCGCCGATGCTGATGCAGATAGCGTGCGGCTTCAGCCAGTTTCTTATCGGTAAAATTGAGGCCAGCAAAGTGGCGGGCATTGGTATCGTCTTTCAGGCCGACATACACCGCGTCAGCACCATGCTCCACCGCCGATTTCAGCGCAGGCAAATTCCCCGCCGGACACAGCAGTTCCATACATTTTCCTCCCCGGATTCTGAAGCCGAAGAGTGTAAATAACTGACCCGACAGCAATGTTGATTTAAGGCAGTGAAAGCGGCATTGATGATCGGGAGTGAAGGTTTTTCGTCCAGCCAGGCGGCGATTTCCTTGATCTCAGTGGAGGCGAAGCCGGTCAGATGTGGCAAAATAGATGAAACTTTCTGAAGGGAATGACGATGATGTTTGCGCGCTTACGCGGTCTGATTGTTGAAAAAGGGCCAGAATTCCTTGCTTTACCCGTTTCCATTACCCCTTTCCCGCTAAAAAAAGCTATTCTGCAACAACTCCTAAACTGGCAATTTCGTCATGCTTTGTCTGAAGGTGAGTTAGACTTTCTGGAAGGGCGTTATCTGGGGATTGAGGTTGCCGATGTGAATCTGCGCTGGATCACCACCCTGCAAGCAGGGCGCCTGACCGTTTCGCGCGACACCGAGGCTGATGTCTGGTTTCGCGGTGAAGCCAACGATCTGTTGCTGGTGGCAGCACGCAAAGCGGATCCCGATATGCTGTTCTTTCAACGCCGTCTGGTGATTGAAGGTGACACTGAGCTGGGACTTGAGGTGAAAAACCTGATGGATGCCATTGAACTGGATGCCATGCCCACGCCATTACGCACGGGATTGCAGCAGCTCGCTGCTTTTATTGAGGCAGGAATGAAACAGGACGCGAAGGCCGCTGAGGCGCGCGCGGGGATCTCATGTTGATTCGTACTGAAATTGGCGTTGATGCAGCAGGCATCGATAGCCTGTTAAAGCGCAGTTTTGCTACCGCTGCCGAAGCGGAACTGATACAGCAACTGCGCGAAGATGGCTTGCTGACTCTCGGTGTAGTTGCCACGGATGATGAAGGTCAGGTGCTGGGTTATGCCGCTTTCAGTCCGGTGACCCTGCAGGGAGAAGACCGCAACTGGGTCGCTTTGGCGCCGCTCGCCGTGGATGAATCGGTGCGCAAACAGGGCCTTGCTAAACGGCTGGTGTATGAAGGATTGGATTCACTTAATGAGTTCAGCTACAGCGCCGTGGTGGTGCTGGGCGATCCTGAGTTCTACAATCCACTCGGCTTTGAACCGGCGGCACGTCATGGTTTGCACTGTCGCTGGTTAGGCAGTGAAGCGGCCTTTCAGGTTTACAAACTGGCCGACGATGCGTTTGTCGGTGCAGAAGGGCTGATCGAATTCGCGCTGCCGTTTAATCGTTTCGACTAAACCAGGCCACTAAGCAGGGCGGCTGCTGTGCAACCAGCAGCAGCTTTTGCGCGCGGCTCAGCTGCTTCACCTGATATTCCAGGCGTGACGCCGCCGCCCGATCGCCCGCATCGCAGTGAAACACCAGCGTCAGCGGGCCCTTGCCACGCAGCGAACGCGCGCCGCGTCCCTGCTGATGCTGTTGCAGCCGACGATTAACATCGGTGGTGATGCCGGTATACAGCATGCCTGCGGCGGTTTGTAGCAGATAAAGCTGCCAGCCTTGTTCCATCATACTTATCCAGAAAATTAGCTGGCAGGCAGTGTAGCGCGCTTCAGGCCGCATCGCTATTCGCCGCACGGAGTCCAATTTTGTCCGACCATGCTCATCTGATTCGCTACTTAAAAAAACAGCACGTGCTGTCGTTATCTGCCAGCCACGGCGACGATCTGTGGTGTGCCAACTGCTTTTATGTATTTGATGCCGCGAACATGGCGTTCTGGCTGATGACTGAACCAGACACGCGCCATGGCGCATTAATCCAGTCAAATCCGCGCGTGGCGGGCACGGTGAATGGCCAGCCCAAAAGTGTGCTGCTGATTAAAGGCGTGCAGTATCGCGGCGTGATTCAGCTGCTAAGCGGAAACAGGGAAGTTATTGCGCGTCACGCCTATCAGAAGCGTTTTCCAGTGGCAAAGAAGGTCACCGCACCATTGTGGGAAATCGTGCTCGACGAAGTGAAGATGACCGACAATGCGCTGGGCTTTGGCAAAAAGATTATCTGGACCCGGCCTTAGGGCCGCCATTCACGGCGACCCCAATGCAGGAAAAACTATCAGGCCGCGTTCAAAATCCGCAGCGATTCGCGATTAAACGCGGGCAGGTCTTCAGGCGTGCGGCTGGTAACTAACTTGTCATCATCCACCACCACTTCTTTATCGTAAAAATCCGCACCGGCATTACGCAGATCGATGGCGATGGCTTTTACGCTGGTCATTTTGCGGCCGCGCACGCCGTTCGCGCTGATCAGCAGCTGCGGGCCATGGCAAATGGCAAACACCGGCTTGCCGCTGGCGACAAACTCCCTGGTGAAGTTGACGAAGCGATCGTCACCGCGCAGGGCATCGGGAGAGTGTCCGCCGGGCAGCAGCAGCGCATCGAACTCGGCTGCATTCACATCATCAATAGCCTTGTCGATGTTGACCTCAGCTTTACCCTGCTTCCCTTTAACGATGTTGCCGGCCTTAAACTCGATGGTAACCACTTCATGGCCCGCCTGAGTGTAAGCCTCTGCTGGTGAGGTAAACTCTGAGTCTTCAAATTCATTGGTAATCAGTACCGCTATTTTCTTGCTCATCTTTTTCCTCCTTGTTGATCACGAACCTTATGTTCGTTGCACTTCTAATCCAACAAGCCTGGTAGCCATGTCGCAAAAAGCAAGCCAGCCGGCAATTCTTCCGGGAGGTAAATTTCCGCGCCGGATCAAGTTTAGGCGATTTCCACATGGCGCAATGAAATGACCTGAATGACACTAAGGCCTTTCCGCCGCGTATCCTAACGCGGCATCGTTATTCAGTTGAATACGGAATTCCGTGATGACCCAACTCATTTCTCATGCCCCGGCGACACGCTTCGCCTGGTGGAAACCGCTGCTGTTCCTCGCCGTGGTAGTAATCGGCCTGTGGTATGTCAAATGGCAGCCTTATTACGGCAAAGCCTTTACTGCTGCCGAAACGCATTCGATCGGTAAATCGATTCTGGCCAATGCGGCGGACTCACCGTGGCGCGCGGCGCTCGATTACGCCATGGTCTATTTCCTCGCCGTGTGGAAAGCGGCCGTGCTCGGGGTGATCCTCGGATCGTTGGTGCAGGTGCTGATTCCGCGCGCCTGGCTGCTGCGTCTGATGGGCAGCTCACGCTTTGGCTCGACGCTGATGGGCACTGGATTAGGTTTGCCAGGCATGATGTGCAGCTGCTGTGCGGCACCAGTGACCGCTGGCTTACGTCAGTCACAGGTTTCCAGCGGTGCGGCGATGGCGTTCTGGCTGGCGAATCCGCTGCTCAATCCTGCCACGCTGATTTTTATGGGCTTTGTGCTCGGCTGGCATTTTGCGGCGATTCGGCTGGTGGCAGGTTTGATGATGGTGTTGGGCATCGCGTGGCTGGTGCAGCGCAGCGTGCCGGATCAAGCCGTTACCGCGCCCGTTATCCCGGCCCGCGATGAACAGCCGTTTCTGTCACGCTGGCTGCGGGTGATGTGGCGACTGTTCTACAACACCATTCCGCTGTATATCGTCGCGGTATTGTTGCTCGGCGCCGCGCGCGTGTGGCTGTTCCCGCACGCGGATGGCGCGGTGGGTAATACGCTGTTTTGGGTGATGTTGATGGCAATCGCCGGCTGCCTGTTTGTGATTCCTACCGCCGCGGAAATCCCGATTGTGCAGACCATGATGCTGGCGGGCATGGGCATTGCGCCCGCGCTGGCGTTATTAGTCACGCTGCCCGCCGTGAGTGTGCCGTCGTTATTGATGCTGTATCGCGCCTTTCCCGCACGGGCGCTGTGGATCGCGCTGATCGGCGTGGCAGGCAGCGGCATGCTGCTCGGCGTGCTAGCTTTGTGGCTGGCGTAACCACCAAATCTTCTGATTGCGGCTGCCGCGCCACAGCAGCCGCGCATCTTTCTCCGCTTCGATAAAGCGTCCATCAATCAGCACATCAATTTCCTCCACCACTTCGCGCTGCGCCGCGCTGAGTTCCGCCATTTCATATCCGGTCCACAGCCAGATATCCTTATCCGGACACTCACGCCGCACGCGTTTCACCAGACGACGTATATGCGGCACGTTGTGCGGATGCAGCGGATCGCCCCCGCTCAGCGACAAGCCCTGGCGCGCAATGCGCCGATCGTTAAGATCAGCGATCAGCTGCTCTTCCATCTCCAGCGTAAACGGCACGCCGGAATCCAGCCGCCACGTGCTTTGGTTGTAGCAGCCGCGACACTGATGTTCGCAGCCCGCGACAAACAGCGTGCAGCGCGTGCCGGGCCCGTTAACGATATCAACCGGATAATAGCCGTGGATGCGCATCATCCCAGTTTTCCTGTCTCCAGATGTTTAACGCGCCGCTGTACTTCTTGCTGCTTACCGGCGTTAAACGGACGCGCATCCGGGCTGCCGAGATAGCCGCACACGCGGCGCGTCACCGACACGCGCGCCGGATCGTGATTACCACAGCATGGGCAGGTAAACCCTTTGCTGGTGCAGCTAAACTCGCCGCTAAAGCCGCATTCGTAGCACTCATCAATCGGCGTATTGGTGCCGTAATAGGGCACGCGGTGATAGCTGTAATCCCAGACATCTTCGAGCGCTTTGAGGTTGTGCTGGATATTGGGATATTCGCCGTAACAGATGAATCCGCCATTAGCGATGGCGGGATAGGGCGCTTCAAAGTCGATCTTGTCGTACGGATTGACCTTCTTCTCCACGTCGAGATGGAAGCTGTTGGTGTAATACCCTTTGTCGGTAACGCCGGCCACCACGCCAAATTCGGCGGCATCGAGGCGACAGAAGCGGTCGCACAGATTCTCGCTCGGCGTGCTGTACAAGCTGAAGCCGTAGCCGGTTTCCGCTTTCCACGCATCCACCGCGCGGCGCAGGTGCGTGACAATCGCCACGCCTTTTTCCCGCAGGTAATCGGCGTCATACGGATGCACTTGGTTGCCGCTCAGCGCATTCAGCGTTTCATGCAAGCCGATGTAGCCAAGGGAAATTGAGGCGCGGCCGTTGCGGAAAATGGCGCCCACTTCGTCATCCGCTTTCAGGCGCACGCCGCAGGCACCTTCCATATAGAGAATCGGCGCTACGCGCGCTTTGGTTTTTTCCAACCGGGCTATACGCGTCATTAAGGCACGTTTCGCCAGCGCCAGACGTTCATCGAGCAAGCGCCAGAACTGCGCTTCATCGCCTTTGGCTTGCAGCGCGATACGTGGCAGATTGAGGCTAATGACGCCAATATTGTTGCGGCCTTCGTGAATCTGCTCGCCGTTCTCTTCATACACGCCAAGGAAGCTGCGGCAGCCCATCGGCGTTTTAAACGAGCCGGTCACTTCCACCACTTTTTCGTAGTTGAGGATATCCGGATACATGCGCTTGCTGGCGCACTCTAACGCGAGCTGCTTGATATCGTAATTAACATCGCCAGGCCGACGATTCACGCCTTCGCGGATTGCAAACACCAGTTTAGGAAACACCGCGGTTTTGTGATTTTTGCCCAATCCGGCAATGCGGTTGCGCAGAATGGATTGCTGGATCAGGCGCGCGGCCCAGTCGGTGCCGAGGCCAAAGCCAAAGGTGACAAACGGCGTCTGGCCGTTGGCGGTGTGCAGCGTATTCACTTCATATTCCAGCGACTGAAACGCGTCGTAGCACTCTTTCTCAGTGCGAACGCGCGCATAGGCTTCGGCATCCGGAATCTGCCATTCCAGCGCCACCGCGCGGTGTTTTTCCAGACTGAGCGTAACGAAAGGTGCCAGCACTTCATCAATGCGATTGATGGTGGTGCCGCCGTAAATGTGGCTGGCGACCTGCGCGATGATCTGTGCGGTCACCGCCGTGGCGGTGGCGATTGATTTGGGCGGCTCGATCTCGGCGTTGCCCATCTTAAAACCGTGGGTCAGCATGCCGTGCAGATCGATCAGCATGCAGTTAAACATCGGGAAGAACGGAGAATAGTCGAGATCGTGATAGTGGATGTCACCACGTTCATGCGCCAGCACCACATCGCGTGGCAAGAGTTGCTGCTGAGCGTAATGTTTGGCGACGATGCCAGCCAGCAGATCGCGCTGGGTGGGAATCACTTTACTGTCTTTATTCGCGTTTTCATTGAGCAGTGCGGCGTTGGTTTGCTCCACTAAACCGCGAATAGCGTGATGCAGTTTACCGCGCTGCTCGCGTGCTAAATCGCGGTCATGGCGATATTCGATGTAGGCACGCGCCAGCTGCGGCCAGCGTCCGCTCATTAGCGTCTCTTCCACCGCACACTGAATGTCGCGGATATCCACTTCAGCCTGTTCAGCCAGCTGCTGGCTGACCTGCGCCGCCACTTGCGCGCACCACGCCGTATCATCGATTTGTGCCGCAGCTGCAGCCGCGTTGACTGCCGCCTCGATCCGCTGCGCATCAAACGGCACTCTGCAGCCGTCACGCTTAATCACCACCGTCGCCATTTCTTCTCCATGAAACTATATGTAGATAATTTTAAGGAGTTTAATCGCTATATGTGGTGTTTGCGCTGAGATTAATCGCCGGCGGTTTGACCTATAACAAAGAAGCCACAACCAGGAATGAAAGCCGCGCAATGGTTAATCTGGCTAAAATACAAAAGTATTAACCCGCCTTGATTTCAGTTTGCGGCCACTTGCTTTGCAATGCGAAACAGGTTTAATGGGCCTTTTGCCCATTTTGGTCCGTTGTTTCATTTACAAGGATGCCCAGATGCCATTGCAAAGAACTCTGCTTGCCTGTTGTTTATCCATGACTTTTTCCGCCTTCGCCGCGCCGGCTGGAGATTTACCGCTGATGCCGTGGCCACAAAGCGTTGTCCAGCCAGGCGGCGGCGGGGCGTATGCGTTAACACCGCAGCTCACGTTGCATATCTCGGGCGATCATCTGGAAGGTGCTGAATCGCGCTGGCGCGCGCGCATTGCGCGGCAAACCGGCTGGCCGCTGCTGCCGGCCAGCGCATCCAGCGATCATCCCAGCATTCAGGTACAAATCGCGCAGGCGGTTGATCCGCTTCCTCAACCAGACAGCGACGAAAGTTATCATCTGCTGGTTAACAGCGATGGCGTCTTGCTGAAAGCCAACACGCGCTTTGGCGCGATGCGCGGCATGGAAACCGTGCTGCAGCTGATTGAAAACACCGAAAACGGCACCGAAATTCCCTACGTCACCATTGATGACAAACCGCGCTTTCCGTGGCGCGGCGTGCTGATCGATTCGGCGCGCCACTTCCTGCCAATTGAAACCGTGAAACGACAAATCGACGGCATCGCCGCCGCGCGTATGAACGTGTTTCACTGGCACTTAACCGACGATCAAGGTTGGCGATTTGCCTCCAGCCACTATCCGCAGCTGCAGGAGAAAGCCAGTGACGGCTTGTACTACACGCAGCAGCAGATGCGCGATGTGGTGCGCTACGCCACGCAGCGCGGCGTACGCGTGGTACCGGAAATCGATCTGCCCGGTCATGCGTCGGCGATAGCAGTAGCGATGCCGGAGTTAATGAGCGCGCCGGGACCGTATCAGATGGAGCGCGGCTGGGGCGTGTTTAAGCCGCTGCTCGATCCCAGCAACGAAGCGGTATTTCGCTTTATCGACACCTTAATGGGCGAAGTGACGGCGATCTTCCCCGATCCCTACATCCACATTGGCGGTGATGAGGTTGATCCAACCCAGTGGAACGATTCCACACGCATTCAGCAGTTTATGCGCGACCACGGTTTAAAGGATACGCATGCGCTGCAAGCTTGGTTTAATCAGCGCGTTGAGAAAATCCTCGAAGCGCATCAGCGCCGCATGATCGGCTGGGATGAGGTTTACCATCCTGATCTGCCTAAAAGCATTCTGATTCAATCGTGGCAAGGACAGGATGCGTTGGGCACGGTGGCGAAAAACGACTTTCGCGGCATTCTCTCCACCGGTTTCTATCTCGATCAGCCGCAAACCGCCGCCTATCACTATCGCAATGAACCCTGGCCGCAGGGGCTTAACGGCGCGGATCAGGTGCAGGCAGGTGAGCAGGCGCAGAGCTGGCAATTCACCATGCCGCGTTTGAAAGGCAGCGCGCTGAAAGGCAGCTTTACCCTGATAGAAGGGAAAAACGGCTGGCGCGGCTTTATCGATTTCAGCGGCAAAGCGCGTCGCATGGTCAGTGATATCCGCTGGCTGTCGCCCACACAGCTGACGTTCAGCGTCGATACGTGGATGGGGCCATTCCAGCCGATGGTGACGCTAACGCAAGACAAGCTGACCGGTTATATGCTGGTGGGCAACGTGCGCTATCCCGCAGAAGGCAGCAAGTTGCCTCAGGTGCCAACCGGCATTACGCCATCGCTGCCGACGCCGCAACAGATGCAGAACAACCTGATTGGCGGCGAAGCGGCGCTGTGGGCGGAGAACGTTAACAGCCGGGTAATCGACACACGCCTTTGGCCGCGCGCCTTTGTGGTGGCGGAGCGGTTATGGTCGGCGCAGGATGTCACCGACAGCGATAACATGTATCAGCGCCTGAGCGCGGTGGATCGCTGGGGCACTGTTTCAGTCGGCTTGCAGCAGCATCAGCAGGCTGAAGTGCAGATGATGCGACTGGCGAACAGCAGCGACATCACGCCGCTGCGCATATTGGCCGAAGTGCTGGAGCCAGCGCAGTACTACACGCGCCAGCATCTGAAATTTCAGGCGGGACATTACGACTATTTTGAACCGCTCAATCGTTTGGCGGATGTGTTGCCGGCCGAGAGCAATGCGGTGCGTGTGCTGGATAAGCAGGTGGATCGCTTGATCGCCAATCGCGCCGATCATGCGGCGGCGCATGCCATCCGTCAGCAATTGCAGCGCTGGCAGAACAACAGCGATGCGGTGATGCCGCTAATTCTGGGCAGCTATCAGCTCAAGCCGCTGCAGCAGCAAGTACAGCAAGTAGCAGAGTTGAGCCGAATGGGACTGGATTTGGTCAATGCGCTGGAACGTAATCAGGCGTATGGCGCAGGTGAGGTGGCGCAGATGCATACGCAACTGGATACGGCAGCGCAGGTGCAGGATGAAACAGTGCTGGCGCTGGTGCGGCCGCTGGAGAAGTTGTTGCGGTCGTTTAAATAGATATTGTGATGGCTGTCCCCCTCCTCGGTCCTCCCCCATAAATGGGGGAGGAAGAGGCTGCCATATGTCAGTGATGAAGCTGCATGTGGCAGCATCTCCTTCCCCCGCTTGCGGGGGAAGGCCGGGATGGGGGACAGCCAGCACCAACCAAATCAACGACGTACCGCAATCGCCTCGATCTCAATCTTCACATCTTTCGGCAGGCGCGCCACTTCCACGCACGAACGCGCTGGGAAGCTGGCGTTGTGCTCGGTGAAGAACGCTTCATAAGTCGCGTTCACGGTGGCGAAGTCATTCAAATCCTTCACAAACACGGTGGTTTTCACGATATCGCCCACTTTCAGGCCGGCGGCTTCGACAATCGCCTTCACATTTTCCAGTGATTGACGTGCCTGCGCGGAAACATCGTCGGCAACGGCGCCGGTGGCCGGATCAACCGGGATCTGGCCTGAAGTGATGATCATGCTGCCGAGATCCACGCCCTGCACGTAAGGGCCAATCGCTGCGGGTGCGTTTGAAGTACTGATTTCGCGAGACATTGTTTCTCCTTGAAAGTGCGCGGCCGACCGATGTCCGCCGCGAAATGAATCGTCCCATTATAGGGACGACGCGGGCGATTACCAGTGACCGAGCACCACGTGGCGCGCGAACTCTTTCTCGCAATATTTGCACTTCAGATGCACATCATCTTCGCGCTTTTTCACCGCAAAACTGGTGAATACCGGCTCGTTACGGCTGATGCAGTTGCTGTTCGGGCAGGTCAGCACGCGGTCAATACGATCCGGCAAGGTGGGGGCGATCTTCGCCACCACTTCGTATTCGTCAATGCGGTTTACCGTGGCGAGCGGCGCATACACCGCCAACTGATTGATCTGATCGTCGGTCAGGAAGGTATTTTCGATCTTGATCAGATCTTTACGGCCCATCTCGCCCGACGGCAAGTTGAGGCCGATGGTGATGCGCTGATCGGTTTCGGTCAGACGAAACAGCGAAAGTAACTTAAAGCCGACCTGCGCCGGGATATGGTCAATCACCGTGCCGCGTTTGATGGCTTCAACCTGCAATTTATTATCGTGAGTCATCGCTTTCTCCTTACAGTGCCAGTTCGCGATTCAGTACCAGCGCCAGCAGCGCCTGGCGAGCGAAGATGCCATTTCCAGCCTGCTGAAAATACCAGGCGTACGGCGTGCTATCCACGTCGGTGGTGATCTCGTCG
Organism: Pantoea sp. BJ2; assembly: GCF_040255075.1. Taxonomy (NCBI): domain Bacteria; kingdom Pseudomonadati; phylum Pseudomonadota; class Gammaproteobacteria; order Enterobacterales; family Erwiniaceae; genus Pantoea; species Pantoea sp. BJ2. The sequence continues at coordinate 614,594 of NZ_CP158292.1, forward strand.
ATACGCGGCAGCGGATGCAGCACTTTCATGTTGTCGCGCGCACCGGCTAAATCAGCGGCGCGCAGAATGAACTGTGCTTTAACGTTGGCGTATTCCGACGGATCGAGGCGCTCTTTCTGCACGCGCGTCATATACAGAATATCGAGTTCTGGCATCACTTCTTCGATGGTGTCGTGGCGTGACCAGGCAATGTTCTGCTCATCCAGCATATCGGTGATGTACGCCGGCATCGCCAGCGCATCCGGCGCGATAAAGAAGAAGCGGTTGCCATCAAACTTCGCCAGCGCCTGCGTCAGTGAATGCACGGTGCGGCCATATTTCAGGTCGCCGACCATTGCCACATTTAGGTTATCCAGGCGATTTTGCGTTTCGCGGATGGTGAAGAGATCGAGCAGCGTTTGCGTTGGATGCTGGTTAGCGCCATCACCGGCGTTGAGGATTGGAATGCCGCCGGAGAATTCCGTCGCCAGACGCGCGGCGCCTTCCTGCGGATGACGCATCACGATGGCATCAACGTAAGTCCCAATCACCGAAATGGTATCGGCGAGGGTTTCGCCTTTCTTGCCGAGCGAGGTGTTGCTACCGTCGGCGAAGCCCACCACTGACGCGCCGAGACGATGCATCGCGGTTTCAAACGACAAACGCGTACGCGTTGAAGCCTCAAAGAAGCAGCTGGCGATCACATTGTGTTTCAGCAGCTCCGGCTGGGGATTGGCTTTCAGCTGGGCAGCGGTATGCAGCACCAGCTCCAGCTCGTCGCGGTTGAGATCGTTGATGGAAATAATGTGCTTGCGATATAGCGGGTTGGCCATAGCGTTCTCCTCTGCGCTGCCGGATTGCGGACAAAAAAAAGCCCCTGCTTAAGGGGCTTTTTTTACGATCGATTGATGACGGAAAGAAACAGATGCGCCGCCCGCTGTCAGGCGTCGTTGAGCGTCAAATTGTGCGCTGCGCTGTTGCATGTTTCCTCCGGCAAATTGGGCCGCATTATACGCATTCACTGATTTGCATCAAGCAAATATCGCGCGCGAGGTAAACGTTTGCGGCGCCACCAATCATAGCTTGCCGAGCGTCGCGACCATCACCGCTTTAATGGTGTGCATGCGGTTTTCAGCCTGATCGAACACGATGCTGTGCGCAGATTCAAACACCTCATTACTCACTTCCATGCCATCGTGCAAACCGTGCTGCTCGGCCATTTGACGGCCCAGCGTGGTTTTGTCGTCATGGAAGGCCGGTAAGCAGTGCAGGAACTTCACCTGCGGATTGCCGGTCAGCGCCAGCATCGCGCTATTAACCTGATAAGGACGCAGCAGGGCGATGCGATCTTCCCACACCGATTTGGCTTCGCCCATCGACACCCACACATCCGTGTAGATGAAGTCGGCACCTTGCACCCCTTCAGCGATATCTTCAGTCAGGGTGATTTTGCCACCGGTTTGCTGTGCGGCCACGCGGCATTGCTCCACCAGTTCCGCTTCCGGCCAGCAGCCTTTTGGCGCCACCAGACGCAGATCGAGGCCGACCAGCGCAGCGGCTTCCAGCATGCTGTTGCCCATGTTGTTGCGCGCATCGCCGACGTAAACCAGCGTCATTTCATTCAGCGATTTACCCGGCAAATGTTCCTGCATTGTCAGCAGATCGGCCAGCAGTTGCGTGGGATGGAATTCGGTGGTCAGGCCGTTCCACACTGGCACGCCAGCGAATTCCGCTAAGGTTTCCACCAGTTCCTGGCCGTAGCCGCGATACTGAATACCGTCATACATGCGTCCCAGCACGCGCGCGGTGTCTTTCATCGACTCTTTATGGCCGATTTGGCTGCCGCTTGGGCCGAGATAGGTGACGTTAGCGCCCTGATCGTAAGCGGCAACTTCGAAAGAGCATCGGGTACGAGTCGAGTCTTTTTCGAAGATGAGCGCGATGTTTTTGCCTTTCAGGTACTGCGTTTCGCTGGCATTTTTCTTTGCGTGTTTTAATTCACCTGCCAGACTCAGCAGAGAATCGATTTCGGCTGGGGTGAAATCCAGCAATCTCAGGAAATGTCTTTGATGTAGCTGACTCATACAGCGCTCCGGATGCCTACATTAAATGAATTAAAATTCAATCTAACCGTATGAATATGCATTTTCAACCCCAGCGCTAAGAAACTTGTTGTTTTGTGTAGTGGCGCGCGAGGCAGTGTGGGAAAATAATTGAATTCAGCCGAATATTTGAGGACACACCCATGGCATATGAAGCATTGCTGGAAGAACAGCGCGAAGAGACGCGACTGATCATTGAAGAGTTGCTGGAAGACGGCAGCGATCCAGATGCGCTTTACACTATTGAGCATCATCTCTCCTGCAACAACTTCGACTCGCTGGAGAAGGTGGCGGTTGATGCCTTCAAGCTGGGCTACGAAGTGAGCGAGCCAGAAGAGCTGGAGCTGGAAGACGGCACCACCGTAATGTGTGTGGATATCCTGAGCGAAGGCGCGTTGAAGCCAGAGCTGATTGATGCGCAGGTTGAGCAGCTGGTGAATCTGGCGGGCAGCTACAATGTCGATTACGACGGTTGGGGCACCTACTTTGAAGATCCTGATGCCGAAGATGAAGACGACGATGGCGAGTTCATCGACGACGAAGAAGACAACGGTGTGCGTCACTAAGCATTAATGGGCGGCACTCGCCGCCCTGATCACGTTTCCCCGTAAGACAAAAGACTGCCCATGAATTACGCTCCGCTATTAGAACCGATCTATCAATTCCTGCATTGCCGCACGCCACAAGCGTGGATTGATGAAGCGCGCAAGCCGGAAAATCTGACGTTGCTGCTCACCGATCACATGGTTTGTGAATTGAAAGCCGCGCAAACCGCGGTGTTCATCATCCGTAAATACGTGGCGGATAAGCCAAGTGGTGATGCCATTCTGGCGTGGCTCAAGCCGTATGAAGATTTTATCTACCGCGACGAGCAGGACGGTAACTTTATCAATGCCCACAAGAATCTGACCAAAAGCATTATCGTGCGCAACGAGCTGCCGTGGGCCGATGATTTGGTGGAGATGATGGTGCTGCTGGTGAAAGAGGAGCTGCACCACTTCTATCAGGTGTGGGAAATCATGCAGTCGCGCGGTTTGCCGTATCGCAAAATCACTGCCAGCCGCTATGCCAAAGGTTTGATTCGCGAGATTCGCACATACGAGCCGGAAGCGCTGGTGGATAAGCTGATTTGCGGAGCGTACATCGAAGCGCGATCCTGCGAACGTTTCGCCAGCCTGGCGCCGTATCTGGATGAGCAATTGGAGAAGTTCTATATTTCGCTGCTGCGCTCGGAAGCGCGTCACTATCAGGATTACCTGAAGCTGGCGCAGCAGATTTCGCCGAAGGAGATTGCGCCGCGCGTGCAGGTGTTTGGCGAGGCAGAAGCGCGCTTAATCAGCGAGCCGGATGGCGAACTGCGGTTTCATAGTGGAGTGCCGGCGGTTTAGGTTTGTGCGCGCTGTCCCCCATCCCGGCCTTCCCCCGCTAGCGGGGGAAGGAGATGCTGCCACATGCAGCTTCAGCGCTGACATGTGGCAGCATCTTCCTCCCCCATTTATGGGGGAGGACCGAGGAGGGGGACAGCGAGCATACACAGCCAGCACATCAAATCACAACACCTTCAGCATCCGCACTTCACAATCCACATGCCCGGTACAACCCATCGCGCTATCAATCAGCTCAAACCCCAACGACTCATACAACTTAATCGCACGCGTCAAACTGCCGGTGGTTTCCAGATAGCAGCGCTGAAAGCCCTGCTGACGGGCGAATTCCATGGCACGCAGCGCCAGATCGCGCGCCAGACCTAAGCCGCGCACCTGCGGCAGGAAATACATTTTCTGCAGCTCACAGATATCCGGCGCGCTGCAGGCCAGCGGTGCAACGCCGCCGCCGCCCACCACCACACCATCATGTTCCACAATCCAGTAAGCGCTGTTGGCTTCGCTGTAGAGTTCGAACAGGCGATCGAGATGGGGATCGGACACGGTGTAGCCTTTATCCGCCGTCAGGCCAAATTCGGCTGACACATCACGGATCACCTGTGCAATCAGCGGGTTATCGGCGGCTGTAATGGGGCGCACCTTTAAATTGATGGGAGCGTCGGTGGTCATCATTATCTTCCGGTATAAAAAAGCCGGGCAGTGCCCGGCTTCGATTAAGCAGTTGGACTGAAGCGCTTACAATGCCGCAATCACGCCCTGCTGTTCAAACAGTTTTGCTTTTGATTGCTCAAGCTCAGCCACGCGCTCACGCTCTTTGGCGACAACCGCTTCCGGCGCTCGTGAGACAAAGCCTTCGTTCGCCAGCTTGGTCTGGATCTTCTCAATTTCGACATCAAGTTTCACCAGCTCTTTCGCCAGACGCTCCAGCTCGGCTTCTTTGTTGACCAGATCCGCCATCGGAATCAGCAACTCAGCGCCTTCAACAATCTTAGTGACCGAAACCGGGCCTTTCTCGCCTGCAGGCAGAATGGTCAGGCTTTCCAGACGCGCCAGACGCGACAGGAAGGTGCGGTTCTCTTCGACGCGACGCTGCGCGGCGGCAGAGCAGTCACGCAGCAGCACGTCGAGCGGCTTGCTTGGTGCGATGTTCATCTCAGCACGGATATTACGTACCGCGACGATCGCCTGCTTCATCCACTCGATATCGGCTTGCGCCTCGGCATCCTCTTTCGCCGCGTCATACTGCGGGAACGGCTGCAGCATGATGGTATCGTGATCGATGTTTTTCAGGCCTTTCACACGCTGCCAGATGGTTTCGGTGATGTAAGGAATGATCGGATGCGCCAGACGCAGCAGCGCTTCCAGCACGGTGACCAGCGTATTACGCGTACCGCGCAGTTCCGCTTCGCTACCGCTGGTCATCACCGGCTTGGTCAACTCCAGATACCAGTCACAGAACTGGTTCCAGGTGAAGTCGTACAGAATGTTGGCCGCGATATCAAAGCGATAGTTATCCAGCGCTTCACGGTAGGCTTTTACGCTGCGGTTGAATTCGCTCAGAATCCAGCGATCCGCCAGCGACAGCTTCATTTCGCCGCCGTTTTGTCCGCAATCCTGCTCTTCGGTATTCATCAGCACGAAGCGGCTGGCGTTCCACAACTTGTTGCAGAAGTTGCGGTAGCCTTCGAGGCGCTTCATATCCCAGTTGATGTCACGACCGGTAGAAGCCAGCGCGGCAAGGGTGAAGCGCAGCGCATCGGTACCTGAAGGCACGATGCCGTCCGGGAACTGCTTTTCGGTACGTTTGCGGATCTTCTCAGCCAGCTGCGGCTGCATCATGTTGCCGGTACGTTTCTCCAGCAGATCTTCCAGCGAAATGCCGTCAATCATATCCAGCGGATCGATGACGTTACCTTTCGACTTGGACATCTTCTGGCCTTCTTCATCGCGGATCAAACCGGTCATATAAACGGTTTTGAACGGCACCTGCGGCTTGCCGTTTTCATCTTTGATAAAGTGCATGGTCAGCATGATCATGCGCGCAATCCAGAAGAAGATGATGTCGAAGCCGCTCACCAGCACGCTGGTTGGATGGAAGGTACGCAGCGCTTCGGTGTTCTCCGGCCAGCCCAGCGTCGAGAAGGTCCACAGACCGGACGAGAACCAGGTATCCAGCACGTCGTCATCCTGGCGCAGCGCCACATCGGCAGCCAGATTGTTTTCCTGACGCACTTCGTCCTCGGTGCGGCCAACATAGACGTTGCCGTCGTTGTCGTACCATGCTGGGATGCGGTGTCCCCACCACAGCTGACGTGAAATACACCAATCCTGAATGTCACGCATCCATGAGAAGTACATGTTTTCGTACTGCTTCGGCACGAACTGGATATCGCCGTTTTCTACCGCTTCAACCGCGACTTTCGCCAGCGGTGCGGTGCGCACATACCATTGGTCGGTCAGCATTGGCTCGATCACCACGCCGCCGCGATCGCCGTAAGGCACGGTGAGGTCGTGCGGTTTGATCTCTTCCAGCAGGCCAATCTCATCAATGGCGGCAACCATCGCTTTACGCGCGGCGAAACGCTCCATTTTCTGGAACTGTGCCGGGATGTCGTCTGCGCACGCGTCGCTGACTTCGCCATTGGTGTCGAACACTTCCGCGCGCTCGCGGATGTCGCCATCAAAGGTCAGAATGTTGATCATCGGCAGCTTATGACGACGACCCACTTCGTAGTCGTTGAAGTCATGCGCAGGCGTGATCTTCACGCAGCCGGTGCCTTTTTCCATATCAGCGTGTTCATCGCCAACGATCGGAATACGACGGTTCACCAGTGGCAGGATCAGCTCTTTGCCGATCAGATCTTTATAACGCGGATCTTCCGGGTTAACCGCGACGCCGGTATCGCCTAGCAGGGTTTCCGGACGCGTGGTCGCCACCACCAGATAATCTTTACCTTCAGCGGTTTTCACGCCGTCAGCCAGCGGATAGCGGATGTGCCACATCGAGCCTTTGCTCTCGCGGTTTTCCACTTCCAGATCGGAGATTGCGGTACGTAGTTTTGGATCCCAGTTTACCAGGCGTTTGCCACGGTAAATCAGGTTCTCTTTGTACAGGCGGACAAACACTTCGCGCACTGCGTTGGACAGACCTTCGTCCATGGTGAAGCGCTCGCGATCCCAGTCAACCGAGTTGCCGAGACGACGCATCTGGCGAGTAATGGTGCCGCCGGATTCCGCTTTCCACTGCCAGATTTTGTCGATGAATGCATCGCGGCCATAATCCTGGCGCGTTTTGCCCTCTTCAGCGGCGATTTTGCGTTCTACCACCATCTGCGTAGCGATACCGGCGTGATCGGTACCGGCCTGCCACAAGGTATTTTTACCCTGCATGCGCTGGTAGCGAATCATGGTATCCATGATGGTCTGCTGGAAAGCGTGACCCATATGCAAGCTGCCGGTGACGTTCGGCGGCGGGATCATGATGCAAAAGCTTTCCTGGCTGGTATCGCCATTCGGTTTAAAGTAGCCCTGCTGTTCCCAGTGCTCGTAGAGCGGCTGCTCGATATCTTGCGGGTTATATGTCTTTTCCATTTCTACACTGTCGTTTGCGGCGAGGGTGGCGTCGCCGTATTCAATTGGAAACCAACGCTGCGATAGGCTTTGTAGCGATCGCGCGCCAGTTGTTTTAGAGATTCTTCATAAGGAACGAAGTCTATCACTTCATGGAAACCAGTAGCAAAATCTGCGAACTGTGGCAGAAGGCTGATCAGCAGATCGCGCGGTGAACTACCGCGACGCTGTGGCCAGGCCAGCTCAACCGGAGCGCCGTAGCGCGGGCCTTCTCCCGCCAGATTGTGCGGCACAAAGGCGTTTGCCGGAAGTTGCCAGAGCGCTTCATCCAGCCGATTGGCTTGTTCTTCGTTTTCGCAGGCAATCAGGATGCGTTTGCCGTCACGCCAGCGTGTTTCGGCAAGAGAGCACACCAACGCTTCGATGGCGGTTAGGCCGTCGTCGGCGCTCTCAGACTCCATCACATAGAAAGTGGCGTTTTTCATTGGATCCTTTGGATGAGAGGGGGGGGCTGGGTGCTTGCTGTCCCCCACCTCGGTCCTCCCCCACAAGTGGGGGAGGAAGATGCTGCCCTATGTTAGTTGTGAATTCGCATGTAGCAGCGTCTCCTTCCCCCACTTGTGGGGGAAGGCCGGGATGGGGGACAGCCATCACCAAATCAATGATGGGCGACAGCCATCACCAAATCAATCGTCGCCGTTCAACCCTGCGCGATTCAGCAGGAACTGCGACAGCAGCGGTACCGGACGGCCGGTTGCGCCTTTGGCTTTACCGGAACGCCATGCGGTACCGGCGATATCCAGGTGCGCCCAATTAAACTTACGCGCAAAGCGCGCGAGGAAGCAGGCGGCGGTAATCGCACCGCCAGGACGGCCGCCAATGTTCGCCATATCAGCAAAGTTGGATTCCAGCTGCTCCTGATACTCATCCGCCATCGGCAGACGCCAGGCGCGGTCGCCGGACTGCTCAGATGCGCTGATCAGCTCGTGCGCCAGCGGATTGTGGTTCGACATCAAACCGCTGACATGGTGACCCAGCGCAATCACGCAGGCGCCGGTCAGTGTGGCCACGTCAATCACCACTTCTGGCTCGAAGCGTTCAACGTAGGTCAGCGCATCGCACAGCACCAGACGGCCTTCGGCATCGGTATTCAGCACTTCAACGGTTTGACCTGACATAGTGGTCAGCACGTCGCCCGGACGCATCGATTTGCCATCAGGCATGTTTTCACAGCCCACCAGCACGCCCACCACGTTCAGCGGTAAATTCAGTTCCGCCACCATGCGCATCACGCCGTAAACGGACGCCGCACCGCACATGTCGTACTTCATCTCATCCATGGAATCGGCGGGTTTGATCGAGATACCGCCGGAATCAAAGGTTAAGCCTTTGCCGACCAGCACGATGGGGCGCGCTTCCGGATCGTGATTGCCTTTGTACTCAATCACCGACATCAGCGATTCGTTGTGCGAACCTGCGCCAACCGCCAGATAGGCGTTCATCCCCAACTCTTTCATCTGCTGTTCGCCGATGACGCGGGTGGTGACATTTTTGCTGTACGCATCCGCCAGCTGACGCGCCTGCGACGCCAGATACGCGGCGTTACAAATATTTGGCGGCATATTGCTGAGATCTTTGGCGGCTTTCACACCGGCAGCCACGGCCAAACCGTGCTGAATGGCACGCTCGCCGCTGGTAAGTTCACGGCGGGTCGGCACGTTGAACACCAGTTTACGCAGCGGACGGCGCGGCTCGACTTTGTTGCTTTTCAGCTGATCAAAGTTGTAGAGCGCTTCTTTAGAGGTTTCGACCGCCTGACGCACTTTCCAGTAAGTATTGCGACCTTTGACGTGCAGTTCAGTCAGGAAGCACACCGCTTCCATTGAGCCGGTGTCGTTCAAGGTATTGATTGTCTTCTGAATGACCTGCTTATACTGGCGCTCATCAAGCTCGCGCTCTTTACCGCAGCCGATCAGCAGGATGCGTTCGGAGAGGATATTCGGCACATGGTGCAGCAGCAGCGTTTGGCCCACTTTTCCTTCCAGTTCACCGCGGCGCAGCAGGGCGCTGATGTAGCCATCGCTGATTTTATCCAGCTGCTCAGCAATGGGTGACAAACGGCGCGGTTCGAAAACGCCAACAACAATGCAGGCGCTACGCTGTTTTTCCGGGCTACCGCTTTTTACACTGAACTCCATGCACTCTCCTGAATCTTAAAGACAACGGCCTTGGCTGTCGTTAGAATGTAGCGCGCTCGTAACTCATTAATTCGTTGCGACGCCATGACAATTCAACGCCGGTAGTCATAATGAGTGGTGGTGACAAGTATGTTGTTTTTTCACCACACTAACGCGTTCGTCATACTATTTTAGCTACGATGACGGCCATTGATGAAGAAAAATGGCTGATAAGCGTTGAAACTAGCGATTTTCCTGCAAAAAGACAAGTTATCACAGGCGTACTAAGCGTGATCATCATTAGATATCTGGTTCGGGAAACGCTCAAAAGCCAGCTGGCTATCCTCTTCATCCTGCTGCTGATCTTCTTTTGTCAGAAGTTAGTGCGGATTTTGGGAGCTGCGGTGGATGGCGAAATTCCAACAAACTTAGTTCTGACATTGTTAGGACTCGGCGTGCCTGAAATGGCACAACTTATCCTGCCCCTAAGCCTGTTTCTGGCGATTTTAATGACCCTTGGGCGGCTGTACACCGAAAGTGAAATCACGGTGATGCATGCCTGCGGCCTGGGCAAAAGTGTGCTGATTAAAGCCGCGATGATCCTGATGCTGTTCACCTCGCTTGTGGCGGCGGTCAACGTCATTTGGTTAGGGCCATGGTCATCACGTTATCAGCAGGAAGTGACGCAAAACGCCAAATCTAACCCAGGCGCGGCGGCGCTGGCGGCTGGGCAGTTCCAGACCTCCAGCGACGGCAATGCGGTGCTGTTTGTTGAAGATGTGAAGGGCAATACCTTCGGCAACGTGTTCCTGGCGCAGCTGCGTCCGAAAGGCAACGCGCGTCCCTCGGTGGTGCTGGCTGATAGCGGCCACATGGAGCAACACAAAGATGGCTCGCAAGTGGTGACGCTGGATAAAGGCACGCGTTTTGAAGGCACCGCCTTGCTGCGTGACTTCCGCATCACGGACTTCGTCAACTATCAGGCGGTGATAGGCTACAAAGAAGCCACGCTCGATCCGAACGATGCCGATCAGGCGGATATTAGCACGCTGCTCAAGACCAAAACCCCGCAGTTCCAGGCGGAGTTGCACTGGCGCTTGACGCTGATTTTTGCCGTACTGGTTATGGCGTTGATGGTGGTGCCGCTTAGCGTGGTGAACCCGCGTCAGGGCCGCGTGCTGTCGATGCTGCCTGCCATGCTGCTGTATCTGATCTTCTTCTTACTGCAAAGTTCTCTGCGTTCCAACGCCGCGAAAGGCCGCTTCGATCCGGCCATCTGGATGTGGGTGGTGAACTTCTCCTATCTGGCGCTGGCGGTGCTGCTGAACATGTGGGATACCGTGCCGATGCGTCGCATCCGCGCGCGCTTTAGCCGTGGAGGATCGGTCTGATGTTTAAGGTTCTTGACCGCTATATCGGCAAAACCATCTTTAACACCATCATGCTGACGCTGTTCATGCTGGTGTCGCTGTCGGGCATTATTAAGTTCGTCGATCAGCTGCGGAAAACCGGGCAGGGCGCTTATACCGCGCTGGACGCCGGTTATTACACGCTGCTCAGCGTACCGAAAGATATCGAAATCTTCTTCCCGATGGCGGCGCTATTGGGCGCACTGCTCGGTTTGGGCACGCTGGCGCAGCGTAGTGAACTGGTGGTGATGCAGGCATCGGGCTTTACCCGCATGCAGGTGGCGCTGGCAGTAATGAAAACCGCGATTCCGCTGGTGCTGTTGACCATGGCGGTGGGCGAATTCGTTGCACCGCAGGGTGAACAGATGGCGCGTAACTACCGTGCGCAGCAGCTGTACGGTGGCTCGCTGGTTTCGACGCAAAACGGCCTGTGGGCGAAAGACGGCAACGACTTCATCTACATCGAGCGCATCAAAGGCGATAACGAGATTGATGGCGTCAGCATCTACAAGTTCAGCGATCAGCGCCGTTTACTCAGCGTACGCTATGCGGCGAGTGCCGCCTGGGATGCGGATAAAAAGGTCTGGGCGCTGTCGCAGGTCGATGAATCGGATCTGCAAGATGCCAAACAAATTACCGGCTCGCAAAGCCTGAGCGGCGAATGGAAAACCAACCTGACGCCTGACAAGCTCGGCGTAGTGGCGCTGGACCCGGACGCGCTCTCGATCACCGGCCTGTATAACTACAGCAAATACCTCAAGCAGAGCGGCCAGGTTGCAGGGCGCTACCAGCTGAATATGTGGAGCAAAATCTTCCAGCCGCTCTCTGTGGCGGTGATGATGCTGATGGCGCTGTCGTTTATCTTTGGTCCGCTGCGAAGCGTATCGATGGGCGTGCGCGTGGTGACGGGGATTAGCTTTGGCTTCCTGTTCTACGTTATGGACCAGATTTTTGGCCCGCTAAGCCTGGTATACGGTTTGCCGCCGATTCTGGGTGCGATTCTGCCGAGCGGTGCATTCTTCGCCATCAGCTTGTTCCTGCTGATGAAACGCCGCTAAGCCTTGTAAGGTCGCCATTCATGGCGACCTTTTTACTGAATACGCTCGATCCAACCCGGCACCTGCGACAACACATACAAAATCAGCCCAATCGTCCCGCCAACCAGCGTGCCGTTAATGCGGATAAACTGCAGGTCGCGGCCGATATTCAGCTCAATTTGCTGCGACATATCGCGCGCATCCCAGCTTTTCACCGTATCGCTAATATGGCGCGTCAGGAAGGCAGCAAACTCCGGCGCCACGCTGCGTGCGGCATCTTCCAGATGCTGATTCATCGAGGCGCGCAGCGCTTCGTCAGCCGCCAGCGTCTCGCCCAGCCACAGCGCGGCCAGTCTGACGCGCTCCTGCACTCGTGAATCCTCACTATTTACATCGTCTTTCAGCCAGCCCCGTAAATCCTGCCATAGCTCGCCAATGTAGCGATTGAACGACTCATCTTCCTTCAGCCAGCTCTTGATATTTTCAGCACGTTCCGCCATTTCAGGATCGCTTTTCAGCCGCTCAATCAGCCGCTGCACCGCGCGGTCAAAGCCCAGACGCAACTCATGCCCCTGATCGAGCGCGACCTGATCGAGTATCGAATCCACCGCATTCGCCACCAAATCAGCGCTGTGTTCGCCCAGCCATTCGGTTGGCAGCATTTTGGCTTTGATCGGATGTTCGCGCTTGAGCCAGCGCACAATCTGCGCGGCGATAAACTCGCGCGTTCCGGGCTTGTGCAGCAAGCGCAGCAGCTGTTGTACCGCCGCATCCAGCAGCTCCTGATGGCGATTATTTTTCGTCAGGCTATCCAGCAGCAGCGCGCTGGATTGGGTGAGATCGACCTTATCCAGCGCGCGATGCACCGCACGGCGCAGAAAGCGCTGAATGCGTTGATCATCGGTGAGATCGAGAAAACCGCGCATCACCTGTAACAGATGACGACCAATGCGATCGGCGTTGCCCGGCGTGTTCAGCCACTGCGCCAGCATCTGCGACGGATCGTGGCGGCGAATCAGCGCCAGCAGCGAATCGGTATCGAGGAATTTCTCCTGCACAAAGCGACCCAGATTCTCGCCAATGCGATCTTTATTGCGCGGAATAATTGCTGTATGACGTGAGATAAACGGCACCGGCACGCGCCGGAACAGCGCCACCACGGCGAACCAGTCGGCTAATGCGCCGACCATCGCCGCTTCTGCGATTGCCTTCAGCCCAAGCACCCAAAAGTTGGCTGGCAGAAACAGCGTCACAATAAAGGTGGCTGCCGCAATCAGCAGCAGTGACAGCGCCAGACGTTTGCTGCGCTTAAGTTGTTGGAATTTATCCATAGTTCCTTAAATACCCTAAACAATTCGAGTTGCAGGAAGACATACAGCTAACGCACCTGCGGCTTGAAGTATGCCGGGTATTAGCGACGGCGGCCGCCAAGAAGGCTTCCTAATACACCTCGAATGATCTGATTGGTGACCTGGCGCGCGGCACTCTTCGCCACGCTCTGCACCACGCCGTCGCGCTTGCCGCCGCGTGGGCCAGTGGTGCCGAACAGAATGTCCTTCAGACCGCCGAGAATAACGTCATCAACGGCGACCTTGTTGCCTTTGGCTTCCGGCGCATTGGCTTGCTGCGTGGTGGCCTGCACGCCTTTTTGCAGCATTTCGAACGCCGACTCGCGATCGACTTCGCTATCGTATTTACCGTACAGCGGCGAATTGTTGATCAGGCCATTGCGTTCATCCTGCGTAACCGGTCCCATGCGCGAGCCGGGCGCAATCACCATCGCTCGCTGCACCATCGATGGACTGCCTTTTTCATCGAGAAAGGAGATCAGCGCTTCGCCGGTACCGAGCGCCTGAATCGCCTCGACGGTATCAAACGCCGGATTGGCGCGCATGGTTTCGGCGGCACTTTTTACCGCTTTCTGATCTTTCGGGGTAAAGGCGCGCAGCGCATGCTGTACGCGGTTGCCGAGCTGGCCCAGCACGTTGTCGGGAATATCAGCGGGATTCTGCGTAACGAAATAGACGCCAACGCCTTTCGAACGGATCAGGCGAATCACCTGCTCAACTTTCTCCAGCAGCACCGCCGGTGCATCGGTAAACAGCAGATGCGCTTCGTCGAAGAAGAACACCATTTTAGGCTTATCGAGATCGCCGGCTTCGGGCAAGTGCTCATACAGCTCGGCCATCAGCCACAGCAGGCTGGTGGCGTAGAGTTTTGGCATTTGATAAAGCTTTTCTGCCGAGAGGATGTTGATAAAGCCTTTGCCGTTGCTATCGCAGCGCATCCAGTCGCGGATATCCAGCATCGGCTCGCCAAAGAAGTGCTCGGCACCTTGCTGCTCCAGCGCCAGTAATCCGCGCTGAATCGCCCCAACGGACGCGCTGTTGATGTTGCCGTATTGCGTCTGGAAGGCTTTGGCGTTGTCGCCGATGTATTGCGTCATGGCGCGCAGATCTTTGAAATCCAGTAGCAACAAGCCCTGATCGTCGGCGATGCGGAAGATGATTTGCAGCACGCCCGATTGCACGTCGTTAAGGTTGAGCAGCCGCGCCAGCAGCAGCGGGCCGAGATCGGATACCGTGGCGCGCACCGGATGGCCTTGCTGACCAAAAATATCCCACACCATCACCGGATTTTTCTGCGCCTGCCAGTCGCTGACGCCAATCTTCGCCAGACGCGCCAGCAGCTTCTCGGATCCTTCGCCTGCGGCGGAAATGCCGGTGAGATCGCCTTTCACATCGGCCATAAACACCGGCACGCCGATATCGGAGAAGGATTCCGCCAGCTTTTGCAGCGTAACGGTTTTGCCGGTGCCGGTAGCGCCGGTGATCAAACCGTGGCGGTTCGCCATGTTGGAGAGAAGATGCAGTTGAACGTCAGGCGTTTGGGCAATCAGTAACGGAGTGGTCATGATTTTTTCGCTCTCAGGCAATAGGTTATGCCAGAAGGATAGCAAGCGGCGCGCGAGGAGGGAGGAGGATTGTGCCGAAAAAGGCGTAATTATGTGCCTGCTGTCCCCATCCCGGCCTTCCCCCGTGAACGGGGGAAGGAGGTTAGGTGCCTGCTGTCCCCCATCCCGGCCTTCCCCCGTAAACGGGGGAAGGAGATGCTGCCACATGCAGCCTCAGCACTGGCATATGGCAGCATCTTCCTCCCCCATTAATGGGGGAGGACCGAGGAGGGGGAAAGCGAGCACAATTTTGGTGGGAGGACCGAGGAGGGGGAAAGCGAGCACAATCCAAAACTATTTCTGCACCGTATCAAAAAACAGCAAACTCACACCAATCCCTTGCTGCACATGATTCACGTTATTCCGCACCGCAACCTGCTGCGCGCCCTGCAGCGTCACCACGAACGGTGAGTTCTGCTGCACGGTTTTCTGCAAATCGGTATAGAGCGCACGGCGCTTAACCGCATCGCTTTCACCGGCCGCTGCGCGGGTTTTCGCACTCAGATCCGGAATATCCCAGCCGACGCGCCACGCCAGGGTTTTGGAACCGCCCGGCACGTTATAGGCAAAGGCGCTGGCGTTGGTGTTTGGATCGACATAGTCTGCGCCCCAGTAAATGAAGATCGACTGGAAATCGCGACCGCGCATTTTGCTCCACAGCTCCGATTCCGCCACCGGCTGTAACTCAATCTGCACATCCGCTTTGGCGAAGCTGGCCTGCAGCGCCTGCGCCACGTCAATATAGGGCGGCTGATTGATCACCGTCAGCGCAAACTTCGTCCCCGGCTTGATGCCGCCTTTGGCTAGAATCTCTTTGGCTTTCGCCACATCGTAGTGGAACGGCTGATCGTCCAGCGCGCCGTCAAAACCCTGCGGCAGGAAGCTCTGATGAATGCGGTACTGACCTTTCAGCAAATCCTTCGAGAGGCTGTTGTAGTCCACCAACCAGCGCGCGGCTTGCCACAGCGCCGGATTGCCTAACGCCGGTTGCGCTTTGTCTTTGGTATTGAAACCGAGGTAGTAAACCAGGCTGGAAGGGAAGGCTTCAATGCGCAGATTCTTGTCGCTCTTCAGCGCATCAATTTGATCCGGGCCAAGCTGATACGCCACATCAACATCGCCTTGCTGAATCAGCAGACGACGCGCACTGGCATCCGCCACGCCTTTAAGCAGAATGCGTTTCAGCTTCGGCTGCGGATTCGCTTGTTGGTTGGCGCTCAGCACCAGCGCCTGCTGCGGCACATATTGCTGAAGGATAAATGCGCCGCTGCCGGCGGAATGGGTATGCAGCCAGCCGTTGCCGAGATCGTTATTAGCGACGTGTTGCTGCACGGTTTTGCTATCCACCACCGAGGCCACCGGCGCGGTCAGCAGGCGCAACGCCAGATTCTGACCAATCTGCGCTGGCCACTGAATCTCCAGCTGATGGTCATTCAGCACTTTGAACTGGCTGGCGATGTTTTCATTGGTCCAGCCAAATTCGGCGAGGATGAAAGAGGGCGCTTTGTTCAGCTGCACCGCGCGCGTCAGTGAGAAGATCACATCCTGCGCCGTCACCGGATTGCCGCTGGAGAAGTGTGCGTTGGGTTTGATGTTGAACACTAAGCTGTGCGGCGTGCTGCCTTGTTGCCAGTGGGTGGCCAGCAGCGGTGCCAGCTTCTGCGGATCATGACGATCTGCCTCCACTAATGTTTGGTAGATGTTGCGCTGCGCGCTGTTACTGACGGTTTCGAAGCTTTCAGCGGGATCGAAGCTAATAATGCCGTCGAGCGGGACGGCGACGACAAGGGTATCTTTCGGTGTGGCTGCGTGCAGTGCAAAACTGCTGCCCCATAAAGCGACGAGCAAAATCAGTGAGCGCATTATTATTGTCCTGAGTGATAGATAAATTCACTCTATCTCTGCCGTCGCTTTGGCAAAATGCCGGTTTGTTCTGAGCTGTGCCGGAATATAACAATTGATTACCTGGGGGAATTATTGCGTTTATTTTGTGCGCGACTTGTCATTTCCGCTAAATAGATCGTTCATCTGCTGGTCAATAAAGTAAATAAGATGTTATAAATGAGAATAATTCTCTGGTATGGAAGTATGATTTTTTTTCATTGATTCATTCCTGCGATTATTTCTTTGCGCGATAATCCCTGGTCAAATGCCCACTGATTCGTGCCACTTTCCCCTCAAATGTACGGCTAAACCCTGTTTTTTCGCCTCGAAAGCCTTTTACCAAGCCTTAACCTAAATTCAACATGATGACTTAATTTCATCAAAACACATCCATAATTGAATTTTTACATTCTGAAATACCTATATCCCTAAGATTGCCAGGTTATTTACCGATTTATAAAGCTATTAACAAAAATAATTATCTTTCTTAGCAAGTGAGAGTCGTCGCGCCATGCTTCTAAATAAACCGACCACCAGACGTAAGTTTTTACTTGGGTCGCTATTGGCTTTGCCATTAAGTGACCTGGTATTTAAGGGATTAACTGCGGCGCAAGCTGCGGAAATGGCAGCACCCGAGCTCGCCGACTATAAACCGATCTTTTTCAGTACCGATGAGTGGCAATTTATTCTGGCCGCAACCGATCGCCTGATTCCAGCCGGCGGTAAAGGTAAAGCGCCAGGTGCACTGGAAACCAACGTGCCGATCTTTATCGATCAGCAGCTGCACAGCCCGGAGTTCGGGGCAGAGATTTACATGCAGGGTCCGTTCAACGTGCATGCGCCTGCCACCATGGGTTATCAAATCCCGTTCACGCCACAGCAGATGTACCAAACCGGTATCAAGCTGGTGAATCAGTGGACGCAAAGCAACTTCCAGAAACCGTTCCATGAGCTGTCACTGGAAGAGAAAGATGCGGTGCTCACCAAAGTGAACAAAAACGACGGCATTGACTTCGCCGCCCTGGGCGAAGAGAACCTAAAGGCCTCGCAGTTCTTCGGCCAACTGCTCTCAGATACCAAACATGGCTACCTCGCTGACCCGATGTACGGCGGCAACAAAGGCATGAAAGCCTGGATCGCCATCGGCTTCCCGGGCGCACGCGCCAGCTTTACCGAATGGGTGAAGCAGCACAACGTGCCGTACCCGCTGGGACCGGTCAGCCTCCTGGGTGAAAGCGCGTAAGCACACCCCCGTTTTTGGTATGTGAGACAGGATTAACATGGCACAGATTACAAAGAAAGAAGTCGATGTCGTCGTTTGCGGCCTCGGCTGGGCCGGCTCGTTGATGAGTATTGAGCTGGCGATGGCGGGACTCGAAGTGCGCGCATTGGAGCGTGGCGGCGAGCGTGATTACCCGGATTTCGCTTACCCGAAACCGGCTGATGAATACGCCTACAACGTGCGTAACAAAGTGTTTGCTACGCCAAAAGAAGTGGCGGTCACCGTGCGTTACAACAGCAGCCAGACGGCGTTGCCGACCCGTAAATGGGGCGCGTTTGCGCCGGGAACCGGCGTGGGCGGCGCGGGCATGCACTGGACGGCGGTGCTGATTCGTCCAACCCCAACCGACCTGAAGCTGAAAACCTACGTCGATGAGGCCTACAAGCCGGGCATCCTGCAGGAAGATATGCGCGTGATGGACTTCCCGTTCACTTGGGAAGAGATCGAGCCGTATTACTACAAGTTTGAGCTGATCTGCGGTCAATCCGGCACCACCGGCAACCTGCGCGGCCAGATTCTGCCGGGCGGCGATCCGTTTGAAGGTCCGCGTTCTGAACCTTATCCGTTGCCTGCACTGGAAGATACGCTGAACAACGTGATGTTCAAAGAGGCGGCCACCAAACTCGGCTACCATCCGTTCCCGAACCCATCTGCGTGCGTATCACGCGCGTGGAAAAACCCGTACGGCAACCAGATCGCACCGTGTAACTACTGCGGCTACTGCTCGAAATATCCGTGCCTCAACTACTCTAAAGCCTCACCACAAACGGCGGTGATGGATGCATTGAAACGTATGCCGAACTTCTCTTACGAAGTGCATGCGGAAGTGGTGAAAGTGGTACTGCATGACGACCAGAAAACCGCCAAGGGCGTGATTTACTACGATGTGGACGGCAACGAAGTGTTCCAGCCGGCGAAGATCGTGGTGCTCTCCAGCTTCCAGCTTTATAACGTACGCCTGATGCTGCTCTCCGGTATCGGCAAGCCGTATAACCCAATCACCGAAGAGGGTGTGGTGGGGCGTAACTACGCGTTCCTGTCAAACGGCGGCGCAACCCTGTTCTTCAAAGACAAAAACTTCAACTCTTACGCCACCGCCGGCGCCACCGGCCAGATGTTCAACGACATCTCGCCAGGCAACTTCGACGGTCCGGGCCTTGGCTTCCTCGGCGGCGCCAAGATCCACAGCTCGCAAGCCACCGGCACGCCAATGGCTGCTGCGCTGCCGAAAGGCACACCATCGTGGGGCATGGGTTACAAAGAAGGTCTGGAGGAGTGGTACAACCATTCCATGAAGATCAGCATCACCACTACCTGCCAGTCGTATCGCGATATCTATCTGGATCTGGATCCGAATTACACCGACCATCGCGGTCAGCCGTTGCTGCGCATGACGTTCAACTGGAAAGAGAACGAACTGAAGCTGCAACAGCACCTGAAAGGCATCGTCGGCAACATCGCCAAAGAGCTGAACCCAGACAGCATGAGCATGAGCTTCCTGCCAATGGGCGCGGACTTTGACCTCACCAAATACGTTTCAACCCACAACGTGGGTGGCGCGGTGATGGGCGATAACCCGAAAACTTCTGCACTGAACAAGTACCTGCAGAGCTGGGACGTTCATAACGTGTTTGTGCCGGGCGGCAACGCCTTCCCGCAAAACTTCCAGGCGAACCCGACCGATACCATCGGCGCGATCACCTTGATGGCGGCACAAGCCATTAAAGAACATTATCTGAAAAATCCCGGTCCACTGGTACAGGCATAAGCGCATGAAATTAAAATCATTGTTAATCGCCAACGCCGTGCTGCTGGGCAGCTTTGCACTGCAGGCACACGCGGAAGATGAAGCTCAATTGATCAAGCAGGGTGAATACCTGTCGCGTCTCGGCGACTGTATGGCGTGCCATACCGTTTCCGGTAAAGGGGATTACGCTGGTGGTTTGGCGATTGAGTCGAATCTCGGCACCATTTACTCCACCAACATTACGCCGGACAAAGAGCACGGCATCGGCAACTACAGCGAGCAGCAGTTCTCCGACGCGGTGCGCAAAGGCGTATTGCCGAACGGGGCGCGTCTCTATCCGGCGATGCCGTACCCGGATTACGCCAAAATCTCCGACGCCGATATGCACGCGCTTTACGTCTACTTCATGAAAGGCGTGAAGCCAAGCAGCGAGCAGCCGCCGGAAACCGATCTGAGCTTCCCGTTCAGCCAGCGTTGGGGCATGCGCTTCTGGAACTGGGCGTTTACCTCTGACAAGCCATTCCAGCCGATTGGCGGCGCGTCAGAAGAGGTTAATCGCGGTGCTTACATCGTCGAAAGCCTGGGGCACTGCGGCAGCTGCCATACGCCACGCGGCCTCGGCATGAACGAGAAAGCGCTGGATAGCGGCGACGATCAGTTCCTTGCCGGTGGCAGCCTGAACAACTGGGATGTGCCGTCACTGCGCGGTCTGCCGCGCTGGAGCGAGCAGGAGATTGTCGATTACCTGCAAACCGGTCGTAACGATAAGGCAGCAGTGGGCGGTGAGATGAAGTCAGTGATTGAGCACTCGAGCTCGCACATGACCGATGCCGACTTGAAAGCGATTGCCTCCTATCTGAAGTTCCTTGGCGGCAACCCGGCGCTGCAGGCGTATGACGTGAAGAAACAGCAGGCGACGGAAGCGAAACTGACCGCTGCGAAAGGCTTGTCGGAAGGTGAGCGTCTATATATCGACAACTGCGGCGCCTGCCACTTTGTCACCGGTAAAGGTGCGCCGGGGATCTTCCCGGAGCTGGATCAGGCGACCATCGTCAATGCCAGGGATCCAGGTGGTTTGATCCACACCATTCTGGCCGGTGCGCAGCAGCCATCCACTGAGAAAGCGCCATCAACGCTGGCGATGCCGGGTTTTGCTAAGCGTCTGGATGATGACCAAGTGGCTAAACTGGCGACCTTCATTCGTCAAGGCTGGAGCAACAATGCGCCAGCGGTGACGAAAGATCAGGTAGCAGAAGTGCGTAAAACGTTGAAAGGTGAGTAAATCGCTTAAAACTGCGTGATAAATCGCGCCGCTACGGATAGGCGCAAATACCGTAGCGGCGCAATTCATTGCGCGTCTTCAACGTGGTCTCAATGATAATTGTGAATCACTTCTAACACGCCATTAATCACGAACTGCACGCCCATACACACCAGCAAAAAGCCCATCAGACGTGAAATCGCTTCGATGCCACCTTTACCAACCAGCTTCATGATGGCGCCCGAACTGCGCAGCGAAATCCACAAAATCACCGACACGGCCAAAAACGTCAGCACCGGGGCGACGGCAACCACCCATGCCGGGAAATCTACGCCCGATTTAACCGTCGACGCGGAACTGATGATCATCGCAATGGTGCCCGGTCCCGCGGTGCTCGGCATCGCCAGCGGCACAAATGCGATGTTGACGGTTTCACGGTTGCTGTCGGTCGCGTCCAGTTCATCCTGCTTGTGCTCGGCTTCGACCGAATGCCCGACCGGTTTCGCCGGAAATAGCATGCGAAAACCGATAAACGCCACAATCAATCCGCCCGCCATGCGCAGGCCGGGAATGGAGATGCCAAAGGTGTGCAACACCGCGCTGCCGGCATACCACGCCACCATCATGATCAGGAACACGTAGATCGAGGCCTGCATCGCCTGGCGATTACGCTCCTGGAAATTCATCTCTCCGGCCAGGCCGAGAAACAGCGCCACCGTGGTCAGCGGATTGGCGAGCGGCAAAATCACCACCAATCCCAGCCCGATGGCTTTAAACAACTCCAGCATGAAATGTCCCATTTGAAAAATTATTCGATAATCGCACGGCTCGTAACGGCGCAATTTATTGCGCGTTAAGAGGATGGAGAGTCGGTCAAAACCGCGCGATCAATCGCGCCGCTGCGGTGCGTGCGTTCATTGATTAGTGCTTCGGCGTATCCAGCGCCTCGATCAGCTCAGGGAAGAAATCCTGCAGCAGCTCAGGCGTCATCAGTTCGGGATAATTGATTAAGTGCTCGCGAATGCGCTCATTCACATCCGGCAGCAGGCGTTGGGCGGCGTCTTGCGCACTGATCTTCTTCTGCTTCATCAGGCGCAGCACGTCATCCGGCAGATTGTCTTCATCTTCAACTTCATCCACACCTTCGAGATCGTCCAGCTCATCCAGCAGATCCATCAACGCTTCAATCTGCGGCGTGCGTGACTGGTATTCGGATGGCTGCTCGTTCTCCAGATAACGCAGCAGCGCGCGCACCGGTGAACCATCGGGTTCGGCAGGCGGTTCGTTGGCGAACCAGGTCAAGAGATCGTGCTGCGTCACCTGATGGACGTGATAACCGTTATCCACCAACTCATCGGCAAGGATATCGGCGGTATCGTGCTCAATCAGGCAAATGTGGGTGCGATTAGGCGTGAACTGCTCCAGCCACTGATAGATCTCTTCAATTACGCTGTCGTCGTAAATAAAGTGTTGGCTGAGATAGCTGTCATCCTGCTGGTGAACGCAGATGTGAATCTGGTCGGGATCGAAGTAAATCGCAATGTTGATGCCTTTCATGTGCGCTGTCCTGTGTGGTGCAAAATCTCACTATAGCCTCAGGCAGCGCAGATGAACATGGTGCCGCCAGCAGCATGAGCGACTGGCGGTAAAAATTAACGTAAATCAGCACGATCCAACCCATAAGCGCTGTCCAGTGCGCCCGGCGTCATCTGCGACAGCACCATCAGGCGATTCCAGGTGTTGATCACCGCGATACAGAACGTCAGCTCGCTGGTCTCCACTTCGGAAAAGTGCGCGCGCACCTCGCTGTACAGCGCTTCGTCGATGCCGTGATCGCCCAGACGCGTCAGCGCTTCGGTCAGCGCCAGCGCCGCTTTCTCTTTGGCGGTGAACAGCGGGGATTCGCACCAGATCGCCACATGATGCAGACGCAGCTCGCGCTCGCCGTGCAGTTTGGCCTCTTTCACATGCATGTCGACGCAGAACGCGCATTGATTGAGCTGCGAGGCGCGCAGATCGACCAGATGCTTCAGTGAGGTTTCTAATGAAACATTACTGACGTTCATGGAGAGATCGGACATGGCTTTGACCAGTGTCGGTACGGTTTTAAAGTGGTTAACGCGTGCAGTCATGTTTTTATCCTCAGGTCAGTCGTTTTTCAATGCGAAGGTGATGCGGGCATCTTAAACTTCCATGTCTGAGTGAAAAGGGTCAAAAAACGTAAAAACAGGTAGGACATGGCGTGGGTTATAAAGAGATTTATGCGCGATATCGCCAGCAGATTCTTGCAGGGCAGCTGAAGCCGGGCGACCGCGTACCGGCGATCCGTACGCTGGCGAGTGAGTTGCAAGTGGCGCGAAAAACGGTGGAAGCCGCTTATGAAATCCTGATCGGCGAAGGCTATTTTGTCAGTCAGGGCGCGAAGGGCACGCGCGTTAATCCTGAACTGATTCTGCCGGAAAAAACCGGGAAAACGGCAGTGCCTGCGCCGCCAGTGAGCGCGTTAATCCAGCGCGAGAGCAAAGGCGAGCTGCGGCTTGGCATCCCGGCGCTGGATGCGTTTCCGCACAAAAAATGGCTGCTTA
Source organism: Pantoea sp. BJ2 (assembly GCF_040255075.1). Lineage (NCBI taxonomy): Bacteria > Pseudomonadati > Pseudomonadota > Gammaproteobacteria > Enterobacterales > Erwiniaceae > Pantoea > Pantoea sp. BJ2. The sequence continues at coordinate 637,965 of NZ_CP158292.1, forward strand.
TTTCCGGCAAAGCGGCGCGCAGCCTGCGCGCCGATGAGATGATTTTGCCGCCGGTCATGGGTTATCAGCCGCTGCGGGAAGCCATCGCCAGCTACCTGAATATTTCGCGTGGACTTAACTGCCAGCCGGAACAGATTTTCATCACCAGCGGCTATCGCGCCAACCTGCGACTGATTCTGGCGGTGCTGGCGCAGCCAAGCGACAAGGTGTTGTTTGAAGATCCCGGCTATTTCTTCGGGCAAAAACTGCTGAAGCGCATCGCGCCGAATCTGCATTACGTGCCGGTCGATCGGCAAGGCATGGATGTGGATTATCTGCTGCGCTATCACGCCGATGCGCGTTTCGCCATCGTCACGCCTACGCATCACAGCCCGCTGGCGGTAACCTTATCGCTGCCGCGCAAACATCAACTGCTGGAGTGGGCACAGCACAATGACAGCTGGATTATTGAAGATGATTACGACGGCGAGTTTCACTACACGCGCAAAGTGATTCCGGCGCTGAAAAGCCTGGATGTGCACGATCGGGTGTTTTACACCGGCACCTTCAGCAAAACCATGATGCCGGCGATGCGCGTGGGTTATCTGGTGATGCCGAAAGAGACCATCGCGCGCTTCAGCGAGTTGGGGGAAATCCTTGAAACCGGTATGTCGCTGCTGCCGCAAAAGATTCTGGCGCAGTTCCTCAGCGAAGGGCATTTCTATCGCCACATCAAAAAGATGCGCACGCTTTATCAGCAGCGACGCCGCATGATGCTGGATGCCTTGCAGGCATGTTTTCCGGATGTGTTTGATTTTGAACTGACGGATGGCGGCATGCACATTGTCGCCTTCCTGCCGCGCGGCACGCAGGACACGGCGCTGGCGGAGATTTGGCAGCGGCATCACCTGCGCGTATTGCCGCTCTCCGGCTGGTATATGCAGACACAGAAACGCTATGGCCTGGTGATTGGCTATACCAACATTCGGTCGCTGGACCAGGCGCGGGAGTTGTTGCAGAGAACGGTGCTGGAGACGCGAGCGTTACTGGACTAAAGAAAAGGCGCGAGGGACAGCTCGCGCCTTGATATCGGCGCGTCCTTACATGCCGATATATTTTTTGCCTTGCTTCAGAACCACATCGCAGGCTTTGGTTTTCAGCTTCTCACCCATCGGCGAGTTGCTCAGGCTCTGCAAATTCAGTTGCTGACCGTTGCCAGTGTTAAGCAAGCCTTGCAAACCCTGCTGGTAATCGGTTTTCTGCTCTTGCGCGGTGGTGCTGTTCAGGCCGAGTTTGCTCAGCACCTGATCTTTTACCGACTTCACGTTGTTATCCACCACGTTGTGCTGCACGCAGTAGGACATCACGCCTGCGGCGTTGGTCATGCTGTTGGAACTCACCGCTTTATCGCCGCCGTTGAGCAGGCCGGTAAGCGATGAGAGCGACATGCCGCCATTCTGCGTGGTGCTGGTGTTGCTGGTGCTGTTGTTTTGCTGTGACAGCTGCGATGCCGCGCTGCTCAGCTGATCCTGCCAGCTTGCTGCCGATGCGCTCCCCGCAACCATGGCTGCCGCGATGCCCCATCCCCAAATCATGCGTTGTACTTTCATCTCAACCTCGTTGTCTTTTATGTTCTGACTGCGTCAGTTTTGGTTAAGAGAGGTTTGAATTCGGAAAGTTCCAGTTAACCGGGCTGATTGGGGAAAATTGGGACCGTTCTGGGTTTTAATTTTTGAACGTCGGTTGGCGGGATCGACGGTATAACAAGCAGTTATCCGCGAAATGCTGTTTTTTTCAACGCTTAGCGCACATCCCTAACGATTCCGGTTGCGCACGCTGTTCGTAACGGTATAATCCCCAACGTTTTCCGCATCCTCTTCAGTGCCGAAGTGGCGAAATCGGTAGACGCAGTTGATTCAAAATCAACCGTAGAGATACGTGCCGGTTCGAGTCCGGCCTTCGGCACCATTTAAAGATACGAGAACTTCAGTAACAGTCCGCAAGTTACTAAAATTAAAGCCGAAAGGCTTTTTTTTTGGTCCAAATCCGTCCGAGCCTTATTGTGGTTATGCTAAGGTCGACGGGGCACTTCATCTTCTATTGTCTTTTTCTCCTGAAGTACAATTCAACGCCCGCCCGATCAAAACATGACTTTTTGTTTATTGGTTTCGCTTTGTATCGTCACAGTGAGTTTTAATAGCAGCGCCTGTTGATGATATCCATCCTGCGAAATTGGAAATAAATTTAATTGATTGATATTGCTGATTTATATTTCCTTTATTAGTCTCAGTTAATTTTTCCATTCCTGCCGTTTTACTTACCTCATTTCGTATGATTTTCAGTAGACCCGCGGTGCGCGCGAAAAAGAAATCTCGCCAGCATCACAAAAATGAAAATCATCAGATACCTTTCTGTGACAAAAGACACAACCTGATTACAACTTCAGGCACAGAAGGGCGTTTGTCGAGATAATGATTGTACTCTGTACATCTAAGTTTTACAAAGTACAACAATCAGCTTTGCGAACACATCATCGCGTAAGGCCATGACAAACTTGTGAGGATTATCATGTCTGAGAAAAAGCACACCACGTCTTTCTCTGCCGATATAGAGCAGCAGACCGTTAAGAAGGTGGTTTGGCGCATTTTGCCCTTTCTCATCGTCTGCTATCTGATTGCCATCATTGACCGTGGCAACATCGGTATGGCCTCGCTACAGATGAATGAAGATTTGGGATTATCTAAAGCCGTTTTTGGTCTGGCCAGTAGCCTGTTCTTTGTGGGTTACTTTCTTTTTGAAGTACCCAGCAACCTTGCGATGCAGAAAATCGGTGCGAAGATTTGGATCTCTCGCATCATGGTCTCGTGGGGCATTATCTCGGTCTGTAACGCCTTCGTTGAGAGTGCCAATACACTTTACGTATTGCGTTTTTTACTGGGTGCAGCTGAGGCTGGATTCTTCCCTGGCGTGATTCTTTATCTGACTTACTGGATTCCGGGTAAATATCGCGCCCGCGTGATCGCCACCTTTATGGTTGCCATTCCCGCAGCGAATTTTATCGGCTCGCCCATTTCTGGGGCCATATTGTCACTTGATGGCTGGTACGGCATGCGCGGCTGGCATTGGTTGTTCATCCTGGAAGGCATTCCAGCGGTGGTTTTGGGTATTGCCGCCTTCTTTATGCTGAGCAACAGACCCAGCGATGCCAACTGGTTAAATCAGGAACAAAAAGCGTGGCTGAATAGCACGCTTGAAGCCGAGAACGCGAAGAAGAAAGCGATCGGCCACATCTCTTTGTGGCAACTGCTGCGCCATAAACATATCTGGGTGATGGCGCTGATTTATGCCGGCGCTTCTGCGGCAGGCTCAACGCTGAGCGTCTGGTCGCCGCAACTGCTTAAATCATATGGCCTGGATAACTTTACCACCGGTTTGGTGAACGCCATCCCTTACGGTCTGGCATCTATCCTGATGATTGTGTGGGGCAGAAGCTCCGATCGCAGCGGCGAGCGTCGCTGGCATACCGCGTTAACCCTTTTCCTGATTGCGGGTGGTCTGTTATCTGCCTTTATCACCAACAGTTTGACGGGCAGCGTGGTGATTCTGTCGCTGGTGCTGGTAGGCGCGTATTCAATGAAAGGTCCGTTCTGGGCGCTCGCATCGGGATGGATGTCTTCCACTACTGCGGCCGCCGGTCTGGCTGCGATTGGCGCCATGGCTAACCTGATCGGCGGAGGACTGATGGTCAACGTTTACGGCATCATCAACCAGGCCACGGGCAGCCACACACTGGCTATGGTGCCGCTGGCGATTCTGTGTGGTATTGGCGGTATCGCCGTGCTGATCATGGGCCGCAAAAAAGAGTTAAACATTGAAGTCGAAAACACCGCGTCGCCGGTGAGTAAATAACGTCACCCTCCCGCGGGCGCTTATCTGAGCGTCTGCGGGAGGCTTTTCTCCCATTCCTCCCACCATCAATCCACTCCAAAAGAAGTTCACGTTCCGCCTCATCCAAGCTATGCACTTCTCGTTATCAAGCTGCTAAACGTCATTGAAATCTCAGTAACAAGTGTGGATTGGAAAGACGTAACTGTCTTATCGAAGGGTCAACGCTGAGGGAGTGATGGAGATTTGCAGTGATAGCCGAGGTTGATGAACGACCTTACCGGCAAGCAAGTTGGTAAGGTCGTTTAACAAGTGGTGGGGAAGGTTAATGCATTAAGACAGGGCACTTTCACTTTTAATCGGTTCAGCCAGCACCTTCAAAACGTTACTCGCTGCAGCTGTTCCCATTTTCACGTATGAGTTGTCACTGACGCCACCAATGTGCGGCGACAGGATGACGTTATCAACAGCCTGCCAGACATGTGGTGCGGTCAGCGGCTCAACAGCAAAACTATCCAGAGCAGCCCAGCTAAGGGTGCCGTCACCCAGCGCCGTTAGAAGCGCGTTATCATCGATCAGGCCACCGCGTGCAGTATTGACGAGAATCGCGCCTTTTTTACACTGACTCAGCCTGTCGCTGTTGATCATGTGCTGTGTCTGTTCCGTCAATGGGCAGTGCAATGAAATCACATCTGCCTGTTGTAGCAGAGCTTCAAGCGTGGAGGATTCACACTCGTCGGGAAAGGACCTGGCGAACGGGTCATAGGCAAGGACTTTCATACCAAACGCTTTGCCAATGCGAGCGACCCGACCGCCAATCGCACCCAATCCAATCAGACCCAGCGTTCGGCCTTCAAGCTCAACCGACTTGTGGGTCGATTTGTCCCAATGTCCCTGACGCATTCGGCGATCCAGCGGGAGAACCGCTTTGGCGCAGGCCAATATCATCGTCCATGTATGTTCAGCCACCGCTGCTGCATTAGCACCGGGCGCTGACTGCACGCTGATATGGCGCTCAGCCGCCGCTTTTTGATCGATAACATCAATGCCGCTGCCGTGCTTGGAAATAACCCGCAGGTGAGGTGCGGCATCCATGATGCGGGCGTTGATTTTGCCGTATCGAACAATAATCGCCACCGGATCGTGTTGGTGACACAGCTGACACAATTCGTCTTCACTGGGCTTTATGCCTGCGTAAACGATATCAAAGCCCTTGAGCAGGCCTAACGCTTCCTGCGCCAAATCGCTGCCAGTTACCAAAATTACGGGATGAGAAGATGCCATTACAATTCCTCCCCTTCATTCAACATTCCAGCCGCAAGCAGGGCTTTTTCCAGCCAGGGTGCGCGAATATCGCCTTCACGGATGGCGGCAATGCGTTTGGTCTCGGCATCCAGTTTTTTCTGTGCCAGTTCAATCAGCGCCGGAACGGCTTCACGTGGCAGAACGACCACGCCGTCGACATCACCAATGATCAAATCACCAGGCTGGATTGCCGCTCCGGCCACAGAAACAGGATAGTTAACGCGGCCCGCGACAGATTTGGTTGGGCCACAAGGATTCAGACCTGCGGAAAACACCGGGAAGCCGTTTTCGCACAGTGCGTCGGCGTCGCGAACTGCACCATCGATGATGATTCCTGCGATGCCCGACGCTTCTGCCTGAGTGGACATGATTTCACCAATCAAAGCACAGCTGATATCGCCTTTACCGTCGACGACGATAACATCGCCAGGCTGAGCGATGGCGAGCGCCGCGTGAATGGCAAGGTTATCGCCCGGCCGAACCTCAACCGTGATGGCGGGGCCAGCAACTTTCATGGTGGGTGAAACGGGCTTTACGCGACCGTGCAGCGTACCGCGACGTCCGGCAACATCGGCAAGAATAGCGGCCTGAAACTCAGCAGCCTGTTTGACCAGCTCGGGCGCTGTACGGGTAAGGTCGCGCTTGATGAACGTATTCTCTGCGTGTGGCATAAATTACCTCTTCATGTTTTACCTGTTACAACTATGTTGTACTATGTAAAACCACTATATCGATGTTAAATCAGATCGCACCAGCGTTAAGCTTTCATTTGTGATGTAAATACGATGTGAATCACAAATTGCACGGTAAACTCTTACCGTCGCAAACAGGAGACCGTACCGATGGGGAATGAAGGCGTAATTGCCGTTGAGAAAGCGCTGGCACTACTGGATTGTTTTAAGCCTGGCGAAGAGGCGTTGACGCTCACCGCTCTGGCACAATTTTCGGGCTACCATAAAACGACGGTTTACCGTCTCATGAACTCACTTGAACGCATGAACTACGTTATCAGACGCGACAGCGGCGTTTATACATTGGGTCCCAGACTGCTTTATCTTGGCAAGCTCTATGAACAGTCATTTCATCTGGCCAGTATTGTCCAGCCTGAACTGCACGCGCTGGCGACGGCGACGGGTGAAAGCGCCACATGGTATGTGATTGAGAACGGTCAAAGGCTTTGCTTATTCAGAGCGGAGCCCTCCGAAGGATTACGAGAAACGCGCTTACCCGGTACTTTTTTGCCGCTGGATAATTCAGCAATAGGGCAAGTGCTTCGCCATTGGGGACTCAATGAACCGCTTCTTGAATCTGCCCCAGAATTACCGCTCTTTACCTCCGGCATGCGTGATCCGCACATTGCTGCATTCTCTCTTCCCGTTTTTGGTGAGGGAAATAAACTGCTCGCGGCGCTGGCATTAACAGGTCCGTCATCACGTTTAACGCAATCGATGCGCGACAGCGGTGTGGGCAAGATAATGAAAGAGACGGCTTACAGCCTCTCCCTAAAGCTCGGCGCCCCTAAGATCAAATGTGATCATTTTTATTCGCTCTAGCTGGCCTGGATAGGTTCGCTTTGTAAATGATATGCCGCGAGTATTGCTAACTTCAGCAGTATGAATGCTAACAATTTCACCTGGGTATGAAGAAGATAACCGGGTGAATCGCACAGCGAAAGCAATCCTGCATCGCTACCAGCTTAATTAACCATCTTTTTTTTATAAATTATAGAGGAATTCAAGAAGGCTTTAAGTAATAATTATTCACCCTTCCTCATTACTTCTGATTCCAAAGCACTAAATAAGATTGAAAATGGAGTGATTTATTTAAATGTGAAAGGTAAGGTTTTTTCTTTTAATAATCTCCCTGCTTATAAATACAATAATTCCATTTATACCATTCCCGTCGTTATCACGGCAAAGCCATACTGATTCTACGCAAAGTTAGTGCTGATGTGTGGTCCTTAAGATCTTGTTAAGAACTCTTCGTATAATAGCGCCCATCAATGTAAACCAAGAGTTCACCATGAAAAACACCCTGATTTCCCTTTCGATTCTTTTCTCTGCTTTGACCGTGACGTCTGTTCAGGCTGCCAACCCAGCCACCGGCTGCGCCGCTAAAAAGCAGGATATCCAGCAAGAGCTGGCGATGGCGCGTGAGCATGGCAATGCTGCGCGCATCGCCGGTCTGGAAAAGGCGTTACGCGAAACCAATGCAAACTGCACCGACAGCGGCTTGCTTAAAGCGCGCCAGCAGAAAGTGGCCGAGAAGCAATTGAAAGTGCAGGAGCGCGAACAAGATCTAAGGGAAGCGCAGGCCAAAGGCCGCAGCGATAAAATTGAGAAGCAGCAGCGTAAACTGGCTGACGCGCGAGATGAGTTGAAAGAAGCTCGGGATGCATTAACGCAATAAACCAGGCATCCCGGCTGGGAAAACTGGCTCTTTGTCTCAAAATTCTCCTGCAGAGATTTTTTTCATCCAACTGTTGGGATTGCATGGCAGAATGGCGCTCCGGTGAAATCAGTGGAGGTGCAGAAGCGATGACAGTTGAAATTGAGCAGCGTATCTACGAGCTGGTGCGGCGTTACGACGGCGTTTACCTGTTTAAGCAAAAGACGCTGACGCCGCAGATTGATATTGATAGCGATCTTAACTTCGAGCGTGAAGAAGCCGCTGCGCTGATGGATGAGTTCTTCGGCGAGTTCAGCGTCGATCGCGGCGGATTCGTCATTGAAACCTACTATCCCGATGAGCCCTCGCTGGCGCAGATTCTCAATCCATTCAATAAGCGTGAAGTGCCGGTGGTACCCGATTTCACGCTGGGAATGTTGATTGAATCAGCAAAAGCGGGGCGCTGGCTGTACGAGTAACAGCAGGCTCAGCGCCGAGTCTGCCACCTTTCACCGCTTCACATGCACGCCAAAGCCACTCTCTTCCAGGACAAACTCCGCCTTTAAGGTCAGCGCAGGAATCTCATAGTCGCCGCTGTTCTGCTGACGGTAGGCAATTGGCGCGGTTTCCGCCAACGTATCTAGCCTTGTAGCCAGCGCATCGCACCAGCCAGCAAATCGTTCTGCTGCTGACTTTTGTACCCGATAGAAAACCAGCGGCGGCAGCACGCTAAAGCCGGGATAAAACAGCATGCCGTGCTGAATCGGAAACAGCAGATCGTTGATCGGGCCGTTAATGCCGCGCGGGCTGTAATGCGATTCCCATCCGCCGGTCGTCACCACCAGCATTGCACGTTTGCCGCTAAGATTGCCTTCGCCGTAACGATCGCCCCAATGCTGTTCGTTGTGCTCGCCCACGCCGTAAGCAAAACCGTTGGCGTAAACGCGGTCAAACCAGCCTTTCATGATGGCGGGCATCGAAAACCACCACAGCGGAAATTGAAAAATTACCGTATCGGCCCAGCACAATTTTTCCTGCTCCGCGGCGATATCGGCGGCCTGTAGCTGATGATCGTAGGCGAAGCGAGAATCCAGCGTCGCATCGAAGTGGTCGCCCACTAATGGGGCGCGCGTGTCGGCAGCGTCGAGCGGCGCTTTCCACTGCATCGCATAGAGATCAGAGACCTGCACCTGATGTCCGGCATGCTGCAGATGCTGCACGGCAAAGTCTTTAAGTGAACCGCTCAGCGAACGCGGTTCCGGATGGGCATACACAATCAGTACATTCATGGGCTTAATCCTGTGAGATGAAAACCACTGCAGATTAAGTCGGCGCTAGCTATAGTGGAAATCAATTACAGATATCTCAGGTATAGCCACGGTGAATATCAACTTGCTGGATTTGAATCTGCTGCAGACGCTCAACGTGCTGCTAAGCGAACTCAACGTCACGCGCGCGGCGCAGCGTTTGCATCTCTCGCAGCCTTCCGTCAGCGCTCAGTTGGCGCGATTGCGTAGGCATTTTGACGATCCGCTATTGTTACCGGGGCCGCGTGGCATGCTGCCAACGGCGCGTGCAGAAGCTTTGCGTGAGCCGCTGCGTCTGGCGCTGGAAGCGATTGAGCGTGCGGTCGCGCCGCCCGATGCCTTTAATCCGGCCAATGCCGATAACACCTGGCGCATCGCCGCCACCGATTACACCTCGTCGGCGTTGGTGCTGCCCGCGCTTAACCTGATCCGCGCTGCTGCGCCGCAAAGTCGTATGGCGATATTGGCGCTGAATCCGCTGCTGGTGGCGCAGCAGTTGGAAAAAGGCGAGCTGGATGTGGTGTTTCATACGGGCGATAACGCGCCGCCGACGCTGCATCAACGCAAACTGTTCAGCGAGCGCTACGTGCTGGCGGGACGGTGCGATCACCCGCAGTTGCAACGTCTGCCGACGCTGGATCAGTTCTGTCAGCTGGAATTTGTCATGGTATCGCCCGATGGCGGTGGCTTTAGCGCCGCCACCGATAATGCGCTTTCGAAGATCGGGCGTTCACGCCGCGTGGTGCTGTCGGTGCCGCACTTCTTGTTTATGCAGGAAACGCTGGCGAGCAGTGATTTAGTGGCGGTGCTGCCCGAGCGGTTGGTGCGTCACGCTTCGCACCTCGCGGTTATCGATCTGCCGCTGGAGGTGCCGGGCTTTGATATTTTGCTGCTGTGGCATGAACGTCTGCACCGCGATCCGGCCCAGCAGTGGTTGCGGCAGCAGATTGTGGCGGCGCTGTAAATCAGCATCGCCGCAAAAAATTCACTTCTCCCGCGTCACAAAAATCATCACACTAGCCACCTTTACCATTATGGAGAGATGGCATGATTACCCGATTGCTGCTGGCGATGTCGCTACTTGCCAGCCTGAGTGCGCCGCTGTTGGCAGATCAAGACGGCGTCTCGTTTAGCCACAAAGACTGGGAACTGGCCTGCGATAACACGCTGACCTGTCGTGCCGCCGGTTACAGCGCCGAAGAGGGCGCGGGCGGCTCGGTGTTGCTGGTACGCGCGGGCGGAGCGAATGCGGTGACGCATGGTCGCGTGGTGCTGGCCGATACCGGCGATGACGATTCTAAAGTGGTGAACAACTTAGCGTTGTGGATTGATGATCGTGCGCTGGGCGACGTGGCGAAAGCCGATAACGACGAATGGGCGCTGACGGATGAACAAACCCAGGCGCTGATCAACGGCATTAAAGGCAGCGGCAAAGTGGAGTTTCGCGGTGGTGAAGAGCCTTTCGATCTCTCCAGTAATGGCGCATTTGCGGTGCTGCTGAAGATGGATGATGCGCAAGGTCGTCTTAGTACGCCGGGCGCGTTGGTGCGCAAAGGCAACAAGCCGGAAAGCAGCGTACCGGCAGCGCTGCCGATGCCGGTGATTCAGCAGGTTAAAGTGGTGAAGGCCGATGCGCGTCCGTTGACGGCCGATGAGCTGGCGCTGTTGAAGCCAAAGCTGATTGCCTCACTCACCGACGACGACAGCTGCGACAATCTGGCTCCGTCCGACGATCAGCCGGAAGAGGGCGCGGAGCCGCTGACCTTAACGCCGGTTGATGATGCGCATGTGCTGATCGCCGCGCTGTGCTGGCGCGGAGCGTATAACGAAGGTTATGGCTATTGGCTGACCGATAAAGCATTGCAGGGCACGCCGCAGCTGGTGACGGATTCCGGCTCTGATTACAGTGAAGGTGTGATCTCAGAAGCGCAGAAAGGGCGCGGCATCGGCGATTGCTGGAGTACAGCGGCGTGGGTGTGGGATGGCAAAGCGTTTGAGCAGAGCAGCGATGCCACCACCGGCATGTGCCGCGCGATTCGTGCGGGCGGCGCATGGCAGTTGCCAACCTGGGTGACCGAGGTGAAACCGGCTCCCTGAAAAAAAACGCACATATCGGTAGCGGCGCGATTAAAAGGCCAGGGACGCGCAATAAATTGCGCCGCTACGGAAGGTGCAAATATTATTTACCGCAGCACTGCTTATATTTTTTACCGCTGCCGCACGGGCAAGGATCGTTACGGCCGGTTTTCTCGCCGGCAAAGTGCGGCAGTTGAGGTTCAGGATCGGGCTGCGCCATGCGCTGTTCCTGCCAGTATTCATGCAGCTCCAGCGCCGCGGGGCGAATCGCCTCGATGCTGGCTTCAAACTCTCCCGGGGTGAAGGCTTCGCGCTTCGCCAGATGATCTTCGCTGCCGTGCAAGGCAATCGTATCCATCATCGGCTGCAGTGATTCTGGCAGCAGCGACCAGTCCGCATCCAGCGCCACGCCGCGCAAATAGCCATAGCACCAATCTTCCACCACGGTGAATTCCTGGCCTTCCATCTCTTGGGTGCCAAACAGCGGATCAAACTGCTCCGGGAACTCGGCCAGACGCTCGGCGATGTCGTTCAGATGCTGGAAGGTCAGCGTCATAAAGCGATCCATCTCGCGCTCATTCGACCACTTTGGAATGTGCTTTTTGCCGCCCCACATCGCCACCAGCCATTCGCTCGGTTCGATGTCGTTCGGGCCTGAGAGCAACGCCGTCAGCATGCCGTCCAGCTCAGCGGTATCCACCACCGAGTGTTCATTGCCGTATTTCTCCAGCATATCTTCAAGCCAGTTGAGCTCTTTTTCGGTTAACGGACCCTGGTTCATACGGCGTCTCCTGCTGTTCATTGATGGGCCATGCCCAAAGTTAATTGGCGGCGATTATAGCGGGAAGCGGGCACGATTTATCGCTTTTTGCATATCGATTGCTGAACCTCTCCTAAAAATGATTCGCCATAACTTATCGCGCAACAGTATTGGCTGCATTTGTCAGCAGATGGCAGCGTAAAGGCAGAATTTTTCTGCATGAAGGATGCAAAAGTATGGCCAGCACATTGCCGGTACTGAATTTAGCCCTGCTCGAACTGCCGGATGCGGAACAGGCGCAATACCTCGCCGAGCTGCGCGAAACCGCGCGAGACGTCGGCTTCTTCTATCTGGTGAATCATGGCATCAATCCGCAGCTGCTGCAGAACGTGCAAAGCATCACGCGCGCGTTCTTTGCCTTGCCAGATGAAGAGAAGCAGCGCGTTTCGATGATCCATTCACCGCATTTTCGTGGCTACAACAGCGCGGGCGTGGAATACACCCGTGAGCAGCGCGATCAGCGTGAGCAGTTTGATATCGGTGCAGAACGGGCCGCCCTGACGTTGCAAGCAGACGATCCGGCGTGGAAGCAGCTGCAAGGACCCAATTTGTGGCCGCAGGCGCTACCGCAGCTGCGTCCGGTGATCCACGCGTGGCAGCAGGCGATGACTGACGTGGCGCTGCGTTTACTGCGCGCCTTCGCCAAATCTCTGTCGCTGCCGCCGGACGCGTTTGACGCGCTGTACGGCACGCACCCCAACGAACATGTGAAGCTGATTCGCTATCCTGGTCAGGATGCCGCTGCTAGCCAGCAAGGTGTCGGCGCGCATAAGGATTCCGGCTTTCTTACCTTTCTGTTGCAGGACGATCAACCCGGATTGCAGGTTGAAGTCACGCCGGATCAGTGGATTGATGCGCTGCCGAAACCGGGTGCTTTTGTGGTGAACATCGGCGAACTGCTGGAGATCGCCACCAACGGTTATCTGCGCGCCACCGTGCATCGTGTAGTGTCGCCGCCGGCAAAACAGCAGCGCATCTCCATCGCTTTCTTCCTCGGCGCGCAGCTCGACGCCGAAGTGCCGTTGTACCAATTACCGCCGCAGCTGGCGGCAGAAGCGCGCGGACCGACCAGCGATCCCAGCAATCCGCTGCTGCGTGAAGTGGGCTGGAACTATCTCAAAGGACGTTTGCGATCGCATCGCGACGTGGCGCAGCGTTATTACGCTGACACTCTCAATAGCGTTAAATCATAAGAAACTAAGGGAAGCAGATGAATAAAAAGGTGATAGCCGCGTTGGCGATGGTTTCGGTGTTCAGCACTTACGCCTCGGCGGCCGCGCTGCGCGTGGCGGCCGATGCCGTACCGCACAGCGAAATCCTCAACCACATCAAACAGAGCGACAAGAAACTCGATCTCAAAGTGATTGAACTCAACGGCAACCTCAACGCCAACGAACTGCTGGCGCGCGGTGACGTGGATGCCAACTACTTCCAGCATGTGCCTTATCTGCGCGATCAGGAAAAAGCGCTGGGCGAGAAATTTTCTGTGGTCGCCACCGTGCATATTGAGCCACTTGGCATCTACTCGCACAAAGTGAAATCACTGAAAGATCTGCCTGATGGCGCGCAGGTGGCGGTACCGAATAATGTCACCAATCTGAGCCGCGCACTTTATCTGTTGCAGGCCAATGGTTTGATTAAACTGAAGAGCAGCAGCGCAAATACGCTGGTGACTTCCGCAGACATTACTGACAACCCGCACCATCTGAAGATTATCGAAGTGGAAGCGCCGCAGCTGCCGCGCGCGCTGGATGATGCGCAATTGGCGATCATCAATGGCAACTACGCGTTGCAGGCCGGTTTAGTGCCGTCGAAGGATGCGCTGGCGCTGGAACAGGCGAAAGATAATCCGTATGCCAACGTGCTGGTCACCACGCCGAAACTGGCGCACGATCCGCGTATTCTGGAACTAGCGAAAGATCTGGAGTCAAAGCAAACTGCTGAATTTATTAACCAGCACTATAAAGGATCGGTTATTCCCGTTAATCAATAATCCCTGCCGCCACCTGTTTTTGGCAGGTGGCGCTGACTTTCTTCTGTGCTATATTTCGCCACCAACACCCGTCTCACCCTTTATAAAACATAAAAATTCGCTCAATCCATTGCCATGATTACCTTCGCCAGGAATAAACGGGTGCTGTGCCATCGTTTAACAATATGCATCATTGTGCTGGGCATGAGCGTATTGCTCAGCGCCTGCGGCACCTTGTCGCAAACCTCCGCGCCCGTCAGCGATAAAGTCTATCTTTCGCACGCGACATTTAATGAAAACGTCGATGACATCGTGCGCCATTACATGCAGCAAAAGCAGGTTTCTGGCATCAGCATCGCCATTATCCATCAACGCAGCCAGTCTGAATTCTACAGTTTTGGTGTCACCGATGCGCTGCACCGTTATCCCATTACGCCAGACACTTTATTTGCGCTCGGCTCGCTGAGTAAAGGTATCACCGCGGAGGTGATTATTGAGCTGGTGGATCGCGGTGAACTGCACTGGAACGACACCTTAGAGACGCTTTTGCCGCCCAACGTGCCGCTCAGCGCCGATGCCAAACGCATCACGCTGCTGCAACTGGTGACGCACACCTCGGGCTTGCCGCGTCAGGATATGGACTTGCCGATGTTCATGAAATTTATGAGCTATCTGCGTAGCGGCGAGAACTTTTATGGCAACCTCGACAGCGATGCCGTGCTGGATTATCTGGTCGACTTTGACGCGCCCGCGCATCCCGGCGCGCGCTATTCCAATCTCGGCTATGCGCTGTTGGGCTACATCCTTAAATATCGCTTCCATCAGGACATCGAAACGCTGGCGCAGCGTAATCTGTTCCAGCCGCTGGGCATGACCAGCAGCAGCTTCAAGCCGCAGAGCCTGCGCGGCTATCCGTGGCGTGCGCTCGGCCATGCCGGCGATCAGCCTAAGCTAATTCCTCGCGGGCAAATCACGCCGGACTGGGCGTTTAAAAACAATATGGTGGCGGCCGCCAGCCTCTACAGCAACGCGCGCGATTTGATTCGCTATCTGGATGCGCACCTGCATGACGGCGCGGGCGCTTCGCTCAATGCGGCGTTTGCGCAGGTCAATCACGGCTACGAACAGCACGGCAATCAGTCACAAAATATCGCCTGGGTTACGGATACCTACGGCGATCAGCAGATTACCTACCAGGTTGGCTATATCGGCGGTTACTCCAGCTTTATTGGCTTTGATAAACAGAACGGCAATGCGATTGTGGTGCTGCAGAACGCGTTTAACTGGAGTAACTATCTGGGCATCGCGTTATTGATGGATCTGGCAAATAAAGCGCACGACAAAAACTAACATGGTTGCTTGCAATTTTACTGCGCCAAAAAGCGCCTGAGCTGAGGTATGCTGAGCAGCGAAATTTGACGCGCTAAGCGCGCCGGGGGAACCTTCTGCGTGCTTAACGTGTCAGTTAAATGGACAGTTAATAATTAACCAGAGTGGAAATCACCCATGCGCAGGACACACGTCAATCTTCTTTCTGCAGGAATTTTTCTGGGCGCTTTAAGCCTTGCTCCGGCCGCGCTGGCGGAAGGCGAGCAAACAGACGCCGTACCCATGCCGCCACAGGTGCAGCAAACCGCACCCGACGCGCAAACCCAGGCACCCGCCGCTGATGCACCCGCTCAGGCGCCGGCCGCCGATGCGCCTGTCAGCAATGAACCGGCTGAATCCAGCGGCGATGTCGCGCCGATTCGTCCACCGCAAAGCGGTAATGCGGCTGCGCCAAACAACTACGATCTGAACACCATCATCATCGACTACAAAGAGTACAAAGTGGGCGATGTGGTGCCAGATGAGTACCGTAAAAAACAGTACACCATTGTTGAGTGGAAGCCACGCCATCTGCCAGCGCCGCAGCCAGGCACGCACTGGGCGTACATCAATGCCAACTACATCCTGATCACCGATGACACCGGTAAGATCGTGATGGGCAAATCAGGCGAAATCTTCTTCCGCGGTTAATTCCTGCGCAGCAGACGCGCTAACTGCGCGATGCCCGCCGTAATCTGGCTGGTGCTGGTGTTACCGTAACCCAGCACCAGCCCTTGTTGCTTCTGCTCACCGAGATAAAATCCCGACAGCGCGCCCGGCGCGTAGCCACTCTGGATCAGCCGATCCACCAATGCCATATCGTTTTGATCCGCTGCCAGTGATAACACCAGATGCATGCCGCATTCGCCGCCCAGCAACGGAACCTGTGCGCCAAACGTTTGCTGCAATGCCTGTCGCAACGTCGCCTGCCGTTGGCGGTACAGACGGCGCATTTTGCTCAAATGACGGCTAAAATCACCGCTGCGTAAAAACAGCGCCAGCGCCTGCTGCTCAGGACGATTCCCGCCGCGCAGCAGTTCATGCAGCGCAGGGCGCAGCGGCGCGACCAACTGCGGCGGCAACACCATAAACCCGAGGCGTAGCGCCGGAAACAGCGTTTTGCTGAACGAGCCGACGTAGATCACCGGCGTTGGCTGCGTCATGCCTTGCATGGCGGCGATTGGCTCGCCGCTGTAACGAAAATCGCTGTCGTAATCATCTTCGATAATCCACGTTTGCTGTTGCCGCGCGGCCGCCAGCAGCGCCAGACGACGCGGTGCGCTCATGATTGCGCCGGTGGGATATTGGTGCGTTGGCGTGGTGTAAATCAGGCGCGGCGGACGCTGCTGCCAGTCCTGCGGCTGCGGCGCCAGACCTTGTGCATCGACCGCTATCGGTTCAATATGCATATCTCCCAGCCGCATCGCCGCTTTGGCACCGCGATATCCCGGCTCCTCCACCCAACCGATGTCGCCAGGGCTGCTGAGCAGCGCCACGCACAGCGTTAATGCCTGCTGCGCGCCTTCGGTAATCACGATTTGTTCGGGCGTACAGCGCACGCCGCGCGCTAATGCCAGATGCTGCGCCAGCGCGGCGCGTAGCGTGCGTTCGCCGAGCGGATCGCCATAGCCCAGCAGTTGCTGCGGCTGATGCAGCATCACGCGGTTCAGCGCCCGTCGCCACTGAGCCAACGGGAAATGTGCTAACGAAGGAACGCCGGGCCGCAGCGCCATCTCCTGACTCAATGTGCGATGGCTGGATCGCAACTGAGCGATGCGCGGTGACAAGACAATTTCGCTGCTGGCGGGCGGCTGAGTTTCCTGCGGTAGCTGCGCCATATTGCTGATGCGACTGCCCTGGCGATCGCTCAGCAAAAATCCTTCAGCCTGCAGTTGCGCCCAGACGGCGATCACCGTATTGCGTGAAACCGCGAGATCCAGCGCCAGCTGGCGTGTTGCGGGCAAACGCGTACCGGCAGCGAGTTTGCCGGTCAGAATCGCCTGCTTGATACGCTGGAACAGCTGCTGTTGCAGCGTCAGCTCGCCGTTGGTCTCTAGCGGGGCCAATAATAATCGGTGCAGTGCAATATCACTCATTTACGCGGTTCCGTGGATCCATCAATTTCAACCATTGTGGCGCTTTTTAACACACCAGCAAAGTGGCACTCTGCGATTCTGGCCCTGACTGATAAAGGAATTAAGCTATGTCGCAACACATGAATGATTACGGACAACCGGTAGGATTTCCGCTGCCAGATTGGCAACCCCGCGCCTGGCCGAGCTATGAAACCTTCACCGGTGACTATTGCCGCCTTGAACCGCTGAATGCCGAGCGTCATGGCCGCGAACTCTATGCTGCCTATGCGCTGGCTGAAGATGGCCGTGACTGGACCTATATGTTCGCCGAACCTTTTGCCGATGAAGCGGCCTATATTGCCTATGCGCGTCAGCTGGAAAACGGACGTGATCCGATGCATTTCGCGGTGATCGATCCCGTTAGCAACCGCGCGGTCGGTAGCCTGGCGTTAATGCGCATCGATGCGACAAACGGATCGGTGGAGATCGGCCACGTCGCCTTCTCGCCGTTGCTCAAACAAACGCGCATGGCCACTGAAGCGCACTATCTGCTGATGCGCTACGCCTTTGAGCAACTGGGCTACCGGCGCTATGAGTGGAAGTGCGACAGCTGCAACCAGCCATCACGAAACGCGGCACAGCGTTTAGGGTTTCAGTTCGAAGGGACTTTCCGTCAGGCGATTGTCTATAAAGGCCGCAGCCGGGATACCTGCTGGTTCTCGATTATTGATAGCGATTGGCCGCAGGTGAAACAGGGCTTCGAACGCTGGCTGGCGGCAGAGAACTTTACGGCGGAGGGGACGCAACGCGAAAAGCTGGAGGCGCTGCGCACCCTACGTTAGTTTTGCGGAATTATTTTTATATCCACCATGCCGATCCCCAGTTTGCGGGGATCCTGGCCGATAATATTGCCGACATTTGACTCCTGCGGCTCCGGCGGCGCAATGATCAAATTGCGGCTGCCGGTTGGATTGGTGAAATGCAGCGTGGTGGTGGAGAAATCTTCACCTAAATTCAGTTGCTGCTCTTCATCGCCAACGCGCACCGGAATCGGACGGTGCGCATTCGGACCGAACGCCCGCGCGGTGATAACCACATCAAAGCGTTTCGGCAGCGGATCGGTGTACTCAATATTCACTTCCGGCGCCAGATTGGCATTTGACCAGCGTCCCCACTCTTCCGGGCGAGATATCCCTTTAAAACTCTTCACGCTGGTTGGCGCGCCAGGCACTGATAACAGGAAGCGGTCTGCGTTGTAGCGAATCGCATTGTCTTCAATCCGAATCTGCTGCTCGTTGAGCTGGAAGGTTGCCGCACTCACTTCGGCTTTGGGGAAGCTGACTTTCGCTTTCCACTGCGGTTTATCAATGCGGGTAACGCTCGGTTTGGCGCCCATCTGTCCCATCGAAACACACAAATCGTTCGACAGAGCTAAATCTGGCTGCCACAGGCGCGCCATTTTAAAGCAGCGATCGACCCAAACGAATTTGTCGTCGGCAGCAAATTTAGCCAGCTGATAACGCAGTGGCTCCGCGTATTCGCCTTCGGGCAGCGGTTCAACATGCTTATCGGAGACGCGGAACAGAATCGGCAATTTGAAGGTTGCGCCGGAGAAGCTGAAGGTATTTTTTTGTTGATCGACGGTAAAGCTGTCCATCTTACTGGGGAAATTCCACAGTTGAATGATATCCGCTTTCCACGCCGTGACGCGCTTCGCCATGTCTTCAAACTCGGTTGACAGCGAGGTGGAAGAGAGGCCGCTGCGACCAAGTCCAATCGCGTTATCCCCGCCGAGAATATCCAGCACCGTGGCGCCGTTATCCAGCGTACTGCGTTTGGCGTCGAGCACTTCCGCCTGTGGCTGATCGCCACGAATCACCATAAACAGGTCACGGCGCGGCTGCTTGATCAGGTATTGATGCGCGGTGTTATTCATTGCCAGATGATCGGAGGTCACCACGATGATGGTGTTTTTAAACCACGGCGACGCTTTGATGCGTTCAATCAGACGCGCCACATGCTCCTGCGAGCAGGCGACCGCGCTAAAGGATTGGTTTGGTTTGCCATCATAGCTGTAGCTTTTGCGCTGGCAGCTGCGCGAGATAAAACCATCCGGGTGATGGGTGTCGACGGTGAGAGTGAACAATGCGAAGCGTTTTTGCGCGCGCGATAGCTCTTCATATTTCTCAAACACCTCGTCCATCACCGTGTCATCGTAGTAGCCCCAGTTATTACGATAGCCGGGATCGGCGACGCGACTTTTCAGCTCCTGCGAGCCATACATATTGGCCGCATCAAAGCCATGCGACAGCAGAAAAGTGTCTTTACCGGCGAAGCGTAAATCGGCGCCCTGAATAAACCAGTTCTCATAGCCAGAGTTTTTCAGAATGTCGCCCAGACAAATATTCTGCGGATAGAAGCTGGAGAGCGAGGCCGAGGCGTTACCATCAAAAGGCGCAAATAGCGGGATACCGCACTGTGAAGCCACCATGCCCGCGATGGTGTAATCAGTGCCAGGCAATTGTTCGGTTTGGCTGAAATCGATGCTGTTATCTTTTTCGCGGCTGAGTTCCGGGGCCAGACCGGGAAATGCCTGCTGATCGAAGTAGGTGCGTTCAAGACTTTCGCCATAAATGTAGACCAGGTTGAGCTTTGGCTCGGTGATCACCTTATTAGGCGTTTTGTAATAGGTTTCGAAGTCCGAATCGGCGAGGCGCGAATGTGAGGCGATCAGCTCTTTCACCTGGCGGAACGCAGGCGTGGTTTGTACCGAACCCGCAGCACAGGCAATCGCCAGCAAACTCCAGCCGAGGTGATGCGGCCGCTTACGGCGGCGCAATAACCATGAAAGCAGGCAAAATAGCGAGAACAGCGCGATGATCAGTCCGATGGCGGGCACGACATATTTGCTCACGCCCGCGCCGGTCAGGCTGTTGGTCAGGGTATACAGCACCGCGTCATTAATGCCATCGCCGGTAAAATAGTTGCTGGCGACCAGCGTGACGTTAAGCACGATAAACAGCGTGAGCAGCAGCAGGATCAGACTAAACCAAAATTTATTTCGCCCGGCTTTGAAGGAGTAGACTGCAATCGCAGCCAAAAAGAGTACAACCGAAACCAATTCGGACAACGTCAGATCCTCATTTTGAATGAATACGCAATCCTTGCGCCAACGACCCTCTGCGGGGATTTTGCGACAATCTATATTGGGTGTCACATGGCTGCAACACATCCAACCAGATTTGTGCGATGCATTCCGATTCGTTTAAGGCGGGTTCAGGCTGACTGTGGTTTAGCCTGGCAGCAACGGACGGGCTGCTGCCAGTGAGGGCAGAGAAGGGAATCAGAGTTTTCCAGTGAGGTATTGCGCTTCGCCGTCGGCAAAGCTCCAGTCGCCTTTACTGTTGGTGATAAAACTAATCATCAAATCCGTGCCCTGTACGCCACAATTTTCCAGCAGCTCGCGTGCTAACTCTGCCATAAACAGGCACTTCTGTTCTTCACTTCTCGGGCTGGTATATACGCGCACCATGACCAGATTGTCGGTTCGCGCAAAGCCTAAGCCGGTATCCTGAAAGACCATCTGATAACCTTTGTTTTCGTGAACAATCTGATAACGATCACGCGCCGGGACTTTGAAGGCGGTTAAGACCGCACGGTGTGCGGCATCCAGCAATGTGCGGATTTCTGATTCTGAACGGCCCTGAATAACGTCGAATGTCAGTAACGGCATAAATAAAACCTCGTTTTTGCTCACATGAAAAGAGTAGGATGTGGCGCTATGCTGCCGCTTGCTGCCGGAAAGAAAAAGCGCGCTGGTTGAATTGATTATTTATTATTTTGAACAATCGATATGAAAGAAATTAAAACCGATAGCCTTTGGGTCCATTTGCACTGGTTAACCGTGCTGGCTGAGCTCGGCAGTTTTACGCGCGCGGCGGAACGATTAGACGTCAGCAAAGCGGCGATGAGTCAGAAGATTAAAGAGCTGGAAAAGATGGCGGGCGTGGCGTTGGTGCAGCGCACCACTCGCAGCGTGCGGCTGACTTCCGCCGGTGAAAAGCTGGTGGATGAGCTGCGCGATCCCTTCGCGCGTATCGCGCAGAGCTTTTTCAGCGTGCGCGATGAAGCCGGTCCAGTGCGTGGCATGGTGCGCGTCACAGCGCCGGTGGCGTTTGCGCGTCAGCAACTGGTGCCGATCATTGGCGATTTCCTGCGCGACTATCCGCAGGTGCGCTTGCAGCTGGATGTCACCGATCGTCTGGTGTCGCTCGGCAGTGAAGGCTTTGATCTGGCGATTCGCCACAGTGATAGCCTGCCTGAAACCCATGTTGCGCTGCCGCTGTGTGAAACCCGCGCGCTGCTGGTGGCGTCGCCGGCATATCTGGCGCAAAACGGCCTGCCGGATTCACCGCAGGCGTTGCAGCAGCATAATTGTCTTTATTATCCGCGCGGACTCGAATCGCCGCAGTGGCGCTTTCGATTAGCGGACGGCGGCAGCGAAACCGTGCAGGTGAAGATTCAGGGCAACTTTGCCACCAACAACAGCGAGTCGATCCGCGATGCCGCATTGCAGGGTTTGGGCATTGCGATGCTGCCGGATTTCAGTGCCAGCGCGGCACTCGCCAGCGGCACGCTGCAGCAGGTGCTGCCGCAGTGGCAAGCGGTGGATGCGTTCGCCGACCGGTTGTGGGTGGTGCGCCCGTATGCCGCACAGGTACCACGGGCGGTGACCACCTTAATTCACTGGTTACGCGCGCGCTTTGTTGATGGGTGATGCCAGCGCGATCGGCGCAGGAGTTTGCATCATCTGACCCAACAAACTGCCGCGGTTGTAGTTGCCGAGCCGCAGGTTGAAGTCGAGATGCAACTGCTCATTGCCGCTGAGTTTAATCACCGGTGGCGGCGTGAGTGGACGCTGGTGAAACAGCACCGCGTGGGCAAACGCCTCGCTTTTCCAGCCGCTTAAACGCTGATAGTAATAAGCGTTCGCCTCGCATTTACGCAGATAGAGATTCACCCGGCGATGTTCACGCATGGCGATCTGCTGCGCCAGAGAACCTAATTGCTGCTGCGGCTGCGCAATTTTCTGCGTCAGCAGGGAATAATCATCGCGCTTGGTCAATTCACTGAAGTAATTCTGTTCGCCGAGATGTTTGATCGGCGCGTAATGTTTTTGCCACTCGCGGATAAAGGGATTATTGGCGGTTGCCGCCAGGAACCAGCTCTCAATCACCGGCGCGAGATAGTTGACGGTGGCGTTTTCGTGATAATAACCAATCACATCCATGCGACGTTCCTGATGCGCGCGATGTACCCAGGAGAGATCTTCAAATAATAAAGTGCTGCAATCAATGGCAATGCCGCCGTAACGCAACAGTAATTCCAGACGAATCACTTCGCTGCGTTGTTGGGCGGTTAATTGGGTCGAGGTAAAGATAAAATCCGGTAAAACTTCTTTTATCGTTAAACGATTTAATAAATGAATTTCATGATCGGGATTATCCTGACGAATCTTTTTAATATTTAACGCCATTGATTTCGGTAAATATTCATTATCCCAATACATCCAGACTTTCTTTGGAATCTCTGGCAGATCTTTTTCGCCAGAAAGTAACACGATATTGTCCTCCTGGCTGGGATCGTATTCCGGCGCACAGAGCGCATTATGCTGTTTTTTCTGCAGGAAAGTCTGGCTGGTAAAAGCGAGTCTTTTCCAGTTATGCCAGAGGGTTAACGCTGGCTGAAGGCGTTTTTTATTCATGATGCACCTGATTATTGTGATTATGGTGGCAAGGCGTCCCTGATCGCGGCGCTGAGCGCTCTTGATTGTCCTTTAGGCTGTGTGTAAAAAAGTACTCTCCTATGCTTAATAAAACATTCTGTGCGGCGCGGCTATCACTTTTTGATCCTTTCAGATAAACCGGAAAATCAAGGATCCGTTAAGCTTTAAATTAACGATAAATAACCGCGTGGATTGTTGATTATTCTATTTTATCTCATTAAGACTATTCCTAATAAAATAACAATAGCGTGGCGTAAGTCGCGGGGCGGATTAAAAATTGCGTGTGAGATCACGTGTTAACCTCGCTGCATTTTTCGCTGGCCTGCCGCGAAAATCCCCTCCTGATTGCGGGTTGGCTACGCTTAAAGGAGGTGACGAACAAAAGGAGACACTATGCAGCGACACCACCGTGGATTACTGGCGGTCGATAAGCAGGGCAATCGCGTGCTGTTTCTCAATCCCGAAACCTTTGCCGTTGAACAAGAGTTAAATGCCTTTCCGCCGCGTCCACACGAGCTTCTGATGCTGCCGCAGCTGGAGAAAGCTTACGTGCCGATCTACGGCGACGGCATTCACGGCGACAATCCGCATCCCGGCCACAAAGTGGCGATCATCGATCTGCGCCTGCGGCAGATCAGTGGTTTTATCGATCTGTCGCCGTTAAAAGCACCGCACAGCGGCCAGCTGGGACGAGACGGTAAAGTTTATCTCTGCTGTGAAAACAGCGCGGTGGTGGCGGTGATTGATCCCGTTAGCGATCGCGTGGAGAAAACCATTCAGCTGCCTTCGCACAATGCGCACCGACTCACTTTGTCGCCCAGCGGTCGCAAGTTGTTTACCGAGAATGAAGAGGACGCCAGCATTACCGTGGTGGATCTGTGTGAGGCGGAAGGGCGGATTATTGACAATATTCTGATGCCCGGCTCGATTTCCGGCATCGCCGCCTCGCCGAAACATCCTTATCTGGTGGCGAGCGCCGCCGATGCGCCGCTGCTGTATGTGGTGGATCGGCAAAGCCATCGTATCCGCCAGCGCCTGACGTTGCCGGGCCACCAGCAACCGTGTCAGGTGGTGCGCTTCAGTGCCAACGGCGAGCGGCTGGTGGCGATTGGCGATCAGGAGCCGGTGGTGACGCTGTTTGACGAGCTGCTCAATCCGCTCGGCGATATTCATGTTGGCAACAAGCCGATGGATGGCTGCTTCAGTGAGGATAATCACAGCTTGCTGATTGCTAATGAGGGCGACGGTTCGCTCAGCCTGATTGATCTGCAGCAGATGAAAGTGATTGCCACGCCGCAGGCCGGTACCGGTTGCGAAGTGCTGAGTTACTTTCAGCTCAAATCTTAAATAAACGGGCGATGATAAATCGCACTGCTCCAGTGGCGGCTGCTGGCATGTTTTTCGGCTTGCCAGCCGCGCTTGCGTAACTCGCGTGCAATCAGCTTATTCATGATGCCGTGCCCAACCAATAACACCGTGCCTTGCTGCGACAGCACCACCAGTTTATCCGCCGCCAGACGGGCACGTTCACGCGCATGCTGCACCGATTCGACATGGCCGGCATAGCCGCACAGCCACAACAAGCGCAATAGCGCCAGCCAGACGTTGAGCGGCAGATGTAAACGCTCAAACGGCAACGTCGGTATCGCCACTTCGCTAAAAACCTCATCCACCGCGTGCGGCTGTAAACCGAGACGCGTTAATGACGAACGGGCGCGCGGCAGCGGGCTGGTGGCGATCACACTCGCCAGGCGCGCAATGGTCTGACTGCGCGGCGGCGGGGAGTCGCAAATATCAGCCTGATCGTAACCTTCACACCAGTCGGCCAGCGCCCGAGCCGTGAAGCGCCCAGTGACCGGATGATCGGGTTTACCGTGTCGCATAAGAATAATGGTCATAGCGCTCCTGAGTGATCTTTCTCCAGTGTAATGCAGACGCTGAGTCAGTCGCGCACCGGTGACGGCATTTAAGAATATTGCGGGTGTGTCATTAAACTTTAACTGAACTGTGCGAAAACCAGCGCGATGAAGATGCAGTATGCGCCGTTAAATGGTAAGCAATAATCGTTAATTACGTTGTAATCAGACATTTCTTGCATACGCGCATTAGATGTAATGTCATGAATTAACGCTTCTTTTATCTTGTGCTCATGAGTTATAGTGAAGTTTATCTAATAAATATCACTATTTTTGCTTGATTTATCTACGCGCGTAGATAGACTATGCCCATAGTGATAACTCACGGTGCCAGAGACGAAGTTGGCCTTGAGATGACCCAGTTACATTTGCCTTACTAATGCGATCGATGAAAATTACATCGGCGGGAACAGGCGAAGAAGCGGATTCCAACACCAGGGAATTCATTACTGATTTTTCATCCAGGTTTGCCTACTGAACGTCGCCACCGGGGAGTTCCGCTTGTTGTAAGGGAACTGACCCACGGAAGGGCGTTTGCTGTTTTTACCTCATTCAGGGATTGGGTTATGACGGTTTCGCAACAAAGCTCACTGACATCCTCCTCAGCTGCCGACGCGCGGCTTGAAACATCATCCGGCCGCAAAGATTTCTGGCGCGCCACCTTCTCGTGCTGGCTCGGCACCGCGATGGAATATGCGGATTTTGCGCTGTATGGCCTCGCTGCCGGCATTATCTTTGGTGATGTCTTCTTCCCCGAAGCCACGCCGACTATCGCCTTGCTCTCGAGTTTTGCCACCTGGTCGGTTGGCTTTATTGCCCGCCCGATTGGTGCCTTGCTGTTCGGCTGGATCGGCGATCGTAAAGGCCGCAAAACGGTGATGATCTCGACCATCATTCTGATGGGCGCCTCCACAACATTAATCGGTTTAATTCCCTCCTATGCCAGCATTGGCGTTTGGGCACCGGCGTGTCTGGTGCTGCTGCGCTTTACCCAGGGTTTGGGGGCGGGCGCAGAGTTGTCCGGCGGCACAGTGATGCTGGGCGAATACGCACCGGTTGAGCGTCGCGGTTTGGTCTCATCGGTGATTGCGCTGGGCTCGAACAGCGGCACGCTGATCGCCTCGCTGGTTTGGCTGGCGGTGATCCAGATGGACAAAGAGAGCTTGCTGGCGTGGGGCTGGCGTATTCCGTTCCTCAGCAGCGTACTGATTGCGGTGGTGGCGTTGTGGATCCGTCGTCATCTGCGAGAAACGCCAGTGTTTGAACGCCAGCAGGCGGAATTGCAGGCTGAACGAAACGCCACGCTGGCGCAGGCGAAAGCAGAAGTGGATACGCGCAGTTTCTGGCGTCGCACCCGCGCCTTCTGGACCATGGTGGGTTTACGCATCGGCGAAAACGGCCCTTCTTATCTGGCGCAGGGCTTTATCGTCGGTTACGTCGCCAAAGTGCTAATGATCGATAAGTCGGTGCCCACCACCGCGGTGTTCATCGCCTCGTTACTTGGCTTCGTGATTATTCCGTTTGCCGGTTGGCTGTCGGATCGCTTCGGTCGCCGTATAACCTATCGTTGCTTCTGCTTATTGCTGATGTTCTACGCCTGGCCCGCCTTTAGCCTGATGGACAGCCGCGACCCGACGATTGTCATCGCGGTGATTGTGGTCGGCATGGCGCTGGCATCGCTGGGTATTTTCGGCGTGCAGGCAGCGTGGGGCGTCGAGATGTTTGGTGTGAAACGTCGTTATACCAAGATGGCGGTAGCGAAAGAGCTGGGGTCTATCCTTTCAGGAGGCACCGCACCATTAGTGGCGGCGGCGCTGCTGTCGTTTACCGGACACTGGTGGCCGATCGCGGTTTACTTCACGGCGATGGCCAGCATCGGTTTTCTCACCACTTTCGTGGCGCCGGAAACGCGCGGACGCGATCTCAATCTGCCGGAAGATGCCATCTGACCAGCAGGATCGCGTAAATCACAACCCCCATTGGCCGGATATTCCGGCCAATGGCATTTACGCAGGGGCAAAGGAATGGCGAAATCTCAAACCGGAAACGTAACGCGCACGGACGTGGCAAAAATCGCCGGCACCTCGGTGGCGGTGGTCAGTTACGTGATCAATAACGGCCCGCGTCCGGTGGCAGAAGCCACGCGTCAGCGCGTGCTGGAGGCGATCAAACAGACCGGCTATCGCCCCAACGCGGTGGCGCGCGCGCTGGCTTCGGGCAGCACTAAAACCTTTGGTTTAGTGGTGCCAAACATCGGCAATCCCTTTGTTGCCTCGATGGCGCACATGCTGTTGCAGGAGTCGATGAATCACGGCCACGTCATGCTGTTGGGGGATGCCGGCGACGATCGCAAACGCGAGCTGGAGATTATTCAGGGCCTGTTAAATCGCCAGGTTGATGGCCTGTTTTACAACAGCGTCGATCGCCATCCCTACATCGATGTGATTCAGGCCAGCGGTACGCCGCTGGTGATGCTGGATCGCATTGAGCCGCGTCCAGGCGTTGGCATGCTGCGCGTCAATGAGCGCGAAGCGGCGTGCCAGGTGACCGCGCATCTGCTCAGCCACGGTTATCAGCAGGTGGGCATGATCAGCGGTCCACTGGACATGCTTAACGCGCAGGACCGTATTCACGGCTGGCGCGATGCGCTGGCGCAGAAAGGGTTGCTGGCAGATGAGGCAATGATTTTCCCTGCCAGCTACACGCGGCAGGGCGGTTACGACGCCGCGCAGCGCATGGTGGCCAGCGGTCGTGTGCCGCGCGCGCTGTTTACCAGTAATGAAGGCCAGGCGATTGGCTGCATTCGTGCGCTGTCGGAGCATGGACTGCGCGTGCCGCAGGATGTCGCGCTGGTGTGTTTTAACGGTACCGATCAGTCGGCGTTTCATGTGCCGACGCTCACCACCGTACGTCAGCCGCTGCGCGATATGGCGCGCAGTGCGATTGCTATGCTCAAAAATTGGGATGGCGACGCGAAGCTGGCGGAATTTCCTCACCATTTAGAAATCGGTGAGTCCTGTGGCTGCCAGCTTGCTCAACAAGAATAAAATTATAACACTATGAAAAGATTGATTATTGATTGTGATCCGGGAAACGGTATAGCGGGCGCCAACACCGATGACGGCCTCGCGCTGGCGTTAGCATTGGCCTCAAAGTCACTGTCGCTGGAACTGATTACCACTGTGACCGGCAACACGCCGAGCGCGGTGGGTGCGCAGGTTGCGAAAGATCTGCTGCAGCGGCTGGGACGCAACATTCCGGTGGTGCAGGGCGCGCTGCAGGCGCTGCGTGAAGATCCTGCGCCGTGGCGTGCGCGTCTTGACCACGTTGCTGATGAAAAGCTCGGTGAACTGTGGCGCGGCGTTCGTCAACCGCAGCGTATTCCGGCGGATGGACATGATGCGGCTGGCGTCATGGGCCAACTGATTTGTGACAATCCCGGCGAGTTTACGCTGGTAGCCATCGGCCCGTTGACCAACGTGGCGCTGGCACTGCAGCGTTATCCAGAGATGGCTGAATCGGTGGCAGAGATTGTGATTATGGGCGGTGTGTTCGCGCTGGATGATTACATCAAAGACACCAATTTTGGCCTCGATCCGGAAGCCGCGCATCAGGTGCTGCACAGCGGTGCTGCCATCACGCTGGTACCAATGGACGCCACCACGCAAACTCTGATGACGCAGCAGGATCTCACGCGACTGACCGCTAACGATCATCCGTTGCCGCAGTTTGTGCGCGAGACGTTGCGGCCGTGGATCGATTATTCGATCCGCACCCGTCATCTGCCAGGTTGCTGGATACACGATGCGCTGGTGGTGGCGTGGCTGCTGAATCAGCGTGTCGCCGACGGCGTGGATTATCATGTGGATATTGAGCTGCGACCTGGCGCCACGCGCGGCAAAAGCTGGCGTTATCGCACGCCGCTGCGGCTGGATATTGGCGTGCCACCGCAGACCGGCGCCTTGGTGCATGTGATTCAAACCGTTAATAATGCGCTGCTGCTTGAGATGATCGAAAAGGCATTTAATCAGTTATAAAATTGTTGACTGCACCTGCCGTAACGGCGCGATAAAACGCGCCGCTACAGGATATTGCCTCCATCAATGACACGTTTTTTTACACCGCGCATCACTCGCTGACAATTCCCGCCACAGCCCGCCTTTCTGACATGCTATATACAAATAGTTAACAAATTAGTAACCCGTGAAATTATTCGCGCGGTAACTTCTACTATAAATCCGGCCAACGAACCGGAAGCTAATCAGACAGGATACCAACATGTTCAACTGGACTGCGACCCAGCGCAACGTGGCTTTTGCCAGTTTCGCGAGCTGGACGCTGGATGCGTTCGACTTCTTCATCTTAGTGTTTGTCCTCAGCGATCTTGCCCAGTATTTCCATACCAGCGTCTCCGATGTTTCTCTTGCCATCATGCTCACGCTCGCCGTGCGCCCGATCGGCGCGCTGTTGTTTGGTCGGCTGGCGGAGAAGTATGGCCGCCGACCGATTTTGATGCTCAATATCGTGATGTTCTCGGCGTTTGAGCTTCTGTCGGCGTGGTCGCCCACCTTCACGGCGTTCCTCGGTTTCCGCGTGATTTACGGCGTGGCGATGGGGGGGATTTGGGGCGTGGCGTCGTCGCTGGCGCTGGAAACCATTCCGGATCGCTCGCGCGGCTTGATGTCCGGCATCTTCCAGGCTGGTTATCCGTGCGGCTATCTGCTGGCGTCGGTGATTTTTGGTTTGTTCTTCGAAACGGTCGGCTGGCGCGGCATGTTCCTGATTGGCGCGTTGCCGATTCTGCTGCTGCCGTTTATCTACTTCAAAGTGCCGGAATCGCCGGTGTGGCTGGCGGCGCGCGAGCGGAAAGAGAGCAATGCGCTGCTGCCGATTATCCGCCAGCACTGGAAAATCTGTATCTATATGGTGCTGCTGATGGCCTGCTTTAACTTCTTCAGCCACGGTACGCAGGATCTCTATCCCACCTTCCTGAAAGTGCAGCATCAGTTTGATCCGCACACCGTCAGCATCATTGCCATCAGCTACAACATCGCGGCGATGCTGGGCGGCATTACCTTTGGTGCACTCTCCGAGCGCATTGGCCGCAAGCGCGCGATTATTCTGGCGTCATTCCTCGCGCTGCCGGTGTTGCCGCTGTGGGCCTTCTCCAGCGGTTCATGGATGATCGGTATCGGCGCGTTTCTGATGCAGTTTATGGTGCAGGGCGCGTGGGGCGTGGTGCCGACCTATCTTACCGAACTGGTGCCCGCCAATGCGCGCGCGGTGCTGCCGGGCTTTGTCTATCAGCTGGGGAATTTGATCGCCTCCGTGAATGCGACGCTGCAGTCGCGTATCGCCGAGGCGCACGGCGGCAATTATGGTTTGGGTATGGCGATTGTCGCCGGAACGGTGGCGGTGCTGATTTGCGTGTTAGTGGCCTTTGGTCGCGAGACGCGCGGCATCGAAATCTCCGGTGCCGCCGCGCGCGAGTCGTCTTAAAGCGCCTCGCAGACGTCAACCCATTTCGCCGCGGTGAGTTCCGCCATGCGCTGCGGCGAAATGCGCACCGCGCTATGAATCGATCCGGCTGCGGGCAGCACTTCATCAAAGCTGCGCAGCGACACATCGCAATAGACGGTAAGCGGATTTTCCAGCCCGAACGGGCAAACGCCGCCGACCGGATGTCCGGTCCAGTTCACCACCTCATCCACGCTTAACATGCGCGCCTTGGCGCCGAGCGCAGCTTTCAGCTTGCGGTTGTCGAGACGCGCATCGCCGCGCGTAACGATCAGCACGATGGCATCTTTCACTTTCAGCGACAGGGTTTTGGCGATTTGCCCAGGCTGAACGCCATGAACGCGTGCGGCCAGCTCAACGGTGGCGGTGCTTTCCGGCATCTCGATGATGTCGATATCCGGTGCATGTTCGGCAAAGAAGTGCCGTACCGACTCCAGGCTCATTGTTATCTCCGGTAAAAACAGAGCCGAAAAAATGCCATAAGCCTGGAAAAGTGTAAACGGGAGAAAAGGAGAATCTGTAACAGAATGCGCGGGGGCTACACCGCTTTTAACGTGCAGTTACCGCAACGTTCTACATCGGGGATACGATAGCGCTGGCAGCAGCTGCGTCGTTCCATTTCGCCATTACGCGGGATCATGGTGCGATACAGCGGATTATCGCTGCCATCGAGCAGGGATTTGCTAAAAAATAGCGCCTGTTCCAGCTGCAAAATCGTCTCTTCTGGCAACTGGTTTTTCAACTCGCCTAGGAACCAGTAAAACGAAAAGCCCATGTTGTTCCAGATAAGCTTCGCATTGATATCACCGTGCTGCGTCATGCCGTTAACCGCCGGAATCAGGCATTGCTGAATCAGGCGATCGATACGCTGCTGGGCATTGAGATAGCGCGCATCCTCATCTTCCTGCACATCAAGCCAGAAAGCGCACGGATGGCCGTTTTCGTGAAACTCAACGTGAATCAGATGCGGCGAGCAGTTCAGCGCACGCGGTTCCTGCAATAACGCCATCATCAGCGGTGGCAGCAGCAGGCCAAAATACCACTGCGCCCACAGCGATTGCAGCGGCTTAGCTTCCTGCTGCACATCAGGATGATCGCGATAGAGATAATCGCTATAGCGCTGTGTCAGGCGGCGATAATGAAGCGGATTGGACCATTCAGCCAGGGTTAACGTCCCGGCGGGTGCCGGCTGGCCAAGCTTGAGGTTATCCAGCATGTAGCTGCGTTGATCGCGCATCAGATCTTCCAGTGCGCTCGCTAAACTGCGATCGCTCTGCATAAAGATCAGTGGATGCTCGCTGAAGCGATGATCCTGACGCGTGATGATGGCCATGCTGGTCCTGAGTGATAACGGGAATCGAGAGACAAATGATAATCGTTCCCAGCATTTTGAACAACATTTCTGCACATGCGTCTGTTAACGCACATTTCGTCGCGGCACGTTTTATCGCGCAATAAATTGCGCCGCGACGAGGTGTGCGTTGGGTAATGACGAGGCTTTATATCAGTTCATTACTCGCCTGCGTCAATTTCGGCAAATCTTCCCACGCCAGAATAGTGTTACGTCCCTGATTTTTCGCCACATACAGCGCGCGGTCAGCATTGGCGACCGCCTGGTCAAAATCGTCAGCAAAGATGGGCGCGATGCCAGCGCTGATGGTGACGTGCGTCGAGACTTTATCATTGAAGCGGTGCGGAATTTCCAAATCCACCACGTACTGACGAATGCGTTCAGCCAGTTTCATTGCGATTGAGGCGTTTACATTGGTCATCAGCACCAGAAACTCTTCGCCACCGTAGCGTGTGACCACATCGCGCGAACGCACCGCGTCGCGGATCGCCACGGACACGCGCGCCAGCGCCTGATCGCCCATCGCATGGCCGTAATTGTCGTTGTAGGCTTTGAAGTGGTCGATATCCAGCAGCAGCACAAAGTGGCTGCCGGCGTGGTTTTCCAGAATGGTATCAAGGCGATTCTTCAATCCACGGCGGTTGTACAAGCCGGTAAGCGGATCGAGCATGCTCAAATCGCTGAAGCTCTCTTTTTCCTCATACAGCTGGCTCACCAGCCGACGGGTGAAGGTATCAAAGCGACGACGCATTAAATGGTGCAGTGAAAAGCCGATTAATGGCAGCGTAATGGTGAATAAGATCATCATTAAATGCTGACCATCATCCAATAACAGCACGGTTAATACCGGCGGTGTGATGTGTAAACAGAATGCAATCAAATAATCACTCAGCGCAATGGCACTGATAAAGAACACGCTTAACAGGCTGATAATTAAAAAGCTGCCATCAAAATAGTAAACCAGATGATATCTGTGGTTAATATGCCACGCCCACAGCGCACCCAAAATAAAAGCCACAGGATTTAATAGCGGTAATTTTTGTTTTGACGCCATTAAGCAAATAACCAGCAGCGTGGAGCTGAAGCCCGCTACAACGTCCACCGGCAGCGAGCGTATTGGGCTATCGCTGCCTAAAATCGGCAGCAGGCAAAAAAGCGAAACGGCGACATTAAGAAACAGAAATAGCATCAGAGACAGCCGATATTTACTCTGTTTCAACTCATCATAAGATTGTAATTTCATTATTATTCTCGTGACAGCCCTGATATATCAAAGCGCTACCCGCAAGTAATAGTTTACCTACCCGGATAGAGAGCACGTTATTGTTGTGTTAGCGATATTGTTATCGGCGGCAATTTAGCATTTTCCAGTAATTCTGTCATCCGGCATGGCTTGCGACAAAAATTCGCTGCAAGATGAGAAATATTGTCATATGATAATGCGAATATTTATCATTTGAGGGTTGCGCGATGATCATGGCGATAATAGCCGCCTGCGGACTATGGGGCGTGAGCTGGGTAATGGGTAAACGTCTGGATAGCGGTTGGGGCGTGTTATTACCCTGCGCGGCGATGCCGATTTTTGCGTTATGGGAACCGAGTTTCAGTCAATGGCGAGTAGTGATGATTGTGGCGTTGCTGCTGACCGTGGTGATGCTGTTTCACCATCGCCTGCGTCACTATCTGTTGCTGCCGTCTTGTCTGGCTTTGGCGGGCGGCTTAGCGGCGGTGTCGGTCAATTTCCACGTTATCTGATCAAATCGCAGAAACGACAACATCACGCTGAGAGCGTGAAGTTCGTTGAAAAATCTTTCGGGGGATTTACTGCTCGAAAGGAGTGACAACTGTTGGTGCGAAGGGAGGGACTTGAACCCTCACGTCCGTAAGAACACTAACACCTGAAGCTAGCGCGTCTACCAATTCCGCCACCATCGCATCTTAGTTGTCTGTTTATATCGTCGCATTGGTGCGAAGGGAGGGACTTGAACCCTCACGTCCGTAAGAACACTAACACCTGAAGCTAGCGCGTCTACCAATTCCGCCACCATCGCTCAGTGCGCAGATATAAACTGTGTGATTTTAGTTTGGTGCGAAGGGAGGGACTTGAACCCTCACGTCCGTAAGGACACTAACACCTGAAGCTAGCGCGTCTACCAATTCCGCCACCATCGCAAACTAACAACACCCTAAAGTATTGCTAACCACGGAGGCGCATTTTAGAGATTTTACTCATTGCGTCAACACATATTTCGCGACGGCAAAACGATCGCTGTAAAAAGCAACGTTTCTGCCGCCGCGCTGCTGTTAACGCGTTTTGGCACCGCGACCATATACGGCGCGATAGACTTTGAAGCGTCCGGTTTGCGCCAGCACTTCGTGATTGCCGAAGGTTTCATCCAGAATCTGTGGATACGGCAGGAAGGCGTTAGCCACGATACGCAGTTCGCCGCCGCTGTTCAGATGCTTAAGCGCACCGCGAATCAGCGTGTTAGCCGCTTCAAGGCTGGTTTGCAGGCCATCGTGGAACGGCGGGTTGGAGATGATCATATCGAAACGGCCGGTAACGTCAGAGAACACGTTACTGGCAAACACTTCACCTTCCAGTTCATTGGCGGCCAGCGTGGCTTTACTCGCTTCAATCGCAGCAGCATGCACATCACACAGCCACAGACGCACGCGCGGCGACACTTTCGCCATCACAGTTGCCAGCACGCCGCTGCCACAACCGATATCCAGCACTTTGCCACGGAAATGCGGCGTCAGCGTGGAGAGCAGCAGATCGCTGCCGATATCCAGACCATCACGGCTGAACACGCCCGGCAAGGTATGGATGGTGAGATCCTCGAGCTGATAAGTATGGCCATAGCTGCTGGCATCAAAGGTTGGCTGCTTATCGAGACGACCGTGATACAGGCCACAACGACGCGCGCTATCAACTTTCTCCAGCGTCGCCCACGCTTCCAGCATGCCTTCGGCGCTGCGCACGCCGCTGCGGTTTTCACCCACCACGAAGATATCGCAGCCTACCGGCAGCAGAGAGAGCAGGTTTTGCAGCTGGTACTGCGCTTCGGGTTTGTTCTTCGACCAGTAATAAACCAGCGTATCGCAGCCTTCAACATCGGCAGCGGTTGCAACCATGCTGTAAACCGCACGTTCACCAAGGCGATGGCTTAGGTTCTGCCAGTGATGATATTGCTGGGTATGCACGCGGCTCGACGCGGTTTCTAGCTGGGCGGGCAGGTCATCCTGCAGGTCGCCAGCAAACAAAACGTTGCGGGCAGTAAATTCATCACTGTGGCGCAGAATCACTTCGCTGGCCGGGGTAAAAGCAGACATGGAGCACTCCTGTTAAATCAGAGCCGCGATTATAGTGCTTTGTTGGCGCATGTTCGATGGGTTTGCTAGCATAGCGTCGCATTCTGGCAGCATAACGGGTAATAGCATGAGCACAAGGCGCGACTGGCTTCTACAGCAAATGGGGATTACGCAGTATCAGCTGCGGCGTCCGCGCGTGCTGCAAGGGGAAATTGCCGTCACGCTTTTGCCCGACACGCGTTTGGTTTTGGTGGCCGAACAGGCACCCACGCTACAAGAACCGCTGATTCGCGACGTGCTGCGCGCGCTGAACATTCAACCCGCGCAGGTCATGGCGTTAACGCCAGACCAGCTGCAAATGCTGCCGGAGCAGGTCGATTGCGCCGGTTGGCTGCTGGGCGTTGAGAGCGAACATCCCTTTAACGGCATTACCTTCAACACCGCCGTTTTCAATGAACTGATCAGCAGCGGCGCAGCAAAACGCGCCCTGTGGCAACAGATGTGTAACCATGACAGCCATCTCTTTAGTCACCCCTGAAGACCAGCCGCAGCTGCTGGCGATTGAGCGCCGCGCACATGCTTTTCCGTGGAGCGAGCAGACGTTGAGCAGCAATCAAGGCGAACGTTTCGTTAATATCCGCATTGAAGTTGAAGGTAAGCTGGCCGGATTCGCCATCACCCAAGTGGTGCTGGATGAAGCGTCGCTGTTCAATATTGCGGTGGATCCCGACTTCCAGCGCCGCGGCCTGGCGCGCCAGCTGTTGCAGCATCTGATTGCTGAGCTCGAGCAGCGCGACGTGATGATGCTGTGGCTGGAAGTGCGCGCCTCAAATATGCCGGCGATTGCGTTGTATGAGCAGCTGGATTTCCATCAGGTGAGCGTACGCCCCAACTATTATCCCACTGCCAGCGGACGAGAAGATGCCATCATTATGGCGCTAACGCTTTAAGGAGCACCATGCTAAACGATTGGGACTGCATCCTGTTTGATGCAGACGAAACGCTTTTCCATTTCGATGCTTACGCTGGTTTGCAGCGCATGTTTGCCCGCTATGACGTGCAATTTTCTGCGCAGGATTACACCGATTATCAGGCGATCAACAAGCCGCTGTGGGTCGATTACCAGAACGGCACCATTTCCGCACTGCAGCTGCAAACGCGCCGCTTCACCTTGTGGGGTGAAAAGCTGAGCGTCGCACCCGAAGTACTCAACAGTGATTTCCTCAGCGCAATGGCCGATATCTGCCTGCCGCTGGAAGGCGCAGCCCACCTGTTATCAACGCTGAAAGGCAAAGTGAAAATCGCTATCATCACCAACGGTTTCACTGCGTTACAGCAGGCGCGACTTGAGCGTACCGGATTCCTCGATGTGTTTGATGCGCTGGTGATTTCTGAAGAAGTTGGCGTACCGAAACCTGACGTGGCGATTTTTGATCACACGCTGGCCTTGCTGGGCAACCCGGATCGCAGCCGCGTGCTGATGGTCGGCGATACGCCAGAGTCAGATATTCTCGGCGGCATGAATGCTGGCCTGAAGACTTGCTGGATCGATCACGGCACGCGTCCGTTACCCGATCACATCACGCCAACCTGGCAGGTGAAAACGCTGGCAGAGCTAGAAGCGATTCTGACTGAAGGTTAAAAGTATCTATTCATCGTTACCATCGTGATGATGCTGAGAAGCCCGCTGTGCGGGCTTTTTTTTATGTTATTATCTATGCATGAATCTATTCATCAATCTATTCATCAGGTAAGGTGGCGGCAATGGCTGAGCTACAAAGTTTGCTGCTGGAAGGACCGCTTAGCGCGGCGGATCTGCTGGCTCGATTGCATATCAGCCAGGCCACGCTTTCACGCCAACTGCGTCAGCAGCCGCAGATTATCAAATGGGGCAAAGCGCGCGCGACGCGTTATGCGTTGCTGCGGCCCATCCGGGGTGAAAGCCGCTTCCCGCTGTATCGTATTTCTGCTGAAGGTCAGGCATCGCCCGCTGGCATCCTTTTGCCAACCTGGCCGCAGGGCAGTTGTCTGCATCTGGACCAGCACGATCAAGGCCGCTTTTATGACGGCTTACCGTGGTTCCTGCAGGAGATGCGTCCGCAAGGTTTTCTGGGCCGACAATGGGGCCGTGAATACGCGCCACAGCTCGGGCTGACGGATGATATTCGTCTCTGGAGTGATGAGCAGTGCCTGATGGCGCTGGCAAGCGGCGGCATCGATATGCCGGGCGCTTTTATTGTTGGCGACATGACATACCAGCGTTGGCTGCAACAGCCCGCACCGCAAGCCATCAGCGAGGCGCAAAAAATCGCGCGTTATCCGCTGATGGCACAACAGGCGCTGAGCGGCGATGAACCGGGCTCATCGGCTGGCGGCGAACAACCGAAATTCCTGTGCTATGCCGCAACGGCGAATGGCGATCGTCATTGTCTGGTGAAATTTACCGTCGCCCGTCAAAGTGATAATGCTGAGCGCTGGCGTGATTTGTTACGCGCGGAGCATCTGGCGTTGCAACATTTACTGGCGGCGGGATTGCCTGCCGCACATAGCCAGCTGATTGATAGTGAAGGACAATTGTTCCTCGAAGTGCAGCGTTTTGATCGCATTCATCAACGTGGTCGACGCTGCATGAGTTCATTAGAAGCGGTAAGCGCAGAGTTTATCGGCCATCAACAACACTGGCCGGATGCGCTGCGTGAGTTGCAGCGTCAGCAACGTGTTGATGCGGTAGCGGTTGAACGCGGGACTTTGCAGTGGGCGTTTGGACGACTGATTGCCAATAGCGACATGCACGCGGGCAATCTGTCTTTCTTTACTGATGAAGAACGTTTCAGCCTGACACCGGCTTACGACATGCTGCCGATGGCGCTGGCGCCCAATTCTCAGGGGCACATGCGCGATGAAGTCAAACTGACGCTGGATTTCGCGCTGCCAGGCGCCGTGTGGCGCGCTGCCAGCGCTATGGCGAAAATCTACTGGCAGGCGATTGCAGAGGATGCTGAGTTTAGCGCGAACTTCCGCAGCATTGCCGGGCAGGCATTACAGCAACTGGAAGCGATGGAAGTAACAATGCATAAAATGGCTTAACGCTCTTTTTCAGTCTCTGTGGTTGCTGCCGCCGCCTCTTCTTGCTCTTTCTCTTTATCCTCTTTCACCGTGCGGCTCGCCGTTAGCAGGAACGGCGATTGCTGCCAGCGGGTGCGACGGTCGCGCAGCAGGGTGCGCGTCAGGATAATGCCGATGGCCAGCGCCAGTAACATCATCAGGCGCAGGATGTTGGTGGTGTTATCCACCTGACGTGATTCCGTCACCAGCACGTGAGTATCCAGCGTGACGCGCAGGAAACCTTGCGGGCCATCTTTGCCTTCCAGCGGCTGCACAATTTGATGGTTGAAGTAGCTGCCAGCGCGTTTGCCATCCAGCGACAGCCGATCGCGCACATTAATGCTTTCGCCGCTGTGCGCCACCAGGCTGCCATCATCGGCGTAAACGGAAGCATCAAGAATGCGGCTGTTGTCGGTCATCTGATTGAGGATGGCGGCAATCTGCGTGCGGTTATCGTCGCTGTTATCCATCAACGGTTTAAGGCTAAACGCCACCTGTTTGGTCAGCGTGCGCGCCAGTTCTTCCACTTGTTCAGAGCGAGCCATTTGATGGCCGAGGCTAAACCAGGATGCGCCTTGCATCAGAACCACTAACAGAGCCAGCGAGATAAGAACAATCACCGTGCGATGCAGGCGAAATTTCAGTGCGGTTTTAACCATCAGAAACCCGTGTGATGTAACAGCAGAAAGGCTGGCAATTATGTTGCCAGAACCCGCGCAGACAAGGTAGCCTCTTGCGTGGTTTTGTTGTCCCTACAGGAGCTGTAATGCCAAATCGTCTTACCTGGTGCGATCTGCCCGCCGATGTTTCACTTTGGCCGGGTTTACCCCTTTCCCTCAGCGGTGATGAAGTGATGCCGCTGGATTACCGTGCTGGTCGGACTGGCTGGTTGCTGTATGGGCGCGGGCTCGATAAACAAAAACTCACCGATTATCAGCATAAGCTGGGGGCGGCGATGGTGATCGTCAGCGCCTGGAATGTCGATGAGTATCAGGTGATACGTCTGGCAGGCTCGCTGACGCCGCGCGCCAGCAAACTGGCGCATGAAGCCGGTTTTGATGTGGCACCGCTCGGCAAAATCCCGCATCTGAAAACGCCAGGTTTGCTGGTGATGGACATGGATTCCACCGCGATCCAGATTGAGTGCATCGATGAGATCGCCAAACTGGCGGGTTGCGGCGAGCAGGTGGCGGAAGTCACCGAGCGCGCGATGCGCGGCGAGCTGGATTTCAAAGCCAGCCTGCGCGAGCGCGTCGGCACCCTGGCGGGCGCCGATGCCAATATCCTGATGCAAGTGCGCGATGCGCTGCCGCTGATGCCAGGCTTAACCACGCTGGTGCAGAAGCTGCAGGCGCTGGGCTGGCAGGTGGCGATCGCCTCGGGCGGCTTTACCTTCTATGCCGACTATTTGCGCCAGACGCTGCATTTAGCCGCGGCGGTGGCCAACGAGCTGGAAATTCGCGACGGCAAGCTAACCGGCCAGGTGCTGGGACAAATTGTCGACGCCCAATTTAAAGCCGATACCCTGAACGATCTGGCACAGCGCTTTGAAATTGCGCCGGAACAAACCGTGGCGATTGGCGATGGTGCCAACGATCTGCCGATGATTAAAACCGCGGCGCTGGGTATCGCCTATCATGCTAAATCTAAAGTGAATGAGCAGACGGAAATCATCATCCGTCATGCTGACCTGATGGGTGTGTTCTGCATCCTGACCGGCAGCCTGATTCACGAAGAGCGTTAACTGAGGATTTGATTTGGCCAAAGCGGCAAAACGCGCCTTCGTTTGTAACGAATGCGGCGCTGATTATCCGCGCTGGCAGGGGCAATGCAGCGCCTGCCATGCGTGGAACACCATCACCGAGGTGCGCATTGCCGCCTCGCCTGCGGCGGCGCGTAATGAGCGCCTGAGCGGTTATGCCGGCGGCAACGCGGGCGTTAGCCGCGTGCAGAAGCTGTCGGAGATCAGCCTCGAAGCCCTGCCGCGTTTCTCAACCAGTTTCAAAGAGTTCGATCGCGTATTGGGCGGCGGCGTGGTGCCGGGCAGCGCCATCTTAATTGGTGGTAATCCGGGTGCCGGTAAATCGACGCTGCTGCTGCAGGTGATGTGCAAGCTGGCAGAAGGGATGAAAACCCTGTATGTCACCGGCGAAGAGTCACTGCAACAGGTGGCGATGCGCGCCCATCGTCTGGGATTACCGACCGAAAACCTCAATATGTTGTCGGAAACCAGCATCGAGCAGATCTGCCTGATCGCCGAGCAGGAGCAGCCGAAATTGATGGTGATCGACTCGATTCAGGTAATGCACATGGCGGAGATCCAATCCTCGCCGGGCAGCGTAGCGCAGGTGCGTGAAACGGCCGCCTACCTGACACGCTTCGCCAAAACGCGCGGCGTGGCGATCATCATGGTCGGTCACGTCACCAAAGACGGTTCGCTGGCCGGCCCGAAAGTGCTGGAACACTGTATCGACTGTTCGGTGATGCTGGATGGCGACGCTGATTCCCGTTTTCGAACCTTACGCAGCCATAAAAACCGCTTTGGCGCGGTGAATGAGCTGGGCGTGTTCGCCATGACCGAGCAGGGCATGCGTGAAGTGAGCAATCCGTCGGCCATCTTCCTGTCACGCGGTGATGAGATCACCTCAGGCAGTTCCGTGATGGTGCTGTGGGAAGGTACGCGTCCGCTGCTGGTCGAGATTCAGGCGTTGGTGGACCATTCGATGATGGGCAACCCACGCCGCGTCGCGGTGGGTCTGGAGCAGAATCGCCTGGCAATCCTGTTAGCGGTATTGCATCGCCACGGCGGCTTGCAGATGGCGGATCAGGATGTGTTCGTTAACGTGGTCGGCGGCGTAAAGGTCACCGAAACCAGCGTCGATTTGGCGCTGCTGATGGCGATGGTATCGAGCTTCCGCGATCGTCCGCTGCCGCAGGATCTGGTGATCTTTGGTGAAGTGGGCCTTGCCGGCGAAATTCGCCCGGTGCCGAGCGGCCAGGAGCGCATTTCCGAAGCGGCGAAACACGGCTTTAAGCGCGCCATCGTCCCGGCCGGTAATGCACCGAAGAAACCGGTCGAAGGGATGAAGGTGTACAGCGCGAAGAAGCTGGCGGATGCGTTAGCGATTCTGGATGAGTTGTAAGTTTTACCGGTCGGCATGAATGCCGACCCTACGTTTGTAGGGTGCGCATTTATGCGCACCGTCTTAAAGGCCGCACCGCCCTTTATTCCACGCAGGAGGCACTAAATGTCATCGTTTGACTACCTGAAAACAGCCATTCGCCAGCAAGGCCACACGCTGCAGCAGGTTGCCGACGCCAGCGGAATGACCAAAGGCTACTTAAGCCAGCTGCTCAACGCCAAAATTAAAAGCCCGAGTGCGCAGAAGCTGGAAGCGCTGCACCGTTTTCTTGGCCTGGAATTTCCGCGCCGCGATAAAACCGTTGGCGTGGTGTTCGGGAAATTTTATCCGCTGCATACCGGCCACATCTATTTAATCCAGCGCGCCTGCAGTCAGGTGGATGAGCTGCATATCATCATGGGCCACGACGAGCCGCGCGATCGTGAACTGTTTGAAAACAGCGCCATGTCGCAGCAGCCGACCATCAGCGATCGACTACGCTGGTTGCTGCAAACCTTCAAATACCAGAAAAATATCCGCATCCATTCGTTTGACGAAGAGGGCATTGAACCTTATCCGCACGGCTGGGATGTGTGGAGCGGCGGCGTCAAAACCTTTCTGGCTGAGCAGGGCATCGAGCCGAATTGTATCTACACCAGTGAAGAACCGGATGCCGCGATGTATGAGCAGCACCTCGGCATTCCGGCGGTGGTGATCGATCCCAATCGATCCTTTATGAACATCAGCGGCGGCCAGATTCGTCAGGATCCATTCCGCTACTGGGAATATATTCCGACCGAAGTGAAGCCGTTCTTCGTGCGCACCGTGGCGGTGCTGGGCGGCGAGTCGAGCGGCAAATCAACGCTGGTGAACAAGCTGGCGAACATCTTCAACACCACCAGCGCATGGGAATATGGCCGTGATTATGTCTTCTCACACCTCGGTGGCGACGAAATGGCGCTGCAATATTCCGACTACGACAAAATCGCGCTCGGTCAGGCCCAGTACATCGACTTCGCAGTGAAGTACGCCAGTAAAGTCGCCTTTATCGATACCGATTTCATCACTACGCAGGCGTTTTGCCTCAAGTACGAAGGTCGCGAGCATCCGTTTGTGCAGGCGTTAATTGATGAATACCGTTTCGACCTGGTGATTTTGCTGGAAAACAACGTGCCCTGGGTGGCGGATGGATTGCGCAGCCTCGGCAGCTCAATGGATCGTCGCGAGTTCCAGACCATGCTGATCACCATGCTGCGTGAAAACAATATCGAGTTTGTTCACGTTAAAGAAGATGACTATGACACGCGCTTCCTACGTTGCGTCGAGTTAGTAAAGCAGATGCTGGGCAGCTGATTCAGCCATAAAAAAGGCGCCACTAGGCGCCTTTTTCACAGTAAAAGCCTTACTTCGCCATACGCTTGTACTTGATACGCTTCGGCTCGAGCGCGTCGGCGCCGAGGGTGCGTTTCTTGTACTCTTCGTACTCGGTAAAGTTACCTTCGAAGAACTCCACCTTGCCTTCATCCTGATAATCGATGATGTGGGTGGCGATACGGTCGAGGAACCAACGGTCATGCGAGATCACCATGGCACAGCCTGGGAATTCCAGCAGGGCGTTTTCCAGCGCGCGCAGGGTTTCGATGTCGAGGTCGTTGGTTGGTTCATCAAGCAGCAGCAGGTTGCCGCCGACTTGCAGCAGCTTGGCGAGGTGCAGACGACCGCGCTCACCACCTGACAACTCACCCACGCGTTTGCCCTGATCGGTGCCTTTAAAGTTGAAGCGACCGACGTAAGCACGGCTTGGCATCTCGGTGTTGCCAACGCGCATAATGTCCTGACCGCCAGACACTTCTTCAAACACGGTTTTGGAATTGTCCATCGCGTCACGGAACTGATCAACTGACGCCAGCTTGACGGTTTCGCCCAGCTCGATGGTGCCGGAATCCGGTTGCTCCTGACCTGACATCATGCGGAACAGCGTAGATTTACCCGCGCCGTTCGGACCGATGATGCCGACAATCGCGCCCTTCGGTACAGAGAAGGTCAGATCGTCGATCAGCACGCGATCGCCATACGATTTCTTCAGGTTGGTCACTTCCAGCACTTTGTCGCCGAGGCGAGCGCCAGGTGGAATGAAGAGTTCGTTGGTTTCGTTACGCTTCTGATAATCGGTGTTGTTCAGCTCTTCAAAGCGTGCCAGACGGGCTTTGCCCTTCGACTGACGGCCTTTCGCGCCTTGACGCACCCACTCCAGCTCTTTCTCGATAGATTTGCGACGCGCCGCTTCAGAAGAAGCTTCCTGCGCCAGACGCTGATCTTTTTGCTCCAGCCAGGAAGAGTAGTTACCTTCCCACGGAATACCTTCACCGCGGTCCAGTTCCAGAATCCAGCCAGCCACGTTATCCAGGAAGTAACGGTCATGCGTGATCGCCACAACGGTCCCTTCGAAGTCGTGCAGGAAGCGCTCGAGCCACGCCACGGATTCGGCATCCAGGTGGTTGGTCGGTTCATCGAGCAGC
Source organism: Pantoea sp. BJ2 (assembly GCF_040255075.1). Classification (NCBI taxonomy): domain Bacteria; kingdom Pseudomonadati; phylum Pseudomonadota; class Gammaproteobacteria; order Enterobacterales; family Erwiniaceae; genus Pantoea; species Pantoea sp. BJ2. Next base: position 681,770 of record NZ_CP158292.1, read on the forward strand.
AGCATGTCTGGCTTTTCCAGCAGCAGACGGCACAGCGCAACGCGGCGGCGCTCACCACCGGAAAGGGTAGCGATTTTGGCGTCCCAGTCTGGCAGACGCATCGCGTCGGCGGCACGGTTCAGCTGGGTATCGAGGTTGTGACCATCGTGCGCCTGGATCACTTCTTCCAGACGGCCCTGTTCCGCGGCCAGCTTGTCGAAATCCGCATCGGGATCGGCATACAGCGCATACACTTCGTCGAGGCGCTTCAGCGCGCCCACCACTTCTGAAACCGCTTCTTCAACGGATTCACGCACGGTGTGCTCCGGGTTCAACTGCGGTTCCTGCGGCAGATAACCCACATTGATGCCCGGCTGCGGGCGTGCTTCCCCTTCGATATCGGTATCGATACCGGCCATGATGCGCAGCAGCGTCGATTTACCCGAGCCGTTCAGGCCGAGTACACCGATTTTTGCTCCAGGGAAGAAGCTAAGAGAAATATTCTTCAGGATGTGACGCTTCGGCGGAACGACCTTGCCGACGCGATGCATGCTATAGACGAATTGAGCCACGTTGTATTGAGCCTTTTGGTCTGTGAGTTATGAACTTTAGGTACAGAAGTTTAGCTGTTTTCACCCTTTATTCATACCCGTCATACTTCGCGCTGCAGGTGCGTTGGCTGCGTGTGTCCACCCCAGTCACATACTAATGTATGCTCCTGGGGATGAACCCACTTGCCGCCTTCCTGCAACACGAAGTATTTAGGGTCTGGTTTTGTTTCCCGGTAATAGAAACAGAGGAATTCTAAGCTTTAGGCAATCGCAGCGGAATATTCTGTTGTGCCAGCCAGCTCTTCAGCGCCGGTTCGGGTGCGCTATCGCTGACCAGCAAATCAAAACGGCGCAATTCACCGATACGCGCGGGCAGCACTTTGCCAAATTTACTGCTGTCCGCCACCAGCACGCGCTGACGTGCGCGCAGCATCGCGTGGTGCTTCATCGCCAGCTCGTTAATGTTGTAGCAGGTGGCGCCCTGTTCCTGATCGATACCTGCCGCCGAAATAAAGGCCAGCGTCGGGCAGAGATCGTCGAGGATCGAGTGCGCGCCAATCGGCGTGAACAGCGCGTTATCGGCGTGGAACTCACCGCCGCTCAGGATCACGTTGCAGGCCGGTTTCTCTTTCAACGCCAGGAAAGTGTTCATCGCGCAGCAGATGGCGGTGAACGGCAAGGTGTCAGGAATCGCATCTACGATGTACGGCAGCGTGGTGCCGCAATCAAAAAATACCGTGTCATTTTCACTGATCAGATCCGCAGCAGCCTGCGCCAGGCGCTGTTTGCGTGCGGCGTTTTGACCGTGCTGATCGGAGATGAAGTAGTGTCCGGCGTGGCTTTTCGGATCGCTGACGATATAGCCGCCCAGCAGCACCACGGTTGAAGCCGGTTCGGTGAGATCGCGGCGAATGGTCATTTCCGACACACCCAGCAGCTGCGCCGCGTCTTTCAGGTGCAGTTTATCGGTGCGTTTCAGCGCCTGAGCCAACTTGTGAATACGTTCGTCGCGCCGGGTTTCCATGATCATCTCTGCGTAATTAATCCTGAAGTCGAAGTGGCCTGGTCAAAAATCACGATAAATCTCACATATTTTAATGATTTGCGACGTATCCAGCAGGCCAGTTTTCAATCTTACCTGTAATGAGATCGACCCGCAAACCTCATGCAATGCCGCCAACGTGTTGCTCTCAAGCCGCTTCGCTCTGATTCTCAATGTTGTTCCATTGTTAGAATAATAACATTCATTTCTACCAATTAATGGCTGTTTATCGGCTTTTTATCAGGATGTCGAGGTGTGAAATTTATCACACAATTAACTTTATTAACCTGATATTGTTATTTTAATAACATTATAAAGTTAAAAATTCACCGGGAGAAAACAATGGATATTGCGGTTATTGGGTCAAATATGGTGGACCTCATTACCTATACCAATCAGCTGCCTAAAGCGGGCGAAACGCTGGAAGCACCCGATTTTGCCATCGGCTGCGGGGGTAAAGGTGCCAATCAGGCTGTGGCAGCAGCGAAGATGGGCGGCAGCGTGATGATGGTGAGTAAAGTCGGCGACGATCTGTTCGCGCCGAATACCGTGGCCAATCTGCAGCAGCAGGGCGTTGATACCCGCTTCGTCACCACCGCGCCAGGCACCTCCAGCGGCGTGGCACCGATCTTCGTCGACGATGAGTCGCAGAACCGCATTCTGATTATTAAAGGTGCCAACCAACAGTTGAAGCAAGCCGATATCGATGCCGCCGCTGACGCGTTGAAAAGCTGCCAGTTGATCATCCTGCAGCTGGAGATCCCGCTGGAGACCGTTTATTACGCCATTGATTTTGCCCGTCAGCATGACATCAAAGTGATCCTCAATCCGGCACCGGCGGTGGCGGATCTCAATATCGACTACGCCTGCAAATGCGACTTTTTCATGCCGAATGAAACCGAGCTGGAGATCCTCACCGGCATGCCGGTCACCACGGATGAAGAGGTGAAGCTGGCGGGGCAATCGCTGCTCAAACGCGGGCTGAAAAACCTGATCATCACGCTGGGCGGGCGCGGTTCGCTGTGGATGTCTGGCGACAGCGTGCATCAGGTTGCCCCCACCGCGGTAAAAGCGGTGGATACCAGCGGCGCGGGCGATGCCTTTATCGGCTGCTTCGCCCACGAGTTGGTGAAAAGCGGCGATATCCCGGCCGCGATGGCACAAGCCTCGGCTTATGCCGCCTGCAGCGTGACCGGTCGCGGCACGCAGCGCTCCTATCCCGACGCGGAAACCTTCCAGCGTTTTCTCAACGTTCACTGAGGTCGAGTTATGCAACCGAACATTGTTCAGCAATCTGATGGCTATCTGAATAAAACGCCGCTGTTCCAGTTCATTTTGCTCTCGTGCCTGTTCCCGTTGTGGGGCTGTGCGGCGAGTCTGAACGACATCCTGATCACCCAGTTCAAAAGCGTGTTCGCGTTAAGCGATTTCGCCAGCGCGCTGGTGCAGAGCGCGTTCTATGGCGGCTACTTCCTGATCGCTATTCCGGCCTCGCTGGTGATCCGCAAAGCCACCTATAAACTGGCGATTTTATTGGGACTGGCGCTGTATATCGTGGGCTGCGTGCTGTTCTATCCCGCGTCGCACATGGCAACCTACACCATGTTCCTGGCGGCGATTTTCGCCATCGCCATCGGTTTGAGCTTCCTCGAAACCGCCGCCAACACCTACAGCTCGATGATTGGTCATCGCGATCACGCCACGCTGCGCCTGAATATCAGCCAGACCTTCTATCCGGTGGGCGCACTGATGGGCATCGTGCTGGGCAAATATCTGGTGTTTCAGGAGGGCGACAGTCTGGAAAGTCAGCTGGCCGGCATGAATGCCGAACAGGCGCATGCTTTCCGTCTCACCATGCTGGAGCACACGCTTGAGCCGTATAAATATCTGGTGATGGTTTTGGTGGTAGTGATGCTGCTGTTCCTTTTCACCCGCTATCCGCGCTGCAAACCGGAAAGCAGTGAAAAATCGTTGCCGTCGCTCGGCGAGACTTTCCGCTACCTGGCGGCGAATCGTCACTTCAAACGCGGGATTCTGGCGCAGTTCTTGTATGTCGGCATGCAGGTGGCGGTATGGTCGTTCACCATTCGTCTGGCGCTGACGCTCGGCGCGGTCAATGAGCGCCATGCCTCTAACTTTATGATTTACAGCTTCATCGGCTTCTTTATCGGTAAATTTATCGCCAACGTCCTGATGACGCGCTTCCGTGCGGAAAAAGTGTTGATTGCCTACTCGCTGCTGGGTGTTCTGGCGCTGGCGTATGTGATGTTTGTGCCGAACTTTACCGCCGTGTATGCCGCCATCCTGGTCAGTGCGCTGTTTGGTCCGTGCTGGGCGACGATCTACGCTGGAACGCTGGCGACCGTCGATAACAAATACACCGAAGTGGCGGGCGCGTTTATCGTGATGTCGATTGTCGGTGCTGCCTTTATTCCTGCGATTCAGGGCTTCGTCTCCGATCATCTGGGATCGATGCAGCTGGCGTTCGGCGTTTCGCTGCTGTGCTTCGCTTGGGTGGGTTACTTCTTCTGGGGCGAGCTGCGTCATAAAAAACAGGCAGAAGCAGCCGGTCGTTTAGTTGAGGAGATGCCATGAAAACCCGTTTACCGTTACGTCGTGAGCAGTTTCATGAAACGCCAGCCACGCTGCTGCGCAACGAGACGTTCCACGTCGAGCTGTTTCGCTATCCCGCAGGCGTGGAAGCGGTGCGCATCAGCAATCCACGCGGCACGGTGATCGTACTGCCGTTTTACGGTCAGATGGTGTGGGACGCTAACTTTGACGGCCATTCGCTGACCATGGGCCACAGCTTTAAGCAGCCGCTGCCCGGCAGTTCGATCATTGATACCTATGGCTGTTTCGCTTTCCACTCCGGGCTGCTGGCCAACGGCTGTCCGGCAGAGGATGACGATCATCCGCTGCATGGCGAAATGGCCTGCGCGCGCATGGACAGCGCATGGCTCGTGCTGGAGGACGATCGCCTGTCGCTGGAGGGCGAAACCGAGTATGTGAAGGGCTTTGGCCATCACTATCTTGCCGCACCGGCGGTGCGCCTTGAGGCCAATGCTGCGCGCCTGCACATTGAGATGAACGTCACTAACCTGGCAGGCGCGCCGATGCCGCTGCAGTATATGTGTCATCTGAACAGCGCCTGGCTGGATCAAGGGCGTTTCCAGCAGTCGATCCCGACCGATGCGTTCCAGCTGCGCAGCTCGATCCCGGCGCACGTCAAGCCTACCCCGCAGTGGCGCGCATATACCGATCAACTGGCGCGCGATCCGCAGGCGTTTCAGCAGCTGGATCAGCCGCAGATGTGCGATCCGGAGATCGTGTTTTTCGCCGACGATCTCCAGCAGTACGGTGATGAGATGCAGTTCGAGCTGCACTCACCGCAAGGGTTTGCTCTGATGACACGCTTCTCCAGCCAACAGTTCCCGCACGCCACGCGCTGGATGCTGCATAACCGCGATCAGCAGGTCGCCGCCTATGTGCTGCCGTCAACCTGCCGCCCGGAGGGTTTCAAAGCCGCACAGCGCGCCGGCACGCTGATTGAGCTGGCCCCCGGCGAACAGCGCCATTTCAGCGTTGAGACCGGGATTTTGTAGGGGCGCCATTCATGGCGTAATGCCAATAACTCAAGCGCAGTGCGACTTTCGTTCGCCTTGAGCTTGGGCAGTTACAGCATTTTTGTGCGGCGACCGAGCAGAGGGCGCCTGGCCGCGCCCTCTGCACTCCCGGGCCTTGCGCCAGCCCAACCCGCCGCTACGCGGTCCCTTCACTCCTTCACGATTCCTGACGGACCGGTGTCGATTCGCTCCTGCTCAGCGCCACCTCTCGCCGCATCCATGCGGCTCGCCCTGGAATCCCTCACTCGTTCAGCGGGTTGGGATGTCGCCTCAACACCCACGCTGCGGCTGCAGTGCATTTCCAGTCTCAAAATCGCTATAAATCCCTTAGGGGCGCCATTCATGGCAACCTGATTTCCAGCTATGCATAAATGCGCACCGTACAAAGAAACGGTGCAACTAAATCGCTACTAATCCGCGTACGCCCTCGGCTTCCATGGCGGATCCGGCGCCGCGCTGCACGATCTCGCCGCGCGACATCACCAGATAGCTGTCGGCCAGTTCGGCGGCGAAATCATAAAACTGCTCGACCAGCAGGATCGCCATATCACCGCGCTGCGCCAACTGGCGGATCACCGCCCCGATCTCCTTGATCACCGACGGCTGGATCCCTTCGGTTGGCTCATCGAGGATCAATAGCTTTGGTGAACAGGCGAGGGCGCGGCCAATCGCTAATTGCTGCTGCTGTCCGCCCGACAGGTCGCCGCCGCGGCGCGCTTTCATCTCACGTAGCACTGGAAACAGTTGATAGATCTCCTCCGGCACCGCTTTGGCCTGTGCGCCGGAAAAACGCGCCAGCCCCATCAGCAGATTCTCTTCCACCGTCAGACGCGGGAAGATTTCGCGCCCCTGCGGCACATAAGCGATACCGGCCTGCACGCGCTGATGCGGCTTGCGGCTGTTGATCACATTATCCTGCCAGCGAATTTCGCCGGATTTAGCCGGAATCAGCCCCATCAAACATTTCAGCAACGTGGTTTTACCCACGCCGTTACGTCCCAGCAGGCAGGTAATTTCACCCGGCTTCGCTTCAAACGACAGGCCGCGCAGAATGTGGCTGCCGCCGTAATATTGATTAAGTTCCGCGACTTGCAGCATGTTAACGCCCCAGATAAACGTCGATAACCCGATCGTCCGCCTGCACTTCGCGTAACGATCCCTCGGCCAAAACCTGGCCCTGATGCAGCACGGTGACGTGATCGGCAATGGTTTCAACAAAGCCCATGTCGTGCTCGACCACCATCAGCGAATGCTTACCGGCGAGGCTGCGAAACAGCTCGGCGGTGTATTCGGTTTCGGCATCGGTCATGCCGGCTGCCGGTTCATCCAGCAGCAGCAGATGCGGGTCCTGTACCAGCAGCATGCCGATTTCCAGAAACTGCTTCTGGCCGTGCGACAGCAAACCGGCTTTGCGCTGGCGTTCGGCACCCAGCCGCAGCAGTTTTAGCACCTCATCAATGCGATCCTGCTGCTCGCCGTTCAGCCGCGCACGCAGGCTGGCCCACACCGATTTGTCGTTTTTCAGCGCGATTTCCAGATTCTCAAATACCGTTAGCGCTTCGAATACCGTGGGTTTCTGGAACTTGCGCCCAATACCGGCGCGCGCGATCTCCACCGGCGACATTTTGCTGAGATCGGTATCCTGGTCGTAGATCACCTGGCCATTATCCGGCCGGGTTTTACCGGTGATCACATCCATCAGCGTGGTTTTTCCCGCGCCGTTGGGGCCGATCACGCAGCGCAGTTCGCCCACGCCGATCTTCAGTGAGAGATCGGTGAGCGCACGAAAGCCGTCGAACGAGACGTTGATCTTCTCCAGCTGCAATACCGGATCGCTTTGTTCACGATAGCGATCCGAGGGATGAGGTTGGGTAAACAGTTGTTCAGTCATCACGCCTCCGGCGCAGCAGGCCAATCACGCCACGCGGCAGGAACAGCGTGACCAGGATAAACATCAGGCCAAGGAAAAACAGCCAATATTCCGGGAAGGCGACGGTGAACCAGCTTTTGGCTCCGTTAACGATGGCGGCACCAAGCAGCGGACCAATCAGCGTGCCGCGTCCGCCCAGCGCCACCCATATCGCCGCTTCAATCGAGTTGGTTGGCGACATTTCGCTGGGGTTGATAATGCCAACCTGCGGCACGTAGAGCGCGCCCGCCAGCCCGCACAGCACCGCCGACAGCGTCCAGACAAACAGCTTGAAGCCTTTGGGATCGTATCCGATGAACATCAGGCGGTTCTCCGCATCGCGCACCGCGGTCAACACGCGGCCAAACTTGCTGCGTGCCAGCGCGAAGCCAATGCCGAGGCTTACCAGCAGCAGCAGCACCGTGGCGACAAACAGTCCAATACGCGTGCCGGTAGCGGTGACGTTAAAGCCGAGCAATGTGGTGAAGCCGGTAAAGCCGTTATTACCGCCGAAGCCGGTTTCGTTGCGGAAAAACAGCAGCATGCCAGCGTAGGTCAGCGCCTGCGTCATGATTGAGAAGTAAACGCCTTTGATTTTCGAGCGGAAGGCGAAGAAGCCAAACACCAGCGCCAGTAAACCCGGCACCAGCATGATCAGGCACAGCGCCCAGGCAAAATGTTGCGTGCCCGCCCAAAACCACGGCAGCTCACTCCATGAAAGAAAAGACATGAACGCAGGCAGGCCGTCGCCGGATGCCTGGCGCATCAAATACATGCCCATCGCATAGCCGCCAAGCGCGAAGAACAGGCCGTGACCGAGCGACAGCAGCCCGGCGTAACCCCACACCAAATCGAGCGCCACTGCGACCACGGCGTAACAGAGAATCTTGCCGACCAGCGTTAGCGTGTAAGTGGAGATCGCCAGCGGATGGGTGGCGGGCAGCAGGGCGCAGAACGGCAGCGCCAGCAGCAGCACAGCGATCACCACGCCGAGGCTGAGCGTCAGGCGTGGCGCTTTGCGCGCAATAGTTAACGTCATTGGCTGGCTCATCAGTCAATCACCCTCCCTTTGAAGGCAAACAGGCCCTGCGGACGTTTCTGGATAAACAGCACGATCAGCACGAGGATGAGGATTTTTCCCAGCACCGCGCCAATCTGCGGCTCCAGCACTTTATTAAGAATGCCGAGACCAAAGGCCGCGACCACGGTGCCCGCCAGTTGGCCGACGCCACCCAGCACCACCACGAGGAAGGAGTCGATGATGTAGCCCTGACCGAGCTCCGGCCCGACGTTGCCGAGCTGCGACAGCGCCACGCCGCCGAGTCCGGCGATGCCAGAACCGAGGCCAAACGCCAGCATATCGATACGTCCGGTCGGCACGCCGCAGCAGTCGGCCATTGCGCGGTTTTGCGTCACGGCGCTCACGCTCAGGCCGAGACGGGTTTTATTCAGCAGTAGCCAGGTGAGGGCCAGCACGGCAAACACAAACAGGATCACCGCGATACGGTTGTACGGCAGCACCAGATTCGGTAATAGCTGCAGCCCGCCGGAGAGCCAGCCTGGGTTAGCCACTTCCAGGTTCTGCGCGCCAAACAGCATGCGCACCAGTTGAATCAGCATCAGGCTGATACCCCAGGTGGCGAGCAGCGTTTCCAGCGGACGTCCGTACAGATGGCGGATGATGGTGCGCTCCAGCAGCATGCCCATGCAGGCGGTGACCAGAAAGGCCACCGGCAGCGCCAGCAGCGGATACCAGGCCAGCCACTGCGGTGCGAACTGCTGGAACAGGCTTTGCACAAACCAGGTGGCGTAGGCACCCAGCATCAGCATTTCGCCGTGCGCCATGTTGATTACGCCCAGCAGGCCGTAGGTGATCGCCAGACCGAGCGCGGCCAGCAGCAGAATCGAACCGAGCGACAGGCCGGTAAACGCCTGACCGAGCAGATCGCCCCACATCAGGCGCTGTTTAATCTGCTTCAGGCTGGCGGCGGCGGCATCACGCACGCTGGCATCGGGTTCATTGCTGGACTGGGTTAAGCGCGTGAGGCTGGCCTGCATGTTGGGATCGCTGGATTCGCCGAGCAGTTTGACAGCCTTAAGGCGCAGCGCCGCATCCGGGCTGGCGAGTTGCAGGTTGGCCGCTGCCATCAGCAGTACGTCGTGCACTTTCGCGTCTTTTTCCAGCGTCAGACGCTGCTCAATCAGCGGCAGCATGTCGGCGACGCCATCATTTTGCAGTTGTTGTGCGGCACGTAAACGGATCGCGGCATCATCGCTCACCAGCTGATGGGCGGCGAGGGCGCTGGCGATCAATACGCGCAGGCGGTTGTTCATAAACAGCTTTTTGGTGTCGCCGTCGGGCTGTTGCGCGCTGTCGAGCGGCTGCAACGCTTCGCCTTGTTTGCTGAACGGCTGCTGTTTTTGGTCGATGACCACGGTTTCATTGCGCAGCGCCTGCAGCAGCGGCAAGCGACTGGCCTGCGGTGCGGCGGCCCACTGCTGGAGCAGCGTGGCTTGTTGCGCGCGGCTGGCGGCCGCGAAGTCTGCGCCATCGCCCGCCTGGGCGAGCCAGGGCAGCAGTAACAGCAGACAGCAGAGATAACGGCGGATTGTCATGGTTCTGGCCCTGATGGTGAGAAGTTGTGCTGGGCGGGGATTGGTGTTGCTGTCCCCCATCCCGGCCTTCCCCCATGAATGGGGGAAGGAGACGCTGCCACATGCATGTTCATTGCTGGCATTGGGCAACGTCTTCATCCCCCATTCATGGGGAGGACCGAGGAGGGGGACAGCCAGCACAACCCCTACTGCGTTGATTTCACCGGATGGTCCGGCTTCTTATCGTTACCCGCGATGTACGGGCTCCACGGCTGGGCGCGTACCGGTTGCTCGGTCTGCCACACCACGTTGAACTGACCGTTCTCTTCCACTTCACCAATCATCACTGGCTTATGCAGGTGATGGTTGGTTTTATCCATGGTCAGGGTGAAACCGTCCGGGGCTTTAAAGGTCTGTCCCGCCATCGCCGCGCGCACTTTATCCACATCGGTGGTGCCCGCTTTCTCTACCGCCTGCGCCCACATGTGCAGGCCAACGTAGGTCGCTTCCATCGGGTCGTTGGTCACCACGGTGTTGGCGTTCGGCAGGTTGTGCGCCTTAGCGTAGGCACGGTAATCCGCGACGAACTTCTGGTTAGTTGGGTTATCCACCGACTCGAAGTAGTTCCACGCCGCTAGCTGACCGACCAGCGGTTTGGTATCAATGCCGCGCAACTCTTCCTCGCCGACGGAGAAGGCGATCACCGGGATATCCGTGGCTTTGATGCCCTGATTGGCCAGCTCTTTGTAGAACGGCACGTTGGAGTCGCCGTTGATGGTGGAGATCACCGCGGTTTTGCCACCGGCAGAGAACTTCTTAATGTTGGAGACGATGGTCTGATAATCGCTGTAACCAAACGGCGTATAGACCTCTTCGATGTCTTTATCCTGTACCCCTTTGGTGTGCAGGAAGGCGCGCAGTATCTTGTTGGTGGTGCGCGGATAGACGTAGTCGGTGCCCAGCAGGAAGAAGCGTTTCGCGCTGCCGCCATCTTCACTCATCAGGTATTCCACCGCCGGAATCGCCTGTTGGTTCGGCGCGGCGCCGGTGTAGAACACGTTCGGCGACATCTCTTCGCCTTCGTACTGCACCGGATAGAACAGCAGGCCGTTCAGCTCCTCAAACACCGGTAGCACCGATTTACGCGATACCGAAGTCCAGCAGCCAAACACCGCCGCCACTTTGTCTTGGGTCAGCAGCTGGCGCGCTTTCTCAGCGAAAAGCGGCCAGTTGGAGGCCGGATCGACCACCACAGGTTCCAGCTTTTTGCCCAGCACGCCGCCTTTGGCGTTGATCTCATCGATAGTCATCAGCGCCACATCCTTCAGCGGCGTTTCGGAGATCGCCATGGTGCCGGAGAGGGAGGACATAATGCCGACCTTGATGGTGTCAGCAGCCTGCGCCGCAAAGGCAAAGCCCATGCTGGCCACAGAGGCAGAGAGCGCGAAAGCCTTGAGCAACGAACGTCTTTTCATCAGTAAACCCCTCACGATGTTTGTATTGTTATTCAATGGGTTGAAGTCGAGCCTGCTGTAACATATGCAATGTGATCTTTCTGACCTCTGCCTTACTGACGGCGATGTGGTCGGTTAAAATGCGCTGCGCCTCCTCGGTTTGTTGCTGGAAAATCGCCCGTAAAATCTGAGCGTGCTCGCGGTATGTCGCCTCCATTCGGTCGTCTCGGGTAAAATCGAGACGGCGAATGATGCGGATTTTTTCGGTCAGTTCGGCGTGGATGCGCGCCATCTCCTGATTGCCAGCGGCGGCCACCAGCGCCATGTGAAAGGCTTCATCCTGCGCCGAAACCGCTTTGCCATCGGCCAGCGGCGGTGCATCCATCCAGAAGCTTTTCAGCGCGGTGAGCATGTCGATGCACTGCGGTGCGGGCAGTGCGCACAAGCGGCGCACCGCTTCGCACTCCAGCACGGTGCGAAAGTCGTACAGCTCTTCGAAATATTCAAAGTCAAACGGCTTCACCTGCCAGCCGCTGCGGAACCACACTTCGACGTAGCCCTCGCGCTCCAGCCAGAACAGCGCCTGACGCACCGGCGTGCGGCTCACTTCCAGCCGATCGGCGATTTCGTTTTCGCTAAAACGATCGCCCGGCATCAGTCGGAACTCAAAAATGTCCTGCTTCAGCGCCTGATAAACCTTCTCGGCCAGCGCTTCCGGACGACCTTTGCTACGAGGGCTCGTGTTCATGCCAGCTCCTTATTCCAGCCACAGCAGGGCATCGCCCGGACTCACCGGACGTCCTGCCTGGCAGGCAATGCGTTTCACCGTGCCGGCCTGCGGCGCGACAATCGCCAGTTCCATTTTCATCGCTTCCACGATGATCAGCGTTTGACCGGCTTCCACCGCGTCGCCTGGCTGAACCAGCACTTTCCAGATGTTGCCGTTCATATCGGCGCACACCGCCAGCGCATCGTCGTCGACTTCGGCCACCACCAGGGTTTCTTCGCTGGTGAGCGGCGCGTTCTTCTCTTCCTGCGCCCACAGCGTCACTTCCTGTTCGAAAGCGGCGGACTGACGCTGGCGGAAATCGCTGATCGACGCGGCGTTTTCCGCCAGGAATTGATGATGGGCGGCGAAGTCGAAGACCGTTTCTTCGATGCGCACCGCGGCGCGGCCTTCGCGGAAGTCATCGCGCAGCTGCGTCAGTTCGTCTTCCGTTACCGGATAGAAGCGCACCTGATCGAAGAAGTGCAGCAGCCACGGCTCGTCGGCCGCGAACTGATCGTTTTTCAGGAATTTGTTCCAGATTGGCAGCGTGCGGCCCACCAGCTGATAACCGCCGGGTGAATCCATGCCGTAGATGCACATGTACATGCCGCCAATGCCAACCGTGCCTTCGGCGGTAAAGGTGCGCGCCGGGCTGTATTTGGAGCTGAGCAGGCGATGGCGTGGATCGATCGGTACCGCGCACGGCGCGCCGAGATAGACATCGCCGAGGCCGAGAATCAGGTAGCTGGCATCAAAAAGGGTGTCGCGCACCGCTTCGCGGCTCGCTAAGCCATTAATACGCTGGATAAAATCGACGTTATTTGGCAACCACGGCGCGCTGGCACGCACAGTTTCCTGATAACGTTCGACCGCGCCGAGCGTGGCGCTGTCTTCAAAGGCCATCGGCATCCAGACAATACGCGACGGCACTTTCAGCTGGCTGACATCGCCGAGCCCGGCTTCCAGTTCCAGCAGCAGCTGCATCAGCTGTTTCTGGCTGAGAATCAGGCTGTCGTAGCGTACCTGCAGAGAGCGCACGCCCGGCGACAGCTCTTCCACGCCCGGCACCGCGCGTTCACGTAGCGCATTCATCAGCAGATGCACGCGCAGACGCAGCGCCAGATCCAGCACGTTATCGCCGTACTCAATCAGCACATATTTGTCGCCCGCCTGGCGATAAACCGCCGCTGGCGTGGTTGCCGTGGCGGGGAGCGCCGCCAGCAAGGTGGCGGAACCGATAGCGCTGGCTGCTAAAGAGGGCACCGCAAAGGCCGGCGCGTGGCTGCTGCGCAGCGTGGCCACGCTGTGCGCCTGGGCTTTTTCCAGCGCCACCGCTTCGTCGGCGCTGATTGGGTGGAAGCGAATTTTATCGCCCGGTTTCACCTGGCCGACTTTCCACAGTTCGGCTTTGGCGATGGTCACCGGGCAGACGAAGCCGCCGAGGCTAGGGCCGTCGTGCGTCAGGATCACCGGGAAGTCGCCGGTGAAGTTCACCGCGCCGATGGCGTATTCGCAGTCATGCACGTTGGACGGATGCAGGCCGGCTTCGCCGCCGTTGGCGCGCGTCCATGTCGGTTTCGGGCCAACCAAACGCACGCCGAGGCGGTTGGAGTTGTAGTGCACCTGCCAGTCGCTGGCAAAGAACTCATCAATCGCCGCCTGAGTGAAGAAGTCCGGTGCGCCGTGCGGTCCATACAGCACGCCGATGCGCCATTCAGTGCCGTAGTGCGGCACCAGCGCATGATCGAGCGCCTGCGGGGCGCTGACCGGCGCGGGCGTGGTGCAGGCGGCAAGCTGCGGCTGGGAGATTGGCAGCATGTCGGCGACGCGCAGAGTGCGTCCGGCGTGGCCGCCAAACTGGCCGAGCGAGAAGGTGGATCGGCTGCCGAGATATTCCGGCACGTCGAACCCGTTGCGCACCGCTAAGTAGGTGCGGCAGCCGCTCTGCGCGCGGCCCAGCGTCAGGGTTTGTCCCGCTTTGACGCTGACGGGCTGCCAGTAGGCGATGTTTTCGCCATCGACGTCGGCTGGGCAATCAGCGCCGGTCAGGGCGATAACGGCATCGCTGTGGAAGCGCAGCGTGGGGCCTTGCAGCGTGAATTCCAGACCGGCGGCGCTGTCGTGGTTGCCGACAATGCGGTTGGCGAGGCGGAAGGCGAAATCGTCCATTGGACCGGATGGCGGCACGCCGATATCCCAGTAGCCGAGGCGGCCAGGGAAATCCTGAATGCTGCTGAAGGTGCCGGGTTGCACCACTTCAATCACGCTGGCGGCTGGTGTGAAGCTATCGAGGAAGCGCGTCCACACGTTGCCGCTGCGGAAGGCGTCGGTGGCGACGATCTGGCGCAGATAATCGAGATTGCTGGCGATGCCGTGCAGCTGCGTGGCGTCGAGCGCCTGCTGCATCTTCGCCAGCGCCGCTGCGCGCGTGTCGGCATGCACGATCAGTTTGGCGACCATCGGATCGTAAAACGCCGAGACTTCGGTGCCGGTAGCGATCCAGCCATCAACGCGCACGTCATCCGGGAAACAGACGCCAGTTAACACGCCCGGACTTGGCTGGAAGTTTTTCAGCGGATCTTCGGCGTAGATACGCACTTCAATCGATGCGCCAGCGGGCGCTTGTTGCAGGCGCGCCCAGTCGAGGGCATCGCCAGCGGCGACTTTCAGCATGCACTCAACCAGATCGAGGCCGGTGACGCATTCGGTGACAGGATGTTCAACCTGCAGGCGGGTGTTCACTTCGAGGAAGTAGAAGGCATCTTGTTCGGCGTCGTAGATGTATTCCACCGTACCGGCGCTGCGATAATTCACCAGCTCGCCGAGGCGCACCGCAGAAGAGAGCAGCGCTTCACGCGTTGCCTGCGGTAGATTCGGTGCAGGCGTCTCTTCGACCACTTTCTGGTTGCGGCGCTGCAGCGAACAGTCGCGTTCGCCCAGCGCGATCACTTTGCCGCTGCCGTCGCCAAAAATCTGCACTTCAACGTGGCGCGCGCGATCAATGCAGCGTTCTAAAAACACGCCCGCATCGCTGAAGAACTGCTCGCCAAGGCGGCGCACGCTCTCCCACGCATTGCGCAGCGCATCGGCGTCGGCGCAGCGCGTCAGGCCAATGCCGCCACCGCCCGCGGTGCTTTTCAGCATCACCGGATAGCCGATGGTGTCGGCGGCGCTTAAAGCTTCTTCCAGCGAACTCAGCAGCGGCGTGCCCGGCGTCATTGGCACGCCCGCGCTGGCAGCGAGCTCACGCGCGCGGTGTTTCAGGCCAAACTCGCCAATCTGCTGCGCGGTGGGGCCGACAAAGGCGATGCCGGCTTTTTCACAGGCATCGGCAAACGGCAGGCTTTCTGACAGGAAACCGTAGCCCGGCCAGATGGCTTGCGCGCCGGTTTCCTGTGCGGCGGCGAGGATTTTATCGATGCGTAAATAGCTGTCGCTGGCTTTGTCGCCGCCGAGGGCGATGGCGACGTCGGCTTCTTTGACGTGGCGCGCGTTGCGGTCAGCATCGGAATAGACGGCGACGCTTTTCACGCCGAGGCGTTTTAAGGTGCGAATGGCGCGGCAGGCGATTTCGCCACGGTTAGCAATCAGAACGGTGCTGAACATGCTTATTTACTCCCCAGAGAGGCCAGCCAGTTGCGCCAGCCGCCAAATTCGGTAATTTCCAGCGCCTGCGACAGCACCGCCGGTTCACAGATAAAGCCTTTTACGATGCGTCCGTCGGCCAGCGTCAGCGAGCCAATGCCGAGCGGGGCCGGGATTTCCGCCACGAACTCGCCAAAGCGCGCCAGCGGGATATCCCACAGTTCGACGGTGATCGCCGCACCGCTCTCGCCACGCAGCAGGCCTGGCTTTTTAATCGGGCCATCGAGCAGGGCGAACAGACGGTAATGGCTGGCGGTTTGCGTCTCCTCGACCAGCACCGCCTGGCGCGTGGTGAGCTGGAAGTTGAGCGGCATGCCCGTGAGATGCGCACCCACCACCGCCACGCGGACGTGATCGGCGGAAACCGGCAATGCGCCTTGCTGAGCAGGCTGCGCCTTGCCGGTGGCACCGAGCGGCAGCGCCATCTGCTGCTGCCAGCGCAGGCCAAAACCAGCCAGCGCGCGATCGTGCCACGCAGGCGCAATCAGCGTGATGCCGGCAGGCAAACCATCGGCGCGGAACGGCGCAGGCAGCGCCAGCGCGCTGAGATCGGCCAGGTTGGTGAAATTGGTGTAGGTGCCGAACTGCGAGTTGTAGTGCACCGGCTCCTGCTGCATTTCGTCCAGCGTATGGATGGTTGGCGAGGTGGGCACCACCAGCGCATCGAACTGCGCCAGCGTTTGCTGAATCTGGCGCGTCAGTTCGGCGCGTAGGTATTCCGCCTGATAGGCTTCCACCGCCGTGTATTTCAGGCCGCTGCTGACGATGCCGTACACCACCGGATCCATCTCTTCCGGGCGATGGATCATCTCGCCCACCGCCACGGTGCGCTCGGCAACCCACGGACCGTAATAGAGCTGCTCGGCGAGTTGATGGAACAGAGAAAAATCGATTGGATGCAGTGTGGCGCCGCCGGCCTGCAATTGCTCCAGCGCCGCCAGCCAGGCCGCTTCGGCTTGCTTGTCGCCGAAGAATTCAGGCGTGGCGGGAATGGCGAAATCGGGCTGCGCTTTGAAGCTGGCTGGCGCGGTGTGCGGATTACTGCGCGAATAGGCATCGCCCGCGTCATAGCCGCCCGCTGCGGTAGCCACCGCGAAGGCATCTTCGACCGTTAACGCGAACACGGAAATGGTGTCATTGAGGCGGCAAGCGGGCACCACGCCGCTGGCAGAGAACCAACCTTTGGTCGGCTTGAGGCCGACAATGTTGTTAAAACCGGCGGGCACGCGGCCCGAACCGGCGGTGTCGGTGCCGAGTGAGAAGCCCACCAGACCGCGCGCCAGCACCGACGCAGAACCGGAGCTGGAACCGCCGCTGACGTAATCAGGATTGAAGGTGTTGCTCACGGCACCAAACGGCGAACGCGTGCCGACTAAGCCGGTGGCGTATTGGTCGAGGTTGGTTTTGCCAATCACCACCGCGCCTGCTGCTTTGAGCTGCGCGACAACAAAGGCATCGGCTTCGGCGGTGTAGGTGAAGGCCGGGCAGGCGGCGCTGGTCGGCCAGCCAGCGACATCAATATTATCTTTTACCGCAAACGGCACACCAAACAGCGGCAGCGCCGCCGGGTTGCGCTGATAGCTCGCCAGCAGCGGTTCAATCTGTGCCTGCAGCTGCGCGGGCGTGGCAAGATAGAGCCACGCGTTATCCTGCGCGTCGAGGGCGTCGAGATGAGCCGCCAGCAAGGCGGTAATCTGTTGTGGATCCTGTTGGTAACTGCGTTGCCAATCCTGGAGCGTAAAGCCAAAGGTCGATGCCATGAGTGAATTCCAACTGGTATACAAGATGGAATTCAACAGAGCAAAGTGCGTGCCATTTTTGTAAGCCGATGAAACCGCGTAGTTAATTGATGTGTAATACGTTTTTCTGATGATAAATTGCACAACGGCGGCGCAAACGCTGCGCAATGGCGGTGCGCGAGCGTAAATTTTGTGAAGAACATGGCAAGAGACGGTTGGCCTGGTTAGCATGAAAGAAGTCTGGCATGAGCTGGATCGCAGCACTGAGAGGAGAGCGTAATGGAGAAGTGGCGTTACTGGATGCTAGGGATCTGTCTGGTCAGCACGGCCAGCAGCGTATGGGCCGATTCGCTGGATCAGCAGCGACAGCGCTATGCGCAAATCAAGCAAGCCTGGGATAACAAACAGATGGACCAGGTGACGCAGCTGATGCCGACGCTGCAGGATTATCCGCTTTATCCTTATCTGCAATATCGCCTGCTGGCGCAGGATCTCGATCAAGAGACGCCGCTGGCGGTGAAGAACTTTATTCAACAGTATCCTACGCTGCCACCGGCGCGCTCGCTCTCAACGCGCTTTGTGAATGTGCTGGCAAACCGTCAGGATTGGCAGGGCGTACTCAGCTTCAGCCCGGATGAACCGAAACCGGTGCAGGCGCGCTGTAACTGGTATTACGCTAAGTGGGCGACCGGCCAGCAGCAGGCGGCGTTTGCCGGTGCGAAAGAGATTTGGCTGCGCGGCACCGCGTTACCGAACGACTGCGACAAGCTGTTTTCGGTATGGCAAGCCAGCGGGCAACTCTCGCCGATCACCATTCTCGAGCGTATTCGTCTGGCGATGAAAGCCGGTAACGACAGCCTGGTGAATTACCTGGCGAAAATGCTGCCGGCGGATTATCAAACCACCGCCAGCGCGCTGATTGCGCTGCAGCAGAATCCGCAAACCGTCACCACCTTTGCCAGCAGCATGGGACCCACCGATTTCACCCGCATGGCGACCAGCTACGCCTTCGCCCGCGTGGCGCGTGAGGATATGGATAACGCGCGCATGATGATCCCGCAGCTGGTGCAGGCGCAGAAGATGAGCCAGGCCGATGAGCAGGATCTGAAAGAGACCGTGGTGTGGCGCATGATGGGCGCGGATCTCACCAGCGAGCAGGCGCGCTGGCGTGATGCGGTGGTGATGAACAGCGAATCTACCGCGCTGGTGGAGCGCCGCGTACGCCTGGCGCTGAGCCAGAACGATCGTCGTGGTCTCAATACCTGGATCGCGCGTTTGCCGGTGGAAGCCAAAGAGAAAGATGAGTGGCAATACTGGCAGGCGGATCTGCTGATTTCGCAGGGCCGCAAAGAGGAAGCCAACGATATTCTGCGGAAGCTGATGCAGGCGCGCGGCTTCTATCCGATGGTCGCGGCGCAGCGTTTGGGCGTGGAGTATCCGTTGCAGGTCGACAAAGCTCCGGCAGCCGACAGCAGCGTGACGCAAGGTGCGGAAATGGCGCGCGTGCGTGAGCTGATGTATTGGGGGCTGGATAACCTGGCACGCAGCGAGTGGGCCAATCTGATCTCCAGCAAAACCCGTTCGCAGCAGCAGATGCTGGCGCGTTACGCTAACGAGCAGGATTGGTGGGATCTCAGCGTGCAGGCCACCATCACCGCGAAAATGTGGGATAGCCTGAAAGAGCGCTTCCCGCTGGCATGGCAAAACCTTTACCAGCAATACACCAGCGACAAAGGCATTCCGCAGAGTTATGCGATGGCGATTTCGCGTCAGGAGAGTGCGTGGAACCCGAAAGCGCGTTCACCGGTGGGCGCCAGCGGATTGATGCAGGTGATGCCCGCTACGGCGACGCATACCGTGAAGATGTATAACATTCCCGGCTATGTGAACAGCAGCCAGCTGCTGGATCCGCAGACCAATATTCAGATCGGTACGCAGTATCTGGAGTATGTCTATCAGCAGTTTGGTCAGAACCGCATCTTCTCTTCGGCCGCCTATAACGCCGGTCCGGGACGCGTGCGCAGCTGGCAGAAAACCAGCGGCGGTAATCTGGATGCGGTGGCGTTTATCGAAACCATCCCGTTCTCAGAAACGCGTGGCTACGTGAAAAACGTGCTGGCCTACGATGCCTATTACCGCTACTTCATGGGCAAGCCGGACAAGATTCTCGCCGACAGTGAGTGGAATCGCCAGTATTGACTGTGCTATGCTTCCGTACTCGTTAATGAGTACGGAAGCCCTTCATGAGCCAACCCCTTTCTTCCCAGCCGGAATCGGCTCAGCCTGTTGAAGATAACTGGCTGCGATTTATCGAACTGATGCAAAATGCCTTTGCCGATGGCGTGGCGCTGCCGTTATTACAACTGATGATGACGCCGGATGAACGTGAATCCTACGGGACGCGTTTGCGCATTATTGAAGAGCTGATGAACGGCGATATGAGCCAGCGTGAACTGAAGAATGAGTTGGGCGTCGGCATCGCCACCATTACGCGCGGGTCTAATAGTTTGAAAGAGGCGCCGCCAGAGCTAAAACGCTGGCTGGAAGCGCGTCTTGGCCGCGGTTAACGCTGGCTGTAGAGCGGATGGGTGAACGGACACAGCGCCAGAATCAGCGCCTGATGGTAGACGCTGGAGCGGCTCAGGAGGCCGTGGGTAAGGGCACCAATCGCGCCACCTTTGTGTTTGATATTCTCCACGCCGGTTAAGCGTGCCATCTCATCACCCAGTTCATGCCCGGCAGCCAAGCCTGCCACGACAATCGGCGGCAGCGTAAAGCTGGCCGAACGTGATTCTCCGCGCTGCTGCGCGTTTTCAATCACCATCCAAGCAAAGGCGCAATCGCCTTCGATTCCCGCTTCGATCGCCACCCAGTAATCGGCCCGTGGACGCGTTTGACGCGCGTTCTCTACCCGCTGACGTGCGCCAGTTCGCGTTTCAACATCACTAAGTGGCTGGGCTGCGACGCCGCTCTCGACCTCAACCCCTTCGATGTGGCAGGATCCTTCGCCGAAAACGTCGTTGAACGCCTGAGCAATCGCGCGAATTTTTGCCGGGTTGATGGTGGCTGCGACAACATGGTACATAATTGTTTGAACCCTCGAGGCAAATTTGTCGCAGTATAACGGAAATTAAGCATGCTACAGGTCTATCTTGTTCGTCACGGTGAAACGGTATGGAATGCGGCTCGGCGCATTCAGGGGCAGTCTGACAGCCCGTTAACGGAAAAAGGTGAGCAGCAGGCTCAGCAAGTGGGCGAGCGAGTGAAATCGCTGGGCATTACCCATGTGATTGCCAGCGATTTGGGACGGACGCGGCGTACGGCAGAGATTATCGCCGATGCGTGTGGCTGCACCGTGACGCTTGATGCGCGTCTGCGCGAGCTCAATATGGGCTGCCTGGAACAACGTCCACTCGATGGCTTAACCGAAGAAGAGGAACACTGGCGGAAAACGCTGGTGGATGGCACCACTGCTGGACGTATTCCGGGTGGCGAATCGATGGCGGAGATGGCGACGCGGATGCACGAAGCGCTGAATGCACTGCTGGAGCTGCCTGCCGGCAGCCGTCCGCTGATTGTCAGCCACGGGATGGCGCTGGGCGTGTTGGTCAGTACCATTCTCGGTTTGCCTGCGCATGCGGAACGTCGTTTGCGTCTGCGGAATTGCTCGATCTCGCGCGTGGATCATCAGCAGAGCGCGTGGCTGGCGGCCGGTTGGGTAGTTGAGACGGCGGGCGATGTGTCGCATCTGGATGCGCCAGCGTTAGACGAGCTTCAACGCTAAGCCAAAATAAAAATGCCGTCGCGATGACGGCATTTTTTTATTAGTTATTCTGTTGGCGAATCGGAATCAGGTATTCGCAGCGGATTTCCGTTGGCGGCTCGCTACGTTTTTTACCCCCGTGCGTGTAGAAACGCTCGATGTCCTGTCCCTGACGACGCACTAATCCCAGCGTTGGCATACAAGTGCCGTACAGCAGCAGGATAAATTCACCCAGCGCGCTGCGCGCACCGTTGTAGGTGAACTGCACGTAATCACCGGCTTCCACAATCACGCTCTGATTCGACTGCATGCTTTTTGCCAGCTGATCGGCAGGCACCGCAGTGGTGTAGAGAATCTCCTGCTCATCATCTTTTTCATGGCTGGCGCGCACCTGATGCAAGCCATACAGCACCGGCGGCACCGTGTCGGTTTCCAGCAGGAACTGCTTCCAGAAATGCAGGCGCATCTCATCGCGGTAGCTGGAAATCTGCTCCAGCGTACAGGAGTAACTCTGCGTCTGGCCGACCAACACCGTTTCTGGCAGCGTGACAAACTGCGCTTCCGGCATGCTGTTATCGTCGAGACGAATTGGCGGGCGAATGCCAAACGAGTTCCACTCCGATGAGCGACGATACCAGGCAGGCGTTTGGTTGAATTGCTTTTTAAACGCACGGGTAAAGGTCTGCTGCGAATCGAAGCGATATTGTAACGCGATGTCGAGGATGGGGCGGCTGGTCAGGCGAAGCGCCACCGCGGCTTTCGACAGCCTACGCGCGCGAATGTACGCACCAATCGCGTGGCTGGTTACTTCCTTGAACATCCGCTGTAGATGCCACTTGGAGTAGCCTGCTTTCTGCGCAACGTTATCTAATGAAAGCGGTTGATCCAGATGGCTCTCCAGCCAGACAAGCAAATCGCGAATGATACCGGCTTGGTCCATAAAACATCCTCATAACTCTCTGGTGGCGCAACTATGAAGTCGTCGAATAATAGCACGAAATGCACAAAAGCGTGGGGGCGGTTTGCTAATCGAGTGTGCTAAGTCAAAGCGGGTTAAAACCCTTTTAGGTTTGGTTCTCTGTTCGATTGACAGTACATTACATTCTCATCTATTCGATTGGCAATGGTAACTCAATGACAATAGCTCGTATTCTTATAATCACGTTGGCAACATATGTATTCAGTGCTGGCGTTCAGGCCGAAGAGATCGGCTCAGTTGACACGGTATTCAAGATATTTGGCCCCGATCATAAGATCGTGGTAGAAGCCTTCGATGACCCCGACGTAAAAAATGTAACCTGTTATATCAGCCGGGCAAAAACCGGCGGTATTAAAGGGGGATTAGGTTTGGCGGAAGACACGTCCGACGCGGCCATCTCCTGTCAACAGGTGGGACCGGTAGAGCTTAGCGAGAAAATCGCACAAGGCAAGGCGCAAGGTGAAGTGGTGTTCAAAAAACGCACATCACTGGTGTTTAAGAAGCTGCAGGTGGTGCGCTTCTTTGACCAGAAACGTCATGCGCTGGTGTACCTAAGCTATTCCGACAAGGTGGTGGATGGATCGCCGAAGAATGCGCTGAGCGCCGTGCCGATTATGCCGTGGCATTAATGCAGGCATAAAAAAACGCCCTCACGGGCGTTTTTTCTTTCAACGCTTAATCCTGCAGTTCGCCGCAGAAGCGGTAACCTTCGCCGTGAATGGTGGCGATGATTTCTGGCGTGTCTGGCGTGGATTCGAAATGCTTACGGATGCGGCGGATGGTGACATCCACGGTACGGTCATGCGGCTTCAGCTCGCGGCCGGTCATCTTCTTCAGCAAGTCACCACGCGTCTGGATTTTGCCAGGGTTTTCACAGAAGTGCAGCATGGCGCGGAATTCACTGCGCGGCAGCTTGTACTGGTCGCCGTTCGGACTGATCAGTGAGCGGCTGTTGATATCCAGCTCCCAACCGTTGAAGCGATAGCTTTCAACGGTACGGCGTTCTTCACTTGGCATCGCCAGATTCATGGTGCGCGACAGCAAATTGCGTGCACGAATCGTCAACTCACGCGGATTGAACGGTTTGGTGATGTAATCATCGGCACCGATTTCCAGACCGAGGATTTTATCCACTTCATTATCACGGCCGGTAAGGAACATCAGCGCGACGTTTGCTTGCTCACGCAATTCGCGCGCCAACAGCAAACCGTTTTTACCTGGCAGGTTGATATCCATAATCACCAGATTGACGTCATTTTCCGTCAAAACCTGATGCATCTCGGCGCCGTCGGTGGCTTCATAGACCACGTAACCTTCTGCCTCAAAGATACTTTTGAGGGTGTTACGCGTGACCAGTTCGTCTTCAACGATAAGAATGTGCGGGGTCTGCATGTTTCGCTACCTAAAATTTGCCAACAAATCGAAAACAGGGCGTACGTCGGTTACGCTAATGTGCTGCAACCGGTATACGAAATAATCTTCGGAATACACCATCCATCTACGTCAACTTCAGTGTTAGCTCAGCCAGTCAGGATGGATATTTGCACGCCCCGAGGATCTCGGACAGGCGCTCATCCTAACCGTATTAACAGCAACCTAACAGCACCAACAACAACCGATAAGCATAAAAACAACGCTTCGTTGACTTATATCAAATGCAAGTGTAGCACGTTAACACTTTTATGAAAAACTTCTCCAGGATTGCTAGTTTAGCTCACAAAATGCAGCATTTTTGCTACATTTCGTCCTTATAAAACCAAAACTAAAACACGCAGGAAATTATATTTCAATGATATGAAAGAAAAGGGTTTTATATTCAATAGGTCCGATAATTTTGCTTATGCCCGCTAATTTCCACTACAGCTGGATTTATCCCTCTTTTAACATCGTTAACATCTTATTTTCTCCTCTAGCCGCAGTTGGTATTTTCTCTCCTGCATGCCAACATAATGCGAGTTGTTAACAGTTCGATGGAAAAATCATGCATTTCCCCTTAATCCTTGTCTCTCCCGCTCGTCCGGAAAATATCGGTGCGGCTGCTCGCGCTATGAAAACCATGGGATTTAGCGAGCTGCGCATTGTCGCCAGCGATGCCTGGCAAGATCCCGCAGCACGTCGAGTGGCGCACGGCGCCGGTGAGATCCTCGATAACGTCAAAACCTACGCCACGCTGAGCGAGGCGCTCAAGGATGTCGATTTTTCCGTAGCGACCACCGCACGTAGCCGCGCGAAATTCCGCTATTACGCTACGCCCAGCCAGGTTGAAAACATCCTGCAGGAGAAGCGCCAATGGCTGAGCCGCATCGCGTTGGTGTTTGGCCGTGAAGACAGCGGCTTAACCAATGAAGAGCTGGAGCAGGTCGATCTGTTAACCGGCATTCCGATGGCCAATGATTATCCGTCGCTGAATCTCGGTCAGGCAGTGATGGTGTATTGCTATCAGCTGTCGGCGCTCAATCAGATTGCGGCTGAGACCGCAGAAGTGGCGAATGAGCAGCAGTTGCAGGCATTGCGCCAGCGCTTTCATCAGTTGCTGGTCAAGCTGGATGTGAGTGATGACGTCAAAATGGCGGACTGGATCGATCAGCGCATCGGCCTGCTGGAACAGCGTGACAGCGCCATGCTGCATCGTTTGTTACACGACGTAGAAAAAAAACTTATAGATAATTGCTCGGATAAATCCTGAGATGCTAGTGACTGATGCGGCAATCCGCCGCATCTCCTGAACGATCGCGATAATTTTTGCCTCAGCAAGCGCAGCACTGCGCAACGCCAGGGACGGCGCGGCTAAGACAAATTCGTTGACTTAACGTGCGCTTTGCTTTACTTCTGGAAGGCAGACGGACAAGACAAAGACAGACAGAAAAAAATCTAAATGCGTAAACTCAGCCTGAACACCACAATTATTATTACCACCACCATTACCACAGGTAACGGTGCGGGCTGACGCATACAGGAAAAACAAAGAAAAAAGCCCGCACCTAAACAGTGCGGGCTTTTTTTTCGGCAAAAATTCAGGAGAGCTTCAAATATGCGAGTGCTGAAATTCGGCGGAACCTCAGTAGCCAATGCGGAACGTTTTCTCCGTGTGGCGGATATTCTGGAAAGCAATGCACAACAGGGACAGGTTGCGACCGTACTCTCTGCACCAGCAAAAATTACCAATCATCTGGTGGCGATGATTGAGAAAACCATCAGCGGCCTGGACACGTTGCCGAATATCAGCGATGCCGAACGTATTTTTGCCGATCTGTTGCAAGGCTTGCGTGATGCGCAGCCGGGCTTTGATTATGACGGACTGAAAACCCGCGTTGAACTGGAATTTGCACAGCTGAAACAAGTGCTGCACGGCATCAGCTTGCTGGGCCAATGTCCGGACGCTGTGAATGCCGCCATCATCTGCCGTGGCGAAAAGCTGTCGATTGCTATTATGGAAGCGCTGCTGCAGGCGCGCGGCCACAAAGTTACCGTTATCGATCCGGTGGAGAAGTTGCTGGCGATTGGTCATTACCTTGAATCCACCGTTGATATCGCCGAATCCACGCGTCGCATCGCCGCCAGCCAGATCCCTGCCGATCACTTTATCCTGATGGCCGGTTTCACCGCCGGTAATGAGAAGGGCGAACTGGTGGTGCTGGGCCGCAACGGTTCTGACTACTCCGCTGCCGTGTTGGCTGCGTGTTTGCGCGCTGATTGCTGTGAAATCTGGACCGATGTTGACGGTGTGTATACCTGCGACCCGCGTCAGGTGCCTGATGCGCGCTTACTGAAATCGATGTCGTATCAGGAAGCAATGGAGCTCTCCTACTTCGGCGCCAAAGTCTTGCATCCGCGTACCATCGCGCCCATCGCCCAGTTCCAGATTCCTTGCCTGATCAAAAACACCGCTAACCCGCAAGCGCCGGGCACCTTTATTGGTGGCGAAGGCGAGCTGGATGAGAATCCGGTGAAAGGCATTACTAACCTGAATAACATGGCGATGTTCAACGTGTCAGGTCCGGGCATGAAAGGCATGGTCGGCATGGCGGCGCGCGTTTTCGCCGCAATGTCACGCACCGGCATCTCCGTGGTGCTGATCACCCAATCCTCTTCGGAATACAGCATCAGCTTCTGCGTACCGCAAAGCGAGCAGGCGCGTGCGCGTCGCGTGCTGGAGGAGGAGTTCTATCTGGAGTTGAAAGATGGCTTACTCGATCCGCTGGACGTGCTGGAACAGCTGGCGGTGATCTCGGTGGTCGGTGATGGCATGCGTACGCTGCGCGGCATCTCGGCTAAATTCTTCTCGGCGCTGGCGCGTGCCAATATCAATATCGTGGCGATTGCGCAGGGCTCGTCTGAGCGTTCCATCTCGGTGGTAGTGAGCAACGATGAAGTCACCACCGGCGTGCGTGTGGTGCATCAGATGCTGTTCGCTACCGATCAGGTCATTGAAGTGTTCGTGGTCGGCGTTGGCGGTGTGGGCGCAGCGTTGCTGGATCAGCTGCATCGCCAGCAGACATGGCTGAAACAGAAGCACATCGATCTGCGCGTGTGCGGCATCGCTAACTCGCGGGCGCTGTTGACCAACGTACACGGTATCGATCTCAGCAACTGGAAGGCAGAACTGAACGAAGCCAAAGAGCCGTTCAATCTCGGTCGCCTGATGCGTTTGGTGAAAGAGTATCATCTGCTAAACCCGGTGATCGTCGATTGTACCTCCAGCCAGGCGGTTGCCGATCAGTATGCCGATTTCCTTGCCGAAGGTTTCCATGTCGTCACGCCGAACAAAAAGGCCAACACGTCGTCGTGGAATTATTACCAGCAGATGCGTGCAGCGGCAGCAAAATCGCGCCGTAAGTTCCTGTACGACACCAACGTTGGTGCCGGTTTGCCGGTGATCGAAAACCTGCAAAACCTGATGAATGCCGGGGATGAACTGATCAAATTTTCCGGTATTCTCTCTGGCTCGCTCTCCTTTATCTTCGGCAAGCTTGATGAGGGCGTTTCGCTGTCGGAAGCGACCAAAATGGCGCGTGAGATGGGCTTTACCGAGCCGGATCCGCGTGACGATCTTTCTGGCACCGATGTGGCGCGTAAGCTGCTGATTCTGGCGCGTGAAGCGGGGCATCAGCTGGAGCTTAGCGATATCGATATCGAACCGCTGCTGCCCGCCAGCCTGACGGAGATCGCCGACGTTGAGCAGTTTATGCAACGTCTGCCGGAGCTGGATAACGCCTTTGCCGCGCGCGTTGCCAAAGCGCGTGACGAAGGTAAAGTATTACGCTTCGTCGGCGCGATAGAAGAGGGTGGCGTCTGCAAAGTGAAGATTGACGCGGTGGACGGCAACGATCCGCTGTACAAAGTGAAGAACGGTGAGAATGCGCTGGCATTCTACAGCCGCTACTATCAGCCAATCCCGCTGGTTCTGCGTGGATATGGTGCAGGGAATGATGTCACAGCAGCGGGCGTATTTGCTGACCTGCTGCGTACGCTGTCGTGGAAGTTGGGAGTTTGATGATGGTAAAAATTTATGCACCGGCCTCGATAGGTAACGTCAGCGTCGGCTTTGATGTGCTTGGCGCGGCGGTTTCGCCGGTGGATGGCACCTTGCTGGGGGACTGTGTTTCCGTGGAAGCCGCCGACAGCTTTAGCCTGGTGAACTCCGGGCGTTTTGTCAGCAAACTGCCGACCAATCCGCAGGAGAACATCGTTTATCAGTGCTGGGAGCGTTTTTGCCAGGCGATTGGCAAGCAAGTTCCGGTGGCGATGACGCTGGAAAAGAATATGCCGATTGGTTCCGGACTCGGCTCAAGTGCTTGTTCGGTGGTTGCCGGTTTGATGGCGATGAACGAATTCTGCGGCAAACCGCTCAACGACACCGAACTGCTGGCGCTGATGGGCGAGCTGGAAGGGCGTATTTCCGGCAGTGTACACTTTGATAACGTTGCGCCGTGCTTCCTTGGCGGCGTGCAGCTGATGATTGAAGAGAACGGCATCATCAGTCAGGACGTGCCGTGCTTTGACGAATGGCTGTGGGTGATGGCGTATCCGGGGATTAAAGTCTCCACCGCCGAAGCGCGTGCCATTCTGCCGGCACAGTACCGCAAAGAGGATGCCATTAAGCATGGCCGCCTGCTGGCAGGCTTTATTCACGCTTGTCATACGCGTCAGCCTGGGCTGGCGGCTAAACTTATGCAGGATGTTATCGCCGAGCCGTATCGCACCAAACTGCTGCCAGGCTTCGCCGATGCGCGTAAAGCAGCGCAGGATGTTGGCGCGCTGGCGTGCGGCATTTCGGGTTCCGGCCCGACACTTTTCGCCGTTTGCAACGAGATGGCAACGGCACAGCGGATGGCGGACTGGCTGAGCCAGCACTATCTGCAGAATGAAGAAGGTTTCGTCCACATCTGCCGTCTTGATACGGCTGGCGCACGTAAATTGGGATAACGCATGAAACTCTACAACCTTAAGGATCACAACGAGCAGGTTAGTTTTGCTCAGGCCGTTAAACAGGGCCTCGGCTCGCAGCAAGGGCTGTTTTTCCCGCTCGAACTGCCGGAATTCGAACTGACCGATATCGATGCCATGCTGGAGATGGATTTCGTCAGCCGCAGCAGCAAAATTCTCTCTGCCTACATTGGTGATGAAATTGCGGCGCATCAGCTGGCCGAGCGCGTAAAAAACGCCTTTGCTTTCCCGGCGCCGGTGGCAAAGGTCAGCGATGATGTGGCTTGCCTCGAGCTGTTCCACGGTCCAACGCTGGCGTTTAAAGACTTCGGCGGCCGCTTTATGGCGCAGATGCTTTCCTATGTGAGCGGTGCGGATGAGCAGATCACCATTCTGACCGCCACGTCCGGCGATACCGGCGCCGCCGTGGCGCATGCCTTCTACGGCATGGAAAACGTGCGCGTGGTGATTCTCTATCCGCAGGGTAAAATCAGCCCGCTGCAGGAGAAACTGTTCTGTACGCTGGGCGGCAACATCGAAACCATCGCGGTTGAAGGCGATTTCGATGCGTGTCAGGCGTTGGTGAAACAGGCGTTTGATGATGAAGAGCTGAAAAAGGCGATTGGCCTGAACTCGGCGAACTCCATCAACATCAGCCGTCTGCTGGCGCAGATTTGCTACTACTTCGAAGCGGTGGCGCAGCTGCCACAAGAGAAGCGTAATCAGCTGGTGGTGTCGGTGCCGAGCGGAAACTTCGGTGACTTAACGGCTGGCCTGCTGGCGAAATCATTGGGTCTGCCGATCAAGCGCTTTATCGCTGCGACCAATGCTAACGATACCGTGCCGCGTTTCCTCGGCAACGGCGCATGGCAGCCAAACGCCACGGTAGCAACGCTGTCGAACGCCATGGATGTCAGCCAGCCGAACAACTGGCCGCGCGTGGAAGAGCTGTTCCGCCGCAAAACCTGGCGTTTGACCGATCTGGCGTACGGCGCGGTAACCGATGAAACCACCAAATCCACCATGCGCGAGCTGGCGGAGATTGGCTACATCTCTGAACCGCATGCGGCGATTGCTTACCGTTTGCTGCGCGACAACCTGCAGGAGGGCGAATATGGCCTGTTCCTCGGGACTGCGCATCCGGCGAAGTTCAAAGAGAGCGTGGATGAGATTCTGGGTCAGGATCTGCCGCTGCCAAAAGAGCTGGCCGAGCGCGCCGATTTGCCGCTGCTGTCGCACAACCTGAAAGGCGATTTCGCGGAGCTGCGGGCGTTCTTGCTGAAGTAAGTGCTGACTGGGGTCAGTGCTCGCTGTCCCCCATCCCGGCCTTCCCCCGCTAGCGGGGGAAGGAGACGCTGCCACATGCAGCCTCCAAACTCACATATTGCAGCATCTTCCTCCCCCATTTATGGGGGAGGACCGAGGAGGGGGACAGCGAGCACGAACCAAGGAGGGGGGCAGCGAGCACGATCCAGGACAGCGCTTGTTGAACTATTTCTGTTCGCGGCGCTTAAACACCAGCTCGTTATCTTTACTTTCTGCCGTGTCAAAGAAATACCCATCCACATCGAATTTCTTCAGCTGCGCAGGGTTGGTCAGGCGGTTCTGAATCACATAGCGGCTCATCAAACCGCGCGCTTTCTTGGCGTAAAAGCTGATGACTTTAAATTTGCCATTCTTCTCATCGAGGAACACCGGCTTGATCAACTCGGCGTTGAGTTTCTTCGGCTTGATGGCTTTGAAATACTCATCGGATGCCAGATTGATCAGCACGTCATCGCCTTGCTCAGCAATCGCCTCGTTTAACTTCTCAGTCAGCAAATCGCCCCAGAAGCCGTAAAGATCTTTCCCGGCCGGATTCGCCAGCTTAATGCCCATCTCCAGGCGATAAGGCTGCATCAAATCGAGTGGGCGCAGCAGGCCGTAAAGACCCGACAACATGCGCAGGTGCTGCTGGGCAAAGTCAAAATCGTCGTCGCTAAAAGTTTCGGCCTGCAAACCGGTATACACATCGCCTTTGAACGCCAGGATCGCCTGACGCGCATTCTCCAGCGAGAAGGGCGGCTGCCATTGGTTAAAACGATCGGCATTCAGGTGCGCCAGCTTGTCGCTAATGCCCATCAGTGAGCTGATTTGCGCCGGTGAAAGATCGCGCGCAACGTCAATTAATTGGTGTGATTTTTCTAACAGCGCCGGTTGGGTAAAGCGTTGTGTCGCCAGCGGGCTTTCATAGTCCAGTGTCTTCGCTGGTGAGATAACCATCAGCATCGTGTACGTCCTCTTTGACCCGCAGGTTTATCAGGGAATTGAAGGGAAAATGTCGCAAGGAGTGTAGCAAAAAAGCGGCATGGATCGGCAAATCGCTCCCATTTGTTAGCGCTATCGTAAAGGGCACTTCGTGGTGTTGCGCCGTCACTTGTGCGTGATATTATCGCAACAGCCTTTTACACCCTGACAGTCAACCTAAGAGAAAGAGAACCATGACGGACAAACTTACTTCCTTGCGTCAGCTGACTACTGTGGTCGCCGACACCGGTGATATCGCGGCGATGAAACTTTACCAGCCGCAGGACGCGACCACGAACCCTTCTTTGATTCTCAACGCCGCTCAAATCCCTGAATACCGCAAACTGATTGACGAAGCCATTACCTGGGCACGTCAGCAGAGCAGCAACAAAGAAGATCAGCTGGCGCTGGTTTCTGACAAGCTGGCCGTCAACATTGGTCTGGAAATTCTCAAACTGATCCCTGGTCGCATCTCGACTGAAGTCGATGCGCGCCTCTCTTACGACACTGAAGCGAGCATCGCTAAAGCGCGTAGCCTGATCAAACTGTACAACGATGCGGGCATCAGCAATGACCGTATCCTGATCAAACTGGCGTCAACCTGGCAGGGCATTCGTGCTGCTGAGCAGCTGGAAAAAGAAGGCATCAACTGTAACCTGACGCTGCTGTTCTCCTTCGCGCAGGCGCGTGCCTGTGCCGAAGCCGGCGTGTTCCTGATCTCTCCATTCGTTGGCCGTATCCTCGACTGGTACAAGCAGAACACCGATAAGAAAGAGTACGCCGCTCACGAAGATCCAGGCGTGGTGTCTGTGGCTGAAATCTACAGCTACTACAAGCAGCACGGTTATGAAACCGTGGTAATGGGCGCAAGCTTCCGTAACGTTGGCGAAATCATTGAGCTGGCTGGCTGCGACCGTCTGACCATCTCTCCGGGCCTGCTGAAAGAGCTGGCTGAGAGCGAAGGCACCGTTGAGCGTAAGCTGAGCTACACCGGCGAAGTGAAAGCGCGTCCAGCGAAGATGACCGAAGCTGAGTTCTTCTGGCAGCACAACCAGGATCCAATGGCCGTTACCAAACTGGCTGAAGGTATCCGCAACTTTGCCATCGATCAGGGCAAACTTGAGAAGATGATCGCCGAGCTGCTGTAAGGTGATTGGCCGTGGCGGCAACCGCTGCCACGGTTTTACGTTTTTTCCCCCGCTTCTTGTATTATCCTTCTAACTACTCACGTCATTTGCTGCCATGCAGCTAACCACAGCGATAACTCTATGGATACTTTACGAATTGGATTAATTTCCGTTTCCGATCGTGCTGCTAACGGCATCTATCAGGATCAGGGCATTCCGGCGTTAGAGAGCTGGCTCACCGCCGCGCTGGCTACGCCGTTTGAAATTGAAACGCGTCTGGTACCGGATGAGCAGCCAATGATTGAGCAGGCGATTTGCGAGCTGGTCGATGAGCTGTTCTGCAATTTGGTCCTCACCACCGGCGGCACCGGACCGGCGCGGCGTGATGTGACGCCAGATGCCACATTGGCGGTTGCCGACCGTGAAATGCCGGGCTTCGGCGAGCAGATGCGCCAAATTAGCCTGCAATTTGTGCCGACCGCTATTTTGTCTCGCCAGGTTGGCGTGATCCGCAAGCAGTCGCTGATCCTCAATCTGCCGGGCCAGCCAAAATCCATTAAAGAGACGCTGGAAGGGCTGAAAGCGGAAGATGGAACGGTAAAGGTGCCGGGGATTTTTGCCGCTGTACCTTATTGTTTACAGCTACTGGAAGGGCCGTATGTGGAAACTCATGCCGATGTGGTAGCAGCTTTTCGCCCCAAAAGCGCCCGTCGTGAGACAAATGACTAAAAATCGGCATTTTCAGGCATAAAATCCAGCGGCACTGGTGTGGCAAAATATTGACGGTATAGTAATTCAATCTTTACATAAGTTGTTTTGCCTCTGGATACCGCTGGATTATGGATACGCACGCAACGCGCCGACTCAACGGGCAGGATTACAAAACCCTGTCGCTGGCCGCCCTTGGTGGGGCGCTGGAATTCTACGACTTCATTATCTTCGTCTTCTTTGCCGCCGTGATTGGCGAACTGTTCTTCCCGCCTGACATTCCTGAATGGTTGCGTCAGGTGCAGACTTTCGCCATCTTTGCTGCGGGTTATCTGGCGCGTCCGTTAGGCGGCATTATCATGGCGCACTTTGGTGACAAAGTGGGGCGTAAGAAGATGTTCAGCCTCAGTATTCTGCTGATGGCGCTGCCGACGTTGGCGATGGGCGCATTGCCCACTTATGCCAGCATTGGCATCGCTGCGCCGTTATTGATGCTGCTAATGCGCGTGCTGCAAGGCGCGGCTATCGGCGGTGAAGTGCCTGGCGCGTGGGTGTTTGTCGCCGAACATGTGCCTGAAAAACGCATTGGTTTTGCCTGCGGCACGCTGACCGCAGGCTTAACCGCAGGGATTCTGCTCGGTTCGCTGGTGGCAACGGTGCTGAACACCACGCTGTCACCGGCTGCGATGCGCGATCATGGCTGGCGCATTCCTTTCTTCCTCGGCGGTGTGTTTGGCTTGCTGGCGATGTATCTGCGTCGCTGGCTGCATGAAACCCCGGTGTTCCAGCAGATGCAGCAGCGTAAAGCGCTGGCAGAAAAAATGCCGCTGCAAACCATTTTCGCCAGCCATAAGCGCGGCATCGTAATTTCGATGCTGCTCACCTGGCTTCTGTCGGCCTGCATTGTGGTGGTGATTTTGATGGCGCCGACGCTGATGCAAAAACAGCATGGCATTCCCGCCGCGCTCAGTCTGCAGGCCAACAGCTTCGCCACCATTATGCTGCTGCTGGGTTGTGTTATTGCCGGATGGCTGGTGGATCGCTTCGGCGCGGCGCGTTCGCTGATGGTCGGTTCAATACTGCTGGCGATCGGCAGCTGGAACTTTTTCCATCAGTTAAGTAGCACGCCGGAAATGCTGTTTGTTTGGTACGGTTTAGCGGGCCTGAGCGTGGGGGTCGTCGGTGTAGTGCCATTTGTGATGGTGCGCGCATTCCCGGCGGCGGTGCGCTTTACCGGCATCTCATTCTCGTACAATGTTGCTTACGCGATTTTCGGTGGTCTGACGCCGATTAGCGTAACGCTGATGATGAGCCTGACGCCAATGGCGCCTGCCTGGTATGTGCTGGCGCTGGCGATAATTGGCTTTATGGTGGGAATCTGGCTGTGGCGCGATAGCCGTCAGCAGTATGCGCAGTTAGATATGTCGCTGCACTCGTCATAATGCAAAAAGCGGAGCCAAACAGCTCCGCTATTCATTTGTCACTCGCCGATCGGCAATACCGTACGACCAAACTTCTCGTTCAGCACTTCGCCCATCGCCAGATAGAACGCACTCGAACCGCAAATAATGCCAATCCAGCCGGCAACGCGCAGCAACCCCGCGTTGTCGGTCAGGTGGCCGATAGCCAGCAGCGCAAACAGCAGCGTCAGGCTGGCGAAGATGAACTGCAGCATTTTCGGTGACTTCAGCGTGCCGAAAAACAGGAATGCAGTGAACACGCCCCACAGCGCGAGATACGCGCCAAGGAAGTGGCCGTCGGCCGCCTCTGCCAGCCCCAGTTTTGGCAGCAGTAGAATCGCCACCAACGTTAACCAGAAGCTGCCGTAAGAGGTAAAGGCGGTCAGCCCGAAGGTGTTGCCTTTCTTATATTCCAGCAGCCCGGCAAAAATTTGCGCGATGCCGCCGTAGAAAATCCCCATCGCCAGGATGATCACATCCATCGCAAACAGGCCGGTGTTGTGTAAGTTGAGCAGGATGGTGGTCATACCGAATCCCATCAGGCCCAACGGGGCGGGATTCGCCAGCGTGGTATTGCTCATAATTCCTCAGAAGCAGCGTTGAAGATGTTGTTCGTGTTTTACACCCGCGCAAACCGCTGGGGGCGCGAGGCGCTGCATAATAAGCGGCCTCTTTTTGCCCAACTTTGATCTGAATCGACGAGAGAATGAAATTTTTTTTAGTTTTAACCCTTGATGCGCATCGAACCGGCCCCATTTACTTGTCATCGAGCGTTGTGAGGCAGCAAAAAAAGCCTGCTTCAGCAGTTGAAAGTGGTCAGTTTGACCGCATCTCTGTTTCACAACCCAAATTGGCAAAGAATTTAAGTAGGAGACGTTTAGATGGGCAAGATTATTGGTATTGACTTGGGTACAACCAACTCATGTGTTGCAGTTATGGATGGTGGTAAAGCACGCGTACTGGAAAACGCCGAAGGCGATCGCACCACGCCGTCGATCATTGCGTATGCACAGGATGGCGAAACTCTGGTGGGTCAACCGGCTAAACGTCAGTCTGTGACCAACCCGCAGAACACCCTGTTTGCGATCAAGCGCCTGATTGGCCGTCGCTTCCAGGACGAAGAAGTACAGCGTGATATTAAAATTATGCCGTACAAAATCATCGGCGCAGATAACGGCGACGCATGGCTGGACGTAAAAGGCCAGAAAATGGCACCGCCGCAGATTTCTGCTGAAGTGCTGAAAAAGATGAAGAAAACCGCGGAAGATTTCCTCGGTGAAGCCGTCACTGAAGCGGTTATTACCGTTCCAGCTTACTTCAACGATGCGCAGCGTCAGGCGACCAAAGACGCCGGCCGTATCGCGGGTCTGGAAGTAAAACGTATCATCAACGAACCAACCGCAGCTGCACTGGCTTACGGCCTGGATAAAGGTCAGGGCAACCGCACCATCGCGGTATACGACCTGGGCGGCGGTACTTTCGATATCTCAATCATTGAGATCGATGATGTTGATGGCGAGAAAACCTTTGAGGTTCTGGCAACCAACGGTGACACCCACCTTGGTGGTGAAGACTTCGATAGCCGTCTGATTAACTATCTGGTGGCTGAATTTAAGAAAGATCAGGGCATCGATCTGCACAACGATCCGCTGGCCATGCAGCGTCTGAAAGAAGCGGCAGAGAAAGCCAAGATCGAGCTGTCTTCAGCACAGCAGACCGACGTTAACCTGCCTTACATCACGGCGGATGCGACCGGTCCTAAGCACCTGAACATCAAAGTAACACGTGCGAAACTGGAATCACTGGTTGAAGATCTGGTTTCTCGCTCTATCGAGCCGTTGAAAGTGGCTCTGCAGGATGCGGGTCTGTCTGTTTCAGACATCAACGACGTGATCCTGGTGGGCGGTCAAACGCGTATGCCAATGGTTCAGGCGAAAGTGACTGAGTTCTTTGGTAAAGAGCCACGTAAAGATGTGAACCCGGATGAAGCGGTAGCCGTGGGTGCTGCGGTTCAGGGCGGCGTGTTGGCGGGTGAAGTGAAAGACGTTCTGCTGCTGGACGTGACTCCGCTGTCGCTGGGTATCGAAACCATGGGCGGCGTGATGACTTCGCTGATTAGCAAGAACACCACCATCCCAACCAAGCACAGCCAGGTGTTCTCTACCGCTGAAGATAACCAGTCTGCCGTGACGATTCACGTGCTGCAGGGTGAGCGTAAGCGTTCAGGTGATAACAAATCCCTGGGCCAGTTCAACCTCGACGGTATCCAGGCTGCACCGCGCGGTATGCCGCAGATCGAAGTCACCTTCGATATCGATGCGGATGGTATCCTGCACGTGTCTGCGAAAGACAAAAACAGCGGTAAAGAGCAGAAGATCACCATCAAGGCTTCTTCTGGTCTGAATGAAGAAGAGATCGAAAAAATGGTGCGTGACGCGGAAGCGAACGCCGAGTCTGACCGCAAGTTCGAAGAGCTGGTTCAGACCCGTAACCAGGGCGATCAGATTTCGCACAGCACCCGTAAGCAGCTGGACGAAGCGGGCGACAAACTGTCTGCTGACGACAAAGCGCCGATCGAAGCTGCGTTGACCGAGCTGAACACCGCGCTGAAAGGCGAAGACAAAGCAGAAATCGAAGCCAAAATGCAGGCATTGATGGAAGTGTCCAGCAAACTGATGGAGCTGGCACAGCAGCAGGGTCAGGCAGCT
Source organism: Pantoea sp. BJ2 (assembly GCF_040255075.1). NCBI lineage: Bacteria > Pseudomonadati > Pseudomonadota > Gammaproteobacteria > Enterobacterales > Erwiniaceae > Pantoea > Pantoea sp. BJ2. The sequence goes on from NZ_CP158292.1 coordinate 718,536, forward strand.
GATGCAGGCGATGCTTCTGCACAGAAAGAAGACGACGTTGTCGACGCTGAGTTCGAAGAAGTTAAAGACAAAAAATAATTGCCCCTGACCGGGCGCGACGGCTGGCCTGACAGCCGTTGAAACCAGCACGGGCGTAGGAGATCTCTCCACGCCCGTGCGATCATGTTAAGGGCAAAACAAATATGGCTAAGAGTGATTTATACGAGATCTTAGGCGTCTCTAAATCCGCAGATGAGCGTGAAATCAAAAAGGCTTATAAGCGCCTGGCGATGAAATACCATCCGGACCGTAATCCGGACAATAAAGAAGCCGAAGCGAAGTTTAAAGAAATTAAGGAAGCCTACGAAATTCTGACCGACGCACAGAAGCGTGCGGCCTACGACCAATATGGTCACGCAGCCTTTGAACAAGGCGGCATGGGCGGCGGTGGTGGCTTCGGCGGCGGCGGTGCTGACTTCAGCGATATCTTTGGCGACGTATTTGGCGATATTTTTGGTGGTGGCCGCCGTCAGCGTGCCGCTCGTGGCGCCGATTTACGCTACAACATGGAGCTAACGCTGGAAGAAGCGGTACGCGGCGTGACCAAAGAGATCCGCATTCCAACACTGGAAGAGTGCGATGTCTGCCACGGCAGCGGCGCGAAAGCGGGGACCAAACCGCAGACCTGTCATACCTGTCATGGCGCAGGCCAGGTGCAGATGCGTCAGGGCTTCTTCACTGTGCAGCAGGCGTGTCCGACCTGTCACGGTCGCGGTTCAGTGATCAAAGATCCTTGCAATGCTTGTCATGGTCACGGTCGCGTTGAGCGCAGTAAAACCCTGTCGGTGAAAATTCCAGCAGGCGTGGATACCGGCGATCGCATTCGTCTGACCGGCGAAGGTGAAGCGGGCGAACAGGGCGCACCAGCGGGCGATCTGTACGTTCAGGTTTCGGTGAAAAAGCACCCGATCTTCGAGCGTGAAGATAACAACCTATATTGCGAAGTGCCGATTAACTTTGCGATGGCAGCATTAGGTGGCGAGATTGAAGTGCCGACGCTTGATGGACGTGTGAACCTGAAAGTGCCTTCTGAAACGCAAACTGGCAAGCTGTTCCGCATGCGCGGTAAAGGCGTGAAATCGGTGCGTGGCGGTGCGGTAGGCGATTTGCTGTGTCGTGTGGTGGTGGAAACGCCAGTTAGCCTCAATGACAAACAGAAAGCGTTACTGCGTGAACTGGAAGAGAGTTTTGGCGGCCCGAGCGGCGAGAAAAACAGCCCGCGCTCCAAAAGCTTCCTCGACGGCGTGAAGAAGTTTTTTGACGATTTAACACGTTAATCCCGTCTGGCATGCTTAATAAAGCGGAGAGGAAACTCTCCGCTTTTTTTATGTTTTCCCGCCAACGCGTCGCTCCTGATAGAAGCTCAATCTGCCTGGCGTGAGATAAAAGCAGAAACCCTCTCGTAATGCATCGGTATTATCGAGTCGTTAACGAGACATAAGCTGCTTTTAACGAGGTGTATGAGTCGCTACACTTCCCAGCCTAAATGTCTCTACTCAGGAGGAGTTGTGAACAAACCCCGTTCTCTTCGAAGCTTACTGAAAAGCTTTATTGCCAGTGATGCCAGCAACGGCATGGTGCTGATTCTGGCGGCCGTCGCGGCAATGATTTTGGCTAACAGCGTGGAAACCGCTCAAGCTTATCAATCGTTTCTCGCCGAGCCGGTGCAGATTCGTTTCGGTGCATTAGACATCAGCAAAAACCTGCTGCTGTGGATCAACGATGCCATGATGGCGCTGTTTTTCCTGTTAATAGGTTTGGAAGTGAAACGTGAACTGATCACCGGTGAACTCGCCAGCCGCGATCGCGCCATTTTCCCGATGATTGCGGCAATTGGCGGCATGGTTATGCCGGGACTGATTTTCCTGATGCTTAATCATGGCGATCCTATTGCACGTAACGGCTGGGCAATTCCTACTGCTACTGATATCGCCTTTGCTTTGGGCGTGCTGGCACTGTTGGGCAGCCGCGTGCCAACCGCGCTGAAAGTGTTCCTGATGGCGCTGGCGATTATTGATGATCTCGGCGCTATCGTGATTATCGCGCTGTTCTACACCAGCGATCTCTCCGTGCTGTCGCTGAGCGTAGCGGCAGGTGCGATTGTGCTGCTGGCGATTCTCAATCGTTGCGGCGTGCGTAACATTGCCATCTATATGTTAGTCGGCATTGTGCTGTGGACGGCGGTGCTTAAATCGGGTGTGCACGCAACGTTAGCAGGCGTGATTGTTGGCTTCTTCGTGCCGCTGGAAGAGAAGAACGGCCATTCTCCAGCCGAGCATTTGGCGCATGGTTTAATGCCGTGGGTAAACTGGCTGATTCTGCCGCTGTTCGCTTTTGCCAACGCCGGCATTTCGCTGAGCGGCATTACCTTTATGGATACGCTGTCGCCAGAGCCGCTGGGCATCATTCTCGGCTTGCTGATTGGTAAACCGTTGGGTATCACGCTGTTCTGCTGGCTGGCGGTGAAGTGGCGGCTGGCGGTGTTGCCGGCGGGCACCACGATACGCGATATCATGGCGATTGGTGTGCTGTGCGGTATCGGCTTCACCATGTCGATCTTTATCAGTTCGCTGGCGTTTGATGCCGCCCATGAGCAACTGGTGACCTTCTCCAAGCTGGGGATTCTCAGTGGCTCGCTGCTCTCGGCGGTGATTGGTTACACGCTGCTGCGCATCAAATTGCGTTAAAAGAGGAAGGAGGCGAAAGCCTCCTTTTTTGCCGATGAATCAGCTGAACTTTAATCATCTCTACTATTTCTGGCAGGTGTGTAAAACCGGTTCGGTAGTGCGCGCGGCGGATGTGCTGTGCCTGGCGCCACAGACGGTTACTGGCCAGATTAAATCGCTGGAAGAGCAACTCGGTGGCGTGCTGTTTCGTCGTCAGGGGCGCGGTTTAGTGCCGACGGAGCTTGGTCAGCTGGTGTTCCGCTATGCCGACCGCATGTTCATGCTGAGCCAGGAGATGCTCGATATCGTTAACTACCGCAAAGAGTCGCATCTGCTGTTTGATGTTGGCGTAGCGGATGCCTTGTCTAAGCAACTGGTGAGCAAGGTGCTGCAGGCTGCGGTGGTGGCTGAAGAGGGAATCCATCTGCGCTGCTTTGAATCAACGCACGAGATGCTGTTGGAACAGTTAAGTCAGCACAAGCTGGATATGATTCTTTCCGATTGCCCAATTGATTCGACTCAGCAGGAAGGGCTGTTTTCGGTCAAGCTGGGCGAGTGTCCAATCAGCTTCTGGTGCAACACACCGTTACCGACGCTGCCGTTTCCTGCCAGCCTGGAAGAGCGGCGTTTGCTGATTCCGGGGCGTCGCTCGATGCTGGGTCGCAAACTGCTGAACTGGATTCACAGCCAGGGATTGCAAGTGGAGATTCTGGGCGAGTTTGATGATGCGGCATTAATGAAAGCTTTTGGTGCGCTTAACAACGCGATATTTGTGGCTCCGACGCTGTATGGCGACGAGATTTACCGGGATGACGCCATCAAAGAGATTGGGCGGTTGGATGCGGTGATGGAGGAGTATCACGTGATCTTTGCCGAACGGATGATTCAGCATCCGGCGGTACAGCGGATCTGCCATCGCGACTTTAGTGCGCTGTTTACCCCTGAATTGCAGGCATAAAAAAACCGGCTAAACGCCGGTTCTTTTTTACAAAGCGATTAACAGACGGGCGATTAAGCCAGTTTGTTGATCTGAGCAGTCAGGTTTGCTTTATGACGTGCAGCTTTGTTTTTGTGGATCAGGCCTTTAGCAGCCTGACGGTCCACGAGTGGTTGCATTTCGTTGAATGCGTTCTGCGCAGCAGCTTTGTCGCCTGTTGCGATAGCCGCGTATACTTTCTTGATGAAAGTACGCATCATTGAACGGTTGCTTGCGTTATGCTTGCGACGTTTCTCAGATGTTACGGCGCGTTTCTTAGCTGATTTGATATTAGCCAAGGTCCAACTCCCAAATGTGATCTATATGGACAAATCAAAGGCCGAGGACTATGCCTTTTGCGCCTTCTTATGTCAATGGATTTGTGCAAATAAGCGTCGTTTTAAAAACAACACTCGATTACGTAATTGATGGCGCAGGATTCTACCAGCAACGCGGCGTTGAATACAGTATTTCGCAGCAAAAATCTTCAGATCCTTGCTAAGCAATTGCCCACGCGTGGAATAAGCCGCGCCAGAAGCAGGAAAGGCACGTATACGGGTTAACCTAAACGCCATTCAAGGGTATAATCCGCCGATTTCCACCGGTTTGAGTCAGCCATGAAGTTTATCCGCGGTATTTATAATCTGAAAGAGCAGCATCGCGGCTGCGTCCTGACCATTGGCAATTTCGACGGCGTACATCGCGGCCACCAGGCTTTGATGGCGCAGCTGATTGCCGAAGGACGAAAACGCAATCTGCCGGTGGTGGTGATGGTATTTGAGCCACAACCGCTTGAGCTGTTTGCCGGCGACAAAGCCCCGGCGCGCCTTACGCGTTTGCGTGAAAAGCTGAAGTACCTCGAACAAGCGGGTGTTGATGCCGTACTCTGCGTACGTTTTGATCGTCGCTTCGCTGCGCATTCGGCGCAGAGTTTTATTTCCGAATTGCTGGTAGACAAGCTCAACGTCAAGTTCCTGGCCGTCGGCGATGATTTCCGCTTCGGTGCTGGTCGCCAGGGGGATTTCCTGTTATTACAGAAAGCCGGTGCGGAGTATGGCTTTGAGGTTATCAGCACCCAGACCTATTGTGACAGCGGCAAGCGCATCAGCAGCACCGCGGTTCGTCAGGCGCTGGCGCAGGATGATTTTGCGCAAGCCGAAGCGCTGCTGGGCCATCCGTTCAGCATCTCAGGCCGCGTAGTGCACGGCGATGCACTCGGGCGCACCATCGGTTTCCCAACGGCTAATCTCCCTTTGCGTCGCACCGTTACGCCTGTTAAAGGCGTGTTTGCGGTGGCAGTGTTGGGCCTTGGCGATCAGCCGCTGCCCGGCGTGGCCAATATTGGTACGCGCCCAACGGTAAAAGGTTTACGTCAGCAGCTTGAAGTTCATCTGCTCGACACACATATGAATCTCTATGGGCGTCACATTGAAGTGGTGCTGAAACAGAAGATTCGCGATGAACAGCGTTTCGCTTCGCTGGACGCGCTGAAAGAACAAATTGCGAAAGATGTGGTGACAGCCCGCCAATTCTTTGGGCTAAAAACACCGGTTTAATGACCGAAATACGGAATCGAGAATCTGATGAGTGACTATAAATCTACCCTGAATTTGCCGGAAACGGGGTTCCCGATGCGTGGCGATCTGGCCAAGCGTGAACCGGGAATGCTGCAACGTTGGTATGATGACAACCTGTACGGCATCATCCGCGAAGCCAAAAAAGGGAAAAAAACCTTTATTTTGCACGATGGCCCTCCTTATGCGAACGGCAGCATTCATATTGGTCACTCAGTTAACAAGATTCTGAAAGACATTATCGTTAAGTCGAAAGGCATGGCGGGCTACGACTCGCCGTACGTTCCAGGTTGGGACTGCCACGGCTTGCCGATTGAGCACAAAGTTGAGCAGATGATTGGTAAGCCGGGCGAAAAAGTGAGCGCGGCTGAATTCCGTGCCGCTTGCCGCCAATATGCGGCAGAGCAGGTTGAAGGCCAGAAAAATGACTTCATCCGCCTCGGCGTGCTCGGTGACTGGGATCGTCCTTATCTGACGATGAATTTCCAGACCGAAGCCAACATCATCCGTGCGCTGGGTAAAATCATCGGCAACGGCCATCTGCACAAAGGCGCTAAGCCGGTGCACTGGTGCATGGATTGCCGTTCGGCGCTGGCTGAAGCGGAAGTGGAGTATTACGACAAAACTTCGCCATCCATCGATGTGATGTTCAATGCCGTGGATGCCGATGCGGTGCGCGCGAAGTTTGGCGTCGCTGCTTCAGAAGGCCCGGTTTCACTGGTGATTTGGACCACCACGCCGTGGACCATGCCAGCTAACCGCGGTATCTCGCTGCATCCAGAATTTGAATACCAGCTACTGCAGATCGACGGTCGCAGCCTGATTCTCGCCAAAGAGATGGTTGAGAGCGTGATGAAGCGCGCGGGTATCAGCGACTGGACCGTGCTGGGCGAATGCAACGGCGCGGCGCTGGAGCTGCAGCTGTTCCAGCATCCGTTCCTCGAGCAGATCCAATCGAAAGTGGTATTGGGTGATCACGTGACGCTGGAGGCCGGTACCGGTGCGGTACATACTGCGCCAGGCCACGGCCCGGATGACTATGTTATCGGTCAGAAATACGGTCTGGAAACCGCCAATCCGGTGGGGCCGGATGGCGCGTATCTGCCAGGCACCTACCCGACGCTGGATGGTGTAAACGTCTTTAAAGCCAACGACATGATCGTTGAGCTGCTGAAAGAGAAGGGCGCGCTGCTGCACGTGGAGAAACTGCTGCACAGCTACCCGCACTGCTGGCGTCATAAAACGCCAATCATCTTCCGTGCCACGCCACAATGGTTCATCAGCATGGATCAGAAAGGCCTGCGTGCGCAGTCGCTGAAAGAGATCAAAGGCGTGCAGTGGATCCCGGATTGGGGCCAGGCGCGTATCGAAGCGATGGTAGCGAACCGTCCGGACTGGTGTATCTCGCGTCAGCGTACGTGGGGTGTGCCGATGGCGCTGTTCGTGCATAAAGAGAGCGAGCAGCTGCATCCGGATACGCTGGAGCTGATGGAGAAAGTCGCGAAACGGGTTGAGCAGGACGGCATCCAGGCGTGGTGGGATCTCGATCCGCGCGACCTGATGGGCGACGACGCTGACCATTACGTCAAAGTGCCAGACACCTTAGATGTCTGGTTCGACTCCGGATCAACCAGCTACGCGGTGGTGGATGCGCGTCCTGAATTCGGTGGCCATACGCCAGATATGTACCTGGAAGGTTCGGATCAGCATCGCGGCTGGTTCATGTCTTCTCTGATGATCTCCACGGCGATGAAAGGCAAAGCGCCTTATCGTCAGGTACTGACGCACGGTTTCACCGTGGATGGTCAGGGCCGCAAGATGTCGAAATCGATCGGCAACACCGTGGCGCCGCAGGATGTGATGGATAAGCTGGGTGCGGACATTCTGCGTCTGTGGGTCGCTTCTACCGATTATTCCGGTGAGATGGCGGTCTCCGACGAAATCCTGAAGCGTGCCGCAGACAGCTATCGTCGTATCCGTAACACCGCGCGTTTCCTGCTGGCAAACCTTGCTGGCTTTAACCCGGCGACCGATTGCGTCAAGCCGGAAGAGATGGTGGTGGTGGATCGCTGGGCGGTTGGCCGTGCGCTGGCAGCGCAGCAGGATATCGTGCACTCCTACGAAAACTACGATTTCCACGAAGTGGTGCAGCGTCTGATGCACTTCTGCTCAATCGAAATGGGCTCGTTCTATCTCGATGTGATCAAAGATCGTCAGTACACCGCAAAAGGCGACAGCCTGGCGCGTCGCAGCTGCCAAACCGCGCTGTGGCACATTGTTGAAGCGCTGGTACGCTGGATGGCGCCAATCATGTCCTTCACCGCAGACGAAATCTGGGGCTACCTGCCGGACGATCGCGCGAAGTACGTGTTCACCGAAGAGTGGTATCAGGATCTGTTTGGTCTGGCAGATAACGAAACGCTGAACGATGCCTATTGGGATGATGTGCTGAAAGTCCGCGGTGAAGTGAACAAGGTGATTGAGCAAGCGCGTAGCGACAAACGCATCGGCGGCGCACTGGAAGCGACGGTTACGCTGTATGCGGATGCCGAGCTGGCAGCCAAGCTGCAGGCGCTGGGCGATGAGCTCCGTTTCGTGCTGTTAACTTCAGGCGCGACCGTGGCGGATTACGCTACTGCCAGCGATGAAGCGCAGCAGAGCGAGCTGTTCAAAGGTCTGAAAATCGCGCTGCACAAAGCAGAAGGCGAGAAATGTCCGCGCTGCTGGCATTACACTACTGACGTTGGCCAGAACCCGGAGCATGCTGCGGTGTGTGGTCGTTGCTACACCAACGTCGCCGGCAATGGCGAACAGCGGAAATTTGCCTGATGAGTAAAGCGCTCTCTTCAACCGGTTTGCGCTGGCTTTGGCTGGTGCTGGTGGTGATTGCCATCGATTTTGGCAGCAAGATGTGGGTAATCAACAACATGATGCTGCATGAAACGCAGCCGCTGATGCCGTTCCTGAACCTGTTCTACGCACATAATTATGGCGCGGCGTTCAGCTTCCTGGCCGACAAAGGCGGCTGGCAGCGCTGGTTCTTCGCCGGCATCGCCATTGCTATCGTGGTGGCGCTGTTGGTGATGATGTATCGCAACGCTGCCAGCAACAAATTAACCAATATTGCCTACGCGCTGATTATCGGCGGGGCGTTGGGTAACCTGTTTGACCGTTCGTATCACGGTTTTGTGGTCGATTTTATCGACTTCTATGTCGGTGACTGGCACTTCGCGACCTTTAACATCGCCGACTGTGCCATCTGCATCGGCGCGGCGCTGGTAGTGCTGGAAGGTTTTCTCAGCCCGAACGGCAAACCGGCTAAACAGAAAGGGTAACTGATGACAGACTTAGTTCAGCGCGATAGCGCGTTGCTGGTGCATTTTACGCTGAAGCTGGAGGATGGCTCGACGGCCGAATCCACGCGCGCCAACGGCAAACCTGCGCTGTTCCGTCTGGGTGATGGCAGCCTGTCGGGCGCGCTGGAACAGCAGCTACTCGGGCGTAAAGTGGGCGACAAGCACGCATTTACGCTGGAGCCGGAGGATGCGTTTGGCGGCACCAGCCCGGATCTGGTTCAGTACTTCTCACGTCGTGACTTTAACGATGCGGGCGAGCCGGAAGTGGGTGCCATTATGCTGTTCAGCGGCCGCGGCGGCAGCGAAATGCCTGGCGTGATCCGTGAAGTTTCCGGTGACTCGATCACCGTAGACTTCAACCATCCGCTGGCGGGCCAGCGCATTCAGTTTGACATTGAAGTGCTGGAGATTGATCCGGCGCTGGAGGCCAACGATGCAAATCCTGTTAGCTAACCCACGCGGTTTCTGCGCAGGCGTTGATCGCGCCATCAGCATCGTTGAGCGCGCGCTGGAGATGTACGGCGCGCCCATCTACGTGCGTCACGAAGTGGTGCATAACCGCTACGTGGTGAGCAGCTTGCGCGAACGTGGGGCGATCTTCATTGAAGAGATCGCTGAAGTACCGGATAACGCCATTCTGATCTTCTCCGCGCACGGCGTATCGCAAGCGGTTCGCGCTGAAGCCAAAGCGCGTAACCTCACCATGCTGTTTGATGCAACCTGTCCGCTGGTGACCAAAGTGCATATGGAAGTGGCGCGCGCTAGCCGTAAAGGTGTTGAAGCGATTCTTATTGGTCACGCGGGGCATCCGGAAGTCGAAGGTACCATGGGCCAGTACAGCAATCCTAACGGCGGCATGTATCTGGTGGAATCGCCGGAAGATGTGTTCAAGCTGAACGTCAAAGATGAGAGCAACCTGTGCTTTATGACGCAGACCACACTTTCAGTCGATGATACTTCGGACGTGATTGATGCACTGCGTCAGCGCTTCCCGGCGATTATCGGTCCACGTAAAGATGACATCTGCTACGCCACCACCAACCGTCAGGAAGCGGTACGCGTCTTAGCGCGTGATGCTGAAGTGGTGCTGGTCGTTGGATCGAAAAACTCCTCTAACTCGAACCGTTTGGCCGAACTGGCGCAGCGTGCTGGTAAGCTGGCGAAGCTGATTGATTCGGCTGATGACATCCAGGAAGAGTGGGTCAAAGACAAGCAGGTCATCGGCGTCACCGCGGGCGCTTCTGCTCCTGATATTCTGGTGCAACAGGTGATTCAGCGTCTGCGTGAGCTCGGCGGTGAAGCGGCGATTGAGCTGATTGGCCGTGAAGAGAACATCGTGTTTGAAGTACCAAAAGAGCTGCGCGTCGACGTGCGAAACGTGCAGTAAGCGGTTTACACCGCAGTAAAATCAGGCCGACATTGTTCGGCCTTTTCTTTGCCTGTCGCTGTAGAAAATCCTGCTTCCAGCATGCGGGATTGCTTTTACTGATAATGTTTCGCGGCTGGCATAAAATTCTTATATCCCTTTATTGTTGTGGCGTGACTGTTATCTGACCGTTAACCTGTTTACGCTTTACATGCATAGATTTGTATCAGGAATGAATAATTATGAGTGAAATCCGCATTGCTATCGTTGGTGCGCCGGGCCGCATGGGACGCAATTTGATTCAGGCCGTACAGCAGGCGGAAGGTGTTGCGCTAGGCGCAGCACTGGCGCGTAGCGGTTCGTCATTGCTGGGCGTAGATGCTGGCGAACTGGCGGGCATCGGCAAAACGGGCGTGATCGTCTCTGACGACCTGCAAAAGGTGGTTAACGACTTCGATGTCCTGATCGATTTCACCCGTCCGGAAGGCACGCTGGAGTATCTGGCATTTTGCCGACAGCACAGCAAAGCGATGGTGATCGGTACCACCGGTTTTGATGAAGCCGGTAAAGCGGCGATTCGCGCGGCTGCTGAAGAGATTAGCATCGTGTTCGCCGCTAACTTCAGCGTGGGCGTCAACCTGGTGCTGAATCTGCTGCAGCAGGCAGCGAAGGTGATGGGCGACTACGCGGACATTGAAATCGTTGAAGCGCACCATCGTCACAAAGTTGATGCACCATCAGGTACTGCGCTGGCGATGGGCGAAGCGATTGCCGATGCTATGAAGTGGAATCTAGATGAGCACGCGGTGTATGCCCGTGAAGGTCATACCGGTGAGCGTAAAGCGCAAACCATCGGATTTGCTACCGTGCGCGCTGGTGATATCGTCGGCGAACACACCGCGATGTTTGCAGATATTGGTGAGCGCGTAGAGATTACCCACAAGGCTTCCAGCCGTATGACCTTTGCAAATGGTGCAGTTAAAGCGGCAAGCTGGTTAAAGAACAAGAAATCTGGCCTTTACGACATGCGTGATGTGCTGGATTTATCGATGTTGTGAGTGTTGTGAACCATCGTGATGTGGTTATTTCAATCGGTAAGACCTTGATTGACGAGGGCAATGTGATCATTGCCCTTTATTTTATCTGTAAATGACCGTTTTGCTATGTTATGGGTTCGAAATGCTTATTTATCGTAGTTAATGAGTGATTATCAGGCTTGCGATGGCTAATTTTGACCGTTTGGTCAGAAATTTATGCGCGCCAGCACCAGTTTGCCATTATCGCCGTCAGGCAACCGATTATTTTTCCGAGTTATCTCACTCTTTTATCGCCTTTCACCGTTTTTAACATTCAGTTGCCCGAAATATACAAAAAAATAACCACATGTTGTAGACAAGGTGCGGGGCGATCATTAGAATGCGCGCAATTTGCCAAAATTCGAGTACTCAGGCGGGTTTTGCATTGATTCTGGTACTGCTTTTGAATTAATATGCAAATATTGTGACTGTTTATTCCCTGGAGGATGTTTTGATTAAGTCAGCGCTCTTGGTTCTGGAAGACGGAACCCAATTCCACGGTCGGGCCATCGGGGCTACGGGGTCGGCAGTGGGGGAAGTTGTTTTCAACACTTCAATGACCGGTTATCAAGAAATCCTCACTGATCCTTCCTATTCCCGCCAAATCGTTACCCTCACTTATCCCCATATCGGCAATGTTGGCGTTAACGCCGCCGATGAAGAATCCAGCCAAATCCATGCTCAAGGCCTCGTTATTCGCGATCTGCCGCTGATTACCAGCAACTTCCGCAGTGAAGAAAGTCTGGCAGCTTACCTGCAGCGCAATAACATCGTTGGCATCGCCGATATCGACACGCGCAAACTGACCCGTTTGCTCCGCGAGAAGGGTGCACAGAGCGGCTGCATTATTGCGGGTGATAGTCCGGATGCCGCACTGGCGCTGCAGAAAGCGCAGGCGTTCCCGGGCTTGAAAGGCATGGATCTGGCGAAAGAGGTGACCACCGCGGAAACCTACGCGTGGCAGCAGGGCAGCTGGACACTGGAAGGTGACCTGCCGGAGCAGAAAACGGGGGAAGAGCTGCCGTTCCATGTGGTGGCGTACGATTACGGCGCCAAGCGCAACATCCTGCGCATGCTGGTGGATCGCGGCTGCCGCCTGACGGTCGTGCCGGCGCAAACTCCGGCGGAAGAGGTTCTGGCACTTAATCCAGACGGTATTTTTCTGTCGAACGGTCCTGGCGACCCGGAGCCATGCGACTACGCCATTAACGCCATTCAGGCGTTCCTGAAAACCGATGTTCCGGTATTCGGTATCTGCCTTGGCCATCAGCTGTTAGCGCTGGCGAGCGGTGCCAAAACCATCAAGATGAAACTCGGCCACCACGGCGGCAACCATCCGGTAAAAGATCTTGATAACAACACCGTGATGATCACCGCACAGAACCACGGTTTTGCGGTTGATGACAGCCAATTACCGGCCAATCTGCGCGTGACGCATGTGTCGCTGTTCGACCAAACCGTGCAGGGCATTCATCGCACTGACAAACCGGCCTTCAGCTTCCAGGGACACCCGGAAGCGAGCCCAGGCCCGCACGATGCGGCGCCACTGTTCGATCACTTTATCGAATTGATCAAAGCATACCGTTCTAACGCGAAGTAATCAGGAGCCCACGATGCCAAAACGTACAGACATAAAATCCATCCTGATTCTTGGTGCTGGCCCGATCGTTATCGGCCAGGCATGTGAATTTGACTACTCCGGTGCGCAGGCGTGTAAAGCGCTGCGTGAAGAGGGCTACCGCGTCATTCTGGTGAACTCGAACCCGGCAACCATTATGACCGACCCGGAAATGGCCGATGCGACCTACATCGAGCCGATTCACTGGGAAGTGGTACGCAAGATTATCGAAAAAGAGCGCCCGGATGCGGTGCTGCCAACCATGGGCGGCCAGACAGCGCTGAACTGTGCGCTGGAGCTGGAGCGTCAGGGCGTGCTGGCTGAGTTCGGCGTCACCATGATTGGTGCAACTGCCGATGCCATCGATAAAGCTGAAGATCGTCGTCGCTTCGACGTGGCGATGAAGAGCATTGGTCTGGGCACCGCACGTTCCGGTATCGCGCATACCATGGAAGAAGCGCTGGCGGTGGCCGAAGACGTTGGCTTCCCGTGCATCATCCGCCCTTCCTTTACAATGGGCGGCACCGGCGGCGGTATCGCCTATAACCGCGAAGAGTTCGAAGAGATTTGCGAACGCGGTCTGGACTTGTCGCCAACCAATGAGCTGCTGATTGATGAGTCGCTGATTGGCTGGAAAGAGTACGAGATGGAAGTGGTACGTGATAAAAACGACAACTGCATCATCGTCTGCTCGATCGAAAACTTCGATGCAATGGGCATCCACACCGGTGACTCTATCACCGTGGCGCCCGCGCAAACTCTGACCGACAAAGAGTATCAAATCATGCGTAACGCCTCGCTGGCGGTACTGCGTGAAATCGGTGTCGAAACCGGTGGTTCGAACGTCCAGTTCTCGGTGAACCCGAAAGATGGCCGTATGATCGTCATTGAAATGAACCCACGCGTATCGCGTTCATCAGCGCTGGCTTCAAAAGCGACCGGCTTCCCGATTGCCAAAGTGGCGGCGAAACTGGCGGTGGGCTTTACCCTTGATGAGCTGATGAACGACATCACCGGCGGCTTAACGCCTGCGTCGTTCGAACCCTCTATCGACTACGTCGTTACCAAGATTCCTCGCTTCAACTTCGAGAAGTTCGCCGGTGCCAACGATCGTCTGACCACGCAGATGAAATCGGTTGGTGAAGTGATGGCGATTGGCCGCACGTTCCAGGAATCGATGCAGAAAGCGCTGCGCGGTCTGGAAGTCGGTGCCAACGGTTTCGACCCGAAAGTTAGCCTCGACGATCCAGAAGCGTTAACGCGCATTCGCCGCGAACTGAAAGATGCCGGTTCTGACCGTATCTGGTACATCGCCGATGCGTTCCGCGCCGGCATGTCAGTGGATGGTGTGTTCAACCTCACCAACATTGATCGCTGGTTCCTGGTGCAGATTGAAGAGCTGGTGCGTCTGGAAGAGCAGGTTGAACGCGAAGGTGTGAACTCACTGAACGCGGAATTCCTGCGTGCACTGAAGCGCAAAGGCTTTGCCGACCTGCGTCTGGCAACGCTGGCCGGTGTATCGGAAGGCGAAATCCGTAAGCTGCGTCAGCAATTTAACCTGCATCCGGTTTATAAACGCGTTGATACCTGCGCGGCTGAATTCGCCACCGACACCGCCTATATGTACTCAACCTACGAGGAAGAGTGCGAAGCCAATCCAAACCAGGATCGTGAAAAAATCATGATTCTGGGCGGCGGTCCAAACCGTATCGGCCAGGGCATCGAGTTCGATTACTGCTGCGTGCATGCGGCGCTGGCACTGCGTGAAGATGGTTACGAGACCATCATGGTCAACTGTAACCCGGAAACCGTTTCAACCGATTACGATACCTCAGATCGCCTCTACTTCGAGCCGGTCACGCTGGAAGATGTGCTGGAAATCGTACGTATCGAGAAGCCGAAAGGCGTCATCGTACAGTACGGCGGCCAGACACCACTGAAACTGGCACGCGCGCTGGAAGCGGCTGGCGTTCCGGTGATTGGTACCAGCCCGGACTCAATTGACCGTGCAGAAGACCGTGAACGTTTCCAGCAGGCGGTTGATCGCCTGAGTCTGAAGCAGCCGGCTAACGCCACCGTTGCCACGCTGGAACAGGCCGTTGAGAAAGCCGCCGGTATCGGTTATCCGCTGGTGGTGCGTCCTTCTTATGTGCTGGGCGGCCGCGCGATGGAGATCGTCTACGACGAAATCGACCTGAAGCGTTACTTCCAGACGGCGGTGTCGGTCTCTAACGATGCGCCGGTGCTGCTGGATCGCTTCCTCGATGATGCGGTTGAAGTGGATGTCGATGCGATTTGCGACGGCGAGCGCGTGCTGATTGGCGGCATCATGGAGCACATCGAGCAGGCGGGCGTGCACTCAGGTGACTCCGCGTGTTCACTGCCGGCCTATACGCTGAGCACTGAAATCCAGAACGTGATGCGTCAGCAGGTGGAAAAACTGGCCTTCGAGCTGAACGTACGTGGCCTGATGAACGTGCAGTTCGCGGTGAAGGACAATGAAGTTTACCTGATTGAGGTGAATCCACGTGCCGCGCGTACCGTGCCGTTCGTGTCGAAAGCCACTGGCGTGGCGCTGGCGAAGGTTGCCGCGCGCGTGATGGCAGGTAAAACGCTGGCTGAGCAGGGCGTCACTAAAGAAGTGATTCCACCGTATTACTCGGTGAAAGAAGTGGTGCTGCCGTTCAACAAGTTCCCAGGCGTTGACCCGATTCTCGGCCCAGAGATGCGCTCTACCGGTGAAGTGATGGGCGTCGGTCGCACCTTCGCTGAAGCCTTCGCCAAAGCGATGCTGGGTGCCCAGAGCAACATGAAGAAAACCGGTCGCGCGTTGCTGTCAGTGCGTGAAGGCGATAAGAAACGTATCGTCGACCTGGCGGCAAAACTGCAGAAGTTTGGTTTCGAGCTGGATGCGACACACGGTACCGCAGTGGTGCTGGGCGAAGCGGGCATCAATCCACGTCTGGTAAACAAGGTGCATGAAGGTCGTCCGCACATTCAGGATCGCCTGAAGAATGGCGAATATACCTACATCGTCAACACCACGGCGGGACGTCAGGCGATTGAAGACTCCAAGCTGATTCGTCGTAGCGCGCTACAGTACAAAGTACATTACGACACCACGCTGAACGGCGGTTTTGCCACAGCGATGGCGCTGAACGCGGATCCGACAGAGCAGGTAATTTCGGTGCAGGAAATGCACGCGCAAATTAAAGGCTGATTCCAGCTGGCTACCCATTAACGGCTCCTGCGGGGGCCGTTTTTTTATCCTTTTACCAATGCCCGCATTTCCTTATCTGTAAAAATCCTATTGATTTGACATATGTTTTATCAGTTGATGCGGAAAGCGTTACACCTCGGAATATCCGCACAAAATTATAAATAAGATCCCAGTTAGCGCACCGTACTATTTCGCTCGCTCACCAATAGAGCGCTCACCTTAACTGGGATATAAAAAATGCAAATGCGTGCTTTCACTCTCAGCGCTATTGCTGCGTTACTCGCAGCGGCGCCACTCGCCAGCCAGGCGGAAATTACTTTACTCAAGCAGGATCCACAGGCGGGCGATGCGCTAAGCCGTCTCGACTTCAAAGTGGGCGGCAGTATTCGTCCGCAGTTCCAACATCAGAATGGCGTAAACGACAAATCGTACAAACGTAATGGCTACGACGGCGGCTCACGCTTCCGCTTCAGCGCCAATTATTACCTGTTCGACGACGTAAGCTGGGTCGGTTACTACGAGCTGGGCGTTAACTTCCCGGCCTGGTGGGGTTGGGATAATCATCATGCAGATGGTGCGAATAACACCTCGCGCCGCCAACTTTATACTGGCTTCAAAAGCGCCACCTTGGGTGAGCTCTACTTTGGTCAGCAGAACAGCGTTTACTACGATGTCGTAGGAGCGAAGACCGATATCTGGGATTACGACATGCTGGCGCAGGCGCCGGGCAACGGCATCAATGGTGATTACGATGGTTCTTACCGTTCGCGCAAAATGCTGAAGTACAAAAATACCTTCGGCGATGCGGATGTGTATGCGTCGTACCTGTTTGAAGATAATGAGTTCCTGCCAGGTAACGGCCTGCGCTATAAGCGTAAAGGCGGCGGCTCGCTGGGTGTGAACTATCACATCACCAAAGACCTGGCATGGGGCACTGCGTGGAACTACACCCGCGCCGATATCCGCAATCCAGGCAATGGCGACAGCAAACGCTATGACCAGAATATCTACGGTACCGCTCTGAGCTGGACGCCGGATAACTGGACGCTGTCAGCCGGTGCGGGTTGGTATGAGAACTTCTCCCCAACCAAACGTAATACCGTTAACAATTACTTCGCGGATGACGCGTGGGGCATCGAATACTTTGCTGGCTACAAATTCCCAATTGGTCAGTATGCGGTGAAATCTATCCAGCCTTACTTCATGGGCGACCGTCTGGAGTTCGTCAACGGACGTGACTACAAACGTATTGATAACGGCGTTGGCGTGAGTGCCCAGCTGGATTACGGCTTCCGTGTCGACTACGAATATGTCATCACCTCCAGCACCGACAAGTCACTGGGCAACGTGAACCTGGTGCGTCTACGCTACGATTTCTAAAGCGTTTCAACGGCTCCTGCGGGAGCCGTTTTCTTTTTTTGCACAGAGTGCGCTTTTCTTTACACTGCGATACCAATAATGCGACGTTTCGCGCGGAGTTGTGCCGCCTCGTCAGCAATTTCTGGCTCCTCGCCCCGTAATTGCCGGGAAAGTCGGTGTAAAACTCTGTCCAATAACAAAAGTGCGGTGGCATCGGAGCTTTACGCAAATAGCGGGGGCGGCCTATCGACGAAAGTTTCGCCTTTACGTATGATGGCGCCAATTTTTTCCAGTAGGTCTTTTAACATGATTAGTCTGATCGCGGCACTGGCAGCGGATCGCATTATTGGTATGGAAAACGCCATGCCATGGAACCTGCCAGCAGATTTGGCATGGTTCAAACGTAATACCTTGAATAAGCCGGTGATTATGGGTCGTCTGACCTTTGAATCGATAGGCCGCCCGCTTCCTGGACGCCTGAACATTGTGGTCAGCAGCCAGCCGGGCAACCACGAAGGCGTCACCTGGGTGACATCGCTGGAAGCGGCGGTAAAAGCGGCGGGTGATGTCGAAGAGATGATGGTGATTGGTGGTGGGCGCGTTTACGAGCAGATGCTGGCTCGCGCGGATCGCCTCTACCTGACCCATATCGATGCGGAAGTGGAAGGGGATACGCAGTTCCCGGATTACGAACCGGACGAGTGGCAGTCAACCTTCAGCGAATTCCATGACGCCGATGAGCAGAACTCGCACAGCTACTGCTTCGAGATCCTGGATCGCCGCAAGTAACGTTGCCAGTGATGGCGACCCATAAAAAACCCCGCTTATGCGGGGTTTTTTATTTACGGCGTATCACTTAACGGTGGATGCGCACTCACCGCGCTGTCGGCCATTGCCTGTTCGCGATTGGATGCCTGTACGTAATACTGTTTGGTTTCCCAATGCAGCAGCGTCAATGTTCCACCCCAGCAGCAGCCGGTATCCAGACCAATCACATGTTCCGGTGTGCCTTTACCTTCCAGCGATGCCCAGTGACCAAAGATCTGCGTATAGTCGCTGTCGATTTTGCCCGGCACCTTAAACCACGGTTTGAGCGGCGGCGGCGCGGATTCAGGCGACTCTTTGCAGATCATATCCAGCTGGCCGTTCGGGAAGCAGAAGCGCATGCGCGTCAGCGCATTAGTGCTAAAGCGCAGTCGCGCCAGACCGCTGAGTTCCGGCGTCCAGTTGTTTGGCATGTCGCCATACATCGC
This sequence comes from Pantoea sp. BJ2, assembly GCF_040255075.1. Taxonomy (NCBI): domain Bacteria; kingdom Pseudomonadati; phylum Pseudomonadota; class Gammaproteobacteria; order Enterobacterales; family Erwiniaceae; genus Pantoea; species Pantoea sp. BJ2. The sequence goes on from NZ_CP158292.1 coordinate 737,039, forward strand.
ATCCAGAAACAGCGGATAGCTGTCGCTGGAGAGCACCGCTTCCACTTCACGCGCGCACAGCTGCGCCGTCTCTAAATCCCATTGCGGCGTAATGCCCGCATGCGCCATCAACAGCTTCTTCTCTTCATCTACCTGCAACAGTGGCTGACGACGTAACCAGTTGATCAACTCATCGGCATCATCGGCTTCCAGCAGCGGCGTCAGGCGATCTTTCGGCTTGTTACGGCTGATACCGGCATACACCGCCAGCAAATGCAGGTCGTGATTACCCAGCACCAGGCGCACGCAATTTCCCAGCGATTTTACATAGCGCAGCACATCGAGCGAACCGGGGCCGCGCGCCACCAAATCGCCGGTAAGCCATAAGGTGTCCTGCTGCGGATCGAAGTCAACCTGCGCCAACAGCGCACGAAGCTCGTCATAACAGCCATGAACATCGCCAATCAGGTATGTACTCATTGTCAGTCCGATTAAAACGCGCCGCCCGGACGGGCCGGGCGGAGGAGGATTAGTGAATGTGGGTTTGCACCGCGAGTCGGAACACCGGAATCTCGACGTGGAACTCTTCGCCCGCATCGTCGATCATCACATAGTGGCCTTGCATGGTGCCCATCGGCGTCTCCAGAATCGCGCCGCTGGTGTACTGATACTCGCCGCCGGCCGCAATGTGCGGCTGTTCGCCGACCACGCCTTCACCTTGCACTTCAGTCTCGCGACCGTTGCCGTTGGTGATCAGCCAATAGCGGCTACGCAGCTGGACGTTGCTGCGCCCCAAATTGCGAATGGTGATGGTGTAGGCAAACACGTAGCGATCCTCGTCGGGCAAGGATTGCGACTCCACATACTGGCTATGCACATGGATACAGACGCGGGCCAAATCACTCATGCACTCAACTCTCCGGAGTTTCTGCCTGATGCTTGCTCAACCAGTTTGCCAGTTGGCAATATTGCGCCACAGAGACGTTCTCTGCACGCAGCGAGGCATCGATTTCTAATTGATCCAGCGCACCAGCCGCAAACATATGAGCAAGGCTGTTGCGCAGCGTTTTTCGGCGTTTACCAAAGGCTTCCGTGGTGATACGGCTCAGCAGTCGAATATCGCTGACCGGATACTGTGGCTGCATATACGGCACTAAACGCACCACGGCCGATTCCACTTTCGGTGCCGGCGTGAAGGATTCTGGTGGCACTTCGAGCACAGGAATAACCTGGCAATAGTACTGCGCCATCACGCTCAAACGACCATAAGCTTTGCTGCCCGGACCGGCGACTAAACGATTCACCACTTCTTTCTGCAGCATGAAGTGCATATCTTTAATCGAACCAGTATAGCTGAAAAGGTGGAACATCAGCGGCGTCGAGATGTTGTATGGCAGGTTGCCGAACACGCGCAGCGGCTGACCTTTCTCTTGCGCCAGCGCAGAGAAATCAAAGGTCATGGCATCCTGCTGGAAAATGGTCAGCTTAGGACCGAGGAACGGGTGCGTTTGCAGACGCGCAGCAAGGTCGCGGTCCAGCTCGACCACGGTCAGCTCATCCAGACGTTCGCCTACCGGCTCGGTTAATGCACCAAGGCCGGGGCCGATTTCCACGATAGCTTCACCTTTTTGCGGGTGAATGGCGGAGACAATGCTATCGATAATGTACTGATCGTTCAGGAAGTTCTGCCCGAAACGTTTACGGGCGTAATGCCCCTGATGGACGCGATTATTCATTACTGCTCTTGATCATAGTGATGGCGAGATTAAGCGCCGTGATAAAGCTGCCCGGTTCTGCCTGACCGAGACCGGCTAATTCAAGCGCGGTGCCGTGATCGACAGAAGTCCGGATAAAGGGCAGGCCAAGTGTGATATTCACCGCGCGGCCAAACCCCTGAAATTTTAGCACCGGCAAGCCCTGGTCGTGATACATCGCCAGAACTGCATCGGCATGTTGCAGGTATTTCGGCTGGAACAGCGTATCGGCTGGCAGAGGTCCCGTAAGTTGGATGCCTTGCTGGCGCAGTTCGTTGAGGGCCGGAATGATGGTATCAATCTCTTCGCGGCCCATATGGCCGCTCTCGCCGGCATGCGGATTAAGGCCGCAGACGAAGATATGAGGATTCGGTAAACCAAACTTCTGCTGCAGATCCCGATGCAGAATGGTGATCACTTCATGCAGCGAGTCGCGGGTAATTGCGGCAGAAACATCTTTCAGCGGCAGATGGGTGGTAGCCAATGCCACACGCAACTCTTCTGTTGCCAGCATCATCACCACTACATCGCCACCGGCGCGATCGGCAAAAAACTCGGTATGACCGGTAAACGGAATGCCCGCATCGTTGATCACGCCTTTGTGCACCGGACCGGTAATCAGCGCGGCAAATTCGCCATTCAGACAACCGTCACAGGCGCGCGTCAGGGTTTCCAGCACGTAGTGACTGTTTGCGACGCAGAGTTCTCCGGCGGTCACTGGCTGAGCGGTATCGACCTGCAGCAGCGTAAGCGTGCCGGCCTGCTGCGGTTGTGCCACAACGCCAGGCTGATAATCACGCAGCGTCAGCGGCAAACCCAATAAAGCAGCGCGACGGCGCAAAAGCTCGCCGTCGCAGCAGACCACCAATTCAACCGGCCAGTTTTGCTGCGCCAGTTGCAGGGTGAGGTCGGGACCAATCCCGGCGGGTTCGCCGGGCGTGATCACCACACGATAATTACTGACCATTGTTATCCAGAATTTTCACGTAAGCACTGGCGCGCTGTTCCTGCATCCAGGTTTGCGCTTCTTCCGCGAATTTACGGTTGAACAGCATGCGATAGGCGCGCTCTTTCTGCGCGGCATCGGTCTTATCAACCTGACGCGTATCCAACAACTGAATCAAGTGCCAGCCAAATGAGGAGTGAACCGGCTGGCTGACCTGGCCTTTCTGCAACTTCAGCAATGCATCGCGGAATGCCGGATCGTAAATCTCTGGAGATGCCCATCCGAGATCGCCGCCCTGGTTAGCCGAACCCGGATCGTCGGAGAACTGTTTGGCCGCTGCGGCGAAGGTGGTTTTACCGCTTTTAATATCCGCTGCAATCTGTTCGATTTTGGCCTGCGCCTGAGCGTCGGTCAGGATCGGTGAAGGCTTCAGCAGAATGTGACGCGCATGCACCTCAGTCACAGAGATGCTTTTGCTTTCGCCACGCAGGTCGTTCACCTTCAGGATGTGGAAACCAACACCTGAACGGATTGGACCGACGATATCGCCTTTCTTCGCGGTGCTCAGCGCCTGCGAGAACAGCGTTGGCAGCTCTTCGATTTTGCCCCAACCCATGTTGCCGCCTTTCAGCGCCTGCGGATCGGCTGAGTAAGTCACGGCCAGCTTGCCGAAGTCGGCACCGCCTTTCAGCTGAGCAACCAGTTGGCGCGCCAGCGTTTCCTGATCGTCAACCTGCTGCTGCGTCGGGTTTTCTGACAGCGGCAGCAGAATCTGGCTGATATTCAGCTCAGTACCTTGCGTATTCTGCGCACCCACCTGCGTAGCCAGCGTATCCACTTCCTGCGGCAGGATAGTGACGCGGCGACGCACTTCGTTGTTACGCACTTCTGAAATCAGCATCTCTTTGCGGATCTGCGCACGGTAATCGTTGTAGTTCATACCGTCGTAGGCCAGACGGCTACGCAGCTGATCGAGGCTCATGCGGTTTTGGGCGGCAATGTTCTGAATTGCCTGATCCAGCTGCTGATCGGTAATCTGCACGCCCGCTCTTTCACCCATTTGCAGAATGATGGCATCCATGACCTGGCGTTCAAGGATCTGATGACGTAAGGTTTTGTCATCAGGGAGTTGCTGGTTTGCCTGCTGCGCCTGTGATTTCACGGTGCGCATCATGTTATCAACGTCACTTTCCAGTACCACGCCGTTGTTCACGACTGCGGCAACTTTATCAACCACTTGTGGGGCTGCGAACGCAGTGTTAGCGGTAATCGCTACACCAAGAATCAGCATTCTCCAGTTCTTCATACTTTATCCATTGTTGTTTCCGCACTGCGGGAGAGCCTGTCAAACATCACAACATCAGAAAGCGCGCTGGTAAGGGATGATGCCCTGACGCAGCATTTCGTTGGTGCCTAAGCCATAGTTAGAACTCAGACCACGCAGCTCAATGTTGAATGAGATTTGGTTGTCATACTTACTGTCGTTGTTTTCCCAACCGTTGATCTTGCGTTCGTAACCCAGACGAATGGCATAGCAGCACGAGCTGTACTGCAGGCCGACCAGCTGTTCAGCCGGACGACTGTTGCGGGTATCGTAGTAATAACCGCCCACCAGTGACCAGGCATCCGCAATCGGCCAGCTGGCAGTGCCGCCCACCTGTGAAATCCCGTTTTTATAGATCGGGTTAGTCACCAGGCTTGAGTTATTCAGCGCCTGCGCCACATATTCCGGGCTGCTGTAGCGATAGCTCAGCTGCACCATACGATCGGCATCCTGACGATACTCAACTACCGCATTGCCCTGCGCGACGTTATCGAGGCGGGTGTCATATTGCAGACCGCCACGCGCCCCCCAGCGATCGCTGATTTTCCAGTACGTGTCGCCGGCCCAAACCAGGCTGCCGGTGTCATCTTCTTTGTTCGTCTGGTTTACGCCGGTACGAGACGGGGTAAACGAGTAGATTTGACCCACAGAAACGTTAAAACGTTCAACCAGATCGTTATCATAAATACGCGTGGTTACGCCGGTCGCCACTTCATTTGCTGAAGCGATGCGATCCAGGCCGCTATAGGTACGATCGCGGAACAGGCCGGTGTAGTCGGTTTGCAGCAACGTCGAGTCGTACGGATAGATATTGCTCTGGTTACGATAGGGGACGTAAAGGTACTGAACACGCGGTTCCAGCGTTTGCGTATAGCCTGGTTCCCAGTCCATATCGCGGTCAAACACCAGGCGGCCATCCACTTTGAACTGGGGCAGCGTGCGGTTAACGGAACCATCAAGGCGGCCGCTTGAGTTATAAGCGCCAGGGTTGCTGTTATAGCTATCAAGATTTTCTTGTTGATAGCGAGTAGCAAGGAACTTTGCTTCGGTGTCAAGGCTTGCCCAGCCGTTAGACAATGGCAGATTCAGTGTAGGTTCCACATGCAAACGCGTTGCTTCTGGCATGTTACTACTCACACTTGTGAACTTAACCGCTTGAGCATAAATTCGGCCATCGAACGGTCCAATATCGTTCTGATAGAAATTCAAATCGAGCTGTGGCTGCGCGCGATAGACTCTGCTGTTGCTCGTCTGACCGAATACCTGGAAATCTTTAGATGAAAGTGTCGCGTCCCAATTAGTATCGGCGTAACCAAAGCTAAACTTTTGCGTAGCATAACCGTCGGTTGAGCTGTAGTACTTGGACTCCAAATCGTTGAAATAATACGGATCGCTAACTTTGGTGTAATTAGCATTAAAGCGCCAATGCTGATCGTAAACGCCGGCGTGTTGCCAATAGAACAACCAGCGATCGTCATTCGTATCGTTTTGGACTGAAGGGCGAGACGATTTATCGCTGTCGTACTGCTTATCTGACTGCAGATAATCCAGCTCCATCAAGCCTGCGCCAAACACCGTCAAATAGCGGAATTCGTTCTGCAGCTGCAGACCGCGTTTTTCCATATAGTGCGGCGTGATGGTGGCATCGGCCTGCGGCGCGATGTTCCAGTAATACGGCAGCATGAACTCGAAGCCGTTATTACTGCCGTATTTCGCATTCGGGATCAGAAAACCGGAGCGGCGGCGATCGCCAATCGGTAGCTGTAAATAAGGGCTGTAGAATACCGGCACATTGCCGAGCTTAAAGCGGGCGTTCCAGATTTCCGCGACTTCTTCTTCGCGGTCCTGAATCACTTCGGAACCGACCACGCTCCAGCTGTTGGAACCCGGCAAACAAGAGGTAAAGCTGCCGTTTTCCAGAATGGTGTAGCGATTGTTACCGCGCAGTTTCATCTGATCGGCATCGCCGCGGCCCTGACGGCCAACCATCTGATAATCACCGTTCCACACGTTAGTGTCTTTGGTGTTCAGATTTGACCAGGCTTTCGGACCTTTGAGGATGACCTGATTGTCGTCATAGTGCACATTACCCAGCGCATCCACGGTACGAACCGGCGTGGTTTGGCCTTCCTGCTGACGTTGATGCAGCTGCACCTCGTCGGAACGCAGGCGGCTATTGCCTTGCTGCACGTCGACGTTACCGGTGAACACCGCATCATCCGGATAGTTGCCTTTGGCGGAATCAGAATGGATGGTGACCGGCAGCGAGTTGGTGTCGCCATTGACCAGCGGGCGGTTGTAACTCGGCACGCCCAGCATGCACTGCGACATCAGATCGTCGGCGAGTGATGACTGGCTATAAAGCGCTGCACCAATCATGGTAGCCAGCAAGGTAGGTATACGTTTTTTCATACGCGGTTTCGATAATTCCATGAAAACTGGCATCATGCCGACAATCCGGTCAGAGACTAACTTACTGCCCGGCGTTGCGCCAGTGTTAATCCTTGTCTGTCCGCGTTGCCGTTAGGCGCTGAGATAAATGACAGGTATGATAATGCAATTTTCAGCCGCAAGCATGGCGAATTGAGGAGTTTATGCGCTACTGGGGAAAAGTAATTGGTCTGGCGCTTGGGATATTTTCCGGGGCAGGCTTTTGGGGCATTGTACTGGGTCTGATCATTGGTCACATGTTTGACAAAGTGCGCAGCGTAAAAGGACAGGGCTATTTCGCCAATAACCAGGCGCGTCAGACGCTGTTTTTCAGTACCACATTCCAGGTGATGGGCCATTTGACCAAATCAAAAGGGCGCGTCACCGAAGCGGATATCCAGATTGCTTCCTTATTTATGGATCGTATGCAGCTGCATGGCGATGCGCGCACTGCCGCGCAGCGTGCGTTCCGTGAAGGTAAACAGAGCGACTATCCGCTGCGCATTAAACTGCGCGAGCTGCGCAGCGCCTGCTTTGGCCGGTTTGATCTGATTCGGATGTTTCTGGAAATCCAAATCCAGGCCGCCTTCGCTGATGGTTCACTGCATCCCAACGAACGTCAGGTGCTGTATGTGATTGCCGAAGAGCTGGGTATTTCACGCGCACAGTTCGATCAGTTCCTGCGCATGATGGAAGGCGGTCAGCAGTTTGGTGGCGGCGGTTCTTCCCGCGGCGGCGCGTATCAGCAGGCGCAACGCGGTCCTACGCTGGAAGATGCCTGCAGCGTGCTGGGCGTGAAAAGCAGCGATGATGGCACCACCATCAAGCGCGCCTACCGTAAGCTGATGAGCGAACATCATCCTGACAAGCTGGTGGCGAAAGGTTTACCGCCGGAAATGATGGAGATGGCGAAGCAGAAAGCGCAGGAGATTCAGGCGGCTTACGATCTGATTCGTAAGGAGAAGGGGTTTAAATAATTTTATTGCTGTCCCCCATCCCGGCCTTCCCCCGCAAGAGGGGGAAGGAGATGCTGCCACATGCAGCTTCATCACTAACATGTAGCAACATCCTCCTCCCCCATTTATGGGGGAGGACCGAGGTGGGGGGCAGCAAGCACGGACCGAGGAGGGGCAGCATCTCCAACACTAAAATCCCGCCGGCTGCCTGAACGTCATGCTATTGCCAAACGCCGGATGGGTGATCGTCAGCGACTCCGCATGCAACTGCAAACGCGACGCCATCGCCAGCGCCTCATCATGTGCATAAAAGCGGTCGCCAAGAATCGGATGCCCCAGCGCCAGCAGATGCACACGCAGCTGGTGTGAGCGTCCGGTAATTGGCTTAAGCTTGACGCGCGCACTGTTCGTGGCTTCATACTCCAGCACCTGATATTCGGTCTGCGCCGCTTTGCCGTTCTCGAAACACACCATCTGCTTCGGCCGATTCGGCCAGTCGCAAATCAGCGGCAGATCGATCAAACCCTCTTCTGCCGCCGGATGGCCCCACACGCGCGCCACATAGTATTTGGAAGGCTCGCGCTCACGGAACTGGCGCTTTAGCTCACGCTCAGCCGCTTTATTCAGGGCCACGACGATCACGCCGCTGGTTGCCATATCGAGACGGTGCACCGATTCCGCCTGCGGGAAATCACGCTGGATGCGCGTCATCACGCTATCCTTGTGCTCTTCGAGACGGCCCGGCACCGACAGCAACCCGCTCGGTTTATTCACCACCATAATGTGCTCGTCCTGATACAGAATATGCAGCCAGGGTTCGAGCGGCGGGTTGTAAGCTTCCATCAGCATGATGTTGCGGTCCTGAACATTATTGGTGCGTGACCACGATCAGACGCAGCGCATCGAGACGCCAGCCTGCATCGCCCAGGCTTTCCAATACCTGTTCGCGATTGCTTTCCAGGGCTTCAACCTCGTCATCACGGATGTTGGGGTTAACCGCGCGCAGCGCTTCGAGACGTGACAGCTCAGCACCGAGTTTCTCTTCGGCTTCCACTTTCGCTGCCGCGATAATCGCCTGCGCTTCCGGAACGATCGCTTTTTCGGCCTGGGTCAGAATCTCGTGCACATCTTGCTGCACCGCATTCACCAGCTTGCTGCCGGTATGGCGATTCACCGCATTCAGCTGACGGTTAAAGCTTTCAAACTCCACTTTGCCCGCCAGATTGTTCCCGGCACGATCCATCAGCAAACGTACCGGCGTTGGCGGCAGGAAGCGGGTGAGCTGCAGGCTTTTCGGCGCTTGCGCTTCAACCACATAGATCATCTCGACCAGCAGCGTCCCGACCGGCAGCGCCTTGTTCTTCAGCAGCGACAGCGCACAGCTACCGGTATCGCCCGAAAGGATCAGGTCGAGACCGTTGAGGATCAGCGGATGTTCCCAGGTAATAAACTGGGTATCTTCGCGCGACAGCGCCTGGTTGCGGTTAAAGGTCACGGTGCAACCCTCTTCCGGCAGGCCAGGGAAATCAGGCACCAGCATGTGATCGGACGGCGTCAGCACGATCAAGCTATCGCTGCGGTCTTCCTGATTGATGCCGACGATATCGAACAGGTTCAGCGCAAAGTTAACCAGATCGGTATCGTTGTCCTGCTCGCCGATGGCATTTGCCAGCTCCTGAGCGGCTTCACCGCCGTTGGAGTTCAGTTCCAGTAAGCGATCGCGTCCCTGTTCCAGCTGTGATTTCAGCGCATCGTGCTGCTTGCGGCTTGCGCTGATGAACTCATCGAGTCCCTGCGGATTTTCCGGCGCGGCAAGATATTCAATCAGCTGATTGTACTCGTTGTCATAAATGGCGCGGCCAGTTGGGCAGGTGTGTTCAAACGCATCCAACCCTTCGTGATACCAGCGCAGCAGCACCGCCTGCGCGGTTTTTTCCAGCCACGGCACCAGAATCTGGATGTCATGCATCTGGCCGATACGATCGAGACGACCGATACGCTGCTCCAGCAGATCCGGGTTGAACGGCAAATCGAACATCACCAAACGGCTGGCGAACTGGAAGTTACGGCCTTCAGAACCGATTTCGGAACACAGCAACACCTGCGCGCCATCCTCTTCGGAGGCGAAGAAGGCTGCTGCGCGGTCGCGTTCGATAATCGATAGGCCTTCGTGGAACACGGCGGCACGGATGCCTTCGCGCTCACGCAGCACCTGCTCCAGTTGCAGCGCGGTGGCGGCTTTGGCGCAGATCACCAGCACTTTCTCTTTGCGGTTGCTGGTGAGGTAACCCATCAGCCACTCAACGCGCGGATCGAAGTTCCACCATGTGCCGCTATCGCCTTCAAATTCCTGATAAATCTGCTCGGGATACAGCATGTCACGCGCGCGCTCTTCTGCGCTTTTGCGCGTGCCCATGATGCCGGAGACTTTAATCGCGGTTTGATACTGCGCCGGCAGCGGCAGACGAATCTGGTGCAGCTCGCGTTTCGGGAAGCCTTTCACGCCGTTACGGGTGTTACGGAACAGCACGCGGCTGGTGCCGTGGCGATCCATTAGCATCGAGACCAGCTCTTTACGCGCGTCTTCTTTGCCATCGCGATCGCTGTTCGCCACTTGCAGCAGCGGCTCGATATCCTGTTCACCGATCAGATCGTTAATCAGGTTCATCTCATCTTTGCTGATGGCGTGGTCGGCCAGCAGCGAGCTCACCGCATCGGCCACCGGACGATAATGCTGCTGCTCTTCGACAAACTGGCCGAAATCGTGGAAACGATTTGGGTCGAGCAGACGCAGACGCGCAAAGTGGCTCTCTAAGCCCAGCTGTTCTGGCGTGGCAGTCAGCAACAGTACGCCAGCGGTTTTCTCTGCCAGCTGCTCGATAACCTGATATTCGCGGCTTGGTGCGTCTTCGCTCCATGCCAGATGGTGCGCTTCATCAACCACCAGCAGATCCCACTCGGCATCGGCCAGCAGCTCAAGACGCTGCTTGTTACGGCGTACAAAATCGAGCGAACAGATAATCAGCTGCTCGGTTTCAAAGGCATTGTCGCTGTCGTGCTGCGCTTCGGTGTAGCGATCGTCATCAAACAGCGCAAAGCGCAGGTTAAAGCGACGCAGCATTTCCACCAGCCACTGATGTTGCAGCGTTTCCGGCACCACAATCAGCACGCGCTCGGCACGACCGGCCAGCAGCTGTTGCTGGATGATCATCCCGGCTTCAATGGTTTTACCCAAGCCCACTTCATCCGCCAGCAGCACGCGCGGCGCGTGGCGACGGCCGACATCGTGAGCGATGTGCAGCTGATGCGGAATCAAATTGGTGCGCATCCCGCGCAGGCCGCTGATCGGCAGGCGGTATTGCTCGCTGTGGTATTTGCGTGCGCGGAAACGCAGCGCAAAACGGTCCATGCGGTCGAGCTGACCGGCGAACAGGCGATCCTGCGGCTTGCTGAACACCAGTTTGCTGTCCAGCATCACTTCGCGCATGACGACGCCCGCTTCTTCGGTGTCGAGACGTGTGCCGATGTAAGTCATTAAATCGTTTTCGTTGCGGACTTCATCGACGGTCATCTGCCAGCCTTCGTGGCTGGTGATGGTGTCACCCGGATTGAAAATCACACGAGTGACCGGAGAATCGTTTCGGGCATACAGGCGGTTTTCGCCGGTTGCCGGAAAAAGCATGGTGATCATGCGCGTATCGAGCGCGACCACCGTGCCCAATCCCAGTTCACTTTCCGTATCACTAATCCAGCGCTGACCCAGTGTAAAAACCATATATTTTTTGCTCGACTCTCTGACATGCCATAAAGAAGTTCACCTGTACTCAGGCAATACCCAACCGCCAAACGGGTGTTTGGTCAGATTGTGAGTGCGGTGAGAATCAGGAAGGGCGCTATGGTACTGGATGGCAAGGCATTCGTCACCTGTCAAAAAAGCCCCAGCTGCCCAGTAATGAGTGTAGCAAAGTCGTCACCGACGAACGGCAAAATGCCGTCAGCCACCGGCTGCAGCTGTTTGGTGACGTAATGATCGTAGTCGAGGGGCGTATTACGCGCCTCGAGCGGTTCCGGTCCGGCCGTGGCCATCACATAGCGGATCGAGCCACCGTTTTGATACTGCAGCGGGCGCTGCAGCTTGCGATTTTGCTCATCGGCGAGACGCGCAGCGCGCACATGTGGCGGCACATTGCGCTCGTAATCTTTCAGCGCGCGCCGCAGGCGTTTTTTATACACCAGCTGATCGTCGAGTTCACCGTTCAGCAGCTGCGCCACCGTTTCGCGAATGTAATCCTGCCACGGCTCGCCACGGAAAATACGGCCATACAGATTTTGCTGGAACTGCTGCGCCAGCGGCGTCCAGTCGGTGCGCACTGATTCGAGGCCTTTAAACACCAGCCGCTCGCCGCCCTCGCTGCGAATCATGCCGGCATAGCGCTTTTTGCTACCCTGTTCGGCGCCGCGAATGGTGGGCATCAGGAAACGGCTGAAGTGCGTTTCATACTCCAGCTCCAGCGCGCTCTCCAGCCCATAAGTTGATTGCAGATGCTGCCGCCACCAGCCGTTAACCTGTTCAGCGAGATGACGACCAATCGCCGTCGCCTCCGCTTCACTGTGCGCGCCTTTCAGCCAGACGAAGGTGGAATCGGTATCGCCGTAAATCACATCAAAGCCTTCCGCTTCAATCAGCTCGCGCGTTTGCTGCATGATGGCGTGGCCGCGCAGGGTGATGGATGACGCGAGGCGCGGATCGAAGAAGCGGCAGGCGCTGGTGCCGAGCACGCCATAAAAAGCATTCATGATGATTTTCAGCGCCTGCGACAGCGGTTTGTTGTTGTCGCGCTTGGCGGCTTCACGCCCCTGCCAAATCTGCTCGACAATCGCCGGTAAACAGTGGGTCTCACGGGAAAAGCGCGCATTGCGGAAGCCGGGCACGGAATCGGCGTCATCCGGGTGCGCCAGGCCTTCCACCAAACCCACCGGATCGATAAGGAAGGTGCGAATAATTGAGGGATAGAGGCTTTTGTAATCCAGCACCAGCACCGAATCGTACAGGCCGGGCCGCGAATCCATCACGTAGCCGCCGGGGCTGGCTTCCGGCGCTACTTCGCCGAGATTCGGCGCCACGAAACCGGCGCGGTGCATGCGCGGGATATAGAGATGACCAAAGGCCGCCACCGAACCGCCGTGACGATCCACCGCTAAACCATTTACCGTGGCGCGTTCCAGCAGGAACGGCATGATGGCGGTGTGCTGGAAAATGCGCGTCACCAGCTCGCAATCCTTGAGATTATATTTCGCCAGCGCCGGTTTATCGTTGGCAAAGCGCCAGTTGATCTCTTCCATGCGATCCCACGGATTATTGATGGCCTTGCCTTCACCGAGCAGCTGGCGCGAGACCGCTTCGAGGCTGAATGACGGGAAATCCCAAAACGCGGATTTGAGCGCGTCGATACCATCAATAATTAAGCGGCCCGTTGCCTGCGCGAAGAACACACCAGGTTTGAAGCCGTGCTCGCGCCACTCCAGCGCCTGCTTCTGACGCCCTAAACGCAGCGGAATGCCGTAGCGATCGGCGTGTTTCTGCAGTACGCGTAGATCGAACTGCACTACATTCCAGCCAATAATCACATCCGGTTCATGCCGCTCGAACCATGCGTTGAGCTGCTCAAGCAGCTGCGGGCGGCTATCAACATAGATCAGTTCAAAATCGAGCGTGCTGGCATCGCCGTTGGGCGGACCGAGCATGTAAACCTGGCGCTGACCGCAGCCTTCTAGCCCGATGCAGTAGAGCTCACCGTGCTGCGTGGTTTCGATATCCAGCGATACCCATTTCAGCTGCGGACGGTAATCAGGATGCGGTTTCAGACGCGCGTTGACCACGCTGTCACCGCGTATTTCACCGCTAAACCACACCGGCGCGGTGATAAAGCGCTCCATCAAATAGCGTTCGGGTGGACGAATATCCGCTTCATAGACCGGAATGCCGTTTTCACGCAGGCGCTTTTCCAGATTTTGCAGCTGGCGATTGCTGCGGCAATAGAGGCCAAACACCGGGCGGCGGCGGAAATCCTTCAGCTCCAGCGTTTGCAGGCGCGTATGACGTTCGTCGCGGATCAGCGCTTCGGTTGGCGTGCGAAACTCCTCGGGCACAAACGCCACGGATTCCTGGGCAGGCAGCACCAGCCGCTGCGGGCCGCTGTCGGTGGCCAGCCACAGCACCACTTCGCTGCCGGTCGGCGTATCTCGCCAATGTCGGGTAAGCAGAAAACCTGCGCGCGGATCGGTCACGTGAACTCCAGAGAATGAATTGCATTGAGTATAACATGGATGTTTATACAGTGTCCTGCAGGCGAAATTGTCACCACTTTGTCAACATCGTTCTACAATTCTTGCCTTGACGACCATGTGTATGCTCTGGACAATCCAGCCTCTATATTCCGCAGAGGATATTTATGGAAGCCTGGATTCAACACCTGTTTTCGCAATCGCTGGAGTACGCGCTGATCGCTGTGGCGCTGGTGACCTTCCTTGAGTCGCTGGCCTTCGTGGGATTGCTGTTGCCGGGCACGGTATTAATGGCCAGCCTTGGGGCGCTGGTCGGAAGCGGACAAATTGGTCTTTACCCTGCGTGGGCGGCCGGATTCGTTGGCTGTTTAATCGGCGATTGGGTTTCCTACGGCATCGGCTGGAAGTTTCAGGGGCCGCTGCATCGCTGGAAATATCTGAAAAAGTACAAGGGTTTGCTGGATAAAACCGAGCATGCGCTGCATCAACACAGCATGTTCACCATTCTGGTGGGGCGATTTGTCGGCCCGACGCGTCCGCTGATTCCGCTAGCAGCGGGCATGCTGGAGTTGCCGGTGCGCAAATTCCTGCCGCCTAACCTGATTGGCTGCATTCTCTGGCCGCCCGCGTATTTGATGCCGGGCATTCTGGCGGGCGTGGCAATTGATGTACCACAGGCCGCGCAGGGCGGCAGCTTTAAATGGCTGCTGTTGCTGGTGGCGCTGCTGCTGTGGATCGGTGGCTGGTTGCTGTGGCGCTGGTCGCGCAGCGGTAAAACGGTGGATTGGGCGACAAAGTATCTGCCTGCATCGCGTTTGCGCTGGCTGGCACCGCTGATGGCGGCGATTGGCCTGGGCGCGTTTATCGCAATCCAGTTCCATCCGATGATGCCAATCTTCCGCCACCTGCTGTGGAAAGTTTTCTTCGCTTAACGCGCTGTCACGCCAAGGATGGCGGCCGCGGCACTTTCACCGCGCACCAAACTCTCTGTATTGCCATCCCAATAGATGCGCCCGTCGACGATCACCAAACTGCGCGGCGCAATCTGCTGAGCATCTTCCAGGCTGTGCGACACCATCAACAAGGTGATGTTGCGGTTTTCGCATACCGAACGTACCAGCTGCAGCATCTCGTTGCGCAGCGCCGGATCCAGTGCTGAGAAGGGTTCATCCAGCAGCAAAATCGGTTGATTGCGCAGCAGGCAACGCGCCAGTGCCACGCGCTGACGCTGGCCACCGGAAAGCTGACCAGGCAAACGCGTGAGCATCGCCTGCAAGCCGGTTTGCTCGGCGATATCCACCACTTGCTGCTGCTGTTCGCGCGTCAATTTCAGGCCCGGATGTAAGCCCAACGCCATGTTTTGCTGCACCGTGAGATGCGGAAACAGATTGTTCTCCTGGAACAGCATGGAAACCGGGCGCGCCGACGGCACGCTGTGGGTATGATCAACGCCGTTCATCACCAGCGAGCCTTGATTGATCGGCAAAAAGCCGCCAATCAGATTCAGTAAAGTACTTTTCCCCGCGCCGCTCGGACCGAGGATCGCCAGACGTTCACCCGCCTGCGCCGCAAAACTGAAGCGCATCGGCAGATGCTGATAAAGGTAAGTAAGGTTATTCAGTGTCAGCATGGCGACCCGGTAATTTTTCCATCAGAGTGAAGAGTAGCAAGCAGAGCAGCAGCAGCAGCAGTGCGGTGACGGCACCGTCCGCACCGCGATAGGCGCCAATCTGTTGGAACAGATAGAAAGGCAGCGTGCGGAAATCGGCGCTGCCAAACAACGCGACCACGCCAAAATCGCCAATCGACAGCACGCAGGCAAACGCCAGCGCCTGAGCAATCGGGCGTTTCAGCGCGCGCAGCTCGATCAGCCGCAAGCGGTTGAAACCGGAGATGCCGAGCGAAGCGCAGAGCTGGCTGTAACGGGCGCTGATATCGCGCATCGGATTCTCCAGCACTTTCATCGCATAAGGAATGGCGATCAGGGCGTTAGTGAAGATCACCAAACCATCGGCGCGCTGGGGTAACCCCACGGTGGCGTTGAACAGCAGAAAGAAACCGCTCGCCAGTACAATGCCCGGCATCGCCAGAATCAGCATGCCGCTCATCTCCATCGCCTGCGCGGCGACTCTGTTCTGGCGCTGCCGCAGTTCGCGGCTGCTCCACAGCAGCATCATGGTCAGCACCACGCAGAGCACGCCGGCGCCCACGGCAATACGCAGCGAGGTAAAGGTGGCTTGCCACAGCGCCGCTTGTTGCAGCGCACCGGCAACGCCGCCGCGCAAACCATCGACGATTACTGCCGCCAGCGGCGGTAACAGCAGCAGCAGCGCCAGGCCAATCAGCACCGTATCGCTGATGCGCGCCTGCCATGAATCCTGCGGATCGCGCCAGCCGCGAATGCTCTGGCTGCCGGTGGGAATGGCTTTGCTAAAGCGCTGGCTCAGCAGCACCAGCAGCAAACAGCAAGCGAGCTGTAACAGCGCCAGCAGCGCCGCGCGGCCCGGATCGTAATCGAAATTCAGCGCCTGATAGATCGCCAGTTCCAGCGTGGTCGCTTGTGGTCCGCCGCCCAGCGCCAGCACCGTGGCGAAGCTGGCGAAACAGAGCATAAAGATCAGTGCCGCCGTCGGCAGAATCTGACGGCGCAGCCACGGCCACTCCAGCAAGCGAAACAGATTCCAGCCGCGCAGGCCAAGCTGGGCGGCGACCTGGCGCTGCTCGCCGGGAATGTTCTCCAATGCCTGTAACAGCAGGCGCGTCGCCAGCGGCAGGTTAAAGAAGACGTGCGCCAATAGAATGCCCTGCAGGCCATACGGCGAAAAGTGGTAGTCAAAGCCGATGGTCGCGCACAGTTGTGCCAGCCAGCCGCTGCGACCGTACACGCTGAGCAAGCCAAACACCGCCACCAGCACCGGCAGCACCAGCGTCATGGCGCACAGACGTAGCAACAGATTGCGTCCCGGAAAACGGCGGCGATAGAGCGCGCGCGCCAGCAGGATCGCGGGCAGCACCGAAAGCAGCGCCGACAGCAGCGCCTGCTCAAACGAGAACAGCAGCACATGATGCAAATAGCTGTCGTCGAGTAGCGCGCGCCAGTCGGTGGCCGGAGCGACCACCACCAATGCGCCAAACGCCAGCAGCGCCACCGCGCACAGCAACAGCGCGATGGCGCTACCGGGAATCAACCAGCCGGGCATTAACGGCTAACGGCGCTTTGCCATGCGCTGATCCACGCGGCGCGATGGTCGGCGACTTCGGCTGGCGTGAATTGCAACGCCTTCGCGGGCACCTGCAACGTTTGATAACCGGCTGGCAGATCGCTTTTGATCACCGGATACATCCAGTTGCCGGTAGGAATGGTCTGCTGGAAGGCCGGAGAAACCATAAACTGCATGAACTGCTGCGCCAGCTTAGGCTGTTTGCTGCTGGCGAGTTGCGCGGCGACTTCCACCTGTAAATAGTGGCCTTCGCTGAATTCGGCCGCGGCGTAGTTCTCTTTCTTCTCTTCGATGATGTGATAAGCCGGAGACGTGGTGTAGCTCAACACCAGATCGCCTTCACCTTTCAGGAACAGGCCGTAAGCTTCGCTCCAGCCTTTAGTGACGGTAACGGTTTTTTGCGCCAGCTTCTGCCACGCATCAGCTGCGTTATCGCCATACACTTTTTGTATCCACAACAGCAGGCCAAGACCCGGCGTGCTGGTGCGCGGATCTTCATAAATCACTCGCCATTTTTCCGGGCTTTCGACCAGCTCTTTCAGGCTTTTCGGCGGGTTCTTCAGTTTGTTTTTATCGTAGACGAAAGCGAAGTAGCCATAATCGAACGGGATAAAGGTTTGATTGTTCCAGCCATCCGGCAGTTTTAAGCTGCGGGTATCGACGCTGCTGTTGGCAAACAAGCCGGTTTTCTCCGCCGCCTGCACCAGATTGTTATCCAGCCCCAGTACTACATCGGCTTTGCTGTTTTTGCCTTCCATGCGCACGCGATTGAGCAGCGATACGCCATCTTCCAGCGCCACATACTTCAATTCGCAGTCGCACTGCGCTTCAAAGGCTTTTTTTACCGCTGGGCCGGGGCCCCAATCGGCAGAGAACGAATCGTAGGTGTAAACGGTCAGAACCGGTTTAGCAGCGAAAGCCGGTGCCGTAACCAGCAGCAACATAGGCAGAACTTTGTTTAACACTTTGCGCTCCTTGAGGAGAAGAGATGTTGAGTCGCAAAGGATCTGAGGCGTGAGGCATCTCAAATCCCTACGCCGGTATTAGCCGGATCAGGTTCGACGGGTTTCTCTCAGCCCTGATATCAAGGCACCCCGTTGAGAACGGCTCATTCTAGACATTTATATGACAGCGCGAAAGGATCACAGCTCCGGTGGTGCAAACCAGGCTGATTTGAAGTCAAACCAGCCGAGCGTATTCAGCCGCACGCCGCGCATACTGCGTTGCCCTTCCAGTAGCAGCCAGTGATGGAACAGCGGATGCAGATAGTCGCGGTCGATCAGCTGTTTGCTCCATTCCGCCAGCGGTAACGCTTTCTGCCGCCAGCGCGCGGCATCGGCTTGCCAGTCAATCGGGATGCAGTGATGCATCAACGGCAACTCGAATAGTTGCGCGAACAGCGCGTACTCCAGCGGCAGGGTAAAGTTGACGCTGCCAAGCCAGATATCACTTTCACCTTCGCCCTCGAACCACGCTTCGTAGCTCACGACACGAGTAATTAGCTCAACACCTTGCTGCGCCAGCAGCGGTCGCAGCGCGTTAGCGATACCTTCATGCTCAACGTGATGGCTGTACCAGCTCAGCGTCAGCTGAGTTAAGCCTGCCGGTTTATCGGCGGAGGTGAGATCGCGGCGATGGTGCCAGCGCGGCAGCAAGCCATAAGCCGGGAACCAGTAACGCTGATAGCCGACGCCTGCATGATTCAGTAAGGCGATGGGATTAAACAGATAGCTTACCCAGCGGCGGAAATGCGCATCGCGGCCCAACTCGGAGCGCTGATCGTACAGCAGGAAGTAGCAGCCTTCTTCCAGACGACTCTCTTCCGATTTTTCATCGGCGGTTTCGCCCTGCAACTTGACTCCGGCATACACCAGCTCGTCGCTGATCTCCGGCAGCACCCAAATCGACACATCGTCAATCAGCGCGCGATAGCCAAAGTAATCATCAAAGGCAGCGATTTTCAGCTGCGTTTGCTGGTTGCGCACCACGCTGTACGGGCCGGTGCCAAGCGGCTGGCGGGCAAACTGGCGCAGCGTGGGCCATTCGCGCGGCAGGATCATCGCGCTGACGCTGGCCAGCAGCCACGGCAACCAATCGTCCGGCTGGCTCAGATGAATATCCAACGTCCAGGGCGCGGGCGAATCCAGTTTACTGATGTGAGAAAACAGCGGCTGGCTGCGCACGCGCTCCAGCGAAGCAATCACATCCGCCATTTCCAGTTCACGGCCATGATGAAAACGAATCGCCGGGCGCAGGAAGAAACGCCACTGCAGCGGCGAGGTTTGCTGCCAGTGATGGGCGATATCGGGTTCGATTTCCCCCTTTTCCTCATTTATGCGCATCAGGCCGTTGAAAATTTGTCGTGCCAGATGGGTTTCCGAACGGCGCAGCGGCGAACCGGGTAGCAGATTGGGCAGCGGGCGATAATAGAGCACGCGCAGGATGTGTTTACCCTGGCGGAAGCTGCGGCCTAAATGTGCCGCAATCATCTGGCGCACCTGGTTTTTATCGCCCACCAGCTGCACTAACTGTTCGATACGATCTTGTTCCAGCAGATCCTCGGCGCGCTGCTGCTGGAGCGCCAGGCCGGTGTAGCAAAAACTCAGCATTGAGCGCTTGCCGCGTCCCGCTTCTGCCTGCCAAATCAGCCAGCCTTCGCTTTGCATGGCGTTGAGCAGGTTACGCATATGGCGACGCGAGCAGTGCAGCAGATCGGCCAGCTCGCTGAGCGTGGTTTCCTGATCCTGCCCCTGACAGCTTTGCCATAGGCGGATAAATTGCTGCTGCAGACGTGAAGATGACATAAAAGGGGAACTCCTTGTCAGAATCGCTCAGTTTTTCCTGCCTCATATTAGAGGCATACTGCCCGGTAATGGAAGAGCGGGAGGCATTCAGTAATGAATGGCGCTCTGCCAGCGGTTCCGCCGACGTGGAACCCCTTTCTGAGTAGGGTGCATTTTCACCGCCAGCAGCGCTTTATCTGCTGGCTTTTTTCGTTTTGCTGTAGAATCTTCCACCCTCATTTCTCTACCTTTTTTATTCGCAAAGGGATTTCTGCATGAAATCGCTGTTAACGCGTCAACGTCGCATCAATCCGGTCTACCTCTCGTTTATGGCGGTGTCGTTTATGACCGGCGTGGCCGGTGCACTACAGGCGCCGACGCTGAGCCTGTTTCTGACGCGCGAAGTACAGGTAAGTCCGTTCTGGGTCGGCTTGTTCTTTACCATCAATGCGATCGCGGGGATTGTGGTCAGCCTGCTGATGGCGAAACGCTCCGATAATCAGGGCGATCGCCGCAACCTGATTCTGTTTTGCTGCCTGATGGCCACGCTGAATGCGCTGCTGTTTGCCTTCAATCGCCACTATTTAACGCTGGTGACGCTGGGCGTGTTTTTGTCGGCGCTGGCCAGCGTGTCGATTCCGCAGGTGTTCGCCCTCGCGCGGGAATATGCCGATCAGTCGGCGCGTGAAGTGGTGATGTTCAGCTCGGTGATGCGTGCGCAGCTGTCGCTGGCGTGGGTGATCGGGCCACCGCTGTCGTTTGCGCTGGCGCTTAATTACGGTTTTGTGACGCTGTTTTGCGTGGCGGCGGGGATTTTCCTGCTAAGCATGCTGCTAATCTGGCGCACCTTGCCCTCGGTGCCGCGCGTGGTGGTCTCGCCTGAAGAGGTGCTGACGCAGCTGAGCCCGTGGAAAGACAGTCAGGTGCGGTTGCTGTTTATCGCCTCCGTCACCATGTGGGCGTGCAACACCATGTATATCATTGATATGCCGCTGTATATCAGTACCACGCTTGGCCTGCCGGAGAAGCTGGCGGGATTGCTGATGGGCACCGCCGCCGGGCTGGAGATTCCGATCATGCTGCTGGCTGGCCATTACGCGCGGCGCACCGGCAAACGCAACCTGATGCTGCTGGCGCTGGTGGCGGCGATTGTGTTTTATCTCGGATTGGTGATGTTCCAGTCGCGGACAGCGTTGATGGTGCTGCAACTGTTTAATGCCGCGTTTGTTGGCATCATCGCCGGAATTGGCATGTTGTGGTTCCAGGATTTAATGCCGGGCCGCGCAGGTGCGGCGACGACGCTGTTCACCACCTCAATTTCCACCGGCATGATTATCGCTGGCATCATTCAGGGCACCATGAGTGAACGCTTTGGTCATGAGTCGGTTTACTGGCTGGCGTTGGGGCTGGCGGTGCTGGCGTTGGGATTGGCGTCGCGCGTGCGGGATGTGGTTGATAGATAGCAAAGAGAAGGGCGACAGGATGTCGCCCTTGTTGCCTCAGCGTAAGAACGCGGGCTGATTGGTCTCGTAGCTGGAGATAGACGCTTCGTGTTGCAGCGTCAGGCCAATGCTGTCGAGGCCGTTGATCATGCAGTGACGGCGGAAGCTGTCGATTTCGAAGCTATAAGTCTTATCGCCTGCGGTTACAGTTTGCGCTTCCAGATCCACGGTGAAGGTGATGCCCGGCTGCGCGGCAACCAGTTTGAACATCTCATCCACTTCTTCATCGCTCAGCTTCACCGGCAGCAGCTGGTTGTTAAAGCTGTTGCCGTAGAAAATGTCGGCGAAGCTTGGCGCAATCACCACATGGAAGCCGAAGTCGGTCAGCGCCCACGGCGCGTGCTCACGCGATGAACCACAGCCAAAGTTCTCACGCGCCAGCAAAATGCTGGTGCCTTTGAACTCCGGTTTGTTCAGGACAAAGCTGGCGGTTGGCACGGTGCCCGCATCATCTTCAAAACGCCAGTCGTGGAACAGATGCGCGCCAAAACCGGTGCGCGTCACTTTCTGCAGGAACTGCTTTGGAATAATGGCATCAGTATCGACGTTGGCCGCATCCAATGGCGCCACAATGCCGGTATGTTGAGTAAATTTGTTCGCCATGGCTTACGCTCCCTGAGTCAATTCACGAATGTCGGCAAAGCGACCGGTTACGGCAGCCGCAGCAGCCATTGCCGGGCTCACCAGGTGAGTGCGTCCACCGCGGCCCTGACGGCCTTCAAAGTTACGGTTGCTGGTTGATGCGCAACGTTCGCCTGGATTGAGGCGGTCGTTGTTCATGGCCAGACACATGGAGCAACCCGGTAAACGCCATTCAAAACCGGCTTCGAGGAAGATTTTGTCCAGACCTTCGGCTTCGGCTTGTGCTTTTACCGGACCCGAACCTGGCACCACCATCGCCACCACGCCCGGCGCCACTTTACGGCCTTTGGCAATCGCAGCAGCGGCGCGCAAATCTTCAATACGTGAGTTGGTGCAGGAACCGATAAACACTTTATCGATCGCCACGTCAGTCAGTTTGATGCCGGGCTGCAGATCCATGTAAGCCAGCGCTTTCTCTGCTGAGGCGCGCTCAACCGGATCGGCAAAGGATTGTGGATTCGGGATCGCCTGATCTACCGCCATTACCTGGCCTGGATTGGTGCCCCAGGTCACTTGCGGAGCGATATCTTCCGCGTGCAGCGTGACGATGCTGTCGAATTTGGCATCGCTGTCAGACTTCAGCGTGCGCCAGTAAGCGACCGCTTGTTCCCACTGCTCGCCCTTCGGCGAGAACTGCTTGTCTTTCAGATAATTGAAAGTGGTGTCGTCCGGCGCGACCAGGCCCGCTTTGGCGCCCATTTCAATCGCCATGTTACACAGCGTCATGCGGCCTTCCATGCTCAGCGCTTCGATCGCTGGGCCACAGAATTCGACAACGTGACCGGTACCGCCAGCGCTGCCGGTTTTACCGATAATGGCCAACACAATGTCTTTGGCGGTAATGCCTGGCGCCGCTTCGCCCAGCACTTCAATCTTCATGGTCTTCGCGCGGCCCTGTTTCAGGGTTTGCGTGGCAAACACGTGCTCAACTTCGGAAGTACCGATACCGAATGCCAGCGAACCAAACGCGCCGTGCGTGGCAGTGTGGGAATCACCGCAGACGATGGTCATGCCCGGCAACGTCATACCTTGCTCTGGCCCAATGACGTGCACGATGCCCTGGAACGGGTGATTCAGGTCATACAGCTGAATGCCGAACTCAGCACAGTTTTTCATCAGCTCTTGCATCTGAATACGCGCCATCTCGCCAGACGCATTGATGTCTTTGGTCTGCGTCGAAACGTTGTGATCCATGGTGGCGAAGGTTTTCGACGGCTGACGCACTTTGCGCCCGTGCGCACGCAGACCATCAAAGGCCTGCGGCGACGTCACTTCATGGATCAGATGGCGATCGATATAGAGTAACGGCGTTTCGTTCGGGGTTTCGTTAACGACATGTGCATCAAATAACTTCTGATATAAGCTTTTCATTTTATTATTTTTCCTCGGCGATGAAACCGGCAATGATGCTGCCCATCTCATCTGTGCTCACGGCTTTGCCGTCACCGGCCAAATCACGGGTGCGATAACCCGCTTCCAGCGCACGGCTCACGGCGCGTTCAATGCTTGCGGCGGCTTCATCCGCATTCAGGCTGTAACGCAACAGCAGTGACAGCGACAGAATCTGCGCAATCGGGTTAGCGATGTTCTGACCGGCGATATCCGGTGCGGAACCGCCCGCTGGCTCAAACAGGCCAAAACCTTCTTCATTCAGGCTGGCGGAAGGCAGCAAGCCCATTGAACCGGTAATCATCGCGCATTCATCTGACAGAATGTCGCCAAACAGGTTAGAACACAGCAGCACGTCAAACTGTGATGGATCTTTAATCAGCTGCATGGTGGCGTTATCGATGTACATGTGGCTCAACTGCACATCCGGATAATCTTTTGCCACTTCGTTCACAATTTCGCGCCACATGACGGAAGTCTGCAAAACGTTGGCTTTGTCAATTGAGGTGACGATGTTGCGGCGCTTACGCGCGGATTCAAACGCGATACGCGCGATGCGCTCGATTTCGAAACGGTGATAAACCTCAGTATCGAAAGCGCGCTCGTGCGGGCCGCTGCCTTCGCGGCCTTTCGGCTGACCGAAGTAGATGCCGCCGGTCAGTTCACGCACGCACAGGATGTCGAAACCGCGTCCGGCGATATCGCTACGCAGCGGGCAGAACGCTTCCAGGCCTTTATACAGCGCAGCAGGGCGCAGGTTGCTGAACAGCTTGAAGTGCTTACGCAGCGGCAACAGCGCACCGCGCTCGGGTTGCTGCGCAGGTGGCAGATGTTCCCATTTCGGGCCACCTACGGAGCCAAACAGAATTGCATCTGCCTGCTCTGCGCCGGCAACGGTAGCCGGTGGCAGCGGTTCACCATGACGATCGATGGCGATACCGCCAACATCATATTCGCTGGTGGTGATACGCATGTCGAAACGCGTACGAATTGCATCGAGAACTTTCATGGCCTGCGCCATCACTTCCGGACCAATTCCGTCGCCTGGCAATACCGCGATATGAGAAGACTTAGACATAGTTACACCGTTTCCTTCTGATCTTTAAATTTACGCTGCAGTTCTTTTTCCACCTGCTTAGCACGCCAAATATTGTTCAACGCGTTCACCATCGCTTTCGCCGATGATTCGACGATATCGGTCGCCAGGCCAACGCCGTGGAATTTACGACCGTTGTAGTTGACCACGATATCGACCTGACCCAGCGCGTTCTCACCGTGGCCTTTCGCCGTCAGCTTGTAGTTAATCAGCTCGGCTTCAAAGCCGGTGATGCGGTTGATCGCCTGATAGACCGCATCAACCGGACCGTTACCGGTTGCGGCGTCCGCTTTGGTCTCTTCACCGCAGCCCAACTGCACGGAGGCCGTTGCGGTTACGCTGGAGCCGGTCTGCACGTTGAATTCGTTGAGCTCGAAATATTCTGGCTCTTCGTTCTGCTTGTTGATAAAGGCCAACGCTTCCAGGTCGTAATCGAACACCTGACCTTTCTTGTCGGCCAGCTTCAGGAAGGCGTCGTACAACGTGTCGAGGTTGTAATCGGACTCTTTGTAACCCATCTCTTCCATGCGGTGTTTCACCGCAGCGCGGCCAGAACGGGAAGTCAGGTTCAGCTGGATTTTGTGCAGGCCGATAGATTCTGGCGTCAGGATTTCGTAGTTTTCGCGGTTCTTCAGCACGCCATCCTGGTGAATACCGGAAGAGTGGGCGAAGGCGTTAGAACCGACCACCGCTTTGTTGGCTGGAATCGGCATGTTGCAGATTTGGCTCACGGTTTGGCTGGTGCGGTAGATTTCCTGATGATTGATATTGGTGTGGACGTTCATGATCTGCTGGCGGGTTTTGATCGCCATAATCACTTCTTCCAGCGCACAGTTACCGGCGCGTTCGCCTAAACCGTTCAGCGTACCTTCAACCTGACGCGCACCGGCCAATACCGCAGCGATGGCGTTGCCGGTCGCCATACCCAAATCGTCGTGGGTGTGAACCGACAAGATGGCTTTATCGATATTTGGAACGCGTGCCACCAGTTGGCCAATGATGTTGGCGTATTCGCCTGGCAAGGTGTAGCCGACGGTGTCCGGAATGTTGATGGTGGTTGCACCGGCATTGATCGCGGCTTCAACCATGCGGCACAAATCGTCGATTGGCGTACGCCCGCCATCTTCACAGGAAAACTCAACGTCGTCGGTGTAGTTGCGGGCGCGTTTGATCATGTGCACTGCGCGTTCAATCACTTCTGGCAGTGTGCTTCGCAATTTGGTGGCGATGTGCATCGGCGAAGTCGCGATGAAGGTGTGAATACGGAACGCTTCAGCCACACGCAGTGATTCGTAAGCGGCGTCAATGTCCTTCTCAACGCAGCGTGCCAGTCCGCAGACGCGGCTGTTTTTAATGGTACGAGCGATGGTTTGTACGGATTCAAAATCGCCTGGAGAGGAAACGGGGAAGCCCACTTCCATCACATCCACGCCCATACGTTCCAACGCCAGAGCGATTTGCAGTTTTTCTTTAACACTCAGGCTGGCCTGTAAAGCCTGTTCGCCATCACGCAGAGTGGTATCGAAAATAATAACTTGCTGGCTCATCGTAATCTTCCTTATGCATTAACTTTGCCGGTGCTACGAGCATAAAAAAACCCGCGCATTGGCGCGGGTTTCTTAAACTTCTGCAGGTTCGAATCAGTTATTGATTCCGCCCACGAGTCTACCGCGCAAACTGGATGCGTTTAGTAGTAGACCGAGTAGGCGGAAAGAATGAAACATGAGTCAAACCTCGTAAATTGAGTGCTGCACATATTGGTACTGGAATTGACGTGTGAAGTCAACCTTAAGTACAAGGGTATTTCTGTGAAGTCAGAAGGGCGATGTGCTGTGATTTTTCGGCTGCGCAGAGCAATGACATTAATTAGCAACAGAATAAGTGAATCCATCCACTTAAAAAATCGTTTAGAAAATAGAATTTATTTTAAATATTTGATAATTAACATCTTAAGTTGATAATGCGCATTGCTGATAAAACAAGATTAGGCTTGTTGTTAAGAAGAATATGATGTGATCAGGCCGTTTTATAGATAATCACGCCAGAAAGTAATTATCACAAAAGATTGTGGACTGAGTGGTCAGGCAATATGAAAATCATATTTCTTAGAACACGCTGCAAATAATCTATAAACCAGCATTTTCCTCTGTGGTTATGACGAAGCATTAGTTTAATCCTCGCAGGCAATAATCACGCATCAGTGCCTTTATTGCCGGATCGGGCGCGACGTGGCGTCCTGGCGTTTGCAGGGCGGGTTGTCTGCGGTTATGGTAATCGACCTACTCTCATATAATTAACTCAAGTAGATTCCCTGTACCTGGAAGGTGGACAGAACGCCGCCTTCTGAGCATAAACATAAGGTTTTGATCTTAATTGGCGATCGGGGGCCGGATATCAGTGGCGTGCGGGAAACGCGAACGTCAGTGGATTCAGTCCCTCAAGCCTGGAGGCAGAAAATGGAGATGTTGTCAGGAGCCGAAATGGTCGTCCGTTCGTTAATCGATCAGGGCGTTAAGCAGGTATTCGGTTATCCGGGCGGAGCGGTGCTCGATATTTACGATGCGCTGCAAACGGTCGGTGGTATTGACCACGTATTGGTCCGTCATGAACAAGGCGCGGTGCATATGGCCGATGGCCTTGCGCGTGCGACCGGTGAAGTGGGCGTGGTGCTAGTGACTTCCGGTCCGGGCGCCACCAACGCGATTACCGGTATTGCAACCGCCTATATGGATTCGATCCCGATGGTAATTCTTTCGGGTCAGGTGCCTTCGTCACTGATTGGTTACGATGCGTTCCAGGAGTGCGACATGGTCGGCATCTCCCGCCCGGTGGTGAAGCACAGCTTCCTGGTGAAAAACGCCGAAGAGATCCCAACCGTGTTGAAAAAGGCCTTCTGGCTGGCAGCAAGCGGTCGGCCGGGACCGGTGGTGATCGATCTGCCAAAAGATATCCTGAATCCCGCCAACAAGCTGCCGTACGTCTGGCCGGAAACGGTGAGCATGCGCTCATACAATCCGACCATTCAGGGCCATAAAGGACAGATCAAGCGCGCGCTGCAAACGTTACTGGCAGCACACAAGCCGGTGATTTACGCCGGCGGCGGCGCGATTATGTCGGGCTGCGAAGCCGAGCTGCTGCAGCTGGCAGAGCAACTGAATATTCCGGTAACGACCTCGCTGATGGGCTTGGGCGTGTTCCCTGGCACACATCGTCAGTGTGTCGGCATGCTGGGGATGCACGGCACTTACGAAGCCAACATGACCATGCACAATGCCGATCTGATTTTCGGTATTGGCGTGCGCTTCGACGACCGCACCACCAACAATCTGGCGAAGTACTGCCCGAACGCCACCATCATGCATATCGATGTCGATCCGACGTCGATCTCCAAAACGGTCAGCGCCGACATTCCAATCGTTGGCGATGCGAAGCAGACGCTGGCACAGATGCTAGAGCTGCTGGCACAAAGCGATGCGAAGCAGGAACTTGATAGCCTGCGCGACTGGTGGCAGACCATTGATGGCTGGCGCGGTCGTAAGTGCCTGGAATTCGATCGTACCAGCGACAAAATCAAACCGCAGGCAGTCATCGAGACCATCTGTCGTTTGACCAAAGGCGAAGCTTACGTGACGTCTGACGTTGGTCAGCATCAGATGTTTGCCGCACTTTACTACCAGTTCGACAAGCCGCGTCGCTGGATCAACTCCGGCGGCTTAGGCACCATGGGCTTCGGCTTGCCTGCTGCGCTGGGCGTGAAGATGGCGCTGCCGGATGAGACGGTTATCTGCGTGACCGGCGATGGCAGTATCCAGATGAACATTCAGGAGCTGTCGACCGCATTGCAGTACGATTTACCGGTGCTGGTATTGAACCTCAACAACGGCTTCCTCGGCATGGTTAAGCAGTGGCAGGACATGATTTACTCGGGCCGCCACTCGCAGTCCTACATGCAATCGCTGCCTGACTTCGTGCGTCTGGCCGAAGCGTATGGGCATGTGGGCATTTCCATTGCGCATCCGGCGGAGCTGGAAGAGAAGCTGCAGCTGGCACTGGATACGCTGGCGAAAGGCCGTCTGGTGTTTGTCGATGTAAACATTGACGGCAGCGAGCACGTTTACCCGATGCAAATTCGTGGTGGTTCGATGGATGAGATGTGGCTGAGCAAAACGGAGAGGACTTAATTATGCGTCGTATTTTATCGGTTCTGCTGGAAAACGAATCCGGCGCATTGTCCCGCGTAGTGGGGCTGTTCTCTCAACGTGGCTATAACATCGAAAGCCTGACTGTGGCACCGACCGATGATCCCACCTTGTCACGCATGACCATTCAAACGGTCGGCGACGCGAAAGTGCTGGAGCAGATTGAGAAGCAGCTGCACAAGCTGGTGGACGTGTTACGTGTCAGCGAGCTGGGTCAGGGCGCTTACGTTGAGCGTGAGATCATGCTGGTGAAAATCCAGGCCAGCGGTTACGGCCGTGAAGAAGTGAAGCGCAGCGCGGAAATTTTCCGTGGGCAGATTATCGATGTCACGCCAACGCTTTACACGGTTCAGCTGGCAGGCACCAGCGATAAACTCGATGCGTTTCTCAACACCGTGCGTGACGTGGCAGAAATTGTCGAAGTGGCGCGCTCAGGAATTGTGGGTGTGTCGCGCGGCGATCGCGTGATGCGTTAATCACCCAAAGTAACGATTTTATCTGATTCTAACCCGGCGAAATGCCGGGTTTTTTTATTTTATGCGCTTAACCAGGATGCGAGAGAAAAGCGGTTGCTCGGCGTAGTGTTCTGCGGTTAGATGTTACAAATGTTTTACCCATAGCTACTCTGCGGATATTTTCGTCAGCGCTGGCTTATCAGAATTAAGGTGTCACCGTGAAACTGGATGAAATTGCGCGCCTGGCAGGCGTGTCGCGCACCACGGCCAGCTATGTAATTAATGGCAAAGCGCGGCAGTATCGTGTCAGCGAAAAAACCGTCGAAAAAGTGATGGCGGTGGTGCGTGAACACAACTATCACCCCAATGCCGTCGCGGCTGGGCTGCGCGCCGGGCGCACACGTTCGATTGGCCTCGTGATCCCCGATCTGGAAAACACCAGTTACACGCGCATTGCGAATTATCTGGAGCGTCAGGCGCGTCAGCGCGGCTATCAGCTGCTGATTGCCTGCTCAGAAGATCAGCCAGACAACGAAATGCGCTGCATCGAGCATCTGTTGCAGCGCCAGGTTGATGCCATCATTGTTTCAACTTCACTGCCACCAGAGCATCCGTTCTATCAGCGTTGGATCAACGATCCGTTACCGATTATCGCGCTGGACCGTGCGCTGGATCGTGAACACTTTACCAGCGTAGTGGGTGCCGATCAGGATGATGCGCAGGCGCTGGCGGCTGAATTGCGTCAGCTACCGGTGAAAAATGTGCTGTTCCTCGGCGCGCTGCCTGAGTTGTCGGTCAGCTTCCTGCGTGAGTTAGGTTTCCGCGATGCGTGGAAAGATGATGAGCGGCCAATTGATTACATCTACTGCAACAGTTTCGATCGGGCCGCCGCTGCCGCGCTATTTGAGAAGTACCTCGAAGATCATCCGATGCCGGAGGCACTTTTCACCACATCGTTTGGGCTGCTGCAGGGCGTAATGGACATTACGCTGAAGCGTGATGGTCGCCTGCCGACGGATTTAGCGATCGCCACCTTTGGCGACCATGAATTGCTGGATTTCCTCGAGTGCCCGGTGCTGGCGGTGGGGCAACGTCACCGCGACGTGGCTGAGCGCGTGCTGGAACTGGTGTTAGCCTCGCTAGATGAACCACGTAAACCCAAGCCGGGTTTAACCCGTATTCGTCGCAATTTATTCCGCCGCGGACAATTAAGTCGCCGCTCTAAATGAAATGCTGGGCAGTTCGCTGCCCAGCATTTATTAATCCTGTCGATATTTTGAAACCTTAGGGCGTAAATAAGCGTAAATAATCGCCACTCCAGCTAACAATTTAACCTTGCTGACTTTTCTTAATTGTTTACCTGTTCACCAGTGAGGCGTGGCAGAGCTGGCGCGATGATGCTGGGCTTCCTTTCAGAAATCCCCTAAAATGCCGCCGCTGTCGCAGATTGCGGGGCAAATATACTTTTGCGCCGGAGCGCTTTATTTTTCGCCATTTATCCTCGTGCAGAAATTTTTATTCAATTATTCATCAGGTTAATTTTTTATTTTACGAATCCATGTCGATTAATTCCCTCATTGATTAATTTCACCCGATGTAAATAGTGATATTCACTTGCCGTTGCGGCTTGACAAGGATTTCATCGGCTCCGTAAACTCGTTTCGTGGTAAAAAGTGGGATAAAGTGGTGAAAACGGGTGATTGAGGGGTAAGGCTGGCATGTTCCGTGGAGCAACGTTGGTCAATCTCGACAGCAAAGGACGATTAGCAGTACCAACGCGCTATCGTGAATTGCTTGTCGCAGAGTCTCAGGGGCAAATGGTATGCACCATTGACCTCCACCAGCCATGCCTGCTGCTTTATACCCTGCCCGAATGGGAAATCATTGAGAAAAAGCTGTCTCGCTTATCCAGCATGAATCCTGCCGAGCGTCGCGTACAGCGACTGCTGTTGGGACATGCCAGTGAATGCCAGATGGATAATGCGGGTCGTTTGTTGTTGGCGAACACGTTACGTCAACATGCCGGCCTGACCAAAGAAGTGATGCTGGTTGGACAGTTCAATAAGTTTGAGCTGTGGGATGAACAGACCTGGTATCAACAAGTTAAGGATGATATTGACACAGAACAGTCGGCTCAGGAGCCTTTATCTGAGCGGTTGCAGGACTTGTCGCTATAGCTATGCAGGAAAATTTCAAACACACCACAGTGCTGCTGGATGAGGCGGTAAACGGCCTCAATATCAGGGAAGACGGCATTTATATTGATGGCACTTTTGGTCGCGGCGGTCACTCGCGCTTAATCCTTTCGCAGCTTGGTGAGAAAGGGCAACTGATAGCGATTGATCGCGATCCGCAAGCGATAGCCGCAGCCGCTGAGATAAACGATCCGCGCTTCTCGATCGTCCACGGGCCGTTTTCGGCTTTGGCGGAATACGTCGAAGAGCGTGGATTGACCGGCAAGATCGATGGCGTTCTGCTCGATCTGGGCGTCTCTTCTCCGCAACTGGATGATGCTGAACGTGGCTTCTCCTTTATGCGTGATGGGCCACTGGATATGCGTATGGATCCAACACGCGGGCAATCGGCCGCCGAATGGCTGATGAGCGCAGAGGAGGCGGATATCGCTTTCGTGATCAAGACCTACGGTGAAGAGCGTTTCGGTAAACGGATTGCGCGCGCCATCGTAGAGCGTAACCGCGACCAGCCGATGACACGCACCAAAGAGCTGGCGACGGTGATTGCCGCCGCAATGCCCGTCAAAGACAAATTTAAGCACCCGGCAACGCGTACTTTCCAGGCGATTCGTATCTGGATCAACAGTGAGCTGGAAGAGATCGATACCGCGCTGAAAGGGGCCTTGTCGGTTCTCGCGCCAGGCGGCAGGTTGTCGATCATCAGCTTCCACTCACTGGAAGATCGCTTAGTGAAGCGTTTTATGCGCGATCAGAGCCGCGGTCCTCAGGTGCCAGCAGGCATTCCGATGACGGAGTCGCAGCTTAAAGCCTTAGGCGGTCGTGAGCTGAAAACGCTGGGCAAATTGATTCCTGGCGAAGCCGAAGTGAACGAAAACCCACGTGCGCGCAGTTCGGTATTGCGTATCGCGGAGCGAACGGCCTCATGATTGGCAACGAGCGCCACAGCTTACCCGGTGTCATTGGTGGGGACTTGCTGCGATTTGGCAAGATCCCGCTGTTGCTGTTGATCGCGGTGCTGGTGTCCTCGGTAATGGTCGTGACCACCACGCATAAGACGCGCCTGTTAACGGCGCAGCGTGAACAGCTGGTGCTGGAGCGTGATGCGCTCGATATCGAATGGCGCAACCTGATTCTTGAAGAGAACGCACTGGGCGATCACAGCCGTGTAGAGCGGATAGCAACCGATAAACTGCAAATGCAGCATGTAGATCCTTCGCAGGAAAATATTGTGGTGCAGAAATAAGGAATCGCAGAACTCAATGAGTGGCGCAGGCAAAACGCTGAAGTTAAAAAAACAAGAAGATAAGGCCAGCTTTGTAAGCTGGCGCTTTGCGTTACTGTGCGGGTGCATTTTACTGGCGCTGGGCGGACTGCTGTCGCGCGTAGCGTGGCTGCAGGTGATCAACCCTGACAAGCTGGTAAAAGAGGGCGATTTGCGTTCGCTGCGCGTGCAATCGGTGCCAACTGCGCGCGGTATGATCAGCGATCGTGCCGGTCGTCCGCTGGCGGTGAGCGTGCCGGTGAATGCGATCTGGGCCGATCCGAAAGAGCTGACCGAACACGGCGGCGTCTCGCTGGATAGTCGCTGGAAAGCGCTGTCGGATGCGTTATCGATCCCGCTCGATCAGCTTGCTGCACGTATCAATGCCAACCCGAAAGGGCGCTTTGTCTATCTGGCGCGCCAGGTGAATCCAGCGATTGGCGAGTATGTGAAAAAGCTTAAGCTGCCGGGCATCTATCTGCGTGAAGAGTCGCGCCGCTACTATCCGGCGGGCCAGGTGACCGCGCACCTGATTGGTTTCACCAACATTGATGGCCAGGGCATTGAAGGCATCGAAAAGAGCTTCGACAAATGGCTGACTGGCGCACCGGGTGAACGTACGGTGCGTAAAGACCGCAACGGCCGCGTCATTGAAGATATCTCCTCGGTAGACAGCCGCGCCGCGCATAACCTGACGCTAAGCATTGATGAACGTCTGCAGGCGCTGGTGTACCGCGAACTGAATAATGCCGTGGCGTTTAATAAAGCCGAATCAGGCACCGCGGTGCTGGTGGATGTAAACACCGGCGAAGTGCTGGCGATGGCGAACAGCCCCGCTTACAACCCGAATAATCTCAGCAACACGCCGAAAGACGTGATGCGTAACCGCGCTATTACCGACATCTTCGAGCCAGGTTCCACCGTGAAACCGATGGTGGTGATGACGGCTTTGCAGCGCGGTGTGGTGAAAGAGAACAGCGTACTGAATACCGTGCCGTACCGCGTCAATGGTCATGAGATCAAAGACGTGGCGCGCTACAACGAATTGACCCTTACCGGGGTTTTACAGAAGTCGAGTAACGTCGGGGTTTCACGTTTGGCGTTAGCGATGCCCTCCTCAGCACTTGTAGATACTTACGCGCGCTTTGGACTGGGTAAACCGACCAATTTGGGGCTGGTCGGGGAAAGTAGTGGCTTATACCCTCAAAAACAACGGTGGTCTGACATAGAGAGGGCCACCTTCTCTTTCGGCTACGGGCTAATGGTAACGCCGTTACAGTTAGCGCGAGTCTACGCAACCATTGGCAGCTACGGCATCAATCGCCCGCTGTCGATCACCAAAGTTGACCCGCCAGTGGCGGGTGAACGCGTTTTCCAGGAAGACCTGGTGAAAACGGTGATGCACATGATGGAAAGCGTTGCGTTGCCTGGCGGTGGTGGGGTGAAAGCCGCCATCAAGGGCTATCGCATTGCCATCAAAACCGGTACCGCCAAGAAAGTTGGACCGGATGGACGTTACGTCAACAAATACATTGCTTATACCGCAGGCGTTGCGCCTGCCAGCCGTCCTCGTTTTGCGCTGGTGGTGGTGATCAACGATCCCCAGGCCGGTAAATATTATGGTGGTGCGGTTTCAGCACCGGTGTTTGGCGCCATCATGGGCGGCGTATTGCGTACCATGAATATCGAACCTGATGCGCTGCCGACAGTTGATAAGAACGAGTTGGTGAAGAATAGAAGTGAGGGATCAAGTGACAGATCGTAACCTGCGCGACTTACTGGCCCCGTGGGTGCCGGGTGCGCCGGCGCGTCCACTCCGTGACATGACACTAGATAGCCGCGCGGCGGCTTCTGGCGATCTGTTTATCGCCGTGGCGGGCCATCATGCTGATGGACGCCGTTTTATTCCGCAGGCTATTGCACAAGGCGTAACGGCAGTGATTGCCGAAGCCGAAGGCGAAGCCAGCGATGGAGATATCCGCGAGATGCATGGCGTCCCGGTTATCTATCTGGCGCAGTTGCAGCAGCGTCTCTCTGCACTGGCCGGACGCTTTTATCAGCAGCCTGCAAGCAAACTGAAATTGATTGGTGTTACTGGCACTAACGGCAAAACCACCACCACGCAACTGATGGCGCAGTGGGCCAATCTGCTCGGTGAAACCGGCGCAGTGATGGGCACGGTAGGCAATGGCCTTTGCGGTCAACTGGTGGCAACCGAAAACACCACCGGTTCTGCGGTGGATGTGCAGCATGTGCTGAATGATTTAGTCGGGCAGGGCGCAACCCTGACGGCAATGGAAGTCTCCTCACATGGTTTGGTGCAGCATCGCGTTGCCGCCTTGCCGTTTGCGGCCGCGGTATTTACTAACCTGAGCCGCGATCACCTCGATTATCACGGTGATATGCAGAGTTATGAATCCGCTAAATGGTTACTGTTCTCTGAGCATCAGGTCGCTGAAGCCATCATCAATGCTGATGATGACGTGGGACGTCGCTGGCTGGCAAAATTGCCGGATGCGGTAGCGGTCACCATGGAAGACAATCTGCAATTGGGCTGTCATGGCCGCTGGCTGAAAGCTACGGCGGTGGATTATCACGACGGCGGTGCGCATATTCAGTTCAGCTCCAGCTGGGGCAACGGCGAGTTTGATAGCCGCCTGATGGGCGCTTTCAACGTGAGCAACCTATTGCTGGCGCTGGGTACGCTGCTGGCGCTGGATTATCCGCTTGATGCGCTGGTTGCCACTGCACCGCAGCTGCAGCCGGTGTGTGGTCGCATGGAAGTATTCACTGCGCCAGACAAACCTACGGTTGTTGTCGATTACGCTCACACGCCGGATGCGCTGGAAAAAGCGCTGGAAGCGGCGCGTCTGCACTGTAAAGGCCAGCTGTGGTGCGTGTTTGGCTGCGGTGGCGATCGTGACAAAGGCAAACGTCCGCTGATGGGCGCGATTGCTGAGCAATTCTCCGACATCGTCGTGATCACCGACGATAATCCGCGCAGCGAAGAGCCGATGGCGATTGTGAATGACATTCTCACCGGCTTGCTCGATCCGGGCCGCGCACGCGTGGTTTCCGGTCGTGCGCAGGCGGTCACCAACGCCGTGATGCAAGCCAGCGCCGACGACATCGTGTTGGTGGCCGGAAAAGGCCACGAAGATTATCAAATCATTGGCAACCGCCGTTTGGATTACTCCGATCGCGACACCGTCGCCCGTTTGTTGGGGGTGATGGCATGATTCCCGTTTCTCTCAATACGCTGGCCGAAATCAGCAGCGGTCAACTGCATGGCGCGGATTTAACCCTTGCCGATGTCACCACCGATACCCGCAAAGTCACCGCCGGCAGCCTGTTTGTGGCGCTGGTGGGTGAACGTTTTGATGCTCACGATTTTGCTAACGATGCCATTGCCAACGGCGCGCAGGCGCTGCTGGTCAGTAAGCTGCTGCCGGTTTCAATACCGCAAGTGGTTGTGGCTGATACGCGGATTGCTTTCGGCCAACTCGCCGCGTGGGTACGCCAACAGGCGAATGCTCGCGTGGTTGCGTTGACCGGTTCATCTGGCAAAACCTCGGTCAAAGAGATGACCGCCGCGATTTTGCGTCAGTGTGGCGAAACGCTTTACACGGCCGGCAACCTGAACAACGACTTCGGTGTACCGATGACGCTGCTGCGTCTCACCAAAGAGCATGCTTACGCGGTGATCGAGTTAGGTGCCAACCATCAGGGTGAAATTGCTTACACCACCGATCTGGTGCGTCCGGAAACTGCGCTGGTGAATAACCTTGCTGCTGCCCATCTGGAAGGCTTTGGCTCGCTGGCGGGTGTGGCGAAAGCCAAAGGCGAAATTTTTGGCGGCTTGCCGGTACACGGCACCGCGATCGTCAACGCTGACAGCAACGATCTGGCCAACTGGAAATCACAGTTTGCAGATAAAACCTTGTGGCGCTTCTCGCCGCAGCCGATGGCTGATGCAGAGTTCCGCGCCAGCGAAATCGTGCTGCGAGCCGATGCCACGCTGTTCACGCTGCATACGCCACGCGGTGATATCGCCGTGGAGCTGCCGCTGCCGGGCCGTCATAACATCTCGAATGCGTTAGCCGCTGCAGCGTTGGCATTGTCAGTAGATGCGCCGCTGTCGGCGATTCAAACTGGCCTTAAAACCTTGCAGGCTGTTCCTGGTCGACTGTTCCCGATTCGCCTGGCGGTCAATCAACTGCTGCTGGATGACAGTTACAACGCCAATGTCGGTTCTATGACTGCCGCCGCACAGGTGCTAGGCGATATGCCGGGCTACCGCGTGATGGTAGTGGGCGATATGGCTGAATTGGGTGATGAAGCCGAACTGTGTCATCGCCAGGTCGGCGATGCGGCCAAAGCGGCCGGTGTCGATCGCGTGCTGAGCATTGGGACTCTGAGCCAGCTGATTGGCGAAAACAGCGGTAAAGGCGAGCATTTCGCCACAAAAACCGCGCTAACTGAACGTTTACGCACATTGCTGTCCGAACATCAGGACATCACTATTTTGGTTAAAGGTTCACGTAGTGCCGCCATGGAGCAGGTAGTACAGAGCTTACAGGAGAAAGGAACATGCTAGTCTGGCTGGCCGAACATCTGGTCGCATTTTATTCCGGCTTTAACGTCTTCTCGTATCTGACGTTTCGCGCCATTGTCAGCCTGCTGACCGCCTTGTTCATTTCTCTGTGGATGGGCCCGCGCCTGATTGCCTGGCTGCAGAAGCTGCAGATCGGTCAGGTGGTGCGTAACGACGGTCCAGAGTCACACTTCAGCAAACGCGGCACGCCAACCATGGGCGGCGTGATGATCCTCACCTCAATCACCATTTCGGTGCTGATGTGGGCCTATCCGTCTAATCCATACGTCTGGTGCGTACTGGTGGTGCTGGTCGGTTTTGGCATCATCGGCTTTGTGGATGACTATCGTAAGGTGGTGCGCAAAGACACCAAAGGCCTGATCGCGCGCTGGAAATATTTCTGGATGTCAGTAATTTCGCTGGCGGTTGCGTTCGCGCTGTTTATCGCCGGTAAAGATACGCCAGCAACGCAGCTGGTGGTGCCGTTCTTTAAAGACGTGATGCCGCAGCTGGGCCTGTTCTATGTGGTGCTGGCCTACTTCGTGATTGTCGGTACCGGCAACGCGGTTAACTTAACGGATGGTCTTGATGGCTTAGCCATTATGCCAACGGTGTTCGTGGCAGCAGGCTTTGCGCTGGTGGCGTGGGCGACCGGTAACGTTAAGTTTGCCGAATATCTGCACATTCCTTATTTACGGCACGCGGGCGAATTAGTAATTGTCTGCACCGCGATTGTCGGAGCCGGACTCGGATTTTTGTGGTTCAACACCTATCCAGCGCAAGTGTTCATGGGCGATGTCGGCTCATTGGCGTTGGGTGGCGCGCTCGGCACCATCGCCGTGCTGCTGCGTCAGGAATTCTTGCTGTTAATCATGGGCGGCGTGTTTGTGGTCGAAACGCTGTCGGTGATTCTGCAGGTGGGATCGTTCAAGCTGCGCGGTCAACGCATTTTCCGCATGGCACCGATTCACCACCACTATGAATTGAAAGGCTGGCCGGAGCCGCGCGTCATCGTGCGCTTCTGGATTATTTCGCTGATGCTGGTGCTGATTGGCCTGGCAACGCTGAAGGTACGTTAATCATGGCTGACTATCGGGGCAGAAAAGTCGTCATCATTGGATTAGGCATTACTGGCCTCTCCTGTGTTGATTTCTTCCTCGCGCAAGGCGTAACGCCACGCGTGATGGATACCCGTGTCTCGCCGCCGGGGCTGGACAAACTGCCAGCTTCGGTGGAGCGCTATGTTGGCGGTATTAATAGTGATTGGCTGCTGGCGTCCGATCTGATTATCGCCAGCCCCGGCATCGCGTTGGCGCATCCTGCATTAAGCGAAGCCGCCGATGCCGGGATTGAAATCATCGGCGATATTGAGCTGTTCTGCCGTGAAGCGCAGGCTCCGATTGTGGCGATCACCGGTTCGAACGGCAAAAGCACCGTCACGACGCTGGTGGGTGAAATGGCGCGCGCAGCAGGTTGGCAGGTTGGCGTGGGCGGCAACATCGGTTTGCCGGCGCTGACGCTGTTGAAATCGCCAGCACAGCTTTATGTACTCGAACTCTCCAGCTTCCAGCTGGAAACCACGCATAGCCTGAAAGCGGCGGCGGCGACGATCCTCAATCTCACCGAGGATCACATGGATCGCTATCCGCTCGGCATGCAGCAGTATCGTGCCGCCAAGCTGCGCATTTACGAAAACGCCAGCGTATGCGTGGTGAATGCTGACGATGGCATGACCATGCCGGTGCGCGGTGTTGATCAGCGCTGCGTAAGCTTCGGCATCAACCTCGGCGATTATCATCTTAATCAGCAGCAGGGCAGCACCTGGCTGCGGGCGAAGGGCGAGAAAGTCCTGAACACCGATGAGATGACGCTGGTGGGCCAACACAATTATACCAACGCGCTGGCAGCGCTGGCATTGGCCGACGCGGTGAATATTCCACGCGCTTCCAGCCTGAAAGCCTTAACCACTTTTACCGGCCTGGCGCATCGCTTCCAATTGGTGCATGAAGCCCACGGTGTGCGCTGGATTAACGATTCCAAAGCCACCAACGTTGGCAGCACCGAAGCGGCGCTGAATGGCCTGCAGGTGAAAGGCACCTTGTGGCTACTGCTGGGCGGCGACGGCAAGTCGGCTGATTTCAGCCCGCTGGCGCGCTATCTGCAGGGCGACAACGTGAAGCTGTTCTGTTTTGGTCGAGATGGTGATGCGTTAGCGGCATTGCGTCCGGAGATCGCCACGCGCACTGAAACCATGCAGCAGGCGATGACGCAGATTGCCGCCCAGGTCAAAGCCGGCGATATGGTGCTGTTATCACCGGCCTGCGCCAGCCTTGACCAGTTCCGTAATTTTGAACAGCGCGGCGATCAGTTCGCGCAACTGGCAAGGGAGTTGAGCTGATGCGCATTCCTGGAGCCGGTATCGCCAACTATCTGTCGTTGCGCCTGCGTGAATGGGTGATGGGCGCGCGCGACAGTGATGATGCGCCGGTGGTGCTGTACGATCGCACGTTGCTGTGGCTGACCTTTGGGCTGGCGCTGATTGGTTTTGTGATGGTGACGTCGGCGTCGATGCCGGTCGGTCAACGTCTGAATGAAGATCCGTTCTACTTTGCCAAGCGTGATGCATTCTATATCGCTTTGGCGTTTGGTATGGCGCTGGTGACCTTGCGCATCCCGATGGATTTCTGGCAGCGCTACAGCAACGTGATGCTGATGGTGTCCGTGGTGATGCTGCTGATCGTATTGGTCGTCGGTAGCTCGGTGAACGGTGCATCGCGCTGGATTGCCCTTGGCCCGCTGCGTATTCAGCCGGCCGAGCTTTCGAAGTTGACGCTGTTCTGCTATCTCGCCAGCTATCTGGTGCGCAAAGTCGAAGAGGTGCGTAACAACTTCTGGGGCTTCTGTAAGCCGATGGGCGTGATGGTGGTGCTGGCCGTGCTGCTGCTGGCGCAGCCGGATCTCGGTACCGTCGTTGTGCTGTTTGTTACCACGCTGGCGATGCTGTTCCTCGCCGGGGCGAAAATGTGGCAGTTCCTGGCGATCATCGGCTCCGGCATTTTCGCCGTGGTGCTGCTGATCATCGCCGAACCGTACCGCATGCGCCGTGTGACCTCCTTCTGGAACCCGTGGGAAGATCCCTTCGGCAGCGGCTACCAGCTGACGCAATCGTTGATGGCGTTTGGGCGCGGTGAGTTCTGGGGGCAGGGATTAGGCAATTCGGTGCAGAAACTGGAATATCTGCCGGAAGCACATACTGACTTCATCTTCTCCATCATCGGTGAAGAGTTGGGTTATGTCGGTGTGGTTTTAGCGCTGTTGATGGTATTCTTCGTCGCTTTTCGCGCGATGTCGATTGGTCGCCGTGCTCTGGAGATCGATCAGCGCTTCTCAGGCTTCCTCGCTTGCTCAATTGGCGTGTGGTTTAGCTTCCAGGCGCTGGTTAACGTGGGTGCAGCTGCTGGCATGCTGCCGACGAAAGGTCTGACGCTGCCGCTGATCAGTTACGGTGGTTCGAGTCTGATCATCATGTCGACCGCCATCGTGTTTTTATTGCGCATAGATTATGAAACTCGTCTGGCAAAAGCGCAGGCGTTTACCCGAGGTGCACGATGAGTGGCAAACGGTTGATGGTCATGGCAGGCGGTACTGGCGGACATGTGTTCCCCGGTCTGGCCGTTGCCCATCACCTGATGGAACAAGGCTGGCAGGTGCGCTGGCTGGGAACCGCTGACCGAATGGAAGCGGATTTGGTGCCGAAACACGGCATTGAAATTGATTTTATCCGCATCAGCGGTTTACGCGGTAAAGGTGTTAAAGCGCAGTTGCTGGCACCGGTACGCATCTTCAATGCATGGCGCCAGGCGCGTCGCATCATGAAGAGCTGGCAGCCGGATGTGGTGCTGGGAATGGGCGGCTACGTTTCGGGTCCTGGCGGCTTAGCGGCGTGGAGCTGCGGTATTCCGGTGGTGCTGCATGAGCAGAACGGCATTGCCGGACTGACCAACAAGTGGCTGGCGAAGATCGCCACCAAAGTGATGCAGGCGTTTCCGGGAGCGTTTCCAAATGCTGAAGTGGTTGGCAATCCGGTGCGTACCGACGTGTTAGCGCTGCCGTTACCGGCAGAGCGACTGAGCGCACGTTTCGGCCCGATTCGCGTGCTGGTGGTTGGCGGCAGCCAGGGCGCGCGCATCCTTAACCAGACCGTGCCGCAAGTGGCCGCAGCGTTGGGCGAAGCCATTACGGTTTGGCATCAAACCGGTAAAGGCGGACTGGAAACCGTGCAGCAGGCTTACCGCGCAGCGGGTCAACCGCAGCACAAAGTCACCGAGTTTATCGATGACATGGCCGAAGCTTACGCCTGGGCCGATGTCGTAGTGTGCCGTTCGGGCGCATTGACGGTAAGTGAAGTGGCGGCCGCAGGTTTACCGGCAATTTTCGTACCGTTTCAGCACAAAGATCGTCAGCAGTACTGGAATGCGTTGCCGCTGGAAAAAGCGGGCGCAGCCAAAATTTTCGAGCAGCCGCAGTTCACCGCGGCTGTGGTAGCGGACACGCTGCGTCACTGGGATCGCGCCACATTGTTGGCGATGGCAGAAAAAGCCCGTCAGGTCGCGATTCCCGATGCAACCGAGCGGGTTGCAAATGAAGTGGCGCGCGTCGCGAAGTAAATTAATCGGCCAGTTGATTTGGCCCGTACCTTCAGCAGGTACAAACGGGAAAAACAGGTAATTGAAACAGATGAATACACAACAATTGGCAAAACTGCGTTCTATTGTGCCCGAGATGCGTCGCGTCCGGCACATTCACTTTGTCGGCATCGGTGGTGCTGGCATGGGCGGTATTGCCGAGGTGTTGGCGAACGAAGGCTATCACATCAGCGGTTCTGATTTGGCGCCGAACGCGGTGACACAGCATCTGGCTGCGCTGGGTGCGACGATTTATTTCAACCATCGTCCGGAAAACGTCACCGATGCCAGCGTTGTCGTGGTGTCGACGGCCGTAGCGCAGGATAACCCTGAACTGGTTGCCGCCCGTGAGCAGCGTATTCCCGTGATTCGTCGTGCTGAGATGTTGGCTGAACTGATGCGTTTCCGTCACGGCATTGCGGTTGCGGGCACGCACGGTAAAACCACCACCACCGCGATGGTGACCAGCATTTACGCGGAAGGCGGGCTGGATCCCACCTTCGTTAACGGTGGCTTGGTTAAAGCCGCAGGCACGCATGCGCGCCTGGGCAGCAGCCGTTATCTGATTGCTGAAGCAGATGAAAGTGATGCGTCCTTCCTGCATCTGCAACCGATGGTGGCAATTGTCACCAACATCGAAGCGGATCACATGGACACTTATCAGGGCGATTTCGAGAACCTGAAGCAGACGTTCATTAACTTCCTGCACAACCTGCCATTCTATGGACGCGCGGTAATGTGCGTGGATGATGCAG
Organism: Pantoea sp. BJ2; assembly: GCF_040255075.1. Classification (NCBI taxonomy): domain Bacteria; kingdom Pseudomonadati; phylum Pseudomonadota; class Gammaproteobacteria; order Enterobacterales; family Erwiniaceae; genus Pantoea; species Pantoea sp. BJ2. The sequence goes on from NZ_CP158292.1 coordinate 779,490, forward strand.
TGATTCGTGACCTGATCCCACGCGTAGGCCGCCAGGTAACCACCTACGGCTTCAGCGATGACGCGGATGTGCGTATCGAGAATTACGAGCAGCGTGGCGCACAAGGACACTTCACCATTATTCGTCAGGATAAGCCGGTGCTGAAAGTGACGCTGAATGCGCCTGGCCGTCATAACGCGCTGAACGCAGCCGCCGCGGTAGCTGTTGCCAGCGAAGAGGGGATTGAAGATAACGCGATTCTGGCCGCGCTGGAGAGCTTCCAGGGCACCGGACGCCGCTTTGACGTGCTGGGCGAGTTCGATACCGCCGCCGTCAATGGTAATCCAGGCAGTGCGATGCTGGTCGACGATTACGGCCACCATCCCACCGAAGTGGATGTCACCATCAAAGCCGCACGTGCGGGCTGGCCTGACAAGAAGCTAGTGATGGTGTTCCAGCCGCATCGCTACACGCGTACGCGTGACCTGTTTGATGATTTCGCTAATGTGCTGTCGCAGGTGGATGTGTTGTTGATGCTGGATGTCTATCCGGCGGGTGAAGCGGCGATTCCCGGCGCTGATAGCCGCTCGCTGTGCCGCGCGATTCGTAACCGTGGCAAAGTTGATCCGATTCTGGTCTCTGAGCATGACGCACTGCCAGATGCGCTGGCACCGTTGCTGTCGGGCGACGATCTGGTGATCGTGCAGGGTGCAGGCAACATCGGCAAGATTGCCCGCAAGCTGGCCGAAAACGAATTACAGCCTGCCGTTAAGTCGGAGGCGCGCCATGACTGAGAAGGTTGCAGTATTGATGGGCGGCACCTCGGCCGAGCGTGATGTGTCGCTGATGTCCGGTGCGGCAGTGCTGGCCGGACTGCGTGAAATGGGCATTGATGCGCATGCAGTCGATACGCGTGATGTGTCGGTGCTTGACCTGAAACAGCAAGGCTTCGCTAAAGCGTTTATTGCTTTGCACGGTCGTGGTGGCGAAGACGGCACGCTGCAAGCGGTGCTGGAGTTTCTGCAACTGCCCTATACCGGCAGCGGTGTGATGGCTTCCGCCATCACCATGGATAAGCTGCGCAGCAAATTGCTGTGGCAGGGCAGGGGATTACCTTCAGGCAAATTTGTCTGGCTGACGCGTCAGCAGCATGAACAAGGTTTAAACGCGGATACTACCAAAGCCATTGAGGCGCTGGGTTTACCGCTATTTGTCAAGCCAAGCTGCGAAGGTTCTAGCGTCGGTATCAGCCGCGTGAACCATGCGGATGCATTACCCGCAGCGCTTGAAGAAGCCTTTCGTCATGATGATGACGTGCTGATCGAAGCTTTTCTGAGCGGCGCGGAATACACCGTGGGCATCGTGGGTGAGCAAATTCTGCCTTCTATCAGAATTAAAACCGCCAGCGAGTTCTATGACTATGAAGCTAAATACATTTCTGACGATACTGAATACTTCTGCCCGAGCGGATTAAGCGCCGAGCAGGAAGCAGAATTGCAGACGTTGGTGTGGTCAGCCTGGCGCGCATTGGGTTGCAGCGGCTGGGGTCGCGTGGACGTGATGGCTGACGGTGAGGGCAACTTCCAGCTGCTGGAAGTGAATACTTCGCCCGGCATGACCAGCCACAGTTTAGTGCCGATGGCCGCTAAGCAAGCGGGATACAGCTTCCCGCAGCTGGTGGCGCGTATTCTGGAGCTGGCTGACTGATATGTCTCAGGCAGCGATACGAGTACGCAATCGCGAACCTCAGGAGCGGACACGCTCCGGGCGCAGCAACGGTGCGCGACTGTTTGGCATGGTGTTCCTGCTGATTGTGTTGGGCATTATGGTGGCGGGTGGCCTCATGGTGCTGAAGTGGATGAATGACGCGTCACGCTTGCCGTTATCGAAGCTGGTGGTGACCGGGCAAACCCACTACACCACGCATGATGATATTCGTCAGGCCATTTTATCGCTTGGCGCGCCGGGAACCTTCATGTCGCAGAACGTGGATATCATCCAGCAGCAGATTGAGCGTTTACCCTGGATTAAGCAGGTCAGTGTGCGCAAGCAGTGGCCTGATGAGCTGAAGATAAATCTGGTGGAGTATGTTCCGGTTGCACGCTGGAATGACTCACATATGGTGGACGCAGCTGGCGTCTCCTTCAGCGTTCCGGCCAGTCACGTTGGCAAAGAAACGTTGCCGATGCTGTACGGTCCGGAAGGCAGTGAAAACGAGGTGTTAGCCGGCTATCACACCATGAGTGATGTATTAAAGGCTAACAAGTTTACCCTGAAGGTCGCGTCGATGACGGCGCGGCGCTCGTGGCAGTTAGTGACCAGTGACGATGTGCGCATCGAATTAGGTCGTAGCGATACCATGAAGCGTCTGAACCGTTTTATTGAGCTTTATCCGGATTTGCAGCAGCAGGGCCAAAGTCAGAACCAGCGCATCACGTACGTTGATTTGCGCTACGATTCGGGCGCCGCAGTCGGTTGGGCCGCTGCACCGATAGAGCCACAGGACAGTAATCAGCAACAGAACCAGGCACAGGCTAAACCACAATGATCAAGGCAACGGACAGAAAACTGGTAGTAGGACTCGAAATTGGCACCGCGAAGGTGTCCGCCCTGGTTGGGGAAATTCTGCCCGATGGTATGGTCAATATTATTGGGGTGGGCAGTTGCCCGTCTCGCGGCATGGATAAAGGCGGCGTAAACGATCTGGAATCGGTGGTGAAATGCGTACAGCGCGCCATCGATCAGGCTGAATTGATGGCGGACTGCCAGATTTCCTCGGTCTACCTTGCTTTATCGGGCAAACATATCAGTTGCCAGAACGAAATCGGGATGGTTCCGATTTCGGAAGAGGAAGTGACTCAGGATGATGTAGAGAACGTGGTGCATACGGCGAAATCCGTTCGCGTACGCGATGAGCATCGTATTCTGCATGTTATCCCGCAGGAATATGCCATCGATTATCAGGAAGGCATTAAGAATCCAGTGGGACTTTCTGGCGTACGTATGCAGGCGAAAGTACATTTGATCACTTGCCACAACGATATGGCAAAAAATATTGTCAAAGCCGTTGAACGTTGCGGCCTGAAAGTTGACCAACTGATTTTTGCCGGGTTGGCATCCAGTTTCTCCGTACTGACGGAAGATGAACGTGAGCTGGGCGTCTGTGTTGTTGATATCGGTGGCGGTACAATGGATATCGCTGTCTATACTGGCGGTGCACTGCGTCACACCAAAGTGATCCCGTATGCCGGGAACGTGGTAACCAGCGATATCGCTTACGCTTTTGGTACACCGCCGACCGACGCAGAAGCGATTAAAGTGCGTCACGGTTGTGCATTGGGCTCAATTGTCGGCAAAGACGAAAATGTCGAAGTGCCGAGCGTAGGTGGACGTCCACCACGTAGCCTGCAGCGTCAAACGCTGGCTGAAGTCATCGAGCCGCGTTACACCGAACTGTTGAATCTGGTCAACGACGAGATTCTGCAATTACAGGAGCAGCTGCGCCAGCAAGGCGTAAAACATCATCTGGCGGCCGGTATCGTGCTGACCGGTGGTGCGGCGCAGATTGAAGGTTTGGCAGCCTGCGCACAGCGCGTGTTCCACACGCAAGTGCGCATCGGACAGCCGCTTAATATCACCGGCCTGACGGACTATGCGCAGGAGCCGTATTACTCTACGGCGGTTGGCCTGCTGCATTACGGCAAAGAGTCACACATGAACGGTGATGCAGAAACGGAAAAACGTGCTTCAGTGGGCAACTGGTTCAAGCGAATCAACAGCTGGCTGAAGAAAGAGTTTTAATTTTTGAAAAAGGAGATCATGCTGGCAATGTTTATGATCTCCAGGCGACAGGCACATAACGGAGAGAAATCATGTTTGAACCTATGGAATTAACCAATGACGCGGTGATTAAAGTCATCGGCGTCGGCGGTGGCGGTGGCAACGCCGTAGAGCACATGGTACGCGAGCGTATCGAAGGTGTGGAATTCTTCGCTGTGAACACCGACGCGCAAGCGTTGCGTAAGACAGCGGTCGGCCAGACGATCCAGATCGGGACCAATATCACCAAAGGTCTTGGTGCAGGTGCGAACCCAGAAGTGGGCCGTAACTCTGCAGAAGAGGATCGCGAAGCACTGCGTGCTGCGCTGGATGGTGCAGACATGGTGTTCATCGCAGCTGGCATGGGCGGCGGTACCGGTACTGGTGCAGCGCCAGTTGTGGCTGAAGTGGCAAAAGATTTGGGTATCCTGACCGTTGCGGTAGTAACTAAACCGTTCAACTTTGAAGGCAAAAAGCGTATGGCTTTTGCTGAGCAAGGTATCGCTGAACTGTCTAAGCATGTCGATTCACTGATTACTATTCCAAACGACAAGCTGCTGAAAGTTCTGGGTCGCGGTATTTCTCTGTTGGATGCGTTCGGCGCAGCCAACGACGTATTGAAAGGCGCTGTACAGGGTATCGCTGAACTGATTACCCGTCCTGGCCTGATGAACGTTGACTTTGCGGACGTGCGTACCGTGATGTCAGAAATGGGTTACGCCATGATGGGTTCAGGCGTGGCATGTGGTGAAGATCGTGCGGAAGAAGCGGCAGAGATGGCTATCTCTTCTCCGCTGTTGGAAGACATCGATCTGTCTGGCGCGCGCGGCGTGCTGGTCAACATTACTGCGGGCTTCGACCTGCGTCTTGATGAGTTTGAAACCGTGGGTAACACCATCCGCGCCTTCGCTTCTGACAACGCAACCGTGGTTATCGGTACTTCTCTGGATCCAGAGATGAACGACGAACTGCGTGTTACCGTAGTTGCAACCGGCATCGGCATGGATAAGCGTCCGGAAATCACGCTGGTGACCAACAAGCCGGCCACTCAGCCAGTGATGGATCATCGCTACCAGCAGCACGGCATGGCGCCACTGCCGCAGGAGCAGAAACCGGCTGCGAAAGTGGTGAATGACCAACCGGCGGCATCCAGCAAAGAACCCGATTACCTTGATATTCCAGCCTTCTTGCGTAAGCAGGCTGATTAAGAATATCCCGAGAATTGGGATTCTCCGCTCTTTGTGCTAAAGTATTCGCCCGCTGGTAATTTATACTGGCGGTCGGACAGGTAATATTGCGAGATAAAGCGATGATCAAACAAAGGACATTAAAACGTATTGTTCAGGCGACTGGTGTCGGTTTACATACCGGCAAGAAAGTCACACTGACGTTACGCCCTGCGTCGGCTAACACCGGGGTCATCTATCGTCGCACTGACTTGAATCCACCGGTAGATTTCCCGGCTGATGCAAAATATGTGCGCGACACCATGCTGAGTACTTGCCTGGTGAACGATGAAGGCGTGCGTATTTCAACCGTTGAACACCTGAACGCCGCATTGGCGGGCTTGGGCATCGACAACATTATTGTTGAAGTTGATGCACCGGAAATCCCGATCATGGATGGCAGTGCCGCGCCTTTTGTCTATTTGCTGATGGACGCTGGCATCGAAGAGCTAAGCAGCGCGAAGAAATTCGTACGCGTTAAGCAAACGGTGCGTGTGGAAGATGGCGATAAGTGGGCCGAGATCAAGCCGTACAACGGTTTCTCACTCGACTTTACTATCGACTTCAAACATCCAGCGATCGACTCAAGCTCGCAGCGTTACCAGCTCAACTTCTCGGCTGAGAACTTTGTTCGCCAAATCAGCCGTGCGCGCACCTTTGGCTTTATGCGTGAAATCGAATATCTGCAGTCTAAAGGCCTGTGCCTGGGCGGTAGTTTAGATTGTGCGATTGGCCTTGATGATTTCCGCGTATTAAACGAAGACGGTCTGCGCTTTGAAGACGAATTTGTTCGTCATAAAATGCTCGATGCGATCGGCGACCTGTTCATGTGCGGTCATAATGTTATTGGCGCGTTTACCGCCTTTAAATCGGGCCATGCGTTGAACAACAAGTTGCTGCAAGCGGTTCTGGCTAAACAGGAAGCCTGGGAATGGGCGACCTTCGAAGATGAAGCTGAACTGCCACTGGCATTCAAAGCACCAAATTTAGTTCTGGCGTAAGTCAGACATAAAACGGCAGGTTTCGCTGACACCCTCTCCGGTCAGTTTAACCTGCCGTTTTTTATTGCCTCATTTTTATTCCTGCCAAGCCGATCTCAATTCGCTGTAGCAACTGGCGAAACCCTGTACAAAAAAACGTGAATTCCGCCGAAGCCCCTTTAATCACTGGTGTCGTAGCCCCACATAAGTGCTATCATCTGGCGCTCACATAAGCTGGGTAACGCAGATTTTTGCTACCGCTTTATTACTTTATTCAATGCATTGTGGACGGATTGTGATCGGGATTTTCTCACGCTGGCGACAATTAGGCAGACGCTATTTCTGGCCACATCTCCTGTTGGGGATGGTGGCGGCCAGTTTAGGTTTGCCTGCCTGTGCGCAAAGTTCTGAGCCGAAAGCAAATGATTCGCCGATCAGCAGCCTGTTTGTCGGCAATGTTGTCCATTTTGACCATCTGATTCGTCTGCAGGAAAGCGCGCGTCGACCGAATTTCAACGTCGATTACTGGCACCAGCATGCGATTCGCACCGTTATTCGCCACCTTTCCTTTAGTATGACGCCGCCCGCTCAGGCGGAAGCCGATCAAGCTGTGCCGCTGGCGGCACAAAAGCTGGCGTTGATAGGTTCGCTTCAGGCGTTGCTAACTTCTCCGGCGCAATCGCTGACTGTTGTTGAGCCGCAACAAAACCTGCGTCACAACGAACCACAAATCCTTTCCTCTGCTGATTGGCAAGCTGCTATTCATGGCATCCGCGCCGGGCCTTTCATTGCTTAACTGCTAACGTTTTTTCCACATCCTGAATCAGATTTTGCAGCCCGTGAAATCACGGCTGAATTGAGAAAAATTTATCATGTTAATCAAATTATTAACTAAAGTATTCGGCAGCAGCAATGATCGTACTCTGCGCCGTATGCGCAAAATCGTCGACGTCATCAATAAGATGGAGCCGGATTTCGTAAAGCTCTCTGACGATGAACTGAAAGCGAAAACTGACCTGTTCCGCGAGCGCCTGAAAAAAGGCGAAAGCCTTGAGAGCCTGATTCCTGAGGCCTTTGCCACCGTACGTGAAGCAAGTAAGCGCGTCTTCGGTATGCGTCACTTTGATGTGCAGCTGATTGGCGGCATGGTGCTCAACGAACGTTGCATCGCAGAGATGCGCACCGGTGAAGGTAAAACCCTGACCGCGACTCTGCCCGCTTACCTGAACGCGCTGAGCGGCAAAGGCGTGCACGTTGTTACCGTCAATGACTATCTGGCGCAGCGTGATGCCGAAAATAACCGTGCACTGTTTGAATTCCTTGGCCTGACCATCGGCATTAACCTGCCAAACATGCCAGCCGTGGCTAAGCGTGCAGCTTATGCCGCTGACATCACCTACGGCACCAACAACGAATACGGCTTCGACTACCTGCGCGACAACATGGCGTTCAGTCCGGAAGAGCGCGTGCAGCGTAAGCTGCATTACGCATTGGTGGATGAAGTCGACTCAATCCTGATCGATGAAGCACGTACGCCACTGATCATCTCTGGTCCGGCGGAAGACAGCTCTGAGCTGTATACCAAAGTTAACAAGATCATCCCGCATCTGGTGCGTCAGGAAAAAGAAGACTCTGAAACCTTCCAGGGCGAAGGCGATTTCTGGGTCGATGAAAAAGCGCGCCAGGCACACATGAGCGAGCGCGGCCTGGTAAAAGTTGAAGAGCTGCTGGTTAGCCAAAACATTATGGTAGAGGGCGAGTCACTCTACTCCCCGACCAACATCATGCTGATGCACCACGTTACTGCGGCGCTGCGTGCTCATGCACTCTTCACCCGCGATGTTGATTACATCGTTAAAGATGGCGAAGTGGTCATCGTTGATGAACACACCGGCCGTACCATGCAAGGTCGCCGCTGGTCAGATGGTCTGCATCAGGCGGTTGAAGCGAAAGAAGGCGTGGAAATCCAGAATGAAAACCAGACGCTGGCTTCCATTACCTTCCAGAACTACTTCCGTATCTACGAGAAACTGGCCGGTATGACCGGTACCGCGGATACCGAAGCATTCGAATTCAGCTCCATCTATAAGCTCGACACGATCGTGGTGCCAACCAACCGTCCGATGGTGCGTAAAGATATGGCCGATCTGGTCTATATGACCGAGAAAGAGAAGATTGACGCCATTATCGAAGACATCCGTGCCTGCACTGCTAAAGGGCAGCCGGTGTTAGTGGGCACAATTTCGATTGAGAAATCTGAAGTCGTTTCCAATGAACTGACGCGCGCGGGCATTAAACACAGCGTACTGAACGCCAAATTCCACGCCAGCGAAGCAGACATCGTTGCTCAGGCGGGTCAACCTGCAGCGGTTACTATCGCGACCAACATGGCCGGTCGTGGTACCGATATCGTGCTGGGCGGGAGCTGGCAGGCTGAGCTCGCCGCAATGGACGAGCCAACCGAAGAGCAGATTCAGGCGATGAAAGAAGCGTGGAAACTGCGTCACGATGCGGTGCTGGCTGCAGGCGGTCTGCACATTATTGGTACTGAGCGTCACGAATCTCGCCGTATCGATAACCAGCTGCGTGGTCGTGCGGGTCGTCAGGGTGATGCCGGTTCTTCACGCTTCTACCTGTCGATGGAAGATGCATTAATGCGTATCTTCGCTTCAGATCGCGTATCGAACATGATGCGTAAACTGGGCATGAAGCCAGGTGAAGCAATCGAGCATCCATGGGTGACTAAAGCGATTGCCAACGCGCAGCGTAAAGTGGAGAGCCGCAACTTCGATATTCGTAAACAGCTGCTGGAATACGATGACGTTGCCAACGATCAGCGTCGCGCCATCTACAGCCAGCGTAACGAACTGCTGGATGTGTCTGATGTGTCTGAAACCATCAATAGCATCCGTGAAGATGTCTACAAAACTACCATTGATACCTACATTCCGCCGCAGTCACTGGAAGAGATGTGGGATGTTGCCGGCCTGGAAGAGCGTCTGCGTAACGACTTCGATCTCAACTTGCCTATTGCTGAGTGGTTGGATAAAGAGCCCGATCTTCACGAAGAGACGCTGCGCGAACGTATCATGACCCACGCCGCGGAAAGCTATGCTGCCAAAGAAGAAGTGGTTGGCGAAGAGATGATGCGCAACTTTGAGAAAGGCGTGATGCTGCAAACGCTGGATTCGTTGTGGAAAGAGCATCTGGCAGCGATGGATTACCTGCGTCAGGGCATCCACCTGCGCGGTTATGCCCAGAAAGATCCGAAGCAGGAATACAAGCGTGAATCCTTCTCTATGTTTGCGGCGATGCTTGAATCACTGAAGTACGAAGTGATTAGCACCCTGAGCAAAGTTCAGGTGCGCATGCCAGAAGAAGTGGAAGCGATGGAGCAGCAGCGTCGTGAAGAAGCGGAGCGTTTAGCGCAACAGCAGCAGCTGAGCCATGTTGATGATGCCACCGCAGCAGCCGAAGCGTTAGCCGCACAAGGCGGGGAGCGTAAAGTGGGCCGTAATGATCTCTGCCCATGTGGTTCCGGCAAAAAATACAAGCAGTGTCACGGCCGTCTGGCCTGATAAAAAAAGGAGCCTTCGGGCTCCTTTTTTTTTGCTGACGATTTAGCGTGTTATCGCCATGAGTTTCTCTTCGTTTAGGCGCACGCCATGATACGGCAGCGTGACCAGCAAACCATCCGGTAAGCCAGCTCGCTTCAACAGCGCCCGGCTTTGGAACAGTAGCTGATGGTAATTGTTATCGCTGATGCTCGGATAGCTCTCATTCCAAACGGTGGCAATAATCTGACGCTTCGAGGTAATCCGCAGCAACAGACAGGAGAAGAATCGTTTTTGCGCTTCATTCAACGAAATAACTTTGTGTTCAGGCCACCATGTTAAGGTGTTCTTTGCGCTGTCTAACGTCAGGATGTCATGAAATACCAGATGGCGTAGGGCATGTAATTGTTCCGGCGTAGTTTGCGCCAGAAACGTTGTTTCTTTAAATTCCATAGGTAGTCGGGTTTAACAGAGGAAAGTGCTGCGAGTATTCCCAACATTCCCGGTTGCGATCCTTACGACATGTCTTAATCACTGGCTTTTGTAGGGCGTGGGACGTCACTTTCCGCTCAACGGTTAACATCACTCGATGTCTGATTTACACTCAGCGCTCATTTTATTAAAAAAGCGGAATCCAGCTTATGAAACACCTGCAGGTTGCGGTGGGCATCATTCGCAATACAGAACGTCAAATCTTCCTTGCCCAGCGTGCGGCAAGCTCCTATATGGCGAATAAGTGGGAGTTTCCCGGCGGAAAAATTGAACAAGATGAATCTGCCGAGCAGGCGCTCAAGCGTGAGCTGATGGAAGAAACCGGTATTGAAGTCACGTCGGCAAGCGCGATTGGTCAGGCCGATCACAGTTATGAAGATCTGCGCGTTACGCTGCATTTCTTCCTGGTTGAAGGCTGGAACGGCGAACCTTATGGTCGTGAAGGTCAGCCACAGCGTTGGGTCGAACAGCAGGATTTGGTCGCGGATGAATTTCCGCCTGCGAACCATGAATTGATCAGCCGATTAGTGGCTGGCGAGATTTAAGTGAAGGGGCGCTAAGCCCCTTACTTTTTACTGCTGTTCTTCGCTCCAGTCATCGCTGTCCATCTGGTCACCGCTGCTGGGAATACGTTTCTCTTCTGCTGCCCATTCACCTAAATCAATCAGCTGGCAACGTTTGCTGCAGAATGGCCGCCACGGGCTCAACTCATCCCAAATCACATCGCGACGACAATTGGGGCAAGGTACGGTAATTATCTCTTCTGGCATAACTTCCTCTAACAACAAGCTAATTCAAAATTCAGTCGGGCTGGTACTTCTCCGCGTTCGCTGTCTAATGGCAGGAAACGAATCGCATAACGGCTTTTGTGACCCGAGACCTGTGGGTACAGCGCGTCTTCCAGCGTTAATTGCAGGCGCAGTAAATCGGATCCTTCGGCGTTATCCTGATAAAAACCGTTGAGGCTGGTTTGATGACGAAATATGCCAGACTGGCGCACCAAATCGAGGATCATCGTCAAACTATTACGCAGCGGATTTAGTGATGCCAGCCAGCCATTCACCTGAACATCTCGCACTGCTTGCTCCTGATGCAGCCAGATGTGCAGGCTGGGTAGATCGAAACTGCAGCAGCCGCCCGGAATGCTCAAACGCTGACGTACCAGAGCAACCAGGCGATCTTCACGTAACTGTTGGCCCATGCGCGGTGCCGCCATGAGTTCGCTTGAGCATTGCTTCAGCTGCTGACGCAGATCATTCACGCGCAGTTCATCAATGCCTGGCACATCCAGCCAGGCGCGTAATTTTTGTTGCTGGCGCTCCAGTTCTTTTAACAATTCAGTGCGCATATCTCCGCGCTCAAAAATATCCAGTAAATCGCTAAGAATACGGAAAACGCCGAGTGCTGATACCGAACCGTTAACCGGCACCGTTTCATGCAGCTGATCAATCAGATATTCGACGCGCAGCCAGGTGCGCATCTTCTCATTCAATGGGTGTTCAAACAGAACAATTGTGCTCATGATGTTAATCCTTTCCGGTTGCTGCCAGGCGTAGATAGCGCTGGTGAAGCTCAGCAACGCGCGGTAGCACCTGTTCAGGCGTACCACTGTTATCAATGATGTCATCCGCACAGGCCCGACGCTGTTCGTGACTAGCCTGTGCGGCAAGAATATTTTTCGCCTGACTTAGCGAAATACCATCTCGTTGTTGGGTGCGTTGCAACTGCGTGGCGGTATCCACATCCACGACCAACACGCGATCGGCCTGATGCTGTAAGCCGTTTTCGACCAACAGCGGCACCACCCAAAGCACATAAGGTGAGGTGGCCAATAATTTTAATTGTTGCGTGCGGGCGTTGATGAGTGGATGAAGCAACTGATTGAGCCAATTTTTCTCTTGTGGCTGTTGGAAAATAATTTCACGAAGCCGCGCACGATAGAGCGTGCCTTCTGCCGTCAAAATGGTATCTCCATGACGCTGAGCAATCGCCTTTAGGGCAGGCGTTCCGGGCTCAACAACTTCTCTGGCAATGACGTCAGCGTCAATAATATCAACGCCTAGCGCTGCGAAAGCGTTGGCAATAGTGGTTTTACCACTGCCAATGCCGCCGGTGAGCGCAACGGTATAAGGCATAGCGTTCTCGCAAAATTTATATCGTGAGCGGCGATTAACCACAGCAAGATGAGAGCATGATCACAATCAATTTTCTCAGCTAAATTTAAGGGATTGTAGCCTAAATAAAGTGAAATTCGCAGTCTTGTCGCGGAACGAATGGCGCGTATGATAACGACACTGGAGCCGTGAGCGCTACCCGAACCGCGGTTCGTCGTCACTAACCAGGATAATCAGCTATGCGCATTGAAGAAGATCTAAAACTGGGCTTTAAAGATGTTTTGATCCGCCCAAAACGTTCCACTTTGAAAAGCCGTTCCGAGGTTGAGCTGGAACGCACCTTCACCTTTAAACACTCAGGCTTGAACTGGAGTGGCATACCGATTATTGCCGCCAACATGGATACCGTCGGTACTTTCACGATGGCTGAAGCCCTGGCGAGTTTTAACGTACTGACCGCAGTGCATAAACATTACAGCGTGCAAGAGTGGCAGGCGTTTGTGCAGCGCGCGCCAGCTGCGGTGCTGAGTCATGTGATGGTCTCATCCGGTACCTCAGAATCAGATTTCACGAAGTTATCCGCCATTCTGGCGTTATCACCGCAGCTCAACTTTATCTGTATCGACGTTGCTAACGGCTACTCTGAGCACTTCGTTCAGTTCCTGCTGCGCGTGCGTGAAAGCTTCCCTGGTAAAACCATCTGCGCAGGCAACGTGGTTACCGGTGAAATGGTGGAAGAACTGATTTTGTCTGGCGCAGACATCGTCAAAGTGGGTATTGGCCCCGGCTCAGTGTGCACCACACGCGTGAAGACCGGCGTTGGTTATCCTCAGCTTTCTGCCGTTATCGAGTGCGCAGATGCGGCACACGGTTTAGGCGGACAGATCGTCAGCGACGGCGGCTGCTCGGTTCCAGGTGACATTGCCAAAGCTTTCGGGGGCGGTGCAGATTTCACCATGCTCGGCGGCATGCTTGCGGCACATGACGAGTGTGAAGGAACCATCGTTGAAGAACAGGGTGAGAAATTTATGCTGTTCTACGGCATGAGCTCCGAATCTGCCATGAAACGCCACGTTGGCGGTGTTGCGCAATACCGTGCGGCGGAAGGCAAAACCGTGCGGTTGCCAGTGCGCGGCCCGGTTGAGGAGACGGTTAAAGATATCCTTGGCGGTTTACGCTCAGCCTGTACCTACGTCGGTGCAGAACGATTGAAAGAGCTGACGAAACGCACTACCTTTATCCGCGTCGCTGAACAAGAGAACCGCGTGTTCACTCGCTGATCTCTGCCAACGGGCGCGCATCGCGCGTGCCCGTCATCGAATGGCATCGCCAAGACCAAATACCGGCAGATACATTGCAATCACTAAGGTGCCAACAATCCCGCCGATTACCACCATCATCATCGGTTCCAGCGATGCCGCCAGAGCATCAGCGCGCGCTAATGTTTGCGCCTCGTGCCACTCCGCCAGCCGTGCCAGCATCACATCTAACGCACCTGCTTCTTCACCCACTCGGATGAGTTGGGCACACAGGGGTGTAAACAGCAGATGCTGTTGCAGCGCCTGATGCAGCGGCGCACCCGCAGCAATGTGTTGCTGCAACTGAACGATGGCATCGCGCCACAATCGCGATACCAAGGTCACTTCAACCGCCTGCAGGCTTTGCAACAAGGTCAAACCGGATTGTTGTGTAAGTTGCAGGATGGCGTATATCTGGCTGAGCTGCCCGCCGCGCCACAGCGAAGATAACAGTGGCATGCGCAGTAACCATTGATGTACGCGCTTTTGCCACGGTACCGAACGTCGATAAGTCTGCTGCACAATCATCAGTAATACGGCACCTACCAGCGACAGCGGCAGCGCGGCCTTCTGCAGCAGTTCTGACAGCGACATCACTGCAGCAGTAAAAGCGGGCAGCGGCGCATCAAAACTGGCATAGACAGAGACAAATTCTGGCAAAACAAACAGCAGCATGCCAGCACTGACCGCGAGCGCTACCAGCAAGATAAACAGGGGATAGCGCAGCGCCTTCACCACTTTTTGCCGTAAGTATTGCTGCTTGCTTTGCTGCTGCGCCAGCTGGCGACAGCACTCGTCGAGTTGGCCGGTTAATTCACCCACTTGCATCAAAGCGGGAAACAGCGGGGGAAAGATCTGCGGCCACTCCTGCAAGGCTTGCGAGAAGGGCTCACCGGCGATGACGCGGCGCTGCAATCCTTTCAGTAATACCCGCCAACCGGCATGAGGATGGCCTTCTGCCAGCAGAATCAGACTTTCCGCCAGCGGTAAGCCGGCCTTTAGCAGCGTCGCCAGTTGCCGCACCAAATCGATTTTTTGCTGCCACTTCCAGTCGCGCGAACGCCAGCATTTTCCACGCTGCCAGTTCACCGGCAGCATGCCGCGATCGGAGAGTTGATTGAGCAACGCATCCTGGCTGGCATTAAGTGATTCGCCCTCCTGCAGCACACCCATGGTATCAAGAGCCTGCCAGCGGAAATGATAGAGATTAGCCATCGCCCAGTCCCACCACGCGCTGCATCTCTTCGAAAGAAGTATCGCCGCGACTTACTGCTTCCAGCCCCGCAGCTAGCAATGTTTTCATTCCCTGCTCATTTGCCAGCGTTAGCAGATGTTCCAGCGGCATATCTGCCGAGATAGCATTCTGCAATTTGCTGGTTAGCGGCAAGACTTCAAACAGCGCCAGCCGCCCGTAATAGCCGGAGAAGCAGTGATCACAGCCCGGCGCTCGCCAGGTTTGCAGTGTGCCCGGCCAGAGTTCGGCCGGCAGATGGGCGATGGCTTGTCCCGGCTGACGGCAATGCACGCACAAGCGTCTGACCAGACGCTGCGCCACCACCAATTGCAAAGCGGGGCCCAGCAGATAACCGGGAATATCCATCTGGCGCAGGCGCGTCAGGGTTTCAGCAGTCGAGTTAGTATGCAGTGTGGAAAGCACCAGATGGCCGGTCTGCGCTGCTTTAACGGCGATGCTGGCCGTCTCGGCATCACGAATTTCCCCCACCATAATCACATCGGGATCCTGGCGCAGTAGTGCGCGCAGCACACGATTGAAATCGAGCCCGCTACGCGGCTGGATCTGCGTTTGATTAATACCATCCAGCGGGATCTCAACCGGATCTTCCACGCTACAAACGTTCTTCTCTGGCACATTAAGCGCGCTTAACCCGCTATAGAGCGTGAAGGTTTTACCGCTGCCGGTCGGTCCGGTGACCAGAATCAAACCCTGCGGTTTCGCTAGCGCGTTTTTCAGTAAACGCAGCTGTGCTGCGGGCATGCCGAGTTTATCGAGGGTGATGGCGCTGTTTTCACTTTGTAGCAGCCGCACCACGGCTTTTTCGCCCTGGCTTACCGGTAGCGTTGAGAGACGAAACGCCGCCAGTTTGTCCTCTATTTCCAGCGTAAACTGTCCGTCCTGCGGCAGACGCCGTTCGGCGATATCCAATCCTCCAAGAATTTTCAGGCGCGCCAGAATCGCAGCGGGTTGTGCTTCAGAAGGCTGCGGTAGTTTGTGCAACACGCCATCGATGCGCAGACGCACCCGCAGTCCATGGCGCTGCGGTTCAAAATGCACATCTGAGGCGCGCCGCTGAATGGCCTGGCGCAAAATCTGATTGACCGCGTTAATCGCTGACTCAGCGCTGGCCTGTTCACGTGGTGCTGCAGCGGCATCCGGCTCGTGCAGCAACTGCTCAAGCCGTGCCGCAGGCCAGCACTCGACCTCCACCTTGCACTGGCTGGCGAACTGTAGCGCTTCCAGCAGCAGCGGATCGGGTGTGTCGGCTACCGCTACGCGCAGTAGTGTGGCGTCATGGTGCAGAATCACCGCCTGATAACGGGCGCACAACGTGTGCAGCGCACTATTAGGGTTGTCCATCAGTTGGCATCCTTGTCGGCAAAGCGAAACTGCTCGAAGCAGCTATCGCGCAGGCTGCTGTTATCGCTGGTACAAGTGCGTTGCCAGCTCAACGTGCCATCCGTTGCGCTCCAAATCGGCAGCATTTCAACCGTTAATCCGCTGAGACTTTCCTGGCCGGTCAGGTTGATGGTTCCGTTGACCACGCTCAGCGTTGCCACATAGCGCGAACCTTTGGCCACCGGAATGCCGCGTTCTCCTGCCTGACACTGCGCCGGTCCGCCGCGCTCAATGGCACAGAGTTCTACTGCTGTTTTGTACGGCACCATGGTTTGCAGCATGTCGGTGAGCGCTGCGCGTTGCAGGTAGTTTTGATAAGCCGGTAAACCGATGGCGCTGAGAATGGCGACGATGCCAATCACAATCATTAATTCGATAAGGGTAAAACCGCGTTGTCTGTCCATAGTGAGGCTCCTTGTTGTGGAGCCGCTACGGTAGAAAAGGGCGAGGGAAAGCGGAAGTCATGGCTGCGCGAGGCTGGAAAGCATCTCGCAGAGAATCGTCAGATTTACAGCGGAGATAACTGCATTTTGGAAGCCAGCTCGCATATCTGCCGCACTAACACGCGGCAGAACGGGGCATTAAAGCTCGCGGAAACGCATCGACAGATCCAGCGCGCGCACATGTTTGGTCAGCGCGCCGACAGAGACATAATCAACGCCGGTCTGGGCAATTTGTGGCAGCGTGGTTTCGGTTACGTTGCCAGAGACTTCCAGCAGCGCGCGTTTGTGGGTTAGCGCAACCGCTGCATGCATCATCTCAAGGCTAAAGTTGTCGAGCATGATGATGTCCGCTCCGGCATCGATGGCATCCTGCAGTTCCGTCAGCGATTCAACTTCAACTTCTACCGGCACATCCGGCGACAGCCACAGCGCTTTTTCTACGGCGTTACGCACCGAGCCGCTGGCGATAATGTGGTTTTCTTTTATCAGGAAAGCATCCGAAAGGCCTAAACGGTGGTTATTACCGCCACCGCACAGCACCGCATATTTCAGCGCGCTACGCAGTCCTGGCAAGGTCTTGCGTGTATCAAGCAACTGGGTTTGGCTGCCCGCCAGCAGGGCGACATAACGGCTGACCTCGGTGGTCACGCCAGAGAGCGTCTGCACGAAGTTGAGTGCGGTGCGTTCTGCGGTTAACAGCAGGCGCGCCGGGCCGGTAAGCTCGAACAGCAGCTGATCGGCAACCAGCGCTTGTCCATCTTCAACATGCCAGTTAAGAGTGACTTTATTACCGAGCTGGATAAAGACTTCCTCTACCCAGCGTTTACCACAAAAAACACCGGCTTCACGGGTGATGACTTTTGCCACCGCCTGCTTGTCTGCCGGCAGCAGCAACGCCGTGATATCGCGATCCGCATCCACTTCGCCGCCTAAATCCTCCTGAAGCGCCCGGGCAACGGCCTCCGGGATATCCTGTTCAATACGTTTAATTAGCTCCTGACGGCGATGATCGGGATCGTAACGACGCGTTGCCATGGTTTGCCCCTTATAAGACGAAATTTCGTGCGCTCACCTTAGCCTGATTTATCGACCATTGCCAGTTGCTGGCGGTGAAATGTTTAGTATCCTGAACTCGGCCGCGTCGGCGCATTAAGTCGCAAGTCTGCTGGGTGAAACATGTTATTCTCAGCCTGATTTTGCTTAGGATTTAACAGCATGAAACTGGAAGAGGGCTGGATTACCAGCGCGCGTAAAGTACCTTCACCACACTTCAATCAGCGTCCAAATGATGAAGTGCCCTCGCTGTTGGTGATTCACAACATCAGCTTACCGCCCGGTGAGTTTGGCGGGCCGTGGATTGATCGCTTATTTACCGGCACGTTGCCTGCCGATGCGCATCCCTATTTTGCGGACATCGCCCATTTACGCGTGGCAGCGCACTGCTTAATCCGTCGCGACGGCGAGCTGGTGCAATACGTCTCTTTCGATCAGCGCGCCTGGCACGCCGGCGTGTCGCAATTTGAAGGACGTGAAAGCTGCAACGATTTTTCCATGGGCATTGAACTGGAAGGCACTGATACGCTGCCCTATACCGATGCCCAGTACGCGACTTTGCAACAGGTGACTCAACTCCTGCTGCAGCACTATCCGTTGACGCCAGCGCGCATCACCGGCCATAGCGATATCGCACCAGAGCGGAAAACCGATCCCGGTTCCTCTTTTGACTGGTTGCGCTATAAAGAATCCATCAGGCAGGAGAATCCCTGAGACAGCAGGAGCGGGTATGACGTTGTTTAGCTTGTTATTGGTTTTAGGTTGGGAACGCCTGTTTAAGTTGGGTGAGCATTGGCAACTGGACCATCGGCTGGAGCCGCTGTTTCGTGGCCGCCAGCGTTTTTCCCTGCTGCGCACGCTGATGATGACAGTGATAGCGATGCTGATCGTCTGGCTGGTGGTGTGGAGCCTGAAAGGCATCTTGTTTGGCGTGGCGCAACTGCTGTTCTGGATTTTGGTGGGATTGCTGTGTATCGGCGCGGGTTCGGTGCGACTGCACTATCACAGCTATCTCAAAGCCGCGAGCCATGACGATGAAGCGGCGCATCAGGCGATGGCGGCCGAACTGACGCTGATTCACGGCGTGCCGGTTGAGTGCAGCGAGCGCGAGTTCCTGCGTGAACTGCAGAACGCGCTGATTTGGATTAACTTCCGCTTCTATCTTGCGCCGCTGTTCTGGTTTGTGGTCGGTGGACCTTACGGCCCGGTGCTGCTGGTGGGTTATGCGTTTCTGCGCGCCTGGCAGAGCTGGCTGGCTAAGCATCAGACGCCGCTGGCGCGCTCGCAGTCTGGCGTTGATCGTCTGCTGCACGTTTTGGACTGGATCCCCGTGCGTTTGGCCGGCGTGGCTTACGCGTTGCTCGGCCACGGCGAACGTGCGCTGCCAGCGTGGTTTGCCGCGCTGGGCGATCTGCATCGCCCGCAATATCAGGTGCTGACCAGCCTGGCGCAGTTCTCGCTGGCGCGCGATCCGCACATGGATAAAGTCGAAACGCCACGTGTTGCAGTGGCGTTGGCGAAACGTATTTCTCTGGTGCTGGTGGTGGTGGTCGCGCTGTTGACGATCTACGGCACGCTGGTGTGATCGGCTGGCGGCACGCCAAAATCCGGTGTGCCGTCTTCACGCCAGTCGAAATATTTCAAGCGCGTATGGCGATTCGGATCCCACAGCGGATCGCCCTCAATTTCGGTGTAATTACGCGCGTGATACACCAGCACCGCTCTTCCCGCTTCATCCACCGTAAAGCTGTTGTGTCCCGGCCCGTACTGCTGATTATCCCAGCTGGTGGCAAATACCGGTCGCGCGGATTTACGCCAGGCGTTGATGTTGAGCGGATCGGCCAACACATCAATGCTTAATATCCCCAGACAGTAATTTTCATCGGTCGCGCTAGCGGAATAGGTGACAAACAGCTGGTCGCCATGCTGAATCACCGCCGGTCCTTCATTAACGCTAAATCCTGCGCACTCCCATTCATACTCCGGTCGGCTCAGCATCAGCGGGGCGCTTTTTAGCGTCCACGGATTGAGCAACTCGGCAAGATACAGGTTAGAGTTTCCGGGAATCGCCGGATCTTTTTGCGCCCACAGATACCAGTGTTTACCTTGATGGTGGAAGTAGGTGGCGTCCAGTGAGAAGGAGTCGATGGGCGTATGTACGCGGCGGCAGGGCTGCCAGTTACCGCTCAGCGGATCGGCATCATTACACACCAGCGCATACATGCGGTGCTGGAACAGGCCATCTTTTATCGCCCGCGTCGGTGCGGCGGCGAAATAGATCACCCATTGCCCGTTGATGTGATGCAGTTCTGGCGCCCAGATCAGCGCGCTAAACGGGCCGGTATCCGGTTTGTGCCACACCGTTACCGCTTCTGCCTCAATCAGGCCAGCCAGCGTTGAGGCATAGCGAATCTCCAGTCGGTCATATTCCGGCACCGAGGCGATAAAATAGTAGCCATCGGCATGGCGCAGAATAAAGGGATCGGCGCGTTGCGTAATAAAAGGATTGGGCCAGCTCATTTGATCTCTCCAGGTTGCGCGGTCGCAGAGGACGCGATAGGGGATTCGTGGTGTGAATGGGCACGGCGCAGCGCCAGGTCGGCCTGAATCGTACGCATTAAGTTGCGATCCACTTTCATTAAACGCACCACGCCGGCAGTGATCAGATATCCCACGCCCGGAATCACCGTGAACAGCAGCATGATGCCGTTAATCGCGTTGGGGGCCTGCTGTTTTGCGCCGGCATCGTAGCCATAAATCGACAGCAGGAAACCGACCATCGCCCCCGCAACCGCCAGCCCCACTTTGAGGAAGAACAGGTTGCCGGAGAAGCTCATACCAGTGATGCGTTTGCCGGTTTTCCATTCGCCGTAATCATCCACGTCGGCCATCAGCGACCAGTGCAGCGGCGAGGGAATCTGGTGCAGGATATTCAGCAGGAAGTAGGTGATGACCACCGCGACGGTGGCGTGCGGATCAATCCAGTAGAAGCCGCAGGAGAACAGCGCCAGCGCGATGTTGGTCCAGAAGAACACCTTGAGCTTGCACCAGCGATCGGTGAGGATTTTTGCCAGTGTGCTGCCGAACATCATGCCGATGACGCCCAAGCTGATAAACAGCGTGGCAAAGTGCGTTGATTGCCCCATCACCCAGGTGACGTAGTACATGGTGGCGGCCATGCGGATAAAACCGGGGCAGACGTTGCAGAAGGTCAGCAGCAGAATGCGCACCCACTGATCGTTTTTCCACACGTCGCGCAAGTCTTGTTTCAAATCATCGTTGCTTGGCGTGGCCGGGCGAATGCGTTCACGCACATTGGCAAAACAGAACAGGAACATCGCCAAACCGATCAGCGCCAGCACGCCCATGGCCATTTGATAACCGCGCGCTTTGTTGTCGCCGCCAAACCATTCGGCCATCGGCAACAGCGAAAGTGAGAGGATCAGCGTGGCAATGCCCACCATCACAAAGCGATAGGACTGACATGACACGCGCTCACCCGGATCGTTGGTGATCACACCGCCCAGCGAGCAGTAAGGGATGTTGATGGCGGTGTAAGTGAGTGACATCAGGAAGTAAGTGACAAATGCCCAAATAACCTTGTTGTCGTAGCTCCACTCCGGCGTGGTGAACATCAGCACGCTAAACAGCACGTAAGGCACGGAAACCCACAGCAGCCACGGACGGAAGCGGCCCCAGCGACTTTGCGTACGATCGGCAATGGCGCCCATGATCGGATCGGTTACCGCATCAAGTACGCGTACCGACAGTAATAGCGTACCGACCAGCGCCGGGGCTAAACCAAACACATCAGTGTAGAAATAATTGAGGAACAGCATGATGGCACCGCCAATCATGTTGCATCCGGCATCGCCCATGCCATATCCCAGTTTCTCTCTGAACGAGAGGGCTGCTCCTTTCATTGATCGTCTCCAGCGATATGATGAGCAGGAATTATCTGTGCAAAATCAGTAATCTGCTGGGGAGCAAATGGTCGGGTAGATGGACAAAACGCGCGGGCGGGGAAAAGTGTGAGCCAGATCAGAAGTGCTGCCCGGCAACAGCGTGCCGGGCAGGAACAACATTACGCTTTCTGTAGTTTGTTTTTGATGGTGTAACCGATAGCCAGAATCACCAGCCATACCGGAATCAACCATACCGATATCGCCATGCCTGGCGTCATCAGCATAATGACCAACACACCGGCGAGGAACACCAGGCAAATCCAGTTACCCAGCGGATAGAGCACCGCTTTGAAGCGCGTGGTGACACCTTGCTGGTCTTTCTTTTTACGGAATTT
Source organism: Pantoea sp. BJ2 (assembly GCF_040255075.1). Taxonomy (NCBI): domain Bacteria; kingdom Pseudomonadati; phylum Pseudomonadota; class Gammaproteobacteria; order Enterobacterales; family Erwiniaceae; genus Pantoea; species Pantoea sp. BJ2. Next base: position 801,383 of record NZ_CP158292.1, read on the forward strand.
CAGATGCGCGAGGCTGATCATCGCCCAGTTGATCACCAGTGCAGAAACCACCAGCGCCATTAGCAGGCCAAAGGCTTCGCCTGGCATCAGATAGTTGATCAGTACACACAGCAGGGTCGCTACGGCTGAGACCAGAATGGTGGCGACCGGCACGCCGCGACTGTCCACTTTCAGCAATGCTTTCGGCGCGTTACCCTGTTGCGCCAGGCCGAACAGCATGCGGCTGTTGCAGTAAACGCAGCTGTTGTAGACCGAAAGCGCCGCCGTCAGGATTACCACGTTCAGCGCGTTGGCCACAAAGGCATCGCCCAGCTCATGAAAAATCAGCACGAACGGGCTGGTATCCGCCGTCACGCGCGTCCACGGCAGCAGCGAGAGCAGCACCGCCAGTGAGCCAATATAGAAAATCAGAATACGCCACAGCACCTGATTGGTGGCTTTCGGGATGCTCTCTTGTGGATTGTCGGCTTCTGCGGCAGTGATGCCCACCAGCTCCAGACCACCAAACGAGAACATAATGATTGCCATCATCATCACCAATCCGGTCATGCCGTGAGGCAGGAAGCCGCCCTGATCCCACAGGTTGCTGACGCTCGCCTGCGGGCCGCCGTTGCCGCTAAACAGCAACCAGCCACCGAACAGAATCATGCCGATGACCGCGACCACTTTGATAATCGCGAACCAGAACTCCATCTCACCGAACACTTTGACGTTGGTCAGGTTAATGGCGTTGATCAATACAAAGAAGATGGCGGCGGTGGCCCAGGTAGGAAAATCCGGCCACCAAAATTGTACGTACTTGCCCACAGCGGTGAGTTCGGCCATGGCAACCAGCACATACAGAACCCAATAGTTCCAGCCCGAGGCGAAACCGGCGAAGTTGCCCCAATATTTGTAGGCGAAGTGACTGAAGCTGCCGGCAACCGGCTCTTCAACCACCATCTCGCCGAGTTGGCGCATGATCAGAAAGGCAATAAAACCGGCAATCGCATATCCCAGAATCACGGCCGGACCGGCCGATTGAATCACTGATGCGCTACCCAGAAACAGGCCAGTACCTACGGCTCCGCCCAGCGCAATCAGCTGAATATGGCGATTCTTTAAGCCGCGGTGCAGCGTGTCGCCATGCTGTTGTTCCATACAAACCTCGTGATGTTGTTATTGTGCACCTGCAGTGCGCGCACTGTAAGGCTGTTTACCTTAATGTATTCTTTTCTTTACGGTATCTGGCGTGCTGTGTGCATGCATGAGCTACCATGGCGTTCAGAATAGTGATAAGCGCGACAGTTTGCACCTGCTTTTGCTTTTTGTGCTGAGAGATGACTGAAAAAGCAGCAGCATCCTCTGCGCGCCCGTCGCAGTATTTCTGCCATGAAAAAAGGGTGAACACGAATAGGTTTCCCTTATGGTTGGGCCGTTTTTCGGGGGCTAACTCAGTGTAAGGTTAGGTAAAAGTGCAATTCGTTAACATTTGCCGCGTGCGGGGGATTTCTCGCTTGATGCCGGTAGGTTAGCGCACCAGCGCTACGATCCTCCCCTGAAGTGTGACCGCACCCATATAGACACAAGGTGAATACTTTGTTACTTTACCGGCACCATTTTTCAATTGGTATTACCAATTTACTCTGGACGTTTGGCTGATAAGAAGGGAAGATGGCCTACAGTAAAATTCGCCAACCCAAGCTCTCCGATGCGATTGAGCAACAGCTGGAATCCCTCATTATGGAAGGGACGCTCCAGCCGGGTGAAAAACTGCTCCCCGAGCGTGAACTGGCGAAACAGTTTGATGTCTCACGTCCATCCCTGCGCGAAGCGATTCAGAGCCTGGAAGCTAAAGGCCTGCTGCTACGTCGTCAGGGCGGCGGCACCTTCGTCCAAAAAAATCTCTGGCAAAGCCTGAGCGACCCGCTGGTCGGTCTGCTTGCCGAACATCCAGAATCTCAGTTTGACCTGCTGGAAACCCGCCACGCGCTGGAAGGCGTGGCTGCCTATTACGCGGCACTGCGGGGAACCGATGAAGATCTGCAGCGCATCCGCGACTGCCACGTTCATATTCAGCAGGCACAGGACAGCGGCGATCTCGACGCCGAAGCGGATGCAGTGATGAAGTATCAGATCGCTGTCACAGAAGCCGCCCATAATGTGGTGTTGCTGCATCTACTGCGTTCCATGGGCCCTATGCTGGAACAAAACGTCCGTCAGAATTTTGAATTGCTCTACGCTCGTCGGGAAATGCTGGCGAAAGTGAGCGGTCACCGCGCCAGTATCTACGAGGCGATTGTAGCTCGTGAGCCAGAACAAGCACGCGAGGCATCTCATCGTCACCTGGCGTTCATTGAGGAAATCTTGCTGGATAGAAGTCGGGAGCAGAGTCGTCGTGAACGCTCCCTGCGTCGTTTACAGCAACGTAAGGAATAACGCACGGCAACGAACGTGCGGAAAACACGACGGGCCTGTCTTCTTGTGCTGTGAACCAGAAGCAAAGCACAAGAAGACAGGCTCCTGATAATTTCAACGTATTAGACACAGATAAGGAATACACCCCATGTCAGAACGTTTACAGAATGACGTGGATCCGATCGAAACTCGTGATTGGCTACAAGCGATCGAATCGGTCATCCGTGAAGAAGGTGTTGAGCGCGCGCAGTATCTGATTGATCAGGTAATGAGTGCAGCACGCAAAGGTGGCGTGAAAGTTGCCGCAGGTTCCTCTGCAATCAGCAACTACATTAACTCTATTGCTGTTGAAGATGAGCCGGACTATCCGGGCAACACCTCTCTTGAACGTCGTATCCGTTCCGCAATTCGTTGGAACGCCATCATGTCGGTGCTGCGTGCGTCGAAGAAAGATCTGGAGTTGGGTGGCCATATGTCCTCCTTCCAGTCTTCCGCGACCATTTATGAAGTGTGCTTTAACCACTTCTTCCGCGCGCGTAGCGACAAAGACGGCGGCGATCTGGTTTTCTTCCAGGGTCACATTTCTCCAGGTATCTACGCCCGCGCCTTCCTTGAAGGTCGCTTGAGCGAAGACCAAATGAACAACTTCCGTCAGGAAGTGCAGGGCAAAGGTCTCTCTTCTTACCCGCACCCGAAACTGATGCCGGACTTCTGGCAGTTCCCAACCGTATCAATGGGCCTGGGTCCGTTGAACGCGATCTATCAGGCGAAATTCCTGAAGTATCTGGAACACCGCGGTCTGAAAGACACCTCAGCACAAACCGTTTACGCCTTCCTCGGTGATGGCGAGATGGATGAGCCGGAATCCAAAGGTGCGATCACCATCGCCACCCGCGAGAAGCTGGACAACCTGGTGTTCATCATCAACTGTAACCTGCAGCGTCTGGACGGCCCGGTCACCGGTAACGGTAAGATCATCAACGAGCTGGAAGGCATCTTTGCCGGTGCTGGCTGGAACGTGATCAAAGTGATTTGGGGCGGTCGTTGGGATGAACTGCTGCGTCAGGACACCAGCGGCAAGCTGATTCAGCTGATGAACGAAACCGTTGATGGCGATTACCAGACCTTCAAATCCCGTAACGGCGCGTACGTGCGTGAGCACTTCTTCGGTAAATATCCGGAAACCGCAGCTCTGGTGAAAGACTGGTCAGACGAAGAGATCTTCGCGCTGAACCGCGGCGGCCACGATCCGAAGAAAGTCTACGCTGCACTGAAAAAAGCGCAGGAAACCAAAGGTCAGCCAACGCTGATTCTGGCCCATACCATCAAAGGTTATGGCATGGGTGATACTGCTGAAGGTAAAAACATCGCCCACCAGGTTAAGAAGATGAACATGGATGGCGTTCGCTACATCCGCGATCGCTTCAATGTGCCGGTGGCCGATGACAAAATCGAAGAGCTGCCATACGTCACCTTCGAAAAAGGTTCTGAAGAGTACAACTATCTGCACGGTCAGCGTGAGAAGTTGGGCGGCTACCTGCCAACGCGTCAGGCGGAGTTCAGCGAGAAGCTGGAAATGCCAACGCTGGAAGAGTTCCGTCCACTGCTGGAAGAGCAGAATAAAGAGATCTCCACCACCATCGCCTTCGTGCGTGCATTGAACGTGATGCTGAAGAACAAGTCGATCAAAGATCGTCTGGTTCCAATCCTTGCCGACGAAGCCCGTACCTTCGGTATGGAAGGTCTGTTCCGTCAGATTGGTATCTACAGCCCGAACGGTCAGCAGTACACCCCGCAGGACCGCGAGCAGGTTGCGTACTATAAAGAAGACGAGAAAGGCCAGATTCTGCAGGAAGGGATCAACGAGCTGGGCGCAGGTTCATCCTGGCTGGCGGCGGCGACCTCTTACAGCACCAACAACCTGCCGATGATTCCGTTCTACATCTATTACTCGATGTTCGGCTTCCAGCGCATCGGCGATCTGATGTGGCTGGCCGGCGATATGCAGGCACGCGGCTTCCTGGTGGGCGGTACTTCAGGTCGTACTACGCTGAACGGCGAAGGCTTGCAGCACGAAGATGGTCACAGCCACATTCAGTCGCTGACTATCCCGAACTGTATCTCTTACGATCCGTCTTACGCGTACGAAATCGCGGTCATCATGCAAGATGGCCTGGTGCGTATGTACGGCGAAGCGCAGGAAAACATCTACTACTACATCACCACGCTGAACGAAAACTACCACATGCCTGCGATGCCGCAGGGTGCGGAAGAGGGTATCCGTAAGGGTATCTACAAGCTGGAAACCGTAGAAGGTAGCAAAGGCAAAGTGCAGCTGCTGGGTTCAGGTTCAATTCTGCGTCACGTGCGTGAAGCCGCGCAGATCCTGGCGAAAGATTACGGCATCGCTTCTGACGTCTACAGCGTGACCTCGTTCACCGAGCTGGCGCGTGATGGTCAGGATTGTGAGCGCTGGAACATGCTGCATCCAACCGATGAGCCACGCGTACCTTACATCGCGCAAGTGATGAACGAAGCACCGGCCGTCGCATCGACCGACTACATGAAGCTGTTCGCAGAACAGGTTCGCAGCTACGTGCCTTCCAGCGATTATCGCGTGTTGGGTACCGATGGCTTCGGTCGTTCTGACAGCCGTGAAAACCTGCGTCACCACTTCGAAGTGGATGCATCGTATGTGGTTGTGGCTGCGCTGGGTGAGCTGGCTAAACGCGGTGAAATCGATAAGAAAGTGGTGGCAGAAGCCATCACCAAATTCAATATCGACGCCGATAAAGTTAACCCGCGTCTGGCATAAGAGGTAAGAGAGTAATGGCTATCGAAATTAACGTACCGGACATCGGGGCAGACGAAGTTGAAGTCACCGAAATCCTGGTAAAGGTGGGCGACAAAGTTGAAGCTGAACAGTCGCTGATCACCGTGGAAGGCGATAAAGCCTCTATGGAAGTGCCTTCGCCACAGGCGGGCGTGGTTAAAGAGATCAAAATCTCGACCGGCGACAAAGTGGAAACCGGCAAACTGATCATGATCTTTGAAGCTGAAGGCGCCGCAGAAGCGGCGCCAGCGCCAGCCGAAGAGAAGAAAGCGGAAGCCGCTCCTGCTCCAGCTGCTGCCGCTGCTGCGGTCAGTAAAGAAGTCAACGTACCGGACATCGGCGGCGACGAAGTTGAAGTCACTGAGATCCTGGTGAAAGTGGGCGACACCGTAACGGCTGAGCAGTCGCTGATTACCGTTGAAGGCGACAAAGCCTCAATGGAAGTCCCGGCACCGTTCGCGGGCGTGGTGAAAGAGATCAAAATCTCCACCGGCGACAAAGTGAACACCGGTTCACTGATCATGGTGTTCGAAGCAGAAGGCGCAGCGCCGGCGGCTGCTCCAGCAGCTAAACAGGAAGCGGCTCCAGCAGCAGCACCTGCGGCTTCTGGCGCTAAAGACGTCAACGTCCCAGACATTGGTGGCGACGAAGTTGAAGTCACCGAGATCCTGGTGAAAGTGGGCGACAAAGTCGCTGCTGAGCAATCCCTGATCGTGGTTGAAGGCGACAAAGCCTCAATGGAAGTGCCTGCACCGTTCGCCGGTACCGTGAAAGAGTTGAAAGTGGCGACTGGCGATAAAGTCAGCACCGGTAAACTGATCATGGTGTTCGAAGTGGAAGGCGCGGCACCGGCTGCGGCGCCTGCGGCTAAGCAGGAAGCGGCTCCAGCGGCAGAAGCCGCGAAACCGGCAGCGGCCCCAGCAGCAGCGAAAGCGGATGCGAAAGGCGAGTTCGCTGAGAACGATGCTTACGTACACGCGACGCCGGTGATTCGTCGTCTGGCGCGCGAGTTCGGTGTCAACCTGGCGAAAGTCAAAGGCACTGGCCGTAAAGGTCGCATCCTGAAAGAAGACGTGCAGACTTACGTCAAAGACGCGGTGAAACGCGCTGAAGCGGCTCCGGCTGCAGCAGCCAGTGGCGGAAGCCTGCCAGGTCTGTTGCCTTGGCCGAAAGTGGACTTCAGCAAGTTTGGCGAAATCGAAGAAGTTGAACTGGGTCGCATCCAGAAAATCTCCGGTGCCAACCTGAGCCGTAACTGGGTGGTGATCCCGCACGTTACACACTTCGACAAAACCGATATCACCGATCTTGAAGCGTTCCGCAAACAGCAGAATGCCGAAGCAGAGAAACGCAAACTGGATGTGAAATTCACGCCAGTGGTGTTCATCATGAAAGCCGTTGCCGCTGCTCTTGAGCAGATGCCACGCTTCAACAGTTCACTGTCTGAAGATGCACAGAAACTGACGCTGAAGAAATACATCAACATCGGTGTGGCGGTTGATACGCCAAACGGTCTGGTGGTTCCAGTGTTCAAAGATGTGAACAAGAAAGGCATCACTGAACTGTCCCGCGAGCTGATGGCGATTTCCAAGAAAGCGCGTGATGGCAAACTGACTGCCGGCGACATGCAGGGCGGTTGCTTCACCATCTCCAGCCTTGGCGGCCTGGGCACCACGCACTTCGCGCCAATCGTCAACGCGCCGGAAGTGGCTATCCTCGGTGTTTCCAAGTCAGCGATGGAACCGGTGTGGAACGGTAAAGAGTTTGAGCCGCGTCTGATGATGCCGATCTCACTCTCCTTCGACCACCGCGTGATCGACGGTGCTGATGGTGCGCGCTTTATCACCATCATCAACAACACACTGTCCGACATTCGCCGTCTGGTGATGTGAAGTTAATCAAGGCCGGCGAAAGCCGGCCTTGTTGTAAGCATTCAATGTTGCCGCGGTTGGCAGTTTGTTAACAATTCTGTAAACTCTCGCGGTGAAATGTCCCGGCGGATATAGGGCATTAGAGCTTGGGAAAGGCTTTTTCCTGACTGCCGGTAATCAAACAAGAGGTCATGATGAGTACAGAGATTAAAACTCAAGTCGTGGTACTTGGGGCAGGTCCTGCAGGTTACTCTGCAGCCTTCCGTTGCGCTGATTTAGGTCTGGAAACCGTAATCGTTGAGCGTTACAGCACCCTCGGCGGTGTTTGTCTGAACGTAGGCTGTATCCCGTCAAAAGCGCTGCTGCACGTCGCCAAAGTGATCGACGAAGCAAAAGCCCTGGAAGAGCACGGTATCGTGTTTGGCCAGCCGCAAACTGACATCGACAAAATTCGTTCGTGGAAAGAGAAGGTGATCAACCAGCTCACTGGCGGCCTCGCGGGTATGGCGAAAGGTCGTAAAGTGAAAGTGGTGACTGGCCTCGGCAAATTCACCGGTGCTAACACGCTGGTGGTCGAAGGTGAAGGTGGCGCAACCACCATTAATTTCGATAACGCGATCATCGCGGCCGGTTCTCGTCCAATCGAACTGCCATTCATTCCGCACAACGATCCGCGCGTGTGGGACTCAACCGATGCGCTGGAACTGAAAGAAGTGCCGAAGCGTCTGCTGGTTATGGGCGGCGGCATCATCGGTCTGGAAATGGCCACCGTTTATAAAGCGCTGGGTTCAGAGATCGACGTGGTTGAGATGTTCGACCAGGTGATCCCGGCTGCCGATAAAGACGTAGTGAAAGTCTTTACCAAGCGTATCAGCAAGAAATTCAACCTGATGCTGGAAACCAAAGTGACCGCTGTTGAAGCGAAAGACGATGGTATCTACGTATCAATGGAAGGCAAAAAAGCGCCAGCTGACGCACAGCGTTATGATGCGGTGCTGGTGGCGATTGGTCGCGTACCGAACGGTAAAGGCCTTGATGCGGGTAAAGCAGGCGTGGAAGTGGACGATCGCGGCTTTATCCGCGTCGACAAGCAGATGCGCACCAACGTACCGCACATCTACGCTATCGGTGACATCGTGGGTCAGCCAATGCTGGCGCACAAAGGTGTGCACGAAGGCCACGTAGCGGCGGAAGTGATCTCGGGTCTGAAGCACTACTTCGACCCGAAAGTGATCCCATCCATTGCTTACACCGAGCCAGAAGTTGCCTGGGTGGGTCTGACCGAGAAAGAAGCCAAAGAGAAAGGCATCAGCTACGAAGTGTCCACCTTCCCGTGGGCAGCTTCAGGCCGTGCTATCGCGTCTGATTGTGCAGACGGCATGACTAAACTGATCTTCGACAAAGAGACTCACCGTGTTATCGGTGGTGCGATTGTCGGTACCAACGGCGGCGAGCTGCTGGGTGAAATCGGTCTGGCGATTGAAATGGGCTGTGATGCCGAAGATATCGCTCTGACCATTCACGCGCACCCAACGCTGCATGAGTCTGTCGGCCTGGCTGCCGAAGTGTTCGAAGGTAGCATCACGGACCTGCCGAACCCTAAAGCGAAAAAGAAATAAGTTTGCGCTTTGAATAAATTAACGGCTCCTTTAAGGAGCCGTTTTTTATTAGTGGTTCTATTTACATAAACAAATAAAAAAGGCGCGAGAGCTAACACATGCGCAATGCCGGAATAGCGGGAGCGAACTCCCGCTAGTGAAGTTTTACTGTTGTGCTTCGTAAGCCATAACAGCCGATAATTCAGCAGTGAATATCCGTAATCGTAATTCACAGAGTGAACTGCGATTAACCAGACACAATCCTAATAGAATGAGTCCGCTGATAATCAGCTTGCTGAATATAGACTTCATAGTCACGTTCCTCTTGATTTAGCACGAGCAAGCGACTACCCTGACATTGTCTAGGTGTTAGGGTGTTAAGTCGCTCACCCGTGTGGTTAATGAAAATTAATCTCACGGGTTCACTCTCCACAACCTACCCCAATCTTTTCAGCTTGAAGCAAGTTGCCTCAAGCGCCCGCAGGCAGTGTACGCCAAACTTTTTATATTTCACCTTAATTATAAAATTATTTATGATTGATGGATTCATATATTACTTAACCATTTAAATAGATCGAGTAATGGGTGTTTTTAATTATCTATTAATTTCTTTAAGCCAATCAATAAAATGCCTTAGCGGAGCAGAAAGATATTTACGGCTCGGATAGTAGAGCCAGAATCCTTCTTCTACCTGAGTGAAGTCCGCCAGTATTTCTACTAAGTCACCGCGAATTAAATCTTCCCGCACCGTACCTTGATGCAGAAAGGCAATGCCTACGCCCGCACGGGCTGCGTGTAATATCCGCTCATTGTTATCCAGCACCAGCGACCCTTTCACCGCCACTTCCTGTTTGCGGCCATCCTGCCAGAATTCCCAGCGATAACGTCGTCCACTGGGAAAGCGTCTTTCAATGCAGGGATATTGCAACAGTTCAGCAGGCTGATGCGGTACGCCATGCTGTGCAATAAAAGCCGGGCTTGCCACCGCCAGCGCCCTCATTGGTGCGCCAAATGGCACCGCCACCATATCCTGGGCCAGCACATCGCCGTAGCGTACGCCGGCATCAAATCCGGCCTCTACGATATCCAGCAGTGAATCGTTGCTGTCGATCTCCAGTGTGATCTCGGGATAGCGCAGCAAGAAAGGCAAAATGAGCGTATCGAAGAACAGCGCTTCCGCCGAGCGCGGCATGCTAATGCGCAATACGCCGCGTGGATCGTTGCGCCAGTCGTTGAGCTCATCCACCGCTTGCGACAAATCGGCAAGCGCAGGCTGAATGCGCTGTAAAAAGCGTTCACCGGCTTCAGTCAGCGCCACTTTGCGCGTAGTGCGATTGAGCAGCCGCACCCCTAAACGCGCTTCGAAATGGCGCATCGCGTGGCTCAGGCTGGAAGGCGTGACGTTGCGCTCCTCCGCTGCTTTGCGAAAGCTCAGATGCTGCGCGATGGCAGCAAACATCTCCAGTTCCTGCATAGACGCACGGTATTTATTCATTGCTGAGTTTTACTCACTAAATCGGCAAGAATGCCTCAATTGTTGCCGTGATTGCTGAGGTTTATAACATTAACACCAACAGCGAAGAGGATTAAACAATGCAACAACGTCAATTAGGCAATCAGGGACTAGTGGTGTCGGCGCTGGGATTAGGCTGCATGGGCATGAGCTTCGCCTATGGGCAAAATGATGAGAAACAGGCGCTGAACACGCTGGCGCGGGCATTTGAGCTGGGGGTCGATTTTCTCGATAGCGCCGAAGTATATGGTCCATTCACCAACGAGAGCTTATTGGCAAAAGCAATAAAAGGGCGCAGCGATATCAAAGTCGCCACCAAGTTTGGTTTTCGCATTACCGATCAGGGCGAAGGCTGGCAGCGGATTACCGGGGTGAATAGCGATCCGGCGCATATTCGTCATGCGGTCGAAGGTTCCTTGCAGCGTCTTGGTGTGGAAACTATCGAACTGCTCTATCAGCATCGTCTCGATCCGGCGGTGCCAATCGAGGACGTGGTGGGCGTGATGGCCGATCTGGTGCGGGAAGGGAAGGTGAAATATCTCGGCTTGTCTGAGGTATCATCCGCCACCTTGCGGCGCGCGCATGCGGTGCATCCGATTTCGGCGCTGCAAAGTGAATATTCGCTGTGGTCACGCGATCCGGAGCAAGATGTCCTCGCCACATGTAGTGAACTGAACGTCGGTTTTGTGCCTTACAGCCCGCTGGGACGCGGCTTTCTGACCGGCAAATTCCCGGCTGCCGCCACCTTAGCGGAAGATGATTTCCGTCGTTCGCTACCGCGCTTTCAGCAGGGTGCGCAGGCTCATAACCAGAAGTTAGTAAATCAACTTACCGAGATGGCTACAAGTTATGACGCGACGGCTGCCCAGCTAGCGTTAGCGTGGGTGCTGGCAAAAGGCGAGTTTATTGTGCCGATTCCCGGTGCCAGCAAAATCGCCCATCTGGAACAGAACTGTGCCGCCGCCGATTTAGCATTACGTCATGCGGATGTCGCCACGCTGGACGAGTGGTTTAGCGAGAAAAATATTCTGGGCGAACGCTATAACCACAGCGAATTTGTGCTGGTTGATCGTTAACACTCATCTCCGTACATGAGAACAAGCAGGCTTTCATAGCCTGCTTTTTTATGTGATCCCGCTCAATTTGCAGATGAAGCTGCTAAAAAACGCACGAATGTTGCTTTTTTGTAAACAGATTAACAATCAGGCGAAATGCTGCTATGCTGCCCCACGCGGAACCGGGCACCTCACCCTACTGTTCGACAGCATCAAGGGGTGCACCGGAAAGCTATACAATGAGAGCGAGGAGAACGTCGTGCTAGAAGAATACCGTAAGCACGTTGCCGAGCGTGCTGCCCAGGGAATCGTACCTAAGCCGTTAGATGCTTCCCAAATGGCCGCGCTGGTTGAACTGCTGAAAAACCCGCCAGCGGGTGAAGAAGAATTCCTGACCGACCTGTTGGTCAACCGTGTCCCACCAGGTGTTGATGAAGCGGCGTACGTAAAAGCCGGTTTCCTGGCAGCTGTCACTAAGGGCGAAGCCCACTCTCCTCTGGTTACTCGCGAAAAAGCCGTTGAGCTGCTGGGCACCATGCAGGGCGGTTATAACATCCATGCGCTGATTGAAGCGTTAGAAGATGAAGCCTTAGCGCCGATTGCTGCCGAAGCCCTGTCTCACACGCTGCTGATGTTCGATAACTTCTACGATGTCGAAGAGAAAGCCAAAGCGGGTAACCCACACGCGAAAAAAATTATCCAGTCCTGGGCCGATGCCGAATGGTTCCTGAAGCGTCCAAAACTGGCTGAAAAAATCACCACCACCGTGTTCAAAGTGACCGGCGAAACCAACACCGACGACCTCTCTCCGGCGCCGGATGCATGGTCACGTCCGGATATTCCACTGCACGCGCTGGCAATGCTGAAGAACGCCCGTGAAGGCATCGAACCCGACGATGCGGGTAACATTGGCCCGATCAAACAGATCGAAGCACTGCAGACTAAAGGCTTCCCGCTAACCTACGTCGGTGACGTGGTCGGTACCGGTTCTTCGCGTAAATCCGCCACCAACTCGGTGCTGTGGTTTATGGGCGATGATATCCCTTACGTGCCGAACAAAAAGGGCGGCGGTCTGTGCCTCGGCGGTAAAATCGCTCCTATCTTCTTCAACACCATGGAAGATGCGGGCGCCTTGCCGATCGAGCTCGACGTTGATCGTCTGAACATGGGCGATGTCATTGACGTTTACCCGTACAAAGGCGAAGTGCGCAATCACGAAACCGACGAATTGTTGGCGACCTTTGAGCTGAAAACCGACGTGCTGCTGGACGAAGTCCGTGCTGGCGGTCGTATTCCGCTGATCATCGGTCGCGGCCTGACCACCAAAGCGCGCGAATCGCTGGGTCTGCCGCATAGCGATGTGTTCGTGCAAGCCAAAGATGTGGCTGTTAGCACCCGCGGTTACTCGCTGGCGCAGAAAATGGTCGGCCGCGCGTGCGGCGTAGAGGGGGTCCGCCCGGGCTCATACTGCGAACCAAAAATGACCTCAGTGGGTTCACAGGACACCACCGGTCCAATGACCCGTGATGAACTGAAAGACCTGGCGTGCCTCGGCTTCTCCGCTGACCTGGTGATGCAGTCATTCTGCCACACCGCCGCCTATCCGAAGCCGGTTGACGTGACCACGCACCATACGCTGCCAGACTTCATCATGAACCGTGGCGGCGTGTCGCTGCGTCCGGGCGATGGCGTTATCCACAGCTGGCTGAACCGTATGCTGCTGCCAGATACCGTTGGTACCGGCGGTGACTCACACACCCGTTTCCCAATCGGTATTTCCTTCCCGGCAGGTTCTGGTCTGGTGGCGTTTGCTGCTGCGACGGGCGTGATGCCGCTGGATATGCCGGAATCGGTGCTGGTGCGCTTCAAAGGCGAAATGCAGCCGGGTATCACCCTGCGCGATCTGGTACACGCCATTCCGCTGTATGCGATCAAAGCTGGCTTGCTGACCGTTGAGAAGAAAGGGAAGAAAAACATCTTCTCTGGCCGCGTGCTGGAAATCGAAGGTCTACCGAAACTGAAAGTTGAGCAGGCATTTGAGCTGACCGATGCCTCGGCTGAGCGTTCTGCTGCCGGCTGTACCATCAAGCTGGATAAAGAGCCGATCATCGAGTATCTCAACTCGAACATCGTGCTGCTGAAGTGGATGATCTCGGAAGGCTACGGCGATCGTCGTACGCTGGAGCGCCGCATTGAAGGCATGCAGAAATGGCTGGCCGATCCGCAACTGCTGGAAGGCGATGCGGATGCTGAGTACGCGGCGGTGATCGATATCGATCTGGCCGAGATCAAAGAGCCAATTCTGTGCGCACCGAACGATCCAGACGACGCGCGTTGGTTGTCTGACGTGCAGGGCGAGAAGATTGACGAAGTGTTCATCGGTTCGTGCATGACCAACATCGGTCACTTCCGCGCGGCCGGTAAGCTGCTGGATGCCCATAAAGGCCAGCTGCCAACCCGTCTGTGGGTTGCGCCGCCAACCAAAATGGACGCCGCCCAGCTGACCGAAGAGGGCTATTACAGCGTCTTTGGTAAGAGCGGTGCGCGTATCGAGATTCCGGGCTGTTCACTGTGCATGGGTAACCAGGCGCGTGTGGCTGACGGCGCGACGGTGGTTTCCACCTCAACCCGTAACTTCCCGAACCGTCTGGGTACCGGCGCGAACGTCTTCCTGGCGTCAGCAGAGCTGGCGGCGGTCGCTTCGCTGCTTGGCAAGCTGCCAACGCCGGACGAGTATCAGCAGTTCATGCTGCAGGTTGATAAGACCGCGGCTGACACGTATCGCTACCTCAACTTTGATCAGCTGGGACAATACACTGACAAAGCCGACACAGTGATCTTCCAGACTGCCGTTTAATCGGTTATCGGGATGAACAAGGGGACGATGAAAATCGTCCCTTTTTTTATGCCCTTTTTTCCGCTGACATCTCCAGGCATAATGCGAGCGCGATCCCACTTTATTCAGCGTGCTGCGCACAAAATGCACTAACACTGTGCTGCACAGCGCGTCATCAGTATGAGGCAATCATGGAATATGAATTTCTGCGTGATTTGACCGGTCAGGTCAAAGTGCGTATGTCGATGGACCACGAAGCGGTAGGGCACTGGTTCAACGAAGAGGTCAAAGACAATCTGCCGTTGCTGGATGAGGTTGAGGCCGCCGCCCAACAGGTGAAAGGCACCATCAATCAGTGGCAGCGTGTCGGGCATGAATACACGCTGTGGCTGGATGATGAAGAGGTGATGATTCGTGCCAACCAGCTGGCGCTGGAAGATGACGGCATGGAAGAGGGCATGACTTATTACGACGAAGAGAGCCTCTCTTTCTGTGGCGTCGACGATTTTCTCGCAGTGATTGCCGCTTATCGGCTGTTTATTGCCGGTAAATAGCTAAACAGTAAGGTCGCCATTGATGGCGACCCAGCCGATTACCGCGTCGCGCCACTTGCCACGGAATGCGCATGCGTCACCTGTTCCTCATCGACGATAGGTTCAACTTTACCCATCAGGAACAGATAGTTAAGAATGCCAATTACCACCAGCACCGCCGAGAACACCAGCGCCCAGGTAAAGTGACCGGTTGCGCCAACAATCGCGCCGGTTATGATTGGACCCACCGCGCCGCCCATGTTTGAAACGGTATTCTGCAGCCCCGCCACAATCGACACGCTGTTTTGCGGTGCCACATCGCCCGGCAAGGCCCACACTTGTGATGCCGCCACGGTGGTGCCGGATTTGGCGATACACAGCAGCAGCACGGTCATAAACACCGAATCGGTGAACGGGGCAAATCCGATACACAGCGCCATCAGCAGGCCGATGGTGAGAAACAGTTTGCGTGTAGCGGTCAGCGACAGCACTTTGTTATGCACCATCCGATCCGATGCCCAACCCGCCAGCACTTCAATCACCATGCCACAGATCAGCGGCAGCGCAGCCACCATCCCCATTTTGAGGAAATCCATGCCTTTATCTTTCACCAGATAGGTCGGCAACCAGGTAATAAAGAAATAGGAGGTGTAGTTGATGGTGAAAAAGCCAATGCACATTGCCCAGATATTGCGATAGCGCAGCAGCTTGTACCACTTCATCGGACGCACGCTTTTGTCGCCGTGCTTTTGCGTCTGACCATTACGGATGAAGCGCACTTCTTGCTGGCTTATCGACTTATGATCTTCCGGATTCTCGGCGTAGATAAAGTACCAGGCAATCACCCAGAACAAGCCCAGCGCGCCTATAGCGAGGAAGGTCAGACGCCAGTCGAACAGGGCGATCATAAAGACGATCAGCGGCATGGCCACCGCACCACCAAATTTGGAGGCACTGTCGAACAGGCCAGAAACCGTGGCGCGTTCGCGATCCGGGAACCAGCGCGCGGTAATGCCCGCGTTGCTGGGATAGGCGGCGGCTTCGCCGACGCCGAGTGCTAAACGCAGCGCCAGCAGCGATTTAAAGCCGGTCGCCAGTCCCATCGCCATGGTGGCGATCGACCACCACCCGACGGCGATACCAAGCCCTTTTTTCTGGCCGAAGCGATCGGCAAACCAGCCCGCCGGGATCTGCAACAGCGCATAAGACCAGAAGAACGCCGCCATGATGAAGCCCATCATTTCAGGATTGATATCGAGTTCTTTGATCAGATGCGGAGCCGCTGCCGAGAGAACGGTGCGGTCAATGTAGTTAATGGCGATGGCCAGCCACATCAGGCCAGCAATCCACCAACGGATACGACTCGAGCGCGCAGAGTTAGTCATAGTAATTATCCACTCGAAAAAGGTTACAGAGAAAGGTGGCGTGTTATTCCAGCCCGTTCATCACGTTGATTGGGCGTTCGCCCCGTTGTATGCACTGCACAATTTGCGTCACGCAGCGTTCACCAATCGCGCTGATCGCACCGTCGGTGTAACCGGCAATGTGCGAAGTGGGAATGAAGTTGCTGAGCGTAAACAGCGGATGCTCGGTCAGCGGTTCCTGCACAAACACGTCAGCCGCTGCTCCGGCGATCACGTTATCCAGCAGCGCCTGATAAAGATCCTGCTCATTCACTACGCCGCCGCGTGAGGCATTAATCAGGAAGGCATTTTTCTTCATGCGTTTGAGGCGCGCGGCATCAAACAGATTCTGCGTTTTGTCGGTAAGCGGCATGTGCAGAGTGATGAAATCGCTGGTTTCGGTCAGCTGATCCAGCGTGACGAAGTCGATGCCGTGTTCAGCAGCAAACGGCTCATCAGGATAAAAATCAAACGCGATCACCCGCATGTTGAAACCTCTGGCGCGCAGCGCGACCTGCTTGCCAATATTACCCAGCCCGATGATGCCCAGCGTTTTACCGTACACGTCGGTGGCAAAAATTCGCGGCCAGCTGCCCGCTCGGGTTTCGATGGCGGCTTGGGTGATCTGACGCGCGCTGTTAAGGATCAAAGCAAAGGCGAAATCAGCGACAGCATGTTTATTGGCATCCGGCACGTTGGTGACGTAAATCCCGCGTGCACGCGTGGCATCCAGATTGATGTTGTCGACGCCAACGCCGTGCTTACAGACGATTTTCAGTTGCGGTGCTAACGCCAGCAGCTCTTCGTTGATGTCGGTAAAAGCCACGATCAGCGCCACGGTGTCAGCCAGATGCGGCTGGAGTGCGCTCAGCGGCGCATCGGCGGGCAGCGTGATCAGCTCAAAACCGTGCTGTTGCAGCGTGGTTATCGGCGTCGCGTCATATTTTGCAAACGACGGTGAGGTACAGATGACTTTCATAATTCTTCCCGATGTTGAAAAAAACAGATAACAGCCGATGCCAGGGTCGCCATTGATGGCGATCTGGCTGGCTGCTCACCTGAAAATTACTGCAAATACTGATTCACAATCTGGCGGATTTTCTACTCTTCTTCGGCAGAGAAACTCACCGCGTAGCGGCTGTCACCAACCTCAAAACCAAGCAGCGTCACCGCTTTTTTCACTGCGGCGGGAGAGAAGCCGACGCTATACAGATCGGTGCGCAGACCGGTCACATTCTCTTGCGCCAGGCGCGAACCTTCGATATCGCCGGCATGGAAGCGCGCCCAAATCGCGTTGATCTCTTTAGGCGCCACGTTAGCAAGGCCAGAAATACATGCCGAACAGCCGTCGACAAAGCCCTGATGGATCAGCGAATCCGGGCCGTTCAGCACATCAAAACTGTTGATGCCTGCAGCCGCTTGCAGAAAGCCGCTCAGGCTCTCATAGCTGCCGGCGCTGTCTTTGATACCGATGATGTTTGGGTGTGCGGCCAGCGTGCGTACGGTTTCCGGTTGCAGCGTGTTGCCGGTGCGCGCCGGAATGTTGTAAAGGAACAGCGGCACGTCGATGGCGTCAGCCACCGCGCGATAGTGGGCAATCAGCTCTTCCTGCTTTAGCGGCACGAAATAGGGTGTGATGACCGAAACCGCATCCACGCCCAGCTTCGCCACTTGTTTCCCAAGGCGAATGGTTTCACGCGTGGAGATCTCGCCAATGTGCGCCACCACCGGTGCGCTGCCGTTCACTTCATCAACGCAGGTCTGCGTTACCGCCAGCTTCTCCTGTTCGTTCAGCACGAAGAATTCGCCGTTGGTGCCGCCGCAGAAGATACCGTTGCCGGCGCTTAACTGGCGTTGTACCTGCTCGCGCTGGGCGGCTGGGTTGAATGCGCCGTCGCGATCGAAGGTGGTGACGATGGCGGTTAATACGCCCTGAATTTTCTTACTCATGGTGTCCTCAATAATCCTTAGTAATTCAAAGCCGGAAACAGCGTCAGATAGACGTTTCGTACGTCATCGGCGCCCACTTTCATCGGTACATTCTTCATCAGGCGCTGCACGTCGAGCGCGGCTTCCACCAGATACGGCAGATGATCCGGGCCGATACCCAGCTCTTCCAGGCTGGCGGGCAGCTTCAGGCGCTTCACCAGTGCGGCAAAATACGCCACCAGCGCGTGGGATTTGGCTTCGTCGTCCAGCGTGATATCGGCATCCGGCAGCAGATCGTAAACCTGAGCGAATTTGCTCACCGCCGCCGGTCGTACAAAGCGCATGCAGGGCGCAAGGAGAATGGCGTTGGCGACACCGTGCGGCAGGTGATATTTGCCGCCCAGCGGATAAGACATGGCGTGCACCAGATGCGTACCGGCATGCGCAATGGACGCGCCACCATAATAAGATGCCCACAGCATATTCAGGCGCGCTTCGAGATTGTCGGGTTCGGCGATAGTGGTTTCGAGGCTGGCAAACAGCTTTTTCATGCCGATCAGCGCATAGTTATCGCTCACCGGGTTCGCCACGGTCGCGGTAAAGCACTCAATCAAATGGCACAGCGCATCGATACCGGTGGAAGAGGCGATGTGCGGTGGCATGCTGGTGGTGAGTTCTGGCACCAGCGCGACATAATCTGGCAGCATCACTGGCGTGATAATGCCGACTTTGGTCTCTTTCTCGGGGATCGCCAGAATCGCGTTGGGCGTGGCTTCCGAGCCAGTACCTGCGGTGGTCGGAATCAGTAGCGAAGTGGTGCGCGTGTGCGGCTTCTCACCAGCCAGTAACGCCTCCAGTGTCGGCGCATCTTCGACACACAGAATCGACAGCAGCTTAGCGACATCCAGTACGCTGCCACCGCCGATGCCAATCACCAGATCCACATCGGTGCTCGGCAGCGCGGCGACAATGGCCGCCACATCGTGCTGGCTAGGCTCTGGCGGCACCGTGTTGACGATGCTCAGGCTGGCAATCTGCTGCGTGAGCTGGGCGATCAGCTTTTGTACCGCCGGAATGCCTTCAATATTCTTATCGGTCACCAGCAGCGCTTTGTCTTTACCTTGCAGTAAATAGCTGAGGTCATTAAGCGCCTGAAAGCCACTGATCACGGTGCTGTTGATATTCATCTCTTACCCTTACGTTTTTGCGCGGAATGATTGATTTTGCTCAGTCGGCGCGAGTTCCATCACTGCAGTGCCTAATTTTATAGGGCAAATTGATTTCGATTAATTTGATCTTGCTCACATATAATCAATCATGATTGAATATAATCATTGCGACCCGGCAGCGGCCGGAAGAGGAGAGAGCATGACTTCACAGCCATGGAAAACGCCAGTCTTAGTGATTGCCGATGACTTTACCGGCGCCAATGACGCGGGCAGCGGGCTGGCACAAGCCGGGGCGCGTGTGCATGTGCTGTTTGAGAGCAGCACGCCACACGACGCTGGTGCTGCCGATGTGCTGGTGATCAGCACCGATAGCCGTGCAACCAGCGCACAAGAAGCGGCCCAACGCACGCGAGCTGCCATTGAGCAACATCAGGCCATCGCTAACGACGGTTGGTTATTTAAGAAGATCGATTCCACGCTGCGCGGCAATCCCGGCGCGGAGATCGAAGCCGCGATGCAGGCCAGCGGTAAAACATTAGCCTTAGTGGTGCCGGCGGTGCCGAAGCTCGGACGCACCACGCGTGCGGGTGACGTGTGGATCCATCAGCAGCGTTTGATCGACAGCGAATTCGCCAGCGATCCCAAAACGCCGGTCACCAGCGGCCATGTGCTGACGTGTCTGCAGATGCAGAGCACATTGCCGGGTGAAACCCTCGATCTCGCCACGCTGCGCAGCGATCAACTGGCGCAGGTGCTGGCCAGCAAGCAAGGTTTGCTGGTGGTGGATATCGAGCAGGACGCCGACATTGCCTTGTTGATGGCCGCGGCAGCCACGCTGGAGACGCGTCCGTTGTTGGCCGGAGCGTCCGGGCTCAGCGATGCGCTCGGCGCGTTGCTGGCGGCACGTCAGTCGCGTCCGGTGCTGGCGGTGATCGGTTCGATGAGCGCCATTGCGCAGCAGCAGATTACACGCCTCGCTAGCCAGCGTGACATCCGCATTGTCGACATTGATATCCGTCAGCTGTTTGCCCAACCGGCCTGGCCGCAGGCTGAACGGTGGCAGCAAGAGATGCAGCAGGCGCTGCACGACGGCGCGCATTGCGTGGTACGCACTACCCAACATGCCGGGCAGCGTCATGAGATTGCGCAGTTGTGCCAACAGCATCAGGTTTCTCGTCAGCTATTGGGCGAACGCATCTGCCAGTTTCTCGCGCAGTTAACCCGTCGCGTGTGCCGCGAGGTGCAGCCTGCTGGGCTTTATCTCTCTGGCGGCGATGTGGCGATTGCCGTGGCACAGGCATCAGGTGCCCGCGGTTTTCAGATTCAGGGCCTTGTGGCGGGCTGCGTGCCGCACGGGGTTTTGCTTAACAGTGAATTACACCTGCCGGTGATGACCAAAGCAGGTGGCTTTGGTGATGAAAACACCCTGGTAGAAGCCATTCGTTTTATTGAGGAGAAGTCGAGTGAGTAAAATTATTGCGATTACCATGGGCGATCCGGCGGGCATCGGCCCGGAGATCATCATTAAAGCGCTGGCAGAAGGTGAGTTAGCGGGCGCGCCTGCCGTCGTGGTCGGTTGCGCTAACACGCTGCGTCGGGTGATGGGATTACATGTCACGCCGCAGGCTGAACTGCGCGTGCTCGACCAGGTCAAGGATGCGCATTTCGCGCCCGGCATGATCAACGTAATTGATGAGCCGCTGGCGGATGCCGCCGCGCTGCAGCCTGGCGTGGTGCAAAAAGCAGCAGGTGATTTGGCCTGGCGTTGCGTCAAACGCGCCACCGAACTGGCGCTGGCTGGCGACGTGCAGGCGATCGCCACCGCACCGTTAAATAAAGAGGCGCTGCACTCGGCGGGTCATATCTATCCCGGCCACACCGAACTGCTGGCGCAACTGACCAACACCAAAAATTACGCCATGGTGCTCTACACCGATAAGCTGAAAGTGATTCACGTCACCACGCATATTGCGCTGCGTAAGTTCCTCGATACCTTAAACGGCGAGCGCATTCAAACGGTGATCGGCATGGCCGACAGCTTCCTGCGCCGCGTCGGTTTCGACCAGCCGCGCATCGCGGTGGCAGGCGTTAATCCGCATGCCGGTGAAAACGGTCTGTTTGGTGATGAAGAGATCACCATCGTCGCGCCTGCCATTAACGCCATGAAAGCGCAGGGCATTGATGTCAGTGGCCCGTGTCCGCCCGATACCGTGTTCCTGCAGTGTCAGGAAGGACAGTACGATATGGTGGTAGCGATGTACCACGATCAAGGCCATATCCCGCTGAAATTACTAGGCTTTTACGATGGTGTTAACATCACTGCGGGCCTGCCGTTTATCCGCACCTCGGCGGACCACGGCACCGCGTTTGATATCGCCTGGACAGGTAAAGCGAACTCTGCGAGCATGGCGATCTCCATTAAACTCGCGATGCAGCTTGCATAGGGAAATATGAAGGGACAAAGCCGTCTCGACCAGATTATGGATTATCTGAAGAGCCATAATTTGGTCACTGTTGAACAACTGGTGAGCGCGATTTCTGCCTCGCCAGCGACGATCCGCCGCGATCTGATCAAGCTGGATAAAGAGGGCGTTATCAGCCGCAGCCACGGCGGCGTTACGCTGAATCGCTTTATCCCCAATCAGCCGACCACGCTGGAGAAGATGCAGCGTAATCTCGCCGAGAAGCAGGCCATCGCGCAGTTTGCCGCCAGCTACGTGCAGTCGGGTGATGCGGTGGTGCTGGATGCCGGCACCACCATGCTGGAGCTGGCGCGCCAGCTGACGCACCTCAAGCTGCGGGTCATCACCGCCGATCTGCATATCGCGCTATTTCTGTCGGAGTTTAAGCAAATCGAAACCACCATTATTGGTGGACGCATCGACGATTCCAGCCAGTCGTGCATTGGCGAACACGGTCGCCGTTTGCTGCGCAGCATCAATCCTGATATTGCCTTTGTCAGCTGCAACTCGTGGAGCATCGAACGCGGGATTACCACGCCAACCGAAGAGAAAGCCGGATTGAAGATGGATCTGCTGGCCAACGCGCGCCGCCGCGTTCTGCTGGCTGACAGCAGTAAATACGGTTCATGGTCGCTGTATTGCGCCGCGCCGATTGATAGCCTGACCGATGTGGTGACGGATGCACGTCTGGATGAAGCGGTGTGCCGCGACCTGCGCGAGCGGGGTATTGGATTGGAGTTGACGGTTTAGATTTAGATTGAGATTGTGCTGGCTGCCCCCCATCCCGGCCTTCCCCCGCCAGCGGGGGAAGGAGACGCTGCCACATGCAACTCTCGAACTGACATATTGCAGCATCTTCCTCCCCCACTTGTGGGGGAGGACCGAGGAGGGGGACAGCAAGCACCAACCTGCGGGCAATGATTACTTAACGTAAGCCAGCAAACTCAACGAATCGCGCGCCAGCGACTTACACTTCTTGTCGTTGGTAATGGCGATACCGCTCAAATCCTTGTAGCTCTCTTCGCCCAGCGACTTCATGTTGTAATTGCTGTAGTTGCTTAAATCCCAACGGTTCTGTTGGGCAAAAAACACCAGTGCTTTACGAATCTGTGCGTCCGGCAAATCCTGATAGCCACAATCGTTCTTGAGATAAACGAACACGGCGGTGAGGTCGGCCAGATCTTCTGCTTCGGATTCGCTCAGGGCAAAACTGGTGGAGGAGAAGCCAAGGAGTCCCGCCAGCAGCAGGATCTTGATGCTTTTCGTCATAATCATTCTCAACAAGGGACAATTTATTGACGTTAGCACAGTTATTGCCGCTATTCCGCTAAATTTGCCCTTTCGGGCCATTCCCACCCTTTTTATCAGTGCAATCTGTTTCAGGGCTTGACCCTCCCGCAGGGTAAAGGTTTACGCTGTGCCCTTATTCACGACAAGGATAAGAATATGCAACGTCGTCATTTTCTAAAGTTGACTGCCGCACTCAGCGCCGCCGGTGCGCTGCCGCTGTGGAGCCGCTCACTAATGGCCGCCACGCGCCCATTATTACCGATTCCCTCCATTTTGCAGCCTGATGCCCGCGGGCAATACACCTTGACCGCCATGACCGGTAGCAGCCAATGGAATGGCAAAGCGGTGCCTACCTGGGGATACAACGGTGGATTGCTCGGACCCGCGCTGCGTCTGCAACGCGAAAAAGCCGTCACGGTGAATATCCATAATCAACTGCCGGAAGCCACCACCTTGCACTGGCACGGGCTGGAGATCCCCGGCGATGTTGATGGCGGCCCGCAAGGGATTATTGCGCCCGGCGCGACGCGTCAGGTCAGTTTCACCCCCGATCAACCCGCCGCGACCTGCTGGTTCCATCCGCATCACCACGGCAAAACCGGTTATCAGGTGGCGCAAGGTCTGGCGGGTTTGGTGCTGCTGGAGGATGAAGCGTCCGGCAAGTTGCGTCTGCCGATGCAGTGGGGCGAAGACGATGTGCCGCTGATTTTCCAGGATAAGCAGCTAAATAAAGCGGGAACGCAAATCGATTATCAGCTCGATATCATGCGCGCCGCCGTCGGCTGGTTTGGCGACATGATGCTCACCAACGGCGTGCAATATCCGCAGCATGCGGTGCCACGCGGCTGGCTGCGTCTGCGTTTGCTTAACGGCTGTAACGCGCGTTCGCTGCATATCGCCACCAGCGATCAACGTCCGCTGTACGTAATTGGCAGCGACGGTGGGTTGCTGGCCGAGCCGGTGAAAGTGGATAGCTTGCCGCTGCTGCCGGGCGAGCGTTTTGAAGTGCTGGTGGATACGTCAGATGGCAAAGCCTTCGACGTGGTGACGCTGCCGGTGACGCAGATGGGCATGACGCTGGCGCCGTTTGACCAACCGCTGCCGCTGGTCAATATTCTGCCGCTGCGCGTGATGGCCAGCGGTACGCTGCCAGACAAGCTGGTGGATCTGCCGCCCATTCCAGCCACCGAAGGCCTGCAAAGCCGCTGGCTGCAGCTGATGATGGATCCGCAGCTTGATCAGCAAGGTATGCAGGCGCTGATGGAGCGTTATGGCGATAAAGCCATGGGCGGCATGAAAATGGATCATGGCAACATGGCGATGAGTGATAGCGCGAAGCCGATGGATCATGGCGATATGGCGATGGATCACGGCAGCCAAGGCAAAACTGCCGCCTATGATTTCCATAATGGCAACAAGATTAACGGTCAGGCATTTAACATGACCAAGCCGATGTTCAACGTGGAATTGGGCAAAGTGGAGAAGTGGACGATTTCCGGTGAAGGCGATCACATGCTGCATCCGTTCCACATTCACGGCACGCAGTTCCGCATCCTGTCAGAAAATGGCAAGCCGCCTGCGCCGCATCGCGCAGGCTGGAAAGACATGGTCAACGTTAACGGCTGGCGCAGCGAAGTGCTGGTGCGCTTCAACTATGTCGCTAACGCCGACAATGCGTACATGGCGCATTGCCATCTGCTGGAGCATGAAGATACCGGCATGATGCTCGGTTTTAGCGTCAGTTAACCGAAGCCTCCAGCGCCAGGCGAATATCCTCGATCAGGTCGTCAGGATGTTCGATACCAATCGACAAGCGCACGGTCGCATCGGTGATGCCAATACGCTGTCGCACATCCTGCGGCACGCCCGAATGGGTGGTGCTGGCAGGATGGCTGGCAAGCGATTCGGTGCCGCCGAGGCTCACCGCCAGCTTGAACAGTTCCAGCGTATTAAGGAAACGGAACGCCGCCGCTTGCCCGCCACGAATATCAAACGAGAAGGTTGAACCCGCGCCGCTACACTGGCGCTGATACGTTTTGCCCGCCGGACTTTCTGCCGCCAGATACGGCAGCCAATGCAGTTTTTCCACCTGCGGATGATCGCGTAAAAACGCCGCCACGTTTTCGGCATTGCTGGTGGCTTTCTCCATACGCAGCGACAGCGTTTCCAGCGAGCGGCCAATCATCCAGCTGGAGTGCGGATCCAGCTGCGTGCCGATGGCGCTGCGCAGCGAACGCACCTTGCCGACCAGCGCTTTGCTACCCAGCACCGCACCGGCAATCAGGTCCGAGTGGCCGCCGACATATTTGGTCAGTGAATAGAGCGACAAATCTGCGCCATGCTGCAACGGCTGTTGGAACACCGGCCCAAGCAGCGTGTTATCGCAGGCGAGAATCGGCCGCGAACCTTGCTGCTGCGCAATCACATCTGCCACCTGCTGCATCAACTGAATGTCTACCAGGCTGTTGGTGGGATTGGCGGGCGTCTCAATCAGGATCAACGCTACGCGTCCGCGCTGCCACGCCAGCTTCGCCGCTTCATGCACCTTATCTTCATCGGTGCCATCGCTGAAACCCACCGCTTTGATCTCCAAATCGTGCAGCGTTTTGCTCAGCAGCGTTTCGGTGCCGCCGTACAGCGGCTGGGAATGCAGAATCACTTCACCCGGACGCGCAAACGTCAGCAGCGTGGTGGCAATCGCCGACATCCCGGAAGAGAACAGCGCCGCGCTTTCCGCGCCTTCATACACCGCCAGCCGATCTTCTACGATTTCGCTGTTGGGATGGTTGAAGCGTGAATAGACCAGCCCACCAGTTTTGCCTTCCGGCGGCTGCTTGCGCCCGGCGACGAAATCGAAAAAGTCCTGCCCCTCTTCGGCGCTGTTAAACACGAAGGTGGAGGTGAGAAACACCGGCGGTTTCACCGCGCCTTCCGATAACTGCGGATCGTAACCGTAATTCAGCATCTGCGTTTCCGGGTGCAGCTCGCGCGTACCAATTTTGGTTTTTTTACTGGATGAAGCGGTCATAGGAACTCCAGAACTCGGCGGTAAAGGGGCGGACGTGTTCCTACAGTTAACGCCAGCGTGATAAATTTCGCCACGGAATCGTTTGCGTTCTGTGCGCGGCGTTAGACGCTGGCTCGTCTATGATAGACTTCGTGGCTTTCCAAAAACCGTAACTGGACGCATGCAATGAAACATACCGTCGACGTGATGATCTCCGAGCAAGAGATCGCAACCCGAATTGCCGAACTGGGCAAGCAGATCAACGAGCACTACCGCAACAGCGGCAGCGAAATGGTGCTGGTGGGTTTGCTGCGCGGCTCCTTTATGTTTATGGCCGATCTGTGCCGCGCCATCGACGTGCCGCATGAAGTCGACTTTATGACGGCGTCAAGCTACGGCAGCGGCATGTCGAGCAGCCGCGATGTGAAAATCCTCAAAGATCTCGATGAAGATATTCGCGGCAAGGATGTGCTGATCGTGGAAGACATCATCGATTCCGGCAATACGCTGAGCAAAGTGCGTGAAATCCTGCGCCTGCGCGAGCCAACGTCACTGGCGATTTGTACCTTGCTGGATAAGCCAGAGCGTCGTGAAGTGGACGTCACCGTCGAATTTGTTGGCTTTACCATTCCCGATGAGTTCGTGGTCGGCTTTGGTATCGATTACGCCCAGCGCTATCGCCATCTGCCGTATATCGGCAAAGTTATCCCGACCGGTGAATAACCGCACAATCGTCCAAGGCTAAACTTCCCCGCCTGCGATACACTGCGCAGCCCGTAAGCCAACGGTTTATGGGCTGGCTCGACTCTCTGCTAAACTCCATTGATTTCTTAATGTTAATGACCGCGACATCGCTCGTGCGCATTACCATTTTCATAGGCCTTTGATGTCTCTACAACAAGGTATGGATTCGCAATGACATATGCACTGGAAATTTCCGGGCTGACCAAAACCTATCCCGGCGGCGTACAGGCGCTGAAAGGACTCGATCTCAACGTGGAAGCGGGCGACTTTTACGCCCTGCTGGGGCCAAACGGCGCCGGTAAATCCACCACCATCGGTATTATCAGCTCGTTAGTGAATAAAACCGGCGGCAGCGTGCGCGTGTTTGGCTATGACCTGCAAAAAGATGTGGTCAACGCCAAGCGCCAGCTTGGGCTGGTGCCGCAGGAGTTCAACTTCAACCCGTTTGAAACCGTAATGCAGATTGTGGTCAATCAGGCTGGTTATTACGGTGTTGAACGCGCTGAAGCTAATAAACGCGCGGAAAAATACCTCAATCAGCTCGATCTGTGGGGCAAACGCAACGAACGTGCGCGCATGCTTTCGGGCGGTATGAAGCGCCGCCTGATGATCGCGCGTGCGCTGATGCATGAGCCGAAGCTGCTGATCCTCGATGAACCGACCGCCGGCGTAGATATCGAACTGCGCCGTTCGATGTGGAGTTTCCTGAAAGAGCTGAACATTAAAGGCACCACCATCATCCTCACCACGCACTATTTGGAAGAGGCGGAAATGCTGTGCCGCAATATCGGTATTATTCAGAGCGGCGAGCTGGTGGAGAACACCTCGATGAAAGGGTTGCTCTCCAAGCTGCAATCCGAAACCTTTATCCTCGATCTGGCGCCGCGTAGCCCGCTGCCGCAGCTGGAGGGCTTCCAGTATCGACTGGTCGATACCTCGACGCTGGAAGTGGAAGTGATGCGTGAGCAAGGTCTGAACAGCGTGTTCAGCCAGCTGAGCACGCAGGGCGTGCAGGTGCTGAGTATGCGTAACAAAGCTAACCGCCTTGAGGAGCTGTTCGTCAGCCTGACACAGGGAAAAACAGGAGTGAAAGCATGACGCACTTGTATTGGGTGGCGCTCAAGAGCATCTGGAGCAAAGAGATCAACCGCTTCGCCCGCATCTGGATTCAGACGCTGGTGCCGCCGGTGATCACCATGACGCTCTACTTCATTATCTTCGGCAATCTGATCGGCTCACGCATCGGCGATATGCACGGTTTCAGCTACATGCAGTTTATCGTGCCGGGCCTGATCATGATGGCGGTGATTACTAACGCTTACGCCAACGTGGCATCGTCGTTCTTTAGCGCCAAGTTCCAGCGCAACATTGAAGAGCTGCTGGTGGCGCCGGTGCCAACGCACATCATTATCGCCGGTTATGTCGGCGGCGGCGTGGCGCGCGGCGTGTGCGTGGGGATTTTGGTTACCGCGATTTCGTTGTTCTTCGTGCCGTTCCACGTGCATTCGTGGTCGATGGTGGCGCTGACGCTGTTGCTGACGGCGATTCTGTTCTCACTGGCGGGCCTGCTGAATGCGGTATTCGCGCGCACTTTTGACGATATCAGCCTGATTCCCACCTTCGTGCTGACGCCGTTAACCTATCTCGGCGGCGTATTCTACTCGCTGACGCTGCTGCCGCCGTTCTGGCAAGCGGTGTCGAAGCTGAATCCGGTGGTGTATATGATCAGCGGCTTCCGTTACGGTTTCCTCGGCATCAACGATGTGCCGCTGGTGTTCACGCTATCTGTGCTGATCGCCTTTATCGTGGTGTTTTATGTGCTGGTGTATTCGCTGATTCAGCGTGGGCGCGGGCTGCGGACCTAACCTGGCATAGCACCTCTGTCCCCTCCTTTGTAAAGGCCATTTTATGGCCTTTTTTTTCGTCCTGAGTTTGTCGCCTGTGGCATTAACACCTTCTTAACGGGTCAGGTTGAGATTGAGATATGTCTCAAACGCTGCCCTGTTTTGGCGCTTAAGACTGATGCTAACAGCCAATACCTTCTAAAGGTTGGACTTAAAATATTGAAGAAACTGGTCTTATTAAAATTTTAACCGCATCCGCTTTTCTCCTCGCTGCCTTATCCCGAAACGTCTTCCCTGATGTGACTTAATTTCCACAATAGATTGTCGTCATAAAAGGCTATCGGAACAGCATAAGACGTTTAGGCATTATGAAGCAGTTAACAGCAGTATTGAGCGCCATTCTTTTGGGCTTAATGGGGATTCATGCCGCGATGGCCAATATGAGCGTTTATCCCATGGTAATAAACCTGGATGAAAAGCGTAATGAAAACACGCCCATTCAAATCACCTCTAAAAGCGAGAATACCCAATATGTACGTGTGGTGGTTAAAGAGGTTATTCATCCTGCAACGCCAGAGGAACAAGAACGCGAAGTAAAAAGCTGGCAGGGTAAAAATATTGTGGTATCCCCGGTTAAGTTCGCTTTGCCTGCCGGAGCGAATAAACTCGTGCGGATTATAGCGCTGCAGCCGGTGAGTCATGAGCATGTTTACCGTATTTACTTTGAGCCGGTCGCCGCTTTAGACAGTGATGCACCGGCTGTGACCAATAAAATCAATGCTTCGATTGGCATGAGCTTAATTTGGGGTGTGCTGGTGCGCCAGCAACCATTAATCGCTCAGCCTGCCGTGGAATATGATCGACATAAACAGCAGTTGCATAATCGCGGTAATGTTCGCGTGATTCTGCAACGTTATAGTTATTGCAAAAAAGAGATGAAAGAGAATGCATGTCAATGGATCCAGGATCAACGCAGTGTCTATCCCGGTGAACGTTACACGCTGAAAAATCAGCCTAAGCATGGCGCTTTAAGGCTGGTATTTAAATTACAAGGAGAGGATCAAGAGAAAATAAGAGTCTTCCCTTGATTGTCCTGCGTAACGGCTAACATTAGCCAATTCAATAAAAGTGAATAAAGGAATAGGAAATGAAAGTGAAAGTACTCGCGGCAATGGCTTTAATGGGAGGCATGGCCTTCAATGCCTATGCGGTTGATCAGGATATTACCGTCACGGCATCCATTGATCCCATGATGACATTAATGATGGAAGATGGCTCAAATCTACCCTCAGCGATTGAAATGAAGTATCTGGCCGATATGAATAAATTGGCGCCAAAAATAATTAACACCCGCGTGCATACCAATGATGTTGAAAAAGACCTCAACATCAAACTGTATAACGCAGCGCAATTGACGCACACCCTGACGCCTGCAAACACCATTCCGCTGACGGTGAAATTTGATGGGAAAGCATTGACGACGGCTAACACTACTTTTACCGCGACCAGCCTGTTTTCAACGGCAAAAGGTGCCGGTGCGTCGCGTTCCATTCCTCTGGAAATCTCCAGCGGCAATGTTACGCCTGCAGCAGGTTTTTATACCGGTCTGGTAAGACTGGCAGTGGTGCAGGCACCTTAATGCTGTTGTGACAATCGTAATATTTCTGGCTTGAGATTTTAATTGTGAAGACGTTCTCCTGGTTAATTCTATTTTTGGTCGGTGCAGCGATTTATCCCTGCCTGGCGCAGAGCCAGGAGAACGTGCCATTAGGTTTCGAAGAGTTATTACTGGGTCAGCATGAATTACTGTCTGTGCGTTTAGCCAGCCATGACTTAGGGCTTTATGATGCGCTGGTAAAACCTGATGAAATCCAGTTTTCGCAACCAGAAAAATTGGTTCAGCGGATCAAAGAAATTTATGGTTTAAGTGAGGAACACGAAAAAAAGCTAACAACGGCTTTGCGTCAGCCACTCGCCCGTAATGGGCATAAAGCCTGTTTAAATGATGTTTCCTCAATACGTTGTGGGCAATTGGATACCGAAAGTGCTGCGCTAATTTATAATGAAAGCCGCAATGATGTTGATCTGTTTATTAACGTCACATGGCTGCCACTAGCCCCTGTGGGTACTGGCTATTACGCACCTGCGCTGAACGCGCACAATGCACTTATCCATCAGCAGCAAATCAATATCGCTACGTCTGACACAACTAAAAATATCAGCATTATAGGAAATGGTGCATTGGGATTGGGCGAAAAAAGTTATCTCTCCGGTAGCTGGCAAGCATTGTTCAATCAACAATCACATTACACGGAAAAAACATTTCGCCATGATGATCTGTATGTTCGTCATGATATTGGCACACGCCGCTATGTTCAGGTTGGCGAAATGGATAAGCGCAATCTCTATGGCGCGCTCGGCGGAAATTTTAATTTATCGTTATTACCGCTGCCTAAATTTTATGGAGTACGGCTGGGCACCACCCAAAGTTACGTTAATAACAGTGAAGAGAGCGAAACAACAACACCTATCACCTTATTATTATCGCGAACCACGCGGGTGGATGTTTATCGCGATGATGAACTGTTGGGTACGCAATACCTGCCCGCAGGCGTGGTGAAACTAAATAGTCAGGCATTTCCCCAGGGACGTTATCTTTTAACGTTGAAATTCTATGAAGAGGGCGCATTAAGCCGCGTACAACAATACCCGTTTAGCAAAACGACGCTGCAGCAGGGTCCGGCAGATTTTCAATGGTTCACACAGCTGGGGAAGGTGGCTGAGGCCGTTAATTCGGTGCCAGACGTTAAAAATCCTCCCCCTTTTGCATTGCAGAGTGGCTTCAGAACGCGCCTTGCCGAACCGCTGACGATCACCAGCGCCGTTTCAGTGCTGGCAGGAGAAAGCTTTAATGAAACCCGTCTGGATTGGCAAAACGTCTCATCCCTCGGAATAGTCAATTTGGGAATCGGGGCAATGGCGAGCAAACATGGGCTGGCTGGCAATATTCAGCAGCTTACAATGACTAAAGGCGCAACGCTTTCCTTATATCGTTATCAGCAGCAAGGTAAAACCTGCATATCGGCCACGCACGCAGGTCAATATCGTTGTTCACAGAGTCTGAATGCAACGCTTTCTGGTCAACTTGCGGGTAACGCGGTGTCGCTGGGATACAGCAAGAGCCGCGCCTCAGTAACGCCTGACGTTAGGGTTGATCCCGCGCCTTCATATCCGCGCTATGCAGATCAGCAGGCCAGTAAACAGACGCGCTGGCAGCTGGATATCAGCCGCAGTTTCACACTTAACACGCTATTAGTGTCGGCGCGTGCGGGCATCTTTCGTAGCATAAATAGCGGTCAGGAACCCGATCGCGGTGGATACATCGGTATTTCCCTGTCCTATGTGCCGCGCGAGGAAGCCGCTTCGGATCGGCGTCACACTTCGCAGATTGGAGGCGAGTATCGCCTCCAACACAGCCAGGGGGCTGAAATGGGGTGGCAGGCTTCACATGCGGTTTCATGGTTTGCTCCGGAATATCGTGAATTAAGCGTGACCGCGACGGGCAGCCAGGGAGGCGAAATGTATTCTCAGCTCTCGGGGCGACGTGATGGGATGCATGGCAACGTCTATGGAACCTTATCCCATAACCAGGGTGGAACCAGTTTAACCGGAAGCTATAACTCGGCCTTCGCCGCCACGTCTCAGGGATTTTGGTCGGGCAGCAGCGCAGGCAGCACGGATTCTCCGGCGGGTGTGGTGGTAAGCGTGGATGCTGACAGCGCGTTATCGGGTCCAGCGGCAGAAGTCATGGCCAATGGCCATACTTATGCGCTCAATTTTGGCGACAGTGCTTTTCTTCCGGCGGTGGGATATCAATCGGGCACGCACCGCATTCGTGAGAGCACATCGAGTGATAATCAGCAGGCCGCCACGCTCAGTACCGGTGGCAGTGAACAATCATTGTTTTTGCTGCCGGGTAAAATTGTGCAGCGCAAGGTAAAAGCGCGGCTGAATTTAACCTATGTCGGACGGGCGCTCAAAGAAAATGGTATGCCATTGCGCGACGCCAGGGTGATAAATACACCGGCGCAATTAGATAGCGACGGCGGCATGTTATTTGATAGCGCACAGCGCATCACCACGCTTTATCTGCAGGAGTCGATGCAGATATACGCCTGCGCGCTACGTGTGAAGCAGCGTAAAAATGCTGTGCAGTTTGTTGGTGAAGTGATGTGTCCGCTTATAGATGTGGCGGCGCTACCAGACGCGATGCGCAACAATATAAGCCTCGCTGCGTTTAATAACCCTTAATGGCTTCAAAAGCGAGTGACAAACAATGCACTTTTTAACCCTGAGCTCACGCATATATAAGTGGGTAGGCATAATAATATGCGGCACGATGTTAATCACGCCGGTGGCCCATGCCGATCAGGAAGCGAGTGATATTAATAAAATTGTCACCGCCGCTGTATCCAAACAAAAACTACCGAGCAAAATTGATATTTTTGTACGCGAAATTGCTGGCTGGAAGGTGGATGATGCCCGGCGCTGGGGCTATGGCACCTATTTGTGCGACTCATCAACTGATCCGCAGCACGGGGCATGTGAAACGAGCGCGAAATATTCTGGCGGCGAAGCGGAATCTGAAATCGTATTAACTTTCACTGAGCGTAAAACGAAAAATAGCGTCAATCTGAAATTGATCGCTTACCGGCAGCCTTATGGGCGTGGCGAGGCTGCACGCTGCACCGGAGGCTATTTTACCCATGAACACTATGCCATTAACGATAAGTTCTCGCCCAACTGTGGCGGCTATCTGCGCCAGGGATCGGGCCTGAGCGTCTATATCAGTGCAGATCAGCTCGCGCTGTTGCCCAGCGGCGGCATATGGGAAGCCGATTTAAAAATAAATGTGATGCAGGGAGAGCCGTTTCAAAAAGCCGCGGAATGGCGCGTAAATATCCAATTGAATATCGATGACAATGCGGCGCAACTCTATTTTCCCGCGTTTCATACCGCTACGCCGCGTATGGCGCTTAACTTGCGTGATACGGGAAAAAATATGGCGGGCGCAGGCCACAGCTATCTGGATATGTGCATGTACGATGGTTATGGCGCCAACAGTCAATCTCTGCAATTAACGCTCTCTGATGGCGTAATGTTGCCCGATCGCAGCAGTACCGATTTCACGATTATTAAACAAGGCGCTTTGAACACGGATAAAAGCCAGCGTATCGATTTTCAGGCATTCGTGGAGTGGAATGGCATGACGCGTCAATTCACTAACCAGTCCGCGCTGATCATTCCCCGTAACGACTACGGTGACTACCGCTTAGTGATGTTGCCGGGAATCAATGTTCCGGTGGCCTGTACGCTGGGACGATTACGCTTATCGACGCCGGCCTTTGATCACGCGACTAAGGCGGCGGGTCAGTACTCAGGCACGCTGAGGCTGGAATTCAAAGTCGAAACCGGCATTCCGTAGCAGGCTGCGGGTTGTGGGAATCAAAAAAGGGCGCCGCTTTGGGCGCCCCTGAATTTAGGCCACCTGAACCGGCAACGCCTTAGCGAGGCGCTTCATTTCGTTATCGCCTTCGAAGTAGGCAACTTTCGGCTGCCAGCTGCGTGCGACTTCATCTTCGACCTGCACGTAAGAGCAGATGATCATGATGTCACCAGCGCAGGCGCAGCGTGCGGCGGCACCGTTGACTGAGATGATCTTCGAGCCACGTTCAGCGGCAATCGCGTAGGTGGAAAAACGCTGGCCGTTGGTGACGTTGTAAATGTCGATGGCTTCGTATTGCAGAATGCCGGAGGCGTCGAGGAAATCCTGGTCAATGGCGCAGGAACCTTCGTAATGCAAATCTGCCTGAGTGACTTTAACGCGATGCAGTTTGCCTTGAAGTACGGTGCGAATCATAACTGTCTAACCTTGTTAAGCTGCCAATAAACAACGGAAAACTACTCCGTCAGATCCACTTGCTGATTATCAATCAGACGCGCATTGCCGAGCCATGCGGCCATCAAAATCACCGCGCGCTGGCTGTCCACGTTCAGCGCTTGTAAGGTTTCGGCATCGCAAATCGCCAGTCCATCCGGACGGAAACCCTTCTCACGCAACACCACTTCCGCTTGCTCGATAATCTCTTCAACATGGCGCTCGCCGTTGCTCAGACGTTCGGCCATGCTGTTCATCACCTGGCTAAGACCGGCTGCAATATTACGCTCGTCGGCGGTGAGATAGCCATTGCGCGAACTCAACGCCAGGCCATCTTTTGCGCGTACCGTTGGCACGCCCACAATCTCGATATCGAAGCCCATATCCGCCACCATCTTGCGGATAATCGCCAGCTGCTGGAAATCCTTCTCGCCGAAGCAGGCGATGTCTGGCTGCACCAGATTAAACAGTTTGCTGACGATGGTGGAGACGCCGCGGAAGTGTCCCGGACGGCTGGCGCCTTCCAGCAGCGATGATAAACCCGGCACTTCCACAAAGGTTTGGCTATCCAGGCCTTTGGGATAGACATCGGCGGGCGCGGGCGCAAACACCAGATCCACGCTATGACGATTCAGCTTCTCGCAGTCGTCCTGCAGCGTGCGCGGATAGCGCGCTAAATCGTCGGGACGATCAAACTGCATCGGATTGACGAAAATCGAGACCACTACAACGTCAGCGCGCTCACGCGCTTCATCGACCAACGTCAGATGACCGTCGTGCAGGTTGCCCATGGTGGGCACCAGCGCAATACGTTTACCTGCCTGACGCCAGCGACGAATCTCACGACGCAGCATCGGCAGTGTTTCAATGATCAGCACTGCAAATCTCCTGATTTACTGGAAACTGTGTTCAGCGGCTGGATAGAGGCCCGCTTCAACGTCGGCGATATAGTGGCGAATCGCTGCACGAATGTCGCCGGTTTCTGCGAGGAAATTTTTGGCAAATTTGGGAATGTGACCGCCGGTAATGCCAAAGGCGTCGTGCATCACCAGAATCTGACCGTCAGTGACGTTGCCCGCGCCGATGCCGATCACCGGCACCGACAGCGCTTTCGTAACGCGTTCCGCCAGCGCCACCGGTACGCACTCCAGCACCAGCAGCTGCATACCGGCGGCTTCCAGCGCCAGCGCATCGGCCAGCAGACGTTCAGCGGCGGCTTCATCGCGGCCCTGCACTTTGTAGCCACCGAAGATGTTCACCGACTGCGGCGTCAGGCCCAAATGGCCGCACACCGGGACGGCGCGCTCGGTTAGCATACGCACGGTTTCCGCCAGCCACTCGCCGCCTTCCAGCTTCACCATATTGGCGCCCGCGCGCATCAGCTGTGCGGCGTTAGTAAACGTCTGTTCTGGCGTGGGGTAACTCATAAACGGCAGATCGGCCATCAGCAGCGCCAGCGGTGCGCCACGGCGCACGGCAGCGGTGTGATAGGCGATATCGTCCACGGTGACCGGCAAGGTCGATTCATGGCCCTGCACGGTCATGCCGAGCGAATCGCCAATCAGCATTACCTGAATGCCTTCATCGGCAAACAGGCTGGCAAAACTGAAGTCGTACGCCGTCAGCGTGGCAAATTTGCGCCCGCTGGTTTTAAGTTGGCGTAAATGGGAGAGGGTTGTTGGTTTCATCACACGCTCCAGAGTTTTCTGATGCGCGCAGTGTACTACGGCTTACTCAGACCACAAACGGATAGCGCTGCGATCCAGGGTGGCAAGAATCACAGATAAGGCTTGTCCATTCGGCAGCGACAATTGCGGGGCAATTTCCAGCAGCGGCACCAGCATAAAAGCGCGATTGTGCATGTCGTAGTGCGGCACGGTCAGGCGCGGCGTGTTAATGGTCTGGTTGCCAAACAGCATGATATCGAGATCCAGCGTGCGCGGTCCCCAGCGTTCAGCTTTGCGCACGCGACCGTGTTGCAGCTCAATGCGCTGGGAATGATCGAGCAGCGCCTCAGCGTCCAGCGCGGTTTCCAGCGCCACTACCGCATTAAGGTAATCAGGCTGATCCGGCGGGCCGTACGGCGGCGTGCGATACAGGGAAGATGTGGCGATGCGCGAGGTATGCGGAATGGCATCGAGCGCGGCCAACGCTGCATCAACCTGATGCAGCGGATCGGCCAGATTACTGCCTAAAGCGAGGTAAACGCGGGTCATTGCGGACTGTTTGTGCGAGGCCCGGTTGGACGGCGACGCGGACGGCGCGGTTTACGGCGCGGGGCCGGATCGTCGCCCAGCGTGGTCATCATGGTTTTCTGCTGCACCGGTGCCGCCGCCTGGAACTCGCCCCACCAATGCGTCAGCTTTTGCAGCTCAGGATTGTTTTCCACGTCGGCACGCAGCGCCATCAAATCGTAAGCGGCACGGAACTTAGGATGCTCCATCAGCTTCCACGCACGTTTGCCGTGACGACGCGACATGCGCAGCTGCAGCTGCCAGATATCACGAATCAGCGTGGTGATACGCTTGGGAATCGCCAGCGCGCGGCAGGCTTCATCCAGCGTTTCGTTCATCGACAAGGCGAAAGCATCGTAATAAGTCAGGCCGCTTTCCTGCGCAATGCGTTCGGCGGATTCCAGCTGCGGATACCAGAACATTGCGGCAAACAGGAAGGCCGGATTGACGCGCATATCATTTTGCAAGCGGGTATCCGTATTTTTCAGAACCTGCGCCAGCATACGCTCCATCAGGCTGTCGCTTTCGGCGGTGAAACCGCGCGTCAGCATCGGGAACAGCGGCTGGAACAGCTGATATTCACGCATCATCTGATAGGTGCGGTAGCCGTAACCGGCCTGCAGCAGCTTGAGCGACTCTTCAAACATGCGCGCCGGCGGAATGTCATTCAGCAGCGTCGCCAGACGCGGGATCGGCTCGGCCGTTTCTGCCGCGATACGCATCTGCAGCTTGGCGGCGAAGCGCACCACACGCAGCATGCGCACCGGATCTTCGCGGTAGCGCGTTTCCGGATCGCCAATCATGCGAATGATGCCTTCGTGCAGATCGTGCAAGCCACCGACGTAATCACGTACGGTGAAATCGGCCACGCTGTAATAGAGGCTGTTGATGGTGAGATCGCGGCGTTGGGCATCGTCTTCAATGCTGCCGAAAATGTTGTCGCGCAGCAGCATGCCGTTCTGGCCGCGCTGCGAGCTGTTGCGATCTTCTTCGCTCTCTTCATGATGATGACCACGGAAGGTGGCGACTTCGATCACTTCCGGACCGAACATCACATGTGCCAGACGAAAACGACGACCGACCAAACGGCAGTTGCGGAACAGCTTGCGCATCTGTTCAGGCGTGGCGTTGGTGGTGATATCAAAGTCTTTCGGCTTGCTGCCGAGCAGCAAATCGCGAACGCCGCCGCCAACCAGGTAGGCTTCGAATCCGGCTTTGTTCAGGCGATAGAGCACTTTGAGGGCGTTTTCGCTGATATCTTTGCGTGAGATGTTGTGGCTTTCTCGTGGAATGACAGTCATCTGACCAGGACTTTCAGCTTCCACCTCTTCAGGCGCCTCCTCATCACGCTTGAGGACTCTCCGGCAAAAATTAGCGACTCGGGTAAAAATGGGACACCTCGACAGTGAGAAAAAGGGTGTTAATAAAATCAGCGGCTAATCATAGCCTGTTGAGAACCATTTAGGAATGGTGATGTCGTTTCATCCTCTTTAAGACCGTTCTGCAACGGAATCAGGCGGATATTCCACTGCGCGACGGCCTGT
Organism: Pantoea sp. BJ2; assembly: GCF_040255075.1. Lineage (NCBI taxonomy): Bacteria > Pseudomonadati > Pseudomonadota > Gammaproteobacteria > Enterobacterales > Erwiniaceae > Pantoea > Pantoea sp. BJ2. The sequence continues at coordinate 839,583 of NZ_CP158292.1, forward strand.
TTCAACAGGCTTTCCAGCGATTCATCCTGCCAGCCAGCCGAAACCGGCTGACCAAGAAAGCGTAAAGCCTGCACCAGCAGCGGCCGCGCATCGCCAGCGGGCAGCGCGGGCGCATGATTCTGCTTGGAAAGCTTGTTGCCATCGCGATTGACCGCCAGCGGCAAATGCAGATAATCCGGCACTGGCCAGGCAAACTGCTGATACAGCGCAATCTGGCGCACCGTGGGCTCAATCAAATCCGCGCCGCGCACGATTTCCGTTACGCCCTGAAAATGGTCATCAACCACCACCGCGAGATTGTAGGCAAACAGCCCATCACGGCGATGGATAATAAAATCTTCCTGCGCCAGCTGCGCTTCAGCCTGTAAATGGCCACGCAGGCGATCGTCAAAGCCGCTAACCGGCGCATGCTGACGCAGGCGCAGCGCGGCGTTGTCCGGCGGCAGCTGCAAATCGCGGCAGTGACCATCGTAAAAACCGCCCAGCTGCTGGATGCGGCTACGCGTGCAGGTGCAGAAGTAACTTTGTCGATGCGTTTGCAGCCAGCTTAGCGCGGCGCGATAGGCATCGTGGCGCTGTGACTGCCATAAAACGTCGCCATCCCAGTAAAGACCATAATGTTCCAGCTGCTGCAAAATACGCGTTGCGGCACCGGGAACTTCACGCGGGGGATCGATATCTTCGATGCGCACCAGCCAGCGTCCCTGTTGCGCGCGCGCACTCAGGTAGCTGCCTAACGCAGCAATCAGCGAACCAAAATGGAGGTCACCAGAAGGGGAGGGAGCGAAACGCCCAATGCAGTTTGAAGGATTCATAACGAAGTGTACCGCACGTCGGGAAAACAGGGATTTTCCCGGCTGTGCGGTAGCAATTTGCTTACGGCCATTAGCCAGCCATCTGCTTCTCGCGGATTTCTGCCAGCGTTTTGCAGTCAATGCAGAGATCGGCAGTCGGACGCGCTTCAAGGCGGCGAATACCAATTTCTACACCGCAGGAGTCGCAGTAACCGAAATCGTCGTCATCCACTTTCTTGAGCGTTTTCTCAATCTTTTTAATGAGTTTGCGCTCACGATCGCGGTTACGCAATTCCAGGCTGAACTCTTCTTCCTGCGCAGCACGGTCGACCGGATCCGGGAAGTTGGCAGCTTCGTCCTGCATATGTGACACAGTGCGATCTACTTCATCCCGAAGTTGGTTGCGCCAGGCTTCCAGAATCTTACGGAAATGGCCTAGCTGGGCGTCGTTCATATACTCTTCGCCCGGTTTCACCTGATACGGCTCCACTCCAGCGATGGCGAGGATACTCAGGGACGATGTTTTACGGTTTTGCCCTTCTTGCATGTTGTTTCTCCTGGATAACACGCACTTCCCTAGATACGTCAAGTTGCATGTGTTGACTGTGTGCCTGCAACCTAAACGATTTAGGGCTTATCGATTCCCATAAAGGGAAAAAAACAGGCCGCTATAAATAGCAGAAGCCATCAAGGTTGGCAATTATTCCTGACCACTACTTGACAAGCCTCTGAACAATCGCGTATTCAGCGCCTCGCCCAGAACATTCCTATCACACCAAATTGCTTTAAATATTACAACGCTACGTTAATCGGTTGCGTAAGTAATATCTTTAACGGTGAAATTTGAGCTTGATACGCCAAAACTTCCACACCACCACGCTGCGCCTGTTCCAGTAGTTCTGCGTAGTGCACGTCGATATGGCGTGCCGGGGAAACGTCCTCAATCCCCGTATGCAGAACTGCGAACAACAAAACGGCTCGATGACCTTCTGCCACGATGGTGCTCAATTCGCGCAGATGTTTCTGTCCACGAGCCGTCACCGCATCCGGAAAATAGCCTTTACCTGCTTGTAAAAGGGTGACGGACTTGACTTCAATATAGCAGTTGGATCGGCCATCCGCTTGCAGCAGGAAGTCAATTCGGCTTTTTTCCGTGCCGTATTTCACTTCAGGCTGGCAGCGGCTGTAAGCGGATAATTCCGGAATCGTGTCGAGCGTCAGCGCCTCGCGCACCAGCTGATTGGCGCGCAGCGTATTCACGCAGATCCAGTGGCCTTGTTGGGTCTCGGTGAGTTCCCAACTGTGCGGATATTTCCGCGTGGCACTGCTGGATGTCGAATACCACACGGTATCGCCCGGCGTGGCACAGCCGGTCATCGCACCGGTATTGGCGCAGTGAATGGTCAGCGTTTCACCTTCTGGCGTAACCACATCGGCTAAAAAGCGTTTGTAACGGGCAATCAAGCGGGCGGGTTTAAGCGGCGGATCGAATTCCATTTACTCTCCTGTGGATGATAGTAGCGGCCAGCGGGCCAGCGCCTGATAACGTGTGCGGCCGCGCGTCACGTTCGAAGCGAACAGCGCAAAATGGCGGATATCGGTGCGCCAGTGAAAACCGCGCGGCGGCAGCGCGATCTGTGACGCTGCTTTGCGCAACAGCGTGACGTGCGGATGAAACGGCTGCGGGCTCTGTGCGCAGCCATGACGTGCGGCTTGTGCGCGCAGCAGGCTGGCGAGCTGCAGTAATCCGCGCGGCGCCCGCTGACAACCGAGCCACACCACGCCGGGACGCGGCCAGTGACCGGCGTCATCCAAATCGAGGGCAAAACCGGGCTGTTCGATGCGTGAGGCCAGCAGCTGCAGCTTGCGTGACGTCTCATCGCTGACCTCGCCGAGAAACGCCAGCGTCAGGTGCAGGTTAGCCGCCGCCACCGGTTTCCCGGCTTCGGCAGCAAAATTATCCGCGCGCCACTGCACCAACTGTTGCTGGAGCGGAGCGGGCAGTTCAAGAGCAAAAAACAGACGTTGCGTTGCCAGGTTGGCCTCCGGTAATCCGCGCCTCAGAGTGCTACAATGCGCGCCATCTTAGCACAGGCATTTTGGGAGTTGAGTTTGAGTGAGTTACCGGTAAGCGAGGTGCTGCCTGCGTTGCTGGACGCGCTGGCGCAGTCGCCGCAGGTGTTGCTGGCGGCGCCGACCGGCGCAGGTAAATCGACCTGGCTGCCATTACAACTGCTGCAACACACCCCATTGCCCGGCCGCATCATCATGCTGGAGCCGCGCCGACTGGCGGCACGCAACGTGGCGCAGCGTCTGGCAGAACAGCTTGGCGAGCAGCCGGGCGGCACCGTTGGCTATCGCATGCGCGGTGAAAACTGCTGCGGTGCCAACACGCGCCTCGAAGTGGTCACCGAAGGCATTTTGACGCGCATGTTGCAGCGCGATGCGATGCTGGAAGGCGTCTCGCTGGTGATCCTCGATGAATTCCATGAACGCAGCCTGCAGGCCGATCTCGCGCTGGCGCTGCTGCTCGATGTGCAGCAAGGATTGCGCGACGATCTGAAAATTCTGCTGATGTCTGCCACGCTCGATAATCAGCGTTTGCGTCAGCTGCTGCCGGATGCGCCCTTTGTGGTCTCTGAGGGCCGCAGCTTTCCGGTCACGCGCCGCTATGCCTCACTCAACAGTCAGCAACGTTTTGAAGAAGCGGTAGCGCGCGAGGTGGCGCAATTGCTGCGCGAAGAGTCAGGATCGCTGCTGCTGTTCCTGCCCGGCGTGGCGGAGATCGAACGGGTTAAGCGCGAGCTGGAAGCGCGGGTCAGTGACGAGGTGGATCTTTCTCCTTTATATGGCGCGCTGTCGCTGGAGGCGCAACGCCGCGCCATCCTGCCGTCTCCGGCGGGCCGCCGCAAAGTGGTGCTGGCGACCAACATCGCCGAAACCAGCTTGACCATCGAAGGTATCCGCTTAGTGGTCGATAGCGCGCTGGAGCGCTCGGCACAGTTTGACGTGCGCAGCGGCGTGACGCGGCTGCAAACGCAGCGTATCAGCCAGGCGTCGATGACGCAGCGCGCCGGTCGTGCTGGTCGTCTGGAACCTGGCATCTGCCTGCACTTACTGCCACAAGAGCAGGCGCTGCGTGCGGCGGCGCAGAGTGAACCGGAAATTCTCAATAGCGATTTGACCTCGCTGCAGATCGATCTGCTGCAATGGGGATGTCAGAATGCGTCGCAGCTTATGTGGCTTGACGCGCCGCCGCCGCGCAACTTGCGTGCGGCGTGCGAGCGGTTAACCCAGCTAGGCGCGCTGGAGAATCACCAGCTCAACGCGCGCGGTCGAAAAATGGCCGCGTTGGGCAGCGATCCGCGCCTGAGCGCGATTCTGGTGGCTGCCGGGCAAAACAACGATGCCATCGCCAGCGCCGCGCTGCTGGTGGCGATTCTGGAGGATCCGCCACGCAGCGGCAGCGCAGATCTGCGTGATGCGCTAAATCATCCGCAGTCGCACTGGCAGCGCCGCGCGCGTCAGTGGCAGAAGCGCCTCAACGCCAGCGGCGGCACCATTAATCCCGACCTGTTCCCGCAGCTGCTGGCCGCCGGTTTTGCCGATCGTCTGGCGCAGCGTCGTGGCGACAGCGCGCGCTATCAGCTGGCGAACGGCATTGGCGCGATGCTTAACGAGCAGGATGATTTGCGCCGCTATGAGTGGCTAATTGCACCGGCACTGCTGCAGGGCGCCAGCGCCGCCGATGCGCGCATGTTACTGGCGCTGCCGGTGGATATCGACGCGCTGCGCCGCGAATGCCCCACCTTAATTGAGCAGCGTACCGACGTGGAGTGGGACGAAGAGAAAGGCACTTTGCGCGCGTGGAAACGCGAACTGATCGGCGCGCTGGTCCTAAAAGCGCAGCCGCAGGCACGCCCGGAGGCGGAAATATTGCATCCGGCGATGCTGCGCTGGATCCGCGAAAAAGGATTGTCGGTGCTGGGCTGGAAAGAAGACGCCGAACAGCTACGCTTGCGGGTGCACTGTGCCGCGCAGTGGCTGCCGGAAGAGGCGTGGCCGGCGCTGGACGATGAAAGCCTGCTCGATACGCTTGAAAGCTGGCTGCTGCCGGAGATGAGCGCGGTACGCGATCTGAAAGGATTGCAGAGCATCAACCTTGTCAGCGCATTATTACATTTGCTGACATGGTCACAACGTCAGCGGCTGGATACTGTGCTGCCAACTCATTACACTGTGCCGACCGGAAGCCGCCTGCCGATCCGCTACGATGCAGAGAAGCCACCCGCGCTGGCGGTGCGGATTCAGGAGATGTTTGGCGAAGCACAGAATCCGGCGGTGGCCGATGGCCGCGTACCGCTGGTGTTAGAGCTGCTCTCGCCCGCGCACCGTCCGCTGCAGATCACCCGTGACCTCGCGGCGTTCTGGCGTGGTGCGTATCCCGAAGTGCAGAAAGAGATGAAAGGGCGCTATCCAAAGCATCCGTGGCCGGACGATCCGGCCAACGCCTTACCCACAAGGCGGACCAAGAAATTTTCATCGTGAAACGCTGTGGACCGAATTCAGAGGGTTCTGCCATGCGCAGCACGAGAAAGCAGTTAGAGTAACGGCCGCCGCCGTAGCAATACCTGGAGAATAAAAGCATGTCTGGGAACGATCGCGAACCTATTGGGCGCAAAGGAAAAGCGCCAAAGCCGCCGCGCAGCAGTGCGCGTCGGGGTCGCCGCAGGGAACTTGATGATGATATCGATCAGGACGATTTTGACGAAGAAGATGAGGAGAGTGGACCGGTGCCACCAAAAAGTAAAAAACGTCCGCCACGCGGCAAACGTCGCTGGTTGGGCTGGTTGATTAAACTCTTCCTGGTCTTTGTGGTGGTGATGGCCGCCTGGGGCGTCTATCTCGACTCGGAAATCCGCAGCCGCATCGACGGTAAAGTGTGGCAACTGCCTGCCGCCGTTTATGGCCGCATGGTCAGCCTTGAACCGGGCATGTCGTACGACAAAAAAGAGATGATTGCGCTGCTGGAAGGCACGCAGTATCGCGAAGTGTCGCGCATTACCCGTCCGGGCGAGTTTAGCGTCAAAGGCAACACCATTGATCTGCTGCGCCGTCCGTTTGATTTCCCGGACAGCAAAGAGGGGCAGATCAACGCGCGCCTGACCTTTAGCAACAATGAGCTGAGCGAGATTAAAAACCTTGATACCGGCCGCGATTTTGGCTTCTTCCGCCTCGATCCGCGCCTGATCACCATGTTGCAGTCGCCGAACGGTGAACAGCGTCTGTTCGTGCCGCGCGCCGGTTTCCCGGATCTGCTGGTGAGTACCTTGATCGCCACTGAAGATCGCCACTTCTACGAGCACGACGGCATTAGCCCGTATTCGATTGGTCGTGCGTTCCTCGCCAACATCACCGCCGGTAAAGCGGTGCAGGGCGGTAGTACGCTGACGCAGCAGCTGGTGAAAAACCTGTTCCTCACCAACGAGCGTTCGCTGTGGCGTAAAGCGCGTGAAGCCTATATGGCGGTGATCATGGATGCGCGCTACAGCAAAGATCGCATCCTCGAGCTGTATCTCAACGAGGTGTATCTCGGCCAGACCGGTAATGACCAGATCCGCGGTTTCCCGCTGGCGAGCCTTTACTACTTTGGTCGTCCGGTGGATGAGCTGAGCCTCGATCAGCAGGCGATGCTGGTCGGCATGGTGAAAGGTGCGTCGCTGTACAATCCGTGGCGTAACCCGAAACTGGCGCTGGAGCGACGTAATCTGGTGCTGCGTTTGTTGCAGCAGCAGAACGTCATCGATCAGGAACTGTATGACATGCTGTCGGCGCGTCCGCTTGGCGTGCAGCCAAAAGGCGGCGTGATCACGCCTCAGCCGGCATTTATGCAGATGGTGCGTAACGAGCTGCAGGCTAAGCTCGGCGACAAAATGAAAGATCTCTCCGGCGTGAAGATTTTCACCACGCTGGATGCGATTTCGCAGGATGCCGCAGAGAAAGCGGTGATTGAAGGCATTCCAACGCTGAAAAAACAGCGTGGCCTGAAAGATCTGGAAACCGCGATGGTGGTAGTGGACCGCTTCAGCGGTGAAGTGCGCGCCATGGTCGGCGGTGCCGATCCGCAGTTCGCCGGTTACAACCGCGCGCTGCAGGCACGTCGTTCGATTGGCTCGCTGGCAAAACCGGCCACCTATCTCACCGCGCTGAGCCAGCCGAACAGCTATCGCCTCAACAGCTGGATCGCCGATGAACCGATTGCGCTGAAACAGCCGAACGGCAGCATCTGGAAACCGATGAATGACGATCGTCGTTTCAGCGGCAAAGTGATGCTGGTGGATGCGCTGACCAACTCGATGAACGTGCCAACCGTCAACCTCGGTATGACGCTGGGACTGGATGCGGTGGTCGATACCTGGAACAAGCTCGGCGTGCCGAAAGATCAGCTGCATCCGGTGCCGTCAATGCTGCTCGGTGCGCTGAACCTGACGCCGATTGAAGTGGCGCAGGCGTTCCAGTCGATTGCCAGCGGCGGTAACCGCGCTGAGCTGTCGGCGGTGCGTTCGGTGATTGCGGAAGATGGCACGGTGCTGTATCAGAGCTATCCGCAGGCGCAGCGTGTTGAACCGGCGCAGGCGGCGTATCTGACGCTCTACACCATGCAGCAGGTCGCCGATCACGGTACCGCGCGTGCGCTGGGTGCGCGTTATCCTAAAGCGCATCTGGCTGGCAAAACCGGTACCACCAATGACCTGATCGATAGCTGGTTCGCCGGTATTGATGGCAAAGAAGTGGCGATTACCTGGGTTGGCCGCGATAACAACCAAACCTCGAAGCTGTACGGTGCCAGCGGTGCAATGCAGCTTTATCGCCGCTATCTCGACAACCAGGCGCCAATGCCGCTGGTGCTGACGCCGCCGGAAGATATCACGCAGATGAATATCGATTCTGCCGGTAACTTTATCTGCGGTACGGGCAGCAGCACATGGCGTTCGTTGCCGGTGTGGTCGCTGGATCCGAACGCGCTGTGTCAGCAGCAGCAAGAGCAGGTTCAGCAACAACAGCAGCAGTTGCAGCAGCAACAAGAGCAGCAACAGCAACAGCAGCAACAACAGCAGCCACAGAATGAGCAGAAAGATTCTGACGGCGTGGCGGGTTGGATTAAAGATATGTTCGGCAGCAAATAAGTTGCTGAGAAAACACAGGGCGCTGCGGCGCCCTTTTTTATTGGGATAGGTGGTTAGCTGGGCTGATTCTTACAGTTACTTTTGCGAATATCAATAACCATACCAGTACCTTGCGTCACGAGAACTTCCAGGCTTTTTACTGCAACGTCTCGTGCATGTAGCAGTGAATCTGCAGGTTCCTCGCCAAAATTAACGGTTCTCATCGGTGTGGCGGTACGCTCAGGATTGATGCAGTTCACTTTGACTTTATCCTCAATCCACTCTTCCGCCAGCGCCTGAGTCAGATTGACTACCGCAGCTTTTGCCGATGAGTAAAGGGCGTAAAAAGCCCGTCCACGAGTGTAAGAACTGGATGTGAAATTCAATAACATGCCGGAGTTGCAGGTTAACCGCTCTTTTGCCGCAATTGCCACGTTTACGGCTCCCAGATAATTAATGTTAATCAGCGCCATCACTTCCTGCTGAGTAAGCGTGGCGAGCGGTTTCTTAATCAAGACACCCGCAGTGTTGACGATAAAATCAATATTGCCATGCTCGACAACAATGTTAGTTAAATAGTTTTTTACGCTGTCGAGATGAGTAATGTCGATATCATTATGTGAACGACTGGCAATATGTACTTTGGCCCCACACAGCGTGGCAACTTTCATCATCTCCAGACCAATTCCGCTACCTCCACCAAAAATAACCATATGCTTATCGCGCAGGAAATCGAGATTTGCAGAATTCAATGCGTGTGAGCTTTTCTCCTGCAGCAATTTCTCTGCGATAAAGAGATCAAGTGGATGGGTGATTTTAATATTGTTCTCATCGCCCTCTACGGTAATAACACGCGTTTCAGGCAGCATATTACGCAATACTCCGCAGTCGCAGGTAAACGTAAACTTACCCATGGCCGCTGCTTTCTCATAAGCCTGGCGAATTTTTTCCAGACGAAATGCCTGAGGGGTCTGGCCTCGGCGCATGCTGGCACGATGAGGAATATTGGCAATGCAGCCATCATCGTGAACTTCTACTAAAGTATCTGCTGAGGGGATCACCACATCTACGGCGTCAAAGGATTCAAGTGCATCTACGCATTTGCGAATAATAGTGTCGCTAATTAATGGACGCACGGCATCATGCAGTAAGATTTTACAATGACCGTCATAGTTGATAAGGGTTTTCAGCGCGGAATATGTTGAGTCAAAACGTTCCTTACCGCCGTTCACCACTTTACTCACTTTGTGCCACTGATTTTTTGCCACCAACTCCCACATGTAATCGATGTACTCATTTTGTGAGACGATAATAATTTCATCAATGTCGGCCGATTTTTCAAAACGTTCGATGGTGTATTCAATCACGGCACGTCCCGCTAACTTGGCGAATTGTTTTGGCTTGTCGCTGCCAAAGCGGGTGCCTGTACCGCCAGAAAGTATTATGGCTACATTTTTCATTTTTTATTCCGCCGCTTGCGGTCTGAGTGATGAACAAATAATTTCAGCGATTTTCTCGCCCGCTGTTTTCTCCTCTATCTGCAGTTCCTCACGCAGGACTTGTTCCCGGCGCACTTTCATTGCATCGTGACCCGCGACAATGTTGTCTACAAAGGTGAAAATATCCTTTTCACACCAGGCAACGTCGTAGGCGTCATAAATGAATTCTGCAGTGCGGTTCAAACCGTGACAGGTTTCGTGAGTGAGGTAGAGGATGGGTTTTTTCGACGGCAGATATTCCAGCAGGAAGGAACCGGCGTCCGCAATGAGTGCATCGGAACGCGCAAAAGTCAGCGTGTAATCATGCCCGAGATCCCACTCCAGATTGGTGTGTTGCTGCGACGCGCGCTGTAACTGCTGATAAAGACTTTGTGCCGTTGGGTTGGCTTCACCTATCCATTGGCTCAGCAGCGGATGGGGGCGAATGATCAGATGAATGTCCTGACGCTCAATCAGTTTTAAGAACGCCGAGCAGTAAAGGCTGAACGTGGTGTACATCTTCTGGTCGCCAGGCAGTACGAAATGCGGCGTCCACAGGAAGGTGGTTACCGTTTGAGCCGGCAGGTTATCCGTGAGATGGAAACGACGCTGATAGTGGTCAAATTTAGGATGGCCGGTAACGTGCACATGGCGATTTCCTGCCTGACACTGCAGCGCAAACTCAGTTTTATGTTTTTCCGAGCGGGCAAATATCCACGTCGCCAGATTTTGACAAAGCAAATTATATTGATACACCATGCTCTCTGCGCCAATTCCGGTATCGAGCGCATAAGGGATGTAAGCGATTTTCACGCCGCGCTCATGCAGGTAGTCGCTGCGAAAGGCTTCGGGGCGTGCTTCGTCGTAAGGGTTTTGCAAGAACACCACATCGGGCTGACGCTGCTCCAACTGATAGTCTTCAAATCCTGTGTAATCCAGCCCTCTTTCACGCAGAATTTCACGCTGAATATCGCCGTTAACATCGCTCGCCTTCCAGTTCAGGTAAGGCACCACCACGATGCGGCAATCGAACGCGGGATTGGCCTGCATCGCCTCAATCACCGATTCAAAGTTCGTCCAACCCGGTGGCCACTGGAAGTAAAAGTCGACTTTAATTGGGCCTGAAGTGGAGGGTTTGAATTTGGCGGGCGCAACGATTTGACTCAACGGTTTTCTGAAGAGTGCGCGGTAATCTACCGTTCGATTTTCGATATCGCTTTTATCGAGCCGTTGTACACCGGCGTTGGGGAATACGCCCAGCCAAAGATCCTGCTGCATCAGGCTATTCCAGTGCACATCAAGGGCATATTGTGCCTGCGCACCACCTTGCAATTGCGCCTGCAGCGCCTCGTGATAGTTTTCAATCAGCGTGGTGTAATAGCGGTGATTTACGATATAGGCGCATGCGCACCACGCGAAGTTAGCGCGCACGATATAGTCCACGCTCTTTAACGGCGTGACTCGGCGATAATTGGCCGCCAGAAAAGCCACTTGCCAGTTGATTTGCGGCAGGGCGGCAAAGTAGCGGTTGAGATTGTCGTAGTTCTTCTGGCTTTCATTGAAGCTAAAATCATCCTCCAGAATCAGCACGCGCTCCCAGCCGTTATCGCGTGCCATCTCCAGCGCGGCGATATGCGATTGCGTGCAGCCGATGTAGCCCTTTTCATGCTTGATCGCGTCCAGGCGAACGATTTTTTCAGCGGTTAAACCCAGCTTTTTAAGTTGTTTAGTGATGCGGCTTAATCGGTCTTTGCGTTTCTTCAAATTGATGAAGATAACGCGATCAACAATGTTCCAGTTTATAGCGGTCATGAGTGTGTCTGCGGGAAGGAGAATGCAGGAGATAAGCAATTAGCGGGCCATTTTTTTAACTTTATGATTTTAATGGTTATCGTAGGTTTGATGCTCTGTCGGGATGAAATAAACTTCCTCTGTGCGGCAATGCAATTTCCCGATTGGCGGCCTCCGCTCCTTTTATTGCTGATTTATTATTTGCGATCATGAATATGCGCGATCTGGCTGTAAACGCCGCGCTTACAGGCATTAATCGTTGCGAATATGGCGCTATTTCGCCTAAAATCCGTGCGTCATAATAATCATTCTCGTTTGTATTCGCCTGCATCGACTTTTTTCGAGAGACCTCACTTATGAATACGCGAAACACCAATCCTTGTTTCTTACGCCCGCGTTCGCTGGCTTGGTTTATTTCACTGACTATGGGTACGTTCAGCGTGCAGGCGTTGGCAGAAGATACCGTGGTGGTTAGCGCCGATGGCGGCAGCGGAGTCGAGCAAGAGAAAGCGTGGGGCCCGTCGCCAACCATTGCGGCCAAACGCAGCGCCACCGGCACCAAAACCGATACGCCGATTGAGAAGAACCCGCAGTCAATCTCGGTAGTCACGCAGGAAGAGATGGCGATGAAAAACGTCACCAGCGTGAAAGGGGCTTTCAACTACACGCCAGGCGTGTTGACCGGTAACCGCGGTAGCTCCAATGTCATCGATGCGCTCTCTATTCGCGGCTTCAGCGAAACCAACACCAACCAATATCTTGATGGCCTGAAACTGCAGGGTGATAACTACTCTGAGTTTGCTATCGATCCCTATTTTCTTGAACGCGCCGAACTGTTGCGCGGTCCGGTTTCGGTGCTGTACGGCAAGAGCAATCCAGGCGGCGTGGTGTCGCTGGTGAGTAAGCGTCCGACGCAGGAGACGCTGCGTGAAGTGCAGTTCCAGATGGGCACAAACAATCAGTTCTCCACGGGTTTCGATTTCGGCGGCTCGCTGGATGATGACGGCGTTTACAGCTATCGCCTGACTGGTCTCGCGCGTAGCGCCGATGCGCAGCAGGATATGAACAAAGAGAAGCGCTACACCATTGCGCCATCATTCAGCTGGCGTCCGGATGAGAATACGCGTTTCGATTTGCTGACCTACTTCCAGAACGAACCGGAAACCGGCTATTACGGCTGGTTGCCGCGTCAGGGCACCGTGGTGGGCATCACGCGTCCTGACGGCAGTAGCTACAAGCTGCCGACCAACTTTGATGAAGGCGAAGACAGCAACAAGATTTCGCGCAACACCAGGATGGTGGGCTACAACTTCGAGCACAGCCTCAACGACACCTGGACGGTGCGGCAGAATTTGCGCTATGCGGATCTGAGAACGGATTATCGCAGCATTTATGGCAATGGTTTTAATGCCGCAACACAGCAAATCACCCGCGGTTCAGCGGTTTCTGATGAAAAGCTCAACCAGTTTGCAGTCGATAACCAGGCGCAGGCCAAATTCACCACCAGTCAAATTGATCACACACTGTTGCTGGGTGTCGATTTCCAGCGCACGCGTAATGATATTGATGCGCAATTTGGTACCGCATCACCGCTCAATGCCGTTAATCCACAATATGGCGACGACAGCGTGACGCCGTTCCCTAATCCTTATCAGCACCTCAATAAGCAGCGCCAAACCGGTTTATACGCGCAGGATCAGATGGAGTGGAACCGCTGGGTGTTAACCCTCGGCGGTCGTTATGATTACGCGATGAACTCGGTCTATGATCGCGTAGCCAGTAGCGTTGATCGCCAGAACGATCAGGCTTTCACCTGGCGTGGCGGGCTGAACTATGTGTTTGATAACGGTATCGCACCTTACTTCAGCTACAGCGAAGCCTTCATTCCGAACTCAGGTTCAACTTATGATGGTCAAGCCTTTGATCCTTCCCGCGCGAAGCAGTATGAAGCCGGTGTGAAATACGTTCCTAAAGATCGTCCGGTGGTGTTGACGGCGGCGGTGTATCAGCTGACCAAAACCAAAAACCTGACGGCCGATCCGGATACCCTTAACCACCCAAATGCCAGCATTCAGAGTGGTGAAATCCGCTCGCGTGGCGTGGAGCTGGAAGCCAAAGCCGCGCTGAATGCCAACATCAATATGACCGCGTCTTATACCTACACTGATGCGGAATACACCGAAGACACTAACCTGAAAGGCAAAACGCCGGTGCAGGTGCCGAAGCATATGGCATCGCTGTGGAGTGATTACACCTTCCATGAAACGGCGCTGTCGGGCGTGACGGTGGGTGCGGGTGTGCGTTATGTGGGCGAGAGCAAAGGGTTGTACGCCAGCGGCGACGATGTGAACCAAAACTTCGACGTAGCCGGTTACACCACCGTTGATGCCGCGCTTAAATACGATCTCGCACGCTTTGGCATGCCGGGCTCCACCATCGGCGTTAACGTCAATAACCTCTTTGATCGTGAATACGTCGCCAGCTGCTACCGCGACTACGCCTGCTACTGGGGCGCTGAGCGTCAGATTGTCGGTACTGCGACTTTCCGTTTCTAATCGTGTTACGCAGGTCGCCATCAATGGCGACCTACAGATTAACCAGGGATTATCATGCAGCATCCGCACCACGCAGAAACCACCTTCAGGCTGGATAACGTCAGTTTTCGTGTGCCAGGCCGCACGCTGTTGCATCCGCTGTCTCTTACCTTTGCACCGGGCAAAGTCACCGCGCTGATTGGTCATAATGGTTCCGGCAAATCCACGCTGCTGAAAATGCTCGGTCGTCACCATGCGGCGAGTGAAGGGCGCGTGTTGCTGAATGAGGACGCGGTAGATAACTGGGGCAGCAAAGATTTTGCGCGTCAGGTGGCGTATCTGCCGCAGCAACTGCCCGCGGCGGAAGGCATGACGGTGCGCGAGCTGGTGGCGATTGGCCGCTATCCGTGGCACGGCGCGCTGGGCCGCTATGGTCAGGAAGATCGCGATCGGGTGGAAGAGGCGATTACGCTGGTGGGATTAAAGCCTTTTGCCGGGCGTCTGGTGGATAGCCTTTCTGGCGGCGAGCGCCAGCGTGCCTGGCTGGCGATGCTGGTGGCGCAGAACAGTCGCTGCCTGTTGCTGGATGAACCGACCTCGGCGCTGGATATCGCCCATCAGGTTGATGTGCTGGCGCTGATTCAGCGTCTCAGCCGCGAACGTGGGCTGACGGTGATTGCGGTGCTGCACGATCTCAACATGGCAGCACGCTATTGCGATCGTCTGGTGGCGCTGCGCGGTGGCGAAGTGATAGCCGAAGGTGGCCCCGAGGTGATCATGCAGGCCGATGTGCTGGGCAACATTTACGGTATTCCGATGGGCATTTTGCCGCATCCGCTGGGCGGCGCGCCCGTCAGTTTCGTTTACTAAGGCTTCGCCATGTTCGACATTTCTCGCCGCCGCCTGCTGACGGCGCTGGCACTTTCCCCGTTGATGTCCGCGTTGCCGCTGCGTGCCGCCATACCGGATGCGCAGCGCATTCTGGCGCTGGAGTGGCTGCCGGTGGAGCTGCTGATGGCGCTCGGCGTGACGCCACTCGGGGTGGCCGACATGCACAACTACAACATTTGGGTCGGCGATCCGCAGCTGCCGTCCAGCGTTATCGATCTTGGCTTACGCACCGAGCCCAATCTGGAGCTGATGACGCAGCTCGAACCCTCGCTCATTCTGCACTCCAATGGCTATGGTCCGGCTCTGGATAAGCTGCGGCGCATCGCGCCAACCATGGGTTTTGACCTCAACAGCGGCGACGGCAAACCGCTCAGCACCGCGCGTCACTCATTGCAGGCGCTCGGCGCACGTCTTGGCCGTGAAGCGCAGGCCGTGCAGCATCTGCAGTATGTGGATGAACAGCTGGCGGCGGCGCGTGAACGCCTCAGGCCGTGGGCCGATCGTCCGGTGCTGCTGATGTCGCTGATGGACAGCCGCCACGCGATTACCTTCGGTAAAAACAGTTTGTTCCTTGAGGTGATGGAGATCCTTGGCTTGAGCAATGCCTGGCAGGGCGAAACCAACTTCTGGGGCAGTGCAGTCGTTGGGCTGGAGCGGCTGGCGGAAGTGGGTGATGTGCAGGTGATCTGCTTCGATCACGATAACGATCGCGATATGCAGCAGGTGATGGCCACCGCGCTGTGGCAGGCGCTGCCGTTTGTGCGCGCGCAGCGTTTCCAGCGCGTGCCGGCGGTATGGTATTACGGCGCGACCTCTTCGGCGCTGAAATTTGTCCGCGTGCTGGAACACGCGCTGGAGTCGCACTGATGCGCAATCGTCTTTTTCCCGTCGCGCTATTGAGTACGGTGTTTCTGCTGGCGCTGGCCTTAACCGTGATCAATCTGCGCCAGGCGCTGCCTATCGATCAATGGTCGCAGGCGTTTTTTGCGCCTGACGTCAACAACATCCAGCAAGTTGTGTTTCATCACAGTTTGCTGTCGCGACTGGCGCTGTCGCTGCTGGTTGGCGCGGGCCTTGGCCTCGCCGGTTTGCTGTTTCAGCAGGTGCTGCGCAATCCGCTGGCGGAACCCACCACGCTTGGCGTGTCGTCGGGCGCTCAGTTGGGGATTACCGTCGCGACGTTGTGGCATTTGCCGGGCGGCGAGCTAACGCAGCAGTTTGCGGCGATGGGCGGCGCGGTGATTGTCGGTATTCTGGTGTTCGGCGTGGCCTGGGGTAAACGTCTGTCGCCGGTGACGCTGATTCTTGCTGGGCTGGTGCTGAGTTTGTACGCCGGTTCGGTGAACCAAATCTTCGCGATCTTCAATCACGATCAACTGCAGAACATGTTCCTGTGGAGCACCGGCGCGCTCAACCAGCTGGATGGACACAACGTGGCCCAGCTGTGGCCGCGTCTGCTGCTGGCGTTTGTGGTGGCGCTGGCGCTGCTGCGTCCACTGACGCTGATGGGGCTAGATGATGGCGTAGCGAAAAACCTTGGTCTGGCGCTGTCGGCGGCACGTATTGCCGCGCTGGCGCTGGCGATTTTGCTTAGCGCGCAGCTGGTCAATGTTGCGGGCATTATCGGCTTTATCGGCTTGTTCGCGCCGCTGCTGGCGAAGATGCTCGGCGGACGTCGTCTGATGAGCCGCATGATTTTGGCCCCGCTGATCGGTGCGCTGCTGCTGTGGCTGGCCGATCAGTGTGTGCAGTGGCTTACCAGCCACTGGCGCGAAGTGTCTACCGGCACGGCGACCGCGCTGATCGGCGTGCCGATTTTGTTGTGGTTACTGCCGCGCCTGCGTACCGGATCGGTGCCGCCGGCGCTAAATCAGGGCGATAGCGTGCCGGCTGAGCGGCAGAACGTCTTACGCTGGTGTCTGATTGGATTACTGGTTCTGGGCATATTCAGCTGGGTTGGTATTACCTTTGGCCGCGATGCGCACGGCTTTGCGTGGGTGGGCGGCGATATGCTGCAGCAGTTGCTGCCGTGGCGCGCACCGCGCGTATTGGCGGCGCTGATTGTGGGCATGATGCTCGGCGTGGCGGGAGCGCTGATCCAGCGGCTCACCGGCAATCCGATGGCAAGCCCGGAAGTGTTAGGCATTAGCTCGGGTGCGGCGTGCGGCGTGGTGGTGATGATGTTCTTCGTGCCGGGCGATGCGGTGGCGTGGCTGTTGCCTGCCGGTGCGCTGGGTGCGGCATTGACGCTATTGATTATTATGCTGGTGGCGAGTCGCGGCGGCTTTTCGCCAGAACGCATGTTGCTGGCGGGCATGGCGCTTAACAGCGCGTTTGTCACACTTTTGATGGTGCTGCTGGCCAGCGGCGATCCGCGCATGGCGGGCTTGTTGAGCTGGATTTCCGGTTCAACCTACAACATCAATATGCAGCAGGCCGTGCAAAGCGCGGTGGTGGGTGTGGTGCTGATGGCGCTGGCGCCGCTGGCAAGTCGCTGGTTGACGCTATTGCCACTCGGCAGCGCTACCGCGCGTTCAGCGGGCATGGCGCTCACTACCTCGCGCCTCAGCCTGCTGCTGCTGGCGGCGGCATTAACTGCCACGGCCACGTTAACTATCGGGCCGCTGAGCTTTATCGGGCTGATGGCGCCGCATATTGTGCGCATGCTCGGGTTCCGCCGTGCGTTACCACAGGTGTTGATGGCCGGTTTGTTGGGCGGCGGCTTGATGATTTTCGCTGACTGGTGCGGCAGGATGCTGGCGTTTCCGGATCAAATTCCAGCCGGGTTGATGGCGACCTTCTTTGGTGCGCCGTATTTTATCTGGCTGTTGCGGCGGGCGTAATCAGGGTAACCCTGAATGGCGACTCCACAACGACGGTAGAGTGCGCCATTCAGACGGTTTTAAAGTTTCGCGAAGCTGCGGCGTGCCGCATCGATGGTGCGTTGAATATCTTCTTTACTGTGCGCCAGCGACATAAAGCCTGCTTCAAAAGCAGATGGCGCAAGGTAAACGCCTTCTTCCAGCATCAGGTGGAAGAAACGCTTAAAGCGCTCAACGTCACACTGAGTGACGTCCTGATAGCAGGTCACTTCATCGGCATCAGTGAAGAAAATCCCGAACATACCGCCCACGTGGTTGATCACCAGCGGAATATTTTCGGCTTTCGCTGCGGCCAGCAGGCCTTGTGCTAACTGCGTGGTCAGATCGGTCAACGTGCTGTGGGTGCCTGGCTGCGCAATTTGCGACAGACACGCGAAGCCCGCCGCCATGGCAATCGGGTTACCGGACAAGGTGCCGGCCTGATAAACCGGACCGGTTGGTGCCAGCGCATCCATCACATCACGACGACCACCAAAGGCACCGACCGGCATGCCGCCGCCGATGATTTTACCAAGACAGGTCAGGTCTGGCGTCACGTCGTAATAGGCCTGAGCACCGCCTAATGCGACACGGAAGCCGGTCATCACTTCGTCGATAATCAGCAGCGCACCGAATTCGTCACACAGCGCACGCAGGCCTGGTAGGAAGTCTGGCTGCGGTGGAATGCAGTTCATGTTGCCCGCTACCGGCTCAACGATGATGCAGGCAATATCCTCAGGATACTGCTCGAAAGCCGCACGCACGGTGCTGAGATCGTTATAGGTGCAGGTCAGCGTGTGCTTAGCGAAATCGGCCGGTACGCCCGGCGAGTTTGGCTGGCCGAGCGTCAGCGCGCCGGAGCCGGCTTTCACCAGCAGGCAGTCGGCGTGGCCGTGATAGCAGCCTTCGAACTTGATGATTTTGTCGCGATGGGTGAAGCCGCGCGCCAGGCGAATGGCGCTCATGGTGGCTTCGGTGCCGGAGTTAACCATGCGCACCATGTCCATGCTGGGCACCAGCTCGCACACCAGCTCGGCCATTTTCACTTCCATCTCGGTTGGCGCGCCGAAGCTCAGACCGCGCGCAGCCGCTTCAATCACCGCGTTACGGATGTTGGCGTTGTTATGACCCAGCACCATCGGGCCCCACGAACCGACATAATCGATATAGCCTTTGCCGTCGGCGTCATACAGATACGCACCGTCAGCGCGTTCGATGAACAGCGGCACACCGCCCACACCGGTAAATGCACGTACCGGGGAGTTCACACCGCCGGGGATCAGGCGTTGCGCTGCGGCATACAGGTTTTCTGACTTACTCATTGTTCTGCTCCTGCTGTTCGGTAAAAAATCTGGCGCCATTCTACGGGAATAACGGCTTGCGCTAAAGTTTAGGGTATATACTTTCCTGCGCATGCGGCGGCACGCAGTGTCAAGCGTGAGACTTGATTGCACTGGACGGCTGGCAGATAATAGCGAGATTAAGGTCGTTTTCTGACCTCGACGTTTACCCGGAGTAAAAGATGAGTGACGACTTAGCAGCGCTGCCTTTGCAATTTACTGATGCAGCAGCAAAAAAAGTGAAAAACCTGATTTCTGATGAAGAAAATCCCGAGCTGAAATTGCGCGTTTACATTACCGGCGGCGGTTGCAGCGGTTTCCAGTACGGCTTCACGTTTGACGATCAAATGAATGACGGTGACATGACCATCGAGAAACAAGGCGTGGCGCTGGTGGTGGATCCGATGAGCCTGCAATATCTGGTGGGCGGTTCCGTGGATTACACCGAAGGCCTGGAAGGTTCACGTTTTATCGTGACCAACCCGAATGCCAAAACCACCTGCGGTTGTGGTTCTTCCTTCAGCATCTAATGCTGCTTCTGGCTGCCGTTCTGGTAGCCAGATTCCTACCATTCAATAGTCACTAAACGCGCAGATTCGCGGCGTTTAGCATCGCGTTTTAATACTCGTTCGGTAATGCGCGGCTGCGCGCTGAAATGACGTCCACAATCCACTTTGGGCAGAGAGTGTTCACTCTGCCGTGAGATATCGCAACGCGAGAATAACGTTAAGGTAGCGGCGATAGAGCCGGTCGACGTGGCCGCACTCAGAGGTGCAGCGATCACGAGCCCTATGGCCAGCAGCAATGCTCTGGTCATAAATAGTTCCTGGTGAAGACAAAATTGCGCTAAGCGCTAAAAAAGGGCACAGAGCATACGTGGCCGCTGCGCCTTGTATTATGATTTACGACAATTTATGCCGAATCTTTAATCTTTATTAATGCTTTTTTTCGTCGGATGTAAATCTGCACACAGCTGTTTCGCTGCCAGCAGCATGCGAGGCCCCGGACGGCTCAGCCAGTCGTCATTGATGGCGATCACTGGCACATCCAATTGCGGCTGCCAATATTGCGCGATGCTGGCGGCCCGAGCGGCATCACCCCCGATGACAATCGCCTGCGGATGGCGCATCAGCACCTGTTCGCGGCTCACCTGCGGCCAGCTAACGCTGCTATCGGCAAAAATATTCCTGCCGCCGCACAGCTCAATGACCTGGTTTTGCATGGTGTTACGCGAAGCCGTAAACAGCGGCTGCTGACCAAACTGCAAAAACAGCGGCAGCGGCGTACTTTGCTGATACTGCTTGCGTAGCGCCGCTTCCTGCGCGCGTAATGCCTGCGCCGCATCGATGGCTTGCTGCGGCTGCGGACTCCAGCGCTGTAACGCCGCCAGCGCATCGATCATTTGGTCAATGGTTTGCGGGTCGATCCACTCAACCTTAATCCCAAAACGCTGCAGCTGTTCAATTTGCCGCTGTGGATTACCGCCGCGCCACGCCAGCACCACATCCGGCTTCAGTTGCAGAATGCGTTCCACTTTAATGCCTTGCCAGTTCGCCACCTGTTCCAGCGCGTTGGCCTGCGCGGGATAATCGGAGAAGGCGCTGACGGCGAGCGGCGTAATGCCTGCGGCGAAGGCCAGTTCCGTCAGATGGGGCGAAAGAGTGATGACGCGCGGCGCGGCAGCGAACAGGCTGTTGCACAGCAGCAACAGCCCAAGCAGCAGGATTTTAGCCACGCGCCAGCTGAACCAGCAGGTTTTCAACCATCAGTGAAGATTGTTTTGCCGCAACACTGAGGAACTCATCGAAGCTGAGGTGTGATTCCTGATCGGCAACGTCAGAAATGGCGCGCACCACCACAAATGGCACCTCGAACTGATGGCAAACGTGACCAATCGCGGTTGCTTCCATCTCCACCGCAATCGCCTGCGGGAAGGTGGTGCGGATGCGTTCCAGCGGTGCAGCGCCGTTGATAAACGCATCGCCGCTCACTACCAAACCGCGTACCGCGTTGAGGTCGAGCTGCTTGATAACCCTTTCGGCGGCGGCAATCAGTTTGTCATCCGCCACGAAAGCGGCGGGGCAGCTGGCCATCTGGCCTGGCTCGTAACCGAAGGCGGTGACGTCGGCATCGTGATAGCGCACTTCATCCGACACCACGACATCGCCCACTTTCAGCGTTGGCGCCAATCCGCCGGCAGAACCGGTGTTGATCACCACATCCGGCTTGCACAGCTGAAGCAGCAAGGTGGTACCGAGCGCGGCGGCCACTTTGCCGATGCCTGATTTCAGCAGCGCCACCTCAACACCATTCAGCGTACCGGTGTAAATTTCGCAGCCGGCCAGCGTCAGTGTCTGGCGGTTTTCAATTTTGTCACGCAGCAGTGTAACTTCCTGCTCCATCGCGCCAATAATGCCTACTTTCATAAGAATCTCGCTAATTTAATGGATGTAACCCGCAAAAGTGAGGCATAGTCTAACATGGCTGATTGAGGAAGAATTCACGAAAAAATAAGGGGTAATTATGGCGACGATCAATTTCAGGAAGAAGATCAGTTTCACCCGCCCTTATACCAGCCGCAAAGATCCCGAAGGGGAATACTTTATTACCCGCCACTTTGAAAGCGATCGCGGACGTATTATTAACTCCGCCGCCATTCGTCGTCTGCAACAGAAAACCCAGGTATTCCCGCTCGAGCGCAATGCGGCGGTGCGTTCGCGTCTAACGCACTCGCTGGAAGTGCAGCAAACCGGGCGATATATCACCAAAGAGATTCTGCAAGCGCTGAAAACCCAGGGCGGCGGGCTGGCGAATTATGGGCTGGATGAGTTTGAAGGTGCCTTCGAAAGCCTGATTGAGATGGCCTGTTTACTGCACGATGTCGGCAATCCGCCGTTTGGTCATTTTGGCGAGGCGGCGATCAATGACTGGTTCGACGAAAATCTGCCTGCCGAGCTGGTCGATCCACTGGTGGCGGGCGTTGCCGATGAGGCTGAGCGCGCCGCTTTTGACCAGTTAAATGCCATGATTCGTCAAGATTTATGCCATTTCGAGGGTAACGCGCAGGCGATTCGCCTGGTGCATACGCTGCTGCAACTCAATCTCAGCTATGCGCAAGTCGCCTGTATTTTGAAATATACCGCGCCCGCATGGTGGCAAGGCGATAAACCGGCTGAATTTAGCGTATTAATGAAAAAGCCGGGCTTCTATTTATCTGAGCGAGAATATGTGGCTGAGTTGCGTGAAGCGACCAATATTAAACAGCACCATCGTTTCCCGCTTACCTGGATAATGGAAGCCGCCGACGATATCTCTTATTGCATTGCCGATTTGGATGACGCCGTAGAAAAAGACATCTTCCATGTTGAAACGTTGTATAAGCATTTATTGGATGCCTGGGGCGCGGTAAAAAACGGCGATGTTTTCAGCCGCACTATCGGTGATGCCTGGAAAGAGGCTAATCAGAAAAAACGCCGTAGTATCAGCGATCAATTCTTTATGTCATTGCGGGTTAACGTGCAAAACGTGCTGGTTAGCCATGCGGTTAAGCGTTTCATCGACAACTTACCGGCTATTTTCGAAGGTGATTTTAATCACGCTTTACTGGAAGATGATGGTGAAGAAGGTCGCTTGCTAAAACTATTTAAAACGGTTGCGCGTCAGCAGGTGTTTAATCATCCGGAAGTTGAACAACTGGAATTGCAGGGTTATCGGGTAATTAAAGGTTTGCTCGAAATATATCAGTCACTGCTGTTGCTGGATTACGAGCAATTTACCACCTTGATGAACGAGGATTTTCTGGCAAAGCATCCGATTGAAACCCGCTTGTTTCATAAGCTTTCCGGCAAACATCGAAAGGCCTATCAACAACACATGCGCTCATTAATTGTTGAG
Organism: Pantoea sp. BJ2; assembly: GCF_040255075.1. NCBI lineage: Bacteria > Pseudomonadati > Pseudomonadota > Gammaproteobacteria > Enterobacterales > Erwiniaceae > Pantoea > Pantoea sp. BJ2. The sequence goes on from NZ_CP158292.1 coordinate 862,332, forward strand.
CATAAATATCAGCGCTTGTTGTGGGAACGTTATTATCGTGCGCGCCTGATTCAGGACTACATTAGTGGGATGACGGACAATTATGCCTGGGACGAATATCGTCGTTTAATGGCGGTTGAATAAGCGCACAATTGTAAAGATGAAGAACAATTTTTTACCTTTACCTAAAACTTTATTAGGAACTTCGCGCTAAAAACTTAATCTCACCTTCACGACCACAGCAATGGTCTGGCCGTAATTCTTAGAGAGACACAGATAAATGAAAAAAAACACAATTATGCTGGCGTTGGCGCTGAGTTTCGGCGCGGCGACGTTGAGCCCTGTGAGTGTATTTGCCGCAGAGACCGCTTCTTCTTCCAGCCAGCAGTTGCCAAGCCTGGCACCCATGCTGGAAAAAGTCATGCCTTCCGTGGTGAGTATCAGTGTGGAAGGCTCGACGACGGTTAAAACGCCGCGTATGCCGCAGCAGTTCCAGCAATTCTTTGGTGATAATTCTCCGTTCTGCCAGGACGGTTCACCGTTCCAAAGCTCACCCATGTGTCAAAACGGCGGTGGTGACGGCGGCGCGGATGGCGGTGCTAACGCGCAGAAACAGCAGTTCCGTGCGCTGGGTTCCGGCGTGGTAATTAACGCGGATAAAGGCTATGTGGTGACCAACAACCACGTGGTGGATAACGCAACCAAAATCCAGGTGCAGCTCAGCGATGGACGTCGTTACGACGCCAAAGTGATCGGTAAAGATCCACAATCAGATATCGCGCTGATTCAGCTGCAGGATGCGAAAAACCTCACCGCAATTAAGATTGCCGACTCCGACAACCTGCGCGTCGGTGATTACACCGTGGCGATTGGTAACCCGTACGGCCTTGGCGAAACGGTGACTTCGGGGATTGTTTCGGCGCTGGGCCGCAGCGGTCTGAACGTTGAAAATTACGAAAACTTCATTCAGACCGATGCGGCGATTAACCGTGGTAACTCCGGTGGCGCATTGGTAAACCTTAACGGCGAGCTGATCGGGATTAACACCGCGATTCTGGCGCCGGACGGCGGCAACATCGGTATCGGCTTTGCGATCCCTAGCTCAATGGTGAAAAACCTTACCGCGCAGATGGTGGAGTACGGTCAGGTGAAACGCGGCGAGCTGGGCATTATGGGCACCGAGCTGAACTCAGAGCTGGCGAAAGCGATGAAAGTCGATGCGCAGCGCGGCGCTTTTGTTAGCCAGGTATTGCCGAACTCTGCTGCGGCGAAAGCCGGCGTGAAAGCGGGTGACGTGGTGGTGTCGATGAACGGTAAAGCGCTGACCAGCTTTGCAGCGCTGCGTGCCGAAGTCGGCTCGCTGCCGGTCGGTACCAAGCTGCAGCTGGGCCTGCTGCGCGAAGGCAAACCGGTGAACGTCACCGTTGAACTGCAGCAGAGCTCGCAGGATAAAGTGCAGTCCGCCACCATTTACACCGGTATTGAAGGTGCCGATCTCAGCAATATTGAAACCAACGGCCAGAAAGGCGTGCGCGTCGATAGCGTCAAGCCTGGCAGCGCAGCGGCGCGAATTGGCTTGAAGAAAGGTGACGTGATTCTGGGTGTCAACCAGCAAGCCGTAGCTAATCTTGGCGAGCTGCGTAAAGTGCTCGACACCAAACCTTCGGTGCTGGCACTGAACGTGCAGCGCGGTGACAGCAGCCTGTATCTGCTGATGCAGTAAGTTTCAGGTTGTTGATAACAGGCGAGCTTTGGCTCGCCTTTTTTGTGTCTGTGCAAATGTCCGGTACTGAATGTGACGCTTACCGCAAATCCCGCATAATCCCGCTGGCTATGTGCAGTTGCACAATGTCAGCGCCGTAACGGATGCGTATTCTGTCTGTTCGTCCTTATCTCCGGAGTGTTTGATGGCCACCTATCATCTCGATGCGCGACTGGCTCAGGATATTGTTGCCCGCACCATGCAAATTATTGACAGCAATGTCAACGTGATGGATGCGCGTGGTCGCATCATCGGCAGTGGCGATCGTGAGCGCATTGGCGAATTGCACGAAGGCGCGCTTTTGGTGCTGTCACAAGGGCGCGTGGTAGACATCGACGAAGCGGTGGCAAAACATCTGCACGGCGTGCGTCCTGGCATCAATTTGCCGCTGCGCATTGATGGCGATATCGTCGGCGTGATCGGTTTGACCGGCCAACCGGCAACGCTGCGTCACTACGGCGAATTGGTGTGTATGACCGCCGAAATGATGCTGGAACAGGCGCGTTTGTTACACATGCTGGCGCAGGATAGCCGCTTGCGAGAAGAGCTGGTGCTGAATCTGGTGCGCAGCGAAACCTTATCGCCAGCGCTCAGCGAATGGGCGCAGCGGCTCGGCATCGATCTCAATCAACCGCGCGTGGTGGCGGTGGTGGAAGTGGACAGCGGCCAGCTCGGCGTTGATAGCGCCATGTCCGAGCTGCAACAGCTGCAAACGCTGCTGACCACGCCGGAACGCGACAACCTGATTGCGATTGTTTCACTCACCGAAATGGTGGTGCTGAAACCGGCACTGAATGTACATGGCCGCTACGATCAGGACGATCATCGTCGTCGCGTGGATCAACTGCTGCAACGCATGAAGGAGAGCGGCCAGGTGCGAATGCGCATCGCGCTCGGCAACTACTTTACCGGTCCCGGCAGCATCGCACGTTCGTACCGCACCGCGCGTACCACCATGATGGTGGGCAAACAGCGCATGCCGGAACAGCGCAGCTATTTTTATCAGGATCTGGTGCTGCCGGTGCTGCTCGACAGTTTACGCGGCGGCTGGCAGGCCAACGAACTGGCACGCCCGCTGGCAAAGCTGAAAAGCATGGATAACAATGGCTTGCTGCGACGCACGCTGGTGGCGTGGTTCAGCCACAACGTGCAACCCAGCGCCACGGCACGCGCGCTGTTCATTCATCGCAACACGCTAGAGTATCGCCTCAACCGTATTTCCGAGCTCACCGGGCTCGATCTGGGCAATTTTGACGATCGCTTGCTGCTGTACGTGGCGCTTCAACTGGATGAGCAAAGTTAATGAGAAACCTGTGGATTGCGTTGCTGTGGCTGTATAGCGCGCTAAGTTTGGCTAACGATCCGGCCTTTCTCTCATTAAACGATCTGCAGAAAGTTAAGCAGCAGCTGGCACATCATCAGGCCGCGCCGCCAACGCTCGACGCCTGGCATCAGCTTAAACAGCAAGCGGATAACGCGCTGCAACACCCCAATCCCAGCGTCACCGATAAAGGTATGATGCCGCTGAGCGGCTCGAAGCAGGATTATTTAAGCCTGAGCGCCTATTGGTGGCCGGACGCCAGCAGCGCCGACGGCCTGCCGTGGCAGCGTCGTGATGGCGAAGTGAATCCTGCCAGTAAGAATGATCAAAGTGATGGCGTGCGGCTGGCGCGCTTTACCGCCGATTTTCAGGCACTGACGCTGGCCTGGTATTTATCTGGCAATCAACGTTATGCCGACAAAGCGCTGGCGATGATGCGTCACTGGTTTATCAATCCCACCAGCCGTATGCACCCTAATCTTAACTTTGCTCAAGGCATTCCGGGCCGATCCGCGGGCCGCCATGATGGCGTGCTCGATGGGCGCTACTTTGCCACGCGCGTGGTGGATGCGCTGACTTTGCTACGCAATGCGCCCGGTTGGCAGCCTGCCGATCAGCAAGCGATGCAGCAGTGGTTTAGCGAGTATCTGCACTGGCTGCGGCACAATCCGCTAGCACTGCAAGAAGCGGCGGCGGTGAATAATCATGGCAGTTGGTATTGCACGCAGGTGGCGGGAATCGCGTGGTATCTGGGCGATCGTGAGACAGTCACAGCGATGGTAGAGTTGGCGCGCAATAAAATTGCGCTGCAAATTCGTGCCGATGGCAGCCAGCCCGCAGAGTTAGCGCGCACGCGATCCTTCCATTACAGCTACTTCAATCTGCAGGCGCTTAGCGCATTGGCGCAGCTAGCCGGTAAAGCAGGGTTAGGCGATTTATGGCATAGCCAGCAGCCGGGCGGATCGTTGCTGGCTGCGCTCGACATGATGGCGCCGTACAGCGATGCCACTAAACTCTGGCCGTGGAAAAACCGCGATCGCGTGAGCCAGCGCATCATTCCGCTGCTTTCAATGGCCGATAACAGCCTGCAGCAGCCGCGTTATCAACAGTGGATCATGCAGACGCAATGGAAAGATCAAAAGAGTGGGGCGGTGAGGCAGGCACAGCGTGATACCTGGCTGCTTTCGCTGCCTTATCAGCAGCCATAAAAAAAGGCCAGCATCGGCTGGCCTGTTATCTAAAGCGCGAAATTAACGGTTGTTGCGGGTCAGCTGATCAAGGTCTGATTCGATTTCAGCGATCTTGTTCGAGACCACGCTTTCCAGATGGCGCAGATCCGCCAGAATTTTGCGCTTCAGATCCACTTCAACCTGGTCGCGCTGGCAAATCTGGTCCAGCTCATCGATCACATAACGCAGGTTCGGGCTGATTTCCTGCACTTCTTTGTAACCCTGGCTGGTGTGATCGGCGACAACGGTTTTGCGCTGACGTGGATATTTGAATTTCACGCTTTTAGCAAAGAATTCACCTTTGTCTTTGCGGAAGTAGATTTTAAGAATGTCGTTGTTAGCTTCCTGACGCAGGCTGTAACGGTCGATGTCGTCAGGGTTGCTGATACCTAAGCTTTTCAGGTTGTCGTACATAGCGTTTATATTCCATCTAAGAGTGGGTGAGCGCGCAGGACTATCATCATCATTCGGGATGCAGCAGAAACGCGGCAACCGGAACGCTTACGGCATACTTAATCAACTGTAGACACAAAAACCGGGATGAACAGTGCGCGACCGGAGTTAACTTGGCGCGGATTATGAACTGTTTGAAAAATAAACGCACGTGTTAATTCGCGGCGCGAAACAGGTAATTCTGGCGGGAGTGTAAACAAATAATTACGGGCCTGTACGCAGGCCCGTCGGGAAGATCTTCAGGCAGGAGAAGCTCAGTCGATGCTGCGCAGCAGTTCGTTAATGCCTGTTTTGCTGAGCGTTTTAGCGTCAACTTTCTTCACAATTACCGCGCAGTACAGGCTGTAGCTACCATCTTTAGACGGCAGGTTACCGGAAACCACCACGGAACCCGCTGGAACGCGACCGTAATGCACTTCGCCGGTTTCGCGGTCAAAGATTTTGGTGCTCTGGCCGATGTAAACGCCCATGGAGATCACGGAACCTTCTTCGACGATCACGCCTTCGACGATTTCTGAACGTGCGCCAATGAAGCAGTTATCTTCGATGATGGTTGGGTTAGCCTGCAGCGGCTCCAGCACGCCACCGATGCCCACGCCGCCTGACAGGTGGACGTTTTTACCAATCTGCGCGCAAGAACCCACGGTCGCCCAGGTATCTACCATGGTGCCTTCATCAACGTAAGCGCCGATGTTGACGTAGGAAGGCATCAGCACGGTATTACGTGCGATGAATGCGCCCTGACGCACGGCAGCAGGTGGCACAACGCGGAAACCGGCGTTTTTAAAACGCGCTTCATCCCAGCCAGCAAACTTCATTGGCACTTTGTCGTAGAAGCGGGTTTCCGACCCTTCCATGACCTGATTGTCGTTGATGCGGAACGACAACAGCACTGCTTTCTTCAGCCACTGATGCGTTACCCACTCACCGTTGATCTTTTCAGACACGCGCAGTTCACCGCTATCCAGCAGGCCAATAACCTGGGTGATAGCATCGCGGGTCGCGCTGTCTACGCTAGATGGCGTGATGTCGGCGCGGCGCTCAAAGGCAGATTCGATAACGCTCTGTAACTGTTGCATAATGATTTCCTAAGTCTGTAATACGGGTGCCAGCATCGCACTGGCACGGTAAATAAATTTGATTAATCGATTGCGGTCACACTTTATCGTTTGGATTAAGGGCCTCTGTCAACCTCTGTTGCAACACATTGCGCATTTCCACCCCAAGCGCACGCCGCTCGCTATCGGCGAGGATGAAAAGATCCTCAACCCGTTCACCAATCGTACTGATGCGTGCGCCGTGCAGCGACACGCCCAAATCGGCGAACACTTCACCCACGCGCGCCAGCAAGCCGGGCTGATCGAGCGCGACCAATTCCAGATAACTGCGGCGGTCGGTGTGCGTTGGCAGGAAATTGACTTCGGTATCGACACTGAAATGCTTGAGGCGCGCAGACTGGCGACGCGTACGCGGCGGAACCCATTCGTTTTGCGTGATGGCTTGTTCCAGCGCCTGAATGATCAGCGGATGACGATCGGCGGCCAGCGGGCTGCCATCCGGCTCCAGCACAATAAAAGTGTCCATTGCCATGCCATCGCGACTGGTAAAGATCTGCGCATCATGCACGCTGAGATTGCGGCGATCCAACTCGCCGGCCACCGCCGCAAACAGGTGCGGACGATCCGGGCTCCAGATAAAGATCTCGGTACCGCCGCGCGTGGCCTGCGGGCTGACCAGCACCAGCGGTTTGTTGAGATCGTGATGAATTAAATGACGCGCATGCCAGGCGAGCTGATTCGGTGTGTGGCGCAGAAAATAGTCGGCGCGGCAGCGGCTCCAGATATGATGCAAACGCTCTTCGTCGAGGTTTTCCATCCGCAGCAGCGCCAGCGCTTGCAGGCGATGATGGCGCACGCGCTCGCGCAGATCCGGGCTGTTTTCCATGCCGCGGCGCAGCTGTTTTTCGGTCGCGAAGAACAGCTCGCGCAACAGGCTCTGCTTCCAGCTGTTCCACAAGCTTTCATTGGTGGCGCAGATATCGGAAACCGTCAGGCACGCCAGATAGCGCAAGCGGTTTTCGTTCTGCATCACTTCGGCGAATTGCTGAATCACGGTGGGATCCTGAATATCGCGGCGCTGCGCGGTGACTGACATCAATAAATGATGGCGTACCAGCCAGGCAACCAGCTGCGTTTCGCGGGAGTTCAGTCCGTGTAGTTCGGCAAAGTCGAGCGCATCCTGCGCGCCGAGAATGGAGTGATCGCCGTTGCGGCCTTTGGCGATATCATGCAGCAGCGCAGCCATCAGCAACAGTTCCGGCTGTGGCAGGCGTGGCCAGAGTTCAACGCACAGCGGATGCATCGGGCGTGTGGCTTCGTCGGCAAAACTCTCCAGCTTCTGCAGCACGCGGATGGTGTGCTCATCCACCGTGTAAGCGTGGAACAGATCGAACTGCATCTGGCCAACGATGTTGCCCCACAGCGGCGTATAGGCCCATAACACGCTGTGACGATGCATCGGCACCAGCGCGCGTTTAACCGCGCCAGGATGACGTAGAATCGCCATAAAGGTTTCACGCGCTTCAGGAATCTGACACAGCGGCTGCTTCAAATGGCGGCGCGCATAGCGCAGCTGCCGCAGCGTGGTGGAGTAAATACCTTTGATGTTTTCGTTACGCACCATCACGTAGAACATGCGCAGGATAGCTTGCGGCTCACGCTCAAACAGCGTGAGATCGCGCAGGTCGATGAGGTCACCGCGAATCTGGAAATCGTCATCAATGTTGCGCGGTTTTTCAGTGGTCGACAGCGCCAGAATCGCTTCATCGAACAGCTGCAGCAGCATTTGATTGAGTTCGCCGATACGGCGCGTGACGCGGTAGAAGTCCTTCATCATGCGCTCAACCGGCTCATTGACTTCGCCCAGATAGTTGAGGCGTTGAGCGACGGTGAGTTGTCGATCAAACAGCAGACGATTGTCATAGCGTGGCAGCGTTAAGTGCAGCGCAAAGCGAATGCGCCACAAAAATTCCTGACACTCGTTGATTTCATTGCGTTCCGCTTCGGTGATAAAGCCGAAACCAACCATCTCATCCATGGTGGTGGCGCCAAAGTGACGACGCGCCACCCATTGCAGCGTGTGTATGTCGCGCAGGCCACCGGGGCTACTTTTGATATCCGGTTCGAGGTTGTAGCTGGTGCCGTGATAGCGCTGGTGGCGCTCCTGCTGCTCTTCAATTTTGGCGGCGAAGAAGCGTGAAGACGGCCAGAAACCATCGCTGAAGATGTTCTTTTGCAGTTCGAGAAACAGCGCCACATCGCCAGTGAGCATGCGCGATTCGATCAGGTTGGTGGCGACCGTAAGATCGGATAAGCCTTCCAGCAGGCACTCTTCCAGCGTACGTACGCTGTGACCAACTTCCAGCTTCAAATCCCACATCAGCGTTAGCAGCTCGCTGGTGCGCTGCGCGGCTGTGTCGTCCAGCGGCTGGCGGCTGAGGATCAGCACATCAATATCGGAGAGCGGATGCAGTTCGCCGCGACCATAACCGCCAACGGCAACCAGTGCGATCTCCTTCATCTGGTCGAAACCAAAGAAGCGCCACAGACGACGCAGTAAGCGGTCGATAAACAGCGTGCGGGCATCAATCAGAGATTCAATATCGGTGCCCGCATCAAATGCAATGCCCAGGTGCTGCTGGAATTGCTCAAGATAGTGTTTGAGCTTGTCGCGCGTCAGGGCGTCATCGGGCCAGCTGGCGGGGGAATCGGTCAGGCCTTTGTGTACTGCTTCGGTCACGCTACCACTCATCAACATGCCTCTTCATTACGCACATAAAAAAGGCCAGCGATAAGCCGGCCTGGTACTGTTAGCGAGATAATTACGCGACGTTTTCAAGCACCGCTGGAAGGGTGTCGTCTTCACGCAGCGTCAGAATCTCACAGCCGTTTTCTGTCACCACAATAGTATGCTCATACTGCGCGGACAAGCTGCGATCTTTGGTTTTCACGGTCCAGCCATCCTTCATGGTGCGGATGCGGTAATCACCGGCATTAACCATCGGTTCGATGGTGAAGGTCATGCCTGCTTGCAACACCACGCCGCTATCATCCGCGTCGTAATGCAGTACCTGCGGCTCTTCATGGAAGCCTTTGCCGATGCCGTGACCGCAATACTCGCGCACCACCGAAAAATCCTGTGCTTCAACATACTGCTGAATCGCGCGGCCCAGTTCACGCAGACGAATACCCGGTTTCACCAGACGCAGCGCGATATAGAGACTTTCCTGAGTAACGCGACACAGGCGCTCGCCCTGAATGGTGGCTTTACCGACGATGAACATTTTTGAGGTATCGCCGTGATACTCATCTTTGATCACCGTGACATCGACGTTAACTACGTCGCCATCCTTCAGCACGCGATCGTCGCTCGGAATACCGTGACATACCACTTCATTCACCGAAATACACACCGATTTCGGGAAGCCGTGATAGCCGAGGCAGGCGGAAATCGCCTGCTGCTTCTGCGTGATGTGTTCGTGGCAGAGACGATCCAGTTCACCGGTGGTGACGCCAGGCACCACGTGCGGGGCAATCATCTCCAGCACTTCAGCGGCAAGGCGGCCCGCCACGCGCATTTTTTCGATTTCTTCAGGGGTTTTAATTGAAATAGCCATTAAATTAATCCGCAATCGTCGAAATTTTCGACAATAATGAGTTCTGTGGCAGTCATGTTAGCAGCCAGCAAAAGGGCTGCCAAATGGCGATTGTCTGCGCCTGCGGCGCTCAACTACTATTGGCGTATTCCTGCGCATTGTGGTATAAAGCGCGCCGACGATTCTCTGTCACCGACGTTTGGCTGGCAGGAAACGCATAAAACTCATTATGTGTACTAAAACACACATGTATCGACACATACGCCGGGGTGCCTTGAAAGAGGTCGGTCGTATGGGATACATGGAGGCCCAACCCCAAATCAAACTTTAGAGGTAATCATGGCAACTGTTTCAATGCGCGACATGCTCAAGGCTGGTGTTCACTTTGGTCACCAGACCCGTTACTGGAACCCGAAAATGAAGCCATTCATCTTCGGCGCACGTAACAAGGTTCACATCATCAACCTCGAGCAGACTGTGCCAATGTTCAACGACGCTCTGGCTGAGTTGAAAAAGATCTCTTCCCGTAAAGGTAAGATCCTGATCGTTGGTACTAAGCGCGCTGCTGCCGAAGCGGTAAAAGAGTCAGCTCTGAGCTGCGACCAGTTCTTCGTAAACCACCGCTGGTTGGGTGGCATGCTGACTAACTGGAAAACCGTTCGTCAGTCAATCAAACGCCTGAAAGATCTTGAGTCTCAGTCTCAGGACGGTACTTTCGACAAACTGACCAAGAAAGAAGCGCTGATGCGCACTCGCGAACTGGCCAAGCTGGAAAACAGCCTGGGCGGTATCAAAGATATGGGCGGTCTGCCGGATGCACTGTTCGTTGTTGACGCTGATCACGAGCACATCGCTATCAAAGAAGCAAACAACCTGGGTATCCCAGTTTTTGCTATCGTTGATACCAACTCTGATCCAGACGGCGTTGACTTCGTTATCCCAGGTAACGACGATGCGATCCGTGCTGTAAGCCTGTACCTGACTGCCGTTGCCACTACCGTGCGCGAAGGCCGTTCACAGGATCTGGCTGAGCAGGCTGAAGAAGCTGCTGAAGCTTAATAAGGTTCGCTCTTTCTAAGAGCCCTTAGACATCAGATGTTATCTGTTAAGGGGGCCGTTCAGGCCCCTTTATTTTATCTAAGTCTGTCACGCTCACTACAGAGCGAGCGGGGCAGAGTAAATTTTCCGCAACAAGTTTCTGACAGTGTGTGAGCACACAGAGACGAATCGAGGATTCTGGAATGGCTGATATTACCGCTGCATTGGTAAAAGAACTGCGTGAGCGTACTGGCGCAGGCATGATGGACTGCAAAAAAGCGCTGACCGAAGCGAACGGCGACATCGAGCTGGCGATTGAGAACATGCGCAAATCTGGCGCAATCAAAGCGGCTAAGAAAGCAGGCAACGTTGCTGCTGATGGCGTGATCAAAACCAAAATCGCTGACGGCTTCGCGGCGATCCTGGAAGTAAACTGCCAGACCGACTTCGTTGCAAAAGATGGCGGTTTCCAGGCGTTTGCTGACAAGGTTCTGGATGCAGCTGTCGCTGGCAAAGTTACCGATGTGGAAGTTCTGAAAGCGCAGTTCGAAGAAGAACGCGTAGCGCTGGTTACGAAAATCGGTGAGAACATCAACATCCGTCGTATTGCTATCCTGGAAGGCGCTGAGCTGAACAGCTATCAGCATGGCGCACGTATCGGTGTGGTTGTTTCTACCACCGGTGCTGACGAAGAACTGAGCAAGCAAGTTGCTATGCACATCGCTGCGAGCAAGCCAGAATTCGTTAAGCCAGAAGACGTGTCTGCAGACGTGGTTGAGAAAGAGTACCAGGTTCAGCTGGATATCGCCATGCAGTCTGGCAAGCCAAAAGAAATCGCAGAGAAAATGGTTGAAGGCCGCATGAAGAAATTCACCGGCGAAGTTTCTCTGACCGGTCAGGCTTTCGTTATCGACCCAAGCAAAACCGTTGGCCAGGCGTTGAAAGAGAAAAACGCTGACGTCATCAACTTCATCCGCTTCGAAGTGGGCGAAGGCATTGAGAAAGTTGAAGCTGACTTCGCAGCAGAAGTTGCTGCAATGTCCAAACAGTCTTAATGGTCCGAAAGAACCGCCACAAGGCGGTTCTTTTTTGTCTGCGATTTAGTGCAGCACTTTCAGTCTCATCCCAATAGCTTTTCTCGCGGGCTTTGCGGATGATCGACCAGATTTTACTTCTCCTTTTCATCATATCTTCCAGGAAGAACTGACCATGGCGACCAACGCAAAACCTGTATATCAACGTATCCTGCTAAAACTGAGTGGCGAAGCACTGCAAGGTGCCGAAGGTTTTGGCATCGACGCGAGCGTGCTTGACCGCATGGCGCAAGAGGTGAAAGAGCTGGTTGAGCTGGGCATTCAGGTGGGTGTGGTTATTGGTGGCGGTAACCTGTTCCGCGGCGCAGGTCTGGCCCAGGCGGGCATGAACCGTGTGGTCGGCGACCATATGGGCATGCTGGCAACAGTGATGAATGGCCTGGCAATGCGTGACGCGCTGCACCGTGCGTATGTCAATGCGCGCTTGATGTCAGCGATTCCGCTGAACGGCGTGTGTGATAACTACAGCTGGGCAGAAGCGATCAGCCTGCTGCGTAATAACCGCGTCGTGATCTTCGCGGCCGGTACCGGCAACCCGTTCTTTACCACTGACTCTGCAGCCTGCCTGCGCGGCATCGAAATCGAAGCCGACGTGGTACTGAAAGCCACCAAAGTAGACGGCGTCTACTCTGAAGATCCGGTGAAAAACCCGGATGCCACGCTGTATGACCAACTGAGCTATGCAGAAGTGTTGGATAAAGAGCTTAAAGTAATGGATCTCGCCGCCTTTACGCTGGCGCGTGACCACAAGCTGCCTATCCGCGTCTTCAACATGAACAAGCCTGGCGCATTGCGTCGCGTCGTGATGGGTGAAAAAGAAGGCACCCTGATTACGCATTAATACCCGACGCGCGTTAAAATAAGGTATATTCTTTTGCCGCGATGCTCTGACATCGCGCAGCAATTAGGATGATCGATGTTTATCGATACCGCTTCCGGTTAGCCCGGAAATGGCCAGGTCAACCGAATTCAAGGGTTTCAACGTGATTAACGACATTAAAAAAGATGCAGACACGCGCATGGAAAAATGTGTGGATGCATTTAAAAACAACATCAGCAAAATCCGCACCGGTCGTGCTTCGCCTTCACTGCTCGACGGCATTGTGGTTCCTTATTACGGTACACCAACGCCGCTGCGCCAGCTGGCTAGCGTGACGGTTGAGGATTCACGTACGTTGAAAATCAACGTATTTGATCGCTCGCTGAGCACTGCGGTTGAGAAAGCGATTATGACGTCTGATTTGGGTCTGAACCCAAGCTCAGCCGGTAGCGATATTCGTGTGCCGCTGCCAGCGCTGACCGAAGAGCGTCGTAAAGACCTGATCAAGATCGTACGTGGCGAAGCAGAGCAGGGCCGTGTTTCCGTGCGTAACGTCCGCCGTGACGCCAACGATAAGATCAAAGCGCTGCTGAAAGACAAAGAGATCAGCGAAGACGACGAACGTCGTACGCAGGACGAGATCCAGAAAATGACCGATGCGCACATCAAGAGTGTTGATGCCGCATTGGCCGATAAAGAAAAGGAACTGATGGATTTCTAATTCCATCAACTGCTTTTCAAAACGCCGTTCAGAGACGAGACGTGTTCGACTCTGGCGGCGTTTTACATTGTGTTCGGCGCTGTTGCGGACACTCTCCACGACTTCACAGGGATAGCATGATGAAGCGATTAACTCTGCTGGGATCGACCGGCTCCATTGGTACCAGCACGCTGGCGGTGATTGCCGCAAATCCTGAACTTTATCAGGTGACCGCGCTGGTGGCTGGCCAGAATGTGGCGTTGATGGCTGAACAATGCCTGCAATTCCAACCGCGCTATGCCGCGATGTCCGACGAGACTTCCGCACAAGCGTTGCGTGAGCGACTGAAAGCACTCAACGTTAATACCGAAGTGCTCTCCGGCGTTCAGGCAGCCTGCGAATTGGCCGCGCTGGATGACGTGGATCAGGTGATGGCGGCGATTGTTGGCGCCTCAGGTTTACAGCCCACCATGGCGGCGATTCGCGCCGGTAAAACCGTGCTGCTGGCCAACAAAGAGTCGCTTGTCACATGCGGCCGTCTGTTTATGGAGGCGGTACGCCAACATCAGGTGCAATTGCTGCCGGTCGATAGCGAGCACAACGCCATTTTTCAGAGTTTACCCGCTTCCATACAGCATCAGTTGGGGTACGCTGATCTGCGGGGAAACGGCATCGAGTCGATTCTCCTTACGGGATCGGGTGGTCCTTTTCGTGACACGCCATTAGCGGATTTAGCCGGTATGTCGCCGGATCAGGCTTGTGCGCATCCGAACTGGTCAATGGGGCGTAAAATCTCCGTTGATTCGGCCACCATGATGAATAAAGGTCTTGAATACATTGAAGCCCGCTGGCTGTTTAATGCGACTGACGCGCAGATGGAGGTGATCCTGCATCCGCAGTCGGTTATCCATTCGATGGTGCGTTATTGCGACGGCAGCGTGCTGGCGCAACTGGGCTCTCCGGATATGCGGACGCCTATTGCGCACAGCATGGCATGGCCAGCACGTATTTCTGCGGGCGTAACGCCGCTCGACTTCACGCGCATGAAGTCGTTGACGTTTTCCGAGCCGGACTACGAGCGCTATCCCTGCCTGAAGCTTGCGATTGATGCCTGTGCCACAGGTCAGGCCGCTACGACATCGCTGAATGCAGCGAATGAAGTGGCGGTGGCAGCTTTTCTGCAGCACCAGATTCGCTTTACCGATATTGCCGCCATCAACAGCGAAGTGCTGGCGTCCCTGAGTTGTCAGGAGCCGGGCAGCATTGACGAGGTGATGGAGATCGATCGGTTAGCGCGCGTGCGTGCCAATGAATTGTTACCGCGCTTTCGTTTAGCAGGTTGATAGTTCCCGCTATTTGTTCGCTCTGGGTGAAAATGGTATAGTCGCTCGCTCGCGTTTCACAGCCGACATTGTTTCGATGTCATCTGGCGTGTTTGCCGGAGTTTGCTGCAGGCGCAATGTATTCAGAAACCACAGCATTTCTGATGAAAGGAATTATTACGCGTTATGTCGTCCAACAATCACAACACAATCGATGACGAGTCGTACTGCACGCCACGTCACGTGGCCATCATTATGGATGGTAATGGTCGCTGGGCAAAAAATCAGGGCAAACTGCGTATTTCAGGCCACAAAGCCGGGGTAAAATCAGTACGCCGGGCTGTCAGCTTTGCGGTTAGCCATAAACTGGAAGCGCTCACGCTTTATGCGTTCAGCAGTGAAAACTGGAGCCGTCCGATTCAGGAAGTGACAGCGTTAATGGAGTTGTTTGTCTGGGCGCTCGACAGCGAAGTCAAAAGCCTGCACAAACACAATGTGCGTCTGCGCATTATTGGCGATATCAGTCGTTTCAATAACCGAATTCAGGAACGCATTCGCCGCGCCGAGGAACTGACTCAGCAAAATAATGGACTGACCCTAAACATTGCTGCCAACTATGGCGGCCGTTGGGATATTATCCAGGGTGCCAGAAAATTGGCCGAACAGGTTCAGGAAGGTTTACTGCGTCCTGACCAGATTACCGAAGAAAGCCTGGCTCCGCATCTGTGTATGCAGGAGCTGGCGCCAGTGGATTTAGTGATAAGGACCGGGGGAGAGCATCGGATTAGCAACTTCCTGCTGTGGCAAATCGCCTATGCTGAGTTTTGGTTTACCGATGTTCTTTGGCCTGATTTTGATGAAAACGTTTTTGAAGGTGCACTGAATGCATTCTCTACGCGGGAGCGACGCTATGGCGGTACTGCACCAGGCGGCGCCTAAGCAATTTGGGGGTAACCTTTGCTGAAGTCTCGTCTGATTACCGCGTTAATTTTGATTCCGCTGGTGATCGCTGCACTGTTCTGGTTACCCCTGTCCGGTTTTGCGATTATCACTATCATCATCTGCATGCTTGCCGCCTGGGAATGGGGGCAGTTTGCTGGCATGAAAACGCGTCAGCAACGTATCTGGCTGGCCGTGCTTTGCGGCCTGTTGCTGTCCGCGATGCTCTTTACCCTTGAACCCTATCAACGCAATCTGCACCAATTCCAGATGGAAGGCTCGCTCTGGGCATCGCTGTTGTGGTGGATTGTCGCGCTCATCTTAGTACTGTTCTATCCCGCTTCTGCCGCGTTGTGGCGTCACTCACGTACGCTGCGCCTGCTGTTTGGCGTGCTCACCTTGATTCCGTTCTTCTGGGGCATGATGGCGCTGCGTCAGTATCATTATGATACCGACCATTTCGCCGGCGCATGGTGGCTGCTGTTCGTAATGTTCCTTGTCTGGGGCGCAGATTCTGGTGCTTACATGTTTGGTCGCCTGTTTGGCAAACACAAGCTGGCACCAAAAGTCTCTCCGGGTAAAACCTGGGAAGGTTTCTTCGGTGGCCTATTGTCATCTGCCATCATCGCCTGGCTGTTTGCTCTGCTGGCACCGCTTTCGGTGGCGCCGGGCACGCTAATTATCTGTGCGGTGATTGCGACGCTGGCATCGGTATTGGGCGACCTGACAGAAAGTATGTTCAAGCGTGAAGCGGGCATTAAAGACAGCGGTAACTTGATTCCGGGGCACGGTGGTATTCTCGATCGTATTGATAGCCTGACTGCTGCGGTGCCGGTGTTTGCCTGCCTGCTGCTGTTGGTGTTTCGCACCCTCTGAGGATAGCTGGCGATGTTGAGTATACTCTGGAGTTTTGCCGCCTTTATCGTGGCGCTTGGCGTGCTAATTACCGTGCACGAGTTTGGCCATTTCTGGGTGGCGCGCCGCTGCGGTGTTAAAGTTGAACGTTTCTCGATTGGCTTTGGTAAAGCGCTGTGGCGTCGCAGCGATCGTCAGGGCACCGAATATGTCATCGCGCTGATCCCTCTTGGCGGCTACGTCAAAATGCTCGACGAACGCGTTGAAAGCGTTCCCGCCGAGCTGCGTCATCAAGCCTTCAACAATAAAACCGTGCTGCAGCGTGCTTCGATTATCGCAGCCGGTCCTATCGCCAACTTCATCTTCGCCATCTTTGCTTACTGGGTAGTGTTTATTCACGGCGTGCCAGGTGTGCGTCCTGTGGTTGGTGAAATTCTGAACGGTTCCGTCGCTGCCGAAGCGCAAATTACCTCCGGCATGGAACTTAAAGCGGTAGATGGTATCGAAACGCCTGATTGGGATGCTGTGCGTATGGCGCTGATCGGTAAAATCGGCGACAGCGATGCCACGCTTACCGTCTCGCAATTTGGCGAAGAAGCCACGCAGCAAAAGCAATTAAATTTGCGCGATTGGCAATTTGAGCCTGATAAACAGGATCCGGTGGTCGCTTTAGGTATTCGTCCACGTGGGCCGCAGATTGAAACGACCTTAGCCGAAGTTCAGGCAAACTCACCGGCAAGCAATGCTGGTTTGCAAGCGGGCGATAGGATCGTTAAAGTCGATGGTCAGCCATTGTCACAGTGGCAGGCTTTTGCGGCACAGGTGCGGGATAATCCGGGTAAAAACATGGCGCTAGATATCGAGCGCAACGGCGAACCTGTGGCGTTGACGTTAACGCCGGAAGCGAAACCGGGCAATGAAGCGGAAGGCTTCGCGGGTGTCATCCCGCGTGTGATTCCGCTGCCTGATGAGTACAAAACGGTAAGGCAGTATGGACCTTTTGCGGCGATCGGCGAAGCCAGTGTAAAAACCTGGCAGTTGATGAAGCTAACAGTCTCCATGCTGGGCAAGTTGATAATCGGGGATGTGAAGCTGAATAACCTGAGCGGGCCGATTTCGATCGCGCAGGGTGCCGGGTTATCAGCAGAGTACGGGGTGATTTATTACCTGATGTTCCTGGCGCTGATCAGCGTCAACCTGGGCATCATTAACCTGTTCCCTCTGCCGGTTTTAGATGGTGGTCACCTGCTCTTTCTGGCGATCGAAAAGATCAAAGGTGGACCGGTGTCCGAGCGAGTTCAGGACTTTAGTTATCGCATTGGCTCAATATTGCTAGTGCTGTTAATGGGGCTTGCACTTTTCAATGATTTCTCACGTCTGTAATAGCTGGAACGCATACAGGCGCGGGATGTGTTAGGAAAACGCATAACAACGATGGCGATGAAAAAGTTGCTCATAGCGTCGCTGCTGTTTAGCAGCGCCACCGTTTACGGTGCAGACGATTTCGTAGTGAAGGACATTCATTTCGAAGGTCTCCAGCGAGTCGCCGTCGGCGCGGCTCTGCTCAGCATGCCGGTACGTGTCGGTGATACGGTGAATGACGATGATGTCAGAAACACCATTCGCTCACTGTTCGCCACCGGTAACTTTGAAGATGTGCAGGTTCTGCGTGACGGTACAACCCTGATTGTTCAGGTGAAAGAGCGTCCAACCATTGCCAACATCACTTTCTCCGGCAACAAAGCGGTGAAAGAAGATCAGCTGAAACAGAACCTCGAAGCCTCTGGCGTGCGCGTTGGCGAAGCGCTGGACCGCACCACGCTCTCTTCAATCGAGAAGGGTCTGGAAGACTTCTACTACAGCGTCGGTAAATACACCGCCAGCGTCAAAGCGATTGCTACGCCGCTGCCGCGCAACCGTGTGGATCTGAAATTCGTCTTCCAGGAAGGCGTTTCAGCGCAGATCCAGCAGATCAACATCGTCGGTAATAAAGCATTTACCTCTGACGAACTGATCTCGCGCTTCTCACTGCGTGACGAAGTGCCATGGTGGAACGTGGTGGGCGATCGTAAATACCAGAAACAGAAGTTAGCGGGCGATCTCGAAACCCTGCGCAGCTTCTATCTGGATCGCGGTTATGCGCGTTTCAACATCGATTCCACGCAGGTGAGCCTGACGCCAGATAAGAAAGGCATCTACATCACCGTGAACATTAACGAAGGCGATCAGTACAAGATTGCTGGCGTGATCGTGAACGGCAGCATGGCGGGCCATTCTGCTGAAATCGAAAAGATGACCAGGATTCCATCGGGTGAGCTGTATAACGGCACCAAAGTCACCCAGATGGAAGATGACATTAAGAAATTGCTGGGACGCTACGGTTACGCCTATCCGCGCGTAATGACGCAGCCAGAAATCAACGATGCTGATAAAACCGTCAAGCTGCATATCAACGTGGATGCGGGCAACCGTTACTACGTGCGTAAAGTGCGCTTTGAAGGTAACGACACCTCAAAAGATTCCGTACTGCGCCGTGAAATGCGTCAGATGGAAGGTGCCTGGTTGGGCAGCGATCTCGTCGATCAGGGTAAAGAGCGTCTGAATCGTACCGGTTACTTCGAAACCGTGGATGTGGATACGCAACGTGTTCCGGGTGCGCCGGATCAGGTTGATGTCGTCTACAAGGTGAAAGAGCGTAACACCGGTACTTTCAACTTTGGTGTCGGTTACGGTACTGAAAGTGGCGTCAGCTTCCAGGTGGGCGTGACCCAGGAAAACTGGCTCGGCACCGGTAACACTGTAGGCATCAGCGGTACCAAAAACGATTACCAGACCTATGCTGAGTTCTCACTGACCGATCCGTACTTCACGGTCGACGGCGTGAGCCTTGGCGGTCGTTTGTTCTACAACGACTTTAAAGCCGATAATGCGGATCTGTCTGACTATACCAACAAAAGTTATGGTCTCGACGGTACGCTGGGCTTCCCGGTCAATGAAAATAACACGCTGCGTGTTGGTTTAGGTTATGTGCATAACGACCTGTCCAACATGCGTCCTCAGGTTGCGATGTGGCGTTATCTGGATTCGGTCGGTCGCCATCAGGGCTTGAACGATGACGGTGATTTCTCTGCAGATGATTTCACCTTCAACTACGGTTGGACCTATAACACTTTAGACCGCGGCTTCTTCCCTACGCGCGGTAACCGTACCAACCTGAACGGTAAAGTGACGATTCCAGGCTCTGATAATGCGTTCTATAAAGCGACATTGGATAGCCAGCAATATGTACCGCTGAACCGCGATGGTACGTGGGTGGTGTTAGGCCGTGGCCGTGTAGGATATGGTGACGGACTTAATGGAAAAGAGATGCCGTTCTATGAGAACTTCTACGGCGGTGGTTCGAGCACGGTTCGTGGCTTCCAGTCCAACACCATTGGTCCTAAAGCTGCGTACCTGAACGATGGCTCGTCAAACTGTAATATCTCTGATCCAAACGGCGTCTGTAAGTCGGACGATGCGGTCGGTGGTAACGCCATGGCGATTGCCAGCCTGGAGCTGATTACGCCAACGCCGTTCCTGAGCGAGAAGTATGCGAATTCCGTGCGTACCTCGGTGTTTATGGATGCCGGTACCGTTTGGGATACCAAATGGCAGAACACTGCGGAAACACGCGCGGCGGGTGTGCCAGATTACAGCGATCCTAATAACATTCGCGTCTCTGCCGGTGTGGCACTGCAGTGGATGTCACCGTTAGGGCCGCTGGTCTTCTCATACGCCCAGCCGATGAAGAAAGTCGAGGGAGACAAGTCAGAGCAATTCCAGTTTAACATTGGTAAAACCTGGTAAGGCTCTGAGCAGGGAAGTGAAAATACCGTCTTGCACGCGTGCTGCCTGATAATGCGGCACGCTGCAAACACACACGTTGAGGTAAGGAGTTTATAGTGAAAAAGTTGTTCTGTGCTGCTGCTCTGGGTGTTGCATTAGCTGCTTCTGCGGGTGCCCAAGCGGCTGATAAAGTTGCCGTCGTTAACCTGAGCCAGGTTTTCCAGCAGTCTCCGCAGCGTGCCGCTGTTGCTAAACAGCTTGAAGGTGAATTCCAGAGCCGCGCCTCTGACCTCCAGTCTCAGCAGCAGAAGATCCAGCAAGAAATTCAGGATCTGCAGCGTAATGCATCGACCATGAAAGCGAGCGACCGCACCAAGAAAGAGAAGCAAATTTCTTCTGAGCGTGCTGCCTTTGAACAAAAAGCACAGGCTTTTGACAAAGACAACCAAACTCGTCAGATGCAGGAGCGTAACAAGCTGCTGGCTAAAATCCAGACCGCTGTTCAGTCTGTAGCGAAAAGCGAAGGTTACGATCTGGTTCTGGACTCTCAGGCCGTGCTGTACTCTTCTTCTGATGCTAAAGACATCACTGCTGACGTTGTAAAACAGGTTAAATAATTGATGTCATCAATTCGACTGGCTGATTTAGCCCAGCAGTTGGATGCAGAATTGCACGGAGATGGCGATATCGTCATCTCCGGCATTGCTTCTATGCAATCCGCCACAACTGGCCAAATCACTTTTCTTGCAAACAGCCGCTACCGCGAGCAGCTCGCTACTATCCAGGCTTCAGCCGTGGTGCTGACGGAAGCGGATCTGGAGTGGTGTAAAACGGCCGCCCTGGTGGTGAAAAATCCTTACCTGACTTATGCCCGCATGGCACAACTGCTGGACACAACGCCGCAGCCCGCGCAGAATATCGCGCCCAGCGCGGTGATCGCTGCAACGGCTAAGCTGGGTAACAACGTTTCGGTAGGCGCAAATGCGGTGATCGAGTCTGGCGTAGAGCTGGGTGACGACGTCGTTATTGGCGCAGGATGTTTTGTTGGTAAGCAGACGCGTATCGGTCGCGGCTCACGTTTGTGGGCTAACGTCACGATTTATCACGAAATTCAGATTGGTCAGGATTGTCTGATTCAGTCCGGCACCGTCATTGGTGCTGATGGTTTCGGGTATGCTAACGATCGCGGCAATTGGGTGAAAATCCCGCAGCTGGGTACCGTCGTGATTGGTGATCGGGTTGAAATTGGTGCCTGTACTACCATCGATCGCGGCGCGCTGGATAACACTCTGATCGGCAATGGTGTTATCATAGATAACCAGTGTCAGATTGCGCACAACGTCGTGATTGGTGATAACACCGCTGTTGCGGGTGGTGTGATCATGGCGGGTAGTCTGAAGATTGGACGTTACTGTATGATTGGCGGCGCCAGCGTCATTAACGGCCATATGGAAATCTGTGACAAAGTGACCGTAACGGGCATGGGCATGGTAATGCGCCCGATCACAGAGCCAGGCGTATATTCGTCGGGTATTCCACTGCAACCGAACAAAACCTGGCGTAAAACAGCAGCGCTGGTGATGAACATCGATGAAATAAGCAAACGCTTAAAAGCCATCGAACGTAAGGTCGGTAAAGACGACTAAACGCATCCCACGCTACTTGCTTTCATAACAAGAAGTGTACTTTCTTCCACCTTCGGTAACCCGAGAATGGCAGCAGGTATCGTAAGAAAGCGAAACGCCCCGAACTAATTTGCGGCCTGCGGAAGATCATTTTGATCGGTGCAGGCCGTGTTATTGATGCCATCAGATTTTTAGGACAGGAAGAGTATTTTGACTACTGAAACGCATACTCTGAAAATTGAAGAGATTTTAGAACTGCTGCCACACCGCTATCCTTTCTTGCTGGTTGATCGCGTGCTGGATTTTGAAGAGCATAAATATCTGCGCGCGGTGAAGAACGTTTCTGTTAACGAACCGTTTTTCCAGGGACATTTCCCTGGTAAGCCGATTTTCCCAGGCGTTCTGATCCTGGAAGCGATGGCGCAAGCGACCGGTATTCTGGCGTTCAAAAGCGTTGGGAAACTGGAACCAGGCGAACTCTATTACTTCGCTGGTATCGATGAAGCCCGTTTCAAACGTCCGGTTGTGCCGGGCGATCAGATGATCATGGAAGTGACCTTCGAGAAAACCCGTCGTGGTCTGACGCGCTTTAAAGGCGTGGCGACCGTGGACGGCAAAATTGTCTGTGAAGCGACCATGATGTGTGCCCGTAGCCGGGAGGCATAATAAGTGATTGATTCAACCGCTAATATCCATCCCAGTTCTGTCATTGAAGAGGGTGCCGTCATCGGCGCCAATGTTCATATCGGCCCGTTCTGCTTTATCGGCGCTAATGTGGAAATTGGTGAAGGAACCGTACTCAAATCGCACGTGGTGGTGAACGGCCACACGCGTATAGGCAAAGACAATCAGATCTACCAGTTCGCTTCCATCGGTGAAGTGAATCAGGACCTGAAATATGCGGGCGAACCGACGCGCGTTGAAATTGGCGATCGTAACCGCATCCGCGAGAGCGTCACCATTCATCGTGGCACCACACAGGGCGGCAATGTGACCAAGGTCGGCAGCGATAACCTGCTGATGGTGAATGCTCACATCGCGCATGACTGCGTGATCGGTAATCGCTGCATCTTTGCTAACAATGCCACGCTGGGCGGTCACGTCACCGTTGATGATTTTGCGATTATCGGCGGCATGACGGCGGTACATCAGTGGTGCACCATTGGTGCTCACGTGATGGTTGGCGGTTGTTCAGGCGTCGCGCAGGATGTGCCGCCTTATGTCATTGCGCAGGGCAACCACGCAACGCCATACGGTATCAACATCGAAGGTCTGAAGCGTCGCGGCTTTAGCAAAGAAGCGCTGCATGCCATTCGCAACGCGTACAAACTGCTGTACCGCAGCGGCAAAACGCTGGATGAAGTGAAACCAGAGATTGAAGAGCTGGCGAAACAACACAGCGAAGTGCAGCCTTTCTATGACTTCTTTGCCCGTTCAACGCGTGGATTGATTCGTTAATCCATGTCAGCGCGTCCCCTAACGATTGCCCTGGTCGCCGGAGAAACCTCCGGCGATATTCTTGGTGCAGGTCTCATCCGTGCGTTAAAAGCGCGCCATCCTGATACGCGCTTTGTTGGCGTGGCCGGTCCGCTGATGCAGGCCGAAGGCTGCGAAGCCTGGTATGAGATGGAAGAGCTGGCGGTGATGGGCATCGTCGAAGTGCTGGGACGCCTGCGGCGTCTGCTGAAAATTCGTCGTGACCTGACGCAGCGCTTCACCGAACTCAAGCCGGATGTGTTCGTGGGGATTGATGCGCCGGATTTCAACGTTACGCTGGAAGGTCGCCTCAAGCGCGCGGGCATTCGCACCATTCATTACGTCAGCCCTTCGGTTTGGGCATGGCGTCAAAAGCGCGTTTTCAAAATCGGCCGCAACACCAATCTGGTGCTGGCATTCCTGCCGTTTGAAAAAGCGTTTTACGATCGCTTTAACGTGCCGTGCCGCTTTATCGGCCACACCATGGCTGATGCGATGCCGCTGCAGCCCGATAAGCTGGCGGCGCGCCGCGAGTTAGGCATTGCTGACGAGGCGATTTGCCTTGGCTTGTTGCCGGGCAGTCGCGGTGCCGAAGTGGAAATGCTCAGCGCCGATTTCCTGCGCGCCGCGCAGCTGCTGCGTCAGCGCTATCCCACGCTGGAAATCGTGGTGCCGCTGGTGAACGCCAAACGCCGCGAGCAGTTTGAGCAGATCAAAGCGCAAGTTGCGCCAGAACTGCCGATGCATTTGCTGGATGGCAAAGGCCGTCAGGCGATGCTGGCCAGCGATGCCGCTATTCTTGCGTCTGGCACCGCCGCGCTGGAGTGCATGCTGGCGAAATGCCCGATGGTGGTCGGTTATCGCATGAAGCCGTCGACCTTCTGGCTGGCAAAACGTCTGGTAAAAACGCCGTACGTTTCCTTGCCAAATCTGCTGGCCGGTCGCGAGCTGGTGAAAGAGTTGCTGCAGGACGAATGCCAGCCTGACGCGCTCGCCGCGGCGCTGGAGCCGTTACTGCACGCGGGCCCGGAGCGCGAAGCGCTACTGAAAACCTTCACCGAACTGCATCAACAGATTCGCTGGAATGCCGATGAGCAGGCGGCGGATGCGGTACTGGAGATTATCAATGGCTGAATTTATCTATCCCAACGCGCAGCGGATTGCTGGCGTTGATGAAGTAGGGCGCGGCCCGCTGGTTGGCGCCGTGGTCACGGCGGCGGTGATCCTCGATCCCGCCAACCCGATAGCAGGACTGGCCGACTCGAAAAAGCTCTCCGAGAAGCGTCGTCTGGCGCTGTATGACGAGATCAAAGAGAAGGCGCTGGCCTGGAGCCTTGGTCGTGCCGAGCCAGAGGAGATCGATCAGCTCAATATTCTGCACGCTACCATGCTGGCGATGCAGCGCGCGGTCGCGGGTTTGCAAATTGTACCGGACTTCGTACTGATTGATGGTAACCGTTGCCCGGCGCTGCCGATGCCCTCGCAGGCGGTGGTGAAGGGTGATAGCCTGGTGCAAGCGATCAGTGCTGCCTCGATCATCGCCAAAGTCACGCGCGATCGTGAAATGGCCGAACTGGATCTGCTGTTCCCGCAATATGGCTTTGCGCAACACAAAGGCTACCCAACCGCGCTGCACATGGAAAAGCTGACGCAGCACGGCGCCACACCTCATCATCGTCGCAGCTTTGCGCCGGTGCGTAACGCCTTGATTGATGCCGATGTGCTGGCAGCCCGCCAGCCAACTACGCTTTAATAGCCTGACGCTGTTTTAACCGGAAACTGATATGGCTGAACCTCGTTTTATACATCTGCGCGTCCACAGTGATTACTCCATGGTTGATGGTCTGGCGAAAACCGGACCCTTAGTCAAGAAGGCGGCTGCGCTGGGCATGCCGGCGATTGCTATTACCGATTACATCAACCTGTGCGGGCTGGTGCGTTTTTACGGCAGCGCGCACGGCGCGGGGATCAAGCCGATTATTGGTGCTGACTTCCAGGTTGCCAGCGAATTGATGGGCGATGAGCTGACACAGTTAACGCTGCTGGCGGCCAATAACACCGGTTATCAAAACCTGACCTTGCTGATTTCACGTGCATATCAGCGCGGTTACGGCATTGCGGGCCCAATCATTGATCGCGACTGGCTGCTGGAGCTGGGCGAAGGCCTGATTCTGCTGTCTGGCGGACGTCGCGGCGACGTGGGCCGCAGTCTGCTGCGCGGTAATAGCGCGATGGTAGCGCAGTGTTTGAGCTTTTATCAGGAACACTTCCCGAATCGTTATTACCTGGAATTGATGCGCACCGGTCGCGCCGATGAAGAAGCGTATCTGCATGCCGCCGTCGAGCTGGCGGTGGCCGAAGGCATTCCCGTCGTTGCCACCAACGAAGTGTGCTTCCTGAATGAAGAAGATTTTGATGCGCATGAAATCCGCGTCGCAATTCATGACGGCTATACGCTGGACGATCCCAAGCGTCCACGCAACTACAGTCCTCAGCAATATATGCGCAGTGAAGAGGAGATGTGCGAGCTGTTCTCGGACATTCCGGAAGCGCTGGAAAATAGCGTAGAGATTGCTAAGCGCTGTAACGTGACGGTGCGCCTCGGCGAATATTTCCTGCCGCAGTTCCCCACCGGTGACATGAGCACTGAAGACTTCCTCGTGGCGAAGTCACGTGAAGGCCTGGAAGAGCGTATGGAATTCCTCTTCCCGGATCCGGCGGTGCGCGCAGAAAAACGCGTGGAATATGATGAACGTCTGGAGATTGAACTCACTGTTATCAACCAGATGGGCTTCCCGGGCTACTTCCTGATCGTGATGGAGTTTATTCAGTGGTCGAAGGACAACGGCATTCCCGTCGGCCCAGGCCGCGGTTCGGGTGCCGGTTCATTGGTGGCGTATGCGCTGAAAATCACCGATATCGATCCGCTGGAGTTTGACCTGCTGTTCGAACGTTTCCTGAACCCGGAACGTGTGTCGATGCCTGACTTTGACGTTGACTTCTGCATGGAGAAGCGCGATCAGGTGATCGATCACGTGGCCGATATGTATGGACGCGATGCGGTATCGCAGATCATCACCTTCGGTACCATGGCGGCGAAAGCGGTCATCCGCGATGTGGGACGCGTACTCGGTCATCCGTACGGTTTTGTTGATCGTATCTCGAAACTGATCCCGCCGGATCCGGGCATGACGCTGGAGAAAGCCTTCCTGGCTGAACCGCAGCTGCCGGAGATCTACGAGGCTGATGAAGAGGTGAAAGCGCTGATCGACATGGCGCGCAAACTGGAAGGTGTCACGCGTAACGCCGGTAAACATGCCGGTGGTGTGGTGATCTCGCCGACCAAAATCACCGATTTTGCGCCGCTGTACTGCGATGAAAACGGGCAATTCCCGGTTACCCAGTTTGATAAGAATGACGTGGAATATGCCGGGCTGGTGAAGTTTGACTTCCTTGGCCTGCGTACGCTTACCATCATCGACTGGGCGCTGAAGATGATTAACCCGCGCCGTGAAAAGCAGGGTTTGCCACCGATTGATATCGCCGCCATTCCGCTGGATGACAAGAAAAGCTTTGATATGCTGCAGCGCTCGGAAACCACGGCGGTGTTCCAGCTTGAATCGCGCGGCATGAAAGATCTGATCAAACGTCTGAAGCCTGACTGCTTCGAAGATATGATCGCACTGGTTGCGCTATTCCGTCCGGGACCGCTGCAATCGGGCATGGTAGATAACTTCATTGACCGTAAGCACGGTCGCGAAGAGATCTCTTATCCGGATATTCAGTGGCAGCACGAAACCCTGAAGCCGGTGCTGGAGCCGACCTACGGCATCATTCTGTATCAGGAACAGGTGATGCAGATTGCGCAGGTGCTGTCTGGCTACACGCTGGGCGGCGCGGACATGCTGCGTCGTGCGATGGGTAAAAAGAAACCCGAAGAGATGGCGAAGCAGCGTTCGGTGTTCCGGGACGGCGCGGAGAAGATGGGCGTCGACGGTGAGCTGTCGATGAAAATCTTCGATCTGGTAGAAAAATTTGCCGGTTATGGCTTTAACAAGTCGCACTCCGCCGCTTACGCGCTGGTTTCCTATCAAACCCTGTGGCTGAAAGCGCACTATCCGGCAGAGTTTATGGCGGCCGTAATGACCGCTGATATGGATAACACCGAGAAAGTGGTTGGCCTGGTCGACGAATGCTGGCGCATGGGCCTCAAAGTGTTGCCGCCAGACATCAACTCCGGTTTGTATCCGTTCCACGTCAATGACGAAGGCGAGATCGTTTACGGCATCGGCGCGATCAAAGGCGTGGGTGAGGGCCCGATCGAAGCGATCATTGATGCGCGTAATGAAGGCGGCTACTTCAAAGAGTTGTTTGATCTCTGTGCGCGCACCGACACCAAAAAGATCAACCGTCGCGTAATGGAAAAACTGATCATGTCGGGCGCATTCGATCGTCTCGGCCCGCATCGCGCGGCTTTGATGAGTGCACTCGGCGATGCATTAAAAGCGGCCGATCAGCATGCTAAAGCCGAAGCCATCGGCCAGGCCGATATGTTTGGCGTGCTGGCCGAAGAGCCAGAGCAGGTAGAGAAATCCTACGCCAGCATCACGCCGTGGCCGGAACAAATTCAACTGGATGGCGAACGAGAGACTTTGGGTCTCTATCTTACCGGACATCCGATTAACCAGTATTTGAAAGAAATTGAGCGTTACGTCGGCGGCATGCGGCTGAAAGACATGCATCCGACAGATCGTGGTAAAGTAACCGTCGCGGCGGGGCTGGTGATTGCCGCCCGTGTGATGGTCACTAAACGCGGCAACCGAATTGGTATTTGTACCATTGACGATCGTTCTGGTCGTCTTGAAGTGATGTTATTTACCGATGCGTTAGATAAATACCAGCAGTTGCTGGAGAAGGACCGTATCCTGATCGTCAGTGGACAGGTCAGCTTTGATGACTTTAGCGGTGGCCTTAAAATGACCGCTCGAGAAGTGATGGACATCGACGAAGCGCGGGAAAAATACGCGCGCGGACTTGCTATCTCGCTGACGGACAGGCAAATTGATGACCAGCTTTTAAACCGTCTCCGCCAGTCTCTGGAGCCTCATCGTTCCGGGACCATTCCGGTGCATCTCTACTATCAGAGAGCCGATGCGCGAGCGAAGCTACGCTTTGGTGCAGCGTGGCGTATTTCGCCCAGCGATCGTTTACTCAACGATTTGCGGTCGTTAGTAGGATCGGAGCAGGTGGAACTGGAGTTTGACTAAAACAGGAACATTATGAGTCTTAATTACCTGGATTTTGAACAGCCAATCGCAGAGCTTGAAGCGAAAATCGACTCGTTAAAATCGATTGGCCGTTCGGATGAGAAACACGATATTAATTTGGATGAGGAAGTGCAGCGTTTACGCGAAAAAAGCGTTGAGCTGACCCGTAAAATCTTCTCCGATTTAGGCGCATGGCAAGTGGCGCAACTCGCGCGTCATCCGCTGCGTCCTTATACACTGGACTATATCCGCAACGCGTTTGATGATTTCGACGAACTGGCTGGCGATCGTGCTTATGCCGATGATAAAGCGATTGTCGGCGGTATTGCCCGTCTTGACGGTCGTCCTGTGATGATCATTGGTCATCAGAAAGGTCGCGAAACCAAAGAGAAAATTCGTCGTAACTTCGGTATGCCGGCACCAGAAGGCTATCGCAAAGCGCTGCGTCTGATGGAAATGGCTGAACGCTTTAAGATGCCGCTGATCACCTTCATCGATACGCCGGGAGCTTATCCGGGCGTGGGTGCAGAAGAGCGCGGTCAGTCAGAAGCGATCGCACGCAACCTGCGTGAAATGTCTGGTCTGAAAATTCCGGTAATTTGTACCGTAATCGGCGAAGGCGGTTCCGGTGGTGCGCTGGCAATCGGCGTGGGTGATAAAGTCAACATGCTGCAGTACAGCACCTATTCGGTGATTTCACCGGAAGGTTGTGCGTCGATCCTGTGGAAAAGCGCCGATAAAGCTCCGCTGGCTGCGGAAGCGATGGGTATCACAGCTGAGCGTCTGAAAGAGCTGAAGCTGATCGATTCCATCATTCCTGAGCCGCTGGGCGGTGCGCATCGTCAACCGGTAGATATGGCGGCTTCGCTTAAGCAGCAACTGCTGGCCGATCTGGCCGATCTCGATGTGCTGAGCACCGAAGAGTTGCTCAACCGTCGCTATCAGCGCCTGATGAACTACGGCTACGCTTGATACATCAGAGCTAAGCAAGAAGCGGACCCCGGTCCGCTTTTTTTATGTCGAACGAACACCATTCTGATCAGCCATCCGTAGGGTAACCATCCATGGCTACCTGGTTCGACGATTTCGCTGTGACTCCGGTGCAAGGTCCAGAAAAGACCAGCCCGATCGCAAAGAATAACTGCATCCATGCAGATCGGCCTCGCCATCCATGGCTCGGACGCTTTGCTCTTCGGGCTGCTCTTTCCTGTCCCCTTTGGCTTGATCGTGGCTTTTCTGGTGCATTAGCATTCGGTTGCAATCACTCAACAGCAGAGCATTCCAGGTTTATCCCCGCGCGCTTTTCGCTATCCTTATTCAGTGCCACAACACCACAGGAGGTGAGCATTGAATATTATTGCGATCATGGGACCGCACGGCGCTTTCTACAAAGATGAGCCTATTCGCGAACTGGATGCTGCCCTCAAGCTGCAAGGCTTCCAAACCGTTTACCCCAATAATGCCAGCGACCT
Source organism: Pantoea sp. BJ2 (assembly GCF_040255075.1). NCBI lineage: Bacteria > Pseudomonadati > Pseudomonadota > Gammaproteobacteria > Enterobacterales > Erwiniaceae > Pantoea > Pantoea sp. BJ2. The sequence continues at coordinate 892,163 of NZ_CP158292.1, forward strand.
GCTGAAGTTGATTGAACACAATCCGCGTATCTGCGGTGTGATTTTTGACTGGGACGATTACAGTCTGGCGCTGTGTAGCGACATCAATCAGCTTAATGAATATCTGCCGCTCTATGCCTTCATCAACACCCATTCGCAGATGGATGTCAGCATCAACGAGATGCGCATGGCGCTGCACTTCTTCGAGTATGCCCTGAGCGCTGCCGATGACATCGCGCTGCATATTCGTCAGTACACCGATGAGTACATCGATAACATCACGCCGCCGCTAACTAAAGCGTTGTTCACCTACGTCAAAGAGGGCAAATACACCTTCTGCACGCCGGGTCACATGGGCGGCAGCGCCTTCCAGAAAAGCCCGGTGGGCAGCCTGTTTTATGACTTCTTTGGCTCGAACACCTTAAAAGCGGATGTCTCGATCTCGGTCACGGAATTGGGTTCATTGCTCGATCACACCGGCCCGCATCTGGAAGCGGAGGAGTACGTTGCGCGCACCTTTGGCGCTGAGCAAAGCTACATGGTGACTAACGGCACCTCGACCTCGAACAAAATCGTCGGCATGTATGCGGCTCCATCGGGCAGCACGGTGCTGATTGACCGCAACTGCCATAAATCGCTGACCCATTTGCTGATGATGAGCGACATCATCCCAATCTGGCTCAAACCGACGCGCAACGCGCTGGGCATTCTGGGCGGCATTCCGCAGCGCGAGTTTACGCGTGACAGCATCCAGCAAAAGGTCAACGCCACGCCGCGCGCTAGCTGGCCAGTGCATGCGGTGATCACCAACTCAACCTACGATGGCCTGCTGTACAACACGCAGTTCATCAAACAGACGCTGGATGTGCCATCGATCCACTTTGATTCTGCGTGGGTGCCGTACACCAATTTCCATCCGATCTATGCCGGTAAAAGCGGCATGAGCGGCGATCGTACTCCCGGCAAAGTGATTTATGAAACGCAATCGACGCACAAACTGTTAGCGGCGTTCTCGCAGGCTTCGCTGATTCACATCAAAGGCGATTACGACGAGCACACCTTCAACGAAGCCTACATGATGCACACCACCACCTCGCCAAGCTACGCGATTGTCTCGTCGATTGAAACCGCGGCGGCGATGCTGCGCGGCAATCCGGGTAAGCGACTGATCAACCGCTCGGTTGAACGTGCGCTGCATTTCCGTCGTGAGATTCAACGCTTGCGGGAAGAGTCTGACGGCTGGTTCTTTGATATCTGGCAGCCAGAGCAGGTCGATCAGGCCGAATGCTGGCCGATCCAGCCGGGCGAGGAGGATTGGCACGGTTTCACCCATGCCGATCGCGATCATATGTATCTCGATCCGATCAAAGTCACCATTCTGACGCCGGGCATGAGCGAGCTGGGTAACATGGCGGAAGAGGGCATTCCAGCCGCGCTGGTGGCGAAGTTCCTCGATCAGCGCGGCATCGTGGTGGAGAAAACCGGGCCGTACAATCTGCTGTTCCTGTTCAGCATCGGCATCGATAAAACCAAAGCGATGAGCGTGCTGCGTGGGCTGACGGAGTTTAAGCGCGCATACGATCTCAACCTGCGGGTGAAAAATATGCTGCCGGATCTCTACGCTGAAGATCCCGACTTCTACCGCAACATGCGCATTCAAACGCTGGCGCAGGGTATTCATCAATTGATCCTGCAACATGATCTGCCGCGACTGATGTTGAAAGCGTTCGACGTACTGCCGGAGATGAAGATGACGCCGCATCAGGCATTTCAGCGCCAGGTAAAAGGTCAGGTGGAAACGGTGGATATTCGCGAGCTGGTGGGGCGCATTTCCGCCAACATGATTCTGCCGTATCCGCCTGGCGTGCCGGTGGTGATGCCGGGCGAGATGATCACCGAAGAGAGCCGTTCCGTACTCGATTTTCTGCTGATGCTATGCACCATCGGCCGGCACTATCCCGGCTTCGAGACCGGCATTCACGGTGCGACGTTGACGGACGATGGGCGTTATCTGGTGCGCGTATTGCGTGAAGATGACGAAGGCTAACTTAGGACAATCACCTCTTTTCATGGCCGCATTTGCCACGTAGTGTAAGCGGCTTGTGTGAAAACCGGAGTCGCTATGCTGCAGATTAAACAGATCCATCACATCGCCATTATTGCCACCGATTATCAGCGCAGTAAGGCGTTTTATTGTGATGTGCTGGGCTTTGAATTGTTGGGTGAATATTACCGCGCCGAGCGTGACTCGTGGAAAGGCGATCTTGGCCTGAACGGGGTTTATACCATCGAACTGTTCTCTTTCCCCTCGCCGCCGCCACGCGTTAGTGGACCGGAAGCCTGCGGCCTGCGTCATCTGGCGTTTTGCGTTGAGGATGTTGAGCAGTCTATAGCGGCGCTGGCGGAGAAGGGCGTGACGTGTGAGCCGATTCGTATCGATGCGTTAACCGGTAAAGCCTGCACCTTCTTCCCCGATCCGGATGGTTTGCCGCTGGAGCTGTATCAGGCGTAAACTAGCGTCCGCCGCGAGCCGCAATTCGGTGGCTCGCCCGGACGGAACGCGCTCATGTCTTTATCTCATCTTGCTTCGCTGCTGACACCCGACGCTGGCTATGTGCTGGCGTTCAGCGGCGGACTTGATTCCACCGTGCTACTGCATCAATTGGTCTGCTGGCAACGTCAGCAGCCAGCGCTACGCGTGCGCGCGTTACACGTCCATCATGGTCTTAGCCCGAATGCCGATAGCTGGGCGCTGCATTGCCAGCAAGTTTGCCAGCAGTGGCAGATTCCCTGTGAAGTGCTGCATGTGCAGGTTGATGGCCGCGCCAACGGCATTGAAGCGGCTGCCCGCGAAGCACGCTATCAGGCGCTGTTTCAGCATCTGCAACCCGGTGAACACTTACTTACCGCTCAGCACCGTGACGATCAGGCGGAAACGCTGCTGCTGGCGTTAAAACGCGGCAGCGGACCGGCGGGTTTGGCCGCGATGCCGCTGCAGCGCAGGGTGGGTGAACATTGGCATCTGCGTCCGTTGCTCGACGTTAGCCGTCAGCAGCTGGAAAACTATGCTGCCGAGCACCAGTTGCACTGGATTGAAGATGAAAGCAACGCCGATAGCCGCTATGACCGCAACTTCCTGCGTCAGCAGATTCTGCCGCAGCTGCAGGCGCGCTGGCCGCATTTCAGTGCCGCCAGTGCACGCAGCGCCGCGCTCTGTGGCGAGCAGGAGCAACTGCTTGACGAGTTGCTGGCGGAACAGCTGGCGCAGCTTAGCGATGCGCAGGGCGCGCTGCACTTCCCGCCGTTAATGAACATGAGCGAAGCGCGGCGTCATGCGCTTTTACGCCGCTGGATTGCTCAACAGGGCGGCGCGATGCCTTCGCGCGAGGCATTGAAACGCATCACCGATGAAGTCATCAACAGCCGTGAAGACGCCAAACCTTGCTTGCGTTTCGGCGCTTTTGAGCTGCGCCGCTATCGCCAGCAACTCTATTGGTTACCGCCGCAGCCTTCACTTAGTCAGCACTTGCTAACCTGGCAAGACAGCACGCAGCCGCTTAATTTACCCGCTGGTTTAGGTTCGCTGCACGCGAATGCGTGGATTGCCGAGCTACGCCAGCCTGCAGCGGATGAAGCGATCACGATCCGCTTTCAGGCGCAGGGTTATTATCATATACAGGGGCGCGCAGGTGGCCGCGAGATGAAGAAGCTGTGGCAAGAGCTGGGCGTTGCGCCCTGGCAGCGCGAACGTATTCCGTTGATTTATTTTAACCAGACGTTAATTAGCGCGCCGGGGCTGTTTATTACCCGCGAAGGCGCAGCCAGCAACGAGCAAGGCTGGCAGGCGGTCTGGTCACCACAACAATAAAATGGAGAGCAATGATGAAACTTTTGACGGCCGCGGCGTTATTCGCTGCGGCGCTGCCGGCGTTGGCCGATGGCGATGTGAATGCGGGTGCGCAAAAAGCGGCAAGCTGTATGGCGTGTCACGGTGCGGAGGGCAAAAGCGCGGTGCCGCTCTATCCCAATCTGGCCGGGCAACATGCGCCTTATCTGCTGCATTCACTGCAAGCCTATAAAAAAGGCGAGCGGAGCGGCGGCCAGGCGGAAGTGATGAAAGCGTTTGTAGCGGGATTGAGCGATCAGGATATGGCAGATTTATCGGCGTATTACAGTTCGTTAAAACCTTGAGCGAGGTGGGCGGGATGTGATTCCCGCCCGAGAGAGGTTTTACTCGTCTTCGCTGACGACGACGGTGCCCAGCTCAGGATGTGTGAAGCTGGCGATGTGGTCGAGCCGCACTTCGCGGGTCTCGCCTGAGAGATCGACGGCAAGGTACTCGACGTTTTTACGTGAGACCATGTCCACGGCTTTGGCCTTGAGCTGATCGCCGTTTTTTAACTCTAACGACAGCGTCCAGTGTTTTTGGCAGGCGAGTTCAAGGTTGTCGTAATCATCGCAGTTGATGGGTTTGTAGGCTTCATTCGTCAACATAGTCGCTCACCAATAAGTTTGCAGCGGCATACGCTGCTTGTTCCCTGAGAGAAGAGTTTAGCGCAGAATCAGCGGCAATATCGTTGAGAGCCTTCAACGCACAACCTATGGCGTCTGGCACATACCCAAGGTCGCCGCTACCAATTTCGGCATACTTCTGGCGAACTAACTCACAATACTTTTGCACATACACCTCCTCAGCAGAGTTGATACTCTGGATGATAGGCGACTATATCACAGGAATTTCATCGAAATCAGCCCGGTCGTCACGGGAATGATGCAAGCAAATGGGCAAAAGTGACATTTCGCGCTGGTCTTATGCATTCAGCGTGCGCACAAAAGGTTAAGTTGATGAACAGGTTATTACGCGACGCAACGTCGAGCCAAACGGTAGGTGACAGATGATTGTGCTGTCTCGATCGCTTTCACTTGCAGATAATGAAGTGGAACTCAGTGCCATCCGTGCGCAAGGTGCCGGTGGCCAGCATGTGAATAAAACGTCGACGGCGATTCACCTGCGATTTGATATTCATGCCTCATCGCTGCCGCCGTTTTATAAAGAGCGGCTGCTGGCGGCGAGCCATCATTTGATTACCGCGGAAGGCGTGGTGATCATCAAAGCACAGGAACATCGCAGCCAGGAAATGAATCGGGAAGCGGCCGTGCAGCGGCTGATAAATCTGATTCGGGAGTTAACCACGGTGGAAAAAGTGCGGCGTGCGACCAAACCGACGCACGGTTCTAAAGTGAGGCGGCTGGAAGGTAAAACGCGGCGCAGTAACGTGAAGGCGATGCGCGGAAAGGTGCAATAAAAAACGCCTCCGGCTGGAGGCGTTTTAGCGTTACTTGTTGAGTGCTTTCACCAGGAAGTCGACGATGTCATGTTGCTTAATCATCTGCTTCTCGCTGGCGGTACGCGCCTTGTACTCAATCTCTTCGTTATCGAGATTACGATCGCCAATTACGATGGTGTGCGGCACGCCAATCAGCTCCATATCCGCGAACATCACGCCTGGACGCTCTTTACGGTCATCCAGAATCACGTCAATGCCTTTGGCACGCAGCGTGTTGTACAGCTCTTCAGCCAACTGCTGCACACGGAAAGATTTGTGCATATTCATTGGCAGAATGGCCACTTCAAACGGTGCCAATGCCGCAGGCCAGATGATGCCACGTTCGTCGTTGTTCTGCTCAATTGCCGCCGCCACAACGCGCGTAATACCGATGCCGTAACAGCCCATGGTCATCACCTGGTTACGACCATCTTCGCCCTGAACCGCTGCTTTCATCGCTTCGGAGTACTTGGTACCCAGCTGGAAGATGTGGCCCACTTCGATACCGCGTTTAATCAGCAGCGTACCTTTGCCGTCTGGGCTTGGATCGCCTTCCACCACGTTACGGATATCTTCCACGCGCGGTTCTGGCAGATCGCGGCCCCAGTTGATGCCGCTCAGGTGTTTGCCATCAATGTTGGCACCCGCGCAGAAGTCAGCTGTTTTTGCCACAGTACGATCGGCGATCACTGGCATGGTCAAACCGACCGGGCCGAGCGAGCCTGGACCGGCACCCAGCAGCGCGCGAATCTGTTCTTCGCTCGCCATCTCCAGCGGTTCAGCGACGATATCCAGCTTCTCCGCTTTAATTTCGTTCAGCTGATGATCGCCGCGCAGCAGCAGGGCAACCAGCGTGTGGCCGCTCTCTTCGGTGGCTTTGACGAACAGCGTCTTAACGGTTTTCTCAATCGGCAACTGATGTTGCTCAACCAGCTCGGCGATAGTTTTGGCGTTTGGCGTATCGAACTGCGTCATGGCTTCTGTGGCCTGCGGACGCTCGCCAGCCGGCGCTAAGGCCTCGGCTTTTTCAATGTTGGCCGCGTAATCGGATTCGCTGGAGAAGATCACGTCATCTTCACCGCTCAGCGCCAGCACCTGGAATTCATGTGATGCGCTGCCGCCGATAGAACCGGTGTCAGCTTGTACGGCGCGGAAATCCAGGCCCATACGGCTGAAGCTCTGGCTGTAGGCGCGGTACATCGCGTCGTAGGTTTCCTGCAGCGATTCCTGCGTGGTGTGGAACGAGTAAGCATCTTTCATGATGAACTCGCGTGAACGCATCACACCAAAACGCGGGCGCACTTCATCGCGGAATTTGGTCTGGATCTGATACAGATTGAGCGGCAGCTGTTTATAAGAGCTCAGCTCGTTGCGGATCAAATCGGTGACCACTTCTTCGTGGGTTGGACCCAGCACGAAGGGACGTTCGTGACGATCTTTAATGCGCAGCAGTTCCGGGCCGTATTGCTCCCAACGGCCGCTCTCTTCCCACAGATCGGCAGGCTGAACCACCGGCATGGAGATCTCAATCGCACCGGCGTTGTTCATCTCTTCACGCACGATGTTTTCAACTTTTCGCAGCACGCGAATCCCGGTCGGCAACCAGGTGTAGAGACCGGAAGCCAGTTTGCGGATCATGCCGGCGCGCAGCATCAGCTGGTGGCTGATCACTTCTGCATCGGAAGGTGTCTCCTTCAGAGTGGAGAGCAGATATTGAGTAGTACGCATTGATTACGATTCCAGTTATACGGAAGGAAACTGACAAATTTTTCTGGCGGCTAGTGTACCAGCGAGATCAATCACTCAAAAGCGGGTTTTAACGGGGATCGAGGGCGATCACCTCGGTTCCTGCCTCATCAATGCGCCAGCGCACGTTAAAGTCGAGTAGCCAGGCGGCATATTCACGATCTTCCGTCTCACCTTTACGGTAAGCCGGGCGCGGATCCTGTGCCAGCACTTCGCTAATGAAACGCGCTAGCTGCGGATGGGTTTTCTGCTGCAGCTGAAGCTGGCTCTGCGCCAGCGGCGAAAAGCGCACCGGCATGGTGGCATCAGGCGCCGCCTGCGCAAACCCGGCGCGCGCATCAGGCAGCGCTTCGGCGAACGGCAGATAAGGTTTGATATCCACCACCGGCGTGCCATCGACTAAATCGAGGCTGCCGAGCTGCAAGATCACCTGCTGCTTCTCGCAGCGAATGCCTTTTAACTCAACCAGCGACATGCCGATAGGATTGGGGCGGAAGGTTGAACGGGTGGCAAACACGCCCATACGCGCATTGCCACCGAGGCGCGGGGGACGCACGGTCGGACGCCAGCCACCTTCCATCGTTTGGTGGAACACAAACAGCACCCACAAATGACTAAACGCTTCCAGCCCGCGCACCGCTTCCGGCTGATTGTAAGGTGGTAGCAGATGCAGCTCGCCGCCGCCATCCTGCACCAGACCGGGCTGGCGCGGAACGGCAAACTTCTCTTTCCACGGCGAACGAATTACGCCGATTTGCGCAAAGGCAAACTCACTCATTGATTTGATACTTTCAGTGCGGAGCCCTGGCAAATGGCCTGGCGATAGCATCCCGGCGTGCTGGTGACAATTTCGCACTTATGCAGCAGGACGGCGTTGGCTTTCATGCCGGCTGCGCGAATCTGCAGGCGCTTGCGCGCGGTGTTGATGTTAGGAGGCGAATCCTGGCTGCTGCTCTGGCAATCTTCAGCAGAGACTTCGCCCAAATCGCGGAACGGGTTGCTGACCAGATCGGTCGCATCGGTGTAGATCTTCACCGGCGCGGGACGTGGAGTCGGTTTACGTTGTGGTTCGCTGGATGCCTGTTGCGGACGAGAAGGAGCACTGCTTATCGGGTGATATTCACGCACACACCCGGTTAGCATCAATGCTAACAAGCAGAGCGGTAAAAAACGCATGGCAACATCCTCAAGTAATAAAAAAGTGGCGTTATTGAAACAAGGACGACAATAAATAACAAGTCAGGTGCAATTTATGGCAAAAGAAAGGGCGGCCGAAGCCGCCCTGCAAGGCATGAAAGGTGAACATTACCAGCCTTTCACTGCGCCGCCGTTGAAGATCTTGTTGGCCGCTTCAGACACTTCGTCTGATTGGTAAGCCTGCACAAACTTCTTCACGTTCTCAGCGTCTTTATTGTCTTCACGGCTAACAATCAGGTTCACGTAAGGTGAATCTTTGTCTTCCACGAAGATGCCATCTTTCGCTGGCGTCAGACCAATCTGGCTGGCGTACGTGGTGTTGATCACCGCCAGTGCGATCTGCTGGTCGTCAAGTGAACGTGGCAGCTGCGGCGCTTCCAGCTCAACAATCTTCAGCTTTTTCGGGTTCTCAATGATATCCAGTGAGGTTGGCAGCAGGCCAACGCCATCTTTCAGTTTGATCAGGCCGACCTTCTGCAGCAGCAACAGTGAACGTCCCAGGTTGGTTGGGTCGTTCGGGATAGCAACCTGTGAACCGTCCTGCAGTTCATCCAGTGATTTGATTTTCTTCGAGTAGCCGGCGATTGGGTAAACGAAGGTGTTCGCTACGATGGCCAGCTTGTAACCGCGATCTTTGATCTGCTGATCCAGATACGGCTTATGCTGGAAGGCGTTAACGTCAATATCACCTTTGCTCAGCGCTTCGTTTGGCAGCACGTAATCGTTAAAGGTCACCAGCTCAACATCGAGGCCATATTTCTCTTTCGCCACTTTAACTGCAGTTTCAGCAACCTGCTGTTCAGCGCCGACAATCACACCCACTTTAATGTGGTTTGGATCTTTTGCTTTCTGATCGCATCCTGCCAGCGCAATTGCGCCAATCAGAGCACCCACAGCGGCAATCTTTTTAAATGTAAAAGACATATCCTTTCCTTAATAGAGGACTATTGATGTTGCTTGCTTACTTATGGGACACAGCACGTACAATGCGGTCGCCACAGAATTGGATTAAATAGACCAGCACAACCAGCAAAACCAGCACGGTGTTCATTACGGTGGCGTTATAGCCAATGTAACCGTATTGATAGCCAATCTGGCCCAAACCGCCTGCGCCAACCGCTCCGCCCATTGCGGAGTAGCCAACCAGCGTAATCAGGGTAATTGTAGCGGCATTCACCAGACCTGGCAGCGCTTCCGGCAGCAGGACTTTACGCACGATCTGCAGCGGCGTGGCGCCCATGGCGCGAGATGCTTCGATCAATCCGGTTGGCAGTTCCAGCAGGGCGTTTTCCACCATACGTGCAATAAACGGCGCGGCGCCGACGGTTAGCGGCACAATCGCGGCTTGCAGGCCAATCGAGGTGCCGACAATGGCGCGAGTGAATGGAATCATCCATACCAGCAGGATAATGAACGGAATTGAACGGAAGATATTCACCAGCGCGGACAGCACGCGATAAAGCGCGTTGTTGGCCAGAATCTGGCCGGGACGCGTCACATACAGCAGCACGCCAATCGGAAGACCGAGGACAAAACCAAAGAAACCAGAGACGAAGGTCATCATCAGCGTTTCCCAGACGCCACGCGTCAGTAACCACATCATCGCTTCAGACATAACCCAACACCTCTACTTTCACATGATTTTCTTTCAGCCAGGCAATCGCGGCTTGTGTATCTGTTTCACTGCCATCCATCTCAGCCAGCATGATGCCGAACTTCACGCCGCCGGCGTAATCCATCTGCGCACTGATGATGTTGTTATTAACGTTAAAGCGGCGAGCCGATTCTGACAGTAGCGGAGCATCCACCGATTTGCCGGTGAACTCGAGACGCAGCAGCGGCACACTATCAGCTGTTGGCTGTGGCGCCATGCGTTGCTGGTAGTCGTCGGGGATATCCAGATGCAGCGTCGATTGAATGAATTGTTGCGCCAGCGGCGTTTTCGGATGCGAAAACACTTCGCTCACGCTGTCTCTTTCAATTAACTCACCATTGCTGATCACCGCAACCTGATCGCAGATGCGTTTCACCACATCCATTTCATGGGTGATCAATAGAATGGTAATGCCCAGACGACGGTTAATATCCTTAAGCAGCTCCAGAATCGAACGCGTGGTTGCAGGATCCAGTGCGCTGGTGGCTTCATCACACAGCAGCACCTTAGGATTGCTCGCCAGTGCGCGGGCAATCGCAACACGCTGCTTTTGTCCGCCAGAGAGATTCGCTGGCCAGCTATCATGCTTGTCTGATAATCCCACCAGATCCAGCAATTCGCTAACGCGCTTCTTTATCTGTTCGCGCGAAAGATTGCCTAACTCTAATGGCAGCGCCACGTTACCGGAGACGGTGCGGGAGTTCATCAGATTAAAGTGCTGGAAAATCATGCCAATCTGGCGGCGTGCCAGCGTCAATTGGCCAGGAGAAAGGGTGGTTAATTCCTGGCCATCAACCAGCACGCGTCCGGAGGTTGGGCGCTCCAGCAGATTGACGCAGCGAATCAGGGTACTTTTACCGGCTCCAGAGGAACCGATGACGCCATAGATCTGTCCAGCAGGCACGTGCAGGCTGACGTTGGACAGCGCCTGAATGGTGCGTGAGCCTTGCTGGAACACTTTGGTGATATTTTCGAGTTTAATCATTAGTTTATTTATTATCGTGTTGCATAATCCGTGGTGTATCGGGCTTCACTCAGCAGGGCTGTGCGAAATTTGGATGGATGTTAAGGCATCCAGACGGCTAAATCAATGGAAGTCATTCAAACTGCCATTCTCTCGCTATACGCAATCATGCGATACTTAGCGACACATTTTCAGCAGGAGTTTCTACGTGGCGAACAAAGTCCCGGCTATTTTTCTTGATCGTGATGGCACATTGAATGTTGATCACGGCTATGTTCATGAAATCGATAATTTCGAATTCATTGATGGCACCATCGAAGCGCTACAGGCGTTAAAGAAGATGGGCTATGCGCTGGTACTGGTGACTAACCAGTCGGGCATTGCGCGTGGCATGTTTACCGAAGACCAGTTTATGCAACTCACAGAATGGATGGATTGGTCGCTGGCCGATCGTGATGTTGATTTGGATGGCATCTATTTCTGTCCGCATTTGCCAGATGCCACGGTAGAAGCGTATCGCCAGCAGTGTGATTGCCGTAAGCCGCAGCCGGGCATGTTGCTCTCCGCGCAGCAGCATCTGGATATCGATATGGCTTCTTCTTATATGGTAGGCGACAAATTAGAAGATATGCAGGCGGCGTTAGCAGCGGGGGTGGGTACCAAAGTGCTGGTGCGTAGTGGCAAGCCGGTAACGGCAGAAGGGGAAGCAGTGGCGGATTGGGTGATTAATAGTCTGGCAGAGCTGCCAGCACGCATCAAAAAGGCCTGAAAACGGGTCTTTTGCGCAAATTTCAAGCGAACAGCAAAAAACTTGAAATTTGCACTTGTCAGCTCCGAATAACTCCCTATAATGCGCCACCACTGAGACGGCAAAGCGGCAACGCAGACGGCTCGGCAGGGAGTGAAGAAATTCATCCCGCCGGATGAAAGCGCTGAAAAAAGTGTTTGACTCCGAAGGAGAGTAGCGTAATATACGCCACCTCGCGACAGACGGTTCAGCCGCTGTTCGCAACGCTCTTTAACAATTTATCAGACAATCTGTGTGGGCACTCGCAGGATTGATATCCGCGTCTCCGGACGCAAAAAAATATCAAAGCCTCACGAGTGAACACATAATGAAATTCATTATGACGTTTTACAGATGAGCACCGCTGAACTCGTTTCAGCAAATCAAACTTAAATTGAAGAGTTTGATCATGGCTCAGATTGAACGCTGGCGGCAGGCCTAACACATGCAAGTCGAACGGTAGCACAGAGAGCTTGCTCTCGGGTGACGAGTGGCGGACGGGTGAGTAACGTCTGGGAAACTGCCCGATGGAGGGGGATAACTACTGGAAACGGTAGCTAATACCGCATAACGTCGCAAGACCAAAGTGGGGGACCTTCGGGCCTCACACCATCGGATGTGCCCAGATGGGATTAGCTAGTAGGTGGGGTAATGGCTCACCTAGGCGACGATCCCTAGCTGGTCTGAGAGGATGACCAGCCACACTGGAACTGAGACACGGTCCAGACTCCTACGGGAGGCAGCAGTGGGGAATATTGCACAATGGGCGCAAGCCTGATGCAGCCATGCCGCGTGTATGAAGAAGGCCTTCGGGTTGTAAAGTACTTTCAGCGGGGAGGAAGGCGGTGAAGTTAATAGCTTCACCGATTGACGTTACCCGCAGAAGAAGCACCGGCTAACTCCGTGCCAGCAGCCGCGGTAATACGGAGGGTGCAAGCGTTAATCGGAATTACTGGGCGTAAAGCGCACGCAGGCGGTCTGTCAAGTCGGATGTGAAATCCCCGGGCTTAACCTGGGAACTGCATTCGAAACTGGCAGGCTGGAGTCTTGTAGAGGGGGGTAGAATTCCAGGTGTAGCGGTGAAATGCGTAGAGATCTGGAGGAATACCGGTGGCGAAGGCGGCCCCCTGGACAAAGACTGACGCTCAGGTGCGAAAGCGTGGGGAGCAAACAGGATTAGATACCCTGGTAGTCCACGCCGTAAACGATGTCGACTTGGAGGTTGTTCCCTTGAGGAGTGGCTTCCGGAGCTAACGCGTTAAGTCGACCGCCTGGGGAGTACGGCCGCAAGGTTAAAACTCAAATGAATTGACGGGGGCCCGCACAAGCGGTGGAGCATGTGGTTTAATTCGATGCAACGCGAAGAACCTTACCTACTCTTGACATCCAGAGAACTTAGCAGAGATGCTTTGGTGCCTTCGGGAACTCTGAGACAGGTGCTGCATGGCTGTCGTCAGCTCGTGTTGTGAAATGTTGGGTTAAGTCCCGCAACGAGCGCAACCCTTATCCTTTGTTGCCAGCGGTTCGGCCGGGAACTCAAAGGAGACTGCCAGTGATAAACTGGAGGAAGGTGGGGATGACGTCAAGTCATCATGGCCCTTACGAGTAGGGCTACACACGTGCTACAATGGCGCATACAAAGAGAAGCGACCTCGCGAGAGCAAGCGGACCTCATAAAGTGCGTCGTAGTCCGGATCGGAGTCTGCAACTCGACTCCGTGAAGTCGGAATCGCTAGTAATCGTAGATCAGAATGCTACGGTGAATACGTTCCCGGGCCTTGTACACACCGCCCGTCACACCATGGGAGTGGGTTGCAAAAGAAGTAGGTAGCTTAACCTTCGGGAGGGCGCTTACCACTTTGTGATTCATGACTGGGGTGAAGTCGTAACAAGGTAACCGTAGGGGAACCTGCGGTTGGATCACCTCCTTACCTGAAGATACCTTCCCGCGAAGTGCTCACACAGATTGTCTGATAGAAAGTAATGAGCAAGACGGCTGCGAAGTCGTGACACTATCGTGTCCCCTTCGTCTAGCGGTTAGGACTCCGCCCTTTCACGGCGGCAACAGGGGTTCGAATCCCCTAGGGGACGCCACTTGCTTGGTGACAGGTGAAAGGTGTCTCCACGACGTATCTCAAACGAAGCTTACGAGCTGCGTCTGAGATACTGCTCTTTAACAATCCGGAACAAGCTGAAAATTGAAACGACGCGTTGGTTCATTTCTCCGTAATAAGAAATGAATAACAGCGCGTTCGAGTCTCTCAAATGCTTGCAGTCTGCGCGCGTTGCAAAACGCCTGTGGGTTGTGAGGTTAAGCGACTAAGCGTACACGGTGGATGCCCTGGCAGTCAGAGGCGATGAAGGACGTGCTAATCTGCGTAAAGCGTCGGTAAGGTGATATGAACCGCTACAGCCGACGATGTCCGAATGGGGAAACCCGGTGCACCCAGTGCATCATCGCAACATGAATACATAGTGTTGCGAGGCGAACCCGGGGAACTGAAACATCTAAGTACCCGGAGGAAAAGAAATCAACCGAGATTCCCCCAGTAGCGGCGAGCGAACGGGGAACAGCCCAGAACCTGAATCAGTTTGTGCGTTAGTGGAAGCGTCTGGAAAGTCGCACGATACCGGGTGATAGTCCCGTACACGAAAGTGCACAGATTGTGAGTTCGAAGAGTAGGGCGGGACACGTGGTATCCTGTCTGAATATGGGGGGACCATCCTCCAAGGCTAAATACTCCTGACTGACCGATAGTGAACCAGTACCGTGAGGGAAAGGCGAAAAGAACCCCGGCGAGGGGAGTGAAACAGAACCTGAAACCGTGTACGTACAAGCAGTGGGAGCCTCTTTAATGGGGTGACTGCGTACCTTTTGTATAATGGGTCAGCGACTTATATTCTGTAGCAAGGTTAACCGTATAGGGGAGCCGCAGGGAAACCGAGTCTTAACTGGGCGTTAAGTTGCAGGGTATAGACCCGAAACCCGGTGATCTAGCCATGGGCAGGTTGAAGGTTGGGTAACACTAACTGGAGGACCGAACCGACTAATGTTGAAAAATTAGCGGATGACTTGTGGCTGGGGGTGAAAGGCCAATCAAACCGGGAGATAGCTGGTTCTCCCCGAAAGCTATTTAGGTAGCGCCTCGTGAACTCATCTCCGGGGGTAGAGCACTGTTTCGGCTAGGGGGCCATCCCGGCTTACCAACCCGATGCAAACTGCGAATACCGGAGAATGTTATCACGGGAGACACACGGCGGGTGCTAACGTCCGTCGTGAAGAGGGAAACAACCCAGACCGCCAGCTAAGGTCCCAAAGTCATGGTTAAGTGGGAAACGATGTGGGAAGGCACAGACAGCCAGGATGTTGGCTTAGAAGCAGCCATCATTTAAAGAAAGCGTAATAGCTCACTGGTCGAGTCGGCCTGCGCGGAAGATGTAACGGGGCTAAACCATGCACCGAAGCTGCGGCAGCGACACTATGTGTTGTTGGGTAGGGGAGCGTTCTGTAAGCCGTTGAAGGTGTGCTGTGAGGCATGCTGGAGGTATCAGAAGTGCGAATGCTGACATAAGTAACGATAAAGCGGGTGAAAAGCCCGCTCGCCGGAAGACCAAGGGTTCCTGTTCAACGTTAATCGGAGCAGGGTGAGTCGACCCCTAAGGCGAGGCTGAAAAGCGTAGTCGATGGGAAGCAGGTTAATATTCCTGCACTTGGTGTTACTGCGAAGGGGGGACGGAGAAGGCTAGGTTATCCGGGCGACGGTTGTCCCGGTTTAAGCGTGTAGGCTGATACCTTTGGTAAATCCGGGGTATCTTAAGGCTGAGGCGTGACGACGAGCCACCACGGTGGTGAAGTAACTGATGCCCTGCTTCCAGGAAAAGCCTCTAAGCTCCAGGTAACACGAAATCGTACCCCAAACCGACACAGGTGGTCAGGTAGAGAATACCAAGGCGCTTGAGAGAACTCGGGTGAAGGAACTAGGCAAAATGGTGCCGTAACTTCGGGAGAAGGCACGCTGTCGGTAGGTGAAGTCCCTCGCGGATGGAGCTGAAGGCAGTCGAAGATACCAGCTGGCTGCAACTGTTTATTAAAAACACAGCACTGTGCAAACACGAAAGTGGACGTATACGGTGTGACGCCTGCCCGGTGCCGGAAGGTTAATTGATGGGGTTATCCGCAAGGAGAAGCTCTTGATCGAAGCCCCGGTAAACGGCGGCCGTAACTATAACGGTCCTAAGGTAGCGAAATTCCTTGTCGGGTAAGTTCCGACCTGCACGAATGGCGTAATGATGGCCAGGCTGTCTCCACCCGAGACTCAGTGAAATTGAAATCGCTGTGAAGATGCAGTGTACCCGCGGCAAGACGGAAAGACCCCGTGAACCTTTACTATAGCTTGACACTGAACATTGAGCCTTGATGTGTAGGATAGGTGGGAGGCTTTGAAGCGTGGACGCCAGTCTGCGTGGAGCCAACCTTGAAATACCACCCTTTAATGTTTGATGTTCTAACGTAGGCCCGTAATCCGGGCTGCGGACAGTGTCTGGTGGGTAGTTTGACTGGGGCGGTCTCCTCCCAAAGAGTAACGGAGGAGCACGAAGGTTGGCTAATCCTGGTCGGACATCAGGAGGTTAGTGCAATGGCATAAGCCAGCTTGACTGCGAGAGTGACGGCTCGAGCAGGTGCGAAAGCAGGTCATAGTGATCCGGTGGTTCTGAATGGAAGGGCCATCGCTCAACGGATAAAAGGTACTCCGGGGATAACAGGCTGATACCGCCCAAGAGTTCATATCGACGGCGGTGTTTGGCACCTCGATGTCGGCTCATCACATCCTGGGGCTGAAGTAGGTCCCAAGGGTACGGCTGTTCGCCGTTTAAAGTGGTACGCGAGCTGGGTTTAGAACGTCGTGAGACAGTTCGGTCCCTATCTGCCGTGGGCGCTGGAGAATTGAGGGGGGTTGCTCCTAGTACGAGAGGACCGGAGTGAACGCACCACTGGTGTTCGGGTTGTCATGCCAATGGCACTGCCCGGTAGCTAAGTGCGGAAAAGATAAGTGCTGAAAGCATCTAAGCACGAAACTTGCCCCGAGATGAGTTCTCCCTGACTCCTTGAGAGTCCTGAAGGGACGTTGAAGACTACGACGTTGATAGGCCGGGTGTGTAAGCGCAGCGATGCGTTGAGCTAACCGGTACTAATGACCCGTGAGGCTTAACCTTACAACGCCAGAGGCGTTTTGGTCTGAGAGACCGGATATTTTCAGCTTGTTTACGGACTGGTCTGCGGCGCCTGAGAGGGGGCTGCGGACAAAACAGAATTTGCCTGGCGGCTTTAGCGCGGTGGTCCCACCTGACCCCATGCCGAACTCAGAAGTGAAACGCCGTAGCGCCGATGGTAGTGTGGGGCCTCCCCATGCGAGAGTAGGGAACTGCCAGGCATCAATTTAAGACCCGTTACCGGGTCGTGACCTTCCCTGTGACGCGGGAAGGGCGAAACACCTGAAATCAGAACGATTGTCTGATATCAGTACAGGATCGGTGGAGCGGTAGTTCAGTTGGTTAGAATACCTGCCTGTCACGCAGGGGGTCGCGGGTTCGAGCCCCGTCCGTTCCGCCACTTAATTGATAAGCCCTGACTGAAAAGTCAGGGCTTTTTCATGTCTGCAATTTTGTCATTATTGTTGATAAAAAATCAAAATTCTTCTGCTTATATACGGATTTTTCAGCAACAATAAACCTGCCAAAATAATTCCCATCGAAACATAACGCTATACGATGAGGAAATTATGACAATCCCCGCCTTTGGTTTAGGTACTTTCCGCCTGCAAGATGACGTTGTAATCCATTCAGTTAAAACTGCGTTGGAACTTGGCTATCGCACAATTGATACTGCGCAAATCTATGAAAATGAAGCGGCTGTGGGCCAGGGGATCGCTGAGAATGGCGCAGCACGTGGCGACTTGTTTATTACCACTAAAATTTGGATCGACAATCTTTCGGCTGAAAAGTTGATTCCCAGCTTGAAAGAGAGCCTGGCAAAGCTGCGCACCGGTTATGTCGATCTCACCTTAATCCACTGGCCTTCTCCCGGATCGGCGGTATCGGTGAAAGAGAGCATGTTGGCATTGATGGCAGCAAAAGAAGCAGGGCTGACGCGTCAAATTGGTATCTCAAACTTCCCAATTGCTTTGATGAAAGAGGCGATTGACGCGGTTGGCGTGGAAAATATAGCGACTAACCAGATTGAGCTGCATCCCTTTTTGCAGAATCGGCAGGTGGTTGATTTTGCTAAAAAGAATGGTCTTCACATCACTTCTTACATGACGTTAGCTTATGGAGAAGCGCTGAAGGATGAGGTAATTAATACCATTGCACAGAAGCACAAAGCTTCTCCGGCACAGGTTGTTTTGGCATGGGCGATGAAGTTAGGTTACGCGGTGATCCCGTCATCAACTAAACGTGAAAACCTGGCGAGCAACATGACAGCGGTTGATCTGCAGCTAGACGATCAAGATATGGCAAATATTGCCGCGCTGGATCGTCATCAGCGCTTAGTGAGTCCAGAAGGTCTGGCGCCAGACTGGGATTAATCACTGCATCCCTTTTCAGCCCTGCACTCGCCAGGGCTGAGCTTTAACCCATTCACTCAGAAAATCGATAAACGCCCTGACGCGTTGGCTAACTCCTAAGTCACTGTAATAGACTGCATTAAAAGGCATCTCAACTGGAATACGCTGTTCAGCAAGCAGTTCAATAAAAGTACCATCAGCTATCTCTTTATCCACCATAAAATCTGATAAACACGCGATACCTTGGTCGCCTAGCACTAGATGTTTAAGCGTTTCGCCGCTGTTAGATGACATTCCTGGCGTGATGTCATAAAGATCGCCACCTTCATCTGCGACAGGCCAGCGATTTAAGCGTGGCGTTTCAACGAAGCCAAGGCATTCATGCTGAGCCAAATCAGCTGTTGATGCAGGGACACCATATTTCGCCAGATAAGCCGGCGTCGCCACTAATTTGCGATAGCTTATAAAGAGCAAACGAGCGCGCAGTGTAGAATCCGTCAAATTGCCAGCGCGAATCGCCACATCGACTTTACGTTCGATGAGGTTAATAAAGCTCTCTGAAGAGATGAGCGATAGTGTGACATTGGGATAGCGCTCACGAAAGGGTTTAATCATCGGTAGCAACAGATGCAGAATTACGGGTGTGGCAGCATCAACACGCAGTACGCCCTGAGGCACCATCTGACGCTCAATCAACTCGCTCTCGGCGGTTGACATCTCCTGCATCAACTTTTGCACGCGGCGAAAATAATGCTCGCCCTCATGAGTGAGCGCTAGCTGACGCGTAGTACGCGTTAAGAGCGCGACACCCAGCTTATTCTCGAGTTTTTTAACCGTGCGACTCACCGCTGAATTGGCCATCTGCAACTGTTCTGCAGCGCGACTAAAGCTGCCGCTCTCCACTACAGCGATAAACACTTTAAGCTCATCTGACGATGCTTTCATTATCCCTCCAAAAGCAAAAGTCTGATCGCACTTTGCATCTTTTTGTCATTAAAGCATGCGGCAACACTAATGCCCATCAAAACCTTAATGAGTTAATCATGCCAATTGCACTTTGGGCGCTGACGATCAGTGCCTGTGCGATCGGAACGACAGAATTTGTTATCGTCGTTCTGAGCCCAACCATCGCTGAACAACTCCGTATTACGCTGCCTGACGCAGTGAGCGTGATTCTGCATTGTTGAACATTATGGATTGGCGCAAACCCCGTGGATCGGTACGGTGTATGTACCTGGCACGCTGCTGCTAGTGCGATTGAGTGGCCAACTCGATAAAACTCAGACTGCGATAGCGATGGAATAACCCGCACGAAAGCCTGCCAGCTGGCAGGCTTTTACATTGGTAAGCTGTGAGGCGAATTCCGACAATCAAGAACACCAATTGAAACCCCGCGCTAAAATCCCTATAACAGTCAGGTGAAGTACGAGTCGTAAACCAGTTGGGCGGGAAAGTGCGGAAAAAAACTTATTCAATGCGTTATGTAGCAGGTCAGCCAGCAGAACGGATTTTTCCGCCGGGGGCAATGCTGCATCTTGGGCAGGCATTACCGCCTGGCGCACCTTTGCCAGCTGATCCCACACTACGAGTTTTAGTCTGGAATATCTTCAAGCAACAGCGTGCAGACTGGATGTCTGTGCTCCAGGGTTTTGGCAAAGATGCCCACCTTGTTCTGCTGCAGGAGGCGCAGGCCACGCCTGAACTGGTCAAATTCGCCACCAGTAACTATCTTGCGGCCGATCAGGTGCCGGCCTTTGTCTTACCGCAACATCCTTCCGGCGTCATGACGTTGGCGTCTGCGCACCCTGTGTACTGTTGCCCACTACGGGAACGTGAGCCGCTGCTGCGTTTGGCCAAATCTGCGCTGGTCACGGCGTATCCATTACCCACGGGCGAAATGCTGATGGTGGTGAATATCCACGCGGTCAATTTCAGTCTCGGTGTCGATGTCTACAGCAAACAGTTGGGGCCGATTGGCGAACAGATTCAACATCATCGTGGGCCGGTGATCATGGCGGGGGATTTCAACGCCTGGAGCCGCCAGCGCATGAATGCGCTGTATCGCTTTGCGCGGGAGATGTCTTTGCGTGAGGTGAACTTCACCGATGACCATCGCCGAAAAGCCTTTGGGCGCCCACTGGATTTCGTCTTCTACCGCGATATGAAGGTCAGTGAAGCTTCTGTGCTGGTGACGCGCGCATCAGATCACAATCCGCTGCTGGTTGAGTTCAACTCTCTCTACGGTATTGAGCGTTAAGCTAATACGCTCGAACTCCCGCCCCGCAACAGTTAATGTTCAGCTGAAACAATACAGGGAAGGGCGAGTCAGAGCCTGAACAGGCGATATGCAGAATTTAGCAGAAGCAGAAAATGAAAAAGGCTGACAAAAGTCAGCCTTTTCGGGGCATTAGGTATCAGGTGTTGCGCTATTATTCACAAACAGCGTGAGCTTGTCGCCCGGCTGAATGTCTTTAGCGTCACTGTTCCAGCGCATAACGTCTTTGGTGTTCACACCGTGGCGTTTAGCAATACTGGCAAAAGAATCACCCTTACGTACACGGTAGGTGATGCTGTTGCCGTTATCAGCCAATTGCGTGCTCGCTTTGCCGTTCACGGTCAGAGTCTGACCGGTACGAACTGAAGCGCTGCGCAGATTGTTCTGCTGTTTCAGTGCACTGACGGTTACGCCAAGCTTGTTGGCAATGCCAGACAAGGTGTCGCCTTTGCGTACCGTATAGCTGTTTCCTGCCGCACTGACTTTCGCCATCTCGGTAGGCTGCACGGAAGCGATATCACCGGAAGCCAGTGAATCGCGCAATTTAGCAACGTTGGACTTCGGCACCATAATGTAGTGCGGTCCATTTGGCGCAGTGGCACCGTTTTTATAACCGGCATTAAATGTCTTCAACTTGCTGAGAGACATTCCGGCCATATCGGCGGCCTGCGTCAGTTCAATCTGCTGTCCCACCTCTACGCGAGCTAAAGCACGGCTCTCGTTCGGGGTCGGCAGTTTGATACCGTAACGCTTGTTGTTCTTGAGAATCTCACTCAAGGCCAACATTTTAGGTACGTAAACCGTGGTCTCGCGGGGCAGCGATAAACTCCAGAAGTCAGTCGGCTTACCGCGCGCCTTATTCTGTTTCATCGCCTTCAGCACACGTCCTTCACCGCTGTTATAGGCGGCGATGGTCAGTAACCAGTCGCCGTCAAACATACCGTTCAGACGCTGCATCATATCCAGCGCTACTTTGGTCGAGGCCACCACATCGCGGCGTCCGTCGTACCATTGGTTCTGTTTCAAACCATAGTTTTTGCCCGTTTGTGCAACAATCTGCCAGATGCCGGCGGCATTCGCAGAAGATGTTGCGTGTGGGTCAAAAGCGCTCTCCACTATGGGTAGCAGTACCAGTTCCATCGGCATTTTACGTTTCTGTATCTGCTCGACAATCCAGTACATGTACGGCTCTGCCCGTAATGTTACATCGTGGAGATAGCTCTTATTTTTTAAAAATTTTGTTTTTTGTTCGCGGATCCGGCTGTTTTCCGGAATCCCCATCTTCAACTCGTCACTAATGTGATTCCAGAGATCAGTATCTTCTGCGAGGCTTGTTCCATCATCCTGCCATCGCGGCGACAACAATCGATCTCCGTACTTTCCATTTTCACCTTGACCAGCTGAAGACAGACTCTGGGCATGCTGTACGGGGATATTGGCGTCATTCCTTGATGCCTGACATCCTACCAGCAAGACCGAGGCGAGTAAGATCGCTTTAGCCTTCATGTGTGTGTCAATAGTTCGCTTAAAAGACGAGCAACTATACGTGACGGTCCACCACAACACAACCTCAAATATCAAAAGCGGTCTTTCTTCTCGCGTAGATCGGCGAAAGTTTGCCATAACGCTGATGATGAGACATTAGTGCCTAAAGCCTGTTGTAAATCAGCCTCTTGCGTGCGTAAAAATAAATTTATTTCGCGCTCTAAGGCCAGTTTTGTCGGTAAAGTGATGCGGTTTTCTGCGCGTAAGTCCTTAATTTGCTGATACCTTGCCAAAATTTTAGGGTCATGGGGCAGAATAGCCGCAGCAAACTTCATATTGGATAAAGTGTACTCATGCGCGCAGCAAACGAGAGTATCTTCAGGGAGCTGATTAAGTTTTTGAAATGATTCAAACATTTGCTCTGCAGTGCCTTCAAATAAACGCCCGCAGCCGCCAGAAAACATCGTGTCACCACAGAAAAGATAAGGGGAGCTGAAATATGAGATATGTCCTAAAGTGTGACCGGGTGTTGCGATGACACGGAAATTCAGCCCAAGCAGGGTAAATTCATCACCTTCGGCCACAATACGCTTCGCCCCTTTATCTGCCGTTTCCTGTGGACCGAAAACCGCCAATTCGGGATAGTGCTGCAGCAGCTCATCCACACCGCCGACGTGATCGTGATGATGGTGCGTCAGTAAAATCGCCACGGGTTGCCAATGATTGGCCCTGATTTTATCCAGCACCGGCTGTGCTTCGCCGGGATCGACTATCAAACACCTGTTGTCATCGTCCGTCAGTGTCCAGATGTAGTTATCCTGCAATGCGGGAATGCTGGTAAGATTCATAAACACCTCTCAGGTCGTAGAAAAAGGAAAATGGTAGAGCATGAAGCCGGCTAAAACACGCCAAATCCTGACTGCACCGCGCTCCTGGCGCGATATGCCAATGGGAGACTATTTTCGCGACGCGCTCACTCAGCAACTGCAGCCTTATCTCGGCAAGCTGTATGGCTTTCATATGCTTAAAATTGGCAGCCTCAGCGCAGAAATCAACACCAGCCAGTGTGCCATATCGCATCAGGTGAATGTGGGCATTGAGGGCGATGAATTACAGGTAATCGCTAATAACACGCAATTACCCTTTGAATCTAAATCCGTTGATGCCTGTTTACTGGCGCACACGCTGGCGTGGAGTCAGGATCCGCACCGCGTACTGCGTGAAGTGGATCGGGTATTAATCGATGATGGCTGGATGATCATCAGTGGCTTCAACCCTTTCAGTTTATTAGGGATTAGCAAAGGCATTCCGGGTCTGCATTCGCGCGCGCCGTGGAGTGGACGGATGTTCAGCCAGGTACGATTGCTCGACTGGCTGGGCCTGCTGAATTATGAGGTGGTTTACCGCACCCGTTTCCAGGTGGTGCCGTGGCATCGGCAGGGCGGCAGGGTGATCAGCGCGCATTTACCGGCGCTCGGTTGTTTGAACATTGTGGTGGCACGTAAACGTACGTTCCCGCTAACGCCCACCAAAATGAAGAAGAATCTGAGTCAAAGCCAGCTACGGCAAACGGTTAACGTCACGCGCCAGTTTCGTGAAGTGAAGGATCAGGATTCAACCTGATAACCGATATCATCCTGAGTGGGCTTTCCCGCCGCGCTGCGTGCCAGTTCATCGCAGCGTTCGTTCTCCGGATGCCCGGCGTGGCCTTTTACCCATTCCCACTTAATTTCATGGTTGCTGAGCGCCACATCGAGGCGTTTCCACAGATCGACATTTTTCACCGGTTTTTTATCGGCGGTTTTCCAGCCGCGCTTCTTCCAGTTGTGGATCCAACTGGTGATACCCTGACGAACATATTGGCTGTCGGTGCTGATCACCACCTCACACGGCTGTTTTAACGCTTCGAGCGCCACGATAGCCGCCATCATTTCCATGCGATTGTTAGTGGTGAGGCGATAACCTGTACTGAACTCTTTTTCATGCGCGCCATAACGTAAAATGGCGCCATAACCGCCGGGACCGGGATTGCCCAGGCAAGATCCATCGGTGAATATTTCTACCTGTTTACGCATCTCTGGTAGACTTCCTTCTGACAAAACGCCAAGTCTGACATAAAACGAGTCCTATGAGCACTGCAAATAACCGCCAGATCGTCCTCGATACTGAAACCACCGGCATGAACATGATCGGTGTGCATTATGAAGGACATCGCATCATTGAAATTGGTGCGGTTGAGGTGATCAACCGTCGCCTGACCGGCAACAACTTCCATATGTATCTGAAGCCCGATCGGCTGGTGGATCCGGAAGCGTTCGGCGTTCACGGTATCGCCGATGAATTCCTCGCTGATAAGCCGATATTTGCGGATATCGCCGACGAATTCCTTGATTACATCCGTGGCGCAGAGCTGGTGATCCATAACGCATCGTTCGATATCGGCTTTATGGATTATGAATTCGGCATGCTGAAGCGGGATATCGGCAAAACCGAAACCTTCTGCCAGATCACTGATAGCCTGGCGATGGCGCGTAAGATGTATCCCGGCAAGCGCAACAGCCTCGATGCATTGTGCAACCGTTATGAGATAGACAACAGCAAGCGTACGCTGCACGGCGCACTGCTCGATGCCGAGATTCTGGCCGAAGTATTCCTGATGATGACCGGCGGTCAAACCTCGCTGGCATTTTCTCTGGACGGCGAGCAGAACAATCAGGGCGGCGCGGAGAACATTCAGCGCATTGTGCGTCCGAGTTCAGGTCTGCGCGTGGTCACCGCCAGCGATGAAGAGATTGCTGCGCACGAAGGTCGTCTGGATTTGGTGCAGAAGAAGGGTGGTAGCTGCTTGTGGCGCGTGTAAAACGGCTGATTTTGCGTGCAAAATCGACGTTAAGCTGAAAAAAACGTCAAACGAAACATTCCCACAGAAAAAGCGTTGACGGGTGTGAAAGCTGCTATTAATATGCGCCTCGTTCTCGACGGGGAACAAAGCGCGGAGCGGTAGTTCAGTTGGTTAGAATACCTGCCTGTCACGCAGGGGGTCGCGGGTTCGAGCCCCGTCCGTTCCGCCAATCTATTTAAAGAAGCCGATGCAGAAATGCATCGGCTTTTTGCTTTTTCCAAATGGTATCGCTTTCCCTCATCCCCCGCCTTCTCTCGCAAGCGGGCGAAGGATGGGATGAGGGCCAGCGCGCACGCAACTTAATCCTTCTGTACCGCCACCGTCGCGTGATACGCCGCCACCGACTCTTCGCGGTCAGCGCGCGCCAGCCAGCGATAGCAGCCCGCACCCAACGCCACGCCGATAAACCAGCTAAAGTTCGCCACCGCATGCAGTGAAGGAATAAAGCTGATCACCAGACAAATGCCCACCGACGGCAGCAGCGCGGCAATTGCTTTCGGGTTGAAGCCGCCGCGATACCAGTAACGTCCTTTCGGCGTGTCATCAAACAGGTCATCCACGTAGACGTTGCTGCGTTTGATCAGATAGAAATCGGCCACCAGGATGCCAAACAGCGGCCCGATAAACGAGCCCAGCACATCCAGCGTGTAGTGAATCAATTCTGGCGACTGGAACAGGTTCCACGGCGTCAGTAACACCGAACCAACTGCGGCAATCATGCCACCGGTGCGGAAGCTGATTTTCTGCGGTGAGCAGTTCGAGAAGTCGAATGCCGGCGAAACAAAGTTCGCCACGATATTAATGCCGATGGTAGCGATAATCATGGTCAGCAGGCCAATCGCCACCGCCACGTCGTTACCCACCATGCTGACAGTTTCAATTGGATCGGTGATCATTCTGCCGAACAGCGATTGCGTACCGGAGACAATCACCACGGTGACAATCGAGAACAGCAGGAAGTTGAACGGTAAGCCCCAGCGGTTGCCGCGACGAATTTCGCCCATGCTTTTGCCGTAACGCGAGAAGTCACCAAAATTCAGCAGCGGACCGGAGAAGTAGGAGACCACCAGCGCGGTGGCGGTAATCATCTGCCAGGTTTGCTCGCCGGTGCTCAACTGCTTGCTGGCCAGCGTAAAGGAGATACCATCGAAACCGGTTTTGTATACAATCCAGCCCGCCAGCGCCACCATCACCACGTACACCGCCGGACCGGCGACATCAATAAAGCGTTTAATCGCGTTCATGCCGTGCCAGAACACCATCGCCTGCAGTAACCACATCACACCGAAACAACACCAGCCCAGCTGAGATAAGCCGAGCCAGCTGCTTTGCGTCATGCTGCTCAGGGTGGGGAAGAACTTCAGCAGCACCAGCATTAGCGCGTTAGCCGCCAGATAAGTCTGGATGCCGTACCATGCAAAAGCGATCAGCCCGCGAATAATCGCCGGGATGTTAGCGCCGAACACGCCAAACGCCTGACGCGAAATCACTGCGTACGGTACGCCTGCCATCTGGCTCGGTTTGGCCACCAGATTGGCGCACAGCTGCACAATGCAGATGCCCACTAACAAGCACAGCAACACCTGCCAGCTCGCCAGCCCGAGGGTAAAGAAGCTGGCGGCCACCACGTAGCCGCCCATGCTGTGCACGTCCGACATCCAGAACGAAAAGATGTTGTACCACGACCAGTTCTGGTCGCGCGTCGGCGCCAGATCGTCATTACACAGACGTGGACTGTATTGTGCGTTGGCTTCAGAGGCCACCCGCGAGGTCACTTCAGAATGATTTGGCATGAAACCTGCTCCTCTCAACATCATGGAAAAATAATCACAGCGTGAAACGGTATTGCAGGATCCAGGCCAGAAATGATTTCTTGTATACAAAAAATTAATTTCACGTATACGATGTGCAGCACACAGTCACTTACCGGAGCAGGTAATGAAGAGTGAAACAGGCCAGAAAACGGCTGCCGATCTGAACGATCGCGATGAACCTATCTATCAGGCGCTGCTTACCGCCATCGTTGAGCATCAACTGCCGCCGGGCAGTAAATTGCCGGAAGAAGCCTTATCGGATGTCTTCGGCGTGAGTCGCACCGGCATTCGTAAGGTGCTGCAACGCCTCGCCGCGGTGCAAATGATCACTTTGTCGCCCAGGCGTGGTGCACAGGTGGCGACGCCGGGCGTGGATGAAGCCCGCGACATCTTCGCCACCCGCAGTTTATTAGAGTGCGCCAATCTGCCGGCGGTGCTGAGCCACGTGCAGGCACCGCACTTAGCGGCACTCGGCGTGCTGATTAAAGAAGAGCAGCAGGCACATGATCAGCATGATGGTGCCGCGGCGATTCGTCTCTCCGCCGCGTTCCATATTCAGCTGCAGGCGATCTCCGGTAACGCAGTGCTCACCGATATGGTGACGCGCCTGACGCAGCGTTCGTCGCTGGTGATTGCCGCTTACGGTGCACCGTGGCAGCGCGGCTGCCGATGCGATCATCACGATCGGCTGGTGGATCTGCTGCGGCAAAAAGATCTGCCGGGGTTGACGGCGGCGCTGCAGCATCACTTCGAACATATTGTTGCCAGCCTGCACTTTGAGCGCAGCGGCGAAACCTTGCCTGATTTCACCCGGTTATTTGCCGGTAACAAAGGAGCGGCATCATGAGCCTGATTCAGGTCATCAATCCCAACACCAGCTTAGCGATGACGGAAACCATGGGTACTGCCGCGCGCGCCGTCGCCGCGCCGGGCACCGAGATTCTGGCGGTGTGCCCGACTCACGGCGTCGAGTCGATTGAAGGTCATTTTGATGAGGCCATCGCGGCGATTGGTGTGCTGGAGCAGGTGAAACGCGGCAAAGAGCAGGGCGTGAGCGGCCATATCATTGCCTGCTTCGGCGATCCGGGATTGCTGGCGGCGCGTGAACTGGCGAGCGGCCCGGTAATTGGCATTGCGGAAGCGGCCATGCACACCGCCACGCTGGTGGCGACGCGCTTTTCGATTGTCACCACTTTGCCGCGCACGCTGGTGATTGCGCGCCATCTGCTGCAGCAATATGGCTTCACACACCATTGTGCCGCGCTGCACGCCATCGATCTGCCGGTGCTGGCGCTGGAAGACGGCAGCGGCGTGGCGCAGGAGAAAGTGCGTCAGCGCTGCATGCAGGCCAAACGTGAAGATGGCAGCGGCGCGATTGTGCTGGGCTGTGGCGGTATGGCTACGCTGGCGCAGGATCTCACCAAAGAACTGGGCATGCCGGTAATCGACGGGGTCAGCGCTGCGGTAAAAATGGTGGAGTCGCTGGTGGCGCTAGGCTTTGGTACCAGCAAGCATGGCGATCTCGATTATCCACTCGAAAAACCGCTCAGCGGAGCCTTTCAGCACCTAAACTAACCACTGGTTGAGCGACAGGAACTTACAGAATGAATGATGTATCTGGCAAGAAAGAGTACAGCTTCAACAAAAACTATCCGCGCGATCTGATTGGCTACGCTGGCAACCCGCCGCATGCGCAGTGGCCGGGCAAAGCGCGCGTCGCGGTGCAGTTTGTCCTTAATTACGAAGAGGGCGCCGAGAACAACGTGTTGCATGGCGACGCCGGTTCCGAGCAGTTTCTTTCCGATATCATCGGCGCGGCCAGCTACGCCGATCGCCATATGTCGATGGATTCGCTGTATGAATACGGCTCGCGCGCCGGTTTCTGGCGCATCCACAATGAGTTTCAAAAGCGCGGTTTGCCGCTAACGGTGTTTGGCGTGGCGATGGCGCTGGCGCGTCATCCGGACATCGTCGAGGCGATTAAAGCGGCGGATTACGACGTGGTGAGCCACGGCTGGCGCTGGATTCACTATCAGGCAATGGATGCCAAAACCGAGCGCCAGCATATGCAGCAGGCGGTGGACGTGTTAACCGACCTGTTCGGCAAAGCGCCAACCGGCTGGTACACCGGCCGCGACAGCCCAAATACCCGACGTTTGGTGGTCGAGCAGGGCGGCTTTAGCTATGACAGCGACTATTACGGCGACGATTTACCGTTCTGGACGCAGGTCACCTGTCAGGACGGCACGGTTAAACCGCATCTGGTCATCCCTTACACGCTGGAGTGCAACGATATGCGCTTCGCCTCGCCGCAGGGCTTCAACACGGCGGAGCAGTTCTTTACCTATTTGCGCGACACCTTTGATGTGCTGTACGAAGAGGGCGAAACGGCACCGAAGATGATGTCGATTGGCATGCACTGTCGTTTATTGGGACGTCCGGGGAAATTCCGTGGCTTGCAGCGCTTCCTTGATCACATTCAGCAGCATGAGGATGTGTGGGTGTGTACGCGGCAGCAAATCGCCGATCACTGGATCGCGACGCATCCGGCACCGAGCGCTTAGCCCCTCATCCCAACCTTCTGCCGCCAGCGGGAGAAGGAGCCGATCCGGCCCCGGTTTAACAAATCACTCCACCCAATCATTCCCTCTCTCGCGTGCGGTAGCCCAATCATTCCCTCTCCCGCGTGCGGGAGAGGGTTAGGGTGAGGGAAAAAGCACCCAACTCAACTCATCAAACTCACCTGCGCCGCGACAATCCGCCAACCGCACGGTAATCGCACCCACGTCTGCTGCTGGCGTCCGATCTTCTCTACACCTTCACGCGTAAACTCCGTACTGCACACCGCATAGTCATCGCCAAAAGTGGTGATCACCGTATTACGTAACTCGCGTTCCAACCCTTTTGACGGCCGCGCCGCGCGAAAAGCGCGGATCTCATCAATGCCATACAAATTCTCACCCGCGCCCAAACGCACGGTGCGTTTGTCGTGCCAGAACAGCTCATCCAACACCTTCACATCATTGCTGATCAGCGCTTGCTCATAGCGGTAAAAGGCGGCGGTGACTTCGGCGAGAATTGCCGGGCGATCGATATGTTCAGGTGTCATTTTCAGGCGTCCATTAAGGTGGTTTGTGGCAGCGTCAGCCCTTGCTGTTGCAGCGCCCAGGCGGCGCGCAGTGCCAGATGTTCTTTAAACGGCGCAGCGATCAGCTGCAAGCCTATCGGCAAGCCGCTGGCGGTTTGCAGCGGCACGGTACAGACCGGTAAGCCGAGGAACGAAATCGGCTGGGTTAGCATGCCCATGCTGGCGCGCGTCGGCAAATGCTGGCCGTTGATATGAATGGTTTCCTGGCCGATGGTGGTGGCGGTGCAGGGCGTGGCGGGCGCAATCAGCACGTCAAACTGCTCAAACAGCGGCAGCACCTGCTGCTGGAAGTGGCGGCGGAAACGCTGGGCCTGCACGTACCATGCCGAAGGCAGCATCGCACCGGCCAGCAGGCGCTCACGCGAGTTGGGCTCGAACTGCTCCGGCTGCGTGCGCAGCATCGGCAGGTAATGATTGCCGCCTTCTGCGGCGGTCATGATAAAGGCCGCCGAGCGTGCGATCTCCGCATTCGGCAAGGTCACTTCGTCGATTGCCTGCAGCGCTTTAGCTGCCACCGCCACGGCGGCACGCGCTTCATTGCTGCACCAGGTTGAGAAGAACCCGCCGAGTACCGCGCTGCGCACGCCTTCTGCGCCCTTGCTGAGCCCTGCGCTAGCTGGCGAGGCGGGCTGCGCGGCCTGGAAGGCATCGCTGGCATCGGCACCTTGCAAGGTGTCGTACACCAGGCTCAAATCTTCAACCGAACGGGCAAACGGGCCGATGTGATCGAGGCTGGCGACAAACGGATGGCTGCCGCTGCGCGACAGGCGGCCAAAGGTCGGCTTCAGGCCAAAGATGCCGCACAGTGAAGCGGGCACGCGGATCGAGCCATTAGTGTCGGTACCGAGCGAGAAGTGCACCAAACCCGCTGCCACCGCCGCCGCTGAACCGCCGGACGATCCGCCCGCCACGCGGGTTAAATCGCGCGGGTTGCGCGTTGCGCCGTAATGGGTGTTTTCCGTGGTAAAACCATAAGCATAGGCATCCATATTCAGCATGCCGGAGAGCAGCGCGCCAGACTGGCGCAGTTTGCTCACCGCCCACGCATCCTCGCGCGCCGCCGCGCGTGCGCTGAACAGGCTGGCACCGGCTAAGGTGCTGTGTCCGGCGACATCAAACAGGTTTTTCACCGCGTAAGGAATACCGGCTAGCGGCGGCAAGGTTTCACCGCGCTGGCGCAGCTGATCGATCTGATCGGCTTCGCGCAGCATGCGCTGACCGGTGACTTCGGTCCAGGCGTTGATCGCCTTATGCTGTTCAATCGCCGCCAGCGTGTTTTGCGCGATATCGCGGGCGCTGATCTCGCCCTGACTCAGCGCCTGCTGCAGGGCATTAATCGATAATGACGACAGTTTCATGGATGAAACACTCCCGCCACTTCCAGGCGATCGTCGAGCGGCAGCGCCATCAGCGGCTCGGCCATGGCGGCGATGCGGTTGAACTGCGTCAGCAGCTCGGCGCGGCGCGCATCATCCAGCTCCAGCGCCAGAATCTGCTCCATTTGGGCGATATAGGTGGCCCAGTCCGGTTGTGAACTCATCAATAATCTCCGTTAGAAACCGGCGGCGCTGCCGTTGCTGCGCGGATCGAACGCGCCTTCCAGCATGCCGTTGTTGTGTCTGACGATCGCGCCCGCATGGCCGACCACTTCACTGAAATCGGGTAGCAGTTCAACCTCATGGCCGAGCGCACGCAACTGCTGCACTGTTTCCGGCGCGATGCGCGCTTCGAGCTTGAGCGAATCGGATGATTGTCCCCACGTACGACCCAGCAGCCAGCGCGGCGCGCTCACCGCCTGTTGCAACGGATGTCCCTGAATCACGTGACGGGTGAAAATCGCCGCCTGGGTTTGCGGTTGGCCGTCGCCGCCCATCGAACCGTACACCATGGTGCGGCCATCTTTGAGACGCGCGGCAGCGGGATTGAGGGTGTGGAACGGCTGTTTGCCCGGCTGCAGCGCCAGCAGATGATCGGGTTGCAGGCTGAAGGCGGCACCCCGGTTTTGCCAGGTGATGCCGGTGCCGGGCAGCACCACGCCGCTGCCGAATTCGTGATAGACGCTCTGGATAAACGAAACCGCTAATCCGCTGCTGTCCATCACGCCCATCCACACGGTATCGCCCGGCCCGCGCCCGGTGCCCCACGCAGCGGCTTGTTGATCGTCCACCTGCGCCGCCAGCGTGCTGAGGTGTTCCTCATCCAGCAGACGCTGCACATCAATGTCGATGTGGCGCGGATCGGTGATGTGCTTGTCGCGCAGCGCAAAGGCTTTTTTAGTGGCTTCAACGATGCGGTGCACGGTTTGCGCTTCATTGGCGTCAGCCATATTCAGCCGATCGGTAATGCCGAGGATCGCCAGCGACACCAAACCCTGCGTCGGCGGCGTCATGTTCCAGATATCGCCTTCACTGTGCGCCAGATGCAGCGGCGTGCAGCGGCGGGCTTGGTGCGTTTGCAAATCTTCGAGCGTGATTGGCATTCCCAGCGCAGTCATTTCGCGCGCCAGATGGTGCGCCAGTTCACCGCGATAGAAACTTTCCAGCCCGTGATCGCACAGCATGCTCAGCGTATTCGCCAGCGCCGGCTGGGTGAAGCGACTGCCGGCAACTGGCACACTGCCGTCCGGTAAAAAGGTGGCGGCAAAACCAGGTTGATGCTGCAACTCGTGCTGTTTGGCGGCGGTGGCGGCGGCTTGCGAGGCGGTGACCGGAATGCCGTCGGCGGCATAGCGAATCGCATCGCGCAGCAGGCGGGTTAACGGCAGCGGCGTCGCGCCAAGTTCCTGCGCCAGCGTCAACGCTTCCTGCCAGCCGCTGACGGTACCCGCCACGGTTAAGGCGGCTTTGGGGCCGCGATGCGGAATCTGCGTTTCGCCATGGTAGAAATCAAGATGTGCCAGCGAACCGGCTGCGCCGCTGGCGTCAATGGCGATGGGATCGCCGTTTGGCGGCACCACCAGCCAGAAGCCGTCGCCGCCCAAACCGTTCATGTGCGGGTAAACCACGGCGATGGTGGCTGCGGCCGCCACCATCGCTTCCAGCGCATTGCCGCCTTCGCGCAGCACCGCTAACGCGCTTTCGCTGGCGAGATGGTGCGGCGTAACGGCCATGCCTAACGGCGCCATGTTGCTCTGTATCATAGTGATTTTCTCTTGTTCTCTTTCAGTACTCTGTTTAATCACCGCACATTCCGTAGTGGCGCGATTTATCGCGCAATAAATTGCGCCGCTACGGAATGTGCGAATTCGTGAACATCTGCAAATATTGCATAAATCTAAGCAAGAGCTGTTCCAGTTTTGAACGGACATCAATCTGGATCGATTTATGCTAGCTTGTGATGAAACGAAAGTTACAGGACCGATGATGAAACAACTTGATGAACGCCTTCGTAGTCACTATCCGCAACTGTCACCGCAGGAGCAGCGCATTGCCGACTTCGTGTTTGACCATTTTGATGACCTGATCAGCTACAACAGCGCCGAGCTGGCGCGGCTGAGCGGTGTGTCGAAGGCCACGGTCAGCCGTTTATTCAAGCGTCTCGGTTACGAGAAATATAAGGACATGCGCGACGAGCTGCGCATCCTGCGCCAGAGCGGCATGCCGCTCACCGACAACCGCGATGCGGTGCAGGGCAACACCTTGTTGTCACGTCACTATAAGCAGGAGATGGCCAACCTGACGCAGTGGGTCAACAGCATCGATCCGCAGCAGTTTGGCGAGGTGATTAGCGCGCTGGGCGCGGCAAAACGGGTATTTATCATCGGCATGCGTAACGCCTATCCGGTGGCGCTGCACCTGCGTCAGCAGCTGATGCAGGCGCGTCCGCAGGTGCATGTGCTGCCGCAGCCGGGCCAGACGTTGGGCGAAGAGCTGGTGGATATCACGCCCGACGATATCGTGGTGGTGATGGCGTTTCGCCGCCGTCCACGCATCATTCGCCCGCTGATGCAGCAGCTGCAGCAGAGCAACATTCCGGTGCTGGCGCTGTGTGAGCCGCAGGCGCAGGGGATTATTACGCTGGCGCGCTGGCAGCTTTGTGCGCCGCTCGACAGCGTTTCCGCTTTTGATAGCTACGCCTCCGCCATGAGCCTGATTAACCTGTTGGCAAATGCGTTACTGCACGAAATGTTGTCGCAGGGCCGTCAGCGTATCCATCAAATTGCCGATCTTTATCAGCATCTTGACGAGCTGGAACACCGTTAACGGGCGCCATTGTGGTGCATTGCACTGTTTTTGATCGTTAATTCCAACGGGCGCGATGCCCGTTTTTGTTGCCTTCAACGCGGTAAAACCCCGTTTTTTCTCCTTTCTTCTCCCGGCACTGCGGTTGGCACATTAGTTGCAGAATGATTCATCAAGAATCTTTTGTTTCACGTAAACTCACCGGGGTGCATAATGAAAAAAGTATTATTAGCGGTAGCGGGCGCGGCATTGCTGATGGCGCAGGTCGGGAGTGCGATGGCCGATCAGCTGCAGGATATCCAAAAGCGCGGCGTGATCCGCGTGGCGGTTCCGCAAGACTTCCCGCCGTTCGGTTCTGTAGGTACAGATCTGCAACCCCAGGGCTACGATATCGACATGGCGAAGTATCTCGCTAAACAGATGAAACTGAAGTTGCAGCTGGTGCCCGTTTCCAGTGCCAACCGCGTGCCGTATCTGCAGACCGATAAAGTCGATCTGGTGATCTCCAGCATGGGTAAAAACGCCGAGCGTGAAAAAGTGATCGATTTCACCCGCGCTTACGCGCCATTCTTCCTCGGCGTATTTGGTCCGAAAGGCGAAACGCTGAAAGATGCGGCAGCGCTGAGCGGCAAATCGATCGGCGTCACGCGCGGTGCAGTGGAAGATATGGTGTTAAGCGATATCGCCCCGAAAGAAGCGCAGGTGAAGCGTTATGAAGATAACAACACCACGCTGTCGGCCTACCTTTCCGGACAAGTGCAGTACGTGGCGACGGGCAACCTGGTAGTGGCGGCGATTGCGCGCCAGAACGCCGAAAAAGCGCCGGTTGCCCAGTTCATGCTGAAAGATTCACCGTGCTACATCGGCCTGAAAAAAGATGAGCCGGCGCTGAAAGAGAAAGTGAATGCGCTGATTGAGCAGGGCATCAAAGACGGCACGCTGAACAAGTTGTCGGAAGAGTGGCTGAAAGCGCCGCTGCCAGCGAACCTCGGCGCATAAAGTATGGCGCAACTTAACTTCGCCGATCTCTGGCCGCACTGGCCAGAGTTACTGGCCGGACTGTGGGTCACAATTCAGATCACCGTGCTCGCCACCGTGGGCGGTGTCAGCCTCGGTATTCTCGGCGCGGCGCTGCGCAGCGGCAAACCGAGCTGGGCGAGCCGCATCTGGGGCCTGTACGTCGAGCTGATTCGTAATACGCCGTTTGTGGTCCAGCTGTTTTTCATCGTCTTTGGGTTGCCCAATCTGGGTCTGAAACTGACGGCGGGCGAAGCCGCGCTGCTGGCGATGTTGATTAACCTTGGCGCGTACAGCACCGAAATTATTCGCGCCGGCATTCAGGTGACGCCGCGCGGTCAGTGGGAAGCGGGGCGCGTGCTGGGATTGACCCGCACGCAAACCTTTATCCGCGTGGTGTTGCCGCCGTCGCTGCAGCGTATTTATCCGGCGCTGGTCAGCCAATGCATCATTGTGATGCTCGGCTCGTCGGTGGTGTCGCAGGTGTCGTACGAAGAGTTGACCTTCGCCGCCAACCTGATTCAGTCGCGCACCTTTTTGAGTTTTGAAGTCTATTTCGTGACCACGCTGATCTATCTGGCGTTGTCGATTGCCATGCGCCAACTGCTGCTGGCGCTGGGACGTAAATGGTTGGGAGCGCAGCCGGCATGATGACGCAATTTACCGACTGGGACATCCTGCGCAACCTGCTGCTGGCAGCGCGCTGGACAATTTTACTTTCGCTGGTGGCGTTTTTTGGCGGCACGCTGGTGACCTTGCCGCTGCTGTTTATGCGCCTGCTGAAACGTAAATGGCCGATGCGCCTGGTGCGCGCCTACACCGAGCTGTTTCAGGGCACGCCGCTGCTGATGCAGCTGTTCCTCGCCTTCTTCGGCGTCGGCTTGTTCGGCATCGACGTGGCGCCCTGGACCGCCGCCTCGCTGGCCTTAACGCTCTACACCAGCGCGTTTCTGGTGGATATCTGGTACGGCAGCATTCGCGCCCTGCCAAAAGGGCAGTGGGAAGCGTCGCGCTGTCTCGGCCTGACCTTTGGTCAAACGCTGTTTCGCGTGGTCGCGCCGCAGGCGATTCGTATCGCCATCGCGCCTACGGTTGGGTTTGCCGTGCAGGTGATTAAAGGCACCGCGCTGGCCTCGATTATCGGTTTCGTCGAGCTGACCAAAGCCGGCACCATTTTGAATAACGTGACGTATGAGCCGTTCAAGGTGTTTGGCCTGGTGGCGCTCGGTTACTTCCTGATGTGTTATCCGCTGTCGCGTTACAGCCAGTACCTGGAGAAAAAATTCAATGCCGCTCATCACCATTAATCAGGTACAGAAGTACTACGGCGATAACCACGTCTTGAAAGGTGTCGATCTCGATGTCGATCACGGCGAAGTGATCTCGATTATCGGCCGCAGCGGATCGGGTAAAAGTACCCTGCTGCGCTGCATGAACGGGCTGGAAGGTTATCAGGAAGGCAGCATCAAACTCGGCGGTATGACAATTACCGACCGCGAATCGCAGGCGCGTGAAATCAGCCGTTCGGTCGGCATGGTGTTCCAGAACTTCAACCTGTTCCCGCACATGACGGCGCTGGAAAACGTGATGCTGGCGCCGCGCCGCGTGCTGAAGAAAAGTGAAGCCGAATGCCGTGCGCTGGCAACGCAGATGCTGGAGAAAGTCGGCCTCGGTGAGCGCATCAATTACTATCCGGCCAATTTGTCGGGCGGTCAGCAGCAGCGCGTGGCGATTGCCCGTGCGCTGGCGATGCAGCCCAAAGTTTTACTCTGTGATGAGATCACCTCCGCGCTCGATCCCGAGCTGGTGGGCGAAGTGCTGAAAGTGCTGGAGCAGCTGGCCGCCGAAGGCATGACGTTGATTCTTGTCACCCATGAAATGAACTTCGCCCGCGACGTGGGCGATCGCGTGGTCTTTATGCATCAGGGGCGCGTCTGGGAGCAGGGCGACAGCAAAACGCTGTTCGCCAATCCGCAAACCGCGGAGCTGAAGCAGTTTATCTCTACCGTGCGCCTCTAAGCTTTCTTTAAGGAATACAACATGGATATCAGCCAATTTTCGCAAATCAATCCGCCACAGCGTCTGTTGATGGGACCGGGCCCGATCAATGCCGATCCGCGCGTGCTGCGCGCCATGTCGAGCCAGCTGATCGGCCAGTACGATCCGGCGATGACGCACTACATGAACGAAGTGATGGCGCTGTACCGTGGCGTATTCCGCACTGAAAACCGCTGGACGATGCTGATCGACGGCACGTCACGCGCCGGTATCGAAGCGATCCTGCTGTCGGCGATCCGACCGGGCGACAAAGTGCTGGTGCCGGTGTTTGGCCGTTTCGGTCATCTGCTGTGTGAAATTGCCCGCCGCTGCCGCGCGGAAGTGCACACTATTGAAGTGCCGTGGGGTGAAGTGTTTACGCCGGACCAGATTGAAGACGCGATCAAAAAAGTGCAGCCGCGCCTGCTGCTGACGGTGCAGGGCGATACGTCCACCACCATGCTGCAGCCGCTGGAAGCGTTGGGCGCGATTTGCCAGAAGTATGGCGTGCTGTTCTACACCGATGCCACCGCGTCGCTCGGCGGTAACGCGCTGGAAACCGATGCGTGGGGCCTGGATGCGGTCTCAGCCGGGATGCAGAAGTGCCTCGGCGGTCCATCCGGTACGTCGCCAATCACGCTGAGCCCGCAGATGGAAGCGGTGATCCGCAAGCGCAAGTGCGTGGAAGAGGGCATCCGCACCGCCGATCATCAGGATGGCGACGACGAGATGATCTACTCCAACTATTTCGATCTCGGCATGATCATGGATTACTGGGGCCCGGAGCGCCTCAATCACCACACCGAAGCCACCACCGCGCTGTTTGGCGCGCGTGAATGTGCGCGTCTGATAATGGAAGAGGGATTAGATAACGGCATCGCGCGCCACAAGCTGCACGGCGATGCGCTGCTGAAAGGCATTCAGGGCATGGGCCTCGAAACCTTTGGCGATTTAAAAAACAAAATGAATAACGTGCTCGGCGTGGTGATCCCGCAGGGCGTGAATGGCGATCAGGTGCGCAAGCTGGTGCTGGAAGATTTCGGTATCGAAATCGGCACTTCGTTTGGTCCACTACATGGCAAAGTGTGGCGCATCGGCACCATGGGCTACAACGCGCGTAAAGATTGCGTGATGCAAACCCTGAGCGCGCTGGAAGCGGTGCTGAATCATGTTGGCTTCCGCACCACGCAAGGCGCGGGGATGCAGGCGGCGTGGGATCTTTACGGGAGCCGCGCATGAATAAAAGCCTGATGACCGCCAGCGAGGCGCAGATCGCCGCCGCTCGCGTCATGGCGCGCTGTGATGCGCTGGCTGAGATCAGCGAAAGCGAAGATGGCCTGACGCGCGTTTATCTGTCGCCGGAGCAGCTGCGTGCCAACGCGCGCGTTGGCGAATGGATGCAGGCTGCGGGCATGACGACGTGGCAGGACGCGGTGGGCAACATTTGCGGTCGCTACGAAGCGGCGCAGGCGGGCGCGCAGGCGCTGCTGCTCGGTTCGCACCTGGATACGGTGCGCAATGCCGGTCGCTACGACGGCATGCTCGGCGTGTTAAGCGCCATTGAAACCGTGCAGTGGCTGCACGATCGGCAGCAGCGTTTGCCGCTGGCGATTGAGATTGTCGGCTTCGGCGACGAAGAGGGCACGCGCTTCGGCATTACGCTGCTCGGCAGCCGTGGCATAACCGGCAACTGGCCGGAAAGCTGGGTGACGCACCCGGATGGCAACGGCATCACCGTGGCGGAAGCGATGCAGGATGTCGGTTTCGATGCGGCGAAGATTCACGACGCGGCGCGTCAGGTCAATGACATCGCCGCCTATCTGGAACTGCATATCGAGCAAGGTCCGTGTCTTGAGCAGGAAGATTTGGCGCTTGGCGTGGTCACGGCGATCAACGGCGCGCGTCGTCTGAACTGCAGCTTTATCGGTGAAGCGGGTCACGCGGGCACTGTGCCGATGACGCATCGCAAAGATGCGCTGGCCGCTGCCGCTGAATGGATGGTGTTTATTGAGCACACCACGCAAGAGCACGATCCGCAGCTGGTGGCGACCGTCGGCACGCTGAGCTGCTTGCCGGGCGCGGTCAACGTGATTCCGGGTGAAGTGCAGCTGTCGCTTGACGTGCGCGGTCCGCAGGATGAGCCGCTGGAGCGTTTACTCTCTACGCTGCTCACCCAGGCGCAGGCGATTGCGCTGCGTCGCGGCTTAACCTTCAGCGCCAACGAGTATTACCACATTGCCGCTACCGCCTGTGATGCGCGGTTGCAGCAGGCGCTGAGCCATGCGGTAGAAACCGTGCAAGGGCGCAGCCTGTCGCTGCCGAGCGGCGCGGGGCATGATGCAATTGCTATCGCCGAGCGCTGGCCGGTGGGCATGCTGTTTGTGCGCAACCATCGCGGCATCAGCCATCATCCGGCGGAATCGGTACAAACCGCTGATGTGGCGCTGGGCGTGCAGGCTTATCTGCAAGCGGTTTGCGATATTGCGCGCGCTAAGGAATAAAGATGGATTTGGTCAACTTTAATCAGCTTTCACCTCAAGCTGCGCAGACGGCGATTGCGCACTGCGTGGCGATTCCCGCCTGGCAGCAGGCGCTGGTGGCGGCGCGACCTTTTGCCGACGTTGCGGCTTTGCAGGCCGAAGCCGATCGTTTGGCGCAGCGGTGGCAAGCCGCTGATCTTGAGCTGGCGCTGAGTGCCCATCCACGCATTGGCGACAACGTGGCGGGCGCGGACAAAGAGGCCACGCTGTCGCGCAGTGAGCAGTCGGCGATGCAGCAGGCGGACGGCGCGCTGCAATTGGCGATGCTGGCGGGCAATCAAACCTATGAGCAGCGCTTTGGCCGGGTGTTTCTGATTCGTGCCAAAGGGCGCAGCGGCGAAGAGATGCTGGCAGAATTGCAGCGTCGGCTTAACAATGATGCAGCGAGTGAACAGCGTGAAGCGCTGGCGCAGCTGCGTGAAATTACCCTGTTGCGGCTAAAGGAGAGCATCACATGAGCACCATTACGACGCATATTCTCGATACCGCGCTGGGCAAACCGGCGATTGGCGTGGCGGTTTCGCTCGAGCAAAATAGCCCGGAAGGCTGGCTGCCGCTGGTGGAAGGCAACACCGACAGCGACGGACGCATTAAAGATCTGACGCCCGAACCGCTGGCGCCAGGTCATTACCGTTTGACGGCGGAAATTGGCGACTACTTTGCTGCCGAAGGGCGCGATGCGCTCTACGTGAGTGCGCAGATTGATTTCGTGATTGGCGCCACAGGCAGCCATTATCATCTGCCGTTTCTCATCTCGCCGTGGTCGTGGTCGACCTATCGCGGCAGCTGATAATGTGCGCCACTTCACGCGCTGCGCTTGAAAGCCAGTAACTATCAAAACCTTCGGTTCATCCAAATATATTCCTGGCGAAAGTGCGGCTAATCTTAGTCGCATAGTAGAAAGCAATATGAAGCCAATGGAGCCGATAAACATGAGCACGCACGACAATAACGATAATGCAGCAGCCGCAGGCAAGTGCCCCTTTCATCACGGGGCGTCTGAAGAGAAGAGTGTTCTGGCGCGCGGCGCCGGTGGCGGTACATCCAACCGCGACTGGTGGCCCAATATGTTACGCGTCGATCTGTTAAACCAGCACTCCAACCGTTCCAACCCGCTTAGTGACACCTTCAACTACCGCGACGAATTCAGCAAACTGGATTACTCCGCGTTAAAAGCCGATATCCGCGCACTTCTCACCGATTCGCAATCCTGGTGGCCAGCCGACTGGGGCAGCTATATTGGGCTGTTCATTCGCATGGCGTGGCACAGCGCGGGTACTTATCGCACCATTGATGGTCGTGGCGGTTCAGGTCGCGGTCAGCAGCGTTTTGCGCCGCTGAACTCATGGCCGGATAACGTCAGCCTCGATAAAGCGCGTCGCCTGTTGTGGCCGGTAAAACAGAAATATGGTCAAAAAATTTCCTGGGCCGATCTCTATATCCTGGCGGGTAACGTCTCGCTGGAAAACGCTGGCTTCCGCACCTTCGGCTTTGGTGCCGGTCGTGAAGACGTGTGGGAACCGGATATGGATGTGGATTGGGGCCACGAAACCGAATGGCTGGCGCATCGCCATCCAGAAGCGCTGGCCAATGCACCGCTGGGCGCTACCGAAATGGGCCTGATCTACGTCAACCCGGAAGGCCCGGAAGCCAGCGGCGATCCAAAATCAGCGGCGCCGGCGATTCGTGCCACCTTCGGCAACATGGGCATGAACGATGAAGAGATCGTGGCGCTGATTGCTGGCGGTCAT
Organism: Pantoea sp. BJ2; assembly: GCF_040255075.1. NCBI lineage: Bacteria > Pseudomonadati > Pseudomonadota > Gammaproteobacteria > Enterobacterales > Erwiniaceae > Pantoea > Pantoea sp. BJ2. Next base: position 933,530 of record NZ_CP158292.1, read on the forward strand.
ACTTTGGGTAAAACCCACGGCGCGGCAGAAGCCAGCCATGTTGGCGTTGATCCTGAAGAGTCACCGATTGAAGCGCAGGGCCTTGGCTGGACCAGCAGCTATGGCAGCGGCGTGGGTAAAGATGCCATCACTTCAGGTCTGGAAGTGGTGTGGACGCAAACTCCTACGCAGTGGAGCAACTACTTCTTCGAGAACCTGTTCAAATACGAATGGGTGCAGACACGCAGCCCAGCGGGCGCCATCCAGTTCGAAGCGGTTGATGCCGAAGCGATTATCCCGGATCCGTTTGATCCGGAGAAAAAACGTAAACCGACCATGCTGGTAACCGATCTGACGCTGCGTTTCGATGAAGAGTTCGGCAAGATTTCGCGCCGCTTCCTCAACGATCCACAGGCGTTCAACGAAGCCTTTGCCCGCGCCTGGTTCAAACTGACGCATCGCGATATGGGACCAAAAGCGCGTTACATCGGTCCGGAAGTGCCGAAGGAAGATCTGCTGTGGCAGGATCCGTTACCGCAGGCGATTCATCAGCCAACGCCGGCTGATATCAGCGAGATTAAAGCGCGCATTGCGGCTTCAGGTCTGAGCGTCAGCCAGCTGGTTTCAGTGGCCTGGGCTTCAGCCTCCACCTTCCGTGGCGGGGACAAACGTGGCGGTGCCAACGGTGCGCGTCTGGCGTTAGCGCCGCAGAAAGATTGGGCGGTGAATGCCAGCGTAATCAATGATGTGCTGCCAACTCTGCAGAAGATTCAGCAGGAATCAGGCAAAGCATCGTTGGCCGATGTCATTGTGCTGGCAGGTAGCGTAGGTATCGAACTGGCCGCTTCAGCCGCTGGCGTAGCAACGCAAGTGCCGTTTACGCCGGGCCGTGTGGATGCGCGTCAGGATCAAACCGACGTTGAGTCGTTCAACTTCCTGCAGCCGCTGGCCGATGGTTTCCGTAACTATCGCCGCAGCGCCAAAGGTTCTTCAACCGAAACGCTGCTGCTGGATAAAGCCCAACAGCTGACGCTGAGCGCGCCAGAATTGACGGTATTGCTCGGTGGCCTGCGCGTATTGGGCACCAACTTCGACGGCGGCCAGCACGGTGTATTTACCGATCGCGTTGGCGTACTGAGCAATGATTTCTTTGTTAATCTGCTCGACATGCGCACCGCGTGGAAAGCCACCGATGAGAGCGAAGAGCTGTTTGAAGGTCGCGATCGTCTGAGCGGCGAAGTGAAGTTCACTGCGACACGTGCCGACTTAGTGTTTGGATCGAACGCTATCTTGCGCGCGCTGGCCGAGGTTTACGCCAGCAGCGATGCGAAGCAGAAGTTCGTGACCGACTTCGTTGCCGCCTGGACCAAAGTGATGAATCTGGATCGCTTCGAGCTGTAAGCTTAAAAAGCCGCAGCGGATTTCTCCGCTGCGGCTTCCTCTTTTAATCTTCGCGAAACGCTTCGAAAGGCAGGTTAAAACGTTTAGCCAGCGCGGCTTTGTGTTTGTCTGTCAACGAACGTTCTCCTTTCAAAATTCGGTTTACATAAGAACGCTGACCAATTTCATTCACTAAGGATGACTGGTTGAGATTATGTTGATCCATCAACACCCGCAGTAACGCGACACCGCCAGGTAATGCAGTGACACGCGCGTTGAACGCGGCAAATTCCGGCGCACTATCTTCATATTTCGCCACTTTATCGGTGAGCATTTCAACCAGCGGATGATCAGGTTGATGTTCAATCAGATACTCCACCAGTTCTAACGCCTGCTCATAATCAGCTTTCGCGTTACTTCCGCCCAGCAGCGGGACGGCTTTAATCAGATTGTTGCTGGCCTGGATGGCTTCGGCGATCATTCTTTGTTCTCCCGATAATGCTTTACCCATTTGTCATACTCGGCATGCGTTACAACGTGTTTAATGAAGATTCGTTGGGCTATAAAATCAGCAAAAAACATCACTCTGAGATTATTTCCACCCACGTTAATCACCCACCATTTCGCCCGGTATTTCATTCGGTCAAGACTTGGAAAAAAGGCTCTGAGCGCATCTGGATCGGCAAAATCGTTGCCATTTAAAGTTCGATAAGTTGCATCCAATGCTGCTGCATCATTTGGAAAACTCCGTGTCGCTTCTGTAAACACTTTCCTTGAGATAACGTGCATCATTCCCTCGACATGTTCCAACATGGAAACATCGTAGCGCAATAATGCCATGTTTCCAAGCAGGAAACAAAATTTTAGCGGGTTTTTAAGAGAGGGGAAAATGTGCCGCGCAGCGTCCACGCGGCAAAGAGGTTACTTCAGCGTATACCCATCCGCATCGCGCCAAGCCGGGAAGCGTTCGCGGTAGGCTTGCAGCTCCTCCAGCGAAAGCTCCGCATCAAGACGCGCACGCGCAAAGGGCTCTCCACTCGCCAGAATCTCACCCAGCGGTGAAATGATTCGACTGTCGCCACTGTATTGATGCTGATTGCCATCGCTGCCGACGCGGTTACAACCGGCGATATAAGCCTGGTTTTCAATTGCACGGGCTAACAGCAGCGATTGCCAGTGCAGCGCACGCGGTGCCGGCCAGTTGGCGACATACAGCGCCAAATCGTAATCGTTGTGGTTACGCGAAAAAACCGGGAAGCGCAGGTCGTAGCAAATTTGCGGCAGAATCCGCCAGCCGCGCCACTCAAATACTTCACGTGTTTCACCCGCCACATAGTGCTGATGTTCATTGGCCATGCGGAACAAGTGACGTTTGTCGTACTGATGCAGCGTGCCGTCTGGCTCGACCAGCAAGAAGCGGTTCACCGCGCCTTTTTCCGTCTGGATTGCCGCGCTGCCGCCGACTAACGCATTGCTGGTTTGCGCGTGCGCGTGCAGCCACGCCACGACGTCATCCTGCGGCAGCGAACTTTCGGCAGCTTCCATAGCAAAACCGGTAGTGAACATTTCCGGCAGCAGAATGATGTCGCGGCCTGCAATGCCTTTCAGCACACCGTCGAAATGACGCAGGTTAGCCGCGCCATCCATCCAGCTCAGGGTTTCCTGCAGAACGGTAATTTTCAAAGCTGACATAAGCGCTCCGCAGCGGCGTCGAGCGTCGCTTCCTGTTTGGCAAAGCACAGGCGAATCAGCTTGTGCGGGAAAGGTTCGGCGCAGAACACCGACAGCGGAATCGCCGCCACGCCGACTTCCTTGGTCAGCAGCTGGCAGAAGCTCACGTCATCCAGATCGGAAATGGCGCTGTAATCGACCAGCAGGAAGTAAGTGCCTTCACACGGCAGCAGCTTGAAACGGCTGGCGGAGAGCGCCTGGATAAAGCGATCGCGGCGCGCGCGGTAGAACTCCGGCAGTTCGCGATAGTGCTCAGGCGCCTGACGCAGCATGTCGGCAATCGCCAGTTGTGCCGGCGTATTCACCGAGAAGGTCAGATATTGATGCACCTTGCGGATTTCAGCGCTGATCGCCGCCGGGGCAATGCAGTAACCCACTTTCCAGCCGGTCATGTGGAAGGTTTTACCAAAGGATGACACCGCGATGGATCGCTGACGCAGTTCAGCATGCGCTAACACGCTGGCGTGGCCCTCTTCGGTGAAACAGATGTGCTCATACACTTCGTCGCTCAGCACATAGATTTCCTGCTCAGCAATCGCCTGCCACAGCTCGGCATAATCGCTTTTGCGCCACACGGTGGCGGACGGATTATGCGGCGTGTTCAGGATTACTAAGCGGGTTTTGCTGCTCAGCAGGCTGCGGAATTCGCGCCAGTCAACGCGAAAACCCGGCGGCTGCAGGGCGATGCGTTTTAACACGCCGCCCGCCAGTTGCACCGCAGGCGCGTAGCTGTCGTAGCTTGGGTCAAAGCAGATCACTTCATCACCTTGACGCACCAGCGCGGTGATCGCTGCGTACAACGCTTCTGTCGCGCCCGTCGTCACGGTGATATCGCTGTTGACGTCAGGCGTGTGGCCGTAAAGCGCGGCGGTTTTCTCAACAATCGCCTCACGCAGTGGCAGTACGCCGATCATCGGTGCATATTGGTTGGCGCCCTGACTCACGTGATGCGCCAGGCGCTCCTGCAAATAGCGCGGACCGTCAAAATCGGGGAAGCCTTGCGACAGGTTGATGGCGTTGTGCTGCTGAGCTAACGCACTCATTTGCGTAAAGATGGTAGTGCCGAGCGCCGGTAATTTGCTCTCGGGGATCAGGTTGTGCTGCGTCATTGTTTTGTGGTCTTAAGCGCGAATGTCGTTGCGGAGAAACCCTGTGTTGCTGCCACTATAAACAGGATGTTAACATTTGGCAATCGAGACGCTTAGACGTCTAAACTAACCTGCGGAGTCGGTATATCGCTATGACGGATTTTCTTCCACTGGAACATTTAGTGGCCGCCTGCCACTGGATTGGTGGCAAAGGCTGGGCACCTGCGACCGGCGGTAATATGTCGGTGCGGCAGGATGCGGAGTATTGTCTGCTGAGTGCGTCCGGCAAAGATAAAGGCAGCCTGACGCGCGATGATTTTATCCAGGTTGAGATCGCTACCAACGCCGTGCCATCGGGCCGCACGCCTTCGGCGGAAACCGGCCTGCATACCTTGATTTATCGCCTGTTTCCGCAGGCGGGTGCGGTGCTGCATACGCACACGGTCAACTCGACGGTGCTTTCGCGGGTAGAGAAGGGCGATGCGCTGCTGCTCAGTGGTTATGAGATGCAGAAAACGCTGGCCGGACAGCAGACGCATCTGAACACCATCGCCATTCCCTTGTTCGATAACGATCAGGACATGACGGCGCTGGCGCAACGTATTGAAGCTTTTGCCGCCGCTACGCCGCTGCAATATGGTTTTCTGCTGCGCGGCCACGGTTTGACCTGCTGGGGCAAGGACGTGAACGAAGCGCGTCGCCATCTGGAAGGTCTGGAATTCCTTTTTGAATGTGAACTGCAACGTCGCCTGCTGGAGGCCAAATGATCCGCGCCATTGTTACCGATATTGAAGGCACCACTAGCGATATCCAGTTTGTGCATCAGGTATTGTTCCCTTATGCGCGTCAGCATTTAGCGGCGTACGTGCGGGAAAATTATACCGATGAAAACGTCGCCGCCGCACTCAACGTGGTGCGTGCAGAGTCCGCTGCGCCTCAGGCCACGCTGGAGGAGCTGATTACCACACTCACGAATTATATCGATGAGGATCGCAAGTCACCGGGCCTCAAAGCCCTGCAGGGCATGATTTGGCGCGCCGGCTACGTTGAAGGCCAGTTCACCGGCCACCTTTATCCCGACGTGCTGCCGGCTTTTGCGCGCTGGCAGCAGCAGGGGATTGGTCTGTATGTTTATTCCTCTGGATCGGTCGCCGCGCAAAAACTGTTATTTGGCTACAGCGATGAAGGTGATTTAACCTCGCTGTTCAGCGGCTATTTTGATACCGGCGTCGGCGCGAAACGTGAAGCGCAATCGTATCGCAATATCGCCGAAAAAATCGGCCTTGCGCCTGCGTCATTGCTGTTCCTGTCGGATATTCATCAGGAGCTGGATGCGGCAGCGGATGCGGGCTGGCATACCGTGCAGTTAATTCGTGGCGCGGCGGATAACGCCAGTCGTCATCACCAGGTCAACGATTTTTCCCAGATTAAACCGGAGTCGATTTAACATGAGTGCATTGACCATTTTTACCGATACCGAAGCCCAGCAACCGGTGTGGCACAGCACCGATGCCGAGGCGATTCGCGAGCGTCTTAACGCGAAAAACGTGCGCTTTGAACGCTGGGAAGCCGATCGCGATTTGGGTGCGGATCCTGATGCAGAGACGGTGATTAACGCCTATCAACATGCGATTGATCGTCTGGTGGCCGAGAAGGGCTATCAGAGCTGGGATGTGCTGAGCATGCGTGCGGATAATCCGCAGAAAGAGGTGCTGCGCACCAAGTTCCTTAACGAACATACGCATAGCGAAGATGAAGTACGCTTCTTTGTTGAAGGTTCAGGGCTGTTCTGTCTGCATCTGGAGGGCGAGGTGTATCAGATTTTGTGTGAGAAGAATGATCTGATCTCGGTGCCCGCTGGCACGGCGCACTGGTTTGATATGGGTTCTGAGCCGCACTTTACCGCGATCCGCATTTTCGATAATCAGGAAGGCTGGGTCGCGAATTTCACCGGCGATAAGATTGCTGATGCGTATCCGCGTTTGGCGTGATTTTTTGCCCTCACCCCGGCCCTCTCCCGCAAGCGGGCGAGGGAGAAAACCAAGCGTGCAGATTTGCTCGATCGGTTCCCTCTCCCAGTTGTGGGAGAGGGTTAGGGTGAGGGGAAAATTGCGCCTATTTACGGCAAAAATATTCCTTCCTCTACCTGCGCTGGCGTTACCACACCGGTATCCAGCACCCAACCGCTAATCAACGCCGCTGGCGTCACATCAAAGGCCGGGTTATAGACTGCCGCACTTTCCGGTGCCCACTGCACGCTACCAAAACTGCCTGCAACGCCGGTCACTTCGCTGGCGGCGCGCTGCTCGATAGGGATGGCGTCGCCGTTTGGACATTGACTATCCAGCGTGGTGTGCGGTGCGGCGACGTAGAACGGAATACCGTGATAGTGCGCCAGCACGGCCAGGCTATAGGTGCCAATCTTGTTCGCGACATCACCATTCGCTGCGATACGATCCGCGCCGACCCAAATAGCATCGACCACGCCGCGCGCCATTAGACTGGCGGCCATCGAGTCGGTAATCAGCTGATAAGGAATGTTTAGCTCACCCAGCTCCCACGCGGTTAAACGGCCACCTTGCAGCAGCGGTCGCGTCTCATCCACCCAGACATTTTTCACCAAACCTTGCTGGTGGGCATAAGCGATAACGCCGAGCGCCGTGCCGACGCCGGCCGTCGCCAGCCCACCGGTATTGCAGTGCGTCAGCAGCTGGCTGCCCGGTTTTACCAGCGTGCTGCCGGCGCGGGCGATGTTGTCACACAGTTGCTTATCTTCGGCCACCAGACGCAGTGCTTCGCGGCTCAGCGCCGTGACGAAATCACTTTCGGCCAACGCAGTTTTCATGCGATCAAGGTTATTCATCAGGTTCACCGCCGTTGGGCGCGCCGCGCGCAGCACCTCAAGCGCCGTCGCTAATTCCGGGCGCGCGGCGCCTTGTTCACCCAGCAGCGCCAGTAGCAAACTGGCTGAGAGGCCAATCAGCGGCGCACCGCGCACGCGCAAGGCATGAATGTGCTCGACCAACTCTGTAACGCTGTGCGCGGGCAGCCAGTTCTGTTGTTGTGGCAGCGCCTGCTGGTCAAGGATCCACAGTTGATTATCGCGGACCTCAAGGCTGGTGGTACGAAGTGTTTGCATGGTGTGAAATCCCTGTTGCGTTAATGCTGGCTATTGTGCCAACATGCGTAACGGATGTATAGACGTCTGAACGGCTTATTACTATCGATAATCGAGGAACAGGCAATGTCGCAATACCGTACGTTCAATGCTGCCGATGCTGTGGAATATGCTCAACAATTTGGCGGCGTGGACGATCCGTCAGCGCTGGCGAGCGCCGAGGAGATCGGGGATGGCAATCTCAACCTGGTGTTTAAAATTTTCGATAATCAAGGCCGCAGCCGTGTGGTGGTAAAACAGGCGCTGCCCTATGTGCGTTGTGTCGGTGAATCCTGGCCACTCACGCTGGATCGTGCGCGTCTCGAAGCGCAGACGTTGATTGAGCACTACAAACATTGCCCGCAGCACACCGTCAACGTCACTCATTACGATGCCGAATTGGCGGTGATGGTGATGGAGGATCTCTCCAGTCATCGTATCTGGCGGAGCGAATTGGTGAAGGGTGCGTATTATCCGCAGGCCGGTCGTCAGGTTGGCGAATATCTGGCGCAGACGCTGTTCCATACCTCCGATTTCTTCCTGCATCCGCATAAGAAAAAAGCCGAAGTGGCGCGTTTCATTAATCCGGAAATGTGCGAAATCACCGAAGACTTATTCTTCAACGATCCGTTTATTGACCATGAGCGCAACAAATATCCTGCGGCGCTGGAATCGCTGGTGGTCAGCCTGCGCAGCGACGATGCGCTAAAAATCGCCGTGGCCGGTCTCAAGCACCGTTTCTTCGCCGATGCGGAAGCCTTGCTGCATGGCGATGTACACAGCGGTTCCATCTTTGTCGCCGATGGCAGCCTGAAAGTGATTGATGCGGAGTTTGGTTACTTTGGGCCGATAGGTTTTGATGTCGGCAGCGCGATAGGCAACTTGCTGATCAACTACTGCTGCCTGCCGGGCTTGCTGGCGCCGCGTGAGGCAGCAGAAGGGCGTGAACGTCGTCTGAGTGACGTGCAGGATATTTGTAATCAGTTTGCCAGCCGCTTCCTGGAATTGGCGAAAGAGAAAACCCGCGATGTGGCGCTGGCCTATCCCGGTTACGCCGAATCTTTCCTGCGCAAAGTGTGGCGCGATACCTTGGGTTATTGCGGTACCGAGTTGATCCGTCGCACGGTGGGGATGTCCCACGTTGCGGATTTCAAACAGATTGAAGATCAAACCATGCGCACCGAGTGTATTCGCAGCTGTATCACGTTGGGACGCACGCTGATTCTGGCTGCCGATCATGTTGCTGATGTCGATGCGCTGATTGCGCGGATTCGTCAGGCGGGTTAATGCTGGCGTGAATGAAATAAAAAAGCCTCCATGCGGAGGCTTTTGTGTTTTAAGCGGCTTCACTGGCCCGCGGGTTGGCTTTCTTCTGCGGCTTTGGCACTGCCAGCGCTTCCGGCGCGAAATCATCGACGTTAATCGCTTTCAGACGGCTGGCTTCCGCACGGATCAAGACCTGCGCTTCGCTCTCATCAATCCAGCCCGCTTTCAGGCCCTCTTGTGCCAGCGCATCCAGTCGGGTAAATGACAGATGCTTTTTCTGCTGCTTGCATAAACGATCGTGAATCACTTCGGCGGCCATCACATCCTGCAGCGCCTGCTCCAGCTGACCTGCAGGATTATGTGCGCTTGGTGCCAGATATTGGCCGCGGCCCAAACGGGTACGGGTCGCAGAAGGCAGCTGCAGCAGTTTCGCCAGCTTGTGGTCCAGTTTATCTGACGGTGCCGGGCAGTGATGACCACCGGCGAAAATCACCAGTCGCAGCGCACCGGCCACCATGCGGTTCGGGAAGTTACGCAGCAAATCATCCATCGCCACTTCGGCCTGATGCAGCGCATCCTGCACGCCCCAATGTACCAGCGGCAAATCGGCTTCGTTGCGGCCTTCATCGTCATAGCGCTTCAGGGTGGCGGAGGCCAGATACATCTGGCTCAGCACATCGCCGAGACGCGCCGAGATACGTTCACGACGTTTCAGGCTGCCGCCCAGCACCGCCATCGATACATCTGACAGCAGCGCGAGGTTGGCGCTCAAACGGTTAAGGTGTTGATAGTAGCGGCGCGTGGCGTCGCGGGTTGGTGTGGCGCTAGTGCGGCCGCCGGTTAAGCCCAGCCACAGGCTGCGTACTTTATTACTGCCTACGTGGCCAATATGGCTGAATAGCGCGCGGTCAAAGGTCACCAAATCGTTTTTCGCTGCGGCGTTCATCTCTTCCAGCACCCACGGATGGCAGCGGATCGCGCCCTGGCCGAAGATGATCATGCTGCGCGTCAGGATGTTAGCACCTTCCACGGTGATGGCGATCGGTGCGCCCTGATAAGCCCGCGCCAGGAAGTTGTTTTCGCCCAGCATAATGCCTTTACCGCCAGCGATATCCATCGCGTCGATAATCGCGCGCTGACCGCGATGGGTGCAGTGATACTTCACAATCGCCGATAGCACCGCAGGTTTTTCACCGAGCATAATGCCGCTAGTGATTAGCGTTGCGGCAGCATCCATCACGTAGGCGTTACCAGCAATGCGTGCCAGCGGCTCTTCGATCCCTTCCATCTTGCCGATAGAGACTTTGAACTGACGGCGGATGTGCGCATAGGCACCGGTCGCCAGTGCAATGCTTTTCAGGCTGCCGGTTGAGTTCGAAGGCAGCGTGATGCCGCGACCGACTGAAAGACACTCCACCAGCATGCGCCAGCCCTGGCCGGCCATGGATGGGCCGCCGATGATGTAGTCGATGGGTACGAAAATGTCTTTACCGCGCGTCGGACCGTTCTGGAACGGAACGTTGAGCGGGAAGTGACGTTGGCCGATCTCTACGCCAGGCGTGTGCGTTGGAATCAGTGCGCAAGTGATGCCAAGCTCTGTAGTCTCGCCCAGCAGATGATCCGGATCGGAGAGTTTGAACGCCAGGCCTAACACGGTGGCAATCGGTGCCAGCGTGATATAGCGCTTGTTCCAGGTAAGACGCATGCCCAGCACTTGCTGACCTTGCCACTCGCCCATGCACACCACGCCGGTATCGGGAATCGCGCCGGCATCCGAACCCGCTTCCGGGCTGGTCAGGGCAAAGCACGGGATCTCATCACCGCGCGCCAGACGCGGCAGGTAATGATCTTTCTGCTCATCAGTACCGTAATGTTGCAGCAGTTCGCCGGGGCCGAGTGAGTTCGGTACGCCAACGGTGATCGCCAGAATGCCGGAGACGCCCGCCAGTTTCTGCAGCACGCGCGCCTGCGCATAGGCGGAGAATTCCAGGCCGCCATACTCTTTCTTAATGATCATGGCGAAGAAGCGATGCTGTTTCAGATACGCCCACAACTCCGGCGGCAGATCGGCCATTTCATGGGTGATTTCGAAGTCGTTCGCCATGCGGCACGCTTCTTCGACCGGACCATCGATAAAGGCCTGCTCCTCTTCGGTCAGGCGCGGCTGCGGATAGTTGTGCAGCTTCTGCCAGTCCGGTTTGCCGCGGAACAGGTCGCCTTCCCACCATGTGGTGCCGGCGTCGATCGCCTCTTTTTCGGTGCGCGACATCGGCGGCATCACTTTCTGGAAGCTGTGCAGCGCCGGTTTCGAGAACAGGCTGCGACGCATGACCGGCAGGTTAAATGGCAGCAGAATAATCGCCAGCGGCAGCAGCATCCATGGCGTCCATAAGTCAGCGGCCGCCAGTGCGCCGGTCCACAGCAGCAGAATTACGCTGCTCAGCTGAAGCGAAATTTGGTGGTAGAACAACACGCTAAGCAGGATTAGCGTCGCAACGATTGAGGCAACCAACATAATGAACCACTCCATAAGTAGTAAGAGGTCTGACCTGTTATGGGTGTAGGTTTAGAATATGGGGCAAAATTTATCAATCTGTTTACATCGCAATTACAACACATCTCACAAATTCGTTGCACGATACGCAACAACTGCCAAACTTCCTCGAGACGCCGCGCTTTTCCTTAAGGCAGGCGCTTTGCGGCTTAGCCCCATTCCGTTAAACTTGCCGGGTCAATCTTTCCTCTAAAGGACATCTCTATGTATCAGGACATTATTCGCTCAGAACTCAATGAAGCAGCCGATACGCTCAACACGTTCCTGAGTGACGAAGCCAACATTCACGCCATTCAGCGCGCCGCAGTTCTGCTGGCCGATAGCTTTAAAGCGGGCGGCAAGGTGCTCTCCTGCGGTAACGGCGGCTCGCACTGCGATGCGATGCATTTTGCTGAAGAGCTGACTGGACGCTACCGTGAAAACCGTCCTGGCTACCCGGCGATTGCCATTTCTGATGTCAGCCACCTGTCGTGCGTCAGTAACGATTTTGGTTATGACTATGTGTTCTCACGCTATATCGAAGCGGTAGGCCGTGAAGGCGATGTGCTGCTGGGTCTTTCTACGTCCGGTAACTCTGCCAACATCATCAAAGCCGTGGAAGCTGCGCGCGCGAAAGGCATGAAAGTGATTACTCTGACCGGCAAAGATGGCGGCAAGATGGCAGGTTCCGCGGATATCGAAATTCGTGTGCCGCACTTTGGCTATGCCGACCGCATTCAGGAGATCCACATCAAAGTGATCCATATTCTGATGCTGTTGATTGAAAAAGAGATGGTTAAGTCATGATGCGTTCCTCTCGCCGCGCGCGAGAGGATCTAACTTAAGGCGGTTGCTATGTGCGAATTGCTCGGGATGAGCGCCAATGTCCCCACGGACATCTGTTTCAGTTTTACCGGTCTGGTGCAGCGTGGCGGTGGAACCGGGCCGCACAAAGATGGTTGGGGCATCACGTTCTACGAAGGAAAAGGGTGCCGCACCTTCAAAGATCCGCAGCCGAGCTTTAACTCGCCGATAGCCCGTTTGGTGCAGGAATACCCGATCAAATCGCATTCGGTGGTGGCGCATATCCGCCAGGCGAATCGCGGTGAAGTGTCGCTGGAAAATACCCATCCGTTCACGCGTGAGCTGTGGGGCCGCAACTGGACCTACGCACACAATGGTCAGCTCAAAGGTTATCGTCAGCTGGATACCGGGCCATTTCGTCCGATTGGTGAAACCGACAGCGAGAAAGCATTTTGCTGGATGCTGCACAAACTGACCGAGCGTTATCCACGCACGCCGGGCAACTGGCCAGCGGTGTTCCGCTACATTGCCGAGCTGGCAGCAGAAATGCGTGAGAAGGGCGTGTTCAACATGCTGTTATCGGATGGGCGCTATCTGATGGCGTTCTGTTCGACTAATCTCTACTGGATTACGCGCCGGGCGCCGTTTGGCAAAGCGACGTTGCTCGATCAGGATGTGGAAATTGATTTTCAGCAGCAGACGACGCCGCAAGATGTGGTGACGGTGATTGCTACGCAACCGCTGACGGGCAATGAAACCTGGCACCGGATAGTGCCAGGCGAGTGGGCATTATTTTGCCTGGGTGAGCGCCAGGAATGATTTCGAGGCAGCATCCGGTGTAGCGATCACCGGCGTGCTGTTCACCGCATATTGGCCGGTGGCCGTCACGTTCACGGTAGGCGGCACACGGTACTTAGCGAAGTACGCATAGCCCGGCTGCAGTTCACGCCAGAAGTTAATGTACGTCGAGTATTTATGACGCTGCATATTGCTGTCTGTCATGCGGAACGGATAGATATTGACCTGAATCTCCTGCTGACCATTACGTAGCGCGGCGTTGGTGTAGGCGAAGATCTCATCCATCGATGCATCCGTCATTGCGTAGCAGCCCACTGACACGCAATCTCCGTGAATCATTAAATAGTTACCGTTATAGCCTTTAGCGCGATCGTACTGATTGGGAAAACCGGTATTAATAGCGCGATAAAAACGGCTATCCGGTTTTAACTGGTTCAGCTTAACGTTATAAAAGCCTTCCGGACTTTTGAAATCGCCCTGACGACGTTTAGGTCCTAAACCGCCAGAGAAATTACAGATGCGATAGCTGTCCAGCAGACGATATTCATTCCCGATTTTGCCGTACAGTTCCAGCGTACGCTCTTCCTTGAAAATCTGAATAAAAACGGGGGTTCCAATTAGTTGTTTCTTTAACTCTTTGCTCACCGGAGCCAGCGGTTGCGTAGGCTCGGGGTTCATTGCCCAGCTAAGGAGCGGCATAAGAATCATCGCAAGCGTTAATGCGATTCTGCCCATTCTGTAGATACCTTGATGTGGAGAGAGACGATGACGCTGTGCGTCCGGGTATTGCATTATCGGAAATATCCGCTATCGCAGCGCAACATTAACATTGTCTGGCTTTTAATCAAGCCAGTGTCCGAGAAAATGGCGCGTTCCTAAAAGGAATACGACCACTAATTTGTAAACTTTAATCTCGCTCTCAACAAATATTGCCGATATTTTTCGCTGCTGTATACTTATCCAGTATATGGGAGGGCGTATGCGCAAAATTATTCATGTCGATATGGACTGCTTTTATGCAGCGGTTGAGATGCGCGACGATCCCTCTTTACGTGATATTCCTATCGCCATTGGCGGCAGCCGCGTGCAACGTGGCGTGATCAGCACCGCGAACTATCCGGCACGTAAATATGGCGTGCGCAGCGCGATGCCGACCGGCATGGCGCTGAAACTCTGCCCGCATCTGCGGCTGCTGCCTGGCCGCTTTGATGCCTATAAAGAAGCCTCCCGCCAGATCCGCGACATCTTCTCACGTTACACCTCGCTGATTGAACCGCTGTCGCTGGATGAAGCCTATCTGGATGTGACCGACAGCCTGCATTGCCATGGCTCGGCGACATTAATGGCGCAGGCGATTCGCGCCGATATCCTGCGTGAAACCGGGTTGACCGCTTCCGCCGGCATCGCGCCGATCAAGTTTCTCGCCAAGATCGCTTCCGATCTCAACAAACCCAACGGGCAATATGTGATTACGCCGGACGCGATGTCCGATTTTCTACTGACGCTGCCGCTCAGTAAAATTCCTGGCGTGGGTAAAGTGGCGACTAAAAAGCTGGAAGAGATGGGCTTGCGCACCTGCGCGGATGTGCAGCGCGCCGATTTGGCGCTGCTGCTTAAACGCTTTGGCAAGTTTGGCCGCATCTTGTGGGAACGCAGCAACGGCGTGGATGAGCGCAATGTGGTGGTTGAGCGCGAACGCAAATCGCTCGGCGTTGAACGTACCCTGATGGAAGATATTCACAGCTGGGAGCAGTGTCTGGAGATTATTGATTTTCTCTATGCGGAGTTGGATCGCCGCTTAACCGCCATCAAGCCGGATAGGCAGATCGCCCGACAAGGCGTGAAACTGAAGTTCAATGATTTCCAGCAAACCACGCAGGAGCACGTTTGGACGGTGCTGAATAAAGACGACATGATCGCGGTGGCGCGTCAGGCGTGGGATGAACGCAGAGCAGGGCGCGGCGTGCGGCTGGTGGGATTGCATGTCACGATGGTGGATCCGCAGTTGGAGCGGCAGTTGGTGTTGGGGTTGTGAGATTGTGCGCGCTGCCCCTCATCCCGGCCTTCTCCCGCCAGCGGGAGAAGGAGTAAAACAAACCGCGCTAATCGGTTCTTTCTCCCACATGTGGGAGAGGGTTAGGGTGAGGGAAAACTACTTCTTACCGTACTTCGCTTCCAGCGTTGCAAACCATGGCGCGATGAAATCGTTATTTTCGCCCCAGCCTGGAATGATCTTATTCAGCGACGCCACGTTGACCGCGCCTTGCTGGCTATTCAACTGCTGCTGAGAAATCGATGACGCTTTAAACTCGTAAGTCGCCGGTGTGGTTTCGCCTGCAATCTTGTTCGCCACCAAACGCATATTCACCGCGCCAATGGTTTTTGGATCCACCGCTACGGTTTGTACCCAAGGACTGTTCTTTTCATGCATCAACTGCAGATCCTGATTGGATACGTCGATGCTATACAGTTTGATCTCGCTACGACCATTCTCCTGCAGGGCTTTATACGCGCCCTGGCTGAAGGCATCCCACGAACCCCAGATCGCATCGATCTTGCCTTTCGGGTATTTCGCCAGAATCGCGCCAATCTTGTTGGCGGTATCGCCCTGTACGTCGGAAGAAACCGCGCCAATCGACTCCAGCTGATGAATGTCCGGATTCTCTTTCAGCAGCTTCTCATACACCACCTGACGACGATCCATCGCCGGGAAACCGGCCACCCACAGCTTGACGATATTCGCTTTACCGTTGAAGTCTTTGATTAAGCTGCCGAGTGATTCCTGCGCCAGCGAAGCATCATTCTGCGCCGTCACGGTGACGCCCTCTACCGGCGTATTAACCGGCGTATCAAACACCGACAGCTTGATGCCCGCTGCGGCAATACGCTGCACCAGCGCCGTGGAGTAGGGATCTTTACCGTGCGACAGGATAATGCCGTCATATTTCTGGCTAATCGCCTGGTTAACGAAATCCTGGAAGCGCGCATCGTCGCCATTGCTGAGGAAAGTGCTGACCTTAAAGCCCAGCTGGCGGCCTTGCTGAATCGCACCGGCGACAAACTGCGTGGTGTTATCGTCCGAACCCAGGTTGCGGATGATGGCGATGCGTACCGGGCCTTCATGGTTAGCGATAACCTCAGGCACTGCGGCATCGGCGAAGGCGGCGCTGGCGTTGAGCAGGCTAACCGCCAGCAGCGAAAGGGTAATTTTTTTCATTATGATCTCTTTCTGATTAAACGCGCCTTAACGGCGCTGGATGTAAGTCATCGCCAGCGCCAGCGCCAGTACCAGACCTTTAATAATGTCCATCGCGTAATAGGGCACCGACAACATCACCAGCCCGTTCTGCAACACACCAAGAATGATGGCGCCCACCAAGGTACCCAGCGCATTCGGTTTGCCCGAACCGGCCAGCGAGAAGCCGATCCACGCCGCGGCAACGGCATCCATCAGATAACCGCCGCCGGCATTCACCTGCGAAGAGCCGATGCGTGATGCCAGCAAAATGCCGCCCAAGCCAGCCAGCAGTGAGGCCAGCACATACGCCAGCACGCGATAGCGCGTGGTACGAATGCCGGAGAGACGCGCCGCTTCAGGATTGCCGCCCAGCGCGTACATACGACGGCCATGCTTGGTCAGCGACAGCGCCAGCTGCGCCACAATGGTGACCACCAGCATGATAATCACGATGGTCGGCACCTGGCCGAGCAGGCCAAAGGCGGCAGGAATGGTGCCTTCGGCCATGTCGCCGCTCGGCAGCACCATATTCTCGGTAATGGAACCGCCAAAGCTGTAGGTCATCGCCACGCCCTGAATCACAAACAGCGTGGCGAGGGTGGCGAGCATGTCGGGAATACGTAGCACCACAATCAGGAAGCTGTTGAACAAGCCAACCAGCGTACACAGCAGCAGCGTAATAATGATGGCTCCGGTGGTGCCAAAGCCGTGCCAGACGAACAGCGAAATCACCAGCGCATTGGCCAGCGAGGCGGTGGATCCCACCGACAGGTCAAAGCCGCCAATGGTCAGCGAAATCGACACGCCAATCGCAATCACCGTGACGATGGCAATCGAGCGCAGGATGTTAATGATGTTGGTCGGTTCGAGGAAGCTGTCCGAAGCGAGACCAAATGCGGCAATCAAAATCACCACGGTCAGCAACATGCCCCACCTATAAAGGAAATCAAATAGGTGATGGCGCAGAGAAGGCTGCGAGTTTAGGGATAGTTCTTTGCTGCTCACGCAGGTGTTCCTCCGGTGGAATAAAGCAAAAGTGCCTCTTCTGTGGCGGTGTTGCCCTCCATCTCTGCCACAATGCGCCCATCCCAAAGCACACAAATGCGGTCGCACAGACCGACCAATTCAGAAAACTCGCCCGAGGCATAAATGATGCCTTTGCCCTCACGCGCTAAGCCATCGATCAGCGTGAACAGATCGGTTTTGGCTTTGATATCGACGCCTTTCGTCGGCTCATCAAAAATCAGCACATCGGCGTTGTTGCGTAGCCACTTGCCAATCGCCACTTTCTGCTGGTTGCCGCCCGACAAACGACGCAGGATTTGCCCCGGTCCGGTGGTGCGCACATTCAGGCGCTGAATCACCGCTTCCGCCCAACGCCACGCCTGGCGATGACCAAACAGGCTCCAGCGCGAGAAGCTGTTATCGGCGCTGATGCTCAGATTCATGCTCACCGGTTCATCGATGAAAATGCCCTCTTTGCGGCGCTCTTCCGGCACCAGCGCCATGCGGTTTTCTACTGAATCATGTGGTGAACGCGGTCGCCACGGTTTGCCGTGCAGTTCGCCCTTTGTCACGCGGCTTTTGCTGGCACCAAACAGCGCTTTACACAGCTCGGTTTTACCGGCACCCGCCAGACCAGCAATGCCCAGAATCTCCCCTTTGTGCAGACGCAGCGAAATATCCTGCAGTAGCCGATCGTCGTGTAAGCCTTCCACCGACAGCAGCAGCGGCAGAGTCGCACGGGCGCGACGCGGCGGAAAAACATCATCCAGCCGATGTCCCAGCATTTTTTCCACGATCTGCTCGCCACTCAGCGCCGCCATCGGGCTGCTTTCAATCAGACGACCATCGCGCAGCACCGTTAAGCGGTCGCAAATTGCTTTCAGTTCGTGAATGCGGTGCGAGATAAACACCACGCCAATGCCGCTGGACTGCAAGCGGCGCACCACGGTAAACAGGCGCTCGCTCTCATGCTGATCGAGCGGGGCGGTGGGTTCATCCAGGATCAGAAAGCGGCAGTGATGGGACAGGGCGCGCGCCAGCAGGATTTGCTGCTTCTCTGCCAGCGAGCAGCGCTCCACCAAACGGTTGACGTCGATGTTCACTTCCAGCTGCGCCAGTAACGTACGCGCCTGGCGGCGAATCTCACGCCAGCTGTAGACGTGACCCGGTTCGGCTAAACGATCGAGCAGAATGTTTTCGGCCACGCTGAGCTGTGGCACCAGCGCCACATCCACTTCCTGCTGCACCAGATGAATGCCGAGCTTTTTGGCATCGCGCGGTGAGCGAATAGTGACCGGCACATCATCCAGCAGAATCTCACCGCTGTAATGATCGTGTGCGCCAGCCAGCACCGCCATCAGCGTAGATTTTCCGGCGCCGTTAGCGCCCGTCAACGCATGCACCGAGCCGCCTTCAGTCAGAAAATCCACCTGCGCGAGCGCGGCGAAACCGCCAAAGGCAATGGAGATATTACGCATCTCCAGGCGGTTGATCGCACTCATTGAACCGGGCCTTTAATTAGTTGAGTTGGGGGCATTTTTTCCTGAACCATCACTCTCGGCAACGAACGAAAGGGCATAAGCTAGCACGAAATCTTATTAGCCATCCGGACATCTGGACGTTATGGCGGCTAAATCTGGTTTGATGGAAAGATTTGGGTTAACCGAGAGGTGTAATCGTATTTATTCAGCGGGATGTGCTGTTTGTAGATTTGCGCAATAAATTGCGCCGCTACGGTATTTACAGCGTTTTATTTCCACACCTTTCACACGTCACTTTTGTAGCGGCGCAATTTATTGCGCAATCCTTCGCAGGCATAAAAAAACCCGACCGAAGCCGGGTTCATCGCGAAAGCGCAATCTTACGCTTTTTCTGGCACCACGCTGAGCAGCGCGGTCAGCAGTTTCCAGTACAAGCCCACGCTTTCGATGTGAACCTGCTCATCCGGCGAATGCGGGCCGGTTATGGTTGGGCCAATCGACACCATATCCATGTTTGGATACGGCTTCTTGAACAAACCACACTCCAGACCGGCGTGAATCACCTGAATGTTCGGCGTTTTGCCAAACAGCGCTTCATAGGTTTTGCGCGTTAGCGCCATCACCGGTGAATCGGCATCAGGCTGCCAGCCCGGATAGCCGCCTTTAGGTGCGCTTTTCGCCCCGGCCAGATCGGCCAGCGAGGTCAGCACTTCAACTACCCAATCTTTACCGGTATCGATCAGTGAACGAATCAGGCAGATGATTTCGGCATTGTCCTGATCCATGGTCACCACGCCGACGTTCAGCGAGGTTTCCACCACGCCTTTCGCCACGTCAGAGTTACGGATCACGCCGTTTGGTGTAGCGTTCAGCAGATTAAGGAAGCGATCGCGGCTGTCAGCGTTCAGCGCCTGGCCTTGATGCGCCAGCGCTTCGGTGACCACGGCGATGTTCTTCTCTTTAATGCCCAACTCGTTCAACAGCGTCGCCTGGAAATGTGCCGCAGCAGATTTCAGTGCATCAACCTTATGACTGTCGATCGCCAGCGTAGCAAAAGCTTCACGCGGGATGGCGTTACGCAGCGTACCGCCGGTGAATTCGATCAGACGAACATCGAGTTCACGCGCGTGCAGCGCCAGAAAGCGTGCCAGCAGTTTGTTGGCGTTGCCGAGACCATGATGAATGTCGGCACCAGAGTGACCGCCTTTCAGGCCTTTCAGCGTGAGCTTCAGGGTTTCATAGCCCGCAGGAATCGCTTCACGCGTCAGCGGCAGGGTGGTGATGAAGTCGATACCACCGGCGCAACCCATGTAGATCTCACCTTCCTCTTCCGAGTCGGTGTTGATCAGAATGTCGGCCTGCAGCCAGTTCGGCTGTAAACCAAAGGCGCCGTCCATACCGGACTCTTCGGTCATGGTCAGCAGCACTTCCAGCGGACCGTGGATCAGGCTGTTGTCAGCCAGCACCGCCAGCGCAGACGCCATACCAATGCCGTTATCCGCGCCCAGCGTGGTGCCGCGCGCTTTCACCCATTCGCCATCAACATACGGCTGAATCGGATCTTTGGTGAAGTCGTGCACCGTGTCATTGTTCTTCTGCGGCACCATATCGAGGTGCGCCTGCAGCGCCACCGGCGTGCGTTTTTCCATACCGGCGGTAGCGGGTTTACGAATCAGGATGTTGCCAACCTGATCGCGCTCAACCCACAAACCTTGCTCTTTTGCCCAGCCGACAACGTGTTCGGCCAGTGCTTCTTCGTGGTAAGAAGGGTGCGGAATGGAACAGATTTTGGCAAAAATATCCCACAGCGGTTGGGGTGAAAGTTGCGACAATTCAGACACCATGCATCTCCTGTGTCAGCGTGGCGGACATACCGCACGCACGCGGGTTTCCAGTAAAAATCGTCGTCAGAACATCTGACGTGATGGGCCTGAGAATATCACTGTTTCTCGCCGGGTGCGTAATCAGCCGCGCTAAAAACCTGCAACCAGTAAGACAGATGCTGGTTTTTAAGGCGTCAGATCCTTATAATCTCGCGCAACCTTTTCCCCCTTGCATATTTTTTAAGCCAAGTTTCTTGGCCGGGATTCCTTTATATGAGCGAAAAATACGTCGTAACCTGGGACATGTTGCAAATCCATGCCCGTAAACTGGCCCAGCGCCTGCTTCCTGTGGAACAGTGGAAAGGTATCATCGCGGTGAGCCGTGGTGGTCTGGTTCCGGCATCGCTGCTGGCGCGTGAACTCGGTATTCGCTACGTCGATACCGTGTGCATCTCCAGCTACGATCACGATCATCAGCGCGAAATGAAAGTGCTGAAGCGTGCCGAAGGCGACGGTGAAGGCTTCATCGTGATTGATGACCTGGTGGATACCGGCGGCACCGCGCAGGCGATCCGCGACATGTATCCTAAAGCGCGTTTCTGCACCATCTTCGCTAAGCCAGCTGGTCGTGCGCTGGTGGACGACTATATTGTCGATATCCCGCAGAACACCTGGATCGAGCAGCCCTGGGACATGGGCGTGGTCTACATCCCGCCAATCGTCAAAAGCTAATTGATGCATCGCAAACAACGCCCGGTTATGCCGGGCGTTGTGCTTTCTGCGCCTCGCGCGCGTATGGCGGGTGCAGTACACTCTTAGCCATCGCCACGTTGTTGGCAGGAGAATAGCTGAGATGTCTGATAAAAACCTGAGCGAAGAACTGTTCAAACCGCGTTTTAAACACCCGGAAACCTCCTCATTAGTGCATCGCCAGCATCATGCCGCCGTGCAGGTGCATAACGCCCTCGAAGGGGATACGCAGCGCGGCTGGTATCGCATGCTGAACAAGCTGCTGTGGACGTGGCGCGGTCTGTCGCCGCAGGAGATCAGCGAAGTGCTGGCGCGTATCGCGGTGAGCGAGTTCGAACGCACCAATGAAGCCTTGCTCGATACCGTGATTGGCTATCGCGGCGGCAACTGGAATTATGAGTGGTCGAAGCAGGCGGCGATCTGGCAGCAGCGCGCGTTAGAGAGCGAAAACCATGACGATGCCGGTCAGCATTGGCTGCACGCCGCCAATCTGTTCAGCCTCGCGGCTTACCCTTACATCAAAGGCGACGAGCTGGCCGATCAGGCGCAGGTGCTGGCCAATCGCGCCTACGAAGAGGCCACGCAGCGTCTGCCGGGCGAACTAAAATCCCTGACTTTTCCGATGAGCGGCGGCAGTCCGGTGACGGGGTTCCTGCATATGCCCGCGCAAGCCGAAGCGCCGTATCCCACCGTGCTGCTGTGCGGCGGCCTTGATTCGCTGCAGAGCGATCACTATCGCCTGTTCCACGACTATCTCGCGCCGCGTGGCATCGCCATGCTGACGCTGGATATGCCATCGGTAGGATTTAGCAGCAAATGGATGCTGAATCAGGACACCAGCCAGGTGCATCAGCAGGTGCTGCGTGAACTGAGCAATGTGCCGTGGATCGATCATACACGCGTGGCGCTGCTGGGCTACCGCTTCGGTGCCAACGTGGCGACACGTCTGGCCTATCTGGAAGTGCCGCGAGTACGCGCGGTAGCGACGCTGGGAGCCATGGTGCACAGCGTGTTTGTGGATGCGCAACAGCAGCAACAGCTGCCGGATATGTACATGGATATGCTGGCGAGCCGTCTCGGTATGTCCTCAACCTCCGACAGCAATCTGCGTACTGAACTCAACCGCTACTCGTTGAAGGTGCAAGGCTTACTCGGCCGCCGCACGCCAACGCCGATGCTGGCGGCTTATTGGCCGGATGATATTTTCGGTCCGGAAACAGACGCGCAGTTGATCGCCAACTCCTCGTCGCAGGGCAAGACGCTGGCGATTCCCGCCAAGCCGGTTTTTGCCAGTTTTGACAAAGCGCTCAATCAAATTTGTGACTGGCTGGAAAAACAGTTGAAAGGCTAACTGGCGAAATCTCTGAACTCTGCTACTACTTATATCCGGGATTTTCCATTTTTATGTTAATGGAAAGCTGGAAGTGCAATTTAAAGGGTTAAGGGAAAAGAGATGACATTACCGAGTGGTCACCCCCGTAGTCGCCTGCTTAAGCGCTTCACCGAATTGGGGCCGTATATCCGTGAAGGCAAATGTGAAGAGACACGCTTCTTCTTCGATTGCCTGGCAGCGTGTGTCAACGTCAAGCCTGCACCTGAGCTGCGTGAGTTTTGGGGCTGGTGGATGACGCTGGAAGCCTATGAAGATCACTTCACATACGAATATCATTTTGGCCTGTTTGATAAAGCGGGTGATTGGGGCGCTGCGACCATCAAAGGCAAAGAGAACAATGCCAAAGTGGAAAGCACGCTGCGTAATTTCCATGAGCGTCTGAAAGCGATGCTGCTGGAACAGAAACTCGATCTGCGCCCGGCGGAAGGCTTTAAAGAAGAGCCAGTGAAACTGAGCGCCTGATAGACTTTTAAGGGTTTAAAAAGGAAAGAGCCGGTGATGAGCCGGCTCTTTTTTTATAGACACAACGAGGGTACAGCTCAATCAGAATTGGTAAGTTAAGCCAACGGCCACAACGTCATCGTTGTTCAGGTTCAGCTTGTTGTTGTCATCCAGCTGGTTGATTTTGTAATCCACAAAGGTCGACATGTTTTTGTTGAAGTAGTAAGTCATGCCCACGTCGATGTATTTAACCAGATCCTCGTCACCGATCCCTTCGATGTCTTTGCCTTTGGTCTGGATATAGCCGAGGGACGGACGCAGGCCGAAGTCGAACTGATACTGCGCTACCACTTCGAAGTTCTGCGCTTTGTTAGCAAAACCGCGGGTGCCGATTGGCGTCATGTTGCGGGTTTCGGTGTAGATAGAAGCCAGGTAGATGCTGTTCGCATCGTACTTGATACCGGCGCCCCATGATTCCGCTTTATCACCACTACCCAGCGCCTGCAGCTGCTGCTGGTTAGTACGGTCAGAAGAGGTGATGGCCGACATCAGGCTGATACCGGTGTCAGCAATGGTGTAACCCAGTGACGCACCGTAACCGTCGCCGTTCTGACGAGAAGTATCGGTAATGCTGCCACGGGCGTTAGCGCTGGTGGCGTCGTTTTTGCCCTGATATTGCAGCGCGAAGCGCAGGCCATCAACCAGACCAAAGAAGTTGCTGTTACGGTAAGTGGCTACGCCAGTTGCACGCGCAGTCATGAAGTTATCGGTACGCGCGGTACCGTCACCGCCGAACTCTGGGAATACGTCAGTCCAGGCCTCGACGTCATACAACACGCCGTAGTTACGACCGTAGTCGAATGAACCGTATTGGCCGAATTTCAGACCAGCAAAGCCCAGACGGGTTTTGTTGCCTGCGTTGGCATCAGAACCTTCAGAATTATTCGCGTTGTACTGATATTCCCACTGACCGTAACCGGTCATCAGGTCATTAATCTGCGTCTGGCCTTTGAAACCGATACGCACGTAAGATTTGTCGCCGTCGCTTGACGCGTTATCGCTGAAGTAGTGTTCAGCTTTAACACGGCCGTAGAAGTCCAGTTTATTACCGTCTTTGTTATACACTTCTGCGGCGTTTGCGGTGGAAGCCAGTGCCAGCGCTGATACAACTAATGCCAGTGTGCTCTTCTTCATTTTGCTATCAATCCCAATGAGTAAAATTTGTTGTACCCGTGAAAGGTTTTGTAAAACACCGACTTTTTACCGGTTGGTGATGAACGTTTTATGACAGTTTTTCGGCTTTCTTGTTAATCGCGAACTTTTGGTCTACCGCATTGTCAGGGGATTTTTGTGCTTTTCCCCTTGCTGTTGTTGGCTTCCTTGCTCACTCCTGATAAAACGTCCCTTCGCAGATTTTTTTCTTACATGGCAGGAAAAACATGAGTGGCAGTCAGACCCTTGTGGTCAAGTTGGGTACTAGCGTCCTCACCGGCGGTTCACGTCGGTTGAATCGGGCGCACATGGTGGAGTTGGTTCGTCAGTGTGCGCAGTTGCACGCCGCGGGCCATCGCATTGTTATCGTTACCTCTGGCGCCATTGCCGCCGGACGCGAACACCTTGGTTACCCCGAACTGCCGCCTACCATCGCCTCAAAGCAGCTGTTGGCTGCGGTGGGGCAGAGCCGTTTGATCCAGCTGTGGGAACAACTGTTTTCGATTTATGGCATTCACATCGGGCAAATGCTGCTGACGCGCGCTGATATGGAAGACCGTGAACGTTTCCTTTATGCGCGTGACATGCTGCGCGCGCTGCTCGACAACCACATCGTGCCGGTGATTAACGAGAACGATGCGGTGGCCACCGCTGAAATTAAAGTGGGCGACAACGACAATCTGTCGGCGCTGGCGGCGATGCTGGGCGGCGCGGATAAACTGCTGCTGCTGACCGATCAGCAAGGGTTGTTCACCGCCGATCCGCGTACCAATCCGGAAGCGGAGCTGATCAGCGACGTGCACCAGATCGATGATGCATTACGCACCCTCGCGGGCGGCAGCGTGTCGGGCCTGGGAACCGGCGGCATGGCGACCAAGCTGCAGGCGGCGGACGTCGCTTGTCGCGCAGGGATCGATGTGATCATCGCCGCCGGCAGTCGTCCGGATGTGATCAGTGATGTGCTGTATGGCAAACCGGTCGGTACGCGTTTCCACGCGCAGCAGTCGCCACTGGAAAACCGCAAGCGCTGGATCTTCGGCGCACCGCCGGCGGGCGAAATCACCATCGATGATGGTGCGCTGGCCGCGATGCTGGAGCGCGGCAGTTCGCTGCTGCCAAAAGGCATCCGTGACGTGCAGGGCAACTTCTCGCGCGGTGAAGTGATCCGCATTCGCAACCTGCAAGGGCGCGATATCGCCCACGGCGTCACGCGCTATAACAGCGATGCCATGCGCATGATTGCCGGTCATCACAGCCAGGAAATCGGCGAGATCCTCGGTTACGAATATGGCCCGGTAGCGGTGCACCGCGACGATATGATCGTCAGTTAAGGAGCAGATAATGTTAGAAGAGATGGGTAAAGCGGCGCGCGCTGCGTCGTACAAACTGGCAGAACTCTCCACCGAACAAAAAAATCAGGTGCTGCTCACCATCGCCGATCGTCTGGAAGCGGAAAGCGCGGACATCCTGGCGGCGAACGAGCAGGATTTGGCGGATGCACGCCAAAATGGCATGAGCGAAGCGCTGCTCGATCGCCTGACACTCAACCCGCAGCGTCTGAAAGGCATTGCCGATGATGTGCGTCAGGTGTGTCGCCTGGCCGATCCGGTGGGGCAATTGATGGATGGCGGCCAGCTTGATAGCGGCCTGCGCATTGAACGCCGTCGCGTGCCGCTGGGTGTGGTTGGCGTGATTTATGAAGCGCGTCCTAATGTCACTGTTGATGTGGCATCGCTGTGCCTGAAAACCGGCAACGCGGCGATTCTTCGTGGCGGCAAAGAGACTTATCGCACCAACGCCGCCACCGTGCGCGTGATCCAAAATGCGCTGACCCAGCACGGTTTACCAGCAGGCGCGGTGCAGGCGATTGAAAACCCGGATCGTGAACTGGTGAATCAGCTGCTGAAGCTCGATCGCTACGTCGATATGCTGATCCCGCGCGGCGGAGCAGGTTTGCACAAGCTGTGCCGTGAAAACTCCACCATTCCGGTGATTACCGGCGGCATCGGCGTGTGCCATCTCTATCTCGATGAAACCATGGAGACCGAGGCCGCGCTGGAGGTGATCGTCAATGCCAAGAAGCAGCGGCCAAGCGCCTGCAACTCGCTGGAAACGCTGCTGATCCATCGCGATCAGGCGGACACATTCATTCCGGCATTCCTGCAACGTATGGCGCAAGAGAAGATTGCGCTGCACGCCGACGAAAATGTGCTGGCGCTGCTGCAAAACGGTGCTGCCGAGGTGGTGGCGGTGCAAGCGGAAAATTATGATGACGAATGGTTGTCCAACGATCTGAACGTCAAGCTAGTGTCGGATATTGATGAAGCCATCGCGCATATCCGTGAGCACGGCACGCAGCACTCTGATGGCATTCTGACGCGCAGCATTGGCAATGCCAATCGCTTCGTCAACCAGGTTGACTCATCGGCGGTATACGTTAATGCCAGCACACGCTTCACTGACGGCGGCCAGTTTGGCCTCGGTGCCGAAGTGGCGGTCAGTACGCAGAAGCTGCATGCGCGTGGTCCAATGGGACTTGAAGCGCTGACCACCTACAAATGGATAGGGTGGGGCGACGATACGCTACGTCGCTAATGTTCGCTCCTGCATGACAATGGGCACCGAAAACGGTGCCCATTTTTTTCGTTTTCGATCCAGTTATTCCAAGAGCTTTTTGATTTATTTCTGTCATCTATGGCGGGCTCGCGGCTTTTCACCCATTTTTTCCTTTAGATGCTGGTCTTATTGCTACAGAACAATCCTGAAAACCCCTGTCAGAACAAGCGATATGGCACTGAACACTGGTTTCGCCCTAACCGAAGGGGATAATGATTGTCCAGCTTCATTGATAAAAGCGGTTGGGTAGTAAACTGCCGGTAATATAAAATGAACTGGTAGCAAAAATGAAAATAACATTCAGTCTTTTACTGAAGGCAGATTATTAACTGATGGTTAAAAAAGAAAGTACGAGACAAGCATTCACTGCCAGGCTGATTGCCGCATGCGAAAGCGCGGGAATTGTCGGACATGGACGGAATAAACAGGTTGCACTGGCTCTGCAAGAGAGGGGATGCAAGATCTCAACGCCGGGGGTGTGGAAATGGTTTAACGGGCAATCGATCCCCGATGATAATAATTTACTGGCGCTCAGCCAGTTACTCGACGTGCGCGTGGAGTGGCTGCAATTTGGCATGGAAAAACCGGCCGCCTTGCTGACGCAGCGCAGTCTGGTGAACCCAAAACATCTGTTTCGCGTGGAGAGTCTGGATATTGGCCAGCACGGTGTGCGCAGCGGCTCCTCGCGCGATGAACTGGTGGAAACCATTCAAGCCATTGAATATGGGCTGGAAGAGGCGCGGGTGCTGTTTAATGGCCGCCCGGCGGAAAATATTCGCCTCATCGCGCTGAACAGCGATTCGATGGCCGGCACCTTTGCGCCGCGCGATCAGCTGTTTGTCGATATCAGCGTGCATCGCTTCGATGGCGATGGCATTTACCTGTTCACGCTTGACGATCAGCTCTATCTCAAACGCCTGCAACTTCAGCACAAAAAGGTCGCGGTAATCTCCGATAACAAGCGCTATGAAACCTGGTACCTCACGCTGGAAGAAGCCAGGACGCTGCAAGTGGTGGCGCGGGTGATCATGAGCCAGGCGCGGGATTATCAAATCCTGGGCTGATCACAAAACGTCAGATTGCGGCAAAAAAATATTTTGGCTGAAATCATTAATTTAACTGACGGTAAATAAAAAATTAACCATTGGTGTTTGCCAATGCATTAGAACCTGTTAATAATTTGAGCATGGATGGACAACATACCTGCTCACGGATGAGCCCGCTCTTAAACAATTGAGGCGCTGCACAAGCGCGATACATACCATCCAAAGTTAGTGAACTTTGGGATGGGGTGGATACGCACTTTGCAGCGTTGTCAGTTGCCCTCTGATTTTCACTCTCCTCTACTTCACCCTGGCCGCGAAAGCAGCCGGGTAAGTTGACGTCGGGTATTTTCCAGAGGAATAACGAACGCGTCGGCCTCAGCCGAATTGCCGTGCCTGCCACCCCATCGCCAAAGACTCATTAACAGGAGGAGTTATGGCGATTATCCAGTACGGAAAGTCAGTATTTTCAGGCAATGCACGCACGCGCCGCCATCGGCGACGCCAATCCCTCAGCCTTAAGCGCAGCATCGACAGCGCACTCGGCATCGAATACGAAAACGTCACCTTGCGCACTGCTGAACGCATCTGCCAGCGCCAGACGCTGTCGCGCGTTGACAGCGCCGTGCTAGCGCCCGTTCGTGTTCAGCAGGCACAACCCAGCTTTGATAACTGCTGTCTGCCCCACGTCTATTTGTATGCCGTGCGTTAACCCTGCATCACTTTCCCCAGTTTTAAACGGAACGTTCCATTGTTGCTCACTGTTTAACCATTCTTGAGCGTTTCGCTTATATGAAAACGCGCTCAATGTCGTAAACGATCAGCAGGATTTATGTTTTTTGCCGTTTTGCGCAGCCATTTTCAGGCTGTTGCGCCCCGTCAAAGAGGAATTTCTATGAGCCAGATTATTGCCATCCTGAATTTCGAAGAGGGTTATCGCGAAGCGCCTTACCTCGACTCGCTGGGTTTCCCCACGGTCGCTGGCGGCATTCGCATCGGCCCCAAAGGGGCATCGCTTAGCAACTACATCTTCCAGGTGCCGCGTCCCGTCGGCGATGTGTGGAAGCAGTGCATTGTCGAGGGCAAGGTGCAGCAGATGCATCAGCGTGCGCTAGTGCAGCAGGCGCTGGCCAAATGCAATGAGGCGCGCAGCGATGTACTGATCAGCATGGGATATCAGCTGGGGGTGGATGGGCTGGCGATGTTTCGCGGCATGCTCACCGCCATTACGCAGGGCGATTTCAACAGCGCGGCCAACGCCATGCTCGACAGCCTGTGGGCAAGACAAACGTCGGGTCGCGCACGGCGCCATGCCGAAGTGATGCGCAGCGGCACCTACGACATCTATCGGGGGCTGCTATGAATCTGAAACTGCTGATTTTTGTCACCGCGGTGCTGGCAGTGATTGTGGTGGTGTTGGTGATGCAGCGCTTCACCACGCTGGAGTTCGTGAAACATGCGCGGCTGTTATTCAAAACCTGGTCGGTATGGCTGGCGTCGCTCGGTTCGATGCTCAGCGCGTGGGTGCAATCATTTCCCACCGCTGCGCTTGATGCCTGGAACAGCATGCCGCCCGACGTGAAAGCGATTCTGCCGCACAACTATTTGGGGCTGATTGGCGCCTTTATGGTGGCGATGGGCGTGATTGCCCAATTCATCCGCCAGAAAGGCCTCAACCAGCAGAAAAATGCGATGGAGGAAAAAGTATGACATTGCTCATGACATTATTCGGCGCCAGCTGGCACTGGGTTGCCGCGCTGGCGGGCGTCATCGCTGCGCTGGTTGCCAGCTACTTCGGTGGCAAGAAAATCGGCAAGGTGCAGCAAGCATCCCAGGCCGCCGTCGAGCGCGCCGATAAAGCCGCGGCGCAAGCGGTAGCGGTTAACCAACAGCAGCAACTGCTGCGCGAGGAGGCCAAACGTGTGGAAGCCAGCAACCTTAATCTTGATGACGCTGCTGCTCGTGACAAGTTGCAGCAATCGAAGTACCACCAGCCCTGAATCTCCCGTCGTCATCGACTCAGCCTGTACCCTGTTTTCCCCGATTTACACCCACGGCAATGACGCCGAGCGCATGGACGTTCGCACCGTGCGCGCCATCAACAACCACAACGATCTTTGGGATCAGCACTGCGGCCAACCGGCTCAGTAACGTTGCTCTCATGCATTTGCATTACCTACCCGAAAAGCCGAGGAGGCTATGATGATCGAAGTTAACTCTTATGCAGAACTGCGCACCACTGTACCGACCAAAAACGGCGATTTGGCATTCTTACGTCGTTACAACGCGGACTCCACCTTCCACGGTGGCGGTGATTTTACCGGTTTTATCGGCACCACCACGGCGGTAGAAGATGGCGGTACGCTGGTGATCGGTAACGGTTTTTACTGGAAACGCGTGATTAACGATCCCACCGAAATCAACGTTTATCACTTCGGTGCCAAAGGCGACGGTTACGCCAACGATACCGAGGCGTTTAACCGTATGCTGGCGTGGACGCAAAGCTACTCAGGCAACATCACCGCATTACCGGTGCGTTTTCCAGGCGGTCGATTCCTGATTAGCCCCATCGACATCAGCGGTACCGAGCGCGCCTTCTTCGGTTTGCAGGGGGATGATGTTGAGCTGGGTTCGCTGCCGCGCACCACCATCATTTCCGACAAAAGCGCCAACACGGTGTTCAAGGTGAAGGCGCGTCGTACCTCAATCCGCGGTATTGCGTGGAACGGCCAGGCATCCGCCGATATCACCACCAACAAAAGCACCATCACTGCCGACATGTGCAGCAACGTGCAGCCGTTCTTCGAAAACACCTGTATCGAAGGCACCACCGTCAATATCTACTGTTTCCGCGCGCAGAATAACGGCGGTACGGTGATTAAAGTGCTGGATACCCTCGACAGTAAATTCGACCAGATTTACACCCTGTATACCTACGGACGCGTGTTTGATGTCGGCTGGTCAAACTCGCCAAAAGGCGCGTGGGATCACTCCACGGCGATTGAGCTGTGTAACTGTAACTTCCAGACCGGTTATGGCGACGCCACGCTCTACATGCCGCGCGTGACGCAGGGGATTATTCGCAACGTGTGGATTGAGCACACGCGTAATCCGGGCGATCTGTCTGACGGCGGCTGGACGGTGGATACGCTGAACATTGAGGATTGCGGTACGCCGTTGAATCTCAATAATGCGCGCGTGGTGATCCGTCAGCTCAATCTGCAATCCGGCGCAAAACTCAGCCTGGATGCGGTGGCTGGACGTTGGTTATCCACCTTTGAGTATGGCTACCGTCGCGACGAGAACTACGGCACCTTTATGACCGGATCGCTGCGCGCGGGCTACTTCAGCGGCTACAAAATTACTAATAACACCGATACCGATAACTGGTATCGCGTCGGGCAGCTGTTCTTCCCGAACGCTAACCAGCAGTGGGTAATGGAGTTTATTGGTAAAGCGGATGCCACTCAGCCAACGGGCACTGCCGGCTCACCGGTCAACGTGGCGGCGACCGGGAAAACCTGGGTCAATCTGCAGCGTCTGGAAACGGTGTGGGCTGATGCCTATCACATGGGACAACCTGCGGTGCTGGATATCCGCTACAGCCGCGTCGGCACTACCTATGCGGCGGTGTGGGTAAAACTGCGCGCTAACAGCGGTGACACCATGATGAACCTGAAATGCACCGGCCCTACGCGTTTCGATACCGGTTCCTGCTCGCTGTTCCAGCAGGACTTCTCGGTCGTGACCGATACCACCAAACTGGGCGGTTTCAAACCGGCGGCGCGTTTCGGGCTGCATAACGGTTTGGCCGGTATTGGCGCGAACGAGAAAGGCGTGCTGACGGTCGCGACGGCAGCCGGTACGCCGACCAACAAAACCGCGCCTACGGGCTTTGTGCTGGTCAACATTAACGGTGTCGATCGTAAACTTCCTTATTACGATTGAGGTCCAGCACCTGTTTGGCGAGGCCTTTGGCCTCGCCTTTTTTTGTTTGTGGGGAAAGAGCTCTGGCCATAAAAAAAGCACCGCTGTTTCCAGCGATGCTCTGATTAAAAGAGGCCGATTGCGCTATCAAAAACTGACTTTGACGCCCAGCGTGGCGCTGGAATCGCTGAAGCCTTTACCGCCAACCTGTTGCGCGATACCGCCCCAGATGCCGACGTGCTGGCTCGGATTCACTTCCAGACCCAGTTTCACTTCGCCGATGTTGCGCGCACCCGCCTGCTCAATCTTCACGCCATCCAGTTTGCTGCCGAAGCGCTGCGTGTTATGCAGCCAGTTCACTTCAGCGTAAGGCTGCGCGGTGGCGGTGTGCATGGTTGCCCGAACGCCGGTGCGGGTTTGCACGTTATTTTTGCCGGTGGCGCTGACGCGGGTGCCGTTCTGCTCGGTATAATCGCCGGTTTTTACGCCCATCCACACCGCCTGCGCTTTCGGCTGCAGGCGATACTGCTGCTGCTCGCCGAAGGCGAAGCTGTAGCCGCCTTCCAGTGACGCTGTCATCCCCTTCGACTTGTAGCTTTCCTGACCGAGACCTTCACCTTTTACGCTGTTATTGAAGGTGTTGTAGGCCAGCCAGCTGTCGACAAAGGCGCCGCTGCGCGTCTGGCTGTCCTGCTGCCAGCCGGCATAGATACCGCCGCTGTAGCCGTTAACCTGGCCTTTGGCGCTGTAGCCGGTGGTTTTCGACAGCGTATTGCTTTTGGCGTTGCCGTAACCCGCCATCACGCCGAGGCTGAAACGGTCGCTGCCATTCAAACTCCATTGTGCGATGTCGCCACCCAGCTGCGTCATGTAGCTGTTGGTGATGCTTTTCAGCTGCGCGGTGCTGTCACTGAAGCCCCCGTGCGCGCCTTCGTTGCGCAGCCACAGCGTGGTTTTTTCCACTTTGCCGGTCAGCGCATCACGGTATTCTGTCACGCCCGGACGATCGGCTGCGCTCAGGGTAAACAGGTTGCTGGCAGCCGCAAGGTTAGCAATATAGCTGCCGACTTCCGGACGAGCACGCGGGGTACGTTTCGGTTGCGGCACCTCCGGTGCAATGACGGTACCCGTATCGCCGCCCTCGTCTTTGATGGGATCGACAGGCGTTGGATCAACGGGAATCGGATCGCTAACCAGGCGCCACTTACCGTTTTTATCCTGCACCAACGCATAATCCCACGCGCCTGCGACAATGCGGCCATCCTGCAGGAACTCACCGTTTTGCGTGCCCTCAACGCGAATCAACTCAACGCCCTCCAGTGTGGCAGCACCTTTACCGCCCGCATTGTGCACCTGAACTTTGGTGGTGCCGCTGGCGTTGCCGGCGATATGCAATTTATCGCTAGCCGCATCGTCACCCGCCAGCGCAAGGTTCATCACCAGCTTGGCGTTGTCAGCGTGGTAGTCGCCCTTAACGGTTAAGGTGTGGAAATCGCCTGCACCGTGATCGAAGATGATGGTGCTGTCTTTGGCCGTCAGGTTGTCCACGGTGGAAGTGCCGGTCATGTTCCACTGGCTGCTACCCGCTAAGCTGAGATCCTGCAAATCATGCGCGGCACCCTGCCAGCGTGAACCGGAATCCAGGCTGACGCTGCTGGCCTGCGTTTTGCTGCGATCAATATTGGCATCGCCCTGAAGCTGAGAATAATTGCTGGCGTTAACCGCAATGCCGCGCACGTCTCCTCCTGCATCACCGCCATTCGGTGCAAACCCGCTTTCGAGCAGCGTTGTACCGGACAACAGGCTGTTGTCAAGATTCACCGTCGTTAAGGCTTGGTTATAAGCGACGATTGCAGGCCCATTATCTACCGTCAAGATTGTGTTATTGAGGTTGACTTCACCTTTAGTATATTCAGTCACAATTCCAGCGGCGTTATTTCCTTTGATATGTAAAAATGAATTATTAATGTTAGCCGTAGGGTCAGCGGAGCTTAAATAAGAGTTAGAGATGTTTATAGCAGTAACTAGTTTTTCTGGGTTATTAGTGTTATCCATTTCTGCAAAAACATTGTCAGCCGTTAATACGGAGCCACTTTCAACATAAAATGCAGTGCCACCGCTGTTACTGTTTATTTTTGATTTTTTTAAATTTGTTTTTCCACTATAATCTAAGTGTATTCCGTATCCACCACCCAGGATGTCAATATCTACATTTTCTGCTTCAACTTGCCCTGAATCATCGGCATAAAAACCAGCAGAAGCTCTATCAACGGCAATCAATTTACTGTTACGAACGGTTGCAAATCCTTTATTACGGGCAGTTATTGAGCCGCCATTATAAGCCCCGGAAGAAATTGTACTGTTATTGACATTTATCCGGGAGCCCTCATTTGTCGCCCAGGCTCCATTTCCTCTTGCATCAATCTGTATATTTTCAGCATTCAGGACGCCACCGTTTTTCGCAAACATGCCGGTGCTGTTTTTTCCTGTTGTAGTGATGCTGCCACCAAAAATATTCAGTTCCGAACCGGTATTGACCCACGCACCATAGGCACTGTCGCCCGTCGTAATATAGTGGCTATCGATGCTGGTCGTCTTTCCGCCGTTTTCAGCCAGTAATCCGTACGCCCCTTTATCCGTAACGGTGACATGACTGTTAGCCACATTTGCCACGGCTGAGCTGTAGCTATTGATGCCCTGACTGGTAGACACAACGGTCACGCCATCAACATTTACTACGCCACCGCTTTTGGCGAAAATACCGATGCTTTCTTTTCCGGTATTGGTAATGCTGCCACCGATAATGGTGAGTTCAGATCCCTTGTTTGCCCATGCGCCGTAAACGCTGCTACCTGACGTGGTGTAATGACTGTTGGTGCTGGTAACGTTGCCGCCATTTTCAGCCAGCAGCGCGTAGGCTCCATTACCATTCACGTTTACATTGCTGTCGGCAATGACAAGCTCGGTACCTGCACCCAAACCGTAAACGCCATAGGCGTTGGCCTGTACGCTCAGGTTCTTGGCCAGAATGTTGGATCTATCGGCGTAAACGCCCACGCCGGAAGTATTCAGGGTAATATCGCTAGCCATTAACTTGCCGCCATTGCCAGCCGCTAAACCATATCCCTGTGGACCTGTAGTGGTAATCGTACCACCCGTGACATCAATACTTGATCCGGCACCATTAACATAAACTCCATACGCTTTTTTACCGCTGGTCGTGAAGTTCACATTATTACTGTGCGCGGTGGCGCCTTTTTCAATAAATAAGGCGTGCGCATTGTCATCATTGGTGGCTACGTCCTTATCCTGAATATCAATAATATTGCCTGCGCCAGAAGCATATTCACCGTAGGCGGGGGCGGCCAGCGCTGGCTGGATAATTCCGACGCTGGCAACCGCCATGAAGGCCGTCGCCACGCAGCCTGCGGTGAGGCGACGTGCTGTGCTGGAGCGGGATGATTTCACTTTACCGCGTGCCAGCTCGGAGGTGACAACATAATTACCCTGGCTGTGGTTCCAGATAACCCGATAATTTTTATTCATTTTGACTCTCTGCCTGTAAAAATACATCACGCCGCAATAACACGATGATTCGCGCGCGGGATGGTTAAGGGATGGGGATATAACTTGATGGCAGAGAGAATATGAAAGGTGCGGTAAAAAACCGGCTAAGACATGTCTTGAATAAGATAAGTACAGAAAGAATTTAATTATTGAGCGGCGTGTTTAATAGCAGGAGGTGATGTGTCGCTGTTTATTCTGTTTTAAAAAATTTATTTTTAATGAGGATTATCAGTGAAGAAAGGAGGCGGCTGGCCGCCCCCTTAAACATCAGGATTTCGGGAAAATCCACACATGGTTTTCCGGCAGCGCCAGATGGCAATGCTGCGGATCGCGCACCTCGCTGCCATAAGCGCGAATGACAAAATCATCGCCCTGGGTGCGGAACAAATATTCCCAGCGATCGCCAAGATACATGCTGGTGAGCAGCGGCAGTTCCAGCTGATTTTCGCCCGGCCCCTCGACCAGTTTCACCCGCTCGACGCGGATTACCGCCGTGGCTTCCTGGCCGTTTTGCACGCCTGCGCCCGCCAATCCCCACAACGCCCAGCCTTTGCCCTCGATGCGCGCTTTGCCGTCGCGCAGCTCGGTGATTTTGCCGTGCAGCCGGTTGTTGCTGCCCATAAACTCGGCGGTGAACAGGGTTTTTGGCGAGCCGTACATCTCCTGCGGCGTGCCTTGCTGTTCGATTTTGCCGTTATTGAGCAGCAAAATACGGTCGGAAATCGCCATCGCCTCATTCTGGTCGTGTGTCACCATCAGCGCCGACAAGCCCAGTTTGATGATCAGCTCACGCAGGAACACGCGCGCCTCTTCGCGCAGCTTGGCATCCAGATTCGACAACGGCTCATCCAGCAGGATCACCGGCGGGTTGTAGACCAGCGCACGACCAATTGCCACGCGCTGCTGCTGACCGCCAGAAAGCTGGTGCGGATGGCGTTTACCAAGGTGGCCTAATCCCAACTGCACCAACACATCCTGCACACGTTGGGTGATCTCCGCCGTCGCCACTTTGCGCAGCTTCAGTGGATACGCCACGTTCTCGAACACGGTTTTGTGCGGCCACAAGGCGTAGGACTGGAACACCAACCCCAGATTACGTTCTTCCGCTGGGATCTCACTGCGCGGCGTGCCGGCGTAAACCGTGTTGTTGCCAATCACAATCGTGCCTTGCGTTGGCTTCTCCAGCCCGGCGACCGCGCGCAGCAGCGTGGTTTTGCCGCTGCCGGACGGGCCAAGCAGAGAAACCACTTCGCCGCGCTGCAAGTTCATCGACACGCCTTTCAGCACCGGATTGTCGCCGTAAGTTAAGTGCAGGTTCTCGACCGATAATTCAATCATGTAATTTGACTCCAAATCGCAAGGCAATACCCAAACCGACCACGACCAGCAGGATGTTAATAAACGAGAGTGCGGCGACGATATCTATCGCGCCCGCCGCCCACAGGGAAACCAGCATGGAGCCGATGGTTTCCGTGCCGGGCGAAAGCAGGTACACGCCGGTGGAATATTCGCGCTCGAAAATCAGGAACATCAGCAGCCATGAGCCAATCAGGCCGTAACGGGATAACGGAATGGTGACGTGACGCGTGATCTGTCCGCGCGTGGCGCCAGTGCTGCGCGCCGCCTCTTCCAGTTCCGGCCCGACCTGCAGCAGCGTGGACGAGATCAGACGCAGGCCATACGCCATCCACACCACGGTATACGCCAGCCAGACGCTGAAGATGGTGCTGCGCAGTGACCGCAGCCAGACGATCAGGTTATCGCGCAGCCACTGCGACCAGACGAAATCAGACAGCCAGCCCGATTTGAGCGAGTTATCCAGCCACATCGGCAGGAACAGGAACACCCAGAGAAACGCCAGGCCTGCCAGCAAGCCCGGCACCGCACGCGGTACCAGCACGCTGTAGTCGAGAAAGCGCGTGGTGTTATCGGGTTTGCGGTGCATGGCGATGCCGATAAACAGGTAACACACCACCGCCAGCGCGCCGCCAATTACCCCAATCGCCATCGAGTTGACGATGGCGCGCAGCAGGTTAGGCTGCGCCCAGATGGTCTGGAAAGTTTTGATCGACAGCTCATCCCAGATTGAGACGCCAACGCCCCAGTTTGAGATAAACGCACGCAGCACCACGCCCAGCAGCGGCACGCCAATGGTCACCGTCAGCCAGAAGGCGACAACCGCGCCCGCCACCCAGCGCCATTTGCCCAGCGGCAGCGCACGCGCCTGCGAGGCTTTACCTTTCACGGTGACAAAGCGATTGGCGGTGCGCATCAGGCGGCGTTGCAGCATCACCAGCGGAATGGTGATACAGATCAGCACCACCGCCACGGCGGCCATCAGATGATAAGAAGGCGTGCCGAGTTTATTAGTCAGTTGGTAGAGATAGGTAGCCAACACCATGTTGCCTTCGGGATCGCCCAGCACCAGCATCAGGCCGAACACCTCCAGCCCGAGGAAGAACAGCAGCACGGTGGCATACAGCATCGAAGGACGCACCATCGGCAAGCTCACCGCCGTCATCACCTGCAGCGGTGTCGCGCCCGCAATACGCGCCGCTTCTTCCACATCCGATCCCACGCTGCGCAGCGCAGAAGAGATATACAGATAGGCGTGCGGGACGTGCGTTAGCCCGGCGATCACTACGATGCTCGACATGTCGTAGATATTCCACGGCACAAAACCGAACAGCGATTGTGCCCACAGCGAGAAGAATCCCA
The DNA here is from genome assembly GCF_040255075.1 of Pantoea sp. BJ2. Taxonomy (NCBI): domain Bacteria; kingdom Pseudomonadati; phylum Pseudomonadota; class Gammaproteobacteria; order Enterobacterales; family Erwiniaceae; genus Pantoea; species Pantoea sp. BJ2. The sequence goes on from NZ_CP158292.1 coordinate 971,480, forward strand.
CCGGGCCCGCCGCCACCACGTAACCAAAGCCGAGTACCATCGGCGAGACAAAAATTGGCACGAGGATCAGCGGCTCAATGATGCGTCGGCCGGGCAGATCGGTGCGCACCATCAGAAACGCCAGAATACCGCCCAGCGGAATGGCGATGATCACCAGCCCGAAGGCGAGAATAAATCCGCTGCGCAGCGCTTTATAGAAGTCGGGATCGGTGAAAATAAATTCAAACGACTCGAGGCTCCACGCTTTCGACGGCGAAAAGAACGGGGCGGACAAGAAACTTTGTATCACGATAAACGACAGCGGAACGTAGATAACCAGCGCGGTTATCAGCACCACAACGCCGCGCGGCAGGCTTTGCCACTTTCTCTGCAATGCACGCATATTGAGACCCTGAATGGCGAATCAGATAACAGAAAGAGAAGCGCGACGCAGCGGCCGCGCTTCGGTACTGCCGTTATTTACCGGCGGCTGTGCGCCACTGTTTGATGTAATCCAGACGTTTTTTCGGTTGCAGATATTCCAGCAGGCTTTCATCAACCGGGATCGGTTTCAGCGCGTTACCTAACATTTTGGTCAGGCCATCAATGTCATTTTTGCCTTCAATATCGTTGCGCAGGGAAGGGATGTCGGCTTGGTTGGCCAGAATGCTTTGCCCTTTTTCAGACAGCACGTAATCGAGCCACAGCTTAGCCGCATCGCTGTGTTGCGCTTGCTGGCTGATGAACGAGACGCGTGACAGCACCAGCGTGTAATCCTTCGGATAAGCGATGCCCAGCGACGGATCGGTTTTGGCGCGCGCTTCGGCGTAAGAACCCAGAATGTTAAAACCAATCAGGTTTTCGCCGGATGAAACCCTTTCCATCATGGTGCCGGTGGAAGACTGCACGGCTAAACCGCCTTTTGCCACGTCAGCCAGGGTTTTGAAATAGTTGGGGTCGGCTTTGGCATCCTGTACTGAGAGCATGAAGCCGAGGCCTGATTTCTCAATATCGTAGGTGGTGACTTTGCTCTTGAATTTGTCGGTCTGGCTGGCGATCAGCTTGGCTAACGCAGCGTGCGAATCGGGCACGTCACCGGCCGGGATCATGCGCTTGTTGTAGATAAAGACCACCGGTTCGTAGGTGGTGCCGTACGCCTTGTTATTCCACACCGCCCACGTCGGCAGCTGCGCCTGTTCAGGAGATTTGTACTCCTGCGCGTAGTCGGTCGCCAGCTTCAGGCCGGTATCCATTGAGGAGCTCCACACCACATCGCCGCTGGTGCCACCCGAAGCTTGTTCACTGATAAAACGGTTGTACAGCTCGGTGCTGTTCATATCGTTATATTCAACTTTGATGCCGGGATAAGTGGCCTCAAAGCCTTTTACCAGCGGTCCGGCGGCTTTGATGTCGGTGGTCGAGTAGACCACCACTTTGCCCTCTTTGGTGGCGGCATCTATCACGCTTTGGTAGTCCGAAGGGTAACCTTGCGGCGGAGCCGCTACGGCTGACATGGAAACAAACACAGTGGCGGCAATCAGAGACAGAGGAAAAGTGTTCGACATTATAATTAACCTTTTAGTTACATTTGAGGAACTAAAGGTCAACATAGCCGATCGCCTTTTCCACACAAGAGGTGACGGATTGTTATCTTCACGAAGTGTGATTGTTGGCGTCGTTTAGGCAATTAACACCATAAAAACCGCAAGTGGCCGCGCGCGGGATTTGCGCAAGATCACAGGATTTTGCGGTACAGCCGTCGCGGGTGGCCGATGTTGCCGTACTGCATCTCGACGCCAATAAATCCGATCTCTACGCAATATTCGAGGTAGCGGCGGCCGGTGGTTTTGCTGATGCCGATGTTTTCTACCACCTGTTCAATCGACCAGCTGCTGTGCGGTGCTGCGTTAAAAAAGCCTTTCACCCGTTCCAGCGTAATCGACTCAATGCCTTTGGTGGATGGCGCGGCAGGCGCGTCACTGGCTGGCAGGTTGAACAGCTTATCCAGCGCCTGTTGATCGACATTCTTCATCTGGCGCAGGGTCTGCACCAGCAGCATGAAGCGCTCCAGCGACGCGCGCAGGCGATGGAAAAACACCGGTTTCAGCAGGTAGTCAAAGGCGCCGCTGCGCATCGCGTGGCTACAGGTTTGCATGTCGCTGGCGGCAGTGATGAAAATCACCGAGCACTCAAAACGCTTCAGCAGCGGATCGTCAATCAAGGTTACGCCCTGACCATCCGGCAAATAGTTGTCGAGCAGCAGCAGGCGTGGCTGATGTGCGGCAATCAGCGCGCGCGCCTGCGCCAGCGTGGCGGCAATGCCGACCACGCGCAGATGAAAGTTCTGCTCAATATATTCACGATGCAGATCGGCCAGATGCGGCTCATCTTCCACAATCACCACATCAAGCGGCTTGGCATTATTCATGGGAAAGTCCTGTTAATGCAGCGGGCTGGAACGGAATAAATACCGAGAAGATGGTGCCCTGCGGTGAGTTGTCGCTGATCTCAATGCTGCCGCCCGCCTGCTGTACATAACCTGCCGCCAGATAGAGGCCGATGCCGTGCTCAGCACCGAACATATCGTCGTTGCTGGACGGCTTGCTGGTGACGCCTTGCTCAAACAGATGCGGTTTAATGCTGTCATCGATGCCGCAACCCTGATCGGCCACTTCGATTAACAGCTCCTGATTACGGCCAGAAATATACAATTCTATCGGGGCGGCGGGCGTTATGGCATTGAGCGTGGCGTCGACGGCGTTATCCAGCAGATTACCAATCACCGACATCAACGCCGTTTCACTCAGTGCGGCAGGAATGCGGCTCAGCTGGCAGGCCGGATCAAATTTCAGCTCCACGCCTTTTTCCCGCGCGCTGACATATTTCCCCAGCAGCAGCCCACAGAGCGCGGGCGAGGTGAAGCGCGCCGAGACAAAATCCAGCACCTGCTGCGCGCCAGCTGATTGCGCGTGGATGTAGCGCATCGCGTCGTCGTAACGCTGCATCTGTAACAGGCCGACCAGCGTGGCGGTCCAGTTCAGCTGTTCATGACGCATGATGCGTAAATTATCTGCATAGCGTTTCACCTGGCTTAGCTGGCTGCTCAACGTATTGATGTCGTTTTTATCGCGGAAGCTGCATACCCAACCGCCAGGCTCGCCGGGTTCCAGCTCGATCGCCACCCGGTTAACGATCACCTGACGCTGATTGAGCACGGTAACGTGATCGTGAGTTTTCACCTCATGCTGGCGCAAAAACGCCGCAGGAATCTGCAACACTGCATCCAGCGGTTTTCCCAGCAGTTCACTCTCACTCTGCTGAATATCCAGCAACTCGCGTGCGGCGCGGTTGATGAGAATCAGCTGCCGCTCCGCGTTGACCGCAAACACGCCTTCATACATCGCTTCCAGCAGCGCTTTTTGTTGCAGCACCAGCAGGGCGATATCCTTCGGCTCCAGCCAGAACATCTGTTTTTTCAGGTTGCGACTAAACATCCAGGAAAAAATAAACAGCAGCAACATCAGCGCCACGCCATACAAACTGGCCTGCCACAGCAGGCTAACGTTGATATTGGCAATATAGGAAGTGAGATAACCCACCGAGACAATGCCAATCACCTGGTGCTGGGCATTTAAGATTGGCGCCTTGCTGCGCAGTGACACGCCGATGCCGCCTTTGCGCACCGAAATAATGGTTTTGCCCTGCAGCACCTCGGCATTGTCACCGCCAATCATCGGTAAATTGAGGCGCTCCGGTGATTCCGAGTGGTAGAGATGGTGTTCTTGTGTGTCGCCAATCACGATATAGCTGGCATCGCTTTGGTTGCGCAGCGGTTGAATCAGCGCGGCGATGCCAGTGATATCGCGGCGCGCTACTTTCTCTGCCAGGCCGGGCATCAGCGCAATTTCACTGGCCTGCACCCGCGCGCGCTGTCCCAAATCGTGATGCAGTTGGCGATCGATAAAATGAAACAGAATGGTGCCCAGCAGGGCGAGTAGCAGGCAGGAAAACAGCACCAGCGACAGGAAGAGTTTTACCTGGAAAGATAATCTGCGTTTCATACAACCTGCAGTGAAGAGAAACTGGAGAGAGGCATGGCTGGAGACTAGCACGCGAAAATGCGTGCCGTGACACGCTATCTTCAGAGTTGTGAGCTGGCTTCAATCCCGGCGCGGCTTAGGCGCTGGTTACTGTTGGCACCATGTCAGCGATATTCCCATCTTATTCCTGGTATTCGCCTGCTGTGGCGCTAATCAATCGGCAAAAAATCAATTCACCACGGCTAATCTATGCGCCGTTATTTAATCCAGCCTTTCTCTGAGTAAATTCCGGTTTGGCCTGGCAACCATTGACCTTATAACCCTGAGTGGTGAGAATGCCGGGAAAAGTTTTGAATTAGATCGCAAATTTTGGGCATTAAGCCCGTTGCAGTGCGACCGCAAGCGTCGCACTGAATTAACGCCACTTGCACTCATCGGAACGCAAAAGACGCGCCGAAGTAATAAAAGTGCAGGGCACACAGCAAATATCGTTAATGTCGTGACGTTCGTTGAGAAGGCCCGTCTGTTGATGCACCTACTCAGCCCCGGTCGGCATTTCTTGTTTTTGGTGATGAGCGCGATAAAGACGCCAGCGTTTTTTTAACGCTCATTACCAGACAGATAAAAATTTAATTTAAGTTCGCCGTGAATGACGTGGTGACGCTATTAAGCCAAATCACCACAAGATAAAACGTAACTGGCTGAAAATTAACTGAACTCTTACGAGCGCAGCGCAGCCTTTTTATGCCTGAAAAATGGGTTTATGCGTAGTCAGTAAACAGGTAGCTGCAAGCCTGGGGCGGTAGCCTGCCTGTTTTACCTGACGAAAGCAGAATAAATCTGCACGGTTTATTTGGCGATTATCTTATTTAGCGATCTTTTTACAGAGAATTAAAGGCCAGTTTTATTTGACCTGAGGAAACTCTGAAATAGACAGGCAATAAATGTTAAGCCGGGCGCAAGCAACGTGCACTGTTAATCACTGCAATGTTCAGCGAATACTTTTTCCGTCCGCAACTTTTACTCCGACAGAGTCCAGAGGTTATATGCAAAATCCCGTTAACGACGTTTTGATCAGCGTCATCGTGCCGGTGTATAACGCCGCGGCGTATCTGGAGCGATGCATTGACAGCCTGCTACAGCAGGAAGAAAGCCGTTTTGAAGCGATATTTATTAATGACGGCTCCAGCGATAACTCGCTCGCGATATTACAGAATTACGCCCACTACCCACATTTTCACATTATCGACAAAACCAACGGCGGCGTTTCGTCGGCGCGCAATCAGGGCATTCGCGCCTCGCGCGGCAAACTGCTGTGCTTTTTAGACGCCGATGATTTTCTGCCGGCCAGCGCGTTTGCCACCTATGTGCGGCTGATGCAAAACAACATCGCCATGGTGGGTGGGGAATCGCAGCACTTCACGCCGCAAGGCGATCCGCTCGATTTCCCGGCCAATAGCAGTGACGTGCGCCAGCTGACCGCTTCGGCGGCGATTAACGATCTGCTCTATTTCAATCCGCGTCACGGCATCTGCGACAAGGTGTTTCGTGGTGATGTGATTCGTCAGCATCAGCTCACCTTCAACGAGGAGATTTATAACTTCGAAGATCTGCTGTTTGTGGTCAATTACCTGCACCTGCAACAGGATCGTCAGGTGATCTTCACCCAGCAGGTGGTTTATTACTATGTGGAATCCACCAACTCCGCCACGCGATCGGCGTTACGCGAAAAGCATTTCTCCTTTGCGCGTTCGTTTAATGGCATGCAGGCGTTTTTATCCGCGCAGCATAGCCGCTGTTATTACCATCTCTATTTAAAAGTGACCTCGTCTTATATCTATAAAGCGCTGCACAGCGACGGATTCAGCCGCGCCTTTATTGATGAATATATTTCGCTCTACCGTCGCAGCTTCAAGTCCTATTTCACATCAGGATTGATGCTCAATCCGTGGAGCCTGTACTTTGCGCTGTTTTTTGTCAGTCCACGACTGGTATCGCGTCTGCGCCGCCTGGCACAGAAATAAACGCTGAGGTTGAGTTGTGAAAGATAAATTAAAAAATTCTCTGTGGATGATCGCTGAAAAGCTGATTGCGGTGTTCGGCCTGATATTTGTCACCTCTTATGTGGCGAAATATGTGGGGCCCACCACCTTCGGCATTATCTCGATTTCGATGCTGGTATTTCAGTTCATCCAAAGCATCGCGCTGATGGGCAGCGATGTGATTCTGCTGAAACGCTTATCGCAAAATCATCACTCCGGCATGCGCTTAATGATGGCGACCTTTCTGCTGGTGTTAGTGATTTACGGCATTCTGGCAGCCAGCGGCATGCTGATTATGGGCGAAGAGTGGAGTGCTGAAGCGCGGGTATTTGTCTGCGCAGCGGCGATTGCCTGTCTGTTTTCTTCGCTCGATCTGGTCAATATCTACAACGAGGCGATGCTTAATGCACGCCTGAATGTCATCGCCAATCTGGCGGGGCTGGCGATCAGTTTAACCGTGCGCTTCTTTATTTCGTATTACGGTTTGGATCCGCAACTGTTGTCGATTCCGATCGTACTGGCGACCTTTGTTCCTTTTGCCATCAAACTGACGATATTCCTGAAATACCATCGTCAGGTACCGATTCCGGCACTGCGCCAGATGAAGAAATATTCACGCTATATGGTGGCGTCCGGTATTTCTCTGGTGTTTTCCGTGATTGCGGTGGCGATTTATACCCGCGTTAATCAAATCAGCGTGTCGTATTTCCTTGGCGTAAAAGAGGCGGGGATTTTCTCTGTCGCGCTGACGCTCGCCACCGCGTGGGTATTTTTACCCAATGCCTTGCTGGCTTCCTTTTTCCCGGCGTTCTTTGCCGAACGTGACGATCGGCAATCGATTATCAAAGCACAGAAATTACATCTGCTGGTGATTGGTGTCTCGTCGCTGGTGATTCTGGCGATTTGGTTATTGTCCGGATGGTTTATTCGTGACTTTTACGGTGCGGAGTATCTTGATGCGGTAGCGCCAACGCTGTTACTCAGCGTGGGAGCGATGTGCGCGGTGCTAAGCAGCGTGATGGATCGCTTCATTATTAAGTACAACGGATATCGCTATTTAGTGAAAAAAACCTTCGTGGTGTTATTAATTTGCGTGGCCTCCTCTTTATTGTTGGTTCCTTATTTCGGTTTAAATGGCGCAGCCATGAGCGTGGTATTAACCGAGTTTTTATCCTTCTCCCTGCTTAATTACTTTTTCCCTGCTCAACCCGTAATGCGTATTCATCAAATTTTTATCAATCCCAGGAAACTATGGCTGTTATTTAACAATATCAAAACCTCAGACAGTAAAGAGAGTTTATCATGAATGAAAAACCCCTGTTTAGTCTTATCATTCCCGTCTATAACTCACAAAAAACCATTAAACGTACCTTACTGAGCGTGCTTAAACAGACGTTCAGCAGTTACGAAGTGATTGTGGTTAATGATGGCAGCAGCGATTCAACCGCGAATATTCTGCAGGAGTTTAGTGCTTATTCGCAGGTCACGGTAATTCACCAAATTAATGCCGGTGTCAGCGCCGCTCGAAATAGCGGAATGCAGCAAGCCAGCGGTGAATATGTGTTATTCCTCGATGCGGATGATTGGGTGGATGATAACTTCCTGATGATCTTCAAACAGAATCTCGATGCCTGGCCAGCGGAATCTGTCGATTTGATGGTGGGCAACCTCAACGACAACCGCGTGGGCAAAGTGTCGCAGGCGGGCTTCTTCAGTCAGGAGGACATTCCTTATGTGCTCGGTGAGTTGGAGATGAGTGATAACATCGGTTATCTGCATAACAAATGTTATCGCCGTCAGATTATTGAGGAGTTGAACCTGCGCTTTTTGGAAGGTATCTCCATGAGCGAAGATTTGCTATTTAACCTTAAATTCTTCAGCTGCATTAGCAATTTTCTGGTCACGCCGGGTGCGGCTTATCATTATGAAGACGTGGCGGGTTCATTATCGAAGCGTAAAGTGCAATACAGTGAACTGAAAGTACGTAAACAGTTTCTCACCGCACTGTATGATTCGATCATCAGTAAATATCAGGCCAGCGATCTCGACTATTTCCTTAAAGGCATCTCCAAACGTGTGCTGGCGCTGGATATGCAAATCGTGACCGCAATGTATCACTCATCGTTTTCACCTGCGGATATTGCCCAGGAAATTGATCAAATAAAGCGGGGTAAATACTCAAAAGGTATTTTCATCCTGCTGAATAAAAATGAAAAATTGAAGTACATGATTATGAATTTGAATACACTCACAGCGTACTATTTTCTTTATGCACTCTACAGAATGCGCGCATTCTAATTAAATTCTCCCGGCGTTAGCCTCTGGACGCATTTGCTGTATCAGAGGCTAGTGGCCGGGGGAGTTGCTCTTGTGTCATCTGCACTACCCGTGGTAACAGCCCAGCGTTGCCACACCTTTCCACTTTCCTCACGCCTTTCTGCTGACTCCCCGTTACTCCTTCTTGCACTCATTCCGCGTCTCATGTCAAATAGCGCCCCATGCAATCGATTGCGCGCATGTTTCGTGCATTTACTGCGGCGCAAAACATCAGGATGCGTGAATTTCATTTCATGAAGCGTCATCCTTTGCGTTCCGGCCGGGCGGAGCAGCCCACGCCATGATTGGTAGCCATCTTTGTGGCTGCATGTTGATAAAGCTTGAAATTCTGGAGAGACAGATGGACAACTCACAAACCGGTACGCTTGGCACCGTAGAAACGGCGGCTAAGGGCTGGCGTAAGAGTGATACCGTGTGGATGCTGGGTCTGTACGGTACGGCGATTGGTGCGGGCGTGCTTTTCCTGCCGATTAACGCCGGTGCAGGCGGGCTGATTCCGCTGATTATCATGGCGATTCTTGCCTTCCCGATGACCTATTACGCGCACCGCGCGTTAACGCGCTTTGTGCTCTCCGGTAAAAATCCCGGCGAAGACATTACCGAAGTGGTGGAAGAGCACTTTGGCGTGGGCGCTGGCAAGATCATCACCTTGCTCTACTTCTTTGCTATCTATCCGATCCTGCTGATGTACAGCGTGGCGATCACCAACACCGTCGATAGCTTTATCGTGCATCAGCTGGGGCTGGTTTCGCCGCCGCGTGCGCTGCTGTCGCTGATTCTGATCATCGGCATGATGACGGTGGTGCGCTTTGGCGAACAGATGATTGTGAAAGCGATGAGCATACTGGTGTTCCCGTTTGTGGCGGTGCTGATGCTGCTGGCGGCTTATCTGGTACCGCACTGGCATGGTGCAGCGCTGGAAACGTTGTCGTTAGATGCGAATGTAAGCGGCCACGGCATTCTGATGACGCTGTGGCTGGCGATTCCGGTGATGGTGTTCTCCTTTAATCATTCGCCGATTATCTCCTCTTTTGCTGTTGCCAAGCGCGATGAGTACGGCGCAGGCGCGGAGAAGAAATGTTCGCGCATCCTGGCGAACGCCCATCTGCTTATGGTCGTGACGGTGATGTTCTTTGTGTTCAGCTGCGTGCTGAGCCTGTCGCCCGCCGATCTGCAGGCGGCGAAAGATCAGAACATCACTATTCTGTCCTATTTAGCCAACCACTTTAATGTACCGATGATTGCGTGGATGGGGCCGATTGTGGCGATGGTGGCGATCACGAAGTCGTTTCTCGGGCATTATCTGGGGGCGCGTGAAGGGTTTAACGGCATGGTTGTGAAGTCGCTGCGCAGCCGCGGTAAAACCGTCACGCCGCAGCGTCTGAATCGCCTGACCACCACGTTTATGCTGCTGACCACCTGGCTGGTGGCAACGCTGAACCCCAGTATTCTGGGCATGATTGAAACGCTGGGTGGGCCGATTATTGCGATGATTCTGTTCCTGATGCCGATGTATGCCATTCAGAAAGTGCCGGCGATGCGTCAGTACAGCGGGAAAATCAGTAACGTGTTTGTGGTGATCGTTGGCGTGCTGGCGATTTCGTCGATTGCTTATTCGCTGGTCAGCTAAGCATATATCAGAAAGGTCGCCAGGCATGGCGACCTTGTCATCATTACACCGCAGCCGTTTTAAACACACTCATCGACTGCGCCAGACGATCCGCCTGTTCCTGCAACGCCTGCGACGCCGCTGAGGCTTCCTGCACCAACGCGGCATTCTGCTGCGTCACCGCCTCCATCTGCGTAATCGCTGAGTTGATCTCGCTAATCCCGCTGCTTTGCTCGCTGCTGGCAATGGTGATTTCGCTCATAATATCCGCCACGCTCTTCACGCTGTTGACCACTTCACCAATCGTTGAACCGGCGTGCGTCACCAGACGGCTACCTTCATCCACCTGCGCGACCGAATCCTCAATCAACACCTTGATCTCTTTCGCGGCAGATGCCGAACGTGCCGCCAGATTACGTACTTCGGTGGCTACCACGGCGAAACCACGGCCTTGCTCACCGGCGCGTGCGGCTTCGACCGCGGCGTTAAGGGAAAGTATGTTGGTCTGGAAGGCGATGGAGTCGATCACACTGATAATATCGACGATCTTCTTCGAAGAGAGCGTAATGGCTTCCATCTTCTCGATCACCTGTTCCATCACCACGCCGCCTTGCTTCGCCACGTTGGAGGTGTTGGCCACCAACTGATTGGCTTCCCGCGCGTTTTCGGCGTTGTGCTTAACGGTGGCGGTCATCTGTTCCATCGCCGATGCGGTCTCTTCCAGCGAGCTGGCCTGCTGTTCGGTGCGTGATGAGAGATCGATGTTACCGCTGGAGATTTGATTCGAGGCGACAGCGATGGTATCGGAACCGGCGCGCACATCGGAAACGATAGTGAGCAGATTGTCGTTCATCGCCTGCAGCGCCTGCATCAGCACGGCGGTTTCATCTTTACCGCTGATTTCAATGTGCGAACTGAGATCGCCTGCCGCGACTTTCCCGGCGATTTCCACCGCTTCATTCAGCGGACGCACAATTGAACGCGTCAGCATAAAGCCTAATACGATGGAGGCTGCAATGGCGAGAGCGGAGAAGATTAGCGTCATCTCAATAGCGGATGAGCCGTTATCAATAATCTTCGCGCCTTCTTGCTGTAACTGCTGCGATTGCGAATCGGCAAACGCCACCGCGCTCGCCAGGAAAGCGTTTTGCGTATCGGTAATGGATTTCAGTACATAGGTGCTGGCGGCGTCTGCATCGCCAGCGCGTACCAGCTCAATCAGCTGATGTTTCTCGGCCTCGAATTTGTCACTGGCCGCCAGCAGCCCGGCGATTTTCTTTTTACCCACGTCGGTAACCTGTATCGCTTTGATTTTGTTCATCGCGTTGTTGGTATGCTCAGTGGCTTCGGCGAGTTGCTGATAACGTTTAACGTTATTTTCCGGACGCGTGGTATCAATCACGATGCCACGCAGATATTTAATTTGATCGTTAACACCGTCACGGACGTCAAAACCAAGACGCACTTTCACGTAACGGTCTTCCACAATCGACGTAATACCGGTTTTGATGTTGTTAATTTTGGTAATCGACGTGATGCCGACAATGACTAACAGTGCCACCACTAAACCAAAGGCGATGCCCAAACGGACGCCGACCTTCATATTCTTTAAGCTCAACATTGGTTCTCCCCGTAATGCCAAAAATTGATGTTTTCAAGACGGAAAAGCAGGCAAGGCGCCCGCATCAGGTTGATGTTTTCTAAGGTAAAAATGGTTACGCAGCGTGACAAATCTGGTATGGCAGCACCAGCGCAAGCGCTATCTGTTATCGGTTGTTAATGTTTTAACTTTAATTTTTTAGAGATGCGTCACGGTTTGGTTAATGACGTTAACCTTGATTTTTGACTGGATGGGAAAGTTAGGCGGGAGGATCCTGGTTGAAGGGTCGCCAGGAATGGCGTAATGCCGATCAGTTAAGCACCTTATCAAATCACCGCACATTCCGTAGCGGCGCGATTTATCGCGCAATGAATTGCGCCGCTACAAGGTGTGCTCTGGTAATTAAGGGTTTTCAGGTCTTAACTGACAAGCATTACGCTATGAACGGTGGCATTACGATCATTAACGCGGCTTTTTCAGCACGCCGTGGATTACATTCGACAGCTCGTTGATTTCGAACTTCGCCACGTAACCATCGGCACCGACTTTGCGCACGTGATCTTCGTTGGCGCTGCCGGAGAGTGAAGAGTGGATCACCACCGGAATCTGGCGCAGGTTGTTATCGCGTTTGATGTTGCGCGTTAAGGTAAAGCCATCCATCTCCGGCATTTCGAGATCGGTCAGCACCAGCGCGATCTTGTCGTGGATCGACTCACCGTTTGCAGCCGCTTCTTTCTGCATTTCGTTAATTTTGATCCAGGCTTCCAGACCGGTGTTGTGCATAATCGCCGGGATGCCCATGCTTTTCAGGCCTTGCTCCAGCAGCTGACGCGCCACTTTGGAATCTTCCGCCACAATCGCCACTTGGCCAGGCTTCAGATTGAAGTCTTTGGCGGTCTCTGCGCTTGGCTCAACGCCGCGCACTGAAGGAATGATGTCATACAGAATCTGCTCAACGTCCAGCACCATCGCCAGATTATTGCTTTGGCCGTCGGTATCCAGACAGGCGATGCTGGTGATGTTGCGGCTACCGATGCCCGCTTCCGCCGTGTGTACCTGGCTCCAGTCGAGACGCACAATGTTCTCCACCGATTCCACGGCAAACGCCTGAGTGCTGCGCGCATATTCGGTCACCAGCAGCAGGTTAAGGCCGGTTTCTGGTTTGCAGCCGGTGACGGCGGGCAGATCGATAACCGGAATAAACTGGCCGCGAATACTCGCCATGCCAAGCAGCGGCGATTGCATGCCAGCGGCGCGAGTGATGGTGGGCATCGGCACGATTTCACGCAGTTTAAACACGTTGATGCCGTACAGCTCAGATTTGCCTTTCAGCTGATCGGAACCCAGTCGGAACAACAGCAGTTCGAATTTATTGGAAAGCGCAAGGTTGGCGCGTTCATCGATCTCTTTCTGAAAATTATCCATCATGGCCTCGGAGCAGATCTGGGCTGAGTAAAGGGCAGGGCAATATCGCCATGATTAACTTATCGGCAGAAGAGAAAAAAAATGAAGGGGGAGATAACGGAAATTTTAGCGTGAGAGCGATCGCCCTCACGCGGGTACCCTTTACTTCAGCAGAATGGCGCGCACGCTTTTGCCTTTGATCTTGCCCTCTTTCAGCTTGATCAGCGCTTTCTTCGCCTGAGCGGCGTCGATGGCAACATAGGCGTGGGTGGCGGTCATATCGATCTTGCCGATCTGGTCGCCGCTAAAACCGGCTTCACCGGTCAGCGCGCCGAGAATATCGCCCGGACGGATTTTGGCTTTACGGCCGCCATCAATACACAGCGTCATTTTGGTCGCCGGCAGCGATTTGGCGCTGGTGCCTTTCAGCGAGCTGGAGGAAACCCAATTGAGCTTCTGCTGCAGATACTCTTCCAGCGCATTGGCGCGCACCATTTCGTCGGGGGCAACAAAGCTTACCGCCAACCCTTTCTCACCGGCGCGACCGGTACGGCCGATGCGATGAATGTGCACTTCCGGATCCCACGCCAGCTGGAAATTCACCACCAGCGCCAGCGATTTAATATCCAGACCGCGTGCAGCGACGTCGGTGGCGATCAATACGCGGATGCTGCCGTTGGCGAAGCGAATCAGCACGCGCTCACGATCGCGCTGCTCCAGATCGCCATGCAGCGCTAACGCACTGATATCACGCTCGTTCAGCGCGGCAGCAACGTCGTCACACTCGCGCTTGGTGTTACAGAACACCACGCAGGAGGCCGGTTGTTGCTGGCTGAGCAGCGCGCCGAGCAGGCTGTGGCGCTCTTTGGCGCTGGCTTCAATAAACTGCTGCTCGATGGTCGGTAACTCGGTTTTATCTTCGGTGGCGACCGCCAGCGCATCGCGCTGAAAACGCTGGCTGAGACTGGCGATGGTATCCGGCCAGGTGGCAGAAAACAGCAGCGTCTGGCGCGTTTCCGGCGTAAAGCCGATGATCGCTTCCATATCGTCGCGGAAGCCCATCTCCAGCATGCGATCGGCTTCATCCAGCACCAGCGTTTGCAGCTGGCTGAGATCAAGGTTGTCGCGCTTCAGGTGATCGAGCAAACGGCCCGGCGTGCCAACCACGATATGCGGCGCATGCACTAAGGAATCACGTTGCGCGCTCATCGGCTGGCCGCCGCACAGCGTCAGAATTTTTATGTTGCGGGTAAAACGCGCCAGCTGACGCAGCACGTTGCTGACCTGATCGGCCAGTTCACGCGTCGGGCACAGAATCAGCGCCTGAGTGTGGAACTGGCTGTTATCGATGCGGTTCAGCAAACCCACGCCAAAGGCGGCGGTTTTGCCACTGCCGGTTTTCGCCTGCGCACGCACGTCGCGCCCTTCCAGAATCGCGGGCAGGGAAGCGGCCTGAATCGGCGTCATGGCGTCGAAACCCATCTCGCGCAGGTTATCGAGTTGGCTGGCGGGCAGTTGCGTCAGGGTAGAAAAAGCAGTCACGGGAAAGTCTCTAATTGCGGGTAGGATGGCGGCGGTCAGTCTGGCAGAAAGGGGCGTGATCGGCAATGGCAAAAGCGCTTCTGCTGCCTGCCTGAAAACCGTTAGTGTTATAACAGGCTTGTCTCGTTTTTATACGCATACTGTTGCGAAGTTCTAATGCTTTTGTGGTTGATTTTATTCTGCAATGAAGGCGCTAAACCTCGACATATGCAACGAAAAAGGAGAATTAGCGTTATTAAACAAGCATTATCAGGGTTTGTTAATGCTTACTTATAAGTATTGTGCTAATGAATGGCTTCGCTTAGGTAAAATTCTGATTAAAACGAATAGCCGATTTGCTTTATATTTACCCCGCCGTTTGGCTAATCAGTAAATACCCATAATATTTCAGAGGTCATTTCATTGAGTCATTATGTCCAGGGACAAAACGAAGACATTCTGAAAATCGTCGGCCGCGCCGTGTTAACGCTGCATCTGCATGGAGAAACCTTATCTTCGGATAAAGTCAGCTCTATGATTGCCTGTTACGCGGAAGAAGAGCCTGTCAGCGACGATGAAAACCAGCGGCTGTATGCGCTGGCGATTCAGATGCTTTCGTAAAATCCAGCACTCACCGGGTGTGCGCATGCTGCCTGTTTATGTCGTACGTAAAGCCTCCTTGCGGAGGCTTTTTTGTTGGGTGCCTTCAACCACAAGCTGCATACCATTGTAGCGGCGCAATTTATTGCGCTATGTCGTGAAGGGCGCGGTGCCGCCATTAATACGCGCGATAAATCGCGCCGCTACGGCAATGTGCGATTTTCGGCTTACGCACTGAACACTGGCAATCCGCGGTGGAAGGTGGCGCGGACCGGGGAGATGCGGGCGACGGCTTCGGCGGAGCAGCTGGCCTCGACCAGCATCATGCTGGCTTCATCGTCGACCTTCGGCCACTGACGTTCGCCCTGATTCGACAGCGGCAAAATCCCGCCAGTGGCGATATGCAGCGCGCGGCTCAAACCGAACTCATCGGAACCGCGATACAGCTGCGCGTACAAATTGGCTTTCTCCAGCATGCTGCCGGTGCCAAACGGTGACCAGTGATCGATCACGCTGTCCGTGCCGGTCATCACCGTGATGCCCGCCGCCTGCAACTGCGGCAGCGGCATGGTCAGCTTGCCAATCGGAATGGTCGACGCCACGCTCATCTGCTGCTCGGCCATGCCCGCAATCATCTGATCCAGCGCTTTGCCTTCCAGCGTGCCGAGCGCAAAACCGTGGCTCAGCGTCACTTTGCCCTTCAGCTGCGGGTTTTTCGCGATGGTGTCGATCATGTACTGAATGGCCGCCACGCCGGATGGCGAGGTTTCGTGCAGATGGATATCCACGCCGCGCTGGAAATCGAGGGCGATCTGGAACATCGCATCCAGCGACGCCTGCATCGCACCATCCACGTTGGTCGGATCGAGCCCGCCGACAAACTGCACGCCCATCTGCATCGCTTCGCGCATCAAGCCATCAACCTTCGAATGCAGCAAACCGTGCTGCGGGAAGGCAACGATTTCACACGGGAATTCCGCATGATTCGCCAGCGCCAGCTTGAGATGCTCAAGGCTTTTCAGGCCGCTAACCGGATCGATATTGCAGTGGCTGCGCGCTTGGGTGGTGCCTTTGCTGTGCAGCAAACCAATGATCGCTTCGGCACGCGCCTGCGACGTCGGCAGCAGTTGCGGGATCAGCACCTGTTCGCGCGCAATCATATCCATGATGGTTTTGCCCTGACGCGGACGCGGCGCTTCCCACGGACCACCGTAAAAGGTTTTGTCGAGATGGATATGCATATCACGGGTGCGCGGCAGCAGCAGGGCGCCGTTGGCATCCCACTGAGGCAGATTGGTGTTGCGCGCTTTGCCTGCGGCATCAATCGCCGCGAAAGTGCCGTCTTTGATAGTGATGTCGTACAGCGCGGTGCGTGTGGCGATCACCTCTTTACCGTCGCGCTCAAAGCCCTCTTCGAGGCGGACATTGAGCAGCTGGTAGTGCGCAACGCGCGGTGGCGGCGTGTGCGGCTGTGTGCTGCTGGCGAGCAGCGGTGAAGCGGGCGCAGCGTAGCTGATGCCGGCGGCCAGCAGGCTTCCGGCGGCGGTCAGACTAAGAAATTCACGACGGGTGGGAGAGGTCAGTTGCATCAGAGGTTCCATCAAATGAGAAACGCTTAATCTGGCAAAACTCTACGTAGCGCGCTGCGATATTTGCCACTGGTTAGCAGTGGAAAAATCACTGCCACTGCAGCTGACAAAAGGTCACCAGCGCGGCGGCCAGCGCCTGCTGCAGTTCGTCCTGCGGCGCACGGCAAAATAGCGCCAGTTCAAAATGGTTGATGGTGGGTAAACCATCGTCTTCCCCTAATACGCGATGCTCAGGCAAGCGGCAGCTGGCGGGCAGCAGCGTTAAGCCCAATCCGGCGGCGCTGGCGCTGGCGAGCGCCACCAAACTGGCGCTGCTGTAGCTGATGCGCCAGCTGCGGCCGAGGCTATCCAGCGTCTGCGCCATCTCCTCGCGATATAAACCGAGCTGCGGGAACACCACCAGCGGCACCGGCGTTTGCTCAAAGCAGGGATGTGCGGCGCTGTCCAGCCACAGCAGCGGCTCGGGGCGCGCAGCCAGCGGACGTTCACCGCCCGGCTGTTTGATCAGCATGATATCCAGCTCCTCACGCTGCCAGGCGCGATGCAAATCGACATACATGCCGCTCATCACATCAAGGCGCAGTTGCGGATGATCGCGGCTGAACTCCGCCAGCAAACCGGCGGTCGGCGCGGCGAAATCTTCCGGCACGCCAAGGCGCAGCACGCCGTCGCGCCATTTATCGCTCAGCACGTCGTGCGCTTCGCCGTTTAGCGCGATGATGCGGCGCGCATAGCCCAGCAGCTTCTCGCCCTCTTCGGTGAGCGCCACCTGATGCGATGTGCGCTGTAGCAGCGGTTTACCGATCATCTCTTCCAGCCGACGCACCTGCTGGCTCACGGTGGATTGCGACAGATGCACGCGATCGGCGGCGCGGGTGAAGCTGGCGGTTTCGCACACCGCGACAAAACTCAGCAGTTGCTGCGGGGTGAACATCGGTTGACGATTCATTTTTCCACTGGTCGTTATGGTGTTATTTCATTTCCAAATAGTAACGACTGCTGCGATGCTGACAACCTCTTTGCAGCAGGATTGTGTATGAATCGACATTTCAACGGATTAACGCTCGCCGCTTTGGTATTGGCTGGGCTGAATATGCGACCGTTACTCACTTCTCTTAGTCCGTTACTCGGCCAGCTTCGGCAGACGATGGGACTCTCTTCACTGGCGGCTTCGCTGCTGCCTGCGGTACCGATGGTGATGATGGGCGCGGCCGCGCTACTGAGTGCTTCGCTGATGCAGCGCGTGCCGCTGCAACGCTTGCTGCTGGCCGGATTGACGCTGCTGCTGCTGGCGCTGGCGGCGCGTGGCGTGATCCACGACGGCAGTTGGCTGGTGGTCAGCGCGCTGTTTGGCGGCCTTGGCGTGGGCGTGGTGCAGATGGCGATGCCGGGCCTGATTCGTCAGCGCTTTGCACAGCGCAGCGCGCCGGTCACCGGATTGTGGGCCGGTGCGCTGATGGGCGGCGGCGGTTTAGGAGCGGCGTTATCGCCGTGGCTCAGCGATCATTTTGGCGGGTCGCTGGCGCTGAGCGGCTGGGCGCTGCCGGTGCTGCTGGCGATTGCACTGTGGCTTTACGTGCGCGTACCAACCGTCGCCAGCACGGAAAAGGTTGCGCTGCCGTCGCTGTGGCGCACGCCGCGCGCCTGGACGCTAGCAATCAGTTTTGGCCTGGTGAACGGTGGTTACGCCACCTGCGTTGCCTGGCTACCGGATGCCTATCATCATCTTGGCTGGTCGGCGCAGGCCGGCGGATCGCTGCTCGGCGCAATGATTCTGTGTCAGGTTGCAGGTGCGCTGTTGATGCCGCTGCTGGCGCGTAAGGCGGATCGGCGTCCGCAGCTGATTATCAGCTTGGTTTGTCAGCTGATCGGCATGAGCGGCTTTCTGTTTGCCCCGCTGTTCGCGCCGTGGCTGTGGGCGGCGATTGCCGGATTTGGACTGGGCGCGGCATTCCCGCTGGCGATGGTGCTGGCGCTTGATCACCTGCCGCATCCGCAGGCCGGTGCACGGCTGGTGGCGTTTATGCAGGGCGCGGGCTTTATCATTGCCGGCTGCATGCCGTTTATCGCCGGTCAGCTGCAGGCATTAACCCACAGTTTTTCCAGCGTCTGGCTGATGCAGGCGGCGGTGACGGTCGGGCTGATTTTGCTGAACCTGCGCTTTCATCCGCGCAGTTATGGTCGGGCCTTTGGCCGGACTGCGGCGTAATTGGTCCTACCAAAAGATTCAAATGTGGCCGCGTCGTCACATAACCTGAAAAATCCCGCCTGTTACGTTGCATCGAAATAACAAAGCATTAACCATTCTCCTCTATCAAGCCCGCCATGCTGCATTTTGGTCCTACCAATGCAGCATGGCGGGGGAGCCTTTCTCAGGATAATGCGATGACCGAAAATACGCTGCGGGCGCGGCTCTGCGCCTGGATTACCGAGCATCAGCTGGAGCCGGGGATGCGGCTGCCGTCCGAACGCGCGCTGGCGGCCGAGTTCGGTTCATCGCGATCGTCACTGCGCGAGGCGATCCAGCAACTGATCAGCAGCGGCGTGTTGATCAGTAAACGCGGTGGCGGCACCTGGCTACGTCAGCCGCAGCAACCGTGGTCGGAACAGCGTATCGTAGAGCCGATTCGCCAGCTGCTGGCTGAAGATCCCGATTATCGCTACGACATCCTTGAAGCGCGTCACGCAATAGAGGCCAGCACCGCGTGGCATGCGGCGTTGCGCGCCACCGAAGCCGATAAAGAGCGGCTGGCTTACGCCTTTGATGCGCTGCTGAAGATTAAGCAGAGCGACGATGCCGATCTCGCGGCGCAGGCTGATCTGCGTTTTCATCTCGCCATCGCCGAAGCCTCGCACAATGTGGTGCTGCTGCAGACCATGCGCGGCTTTTTCGATCTGCTGCAATCCTCGGTGCTGCACAGCCGTCAGCGCATGTATACCCATCCGGTGATTTTTAATCGTCTTAACGAACAGCATCAGGCGATGTTTGATGCGGTGATGGCCGGTGATGCGGAAACGGCGCGCCAGGCGGCGATGGATCATCTCGGCTTTGTTCACACCACTATGAAAACCCTGCATGAAGATGAGGCGCGCCAGGCGCGCATTACGCGTCTGCCGGGCCACCAACCTCAGCACAAGGAAAATAACGGATGATCATTTCTGCTGCCAGTGACTATCGCGCCGCGGCGCAACGCATCTTGCCACCGTTCTTGTTTCACTATCTGGATGGCGGCGCTTACGCCGAGCACACGCTGAAGCGCAATGTCGCCGATCTCTCCGACGTGGCGCTGCGCCAGCGCGTGCTGAAAAACATGTCGGCGTTGAGCCTCGAAACGAAGCTGTTCAACGAAACCCTGTCGATGCCGGTGGCGCTGGCGCCGGTCGGCTTGTGTGGCATGTATGCGCGACGCGGTGAAGTGCAGGCGGCGCGCGCGGCGGCGCTGAAAGGCATTCCGTTTACGCTCTCAACCGTGTCGGTTTGCCCCATTGAAGAAGTGGCGCCGGCCATAAATCGTCCGATGTGGTTCCAGCTCTATGTGCTGCGCGATCGCGGCTTTATGCGCAACGCGCTGGAGCGCGCCAAAGCCGCCGGCTGTACCACGCTGGTGTTCACTGTCGATATGCCGACGCCTGGCGCACGTTACCGTGATGCGCACTCCGGCATGAGCGGCCCCAATGCGCCGCTGCGTCGTTACTGGCAGGCGGCAACCCATCCGCAATGGGCGTGGGATGTCGGTTTACATGGCCGTCCGCACGACCTCGGCAACATCTCCACTTATCTTGGTAAACCGACCGGGCTGGAAGATTACATCGGCTGGCTGGCGAACAATTTCGATCCGTCGATTTCCTGGAAAGATCTGGAGTGGATTCGTGAATTCTGGGATGGCCCGATGGTGATTAAAGGCATTCTCGACGCGGAAGATGCGCGCGATGCGGTGCGATTTGGTGCCGATGGCATTGTGGTGTCGAATCACGGCGGGCGTCAGCTGGACGGCGTGCTGTCGTCGGCGCGCGCGTTGCCGGCAATTGCCGATGCGGTGAAAGGCGATATTACCCTTCTCGCCGACAGCGGGATTCGCAGCGGATTGGATGTGGTGCGGATGATCGCCCTCGGTGCCGACAGCGTGCTGCTGGGACGCGCGTTTGTCTATGCGCTGGCAACGCACGGTCAGCGCGGCGTTGAAAATCTGCTCAACCTGATTGAGAAAGAGATGAAAGTGGCGATGACGCTGACCGGTGCGAAATCGATCAAAGAGATTACGCAGGCTTCGCTGGTGCAGGCTAACGCGCTGTTGAGTGAGGCGGGCTTGAGTCCGGCGCGTCCACGCGCGGTGAGCTAATCCAGCAGAATGAGTCATGTTGTCTATACTCAATAGCTGTCGAACACAACAGGAGGAATGACATGACCATTCATAAGAAAGGATCGGCCCATTGGGAAGGCGACATTAAAGGCAAAGGTACGGTAAGTACCGAAAGCGGCGTGTTGAGCAATCAACCGTACGGTTTCAATACCCGTTTTGAAGGCCAGAAGGGCACTAACCCGGAAGAGCTGATTGGTGCTGCGCACGCCGCTTGCTTCTCAATGGCGTTGTCATTGATGTTGGGCAATGAAGGGCATCCGCCAACAAGCATTGATACCACCGCGGATGTGTCGCTGGATAAAAAGGGCGACGGTTTTGCCATCACCAAAATCGCGCTGACCAGCGCCATCGTCTTACCGGGCATTGATGACGCGAAGTTTGATGAGATCATCCAGAAAGCCAAAGCGGGCTGCCCGGTTTCTCAGGTACTGAATGCTGAAATCACGCTCGACTACACGCTGAATAAATAATCGCCCAAATGGGTGACCAGCGTTAGAATCAACGGTGCGCCTTAGGGCGCATCGTTGCTTTCTGTCGTCTGGAGGATGCGTGGCAAAAAAACTGGCTGCAACCAAACACTGGAAAATGATCGTGGTGCTGTTGTGCATCTGCGGGGCGCTGATGCTGATTCGCTGGGCGGCGATGATATGGGGATGAAAGAGTGGATCAGCAGCCACAAGCTTGGCGTGTTGGTGATGGTGATTTTGGTGCTGGAGTTACTGCACTACCTGCTCACGGCGTCATGGTTCCCATGGCAGATTGGCTAATCAATCAGGCGAACTCACCGTCTGTCTGGCGTACGTTACGCGCACTGCTGCGCGCAATGCGATACGCCTTGCGTGGATCGCCCGCCACGAACTCAAACGTGGGCGAGAAATAGAATGGCAGCCAGCCGCCGAAGCCGCTTTCCCATTCCCAACGTACGGGGCAGGGCCAGAGAATGCCATCATACAAAATGTAATAAACCCAGCGTCCGTTTGGACGACGGGGGCGAGATGTTTTCATTGGATTCACAACGATGATAGTGAAAAGCAGCTTATATTTTGAACGCTACAACCCATTCTTGCAATGCCGTTTGGCTACTATTTGCGCAACTTTAATCAAGCTGGCACCGAATTAACGGTGCACTTCGCCACAAAGTAAGACCACATTTGGCCGTACTTTATGGATGCGATCGGCCATCTGCTCACAGGCCACTTTGGTCGGATAGATACGCTCCGAAACCGGTAAGGCATCACAGGCATCATGCCCACACGCGCTCACTAATAAAACAAAACCAATCAGCATAATTAGACTCCTTTAACACCTTCTCGCTGGTACGGAATGTGTGGCTGGTCGTTCCCTTTTTTGATCCAGTATAGCTAAACGCGTTGAGAGTCAATTATCACCCTGAGCGGCTTTCTTGTCCGGCTCGCAAGATTATACGCATCGCAGTGCGCAACCGTAGCTCAATCTGGGCTAAACTATGCGGCCCTGATAAAAACGATGAGTGAGTTAACATGTCGAACGAAATTGCCCAACCAGCCAGCAGCCCAAAACAAGCCGCCTTGCAACTGGTGATTGAACTGGTGCGCGCGGGAAAACTGAGCCCGCTGCACGGTGATGCTTCCAACATGATTTCTATCTACGAACAGTTCAAAACCCATTTCGAAGCGGAAAAAGAGTAATTTTTGTGCCAGCGGTCGCCATGAATGGCGGCCCTAGGCGATCTCATCCGTGTGGGTGCGGTCGTACTCTTCCTGCGCGCGTTCCAGTGATGGACCGTGCTCCAGCGCCCAGTCATACAACGCGACAAACGGTTGTTGCAGCGTCTGTGCCAGCGGCGTCAGGCTGTATTCCACGCCGATCGGCGCGGTGTTCAGCACTTCGCGATTCACCAGCCCATTACGCTCCAGCCGCTTTAACGCATCCGCCAACGCCTTGTGAGTGATGCCATCCAGCCGACGACGAATCTCGTTAAAACGCGACGGCTTAGTACAAAGCACGGTGAGAATTAAAATCGACCATTTATTGGTGATGTGCTCCAGCACCGGCCGGGTTTTTCCTACATCTCTCAAGCTGTTACCGTCGATCTCTGCCATGGCGATATACTCCGCGATATCTGGTATAAACAAAGTGCGTAATTGTTATTAAGTATAAAATATATACCATCAGCTTTCTACCCAAACAGGAGAGAGCAGATGAGCAGACTGGATAACAAAGTGGCAGTGGTACTGGGCGGCGCAAAAGGAATTGGTCTGGCAATCAGCCAGCGTTTTGCCAGTGAGGGCGCTACCACCTGGTTTACCTCGCGCCGTGACGAGGAGTTACAGACCGCCAGCAGCAGCATCAGCGGCAACGCGCATCCGCTGCGTGCCGATGTGAGCCAGCAGAGTGAATTGACGCGCATTATTGAAACGATCACGCGTGAATCCGGCCAGCTGGATGTGTTGGTGATCAACGCTGGGATGGCGGAGTACGCTACCATTGATGAGATTAGCGCTGAGCATTTTGATCACATCTTCGGCCTCAATGTGCGCTCGCCGGTGTTTGCCCTGCAGGCCGCGTTGCCGCTGCTGAAGCCCGGCGCCAGCGTGGTATTGATTGGTTCTATTGCCGATGTGATTGGCACCGAAGGATACGGCGTTTACAGCGCCAGCAAAGCCGCGCTGCGATCCTTTGCCCGTACCTGGACGCGCGAGCTCTCTGCGCGCGGTATCCGCATTAACGTGGTGGCGCCTGGCCCGATCGATACCGATATGATGCGGGCGGCTTCTGAAGAGGTGCGCAACGGCATCACCAGCACTATTCCGCTCAGCAGAATGGGCAAGCCCGAAGAGGTGGCCAACGTCGCGCTGTTCCTCGCCAGTGACGAGAGCAGTTACATCGCGGGCGCAGAAATCTGTGTGGATGGCGGTTTGACACAGGTGTAAGCATCATACATAGCCATCTCAGGATGGCTGTTTTGCTTTGGTCAGGCGAAATACCAGGCGGGCAGGATAGCGATTAAATTGTTCAGCGTGTGCAGGAAAATCGGTAGCGCCAGGCTGTTGCTGCGCAGGCGCGCGTAGCACAGCAGCATGGAAAACAGCGTTAAGGCAACCAGCGTTTCCCAGTGCACATATTGGGTATGCATCGCGGCGAACAGCAGGGAGGTGAGCAGCATGCAGGCAAAACGGCTTCTCGGCGCCCACAACAGAAAACCTTGCAGTAAAAATCCCCGGAACAGCACTTCTTCAAACACCGGTGCCAGCAGCACGGCGGTGAGCAGCAGAATCAGCATCGAGCTTCGTCCCTGCTGCGATTGCGCAATCAGCCAGCCTTCGGGTTGCAGAAATTGTGTCTGCGCCACCATCAAAGCAAACAGCAATCCAATAAACAGCAGCGCCTGCATCGGCCGCACAAAGCCCAGCGGAATGTCGCTGCGACGCTGACAGTAAAAACGGTACAGCGGATAGATCACCGCAAACTCCACCAGGCAAAGCACCGGCATCAGCAAGCCGTTGGTACGCAGCATCCCGTAATTGGGAAACAGCGTAACCAGCATGGTCACAAGGTAATAGACCACAAAGCTACCCACGTAGAACAGCGTTAACGTAACTTTGTCGGATTGGGTGTCCATAGGCGACTCAGCGAGCAGAGGAGAGCGCATAGTAGCAACGCCGATCATCCCTGTCGAGGTGGCGTGCTGCACATTTGCGCTGCTCAAATATTCCACCAACAAGACTAAATCTGCGGCGCTCGGGGCCGATAACCGATCAAACCCTTACAGGGTGGAGATGTGCGCAGTCTGCGTTGTCATCCGCCTTTTTTTGCTGCCTGTATTCTACGAGCAATGCGCATGAATTCTGAGTTTCACCGGCACACGGCACTGGCCGCCAGGACCAATATGGAAGCACACACGGTAAGGCTGACGCGGCGCATTCTGCGCACCTTATCCTCGCTGCTGTTTGGCGTGCTACTTCTCTCTGTGGTGATGGTGTTAGTTATCGCCCATCGACAAAACATCGACTCAATCCAGCAGGATGCCAATCTGATGCGTCAGGCGTGGCAGCAACAGCAGCAACAGATGCTCGTCGATGCGCGCGATTATGCTAACTGGGGCGAAGGCTGGAAAAACCTGCATCTGACGGTCAATAAGGTTTGGGCGTGGGACGAAGAGAACTTTGGTCCGGGGCTTTACAAGGAGTATCACTACGACGGCGTGTTCGTGGTCGATGGCAATGGAAAAACCCGCTATGCGGTGATTAACGGTGAATTATCGGATGCTTCGATTGAGAGCTTGTTAGGCGCACAAAGCAACGTACTGCTAAGCGCGGCGCGCTCACGGCATGACGCCGTTGCAGGCAATGCGCTGGTGGAGAGTAACCCGGCGATTGTCGTGGCCGCGCCGATTACGCCGGGCAAAGGACAGGATTTGCCGACGATGCCCGGCCCCGCTTCGGTCATGGTGTTCGTTAACACTTTCACGCCACAAAAACTGCAAACGCTGGGCAAAGCCCTGAATGTGATTGAACCGCGCATCGCTAGCGATTTAAACGATGCGCGGTTTGAGCCACGGCTGGTGGAGCCGGTGCTGCAGGGCGAACCCCTGGTGCTGCGCTGGCAGCCGAAAAATCCCGGCTTCGGTGTGATGTGGCTGATGATGCCGCTGCTGCTGTTCACCGCGCTGGCGGTGGCGCTGGTGACGCGTCGCGTGCTGCGGCATGCACTGCACAACGCGGTGATCTCCGATCGTCGCTTTGAAATGCTGGCGATCAGTCAGCGTGAGTTGGCCAACAGCGAAGAGCGTTTTCGCGATCTGGCGGAAGCCGCGTCGGACTGGATTTGGGAAGTCGACGCACAGGGCCGCCTCTGTTATCTCTCGTCGCGCTTTGCTGCGGTGACCGGCCATGAAGTGAAAAGCTGGATTGGACGTCCGCTCGATCAACTGCTGAGCCATCCCAGCCATTCGCTGGTCTCCTGGCTGATGCGTCAAGGCGAAGAGGTGAAACATGTGCCGCTGCGCTGCCAGTTTATGTCGGCCAACGGCGAGCGCCGCATTGGGCAGTTAATGGCGAAAGCCATTCGGCGTAACGGCTTGCGCTCGGGTTTTCGCGGCACGGTGTCGGATATCACTCATGAAGTTGACGCCGAAGCGCGCATTCAGTTTCTGTCACGTCATGACATGCTGACCGGCCTCGCGAACCGCATGCAGCTGCAGGAGTATTTAACCGCGTATCTGGAGTGCGTCAGCGCGGATGATCCGCTGTTTGTCATCAGTTTCGATCTCGATCAGTTCAAACCGATCAACGATACGTGGGGCCACGCGGTCGGTGATGACGTTCTGAATGAGATCTCGACACGGCTGAAAAGCTTGCTGGCGCCGAATGAACTGGCGGCCCGGCTCGGCGGCGATGCCTTTATTTTGCTGCTGCGCGAAAGCACGCGGGCGGGTGTGGAATATCGCTGTCGTGCGCTGCAGCGCATGGTGCATCAACCGATCATCAGCGGATCGCATCAAATCAGCCTCACCGCCAGCATGGGCATCGTATCAGCACCGCAGGATGCGGCTCAGCCGGAAGCGCTGTTACGCCTGGCCGATATTGCGCTGGCTCAGGCGCGCAGTGCCGGACGCGATCGGTGGGTTTGGTACTCCACCGATATGGCGAACCATCTGCAGTCAAAACGCGACATGGTGCAGGCGATTGAGGGCGCGCTGCACAATCACGCCTTCACGCTGCATTATCAGCCGCGCTATCAGCTGCAAAGCGGGCAGCTGGCTGGCGCTGAAGCGCTGATTCGCTGGCAGATAGCCGACGATCAATGGATCACACCCGATCGCTTTATTCCGTTAGCGGAAGAGAACGGCCTGATCGCTGCGATCAGTGATTGGGTGCTGATGCGCGCATGCGTGGACGCCCGCGACTGGGGCGAACAGCGCTATGTTTCTGTGAATATTTCGCCGGTGGAGTTTCGTAATAACGATCTGGTGCAGCGCGTGGCGCATGCGCTGGAGGTGAGTGGATTACC
Organism: Pantoea sp. BJ2; assembly: GCF_040255075.1. Taxonomy (NCBI): domain Bacteria; kingdom Pseudomonadati; phylum Pseudomonadota; class Gammaproteobacteria; order Enterobacterales; family Erwiniaceae; genus Pantoea; species Pantoea sp. BJ2. Next base: position 998,553 of record NZ_CP158292.1, read on the forward strand.
GGCCACACGGCTGGAGCTGGAGATCACCGAAAACGTCACTTTTGAGAATCCGGATCGCGCATTGGAGATCATGCAAGGCCTGCGCGCGCTCGGCGTGCGGCTGACGGTGGATGATTTTGGTACCGGCTATGCGGCGTTGGGCTATCTGAAAACTTTCCCGTTCAACGGCTTGAAGATCGATCGTTCATGGATGAAGGAGTTCCCGGAATCGCAGCAGGCGCAATCGGTGGTGGCGGGGATTGTCGGCCTGGCGCGCGCGTTTGCGCTGACCATTACCGCTGAAGGGATTGAAACCGAAGCACAGCTAAAGGCGCTGAAAGCGCTGTCGTGTGAAGAAGGGCAGGGATATGTCCTTGGCCGACCCATGTCGCTGGCAGCCTTCAATGCGCGGTTACAGGAAGAGGAAACCGTCAATTGATTTTGCACACATTGTAGCGGCGCAATGCATTGCGTGATAAATCGCGCCGCTACGAAATGTGCGCGGCTTTTTAACGCACTCTGATCGCAACAAACGTCATCAGAGCGGCGAAGCCAACAAAAATTACCAGTTCCATCATTGCCTCCTCGCTAAGAAAATTCTTAGTTAATTGTAGTGGCTGGCGGATTGATTTTTAGACAGTGCGTGCGATTAATCCTAACTTTTGAGAGGAAGATCGCCCTTTTGAGCTGATTAGTGCGACCAATCTGCTGTAAAAATTTCCGTTTCACGGTCACGCTTTGCTACTCTCAAAAACCGGTTGTCTATTTATCCAGGAGGAGAAACTTGTGACCCATTATGGAAAAGCGCTACTGGTAACGGCCTTTTTTGCCCTGACCGCTTGCCAGTCAGCCAGCAAACCTGACGCCAGCGCGGCTGCCAGCCACGATCCGGAAACCGATCAGTGCGGCGCATCGCAATACCAAAACTACGTTGGTCAGCCATTATCGACGCTCGACAACAAACGCTTCGCGGTGCCCGTGCGTGCTATTCCGTGGAATTCAGCGGTAACGATGGATTTCAATCTGCGTCGGATAAATTTCGCGGCGGATCAAAGCGGTAAAATTTCCCGGGTGTACTGCGGATAACAAAAAAACGACATTGCATTGTCATCTGGCTGTCACAGCGCCGGGCGAGGATAACTGCGCACTACGGAGATTTCCTCGTCACTCTCGAATATGCAATGTTCGTCTTATTTCTTCCCGCTGCGGCGGGAATTTTTTTATCTTTCGGCCTGCAAGGCTGATGGAGGAGTGATGATGAGAACGCGTGGAAAATTGCTGCTGTTAACGCTGTTGTTGAGTCCGCTGGCGCAGGCGTCGAGCGAAGCCGCATGGCAGCAGAACGACAAAAATATGCAGCAAAGCTGTATCAAGGCCAGCGGCCTGAAGACAGCGAAAGTGGTGGGTAAGCCGATTCAGTATGATGACAGCGTGGGCTTTGATGCGCTGCTGCTGGAAGGTCGCTATCCGCAAAAGCACATGAAAAATCAGGTCGGACGCGAACTCTGCCTGTACCAGCGTCAAAGCGGCAAGGCATTTGTCAGCGAAGCCGACCATCTGCGTGCGGTAAAATAGTGGCGTGGGCCGCTATTTCTGCGGCCCCGATTCCAGCAGTTTTGCCAGTAAGTTGCGGTAGCTCTGCAGCTGCTGTTCATCCCCTTCAAATTCCAGCTTATCAATCACGCGCGCAATAATCGCTTTGCTGGTGGCAGGCTGTCCGTCATCCATCAGTTCGCGCATGATCGCCGCCAGCATGTCGCTCTCATGCGGTGCATGCCAGGCTGGGCTATTGAAGTAGTCGGTAATCGCCCGACTGGCGCTGTTTGGCTGGGTTCTCATAGCTGACCTCCGCAGAGACAACGATGCCCACCGCCGGATAATGGCAGCATGGGGAAATTGGGTTTAATCATGCGGACTGTCCAGAACAGACAGCGCGTCGCCAGTGATAACTGGTGGTTTTTTAAACATAGATGCGGTGTGGAATATTGTCAGTAACGTGTAGACATATTTTTTCACGTTTGCCTGCCATTGCGATGCGCTTATCTTGCGGCAGGCTGGGTTTCAGCACATAAAGACACTAAAAAACGGCTTTCAGACATGATTTGCTGTGAGCAAAATCACGCTCGACAGTGTAAAACTGCGTTTTTTCGCCCATGCCATGTTTTGCCGTCCGGTAATGTTATGAGATTGTTAGACTGAACTCTCGTTTCATTCTGCTGATGCCCACGCCCATGTTACGCTCCATCGAGTCCTGGAAAGTTAATCTGATATCCGTTTGGTTCGGCTGCTTTTTTACCGGCCTTGCTATCAGTCAGATCATTCCCTTCCTGCCGCTGTATGTGGAAGAACTCGGGATTCGTGGCGGTAACGCGCTCAGCATTTGGTCTGGGCTCACTTTCAGCGTCACCTTCATTGTTTCTGCCGCCGTCGCGCCGTTGTGGGGCAGCCTTGCTGACCGTAAAGGGCGCAAGCTAATGCTGCTGCGCGCCTCTTTCGGCATGGGCGCGGTGATTCTGCTGCAGGCGTTTGTCACTCAGGCGTGGCAGCTGTTGCTGCTGCGCGCGCTGATGGGCCTTACGTCCGGCTACATTCCCAATGCGATGGCGCTGGTGGCGGCGCAGGTGCCGCGCGAGCGCAGCGGCTGGGCGCTCAGCTGTGTTTCCACCGGGCAGATCAGCGGCGTCATTCTCGGGCCGATGATTGGCGGTTTGCTGGCGGACTGGCTCGGTTTACGCATGGTGTTTATCGTCACCGCCGTGCTGCTGATGGTGAGCTTTCTCGTCACCTTATTTCTGATAAAAGAGACCGGTTATACGCCGGTTAGCAAGCAGGACAAGCTGAGCGGGCGCGACGTGTTTCTCACCCTCGATAATCCGCGCTTAATGATCTGCCTGTTCTTCACCACCATGGTGATTCAGATGTGCAACGGCTCGGTGAACCCCATCCTGACGCTGTTCGTGCGCGAGCTGGCACCGAATGCGCAGAACATCGCGTTTCTCAGCGGAGTGATCGCCGCGCTGCCGGGCGTATCGGCGCTGATCTCCGCGCCACGGCTGGGTAAACTCGGCGATCGTATTGGCACGCAACGCATTCTGCTCGCCACTATGATGGTTTCATTATTGCTGCTGGTGGCGATGTCGTTCGTCACCAGCGCGACGCAGTTGGGCGTGTTGCGTTTCCTGTTGGGGTTTGCCGATGGTGCCATGATGCCGGCGGTGCAAACGCTGCTGGTGCGGCATTCACGCGATAACGTCACCGGGCGCATTTTCGGCTACAACCAATCTTTTATGTATCTGGGTAACGTGGCGGGTCCGCTGCTGGGCGCGGCGGTATCGGCGGCAACCGGCTATCGCTGGGTGTTCTTCGCCACGGCGATGGTGGTGATGGTTAACGTGATCTTCCTGCGCCGCTTCTATCGTCGGCCGAAAACCACGCTGACTCCACCTTTGAGCCAGCGTGAAACCGCAGAAAAACCTACTGACGCAACGTCAGCGCGTAGTGCCAGCGCTGCTGAGAAAGCAAAAACTCCGGGCTAACGCTTGGGCTCCATGAATCATCACCGCCGACGCCCATGTGGAAGCCATCGAGGTGCAGCCAGCACCCATCCTCTTGCTGCAATAAGTGGCGATGCGAGGTGGCACGCAGCTGTTCAAGGCTGAAGCGACTGAGCGAAAAGGCGAAGTCGCCGCTCACCTGCAAGCCATTGCTCTGTAACTGACGCGTGCCACAGCGCAAACCATTTTCACCGGGGAACACATACGCGGTGCTGAGCGCTGCCAGTGGCAGCTGCCAGCGCGAGAACTGCGCCGCCAGTTGGCGATCCGGATAGTTCTCGTGCGGGCCCAAACCGAGCCAGCTCACCTGCTGCGGCGACTTCGCCAGTTGGCAGCGCAGCCCGATGCGTGCCGGCGCCGGCAGACCGGGCGCCTGTTCCACATTGACGCTAATGGACAACTCACCGTTAGCATTAATTTGATAGCGTTTGTGGCTGGTGAAAGCCAGCTGACCGTTGGCCAGCCACTGATGCCAGGTTTCAATCAGCACGCTGTGTTTCAGGCTATCGACCTGCATATCCACCAGCACCGCTTGCAACTCATCGTAGCCCGCACGTTTCCAGCGCTCGACCCACGCATTGGGATCAACATTGGCAGCTTCGCTGGTGCCGATATCGTTATCAATCGGCGCACGAATAAAGCACTCCTGCAGCGGCGTGAGCAGCGTTTCTTCATCATCGACAAACCATTGCACCAGCTCGCCGCTGCGGCGCGAGAAGTGCCAGCGCTGCTGCGGCACAACTACCGCCACCAGATCGTGATTGGCAATCAGTTCCGGCGCGGTGGCACCGATCTCCACAACGCGCACCGGCAGCGCAGCGGGCAACGGCCACTGATCCCAGGCGACGCGCGCATCCGCTTCGGACCACGGCGTGGCGTTGATTTGATGCACCGCCAGGTTCAGCCACGCGTTGCCCTGCAAATCTTCACTGGCGGGCAGCGTAAAGGTCTGGCTGCCTTGAGCGGCGAGATCGAGCGGCAATTCACCGCTGGCGATGGCAACGCCATCCTGCTCGATTGACCAGCGCAGCACTTCGTTATCGCTGCGGCGGAACAGATATTCGCTGCTGACGGTAAAGCGATACGGCTCGTTAGCGTCCCGCTGAAACTGGAAGAACTGCTGCGCGCGCTGGGCTTCAAACAGCGCCGGATGCGGTGAGCGGTCGGCAAAAACCAGCCCGTTCATGCAGAACTGGCGATCGTTCGGCGTATCGCCAAAATCTCCGCCGTAGGCTTGCCAGGCTTCACCGTTGTCGTCGTAGCGCGTCAGGCTTTGATCGACCCAATCCCAGACGAAGCCGCCCTGCAAGCGCGGGAACTGGCGGAAGGCTTGCCAGTATTTCGCGAAACCGCCAAAGCTGTTGCCCATCGCGTGGGCGTATTCACACAGAATCAATGGCCGCGTCTCGCCCGGCAAACCAATCCACTTTTTCAGCGACCACTTTGGCACCGCCGGAAAAGGCTGATCCTGATCGACGCGCGCGTACATCGGGCAGACGATATCGGTGGCGGCGGTGTTGGCGCCGCCGCCTTCGTACTGCACCGGACGCGTCGGATCGCTGCTTTTCACCCAGTGATAGAGCGCATCGTGCGTGCTGCCGTGACCTGATTCGTTGCCCAGCGACCAGATAATGATGCAGGCATGATTGCGGTCACGCTGAACCATGCGCGTGACGCGCTCGCTGTAGGCGGCGAACCAGCGCGGATCGCTGGAGAGGCGATTCATGGGCTGCATACCGTGCGTTTCGATATTCGCCTCATCCACCACATACAAACCGTATTGATCGCACAGGCGATACCACAGCGGATGATTGGGATAGTGCGCGCAGCGTACCGCGTTAAAGTTGTGGCGCTTCATCAGCTCGATGTCGCGGCGCATGCTGGCTTCATCCACCACCTGACCGTTTTCCGGGTGATGTTCATGGCGATTCACACCGCGAATCAGCAGCGGCTTGCCGTTGAGGCACAATTGGCCCTGTTCAATGCTGACGCGGCGGAAACCGACGTCGTAAGCTTCGGCTTCGAGCACGGCACCGTTTTCATCCAGCAGCGTCACCACCGCGCGATAGAGATGCGGCGTTTCGGCGCTCCACAGTTGCGGCTGGTTGACCGGCAAGATCAGCAGGGCGCGTTCGGGATAATGACCGCGCTCGTCGATAATCGCACTGCCGGGTGCCTGTTCCTGCTCACCAATGCAGCTGGCGCCGCGCCACAAACTGACGCGCAATCGGCACTGCGCGGGCTGACGAGCGCCGGCGTGGATCTTGACGCTGACACGCAGATCGCCGCGCAGGTATTCCGGGCTCAGCGCGGTTTCAATCTGCACATCGGCCAGCTGCGTCTCCGGCTTATGCAGCAAGCTGACATCACGGAAGATGCCGCTCATGCGCCACATATCCTGATCTTCCAGATAGCTGCCATCGCACCAGCGCAGCACCATCACGGCTAAGCGGTTCTGGCCGGGCTGCAAAGCGTGAGTGAGATCAAACTCGGCGGGCAGGCGGCTGTCCTGCGAATAGCCGATCCACTGGCCGTTACACCACAGGAAGAAGGCCGAATTTACGCCATCAAAGATAATGCGCGTCTGGCCCTGTTGCAGCCAACTAACATCCACTTTGAATGTGAGCGAGTAGCATCCAGTAGGATTCTGTTGCGGCACCAAAGGTGGCGTTACCGGAATTGGATACTGCACATTGGTATAAATTGGCGCGTCAAAGCCGTGCAGCTGCCAGTTTGCCGGCACCGGCAGCGCATGTGCGCCAGGCAAATCCTGCAGCAGCCAGCTTTGCGGTACCGCTTCCGGCTGCGTGAAGTAGCTGAAGGTCCATTGGCCGTTCAATAGCTGGCGCGAAGGCGAAGGGCGGTCATCGCGCGCGCTTATTTCGTCGCGCCAGCTGGCAAACGGCGGATGCGCATCCAGTCGATTAAGGCTGGTGATCACCGGATTTTCCCAGTCACGGCGCGCCAGAATTTCACTCAGGGAGACAGCAGATAAGCTCATGATGAGATCTCATTTATTGTAATGCGCTCACATTGCGTGAAATCGCACCGGCTGTAAAGCGATCAACAACGATTTTGCGCAGCGCGTTGGCAGCAATCTATGTCACCCGTGCAATGTTTTTCCCGCTTTAGTGCCAGTAAATTGTTAAGCGTGGTGAGCAGAGATGAATAGCGCCGGGTTGCGGAGAATTCTGTATTGTCGTGCCCGATGCGGCCTCATACACTCAGCCCGATTTCACCATTCCGAGGTAATTATGGTCCGTATGATTAAAATTGCCGCAGTTGTGGCATTGGTCACCGCGTTGAGCGGTTGTATTTTCCCACCTCCGGGTGGCGGCGGTTGGGGCGGCGGTCATGGTGGCGGTCCGGGACGCGGCTTTATGGGGCCGCATTAATACCCGTCATACTTCAGGCTGCAGGTGCGTTGGCTGCGTGCATTCACCTTCAGTCATTTAGTGAAGTAAGCTCCTGAGGATGATTGCACTTGCCGCCTTCCTGCAGTCGAATTATTTAGGATATAGGTGAGCGAAACGTTTCAATAAATCTTTGAACGTCCAGTGAAACGTTTCGCTATTACCTGTTGAAATCTAGCCGGTTTTTTTATTCTGCCGTTTGGCTGTTTTTTCTCTAAAACGGCTTAAAAATCCTTGTTGTTTTATTCAGCGCAATGCTAACGTCTGTTTTTCTTCTCTCATTGAGCTTGTCGCATGAAAAACCTGATTGCGGAACTCCTTCTAAAGCTGGCTGAAAAAGAAGAAGAGTCTAAAGAATTAGTGGCTCAGGTTGAGGCATTAGAAATCGTGTTAACCGCGATGCTGCGCAAACTGAATCCCGATCAATTCCACGACATTGAGGCCGCTATTAAATTAGCCATGCCACCCGTCGCTCCCGCGGCTGAAACGCCCGATACCACCATGCTGCGTAATTACGTAGAGAAGTTGCTGCATCATCCGCGCGTATAATGGCTATCGCCTGTTTTTGCAGGCAATTGTCATTATCGATTTCTCGTATTTGCTTATTCCGTGCCATGCTTAGAGAGCAATAATGCTACGGAGAATCCGGTAATGAAATCGTGTCTTTTGGCAATAATGACAGCAGGCTTGCTGATTGCAGGCGGAGCGAGTGCGGCAGAGAAAACCGCACAGCAGGAAAAAATGACCCAGTGTAACCAGAGCGCCGGTACACAAAATCTGAAAGGCGATGCGCGTAAAAGCTTTATGAGTGACTGTCTGAAAAAAGACAGCAAAATAGGCAGTATGACGCCGCAACAAATGAAGATGAAAACCTGTAATGCTGATGCGAGCGATAAAAAGCTCACCGGCGATGCACGTAAAACGTTTATGAGTTCGTGCCTGAAGAAAAGCTGATTTAATTAGCGATAAATCGTCGCCGTTTTTAAATCACTCATGCGTGAAAAGGAATAAGGGTTCATGTTTAGCGTGAACCCTTTTTTTATTGCTGTAAGCTGCGGCGCAGACATATTCAATTTTACTTATCACGTCAGAGGAAAAACTCATATCAGGATCCTCATCACAAAATCGCACCGATAACGCTGCCAGGATGCTTTAGTCCTAAATGGTGACTAATTATTCCATTCGCTCAATCCCCGCGAAGCCAGAGCGTTCGTTGGGCAGCCTTTACCTGTGGAGTCTGCTATGAATGTGCTTGATTATGCTGTGATGGCGCTTTATGCGCTGATGATTGTGGCTATAACCTTGTGGGCGATGCGCAAGGTAGGCAGCACGCGTGATTTCTTTGCGGCTGGCGGCAAAATGCCGTGGTGGCTGTCGGGCGTGTCGCATCATATGTCAGGCTACAGCGCGGCGGTGTTTGTCGCCTATGCGGCGGTGGCTTACAACATGGGCATCACCATCTATTTTTGGTGGGCGTTTCCCATCGCGATCGCGGTGTTGATAGGTTCACGCCTGTTTGCGCCGCGCTGGGCGCGCTTGCGCATCTATATGAACATTGAATCGCCGATGGAATATCTCGCCACGCGCTACAACCTGCCAACGCAAATGGTGCTGGCGTGGAGCGGGGTGCTGCTGAAAACTTTTGACGTCGGCGCGAAGTGGGCGGCAATTGCGGTGATCATCAACGTCTTCACCGGACTCGATCCGCTGATTGGCATCTGCGTTTCCGGCGCGCTGAGTTTGTTTTACACCGTGATGGGCGGATTGTGGGCGGATGCCTGCAACGACTTCGGCCAGTTCGTGGTGCAGTTTGTCGCCGCGATTGTGATGGTGGTCGCGGTGGCGGTGCATCTCGGCGGCTTTGCTGAGCTGTTTACCATCTGGCAGCGTTTGCCGCCAACCCACACCCAGATCATTCAGGAGCCGTACAGCATCGGCTTTATTCTCGCCTATTTCGTCATCTACACGCTGAGCTATAACGGCGGCACCTGGAATCTGGCGCAGCGCTTTATTGCCGCGCCCGCCGGTCGCGATGCACGCAAAGCGGCGCGCCTCTCCGCCGCGCTCTATCTCATCTGGCCGCTGATTCTGTTCTGGCCGATGTGGGCAGCGCCGCTGCTGTTTCCCAATCTCAGCGATCCGTCGCGCTCTTATTCGATGATGGCGATGGAGCTGCTGCCGAATGGTCTAGTGGGTTTGGTGCTGGTGGCGATGTTTACTCACACACTGTCGATGACCTCGTCGGATGCCAACGCCATTACGGCGGTGGTGACGCGCGATATCCTGCCCGGCATGCTGCCGAAACACTTTCAGCGCGGTAAAAGCTCGCTGCTGGTGGCGCGGCTCACCGCTTTTATCTTCATTATCACCACGCTGGTGATTGCCATGAACGCCAGCCACTTCGGCGGCGTGCTGTCGCTGCTGATCATCTGGTTTGGCGGCTTAGTCGGCCCGATCTCCATTCCCATGCTGCTGGGTTTGCTGCCGGCATTTCGTCGCAGCGGTAGCGCCGCCGCGCTGGTGAGTTGGGCGATCGGCGTCGGCACTTTCTTCTGCGTGAAATTTGTCTTTACCGATGTCAGCACCGCCACCGTGGTGGCTGCGCCGGTGATGTCCTCGCTGGTGCTGTTTGTGGTGATGGGCTGGTTACGCCGCGCGCCGGTGCGCCCGGAAGTAGATCAGCTGCTGAACGCACTCAATCAGGATCAGGATGCGCCCGCCGCTCAGCGCTGGGCGCACAAAAGCAACGTCTCTCAGGAGGGATAACATGACGCTATTACAACAGGGAACCCGAGATCGCTTACGGATAAAACGCTTCGCCAGCCGCGCGGCATTAGGTGCGGCTGCGGCGCAGGATGTGGCCGCGTTTCTGCGTCAACGGCTGAGTGAACAGCATGTGGTGCGCATGGTGTTTGCCGCCGCGCCCTCGCAAAACGAGTTTCTCGACGCGCTGGTTGCGGCTGGGGATATCGACTGGTCGCGTATTCACGCTTTCCATATGGACGAGTACATCGGGCTGGAGACGGATGCGCCGCAGCGTTTCAGCCACTTTTTACGCCAGAAGCTGTTTGATAGGGTGCAGCCTGGCGAAGTCCATCTACTTCCCTCTTGCGGCGATCCTGCCGCGATCTGTGCGGATTACGCGGCAAAAATTAACGCCGCGTCAATTGATGCGGTGTGCCTTGGCATTGGCGAGAACGGCCATTTAGCCTTCAACGATCCGCCGGTGGCCGACTTCAACGATCCTTTCTCCGTTAAGGTGGTGCAGCTGGATAATGCCTGCCGCCAGCAGCAGGTCAACGATGGCTGTTTCGCCACTGTCGAGGCGGTACCGACGCATGCCGTAACGCTAACGATTCCCGCCTTGATGAGTGGTGCGCGGCTGTTCTGCATGGTGCCGGGTGCGAGCAAACGCGCGGCGGTGCGCGCAACGCTTGAGGATGCGATCTCCACCGCGTGTCCGGCGACGTGTCTGCGCCAGCATGCCGATTGCACGCTCTATACCGACAGCGATGCCTGCCCGGAGGTGACCTTTGACTAACCTCATTTTGCGCGGTCGCGATTACCGCACGCTGCAACCGATTGAGCTGGAGATTGAGTACGGCACCATCAGTGATGTGCGCGCGCTGAATAAACTGGAAGAGGAGATCATCCTCGCGCCGGGCTTGGTCGATCTGCAGGTCAACGGCTTTCAGGGCGTCGATTTCAACCACTTTCCTTTTAGCGAAGAGGATGTGCTAAACGCCACGTGCGCGCTGTGGCAGCAGGGCGTCACCAGCTTTCTGCCAACGGTGATCACCGCCATGCCGGAGGAAATTGCGCAGGCGATGCAGCGACTCGCCAGCGCCCGCCAGCATCATCCTGACGTGGCACGCGCCGTTCCGGGGTTTCATCTGGAAGGACCTTTTTTGTCGCCTGAAGATGGGCCGCGCGGTGCGCATCCGCGCGAGGCGATTCGCGCACCGGATATTGCGCTGTTCGACAGCTGGCAGCAAGCCGCGCAGCAGCATATTCGCCTGCTCACGCTGTCGCCGGAATGGCCGCACAGCGATGCGCTGATCAAACATTGTGTGGCGCAGCAGGTGCGCGTCGCCATTGGGCATACGTCCGCCACGCCAGCGCAAATTCACGCGGCGGTTGACGCGGGCGCCACGCTCTCCACCCATCTCGGCAACGGCGCGCATCTGCAACTGCCGCGTCATCCCAATTACATCTGGCAGCAGCTGGCGGAAGATGCGCTGACGGCCACGTTGATTGCCGATGGCGATCACCTGCCGGCGGACGTGTTGAAAGTGTTCCTGCGTGCCAAAGGCGAGCAGGCGCTGCTGGTCAGTGACGTCACCTCCTTCGCTGGGCAGCCGCCGGGCATCTACGACACCGCGATTGGCGGCCGCGTGCAGCTTAGCGCTAGCGGACGCCTGAGCATCGCCGATGCGCCGCAGCTGCTGGCGGGATCGGCGCGTGGTTTGCTGGAGGGCGTGAACTTCCTGCTGCGCCATCAGCTGGCGACGCTGGCGCAGGCGATTGAGATGGCGTCTGTTCGTCCGGCGCGGCAGCTCAATCTGCCGCAGCAACAAGGTTTGGCCTGCGGCGCACCCGCCGATGTGTTGCTGCTGGCTGCTCAGGCGGACGGCGGCGTGGCTTTACGCGGCTGTGTGAAGCAAGGCGCTGTCGTGTGGCGGGATGGTGAAGATTATCTTTAGCGAATAAACAATAACTTACCTACCGTAGCGCGTTGTCGATGCGGACAAATCACCATGCTTTGCCAGGCTTACTCTTTGTAGGGATTTGCTGAATACCTCAAAAACCACAAGAAAGGAGGCCTAACGTGAGCTATCAAACTGTCGTAGAACTCAAGTCGCTGGCACAGCGCAAACCCACCAAATTTACCGTCGGCGACACCGATGTGGTACTGATTCGTGACGATGAGCGGGTGCAGGCGTTTCAGGCCAAATGCCCGCACGCCGGGGCGCCGTTAGAGCAGGGCGCGGTGTGTGGCGACAAGCTGATCTGTCCGTGGCACAAAGCGGTGTTTCAGCTGCAGGATGGGCAGATGTGCGAGCCGCTGGCGCTGGCGAATCTCAAGCGTTATCCGGTGCGCATCGAACAAGGTAAAGTGCTGGTCAGCCCGCAGGCGATGTCGCCCGCCAGTGCGCCCTCCGTACAAGGCGAGTCACCGGTATGCGTGATTCTTGGTTCGGGCGCGGCGGGGAGTGCGGCGATCTGGACGCTGCGCGATGAAGGTTTTAAAGGGCATATTGTGTTGGTCGAGCGGGAGTCGGCCGCACCTTACGATCGCACCGCACTGAGCAAATTCGTGCCGTCCGGCAAAATGGCGATTGAGGATGTACCCAGGCTGCTGCAGCAGGATGTGCTGGGTACGGTGGAACGGATTCAGGGCGATGTCGAGCAGCTCAAAGCGCTTGAGCAAACGCTGATCCTTAAAGGCGGTCAGCAAGTGAAGTTTGACCAACTGCTCATTGCCAGCGGCGGCGTGCCGCAACCGCTCGATATACCGGGTAAAGATCTCGACGGCGTGCATCTGCTGCGATCGCTTAATCAGGCCGATGAGTTACTTAAAGAGGTGGATAAAACCGAACAGCTGGTGATTATCGGCAACAGCTTTATCGGCATGGAGATGGCAGGTTCGCTGCGTAATCGTGATGTTGATGTCACGGTGATTGCGCGCCAGCCGCTGCCGTTTGCTAAACAGTTTGGCGAAGAGATTGGCCGCCACTTCTACGATCTGCATCGCAGCAACGGCGTGAAGTTTGTCGAAGGCGATCCCGTGGCGCTGGAAGGCGAGGGCAAAGTCACTGCCGTGCGCCTGAAGAGTGGCAAAAAAGTTGATGCCAGCCTGGTGCTGTTTGGCACGGGCGTGGTGCCGGCGACCTCATTCATCCACGACCTGCCGCTGGAGGACGATGGCAGCTTGCTTACCGACAGCCAGCTGCGCGTGGCCGATAACATCTGGGTGGCCGGTGATATCGCCAGTTATCCGTCGGTGCAGGGCCCACAACGCATTGAGCACTATCGCGTGGCGCACCAGCAAGGGCGCATCGCGGCGCTGAATATGTTAGGGAAACAGATCCTGTATGACCGCGTGCCATTCTTCTGGACCGCGCATTACGGTACCCGCTATGAGTATCTGGGGCATGCGGAAGAGTGGGACGATTACCGGCTGCTGGGATCGCTACAGAATAAGCAGTTTATCGCTTTCTATTGTCAGGAAGGGATGATTGCGGCGGTGTGTTCTGCCGGGTTATATACGCTGACAGCAGCGCTGGTGCAGGAGATGCAGCAGCCCATGACGCTGGCGCAGGGTATTGCGCTGTATGAGGCGTACGCAGCGGCCTGATGCCCTCACCCCGGCCCTCTCCCTGTACAGTCCGGGGACATGGTAGACAGGTGTTCGGGGACATGGTGAACACTTTTTAACATCCTTTACCCATGGTGATCGACTTTTTCTTCAGGTCGATCACCCCCACTTTTGTGCTGTACCACCATACCTCGTAGCACCCGTCTTCCTGCATCTCCTTCAGGCCAACGTGCTCTCCCCTGAACGCCTTGCCTGCCTTCAGACTCAGGCCTTTTATAGTCAGCTTCCCACTGATATCTACCTTCCTGACCATCACGCCCTCGTCGTATTCCGCTGACGTTACGCTGGCGCTGTACTGCCGAGCCGATGGCTGATAGCGCGACGCCGGCACCGCCATATCCAGCGCCTCATGCGGGCGTTCAAGGTTATAAACCGTCCGCCAGTGATCGAAGGCGCGCTGCAGCTCACCGTCGTCCGCGAACCACTTCCCCTGCAGCACTTCAGCCTTCAGGCTGCGGTGAAAGCGCTCCAGCTTGCCCTGCGTCTGCGGATGATAAGGCCGGGAGTGCCCCACCCGGATACCCTGTCGCATAAGCCACAGCTCGACGGCCGTCCAGGTCCCGGTAGTGTCGCCCCACGGCGAACCGTTATCCATCGTCATCCGGTCCGGCAGGCCGTAACGTTCAAAGACGCTGACCAGCTGCTTCTGCACCGTCTCACGCCGCTCGTCAGCGCAGTGTACGAGGCACAGCGAGAAGCGGGAGTGATCGTCAAGGAGGGTAAGCGGGTGGCAGCGGCCGCCGCCAAAGGGAAAATGCCCCTTGAAATCCATCTGCCAGAGCTGGTTCGGGGCCGCATGTTCAAACCGGCCCGTGGCCGGGACACCCGGAGCTGAGCCCGGCAGCAGGTCGTGGCGGGCCATCAGGCTGTGGACGGTGCTGAAGGCGGGCATGCGGTGTCCGCGGTCTTCGAGCCAGCGCTTTATCTTGCGCGCGCCCCAGTGCTGATGAAGTTCATGCGCCATACGAAGCAGGTCAGTGATGTCGTCAGACGAGCGGTTGGGAGAGTGATGGGGTATGCAGGGGCGGTCCTGAAGACCGGATTCTCCCTCTTCAGCCCAGCGGCGAAGCCACTTGTAGGCAGTGGCGGAAGAAATGCCGTAGTGACGGCAGAGTGCGCGGATGTTCGCCCCGTCTTGCGAGGCTAACAGAACAAACTCTTTACGTAATGACATGGTATCTCTCGCATCCCAGGACATAAGCGACTCCATAAACGGGTTCTTATGCCTTAGTTGTAAGTGTCTACCATGTCCCCGAACAAGTGTTCACCATGTCCCCGGACTGTACACTCCCACAGGGAGAGGGAGACGCAGCCACATGCCCGATCGGACCCCTCTCCCGCATGCGCGAGTTCGCCACATGCTCGATCCGTTCCCTCTCCCGCTTGCGGGAGAGGGTTAGGGTGAGGGGCAAAGCGCACCGATCACTGCTTACTCAACGCCTCTGACTTCGCCATACACTGCTGCATCGCATTAATCACCGCGGCGCGGAAGCCTTTCTCTTCCAGCACTTTCACCGCTTCGATGGTGGTGCCGCCTGGCGAGCACACCATATCTTTTAGCTCGCCGGGATGCCTGCCGGTTTCCAGCACCATCTGCGCCGAACCTTTGACCGCCTGCGCCGCAAACTGATATGCCTGCGCACGCGGCATGCCGCCGAGCACCGCCGCATCGGCCATCGCTTCGATAAACATAAACACATAGGCTGGCGCTGAGCCGCTCACGCCAACCACCGCGTGAATCAGGTATTCATTTACCACCGCCGCTTTGCCGAAGCTTTCGAAAATCCCCACCACTTCATCCACTTCATGCGCTTCCACTAGCACGTTTGGCGTCACCGAGGTCATACCTTCGTTGACCAGCGATGGCGTGTTGGGCATCACACGGATGATTTTGCGATCGTGGCCGAGCACCGATGCCAGAGAATCCAGCGTCACGCCTGCGGCAATCGAGACCACCAGCACATCTTTCTTCAGCTGGCCGGCAAGATCTTTCAGCACTTTGAGAATCACATTGGGTTTCACCGCGCCAAACAGAATATCCACTTCGCGCGCCAGACTTTCCACGCTGTCCGCGGCGGTGACGCCATATTGCTGCGCCACCGCCTGATTGGTGGCGGGCTTACGGTCGAACACCCAGATATTGGCGGGGGCGATCTGCCCGCTGTTGACCAGTCCGCTAATGATGGCTTTCGCCATATTGCCGCAGCCGACAAACCCGATTTTTTTATCCAGCATCGCTTTATCCTCTAAGTGGTTCATTTTCTGTGGGGGTAAGCTTACGTCAGCGAGGATTAATAACAAGGCGGGCGGCCAGCAAAAACAGTTGCCATTCTGCCGCAGCACGGCAAGATCAGCCTCATTGTCTGTGAAAAAGGAGTCATCATGTCGATTTGGGTTGATGCCGATGCCTGTCCCAATGTCATCAAAGAAGTGCTGTACCGCGCGGCTGAGCGCACCAAAGTTACCGTGACCTTTGTCGCCAACCAACCGCTGCGCGTGCCGCCGTCGCCGTGGCTGAAAACGCTGCAGGTTGCTGCCGGGTTTGACGTGGCGGATAACGAGATTGTGAAACGGGTGCAGCCCGGCGAGCTGGTGATCACCGGCGATATTCCGCTGGCGGCAGAAGTACTGGAGAAGGGCGCTGCGGCGCTGAATCCGCGCGGAGAGCGTTATTCGACAGACACCATTCGTCAGCGCTTAACCATGCGTGACTTTATAGAAACGATGCGCGCCAGCGGGATTCAGAGTGGCGGCCCGTCGACCTTAAGCCAACGCGACCGCCAACTGTTCGCCAATGAATTAGATAAGTGGTTACGTCAGCGCTGATCAGACGAAGCTATCATCGTCGTCAAAGTCGCCGCCGCTGCCAAAGTCACCGAAATCATTGTTGTCCGCCAGGTTGTTATCCCAGCCCGAGTTATCATTCAGGAACGCATTGTTGCTGTCGTTGCCGTTAAAGGTGTCGAGGCTGTTATCGACCTGCGGCAGCGCCGGTTCGTTGATGATGTTAACGATCTCTTCCGGCTGCGAATGGTGGAACATGCTGGTCAGCATATCCGCCATCACCACGCCGCCCGCCACGCCAACGGCCGTCTGCAATGCGCCGCCGAGGAAGCCGGTGCCGCGTGCCGCAGGCGCAGCAGATTGCTGCTGTGGTGGCGCATATTGCTGTTGTGGCTGCGGCGGTGGATTCCCCCACGCTGGCTGTTGTTGCGCCGCCGGGCGCGATCCGCCACCAAACAGGCTGGAAAGAAAACCGCCGCTGCTCTGCTGCGGTGCCTGTTGCTGCTGCGCCTGCGCCAGACGATTTTCCAGATCCGTAACCTGCGCATTAAGCTTTTTCAGCGCCGCTTCCTGAATCAGGATCGCCTGTGACATGTAGTAAGGCGCGCCGGGCTGATTCTGTAAATGCTGTTTGATTAACTGCTCTGCGCCAGCATCACGCGGGCCGCTTTGCGTCTCAGCCTGTTTCAGTCGGCTGAACAGGTTTTCAATAAGTTGTTGTTCTTCGCTTTGCATGGGGAACCCTCCGTTAAGGTATGCCTCATATATGAGGGCGCGACCAGAGAAAGTAAATCAGCGGCCTGGTAAGGAAATGTTGGCCGCTGTTACATTTGGCCCGATGCACGATTCATGCATTGTTTTTTGCAGCTTAATCAAACGACTAGCTTAGGATGTGACTGAAATACGCGTAAATCGTGCCTCGCGGGTGGCTGATAAAATAAAATCCAGGTATTATGCGACGCATTATTGACCTGATGACGTTGCCCGTGCGGCACATTACGGCGGAGGATGAGCCCGGATGTCATTACCCATCTATCTGATCGGCGCACGCGGTTGCGGTAAAACCACGGTTGGCCAGGCGCTGTCGCAAGCGCTGGGCTATGTCTTCAACGATACCGATCACTATTTGCAACTCACTACGCAACGCAGCGTGGCGGAGATTGTCGCATCTGAAGGGTGGGATAGCTTCCGCGCCCGCGAAACGGAATCGCTGCGCGCGGTCACCGCTCCGAATACGGTCATCGCCACCGGCGGCGGCATGGTGTTGGCGGAAGTGAATTGTCGCTTTATGCGCGAACACGGCCAGGTGATTTGGCTGAACGCGCCTGCAGACGTGCTGGCCGATCGTCTGGAACATCAGCCGGAAGCCGCGCAGCGTCCCACCTTAACCGGCCGCCCGATTGCCGAAGAGATGGGCGATATTTTGCGTGAGCGTGCTCATTTGTATCGCCAAACCGCGCATCATGAAGTCAACGCGATGCAATCGCCCGATCGCGTAGTAGAGCAAATTCTGCAATCGCTCTCTTTAGCGCGCGCCAGCTAAACCCTCAGATTTCTCTCTGTTTCTTTGCAGCGATCCTCAGTTGTCTATACTTAGCGTTAGGCAGAGGATCACCGCTGTCTGTGGACAACTGATAGAAGAGGGAAAACAATGCCAACGAAACCACCCTATCCGCGCGTCGCGCGTATTGTCGCCGTTGAAAAAGGTTCGGCGGATCAAACCGTCACCTGGTATGAATTACGTGCCGACCATCCCAAACCCGATACATTAATAAGCGAACACAAAAGCGAAACCGAAGCGCAAGATGCCAAAGAGCGCTACGAAGACGCTGAAAAAGATTAAGTTTACCCGTCATATTTCAAGCTGCAGGTGCGTTGGCTGCATGTTTTCACCCCAGTCACTTACCTAAGTAAGCTTTTGGGGGATTCACCCATTTGCCGCCTCCCTGCAACTTGAACTCTATAGGGTAAAGAATTCAGCCGAAAAACTGCAATATTCCAAAAAAGTTACACACTTTCCTGCGGAATATTTAACTCACCTGATTACGTCATTTATTTCCCACTTCACGCCGTATTTTATTCTGCCTTAAATTCCCTCAGAAACGTCCGGCTTAAAATTTGCGCTTGACCGTCAAAGCGTCGCGCTTTACTTTCTGGTTATTGAAAGAGGAACTGTGTTCCATATAGTGAAACCGACACCATGACCACACTTGAAAATGCCTCCGCTGTACTGAAGCTGTTTCAGCGCTTTGGCGTGACGCAGGGCCATCCCGGCTTGACCTTTACCGAGGTGGTGGATGCGTTAGGCATGCCGAAAAGCACGGTCTCGCGCCTGTTAGCGACGATGGAGAGTGAAGGCTTACTTGAGCGTGACACTGAAAGTCGCTGCTTCCAGATTGGTCGCGTGCTGCTGTCGGTGGCGGGTCACTATCTGTCGACGCCGCTGGTGGATAGCGCGTCGGCGCCGATGGCGCGCCTGGCGGCCAGCAGCGGTTGCATGGGTTATATCTCGGTGTTGGATGGCGACGATGTGCTGGTGATGCGCATGTATCACGGCCGCTTCTTCACCCAGTTGGTGACGCCGCCGGGCTCGCGCGTTTCATTAACCGGCACTTCGACCGGACGCGTGCTACTGGCGCAGCTCAGTGATGACGAGGTTCGCGAACGTTTTGCCAGCAACTGGCAGGCGGCTTCGATGAACTCGCCGCTGAGCGTCGATGCGTTATGCAAAGAGTTAGCGGTAATTCGCCAGCAAGGCTGGGCACTGGCGCGCAATGAGACGCTGCCGGGCATCAGTTCGCTGGCGGTCGCGGTAACCAATAAACATCGCGGTGAAAGTGCCGCTCTCTGTCTCTCGTTTTTATCGCAAGAAGCGGCGCCCGGATATCCGGAGAGGCTGCTCAGCGAACTACGCGCAACGGCTGCACTGATGGCCGAAAAATACGGCGCATAATCCTGTCCAAAACAGGAAACCCTATTTTAGTTTTGAAGGCGTTTATTCGCGCCACACCAGGGAAATAGCAGGTCTTCGGACCTGCTTATTTCAATAATCAGGGAACGATTAATATAAAAACGTTGATGTCCCGCGTGTCGGGCACTTCGAATTAAAGCGTTTTCTACAGGGTGAAAATACGGGGATCTCATGCGTCAAAATAATCCAATAAAAAGCGTTGGCGTTGCCTTAATGCTGGTTCTGCTGTCCGTTGCCGGCGCCATCATTGGGGTTCAGCTTATTACCACCATTGGGGTAACACCCAATACCTCTATTATCGGCGCGCTGTTTGCCATGCTGCTGGCGCGTATTCCGCTGCAATGGTTTCGTCGCTATCGCTCCATTGAAGTACAAAACCTCGCGCAAACCGCCATCTCCTCTGCCACCTTCGGTGCGGCCAACAGCCTGTTGATGCCGATTGCGGTGCCGTGGGCGCTGGGTGAGCCGCAGCTGGTGCTGCCGCTGTTTGTAGGCGTCAGCGCGGCGATGCTGCTCGATGCTTATTTACTCTATCGTCTATTTGATACCCGCGTCTTCCCGGCCAGCAATGCGTGGCCGCCGGGCGTGGCGGCAGCCGAAGCGATCAAAGCCGGTGACAAAGGCGGTCGTCAGGCTTGGCTGCTGGTGGTGGGGATTGTTGGCGGCATCGTGGGTTCGATGCTGAAGATCCCGATGTCGGCATTTGGTACCGCGTTTATCGGTAATATCTGGGCGCTCAGCATGCTCGGTATGGGTTTCCTGCTGCGCGCCTACGCGCAACCGGTTGCTGGCATTGATATCAACGCACTCTATATTCCGCACGGCGTGATGGTCGGTGCCGGTTTGGTGGCGTTAATTCAGGTGGTGCAGGTGATTCGCAGCCGCCGCAATGATCAGGTCAACGTCAGCCGTAGCGACAGCGAAGTCAAACGTTCGCTGGGTTTCGGCACCGTCGGTTACATCGTCATCTCCACGCTGCTGGCGCTGGCGGGCGGTCTGTGGAGCCAGATGGGCCTGCCGATGCTGGTGCTGTTTATCCTTTACGCCGCCTTTGCTGCCTTCGTGCATGAATTGATTGTTGGTATCGCCGCCATGCACTCTGGCTGGTTCCCGGCCTTTGCGGTGGCGCTGATTACCCTGATTCTCGGTATTCTGCTCGGCTTCCCGCCGTTGGCGTTGTGCCTGCTGTGTGGTTTTACCGCCGCTACCGGTCCGGCGTTTGCCGATATGGGTTATGACCTGAAAGCCGGCTTTATCCTGCGCGGTAACGGTGCCGATGTGCAGCAAGAGCTGTGGGGTCGCCGTATCCAGCTGATCGCCGCGATGATTGCCTTTGTGATCTGTATTCCCGTGGTGTGGTACGCGCACACCATTTTCTTTGCCGAGAATCTGCTGCCGCCGGTGGCGCGCGTCTATGCCAAAACCATTCAGGCCGGCGCCGAACCGGGGATAGCCGGCAACCTGCTGATGTGGGCGATTCCGGGCGCGATTATTCAGTTGATCGGCGGACCAAAACGTCAGCTTGGCGTCCTGCTGGCGACCGGCTTGTTAATCAACAACGCCGCGGCAGGTTGGGCGGTGATGGTGGGCATCGCGCTGCGCATTATCATCCTGCGCGTGTGGGGCGAGCGTGGACGTTCACCGATGGAGGTGATGGCCGCCGGATTTATCGCGGGCGACGCGCTCTACAGCTTCTTCCATTCACTTTTTGCCAGCGGCAGCAAAAAATAATCCAGGAAATTCATGATGAGTTTACAGCAGACACTGCAGGTCTTTGAGTTACTCGATAGCGCTTACATTGATGGCCAACAGGTGGTCGATCTGTTCGCGGCCTATCCGGGCGTCACCGCCAGCACGAAACGCGTTAGCGGGCCAAAAGGGCGGACCGATTTCGTCCGCATCGATATCCCCGGTGCGCAGGGCAAAAGCAACGGCGGCAGTGCGCCAACACTCGGCATCATTGGCCGTCTCGGCGGTATTGGTGCGCGTCCAACGCGCATTGGTATGGTATCGGATGCCGATGGCGCCGTCGCGGCGGTGAGCAGCGCGTTGAAGCTGGCGCAGATGCAGACCAAAGGCGACGTGCTGGCCGGTGATGTGATTATCACCACCCACATCTGCCCGGATGCGCCAACCCGTCCGCACGAGCCAGTCGATTTCATGGATTCGCCGTGCGACGACATCACCATGAATGACAACGAAGTGATCGCTGGCGTTGATGCGATTCTGTCGATCGATACCACCAAAGGTAACCGCATCCTCAATCACAAAGGCTACGCGCTGTCGCCGACGGTGAAAGAGGGCTACATCCTGCGCGTATCAGAAGATCTGTTGCGCATCATGGAGATGACCAGCGGCAAACCGGCGGTTACCTTCCCGATCACCACGCAGGACATCACGCCATACGGCAACGGGGTTTATCACCTCAACAGTATTTTGCAACCTTCCACCGCGACGGATGTGCCGGTGGTCGGCGTGGCGATCTGTGCCGAATCGGTGGTGCCGGGCTGCGGCACCGGCGCCAGCCACGAAGTGGATATCGCTTTAGCAGTGAAGTTTGCGGTCGAAGTGGCGAAAGAGTTCGGGCGTGAAACCTGTCACTTCTACGACCCACAAGAGTACGCGCTGCTGCTCTCTTTGTATGGTAGTCTCAGCCATCTGCGCACCCGGAAAGCCTGATGATGAACATCTCCCTGGTCACACTGACGATTGGTCAATCACCGCGTAGCGACATTCTGCCGCTGCTGCTGGAATATCTGCCCGCCGATCAGGTGGCGCATGCCGGTTTACTCGACGGCCTGACGCTAGCCGAAGTTGAGCTGCAGTATGCGCCCGCGCCGGGCGACAAGGTGCTGGTATCGCGTATGACCAGCGGCGAGCAGGTGCGCCTGTCCGTAGCAAAAGTGGAGCAGGGACTGCAACGTAAGATCAACGCGCTGGAGCAGCAGGGCTATGACACCATTTTGCTGCTGTGCACCGGCGAGTTTGGCGCGCTGAAAACCCAATCCGCTTTGCTGCTGGAGCCCGATCGCATCATCCCACCGCTGGTACGCGCGATTGTGCAAGATCATAAAGTCGGGATTGTGGTGCCGGTGGAAGAGCAGATTGCCGAGCAGGCCAACAAGTGGCGCAACTTGATCACTCCACCATGTTTTGCCGTTGCCAGCCCGTATCTGGCGGAGCAGGCCAATTTGGTGGAAGCGGGATTGTCGCTGCAGGAGCAGGGCGCGGATGTGGTGGTGCTGGATTGCATCGGCTATCACCAGCAGCACCGCGATTTCCTGCAGAAAATGCTGGGCATTCCGGTACTGCTGTCGAACGTGCTGGTGGCCAAGCTGGCGGCAGAATTAATCGTCTAACGCAGGGAGATCACAAGTTGCGATCTGTGGCGCTAATTCGCGTGACAGATCAGCGAGTTCCTTAGTAATCTGCCAGTCACGATAATGTGCTGTGAGGAAGTAATATGCTCAATACAAGTGAGTATTTCGACGGAAAAGTGAAATCCATTGGTTTCGACAGCGTGACCATTGGCCGTGCCAGCGTTGGCGTGATGGCCGAAGGTGAATACACCTTCGGCACCAATCAACCGGAAGAGATGACGGTGGTGAGCGGCGCGCTGAAAGTGCTGCTGCCGGGCGAAACCGAGTGGAAATGGTACGAAGCCGGCACCAGCTTCAACGTGCCAGGCCAAAGCGAATTCCATCTGCAGGTGGCAGAGCCTTCTTCTTATCTGTGCCGCTACCTCTAAACTCAAGCTTTAGAACATCTTAAACCTGCGACTTCTGTTGAAGCGCAGGTTTTTTTATTGCTCGACCCACGAAAATCCTGCTGGTTTGTCGTAGGGTCACCCTTAATGGCGATCAGGATCGAGAGGATTAACGCTTCGCTTCGCCGCCTAACGCTTCGACCAGATTGCCGATCAGCGCGGCCAGTTCGCTGGTCATAAGAATAAAATCGGCATCGAAACGCTGGGCGAAATCATCGCGGTCGATGTCATCATTCTGCTCACGCAGCGTGTCGCTGAACTTCAAACGCTTCACTGAAGCATCATCGGCAATAACGAACTGAATGCGTTCCTGCCAGTCAAGCGCTAGCTTGGTGACCACTTTACCGGCTTCAATGTGTGTAGCGATTTCGTCGGAAATCAGATCCTGCTTCTTACAGCGGATCACGCCGCCATCTTCCAGCATGGCTTTCAGCTCGGCTTCATCCATCAGGGCAAAACCGGCTGGCAGCTCACCTGAGCGCACCCATTCGGTCAGCGTCAGCTCGATCGGATTCTCCAGCGTCAGCGGTACCACCGGCAGCGAACCGAGGCTTTTACGCAGCAGCGCCAGCGTGTCTTCGGCTTTCTTGGCGCTGGCACAGTCGACGATGATCAGATTGTTAACGGTGTCGATCCACATATACGTCTGGCTGAAACGGCTAAACGCGCGTGGCAGCAAGCTGTGCAGCACTTCATCTTTCAGCGAATCTTTCTCGGTCTTCTTCAGCTTGCGGCTCTGTTCAGCTTCCAGCTTGTCGATTTTGGCTTCCAGCGCCTGCTTCACCACCGGCGACGGCAGAATCTTCTGCTCGGTGCGTGCACAAATCACCATCTGACCGTTGATTTCGTGCGTCAGCGCTTCGCTGCGGTTGCCCATCGGTGAAACCCAGCCGGTTTTCGCCATATCCTGTCTGCCGCATGGCGAAAAGGTAAAGGCGTCGAGCTGTTTTTCCAGATCGTCTGCGGACAGCGGAATGTCACGATTCAGACGATAAACCATCATATTTTTAAACCACAACATCGGGATTCCTTACCGTGGGTGCGATCGGGCGCACAAGTCTCAAAGTCAGCGCGCATGATAGCGAAACATCGGATTGGTTTCATTGCCTTTCCCGATTCAGCCTTCTACTGTATTTGTCACCAGAACGAATAATGAGGAATAGATCGTGCGCATCGGGATTGATTTAGGCGGGACCAAAATTGAAGTGATTGCACTGTCTGATCAGGGTCAGGAACTGTTCCGTCATCGCGTTAACACGCCGCGTGACGACTACGCTGCCACGGTTCAGGCGATTGTCGATTTAGTGCTGCTGGCGGAGGAGAAAACCGGCCAGCAGGGCACGGTCGGCATCGGCATTCCCGGCACGATTTCGCCCTACACGCAACGGGTGAAGAATGCCAACTCCACCTGGCTGAACGGTCAGCCGCTGGATAAGGATTTAGCGCAGGCGCTGAATCGTGACGTGCGCATCGCCAACGACGCGAATTGTCTGGCGGTTTCCGAAGCGGTAGATGGCGCGGGCGCGGGTCAGCCGCTGGTGTTTGCGGTGATTATCGGCACCGGATCGGGCGCGGGCGTAGCGATTGGCGGTGAGTCGCGTATTGGCGGTAACGGCAATGCCGGTGAGTGGGGCCACAATCCGCTGCCGTGGATGGATGAGGATGAATTGCGCCATCGCGCGGAAGTGCCCTGTTACTGTGGCTTGCAGGGCTGCATTGAGACCTTTGTATCGGGTACCGGCTTCGCTATCGATTATCAGCGTCTGAGCGGTAAAGCGCTGAAAGGCGCGGAGATCATCAAGCTGATTGAGCAGCAGGATCCGGTGGCGGAACTGGCGATGAATCGCTACGAAATGCGTCTGGCGAAATCACTGGCGCAGGTCGTGAATCTGCTGGATCCCGATGTGATTGTGTTGGGCGGCGGCATGAGTAACAACGATCGCCTGTACCAAACCGTGCCGGCGCTGATGAAGCAGTGGGTGTTTGGCCGCGAGTGTGAAACGCCAGTGCTGAAGGCGGTACATGGCGATTCGAGCGGCGTGCGCGGGGCGGCGTGGTTGTGGCCGTTGAAAGGGTAGTTTCTTTTACGCACCTCTGTATGTGCTCGCTTTCCCCCTCCTCGGTTTGTGCTCGCTTTCCCCCTCCTCGGTCCTCCCCCATAAATGGGGGAGGAAGATGCTGCCACATGTCAGTGAGGAAGCTGCATGTGGCAGCGTCTCCTTCCCCCGCTTGCGGGGGAAGGCCGGGATGGGGGACAGCGTGCACACCTCCATCAATGGGGGAGGAAGATGCTGCCACATGTTAGTGCTGAAGCTGCATGTGGCAGCGTCTCCTTCCCCCGCTTGCGGGGGAAGGCCGGATGGGGGACAGCGTGCACACTTCCATCAATGGGGGAGGAAGATGCTGCCACATGTCAGTGCTGAAGCTGCATGTGGCAGCGTCTCCTTCCCCCGTTTACGGGGGAAGGCCGGGATGGGGGACAGCCAGCACTAACCCACTTACTCGCCCACTAACATCGAATCCTGCGGCGCGTTATCGCGCTGGGCTTTGGTCGCCAGGAAGTAGACATATCCCACCGCCATAATCGCCACAAACAAGCCGCCAATCACCGGGTTAAACCACAGCATCGCCACCAGACACACCAGCGACAGCACCAGCGCAATGCCCGGTACAATCGGATAGCCAGGCGCACGGAAGCTGCGTTCCATCTCCGGCGCAGTGCGACGCAGTTTGAACAGGCTCAGCATACTCATCAGATACATCACAATCGCGCCGAACACTGCCATGGTGATCATTGCGGCGGTCAGCGTCATGCCTTGCAGATTAATGAAACCATCGCTGTAGATGGCGGCGATGCCAATCAAACCGCCGGCGATAATCGCGCGGTGCGGCGTCTGAAAGCGCGACAGCTTCGCCAGACTTTGCGGCAGATAACCGGCGCGGGCGAGGGCGAAGAACTGGCGCGAATAGCCGAGAATAATGCCGTGGAAGCTGGCAATCAGACCAAACAGACCAATCCACACCAGCATGTGCATCCAGTTGGAATTTTCACCGACAATCATCTTCATTGCCTGCGGCAGCGGATCGTTGATGTCCGACAGCTTGCGCCAGTCGCCAGCGCCACCGGCCAGCAGCATCACGCCAATCGCCAACACCACCAGCGTCAGAATGCCGGTGATATAGGCTTTGGGAATGGTGCGTTTGGGATCTTTGGCCTCTTCGGCCGCCATCGCCGCGCCTTCAATCGCCAGGAAGAACCAGATGGCGAACGGAATTGCGGCAAAGATGCCAGACATCGCCGGCATGCCGAAGTGATCGCTGCCCGCCCAGCCGTTAGCGGCAAAGTTGGCGATGCTGAAGCCCGGCGACACCACGCCCATAAACACCAGCAGCTCCAGAACCGCCAGCACGGTGACCACCAATTCGAACATCGCCGCCAGCTTAACGCCGAGAATGTTCAGCGTCATGAAGACGATATAGGCGCCAACCGCGGCGGTTTTCGGATTGAGATCGGGATATTGCACGTTGAGGTAAGCGCCAATCGCCATGGCGATCGCCGGCGGTGCGAACACGAACTCAATCAGCGTGGCGAGGCCCGCGATCAAGCCGCCGGTTTCACCGAACGCGCGGCGGCTATAGGCAAACGGACCGCCCGCATGCGGAATCGCGGTGGTCAGTTCGGTAAAGCTGAAAATGAAGCAGGTATACATGGTGGCGATCATCGCGGTGGTGATCAGAAACCCTAGCGTGCCCGCCACGCCCCAGCCGTAACTCCAGCCAAAATATTCCCCGGAAATCACCAGTCCAACCGCAATGCCCCACAAATGCAGGGTGCCCAGCGTGGGTTTGAGCTTATTCGTCATCATCTTCTCCCCGTCGTCATTGTTGGTGCGGCAGCTTCACCGCGCTTTTTTATCTTTGCGCTACAGTGAAGTGATAATGCCGCTGCCGGACGCGGGAAAACTTGACGCGGGCGCAGTGAGTTTTGTCCTCCACGGTCAACTCTAAGGCAAGAAAAGTGCCAGATGCACGCTGCGGTCAACTTTGGGTTATCTGCGGTCAAGCAGTCAGAACGACGTCATCCCATGCTGATACCACTTGCTTGATGCTGGAGATTGATGAATGAGTGCCGAACAGTCCGATACCTTAACCGATACTGAAATCACCCTGCTGGCGCATCAGGCGCTGGCCCGTTATCCCGCGGCACTGCGCGGCGAACTCAAGCTGCTGTGCCGGTCGGAAAATGCCACCTTCCTGTTGCAGGCGGCGGGCAAACGCTACGCGCTGCGTCTGCATCGTCCTAACTATCACAGCAAAGCGGACATTCAGAGCGAGCTGCTGTGGCTGGATGCGCTGCGTGACATTGGCATCATGGTGCCGCAGGCGATCCCGGCCAGTGAGGGTGAGACCGTGCTGACGCTGCTGATGGCAAACGGCGACGAGCGCTACGCCGTGTTGTTCCACTGGATTGAGGGTGACATGCCCACCACCGATGTCGATCCCAAAGCGTTTCAGCAGCTGGGTCACATCACCGCGCGCTTGCATCAGCACAGCCGCAGCTGGCAGAAACCGGCGGGTTTTCAGCGCATCATCTGGGATCATCACACCATGGTCAGCGATCATAGCCATTGGGGACGCTGGCAGGATGCGCCGAACCTCAATCCGGCCGATCACGGCATCGTCGCCGAAGCGGTAGCGCGCGTCGGGCAGGAGCTGCAGGGCTTTGGCAAAGGGGCGGATCGTTATGGTTTGATCCACGCCGATCTGCGTCTGACCAACCTGCTGCTGCATAAAGGCGAAACGCGGGTGATCGACTTTGATGACTGCGGACTCGGCTGGTATCTGCACGATCTGGCGGCGGCGATCAGTTTTGTAGAGCACCACCCTCGCGCCGCCGAATGGGTGGATAACTGGATCCTCGGTTACGAAAAAGTGGCGCACATCAGTGATGACGAGATGGCGCTGGTGCCGACGCTGCTGATCCAGCGCCGCATTCAGATGACGGCATGGATGGGATCGCACGCGGAAACGGAAATGGCGTTGAGCCTCGGGCCGCGCTGGGCCGATCACTCGGTGCGCCTCTGTCGACGTTATCTGGAAACCAATCAGCTGCCGGTCGGCGTCTGATGCACCAGCATTGAGCAGCTTTGCGCTGTCGCGGCGCAGCAAAGGTCGCCATTAATGGCGACCCTGCGACAAAATCCACAAATAACCCGCCTGGTACGAATATTGCTGGAATCCTCAACCTGTTTCACTCGCGCCACACGCAGAGGTTCCGATGCAATCACTAATAACACCTTCAGAAGCCTTTAGCGCCTTATCCGTCAGCGCCAGCAACCGCGGCGTTTTGGCGGCGGCCGCCACCGGACTGAGCGGGTTTATTACTGACAAAGGCGGCGATGTCGATCGTATTTTTGGCATCAGCGGTATCAATTCCGAACTGCTGGCGAGCCCTACGCTGAGCCTGGGTTTAGTGAATTACTGCCGCGTGATGGAAGAGGCGGCGCGTCATTCCGGTTTTGATAACTTCGGTTTGCATTACGGCAAGCAGTTCAAACCGCAGTCATTAGGCTTGATTGGGTATATCGGCCTCTGTTCACCGACGCTGGAGCAGGCGCTGCATAACGTGGTGAATGCCTTTCCATGGCATCAGCACGACACGCTGACGCGGCTGGTGGACAAAGGCGAGTGCTGGCGGCTCGATTATCAGGTGCGCCACGGCGCGATCCTCTCCAGACGTCAGGATGCGGAGCTAACGCTCGGCATGTTCCTTAACTTGATCCGCCACGTCGCCGGCAAAAACTGGGCGCCGCGCGAAGTGCATTTCGAACATCCGCGTCCGGAACAGTGGCACGAGCACTGCAAAGTGTTTGATGCGCCGGTGTGGTTTGATCAACCGTTCAACTCGTTGTTGATCCCGAAACGCGATCTGCTGCGAACCATGCCAGAGCAGGATCCGATGCTGCTGATGGTGATGCAGGATGCCATTCGCCGCCTGAACAGTTGTGCCAGCCTGCAGAGCGTGGTGGAACAGGCGCGATCGCAGGTGAATTTGTCACTGATGCAGGGCGAACCGGTGCTGGAAGAGATTGCCGAAAAAATGGGCTTGTCGAGCTGGTCGCTGCAACGGCGGCTGCGCGAAGAGGGCATCAGTTTCACGGCGCTGGTGGACAAGGTGCGCTGCGAAATGGCGACGCATTATCTGCAACAGAAGCAGCTGCCTATCTCAGAGATGGCGCTGCTGCTCGGCTATTCCGAAGTCAGCGCCTTCTCCCGCGCCTTCCGCCGCTGGTTTGGCATCAGCCCGCGCCAGTGGCGCCAGGATGGCTCGGCGTCGCCGGGGCAAAACCGAACCACGCTGGCTGGCTAGCATCCGGCGGCGGCGGTAAATCTTTGCTTTGACCAATCAACTGCCAGGCGCGCAGGCACAGCGTTTCGTCGCCTTGCGTCTGCGTCACCGCGTAGCGCCCGCTGTTTTGCCACTCGAGCCGCACCAGGCATTGCTGACCGGCATAACGGCGCGCATCGCGGAAATGCTGGTTGAGCTGATGCTGCATCTCATCAGTCCACTTGCAGGATGCGCTGCCCGGCGCGCTCTGCGGCTGACACAGGTTGGCGATGCTATCCTGTTGCTTTGGCTGAGAATGCTGACAAGCACTGAGCGCCACGACAATCATTAATCCGCCCAATAATACCGCCATTCGATTAATTAAATTCATTAATGTGCCTGTGTTTTCTCTAAAGATCCTTTCCCTTACTGCCGACAGTCTACAGACCGACTCAACCAATGCTATGGCATTACTCTGACTGTCGGCAGAACCAGAATTTGCCGCAGCCTCGCGGCTTTATCTCCTTTTGATTCATGGATTAGAAATGCAGAAAAAATATGTCCTTGCGGCACTCTCCTTGTTAAGCGCCACGCTGCTCAGCGGCTGCGCGACCGAATCGTCACGCGCCATTGAAGCACCGCAGGTACGTGCGGCCAGCCAGCCTGCGTATCAGGGCGTGCGCAGCCCGATTGCGGTTGGCCAGTTTGATAACCGCTCCTCGTACATGACCGGCATCTTCTCCGATGGCGTTGATCGTCTTGGCAATCAGTCGAAAACCATTCTGGTCACGCACCTGCAGCAGACCAATCGCTTCAACGTGCTGGATCGCAGCAACCTGAAAGAGTTGCAGCAGGAAGCGGGCTTTAAGAAGAGCGAGCAGAACATCAAAGGTGCGACTTACATCATCACCGGCGATATCACTGAATTTGGTCGCAAAGAAGTGGGCGATCAGCAGCTGTGGGGCATTTTGGGGCGCGGTAAAAACCAGATCGCCTATGCCAAAGTCAACCTGAACGTGGTGGATGTCACTACTTCAGAAGTGGTGTACAGCGCGCAGGGCGCGGGTGAATTCAAGCTGTCAGCGCGTGAGATCGTCGGTTTCGGTGGCACCGCCAGCTATGACTCCACTCTCAACGGCAAAGTGATGGATCTGGCGATTCGTGAAGCGGTAGATCATTTAGTGGATGGCATTAACAGCGGCGCATGGCGTCCGGCGAAATAAGGATATTGAGCATGAAAGGGTTGCAACTGAGTGCGGCGTTGATCGCTGCGGGCGTGCTGGCTGGCTGTGCGCCAAAAGGGCCGGAACCGATCTATTACTGGGGCGATTACCAGCAGCAGATCTACAGCTATTACAAAAAAGATAGCGATCCGCAGAAGCAGATCGAAGCACTGAATCTGGATATTGAAAAAGCCAAATCGGTCAATAAACCGGTCGCGCCGGGCCTGCACGCGCAGCTCGGCCTGCTGTACGCCAAAACCGGTGCTACCGATAAAGCCTTCGGCCAGTTTGCCACCGAGAAGCAGCTGTTCCCGGAATCGGCGCCATACATGGACTTTCTGATGAAGAAAAAACAAGGAGTTGCCCAGTGAAAAAGCTGATTGTTTCTTTAGGCGTGCTGGCCGTGCTGTTGCTGACCGGCTGCGCGCACAAAAAACCGTACGACTACAGCGCCTTCCGCGCCAGCAAGCCGGCCTCGATTCTGGTGTTGCCTGCGGATAACCGCGCGCCAGATGTGAATGCAGCGAACAGCTTCACCTCGCTGGTGACGCGTCCGCTGGCGGAAGCGGGCTATTACGTGTTCCCGGTGGCGGTGGTGGATGAAACCTTCCAGCAGAACGGATTGACCAACGGCCATGAAATTCAGGCTGTCAGCCCGCAGCGTCTGCATGACATCTTCCATGCGGACAGCGCGCTGTACATTTCAGTGACCGATTACGGCAGCAGCTATCAGGTGATCCAGAGCGTGACCAAGGTGTCGGCGACGGCGCGTCTGGTGGATTTGCGCAGCGGTAAAGAGCTGTGGCAAGGCATTGCCACCGCCAGCGACGCGGAAGATGGCAACAACAATAACGGCGGCATTATTGGCATGTTGGTCTCTGCTGCGATTAAGCAGATTGCCAGCAATGTGTCGGATAAGGCACACACCATCGCCGGTGTGACCAGCGCCCGTCTGCTGGCGCAGAACGAGCAGGGCGGTTTGCTGGCCGGCCCACGTTATAAATTGGCGAGTACGCGATAAAAAACACAGTGAATCGTAGCGGCGATTTATCGCGCCGCTACCAATTGTGCGTTTTTAAGCGAGATCGCCCGGCAACTCCAGCTTGCTGTAACCCAGGCCATTCATCTTGCGGACGCGGATCTGCACCGGAATACGCTCTTTCATCGCTTCCACATGGCTAATGACGCCGATGGTTTTGCCGCTGGCGTTGAGGGCATCGAGCGCATCCAGCGCGGTATCCAGCGTCTCGGCATCCAGCGTGCCGAAGCCTTCATCGAGGAACAGCGATTCGATGCGCGTTTTATGGCTCACCAAATCTGACAGCGCTAACGCCAGCGCCAGGCTGACGAGAAAACTCTCGCCGCCCGATAGCGTGCGCGTATCGCGCGTGGCGTCGGCTTGCCAGGTATCAACCACTTCCAGCTCCAGCTCCTCACTGATGCGGCGCTGCAGCAGATAGCGACCGTGCAGGCGATCGAGCTGACGGTTCGCCAGCCACACCAGATGATCGAGCGTCAGGCCTTGTGCGAAGCGGCGGAATTTATCGCCTTTGGCTGAACCCACCAGATCGTTCAGACGGCCCAGCTGCGCCAGTTCCACTTCATCGGTGGCAATTTGCGTCAGCAACGATTGCTGCTGCAAACGCTGTTGTGCATCGCTGTGTAACTGCTGCTGCGCTTCGCCCTGTTGACGGGCATTGTCACGTAACGTCACGCGCAGCTGTTCCAGCTGCTGCTGAATCGTGGCGGCGATCTCATCGCTAAGATCCGCAGGCCGCTGCTGCTGATGCGCCGTCCAGCGCTGCATAAGCTGTTCGCTGAGGGTGAGCTGCTGCTGGCGCTGCTGATCGAGCGTTTGCAACTGCTGGCGCAGCTGCTGCACCTCGCGCTCCTCCAGCAGGGCGGCACGCAGCGCGCGCTCATCGTCAAAATCACTCTGCTGCAGCGCGGCGAGGAAGGCGCTTTCTGCGGCGGCAGCGCGCTCACGTAAGGTGTGTTGCTGCGCCGCGATCTGCTCGCACTGGCCATTCAGGCCGTGCAGCATGCTTTGCGCCTGTTGCCACTGCTGAAGCTGCTGCGCCAGCGCCTGTTCACACTGTTGCAGCGCGGCATGCTGCTGCTGCCGGGCTTCTGCCACCAGACGATCGCCAAACAGCTGTTGACGCTGTTGTTGCTGCTGTTGGCGCTGCTGCTGCAAAGTGCTGAGCGTCTGCTGCAGCTCATCCAGCCGCTGCTGTTCACGCGCCAGATTCTGCTGCAGGCTGCTGCGCTCGCTTTCGGCTTTCGCCAGCTGTGGCTGTAACTCGCCGTGTAAACGTTCATTTTCCTGCCATGCGATCCAGCGTTGCTGTAAGGTGCGCAGCCAGCTTTCCCGCTCAGCGACATCTGGCAGGACGAGCTGATGCTGCGTCAGCTGCTGTTCCAGCTGCTGCGCCAGTTGCTGCATGGCGCTGCGTTCGCTGGCCTCGCGCTGGCTGATTTCATCCAGCGTCTGCTGCGTGCTGGCGATCTGCTGCTGCGCCAGCTGCTGCTGATTCTGATGCTGCTGCCACAGCTGCTGCTGTTGCAGATGCGCATCTTTTGCCTGCTGCAGCGCACGCGCAGCGTTTTCCCGCGTCTGCAGCTGCTGTTGCTGCAGCTGTTCCTGCGCATCCTGCTGCTGTTGCCACTGCGCAAAATCGTCCTGCTGCTCCAGCGTGCAGGTAAGTGCCAGCTCACCGCTCAGCGCTTGCCATTGGGTGTTCACCGTCGCCAGTTGCTGATCGTAATCGCTGATCTCCTGCTGCAACGCCTGCTGCTGTTGCAGCGACAGTTTCTGCTGCTCGCCTTTGGCGGTGCCGGACTCTTTTAGCTGCGCCACGCGCGTTTCCAGCGCGGTTAAACGCTGCTGATTGGCGCCGGGCTCAAGCTGCTGATATTGCGCAATCGCCGGATGCTGGCACGAGCCGCACAGCGGGCAGGGCTGATCCGGCTGCAGTTTAGCGCGCTCGTCGGCCAGCTGGGCGATGGTGCGCTCCAGCTCGCAGATTTTGCGCACATCGAGCAGCGCCTGATGTTCCCGTTTGTACTCCTCGCGCAGCGCCTGTAACGCCTGTTCCGCGTCCTGATGCTGCTGCTGGAGCTGCGCCAGTTTCTGCTGACGCTGCAACCGCTGCGGTTGCAGCGCGCGCCACTGCGCGGCGAGCAGGTTAAGCTGCTGGCGCGCAGGGCGTTGGGTTTGATGCTGCGTCAGGGCGTCGCGCAGTTGCGCGCTGCCGATCTCCGCTTCAAGTGAAGTCAGTGCTTGCTCCGCTTGCAGACGCTGCTGCGCGGCCTGCGCTTCGGCTTGCTGCAACGGTTGCGCCGCCTGTTCACGCTGAGCCTG
This sequence comes from Pantoea sp. BJ2, assembly GCF_040255075.1. Taxonomy (NCBI): domain Bacteria; kingdom Pseudomonadati; phylum Pseudomonadota; class Gammaproteobacteria; order Enterobacterales; family Erwiniaceae; genus Pantoea; species Pantoea sp. BJ2. The sequence goes on from NZ_CP158292.1 coordinate 1,032,314, forward strand.
CGCCTGTTGATGCTGCTCCAGCTGGCTGCGCTGCTGTTGATGCTGTGCGATGAGCTGCGTCAGCGTCTGCTCGCGCTCATCCAGCCGGGCAATCTCCGCCTGCCAGCGCGTTAATTCCGCGCCCCAATGGGCGACAGCGGCTTCGCGGACACGGAATTCCTGCTGCTGCGCCAGCTGTTGTTGTAAACGTTCACTTACCTGCTGTTGCTGGCTGAGTGCGGTTTGGCTGGATTGCAGCGCCTGTTGCTGCTGCAGATGCAATCGCTGCTGTTCATCCAGCTGCTGCGCGAGGGTGGTGATGCGTTGATCGAGCGGGATAACCTGCTCGGTGAGCAGCATTTCAAGCTGCTGCTGTTGCTGTAACGCCTGTTCACGCGCCTGCTGCGCGGCCTGATAATGGTTTTCGCCCTGTTGCAGCGCGGTTTTGGCTTGCTGCCGTTGCGCTTGCAGCTGCTGCGATTGCTGTTCCAGCGCACGGAGATCGCCCTGCAACTGTTCGCGCTGCTGCAACTTCTCGCGCAGTTTTTCTGCCGGTTCGGCGCGCGCCAGCCGCTGACGATCGCCATCCGCCTGCTGCCAGGCCTGTTGCGCGGCAAGCAGCGTCTGTTCGGCCTGCTGCTGCTCTTGCGTTAGCTGTTGCTGCTGCACCAGCCATTGCTGCTGATGCTGCGCCAGCGTTAGCTGTTCGCTCAGGATTTTCTCCTGCGTGCCAAGTTCCGCCAGCTGCTGCGTCAATTCTGCCCGGCGCGCTTCATCGAGCAGCGACATGCCGCCGGCGCGGGCGCGCAGCGTATCCAGCTCGCTGCGCGCGGTGCGCCAGCGCTCGTAGATCTGCACCGAGATTTGTCCGTAGATTTCGGTGCCGGTCAGCTCTTCCAGCAGCTCGGCGCGTTCGCCGGGTTTGGCATTCAGGAAGGCGGCAAACTGGCCTTGCGACAGCATCATTGAGCGGGTAAAACGGGCGAAATCGAGCCCCGACAGGGTCTCAATCGCTTTCAGCTTGTCGCCAACTTTATCGGCGATGATCTGATTATCGGCCACACGCGCCAGCTCGACGCGCGGTGCCTGCAGCTTACCGTCGGCTTGGCCGCGCGCGCGGTTCTGGCTCCAGAAGGCGCGCCAGGCTTCGCCTTTGATCTCAAACTCCACCTCCGCCAGACACTCGGCGGTGTCGCGGGTGATCAGCTCGTTCTGGGTTTGCGACAGCGTGCCGAGGCGCGGCGTCTGGTGATAGAGCGCCAGGCAAATCGCATCGAGTAAGGTGGTTTTGCCCGCCCCGGTGGCGCCGGTAATGGCAAACAAGCCGTTGCTGGCAAAGGGCTCACGACGGAAATCGATAAACCATTCGCCGCGCAGCGCATTGAGGTTCTTAAAACGTAGCGTCAAAATTTTCATGCGGATGGATTCTCCAGCGCGGCAAGCTGGGTGCGGAACAGCTGCGTTAACTGCTCGGCCTGCCCGGCATCCAGCTGATCTTCCTGCGCCAGTCGGCGAGCAAACACGTCTTCCACTTTTAGTTCGCTCAGGGTTTCGTTCTCCAGCCGTTCGAGGCTGCGCTGCCGCTGTTCGCGGCTGCGGCGCACCAGCAGCACTTCGACCGGCAGATTTTCGGTGAGCGCTTCAATGCGACGTTGCAGATCGCTAAGATATTCCTGCGTGGTGATCTCAATATCCAGCCAGACTGGCTGTTCGCTGGCGCTCGCGCTGAACTGCGCCAGCTGATGTTCAATCTCCGCCATCGAGCCTTTCAGCATCTGCATCGGCTGGAAGTGCGGGATGGTTAGCGGCGTAACGGTATCGAGCGTGGTGCTGAATTCCAGCAGGAAGACGCTTTTCTCGCGGCCAAGCTCATCAAAACTGAGCGGAATCGGCGAACCGCTGTAACGAATGTGCTCGCTGTTGGCGATGCGCTGGGCGCGATGGATGTGACCGAGCGCGATGTAATCGGCGGGCGGAAACGCCTGCGCCGGGAAGGCATCCAGCGTACCGATATAGATGTCGCGCACCGAATCGCTTTTAGTCACGCCAACAGTGGTGAGATGACCGGTGGCGATGATCGGCAGCGTAACGTCCTGCGCATCGCGCTGCGCCTGCGCGGCAGCAAAGCAGTGCTGATAATGCTGCTCGATCGCCTCCAGCAGCGAGATCTGCTTTTCGCGGCCGGATTGGCCGGCCTGGCTGCGCAGAATGTCGCGCGGACGCAGATAAGGAATGGCGCACAGCAGCGCGCCCGGCGCGCCATCGCGCTGCTTCAGGGTTAATACCTGCTGTTCGCCCTGCGGCGTGGCGCTGGTGATCACCTGCGTATTCAGGCAGGCCAGCAGCTCGCGCGATTCATTCAGCGTCGCCACCGAGTCGTGATTGCCCGCCAGCACCACCAATTGGCAGCCGCTTGGCTGCAGCGCCACCACAAAACGGTTAAACATTTCACGCGCGTAGCTCGGCGGCGAACCGGTATCAAACAGATCGCCGGCGATAATCAGCGCATCCACCTGATGCTGCACAATCTGATCCAGCAGCCAGTCGAGAAACGCCTGATGTTCCCGCGCGCGACTTTTGCTGTAAAAGAACTGACCGAGATGCCAGTCAGCGGTGTGAATGATGCGCATGTTTGCTCCGTGCTCTGTTTAGCGAAGGCGGATTATAACCACTTAAGATCACAAAGAAAAAACGCAGAATTTTATTGTGACATTTCTGTTTTTTATCTATCTATCTTAGGGCGGTGTTTTCATAAAAGTGTCACAAAACTGACGCATAATGGCGCCGCAAATCCCAGTGACACGGTGTCACACTAGCAGGAGTTACAATGGCTAAGCGCATTTTGGTTGTGGAAGACGAAGCTCCCATCCGTGAAATGTTATGTTTCGTGCTGGAACAGAATGATTACCAGCCTATTGAGGCGGAAGATTATGACAGCGCGATTGGTAAGCTGATCGAACCCTGGCCTGATTTGATTCTGCTGGACTGGATGTTGCCCGGCGGCAGCGGGATTCAGTTTATTAAGCATTTGAAGCGTGAAGCCATGACGCGCGACATTCCGGTGATGATGCTGACGGCGCGCGGTGAAGAAGAAGATCGCGTGCGCGGTCTGGAAGTGGGCGCGGATGATTACATCACCAAGCCATTCTCACCGAAAGAGCTGATGGCGCGTATCAAAGCGGTGATGCGCCGTATTTCACCGATGGCGGTGGAAGAGGTGATTGAGATGCAGGGCCTGAGCCTTGATCCTTCCTCACATCGCGTGATGTCGGAAACCACGCCGCTGGAGATGGGACCGACCGAGTACAAACTGCTGCACTTCTTTATGACCCACCCGGAACGCGTGTACAGCCGCGAACAGCTGCTGAACCATGTTTGGGGCACCAATGTGTATGTCGAAGATCGCACCGTCGATGTGCATATTCGCCGTTTACGTAAAGCACTGGAATTAACCGGCCACGATCGCATGGTTCAAACCGTGCGCGGAACAGGGTATCGTTTCTCTGCCCGCTATTAAACGTAAACGGAGTGTTTACCGTGCTGGAACGACTCTCCTGGAAGAGATTGTTGACCGAGCTGGCGCTGGTCTGTTTACCTGCGCTGGTGTTGGGTCTGTTGTTCGGATATCTGCCGTGGCTGCTGCTGATTGCGGTGACCGGCGTGATGTTCTGGCACTTCAGAAATCTGATGCGTCTGTCGCACTGGCTGTGGGTCGATCGTTCAATGACGCCGCCCACCGGACGCGGCAGCTGGGAACCGCTGTTTTATGGCCTGTACCAGATGCAATTGCGCAACCGGCGGCGGCGGCGCGAGCTGGGCAATCTGATCAAACGTTTCCGCAGCGGAGCAGAATCGCTGCCGGATGCGGTGGTGCTGACCACCGAAGAGGGCACTATTTTCTGGTGCAACGGCCTGGCGCAGCAGCACCTTGGCTTGCGCTGGCCGGAAGATAACGGCCAGAATATCCTCAATTTGCTGCGTTATCCTGAATTTTCCCGCTATATCCGCCAGCGCAAGTTCGACATGCCGCTGACCCAGATCCTCAATAATCAGCGTCATATGGAATTCCGCGTGATGCCTTACAGCGAAGGTCAGTGGCTGATGGTGGCACGTGATGTCACCCAGATGCATCAGTTGGAAGGCGCGCGACGCAACTTCTTTGCTAACGTCAGTCATGAACTGCGCACGCCGTTAACGGTATTGCAGGGTTATCTGGAAATGATGGACGACTCGGTGATGAACGAGCGCACGCGCAGCAAGGCGTTGCATACCATGCAAGAGCAGACGCGCCGCATGGACAGCCTGGTGAAGCAGTTGCTGACCTTGTCGCGTATCGAAGCGGCGCCGGCCATCGATCTCAAAGAGACGGTGGATGTGCCGGGCATGCTGATGCTGTTGCAGCGTGAAGCGGAAACGCTGAGTCAGGGACGTCACACCATCCATTTCCATACCGATCCGCATCTGAAAGTGTTCGGCAATGATGAGCAGCTACGTAGCGCCATTTCCAATCTGGTCTATAACGCGGTGAATCACACGCCCGATGGCACGCGCATCGACATCAGCTGGCTGCGCACCAAACAAGGCGCGCAGTTTAAGGTGTGTGATGACGGGCCGGGCATTAGCGAGCAGCATCTGCCACGCCTCACCGAGCGTTTCTATCGCGTGGATAAAGCGCGTTCGCGCGCCACCGGCGGCAGCGGATTGGGGCTGGCGATCGTGAAGCATGCGTTGGGACATCACAACGCGCGGCTGGAGATCACCAGCGTGCCGCATCAGGAAACCTGTTTCAGCTTCCTGCTGCCGCCACGCTTGATTGTGGCTAACGTGATGCAAGAGCGGGTTAATTAAGGTCATGGGATCGCTATTCATGACGACCGCTGCCTCATTAACAACCCATACGCAATGTATTGCGTGATAAATCGCGCCGCTCCAGAATAGGCGTCTTACTGAATTGCGGAATCGCCAATGAAATCGCTGTTGATCTCCCTCTTGCTGCTTTGCTCTGCTTTGGCACACGGCCAACAAACCATGCTAACCGGCAATCTGAGCAGCGTTGGATCGGATACGCTGGGTTATCTGATGACATTATGGGGCGAGGATTTCAGCCGCCAGTCGCCGGGCGTCAACGTTCAGGTGCAGGCGGCGGGATCTTCTACTGCGCCGACGGCGCTGGCGGCAGGTGCTGCCCAGCTGGGCGCGATGAGCCGGCCGATGCAGATCGACGAACGTCAACTTTTTACCGCGCGCTACGGCTATCCGCCGCTGGCGGTGCCGGTGGCGATGGATGCGCTGGTGGTAGTGGTTAATCAGGACAATCCGCTGTCGCGCATCGCGCCGCAACAACTCGATGCGCTGTTCTCCATCACGCGTCTGTGCGGCGGGCAGCAAGTGCCGCAGCGCTGGGGCGATCTCGGGCTGGGAGAAGGCCAGTGGGCCACGCGCAGCATCCAGCGCTATGGCCGCAACTCGGCGTCGGGAACATGGGGCTTCTTTAAGCAGCAGGCGCTGTGCAAAGGTGATTTCCGTGCTGATGTCGCTGAATTCCCCGGCTCTGCGGCGGTGGTACAAGCCGTTGCCGCTACGCCCAACAGCATCGGTTATGCCAGTTTTGGCTTTCATCTCAGCGGCGTGAAAATGCTACCGGTGGTCACGGCGAACGGCGACAGCGTGATGCCGGATGCCGAATCGATACGCAGCGGCCGCTATCCGTGGTCGCGCCCGCTTTATATCTACGTCAACAAAGCACCCGGCAAACCGCTGCCGCCGCTGGTGAATGCCTTTCTGCATCAGGTGTTATCGCCACAAGGTCAGCGTCGGGTGAGCGAAGCGGGTTATCTGCCGTTGTCAGATAGCCAGATGGCGCAAGCGCGAGCGGCAATTGAGGGAAATTGAAGAACGTGCATCTGAACATGAAATAGTTTCATGCAAGCTGAATTTTCTTCCGTTGCCGAAAGGGTAACAGCGTGGCATTCTTCGTGGACATATAGCCGTCCAGATGGCTGAAATAACCCAGCGAAATTATACCCTGACGCAACTATGCGCTCAGCCAGGAGATAAAATGCCACGTCATAACCCGTTCCGCGCCGATACCGTCGGCAGTTTTCTGCGTCCCGCTGCCGTCAAGCAGGCGCGTGTGCAGTTTGCCAATGGCGAAATCAACGCTGATCAACTGCGTCAGGTTGAAGATCGCGAAATCCGCCATGTAGTGGAGCAGCAGCGTGCCAACGGCCTGCAGATCGTTACCGATGGTGAATTCCGTCGCGCTTGGTGGCACTTCGATTTCTTCGGCGATTTGCACGGCGTCGAGCTGTTCGAAGCGGAGCAGGGCATTCAGTTCAACGGCGTGCAGACCAAAGCGCACGGCGTGAAAGTCACCGGTAAAGTGGCCTTTAATCCTCAACACCCGATGCTGGATCACTTCCGCTTCCTGCAAAGCGTGGCGGGCGATGCGGTTGCCAAGATGACCATTCCCAGCCCAAGCGTGCTGCACTTCCGCGGTGGCCGTAAGGTGATCGATGCCACGGTGTATCCCGATCTGAAAGAGTACTTCGCCGATCTGGCGCAGACCTACAAAGACGCCATCAAAGCGTTTTATGCGGCTGGTTGCCGTTATCTGCAGCTGGATGACACGGTGTGGGCCTATCTGTGCTCAACCGAACAGCAGCAGCAGATCCGCGAGCGTGGTGAAGATCCACAGGAACTGGCGCGCATCTATGCTGAAGTGCTGAATACTGCGCTGGAAGGTAAGCCAGAGGATCTGACCGTTGGGCTGCATGTGTGTCGCGGCAACTTCCGCTCAACCTGGATTTCCGAAGGTGGCTATGAGCCGGTCGCCGAAGTGCTGTTTGGCGGCGTGAATATCGATGCTTTCTACCTTGAGTATGACAACGAACGTTCAGGTGGCTTTGAGCCGCTGCGCTTCCTCAAGCCGGGTCATCAGCAAGTGGTGCTGGGTTTAATCACCACCAAAACCGGCGAGCTGGAGGATGCGCAGCAGGTGAAAGCGCGTTTGCAGGAAGCAGCACAGTTCGTGAGCCTTGATCAAATCTGCCTCAGCCCGCAGTGTGGCTTTGCCTCAACCGAAGAGGGCAACAGCCTGAGCGAAGAGCAGCAGTGGCAGAAGATTCGTCTGGTGGTCGATATAGCAAGAACAGTCTGGTAATGCTGTAAAGTTAGCCAAACAGGCGCGTAAATCGCGCCTTTTGTGCATCTGCAGGCTGATTTATGCAAAGAGATCTCTCGCGTCGAGGAAACATTTAGCAAATCATCTGAGGTGTTTTGCCGCTATTCCACCGTGATTCACTGCTTTATCTCACTATCTTGTTATATCATTCTGGTTTTTCGATCCTGTATTGCCTTTCTTCGCTATAAACGTTCTAATTTGCGCCGTTGTCGATTTATCCCTCTGCGAACAGAAGAAAAGTAGATTAAATCACCTGCGCTTTAACGATTAGTCCCGCATAACACGCTGGTCTTGCCTGATAAGCCCTTGTTTTAGCGCATCCAGAGGACAACACGAACTCAACTTCCACCGCAACATCAGCTACAGGCAGTACAGAAGTTTATGACACATCGTTTAACCTCCAAGGATATCCTGGCGCTGGGCTTCATGACGTTTGCCCTGTTCGTTGGCGCAGGAAATATCATCTTCCCACCGATGGTGGGGATTCAGTCTGGCGAACACGTTTGGATTGCGGCTTTCGGCTTCCTGATTACGGCTGTTGGCTTACCGGTGATCACCGTCATCGCGCTGGCGCGTGTGGGCGGCGGCATTGATGCGCTAAGCTCGCCGATTGGTAAAGCCGCAGGCTTGCTGCTGGCGACCGTGTGTTACCTGGCTGTTGGCCCGCTGTTTGCCACGCCGCGTACCGCCACCGTTTCCTTTGCCGTAGGTATTGCACCGCTGACCGGCGACGGCACGCTGCCGCTGTTCATTTACAGCCTGATTTACTTCGCGCTGGTGATTGGCATCTCACTGTATCCGGGCAAACTGCTGGATACCGTCGGCCACTTCCTCGCTCCGCTGAAAATTCTGGCGCTGATTGTGCTCGGCGTTGCCGTGCTGATCTGGCCGGCCGGTGGCGTTTCGCCGGGCACCGAAGAGTATCAGCGTGCCGCCTTCTCCAGCGGTTTCGTTAATGGTTATCTGACCATGGATACGCTGGGAGCGCTGGTGTTCGGTATCGTCATCGTCAATGCGGCGCGCTCACGCGGTGTGGAAGATGCCAAACTGCTGACGCGCTACACCATGCTGGCGGGCATCATCGCCGGTATCGGTTTGACGCTGATTTACCTGACGCTGTTCAAACTCGGTAACGATAGCGGCGCATTAGTGGCGCAAAGCGCGAACGGTGCTGAAATTCTGCATGCTTACGTGCAGCAGACCTTCGGCGGCATGGGCAGCTTCTTCCTTGCGGCACTGATCTTCGTCGCCTGCATGGTAACGGCGGTGGGCCTGACCTGCGCCTGTGCAGAATTCTTTGCGCAATATGTTCCGCTGTCGTATAAAACGCTGGTATTTATTCTGGGTCTGTTCTCGATGGTGGTGTCGAATCTCGGTCTGAGCCATCTGATTCAGATTTCGATTCCGGTGCTGACGGCGATTTATCCGCCATGCATCGTGCTGGTGGTGCTGAGCTTCACGCTGAAGTTCTGGAACAAAAGTTCGCGTATTATCGCGCCGACCATGCTGGTAAGCCTGCTGTTCGGTATCGTTGATGCCATCAAAACCACCAGCTTTAAAGATGTGTTGCCGCTGTTCAGTCAGCATTTGCCGCTGGCCGATCAGGGACTTTCCTGGTTGCCGCCATCGCTGGCGATGCTGGTGATTGCCGCGGTAGTTGATCGGGCAAAAGGACGTGAGCAGGTCGCGGTTCATCAGTAAGCGACATTGCTGTTAATTCCAACCACGGGCTTGCCCGTGGTTTTTCATTTTCAAGGTACTGAGTGTTATGCAAGAAACCAATAAGCTCAAACGCGGACTGAGCACGCGCCACATTCGCTTTATGGCGCTGGGATCGGCGATTGGCACCGGGCTGTTTTACGGCTCGGCAGATGCTATCAAAATGGCGGGCCCAAGCGTGCTGCTGGCGTACATCATCGGCGGTGCGGTGGCGTACATCATCATGCGTGCGTTGGGGGAAATGTCGGTCAACAATCCGCAGGCCAGCTCATTCTCGCGCTATGCGCAGGATTATCTCGGCCCGCTGGCCGGATACATCACCGGCTGGACCTACTGTTTTGAAATCCTGATTGTGGCGATTGCCGACGTAACGGCTTTTGGTATCTACATGGGCGTGTGGTTCCCCGATGTGCCGCACTGGATTTGGGTGCTGAGCGTGGTGCTGATTATCGGCGCCATCAACCTGATGAGCGTGAAAGTATTTGGCGAAGTGGAGTTCTGGTTCTCCTTTTTCAAAGTCGCCACCATCATCATCATGATTCTCGCCGGCTTCGGCATGATTTTCTGGGGCATCGGCAACGGCGGCCAGCCGACCGGCATTCACAATCTGTGGACCAACGGCGGTTTCTTCGCGCACGGCATTGTTGGCATGCTGCTGTCACTGCAGATGGTGATGTTTGCCTACGGCGGCATAGAGATTATCGGGATTACTGCCGGTGAAGCGGAAGATCCGAAGACATCGATTCCACGCGCCATCAACTCCGTACCGATGCGTATTCTGGTGTTCTACGTTGGTACGCTGTTCGTCATCATGTCGATTTATCCGTGGAATCAGGTGGGCACTTCTGGCAGTCCGTTCGTGCTGACCTTCCAGCATTTGGGGATTGCGGCGGCGGCATCAATTCTTAACTTCGTGGTGCTGACGGCGTCGCTGTCGGCGATTAACAGCGATGTGTTTGGCGTGGGGCGTATGCTGCACGGCATGGCGCAACAGGGCCACGCACCGAAGGTATTCCAGAAGGTTTCGAATCGCGGAATTCCGTGGGTGACCGTTTTGGTGATGATGCTGGCGATGCTGATTGCGGTGTATCTCAACTACCTGATGCCAGAGAAAGTGTTCCTGGTGATCGCCTCGCTGGCGACCTTTGCTACCGTTTGGGTGTGGATCATGATTCTGCTGTCGCAGATCGCCTTCCGCCGCAAGATTGGCAAAGAGCAAGCCGGTAAGCTGGATTTTGCCATGCCGGGCGGTAGCGCCACCGCATGGTTCGGCGTGCTGTTCCTGGCCTTCATTATTGGGCTGATTGGTTACTTCCCGGATACGCGCGTGTCGCTGTACGTTGGTTTTGCGTGGATTGCGCTGCTATTACTGGCATGGCCGCTAGTGAAAAAGCGTAAAAGCTGATGATATTGTAAGGTCGCCATTGATGGCGACCTTTTTTATCGATGACGATTAAAAATAATATTAAAAAATAATCACGCCATCCCGAAATAATAAAATGCCGAAAAATATCTCGGCGCATCCTGGCGCCGAAAAAGAACAACAAAAAAGGAGAAAATAAGTATTACTAAGGGATGTTTGACTTGCGCAGCATATCGTATTTTTATTGATGCCGGGATGTTTAAGAAAAAAAGAGAAAATTCTCACTTCGGAATAGAATATTACTTACAGCGCGCTTAAGTAATTTTGCATGAAGGTTAAGTTCGCATAAATTAACGAACTTAACCGATTACGGAAATTATAACGATAAATGCCCAGGCAGCAGCGCTTTCAGCTGCGGATAAATCACCGCATTAGCCAGCAGCACCGGATTGCCGTTCTGCAAGCCGTGATTAGCCAGATAATCGTTGGTAATGCCGCCCGCTTCGCGCATCAGCACAATGCCCGGCAAGCCATCCCACGGATTCATATGCGCTTCGTAGTAACCAATTAAGCGACCGGCCGCCGCCCATGCGCTCATCAACGCCCCCGAGCCGTTGCGGATAAACATGCCGCCCTGCGCCAGTAATGCGCTGATAAAAGTGGTCAGCGGTTCAATCGGTTGGCTGTTGGAGCTGCTCAGACCAAGCAATCCCTGATCGAGCTGCTGCGCGCTGTGCGCCTGAATGCGCTTATCATTAACCCAAGCACCTTTGCCGCGGCAGGCGTGAAAGGTTTCATGATGATTGGGATCGCACACCACACCAATCACCGCTTCGTTTTCACAAACGATCGCCAGCGATACGCACCAGTTGTGCAAGCCGTTAAGAAAGCTGCTGGTGCCATCAATCGGATCGAGCACCCAGATAAAGCGTGCGCCAGCAGTATTGCCGCCGCTCTCTTCACCCAACACCGCATCGTCAGGAAAGCGTTCGTGGATCAGATGCTTGACCAAGGCCTCAACGTTGCGATCGGCTTCGCTGACCACATCCTGCAGATCTTTCTTATGCTCAACCACTAATTGATGACGTTGCTGATACCAGGATAGAGCCCGGCTGGCGGCGGTTTTGGCAACATCACAGGCGAAATGATAACGTGCGTCGAGTTCGGTAAGCGAAGCTGATGACATCTTTCCCTCTTATGATTTTCAGGCTGGCGAAGCAACAACAGACGCCAAAAATGGCGTATTGGCTGTGTGACGAAGTTAACAAAAGTTAAGAAAGGCTTCATTAAGCCGCAGATGGCTGCGCGTGACAAGAGGGGGAAAAGCCCGCCAGTGAAATTTTTCTTCTTACTGGCGGGTAATACGGGATGAAGCCTTAGTGGCGGGTTCTTACGCCAATTTGACGCATGTCATTACCGGTTGGCGATTGATGGACGCGCAGACCGAAAGTAGGTAGCACTGCGTAAATATGGTCAAAGATATCCGCTTGAATATTCTCGTACTCTTTCCACACCGTGGTGTTGGTGAACACATACACTTCCAGCGGCAAACCGTTTTCACCTGGCGCTAACTGCCGCACCATTAACGTCATCTGTTTATGAATACGCGGATGCTGCTCCAGCCAGCTCTGCAGCCAGACGCGGAAGGTACCGATATTCGTCAGGCGGCGACCGTTGAGTGGCGAATCTAAATCACAGCCCAGTTGCGCATTCCATGCGGCCACTTCTTCGCTTTTGCTATCCAGATACGGTGCCAGCAGATGCGCACTTTTCAGCTGCTGCATCATGGCATCATCAAGGAAGCCAATACTGGTGGTATCAATATGAATGCTGCGCTTAATGCGACGCCCACCGGATTCCGACATGCCGCGCCAGTTTTTAAAGGAGTCGGAAATTAAGGCGTAAGCGGGAATGGTAACAATGGTGTTATCCCAGTTGCGCACTTTTACCGTGGTTAAAGAAATATCGATGACCGCACCGTCTGCACCATATTTCGGCATTTCCAGCCAGTCATTCATTTTCAGCATATTATTGGCCGCCAACTGAATACCGGCCACCAGACCCAGAATTGGATCTTTAAATACCAGCATCAGCACCGCGGTCATGGCACCGAGTCCGGTGATCAATACGCCGGGCGATTTACCCAACAGCAGCGAAATAATCATGATTACCATTAAAATGGCGGCGATCAATTTCACGCTCTGGATAATACCGCGCAGCGGCAATTGCTGTGCCAGCATGCTGTTCGCGCTGAGCTGCTGCAGTAAATCCAGCAAGGAGAACAACATCAGCAGGGCGAAGATCATCATCCACAGCTGGGCGAAAATCAGCAGCGCTGCATAGATCTGAGCACTGTCGTGCAGGAAGAGTTCAGTCTGTAATTTGAATAGCACACCTTGCATCAGCCAGACGCTGCGGCTAAACAGGCGACTGTTAATCAGCGCTTTTGGCCACTGACGGCTACTTTTCTCGGTGTATCGACGCAGCAGCGGCAAGATAGCGCGGTGCAGAATGGCGTGAGTAAGCAGTGAGATGGCAAAGATAATGGCAATCACTATCCCCAACGCCAGGATGTGCGTGTAGCTAAGACCGGCTTCTGCGAGCCGGTTGGCAATAAGATGCTGCATGAGATTTCCCTGAGTGTGACGAAGATTAAGGTCACGCAGGGTAGGTGATGGGAAATTTCCCGTCCAACAGACGGGTCTTGAATTACCTAATATTACAATTCCTGCGCGCGCGCGGCGGCCATTAAGCGCGGATAAAACTGGAAGAACAGCGGCTCAAGTTGCTCGTAGTGATCAACAAAATCCTGATAGGAGTCGCGCAGCGCGGCTAAGCGCGGACGGCGATGCGCCATGCCGTTGAGCACGCGTGCCAGCCGCGTTGGTTCGGCATAGTGCTCAAACCAGCGTTCGCGCCACATCACTGCGTTCAGCTCGATGAAACCTTCCGGCGTGCCCGCCAGCTGCGGCACGATGTTTTGTTCAGCCGCCGCGGTAAACGCCACCAGCGACTGCGTTGGGTGGAATTTATCCCAGTGTAGCGCGAGGAAGTGGTCCCAAATCACGTCGAGCGTGATGGGGGCCACGCGGCGCGTTTCCGGACGAAACAGCGCACGCGCAATCCGCACTTCGGGCAGGTTATCGGTCAGGACGTCGAGGCGACGATGCATGGCAATGCCATCCACCACCGATGCAGGCCATTGTGATTGCACGTTGCCGCGTACGAAATCGGCCATGAGATTGCCCAGCAGAGAGCTGTTAGCCAGCTGCGCCAGGTGAAGGTGAGCGAGAAAGTTCATGGCGCATTATATACACGTCATACTTCAAGTTACAGGTGCGGGAGCTGCTCTCGTTTGCCGCCTGCCTGTACCTCGAATTATTTTGTGTATTCGCAGAATCACAGAAGCGCAGCCAGTTGTTCAGAATTTGCCGCTTTTCCGCTAGACTATGCCGCCTGATTTTAAGTCCTGAAGAAGTGAAGCATGCGCGTAGCCGATTTTACCTTTGAGTTGCCAGAATCCTTAATCGCCCACTATCCGCAGGCGCAGCGAAGCGGTTGCCGCTTGCTGTCGCTGGATGGTCCAAGCGGCGCGTTAAGCCACGGCGTATTTACAGACGTGATGGATAAGCTCAATCCGGGCGATCTGCTGGTGTTCAACAACACCCGCGTGATTCCGGCGCGCGTCTTTGGGCGTAAAGCCAGCGGCGGCAAAATCGAGATGCTGGTTGAGCGCATGCTGGACGATAAGCGCGTGCTGGCGCACGTGCGCGCCTCCAAAGCGCCCAAGCCGGGCGCAGCGCTGCTGCTGGGCGATGACGAAAGTGTCAAAGCCACGATGGTGGCGCGCCATGACACACTGTTTGAGATCGCCTTCGAAGACGATCGCGCGGTGCTGGATATTCTCAACAGCGTCGGCCATATGCCGCTGCCGCCGTATATTGATCGTCCGGATGAAGATGCTGACCGTGAGCTGTACCAGACCGTGTACGGCGTGCGTCCCGGCGCCGTCGCCGCACCGACCGCCGGTTTGCACTTTGACGAGCCGCTGCTGGAAGCGCTGAAAGCTAAAGGCGTCGAGATGGCGTTTGTCACACTGCACGTCGGTGCCGGGACTTTCCAGCCGGTGCGCGTTGAAACCATCGAGGATCACATCATGCATGCCGAATACGCGGAAGTGCCGCAGGATGTGGTGGATGCGGTGCTGGCGTGTAAAGCACGCGGCAACAAAGTGGTCGCCGTGGGCACCACCTCAGTACGTTCGCTGGAGAGCGCCGCGAAGGCCAGCCAGGATGCGCTGATTGCACCCTTCTTCGATGACACACAGATTTTCATCTATCCCGGCTATCACTATCAGGTGATCGATGCGCTGATCACCAACTTCCATCTGCCGGAATCGACCCTGATTATGCTGGTTTCGGCCTTTGCTGGTTATCAGCACACCATGGCGGCTTATCACAGCGCGGTGGCAGAGCAGTACCGTTTCTTTAGCTACGGGGATGCGATGTACATCACCCGTAATCCACAAGCGCCTGACGAAAGCGTCGGCGCATAATTGAATCAGACTGTTTCTCTGATCAGAGGTTAATGTGAAATTTGAATTAGATACTACCGACGGGCGCGCGCGCCGTGGCCGTCTGGTCTTTGATCGTGGCGTTGTTGAAACCCCAGCATTTATGCCCGTGGGCACTTACGGCACGGTGAAAGGCATGACGCCGGAAGAAGTGAAAGAGACCGGCGCGCAGATCCTGCTCGGCAACACCTTCCACCTGTGGCTGCGCCCAGGTCAGGAGATCATGAAACTGCACGGCGACCTGCACGATTTCATGAACTGGCAAGGACCGATCCTTACCGATTCCGGCGGCTTCCAGGTGTTCAGCCTTGGCGATATCCGTAAGATCACCGAAGCGGGCGTGCACTTCCGTAACCCGATCAACGGCGATCCGATTTTCCTCGATCCGGAAAAGTCGATGGAGATTCAGTTCGATCTCGGTTCTGACGTGGTGATGATCTTCGACGAATGTACGCCATATCCGGCGGATTGGGATTACGCCAAACGTTCGATGGAGATGTCGTTGCGCTGGGCACAACGCAGCCGCGATCGCTTCGATTCACTCGGCAATAAAAATGCATTATTTGGCATTATTCAGGGTGGTGTTTACGAAGATTTACGAGATGTCTCGGTTAAAGCTCTGGTAGAGATTGGCTTTGATGGGTACGCTGTGGGCGGCCTGGCGGTGGGTGAACCTAAAGAGGACATGCACCGAATCCTGGAGCACGTCTGTCCGCAAATTCCGCAAGACAAACCGCGTTATTTGATGGGCGTCGGCAAGCCAGAAGATCTGGTGGAAGGCGTTCGCCGCGGTATCGATATGTTTGACTGCGTTATGCCAACGCGCAATGCGCGCAATGGTCATCTGTTTGTTACCGATGGCGTGGTGAAAATTCGTAATGCCCGGTATAAAGATGACACCGCAACGCTGGATGCAGAGTGTGATTGTTACACCTGTCGCAATTATAGCCGCGCCTACTTGCATCATCTTGATCGCTGTAACGAAATACTGGGCGCACGCCTGAATACGATTCACAATCTGCGCTATTACCAGCGTTTGATGGCCGGTTTACGTAAGGCTATCGAAGAGGGTAAATTAGAGCACTTTGTTAGCGAGTTCTACCAACGGACGGGGAAGGCGGTTCCTCCGCTGAACGTCTGATAATTCATCAATGAGGGAAATTTAATGAGCTTTTTCATTTCTGACGCCGTAGCCGCAGCAGGCGCACCGTCTCAGGGAAGTCCGTATTCTCTGGTGATCATGCTGGTGGTATTTGGTCTGATCTTCTACTTCATGATTCTGCGTCCACAGCAGAAGCGTACTAAAGATCACAAGAAACTGATGGATTCCATCTCTAAAGGTGATGAAGTGCTGACCAGCGGTGGTTTAGTTGGCCGTGTGACCAAAGTGGCAGAAACTGGCTATGTTTCTATTGCCCTGAACGACACCACTGAAGTAGTTGTTAAACGTGATTTCGTGGCCGCCGTTCTGCCGAAAGGTACTTTGAAGGCGCTGTAATTTTTTCTTCCCGAAGGGAACTGCCGTGTTAAACCGTTATCCTTTGTGGAAGTACATCATGCTGGTCGTCGTGATTCTCGTCGGCCTGCTCTATGCGCTTCCTAACCTTTATGGTGAGGATCCGGCCGTTCAGATCACTGGTGCGCGCGGTGGCGCCGCCAGTGAGCAAACGTTGGATCAGATCCAGACCGTATTAAAACAAGACAATATCGAGAGCAAATCCCTCGCTCTGGAAAATGGTGCCATTCTGGCCCGCTTTGCAACGCAGGATGGACAGCTGCGCGCGCGTGATGCACTCACCAGCGCGCTGGGCGAAGACTACATTGTGGCCCTTAACCTTGCGCCGGCAACGCCTCGCTGGCTGAGCATGCTGTCCGCGGAACCGATGAAACTCGGTCTTGATCTGCGCGGCGGCGTTCACTTCCTGATGGAAGTGGATATGGATACGGCTCTGGGCAAACTGCAAGAGCAGAACGCCGACAGCCTGCGCAGCGATCTGCGCGACAAAAGCATTCCGTATACCACCGTTAATAAAATCGCGAACTATGGCGTAGAAGTGCGTTTCCGTGACGGCGCCAGCCGTGATGCGGCAATCAGCTACTTGTCTACTCGCCACCGCGATCTGGTGATCTCAAGCCAGGGCAGCGATGCGCTGCGTGCGGTGATGAGCGATGCGCGCCTGAGCGAAGCGCGTGAATATGCGGTGCAGCAAAACATCACCATTCTGCGTAACCGTGTGAACCAGCTCGGCGTTGCCGAACCGCTGGTGCAGCGTCAGGGTTCTGACCGCATCGTGGTGGAACTGCCGGGTATTCAGGACACCGCGCGCGCCAAAGAGATTCTGGGCGCTACCGCCACGCTGGAATTCCGTCTGGTGAACACCAGTGTGGATCCAACCGCAGCGGCCAGCGGCCGTGTGCCCGGCGATTCGGAAGTGAAGAAAACCCGCGACGGGCAGCCAGTGGTGCTGTACAAGCGTGTGATTCTGACCGGTGATCACATCACCGATTCCACGTCGAGCATGGATGAGTACAACCAGCCGCAGGTGAACATTTCACTGGATGGCGCGGGCGGCAACATGATGTCCAACTTCACCAAGGACAACATCGGTAAGCCGATGGCGACCCTGTTTGTGGAGTACAAAGACAGCGGTAAGAAAGATGCCAACGGCCGGTCGATTCTGGTGAAACAGGAAGAAGTGATTAACGTGGCGAACATCCAGTCGCGCCTCGGTAACAGCTTCCGTATCACCGGTATCAATAATGCAAACGAAGCACGTCAGCTGTCGCTGCTGCTGCGCGCGGGTGCGTTGATTGCGCCAATCCAGATTGTAGAAGAGCGTACTATCGGCCCAACCATGGGGCAGCAGAACATCACACAAGGCCTCGAAGCCTGCCTGTGGGGTTTGATTGCGTCAATCCTGTTCATGGTGGTGTTCTACAAGAAGTTTGGTCTCATCGCTACCAGCGCGCTGCTGTGTAACCTGGTGCTGATTGTCGGCATCATGTCACTGCTGCCAGGCGCGACGCTCACCATGCCGGGTATTGCCGGTATCGTGCTGACGCTGGCGGTTGCGGTCGATGCTAACGTGTTGATTAACGAACGTATTAAAGAAGAGTTGCGTAACGGACGATCGGTACAGCAGGCGATTCATGAAGGCTATAAAGGCGCCTTCTCTAGTATCGTCGATGCCAACGTCACTACGCTTATCAAAGTGATCATTCTTTATGCGGTCGGTACCGGTTCAATCAAAGGCTTTGCGATTACTACGGCTATCGGTATCGCAACCTCAATGTTTACCGCTATCGTCGGCACCCGTGCCATCGTTAACCTGGTGTACGGCGGCAAACGCATCAACAAGCTGTCTATCTGAGGAGTGCGTTGTGGCACAGGAATATAGTATTGAGCAGCTAAACCACGGTCGTAAAGTCGTCGACTTTATGCGCTGGGATAAGCTGGCTTTCATCATCTCCGGTCTGCTGATTGTGGCATCTATCGTCATTGTCGGTGTGCGAGGCTTCAACTGGGGCCTCGACTTTACCGGCGGAACGGTGATTGAGATTAACCTGGAAAAACCAGCGGATCTCGACGCGCTGCGTGAAGGTTTGGTGAAAGCGGGCTTTGAAGAGCCGCTGGTGCAGAACTTTGGTAGCAGCCGTGATGTGATGGTGCGTATGCCTCCGGCCACCGGCAATGCCGGCACCGAACTGGGCAATAAAGTGCTGGCTTCCATTAGCCAGACCACGCAGCAGAACGCTACCGTGAAACGTATCGAGTTCGTTGGCCCAAGCGTGGGTAGCGATCTGGCGCAGGCCGGTGCGATGGCGCTGCTGTCAGCGCTGATTGCGATTTTGATCTACATCGGCTTCCGCTTTGAGTGGCGTTTAGCGCTCGGCACCGTTCTGGCGCTGGCGCACGATGTGATCATCACCTGTGGCATTTTGTCGCTGGCGCACGTCGAAATCGACCTGACGATTGTCGCTTCATTGATGTCGGTCATTGGTTACTCGCTTAACGATAAGATCGTGGTATCCGACCGTATTCGTGAGAACTTCCGCAAGATTCGCCGCGGTTCTTCTTACGACATCACTAACGTGTCGCTGACCCAGACGCTGAGCCGTACCTTGATCACCTCCATCACCACGCTGGCGATGATCATGATCCTGTTCGTGTTTGGTGGTGCGTTGCTGAAAGGTTTCTCACTGACCATGCTGATCGGTGTCACCATTGGTACCATTTCATCTATTTATGTCTCTTCAGCGCTGGCGCTGAAACTCGGCATGAAGCGTGAACATATGCTGGTACAGAAAGTGGAAAAAGAGGGCGCAGATCAGCCTTCGATTCTGCCGTAACGCGGAGTCAGAAAGTAAACGGGCTGCCATTGGCAGCCCGTTTTTTTATGCCTGTCGATCAGGGCGTGGTTTTCGTCGCTGGAGGCTCAACATCGTGCACGCGCACGTAGCCGAGTTGCTCCGGGGTTAACCCGCTGAGTCGCAGCGGTACGCTAACGGAACTGCGCGGCATTAACTGTGCAGGAACCTCGATGGTCTGGCTCAGGCTGCCCGCGTTAAGCGGTTTGCCGCTGGCCGGATCCATTTCGCCCCATACCACGGTCGCGCGCAGTGCCGGAATCGGCTGGTCATCGGTCGAGCGGATATTCAGATTGGCGCGACTGCCGCTGGCTTCACCCGCCACCTGCGAGAGTGACAAACGCAATTTACCTAGCTGCGTCTGTAACTCCACCGGCGTATTGGCTTGCGGCAACAGCCACGCGCCCTGGGTGGATTGGCTGTTCAGCTGTCCCTGAATCTCCAGCGCCGTTGCCTGATTGGTCAGCTTGCGCATCTGCTGATTAAGCTGACTCACCTCCTGATGCAACTCTTTGACCTGCGGTGAAACCGGCGTTGAACTGCAACCACTGAGAACCAGCAAAGAGAGTGCTGCCGGAGCCCAAAACGTCCTGATCGTCATGCAATGTCCTTTCTTTATTCGGGAATTCGTAAAACCTGGCCAGGGTAGATCTTATCAGGATGCGTCAGCATTGGCTTGTTCGCTTCGAAAATCTTGTTGTATTCATTAGGGTTTCCGTAGACCTCTTTCGATACCGCACTCAAGGTATCGCCTTTTTTCACGGTATAGAATTTCGCGGGCGTAGCGGCATCGCTGGCGGTGACCTTGTCATCCACCTTTGTGATGCCCGCGACGTTACCGGCGGCCACCAGAATCTTCTCTTTCAACTCCTGAGAGATGCCATCACCAGTCACAGTAACGGTATCGCCTTTGACATCCACCTTGACCTTATCGCTGTCGGGCAAACCGAGTTTGTTGATGTGATCCTGCAATTTCTTGCTGGCATCGTCGCCGCCGCCACTGACGGCATCCCACAGTTTTTCTCCAGCATCTTTCACGAAATCAAACAGACCCATACATCCTCCAGATTTTTATGATGTTGGCCGCCTTGCTGGCGGCTCTTTAAGCGTAGTGGTTTTTTGCCTGAGGTCATGTAGGTGATGTCTTGCATTTGGCTTAACGTCACAAACGGGGATTCACACATTATGTGCCACACACATACATTTTGTGGCGCGATCGCGCTACACTGTGTGGCCTATTTATCTCGCATCAGGAAGCCTCATGCATTGCCCATTCTGCTCCGCTGTGGACACCAAAGTGATTGATTCTCGTCTGGTTAGTGAAGGATCGTCGGTGCGTCGCCGTCGTCAGTGTCTGGTGTGTCATGAGCGTTTTACCACCTT
Organism: Pantoea sp. BJ2; assembly: GCF_040255075.1. Taxonomy (NCBI): domain Bacteria; kingdom Pseudomonadati; phylum Pseudomonadota; class Gammaproteobacteria; order Enterobacterales; family Erwiniaceae; genus Pantoea; species Pantoea sp. BJ2. The sequence goes on from NZ_CP158292.1 coordinate 1,052,882, forward strand.
TGAAGTGGCAGAGTTGGTGATGCCGCGCGTGGTAAAAAGCAACGATGTGCGTGAACCCTTCAATGAAGACAAGCTCAGCAGCGGCATGATTAAGGCGCTGGAAAAACGCCCCGTCAGCGCCGATGCGGTTGAAAGCGCGGTCAATCATATTAAAACTCAGCTGCGTGCCACCGGTGAACGCGAAGTGCCAAGCGCACTGATCGGCAATCTGGTGATGGATGAGCTGAAAAAGCTCGATAAAGTGGCCTACATTCGCTTTGCCTCGGTCTATCGCAGCTTCGAAGATATTCGCGATTTTGGTGAAGAGATCGCCCGCCTACAGGACTAATCCATGACTGACGAACGCTATATGGCGCGCGCGCTGGAACTGGCGCGGCGCGGACGCTTTACCACCACACCTAACCCCAACGTCGGCTGCGTGATTGTGCGCGAGGGCGAGATTGTCGGCGAAGGCTGGCATCAGCGCGCCGGCGAACCGCATGCCGAAGTGCATGCGCTGCGTATGGCGGGCGAACGAGCTGCTGGCGCAACCGCGTATGTCACGTTGGAACCTTGTAGCCACCATGGACGCACGCCGCCGTGCTGCGATGCGCTGATTGCCGCAGGCGTGACGCGCGTGGTCGCCGCGATGCAGGATCCCAATCCGCAGGTGGCAGGACGTGGACTCTACCGTTTACAGCAGGCGGGCATCGACGTCAGTCATGGCCTGATGATGAACGAAGCGGAAGCGCTGAACCGGGGTTTTCTCAAACGTATGCGGACCGGATTCCCGTGGATCCAGCTGAAACTCGGCGCATCCCTTGATGGCCGCACCGCCATGGCGAGTGGCGAAAGTCAGTGGATCACCTCCGCGGCCGCAAGGCGCGATGTGCAACGTTTACGCGCCCAGAGTTCAGCTATTCTTAGCACCAGCGCCACGGTGTTGGCTGACAATCCGTCGCTCACGGTACGCTGGAGGGAATTGAATGAAGAGGTGCGTGCGCAGCTTGATGAAAGCCAGCTGCGTCAGCCGGTGCGCGTGGTGATTGACAGCCAACAGCGCGTCACGCCGCAACACCGACTGATTGACCAGCCAGGCGAAACCTGGCTGATGCGCTGCGAGCCCGATCAACACGCGTGGCCTGCCAGCGTGACCCAGATTGCGGTGCCCCAGCGTGGTGAACAGCTTGATTTGGTCGCGGTGATGATGTTGCTCGGCCAGCGCCAGATCAACAGCGTGTGGGTGGAAGCGGGTGCCGGATTAGCGGGTGCTTTGCTGCAAGCGGGCTTGGTGGATGAGCTGATTGTTTACATGGCGCCAAAGCTGTTAGGGAATGCCGCACGCGGCCTGTGCACGCTGCCCGGACTGGAACAGCTGGCCGATGCGCCGGCCCTGAATTTTAGCGATGTGCGCCTGGTTGGCGATGACCTGCGCCTGACGCTGACGCCGCGCTGAAAGCGCGCGGAAAAGCCTGAGCGCGTCGCCAAAGAGTATGATAGAATCCGCCCCCTTCTGCGGGGCCATAAAACAACCCAAAGGATATGTATGAAAGTTATCGAAGCTCCTGTTGCCACGCCTGATGCAAACATTGCCATCGTAATTGCGCGTTTTAACAACTTCATTAATGACAGCCTGCTGGACGGCGCGATTGACGCACTTAAGCGCATCGGCCAGGTGAAAGCAGATAACATCACCGTTGTCTGGGTTCCAGGTGCATACGAACTGCCGCTGGCAGCACGCGCACTGGCGAAAGCCGGTAAGCACGACGCCATTGTTGCGTTGGGCACTGTCATCCGTGGCGGCACCGCACATTTCGAATATGTGGCCGGTGAAGCCAGCTCGGGCATTGCGCACGTCGCGATGACCAGCGAAATCCCGGTGACCTTCGGCGTGTTGACCACTGAAAATATCGAGCAGGCGATTGAACGCGCCGGCACGAAAGCAGGTAATAAAGGTGCCGAAGCGGCCCTGACTGCACTCGAAATGATCAACGTATTGAAAGCCATCAAAGCCTGATTTTTGTAAGGGGAATTTTGTGAAACCTGCTGCTCGTCGTCGCGCCCGTGAGTGCGCTGTCCAGGCGCTTTACTCCTGGCAGCTGTCTAAGAACGACATTGCCGATGTGGAATACCAGTTTCTGGCGGAACAAGACGTCAAAGACGTCGATATTAGCTATTTCCGCGAATTGCTGGCCGGTGTGGCGACTAACAGCGCGTACCTGGACGGTCTGATGAAGCCTTACCTGTCGCGTCAGCTGGAAGAGCTGGGCCAGGTAGAAAAAGCCATCCTGCGTATTTCGCTGTATGAGCTGAGCAAGCGTTCTGATGTGCCGTATAAAGTGGCCATCAACGAAGGCATCGAGTTGGCAAAAGTGTTTGGTGCTGAAGACAGCCACAAATTCGTCAACGGTGTGCTCGACAAAGCTGCCCCGCAAATTCGACCAAACAAAAAATAGCGTTAAAGGCCGGTTATCCGGCCTTTTTCTCATTGAGACCTGACTTATGTCTTGTGGTGAATTCGAACTGATTGCACGTTACTTTAACCGCGTCACCAGCTCCCGCCGCGATGTGGAGAAAGGAATTGGTGACGACTGCGCGTTACTTAACGTGCCAGAAAAACAGACACTTGCCATCAGCACCGACACGCTGGTTGCAGGCGTCCACTTCTTACGTGATATCCATCCCGCCGATCTCGGCTACAAAGCCGTCGCCGTTAATCTCAGTGATTTAGCCGCCATGGGCGCCGATCCGGCCTGGCTGACGCTGGCATTAACGCTGCCTGAAATTGATGAACCGTGGGTGGCGGCCTTTAGCGACAGCCTGTTTGAGCTGCTGGATTATTACGATATGCAGCTGATTGGTGGCGATACCACGCGCGGACCGCTGAGCATGACGCTCGGCATTCACGGTTTAGTGCCAGTGGGAAGGGCGCTGAAACGTTCGGGCGCGAAGCCAGGCGACTGGATCTTTGTCACCGGCACCTTGGGTGACAGCGCGGCCGGTTTATCGCTGCTGCAGCATCGCCATCGCCTGAACGATCCGGCGGTGCACGAAGCGTTGATCAAACGCCATTTGCGTCCAATGCCGCGCGTGCTGCAAGGCCAGGCGCTGCGGGGGCTGGCAACCTCGGCGATCGATATCTCTGATGGCCTGATTTCCGATCTCGGCCATGTGCTGACCGCCAGCCGCGTTGGCGCTCGCATCAATCTCGACGCGTTACCGCTTTCAGCGGCCCTGCGCGATCACTTCGAGCCTGAACTGGTGCTGAAATGGGCGTTGAGCGGCGGCGAAGATTACGAGCTGTGCTTTACCGTGCCAGAAGTGAACCGTGGCGCGATTGACGTGGCGCTCGGCCATTTTGGTGTGCCTTATACCTGTATTGGGCAGATTGCACCCGAATCGGAAGGGCTGAGTTTGCTGGAGAACGGCAAACCGCGCAGTGTAGATGTGAAAGGGTTTGATCACTTCGGCGCGAAGTAAATTGCCCTCACCCTAACCCTCTCCCACAAGTGGGAGAGGGGACGATTAGGTAGGGACTGCTCGTTCTGCTCCAACAAGTGGGAGAGGGGACAATTAGGTGGGTACTGCACGTTTCGCTCCCTCGCCCGCTTGCGGGAGAGGGTTGGGGTGAGGGGAATAGTCTACCTTACTCAAACCCCACCACCGGGTGCGGTTGATATACCGTTTCCAGCTCGGCAATCTCATTCTCACTTAATTCAACATCCACCGCTTTCACCAACTCGGCGAACTGTTGCTCGCGCGAAGCGCCAATGATCGGCGCGGTGACCGCCGGTTTATGTAATAGCCACGCCAGCGCCACCTGCGCGCGCGTCACGCCTTTGTCGGCGGCTACGTTAGCCAGACGCTCTGCAATTGCCGCATCGTTCTCTTCGGTGCCGGTATACAGCTTCTCCATCACATTATCCGATACCGAACGTGCGGTGGTTTCGCCCCATGGACGCGTGAGTTTACCGCGCGCCAGCGGGCTCCACGGCAGCACCGCGATCCCTTCGCGCTGACACAGCGGATGCATGTCATTCTCTTCCTCACGCTGAATCAGGTTGTACTGATCCTGCATGCTGACAAAGCGCGCCCAGTTATTTTGCTTTTGCAGTTCCAGCGCCTGAGCAAACTGCGATGCGTGCATTGATGATGCGCCGATGTAACGCGCCTTGCCGGATTTCACCACTTCATGCAGCGCTTCCAGCGTCTCTTCAATCGGCGTGGCGTAATCCCAGCGGTGAATCTGCAGCAGATCGACATATTCCATACCAAGGCGCGTCAGGCTGTCATCAATCGATTGCAGGATATTCTGACGCGACAAGCCTTGTGACAGATTACTCAGCGGGAAATAGACCTTGGTGGCGACCACAACCTGATCGCGGCGGGCAAAATCTTTCAGCGCCCGGCCCACAATCTCTTCGCTGCTGCCATCGGAATAGCTGTTAGCGGTATCGAAGAAGTTGATGCCGGCTTCCAGCGCCTGCTTGATCAACGGTCGGCTGCTCTCTTCAGGCAGCGTCCACGCGTGATTGCCGCGCGTGGGATCGCCGTAAGTCATGCAGCCTAAACAGAGACGTGAAACCTGTAAGTCGGTTTGGCCTAGGGGAATGGTTTTCATCTATTTGGGCTCCTGCTCTTATGCTTGAGGGAAATCGTTCCCTAAGCATAGCAGCAGGCTCGCTCACCGGGCGGTGAGCGAGTAGGGTAGATTACTGGGCGAGCCAGTCAGTGATTTGCTGCTGAATACCGGCGGCATCCAGCTGATAATCCTGACGTACTTCTTCCTGCGTACCTTGCGGGATGAACTCATCCGGCAGGCCGAGGTTGAGCACCGGCACGCGCAGGCGTTTTGCCATCACGTACTCATTGACGCCGCTGCCGGCGCCGCCTTTGATGGCGCCTTCTTCCAGCGTAACCAGCGAATCGTGGCTGGCCGCCAGCTCGGCAATCAGTGCTTCATCGAGTGGCTTCACAAAACGCATATCCACCAGCGTGGCATTCAGCGCTTCCGCAGCGGCAGCGGCTTCTGGCAGCAAAGTACCGAAGTTAAGGATCGCCAGCTTTTTGCCGCGACGCTTCACTATACCTTTGCCCAGCGGCAAGCTCGCCAGCGGTTCCAGCGTTGCGCCGGTGCCGGTACCGCGCGGGTAACGCACCGCACTTGGGCCATCCTGATAGTGATATCCGGTATAAAGCATCAGACGACATTCGTTTTCATCGCTTGGCGTCATGATCACCATCTCTGGCACGCAGCGTAAGAACGCGATATCAAATGCGCCCTGATGAGTTTGACCATCCGCGCCGACAATGCCGCCGCGATCGATAGCAAACAGCACCGGCAATTTCTGAATGGCGACATCGTGGATCAGCTGATCGTAGGCGCGCTGCAGGAAGGTCGAGTAGATCGCCACAACCGGTTTGTAACCACCAATCGCCATACCCGCCGCGAACGTTACCGCGTGCTGCTCGGCAATCGCCACATCAAAATATTGCTGCGGATAGTCGCGTGAGTAGCTCACCATGCCCGAGCCTTCGCGCATCGCTGGCGTGACCGCCATCAGGCGCGGATCGTCAGCCGCCATTTCGCTCAGCCAGTTGCCGAAAATCTTCGAGTAGCTTGGTAAGCCCGGCACGCTTTTCGGCAGCGCCAGGCTGGCGGGATCGAACTTCGGTACCGCATGCCAGGTAATCGGATCTTCTTCCGCCGGGGCATAACCTTTGCCCTTTTTGGTCATGATGTGCAGGAACTGCGGACCTTTCAGATCGCGCATGTTCTTCAGCGTGCTCACCAGCGTCAGCACGTCGTGACCATCTACCGGGCCGATGTAGTTAAAGCCCAGCTCTTCAAACAGCGTACCCGGCACCACCATGCCTTTCAGATGCTCTTCTGTGCGCTTCACCAGCTCTTTAATCGGCGGCAAACCGCCCAATACACGCTTGCCGCCTTCGCGCAGGCGTGAATAGGTTTTCCCGGAGAGAATCTGTGCCAGACGATTGTTGAGTGCGCCCACGTTCTCGGAGATCGACATCTCGTTGTCGTTGAGGATCACCAGCATATCCGGCTTGATGTCACCGGCGTGGTTCATGGCTTCAAACGCCATGCCGGCGGTGATCGCGCCATCGCCAATAATACAGGCGGTGCGGCGGCCTTTGCCTTCACGTTCGGCGGCAACCGCCATGCCAAGCCCGGCGCTGATCGAGGTGGAGGAGTGACCTACGCTCAGCACGTCGTACTCACTCTCACCGCGCCACGGGAACGGATGCAGGCCATTTTTCTGGCGGATGGTGCCGATACGATCGCGGCGTCCGGTCAGGATTTTATGCGGATAGGCCTGATGGCCTACGTCCCACACCAGATGATCAAAGGGGGTGTTATAAACATAATGCAGCGCCACTGTTAGCTCGACGACGCCCAGACCCGATGCAAAGTGGCCGGAAGATCGGCTCACGCTATCCAGCAGATACTGACGCAGTTCGTCACACAGCTCCGGAAGTTTTTCTTTCGGTAATAAACGTAATTCCTGAACCGTGTTGGCTAACGCCAGTGTCGGGTATTTTGCAATATCAAAACTCATCAGAGACTCATTATGAAAGTTATTTATCGCGTTCAATTATGAAGCTTGCCAGCGCTTGTAAGGCGAGTGTGTTGTAAGACTGTGCCGCCAGAATATCGAGCGCGCCGAGCGCCTCTTGATAAAGATCCCAGGCTTTACTGCGGGCATTTTCCAGCCCCATCAATGAAGGATAGGTGCTTTTACCCAATGCCTGATCCGCGCCCTGTGTTTTTCCTAACACGGCGGTATCGCCGACCACATCAAGGATGTCATCCTGCACCTGAAACGCCAGTCCGATGGCATTGGCGTAGGTATCCAGTAGCGGCATCGCGGCGCGACCACGATCGCCGGCGGCTAATGCGCCAAGACGTACCGCGGCGCGAATTAACGCGCCGGTTTTATGGCGGTGAATCTGTTCCAGCTGCGCCAGATCGATGCTTTTGCCTTCCGCCGCCAAATCCAGTGCCTGACCGCCGCACATGCCTGCCACGCCGCTGGCCTGCGCCAGTTCGGAAATCATCGCAATACGCGCGTCGGCGCTGACGCCGGGCATCGGCTGATCGGCCAGAATCGAAAAGGCCAAAGTTTGCAGAGCATCGCCGGCGAGAATCGCCGTGTCTTCACCATATTTAATATGGCAGGTTGGCTGCCCGCGGCGTAACGCATCGTCGTCCATCGCCGGCAGATCGTCATGAATCAGGGAATAAGCATGGATGCATTCCACGGCCGCAGCCGGCACATCGAGGCTGACGGCATCGGCCTTCAGCATTTCGCCTGTTGCGTACACCAGAAAGGGACGCAGACGCTTACCGCCTAATAATGCCCCATACTCCATGGCATTCACCAGAGGAGAACTCTGAAAAGGAAGTGGATCTATTAAGCGCGTCAATGCCTGATTAACGCGTTGATGGTAAGCGCTCAGCAGTTTAGCGAAATCCATTACTCATTTTCCGGGGTAAAAGGGGCGAGGGCGGCATCTTTCTCATCGCTAAGCAGAATTTGCACACGCTGCTCTGCCTGCTGCAGGGTTTGCTGACCGGTACGTGCCAATTGTACGCCGCGTTCAAATTCGTTCAGCGCCTGCTCTAACGGCAGCTCGCCACTTTCCAGGCGGCTGACAATCTGTTCCAGCTGCTCTAATGCGCTTTCAAAACTGGCAGGCGCTTCGGCTTTTTTCGGCATAATCAGTGTCGACTCACAGGTTAGGAGATCATCTTGCAATCGGTCATGGTAGCTGACGAGGATTAATTAGCAAAATAATGAATGTGATGAAGGTTGCTTAAAGCAGTCACCCGGCAAAGGTGATATACTTTTGCGCCTCGGATGCGGGGGCTCCTGAATTAACCCGCAATTATATGATTTTAACAGTTAAGTGCCGATGCTTTTAGCACTTATTTGTCCAAACGAACCCCTGTCGCCATGAAGTTTATCGTCAAGCTGTTTCCAGAAATCACCATCAAAAGTCAGTCGGTACGTCTGCGCTTTATCAAAATTCTCTCCAGTAGCATTCGTAATATTCTGCGCACCGTGGATGAAGAGATTAAAGTCGTGCGCCATTGGGACCACATTGAAGTGCGTTCTAAGAATGAGTCGCTGCGCGAGACCCTTGTCACCGAACTGACGCGCATTCCGGGCATTCACCATGTGCTGGCGGTGGAAGATCGCGCCTACACCGATATGCACGACATCTTCGAGCAGACGCTGGTGCTCAACCGCGAGCGTCTGGAAGGCAAAAGCTTCTGCGTGCGCGTCAAGCGTCGCGGCAAGCACAGCTTCAGCTCGCAGGACGTGGAACGCTACGTTGGCGGCGGCCTTAATCAACACATCGCCAGCGCGCGCGTGCAGCTCAATCGCCCGGAAGAAACGGTGAATCTGGAGATCGACGACGATCGCCTGTTGCTGATCACCGCACGCTATGAAGGCTTAGGCGGATTCCCGATTGGTACCCAGGAAGATGTTCTGTCACTGATTTCCGGTGGTTTCGATTCTGGCGTCTCGAGCTACATGCTGATGCGTCGCGGCTGCCGCGTGCATTACTGCTTCTTCAACCTTGGCGGTGCGGCACACGAGATTGGCGTGCGCCAGGTTGCACACTACCTGTGGCAGCGCTTTGGTCGCTCACACCGCGTACGTTTCGTAGCGATCAACTTCGAGCCGGTAGTCGGTGAGATTCTTGAGAAAGTGGACGACGGCCAAATGGGCGTGGTGCTGAAGCGTATGATGGTGCGTGCGGCGTCAATGGTGGCGGAACGTTACGGCGTGCAGGCGCTGGTGACCGGCGAAGCGCTGGGCCAGGTTTCCAGCCAGACGCTGACCAACCTGCGTTTGATCGATAACGCCTCCGATACGCTGATTCTGCGTCCGCTGATCTCCCATGACAAAGAGCACATCATTGATGTGGCGCGTAAGATCGGCACCGAAGATTTTGCCCGCACCATGCCAGAATATTGCGGCGTGATTTCGAAAAGCCCAACCGTTAAAGCGGTGAAGGGCAAGATCGAAGCGGAAGAGCAAAACTTCGATTTCGAGATCCTTCATCGCGTGGTGCAGGAAGCCAGCAACGTCGATATCCGTGAAATCGCCGAGCAGACGGAAGAAGAAGTGGTGGAAGTTGAAACCGTTGACTCCTTCATCAGCAACGACGTGGTGCTGGATATCCGTTCGGCCGATGAGCAAGAGGCGAATCCGCTGATCGTCGAAGGCGTTGAAGTGAAAACTCTGGCGTTCTACAAACTCAGCACCCAGTTTGGCGATCTGGACCAGAGTAAAACCTGGCTGCTGTATTGCGATCGCGGTGTGATGAGTCGCCTGCAGGCGCTCTATCTGCATGAGCAGGGCTTCAAAAACGTGAAGGTTTATCGTCCTTAAGCGATAAACCGTAGCGGTGCGATGAATCACGAGTATTTCATGCGGCATCAGTGTTGCAGTGAAATGCGCAATTAATCGCGCCGCTACAATCATGTGCAGTCTGTTGTAACAACGTTACCGCTCTTCAAACTCCTGATAATTATAAATCCCTGCCGCCAGCACCAGCTGTGAAGCCACTTCACGCGCGGTCTCTTTATTCACCAGCAAATCAATCAGCTTCAACGCAAAATCCATTGCGGTGCCCGGTCCCTGGCTGGTCAGCAGATTAACGCGCGGATCCCACACCACGCGGCGCTCCATCCATTTGCTGTCGGGAATGGTGTCACGCAGGCCGGGAAAACCGGTCATATTGCCGACCGGAAACAGATCGTGCGCGACCAAAACCGTGCCCGGCGCGGCACAAATCGCCGCCACAATCTTGCTGGAGAGATGGAACTGGCGCACGGTTTCCACCAGCAGCGGGCTGTCGCGGAAGGTTTGCGCGCCTTTTAAACCGCCGGGCAGCACAATCGCATCGTAGTCGTTATCCGCCACCTCAACCAAAGGCGCATCCGCCAGCAGCCGCACGCCGCGCGAACAGACGATCTCACGCGTGCCATCGCTCTCCACGCTGGCGGTGGTGACGCTTAATCCGCCGCGTACCAGCAAATCGATAGTGGTGACCGCTTCGGTCTCTTCACTTCCATGTGCCAGGCAAACCAGAACCGATGCGTTCGCGCTCATAGTGGGACTCCTTACGTTTAATCAGATCGTACAAACGGGTGTTTTCCGGCAGTGAAATGCCCTGCGCGCGGGCGCGACGCAACAGGTAGCCGGTGATGTAATCAATTTCGGTCAGACGCTGCGCGCGCACATCCTGCAACATTGATGAGGTATTGGCGGCGGTGCTATCGATCACGTCGTAAATGATGTCGCGCAGATTATCCACCGCCATGTGCTGGCCTTCGCGCTCCATCACCCAGGCGATCTCTTCGCACAGCAGCGCGACTTGTTCCGGCCAGGCGCGCAGCGCCCCGTTTTGGCAATCGTGCTCGACGGTCATCGGATTGATCACGCAGTTGATTGCCAGCTTGCGCCAGCTGGCGGCGGCGATATTGTCATGCCAGGCCACATCCGGCAGCGCCTGATGCAGAATATCAGCGATATCGCTGAGTGCGGCGCTCTCACGATTAGCAGGGCCGATATGGGTGATGCCGTGCGCAATATGCTTAATCACCGTGCCGTCGCGCATTGCCGCGTGCGTGGTGATGCCGCGCAACAGCGGCTGACGCAAATCTTTCAGCTCTTCCAACGTTCCCATGCCGTTATGCAGCAGCAGAATTGGCGCGTGCGTCGGCAGCACGCTTTGCAGATTTTTCACCGCAGGTGAAACCTGGGGCGCTTTGAGCGTCACCAGTAACAGCTGGCTTTCGGCGAGGAACAGCGGATCGTTGGCAATAAAGGTGTGATTGCTCACCTCGCCTTGCGGATCGACTACGTTGGCTGAGCAATAGGGCTGCGGTACACGTAACCAGCCCTGCACCTCATGTCCCTGACGGGCGAGAGCGGCGAGCCAAATTTGACCTAAGGCGCCACACCCCAACACGGTAATTTTCATTTTGCCTCCCGTGGGCGGGTTCCTGTTTTCACGTTACGGGTAAGTATAGCTTTCCGCGTATCGTGTTTTATTAGCGCCACAAGACGCGTATTATGCATGTCACTTTAGTATCAGGAGAAGAAAAGATGCCATCTTTCGATATCGTTTCCGAAGTCGAATTGTCGGAAGTGCGAAATGCCGTGGAGAATGCGAACCGCGAGATCTCAACTCGTTTCGATTTCCGTAACGTGAGTGCAACCATTGAGCTCAACGAAAAGAACGAGACCATCAAACTCAGCAGCGAATCTGATTTCCAGGTCAAGCAGCTGGTGGATATTCTGCGCGAAAAGCTGCTGAAGCGTGGCATTGAAGGCGCAGCGATTGAAGTGCCAGAAGAGATCGTGCACAGCGGTAAAAGCTGGTCGGTGGAAGCCAAGCTGAAGAAAGGTATCGAAAGCGATATCGCGAAAAAGCTGGTGAAGCTGATTAAAGACAGCAAGCTGAAAGTGCAGACGCAGATTCAGGGTGAAGAACTGCGCGTAACCGGTAAGTCACGCGACGACCTGCAAGGTGCGATGGCGCTGGTGCGCGGTGGCAACCTCGGTCAGCCTTTCCAGTTCAAAAACTTCCGCGACTAATCGCGTTTGTCGCGCGCCGCACGACGATAAAGCGTGCTGCGCGCGACGCCTAAGGCTTCCGCCGTTTTACTGATATTACCATTGAAGCGCTGCAGCGTTTCGCTGATCAACCGCCTATCATGACTCTGCCGATCGGACTGTGGCTGCACCGCCGCACGCCGATACTCTGCCGGTAAATGGACCTCTGTCACTTCTTCACCTTCATCCGCCAGTGCCAACAGCACGCGTAACAAGCTGCGCAATTGCCGCACGTTACCCGGCCACGGCAGCTGCGCCAGAGCCGTCAACAGCGCAGGTGAGAGCTGAATATCGCGATCCGCGCCGCCCAGCTCCAGCCATAATCGACGGATAAAACCTTCCACATCCGGCCAGGCGCGCAGCGGCGGAATGGTCATCGAGAATTCCTGCAGGCGATAGAGCAAATCTTCGCGGAATTCGCCTTCGGCCACGCGCTGTGCCAAATCGCGGTGCGTGGCGCTGATCACCGCGAAATTCACCGGCCAGCTGCGGCTGGATCCGAGCGGCGCCACCTCTTTCTCCTGCAACACGCGTAGCAAGCGGGTTTGTAGTGCCAGCGGCATATCGCCAATTTCATCAAGGAACAGCACGCCGCCATCCGCTTCACGGATTTTGCCGATGTAACCATTCTTGCTCGCGCCGGTGAACGCGCCGGGTTGATAGCCAAACAGCTCAGATTCAATCAGCGCTTCGGGGATGGCCGCGCAGTTAATGGCAACGAATTTGCCTTCGCGCCAGCGGCTTTGCTGATGCAGTGCGCGGCTGACATACTCTTTGCCGCTGCCGGTTTCGCCGTGAATGCACAGTGAAACGCCGGCATTGAGCAGTCGCACCATCTTCTCGCCATCGCGCCCCAGCGAGAAAGGCAGCTCGCTGGCGGGTTCGCTCGGCGTGGCAAAATGGCTGCGCTGCGGTGCTCGCAGGCGAAAATAGTAGCGCTGCGTAGCGTAATCGAGCGGAGCGGGAATGCTGTTGGCGTGCTGCTGCTGTTGCGGAAACAGTTGTTGAAAGGTCACGCTGCCGAGTTGCCCGACGCTCAGCGCCAGTTCGCGCATCGCCAGACGATTGGCGGCGGTCAGGACGTTATCCGAGAACACCAGCAGCAGTTCATCGCTGGTATCAATACCCTGCGGCTGCAGATGCAGGCTCATCAACCATTGCTGCGGGTGCAGGCTCTGCTTCACCCACAAATATTCGATCTGTTTCGCCGCAGCTTTCACCCAGCTAAAGGTCTGCGGATGCGGGAAGTGCGCCGGGCCGGAAATATCCAGCACGCCAGCAATCTGACCGTTGGGCATTTGCAGCGGCATCGCCGCACAGTACAAACCTTGATTGAGCGTCAGGAAGTGCTGATGACCTTGAATCTCGCAGCCATCATCAATCGCCAGCGCGGTGCCAATCGCATTGGTGCCACGCCCGCATTCACTCCATAAATTACCCGGCGCCAGCGCATAACGTTGGGCTTTTTCCAGCGAGGGCATATCGCCAAAGGTATTGAGCACCAGACCGGTGGCATCCGACAGAATCACCACCGATTGCTTCTCGGCGAGTTTCTGCGCCAGCTGTTTGATCACCGGCTGAGCGAACTGCTGCAGCCCGGCATTGCTGGCGAGTACATCGGCCAGTTCACCCTGGCGAACACGCGGAAAATCATCGGCGGTGCGATCGAGGCCATACAGCTGGCTACGGAACCAGGAGTCGCTCAATAGCGGATTGGCGTTAACGGCAGACGCGGATGGATGTCCCTGCATTGATGACCTCATGCCCAAGCGAAAGTGTTGCGACATTGTAGCGGGTCGGTTTCTGTACTGTTGCGATACGCAACACAGATGGTGAACTTTTCTGCACAACATGCGCAGGTCATGCCGTGCAGAGTTTTTTAACTTAATGATGATATTGGTTTTTTAATGAAATATCGTCTGATGAAAAAAGCTGGCACGCCCGCTGCAATAGCTCCTCTGACAGCACGTTTTCTGGAAGGCGACTGAGCCTTCAGAATATCTGACCCTACATAAAGGAGTTTGCGATGCGTTATGCACATCCCGGTACGCCCGGCGCTTTGGTTTCATTCCAGGCGATTTACGGCAACTACATTGCGGGCAAATTCGTCGAGCCGCTCAGCGGCCAATACTTCACTAACACCTCGCCAGTGAATGGCAGCGATATCGCGCAGTTCCCGCGTTCGGATGCGCGCGATATCGATTTAGCGTTGGATGCGGCGCATCAGGCGGCCGATGCCTGGGGAAAAACCAGCGTGCAGCATCGCGCCAACATCCTGTTGCAGGTGGCGGATCGCATTGAGGCCAATCTCGAAAAACTGGCGGTAGCGGAGAGCTGGGATAACGGTAAACCGATTCGCGAAACCCTGAACGCCGATCTTCCGCTGGCGGTGGATCACTTCCGTTACTTCGCCGGTTGCCTGCGTGCGCAAGAGGGCAGCACCGCGGAGATCGATGAAACCACCGTGGCATATCACTTTCATGAACCGCTCGGCGTGGTTGGGCAAATCATTCCGTGGAACTTCCCGCTGTTAATGGCGGCGTGGAAACTGGCGCCAGCGCTGGCGGCGGGCAACTGTGTCGTGCTGAAACCGGCGGAACAGACGCCGCTCGGTATTACGCTGCTGATGGAGGTGATTGGCGATCTGTTCCCGGCTGGCGTGTTGAATGTGGTGCAGGGCTTTGGTCGTGAAGCGGGTGAAGCGCTGGCGACCAGCAAACGCATCGCCAAAATCGCCTTCACCGGTTCAACGCCGGTGGGGCGCCACATTATGGCCTGCGCTGCTGAAAACATCATTCCCTGCACCGTCGAGCTGGGCGGCAAGTCGCCGAATATCTACTTCGCTGATGTGATGGATGGTGAGGACGAGTTTATTGAGAAGGCGGTGGAAGGGTTAGTACTCGGTTTCTTCAATCAGGGGGAAGTCTGTACCTGTCCATCGCGCGCCTTGATTCATGAATCGATCTATCAACCCTTTATGGATCGCGTGATGGCCAAGGTGGCGAACATCCGTCGCGGCGATCCGCTCGATAGCGACACCATGATTGGTGCACAGGCTTCACGCCAGCAATTCGATAAAATCCTGTCGTATATCAACATCGCACGCGACGAAGGCGGGCAAATTCTCACCGGTGGCGATCGCGCCAGCATGGCCACCGAGCTGAATGATGGATTCTACATTCAGCCGACCTTAATCAAAGGAACCAACCAGATGCGCTGTTTCCAGGAGGAGATTTTTGGGCCGGTGATTGGTGTTACCACCTTTAAGGATGAGGCAGAAGCGCTCGCCATCGCCAACGAAACCCAGTTCGGTCTTGGTGCGGGCGTGTGGACGCGCGATACCAATCTGGCTTATCGCATGGGACGCGGCATCAAAGCCGGGCGCGTCTGGACCAACTGTTATCACATCTATCCCGCTCACGCGGCATTCGGCGGCTACAAGCAGTCGGGTGTAGGCCGTGAGACGCACAAGATGGCGCTCAGCGCCTATCAACAAACCAAAAATCTGCTGGTTAGCTATGGCACCGCGCCTTTGGGCCTGTTCTAAGTCCGCATCCGATCAAATGGAGAGTGAAAGATGAATATGCAAATCAAAACCACCATGAAAGCCGCTGTTGTGAAGGCTTTTGGTGAACCGTTAGTGATTGAGCAGGTGCCGGTGCCGCAGGTCGGGCCGGGGCAGATTTTAGTGAAAATTGCGGCTACCGGCGTGTGCCATACCGATCTTCACGCGGCCGAAGGCGACTGGCCGATTAAACCCAATCCGCCGTTTATTCCGGGCCACGAAGGTGTAGGCCAGGTTGTGGCGCTCGGCGAGGGCGTTAAGCACCTGAAAATGGGCGATCGCGTCGGTGTGCCATGGCTCTATTCGGCGTGCGGTCACTGCGAACACTGTCTCGATAGCTGGGAAACGCTGTGTCTGTCGCAGCAAAATGCCGGTTACTCAGTGAATGGCAGCTTCGCGGAATACTGCCTCGCCGATGCCAACTATGTCGGCATCATTCCGGATAACGTCGATTACAACGAAATCGCGCCAATCCTCTGTGCCGGCGTCACCGTGTATAAAGGGCTGAAAATGACCGACACCAAACCCGGCGATTGGGTGGTGATTTCCGGTATTGGCGGTTTAGGGCATATGGCGGTGCAGTACGCGGTTGCCATGGGTCTGAACGTGGCGGCGGTGGATATTGATGATGAGAAACTGGCGTTCGCTAAACGTCTCGGTGCCAGTGTGGTGGCGAACGCGAAAAATGTCGATCCGGCCAAGGTGTTCCAGGAGAGTTTTGGCGGTGCGCATGGCGTGCTGGTCACGGCAGTTTCACCGAAAGCGTTCGAACAGGCGATTGGTACGCTGCGTCGTGGCGGCACCATGGTGCTGAACGGTTTGCCGCCGGGCAAATTCGATCTGTCGATTTTCGATATGGTGTTGGACGGCATTACGGTGCGCGGTTCCATCGTCGGGACGCGCAAAGATCTGCAGGAAGCGCTGGATTTCGCCGGTCGTCACAAGGTGAAAGCCACCGTAGCGGTAGAACCGCTGACTAACATCAACGATATCTTCGCGCGGATGCACGCTGGCAAGATTGAAGGGCGCATCGTGGTGGATATGTCGCTGTAACAAAAAGCCCGACGCGATGGTCGGGCTGGTCATTTAGCAGCTGGCGAGCAGCGCTTCGAGTTCGACGCGGCTCGTCACTTTACTGTCGATTTTGATGTAAGCACTTTTCTCTTCTGGCACGATAAACACCGACGCCACGCCGGGCTGCGCTTTCAAACGCTTCTCCAGATTCGGCACCGCCAGCACCGCATCGCTGAGCATAATGCGCAGGCTGCTGACGTAAGGCGGTTCCTGCATCGACATCGCCACAAACAGCCAGGCAGCCGCGACAATCGCACCGACCAGGAACACGGTTTGAGCATCAACATGACCATAGATCCATCCGCCCATGCTGCCGCCAATCGCCACACCAATGAACTGGCTGGTGGAGTAGATGCCCATCGCGGTGCCTTTGTAGCCCGGCGGCGACTCTTTGCTGATCAGTGATGGCAGAATCGCTTCCATCAGGTTGAAGGCGAGGAAGAACAGCTGCACGCCAATCACCAGCGTCCAGAAGTGGCCTGCCGCGCCCCACAATACGATTTCTGCAATGATGATGATCGCCACGCAGCCGACAAACACGCGCTTCATGCGGCGCTTCACTTCGGCATAGATAATGAAAGGCACCACGGCAACAAAGGCCACCAACATCGTCACCAGATAGACTTTCCAGTGCTCGGCCGCCGGTAAACCGGCTTGTTCAAACTGTCCCGGCAGCGCCACGAAGCTCGACATCAGCAGAATGTGCAGGCAGAGAATGCCGATATTCAGTTTTAACAGTTTTGGATTGGTCAACACCGCGCGGATACTGCCTTTCACCATGCCGGATTCGCGGTTCAATACGTGGTTTGGTGCGTTCGGCACCACTAATAAGGTGATGACGATGCCCAGCGTCGCGAGGATGGCGATCATCCAGAACAGCGCGTGCAAGCCGAGTGCGTGGGTGACAATCGGGCCAACTACCATCGCAATAGCAAAAGTGACGCCAAAGCTGATGCCGATAAACGCCATCGCCTTGGTGCGGTTTTGTTCACGGGTTAAATCTGACAGCAACGCCATTACCGCGGCGGCAATCGCGCCGGAGCCTTGTAACGCGCGGCCTAAAATCACGCCCCAAATGGTGTCGGAGGTGGCGGCGATAACGCTGCCGAAAACGAACAGCAGCAGCCCGCCAACGATCAGCGGCTTTCGGCCGACGCGATCGGAGAGCAGACCAAAAGGAATCTGGAAGATGGCTTGTGCCAAACCATAGATACCGATTGCGAACCCAATCAGTGTTTCACTGGCGCCCTGTAACGCCATGCCGTACGTGGTGAGTACCGGCAAGACCATAAACATTCCCAGCATGCGCAGGGAAAAAACGGTACCTAAACCCCATGTAGCACGAAGCTCTACTGGCGTCATTTTATTGTCGTTCATGTTTACCTCAAAATTATACTGCGCCCATTTTAGGCAGCAGGGCAGGGCGGGTAAAACATTTGTTCTTAAGCAGTGGTAACAAAAAGAAAGGGCGCGAAATTCGCGCCCTTTCTGGTTTTGCGGAGCTGAATTACCAGACGTAAGTCAGTAAATCTTTCGACGCTGGCGTCATGAAATCAACGGACATCATCACGCTCAGAGCGGTGATAGCGACAATCGAGAACACAAACAGTTTACGCGCCCAAACTTTATCGTTTGAGGTTTTGTAACCTGAAAGCGCCATGCCGAGCCACCACACGCTAACGGCCGCAGCCACCACCAGATATTTGTAGCCCGCGTAACCGCCAAGGGTCAGCATCAGCGTGGCAATCATGAACGCCAGGATATATAGCGTAATATGATTTTTTGCCACCGAGATGCCTTTCACCACTGGCAGAACCGGGATGTTGGCAGCCTGGTAATCTTTAAAGCGGAAGATGGCAATCGCATAGGAGTGCGGCATCTGCCACAGGCTAAAGATAGCCAGTAAAATCAACGCGCCAGCATCAAACTGGTTGGTTACTGCGCAGTAGCCAATCACCGGCGGCGCAGCGCCAGAGAGACTACCAATCAGCGTGCCGTAGACAGAGTTACGCTTCATATAGAGGCTATAAACGCCTACGTAAACCACGAAGCCCATCACCGCCAGCCACATGGCCAGCGGATTAGCGCCGAAATACAGCAACGCAAAGCCAGCAATACCCAATGCGGTTGCATAAACCAGGCTTACTTTCGCCGAGATCAGGCCTTTGACCAGAACACGGTTCCGCGTTCTCTCCATTTTGATGTCGATATCGCGGTCAATCACGTTGTTGAAAACACAACCTGATGCGACAACCAGCGATACGCCAACCAGCGAGGCGAGAAACAGGGTGTAATCAATGCTGCCTTTCGAAGCCAGCAGGAATCCACCGATCACAGAAATTAAATTGCCGAAAATAATTCCTGGTTTTGTTACTTGCAGGTATTGCTTAATCATTACGCGACTCTTTAGTGGGCCATCATGTTGTAGTTGAGGTTCCACATAATCCACAGTGAGCCTACGACAACAATCAAGATGATGAGTGCTGAGAAGACAATGGCCACCATGTTCCAGCCACCTTCTGATTTGCTGTCTAAGTGCAGGAAGTAGACCAGGTGAACCAGCACCTGAACTACCGCACACACCAGAACCACACCCAGAATAGTGCCGTGTGAAGCGCCGCCATCCATGACCATCCAGAACGGAATACCGGTCAGGATGATAGAGAGGACGAAGCCGATCATGTAAGACTTCACGCTACCGTGAGAAGCGCCATGTTCGTTAACAGAATGACTCATTACATGGCTCCCATCAGGTAGACAACGGTGAATACGCAGATCCAAACCACATCCAGGAAGTGCCAGAACAAGCTCAGGCACATGATACGGGTGCGGTTGGTTGCAGTCAGACCACGTTTAGAAATCTGGAACATCATCACTGCCATCCAGATCAGGCCAGAGGTCACGTGCAGACCGTGCGTGCCGACCAGCGTAAAGAACGCTGACAGGAAGCCGCTGCGATCAGGACCGAAGCCTTCTTTGATCAGGTGATGGAATTCATAGATTTCCATGCCGATAAAGCCAGCACCGAACAGGAAGGTCAACGCTAACCAGCTGATGACCGAGCCCTTGTTCTGGTTGTTCATCGCAATCACTGCCATACCATAGGTAATGGAGCTGAGCAGCAGCAGCGCGGTTTCGACCAGAACGAACGGCAGTTCGAAGATGTCTTTACCTGCCGGGCCACCGGCAGTGTTATTGACCATAACTGCATAGGTCGCAAACAGGGTTGCGAAGATAATGCAGTCACTCATCAGGTAGATCCAGAAGCCAAAGACTTTATTGGCTCCTGCATCGTGATGCCCATGCTCCGCATGGGCGTCGTGGTGGTGTTTTGCAGTTTCAATTGACATTATTTCAGACCTGCTTTGCTGATTTCGTCAAAGTGCTTCTTCTCGATCTGCTCGACTTCAGCAACCGGTACGTAGTAATCCACGTCTTCATCGAAGCTCTTCACAATCCAGGTGATGATGGTGCCCACGAAGGTGAGGCCAGCCAGCCACCAGATATGCCAGATCATGGCGAAACCGAATACAGTCATCAGAGCCGCGATAACAACAGCTGCGCCACTGTTTTTCGGCATATGAATTTCTTCATATTTTTCTGGCTGCTTGTACGCTTCGCCTTTCTCTTTCATTTCCCAGAACGCATCGCGCTCATGGATATGCGGGATAACAGCAAAGTTGTAGAACGGCGGCGGTGAAGAGGTTGCCCACTCCAGCGTACGTCCACCCCACGGGTCACCGGTCAGATCACGGTTCTGGTCGCGGTCACGCACAGAAACGTAGAACTGGGTAACCTGGCACAGGATACCGCAAGCGATCAGCGCCGCACCGCCTGCTGCAACCACCAGCAGTGAGTGGAACTGAGGATCGATATCCTGGCTGATACGACGCGTCATGCCCATGAAGCCCAGCGCATACAGCGGCATGAATGCCACGAAGAAGCCGATGATCCAGAACCAGAACGCGCGGATACCCCATTTTTCATTCAGCGTGAAGCCGAACGCTTTCGGGAACCAGTAGGTCACGCCAGCCATACAACCGAACACCACACCACCGATAATCACGTTATGGAAGTGCGCGATCAGGAACAGGCTGTTGTGCAGAATGAAGTCCGCACCTGGAACCGCCAGCAGAACACCTGTCATACCACCAATAGAGAAGGTAACCAGGAAGCCGATGGTCCACAGCATCGCTGAGTGGAACTCAACGCGACCCTGATACATGGTGAACAGCCAGTTGAAGATTTTCACGCCGGTCGGGATAGCGATGATCATCGTCATGATACCGAAGAAGGCGTTTACGTTCGCGCCCGCACCCATGGTGAAGAAGTGGTGCAGCCAAACAATGAACGACAGAACGGTAATCGCGATGGTCGCCCACACCAGAGAGGTGTAACCGAACAGACGCTTTTTAGAGAAGGTCGCCGTGACTTCAGCGAAGACACCAAACACAGGCAGAACCAGGATGTACACTTCCGGGTGACCCCAGACCCAAATCAGGTTGACGTACATCATCATGTTACCGCCCATTTCATTGGTGAAGAAATGGAAGCCAAGGTAACGGTCAAGCGTCAACAGTGCCAGCGTAACGGTCAGTACCGGGAACGCAGCGATGATCAGGACGTTAGTACACAGTGATGCCCAGGTGAATACCGGCATTTTGAACAGGTCCATGCCCGGCGCACGCATCTTCAGAATGGTAACGAAGAAGTTGATACCGGTCAGTGTCGTACCGATACCGGACAGCTGGAGACTCCAGATCCAGTAATCGACCCCGACGCCAGGACTGTACTCCGCACCCGAAAGCGGCGGATAAGCCAACCAGCCGGTCTGTGCGAACTCGCCCACACCCAGAGAGATGTTCACCAGGATCACACCGATCGCGGTAAACCAGAAGCTCAGGTTGTTCAGGAACGGGAAGGCAACGTCACGAGCACCGATTTGCAGCGGTACCGCGATGTTCATCAGACCTACCACGAACGGCATCGCCACGAAGAAGATCATGATCACGCCGTGAGCGGTGAAGATCTGGTCGTAGTGGTGCGGCGGTAGTATGCCGGCTTCCCCAGCGGAAGCCATCACTTGTTGAGTACGCATCATTACCGCATCGGCAAAGCCGCGCAGCAACATGACGAAAGCCATGATGATGTACATGATACCCAGTTTTTTGTGGTCAATGGAGGTGAACCATTCTGACCACAGGTACTGCCACTTACCAAAGTAGGTAATCGCAGCAACCAGCGCCAGACCACATAAGATGATAGCGGCGACCGTAACCACGATAATGGGTTCGTGGTATGGCACTGCATCCAGTGTTAATTTTCCGAACATCGTATTATTCCTCGGCTCCCGCGGAAGCGGCGTGACTCATGTCCATGCCTTTATGTTCTGGCATGTCCATCTTCCCGTGGCTCATCATGAACTTATCAATCACTTGCTTGAACAGTTCTGGATTTGCCGTTGAGAAATATTCCACCGGGTGATTTTCGCTTGGCGTAGCCAGTTTCTCGAAATCATCCATGGTGTTCAGCGCGTTAGGTGCCGCTTTAACTTTGGCAACCCACTGCTGGAATTCCGCATCGTCTTTAGTTGCAATGGCTTTGAACTTCATGCCAGAGAAACCACGACCACTGAAGTTCGCAGAGATACCGTCAAATGTTCCTGGCTCGTTGGCGATCAGATGCAGTTTGGTCTGCATACCGGCCATCGCATAGATCTGGCTGCCGAGAGTAGGAATAAAGAAGGAGTTCATCACGGAGTTGGAGGTGATCTTGAAGTTCACCGGAGTGTTTGCCGGGAAGGCAATCTGGTTGACGGTTGCAATACCCTGTTCCGGGTAAATGAACAGCCATTTCCAGTCCAGTGCCACTACGTCGATCTCAACCGGTTTAACGTCAGAAACCAGCGGTTTGCTCGGCTCCAGCGCGTGGGTTGATTTCCAGGTCAAAACGCCGAGGAAGATAATGATCAGGATCGGAATGGTCCAGACCACGGCTTCCACTTTGTTTGAGTGTGACCAGTTAGGGCTATATGTTGCGTTAGTATTGGTTGCCCGATATTTCCAGGCAAAGAATACTGCCATGAAGACTGCCGGGATAACTACGATCATCATCAAGCCGAAAGCTGTCAGAATCAACGAACGTTGCTCCAGTGCAATCTGTCCTTTGGGATTTAACAACGCACTATCGCAGCCACTGAGCAATACAGCGCCTGCAATTAATGACAAAATCCCCAAACTTTTATTGTATTTACTGAGTCTCATTTAACGACCTCAATGACAAAGGGCTCTATTGTCGTTTAAGTGTGCGCGCATTTTACGGGAAGGTTTATGCAGTGTAAACCAGCTTAAGGATGTGTCAGAAGGCTGTTGACACCTTTTGCTAAGGGTGTCACAGATGTTACGCAGGGTGACAAATTATTAACTGCGACAAGCAGTTGGCATCAATATAACAAAAACCAATGGTAGAAACCGCAGAAAAATCAGGGAAAGTATAAACCGTACTCTTAATACTCATTTATTTAACATTTCTGCATCATTTCGGCGATGACTTTTATACAAAGTAATTGCGCACCGGATTTAAATATTCGCTCGCCGTTGTTAATTTAATGTTTCTAATTCGCTTTAAAAAAAATGCTATTGGGAAAATGAGCAACTGATATTTTTACCCCATTATTTCGTTATGAAAATTGGCTTACTCAACCCAGATTTTCCCGCGCCGCTTTTTTTAATGCCAAACTATCCAAAATAACACCGAGTGCGACCGCCAACAGCGCAAATGCCATGCCGGCTTCAAACATTGGCGTAAGTAGCGCATCAATCTGCACAACGCCGCTGGCGTTAAGGGCTAAGGCCAGTAACCACAAGGCCAGTAAGCCGCAGCCGATGCTAAACAGACGCACCGTCCAGCGGTAACCTTGCGGCCACAAGCTGCGCATCACAAACTCTCCGCTTTGCTGCATGCTATGCAAAGTGCCGCGACACAGCCATAACAGCAGTAATCCCGGTACGCCAGCAAACACGGTGAAAGCATAGAAGGTGGGCCAGCCCCACATTTCGACCAGCCAACCGGCGGCGGGACCGACGTAAACGCGGCCCACGGCGGAGAGGGCAGAGAGCAGTGCGAACTGCGTCGCCGAGAAGGATTTGTTGCACAATGTCATCAGCAACGCGACAAAGGCCGCGGTGCCCATGCCGCCGCACAGGTTTTCAATGAAGACCGCGCTGGCCATGCTCCACAAGTGCGGTGGCGTTACCGCCAGCAACCAGTAAGCAAAATTCGACACCGCTTGCAGCACGCCAAAAATCATCAGGGCGCGGAACAAACTCAGGCGCTGCATCAGCACGCCGCCATACAGCGCACCAATAATGGTGGCCAACAAACCCAGCGTTTTGTTCACCAGACCGACATCGCCCGCGCTAAAGCCGACGCCGCGAATCAGGAAGGTGGTGGTGAGCGAGGCGGCAAATGCATCGCCAAGCTTGTAAAGGATAATCAGCGTGATCAGCAGCCAGGCATTGTTACGCTGGAAGAAGTCTTTCAGCGGGAATGTCACGGCTTGGCGTAGCGAGTGCGGTTCGCGCGCCGGCGCCACCGGTTCTTTCGCCAGCAATGTGGCGATCAGGCCCGGCACCATCAGTAACGCCATCAGCCAGTAAGTGGCTTGCCAGCCGAGATAGCGATCCGCAATCCACAGCGCCAGTCCGCCTGAAATCAACATCGCCAGACGATAGCCCAGCACGGTGATTGCCGCGCCGCTGCCGCGCTCCTCCGGCGGCAGTACATCGGTTTTCCAGGCATCGAACACGATATCCTGCGAAGCCGAACAGAAGGCAACCAGCACCGCCAGCGCGGCCAACAGCGTTAAGTCACGCGAAGGCTGCATAAAGCCCATGGCAATAATGCCGCCTATCAGCGCCAGCTGCGTGACCAGCAGCCAGCCGCGACGGCGGCCAAGAAACGGTGGCGTATAGCGATCCATCATCGGCGACCACAGGAACTTAAACACGTAAGCCTGACCGACAAGGGAGAAGAAACCGATGGTTTTCAGGTCAACATTCTCTACCGTCATCCACGCTTGTAATGTTCCGGCGGTTAACGCCAGCGGTAAGCCTGAGGCAAAACCCAGCAGCAGCAAGACCGCCGCATTACGTTGGGTAAAAATTCGCAGATAGTGAGATGTCATAGCCAACCTGAAATGAAGCCCGGCTGAGAGTCGCCGGGCAAAATACTGCGGAAATTAGCGGGCGTTCTGCTTAATGAAGTTGTGAACGCTGGTGTCCTGCGCCATATCAGCAATCACGTCACTCAGGGTTGAGTTAACCGCGTTGGTGATCTTCGCGTTGGTGGCGGTAAACGCGCCTTCTACGCTGTAAGTCTGGCGATAGTTTTTCACCTGCTTGTTACCGTTTTTCGCGGTGGCGATGATGGAGATATCCGCCTTGGTGGTAATGCTGTAGCGCACATTGCCTTGGGTCACATCCGCATACAGACCATTCACCACGATCTGCAGATCAACGGCACCGCTTGGGCCGATCATGTAGCCGCGTGACGTCATCTGCTTCTCTAACACTTCCTGCAGCAGGAAACGCAGGTCGCGTGATGGTGTCAGCGTGATCAACTGACCATCGCGGTTTACTTTGGCCAGCGCCTGATCGGAACGTTGATCGGCACCGTTAACGCTGATGGTGACGCCCATCAGGCTTGGATCTTGCTGCGGTAATTGAATCTTCGGTTGAATATCCAATGTGGTGTTGTTGCTGGCACAGCCGGCCAAAATAAAAGCAGCCAGCAGAGGGAATAACAGTTTTTTCAACATACTCATTCTCGTTAGCATATGGGTTGGTTTGCAAAACTGCGGCCATCATAGCATTGCGCAGCGGTGAAAAAAGCCCCGGGCCAATGGAAATTGATTGTAAAGGCTTTTTTCGGACAGGATGAAACGCCAGCCAGTTGACCTGAGAGATAAGCGAGTTACTATGCGCAGCGCTGGCGGATTTATTTACGGTCAACCTGCGGAAGCGGTGAAAAACCTACTAATATTTAAACAGATGGGCACAGCGCTCGCCGGAAAGGAGTGTTAATCATGATTCGCGAACAAATAGAAGAAAAGTTGCGTAACGCTTTCGAGCCTGCACATCTTGAAGTGCATGATGAAAGCTACCGTCATAACGTGCCCGCCGGTTCTGAAAGTCACTTTAAAGTGGTGATTGTCAGCGATCGATTTACCGGTCAGCGCTTTCTGCAACGTCATCGCGCTATTTATGGCGAACTGGCGACCGAATTAGCGGGCAGCGTACACGCGCTGGCACTGCATACTTACACGCAAAAAGAGTGGGATGGATTGCAGGATACGGTTTTGGCCTCGCCGAATTGTCGCGGCGCGGGAACGCTCGCCTGAATTCCCTTTTTACTCATCCTTAAAAACGGCCTGCGGGCCGTTTTCTTTTCATTTATTACACTCAAACGCGATCTACGGCGCAAAAAAGCAGCAAAACCGCTAAAAAGTGGTGAGTTTGCAGCCTCGACTCATTCCAGCGATGCCGCTATAATGCTGCGTCTATTTTTCCGGAATGTCTTCGGGACGCTTCTGGTGACAGGGATTTGGTTCTGCCTGCAGAGGCCGTCCCGGTTGTTGGATACGGCGCATTTTATGTGTGGTGTCTGAAGTTGACCGAGCACGTGATTTTTTGAGGTAACAAGATGACAGTTTCAGTAGAAACCACTCAGGGTCTGGGCCGTCGCATTTCGATTACTGTTGCAGCTGACAGCATCGAAAGCGCAGTGAAGAAAGAACTGGTGGAAGTGGCTAAGAAAGTCCGTATCGACGGTTTCCGTAAAGGCAAAGTGCCGGCACACATCATTTCTCAGCGCTACGGTGCTTCTGTTCGCCAGGACGTGCTGGGCGAGCTGATGACGCGCAACTTCGTTGACGCCATCATCAAAGAGAAAATCAATCCGGCTGGCGCACCAAACTATGTGCCGGGCGAATATAAAGAAGGCGAAGACTTCACCTACGCGGTTGAGTTCGAAGTGTATCCAGAAGTTGAGCTGAAAGGCCTGGACGCAATCGAAGTTGAGAAGCCAGTGGTAGAAGTAACTGACGCTGACGTTGATACCATGCTGGAAACCCTGCAGAAGCAGCAGGCGACCTGGAAAGAGAGCGATGCCGCAGCGACAGCTGAAGATCGCGCGACCATCGACTTCAGCGGTTCTGTTGACGGAGAAGAGTTTGAAGGCGGCAAAGCCTCTGACTTCGTGCTGGCAATGGGCCAGGGCCGTATGATCCCTGGCTTCGAAGAGGGCGTTGTTGGCCACAAAGCCGGCGAAACCTTCACTATCGACGTGAAATTCCCAGACGATTACCATGCAGAAAACCTGAAAGGGAAAGATGCGAAGTTTGAAATCGTGCTGAAGAAAGTTGAAACTCGCGAACTGCCAGAGCTGACTGAAGAGTTCATCAAGCGCTTTGGCGTGGAAGATGGTTCAGTTGCCGGTCTGCGTGCTGAAGTGCGTAAGAACATGGATCGCGAGCTGAAAGGTGCTATCCGTAACCGCGTCAAGACGCAGGCAATCGACGGTCTGGTTAACGCCAACGACATCGATGTTCCGGTTGCGCTGATCGACAGCGAAATTGACGTTCTGCGTCGTCAGGCTGCACAGCGTTTTGGTGGCAACGAGAAGCAAGCGCTGGAACTGCCACGCGAACTGTTCGAAGAGCAGGCTAAACGTCGCGTCGTTGTGGGTCTGCTGTTGGGCGAAGTGATTCGTATCAACGAACTGCAGGCTGACGAAGAACGCGTTAAAACGCTGATCGAAGAGATGGCTTCTGCGTACGAAGATCCGCAGGAAGTGATCGAGTTCTACAGCAAGAACAGCGAGCTGATGAACAACATGCGCAACGTGGCTCTGGAAGAGCAAGCGGTTGAAGCGGTTCTGGCGAAAGCGAAAGTGACCGATAAAGCCACTAACTTCCAGGAACTGATGAACCAGACCTCTGCGGCCTGATTCATTCGTTAACCGTTAGTGCTAAGCCCGTGACTGAAAAGTCGCGGGCTTTTTCGTTTCAGGCGCCAAATACACCGATTTGCCCTCTATTTGCTTAATTAATCGGCAAATTATTCGCTAAGCTCTTTTTCCGTGTTAGCGAATGGGCAAAAGGTTGTTATGCTTGAAACAACTGGGCAGCATCCCCAGATACAGGGAGAATGCATGAAAACAGTGAGACTGACTGATTAACCGTCTTGTTACTGCGGAGTGAGACTGCAGCGCATAGTTTTCCCGGCGCGCCTCACGTAAAATCGGTACACAATGTTGCCAATGAAATTTATCAGGAGACGGTAATGTCATACAGTGGCGATCGTGAATTTACTGCACCGCACATGGCGCTGGTGCCAATGGTGGTCGAACAAACCTCGCGCGGCGAGCGTTCTTACGACATCTACTCTCGCCTGCTCAAAGAGCGTGTGATCTTCCTGACTGGTCAGGTTGAAGATCATATGGCTAACCTGATCGTGGCGCAGATGCTGTTTCTGGAAGCTGAGAATCCTGAAAAAGACATTTATCTCTACATTAACTCGCCAGGCGGCGTGATTACTGCTGGGATGTCGATTTATGACACAATGAAGTTTATCAAGCCGGATGTCAGCACCATCTGTATGGGTCAGGCTTGTTCAATGGGTGCGTTCCTGCTGACAGCAGGCACCAAAGGTAAACGCTTCTGCCTGCCTAATTCACGTGTGATGATTCATCAGCCGTTGGGCGGCTATCAGGGCCAGGCGACGGATATCGAAATCCATGCGCGCGAAATCCTGAAAGTGAAGCAGCGCATGAATGAGCTGATGGCTGAGCACACTGGCAAATCGCTGGAAGAGATTGAACGCGACACTGAGCGCGATCGTTTCCTCTCTGCGGGTGAGGCGGTTGAATACGGTTTGGTTGACTCAATCCTGACGCATCGCCAATAAAACACATCTGTCTGCCCCTTACGCTATAGTTAACGGGGAGCAGGCAGATGGGTTGAATGCATATCGGCCGTTGATGTACGGCCAGCGCCGTACAACAAATTTGGTCTGAGAAAGAAAAGAGGTTAGCTGATGACAGATAAGCGCAAAGACGGTTCAGGTAAGTTGCTGTACTGCTCTTTCTGCGGCAAAAGCCAGCATGAAGTCCGTAAGCTAATTGCCGGGCCGTCAGTGTACATTTGCGATGAGTGCGTTGATCTTTGCAACGACATCATTCGCGAAGAGATTAAGGAAGTTGCGCCGCACCGCGAGCGTAGCTCACTGCCGACGCCGCATGAAATCCGCCATCACCTTGATGACTATGTTATTGGTCAGGAAAGGGCGAAGAAAGTGCTGGCAGTAGCGGTGTATAACCACTACAAACGCCTGCGCAATGGCGATACCAGCAACGGTATTGAACTGGGCAAAAGTAACATTTTGCTGATCGGTCCAACCGGTAGCGGTAAAACACTGTTAGCAGAAAC
The DNA here is from genome assembly GCF_040255075.1 of Pantoea sp. BJ2. Lineage (NCBI taxonomy): Bacteria > Pseudomonadati > Pseudomonadota > Gammaproteobacteria > Enterobacterales > Erwiniaceae > Pantoea > Pantoea sp. BJ2. Next base: position 1,081,644 of record NZ_CP158292.1, read on the forward strand.
GCTGGCGCGCTTGCTGGATGTGCCCTTCACGATGGCGGATGCCACCACGCTGACCGAAGCGGGTTATGTGGGTGAAGACGTTGAAAACATCATCCAGAAGCTGCTGCAGAAGTGTGATTACGACGTGCAGAAAGCGCAGCGCGGCATTGTCTACATCGATGAAATCGACAAGATTTCTCGTAAGTCTGACAACCCGTCGATCACCCGTGACGTCTCGGGCGAAGGCGTACAGCAAGCGCTGTTGAAACTGATTGAAGGCACCGTGGCTGCCGTACCGCCGCAGGGCGGACGTAAACATCCGCAGCAGGAGTTCTTGCAGGTTGATACCTCCAAGATTCTGTTTATCTGTGGTGGCGCATTCGCCGGTCTCGATAAGGTGATCTCCCAGCGTGTTGAAACCGGGTCCGGCATCGGCTTCGGTGCAACCGTGAAGGGCAAATCCCAGAAGGCGAGTGAAGGCGAATTGCTGTCTCAGGTTGAGCCAGAAGATTTGATCAAGTTTGGCCTGATTCCTGAGTTCATCGGTCGTTTGCCGGTTGTGGCAACGCTGAGCGAACTGAGTGAAGAAGCGCTGATTCAGATCCTGCGTGAGCCGAAGAATGCGCTGACCAAACAGTATCAGGCGCTGTTCAATCTGGAAGGCGTAGAACTGGAATTCCGCGACGAAGCCTTAACGGCAATCGCTAAAAAAGCGATGTCACGTAAAACCGGTGCGCGTGGTCTGCGTTCTATCGTTGAAGGTGCGTTACTTGAAACTATGTACGACCTGCCTTCGATGGATGACGTTGAAAAAGTGGTGATTGATGAATCAGTCATTGAAGGTCAATCCGAGCCGATGTTGATTTATGGAAAGCATGAAGCCCAGGCTTCTGGTGAATAAATAAACAATTGCACCACGTTGTTATCTTAAAAAAGGGGAAAAATCTTTCCCCTTTTGTTTTTCTCTCGCCAGTGACATTGAATGTCGTACAAGCATCCCCATATACTCAATATCCTGTGGGTTTAACTGCAAAACCTCTATTGCGCGGTACCCATCACCTGGCGGACATTAAACTAAGAGAGAGCTCTATGAATCCTGAGCGTTCTGAACGCATTGAAATCCCCGTGTTGCCGTTGCGCGACGTGGTGGTTTATCCGCACATGGTAATTCCGTTGTTTGTTGGCCGGGAAAAATCGATTCGGTGCCTCGAAGCCGCGATGGATCATGATAAAAAGATCATGCTGGTTGCACAGAAAGAGGCTTCAACGGATGAACCTGGCATTAACGATCTCTTCTCAGTAGGGACCGTCGCTTCTGTATTGCAGATGCTGAAACTTCCAGATGGCACGGTAAAAGTGCTGGTCGAAGGTTTACAACGCGCGCACATCACCACGCTGGCTGATAATGGCGACCATTTTGTTGCCCAGGCCGAATACCTTGTCTCGCCAGAAATTGAAGAGCGCGAGCAGGAAGTGCTGGTGCGCACGGCCATCAACCAGTTTGAAGGCTACATCAAGCTCAATAAAAAAATCCCACCTGAGGTCTTAACCTCCCTCAACAGCATCGACGATGCGGCTCGTCTGGCCGATACCGTCGCAGCGCATATGCCGCTGAAACTGGCTGATAAACAGTCCGTGCTGGAGATGTCCGACGTCAATGAACGTCTGGAATATCTGATGGCGATGATGGAATCAGAAATCGATCTGCTGCAGGTTGAGAAGCGTATTCGCAACCGCGTTAAAAAGCAGATGGAAAAAAGCCAGCGTGAGTACTATCTGAATGAGCAAATGAAAGCCATTCAGAAAGAGCTGGGCGAAATGGATGATGCGCCGGATGAGTACGAGGCGCTGAAACGTAAGATTGAAGCGGCCAAAATGCCGACCGAAGCGCGTGAAAAAGCCGAAGCTGAGCTGCAGAAGCTGAAGATGATGTCGCCGATGTCTGCAGAAGCGACCGTGGTGCGTGGCTACATCGACTGGATGGTTCAGGTTCCGTGGGTGGCGCGCAGCAAGGTGAAAAAAGACCTGCGTAAAGCGCAGGAAACGCTGGATATCGACCATTACGGTCTGGAGCGCGTCAAAGATCGCATCCTTGAGTATCTTGCGGTGCAGAGTCGCGTTAGCAAAATCAAAGGCCCAATTCTCTGCCTCGTTGGACCGCCGGGCGTGGGTAAAACCTCGCTGGGACAGTCGATTGCTAAGGCCACCGGACGTAAATACGTGCGTATGGCGCTGGGTGGCGTGCGTGATGAAGCGGAAATCCGCGGACATCGTCGTACCTACATCGGTTCTATGCCTGGCAAGCTGATCCAGAAAATGGCGAAAGTGGGCGTCAAAAACCCGCTGTTCCTGCTGGATGAGATCGACAAAATGTCTTCTGACATGCGTGGCGATCCGGCTTCAGCGCTGCTTGAGGTGCTGGATCCTGAGCAGAACATCGCGTTTAACGATCACTATCTGGAAGTGGATTACGATCTCTCTGACGTTATGTTCGTGGCGACCTCAAACTCCATGAACATCCCAGCACCGTTGCTTGATCGTATGGAAGTGATTCGTCTCTCCGGTTACACCGAAGATGAAAAGCTGAACATCGCGAAGCAACATTTGCTGCCGAAGCAGATTGAACGTAATGCGCTGAAAGAGAAAGAGATCACCGTCGACGACAGCGCGATTGTTGGCATCATCCGCTACTACACGCGTGAAGCGGGCGTGCGTAGTCTGGAGCGCGAACTCTCCAAGCTGTGCCGTAAAGCAGTGAAAGCGCTGCTGATGGATAAGTCGAAAAAGCACATCGTGATCAATGGCGATAATCTCAAGGATTTCCTTGGCGTGCAGCGCTTTGATTATGGTCGCGCAGAGAGCGAAAGCCGTGTGGGTCAGGTGACCGGACTGGCGTGGACGGAAGTGGGCGGCGATCTGCTGACCATTGAAACCGCCTGCGTACCAGGTAAAGGCAAGCTGACGTACACCGGTTCGCTGGGCGAAGTGATGCAGGAATCGATTCAGGCCGCGCTGACTGTGGTGCGCGCGCGTGCAGAGAAACTGGGCATCAACGGTGACTTCTACGAGAAACGCGACATCCACGTGCACGTACCAGAAGGTGCGACGCCGAAAGATGGCCCGAGCGCCGGTATCGCTATGTGCACCGCGCTGGTGTCTTGCTTAACCGGTAACCCGGTGCGTTCTGATGTCGCAATGACCGGTGAAATCACCCTGCGTGGTCTGGTTCTGCCGATTGGTGGCCTGAAAGAGAAGTTGCTGGCGGCACACCGTGGCGGCATCAAAACCGTGCTGATCCCGGACGAAAACAAGCGCGATCTGGAGGATATTCCCCAGAACGTGATTGCCGATCTCGAGATTCATCCGGTGAAGCGTATTGAAGAAGTGCTGAACCTGGCACTGGAAAATGCGCCTTACGGCATGCAGGTTGCGACCGCAAAATAGTGATTAGCGGCATAAACCGCTAAAAAGCGAAGCTGGCAGGCAAAATGGTGCTTGCCAGCTTTTTTTTGTGCCGCTAACTTAGTGGGCTGCTGGATCAACGATTAAGATGAATACCGTTGTTTCAGCTCCACAGGCTTGATATAACTGGCTGCGCGTTCGCACCGGGCGGGAAGCACGGGTGCGATGTGAATAATAAAAGAGGGGATGAAGAGAGTGAATAAGTCACAGTTGATCGACAAAATTGCTGCAGATGCTGACATTTCTAAAGCGGCAGCGGGACGTGTTTTAGATGCATTCATGGACTCCGTTACCGAAGCTCTGAAGGGCGGTGATGAAGTGGCACTGGTTGGTTTCGGTACTTTCTCTGTGCGTGAGCGTGCAGCTCGTACAGGCCGTAACCCACAAACGGGTAAAGAGCTCACCATTCCGGCTGGTAAAGTTCCGGGCTTCCGTGCTGGTAAAGCACTGAAAGATTCCGTCAATTAATGACCGCTGATACATCCATTGAAGCATTTTCTTCCGTGGATTGAGGACGCAAAAGCCGTTCTCATGTAACATACGGGCACATCATTTTGATGTGCCTTTTTTATTCTTGATGCGCGGCGATAGCCTTTGGTTGTTGTCTCCGCATGGTTGCCAACTGCCAGCCTGAACAGCAGTTGCACGATGATGACATCGTGTTAGAGCTTTACATTCACACTACAGCGGAGTGTTGTCATACCATGATGGACAATTTACGCGCGGCGTCGAATCATGTCGTGCTCAAGATTATTCTGGGATTGATCATCCTGTCTTTCGTACTCACCGGGGTGGGCAACTACCTGATCGGTGGCGGCGGTGATTATGCTGCCAAAGTTAACGGCCATGAGATCAGCCGTGCAGAGCTGGAGCAGGGTTATAACAACGAGCGCAATCGTCAGCAGCAGATGCTGGGCGATCAGTTCTCGCAGTTAGCCAGCAACGAAGGCTACATGCAGCAGATGCGCCAGCAGGCGCTGTCGCAGTTGATCGATCAGGCGTTACTTGATCAGTACATCAAAGATCTGCACATCGGCATCAGCGATGATCAGGTGAAACAGGCGATCTTTAATCAGAAAGCTTTCCAGACCAACGGTAAATTCGACAACGCCAAATACAGCGGCCTGATCACCAGCATGGGCTTCACTGCCGATCAGTATGCCGAAGCGCTGCGCAAGCAGCTGGCGACGCAGCAGCTGATTAACGCAATTGCTAACACCGATTTCATGCTAAAAGGCGAAACCAGCAAGCTGGTGGATCTGGTGTCTCAGCAGCGTGAAGTGCGTCAGGCGGTGATTGATGTCAACGCGCTGGCGGCTAAGCAGACGGTCAGCGACGACGAAGTCAGCCAATATTACCAGCAGCATCAGAATAGCTTCATGGCGCCTGAACAGTTCCGCGTGAGTTACATCAAAATGGATGCCGCTAGCATGCAGGAAACGGCCAGCGAAGCGGACATTCAGAGCTGGTACGATCAACATAAAGCGGATTATTCACAGCCACAGCGTAATCGCTACAGCGTAATCCAGACCAGGACGGAAGCTGACGCTAACGCCGTGGTTGACGCGCTGAAGAAAGGCGAAGATTTCGCTGCGCTGGCAAAAAGCAAATCCATCGACCCAATCTCAGCCCGCAAAGGCGGTGACATGGGTTGGCTGGAGCCGAGCACTACGCCAGACGAGCTGAAAAACGCCAATCTGACGCAGAAAGGCCAGCTTTCCGGCGCTATCAAATCGTCGGTTGGCTTCCTGGTGGTGCGTCTGGATGATATCCAGCCGGAGCAGGTTAAGCCGCTGGCCGATGTTCATGACATCGTTGCCGATAAAGTGAAACAAGAGAAAGCGGTTGATGCCTTCTACAAAATTCAGCAGAAAGTCAGCGAAGCAGCCAGCAACGACAACGAATCGTTGGCGGGCGCCGCGCAGGCTTCCGGCTTGAAAGTGGTAGAAACCAACTGGATCACCCGCGATAACCTGCCAGACGAGTTGAATTTCGAGCAGGTTAAACAAGCGATCTTCAACGGTGGTCTGGTAGGCCAGAATGGTGCGCCGGGTAACAACTCCGACATCATCTCTGTGGATGGCGATCGTGCCTTTGTACTGCGTATCAGCGAGCACAAACCGGAAGCGGTGAAGCCGCTGGATCAGGTAAAAGCGCAGATCGTAGATTCGCTGAAGCATGATAAAGCGACACAGCAGGCGAAAGCACAAGCAGACAAGCTGCTGGCCGATTTGAAAGCCGGTAAAGCGGATGCACTGAAGGCTGCAGGCCTGACGCTCAGCGCCAGCAAATCGTTCGATCGCAACGCGCAGGATCCTGTTGCTCAGTCAGCCTTCAATCTGCCACAACCTGCCGACAATAAACCGTCGTGGGGCGTGAGCGAAGATATGCAGGGCAATGTGGTGCTGATCGCGCTGGATAAAGTCAGCGCGGGCAACATGCCGCAGGCGCAGATCGATGAGATGGTAAAAGGCGTAACGCAGAATAACGCGCAAATCGCCTTTGAAGCGCTGCTGGAAAACCTGCGTAAAGAGGCGAAGATTAAGTACGGCGCCGCAGCACAAAACCAGTAAGCCTCACAAAAAAAGTTAAATCACTGCAATACCCGAAAGGCCGCTTATGCGGCCTTTTCCATTTCTGTAATTGCCCTTTTGAGCGTTGAATTGAGCTGTGACACCCTGCTGTTGCTGTCAAACACAAGGAGAAACACAGCATGGTTAAATCAACGTTTCAAGCCCTATGCATTACGCTGGCGCTGGGCGGCGCAGTTTATACCACCGGACTGGCGGCTGCCGAAAGTCCCAGTGAAACGCAGGCGACGCAAGTCTCCACGCCACAGGAAGGACAGGTCAGCATCAATTCAGCCACCGCCGAACAACTGGCGGCTGGTATGAACGGTATCGGGCTGAAGAAGGCGCAGGCGATTGTCAGTTATCGCGAACAATACGGGCCCTTTACCGCCATTGAACAGCTCAAGGAGGTGCCGGGCATTGGTAGCGCCCTGATTGAGCGCAACAGCGCCCGGCTTAAACTGTGAAGCGTCTCGCGACTTTGAAGGATTGAAAAAGCCCGGATTCAGGCTGTGCTATGCTCAACAGGTCTTACCAGTTGTCATTCTCAGCCTGAACAAGGAGCAACAATGCAAACCACAATTAAAGTGCGCGGTTATCATCTGGATGTTTATCAGCACGTGAATAACGCGCGCTATCTGGAATTTCTGGAAGAGGCGCGCTGGCAGTGGCTGGAGGATGTCGATGCGTTTCATTGGCTGATGGAGCAGCAACTGGCGTTTGTGGTGGTGAATATCAACATCAACTATCGTCGTCCGGCGGTATTGGGCGACGTATTGAATATTGAAAGTGAAGTGTCACAGCTCAGCGGTAAAAGTGGCATCATTGCGCAGCGTGTCTTGCTGGCGAGTGATAATTCGGTGGTGGCCGATGCCGCGCTGACCTTTGTCTGTATCGATTTGCGCACGCAAAAAGCGGTGCCGATGGAAGGGGAGTTGCGCGAGCGTCTGATGTCATTGATGGTGGAAAATGAATAACTGGCGCCGATGACGCCAGTTTACCCTGCGGCCTGAATCAGTTGAGGCCGCTTTTTTGTTTCATCGCTGCCATCACCGCCGGCGCGTTCGCCTGATAATCTGCCAGGCCACGGGCGCGTAAATGACAGGCCGCGCATTCGCCACAGCCATCACCTTTTACGCCGTTGTAGCAGGTAAGCGTTTCAGCGCGTACCAGCGGCAGCTGCTGCCAGTAATCGGCCAGCGCCCAGGTTTCCGCTTTATTCAGCCACATCAGCGGCGTCTCAAAGCGAATATTGCGCGCCATGCCGAGGCTGACGGCGTTATTCAGTGCTTTAACAAACTCATCACGGCAATCCGGGTAGCCGGAGAAATCGGTTTCGCACACGCCGGTGATCACCGCTTCGGCTTCGACCTGATAGGCATAAATCGATGCCAGCGTCAGGAACAGGATATTGCGGCCCGGTACAAAGGTACTCGGCAAACCGCTGGCATTGGGATCATAGGTTGGCACCGGAATGTTGTCGCGCGTCAGGCTGCTGACGGCTAACTCGTTGAGCAGCGTAACGTCCAGCACTTTGTGCGCGCGCGCGCCCAGCTTGTGCGACAGCTCAGCCGCAACCTCGATCTCTTCACGATGGCGTTGGCCGTAATCAAAAGTAACGCAATGCACTTCATCATAGTGTTGCAGCGCCTGAATTAAACAGGTGGTGGAGTCTTGTCCGCCACTGAATACCACAACGGCTCGTTTCATTTTTTCTTCCCCAAAAATCAGTGCGCTTATGGTACTGGCTCGGACGCAGGCTGAACAGCGCTAGCTGTGGTTGGCGGCGGAATCCAGGCGCGGGTGAAATCAAACCATCCCAAACTATTAAGCTGGATGCCCTCCACGCCGGGCGGCGCAAAAACCTGATAGCGATAGTTAAACAGCGGCAGTAAGTGGCCATCGCACATCAGCTGCTGAAACAGTTGCTGAGTCAATTCACTGCGCTGCAGTGCATCAGGTTGTTGGGCAATCGCGCTCAGTGGCGTTTGCAGAACCTGTTCGCGCAGCGGCTGCCACACCGGATCGTTCTCCAGCCAGTTCACCAGCGTAAACAGCGGTGCATCGCCAATCAGTCGATCGCCCATCACCACATCGGCCTCACTGAGATCGCTATCGTCACGCCAGCTTTTTACGTCATGGAAGATGCAGGTGAGGGCGCAGCCGTGTTGCGCCAGCAGTGGAATTAACGCCTGTGCCATCACATGCAGTTCGACCGGCAAGTGGTAATGCAGCGTTAATGTGGGCGGCAGTGCAATCGTCTCTCTTTCGGCGCGCGGTACCGGCCAGCCAGGCAGCAGCTCATGGCTCGGTGTGATTAAATCCTCATCCAGCGGCAGTTGCTGAATCACACCGCTGCGCTGAATCAGGGCAATCAGCGATTGGGCCTGTTCGGCACTGAAGTTCGCCGAGATGCGTGGCGCCAGATAGCAAAATCCCAAGCTGATACTGCGATCAACCGGACGTAGCGAGCCGAGTTCGTCAGGATCGCCAATGGCGATTTGCACCGGATGGCTGCAGCTGGTGCCGAGATCACGATCAAACAGCTGTGGTGTGATCCAGTATTCCATCCGCTGGATCAGCGGACGCTGCAAATGCCAGCGCGCATGGCTCTCCAGCCGCACCATCTCAGCGGTGAAATGCGTGAGTTTCCACGGCCCGCTACCGATATCGGTGAATTCAGGATGCGGTAACAGACATAACTGATGCGCCAGCCGCTGCGGCAGCCAGTAATCGCTTTCGCGCAGTTGAATATGTATCGCTAGCGGATGCGGCGCTTCAATCTGTTCAATCGCCGCCAGCAGCCGCGAACCGCGTGGCGAATGCCTGATCTGTTGCAGCTGCTCAACCAACTGTGCCGCCTGCACCGGTTCATCGTTGTGCCAGCTGAGCTGTGGGCGCAGCCAGAAATACCAGTCACGGCCGCTGGCATCATGCTGCCAATGGTGAGCGAGATCGCCTTCAACATCGTTATCGCGAAAGCGCGTTAACCCGGAGAAAACCTGGCGTGCCAGATGTTGCTCGGCGCGTCCGGTCAGCTGCAGCGGACGCAACGGCTCCATCGCGCGGTAGTAAGGAATGCGCAGCACCGGCGATTGCTTCTGCCACTGACCGCCCATCAGTGGTCGCAGCAATTTTACTAATCGCTCGGGATGCAGATCGAGCACCTGCAGCGCCTGTACCGCCTCGCCGGCGTCGAGTTGCTGCGTTAACAACTGCTGGCGCAGCTGTTCCGGCGACACCAGGAAAGTCAGCTCACCCTGTTTGCCACGCCCGGATTCACCGCGCCACTGCAGCCAGCCGGCATCCTGCCACTGACGCAGCAGCGTGCGCACATGGCGCTCGCTGCAAAAGCAGTGTTGCGCCATCGCAGCGACGCTAAGGCGTTGCGTTTCGCCGTGGCTGAGTTGCCACAGGCGCTGAAATTGATTGACCCGATGAAGTTCACGCATAGCTAAACCCGGAACAGTTTTTAAAAAGTATTCACTATTAGTTCCGTAATTACCAGGCGATAGTAGCTGCCTCACACAGACAGGAGAATTCGCATGGCTCGCCTCGCGGCATTTGATATGGACGGCACGCTGTTGCTGCCTTCGCACCGGTTAGGTAATGAAACGCTGGCAAGCCTGCATGCGTTGCATCAGCGCGGCGTCACGTTGGCGTTTGCCACCGGGCGTCATCTCATGGATATGCAGCGAGTACGCGAACAAATCACCTTGCCTGCGTGGCTGATTACCGGTAACGGCACGCGCATTCACGATCTTGAAGGCAACCAACTTTACGGCTGCGATTTGTCGCCATCGATGGCGGAAGAGGTGATTCATACGCATTGGCAAACGCCGGCCTCGATTCATGTTTTCAACGATGAGGGCTGGTTTACCGATAAGCCGCTGCCCGGCGCGCTGGAAGCGCATGCGATGAGTGGCTTCCATTATCAGCTGCGCGATTTGCGTCAGATGTCGGCGCATGAAGTCACGAAAATCTGTTTTATTGCGCCACATGAAATGTTGCAGGCGTTAAGAAGCGAATTGCAGGCCGCGTTGGGCGAGCGGGCCAACATTTGCTTCTCTGCGTGGGATTGTCTGGAGGTGTTGCCGGTCGATTGCCATAAAGGCGCGGCGTTGGGACGTTTGTGCCAGCATCTTTCGCTGTCGCTGGCGGATTGTATGGCGTTTGGCGATGCCATGAACGATCGCGAAATGCTGGAACGTGTTGGCAGCGGTTTCATTATGGGCAACGCCATGCATCAACTGAAAGCGTCGTTGCCCCATTTACCGATTATCGGACATTGCGAGACACAGGCGGTGTCTCACTACCTTAATCACTGGATGACCACACCACACCTCGATTATTCCCCCGAATGCTGAGGCTTACAGTGAACCGGACAGGACGTCCGGTTTTTTATTGCAGCTCACGCACCCACGGCGCAATGTCGCCGATATTCTGCTCTACCCACTGCGCATTGTAATAGGTGTCGGGATAGCGCTCACCGCTGTCACACAGCAACGTCACCAGAGAACCCTGCTCACCGTTTTCCCGCATGCGTTTTGCCACCTGCATCATGCCCCAGAAGTTGGTGCCGGTTGAAGCGCCAGGGCGACGTCCCAGCACCTTTTCCAGCTGCAGCATTGCGGCGATAGTCGCGCCATCCGGCACTTTCATCATCTCGTCAATCACGTCGGGTAAAAACGACGGTTCCACGCGCGGACGACCAATGCCTTCAATCAGGCTGCCGCGTTCGCTGCGCAGCGTTTTGTCGCGGCTCTGCCAGTAATCAAAGAACACTGAATGCTGCGGATCGACCACCAGCAGGCGCGTGTCATGGCCCTGATAGCGGATATAGCGGCCCAGCGTTGCCGAGGTGCCGCCGGTACCGGCGCTCATGATCACCGTATGCGGCACCGGGAAGGGTTCGTGTGACATCTGGCGGAAAATGCTTTCGGCGATGTTGTTGTTGCCGCGCCAATCAGTGGCACGTTCTGCGTAGGTGAACTGGTCCATAAAATGGCCGTTGAGTTCACGTGCTAAACGCTCGGATTCGCTGTACAGCTGGCAGGGATCGGCGACGAAATGGCATTCGCCACCGTAAAAACCAATCATCTCGATTTTGCGTTTCGCGGTGCTGGCAGGCATCACAGCGATAAAGGGCAAACCGAGCAAACGCGCGAAGTAAGCTTCCGATACCGCCGTACTGCCGGATGAGGCTTCAATGATCGGCGTATTTTCGTGGATCCAGCCATTCGCCAGGCCATAGAGAAACAGGGAACGCGCCAGGCGATGTTTTAAGCTGCCGCTGGGATGGGTGCTTTCATCCTTAAGATAGAAGTGAATGCCGGGAAAATCATCCAACTTAAAGCGGATCAGATGCGTATCTGCGGAGCGCTGAAAATCGGCGTTAATTTCATTGATGGCGTGGCGAACCCAGGGCGTTTGCATGTGGCATTTCCGTAATCATTATTGCGCACAGTGTAAGGCACTAGCAGGAAAAAGAGGTTGCTAAAACCGCGCTATAATGGCGAGATTAGAGAAAAATTTTCTCCCGGAGTGGCAAATGTTAGATAAAAATGACCGCACTTTGCTGGCAATGCTGCAGCAGGATTGCACGTTGTCGCTGCAGACGTTAGCCGATGCGGTGAATCTCACCACCACGCCGTGCTGGAAACGCCTGAAAAAACTGGAAGATGATGGCATTATTCGTGCGCGCGTGGCGCTGGTGGACGGCGAAAAAATCGGTCTGTCGCTCACCGCTTTTATGTTTGTTAAAACTCAGCAGCATAGCAGCGAGTGGTTTAAGCAATTTGTCGCCGTGGTGCAGCAAATGCCGGAAGTGATGGCGTTTTACCGCATGGCGGGCGAGTACGATTATTTGCTGCGCATTCAGGTCGCGGACATGAAGAGTTACGACAGCTTTTATAAGCGCCTGGTGAACGGCGTACCGGGACTGATAGATGTGACCTCCAGTTTTGCCATGGAAGAGATTAAATACACCACCGCCTTGCCGGTAGCGCCCTAACGGGCACAGAAAGAGACACGCTTGTGCAATTATTCAGCCAGTTAAGTTGGTATTTCCTGCGCGAGTGGCGGCGATATCTGGGCGCCGTCAGCTTGCTGATCGTTATTGCCTTACTGCAATTGCTGCCACCGCACGTGGTTGGCGTAATTGTCGACGGCGTCACCCAGCATAATTTAAGCGCCGGGCAGATCTTTATGTGGATCGGCGTGATGCTGGTGACGGCGGTGATTATCTATCTGCTGCGCTACGTCTGGCGCGTGCTGCTGTTTGGCGCATCCTATCAATTAGCCGTTGAGCTACGTGAAGATTTTTATCGCCAGCTCAGCCGCCAGCATCCGGCATTTTATCTGCGCCATCGCACTGGCGATCTGATCGCCCGCGCCACCAATGATGTGGATCGCGTGGTGTTTGCCGCCGGTGAAGGCGTGCTGACGCTGGTGGATTCGCTGGTGATGGGATTGGTGGTGCTGATTGTGATGAGCACCCAAATTAGCTGGCAACTGACGTTACTGGCGCTGATCCCGATGCCAATTATGGCTTTCGCCATCCAGAAAGACGGTGCCCGCTTGCATCAACGTTTCAAAGTGGCGCAGGCGGCGTTTTCAAGCTTGAACGATCAAACCCAGGAAAGCCTGACCAGCATCCGTATGATCAAAGCATTTGGCCTCGAAGATCATCAGTCGCAGCAGTTTGCCGGCATTGCTGCTGATACCGGTAAGAAAAACCTGCATGTGGCGCGCGTGGATGCGCGATTCGATCCAATCATTTATATCGCCGTCGGCTTCTCTAACCTGCTGGCGATTGCCGGTGGCGGCTGGATGGTGTGGAACGGCAGTTTGACGCTTGGGCAGCTCACCAGCTTTGTGATGTACCTCGGCCTGATGATTTGGCCCATGCTGGCGCTGGCGTGGATGATCAACATCGTTGAGCGCGGCAGTGCGGCGTGGAGCCGTATCCGTTCATTACTGGCGGAAGCGCCAGCGGTTGAAGATGGTCAGAAAGTGTTACCGCCCGAACCTGGCATCCTGCAGGTCGCTATTCGTGAGTTCCGCTATCCGGCCAGCTCTGGCCCAGTGCTGAGCCATCTTAATTTCCAGTTAAAACCGGGCCAAATGCTGGGATTATGTGGGCCAACCGGCTGCGGCAAGAGCACGCTCCTAAGCTTGATTCAGCGCCACTTCGACATCGAACAAGGCGATATTCGCTACCACAATACGCCGCTGCCGCAGTTGCGGCTCGATAGCTGGCGCAGCCGGCTGGCGGTCGTCAGCCAGACGCCTTTCCTGTTCTCCGATACCATTGCCGCCAATCTGGCGCTGGGTCGCCCGAATGCGACGCAGCAAGAGCTGGAGCGTGTGGCAACCATGGCCTGCGTGCACGATGATATTCTGCGCCTGCCACAAGGTTATGAGACCGAAGTGGGCGAACGCGGCGTGATGTTATCGGGCGGACAGAAGCAGCGCATAGCGATTGCACGCGCGCTGCTGCTGAATGCCGAAATCCTGATTCTGGATGACGCGCTATCGGCGGTTGATGGCCGCACTGAACATGACATCCTGCATAACCTGCGTCAGTGGGGCAAAGGGCGCACCTTGATTATTAGCGCGCATCGTCTTTCGGCACTTACCGAGGCCAGCGAAATTCTGGTGCTGCAGCACGGCGCCGTGACGCAGCGTGGCGATCATGACACCCTGGCGGGCAAAGAGGGTTGGTATCGCGATATGTACCGTTATCAGCAGCTGGAAGCCGCACTGGATGACGATGAAGTGGCAGAAGGAGCAAGCCGTGGCTAAATCACAACGTTTATGGCCGACGCTGAAACGACTGTTGGCGTATGGCAAACCGTGGCGTAAATCGCTGTGGCTGGCGGTCGGCATGCTGTGGATTGCGGCGGCAGCCGAAGTCACCGGACCGGTGCTGGTAAGCTACTTCATCGATAATCTGGTGGCGAAACATCAGATGCCGTGGGGCATCGTCGCGGGCCTGCTGGTGGGCTTTGTCCTGCTGCAATTGCTGGCCGCCGGTTTGCACTATTTTCAGGCGTTGCTGTTTAACCGCGCGGCGATTGGCGTGGTGCAGCAATTGCGCGTGGACGTGATGAACGCGGCGTTGCGCCAGCCGCTCAGCGCCTTCGATACGCAGCCGGTCGGCCAAATCATCTCGCGCGTCACCAATGACACCGAAGTGATCAAAGATCTCTACGTCACCGTGGTGGCCACAGTGTTGCGGGCTGCCGCGTTGATTGGCGCGATGCTGGTGGCGATGTTCTCCCTCGACTGGCGCATGGCGTTGGTAGCCATCGTGATTTTCCCGCTGGTGCTGACGGTGATGATGATTTATCAGCGCTTTAGCACGCCGATTGCGCGTCGCGTGCGCAGCTATCTGGCGGACATCAACAACGGCTTCAATGAAGTGATCAACGGCATGAGCGTGATCCAGCAGTTCCGCCAGCAGGCGCGCTTTGGTGAACGCATGGGCGAAGCCAGCCGTTCACACTATCTGGCGCGTATGGAAACGCTGCGGCTGGATGGCTTTTTGTTGCGCCCGTTGTTGAGTCTGTTTTCGGCCATGATTCTGTGCGGTTTGCTGATGCTGTTCAGCTTCGCCACGCCGGGCGTGTTTGAAGTTGGTGTGCTGTACGCCTTTATTACCTATCTTGGCCGCCTCAATGAACCGCTGATTGAACTCACCACGCAGCAGTCGATGCTGCAACAGGCGGTGGTGTCCGGCGAGCGTATCTTCGAACTGATGGATGCGGAGCAGCAAGGTTATGGCAGCGATAGTCTGCCGCTGGCCTCCGGCAGCATCTCGCTGCGGGATGTGAGCTTTGCCTATCGCGATAATCGCGATGTGCTCAGCCACATCAATCTCGAAGTGCCGGCGCGTCATTTTGTTGCGCTGGTGGGGCACACCGGCAGCGGGAAAAGTACGCTGGCGAATCTGCTGATGGGCTATTACCCGGTGACACGCGGCAGTATCGAACTGGATGGTCGCCCGCTGCCGCAGCTGTCGCACGCCGCTTTACGTCAAAGTGTTGCGATGGTGCAACAGGATCCGGTAGTGCTGGCGGATTCGCTACTGGCCAACGTGCGTTTGGGGCGCGATATCCCTGAAGATCAGGTGTGGCAGGCGCTGGAGACGGTGCAGCTGGCACCGCTGGCGCGCAGCATGGCGGACGGCATCCATACGCGTTTAGGCGAGCAGGGCAATAATCTGTCGGTTGGGCAGAAACAGCTGCTGGCGCTGGCGCGCGTGCTGGTGTCATTGCCACAAATCCTGATCCTCGACGAAGCCACGGCCAATATCGATTCCGGCACGGAACAGGCGATTCAGCAGGCGTTACGTGCACTACGCCAGCACAGCACGCTGGTGGTGATTGCGCATCGCCTTTCCACCATTACCGAAGCCGATCAGATTTTAGTGCTGCATCGCGGTCAGGTGGTTGAACGCGGTACGCATGCTGAGCTGCTGGCCGAGCAGGGCCGTTACTGGCAAATGTATCAGCTGCAGCAGGCCGGCGATGAACTCGCGGCGGGCATCCCCGTACAAGCTGAAGGGTGAATTGCACCTTTTTTGCACAGTTTTATCGGAATGTTCTGTATTGATGCACTTCTTTGAGGCTTGAAGCACCAAAGAAGTGCAATATTGCAACACCTTTCCTCTTCCTCCTCCGCAAGCTGCGCTGTGCTTCACATAACGAAGCGTGATGCAGCGCGCCTATGCTACTGACATTCCCCTTTTTTTATTTATGGCACAGCCTTTGCTTATATCCCTACGTGTCCGCGAAGACTCACTCAATTTCTTATCCGGAGGGGAACGTATGAAGCTGGTTACCGTGGTAATCAAACCATTTAAGCTGGAGGACGTGCGTGAAGCCTTATCCTCTATTGGCATTCAAGGACTGACCGTTACCGAAGTTAAAGGTTTTGGTCGCCAGAAAGGTCACGCAGAGCTTTATCGCGGTGCCGAGTACAGCGTTAACTTCCTGCCAAAAGTAAAAATTGATATCGCTATTGCGGACGACCAACTTGATGAAGTGGTCGATGTCATCAGCAAAGCCGCGTATACCGGCAAAATTGGCGACGGCAAGATTTTCGTCGCAGAACTGCAGCGCGTCATTCGTATTCGTACCGGCGAGACCGACGAAGCAGCACTGTAACTGGGGCTCTGAATTGTGATGGGATGGAAAGAAATGAATAAACTGATAACGAAGTTGGGCCTCACCAGCCTTGCGCTGTTACCTTCTCTGGCGATGGCGGCAGCCCCTGCAGTAGCGGATAAAGCCGATAACGCCTTTATGATGATCTGTACCGCCTTGGTACTGTTTATGTCGATTCCCGGCATTGCGCTGTTCTACGGCGGTTTGATTCGCGGCAAGAACGTGCTGTCGATGCTGACGCAGGTTGCGGTGACCTTCTCACTGGTTTGCGTGCTGTGGGTAATTTACGGCTACTCACTGGCGTTCAGTGAAGGCAACGCCTTCTTCGGTAGCTTCCAGTGGGCGATGCTGAAAAATATTGAGTTGAAAGCGCTGATGGGCAGCTTCTATCAGTACATTCACATCGCGTTCCAGGCTTCCTTCGCCTGTATCACCGTCGGCCTGATTGTTGGTGCGCTGGCTGAACGTATTCGCTTCTCTGCGGTATTGATCTTCGTGGTGGTGTGGCTGACGCTGGCTTATCTGCCAATCGCACACATGGTATGGGCTGGTGGCTTGCTGGCGCAAGATGGCGCGCTCGACTTCGCGGGCGGCACCGTGGTTCACATCAACGCCGCCGTTGCAGGCCTGGTGGGTGCTTATCTGGTGGGCAAACGTGCTGGTTTCGGCAAAGAGGCCTTCAAACCACACAACCTGCCGATGGTGTTCCTCGGTACCGCGATTCTGTATGTGGGCTGGTTCGGCTTCAACGCTGGTTCTGCTTCCTCAGCTAACGAAATCGCTGCGCTGGCGTTCCTGAATACCGTGGTGGCTACAGCGGGTGCGGTGCTGTCGTGGGTGTTTGGCGAGTGGGCGGTACGCGGTAAACCTTCTCTGCTTGGCGCCTGCTCGGGCTTCATCGCCGGTCTGGTGGCGATTACCCCTGCTTGTGGTTATGTGGGTGTCGGCGGCGCGCTGATTATAGGTCTGGCGGGTGGTTTAGCCGGTCTGTGGGGCGTAACAACCCTGAAGAAATGGCTGCGCGTTGATGACCCATGTGATGTGTTCGGTGTGCACGGCGTGTGTGGCATCCTTGGTTGTATCCTGACCGGCGTGTTCGCGTCCTCTTCACTGGGCGGCGTAGGCTACGCAGAAGGCGTGACCATGGGCCATCAGGTTTGGATTCAGCTGTTCAGCGTGGGTGTGACCATCGTCTGGACTGCAGTTGTAGCCTTCATCGGCTTCAAACTGGCGGATATGATTGTTGGACTGCGTGTTCCGGAAGATCAGGAACGTGAAGGTCTGGATGTAAACAGCCACGGCGAGAACGCTTACAACCAGTAACCGCCGCGCTAAAGAAGAGCAGTGCGCTAAAATTATAAAAAAACAGAGGGGCGATTTTATCGCCCCTTTTTTTATGCGTCGCGTTGGCGCATCACGCCTTCCTGCACCGTGGTCGCCACCAGTCGGCCATCCTGGGTATAAAACTCACCCCGCACAAAACCGCGCGCGCCCGAGGCGGAAGTGCTCACCACGCTGTACAGCAGCCATTCAGACAAGTCGAACGGACGATGGAACCACATTGAGTGATCGATGGTTGCAACCTGCATATCGGCTTCGAGGAAGCCTTTACCGTGCGGTTGCAGCGCCACCGGCAGGAAGTTGAGATCCGAGGCATAGCCCAGCAGGTATTGATGGATACGACGATCGGCCGGTAACTCGCCGTTGGCACGAATCCACACCTGACGCAGCGGCTTATCGACGTGGCCTTTCAGCGGGTTATGAATTTGCACCGGACGAATATCCAGCGGACGCTCGGCGAGGAATTTTTCTTTCAGCTTGAGTGGCAGATGCGCGGCCAGCTTCTTCGCCAAATCCTGTTCCGATGGCAGATTATCCGGGCCCGGCACCTGCGGCATTTCATTCTGATGCTCGAAGCCGCTTTCAGGTGCCTGGAACGAAGCCGTCATGTAGAAGATCGGCTGACCATTCTGTACCGCGCTAACGCGGCGTGCGCTGAAGCTTTTGCCGTCACGCAGCGTTTCGACATCATAAATGATGGCTTTTTGGCTATCGCCCGGACGCAGAAAGTAGCTGTGGAAGGAGTGAATGATGCGCTCTTCCGGCACCGTTTGTTTCGCAGCATACAGCGCCTGGCCGACTACCTGGCCACCAAACACCTGGCGCAAGCCCAGATCTTCGCTCTGACCACGAAACAGGCCTTCTTCCAGTTTTTCCAGATTTAATAAATTAAGCAGGTTGTGCAGTGCCTGGCTCATAGCGGATTCCTCAGCGTGACTCATCGCGTCAGTGTGAAAGATCCGACCAGTTTCCGTCAATGATTTTGCCGCGATTTCAGCGGGCTGGCGGAGGGTTTAGGCGCAATGCCGATATTTGTGCCAGAATTAAGGTCATTCGGCGGCTGAAAAGCTAAGCAATGAATTTACCGCCGACAATCATAGTGTTCATAAGGAGACGACATCGATGAAACTCTGGCAAGTTATTAGCGGTATGACCCTGGCTGCGGCGATTACCGGTTGTGCGGACCACAGCAAGCCGGTAGCCACGCCTACACTCGGCTCAGCGGTAGCGGGGCAGCAGGCCGCGATTGCGCAGCCTAATGTCAGTGGTTCGGTGTATATCCGCCAGCGCATTGCGCTGCCGCCGGATTCTGTGCTGACCGTTACGCTATCAGATGCATCGCTGGCCGACGCGCCTTCAAAAGTGCTGTCGCAGCGCGTGGTGCGTACTGAAGGGAAACAGTCGCCGTTCCAGTTTGTCTTGCCGTTTAATCCGGCTGACATCCAGCCGAACGCGCGCATTCTGTTGAGTGCGGCGATTTCGATTGATGGCAAGCTGGCGTTTATCACCGATACGGTGAAACCGGTGATTAATCAGGGCGGCACAAAAGCCGAACTGCTGTTGGTGCCAGTGACTAACGTCGCGATGCAAACCCAGCCGGGAGCAGCAACAACAGTGCCTTCGACTTCACCTACGCAGGTGACGCCATCTGCTTCGGTGCCGGCACCGACAAGTCTGTAATCTACCAAACGGCACAGGCCAAGCGCACAGGCCCGCTGCCGTGGAGTAAAGCGTCACACGCCATGGATGGCGTGTGCCGAGCGATCAGGGACGAGACAGCGCCTTTACGTAACGGCTGCAGGCCTGTGCGCGACATATCGCACCGCTAAATTTCCCACTGATATTTCTCTAACTCGATCTCCCCAGCATCGCTCACTTCAATTCCTTCCGCTTCCAGCGCATCGCGCTGACGTAACAAGTCGTCACCCTGCAGTGAAATGCGGCCATGGCGATTGATAACGCGAAACCAGGGTAATTTACTGCCTTCCGGCAAACGGCGTAATACGCCACCCACCTGGCGTGCCGCACGCGGCGAACCCGCTAATTGCGCAACATCCCCGTAAGTAGTGACTTTTCCCGGGGGAATGGCCGCGATGATCTGCCAGACGCGCTCAGAGAAATTGTTTTGGTCGCTCATATGCGCACCTATTTTCATCTGGAAAGGGCAAACTTTAGCATGCAGAAGGGTAGACATCAGCGCATTGCTGTGTGCTTGTGCAAGAAACCAACGGTTGTCGGGCCTGCGCTTGCAATTGCCGGGGGCATACTTGATAATGCCTGCGCTCTCGAAATGAGGGCTTGTCAATGGGGGCCCTGTTGGTTCTCCCGCAATGCTAACTTGTGAACTCGGTCAGATCCGGAAGGAAGCAGCCGCAGCAGGCGACGCGTGTGCCGGGATGTAGCTGGCAGGGCCCCCACCAATTTGTACCCGCCTCATACTCCACAGAATTTTACGCACAGAGAAATCTGGCAATCCTTTGCCGGTGATTCAATCCTTGATCAAAACGATGATGGTGCAGATCGGCTGTTAGGGGAAAAACTTAGCGGACGAACTTCCAGACAGAAACCGGTACTTTATCGTAAAGCTTATTCATGGTCAGTTCAGCCAGACGATGATCGGCTGCCGAATAGAATACCGCGAGTTCATTATCAGGTAATTCATACTTGTTTTTTTCGATAACCCGTTCAAGGGTATCGATTGAGCGACAGCGGCGCAGTCGCATCAAATAATCTGTTTTAGTTAAGGCTTGGTTGCTCATAAATAAACCGGTCTCAGTCTGGTGCTAAAAGGAATGGCTAGGTTGTTGGAGATAAGCGCACTCTTCGGCAAACAGATTAAATAAGCGTTTTGCTGAACGCTGCCACCGTTGTAGATCCTGAGTATTGATTCCATAGCTGCTGAACAGCATAAAGGTATCGTCAAGATATTCATCGATTTGCGTAATCAGGGCTTCATCTTCAACGTGCTTAATTTTGTAATTCATCGTGAAAGAAGCGATATGCTCAATCAAATCGTTGAGCTGTAAATTGCTTTCCGAAGTAGGATCATTAACCCAACCATGATGGCTGTCAGTCAATGTCGCCATACTTTCGTCGAACAGGTTCTCACACAGGTATTTAAGCTGGGCAATATCATGCCGTTTCGGTGAGTATTCGTCCATCTTTTTCCCCTCCATAGCTAGCACAGTTACCGCAGCGCGGCGAGATTAAGAAAAGCTACCAGGAAGCGATATCGAATAAAATTGAATTCAGCGACTCCTTAAATGTAATCCACAATCATTAGCTTTGCTCACCTCAATTACCAAATATTACAATTCATCGGCGGGAGAGGGGCGCTCATTGTCAATCACGTCAAACACCAGCGCGCCGGGCTTTACCTGAAACAACACTTCTTCACGACGCGTAAACGTTTCATTTAAATCCAGGCAAGGATTAAATAAATTCCAGCTGAAATCGTAAAGCATTTTAAATCGATTATTGTCGGTTGGTTGAATAGAAATAATCTGGAAGCTATCGGGAACTAATTGCGCGTTTTGAGAATACCACTGTAAATCACCGGCTAATTCCTCGGCTATTTTGAGAATATTCCCCTGGATAATTCTGACCAACTTTTCGCAATCGTCCTCATCCACAGCAATATCACAATGAATAATAGACGGCATTTTGTATCCAGTAAAAGAATGATGTTTCTATCATTGTGCTTATTGAGTGACATTGCAAGTCGCTAATAAACAGAAAGAGTAATCGTTGTGATGGGTTTCATAACACAATCATGGCGAAACGGCGAATTAGCGCGGCTATCTTCATGATCGATCAACTTTTGAAACACTTTTGCCTGGGCGCAATTGAGGATGAGTCGGGTATGATAATTGTTATGTTATAACATTATTGGTTGTTGAGTATGAATCACAGCGGTTTACTTCTTTCCTTTGGCGGCCGTTTGCTGGTTGCACTGATGCTGATTGCCTTGCTAGCGCTGGCCCTATATTGGGGCATGCAGAAATGATGCATTTCAACCGCTTACAAGCCGGTTATCAAGGCCGTGCGGTGACGCCGGTCGTTAACGGTGAGCTGGCAACGGGCAGCATGACGGCGCTGATTGGCGCTAACGGCACCGGCAAATCGACATTACTAAAAACCATTGCCGGCTTACTACCGCCAATTTCCGGCAACTGCGAATTGCACATCCCACGCAAAGCCCTGGGCTGGTTACCGCAACGCAGTGAACTTGAAACCCGCTTTCCTCTTACTGCCTATGAACTGGTGGCGATGGGCTGCTGGCCACGCTGCGGCTGGTTTGGTGGAATCAATCGCGCCTTGCGCCTGGAAATCGATGCCGCGCTGGATGCGGTACAAATGCGTGAGTTCGCCGATGCGCAGCCATCGACGTTATCTGGCGGGCAACTGCAGCGCGTGCTGTTCGCGCGCTTAATGCTGCAGCGCAGCCAGCTGTGGCTGCTGGATGAACCCTTCAACGGCATTGATAGCCAAACCGTCACCTTGCTGATGTCGATCCTCGAACAGCAGCAGCAGGCGGGCACCACGTTATTAGTCGTGCTACACGATCGTCCGCTGGTGGCGCGCTATTTTCAGGATGTGCTATCGCTCGATGACGCTGATGCCGCACAAACTCCAACGTTGCATAGGGTGGCGTCGTGACATTACTCCAACCCTTTATCGAATTTGGTTTTATGCGCCGTGCGCTGGTGGCCTGCGTTGCATTAGCGATCAGCGCCACGCCGCTGGGCGTTTTCCTTTCCCTGCGCCGCATGAGTCTGGTCGGCGATGCGTTATCGCATGCTGTGTTACCCGGCGCGGCGATTGGTTATCTGGTGTCGGGATTATCGCTGGTGGCGATGGGTATCGGCGGCCTGATTGCCGGGTTGGCGGTGGCGCTGCTCTCGGGAGCGGTTAGCCGTTATACGCATCTTAAAGAGGATGCCAGTTTTTCCGGTTTCTACCTCGGTTCTCTTGCGCTGGGCGTCACGCTGGTGTCGCTGCGCGGCTCCAGCGTCGATCTGCTGCACGTGTTATTTGGATCGCTGCTGGCGGTGGATAACGCGGCGATTCTGCTGGTCGGCAGCATTGCGGCTACGACCTTGCTGCTGCTGGCGGTGATCTTCCGTCCGCTGGTGATCGATGCCTTCGATCCCGATTTCCTGCGCGCTCAGGGCAAATGGAGCGCACCGCTGGTGCACGGTCTGTTTCTGATGCTGGTGGTGCTCAATCTGGTGGCGGGCTTTCAGGTGCTGGGCACGCTGATGTCGGTGGGATTGATGATGTTGCCGGCCACCAGCGCACGCTTCTGGAGCCGCCATCTGGCTTTCATGCTCGGCATCGCCATGCTGCTGGCGATCGTCTCAGCATTTATCGGCCTGATTCTTTCGTGGCATTTCTCGCTGCCGGCTGGACCGGCGGTGGTGCTCAGTGCTGCGGTACTGTTTCTGCTTTCTGTTTTGACAGGACCATGTGGCGGCCTGTTGCGCCGTCGATAACCAAACCAATAAAGGGGATAGGAATGAAAAAGTTACCGCTGAGTCTGGCGATTGGCGCCATGCTGGCAAGCCCGCTGTCGCTAGCGAAAAGCGTTGATGTTGTGGCGAGCTTTACCGTGCTGGCGGATATCGTTAAACAGGTTGGTGGCGATCACGTTAACGTGAAATCGCTGGTCGGGCCGAATGGCGATCCGCACACCTTCGAACCGACGCCGCAGGATAGCCAGGCGCTGTCGAAGGCGGATGTGGTATTCGTGAGCGGTTTGGGCATGGAAGGCTGGATGGATCGCCTGATCAGCGCGTCAGGCTATAAAGGCACCATCGTAGTGGCATCGAACGGTGTCAACACGCGTAAGATGGAAGAGGACGGTAAAAGCGTCACCGATCCGCACGCGTGGAACAGCATGCAAAACGGTGTGATCTACGCCACTAATGTGATGAATGCGCTGATCAAAGCCGATCCAGAAGATGCGGCGGATATTCGTAAAAGCGGTGAAAGTTACATTCAGCAGCTGCAGAAGCTGGATAGCTGGGCGAAAAATGCCTTTGCAGAAGTGCCGAAGAGCAAGCGTAAAGTGCTGACCAGCCATGATGCCTTTGGCTACTTTGGCCAACGCTATGGCGTCAGTTTCCTGGCGCCGGTGGGTTTCTCTACCGAAGCGGAAGCCAGCGCCAGCGACGTGGCCTCGATCATCCAACAACTGAAGGCCGAGCACATCAAAACCTACTTCATGGAGAATCAAACCGATCCGCGACTGGTAAAACAGATTGCCAGCGAAACCGGCGCGCAGCCGGGCGGGGAACTTTATCCTGAGGCGCTGTCGGAAGCGAATGGCCCAGCAGCGACCTATGTCGCCGCGTTCAAACACAATGTTGACGCCATTTTGCATAGCATGAAGTAAAAAAAAGGCCGGGGAGCATCCCGGCCAACTATCACGACACTTTCCTACCTTTTTTTCTTTCTTCCCTGAACCGCCTTAAAGCGCGGGTTAGTTTTGCAAATCACATAGATGCGACCATTACGACGCACGACTTTGCAATCCTTATGGCGCGTCTTTGCAGAGCGCAATGAACTCAATACCTGCATCTGTTCTCTCCAGCGTTACTTGTTGCGCGACAGGAAGCTGCCGAAACGCTGGTTGAAGCGCGCGGTGCTGCCTTCTTTAGCAAAGTCTTTCTGCTTGCCGGTGTAGAACACGTGGGATTTTGACGAGACATCCAGCGTGACATATGGCAGCACTTCACCTTCATACTCAATGGTGCGCTCGGTTTTGATGGTGGAGCCGACTTTAAAGTATTCGTTGGCCGAGGTGTCGTGGAACACCACTGGGCGATAAAGAGGATGGATATTCGGTTTCATAGTAACCTCGCTATGTAATGTTATACTATAACAATAGTATAAGCCCGAACATGGCTGATTGCAACCGTGAAAAACGCAGGGATTTTGGTGGGGCAGGGGAACAGCAATAAAAAAGGCCGCATCAGCGGCCTTTTAGGGAAGAGTAAAACTTAGTGTTTGTGCTCAACCGGATGACCGTGTTCCAGGTCACCTTTGTTCTTACTGAAGCGGCGACGTACCACCACGAAGAACACCGGAACGAAGAAGATAGCCAGCGCGGTCGCTGTTACCATCCCGCCCATTACGCCGGTACCTACCGCATTTTGTGCGCCAGAACCCGCACCGGTGCTGATCGCCAGCGGCATTACGCCGAGGATAAAGGCGAGTGAGGTCATCAGAATCGGACGCAGACGCATACGGGATGCTTCCAGCGTGGATTCCACCAACCCTTTACCTTCCTTCTCCATCAAATCCTTGGCGAATTCGACAATCAGGATGGCGTTCTTCGCCGACAATCCTATGGTAGTCAACAAGCCCACCACAAAGTAGACGTCGTTACTTAAGCCGCGCAGCGTGGTGAAGATCAGTGCGCCGACAACACCCAGCGGTACCACCAACATGACCGAGAACGGAATCGACCAGCTCTCATACAGCGCGGCCAGACACAGGAACACCACAATCAGTGAGATAGCATACAGCGCCGGAGCCTGGTTACCTGACAAGCGTTCCTGATAGGACATGCCGGTCCAGTCGTAACCGATACCCGCCGGCAGTTTTCCTGCCAACTCTTCCATCAGGTTCATGGCATCACCGGAGCTCTTGCCTGGCGCAGCCTGGCCCAGAATCTCCATCGATGGCAAGCCGTTGTAACGTTCCAGACGCGGTGAACCGTACTGCCACTTCGCCGAAGAGAAGGCGGAGAACGGTACCATGGTGCCGCCGCTGTTGCGCACGTACCATTTACTGATATCGTCCGGCAACATACGTGAATCGGCCTTGCCCATAACGTACACCTTCTTCACGCGACCGCGGTCGATGAAGTCGTTGACGTAAGAACCGCCCCATGCTGAAGCCAGCGTGGTATTGATGTCGGACAGCGACACACCCAGCGCCTGCGCTTTCTCTTGGTCGATGATCAGTTTGTACTGCGGCGTATCTTCCATGCCGTTTGGACGCACACCTACCAGCGTATCCGAATGCTGGGCGATCATGCCAAACAGCTGGTTACGCGCGGCGGTCAGCTTCTCGTGACCCAGGTTACCCTGATCGGTCAGCATGAAGTCGAAGCCGGTGGCGTTACCCAGTTCGATAATCGCTGGCAGGTTGAACGGGAACACCATCGCATCTTTGATTTGACCGAGCGCCTGCATGGCACGACCGGCAATCGCAGGGACTTTCAGGTTGGCATCGCCACGCTCATCCCACGGCTTGAGGCTGACGAACGCAATACCGGTGTTCTGTCCACGACCGGCGAAGCCGAAGCCGTTAACGGTAAACACGGAATTAACGCTGTCTTTCTCTTTGGTCAGGAAGTAATCCGTCACCTGATCCAATACTTTCTGGGTACGTTCCTGGGTAGCACCGGCTGGCAATTGCGCCTGCGCCAGTAACAAACCCTGATCCTCTTCCGGCAGGAATGAGGTAGGCAGTTTCAGGAACAGGTACGCCATGCCGACCACGATCACCAGATAAATCAGCAGGTAACGGCCGGTGCTGCGAATGATATGACCAACACTGTCAACGTAGTGGTTGGTGCTCTTATCAAACAGGCGGTTAAACCAGCCGAAGAAACCGGTAGTTTTGCCGTGAGCGCCTTTCTCCACCGGCTTCAGCATGGTGGCACAAAGCGCAGGCGTCAGGATCAACGCCACCAGCACCGACAGCGCCATCGCCGAAACAATGGTGATGGAGAACTGGCGATAAATGACGCCGGTTGAACCACCGAAGAACGCCATTGGAATAAATACCGCTGACAGCACCAAGGCAATACCGACCAATGCGCCCTGAATCTGCTCCATCGAACGTTTGGTCGCTTCTTTCGGCGGTAAGCCTTCTTCCGCCATTACACGTTCGACGTTCTCTACCACCACGATGGCGTCATCCACCAGCAGGCCGATGGCGAGCACCATCCCGAACATCGTCAGGGTGTTTATCGAGTAGCCAAAGGCACTGATGATCGCAAAGGTTCCGAGCAACACAACAGGAACGGCGATGGTTGGAATCAGCGTCGCACGGAAGTTTTGCAGGAACAGATACATCACCAGGAACACCAGCACGATTGCTTCGAACAGCGTTTTCACCACTTCGAAAATCGAAATTTTCACGAACGGTGTGGTGTCGTACGGATAAACCGTTTTCATGCCTGCCGGGAAGAACGGCTCCAGTTTCGCCAGTTCTGCTTTCACCGCATCGGCGGTGTCCAGTGCATTAGCGCCGGTGGCCAGTTTGATACCGATACCGGAAGCCGGTTTGCCGTTATAACGCGCGATGATCTCGTAGTTTTCACCACCGAGTTCAATCTTCGCCACGTCACGCAGACGTACCTGCGAACCATCCTGATTCACCTTCAGCAGAATATTGCCGAACTCATCTGTCGATGTCAGACGGGTTTGCGCAATGATCGAGGCATTCAGCTGTTGGCCCGGTACAGGTGGCGTACCGCCCAACTGACCCGCGGCGATCTGGGTGTTCTGGATTTTCAGCGCGTTGATCACATCCACTGGTGTCAGTGAATAGTTGTTCAGCTTGTGTGGGTCCAGCCAGATGCGCATCGCATATTGCGCACCAAACACCTGGGTATCACCGACACCCGGCATACGGCTGACCGGATCTTTGATGTTTGAAGCAACATAGTCAGAAATATCATTCTGCGTCATGGTGCCGTCATCACTGACAAAACCCGCCACCATCAGGAAGCTGCTAGAGGATTTCTTAACCTGAATACCCTGTTGCTGTACTTCCTGTGGCAGTAACGGCGTGGCCAGCTGCAGTTTGTTCTGCACCTGAACCTGCGCGATATCGGCATCAGTACCGGATTGGAAGGTCAGCGTCAGCGTCAATGTACCCGACGAGTCACTGCTCGAGGACATATACATCAGTCCATCGATACCGTTCATGTTTTGCTCGATGACCTGCGTCACCGAATCTTGCAGCGTTTTCGCATCAGCACCCGGATAGGTGGCCTGGATTTCAACCGCCGGCGGTGCAACATTGGGATATTGCTCAATCGGCAGGCTGATAATCGATAGCACACCGGCCAACATGATGATGATGGCGAGCACCCACGCAAAAATGGGGCGATCAATAAAGAACTTAGCCATGTATCAGTGGCTCCTGTTATGACGATGATTTAGCAGACGGTGATTCTGGTGCAGCTTTGGCATCATCGGAGACTTCTTTTGGCGTCACCTGCGCACCCGGTTTGGCACGCTGGATACCGGTGGTGATCACCCGATCGCCTTCTTTTAGACCTTCCGTCACCAGCCATTTGTCGCCAAATGCCTGATTAGCGGTGATGTTACGGGATTCCACTTTATTATCTGCGCCAACCACCATTGCGGTTGCCTGACCGGTTGGGGTGCGTGTTACGCCCTGTTGCGGCACCAGCAGTGCGGTGGGATTGGTGCCCTCATCCAGACGCGCACGAACAAACATGCCTGGCAGCAGGCGATTGTCCGGGTTCGGGAAGATGGCGCGCAGCGTGATCGAGCCGGTGGTTTCATCCACGCTCACATCAGAGAATTCCAATGTGCCTGTCTGCGGGTATGCGTTACCGTTTTGCATCAGCAGGGTGACGTTGGCCTTACCGTCGTTCTGTTTCAGCTGACCGGATTCCAGCTCTGCGCGCAGACGCAGGAAATCATCACTGGATTGGGTCACATCGACATACATAGGATCGAGCTGTTGCACGGTCGCCAGGGCAGTGGTTTGCCCGTTGGAAACCAGCGCACCTTCGGTTACCGACGATTTACCAATACGGCCGCTGATGGGTGACGTCACTTTGGTATACGCCAGATTGATGCGCGCAGTTTCGACGTTGGCACGCGCAGCCTGGGCGGCTGCAGCAGTCTGAGCTGCGGTGCCTGCGGCGGTGTCATAGTCCTGCTGACTGATGTACTTAGTACCCAGCAGCGGCTTATAGCGAGTAATGGTTAACTGCGCAACACGCGCATTGGCTTCAGCCTGGGCGAGATCCGCTTTAGCGCTGTCGTAGGCCGCCTGATAGGTGGCTGGATCAATCTGATACAGCGACTGACCGGCTTTTACATCACTACCTTCAACAAAATTACGCTTGAGGATAATTCCTGACACCTGAGGGCGCACTTCCGCAACGCGGAAAGCCGAGGTACGGCCCGGCAGCTCGGTGGTAATTTTCAAGGGTTCGTTTTTTAACGTTACAACACCCACTTCTGGGGGCTGCTGCTGGGCGGCTTGCTGGGATTTATTATCATCACATCCTGTTAACACAAAGCTGCCTGATAGCATCAGGACGGCCGCCAGAGGCGCTAATCCTCTGTTTTTATTCATAAATAAACCTCTAGTGTCCGATATCAAATGATCAATGGATCACAAACCGATAAACCCATTGCTGCGTTAAAACACGGGTCATGCTATGGTACATACATTCACAAATGTATGTAAACTTACAAGTTTGTAAAAAAAGCCCAGCATGGCACGAAAAACCAAAGCGCAAGCTCTTGAAACACGGCATCAAATTCTTGACGCCGCATTAGCACACTTTTCCGAACATGGTGTGGCCGCCACGTCTCTGGCGGATATCGCAACAGCGGCCGGCGTCACGCGCGGGGCTATCTACTGGCACTTCAAAAATAAAGCCGATCTCTTACAGGAAATCTGGCTGCGTTGTGACGCTGGGCTGGACGATGTGGAACTTGAGTATCAGACAAAATACCCGGGCGATCCACTTTCTGTTGTTCGTTCTATGTTGATCTATATCCTTGACGCCACAGCAAAGGATCCGCAAAGACGCGCATTAATGGAGATTATCTTTCACAAATGTGAGTTTGTTGGCGAAATGTCGACGTTACAGGATATGCAGCAGAGCTTACTGCAAGCGTGTTACGATCGAATTGAAACTGTACTACGTCTTTGTATTGATGCCAGCCAATTGCCTGCGAACCTGAATACGCGTCAGGCGGCGCTACTGATGCGCGGCTATATCAATGGCATGATGGAAAGCTGGCTGTTTAACCCGCAAAGTTTTGATTTAGCAGCCGATGCGCCTCAGCTGGTGGATGCGTTTCTTGATATGTTGCGCCTGAGTCCAACGCTGCTTAGTCGGCCTTGATTTCCGCCGCTTGTTTCTGCTCATAATCTCGCTGAACAATCGCCAACGCAGCCAGCACGGTGGCGGTAGGGACATTATTCTCTTCAAGCAGTTGAATCAGATCGACGGCAAGTTTGATGTCGTCGGGTGCGCTGTCCAGTGACATTTTTTCTCCTAAATACGTAATTTCGCCGCGACCAGCAGCATTAACAGTGCGCCCAGCAGTGCGCTAGCGAAACCGGCTGGATGCAGGGCGGCCAGATCGCCGGTAGTGAAGTAGGTGGCGATATAGCCGCCAATCAGCGCGCCAATCACCGCCAGCACCAACGTCGGCACAAATCCTCCCGGACGACCGGGAAAAATCACCCGTTTGAGCCAGCCTGCCGCTAAACCGATCACAATCCATAATACCAGCGTCATGATTTTACTCCTTTTTCTCACCGCAATGAGTATAGAGGAAAAAGCGCCGCGTTCAGCGCGGCATAGGCGGCAACTCCAGTTTGTAGATAGCGGCGCGGCAGCGTGCCAAACGTTCTTGCAGCTGATCGACTTCACGAATTAACTGCTGCTGAACGCTCAGCGTTTCAGCGCGCGCCAGATGCTGCTCGCGCTGAGCAATCATCGCCAGTAAGCGTTTTTCATAGCCTTGATACTCTTCACGCTTGGCCTGGCGTGCATCGACACGTGGCCGCTCGCGCTTGACGCGCAGCTGCTGGCTCTGGCATTCGCGCTGTAATGCGGCAATTTGATCCAGCACTTTCTCTGCCAGCCATTGACGGCGCGCCACATCAGTGTCAGCAGCGGTTAACTGCGTCACATTGCCTTCCAGCTCGCGCAGATAATCCGCCAGACGCGTGCCGCTGGTGCGAAACAGGTGAGAATCAAAACGGGGCTGACGACAGGCACCATCCGGCTGCTGCGCAATCTGCTGGCGCAGTAACTCTAACATGGCATGGAGACGTTGCTGGGCGGGCGGTTGGGGCATCACTCTGTTTCCGACTGTGTTAACGTAACGCTGTTTTTGACTTATTCAGGCATCAGGCATGCAGCGCATTTTACTACTGAGCCTTGGCTGGCTGGCGATTGTGCTAGGTACGCTGGGCATTGTATTACCTTTATTACCGACGACGCCATTTGTGTTGCTGGCGGCCTGGTGTTTTGCCCGCTCGTCGCCGCGTTTCCATCATTGGTTGCTATGGAAGTCGCCGTTTGGTCGCTTTATTCGCCACTGGCAGCAGCATCGTGCCATGCCGCCCGGCGCCAAAGGGCGCGCCATGTTGCTGATTGTGATTACCTTTTCGGTGTCCCTTTATTTAGTAAACCTGCTGTGGGTGCGCATCCTGTTAGGCGCGATGCTGTGCCTGCTGCTGCTTTTTATGTGGCGCATTCCGGTTGTAACCGAGGATGCCAACCCGCCACAACAGTAGCGTGAGGGTTGCATTTAGCCGGGTATTTGCATAGATTTGGGCATCTTCGTGCGTGGCTTCCCTTATAAACGACTTCGCTTAACCCGGTTTCCGGGGTTTGGCGCTAGAGAAGCTGCGCGTATTAGATATTTTCTCCAGGCGTAACATTTATGACCGCAACTGCGCAGCAGCTTGAACTCATCAAAAACAGCATTAAAAGCATTCCTGACTATCCGAAGCCGGGCATTCTGTTCCGTGACGTGACCAGTCTGATGGAAGATCCGCAGGCGTATGCCGCGTCGATCGCCATTCTGGTGGAGCGTTATCGTAACAAAGGCATCACCAAGGTGGTGGGAACGGAAGCGCGTGGCTTCCTGTTTGGCGCACCGGTGGCGCTGGGTTTGGGCGTGGGTTTTGTGCCGGTGCGTAAGCCGGGCAAACTGCCGCGTGACACCTTCAGCGAAAGCTACGAGCTGGAGTACGGCACCGATGCGCTGGAACTGCACAAAGATGCCATTAAACCAGGCGATGTGGTGCTGGTGGTGGACGATCTGCTGGCGACTGGCGGCACGCTGGAAGCAACGGTGAAGCTGATCCGCCGCGCCGGTGGAGAAGTGAAAGACGCCGCATTCGTGATTAATCTGTTTGACCTGACCGGTGAAGCCCGCCTGACTGCCATGGGCGTCGAGTGCTTCAGCCTGGTGAATTTCCCCGGCCACTAAGGCCTGCGCGCTCCGCTGCACGGCGGGGCGCCACCTCTGCAAAGTTAGTGGTTGCTGATCCGCTGGTGGCTGTTAAACTACTGCCAAAATAAACAGGGTTTGCGAAGCTGCATTTTCTCCCTTCTCCCTAAATTCCAGTGATTGAATCCACATGAGCTATCAGGTACTTGCGCGAAAATGGCGTCCCCAGGCCTTCGCTGACGTAGTCGGTCAGGAACATGTGCTGACTGCGCTGGCCAACGGGTTGTCACTGGGACGAATCCATCATGCTTATCTCTTTTCTGGCACACGCGGCGTCGGGAAAACCTCGATCGCCCGTCTGCTGGCGAAGGGGCTTAACTGTGAAACCGGCATCACGTCAACGCCGTGCGGGCAATGCGATAACTGCCGCGAAATCGAGCAGGGCCGTTTTGTCGATCTGATTGAGATCGATGCCGCATCACGCACCAAAGTTGAAGATACGCGCGATCTGCTCGATAACGTGCAGTACGCGCCGGCGCGCGGTCGCTTCAAGGTCTATCTGATCGATGAAGTGCACATGCTGTCGCGTCACAGCTTCAACGCGCTGCTGAAAACGCTGGAAGAGCCGCCATCGCACGTGAAATTCCTGCTGGCGACCACCGATCCGCAGAAGCTGCCTGTGACGATTCTGTCCCGTTGCCTGCAATTCCATCTCAAAGCGCTGGACGTGGAGCAAATCCAGCAGCAGCTGGCACATGTGTTGCAGCAGGAGCAGATTGCTGCCGAACCGCGCGCGCTGCATCTGCTGGCACGCGCCGCTGATGGCAGCATGCGCGACGCGCTGAGTCTGACCGACCAGGCGATTGCCATGGGGCAGGGCAGCGTAACGCGTGACACCGTGGCACAAATGCTCGGCACGCTCGACGATGAACAGCCGCTGGCGCTGATTGAAGCGCTGGTGGATGGCCAGGGTGAACAGGTGATGGCGCTGCTGAATCAGGCCGCGTCGCGTGGGGTTGAGTGGGAAGCGCTGCTGGTCGAGATGCTGCGCTTACTGCACCGCATTGCGATGGTGCAGCTGCTGCCAAGCTCGCTCAGCGAGGACGATCTCAGCCAGGCCGATCGCCTGCGCGAGTTAGCGCGCGTGCTGCCACCGGCTGACGTGCAGCTCTATTACCAAACGTTGTTGATGGGACGTAAAGATCTGCCGCTGGCACCGGATCGGCGCTTAGGCGTAGAGATGACGCTGCTGCGGGCGCTGGCGTTCCATCCGCAGGCAACGATTGCGGAGCCGGTGGCGCGTCCCACCTTGACGCCACAAGCTGCGCCGCAGGTTGCTGCGCCACAAGCCGCCGCGAAAACCGCGCCCGCACCGGCTGCGCAGCCGCAGATGGCACCGCCAAACCCTGACGCGCCGCCGGTGTCGGATGATTATCCAGACATGCAGCCCGCGCCCGATCCGTTACCTGACTCCACCAGCCAGTTGTTACAGGCGCGAACGCAGTTGCTGCGTCAGGGAGCCGGCAAAGCAAAAAAGAGTGAGCCGGCAGCGCGTTCCGCGCGGCCGGCGAATCCGGCGCTGGAACGTCTCGCTAGCGTCACTGAACGTGTGCAACAACGTGCGTCCGAACCCACGGTAAAAGCCCCGGCCAAACCGGAAGCTTATCGCTGGAAAACGCAGCTGCCGGTGGAGGTTAAAGCGGAGCCGGTGGCGACGCCAAAAGCCTTGCGTTCGGCACTGGAGCATGAGAAAACCCCTGAGCTGGCGCTGCGTCTGGCGGAAGAAGCCCAGCAGCGCGATGCGTGGGCTGCTGAAATCGCCGCGCTGACGCTACCGAAACTGGTGCAGCAAGTGGCGCTCAATGCGTGGAAAGAGGTGGGCGAAGCCGGCGTTACGCTGCATCTGCGCAGCAGTCAGCGCCATCTGAATTCAGCTTCTGCCAGGCAGGCGCTGGCGGAAGCGCTGAGTCAGTCTGCCGGTCAGCCGGTTGAATTGACGATTATTGAAGACGATAATCCTACGGTATTGACGCCACTGGAGTGGCGCCAGGCCATTTATGAAGAGAAGCTGTCGCAGGCGCGACAGTCGATCGAAAGCGATACCCATATTCAGACATTGCGTCGATTCTTCGATGCCGATTTGGATGAAGAGAGTATTCGACCGGTGTGAACATGCTGCCGCGCGTCAACTGCGCGCAGCCCCAGCAGAGAGAGAAAACTATGTTTGGTAAAGGCGGATTGGGCAACCTGATGAAACAGGCCCA
This sequence comes from Pantoea sp. BJ2, assembly GCF_040255075.1. NCBI lineage: Bacteria > Pseudomonadati > Pseudomonadota > Gammaproteobacteria > Enterobacterales > Erwiniaceae > Pantoea > Pantoea sp. BJ2. Next base: position 1,115,642 of record NZ_CP158292.1, read on the forward strand.
GCAGATGCAAGACAAAATGGCCAAAGTGCAGGAAGAGATCGCCGCGATCGAAGTGACCGGTGAATCAGGCGCTGGCTTGGTTAAAGTAACCATCAACGGTGCGCACAACTGCCGTCGTGTTGAAGTCGATCCTAGCTTGCTGGAAGATGACAAAGACATGCTGGAAGATCTGATCGCCGCGGCCTTCAACGATGCGGCACGCCGTATTGACGAAACGCAGAAAGAGAAGATGGCTGCGGTCTCTTCAGGTATGCAGCTGCCGCCTGGCTTCAAGATGCCGTTCTGATGCAAACCAGTCCACTGCTTGAATCTTTGATGGAGTCGTTGCGCTGCCTGCCGGGCGTTGGCCCGAAGTCGGCGCAGCGTATGGCTTTTCAGCTGTTGCAGCGCGATCGTAGCGGTGGCATGCGTCTGGCGCAGGCATTGACCCGCGCCATGTCGGAAATCGGTCACTGCGCCGATTGCCGTACCTTCACCGAACAGGAAATCTGCACCATCTGCGCCAATCCGCGTCGTCAGCAAAACGGCCAGATTTGTGTGGTGGAGAGCCCGGCAGATATCCACGCCATTGAGCAGACCGGCCAGTTTGGCGGCCGCTACTTTGTGCTGATGGGGCACTTGTCACCGCTGGATGGCATTGGGCCACAGGATATCGGCCTGGATCGGCTGGAGCAGCGTCTCGAGCGCGAAACCTTAACCGAAGTGATCCTCGCCACCAATCCCACTGTGGAAGGGGAAGCCACGGCCAACTACATCGCCGAGTTGTGCGGACAATATGGCGTTGATGCCAGCCGCATTGCACACGGTGTGCCGGTCGGTGGTGAGCTGGAAATGGTCGATGGCACCACGCTGTCGCACTCGCTCGCCGGACGCCACAAGATTAATTTCTAATCACTTGCCGATGTCTTCACAGACATCGGCTTGAAATCCTCTCCTTCATCCCCATTTCTCTCTCAACGTATCATCAACCCCGATTCAGTTGAGGTAGCAATGACCATGAAAGGACAAGAGACGCGTGGCTTCCAGTCAGAGGTAAAACAACTTCTGCACCTGATGATCCATTCACTCTATTCAAATAAAGAGATTTTCCTGCGCGAGCTGATTTCCAACGCTTCAGATGCCGCCGACAAACTGCGCTTCCGCGCGCTGTCGACGCCCGATCTGTATGAAGGCGACGGCGACCTGCGCGTACGTATCTCGGTCAATCCGGAAAATCGCACGCTGACGCTCAGCGATAACGGCATCGGTATGCGCCGTGATGAAGTGATTGAGAACCTCGGCACCATCGCTAAATCCGGCACCAAATCCTTCCTCGAATCCATGGGCTCCGACCAGGCGAAAGACAGCCAGCTGATCGGCCAGTTCGGCGTGGGCTTCTACTCTGCGTTCATTGTGGCGGATAAAGTCACCGTGCGCACCCGCGCCGCCGGCGCTAAAGCCGATGAAGCGGTGTTCTGGGAATCTGCTGGCGAAGGGGAATATACGCTGGCAGAGATTGAGAAAGCCGATCGCGGTACCGAAATCACGCTGCACTTCCGTGAAGGCGAAGATGATTTCCTCGATGCGTGGCGCGTGCGTAACGTGATCAGCAAATACTCCGATCACATCGCGCTGCCGGTTGAGATTGAAAGCAAAGACGAAGAGAGCGACACCATCACCTGGGAAAAGATCAACAAAGCCCAGGCGCTGTGGACGCGCAACAAGTCTGAGATCAGCGACGACGAGTACAACGAGTTCTACAAACACATCGCCCACGATTTCAGCGATCCGGCGATCTGGAGCCATAACCGCGTGGAAGGTAAGCAGGAATACACCAGCCTGCTGTATATCCCGGCGCGTGCGCCGTTCGACATGTGGAACCGCGACAGCAAGCACGGCCTGAAACTCTACGTACAGCGCGTGTTCATCATGGACGATGCCGAGCAGTTCATGCCGAACTACCTGCGCTTCGTGCGTGGTTTGATAGATTCCAACGATCTGCCGCTGAACGTATCGCGTGAAATCCTGCAGGACAGCCGTGTGACCCAGAGCCTGCGTGGCGCGCTCACCAAGCGTAGCCTGCAAATGTTAGAGAAGCTGGCGAAAGACGACGCGGAAAAATATCAGCAGTTCTGGAAAGAGTTCGGTCTGGTACTGAAAGAAGGTCCAGCCGAAGACAACGCTAACCAGCAACAGATTGCCAAACTGCTGCGCTTTGCCACCAGCCAGAGCGACAGCGCTGAGCAGACCGTTTCGCTCGACGATTACGTGACGCGCATGGTGGAAGGTCAGGACAAGATTTACTACATCACCGCCGACAGCTATGCCGCTGCGAAGAGCAGCCCGCATCTGGAACTGTTCCGCAAGAAAGGCATCGAGGTGCTGCTGCTCTCCGATCGTATCGACGAATGGATGATGAGTTACCTCACCGAGTTCGACGGCAAAACCTTCCAGTCAGTCAGCAAAGCGGATGATTCGCTGAGCAAACTGGCCGATGAAGAGACCGAAGAGCAGAAAGAAGCGGAGAAGGCGCTGGAGCCGTTTGTTGAGCGCGTGAAAACGCTGCTGGGCGAGCGTGTGAAAGAGGTGCGTCTGACGCATCGTCTCACCGACACGCCAGCGATCGTCACCACCGATGCTAACGAAATGACCACGCAGATGGCGAAGCTGTTTGCCGCGGCCGGTCAGGACGTGCCGGACGTGAAGTACATTTTCGAGATCAATCCGGATCATACGCTGGTGAAACGCGTGGCCGATACCCAGGACGAAACGCGCTTTGCCGAGTGGGTTGAGCTGCTGCTGGATCAGGCGCTGCTCGCCGAGCGCGGTACGCTTGACGATCCAAACCAGTTCATCCGTCGCATGAACCAGTTGCTGAAGGCGTAATCGCACCAAACCCGAAAGGTCGCCATTCATGGCGACCTTTTTTTATATCTGCTGTTAAATCTGCGCCTGATCCCGCAACCAATCGCGAAATAATGTAATCTCCGCATCGTGCTGACGCGAAGTCTTGGTCATCATCAACGTGGCGCGATCGACGCGCACAAAGCCCAGCGGTGCGATCAAGGTGCCGTCACTCAACTCCTGACGCACCAGCAAGCGTGGCGCCATAATCACGCCCAATCCGTTTCTCGCCGCCTGAATGGCTAACGTCAAATTATCGAAATGCTTGCCGATCCAGTAATTGCCGCGTACGCCGCTGGTTTTCGCCCATTCGGCCCACGCATGCAGCCGCGTATCGGCGTGCAGCAATGGCAGTGAGGCGAGATCCTGCTCGCTTTGAAAGCGGGCGGCAAACTGCGGGGCGCACAGCGGACCGATGTAATCATCGCTGATCAAGGTGGCATCAATATCGTCATCCGGCGACTGCTCGGCGCTGAGAATCAGCACATCGGTGTGCTCGCTGCGCAACTGGTCAATCTCCACCAGCGGCTGAAACTGCACTTCAATATCGGGATAGCGCTGATAAAAGCTGGCGATGCGCGGAATCAGCCATTGCGAGAGAAAGCTGGGCGCGCAGGAGACGCTGATATGATGGCGCATGCCGGTACGAATGCTTTCGCAGGTGGTGGAGAGCTCGCTAAAGGCTTTCTGACAACTAACCAGCAAACGTTCACCGTGTGAGGTTAATTTGACGCGTCCATTGGTACGCACAAACAGCGGCTTCCCCATCCAGCTCTCCAGCTGTCGAACCTGATGGCTGATGGCGCTATGGGTGACATGCAGACGTTCGGCCGCTACGCTAAAACTGCTGAACAGTGCCGCCTGGTGGAAATAGTGCAGTGCACGTAACGAAGGAAGCACGGTCATACTCGTCCCCTGTGTAAAAACCTAACAGGGATTGTCAGTTTATATCATTTTAATGTCCAGCCGCATTGGCCTAACCTTTCCCCCAGATTCTGGCAGGTTGACGGCTACGGCTCTCTGTGTTTTACGCCGACTATCACCGCAGGTTTCACCTCCCACACACAGCATAATAACCAGAGACATACCACGCGATGGCTCCACAACTTGCTTCTGCCAGGGCGGCGGCGGCGCGCGACAAGCTTCGCGGCTCGCTTTCCCGTTATTACCGGCTTGAAAATTTCGATCTCTTCTTCGCACCCTCTTTGCATATCTCGCGAGTGCTGCTTTCCCAGCTGTTTCTCCGTCAGGAGCAATCACGTAATCACACGCGCTATGCCTCGCACTATCCGGTTAGTGAACTGAGCGTGCTGCCCACTTTGCCGATGACGGCGGGCAACATTGCGCTGGTGGATCATGTTGATATGCAGCAAGGTCGCGTGCGTGCGTTGAGCGAATGTCAAAGCCACGGCGTCACCGATGCATCGGAGTCGTTTGCCACGCAGCTGCATAATCGGCTGGTGAGCGATGCGCGACTGTTTGTCGCCCGCCTTGATCGCCATTCGGCGTTATGCGGCGATCTGGTGTTAATCGCATTGCGCACCGCCGATTTCAGCACATTGGTGCGCAGCGAGCTGCGGCTGTTTGAGCAAGGATTAGCGCTCGGTGGCGCGCCAGAACAGGCGCTGGCAATGATGAAGGACAGCGAATGGCGTCCGTACAATATTGCGATGGTGGAAAAAATCGCGCTCGACTCGCCATTCATCCTGCACTCCATTCAGCAACCGGGTTTACCCTTTGCACTTTTTCCGCTGCCGAACGGCCTTAATGCCAGTGAATTGCCGCAGGATGTTCAGGTGCTGCCCGAACAGGCGCAATTACGCTTGCGCGCCGACGTGCGCGGCGGGGTCAACAAACAGCTGAACGTCACACCCGCACTGAAAAAACGCCTCAAAGACCTACTCATGCTTAGCCGTGATTCCTAAAAACGGGCACTCTGCTGGTATTTGCTGACAAAGCAGGTCAAAGTAGACCTTTCGTGGCGAGCGCGCCCGTTTCCTTGTGGTGCGCGGGCCATAATGGTATGTTCTTCGCCTTCTCAGATTGAACAATGCGATTCGCAAGGGGAATTACGCAATGCGTATTATTCTGCTCGGAGCTCCGGGCGCAGGTAAAGGCACTCAGGCTCAATTCATCATGGAGAAATACGGTATTCCGCAAATCTCCACCGGTGACATGTTACGTGCGGCAGTAAAAGCAGGTACGGAACTGGGCCAACAGGCAAAAGCGATCATGGATGCCGGTAAACTGGTGACTGACGAGCTGGTGATTGCGCTGGTTAAAGAGCGTATCGCGCAGGAAGACTGCAAAAACGGTTTCCTGCTCGATGGCTTCCCACGCACTATCCCGCAGGCTGACGCGATGAAAGAAGCGGGCATCAAGGTTGACTACGTGCTGGAGTTCGCTGTACCGGACGAGCTGATTGTGGATCGTATTGTTGGCCGCCGCGTACACACGCCATCGGGCCGCGTTTATCACGTCACTTACAATCCACCGAAAGTGGAAGGTAAAGATGACCTGACCGGCGAAGAGCTGACCACGCGTAAAGATGACCAGGAAGAGACCGTGCGTAAGCGTCTGGTGGAATACCATCAACTGACTGCACCGCTGATTGCCTACTACGGCAAAGAAGCGCAAGACGGCAACACCGAATATCACAAAATCGACGGCACACGTCCTGTCGCCGAAGTGAGCACGCAATTGGCCACGATTCTCGGTTAATGCGTTGAGGGGCCGGTTGTCCGGCCCTTTTGCAGCAATTGCTTTCCCCTCCTTTAATTTCCGCTACAATTTCCCCCTGATTTTGCATTCGACCCATTCGTTTCGACATCAAGGAAATACCATGAGGCAAGAAAAGCCCGGGGTTTTGCTGGTTAACTTAGGCACACCAGACGCACCCACAACACCTGCGGTTAAACGCTATCTGAAACAATTCCTCGGCGATCCACGAGTGGTTGATACACCGCGCTTACTGTGGTGGCCGATTCTCAATTTCATCATCGTGCCTTTCCGTTCGCCACGCGTATCGAAACTGTATGCTTCCGTATGGATGGATGAAGGATCACCGCTGATGGTGTTCAGCAAGCGTCAGCGTGAAGCATTGGCGCAGCGCCTTGATATGCCGGTTGAACTCGGTATGAGCTACGGCCAGCCAAGCCTCGACAGCGCGCTGAAACGCTTGCTGGATCAGGGCGTGACCAAACTCATCGTGCTGCCGCTCTATCCGCAGTTCTCCTGCTCGACGGTTGCCGCGGTTTGGGATGGCTTAGCCACCAGCTTTAAACCACTGCGCTCGCTGCCGGAAGTGGCGTTTATCCGCGATTACGCGGAGCATCCGGCTTACATCGCCGCGCTGAAAGCCTCGGTTGAGCGCTCGTTTGCGCTGCATGGCGAACCGGATCTGCTGGTGCTGTCCTATCACGGCATTCCGCAGCGTTTCGCCAATGAAGGCGATGATTATCCGCTGCGTTGCAAAGACACCACCGATGCGCTGGCCGCGGCGTTGGGCATTGCGCCACACAAAATCATGATGACCTTCCAGTCGCGCTTTGGTCGCGAGCCGTGGCTGACGCCGTACACCGATGAAACCATGAAAAGTTTGCCGGCCAAAGGCATCAAGCATGTGCAGGTGATGAGTCCGGGCTTTGCGGCGGATTGCCTTGAAACGCTGGAGGAGATCAGCGGTGAGAACTGCGAGATCTTCCTGCATGCCGGCGGCGAAAAGTTCGAGTACATTCCTGCGCTCAACGCCGATGCGGAGCACATTGAAATGATGGTGCAACTGGTCAACGCGCGCCGTTAAGGGTGTGGCAGAGAGTGTGATATCATTCTCTGCCTGATTTTCCCTGACGGCACTCTCGATGAAATTTCCCGGCAAACGCAAATCCAAACACTATTTCCCCGTCAACGCGCGCGATCCGCTGCTGCAAGCCACGCAGCAAGAGCAGGAAGAGGGCAGTTGGGTGGTGGGTATCGACCAGACGCTGGTGGATATTGAAGCCAAAGTCGACGACGACTTTCTGCAGCGTTACGGTTTAAGCGCCGGTCACTCGCTGGTGATCGACGATGCTACCGCCGAGGCGCTCTACAACGAACTGATGCGCGAAGCGCTCATCAGCCATCAATTTGCCGGTGGCACCATCGGAAATACCCTGCATAACTATTCGGTGCTGGCAGATGACCGCTCGGTGCTGCTCGGTGTGATGTGCAATAACATCCAGATCGGCGGCTACGCCTATCGCTACCTGTGCAACACCTCCAGCCGCATGGATCTTAACTTCCTGCAGGGCGTCGATGGCGCGATTGGCCGCTGCTTTACGCTGATTGGCGAGCAGGGTGAGCGTACCTTTGCCATCAGTCCCGGCTTGATGAACCAGCTGCAGGCCAACAGCATTCCGGAAGAGGTTATTGCGGGCGCGTCGGCGCTGGTGCTGACTTCCTATCTGGTGCGCTGCCAGCCGGGCGAACCGATGCCGGAAGCCACCTTGCGCGCCATCGAATTCGCCAAAAAGCACAATGTGCCGGTGGTATTGACGCTCGGCACCAAATACGTGATTCAGGATAACCCGCAGTTCTGGCGTGATTTCCTGCGCGATCACGTCTCGATTGTGGCGATGAACGAAGAAGAAGCCTTTGCCTTGACCGGCGAACAGGATCCGCTGCTGGCGTCGAATATGGCGCTGGATTGGGTGGATTTGGTGCTGTGCACCGCCGGGCCAACCGGTTTGTACATGGCCGGTTTCACTGAAGAAGAGTACAAGCGCAAAACCAACCATCCGCTGCTGCCGGGCGCGCTGGCTGAGTTCAACCAATATGAATTTAGCCGCGCGATGCGCCACAAGGATTGCGATCAGCCGCTGCGCATCTTCTCGCATATCGCGCCATATATGGGCGGCCCAGAGAAGATCATGAACACCAACGGCGCAGGCGATGGTGCGCTGGCGGCGCTGCTGCATGACATCACCGCTAACAACTTCCACCGCCAAAAAGTGCCGAACTCCAGCAAACACGGCCGCGCCTACCTGACCTATTCGTCGCTGGCACAGGTGTGTAAATACGCGAACCGGGTAAGTTATCAGGTACTGAACCAGCATTCACCGCGCCTGACGCGCGGCCTGCCGGAGCGGGAAGACAGTTTAGAAGAGTCATATTGGGACAGATAAAACGCAAGGTCGCCGTTCATGGCGACCTTGCCAAAGACCACACTCACTTAAATCGGGCACTCACGTACAATCGGGTTCTGCGCAATCTCTTCTTCCAGCACATGCAGCATGCTGTTGGCGATCTCACGCTCGCCCATCACCACGCGATTCGCGCCGCGCTCCATTATGTAGGTCACTTCATCGTCATAATGCGCACGGGCAATTATCTCAATGTCCGGACGCTTTTCGCGCGCTGCCGTCACGACTTCACCGGCTTCGTAGCCATTCGGAATGGTCAGCAGCAGCCAGCGGGCACAGTCGAGGCGCGCCAGTTCCATGGTATCCACGCGTGCCGCATTGCCCAGCACCGCTTTGATCCCTTGCTCGCGCAGCGCTTCAACGCGCGGACGGGAGTTCTCCACCACCACCAGCGGCACATCCGCTTCCATCAGCTTTTGCCCCAGCAGGCTGCCGACGCGGCCATAACCTACTAAAACTGCGTGATTGCAGATATCCACCGGAATCTGCTTCTCTTCTTCGATCGCTTCTTCCAGCGTCTGTTCTTCGATGGTCTCGGTTTTGTCGAGGTAGCGTTCCAGCACGCTAAACAGAATCGGGTTAAGCATGATGGAGAGAATCGCCGCCGCCAGCACCAGATTGCGGCCTTCCTCGCTCAGCATGCCGAGCGAGATGCCGAGGCCGGCGAGAATAAAGGCGAATTCACCAATCTGCGCCAGGCTCACCGAAATGGTCATCGCGGTGCGACGTGAATGACCCAGCAGCGTTACCAGCAGCCAGGCGGCAATGGATTTGCCCAGCACGATAATCGCCAGCGCGCCAAGCACCGCCAGCGGCTGCTCAATCAGGATCATCGGGTCAAACAGCATGCCGACGGACACAAAGAACAGGACGGCGAACGCATCACGCAGCGGCAAGGTATCGTGCGCCGCGCGGTGGCTAAGTTCAGATTCGTTCAGCACCATGCCGGCAAAGAAGGCGCCGAGGGCGAAGGAGACATCAAAGAATTCGACGGCGCCAAAGGCGATACCGAGCGCCAGCGCTAACACCGCAAGGGTAAACAGCTCACGCGAACCGGTCGCGGCACTTTTTGCCAGAATCCACGGCACCACGCGACGGCCTACCACCATCATCAGCACCATAAAGGCGACGACTTTACCGATGGTTAGCAGCAGATCCCACAACAGCAGCGTTGGGCTGGCGTTGCCCTGTTCCAGCATGCCGGCGATGGCTGGCAGCAGCACCAGCGTCAGCACCATCACCAAATCTTCCACGATCAACCAGCCAATGGCGATTTGCCCGCGCTGGCTATCAATCAGCTGACGCTCTTCCAGCGCGCGCAGTAGCACCACGGTGCTGGCGGTGGAAAGACACAACCCAAATACCAAACCGGTCATCCACGACCAGCCCATTGTCCATGAAAGTCCCATTCCCAGCAGCGTCGCCACGGCGATTTGCGCGATGGCGCCAGGAATGGCGATGGACTTTACCGACATCAAATCCTTCAGCGAGAAGTGCAAACCGACGCCGAACATCAGCAGAATAACGCCGAGTTCAGCCAGTTCAGGGGCAAGGTTGGTATCCGCGACAAAGCCTGGCGTGAAAGGGCCGGCCAGGACGCCAGCCAGAAGATAACCGACTAACGGTGAGATGCGCAGGCGGTTTGCCAGCATACCAAGGAGAAATGCGAGGACCAGTCCCCCGACAATGGTAGTGATCAACGGTGTGGTGTGATGCATGCCTGTCTCCTTGTGTGCAAATGTATCCGCTTGTAACAACCTAGTGTAATGCACAATCCCTTACCGCGTTTAAACATTTGAGCGGTTAAAGCCCACTAAATTGAAAAAATGAGACTAAAACGCAGCTGAAGCTCCATTTTCGTCAGTTATCTCACTCTATCGGCTGGAAATACGCAGAATGAAGGGTGGCGCGGAAAAAATAGTTGCAGGGGGAAATTGGCTTCGCAGCAGGGGTTGTTAGGGTTAAAGCGGTCCTAAGTCGATAAAGTCACCGCCAGGTGTAGAATTGGGTTGTCAGTCCCAGCGAGAAGCGAATTTAAAAATGCTGGTCGTCACGCTGTGCCATGATGCAATGCGTGTTTCATCTTGAGTTAGCCAGCCATCTGTGCGACACAGAAGGGCGATAACGCACATTAAGTCCACCGCTAAGTGGAAAAACGCAGAATAAGGAGATCGACTTTGTTTTTATCACCGCGAAAAGGGCGCTGGCTGGCGCTGACAGTGTTACTGCTGCCGATGCTGGCGCAGGCGTGGCAAACGGATCGCAGTTATCGTTTCAGCATTCTGCACACCAACGATCATCACGGTCGTTACTGGCCGAACGCACAGGGCGAATATGGCCTTGCGGCACAGAAAACGTTGATGGATCAACAGCGCTACGATGTGCAGGCCAAAGGTGGCGGCGCGCTGATCCTGTCGGCGGGCGATGTGAACACCGGCGTGCCAGAGTCAGACATGCTGGATGCTGAACCCGACATTCGCGGCATGAACCTGGTGGGCTATGACGCCATGGCGTTGGGCAACCACGAATTCGACAAACCGCTGAGCGTGCTACAACAGCAGCAGAAGTGGGCCAAATTTCCGTTCCTTTCGGCCAACATCTATCAAAAAGGCACCGACACGCGCTTATTTAAGCCGTGGGCAACCTTTAACCGCATGGGGCTGAAGATTGCGGTGATCGGCCTGACCACCACCGACACGCTGCGCATCGCCAATCCGGAAAACATTGCGACGATTGATATTCGCGATCCGGTGAGAGAGACCGAAAAAGCGGTGGCGGAACTACGCGCCAGCGAAAAGCCTGATGTCATCATCGCGCTGACACACATGGGCCACTACGACGACGGTCAGCACGGCAGCAATGCGCCGGGCGACGTGGAGCTGGCGCGCAGCCTGCCGGCGGGCACCATCAACGTGATCATTGGCGGCCATTCGCAGGATGCGGTGTGCATGGAGAAAGAGAACGTCAGCGTAAAAGATTATCAGCCAGGCCAGCCCTGCCAGCCGGATCGGCAAAACGGCGTGTGGATCATGCAGGCAAAAGAGTGGGGCAAATTTGTTGGGCGTGGCGACTTCACCTTCCGCAATGGCGAGCTGACGCTGGAGAATTACCAGCTGATCCCGGTCAACCTCAAGCACAAGGTAAAAAATCTTGATGGCAGCGAATCCTGGCTTACCTGGCAGGAAGAGATCCCGAAAAATAGCGCGATGATGAAGCTGTTAACGCCGTATCAACTGCGTGCTGGCAAGAAACTGGATGTCAAAGTCGGCAGCAGCGACGGCGTGTTTGTCGGTGAGCGCGACAAGGTACGCTTTGAGCAGACCAATCTTGGGCAGCTAATTTTGCGCGCCCAAATGGCGGCGACCAAAGCGGACTTTGCGGTGATGAGCGGCGGTGGCATTCGCACTTCGCTGGCGCCAGGCAATCTCAGCTGGCGCGATTTGTTGCAGGTGCAGCCGTTTGGCAATCAGGTGGTGTCGGTGACGCTGAAGGGTAATGAAGTGATGAATTATCTGGCGACGGTTGCCAATATTAAAGTGGACTCCGGCGGCTTCGCGCAGTTCAGCAACATCAGCCTGGTGGCTGATGGTAAAGGCGTCAGCGACGTGAAGATTAATGGCGAACCGCTGCAAAAGGATAAAACCTACCGCATGGCGACTAACAGCTTTAACGCCAGCGGCGGCGATGGTTATCCGAACATTGAAACCCATGCTGGCTTCAGCAACAGCGGGCAGCGCGATGCGGATGTGCTGCGTGATTATGTCAGCCAGCATTCACCGCTGAAGGTAGCGGATTATCAACCTGGCGGGATTGTGCATCTGACGGCAGCACAAATTGAAGAGCGCAACAAAGCGCTGGAGAAGCAACGCAAACCAAGCTACCCGCAAATGATTCTGGCGTGGATCTGGCCGCGCGCTGCACAACATTGAACTCTGCGCTCGTAGGTCGCCATTTATGGCGACCACTTTTTATACGCACATCAGGCCCGACAGGATTTCTGCGTCACCCAACGGTGGCGCAACTTATCCCACATCCAGTTGTAAACCATGGTATAGGGCAGGAAGAACAGGAAGAACGCCACTTCTAGCACAAAGGCTTCCAGCAGCGAAATATTCAGCATCCAGGCGGCAATCGGCAAGCCAATCAGGATAAAACCGCCTTCAAAGCCCAGCGCATGCATGGCGCGTAAACCGAATCCGCGTTTCACCTGCGGCGGCCAGATGCGGTCAAAGCCGGTGTTATAGATCATGTTCCACAGCATGGCGACGGTTGACAGCATAATCGCCAGCGCGCCCATCTGAAACAGCGGTTTCTCCATGATCCAGGCAGCCAGCGGCGCAACAGTGATAAGTGCTAACCCTTCAAAGCCTGCGGCATGACAAAAACGTTCTTTCAGCGAACGGGTACGCATATAAACCTCCTTATTGGTGATAACCCCTATTTTCGCACTGGGTGATGCTAAGATAAAATGATCACCTATCGATAAAAGCGATGGTTCAACATGAAATATTCCCCGGAATCCCTTGAGGCATTTGTGCAAACCGTGGCCAGCGGATCCTTTTCGGCGGCGGCGCGCGCGTTGTCTAAAAGCCAGTCCACCATCAGTAACGCGATCGCTAATCTGGAAGACGATTTGGGTTTCACGCTGTTTGATCGCAGCGGACGTAACCCGGTATTGACCGAGCATGGCCAGCGCGCGTTTGCGCAGGTGCAGCAGATTCTGGCCGCCAGCCAGCGGCTGGATGAGCTGGCAGTGCGCTTATCGCAGGGCGTAGAACCGCGCCTTAGCCTGGCGATCTCCGATTTTTGGCAAGCGGATCACCATGAAAATCTGCTTAACCGGTTTGAGGTGCGTTATCCAGATATCGATTTTGAATGCATGATCGCCGAGGATGCTGATGCATTAGATTTGATACAAGCCGGGCGCGTGCACCTTGGCGTGGTGCGGGCGCAGCCACAATTGCCGCCGGATTTGGCGGTGGCACGCTTGCAAGTGGGGGCGCAGATGGCGATCTACCTTCATCAGGATCATGCGCTGTCGCAGGCTCAGCAGGTGAGTGAAGGGCAGTTAGGTGAGTTGCGGCATCTGCGGCTCAATACCTGGGTACAAAATCGCGATCCCTTGCCCGCCGGACGCGTGTGGTCGGCGCCATCTTATTTATTGCTGTTAGAGATGGCAGAGCAGGGTTTTGGCTGGAGTATATTACCGCGCTGGCTGGTGGAGCAGTTTGGTCATCAGGTGTTGAAGGAGTTGCCGGTGCCGGGCTGGCCGCAGCATATCGCGGTTGATGTGGTGTGGTCGCGGCGTAATCCGCCGGGACCGGCCGGACGCTGGATGATCGATCAACTCTGCGCCCAGCAGCCCGACTAATCGCGCCGTGCGACGTCGGCCAGCGGCGCATCCAGCAGGCGAGACAAATCTTGCGCGGCCAGCTCGATATCCAGCCCGCGTTTGCCGCCGGAGATAAAGATGGTGGCAAACTCCGCTGCCTGCCGATCGATCACCGTTGGCAGACGTTTTTTCTGTCCCAGCGGGCTAATGCCGCCTACCAGATAACCGGTCACGCGCTGTGCCAGCTGCGGATCGGCCATATCCGCTTTCTTGGCGCCCAGCGCTTTGGCGACCTTTTTTAGATCCAATTGGGTTGAGACCGGCGTCACCGCAACCGCCAGCGCTTTAGCATCGCCGTTGAGCGATACCAGCAAGGTTTTGAACACCTGGCGCGCATCCAGATTAAGCTTACGCACCGCTTCGTCGCCAAAATTGGTTTCGTGGCTATCGTGGTCGTAGGGATGCAGGGTAAAGGTGACTTTTTGTTTTTCCAGAAGTTTTACCGCGGGCGTCATGATCGGTCCTTGTTAGGAAAATTCTTATTTCAGTTTTGATGGAAAAACAGTGGCGAAATTCTGAACTTTGCGCGAGAATTGGCCCGCGCCAGCAAGAGATTGTTGGTGATAACCAAAATCATAAACAAATTCCTCTTTGACGGGCCAATAGTATTATTGGCCTTCTTTTTTTGTGTTTTGTGTATGTCTGGAATGTAGGTCGCCATGAATGGCGACCCGACTTTACCCTTTCAGCAGTCCCGGCAAATTATCATCGCCATACAAATGCAGCGCGCCCACCGCCACCACATAACGCCCTTTCGGTAACGCCAGCAGCAGCTCGCGCCAGTGCTGGTTGCGGTTGCGCATCAGCGTGTCATTCAGCTCGCTGCTAAAGGTGGTCGGCAACGCCACCGGTTGCTGGGTGGGCGGCGCATCCAGCCACCAACTGATCATGGTTTGCAGCAGGCGCGCGTTGGTGTGCCAGTGTTCCAGCGTATCCAGCAACAGCGGCAAACCATCCTGCGGCAGCGATTTCAGCAGGGCGATCTGCGTTTCCGGACCTTCCAGCTCGATAATGCGTTTGTTGGCCGCTTTGGCCGCCTGCAACAGCTGATAATCGATACCAAACTGCGGACGCAATCCCAGCCGCTGCGCCTGTTGCGCCTGCAACATCAGCGCGATCTGCCAGAACGGCAGCGTATCGAACAGGCTCAGTGACAGCGAAAGCTCCTCGCACAAGGCCTGCAAGCGCTGCAGCACGTCGTCGTCGAGTCGCATTGCCAGCGGCGGATGTTCATCATCATTGCTGAACGGCGATTCGCCTTGAGTGATATCGGCTTCGACAATCAGCGCGTCGGCTTTATGCAGCTGGCGCAATAGCCCGGCAGGCAGCGGCTGCATATCGCGCGTGCCCATGTGAATGCTGCCCGCCAAATGCAAACGACGATCGCCCAGCTGAATATCCATGGCCGGCCAGCTGTAACTGGCCGGAAAAAGGGTCGCGATCCGTTGTTGGATGCTGTGCCACAGACCGTGTCTCATTCCCTGTCCTTTTTAAGGCAAAAAACCATGCTAGCGATTTCATCTCATGAAAAACAGGGCTGGAATGGCTATTGCCGTTGCGCGGGCTTGAAGCGCAACAAACGGTTAGCGTTGCTCACCACGGTAATGGATGACAGCGCCATCGCCGCGCCCGCGACAATCGGGCTCAGCAGCATGCCAGTAAACGGATAGAGCACGCCGGCCGCAATGGGAATCCCGAGGCTGTTGTAGATAAAGGCGCCCAACAGATTTTGCCGCATATTGCGCAGCGTAGCGCTGGAGATCGACAGCGCATCGGCGACGCAGTGCAGATCGTTGCGCATCAGCGTCATGGCGGCGGTTTCTACCGCCACATCGCTGCCGCCGCCCATTGCAATGCCGACATCCGCCTGCGCCAGCGCGGGCGCATCATTAATGCCGTCGCCGACCATCACCACTTTGCGGCCTTGCTGCTGTAACTGAGTAATCGCCTGCGCTTTGCCATCCGGCAACACGCCGGCAATCACTTCATCAATACCCGCTTCGGCGGCAATGGCCTGCGCGGTTTTCTGGTGATCGCCGGTCAGCATAATCAGGCGATAACCTTGCTGATGCAGACACTGCAGCGCCGCTTTACTCTCGGGACGCAAGCTGTCACGCAGCGCGATCAATCCCAGCAGCTGCTGATTGTCGGCCAGCAGCACCGGCGTTGCGCCTTGTGCGGCGAAGCGCGCGATATCGTCCTGCGCGGCGCGGTAATCAACCTGCTGCTCATCCAGCAGCGCCTGATTCCCCAGCAGCAGCGTTCTGTCGGCAACTGTAGCGCTGATGCCTTTGCCGCGTATTGTACGAAATTGCTTAACCGCTTCGTTACTCACCGCAGGCGCAGCCTCAAGAATCGCTTTGGCGAGCGGATGGCTGGAGCCTTGCTCCATCTGCGCCGCCGCGCTGAGCACCTGCTCGCGATTCCACTCGCCATACAGCACCACATCGCTGACCTGCGGCGTGCCGCGCGTCAGGGTGCCGGTTTTATCAAATACAATGGTATCGACTTCGCTGGCTCGCTGCAGCGCATCGGCGTCACGTACCAGCACGCCCAGCTCTGCGGCACGCCCGACGCCCGCAATCACTGACATCGGCGTGGCTAAACCCAAAGCGCAAGGGCAGGCGATGATCAGCACCGTGGTGACAATCACCAGCGTGTAAGCCAGTTGCGGCTGCGGACCCGCCAGATACCAAATAACCCCGCTCAGCAGCGCAATCGCCACCACCACCGGCACAAATACGGCGGAGATGCGATCCGCCAGTCGGCCAATATCCGGTTTGCTGCTTTGCGCCTGGCGCACCAGATTGATAATGCGCGCCAACGTGGTGTGGCTGCCGATGGCGCGCGCCACAAAGTGCAGCGTGCCGTCTTGTACCAGCGTACCGGCAAAGATTTTATCTCCCGACTGTTTGGCCTGCGGCACTGCTTCACCGGTCAGCATCGCTTCATCCAGCCAGGCTTCACCGCTGGCGACGTCACCGTCCACCGGCACGCGATCGCCGGTGACCAGCTTCAGCGTCATGCCGGACTTAACCTCGCTGAGCGGCAGCAGCGTTTCACCCTGATCGCTGATGACCCGCGCTTGCGCCGGGGTTAAATCCAGTAATCGTTCCAGCGCCTGCGAGGCGCGCTGGCGTGCGCGCTGCTCCAGCGCGTGGCCGAGATTGATCAGGCCAACGATCATCACGCTGGCTTCAAAATAGAGATGACGCGCCTGATGCGGGAAGAATTCGGGCCAAAGGGCGACGCTCATCGAATAGAGCCACGCCGCGCCGGTTCCCAGCGCCACCAGCGTGTCCATGGTGGCTGTGCCGTGACGCAAACTGCGCCACGCGCTGCGATAGAAGTGGCCGCCGGCCATCACCATCACCAGCAAGGTAATCACGCCGAGCGTGCGCCACAGCGTTTGGTTATCTGCGCTCAGCATCATGTTGTCGCCGAGCATGCCCCAAATCATCATCGGCACGCCGAGCAGCAACGCCAGCGCCGATTGCCAGCTAAAACGGCGCATAGCGTGCTGCGCGCTAACCTGCTGGCGTTCGCGGCGGGTTTGTTCATCCTCGATCACTTCGGCGGAATACCCAGCCTGATCGACCGCGCTCACCAGCGCTTCGGCGCTTGCATCACCCATGATCAGCGCGCTGCGCTCACCGAGATTGACGCGTGCCTGGCTGACGCCCGGCACTTTTTGCAGCGCCTGTTCCACGCGGCTTACGCAGCTGGCGCAGCTCATGCCGCCAATCAGTAAATGATGCACAGCAAGCTCAGCTTCAGTGGATTGTGCCGGTTGCGACTCCGTTGTCAGCGCCTCCGGCGGCGGCTCTGTAGCTGTCAACGGATCAGGCTTTGGGCTGGCTGCGTCGTCTTTCAGCACCGCGTGATAACCGGCTTGTTCAACCGTAGCGATCAGATCGCTGGCGCTCGCCGCACCGGTCACGCGCGCTTCTTGCTGCGTGACGTCCGCCTGTTCAACATCGCTGCGCTGCTCCAGCGCTTCTTTGACGCGTTTTACACAGTGGCCACAGGACAAGCCGTCCAGCGCCAGCAGTTGGGTATGTGACATGGTGTACTCCTCAGGCTAATGATTTTGACTGCATGCAAAATTTGCATTAGAACTACAGCCTAAACCTTCCCCTGAATGGAAGGTCAAGGGGGAAAGATGAACATCAGCGATGTTGCAAAAAAAACCGGACTCACCAGCAAAGCGATTCGCTTCTACGAAGAGAAGGGCGTGGTGACGCCGCCGTCGCGCGGTGACAATGGCTATCGCCATTACGCGGCGCATCATATTGATGAGCTGAATCTGCTGCGCCAGGCGCGTCAGGTGGGATTTACGCTGGAAGAGTGCCGTGAACTGGTGACGCTGTTCAACGATCCCGCGCGCCACAGCGCCGATGTTAAAGCGCGCACTTTGCAGAAAGCCGACGAGATTGCTGCGCACATCGAAGAGTTACATGTAATGCGTGCGCGCTTGCTGGAACTGGCGGAGGCTTGCCCCGGCGATGACAGCGCAGAGTGCCCGATCATCAATCACCTGGCCGGTTGCTGCCATCACGCCGATGGAAAGCGCGGCTGAATCATCAGCGTAATGCCGACCACGCCAGTGACAATCACCGGCGTGCCCGCCGGCAGGTCGCTATCTGCCTGCACGCGCCAGCTGCTGTCGCCAATGCGTACGTGTCCAAGGCCGTTTTTCAGTGCGTTATCCAGCGTCAACTGCATGCCCATTAACTGGTTGCCGCGCTGGTTAAGCGTGTTGGCGACCTGCGACGATTCGCGATAGCGCATCCAGCGATGCCAGAAGAACGCGCTGAACAACGTCATCACCGCAAACACAATGCCCTGACTGGTCCATGAGATGGGAAACAGCCACTCAATCAGCGCCACCGCGACGGCGGCTAAGCCACTCCACAGCAGATAACCGCTGGTGCCGAGCATTTCGGCGGCCAACAGCAGGCCGCCCAGCGTCAGCCAGAACCAGTGTGGATGCGCAATCAGCTCCATCAGGATCATGGTCTGCGCTCCGTCCGGTTCTCCTTCAGCAATTCACTGATACCGGCAATTGAACCGAGCAGGCTGCTGGCGTCCAGCGGCATCATCACCACTTTGCTGTTGTTGGCTTCGCCGATTTTTTGCAGCGCGTCGGTGTATTTCTGCGCCACAAAGTAGTTCACCGCCTGAATATCACCGGCGGCTATCGCCTCGGAGACCATGCGCGTCGCCGTGGCTTCCGCTTCTGCCTGACGCTCGCGCGCTTCAGCTTGCAGGAAGGCCGAGGTGCGTTCGCCTTCTGCTTTGAGGATCTGCGACTGCTTGTCCCCTTCGGCGCGCAAAATCGCCGCCTGACGTACGCCTTCGGCGGCAAGGATATCGGCGCGTTTGGTGCGTTCCGCCTTCATCTGCGCGTTCATCGCGGCGATCAACTCCTGCGGCGGGCGCACGTCACGAATTTCGATACGGGTAATTTTCACGCCCCACGGATTGGTGGCTTCATCAACGATATGCAGCAGACGCGTGTTGATGTTGTCGCGCTGCGACAGCATCTCATCCAGCTCCATGCTGCCGAGCACGGTGCGGATATTGGTCATGGTCAGATTCAGGATCGAGAGTTCAAGATTGCTGACTTCGTAGGCGGCGCGCGCCGGATCGACAACCTGAATAAAGCACACCGCATCAATGGTGACGTTGGCGTTGTCTTTAGAGATGATTTCCTGCGAAGGGATATCGAGCACCTGTTCCATCATATTGATTTTGCGACCAATACGATCCATGAACGGCACAAGCAAATTGAGGCCGGGCGCCAGGGTTTTGGTGTAGCGGCCAAAGCGCTCTACCGTCCACTGGTAACCTTGTGGAACAATTTTTACACCGGCCCACACGGTAACGAGTGCGAGCATAATGATGACGGGAATGACCGTTAACATATAACCTCCTGGCTGTCAGATTGTCGGGCCGAGTCGTTCGGCCCGTTTAACGCGCGGTACCGATCAGTACAGCAGCGAGTAAAGCTGGCGGCGATAGCGCGTGGCGAGGGTGTCGCCGGTGCCGAGTGCGGCCAAAATTTCCTGGAACATTTTACGCACCTGGCCGTCACCGACGCTGAGATCGCTTTTCAGGAAGCTGAATAACAACTCCAGCGCTTCCTCGTTGCGGCCAACCTGATGCAGCTGTAACGACAGTTTAGCAGCCAGTTCGGCATTGGTCGGATCGCTGGCTAACTGCTCCTGCAACAGCTGAATTTCTGGCGTATCGGCGGCCTGCTTTAACAGGTCGATTTGCGAAATCAGGCTCTGATAGCGCGTGTCCTGATCCTGCAGCGGCACCGCATCCAGCACGGTTTCTGCCTCGTCGCTGCGGTTCAGGGTGATCAACACTTCTGCCAGCAGGAAGCCAATTTCGCTGTTTTTGTTGCTCAGCTGCCAGGCGTCTTTCAGCAGCGGCAGCGCTTCCAGCGGTTTGCCTTCGTGCATCAATTGCATCGCCTGCTGCGCTTTAACTTCTTCTTCACGCGGCAACACTTTTTGCAGCAGAGCGCGAATTGCCTCTTCCGGCTGCGGTCCCTGGAAGCCGTCAACCGGCTGACCGTTCTGGAACAGATAAACGGTTGGGATCGAGCGCAGGCCAAACTGCGATGCCACCATTTGCTCTTTATCGCAATCCAGCTTCGCCAAAATAAACTGACCCGCATACTCCTGCGCCAGGCGATCCAGCACCGGCGTCAGTTCCAGACAGTGCTGACTGCGTTCGGACCAGAAATAAAACAGCACCGGCAGCTGCATCGACTGTTCTAAGGTCTGCTGCAGGTTGGATTCGTTGATGTCGATAATCAAAGCGTGTGACATGAATACGTCTCTTGTCAGAAAGTGTGTTGAGGATATGGGGGCAAGCTGCCCCGGTTCAAGTTTGATTCTGCGTTGCAGCTTAGTTGCTGCGCAAAATGCGATCCAGTATCCAACCTGGCAGCAGGCGTTTTAGCAGGCTCATCGCCCAGGCCACCAGCGTTACCGGATAGCGCAGGCGCGGATGTTTGCTCTCTAACGCGTGGCGCAGCTTCGGCAAAATCGCTTCCGGCGGCAGCGTGAAACGCGCGGCGATGCCCGGATTTTGCACCGGTTTATCCTGCTGGCCCTGATGCACGTTATCGGTGAAGCTGGTGCTTATCGGGCCCGGCTCAATCAGGCTAACGCGCACGCCAGAGTCGCGCACTTCGAGACGCAGCGCATCGCTCCAGGCTTCCAGCGCCCATTTGCTGGCGGCATAGGCACCGCGTCCCGGCGTGGAGATCAGTCCCAGCACCGAGCTGGTATTGACGATGCGTCCGTTGCCGCTGGCTTGCAGCGCGGGCAGCAGGCGCATGGTCAGTTGATGGGTGCCAAACAGGTTGGTGGAAAATTGCTTCTCTAATTGCTGACGCGAAACGCTGCTGAGCGGCCCATATTGACCAAAACCGCCGTTGTTAAACAGCGCGTGCAGGCGATGATCGGTGAGTTCCAGCACGCGATCAGCGGCGGCATCGACGCTGGCGGCATCATCGAGATCCAGCTGCACGCCAGTAAATCCCAGCGCTTCCATGCGCGCCACATCGTCGGCGCGGCGACAGGCGGCCAGCACGCGATAGCCGCGTGACAAAAGATCGTTCGCGGCGACCAAACCAATGCCGCTCGAGCAGCCGGTGATGAGAATTGTTTTTTGCATTTCTTTACCCGTTAAAAATCACACGCCTGCATTAATCATGCTTTACTAGCGGAGCCAGTTCGGTCGCCATCAGGTTGGCGATAAACGGCTGAGCATCCGGATTGGGGTGAATTCCATCCTGCTGCATCCACTCCGGCTTCAGGTAGACCTGCTCCATAAAGAAGGGCACCAGAGGAATGTCGTACTGCTGTGCCAGGCGTGGATAGATCGCGCTAAACGCTTCCGTATAACGACGTCCATAATTAGCCGGTAGACGAATCTGCATCAGCAGCGGCTGCGCTTTCGCGGCTTTCACTTCGTCGATCACTTTGGTTAGGTCCGCGGCGATATTCTGCGGCGGGAAACCACGCAGGCCATCGTTACCGCCCAATTCGATTAACACCCAGCGGGGTTGATGCTGTTTTAATAGGCCCGGTAAACGCGCCAGCCCTTGTCCTGCGGTATCTCCGCTGATGCTGGCGTTGACCACTTTGGGCTGCTGTTGCCACTCTTTATTCAGCAGGCTGGGCCAGGCCGCCGTGGCTGACATGCGATACCCGGCGCTCAGGCTGTCGCCCAACACCAGCAAGGTATCGGCGGCGGCGAGTCGGGACACCAGCAGAAGCAATAACAACAGGAAGGGATAATGCCAGCGGAAAACATTGTTGCAGTTCATCATCTTACTAAGTCCGTCGGTCAGGGAGAGCATCAGCTGACCATCCTTACCGGAGTTGAGCTGGTTGTCAAACCAGCTGAGACCATCGCCCTGATTGGCGAGTCCGGCTCTGGCAAATCCACGCTGCTGGGCATTCTGGCCGGACTGGACGACGGCAGCAGCGGCGAAGTGCATCTGCTTGGCCAGCCGCTGCACAGCATGAATGAAGAGCAGCGAGCGGCGCTGCGCGCGCGCGAAGTGGGCTTTGTGTTTCAATCTTTTATGCTGGTGCCGACGCTGAATGCGCTGGAAAACGTGCAGCTGCTGGCGCTGCTGCGTGGCGACAGCGATCGCGAAAGCCGCAGCCAGGCGGTGGAACTGCTGACGGTGCTGGGTTTGAAAGATCGTCTGCATCATCTGCCGGCGCAACTTTCGGGCGGCGAGCAGCAGCGTGTGGCGTTGGCGCGTGCCTTTAGCGGTCGTCCCGGTTTGCTGTTTGCCGATGAACCCACCGGCAACCTCGATCGTAAAACCGGCGATCGCATCGCCGATCTGCTGTTCTCCCTCAACCGCGATTTTGCCACTACGCTGATTCTGGTGACGCACGATGAACAACTGGCGGCGCGCTGCGACCGTCGCTTACGGCTGCGCGACGGCAAGTTGTGGGAGGAGTCATGATTTTGCGCTGGTTCTGGCGCGAGTGGCGTTCGCCCTCGCTGCTGATTGTCTGGCTGGCGCTCACGCTGGCGGTGGCCTGCGTGCTGGCGCTGGGCTCGATCAGCGATCGCATGGAAAAAGGCTTAAGCCAGCAGAGCCGCGACTTTATGGCGGGCGATCGCACGCTGCGTACCACCGCGCCCGCGCCGGAAGCGTGGCTTAACAAAGCGCGCGACGAAGGGCTTTCGGTCAGCAGTCAGCTGCACTTTATGACCATGACCTTTGCGCAAGATACGCCGCAGCTGGCGGACGTGAAGGCGGTGGATAATGCCTATCCGATGTTTGGCACGCTGCAAACCGAACCGCCGGGCTTACGTCCACAAGCGGGCACGGTGTTGGCCGCGCCGCGTTTGCTGGCGCTGCTGAATCTGAAAGTAGGCGATAGCGTGGATGTCGGCGATACCACGCTGCGTATTGCCGGGGAAGTGATTCAGGAGCCGGATGGCGGCTTTAATCCGTTCCAGACCGCGCCGCGTCTGCTGATGAACCTGGCCGACGTGGAGAAAACCGGTGCGGTGCAGCCGGGCAGTCGCCTGAGCTGGCGCTATAAATTCTCCGGCGATCCGGCACCGCTGGCGCGCTATGACAGCTGGATCGAACCACAGCTAAAAGCCGATCAGCGCTGGATCAGCGTGGAGAATTCGGAAGATGCGCTGGGCCGCTCAATGCAGCGTGCGCAGCAATTTTTACTGCTCTCGGCCTTGCTGACGCTGATGCTGGCGATTGCTGCGGTGGCGGTGGCGATGAGTCATTACTGCCGCAGCCGCTACGATTTGGTGGCGGTACTGAAAACGCTGGGCGCAACGCGCAAGGCGCTGCAGCGGCTGATTATCGGCCAGTGGCTGGCGGTGCTGCTGCTGGCGGCGATTGTCGGTAGCGCCCTGGGGCAGGGCATTGAAGTGATCCTGCTGCTGATGCTGAAACCGGTGCTGCCGGGCGCGCTGCCAGCGGCGAGTTTCTGGCCGTGGCTATGGGCGATTGGCGCGATGTTTGTGATTTCGCTGTTGGTGGGTTTGCGTCCGTACCGCTTGCTAATGGCGACACAACCGCTGCGCGTGCTGCGGCGGGATGCGGTGGCGAACGTCTGGCCGCTGCGATTCTATCTGCCAGCAATGGCGCTGGTGGTGATTGGCTTACTGGCGCTGCTGATG
Organism: Pantoea sp. BJ2; assembly: GCF_040255075.1. Lineage (NCBI taxonomy): Bacteria > Pseudomonadati > Pseudomonadota > Gammaproteobacteria > Enterobacterales > Erwiniaceae > Pantoea > Pantoea sp. BJ2. The sequence continues at coordinate 1,139,297 of NZ_CP158292.1, forward strand.
GGCGGCAGCAAAATGCTGTGGGCGCTGCTGGCGGGCGTGGTGATGCTGGCGCTGCTGCTGGCGTTACTCGGCTGGGGCACCTTGCTGCTGCTGCGTCGGCTGGTGGTGCGCAATCTGGCGCTGCGCCTGGCGATCAACCGTCTGCTGCGTCAACCGGCGATGACGCTCAGCCAGCTGGCGGCGTTTTCACTGTCATTTATGCTGCTGGCGCTGCTGCTGGTGATGCGCGGCGATCTGCTGGATCGCTGGCAACAGCAACTGCCGCCGGACAGTCCGAACTATTTCCTGCTGAACATCACCAAAGAGCAGGTGCCGCAGGTGCGCGACTTCCTGGCTGGACATCAGCTTAAGCCAGAAACCTTCTACCCGATTGTGCGCGCGCGTCTGACCGAGCTGAACGGCAAAGAGGCCGATCCCAAGCTGGATAACGCACTGAATCGCGAACTGAATCTGACGTGGCAAGCGGAGCGTCCCGATCACAATCCGTTGATATCCGGCAACTGGCCGCCGCAGGCCGGTGAAGTGTCAATGGAGGTGGAGCTGGCGGATCGTCTGGGCGTGAAGCTCGGCGATAGCTTGACCTTCAGCGGCGATACGCAGCAGTTCAGCGCCAAAATCACCAGCTTGCGTAAGGTGGATTGGGAGAGTCTGCGGCCGAACTTCTTCTTTATCTTCCCGCCGGGCGCGCTCGATCAACAGCCGCAAACCTGGCTGACCAGCTTCCGTATGGAGAGCAATCCGGCGCTGCTGGCGCAGCTTAATCGTGCATTCCCGACGCTGAGCCTGCTGGATATCGGCAGCATGATGCGCCAGATCGGTCAGGTGCTGACGCAGGTGAGTCAGGCGCTGGAAGTGATGGTGGTGCTGGTAACGGTGTGCGGCGTGCTGCTGCTGCTGGCGCAGATTCAGGTCGGCATGCGTCAGCGTCGGCAGGAGTTGGTGGTCTATCGCACGCTCGGGGCCAGCAAGCGCCTGTTGCGTGGCACTTTATGGTGTGAGTTTGCGCTGCTTGGCGTGGTGTCGGGGATTGCGGCGGCGCTGGGCGCGGAAGCGGCGTTATGGGGCTTGCAGCGCAAGATCTTCGATTTCCCGTGGCAGCCAGACTGGACGTTGTGGATCGCCTTGCCGATCGGCGGCGCGCTGCTGCTCTCGCTGTGCGGTGCCTGGTTGGGGATTCGGCTGTTAAAACATAAGGCGCTGTTCAGAAGCTTCAGTGCCGGATAAGCAAAACGGTTTTGTCTTAAATTTAAGTTCTGGTCTGGGTGAGTCGACTCATGAAAGCAGACCAGACTTATTTAAGGCTAAACATGTCATCTCCACTTATCGTCAAATCTGTTGTTGAAATCGGCTGCTGTAAAGTCTGCCAAGGCGAAGCCACGCTGTATGGCGTGACCGATTTCAATACCATCTGCCATTCGGAAAATGCCAGCCGCTACACTTATCCTTTGACGGGTGTGGCGATTTATTATCATCAATGCCAGACCTGTGGTTTGGTTTATACCCACGCGTGCGATGACTGGACGCCAGCGGATTATGCACAGCATATGTATAACGAGGCTTACGGGCAGTTTGATCCTAACTATGAGATCAATCGACCGATGAGAAATCGCGATCTGATTTTGACGTTATTCAAAAAATATCACGGCAAAAAAATGCTGGATTACGGTGGAGGCACCGGCACGCTGGCGCGCTTAATGCAGGAAGTGGGCATTGATATGGTGGCGTGGGATCCGTTTGTGCCCGGCGATTATCCAGAACTGAATTCTTATGAATTTATAACCAGTTTTGAGGTGTTTGAGCATACGCCGGATCCGCATAAAACGCTGGCAGAAGTGTCAGGTTTTTTGAAAAAAGGCGGGGTGTTTTTCTTCAGCACAGCGACCACTGACGAAGTGAGTCATTTGGGGATGACTGACTGGTATATTGCCCCGCGCACCGGTCATATTACGATTCATTCGGAAGCATCGCTGAATGCGCTGTTTAAGGCGCATGGTTTCCAGATTACGCATCTGAATCGCTGGAGTCATGTGGCGATGAAGATGGTGGGGTAAGGGGAGTTCTGAGCGGGCTGATGCCCTCACCTCGGCCCTCTTCCAGAGGGAGAGGGCTAGGGTGAGGGAAAAACAGCTGAACTACAGCTTCTCAACTGCCCACGCAATCCCGCTTGCATACGCTTCCGGCAGCAGCGGCACCAGCGCATTCAAGGCTGACGCCAGACGTGCGTGATCGCTATCGGTGAGATTAAGATGCCCAACCTTGCGGCCTTCACGCACCTCTTTGTCATACCAATGCAGATGTACCAGCGGCTGCTGCAGCCACGCCAGATTCACCTCAGTACCAATCAGATTCACCATCACCGACGGCGCAAACACCACCGGCTTTGGCAGTGCCAGGCCCAAAACCGCACGCAGATGCAGCTCGAACTGGCTGATTGACGCGCCATTCTGCGTCCAGTGGCCGCTATTGTGCACGCGCGGTGCCAGCTCGTTGATCAGCAAACCTTCTGGCGTAATGAAACACTCCATCGCCATCACGCCGACGTAGTTCAGCTCATGCATGATGGCGCTGAGCATCGCTTCTGCCTGCTGTTGCTGTGCGGCATCGGCCTGCGGGAACGCCACGCTGGTGCGCAGAATGCCGTCCTGATGCAGGTTATGCGTTAACGGATAAAACATCGTGCTGCCATCGTGTCCGCGCACACCGACCAGCGACACTTCGCCGCTGAAATTAATGCCCTGCTCAACGATGCATTCGCCGTAGCACTCATCCGGCAGCGCATCGGTTTCATGGGCGCGCAAACGCCACTGACCGCGGCCGTCATAGCCGCCGGTACGACGCTTTACAATCGCCAGTTCGCCAAGCGAGCTGAATACGTTTGGCCACTCGGCTTTATCGGCCAGCAGCTGCCACGGCGCGGTGGCGAGGTTCAGCTGATCCAGCAGCTGTTTTTGCGTCAGGCGATCGGCCAGACGCGGGAAGATATCGCGATTCACAAAGGCTGGATGGCTCGCCAGTTCGCGGGTTAACGCGGTTTCCGGCCAGCGCTCGATCTCAGCGGTGATCACGCTTTCGGCGATCGGCAGCGCAGAAGGTTCTGCATCCAGGCCCACCGGATACACCGCGATGCCCAGCGGTTCTCCCGCCTGGCGCAGCATGCGGCCTAACTGACCATTTCCTAATACGCAAACCGGCTTCATGCGTCCTCCCGCGGATCCGGGTTGTTCAGTACTTCATCCGTTTGCGTTTGACGCCAGTGGGCGATGCGCGTTGACAGCGCGCTGTCATGGATCGCCAGAATCTGTGCCGCTAGCAGGGCGGCGTTGGCAGCACCGGCTTTACCAATTGCCAGCGTACCCACCGGAATGCCGCGCGGCATCTGCACGATGGAGTAGAGGCTATCGACGCCGCTCAGCGCCGCACTTTGCACCGGCACGCCCAGCACCGGCACCAGCGTTTTCGCGGCCAGCATGCCCGGCAAATGGGCAGCACCGCCGGCACCGGCGATGATCACCTGAAAACCGTTGTCGGCTGCGGTTTCCGCGAAGCTGAACAGTTTGTCGGGCGTACGGTGAGCTGAGACCACTTCAACGTGGAAGGGAACATCCAGGCTGTTAAGAATTTCCTCGGCGAACTGCATGGTAGCCCAGTCACTTTTGGAACCCATGACAATGGCGATACGGGCCGGGGCGGCGTTGGATGACATGCGGTCAACTCCTGTGAATATGCAAACGAACCTGGCCGGGCGGGCAGGCGAAGAAGGGCACAGAGAATAGCATGAGATGGCAGCAAGGAAAACGGTTGCGTAGGCGGAAAACGGGCATTGATGCCCGGATTTCAGAAGGGGAATTCGATCAGGCTGACGCCGCTGGCATCAAGCTGAATCATCGATCCGTTCTCATGCCAGGCACCCAGCACCGCGCGCTCGGCGTTTTCACCGTGCAGCGGGAAGGCGTGAATGGCGGGACGATGCGTGTGGCCGTGAATCAGAATCGCCACCTGTTGGCGCGTCATCGCGGCTTCCACCGCGGACTGATTGACGTCCATGATGCTGACCGATTTATGCTGATTCGCCTGCTTGCTGCCATTGCGCATGCGCGCGGCAATACGCATGCGCAGACGCAGCGGCAACGCGAGGAACAGACGCTGCAACCAGCGCTGATGCACTTTGGCGCGGAAACGCTGATAGCCTGCATCGTCGGTACACAAGGTATCGCCGTGCATGATCAACACACGATGTCCGTAGCGATCGAGCACTTTCTCTTCCGGCAGCAGCGTCATGCCGCTGGCACGCGCAAAACGCTGGCCGAGCAGGAAGTCGCGATTGCCGTGAATAAAGAACTTCGGCACCGGCAGCGCCTTGAGCGCCGCAGCGATTTGCTGATGCAGCGGATTAGGATCGTCGTCGCCGATCCAGGCTTCAAACAGATCGCCGAGGATGTAAAGCGCATCGCACGTGCGCGCTTCACCCTGCAAAAAATGCAGAAAACCGGCAGTAATTGCCGGTTCTTCATGACACAGATGCAGATCTGCGATAAACAGCGTGCGCGACATTACTCGCTAACAGTCACTTTCTGGATGACAACATCTTCAACCGGAACGTCCTGATGCATGCCGCTGCGGCCGGTTTTCACCGCTTTGATTTTCTCAACCACGTCCATGCCTTCAACCACTTCAGCGAACACGCAGTAACCCCAGCCTTGCAGGCTTTCGTCACGGAAGTTCAGGAAGTCGTTGTCTGCCACGTTGATGAAGAACTGGGCCGTTGCAGAATGTGGCGCCTGAGTACGCGCCATCGCCAGGGTGCCTTTGGTGTTTTTCAGGCCGTTGTTTGCTTCGTTGCGGATGTCTGCTTTGGTATCTTTCTGCTTCATGCCAGGCTCAAAACCGCCGCCCTGAATCATGAAACCGTTGATTACGCGATGGAAGATAGTGTTATCGTAAAAACCTTCCGCGCAGTATTCCAGGAAGTTCTTCACGGTAGCCGGCGCTTTGTCATCGAAAGTTTTGATTACGATATCGCCATGGTTCGTCTGGAAAGTGACCATTATTTTCTTCCTGTCAAGGTTGTCGTCAGTATCAACTGCCACGCCTGTAAGGCGGCGGGGCATTTTTGTAGACGCTTCTTATATCACAATTTCCAATAACGCGTCAGTAACCGGACGGCAGTTGGCAACCGAGCGATGCACAAGTCAGAAAAATACGGCACAATAACCGGCTTGATGTTTGTCAGTTAAGAGATGAAAACCGTTCTCATAGCGCGCACATTCCGTAGCGGCGCAATTTATTGCGCGATAAATCGCGCCGCTACGGAATGTGCAGTCACGGATTACAGTGGTTAACTGGTTGGCTTGACGCAATAAACAGCAAGATTTTTGATAGTTCTATTCCCGCACACGTAAATAAACGGAACCGTTCAATGCTAAAGATTTATAACACCCTGAGTCGACAGAAAGAGGAATTCAAACCCATCCATGCCGGTCAAGTCGGTATGTACGTGTGTGGTATCACGGTTTACGACCTCTGTCATATCGGCCATGGGCGTACATTTGTGGCATTCGACGTGGTGGCGCGTTATCTGCGTTACGTGGGCTATCAGCTGAAGTATGTGCGTAACATCACCGACATCGATGACAAAATCATCAAACGTGCCAATCAAAACGGGGAAAGCATTGAAACGCTGACCAACCGCATGATCGCCGAGATGCATAACGATTTCGCCGCGCTCGGCATTCTGCCGCCGGATCTGGAGCCGCGCGCCACCCGCCATATCGATGAAATCATCGAGCTGGTTGGCAGGCTGATTGAGCGTAAGCACGCGTACGTGGCGGACAACGGCGACGTGATGTTCGACGTGATGAGCGACAAAGATTACGGCGTGCTGTCGCGTCAGGATCTGGAGCAACTGCAGGCCGGCGCACGCGTCGAAGTGGCGGACGTGAAGCGCAATCCGATGGACTTCGTGCTGTGGAAGATGTCTAAAGCCGACGAACCGGCGTGGAACTCGCCGTGGGGCAACGGCCGTCCAGGCTGGCACATCGAGTGCTCGGCGATGAACTGCAAACAGCTTGGCACCCATTTCGACATTCACGGCGGCGGTTCGGACCTGATGTTCCCGCACCATGAAAACGAAGTGGCGCAATCCACCTGTGCGCACGATGGCCCGTATGTGAATTACTGGATGCACTCCGGCATGGTGATGGTTGATCGCGAGAAGATGTCGAAATCGCTGGATAACTTTTTCACCGTGCGCGATGTGTTGCAGCACTACGATGCCGAAACCGTGCGTTACTTCCTGATGTCGGGACACTATCGCAGCCAGCTCAACTACGGCGAAGACAACCTCAACCAGGCGCGTGCGGCGCTCGAGCGCTTGTACACCGCGCTGCGTCATACCGATGCCAATGCTACGGCGTCGGGTGGCGAAGATTTCGAAGCGCGTTTCCGTACCGCGATGGATGACGACTTCAACACGCCGGAAGCCTATTCGGTGCTGTTCGATATGGCGCGTGAAGTTAATCGTCTGAAGACTGAAGACAAAGCCTCCGCTGATGCGCTGGCGGCGAAACTGCGCCAGATCGCTAACGTGCTCGGCATTCTGCAGCAGGATCCCGAGCAGTTCCTGCAGAGCGGTGCGCAGGTGAATGATGATGAAGTGGCGGAAATCGAGCATTGGGTAAAAGCCCGTTCCGACGCGCGTGCAGCCAAAGATTGGGCGCAGGCGGATGTGGCGCGCGATAAGCTCAATGAGTTGGGCGTGATCGTTGAGGATGGGCCGCAAGGTTCCAGCTGGCGACGCAAATAACCGGAGAGGGCGAGAAATCGCCCTTTTTTATTGATGGCGATTGAACAGATTCATATTCACGGCTTCCGATCGGTGCGCGACCTGACGCTACCGCTGCAGCAGCTCAACGTGGTGAGCGGCCCGAACGGCTGCGGTAAATCCAACCTTTATAAAGCGGTGCGATTGCTGCACGAAGCGGCGAGCGGACGTTTAGCGCTGGCGCTGGCGGAAGAGGGCGGCATCCAGAAAGCGATGTGGGCGGGCGGATTACGGCGCGGCGATCGTCGCCACGATCCTAAACGTCTGGCGCTCGCGGTGGTGATGGATGATATGGATTATCAGCTTGATATCGGTTTTCCTGAGCCGTTAGCCACCAGCATGTTTAACCTCGATCCGCTGGTGAAAGAGGAGCGTATATGGATGAGCGGCCAGCGTCGGCGTCCTTCCTCCTGCATCCTGCAGCGGCAAAATCAAACCGCTTTCCTGCACAACGTTGAGGGCGAACGCGTTGCTTATCCTGCGGTGCTGCATCCGGAAGAGTCGCTGTTTGGGCAGCTTGGCGAGCCGCACCTTTATCCCGAGCTTTCGCAGGTACGTGAAAGGCTGCGCCAGTGGCGTTTCTATCATGAGTTTGCGGTGTGGCCCGGTTCGCCGATTCGTGCGCCGCAGATTGGCGTGCGCGCGCCGGTACTGAGCCACGATGGCAGCAATTTGGCCGCAGCCTGGGCCACAATTGTTGAACGCGGTCATTCCGAATTACTGCTCGAGGTGATGGCCGAAGCCTTCCCGGACACGGAATTTCACGTTGATGTGCAGAACGGGCGTTTTCAGATGCTGATGTCACGGCGGGGGATTTTGCGTCCGCTGGAGAGCGCCGAGTTCTCGGATGGCACGCTGCGCTTTCTCTGCTTAGTGGTGGCGCTGCTCAGCCCGCGTCCGCCGGCGTTTATGGCGCTAAATGAACCGGAAAACAGTTTGCATGAAGACTTGTTGCCTGCATTAGCACGACTGATCACCGAAGCCAGCCAGTTTAGCCAACTGTGGATCACCAGCCATTCACCGAAACTGGCGACGCTGATTGCGCAGCATACGGCGGTGAATCATATCGCGCTGGAGCAAATCCAAGGGGAAACTCGGGTGGTGGGGGAAGAGCGGATTTAGGCGTCCCGATTGGGACGCCTAAAGGTCAGGCAACAACCGTAATCTTAAAGCCCGCAAACTCGACCTTCTGGCCTTCAACAATCTTGCAGCGCTTACGCGTTTCAACTGCGCCATCGACGCGCACTTCGCCTTCCGCGATCACGGCTTTCGCCTGCGCACCGCTTTGCACCCAACCTTCGAGTTTCAGCAGGTCGCACAAATCTACGTGGGCATGTTTACCGAGAGAAAAACTGGCCATTATGCCTCCTCAATGTCGTGAAATTCTTCGCACGCCGTCAGCGTGTTTTGGATCAGTGTAGCAACCGTCATTGGACCGACGCCGCCTGGAACGGGCGTGATGAACGAGGCGCGCTCAGCAGCCGCTTCGAACTCCACATCACCCACCACTTTGCCGCTGTCGAGACGATTGATACCCACATCAATCACCACCGCGCCCGGCTTGATCCAGTCGCCCGGAATAAAGCCCGGCTTGCCGACCGCTACCACCAGCAGATCGGCGTGCTCAACGTGATGACGCAGATCTTTGGTGAAACGGTGCGTGACGGTGGTGGTACAACCGGCGAGCAGCAGCTCCATGCTCATCGGACGGCCAACGATATTCGATGCGCCAACCACCACGGCGTTCAGGCCGTAAGTATCGATATTGTAGCGCTCCAGCAAAGTGACGATGCCGCGCGGCGTACACGGACGCAGCTTCGGCGCGCGCTGGCACAGACGACCGACGTTGTATGGATGGAAACCATCCACATCTTTGTCCGGCACGATGCGCTCCAGCACTTTGACGTTATCGATGCCGGCTGGCAGCGGCAGCTGCACCAGAATGCCGTCGATGTCGTTATCGTTGTTGAGCGTATCAATCAACTCCAGCAGCTCGGCTTCGCTGGTGGTGGCCGGCAGATCGTATGAGCGGGAGATGAAGCCCACTTCATCACAAGCACGACGTTTGCTGGCGACATAGATCTGCGAAGCCGGGTTTTCACCCACCAGCACAACTGCCAAACCAGGCGCACGTTTACCGGCCGCCAGACGCTGCTGTACTTTTTCGGCAACCTCAAGGCGCACCTGCTGCGCAATCGTTTTACCGTCAATAATTTTTGCTGCCATCAGAGAGGAAATCCATCTGTAGAGGGTTAGATCGGGGATGGCGCCTATTCTGTCAGAAGCGCGTGCGGCTGTCAGGTAGAGATTCGCCATCAACGCCGCTTTCCCGATTTTTCGCCGTGGCGCCCGCCCGCGTTAGCGCTTATGATGCCGGGCAGTGAATGAGATGGATGACGTGATGATTTGGTTAATTCTCGCCACGCTGGCGGTGGTGTTCGTGGTAGGTTTTCAGCTGCTGACGGCCAGCTCGCGCCATGCGGTGCAGGCGCTCAATAAACAGTTGCAACTGCCGCCGGTGCATATCGAATCGATGTTGTCGCTGATGGGCAAAGAGGCGGCAAAAGAGTTTACCGATTACATCGCGGGAGATAACGACACGCATCTGCACAATGGCGCGGCGGTGCTGCTGATTTGGCAGGTGCTGATTGTCGATGGCAGCGACGAAAATAGGCAGCGCTGGCATGGCATTTTGAGCCGGGCGGGGTTTTCTGCGTTGATTTCGAGGCAGCAGCTGTTGCTGGCATTGGGGTTCTTGCGCCAGCTGGAGCCGGACAGCCAGGAATTGCATGCGCTGCGCGACCAGTACAATGCGCACTTTACGCAGCAAGGGATTGAGCTGGAAGGCGAAACCGAGCAGGGCGGGAATCTGGTGTCGATGAGCGAGTGGCGCAAGCGGCATTAAGGGGTTTTGGTTAATCTGGCAGCACTCCGCTGCTCTGGAAGGGCAAAAACGTTGACGCGCGAGCCGCTGGACGTATAATCCGACCCAATCACTATGCGCCCTTAGCTCAGCTGGATAGAGCACCGGCCTTCTAAGCCGTAGGTCACAGGTTCGAATCCTGTAGGGCGTACCATTTTCAAGTCAACACACTTCTACTGAACTCGCTTTATTTCTAATACTTTCTGATTTTCGATGATCTATTGTAGCTAGATTGAAGAACCCTAATCAAAAATCAGAGTTCTTATGCATGACTATTCCGCTAAGCCATCTATTTTTCCAACTACTTCGTCAATAAAGTCATCCGTTTTAGCACAAATAAATTTCTTTAAAAATTGTTCAATGCGCATATTCAACTTGAATAAAGGTAGTTTGACACCGTCCTGCTTTTCAAAATAGAGCTTGGCTTTTTCTTTATTTACCGTTTCTTTTAGTGCATCGAAACGGCCAAAGTTGTTTAAGTTTTTCTCATTAACGTTATCAGCCATTAATGATATGAGCTGTCCTTTATCTAAACCAAGTGCATTGACAACAGCATTCAACTGCGCATTTTCAGCATTATCTTTGTAGGTGTTAATATAGTCCCTAAAAGTATGGCCTTCAATTAGCTGCGCATCGCCGCGGTGCAAATCGTGTAAGAAAAGCTTGGCATACTTTTGCTCGCTTTGAGTTAACGACGCAAACGATTTGTGCAGTTCATTTAAAGTGGTTTCAATTCTTGCAGAATCGTGGTTTTTGTTAAGCTCTTTTAAATACTTATCGAAACGACTATTCATGTAGTCGGCATCGATTTTACCCGTATCTATTTCAGTTAAATAACCACTAATATCAAAAGGTATATCGCCATCCCCCGTGCCATCGCGATCACCTTTGCCTACCAACTCTTTATAGCGCAGGACCAAGCTAAAGTAAGTTTGTTCATCTATGGCCAGCATTACCTCATGTTCAACATCATTTTCAGTAAAGGAATAGAGCGACTGTTCCCAATTCAAGCCTTGTACTTTGGCGGCTTCAAGATGCTGGTTGAAAGCGTTAAATAATTTGGTGAACTGGGCACAGGATTCTATATCCTCTGGCAGTTTTTCAAAATTATCTATACCTGCGTTCGTAAACAGCTCGGTAATGTTAGCCATTAATTCATTAATGGATTCTAGATTGCTTTCTAACCTATTAACAAATAAGCCGATAGGTTTATCGCCGGAATAGAGTTTTACCGCATCCTTAATGTGCTGTTCCATGGTATGTGGATAGCGATAATAACGGATAACGCCGTGGGGTTTGTCCGGTCCAAACAATCGATTTGTGCGTGAGAAGGCTTGAATAATATTTTGGTATTTAATCACTTTGTCTAAATATAAGGTGTTGAGCCATTTAGAGTCAAAGCCAGTGAGCATTTGATCCACCACGATCAATAAATCTAATTGTTTTGAAGGCTCGGTGTGAATACGTTCGTAGGGCTTTTTATGTGCAAGACGTGCCGCTAAATCTTTTTTAAAAGCCGCGTGGCGGGCAAAATCAAAATCCTGGCCGTAACGCGCGTTATAGTCATCCATAATTTCGTCCAGACCATCGCCTTTAAAGGTGGGGCCACGGTCGCCACTGCCGTCGTTATCAATGTTCGGGTCAAATAAGGCCGATACTTTCAGTTCAGGTTTAGCGGCTTTTAAATGACGGTAATAGTCAATGGCTTCGGCAATGCTGTTAGTGGCCAAAATAGCGTGGAATTTATTGCCTTGGCTAAGCACATCCCATTTATGCAGAATATCTTCCACCACTTTGGCTTGGTGAGTTTCGCTTAAATATTGGCTTTTAGGCACATAGTTTTCAATGCCTTTGTGGTACTTGCCTGTGGCGTCTTTATTGCCTGCTATCGGCACGTTATTTATAAAGTGGTTAAACTTTTTCTTTTTGGCTGGGTTATCCATAGCCTCCATCACCGAGCCGGCTTTGGCTTGCTCTAACGCCACTGCTTGTCTTAGATCACTGTCTCTAAAGGTGGGTACTTTGTAAGGGTCGAAACCCAGCACGTTGCCATCGCGTATACCATCGGCAATGCTATAGCGGTGTAGCTCGTTGCCAAATACGGTACTGGTGGTATTGCCATTTTTTTCGTTTTCTTCTTGAATGGGTGTCCCAGTAAAGCCAAAAAACAAGGCGCGCGGAAAGGTACGTTTAATAATAATTAGCATGTCGCCAAAGGTAGAACGGTGCGCCTCATCGACAATAAACACTAAACGCTTAGCGCGGATTTTTTCAATATCCGCAGAATTTGTGGCCGCACCTTCATCGTCTACATCTTCAAAAATATTACTCATCTTTTGAATTGAGCTAACAATTAAGGTATCGGCGGGGGCGGCACTTTTTAATTTGGTAATGAGTACGTGAGTATTTTCTGTTGCTTGAACGTCTTCGCCATCGCCAGCAAAATTGCGGTATTCCGCGAGCGACTGGGTGCCCAGTTCAATCCTGTCCATTAAAAAAATCACTTTATCGGCATCTTTGGATTGTGCAATCAATTGCGCCGATTTAAAGCTTGTCATGGTTTTACCCGAACCTGTGGTATGCCACACATATCCCCCGAGGCGATCGGGATTATTGGCCGCGCTGCCCAGTTGTTGCCAGTTGGTTTTGGCCACTTTGTCAGATATCGCATTGGCGGCGTAATACTGATAACTGCGCATTACCTTGAGCACGCCGTCGGTATCGTCGGCAACGGTATAAAAGCCAATTAACTGGTGCGCCATAGGGATAGAAAGCAAGGTAGAGGCGATGTCTTTCCAGTGATTCATGGGCTCGTTATTAAAATCGGCCCAGTTAAACTGATAGTCAGGGTTAAACTTGCCGTCTAACCCTGGATTGGCAAAGTATTTTGTCTCATTCGGTTCCATTGCCACATAGACCTGGATAAGCGAAAGCAAGCCGCTAAATACACCCTCTTTGCTGTATTTTTCAATTTGGTTCACTGCCTGGCTAACCGGAATACCACTACGCTTCAGCTCTACATGGATCACCGGCATACCGTTGATTAGTAATAGCACATCCCCGCGTCTATCGTTACGCAAAGGGCTGCCGCGTTCAAGTTTGGGTTGCTGCACAATTTGGTAACGGCTTTGTCCGGCAGCGATTTCCTGGCGATCGTATATTTTTAAGCTGACTTCTTTGCCCATATGCAAGGTATCGGCTGGGTTATCGCGCTTAATCGCCACGGTTTTGCCGTTAATTAAACCGTTGAGCTTGAGCGGTGTTTTAAGTTGTTTTATTTGCTCAATAATTTGCTGCATTTCAGTCGCGGTAAGCGGAACATCATTTAAGCGATCCTGCTGGCGGTTGTTTTCAAACAATATGTTTGCCCAGTTTTGCAGTAAATCGGCTTCAGTTTTGTTTTTGAGTATCTCCGGCTCCCAACCTTTGTTGGTGAGTACCTCAATAAAGGCCTGCTCAAATTGCGCTTCGGTTTTAAAGATGGTCATGATGGCGCTCCCTGTCAGATAAACATTTTACTTAAGCAGGTCTGCTTGATACTATTCAATTTGGTAATTTGTTGTTTTTGTTGATTAATCAGCATGTCTAATTTTTTGAAATAATGGCCCACTTTTTCCTGTTCTAATTCACTAGAAACCCATATAAATGTAGAAGCTAATTCTGAGGTTGATATAGCCTCGAAAGTTGAACCTGCGGAAACTGTGTACCAATAACTATCAGATTTAAGTTTCTTCAGTTGTTGATATATAAATTCATTTCCATATATTGCTGCCACGCCTCTCCCAATAACAATATCATAATTAGTTTTTCCGACTTCACCCACGGGTGCTCTAACACTAAAAATCAATGCACCCTTTGTAGCGGTTTTTGTGACTTCTGTAGTCCATACTCTAGGGACAACGAAGCCATCTTTTAAATCTGCATTTCCTTGGACTAAAATATAATCGTTAGGATTGTCTGTATAATTTTCTCCATTTGGAGACTGTCCCATGGTTATATTAGTAGTATCACCTAACTTTTTTTTCTTCCAATCGCCACTAAACTCTTTAAAGCGAATTTCTGGTATGGTTTCGCCAGGTTTGGGAAACATTTTTTCCAGCATGGCTTTTTTAATGTTTCTGAGCTTGTCATGCTTTTGCTGGTGTTGATTAATCAGCGCGTCAAGCTTTTGGAAGTAGTTGCCGATTTGGTTTTGTTCTTCGTCGTAGCACGTATTTATCGGTGTTGCTTTCGCTTGTTCAATTGTGTAGTGCGCAATCGTTCCTGTATGAGAAATACTTTTAATATGTTTTTTGAAAGGTGCACTAAAGAAAAATGTATATAGAAAATACCCATTGAATTTTTTATTATTCTTTAGCCAAAGCAAATCAGCATCCTTGAAATATAAAGGATTATCGTTCGGGGCTAGATAGGGAATACCAATGGAGCCACCGCCAGTTATAAGGAGATCATCTTTTGTTACCTTGCCAATCTTCTCGGAGAGGCTGTTGTAAACTTCATGGGAAATATAGGCTTTAGTGTTTTCTTGTCCTTTGTAAATAGATATTACATCGCTTGTTCTAAAAAATGGCACGCCTGCTTCAGTCCATTGCTCTTTATGAACTCGTGCGGCTGATCTAATATCTATTAGTTCACCTAGATTATTTTTAACCCACCCCCCACTAAACCCTTTAAAGCGAATTTCTGGTACCTTGCTATCCATACTCATCTTATTTACCCTTCAATAAGTTGGTGAGTTCAGCCAAGCCCTGCATATCAAACTCATTACCGGTGAGTTCACCCATCTTCTCCGCCAGTTGTTGCTCGGTGGTTTTAATTTCATTGGCCACCTGCGAGTAAGTGACGGCGTATTTATCAGCGAGAGCTTGAACTTGGCTAGTAAGTTGGCTAATCACGGCGTTTGGCATGGCGGCGAGTTCTGTGCTTAATGGCGCAATCCATTTAAGGTGCAGCAGGGTGTTCACCTGTTCATCAATTAATGTCTCGATGGTCGTTTTGGTTTTTAAGTGCAGGGCAGTGGCGGCATCTTTGACCATTTTTTTCAGGGATTTTTCTTCATCGATTAATTTGTTCGCGCGAATGATTTTGGCTTCATAGCTGTCTTCTGCAAATTTAGTTTTGGCATCTTTTTGCTCTTTCAAGAAGACTTTGGCTGCCTTACCGACTTCGGCATTGGCAAAGCCGTCTTTACTTTCTTTGACCGTATCTTGTTCTTTTTCTTCTTCAGTCAAGGCTGCTAAAATTTCTTCCAGCGTGCTGGCGATTTCAGCCAAACGGTTTTCTTTAGCTGCCAAGGCATCTAAGTCATCACTTAAATAAGTTTTTTGCACTAAATGAAACGGTAGTATGTGACCTTTCCAGCCGTCTTGTACTTCGGTATCTTTGCCGTCTTTCTTCTTGATGACAATATTAGGGTCAACTTGTTTAGTTGCGGAAAAGCCTTCGGTTTGCATCATTTCTAAATCAGCGCTGATAATTTTCCATTGGTTGTTCAGAAATTGGTAAGCCTGATATTTGTCGATTAAGGTAATAGGGGCTAAGCGAGTAAATAGCTCGGCACTCAATGCCGACTCTTGTTGGTTACGCTTTACGCTTTCCCAGTTTTGTATTAATTGGGAGTTTAGGTGGTCATCAAAGCTATTAAAGGCTTGGTTGTAGGCACTGATAAACTCCAGCACTTGCGGGTGCCCACTAATGCTGGCGTTGACGCCTTCTTTGGCAATGGCCAACTCACTGTAAGCGGCGGATTCTGGCGTAAACAGGGCATTGTGCAATTGCGGGAAAGCTTTCCAATAGTTGTGTAGCTCGGCAATTTCGCTGTTGGGAATGCCGCCGAGCATGATGGCGTGTAAATCCCAGCTTTGTACCGCTGCAGATGAATCCACATAGCGCGGTATGTTGAGATTGTAGCCGTTGTCGCGCAGGGTTTGTTTGCACACCAGTTGCGAGAACTTATCGATACTTTCTCGGTTTATCACTGCATCGGTAATACGCTTGATATCACTGGCTTGTAGTTTGTTGTTCTTACCTTCTTTCATAAAGTGCTTGGAGGCATCGACCACTAATACATCGGTGTTTTGCCGTTTTTGTTTAAGTACTAAAATCACCGTGGGAATGCCGGTGCCAAAAAAGATATTGGCAGGTAATCCAATAACAGTATCAATATGATTTTGCTCAATGAGTTGCTTGCGAATTTGACCTTCTTCACCGCCGCGGAATAAGACACCATGTGGCAGCACAATAGCCATAATGCCATCAGGTTTTAGGTGGTAGAGATCGTGCAGTAAAAAAGCAAAATCGGCTTTGGTTTTAGGTGCCAGGCCAAAACGCGAATAGCGTGGATCGCTGTCTTTAAAGCTTGGGTCCCAGTTTTGTGAGTAAGGCGGGTTAGATACGACGGCATCGACATGCACGGCGTAGTATGAGCCTTGTGGATCGTTTTCATCAAAGTGTGGCCAATCTTCTTCAAGAGTGTCGCCATTACGGGTTTTAATGTTACTGGCTTTGATACCACGCATGATGAGATTCATACGGGTTAGGTTGTAGGTATTAGCTTTTAACTCTTGCGCGTAATAGGTGATGTTGTCTTTGTTTTTAGCATATTTCTCGAATGCCCCACCGATATTGATCAGTAATGAACCAGAGCCGGAGGTAGGGTCGTAAATTTTGATAGTATTTTTATGTTTTAACTCATGGGCGATGATATTCGACATCAATACCGAAACTTCATGAGGCGTGTAAAACTCACCGGCTTTTTTACCGGCATTGGCGGCAAACTTTTCAATCAGGTATTCATAGACGTAGCCAAGTACGTCATACCCTTGATTGCCATTCATGGGGATGCTTTTTATCAGGTGCAGTAAATCGCTGATGGCTTTGGTGCGCTTGCCAGCACTTTCACCCAGTTTGCTTAGACCTGTTTCTAAGGTAGTGAAAATGCCTTCAAACAGTTTTTTTATCATTTGGCGAAATTAAACGGCTAAAGGCCGAGAGTGCATCTCGCACGTTAGATTCATCAAAATCTGATTTTGGATCAATCCATGTTGAAAATAGATTGTCGTAAGCAATGAAATAGCCCAAGTTGCTTTGCACATATTCAACGGTGTCTACGTCTTCTTCATTGAGTGTTTTGATGTCTTCGGGCGTCATACCTTTTTTTGATACAAACTGCACCAGCTGGTCGCTTAGATACTTGTAGAAGATAAAGCCGAGTATGTAATCTTTGTATTCGTTAGCTTCAATTTTAGATCGCATCTGGTTAGCCGATTCCCAGATTTTTGCCGCAAGCTGCTGTTTATTCACAATAAATCCTGTTAAAACGATTTTTTTTCGGAAAGGGATCTTTTAGGGGGGGGATTGTACGTTTGAAGAGACCTTCTTGCCAGCGGCAAGGCTTGATCAGTCTGTGACAGTGTGTAGTTTACAGTGACCCTGAGCCGAAATCCTGCTCCATTCAGAAACAGAATTCCGGCATAATAATGATTTTCCTGAGCAGAGGTTATGCCGATGAAAAAGTCATGACTCACCGAAGAGCAGATTGTCTTTGCCCTGAAGCAAGCTGAGCTGGGTACGCCCGTGCCGCAAGTCTGCCGCAATCTGGACATTTTCCTCTCGCAGTTTTCCTACTTTAATCCGCACCGTCTCCGGCATCGCACTCCGATTATCCTCCCGTAACCCCAGCATCATATTGTATCCGCTGAACAGCCCGGCATCGCCCAGCCGCGGCATTGGCAGCAATCGGGTGGGAATCGTCAGCCAAAACCGCAAATCATAGTCACAGCCCAGATAGGTGCGCAGCAGCGCCATCACGTCCTTCCTGAGCTGTCCGTCAGGCATCCAACCCTTTGCCTCATCAGGATCGTCTGTTGAAAGCTCAACCTGTGAGCAGTAGTCAGCCACGCGGGTTTCATCGCCCAGTATCGGATTCTGATTGAGCGTCATGCCGCTGCGTATTGAAAGCCGGGCGCGTTTTGCCACCGGCATCGTCACCGGATGGTGTGCGAAAACCTCAACTTTGGTGTTCGGTGCCTGGCTGCGTATAACCGCAGCGATGCCTTCAGCAGTGTGTGTGGTATGCAGCAACGGTTTCAGAATAGCCAGCAGGCGTGACGAAGGTTGTTCACCGCTGTTGGAGATGCCGGTTAGCGCCATCAGACTTTGCGAAACCCTATCGGTACCGCCCGGCTCAAAGGTGGCCGGATAGCTGTACTTGCGCCATACGCGGTAAAACTGCGTCATCAGCCGATGATTGAAGATATCCAGAAACGCCGCCATCGCATCAGCTCCGTCACGCCCCTGGTTGATGTCATCAATGATGCTGGTGGGCAGCGGCGAATCCACACCGTACAAACCGAAGAAATTGGTTCTGACCGTTGGTATCGCATCCGGGTTATCGGGGGCAATTTCCGTGCGTTTCAGTTCCCCGGCGGGAAAGCCCAGATGCGGATTGGGGCGAAAGCGCACCGGATCACTCTCTGGCGTGCGGCCCGTGCCGAGGCGGCTGCCGGTCGTTTGCTCAAGCAACTGGCAGAAGCGGTAAAAGTTATACTGCGCGGTCTGGTCATTGCCGTTATCGTCTAGCCAGAACGGCTTTTTGTTTTCTTCGCTCACATCAACACCCTGTCAATGCGGCGCTCCGGCCAGGCCCATTCGGTGCCCGAAGCGGTCAGCAGCACCGTCAGCTGGATAAAGCGCACAACGCTGGCGTACTGCGTCAGAAACTGTTCCAGCAGCTCGCAGAACAGACGGGCATCGCCGGTGCCGCTGAACTGGGTTTCATCGAGCGCCACGCGAATACGCACGCCGTGCCAGTGATACGAGGCGTTATAGTCCTGACGCCAGCTGACGTGACGAATACCGCTGATGCGACGGCGGTTGTTATCGTCATTGCTCCAGTCAAACAGCGCCAGCACGGCGCGGAGGCTTGCAGCATCGCTAATCATCTGGCTCAGCGCGCGCGGATGCAGCAGCGACATCACATGCCACTGATACAGCTGTGTGGTTGGCGGGTAATAAGGCATAGAAGGGGGATGACGCGTTGTGCACTGCAACGTCAGGTTGCCGGTGACCGCGCTTCCATCAAATACGGCTTTCTCCAGCGCCATACGCGGATAGTTACCATTGGTGCAGGTGATGTTCATAAACAGCGTGGCATCATCCTCGCCCCGATCGGTCTCGCTTGCATCGCCACCCAACATCAGCAAGGTTTCATAAAGACCGCTGACACCACGCCAGATGCGCGTATGGAAATATCGCTCCGGCCACGACTCTTTGCGTTGCAACATGCCCCCTTTTTGCCGGAAGTGCCGATACGGCACATAACGCCGCTTATCCAGTGTTTCGCTGGCGGCAACTTCATCAACACTGTAAATCTCAGTGTGCTGATCGCGCAGTCGATGCGGACGCAGACGATAATCGAGTACCGCAGGCTTTACCTTCAGCGGCTCGGCGTTCAGCGTAAATAGGTTAATCACCGGCACGCAGTGAATGCGCAGCGCGTCTGCCGGCAGGGAAATATCATGCGGAAGTGGCTGACTAAGGTGAATATCGAGCATCACTTCCCGGCAGCTTTCATTGAAGGGCAGCGTGTTGAGCCCCGATAGAGTAAAGAAGGCGTAGCGAGCCGGAAAACTGAAATATTCCAGCAGCGGGCGCACTTCACCACAGAGTGCAGGACTGTCGCTTTCCGGCCAGACCGGACGCCAGTGCTGTTGCCAGCGGGCACGGATGTCGCCACTAAATGGCTGCGGATCGTGGTTTTCACTCTGCGGCAGGCGTAAAGTGATGTTGCTCAGATGACGGGTCAGCGCATGGTATAGCAGCGACTGCACTGGGCGATCTCCGTGGATGTAGAGCGGGATATCGCTGAGATCGATTTGGCTCGTATCGGCCTGAGGGCTGAGTGTAAACCGCAGGGAGATCATCTGGTGTCCATCGGGATGGAAGGGCGTCGTTATCTCGCCCAGCGCCAGCGGATGCAATTTCAACGCATCGGTCGTGCGATAAGGGCAGCGCAGGCCAGTGATATCCATCGGTCGGGTCAGCAGCGTCGTGCCTTCCGGCAGCACCGCATCACGTACCTGAGCGACGCTATCGGGCGTAAATTCCACCACAGACATTGATGGCAGCGTGCGGTTTACCACAGGTAGCAGATGCCCGAGCAGCGGCTCTGTTAGCTCCGGAATATCATCATCAATCTTGCGACGCATCTGCGCCATCATCAGCGAGAAGCCCTGAAACAGTTGCTCTACGGAGTCATTCATCTTCAAAGACATGCCGTCGACACCCAGTCGCCGTCCCGCCTCCGGATGCTGCTCCGCAAACTCCTGCGCAGCAGCTTTCAGATAACGCATTTCGCTGTCGAAATATTTTAGAAAATCATGCTCGTTCATTGTTCACCTACTCAACCAGCGTGAGTGCCAGATAACTCACTGAGCAGAGTGAAACCAACCACAACATCAGCAGTGAGATCATTGCCCGGTAAAACATGACTCTTGTTCCGTGCAGGCGATCTGCCAGAGAACGCGGGCGGGCAAATTTTTTCGGCCACAGCTGCGCCATGCCCCGGTCAAACTCAGCAAGGTCGTCTTCGTTGTTGAGCAATGCGAAGAGCCGTTCATCGAGCCATAAACGCCAGCAGTAGTAGTGTGTGATGAAGAACAACACCATTAACGGCAGACTCAGCGCAGAGTGGAGAAGGTTGAGTATCAACGCCAACGGTGGCAGCGTCAGCGCGGCAAAGTAGCGCCAGCTTGCCAGATGAATTTGCACAATTCGGTTGGTCATCATGATGTCTGACATAGCTGTTCCTTGCTGAAGGCTTCGAGGATTGCAATGTGTGCAGGGGTGAGAACAATCTGCGGGCGTCGGGACTTAATGAGTTCAACGGCCTGAACGACAGAGGCTGCATGTCCTTCCGCCAGCAGCCACGCCGCAATCACTGTGGCACTGCGCGATAAACCCAGCGCGCAGCAAACCAACACCTTGTCATTTTCCTGGTGCAGTTGCTGAAGCTGTCTTACCGCAGTCTGCAAATGCGCAATGTCGGGCACCAGCAGATCCATGAGTGGATAGGCCTGCCATCGCTGTGCGTTCCGGTTGCCTTTGTGTAATTCTGCGGTCAGATCAAAAACGGCAAAATCCTGCTGCGCTTTGCCCGGGAACCTGCCCAGCGCTACGCCAGCGACAATCTCATTACTTTGCGCGCTATGCCGGGAAAACCAGCGGCGGGAAATCCTCACGCCTGTCAGATAGGGTAAAAGCAGCAGGCGTGCGGAGAGGGATAAGTTGCCGCAACTGTTTTTCTGGAACACCGTCACGCCCAAGCCGGCATAGCCCGCAGCCACCGCCAGCAGCGCTATGGCAGGCCACAACAGCAAATGACCACAGGGAATCGCTATCCCCGCCAGTAAAAACAGCATTCCACCTAAGCCGTATTTGCTTGCGAGACGTCGCGCGTGCCAAGTGGGCCGCTGCCAGCGCCATTCTCCTCTAATCGGAATCAGGTAGCTGATGATGAGCGCGACCCCAATCCCGCTAATGACATCGATAACATGGTGCTGCCAGGTGGTCAGTACGGAGATAGCTATTAGCAGGAACCAACTGGCCGCAACGATTCTCGCATTGCGATTCAGATGCTGGCGAAAGCGCAGCCAGAGCAGCCAGGTCAGAATAATGTGCAACGAAGGGGCCTGGTTATAGGGTAAATCAAACTGTTCAAGCTGGTGGAACAACCAGCCGAAGACACCCTGGGTTTCCGGGCGCGTGAAGGTAAACTTCAGCGGGAAAAGTAAAAACGCTGCACACGCCACCAGCGATGCTACAAGCAGGCGATAGCCGTGACGCATCAGCTCTTGTCTTGATGTGCAGATGAACAGTGAAATACCGTAAAGCAGGTCGATGCTCCAGTAAGGCACGATGGTCCAGGGAACAAATGGAATCGAACGTTCCCAGGCAAACACCAGGCTTTCCACATCATCGCGGGTCGCGGTGAAGGTATTAACCTGCCCGTAGCTGAGAAAAAACAGGGGCCCCAGCAACATCAGCCAGCAAAGCCCCTGTTTCCAGGGGCTAAAAAGGCGTTGTGTCAGCAACGATTCAGTCATGCTATTTTCTTACCGCCAGCGACACGGTAAAGATGCCAAACTCATCAATTAGCTGGTGGCACTTCTCAAATCCAGCTTCTTCAACCAGCGTATCCATCTCTTTCTGGCTGCGTACGCGCATCAACCAGGGAATACCGTTCTGGTGGCTGGTTAAGGTCCATGCGATGGTTTTCAACTGCGGATGCCACGGTTGCCCGGTATAAACCAGCACGCCGCCCGACGGAATGGCTGCTGCCAACCCGGCCAACGAAGTTTTGATTAATTGGTTGCTCGGAAACAGTTCATACAGGCCGGAGACAATCCCCAGCGTCGGCGCAGGCGCGAGTGTGGCGAGCGAGTCATAATCGAAGGCATTGCCTTTTTTGAACTGTGCGAGATGGCCTAATTGACGCGCTTCAATCATCGCCTGGCCTTTCTCCACATTCAGATCGCTGTAATCTCGTAGCAAGATGCTTTCAATTCCCGGCTGTTTCTCTAGTGCATCAAGAACGTAGCGGCCATGTCCGGCGGCTATGTCGACTACGCGAATCGGCAAATTGTGCTCTTGCAGTTTTGCTACGGCCTGCGCAATCACCTGCTGGATATTCTCTTTGCGCATGCGAATGCCGCGCCAGCCAATGCTGTTGAGGTACTGCCTGTCGATGATACGGCCAATAATGCCGGTGCCTTCAGCCGTGTTGCGGTAGACATAATCCAGCGTACTGCCAGAGTCAAAGCCGGTTTCATATCCCAGGCGCATGCCTTTTGACAGCCGACCAATGGTTTTCATGCCAAAACTTAATGAAGCGTAGGACATGCCTTGTAGTGAGCAGCGTTTAGGAGGAGCCTGCAGCTCACGGTACGCATCAGCGCCCGGACTCCACTGATCTTCATGGCTGTAATCGAAGGTGTAAGGTGCAGCGTGGTAAAGCTGTTCGATAAACGGCTTCATTTTATCGAAGGCAAGCTGGCGATTCTTCTCTCCCAGCGTATCGTGATAAAAACCGGGCAGAATATGCTGCTCTTTGATGGCGCTACGCAGCCCCTGATAGAATTTTTTCTGCGGTTTGGTGTGCACCACAAAATCATCGCCGGAAATCAGCAACTGGGTTGGCACGGTGATGGCGGCAGAGTCAGAAACAATACGCTCCGCCGTTTTATACAGATCCAGCAGAATATTCACGGCAATCTGACGGGTGATAAATTTATCCTGCTCAAAGCTGCGAATGCGCTCCGGGTCGTGGCTGAGAAATTTCCCTTTGACGTAAGAGTTCACGTAAAACAGACCGCGAATACGTTGCAGCATAGCCAAACCCGTGCGTGCGAAAGGCACATACAGCTTCACCTTAAACGCTGGAGAGGCCAGCACCATACCGCGAATTTTAGGTGCGTAATCATGCACCCAGGTAGCGACCAGCACCGCGCCGACGCTTTGCGCAATCACAACAATATCTTCAATGCTCACCCTGGCTTGTTCAGCGACAAAGCGAACAAATTCATCGACGTCCTGCACTGAGCGAGCCAGGCTTGGGCTGTAACCTCGTTCTCCCGGCGAATGTCCGTGTCCACGCGCATCCCAGGCGTAAAAATGGGCATCCGGCATCAGTAACTCATCGACAACATGCTGCAAACGTCCTGAGTGCTCATGCCCGCGATGAAATAGCACAATCACTTTTTTGCTCTGCGCATCCTGCGCGGGCCAGTGGCGAAAATAGAGAGATTCACCGTCGCTGGTTGAAAAAGATCCTTCCTGAAATAAACGTGCTTCCTGGCTCATGATGATTTCCTTATGGCTTGCTGTTGTAATTCGACAAAACGATTTAATAACGCGCTTTTAAATTCGGCCTTGTTGTCCTGATAACGCAGCGGATCATCGATATAAATATCGATAAAGAACGGCACCGGTATTTTCTGACCTTTACCCATTGAGCGATCCAGCCCGTGCATATAGACCGGAATGATGGGCACATCCGGGCACTGCTGGCTGAGATGCCAGAGGCCAGATTTAATTTCTGACAGTTTCCCCGGCTCGCCGCGTGTGCCTTCCGGGAAAATAATCACAATTTTCTTTTCCGCCAGTGCATCGACGCAGGCCTGCAACGGATTAGCCTGATGCGCCCCGCGATACACCGGGATGATGCCAATCACCTTGAGTGCAAACCAACCCACCACTTTGTTTTTCAGGAAGTAATCAGCGGCAGCCACCGGCTGTACGTCCACTAACGTCGAGAGGGGGAACAAGGTGAACAGCGTCAGCACATCAAGATGGCTGTTGTGGTTTGCCACAATGATCGCCGGGCCTGTTTTCGGTAGCTTCTTGCGGTTGGCCACGGCGACACCCAGCCAGATCCACACCACCGGATAAGCGATGCACAGGGTAAAGAGCCAGCGCAGCATGCGGTTCATGTGCGCCTCCTACACGTAGAAGTAGTAATAGAAGTGGAAGAACAGCGGCGCGGTGTAGATCAGTGAATCGAGTCGATCCAAAATGCCACCGTGTCCGGGCAGCAATTTGCCGGAATCCTTCACACCAAAATCGCGCTTGATCGCCGACATCACAACATCGCCGCAAAAGCCGCTTGCACCAATAATCAACCCAGCACCCAGCGAGTGGAGATAACTCATCGGTGTCAGCAGTGGGCCAAGAATCACGGCCAGCAACATGGTGGTAAAGATGCCACCCAGCAAACCGGCCAGCGTCTTATTCGGGCTGACGTTGGGCGTCACGCGAATCCTGCCCAGCGATTTTCCCCACAGATATTGGGCAATATCATTCAGCTCAGTCAGCGCAACGAGGAAGAACACCAGCAGCGCACCGGCGCTGGCGTCGGCACCGGGTAAAGTCATCAGGTAGGCCACGTGGCTCAGAGCAAACACGGTGGTCATCATGCCCCAGTGCATTACCGACGCAGAGTGCAGAAAACCTTTAGTATCACCGGCAATCACCATGCGAGCGGGCAGGAATAGGAAGACATAAACCGGGATAAAAATGATGAACATGCCGTACCAGGCCATGCCGGTCCAGAGATATTGCACCGGGATAGCGGCATACATCCACAGCAGCGGCATACTGTCAGAACGCCGCGTGGGTGCTAGCGTCAGATACTCTTTTAACGACAGGAAGCTGATGAAGCCGAAAAAGGTTAGCGCCAGCCACTTCGGCGACAGCATTGCTAACGAGAACAGGCAGATAATCACCCACCAGCTATTAACGCGCTGCTGCAATTCCAGCCAGTTGCGTTGTGGGCGGCACTTTCTCAGCACAAAAATAATCAGCGTCGCCAGAATGAGAACGCCGAAGATACCGCCCAGGCAGTAATAAAGCAGGTGTCTGGAATCAGTCATTTTTCACCTCCATCGCATTGCGGCAGCGAGTCAGGCTGGTCCAGCACAGCAACAGGGCGGCGATGGCAAACACTGCGTTAGCGTAGCCGATAGACTGCGGCCACAGCGCAATCACCAGGCCGAGAGCGCCAAAGATAAATGCGCGGTCACTTTTGCCTAACGGGCCACGGTAGCTACGGATGCCGTTCAGCGTCTGGCACATCACACCGCAAAATTCGCTCAGCCAGGCAAGCAGCACGACCAGCACAACCCACCAGGCAGAGATGCCAGTAACAAAGGCAAAAGCGAGGTAGAGTGCCGCGTCGGAGATAATGTCACCCACCTCGTTGAGGATTGCCCCGAGGGTGGATTGCTGATGGAATTCCCTGGCTAACATGCCATCAATGGCGTTTAGCGCCATGCGGAAAAACAGGAAAACGGGCAGGGTGATAAAAAAGCGTGGATCGGGGAAACGCATCAACAATGCGCCCAGTACTACAGAGGTGAGCATGGCAAACAAGGTTACCTGGTTCGCAGTGATACCCTGCGCATGTAACCTGACGACCAGCGGTCTTAATAAATGCTGAAACTTCGGTTTTATATCGTATAGCGTCACTTTGTGGCTCCTGCCGTTAAATTGAATAGTTACTTCAATAATTCCAAATTCAGGGTGTTATCCCTTACTTCAATCGTGCGTGGTGAATCCGCATCAAGCTCCTCACGGCTCAGCACCCGTTTCCATGTACCGCGCTCCCGGTCCGGTTGGCGGAACAAGCCCACGACTGCGACAAACTGCGCCTGCTTCTCCATTGGCATATCCAGGCTGACGCTTTGTCCCGGCATGACGCTGAGCTGCCGCTGTGCCAGCAGGCTCTCTTTCAGCACCCAATCTGGCTGTGTCAGCAGGCTGCTGTATTCGGCGTTATCGAAACGTTGACGCGTGCTGAGCTGCAAAATATTCAGGCGTAAAGGCATCGACTGCTGGGCGTCGTCCTGATTGATCGCCGTACGCGCAGTGAAGGTCAGGTGCAGGATATTGACCTGACGATAAAACACGGCATCGGCAATGCTTGCTGTTCCCTGTTTGGTTTTTTGCCACGCTCCACAACTGCTCAGCAACGTTGGCGACAGCAAAATCAGCAACACATGAGCGAAGCGAACTTTCATTGTTCACCTCCCTGATACGCATCTTCATTTTGCGTAGCGGAAATAAATATCCGCGCAGGCATGCGGAAGCCGCGCAATTCGAGTAGCGCCAGCGGGCCACTGCCGAGCTCCGTACGTATCTGATAGTTGAGTGCCAGCCCGTCCGGCGTCGGCCAGGTAACACGATAGATGTTGTTCCCCAGATTGGTGATGCGGGCTTTATCCAGCAGGCGGATCAGGCCCCAGCTTCCCGGGGGATCGGCATAAATGCGGGTTCCGTTATTGGTGCTGCGCCAGGTCAGCGTGGTTTGCGGTTGCCAGCGGTTGTCAGGCCAGTTTAGCGTTTGCCAACTCTCTTCCTGGTTAAAATATTGCAGCTTCTGGCGATCCACCGTCAGCTCCGATTCCACCACGTCGCGGGAAGGTTTTGCCATCATCTGAAAGTGCAGCTCTACATCTCCCCGGACAAATGCGGTGTTAGCGATGTGCGTCAGTTTATTCAGCGCGTTGAGAAAAGCAGGATCGAACGTCAGTCCCTGGCTGTTCATGTCATCCGGCACCCAGCGATCGCCTTCGAGTCGCAACAGGCCAGCGAGGCGACTGTTAACGAACTGCGCGATACGTCCGGTGTCGGTACGCATAAACTGCGCTAAATGCGGTAAGGAGACGTCGCTTTGTCGGTTAGCAAACGGATAGCGGTCGGCAAACGATTGATCCCACGGGGTTACAATATCGTTCTGCCAATGGCTGTTAATGCTTTCAGCAGTGGGGCTGAGCACTTGCTCCCACGCCTGCACCATCGGCTCGACAAATATCGCCTGACCAAACCCGCTCCACTCCTGTCCGAGGCTGGCAGCAATCAGACTGCCGTAATCTCGGGTGTCAGTCAGATCAACGGCTTTGCCCTGAAACACCGTCAATGCTAACGACTGCATCATGGCCTGTGGATCCGGCGCGTTGGTGACCTGCTGCAGCCGCAGCCGAACACGGGTGATACGCGTCAGGAAGGTTGGCAGGCTGAGGCTATCTTTAGCCGCTGCGCCGGTATCGGTTAGCGCCAGCAAAGGTCCAAAGGCGTCATCCATTGGGCCACGTGCACCTTGTGGTCTGGCGATGGCCTGGGTTTTGTCACTGCTGAGCAAATTCTTTGCAGAGCTCACCAGCGAATCGGTAAGATTACCGCCAGTTTGCCCCGTCCGGCCCTGCACATTCATCGTGTTCATCAGCGCAATCAAAGGTGACTGGCGTATGTCGGCCAGCAGGGTTAACTGTTCAATCGATTCTGACAGGCTCTCCGCCCGCTGCCATTGCAGGCTGTTGAGGAATTTCAGCCAGGCGCCGGCGTAATCGGAGAAATAGCGGTCTGTCAGCCGCGCTTGCAGCGTTTCCGCAGAGAGATCATTGTTGCTGGCCGTTTTGTTATCACTCAGCACCCAGTCGATTTCATCGCGACGCACTTTCGCCGCTTGCTCAATCGCAGGCTCTACTGCCTCTTCCCACGCTTTACGGGTAAAGACGCCGGGCACGGTTTCATCGGTATTGAATAACCTGCTGCTGTCGGTGCCGCTGACCATCTCACTGAGCGTCATATCAGCATAATCACGGGACACCTGCTCAATGAGCTGCTGATAGCGCGAGGTCTCCGCATTGCTGGCACCAATCTGACGCAGCAGCGCTGAGCGCATACTGCTGACCAGTCGCATATCCGGTTGTAACTGCCACTCTGGGTGCTCAGGCAGATTCGTCATCATAAAGGCCAGCATAGCGCCGCCATTGTTTCGCCAGCTTGCGTCCGGAATGCCATCACGCCGTTGCCAGACTTTCATTACCGTGGCGCTGCAAAACGCCGGATCGGATTGTTCGGGATGTGCCAGCATCAGGTACGCCTTCAGCAGGTCATACATGCTTTTGGCCTCATCGGCCCGCAGCGGGCTATCGGGCGGCAGGTTACGCCAGCCGCTCATCAGCGTAGTCAGGCGCTTGACGGAGGCATCACGCAGCAGCGGCATGGCCGCCTGCTGCCATTGTTGCCACAGCGAATTTAACAGTGCGTCATTCTGGCTGAGGCCAAAACGCATATACCAGGGCGCACCATATTGCTGACGATGCTGCAGACGCTCGATCTCTTTCTGCAACTCGTGCAAGGCTGAAAGTTGCTGCTGCAGCGGCTGACGGGAATCTGTTGCGGCGGCGGCAAGGTGCTGATCTGCCTGTATAAGGCGCATATTGGCAATCCAGGAAAACACCAGGCAGGCCATCCATATCACCAGCAGGCAGGAGCAGAGCGTCAGCAAAGTTTTCCGCCATGAGGCACCGTTAGTTAGCGGCCTGCGCCAGTGAAGCGCCAGTAAATCCCGCCAGGCTTTTCCCGGCTGCCAGGCATTTCGCAATGAAGCGCTTCCCGTGGTTTCCGGCTGGCTGAGCACGACTCCCGCCAGCGGCAGCGCTCTTGCACCTGTGGAGAGCTGTGACAAGGTGCGTGTCAGGCGATCCGCGCCACCGCTGCGCAGCACGTGCGCCAGTTCCAGTAAAAAACTGTGCTGGCGATTATGCTCAATCTGCTGCATGCCGCGCTCAACCAACTGGTGCTCAAGATCATCCAGTGACTGACGGTAATCGTCCGCACTATCACCTTGTGCAATGGTGAATCCGATCCCCTGCGCGGGGGCGCTATGCAGAGAGGGCGCGTGAATCTCCCACAGCCACAGCGGGATATCCTGGCCCAACAGCCTGTAGCGCTTCTGCATCTGGCGAGCCGTGGTATCCAGCATATCCTGAGTCATTTCCGCTTCTGCGTTCACGACCCACACCACAGCATCGGCCAGCTGGCGGCGAATTTTGCGTAACGTCCGCAGCTGCGCGGGTAGCGGATCTTCCTGCGGACTACCGTGCCAGAGCAGCAAGGTATGATGCCCCTCAAGCCAGTGTTGAGTTGTCAGGCCGGGAATACTCCGTTCAACCAGATGCTCATCGCCGAACACCAGCAGAATGCGTACCCGGCTACGCCAACGCCACCGATACTGGTAGCGCATCTGGGTAATGATCTCCTGCACCCACTGATTCTCGGCAGGGCGCTGTTTCTGCGAGCCCGTTGCCTCACGCGCGTTGAGTCGCACCAGCCCGCGCCAGGCGAGAATAAACAGTGGACAGAACCACACCAGCGCCAGCCAGACCATCAATGACCAGAAAGCAATCTGGCGCGGCAGAGCTTCAGGCAGATCAATGCTGCTGCCTGCGAAGTAATAGAGCCCTGCGCCAGTCAGCACCAGCAGGGTTACGGCTAGCAAATAGCCACAAACCAGCCAGAACAGCGAGTGCCGGGAATTAGTGCGGGAGGTTTCCACGGGGAACACAAACTCCTGTAGTGTGTTGAGATTCCATTTCTGCGGCGATCCAGCCGCATGACTGGCCGTTGAGCGCCGAGAGCAGCGCCAGCGACCGTAACGTAAACGGTGTGATTTGCCCGGCATTGCCGAGCCATGGGGCAAGTACGTGATCCAGCGCGGACCAGCCGCCCTCCAGCAATGCTTCCATGGCGGCGGCATCTGCCGCGATCACCGTATCCGGCATATCACTTAATCCGGCATAACGGGAAAGCTGTGAAACGGCCAGAGTGGCCGTTTCACCCCTCGCCGGTTGCCAGCACTCCGAGCGATGCATCAGCGCAGCCCCTTGCGCCGAGCAGAGCCAGGCAAAGGCGGCTTCCCCGGCAACCGGGGTGCAATCAGCCAATCCTTCGCCACTTCCGGCACACAGCAGCAAAACCGGAGCAGTAGTGGCGAAGAGATCGATAACGCTATCTGCGCCATCAATTGCACTGAGTCGAAGGGTTTCCTCTGGCAACGTCATGCCCGCTGCCAGTAGCGTTTCGCGAAAGGCGAGCAGACTGTGGTCATCACCCAGCCAACAGAGATGCGTGATTGAGCGTGCATCACTTGACTGACGCATATGCGTCACCAGGCGATTGGCGAGATAAGCCGCCAGCATGACAGGACGACTGCGGGCGCTGTTAAGCACCCGTGGGCAACGCAACGCAGCATAACCTTGCGCAGTGATGCCCGGTTGTGGGGCATCTGCTGGGTGTGACAACAGCGCCAGATGTTCCGACGCATCGTCTCCGGCTGGCGTCACCAATAAAACGGCTTCAACCGGCAAGGCCTGTCTGCGCTTTCGCCACCACGCATCGAGCGCCAGCGAGATTTCTGCATAGTGCGTGCGGCGGTTATCGGTGGATTGCAGCCAGACCAGCCAGCGCAGCGTCACCGCCAGCAACCAGCACAGCAGCGGCAAGACCAGTGCGCAGAACCAGAAAAGCGGCGAACGGGTCGGCTTTCCCTCCGGCCACAACAGCATGGTTGTCATCGCTGATATAAACAGCAGCACGGGCAACGCCACCCACCAGCGCCGCCAGCGGGCAGGGTAAATGGTGGCGTAATCGGCATAAACCGGCGGTTGATTCATCCGCAGGCATCCATATCAGGTAGTGAACTGACCAGCGTGCAACCACAGGCACATTTATGCCCATCGAGCGCCACCGCTTTACCGTTTACGGTGCTGTTGGTTGCTCCCTGAATAATGGTGGTCATGCCGTGCTCGTTGCATTTCGCTTTGTCTTTGACGCAGGCCACCGGCTTGCCAAATGCGTCAAAGCTCCCGCTGAGCACTTCACCACCGTAAGGTTTGAGCTTATCGCCAACGCGCACCAGTTTTTTAAGTTTCATACCACTCGCGCTCCCGATGATTTCAGCATATCGACGGCAGAGGTCATCATGGCCTGGTGCTGTTCGCTCACCACACTGGTGCGAGCCAGGGCAACTGCGGTGCCTGGTCGAGTGGTTGCCTCTGGTGGAGTGAGTGTCTGAACGATACCGGTCGCCATATCTTTCACTTTATAAGTCACATTGTTATAAGCGGTTTTCGGCTCGATAAAATAGATGACGTTATTGGAGGTTGGCGCGGCGTTGATAACTTTGCCTTCGACGGAAATCAGGCGAAGGTTTTTATTAGTCTGGTTGCCGCAGTAAATCATGCGATAGCGGAAATAACCGCCCCAGGGTTCACGTCCCCCCAATGCACTTTGCATAAACCAGGCGCGGGAATCGTGAATTTGTTCATCAAAGAGGGTCAGCAGCTCAGCACGCGGTTGAGTACGAATGCCGGTGCCCAGCTTGTCGGTAAACAGCTGCGGATAACGACGATTGCCATCGGCTTTCATCTGCGCGTATTCCGCGTCTTCATCGTCACCGTTGATCAGGAAGATGGCGTGCTTGGGGATCACATCCAGAACGATCTGCGCAGTTTTATCTATCAAGCCACCATTAATGTCTCGCCGCCACAGCCTATAGTCGTGTTGGAATTCACGCGCAGCTTCGCGGAGTTGATATTGGGCGTTAGTCGGATCAAGATCGGGTTTGCCCTGTAAACTTTCGTCCAGCGGCAAGCGGCTCTTTTTGGCTTCTGCTCGGCGTGAGTCAAGTGCTTTTACCGCTGCTTTATGATCATCCGCTTCTTTTTTAAGTTCTTCAGGAGTTAGCTGTGGTGCTTTGTTAAAGAAACTGTGGGCAAACTTATCGCCCTGAGGAAGCATACTGCCGTGAGCGTAGCGGCCAATGCGCCACGCGGTGATCCAGCCAATCTGATCGATCAGCGCGCTTTCAAGTGTCTGAGAAAGTTGATAGGCGCGATAGCCTTCTGATGTATCTCCCGGCTCTTCGCTGCCTTGCAGAGTGGTGTTGAGCAGGGTTTGACGCCAGATGTTGAAGCGTTTGGCTAACATAGGTGCAACAGCAAACTCAGTAACAGAATCACCAGACATCACGCGTGATGGAGAGATATCTTTAATTAGTAAGGTTATTGCGGAGGGATGTACCAGCAATGGAGCGCCGGACTCGAATGCCGCAGCATAC
The DNA here is from genome assembly GCF_040255075.1 of Pantoea sp. BJ2. Classification (NCBI taxonomy): domain Bacteria; kingdom Pseudomonadati; phylum Pseudomonadota; class Gammaproteobacteria; order Enterobacterales; family Erwiniaceae; genus Pantoea; species Pantoea sp. BJ2. The sequence continues at coordinate 1,171,499 of NZ_CP158292.1, forward strand.
ATATCGTGAAGAACGATCTGCGATAGAATTTCACCTGTGCCATTACATGATTTTCCCTGATCCCCTGGAGGATAACCGCCGCCAACATCTGAGTGCATTCCAGGATAAATGACCTCCTGAGTGTTGGCTGGGTAACTGCCATCAGGGCGACGAACGGAGTCAAGAGGGAAACATAAGCGCTGTTCGTGTGCGGCAACAAAATGCCGACAACATTTAATTAATCCAGGAAATTTACGCTCATCAGGTAATTGCTGACTATTATCTGCCCAGCCCATATGTCCTGCGGCACCCGGCACCATGTGAGCAGCCCCAACAGACGCCACCGTATCCAGTAATCCCAGAAACTCAATACTGATGGGTAAACCAGCAAGTTGCAGATGATCGTTTTTTAACTTGGGGTCGGGTAACTGGGTTAACCAGTTCACAAAGGTTCGCGCTTCAGCAGCACCGCGAGAAAAACCATAGATAAACAACTTAATACCCAGAAGATGGGGCTGCTGAGTTTGCGCTGCCTGACCTTCTAACGCCTTTAACAAGGGATTGATCGCATTACGTCGGTTCACTTCCCCTGAAAAAGCTCCGCGAGCCTGCATACTGGGCAGCATTCCCTTCGCTACTCCATCATCAAGGCGTTTGGCTCCTTTGGTGATAGCATATGTCAAGGCGTTAACTACTCTCAGCAACGCCCAGTTAATTCGATCCTCTCCACCAGCGGCGAAAGCCAAGCCATCATTGCTGTAATCCATCTCGCCAATTTTAGGAAATGGCGTGCCAACGCCAGGAATGTAGTAGGAGAAATACCCCTCGGTTTCTGCTGTTTTGTCATATGTTGCATGAAACAATTTGGCGATATTGGTCGGATGAGTTGGTTTAGCTACACGCGTATCGTTCTCTTCATTATTTCCCGTGCCATCGAAAAATAAGCTGATATGTAGGCTCTGACAGCATGGAATGATGCCTTTCTTACTTGATTCTTCGGCCAGGCTGGCACGATAATCATTTTCTTCGCAAATCTGCTTTTTATAATTGGCATTAACCTGCGTTTCGCTAAGTGGCAAGCGACCACTGTCAGGGAACAGCGGTGGTGCAAAACAAGGCAGCGCTAAATTCATTTCACGGGACATGTCGCAGGCTCCTTCATGTTAAGAGGCTCTTTAATCGGGTAGCCCGATGTACCGTATCCAGAGCATGCGGTTGTCACCTTAACCTGATTACAGGGTAGAAAGTGCACAGTTAGTCCACAGCGTTCCTTGCCATACTGCGGAATATTAACGATGGCACTATGTTGCTTAAAACCGCTTTTTAGCTGTTTTTCCCAAGCTAGATATTTGTCCCAATCTTTATAACTTGGTGGCGATGGTGAAGTATGAGGATCAACTTCCCATTGAATCCGAGCTTTCATTTCAGGTGTCCATTTTTCAGGCAGCATGATGCAGCATGTGTTACCAGCCATCACCCCTCCATACCCATTAACCGAAAACGAATTAACACCACTGTCAGCCATATGGTTGATACCGCTCAAGTCTCCAGCGGTATAGCCGTCATCAACGCTTGCCTGCGAGCAACCTGAAAGTATCGAAGCAACGATAAAAAACAATCCTTTATTCAACCAATCGGATGTTTTCTTTTTCATTTCCAGGCTCCTTCCATCATTAACGTTATCTGTCCTGAAGCAGAACACTGAGAACGTTCGGATAATGACTGTAATTGCTGGAAAACATCCTGTATGGCTTGCTTATGAATGAAATCGTAGTTGTAATATTCATCTTCATAATTAACCAGCATGACTCGATTGCAAGGCATAAATATTGCGATGATACTTGCGGCTTTAAGCAGAGATTCATCGGGAGTATATGATTCAGTGAAGTCGCTGATATCCGTCGTCTCTGCTTGTAGAAGCCTTGTTCCAGCATCCCAGCTAATCGTCACAGATTCTGGAGGAGCAGATGGATTATCCTTTGTTATCAGGGATGATTTATTAAGTTTTCCTGATGCGCTACCAGCCTGAGGGATAATTCTAGTTCGGGATTGAGTAAGTATTTCTCCAGTGCTTTTTTTTCGAATAGTATAATCAACGTCTGGTTGACCCGTCATATTGACGGCAAAAACTGGGACATAATTTTCCGCGGGTTGTTTATAAACTTTAGGCGAATTGCTGATGGCTAGATCGACAGGCAATAAAAGTGTATCGATCACTGCATCAAAGGGCATCGAAATAATTGAGAAAACGGGTAAAATTCCACCACTAAATAACCACATGAATGCATTAGTGGTAATGCGTATATCGGTATCAACTCCGCGATAAACTTTTTCGCTACTTTCTCCGCGCATCAATGTCCCGCATCCAGCTAGCTGTACAAACAAAATTGCGCAGATTAACTGTTTGCTCAGCGCACTAAATATCCATTTTTTCATTCGCTTTATTCCTTATAGTCCAGTAGATCGCCTATATATCCCGCCCGGCTTGCTTTAATAGCTATTTCCAGGCATTGCGCAAAGTGTTCCTCTCGTGAGGGAACCAAAGTTGCTTGCTCCTTCATCAACATCTCGGCATCACTAATACATCCCATCAGTTCAACCTGCGCATCGCTAATTCGGCTCATTTCCGGGGCATCAGCAAGTTGTCGACCCGGGTTCCAGGTACCGGTTTTCCATACCACCTCGTCATCACGATCTCGCCAGCCCCAGAACAGCGCAATATCGGTGAAAGCCGCCTGCTGCTCTGGCGTCAGGACGTGCTCAAGTAGCGAGGGAAATACGCGATTGTCGTAATAGCGCAGTAAACCGGTTTGCTCTTCCCAGTGAACCTGTGACAGTGCCTGCAAATGGCTACTCAGCAGGTCGAATGCCAGTGGCGATATCAGCAACGTCAATCGCGGTGTCGTGGAGAAGTGTTCCACCAGCTGTTCCAGCCAGCGCTGGTGGCTGCTGATGCTAAAATGCAATCGCATCACCAGCGGTGAATACTCTGGCGTTGCCGCTTCCGGCGTGTTCGCAAACAGCTCGAACCAGCGTAACGGCGGGTTAATTTGGTTCAGCGCCTGTTGCAGCGGCTGTGCTGTGCCAGCCTGATCAACCAGCACATCGAGATAATCCTGTCCGGCAGCAGTGCAAAGCGCGTTAGCCTGTTTCAACCATCCATTATTCATGTCCGTCATCGCTATCCCCTTGGCGCGAAAGCCAGCGCGGCTTCCTGTGCTTTTTTCAGGCACTCTTTGCACACGGATTTAGGCAGATCAGGCAGCGTTGTTTCTTCGCTGGCAGGAGAATTCCAGACATGAACGCCACGGATGCTGGTTTTACCCGGCGAATGAATTTGGATATCACCCTGCGGCGTAATCCTGATGGTTGCGCCGCCACATCCCAGCATAATGCCGTTTTTCGCGGTCAGGCGCAGTTCACCCTGAACGGTCTGGACGCTGATATCTTTCATCGCCGTCAGTCCGAGGGTATCGCCGTGCGATTCCACCGTCAGCGGACCCTGGCCCGACACCATGCGAATCCCTTCCTGCTGCGACAGCAGGGAAATCGCCTGGCTGGCGTTGACCTGAATGCGTTTGCCACTGGCAATGCTGGTTTCCATCTGGCTTTGCAGATGCAGAGTGCTGCCTGAGTTGAGCAGAATGCTTTTGGGGCTGACAACGCCAATGCCTTCTGGCGCACTCAGCAACATGGCAGGGGATTTGAGCTGGTCGACAGCGGCCAGATAAGCCCTGAGATGCGTGACATCAGGCTGGAGATTATGGTGCGACTGAGTGATCGACTGCCAGCCGCTCATCTGGCTGATCGCACCTTTGACCAGGCTTATTGCCGGTGTCATTTCCAGCACCGGCCCGGTTGCCGTGGCCTGCTTATCAGCCGTCAGGAAAAGGCCCTTGCCGGCTCGCAGCGTACCGGTGCTGTCTGTACGCAGCTCAAACCCTTCGCCGCGCTTGCTACGTGAACTGTCGACGATATGTCCGAGTGAAAGTTGGCTCTTACCGCCAAATTCCGTCGACAGTTTGACATGTTCATATCCACGGCGATCCTCAAAGCGGAGTTTGTTGTTCGCCGGCGTCCTCAGCACATTGCGTTGATAGTTATAGAGATTGACATGATCTTCATGGCGAGAATCATGCACCGCGCAGAGAATGTAAGGTCTGTCAGGATCGCCGTTGGTGAAGGCAATCATCACCTGCGTTCCAGCTATCAGTGGAAAATGCCAGCCGTAGACATTGCCTGCATAGGGCTTCGCCAGCCGCACCGGTACACTTTCAAAACCAGACTGCCAGGATTCGTTTAGATCGAACTGAAAACGCACCCGATAGCGGCCATGTTCATCAAGTTCTGCATATTGCGCATTTTCTACCGGGCTGGTGACGCGAGCCAGCAGCGTGCCTGCAATGTGCGGCCAGCTTTTCAACGGTGGACGATAAGTGCTTTGCGGCCGAACGGGCACAGCGGTAAAGCGGATAACATAGGCGGTATCGCGCGAAATACGGGTTGATGAGGTAGACACTACCAGCAGGCCATCCGGCGCGTCTGGCCACTCTTTACCTTGTGGCGAGATCACCATGCCCGGACGGATATCCATGCCGTTGCTCATACCGTCGAAAGTGACCTGCTCGGTGATCAGGCGTTCCTGGCGACGTCTGACAAACCACTGTCCCTGTTCCGGTAGAGCCTGGTACTCCTTGCCGAGCAACTGATAGTTTTCACCATAGCGATACAGCTCTCCCGTAAGCGCAGGCTTATCAGGATCGGTTTCCGCTTGCGCCAGCATGTCATTTTGCGCGTTGCGGTAATACTCATCATTGAGTCGTGTGCTGGCGGCAACGGATTGGCGATTAACGGAAATATCCCAGAGAGATTCCAGGCCGCCATCAAATAACCCTGACGGATGGCGAAAGACGATGCTTTGCTCAGCACCATAGGCCTGCGCGCTGTCACCCAGTACCAGCACATCTCGGTGGTTTTCTTCATCCCAGGTGAAGTAATAAAAGACCCCAATGCGCGACAGATGACGCTCTATAAAGGCGAGATCGCTCTCCGCATATGAGATATAGAAATCGCGAATAGGATATTGAGTATTCAGGCGAAAGTGATAATCCAGCGAGGAGTATTCCCAGCGTTTAAGGATATCCTCTACCGCACCCGGTACACTTTTATGCTGGTAAACGGCATAGGTCAGGCTGTTTTTTAGCAGCGCAAGGCGCGATTCCAGCGTGACTACATAACGTGTTTGGTCAGCAGAGGATTCGCACTGCTGGAAAGCGGTAACTACACCGCGCAAAATGCGGGGTTCCACTGACTGCCAGGGTTGGCCGTCAGGGTAAAACAATAACTGGGCCGTCCTGTTAATCAGAATATCGGCGGGAATATCGCGTGTAGCACTGGTGAGTTCAATACTGTACTTCCACGGCGAATTTAATGCCTCTTCACCGCTAAAACGCAGCACTGACAAAAGAATATCGGGACGCTGATTTTTCAGCGTCTGGATGCTCAGTTGATAGTGGCTGTATATTGGCGTCTTGCCAGCCGTAATCACAAAATCCCTCTTGCCCATTTACAGATTCCTTCCTGAAATTTGTTTGCCTGAAGCCTACCCTTTGACCAACAGATATTGCAGATGACCGTTCATGATGAAAGTGGCGACAATAATGGCAACCAGCACACTGCTGCGAATAAGCCACGGAGAACGTTGCCAGAACGATGTTTTGTGTTTCGAGCGCTGGATAATTATTGCTGAGTCGGCAGATCCAATCTGCTTCGGCATTAGCGCTTTTAGCTGCTGCATCAGCAACTGGCGCTCCTCATCGTCTTCCGTTCGGTATTTTCCGGCATAACCCAAATGCAACATTCTGTAGTAGCAGCTAATAGCGGCTTGAGCTGTTGCAGGTTCACGAAGCAGATTTTTGACGCGGTCAAAGAATTGCTCACCACCAATGAGGTGCCCGAGAAAGTGCCCCTGCAAAGGTGTGCGTTTCCACCAGGCAGAGATATCAGCTTCCGGAATGGTCATGATCAGTTCGTCGAGAAACACGCAGTGCGCAAATTTGATTTCTTCGCAGAGAGAAGCGGATGCTCCCGCTGTCGTGAGGTGATGCTGAACCTGTTGAATCGTATTGAAGCAGCGCTGGTAGAGTGCATCATCAACCGTGATGGATTGCCCATTACGGATCGCGAGCGCCAATAGCCAGGTATCCTGCATCAGCTCATCGAGAGTATTCGCTGTGATGTTGTGTTGTGAAAACGTCATGGGCACCTTCCTGGTAACGCCTGAGCATTGTTAATCCATTAATCCAATTACCGATTTCAATCGAGAAATGGCTGTTGCTCACGCTGCTTACTTAGCCGAGCAAAGGTGGACTCGCTGCCCTGAAAGAGCGATCTCCACCTACCAACGGCCCTGAGGATATTACAAGGAGTGATAGTTGATCAAACTAACAATTTGAGTTTGTGAAACAGGATTCCAATTTTCAGCAAGGATTTACCCTCGACATTACTAGTAATCCTAACGCGATTCAGTTACTGCGGTTTTTTATTTTACATTCTGATTTTGAAAGATTTTTGATAATTCAATAAAGGGGAAGTCTGTTCTGCGTGAGTAATCATGCGGTGTGAAGATGTGAATGTTAATGATGAAAATAACGATCGATAAAACGTGATTACGTTAACAGTTTTGGCAGGTTAGGGGACATTGGCAATGTCGATAAGGTCCATCAAAAATTTAAGGGGCTGATGTAGAATTGGTATCGCTAAAGTGCGTTGGCAATACACCCCACCACTCAACGTCGTTAAACTACTGCTGAAATATTACTGCCGTTTTAACTCGTTCTTTTTAAGCATTAACTTTTCAATCAACTCATCCAACCCGCTCTCAACCAGCATCTCCACCGCATCACTCCTTGTCGTTTCACTCAATCGCACAACCTGGTCGATTTTCCTTAAAACCGACATACGCAACGACAGTGACACCGCTTTCTTTTTCTCTTTATCCAGAAATACCCGGCTGACGGTTTCGCTCTGTTGTAGTTCGGCATTGAGCTTAAGCGCTTCATTAATATGGCGCAGGCTTTTCTTATCGAGTTTGCCGGGTTCAGTGAGTTGGTAGCAATGGGTGAGGCGGCTGTATTTGATCTCCGCAGACCAGGATTCACGCAGCTCTTTTAGCGCGCGCGTCAGCGTGGGTTCGGAGCAGTCGAGCGAAGCGAGAATGCGGCTGGATGCGACCGGTTTGCCGCTGCTGAGCAGCGAGGCGAGCATGAATACGCGTGTCTGTCGGGTACTGAGTTGCATGGTCGATGAGGCCTGCGTTAGTGGTCAATGGTTGGTATCGCCCTCCTGGCAAATGGTTTTCGACAGTATCAGAGGGTATTTAAATATCAGGTAAATAGGGTGCGAAAATTCCTACGTCCGGTTTGCGATTGGGTGGTAACGCGGTGGGCAGGAATGCCCACCCTAAGGGATTTGTCAGGTTACCAGCATCAAGGCGCCGTCTGAGCGGGTATCGGGTGCGATGCCATATTCCTGCGCGCGCGCCAGGATGGCGGCGGCCCAGCGGCGATGCGTCGCCGGTTCGCACATCGCGCCCTGCGATTTGAATACCGCCTGGCTTGAATTAAGGATGCGGAAGGCATCCGCTTGATCGCTGGCGGAAACCATCAACATCTCCTGAATCTTGCCGATTTGGCTCGGGTGAATGGCGGTTTTGCCCACCAAACCGTGCGCGATATCCAGCGCCAGTTCCTGATCCATAATCTGCTGATCGTCGATGTGCTCGCACACCGGCGCGGTCAGCGCAAAATCGCGCGACGCGAATACCGCCACCAGCATTTTGATGGTGTAACCCATCGGGCTGTCATACAGCGTGAAGTGGCGCGAACGGCGCAGCGACAGCACATTCATCAAATCGTTACCGCCGATGCGCAGGGCGATCACGCGCTCGCGGCAGGCATGGTTTTGCAGCGTGAGGGCCAGCTCGCGCATCGCCACCACGTCGAACACCTCTTCGGTTTCCAGCGTCGGCATCATGCACAGATGGCTCGGTTCAAGAATCTGCCACCACAGCGGCAAGGAGTCGGCGGTGAATTTCGGCAGCACAAAACCGTCTATCGCGCTGAGGTTGAGGTTTTCCACCAGCCACGCGCCCATCTCGCTGTTGCGCGGACGGATAAACACCAGCGGCCACTGCGCGTTGCCATTGGCACGCTGTTCGGCATTCAACACCAGCAGGATCTGCTGGAGATTGTGCAGCGCCTGCGGCAAATCCGCATCACTGACCGCATCTTCCAGGCAGATCACCAGCGAGCGCAGGCCACTGATTTTATTGTGCAGAATGGCATCGACGATATCGCTGCGCACCGCCGGCATATACAGCGTTGCGCCCAATCGCCATGGAGAGAGACGGCCGTTCATCACAGCACCTTTTTGATTATCGTCACGGCGCGGTATTGCCCAAGATCGGCACCCGCTTCTGTGATGGTCAGCCCTTTTTGTTGGGCAAGATAGACCAGCAGCGCCACGTCGGGATCGTTCACCGAACGGACCAGCACCTGATCCGGCACGCGACGTAGCACGGCGCGCGTGGCTTCGGCGATACCCGGCTTAATGCGGTTGATGCTGTTCACCTGATAACGCGCCGCCAGCATGGCGATCACCGCCTCACTTTGCGCCACCAGCTGCTGCTGATGTTGTGGATCCTGCCGGCACGCGGGCAGGGCGCTGACATCCAGCGATCGCGCATATTCCGCCACGGTGTTCACCAGCTGCTGGCTGCAATCGTATTGCGCCAGATGGTCGCACTGCACGCAGCCGTGCAAGCCCGCTTCAGACCACAACGAGCGCGAGATCAATCCTGAAACCGGCGCGCCCATAATGCCAAACGGGATCAGCCAGTCATCATCGCTGGCCGAAAGCCACGCCCGACCGCACGGATCGGCCAGCACCACCAAGCGCGGCTGTGCCGGATAGCCGGGACGATGTTCGAGGCTGCGGATCAGCTCGCCGGTGATGGCGCCTTTGCCGGTCCAGCCATCAACGAACACAATGCCTGCGGTGCCGTGGCGCGCTTCGATGATCTCCAGCGCGGCCTGATCAATACCGCGATCGCGGATGATGCTGATGCCGTAATGGTAGGATTCGCGGCCCATCGCGCGCAGCGCCTGTTGCAGCATCACGCCGAGCGGCACGCCCGCGCGCACCAAGCTGGCGAGCACAATCGGCGTGTCGCCAAACTGTTGTGCCAGCGTCCGCGCCAGCATGGTGACTTCTTGCGCCAGGCGTCCGGCACCGGCGTCAAGCGCGCGGGAAAACAGCTCAAGGTGCCAGCGCGTCGGTTCCGGTTCCTGACTCAACATCTCGGAATAGTGGCGCGCGCCAGATTGGATCAGCTGCTCTTTTTGCTCCACCGGCGTCATGTCGATTTCAACCGGCTTCAGCAGAAATTCGACGTCGCCGGCTCGGTACGATCCAGAGAAAGGCAAGTTATTCACCATCTGTTTGTTCTCCGAATATTGCCTGGTTGATGCGTTCGGCAAACTGGCTCTGACGCGGAATGCCGTACCAGCTGCACAGCTTCATAAAGCGGTGATCGCTGAGGCTGTCGCCAAGGCCAATCACCGGGAAAACGCCGCGCTCGTTACGCAGCTTTTCCAGCAGGTAGCTGACGGCTAAGCCTTTTTCCACCACGTTCGGCAGCCAGGCGACGTTGTTGCTGTTGCGATGGATGTAATAGCCGGCGGTGGGGAAGCGTTGCTCGATTTCATCGGCGATGGCGTAAAGCTCTTCGAGGCGCGTGCTGTCGCGGTGCTTCATCACCAGATAGATCGGCGTGACGCCATATTCATAGTTGATGCGCGCCCAGCCATTGATGTCGCGCTCTGCCATCAGGTCGGTGATCGCCTGCTGCATCGAGAGCAGCGCCGGGCCGTACGGCGTCAGTTTTTCCAGCATCTGCGCGCGCCATTCGGCATCTTCCTCACCTTGCGGGTTGAGGATCACCGCGCCGTGCGTGGTCACCGCCCACGATCGGAAAGGGATCTGCACGCGGGCGATCTCTTCGGTGCCGCGCGCGGTGACCGGGATCAAATCGGCCTGCTCGATCATCCAGTCAACCAGCATCGACTGCTCTTCGGTCATAAAGCTGCGCGGCTGCAGGCTGAGATCGAGCGCGCCAGTACGGAACGGCTCAAGATCCAGCTCGTCCACCATTTTGCGGCGCGTTTGAAATAGCGTGTCGTCAAGGTCGGAAAAAATCACCGGTTTATTCATAGCTAATTACTTCCACCTGTGGCGCAACTTGGGCCAGTGCCGTGGTTAACAGCGGATCCACGCTGTCGACCGGCGTTTCGATGCACAGCAAAATGCGGTCAAACTGCTGATGCGCCACGTTGTATACGAAGTTGGCGATGCCGAGACCGTAGTTATCACCGAAGGCGATAGCTGATTCGATGGCAAATCCGGTAGCGATTGGCGAGCGCGTGGTGGAGCTGTATTTCACCTCTGCGCCTTGTGCCGCCAGACGTTCAGCCAGCAAGAAAGGTTCCCAGACAAATTCGCTGCTGCCGAGCACGAGGATTTTTTCTCCCGGCTGCGCCTGAATCGCGCAACCCAGATCGCCCGCTGGCGCTGCCATGCCGAGTCGGCCCCAGCGCTGTTTGCCGGTGATGGGCACGGTGGCGGCATCGTTAAGCACCATCGCTGGCATCGGTGGCAGTGCGGCGTCGGGATCCTGCTGCCAGTGCCAGTCGCCTTGCACCAGCGACACGCTGCGCACCGGCACCGGACAGCGCGCGGATAACGCATCGCCGCTCCAGTCGGTGAGCGTGACGGCGATAACCTGCTCGATCTGCGTTAAGCCGCCGTCGTTGCGCAGCGCTTCGAGCAGGTTAATAAAGGTGTTGCCGGTGGTGGCTTCGTCATCAATCATCACCAGCGTGCGCGCGTTGAGCACGCGCTGGCGCAGCTGCGCATCATCGGGCAGGTAGATCAGATGATCGGTGGCGTGGCTGTGATTTTCTTTAAACTCGCACAGCAAATCCGCCTGCTGCGGATGACGCGTTGAGGTGAGATACACCGGCTCCCTGACGCGCTGGCGCACTTCATCAAACACGCCTGCGCCGAGGCCAACGGCGGTTTCCGCCATGCCGATAAACAGCACCGGACCGTCAGAAAACGGCGGGAACTGCTCCGCCAGCTGGCGATACACGGCGCGCATTTTCTCCGGCGCCACCGGGATGTGGCGGCCAAGCACTTTACTGACGAACAAAAAAGCGCGCTTGGGATTGCGGCGCTCGGCGATCTCGAACAGATCGTCGATGGCGCTGATGCCGCCGGTTGGCGTAACGCTCAGCGAGCCGCATGACAGCGTCCTGCTCCAAAGTGTGGTCATGGATTGTTCCTTATTGAACCTGGTTGGACAGGACGGGGTTGTACGCCACCACGTCGCTCAGCGCACGGACGGTGGCTGGCGTGAAGTCGCGGCGGGCGTCGTCGATCACCTGCTGCTGACTGATCAAGCCTAGCTGGCGCAGGGCAAACAAGCCGGGAAGATTGACGCCGCTGAAACGGGTGTAACCAATGCCGCCGGAAGGGCGCATATTGATCTCCAGTAATAACGATTTGCCGCTGGCGTCATTGCGCGTCTGCACGTTGATCAATCCATCCGCGCCCATCGCAGCGGCACAGGCTAGCGCCAGCTCAAAGGCTTCGCCGCGGTTTTCCAGATACTGCAGCGCCCCTTCTTTGCGGCGCGCCACGGCGGCCAGCACCTTGCCGTTTTCCGCCAGCATATCAACCGAATATTCCGGGCCCGGCAGATACGGCATCAGGACCAGCGGCTCCATGCTGTCGGCGGCCTCCAGCGCCTGTAAGTAATATTCGGCTTTCACCCGGCGTGCGTCGGGATGGGTAAACGGCGCCATCGGCGAGACACTTTCATCAAACTGCCAGAATCCCATGCCATAAATACCGGTAACCGGCTTTACGCACAGCGGCAGATCGCCAAAGGGTTTACCGGCGATCAGCTCACGCAACTGTACGGGTGAATCCACGCGCAGTGAAGGCACCACCGGCAAATTCAGGCTTTTCATATGGTGGGCAAACGCGACTTTGTCATCGGCCAGATCCAGCATTACAACATCGCGTGCGCCGGTGGTTAAGCGCGCACCGCTGGCTTCGATAGCGACGCGATGGGCTTCAAACCAATGAGCATGTCGACCGGTATGGATCGCCTGAATGGCATATTTTTCTACGGTAGAAAGAATAAATTCGAGGCGCTGATTAACATCACCAGGTTCAATTAATGCATGATCCGCCAGCGAAAGTATTTCATTACGCGATTGGCGATGTGATGCATAAATCGACACGTTGTAGTTATGTTTTTTAGCTGCAGATGTTATGCCATTAATTATATCGCGCTGGGAGGATAAACCTTCCATTAGCCAAATTTTGTGAGACATTTCTAATTATTTCCGCAAGAGGCTGGTGGCTGGATTATGGTTTGCGAGTTTATTTCTCACTTTGAAATGAGTCAATCATAATATGATTTTTTACCCTAACGTAACCTTATGAATTTTAATGTAAAGAATTGTCATGTTTAGTGCGTTGCTGGTTCGGGCTGGATTCTTTTAAGTTGTTCTTCTGCAAGGATTTATTGTGTTTCATAAAATTGCTGTGAAAATTAATACTGAACATGAATATCCTCATGTTATGATTTTTCCCTCATGGAATTTGTTGCAAATATAAAACCCTTTTCAAACCTGTTTGAAGGAATTATGACATGGTTTCATTAAGCAAGAATCAGACGGTTTCACTCAGCAAACAAACCGCTTCGCTGAATAAATTACATTTCGGCTTAGGCTGGGATCCCATTAAAAAGAAAGGCTTCATGGGCAAGCTTTTTGGTGGTGGCAGCGATTCCATCGATCTGGATGCCAGCTGCGTATTATTGGATCAATCCGGTCATGCCATTGATACCATCTGGTTCCGCGCATTAACCTCTAAATGTGGTGCGGTGAAACACAGCGGTGATAATCGTACTGGCGAAGGCGATGGCGACGATGAAGTGATCATCGTTGAGTTGTCACGTCTGCCAGCTAACGTTGAGTATCTGGCGTTCACCGTGAACAGCTTCCAGGGTCAAACCTTCAATGAAGTGGAAAATGCCTTCTGCCGCGTGGTGGATCAAAACGGCAAAGAGCTGGCGCGCTATGAGCTGACTGAGCAAGGCAGCCATACCGGCATTGTGATTGCTTCGCTGCACCGCAACGGCGGGCTGTGGGATTTCACGGCGCATGGCCGCGCGAGTGCAGGCCGTACCATTGACGCGATGCAAAACGACATCGTTGCCGCAGTGGTGCGCTAATGAATATGACGCCGGGGAGCAATGCTCCCGTTCCCGCTAATCTGCTGACGGTGCGCGTACTCGCTGGCGCCGCCGTTGATGCTTCGGCCTTTCGTCTGTTCGCCAGCGGCAAAGTCAATGGCGATGCCGATATGGTGTTCTACGGTCAGCCGGATAACGATGACCGCACCATCAGCCTGAAAAGCGAAGGGCACAACTCCGCCTTTTCTGTCGATCTCACCCGCCTGCGTCCTGACGTGCAGAAAGTGGCCTTTACCGTTACCTGTGACGGCGGCCGCAACGTGTCGGGTTTGCAACGCCTGGCGATTCAGGTGGAGCAGAGCGGTGAAGTGTTGCTGAATGGCAGCGTGGAGCTAGTAGGACGTCAGGAAGCGGCGTTGATCCTCGGCGAACTTTACCGCCGTAATAATGAGTGGAAATTCCGCTTTATTGCGCAGGGTTTCAACGGCGGCTTAAAGCCGCTGGCGGAACATTTTGGTGTGGATGTGGCTGAACCCGCGCCTGCCCCAACGCCTGCGCCTGCACCGCAGACGGCACCGGCTCCAGCACCGACACCCGCGCCGGCAAAAATCAATCTGAGCAAAGTGTCTCTTACCAAAGAGAAGCCAGCCATCAGCCTGACCAAGCGCGATAACTTCGGTGAGATTCGCATCAATCTGAACTGGCACCGTGAAACCAGCAGCGGTGGCGGCGGATTGCGCGGATTGTTCGGCGGCAACAAAGGCGTGGATCTCGATCTCGGCGCCTTCGTTGAGCTGCAAGACGGCTCGCGCGGTGTGATCCAGGCGCTGGGCGGCAATTTTGGCGCTATGCATGCCAAACCTTTCGTACACTTGCAGGGCGACGATCGCACCGGTGAAGTGACCGACGGCGAATGGCTGCACATCAACGGTCGCGAATGGAGTCAGATTCGCGAGGTATTAATTTTCGCCTTCATCTATCAAGGTGCGGCGAGCTGGGACAAAACGGATGGCGTAGTCACGCTGCACATTCCAGACCAGCCTCCGATTGAAACGCGTATGACTGAAGGGGAGAACCGCCGCAACATGTGTGCGATTGCTCGCCTGGTCAATGAGAACGGCAGTATCCGCGTCGAGCGTATCAATCAGTTCTTTAACGGGCATTCCGATATGGACAAAGCTTTCGGTTGGGGATTCAACTGGCGAGCTGGCTCCAAATAATAACAGACAGAGGATTCACTATGAGCTTTTTGAACAAGGTCAAAGGGGCATTTAATTCCGGCCGCGATGAATTAACCAAACAGGTTAGCCGCTTTAAGAACAAGAAATTTATGCAAGGCACCGTCGCGGTGTGCGCACGCATTGCGGTGGCAGACGGCGGCGTGAGCACGGAAGAGAAGCAGAAGATGATCGGTTTTCTGCGCGCCTCCGAAGAGTTGAAAGTCTTTGATACCAATGAAGTGATTGAGTTCTTCAACAAACTGGTGAGCAGCTTTGATTTCGATCTGGAAATCGGCAAGGGCGAAACCATGAAGTACATCATGGCGTTGAAAGATCAGCCGGAAGCCGCACAGTTGGCGATCCGCGTAGGTATTGCTGTCGGTAAGAGTGATGGTGATTTTGATGCTGACGAGCAGAAAGCGGTGCGCGAAATCGCCGTCGCTTTGGGCTTTGATCCAGCAATATTTGGTCTGTAATTTTTTATCTTTTAAGGGTTCATCATGGTGTCTACGCACATTGGCTTCCCAACTGAAACAGTCGCGGTTTTCATCGCGCTGTCGGTGGGCGCTATTTTTATCGACCTGTTCATGCACCGCGGCGACAAGCCGATTTCGCTGAAAAGCGCGGCGCTGTGGTCAGTGTTCTGGGTGGCGGTGGCGATGGGTTTCGCCGGCTTCCTCTATATCCATCACGGCGCTGAAGTTGCCAGCCTGTTCGTGACCGGTTATGCGCTGGAGAAAGTACTCTCCGTCGATAACCTGTTCGTGATGATGGCGATCTTCTCGTGGTTTGCCGTTCCGGACCGCTATCGTCACCGCGTGCTTTACTGGGGCATCATCGGTGCCATCGTTTTCCGTGGCATCTTCGTGGCGATCGGTACCGGCTTGCTGAGCCTTGGTCCGTATGTCGAAATAGTGTTTGCGCTGATCGTCGCGTGGACGGCGGTAATGATGCTGAAAAGCGGCGATGACAGCGACGAGATCGAAGATTACTCGCAGCACCTTGCTTATCGCATGGTGAAGCGCTTCTTCCCAATCTGGCCAAAAATGCGCGGTAACGCCTTCCTGCTGAATCAGAAGGAAGTTGATGAAGAGCTGCAGAAGCCAGAAAACAAAGACGTAGCGATTGGTCGCGGCAAGAAAGCGGCACTGTATGCCACGCCGTTGATGCTGTGTGTGGCGGTGGTTGAACTCTCTGACGTGATGTTCGCCTTTGACTCCGTGCCGGCGATTATCGCAGTAAGCCGTGAACCGCTGATCGTTTATAGCGCCATGATGTTCGCCATCCTCGGCTTGCGTACACTGTACTTCGTACTTGAAGCATTGAAGCAGTATCTGGTTCACCTCGAGAAAGCCGTTATCGTGCTGCTGTTCTTCATCGCGGTGAAACTGGGTCTGAATGCTACCGATCATATCTGGCATCACGGCTACAGCATCTCTGCTAGCGCCAGCCTGTTTGTGGTACTCGGCGTGTTAGCGGTCGGTATCGTACTCAGCGTGATGTTCCCCGGTAAACCCGAGGAAAAAGAAGAGAGCTGATCTTCTGCCAGCAATGAGTCTGAAAAATCATTAACCAAGAGGTAATTACAATGAGCGTTTCTCTTTCTAAAGGCGGTAACGTTTCGCTGAGCAAAGCGGCACCAACCATGAAAAACGTCCTCGTTGGCCTTGGCTGGGATGCACGTTCCACCGATGGTCAGGACTTTGACCTTGATGCGTCAGCGTTCTTGCTGTCCGCCAGCGGCAAAGTCCGCGGCGATGCTGACTTTATTTTCTACAACAATCTGGTCTCTTCCGACGGTTCCGTTTCCCACACCGGTGACAACCGTACTGGTGCAGGCGATGGCGATGATGAATCGCTGAAAATCAAACTGGATTTGATTCCGGCTGACGTCGACAAGATTGTGTTTGTGGTCACCATCCACGATGCGCAGACCCGTCGTCAGAGCTTTGGCCAGGTTTCCGGCGCGTTTATCCGCCTGGTCAACGATGACGATCGCAGTGAAGTGGCGCGTTACGATTTGACCGAAGATGCCTCCACCGAAACCGCGATGCTGTTTGGTGAGCTGTACCGTAACGGCGCCGAGTGGAAATTCCGCGCGGTAGGCCAGGGTTATGCCGGCGGCCTCGCTTCGGTATGTGCTCAGTACGGTATCAACGCGTCTTAATTATCACGGGCAGCTTCGCGCTGCCCGCATCATCCAATTAAAAGCAGGAGCTTTAAAATGGCAGTTTCTCTGGTAAAAGGCGGTAACGTTTCCCTGACTAAAGAAGCACCAACCATGAATGTTGCCATGGCGGGTCTGGGTTGGGATGCACGTGTAACAGATGGTCAGGATTTCGACCTCGACGCGTCAGTATTTATGGTCGGTGACGACGGTAAAGTGCTGAGCGATGCCAGCTTCATCTTCTTCAACAACAAGCAGAGCGCTTGTGGTTCCGTTGAGCATCAGGGCGATAACCGCACCGGTGCTGGCGATGGCGATGACGAGCAGGTTAAAATTACCCTGTCTAAAGTACCGGCTGAGGTGAAGAAGCTGGTCTTCGCGGTGACCATTTATGATGCCGAAGCGCGTAAGCAGAACTTCGGCATGGTGAGCAACAGCTTCATGCGTATCTTCAATAATGACAGCGGTGCTGAAATCGCCCGTTTTGACCTGTCTGAAGATGCGTCTACCGAAACCGCGATGGTGTTCGGTGAGCTGTATCGCAATGGTGCCGAGTGGAAATTCAAAGCCGTTGGTCAGGGCTTCGCAGGCGGCCTGTCAGCGCTGGCTTCGCAGCACGGCGTGAGCGTCTGATTCAAAGCATTGCTAACAAAGCCCCGGCTGGCCCGGGGCTTTTTGCTATTCAAAGGACGCATCCTTAACAGGAGGTTAAAACTATGATGTTACAACCGGGCCAGAACCTGCCGCTGAACACCACCGAACTGACGTTGCGCCTGCACTATGCTGCTTCATCCACGTTGCGCGGCGATGTGGATACCAGTGTTTTTCTGCTCGATGCCGCTGGCAAAGTGAGTGGCGATGCAGACTTCATCTTCTTCAATCAGCCCACAACCGCCAATCGCAGTGTGGTCATGCAGAGCACGCCGCAAGGCTGCACCATTAATCTGGATCTGATGAAGATTGCCGCCAGCGTCAGTAAAATCGCCGTCACCTTAGTGATTGACGGCGACGAGGCGATCAATGCGCTCAACAGCCTGAGCTTAACCGCCGAAAATATTGCGCAGTTCAGCCCGGAAACGCACGGGCGCGGCGAGAAGGCGCTGATTCTGGCCGAAGTTTATCGTCACAATAGCGGCTGGAAGCTGCGCGCGCTGGGGCAGGGATTCAACGGCGGGCTCGAACCACTGGCGCGTCATTATGGCGTGGATATCGCCCAGCCCGATCCTCAGCCAGCCGCGCCAACGGTGGTGAGCCTGGAGAAAAAGCTGCAACAGAAAGCGCCACGATTAGTGAGCCTGGCGAAAAACGCCAGCGTTAGCCTGAGCAAATACCAGCTACAAACGGTGAAAGCGAAGGTGGCATTTGTACTGGACGCCTCGGGTTCGATGAAAGGGCAGTTTAGTAAGGGCAACGTGCAGGCCGTATTAGATCGCATTGCGGTGCTGGCGGCGCAGTTTGATGATGACGGTTCGATGGATGTCTGGGGCTTCGGTCAGCAGCACGCGAAATATCCCGATGTAACCCTGGATAATCTTGATGGCTACATCGCTACCATCCAGCGTGGCGGCAAGACATCGGCGTGGGAGATTTTACCCGGACTGGGCGGCACTAATAATGAACCGCCGGTCATGGAAGAGCTGATTGATACCTTTAGGCACAGCGATCTGCCGGTGTACGTGGTTTTCATTACCGACGGCGGCATCAGCAAAACCCGCGCCATCAAAGAGGCGATTCGCCGCTCGGCTAACTATCCCATCTTCTGGAAATTTGTCGGCCTCGGCGGCAGTAATTATGGCATTTTGCAGGATTTGGATAACTTCAACGATCGCCGCATCGACAACACCCATTTCTTCGCCATCGACAACTTTGCCAGCCTGGCGGAAGACCGGTTATACGATTTGCTGCTGGAGGAGTTTAAGCCGTGGCTGGATGCAGCAAAGGCTGACCGGATTTATTGATCAGCCCGAATTGTGCGCCTAAGGATCCAGACGCAGCATGCGCAGTTTTTCCATTGGCACGCGGCGTTTTTTCCACGTTGGATGGAAATGACGCCAGTGTGGATCCTGCGCGGCAGCCAGTAACTCAAAATCACCGCGCGTATCACCCCATGCGCGCAGGTGATAGTTATGCAGCGGGCCGTAAACGCTTTCCAGTCGCTTGACCTTTTGCCCGCAGCGGCAGTTATGGCCGGTAATTTTACCAGTAAGAATGCCGTCTACCACTTCTAATTGGGTACCGATCAGATTGATGCCCAGACGCTCGGCGAACGGTTCTAACACCATCGCTGGCGAGGCGGAACAGATGGTCACTTCGGCGCTGGAGTTCACTTCGGCGGCAACCGCTAACAGCCCGGCTGGGCGCATTAGCTTATTCCAGTTTGCCGCGCAGAAAAGTTGCGCCTGCTGGCGAATCCATTGCTCCTCAACGCCGGTTAAAAAGGTGTGAATCAACACTTCTTTTAACTCATCACGCGTTAGCTTTTTCCGCATGCAGCGCAGCGTAGGGAATGCCAGTTTGGCAATTTTGCGTGCGAACGCGCGTTTGCCAAAGCTGAAACGCAGAAAGGGGATGAAGCTGTCGTGAATGGTCAGCGTGCCGTCAAAATCGAAGACTGACAGAACCTGATTTTCACGCGCTAAGGAGGATTCCATGGACATGTTGTTCTCTTTTGTCGCAAGCCGTAATCAATGCCACGATGATAGCAAATGGCTGGCCGATATTCTCATGCGTGAATGCGGCTACCGATAAACGGTAGCCGTTTGAAACGCTTACTCGCGGATTTTGCCCTCTTCCTCGCGGGTTTTACCCTCTTCGATAAACTCTTCGTCGATCTCTTCAGAGTTCTCACGGTTATCGCGACCAGAAAGCAGATTCCAGCAGGCAATAAACAGCGCGGCGATCAGCGGACCAATTACAAAGCCGTTGATGCCGTACACTTCCATGCCGCCTAGCGTGGAGATCAGGATCAGATAGTCCGGCATTTTGGTGTCTTTACCGACCAGCAGCGGACGCAGAATATTATCCACCAGTCCAACCACCACTACGAAGAAGCCAATCAGGAACAGCGCTTTCCAGATGGCGCTGGTGGCGAAGAAGAAGATGGTTGCCGGTACCCAGACAATAGCGGAACCGACCGCCGGAATCAGCGACAGGAACGCCATTAAGGTGCCCCACAGCAAGCTGCCATCAATGCCAGTGATCCAGAAGGCGATGCCGCCCAGCACACCTTGTACCACCGCAACCACCACCGTGCCTTTGACCGTGGCGCGCGATACCGCTGCGAACTTCATCAGCAGGTGATGTTTCACGTAGGTTGAAAGCGGCAGCGCTTCCAGAATTAAATTCACCAGCCAGGCGCCATCTTTCAACAGGAAGAACAGCAGATAGAGCATCACGCCAAAGCCAACGGTAAAGGTGAACGTCCCTTTGCCGATCAGGAACACGCTGCCCGCCATGTATTGGCCGCCTTTCAGCGCAAAGCCAGAGAGCTTCTGCTGAATCTCCTGCGCGTTGTTCAGGTTGTTATCGGCGAGGTAGTTGCGTGCCCAGGAAGGCAGATGCTGCAGCAGATCGGCAAACACCGCAGGGAACTGCGCGGAGTTGTTCTGCAGCTTGGTATAGACGGTGTTAACTTCAACCACCATTGAAGAGGTGATCAGCGCCAGCGGCGTGAACACCATCAGGCAGATAATCAGCAACGTAGCGAACGAAGCCAGACCATTGCGATCGCCCATTTTACGGCGCAGCAGCGACTTCAGTGGATGGAAGATCACCGCCAGAATCGCGGCCCAGAAAATGGCAGAAAAATAGGGTGTCAGCACATCAAAAAAGGCGAAGGTGACGATCGCCAAAATAACGATAAAGAAGCCTAAATTAAGTCCTTTAATACGCATTACAAAGTCTCGTCAGTAGATAGGGCGAATGAACTATAGAACGCTTAACGGGGAAAGTAATGTTTTTAGGATCGATGGTTCGCTTAAGCTCGTGAAGAGAGCAGACACAGGATGTCCCGATTTGTCCGCCTGATGTCTGTTCACTGGCTGGCGCGGCAGCATTATTACGGTGATGATGGTGGCTGAAACTCACCGGAGGAAATCATGCTGGAACTACGTCCTAACTGCGAATGCTGCGATAAAGATCTGCCGCCGGAGTCGCTTGAGGCGCGCATCTGTTCATTTGAATGCACGTTCTGTGTGGCGTGCGCGGAAGGTATCCTGGCGCAGCGCTGCCCGAATTGCAGCGGTGAACTGGTGCGTCGACCGATTCGTCCTGCTGCAGCGTTAGCACGTCATCCGGCGTCCTCAACGCGCCATTTATCTTCTTCATGAGATAGTGAGCGTGCAAACCAATATTCTGCTCATGTAAACGTTTACCCTAAATAGTTTATCAGGCTGCCTCGTGATATTTAAACGTTACGCAAGCAGGGTAATTTTGAGCACGATAGTAATCACCACTGTGTATTAATGTTGGTTATAAACAATCCGGGCCGAATAAGGAGCAGTAATTGTTAAATACTCATCAGGTTGCGCGTGCGGCGTGCTGAGATTATAAAGGTTTAAAAAGCCAATGGTGTTGTTTTTAAAGGGATATTAACCATTATTGATAGCATGGATTAGCTGCTTGAATGCCTTGTTTTTGTGTCTTTGCTGAATCTGGTCAGAGCACAGACCTTATTTATCCTGAAACAACGTTCCTAAAATAATATTTCTTTCTATCATTTAGTTTTTGCGTATTTTTCTGAAAAATAGCCCTTTTCAAAAGAAGTTTTCAATTTTAAATGGTATTGTTTGCTGGCAATGCTAGTGATGTGGCGTTGTGTGCTTCAGTTTTACCCTCACTTTTGCAGGGTTTACCCCTTTATGCAATTTATGGAAATTGAATTATCCTCCCGATCCTTGCGATCGGGTTTTTCTTTATATTTCCCGCTCTCGCCGTAATAAACGCTGATGCGTCTCTTCGATCCCGTTAATGTCAGAAAATACACAATCGTTAAGAAAGTGATAAGTTGACGTAATTTCCTGTAAGTATGCGGTTTTTAAGAGTTTTGGAAATGCTTTTCTGTCTCCAGTTAATCAATAGTAATGCTCAACGGCACAGCAACCGCCGTTATCATTGGAGGCAACACCATGAAAAAAACAACATTAACTCTTATTGCGTCATTTATTGCATGCAGCACACTGTTTTCAAGCGTCTCGTGGGCAGACGGCCCAGGTGACCAGCGCTGGCAGCCGCACGGCGGCGACCAGCATCAGGACCACGGACGTGGCCCGGATCGTGGCGGCGACCGCGGACCGGATCGCGGCAATCATCATGACCGTGGCCACGATCGCGGCCCCGGCCCGGATCGTCATGACCGTTATGCTGACCATCGTATGCCGGAAGGGCATCGTGACGGCGACCGCTTCGCCTGGGGCGGACATGACTTCCGTCGCGGCTATCCGGCACCGCCGGAGTTTCGTGGTCCGCATTATCGCGTAGATGACTGGCGTGACCGTGGTCTGTATGAACCACCGCGCGGTGAGCATTGGGCTTACATCGACGGTAATTACGTGCTGGTGGCCGCAGCAACCGGCATCATTACCGCAATTCTGCTCAACGGCGCGTTCAACTAATCCCTCCGCGGATGGCTGCGGCCATCCGTGTTTCTCTGCGCTTTATCCGCTCACCAGGTTATTCTCTCTACGACCCGTTTTTCCTTTCGATACGTTAAGGAGTGATGATGACCGTGGTAAAAATGGTGGCGGTGGATAAAGACGGCACCTTTCTCGACGACAAGAAACAGTACAATCGCGCGCGTTTTAACGCCTGCTATCAGGAAATGAAGCAGCGCGGCATCAAGTTTGTGGTAGCCAGCGGCAACCAGTATTACCAACTCAAATCCTTCTTCCCTGAGATCGCCCACGAAATTGCCTTCGTGGCGGAGAACGGCGCGTGGATTATCGATTGTGATGAAGAGTTATTCTGCGGCGAGTTTTCCCGTCCGGATATTGATGCGGTGCTGGATACATTGCACAACGGTAACTATCCCGAACTGCGTTACATCCTATGCGGACGTGACAGCGCGTACTACTTCGAAGGCCTTGATGAAAAGTGGCTGGTGAAAATGCGTCACTATTGCCATCGCCTGAAGGCGATTC
Organism: Pantoea sp. BJ2; assembly: GCF_040255075.1. Lineage (NCBI taxonomy): Bacteria > Pseudomonadati > Pseudomonadota > Gammaproteobacteria > Enterobacterales > Erwiniaceae > Pantoea > Pantoea sp. BJ2. The sequence continues at coordinate 1,194,329 of NZ_CP158292.1, forward strand.
GCAGCCTCGATGACGTGGCGGGCGATAAGCTATTCAAGTTCGCGCTGAATCTGTCTGATGATTACGTGGAACCGCTGATGGCGGACATTGAGCGTCTACATCAGGGGGCGGCTGCCGCCACGTCCAGCGGTCATGGATCGGTGGATTTGATCGTGCCGGGCAACCATAAAGGTCACGGCCTCGATCTGTTGGGCAAACGCTGGGGCATCGAACGCAGTGAAATTCTGGTGTTTGGCGACGGCGGTAACGATCTCGAAATGCTGCAGCAGTCGGGCTTCAGCTTTGCCATGGCGAACGCACCGCAGAAGGTCAAAGATGCGGCCCGCTTTGAAGCGCCGGGTAATAACGACGAGGGCGTTTTACAGGTGATTGAGCAGATGCTGGCCGGCAAACCGCCGTTTGTCATCTGATCGTCATTTACAGCTGAATTTATTCTTTGCTTTGCCGATATTCGATTGTGACGGAACGCACAATTCGCCGCTGAGCGGCACTTCTTATCTCAATCGTTAATGCAGTCGGTTAGAAAGGATAAATTATGTTGCCAACCCGTTTGGCTGCCCGCATGACGCTGGGTGGCCTGCTATTACTGTGCGTCACCACCGCAGTCGTGTTTTCCGTTCTGTTGTTGCGCGGTCAGCCGCGCGTCATCGAAGCCAGCCATACGCTGATTGAGCAGGCCGGTAGCAATCTGGTCAGCCAATTAAATCAGCAGCTGGTGCGCATTGAAGGCGAGGCCGTCAGCATGGCGCGCCTTGCTGAAGTGTTGCCGCACGATGCCACGCTGTGGCAGCAAAGCTTCCCACAAATCATCAACAGCAGCGGCAATAAAACCATTGCCGGCGGCGGCGTGTGGCCGGAACCCGATGCGTTTAGCGCCGGTGTGCAACGTCGTAGCTTCTTCTGGGCGCGACAGGGTGATGGCGCGCTGGCCTATTCCGATGACTACAACCTGCCTGCGGGCAACGGCTATCAACAGGAAAGCTGGTACAGCGCGGTGCGTAACGGACCGCGCGATCGTTGCGGTTGGTCGGAGGTGTATCAGGATCCGGTCTCCGGTGTAAAAATGGTGACCTGCAGCGTGCCGTATGCGGCGGGCGATCGGTTTGCCGGTGTCGCAACGCTGGATGTGCAGCTGGATAATCTTGCGGGCTTTATGCAGCAGAAAGGGCAGGTGACGGGCGGTTACGCCTTTGCCCTCGATAGCGCGGGCAACCTGCTCTATTACCCAGGCCAGGATATGAAATCGCTCACCACCTTGAGCAGCCTGGCGGAAAAATCCAGCTGGCTGGCGCCGCTGGCCGCCCGTATCGCCCAGCTGAAGGGCGATGGCGATGTATTACAACTGTCGGATTTTGCAGACGGCTACTTGCACAACAGCGCGCAGGTGACGCTGTTCCGCATGCCCGGCACCGGTTGGGTGATTGGCCTGGTAACGCCGGAAAGTGCCGTCAGCGGCCTGGCGCGTACCATGATGCGCGACATCTTCACTTTCCTGATTCCGGCGATGATCGTGCTGCTGCTGTTAACCTGGGCGTTTACCCAACGCATTGGCCAACGTCTGAAGGCGACGCACGCGGCGCTGGATGAGATTGCCAATGGCGATGGTGATTTAACCCGCCGTCTGACCAAAAGTGGGCGCGATGAGCTGGCGGATATTGCCGGTGCGTTCAACAGCTTTGTCGATAAGATCGCTGGCGTGATTACCCGCGTGCAGGGCAGCGGCGAAACGGTGGCGGCCAACGCATCGGGATTAGCGCACAGCAACACCGCGCTGTCGGAGAAAATCGCTGAGCAGGCTGCGGCGCTTGAGCAGAGTGCGGCGGCGATGGAGCAGCTTAACGCCACCGTGCAGCAAAACGCTGAAAATACCCGACTGGCCGATGCTGCCGCCGAACAGACCGCGCAGATTGCCCGCAGCAGCAGCGAAGTGATGGGCGAAGTGGTGAGCACCATGGGCGCTATTCAATCCTCGTCGCGCCGCGTGGCGGAGATTCTGACGGTGATCGACAGCATCGCGTTTCAAACCAACATCCTTGCCCTGAATGCGGCGGTGGAAGCGGCACGCGCTGGTGAGCAAGGGCGTGGTTTTGCGGTGGTGGCATCTGAAGTGCGGGCCTTAGCCCAGCGCAGCGCCACGGCGGCGCAGGAGATCAAAGCGCTGATTGCCGATTCCGACAGCAACGTGCTGGCCGGCAGTAAACTGGTGGAAGGCGCGGGGCAGCAGCTTTCGCAACTGGTTTCCGACGTGCATAAAGTGAAGCAGGTAGTCAGCGAGATGCGCGTGGCCGGTGATGAGCAGAGCAAAGGTATTGCGGAAGTGACGCTGGCCGTATCACAGATGGAGCGCGGTATTCAGCAAAACCTGATGCTGGTGACGCAAACCGCCGAAAATACCCAGGCGCTGCGTGATGAAGCGGCGCAGCTGGCGCAAGAGATGGCGATGTTTAAAGTGGCTGAGCAGTAAAAAATCGGGCAGCGTCGGCTGCCCGTTATCATTTAGACGATGCGCCAGGCGGCGGCGATCATCTCGGTTAACGTCGGTGCATCGTAGCTGACCCAGCCATTTTTGCTGTTGGCGCGTGACACAATCCAGTCAACGTCGCTGGCTGACAGCGTTGGGCCCTCTAACCAGAACGGCACGATCGCCTGCTGCTGGATCCAGGCTTTCAACGCCAGCGCGGGCGGCGCGGGATCGTCCGGCAGCAACTGTTGGCCGAACTGCGCCATCAAACGTTGCTGTTCAGCATGCTCGGTTTCTGCCAGCACCTCGAGGAACGGGAACAGTAAACGTCCGCACACTTCGCCGTGATGGAACGGCTTGATCGCCCCCAACTCACCGGCAATGCCGTGGATCACGCCCAATCCGGCGCTGCTCAGACACACGCCACCCAACCATGACGCCATCATCATCGCTTCGCGCGCAGCATCTCCGCGCTCGTCGTCACGGTTTAAATCTGGCCAGGCCTGGAAGAACAGTCGCAGCCCATTAAGCGCAGTTTGCTGGGTGAACAAATTGCCTTTGCGCGACAGATAGGCTTCGAAAAGATGGGTGAAGGCATCGATGGCGCAGGTTGCCAGCACGCTGTCGGGCGCGCCTTTTAGCAGATCGGGATCGAGAATCGCGACCTGCGGCACAAACACTGGATGGCGCAGCGAGGCTTTAACCTGAATGTGCTGCTGATCGGTCACCACTGCGTTCTGCGTGGCTTCGCTGCCGGTGCCGGCCGTGGTGGGAATGGCGATCAGCGGCAAGGTCACCGCTTGCACTGGCGTATCACCGACTTTCTCCAGATAGCGCGCGGTATTCAGCGGGTGCTGCATCATCGCGCTAAAGGCTTTAGCCGCATCCAGCACGCTGCCGCCACCAATCGCCACCACGCGATCAACATGGCCGCGCCAGCGTCGCACCCAGCCATCAATCTCATCCGGCGAGGCTTCATGGCTGACAATCTCGTAACCGATGATGTGATCGTTGAGCGCGGCACCTAAGCGCGTCCAGGCCGGACCATTCAGGAATGAGCGGCCGCAAAACAGCAGCGTCGGCTGGGTATTGGCCGCCAGCAGCGGAATCAGTTGGTCAATGCTGCCGCGCCCAAACAGGGTTTGTTGATTACTGTACAACTCGATCAGATTCTCACTCACCTGCACGTCCTTCTTGTTTGGCTCAAAGACCTAAGTGTAACCAAAAGCCGTGACACTCCCGCTGCAAACATTCTGATAACCCGCTGGCAAAAAGTTGATCACCTTCGCAAAACAGAAATTCCGCTGCGGCGCCAGGTGCTTTGTACGCAATGTTACCCTTAACATGATACCCGTAACATTGCTCGGCAGGATGTTTCCTGTGGTGCACGTTGTTGATTCTCATGTCCTCTGGGATAACCAAAATAAACCGCTGCCGGTAGCTTACCGTGCGCAAAAGTGGAGAAAAATTATGCCATTACTCTATGTGGCGATTGGCGTAGCGTTACTGCTGTTGCTGATGATTCGTTTCAAACTGAACGGATTTATTGCGCTGATTCTGGTGGCGCTGGCCGTTGGCATGATGCAGGGCATGCCGGTCAACAAAGTTATTGTTTCGATTAAAACCGGCGTCGGCGGCACGTTGGGCAGCCTCGCGCTGATCATGGGCTTCGGCGCGATGCTGGGTAAACTGCTGGCGGATTGCGGCGGGGCGCAGCGAATCGCCACCACGTTAATCGCTAAATTTGGTGAGAAGCATATTCAGTGGGCGCTGGTGCTGACCGGCTTCACCGTCGGCTTTGCGCTGTTCTACGAAGTGGGCTTTGTGCTGATGCTGCCGTTGGTGTTCAGCATCGCCGCCTCCGCGCGCGTGCCGCTGCTGTACGTGGGTGTGCCGATGGCGGCCGCGCTCTCGGTCACACACGGTTTCCTGCCACCGCATCCGGGCCCAACTGCGATCGCCACGCTGTTTAATGCCGATATGGGTAAAACGCTGCTGTACGGAACGCTGCTGGGGATTCCAACCGTTATTCTCGCCGGTCCGGTTTATGCGCGCTTCCTGAAAGGCATTGATAAGCCGATCCCGGAAGGCTTATGGAACCCGAAAACCTTTACCGAAGCGGAGATGCCTGGCTTTGGCGTCAGCGTCTGGACGGCATTGGTGCCGGTGGTGCTGATGGCGTTGCGCGCAGTAGCGGAGATGCTGCTGCCGAAAGGTCACGTGTTGTTGCCGTATGCCGAGTTCTTTGGTGACCCCATTATGGCAACCTTGATTGCCGTGCTGATCGCCATCTTCACCTTTGGTCTCAACCGTGGCCGCAGCATGGATGACGTGATGGGCACCATCACCGATTCGATCAAGATCATCGCCATGATGTTGTTAGTGATTGGTGGTGGCGGGGCGTTCAAACAGGTGCTGGTGGACAGCGGCGTCGATAAATATATCGCCAGCATGATGCATGAAACCAATCTGTCGCCGATCTTCATGGCGTGGTCGATTGCTGCGGTGCTGCGTATTGCGCTGGGTTCCGCTACCGTGGCGGCGATTACGGCAGGCGGCATTGTCGCACCGTTGATCATCACCAGCGGCGCCAGTCCGGAACTGATGGTGATTGCGGTCGGCTCCGGCAGCGTGATTTTCTCTCACGTCAACGATCCGGGCTTCTGGCTGTTTAAGGAGTATTTCAACCTGACCATCGGCGAAACTTTCCGCTCATGGTCGGCGCTGGAAACCATTATTTCGGTGTGCGGTTTGCTGGGTTGCTTACTGCTTGCCAACGTCATCTAAGCATCAAGGCTGAGGCACTGCGCCTCAGCCGCTTGCGGTTTACTGCGTTAAGGCGCGGAACGCCGCGAGTTCCTCTTGCGGCATTCCCGCTTGTAACGCCGCGTCACAGATTTGCTCCCAGCTGTTGCTGTCGAGTGGAATGCCATCGCGTTCACGTGCCACGCGGTTTTGCTCTTCCCACTCGCCGGGCACCTGAATTGGTGCTTCGCCACTTTGCGGCGACTGTTTCACCCAATCCAGGAATGATTCCGCTTCTTCCTGCATCGCAGGCGCATCAAACGCATCCGGATTCACGATGATGGTGGTCATGCAGTTGAAAATGGCATCGTGGCCGGTGACCAGCGTCTCATCATGCGTGGTGCGTCCGCCGGACAGCGCGCCGCCGAGAATTTCACACATGGTTGCCAGCGCATAGCCTTTGTGCAGACCAAACGGCATCAGTGAACCATACGGCGCCTGATGCATCACGCCTGGCTCGGTGGTCGGCTGGCCTTGATGATCAATCAGATAACCTGGCGCGACCTGCTGCTCTTTATTCCACGCTACTCGCGTTTTACCAAAGGCGATGCCGCTGGTGGCGAAATCGAGCAGCAGTGGTTTGGCATTGCGGCGCGGGAAAATGGCGCAAAAAGGATTAGTGCCAAAACGACGATCGCTACCGTTAAACGGCGCGACCATCGGATCGCCCATCACGTTAACAAAATGGAACGAGACAAAACCGGCGGCCGCACACTGTTCTGCCCAATGGCCGATGCGACCAATGTGGTGCGAATGGTGTAAACCAACCGCCGCAATACCTAACCTGGCTGCGCGCTCAATACCGAGTTGCATCGCCTCAAAGGCCGCCACCTGACCAAAACCGTTGTGCCCGTGCAGCGTCAGCACCGCGCCGGCGTCTTTTGCAACGCTGGCATGTTGGTTGAGTTGCAAAAAGCCCTGTGCCAGCGATTTCATGTAGCTCGGAATCATGCCAACGCCGTGTGAATCGTGACCCGCCAGATTCGCGGCCACCAAATGGTCGGCGACCAGGCGCGCTTCTTCGGCGCTGCTGCCAGCATGTAACCAAATGGCTTGAACAAATTGATGAAGGCGAGAAGGGGGAATAAGATGCAGAGTACTCATACGGTCAATCTCCTTATCATGAACAATCATGCATCCTGTGCCGAAACCAGTAATAACCGCAAGTCAATGATAAGAAGTAAAGGGCCACAACGTGTGGCCCAAAAACTCAGTGCGGCTGTTCAAAGCCCGCTTTGACCATCTGATCGCGCAGTGCGCGGGTAATTTCACGGTTTCCGCCAGTGATCGGATAAATGACATTGTTGACGACATCGTCAAGATAGTGCTCTTCAAATTCCTGCAGGGTGAGTTGCGTGCCACCTTCATCATTAATCGCAATACTGCCGCTGATGTGGTTGCCGTAATCCTTTGCCTTAAGGCTATAACGCCCCATGCTGGTATTAATCGTGCTCATAAGAATCTCCTTGTTACGTCGGCATTGATAACAATCGAGGCCTCTTCAGGCGCTATAAGTTTAGACTGCGGACAGGCGCTGAGTGCGGAATCAAGGAGAGGGAAAATCGCAGGCTGCGACCCGTCTCGCAGAATTAAATCGGCATTAAGCGAAACGATAGCTAAGGGTTGTGACCACTCTCGCAGCGCCCAGCGAAAGCAGAATGATCATCTATACTGGTTAGCAGACACGTTATTTTTCATACTTGAAGGAGCGAACAATGAAAATAATTCTGTGGGTCATCGCCATCATCTTCATCGTTGGGTTACTGACACTAACAGGCGTCTTTAAACTGATTTTCTGACAACAACAGGCACCTGCGGGTGCCTGAATTTTTTATTCAGCATAGGATTTTTCGCTGTCATTAAAAGACGCAATCGGCAGGATAAGATCGCCCAGCGTCAACGGTTTCTGACATTGTGCGCAGCAGGCGCCATGATGATTTATTGCATCGACCTGTTTGCAGTCCGTTAAGGTGTAAAAAAATTTAGTGCAACCGCAGCGGCTACAACGAATAGTCATGTCAGTTTTTTCCCCATCTCCGTCCTGGAGTATCGAGATTTATCTTATTCGTCGGGCGAGTTCAATTGATAAATTTTGTTAATTTATTCCATGCGTGAATAGTTGACACTAAGTCACTGAAAGCTATCTTATTGCTTGCCGTCATCCTCACAACATGATTGCACTTTGTGTACATCCCTCAGTAATACCTTTCCGTTTATCCGGCGTTTCAATTTCACGTTCCGCATGAGGTAAAATTCGCCGTCAACCGAGAATTAGCCTGGAGATATTAAGCCTGTTTTTTAATATCCTTTTGGCGATTACTTAGGCATGCGTCGTACAAGAATCTGAAAAATTTACCTCAGGGTAGTGCATTTTTTCAGCATGAATTAACAGGAAATTACGTTGTGAATCGGCACTTTTCTGCAGTTTTGTTAGGCTGCATTTTGACCTCATCGGTCTCATTTTCGGCATCAGCGGTAACAACTTCACAAGCCATCAAATCAGGCTGGAACACCTTTAGCGACAACGTGTCGCAAACCTGGTCGCAACCGCAGAATTATGATTTTTATCTGCCGGCGATTACCTGGCACAACCGTTGGACTTACGACGATGAACACATCGATAAATACAACGAGCGCCCGTGGGGCGCAGGTGCGGGCGTTTCGCGCTGGGATGAGAAAGGTAACTGGCACGGTTTGTACCTGATGGCGTTCAAGGACTCCTTTAACAAATGGGAGCCGATTGGCGGTTACGGTTGGGAAGCGACCTGGCGACCGCTTAGCGATCAGAACTTTCATTTGGGCGCCGGATACACGGCGGGTGTAACGGCGCGGGATAACTGGCGCTACATCCCGGTTCCGCTGATATTGCCTTTAGCATCAATTGGATATGGTCCAGCCACTTTCCAAATGACTTATATTCCCGGCACTTATAATAACGGCAACGTTTACTTTGCATGGCTGAGATTTGAGTTTTAAGCGCTGGCGGCACGCATAAAGTGTGATCGGCATGCAAAAAATCAATATTTATCACTTTTTCATCAAATCGCACTGGACAAATGTCACCGCAATTGCTGTACTAGACGTCGACACAGTTTAGTGTCCTTTTTTCATGTAAAGGTAATATAGATGTCTAAGATCAAAGGTAACGTAAAGTGGTTTAATGAGTCGAAAGGCTTCGGTTTCATTACTCCAGAAGATGGCAGCAAAGATGTATTCGTACACTTCTCTGCAATCAACAGCAACGGTTTCAAAACTCTGGCTGAAGGTCAACGCGTTGAGTTCGAAATCACTGACGGCGCTAAAGGCCCATCAGCTGCTAACGTTATCGCACTGTAATTTAACAGTTCGAATTCTGAAAACCCGCCTTCTGGCGGGTTTTTTTTATTCATTTTTAGGCTCGCCACCAAATAATCATCCAGCTCGCTAAGGCAAGCATGCTGATGCTCAGTGCCATTAACTCATCGAAAGTGCGTGGAATAAGGTTTTTCATTTCGCCTGCCTCAGAAAGAGATTTCCCTCAGCATGCCAATGCCAGATTAAGCCAGCCTTAAGCCGTTATGACATTCTCGTGACAAGGCAGATTCTGCGGCACATCTCACAGATAACTTCCGTAACATAGCCACAACAATGCTTACTTGCAGATTTTTGTCCGGCAACGCTATATAACTGCTCAGGGAAAATGAGGAGGCAGGATGAACATACGTCAGGCACAGGCAAAAGACAGCTTTGCATTGAGCGCGTTGCTAACCGAATTAGGTTATAGCGCGACGGAAGGATTTATCGATACGCGTTTGGCGCAGCTTATTCATCATCCCGATGAAATGTTGTTGGTCGCGGAACACGGCAATCAGGTGCTGGGCTTTCTCTCGTTGCACTTTATTCCGCAGCTGGCATTGGCCGGCGATTTTGCCCGCATCAGCTACTTCTGTATTGCCGAAGGCGAGCGCAGCAAAGGCAGCGGGCAGCAGTTATTGAACCACGCCGAACAGCTGGCGCGGTCACGCGGTTGCGACCGTATGGAAGTGCACTGCCATTCATCGCGCCTCAAAGCCAACCAGTTCTATGCGCGTGAGGGCTATGTGGAATCACCGCGCTATCACATTAAAGCTCTGAGTTAAGATTGAGCTCGCGTCCGCTGGCTATCACGATGGCATCGGCGATGCTGTCGAGTTGTGCCACAGGCAGCAGCGCGGCGCTGACGCGAATGAACTGCCGGCTGCTAATGCTACAGCGTTCCCCGGGCAGCACGGCGATACCGCGCGCGGCCAGCGTGATCATCGCGTACTGCTCCGATTCCACCGGAATCCATACGCTCAATCCATCGCGCTCTTCCAGCACCAGACCGCGTTTCGCCAGCGCGGCCAGTAACTGCTGGCGACGCTGCGCATAAGTGGCTTTGGCCTGCTGAATACGCTGCTGAGTCTCTTCATCATTGAGCATCCACGCCACGGCATCCTGCAAAATACGGCTGGTCCAGCTCACGCCAAAGTTGCGCCACGCTTGCAGGCGCTTCACCATTTCGGCGTTTCCTGATAACACCGCCAGCCGCAAATCCGGCCCATAAGCTTTAGAAAAAGAGTGCACGTGCAGCACGCGTTCGGGATAGTGGAAGCCGAGGCTAAACACCGGGTAGCGCGACAGATCGCCAATGCCGTCATCCTCGACAATGACGGTGCTGCTGTTTGCCAGCACGCGCGCCAACTCTGCACTGCGACGCTGGCTCACGCTGTTTCCGGTGGCGGAATGGGTGCGCGGTTGATAGATAAACATCGCCGGAGATTTCTGCATCAGCGTGGTCAGCGCCGAGGGAATGGGACCTTGCTCATCGCAGGGCAGCGGCAGAATTTCTGCCCCCATGTTGTCTAAAATATCCAGTAATCGCGTGGCGGTAGGATCTTCGATCACCACACGATCGCCTGGTGACAGCAACGTCTGCACGATCAGGTTCATGGCATCGAAGCCGCCATCGGTTGCCAACCAGGCTTCGGCGGGATAGGGCCAACGTGGCGCTACGGCATCCAGCAATTGCGGTGAAATCGCCTCACGCTGATAACTATTCAGTTGCGGCGATGCAATGCCCGCCAGCATCGCCCGACGCAGATCCGGCAATAACGTTGGATCCGGTGAGGCCATCGCCAGTGACGCCTGAATATTCTCGCCGTAATTGCCGATCTTCTCGAAGCGAATCGGACGCGGCATCACGCTGTTACCGCTCACCCACACGCCGCTGCGACCTTTACCCGCCAGCACTTTCTGCTTCTTCAGTTGCGCCCAGGCAGCCGAAACGGTTGCCGGGCTCACGCCTAATCGCTCAGCCAATTCCCGTACTGCCGGCATCTGCATGCCCACCGCAATCTGCCCATCGCGAATTAGCGTGGATGCCGCATGCGTGATGCCTTTCACCGAAGCATCCGTGATCTGCTGGCTGAGCCACTCCAAATCCACACTTTGCGTCATAAGAAAATCCTTTGTTCAGTAACAAATAATAGATTGTTCAGATTAGTATTCGCGATTTAGACTCAAATTCAAGCACTATTTGCTGCATAAATAATCACAGCCGCAGGGCTGGCAGAACAGACGGGGAAGGCAAAACTATGGTAACCATCAGACTGGCGGTACGTGACTGGGATTACTTCACACCGCTGGCACTTGGCGATATCAAGCCGGAAGGTTTCACGCTGGAGATCGATCGTGTTGGCACGCTGGTGGATAACCTCGCCACCAGCGATAAATACGATGCCGGTGAGGTGTCGTTTAGCCGCTTTGCTCAGGCCCGGGCAAAAGGTGACACTTCACTGTTGGGCCTGCCACACTTTCTGATGCGCGGTTTCCGTCAGCGCTGCATCATTACGCGCAGCGACAGCCCGATGACTTCGCCAGCGCAGCTGAAAGGTAAAAAGATCGGCGTCACCGGCTGGCAGGATTCGGGCAACACCTGGACGCGCACCGTGCTGCGTGAAGCGGGCGTGGAGATTGATGATGCGTACTGGTTTGCCGGGCGTTTGACTGAGGATCACCCGATTGTTGATCGTCTGGCCGGTTTTGGTCGTCCGGGGCGTATTGAACCGGCGCCAGGTGAGCGTCCACTGATCGCGTTGCTGAAAGCCGGTGAGCTGGATGCTGTCTTTACCCCTTTTATGCCGGAAGGTTTTTTCCTCGCCGATTCGGGTTTGCGTCAGCTGCAGGTGGATTTTGCCGCTGCCGAGCGCGACTACTTTAATCGCGTCGGTTATGTGCCGGGCATTCACTTACTGGCACTGAAGCCCGCCTTAGCGGAGGCGCATCCGTGGCTGCCTCAGGCGCTGAGCGACATCATCGATCGTTCGTACCAGATGTGGATGAAGAAGCGCGAGAAATATGCCGACACTACGCCGTGGCTGCTGGACGATTTGCGGCGCACCGCGCAGGAATTACCGGCCAACTGGAATCAGAACGGATTTTCCGTTAACAAAAAGATGATTGCCGACTTTGCGAATGAGCTGTTCCAGCAAGGCCTAACCCAAACATTGCTGACGCCGGAAGCGATTTTCCCGGCTGCGGCCCAAGGAGAATAACCATGAAAGTAGCAATGGGACAATTTGCCGTCAGCCGCGAATGGCAGGAAAACACCGATATCTGCATCGGATTGATGAACCAGGCATTGGCGAGCGGTGCTGATCTGCTGGTGCTGCCGGAAGGCGTACTGGCGCGTGATATCGCCGATCCTGATCTGGTATTGAAAGCGGCGCAGCCACTTGATGGTCCTTTCGTCACGCAGCTGCTGGCGGTTAGCAAAGGCAACAACCTGACCACCATGATGAGCGTGCACGTGCCGACAGAAGGGCAGAAGGCGCTCAATGTGCTGATCGCCATTCGCAACGGCGAAATCATCGCCGAGTACGTGAAATTGCACCTTTATGATGCCTTCGCCATGCAGGAGTCGCAGCGCGTGAATCCGGGACGTGAGATTCCGCCGCTGGTTGACGTGGCGGGCATGAAAGTCGGGTTGATGACCTGCTACGACGTGCGCTTTCCGGAGCTGGCGCGTCGCTTAGTGCTTGACGGCGCGGATGTGCTGGTGCTGCCGGCAGCGTGGGTGAAAGGCCCGCTGAAAGAGATGCACTGGGAATTGCTGACCACCGCGCGTGCGCTGGAAAACACCTGCTACATGGTGGCGGTGGGCGAATGTGGGCCACGCAATATCGGCAACAGTCTGGTAATCGATCCGCTGGGCGTGGCGATTGCCAAAGCGCCGGAATCGGCCGCGCTGGTGTTTGCCGATCTCGATCCACAGCGCATCGCCTATGCACGCAGCGTACTGCCGGTGCTGGAAAATCGCTGTTTTGCGCGTCCCGAACTTAAACCACTTTGATCGCTGGGGAATCTGACTGATGAAAATTCTTGCTACCGCCATCGCGCTGTCATTGGGCCTCACGGCCTGTTTCGCTCAGGCCGCCGACGTGATTCCTGCGCAAAAAGTGGATCAGGCGCTGCACGATCGTCTGCCAGCAGAGATCAAAAGCAGCGGTAAAATGATCTCGGTGAACAACGGATCTTTTCCTCCGTATGAGATGGTTAACGGTCCGCACTCAATGGACGGCGCTTCCGCCGATCTCACCGAAGCGCTGGCACAATTGCTGGGCGTGAAGATTGAACATGCCACCGTCAGCGGTTTATCGGGCGTGCTCACCGGCATTAATTCCGGCCGCTACCAGATGGCGATTGGCCCGATTGGCGATTATCCGGATCGTCAGCAGAAGGTTGATTTTATCGACTTCGTGCAGGAGTTCGTGGTGTTTGGCGTGCAGAAAGGCAATCCCTCGAAGATTAACGGTCTGGAAGATACCTGCGGTAAACGCATTGCGGTAATGGCGGCCGGTTCAGCAGAGCAGGTGATTCGCAAGCAGTCCGATGCCTGTGTCGCGGCGGGTAAACCGGCGGTGGTGGTGCAATCCTTCACCGACCAGCCATCGTCGATTTTAGCCGTGCGTTCAAAACGTTCCGATGCTTTCTTCTCCTCGCAGGCGCCGCTGACATACTTCATCGAACAGGCCAATGGCCAGCTAGAGCTTTCGGGCAAAGGCAAGAAAAACGGCTTTGGTGACATTTTCCAGGGCACCGTGGTACCCAAGGGTTCTGAACTCGGCAACGTGGTGCTGGATGCGTACAAAGAGCTGTTCAATAACGGCACTTACGCGGCCATCATGAAGAAGTGGAAATTAGACGGCAACGTGTTGCAGCAACCGGGACGTAACCTGGCGCAAGGGGCAGCAAAATGAGTCCGGTCACCAACAATTCGCGAGCCAGGGATAAGGCCGACGTGCAGCAGCGCGATGTGGCTTTTGCCCGCAGTGCGCCCACTTATGGGCGCTGGATCTCATGGATTTTGGTGCTGGTTATTGCCGCGAACTTCCTCTGGCTGGTGGCGACCAACCCCAATTTCGAGTGGAACGTGGTGCTGCAGTGGTTCACCGAAGGTTCGGTGATGAAAGGCCTGCAGGTCACGCTCGGCTTGACGGTGGTGTCGATGATTCTCGGCACGCTGCTCGGGCTGCTGTTGGGCGTGTGGCGTCTCTCGGAAAACAAATTGCTGAGCGGCTTATCGTCGCTCTACATCTGGTTTTTCCGGGGTACGCCGCTGCTGGTACAGCTGATCTTTTGGTACAACCTGTCGACGCTGTTTCCCACCATCGCAATCACTCTTCCGTGGACGGATATCACTTTCGCCAGCTGGAACACCAACGATCTGATCACGCCACTGACTGCCGCCATTGCCGGACTGGCGCTCAATGAAGCGGCTTATATGGCCGAGATCATTCGCGCCGGCCTGCTGTCAGTGGATAACGGTCAGATCGAAACCACCCAGGCGTTTGGCATGAGTCGCAGTCGTGCGCTGCGCCGCGTGATCATTCCACAGGCGATGCGTTCAATTATTCCGCCTACCGGCAACCAGTTGATCAGCATGATCAAAGCGACCTCGCTGGTAAGTGTGATCGCTATGGGCGATCTGTTGTACTCGGTGCAAGCCGTTTATAACCGCACCTTTGAAATTATCCCGATGCTGATGGTTGCGGTGATCTGGTATCTGCTTATCACCTCGATTCTTAACGTTGGCCAGTCCGCCATCGAGCGTTACTACGCCCGTGGCACCACCCGCACGGTGGTGAATAAACGTCGCGTTGCTGCTAACGAAGCCGCGCCTGCCGTCGCGCACCGTCTGAAGGAGGATGTATGAGTGAAGTTCAGCCACTGGTGCGTGCGCGTAATGTGCAGAAGAGTTATGGCGATAATGAAGTGCTGAAAGGCATCGATCTCGATGTGTTTCCCGGTGAAGTGGTGGTGATTCTCGGGCCATCAGGCTCGGGTAAATCCACCTTTTTACGCTGTATTAACCATCTGGAAGACATGAATGCCGGTTCGATTGTGGTCGGTGACGATCAGATCGGTTATGAACTGAAGCGCGGTATTTTGCATCGTCTGTCGGCGCGTAAAATTGCTCATCAGCGCCAGAAAATCGGCATGGTGTTTCAGCAGTTCAACCTCTATCCGCACATGACGGTGCTGCAAAACATCATTGAAGCGCCGATAGGCGTGCACAAGTTTGCACGGCAGGATGCACTCAAGCATGCGCGTGAACTGCTGGCAACCGTGGGATTAAGTGACAAAGCCGATGCCTGGCCGCGTCATCTATCCGGTGGCCAGCAGCAGCGCGTGGCGATTGCGCGCGCGCTGGCGATTAAACCGGCGCTGATGCTGTTCGATGAACCCACTTCGGCACTCGATCCGGAATTAGTTGGCGAAGTGCTGGCCACCATGCGCACCTTAGCTGATCAAGGGCTAACCATGATTGTCGTGACCCATGAAATTGGTTTCGCGCGTGAGGCGGCCGATCGCGTGGTGTTTATGGATGGCGGCGTGGTAGTGGAGCAGGGTAGTCCGGAGCAGGTGATTGGTAACCCGCAACATCCGCGCACGCAGGCATTTCTCAGCCGCTTTATCTGAGCAGGCGGTCTCACTCTGTTACAGATTGCAGTTGAGGCCTTTTATAAACTGCGCGTTAATAGTCAGGTCCGTTTTTCACATTGGTTGAAAGGTAAATTATGGAAGGTATCAGTATTGCCAAACTGCTGATCATCGGTGCGCTCATCGTACTGCTTTTTGGCACCAATAAGTTACGTTCACTGGGTGGCGATCTGGGTTCCGCAATCAAAGGCTTCAAAAAAGCCATGAAAGATGATGAATCCGGCGCATCCAAAAGCAGCGCTGAAGAAGTGCCTGCTGAACGTGTCAGCCACAAAGAGTAATCTCTGCGCCAAACGTCAATAAGTGTAAATATTTATTACGTTGATAAAAAACCAGACTGTCGCCAGCCTGGTTTTTGTTTTTTGCGTCTTAGTGCCAATTGGCGTAAATGATTTCCTGCTCATCCACATCAAATATTGTTGAGCCATATAAGCCATCAAAGTCGCTCAACCCATCCTGGGTATGCCAGCCCTGCAACATATCATCAGTTAAAATTAAGGGTATCAGCGATAGTCTTTCTTCTTCCTCTGCTGTAATAACATCAATGAGTGCTATTTCAATTTTGTCTGATTCACTCTCATCAATTGGCATAATGATTTCACCTATTTTAGGCTTAGTCAAAAACGGATAATCAACTTTGCCACCCATTACGCCTTGCGGATTAATGGGGACTGCACTAAAAACATGCTGAGCGACAGAAATATCGGTGGGCAGTTCAAACTGCCAGCGGCCTTGGCTATCAATTTCAGAGCTGCCGACCCACACATCATCAAGATAAAAGTATAACGTCGTACCAACTGGCGCATCACCGCTGAAAGACCCTTCATCCTCATTCAGATCATCGATGATGACCTCATTTTCAGCGATAACCTTAGACTGTACCTGTACTAAAAGTTGAGGTTTGGCACTCTCGCGTTCAGGTAGCGTGGCAATTTCCACACTCTCGTGGTGCATGCCGATAGCCGGTTGCCACAGTTGTGGCAGAGGAGCATTGAATTTCGCTTCCAGCAAATCAAAATTCCATTCAGGTTCAGGCTCTTCATTAATCACAGGGAGTACATTCTCCTGAGAAGTTTGAAAAGCGATATCTTCAGCATAAGGCATGATGTGTCGCACCACTTCGGGCATCACAGCGATAGTTTCATGACCCTTTAGTGGCAACTCTAAATGAATTTCATCGTATCGATGCTCAATACTGATAGCGGTAGCGATAAATGCATTGGCACATGAGGCGTGAGATGAAGTATAGGGATTGGTGTTATCTATGGGCGTGGTGCGCGCTTTAAGCGCATCCAAACTCTCTCCGGATGCACTGTTGAGCCGCACATCGGGTAATTGACCTGACAAATCGGGTTCCCGGAGAAAATCGAGCCCCTTTAAGTGAGAGGATGTTTGCATTATCTGACCTTCAAAATAAACACTGAGAAAAGAGAAATAGGCTCTTATGGCCTCAGCGATTAAAGCGACAGATTTGAGACAGGGATTAAGATTTTTAAGGAGATATTTGCGATTGCGCCCTGGTAAGAGCGCAATCGCGAAGCATATTACTTAACTTCCAGACCTTTGGCCTGCATATCAGCATGATAAGAAGAGCGCACAAACGGGCCGCAGGCGGCATGGGTGAAGCCCATTGCCATTGCTTCTTCTTTCATTTCGTCAAACTCGGCCGGGCTAACGTAGCGCTGCACCGGCAAGTGGTGACGGCTCGGCTGCAAATACTGTCCCAGCGTCAGCATGGTGACGCCGTGGCGACGCAGATCGCGCATCACTTCAATGATTTCAGCATTGGTTTCGCCCAGACCGACCATCAAACCCGATTTAGTCGGGATATCCGGATGCGCTTCTTTGAAACGCTCCAGCAATTTCAGTGACCAATCGTAGTTGGCGCCAGGACGGACCTGACGGTACACGCGCGGCACGTTTTCCAGATTGTGGTTAAACACATCCGGTGGCGTCGCGGTGAGGATTTCCAGCGCGCGATCCATACGACCACGGAAGTCCGGCACCAATGTTTCAATTTTGATGGTTGGGCTTTTTTCGCGAATCGCGCTGATGCAGTCAGCAAAGTGCTGGGCACCGCCGTCGCGCAGGTCATCACGGTCCACTGAAGTGATGACCACATAACGCAGCGCCATATCGGCGATGGTTTGTGCCAGTTTCAGCGGTTCGTTAGCGTCAGGCATATTCGGACGGCCGTGCGCCACGTCGCAGAATGGGCAGCGACGGGTGCAGATCGCGCCGAGGATCATAAAGGTCGCGGTACCGTGGTTGAAACACTCTGCGAGGTTAGGGCAGGAGGCTTCTTCACACACTGAGTGCAGACCGTTTTTACGCATCGCGGCCTTGATGCCCTGAATGCGGCTGGAGTCTGCAGGCAGTTTGATCTTCATCCATTCCGGCTTACGCAGAATTTCTTCACGCTCAACCATCACGGTTTTCACCGGGATCAGCGCCATTTTGTCGGCATCGCGATACTTGACGCCACGTTCCATCTGAATTGGTTTACTCATAAATCTGCAGGTTCCGGTCGGGATTGCGATTTGAAAGCTTCCTCACTCAAACTGAGAACCAGGCTTTCAACTTTTTTTGAAAATATGGCAAAAATTATATCATCTCGTCTGCTCATAAGCAGCCGATTCGCCGGTGCAAAAGTTACAATTTTGTAAATAGGCACGTACAGTCAAGGTCAGACCGCGGCATCACTTTGCCATTCCAGTTGGGTAAATCCGGTTAAACGGGCGAAATGTTGCACCAGACGTGGTCGCACATCGGCGGGCGTGACGCCCGGCTGCAGCTGGCTAAGCTGCGTCATTTGCATCCCGGCATATCCGCACGGATTGATGCGCAGGAACGGCGCTAAATCCATCGCCACATTCAGTGCCAGGCCGTGAAACGAGCAGCCTTTACGAATGCGCAGTCCCAGCGAACAAATCTTGTCATCGCCAACGTACACGCCCGGCGCATCCGGTCGCGCCCGCGCGCTGATGTCATAGTCGGCCAGCGTGGCGATCACCGTTTCTTCTAACGCCGTCACTAACTCGCGCACGCCCATCTTGCGACGTTTTACGTCAATCAGCACATACATCACCTGTTGGCCGGGGCCGTGATAGGTTACCTGGCCGCCGCGATCGCTTTGTACCACCGGAATATCGCCCGGCATCAGCAGATGTTCAGCTTTCCCTGCCTGGCCTTGGGTAAACACCGGATGATGTTCCACCAGCCAGATTTCATCGGCAGTGCTGCTGTCGCGTTGATCGGTAAAGTGATGCATGGCATCGGAGATGGGTTGCCAATCGCGCTGGCCGAGTTGACGAACAAGAAGCGTATTAGCTGACAAAGCAGAGATCCGGTAAAGAGTGGAAGGCAGAGTATAACGCTGGCAAAGCGGACTTTGCCAGCGCCAGAATTACAGCACCATGCGCACGATTTCGATATTGCCCAGCTCTTCGTACAGGGTTTCAACCTGCTCAATGTGGGTGGCGATGATGGTAATGGAAACAGAGTGATAGTTGCCTTTGCTGCTTGGCTTAACGTCCGGTTTGTAATCGCCTGGCGCGTGGCGCTGCACCACTTCAACCACTTGATCAACCAGCTCCGGTTGCGCCAAACCCATCACTTTGTAAGTGAAAGGCGTAGGGAATTCGAGCAGTTCATTCAATTTGGTTTTCATACATTGACTCCGGTGCTTAAAAAACAGGCTCCCGCCGAGGCGGGAGCAAAGATAGTAACTTAATTGGGGGCAAATTGGCGTTTTTTCAAGCGCGCCTTAGCCGAACCAGTGGTGGAACATCAGTTTGATGTAATCGATGATGCGGCCGAAGAAACCACCTTCTTTCACTTCATTCAGCACCACCAGCGGACGCTGTTCCACAGTTTTGCCGTCGAGCTGGAAGTTGATGCTGCCCACTACCTGATTTTTCTGCAGCGGCGCATGCAGTTCAGTGTTGTTCAGCACATAGCTGGCTTTGAGATCTTTCATGCGGCCACGCGGAATGGTCAGATAGGCATCTTTCTCCACGCCCAGCTGGACACGATCGCTGTCACCGAACCACACAGGCTCAGAGGCAAACTCTTTGCCCGCTTTCAGCGGTGCGACGGTTTCAAAGAAGCGGAAGCCCCACGTCAGCAACTTCTTGCTCTCGGTTTCACGGCCTTTAAAGGTACGACCGCCCATCACCGCGGAGATCAAACGCATCTGGCCTTCTGTTGCCGAGGCGACCAGGTTGTAACCCGCTGCGTCGGTGTGGCCGGTTTTAATGCCATCGACGTTCAGGCTGGTATCCCACAGCAAACCGTTACGGTTGGTCTGCTTGATATTATTAAAGGTGAAATCTTTTTCACGGTAAACCGCGTACTCATCGGGTACGTCACGGATCAGCGCCTGGCCGATCAACGCCATATCGCGCGGCGAGCTGTATTGGCCTTCGGCATCCAAACCGTGCACGGTCTGGAAGTGGGTGTTTTTCAGACCCAGCGCGCCAACGTAGTTGTTCATCAGGTTGACGAATGCGTCCTGGCTGCCAGCAACGTAATCCGCCATCGCTACACAAGCGTCGTTACCTGATTGCAGCACGATACCGCGCGTCAGCTGAGAAACCGGCACACGATCGCCAGGCTTGAGGAACATCAGTGATGAACCTTTGAATACCGGATTACCGGTTGCCCAGGCGTCTTTACCCACGGTCACGATGTCATCGTTATGGATTTTTCCCGCTTTGACCGCCTGACCAATCACGTAGCTGGTCATCATTTTGGTCAGGCTTGCCGGATCGCGGCGTGCATCCGCGTTCTTTTCGGCCAGCACTTTGCCGGAGTTATAGTCGATCAGCACATAAGCTTCAGCATCAATGTCCGGTACACCCGGAATCATAGTCTTAAGATTAACATCGTCCGCAAATGCGGCATGGCTGAGAGAAAGGGCGACCAGTGATCCCACTGTCAGGCGTTTCAGAAAACGAGAAGGTTTCAGCGTATTCATGTTCAGGACTACAACATCCGTGGGTTTAGAGTGAAAAAAGTGCCTAACTATAGCAAACGTCCGATCGGGCGACATCTTGCTTTGCAAATCAGTTTCAGCAGGAAATGTCACTGTCCGTTACATCGATGGACGGGCAGTGGTAATAAATGAGCTCATTTGCGCTTCAGTGTTAAGACGTTGCTGCAAGGCAGCGGCTTCGGCACGGCTTTTATAGCCACCTAACTGAATGCGATAGACGTTGCCATTGGCTTCAACCGCGCCCGGCACGCCAAAGCGTTTACCCAGACTTTCGGCCAGCTGACGTGCACGCGCCGGATCGTTAATCGCGCCGACCTGAACCACATAACCGCTGTCGGCATGGGCATTCTGGCTGGTAGCTGGTGGGGCAGCAGCGGCTGGCGCGGCAACCGGCTCGTTGCCTTCCAGCACGCCCGTGGCTAACGGCTGTGGCGCGCCGAGAAAACCGCTGCTCTGGACGGGCGCACCCATGCTGTCATTGCTTTGCAAGGTGCTGTTATCGACAGCGCGCACATCCTGCGGTGCAGGCGCTGGCGCCGCATTGGCGCTGCCACCCATCATCACCATGCCGCCGCCGAGATCGGGACGCGCGGGCAGGGCGTAACTCTGTTTGGCGACGGTGGTACCGATGGTGCCGGGACCGGAAACGGAACCATCCGGCGCCACTTTAATGTAATCAACGCGCACGCGGGTGTTGTTAGAGATATTCAGGCGATCGCCCGCCGCACGCGACAAGTCGATAATGCGGCCTGGCGTGTAAGGGCCACGATCGTTGACGCGTACCACAATTTGGCGGCCGTTGGCGAGGTTAGTGACACGCACATAGCTCGGCAGCGGCAGCGTTGGATGCGCGGCGGTCATGCCTTCCGGATCGTAAGATTCACCGATAGCGGTGCGATTCCCCTGCGCTTCGTCACCGTACCAGGTGGCTAAACCCACTTCGCTGTAGTTCGAAGGATCTTTGATCACGCGGTAGTTTTTACCGTTGACGCTGTAATCCTGGCTGGTGGAAGGATTGATCGGTTCATAACGTGGTTCCACGCCAGGAATTTCTACTACCGGGCCGTTATAGGCCGGTTGCGGTGGCGCAGTATTATTCTGCTGTTCCGGTGTGGAACAGGCAGCCAGTACCAATGATGCCAGTGCAACCCCAAGCCAGTCCTTACGCATGTGCAGCCTCTTAAACGCTTTTAGATAACATTTTTCGATGAGTATGGATCGACATCACGATGCCAAATCCAGCCATTAACACAATCAATGCCGATCCGCCGTAGCTCACCAGCGGCAGCGGTACGCCAACCACCGGTAAGATACCACTTACCATGCCAATGTTAACGAAAACATAAACGAATAAAATCAGCATCAAACCGCCCGCCATCACGCGACCAAAGGTGGTTTGCGCGCGCGCCGCGATAATCAGTCCGCGCATGATCAGCAGCAAATAGAGTACCAGCAGTAACAACACGCCAACCAGACCAAGTTCTTCCGCTAAAACGGCAAAAATAAAGTCGGTATGGCGTTCAGGCAGGAACTCCAGCTGCGATTGGGTGCCGTGCAGCCAGCCCTTGCCGCGCAGGCCACCGGAACCGATAGCAATCTTCGACTGAATGATGTGATAACCGGCGCCGAGCGGATCGCTTTCCGGGTCCAGCAGCATCATCACGCGGGCGCGCTGGTAGTCATGCATCAGGAAGAACCACAAAATCGGGATAAAGGCGGCGACCAGCAATACCGCGATACCAATCAGCTTCCAGCTCATGCCGGATAAGAACAGTACAAACAGGCCGGAAGCGGCGATCAGAATCGAGGTGCCGAGATCGGGTTGTGCCGCCACCAGCAGCGTCGGCATGAAAATCAGAATCAACGCGATGCCGGTGTTTTTCAGCGTCGGCGGGCAGACATCGCGGTTAATAAAGCGCGCCACCATCAGCGGCACGGCAATCTTGGCGATCTCCGAGGGCTGAAAACGCACAAAACCAAGATCGAGCCAGCGCTGTGCGCCTTTACTGATGTGACCAAACGCGTCCACCGCTATCAGCAATATCACGCAGACAATATAGAGATAGGGCGCCCAGCTTTCATAGACGCGCGGCGGCACCTGCGCCAGCACCAGCATAACGATGATGCCCATGGCAATCTGCCCGAACTTACGCTCGGTCATGCCTGGATCCTGTCCGCTGGCGCTCCAGATGACGATGGCGCTGTAGGTCAGCAAGCTGAGAATGATCAGCATAAACAGGGGGTCGATATGGATGCGCGTCCAGATCGATCTTTTCTGCGGACTATCGTTCATGGACATTGTCATTCACCTTCGTAGCCGGGCGGTGTCGGTGCGGCTTCTGGCAGCACGGTATTGTTGTCGCCTAACATAATGTGGTCGAGAATCTGGCGCATAACGGTGCCGACAGCCGGGCCTGCGCCGCCGTTTTCCAGAATCATGGTGACGGCCACGCGCGGTTTATCGTAAGGCGCATAGGCAGTCATTAATTTATGGTCACGCAGACGTTCGGCAATCTTGTGCGCGTTATAGACTTCATTTTCTTTCAGTCCGTAAACCTGCGCGGTACCGGATTTGGCAGCGATTTTGTAGGGCGCATCGGCAAAGCTCTTGTGCGCGGTACCGTTAGCGCGGTTGGCTACGCCATACATGCCGTCTTTGGCAATTTCCCAGTAACCTGAATGAATATCGCCAATCGGCGCATCCGGAACCTGGCGATAGGGCACCATGACCTGGCCTTCACGCGTGGCGCGCAGTAAGTGCGGCACTTTGATCACACCGTCATTAATCAGGATCATCATCGCTTTGTTCATCTGAATGGGCGTCGCGGTCCAGTAACCCTGGCCGATACCCACCGGAATGGTATCACCTTGATACCACGGCTTCTTAAAGCGCTTCAGCTTCCATTCGCGCGTGGGCATGTTGCCCGCGCTCTCCTGCGGCAGATCAATGCCGGTGCGATGGCCGTAACCAAACTTGGTCATCCACTCTGACAGGCGATCGATGCCCATATCGTAGGCAACCTGATAGAAGAAGGTATCCGCCGATTCTTCCAGCGATTTAGTGACGTTCAGGCGACCGTGGCCCCATTTTTTCCAGTCACGATAGCGCTTTTCCGAGCCGGGCAGTTGCCACCAGCCGGGATCGAACAGGCTGGTATTGCGGTTGATCACGCCTGCGCTCAGCGCCGACACGGCAACGTAAGGTTTCACCGTTGACGCTGGGGGATAGGAGGCCTGCAGCGCACGGTTATACAGCGGACGGTTTTCGTCGCTTAACAGCGCTTTATAATCTTTGCTCGAGATACCGTCGACAAACAGGTTCGGGTCGTAGCTGGGGGTAGAAACCAGTGCAAGAATTTCGCCGGTGCGTGGATCGCTCACCACCACTGCCGCGCGGCTGCCGGTCAACAAGGTTTCGATGTACTGCTGCAGTTTGAGGTCAACCGTCAGGTAGATATCGCGTCCGGCCTGCGGAGATTGCTCGTGCAGCTGTCGAATGACGCGGCCACGGTTGTTAACTTCAACCTCTTCATAACCGGTTTTACCGTGCAGCACATCTTCGTAATAGTTTTCGATGCCGAGCTTGCCGATATCATGCGTAGCCGCATAGTTCGGCCATTTGCCTTCCTGATCGAGGCGCGTAACGTCGCGATCGTTGATTTTGGAGACGTAGCCCACCACGTGCGTCAGCGTCTGGCCGTACGGATAGTAGCGGCGCTGATAGCCTTTTACTTCCACGCCAGGAAAACGGTATTGATTAACGGCGAAACGCGCCACCTGCACTTCGTTTAAACCGATTTTGACCGGAATCGAGGTAAAGCGGCGCGAGCGTTTGCGCTCTTTGTCAAACGCATCGAGATCGTCGTCGGTCAGATCCAGTACCGGACGCAGATCCTGCAAGGTCTGCTTCAGGTTTTCGACCTTTTCCGGCATCAGTTCGGCCTGATAAATCGTGCGGTTTACTGCCAGCGGGACGCCGGTGCGATCGAAAATAATGCCGCGGCTCGGTGCCACCGGCACCAGCTTAATGCGGTTTTCATTTGAACGGGTGCTGTAGTCGTCAAAGCGCAGAATTTGCAGGTGGTACATGTTGACCACCAGAATGCTGGAGAGCAGCAGAATGCCAACAAAAGCCACCAATGCTCGGCGGACAAAAAGTTTCTGTTCGGCAGTGTAATCGCGAAAGGCGTTGCTCTGTAATTTCATCCGCTACATTTATTGTCTGGGGTTGTCAGGCGTTTATTCACGATGATAAGGATGATTCGTGGTGATGCTCCACGCACGATACAGGCTTTCCGCTACCAGCACACGCACCAGCGGATGTGGCAACGTGAGCGCTGACAGTGACCAGCTTTGTTCAGCAGCGGCTTTGCACGCGGGCGCCAGTCCTTCCGGACCGCCGATTAACAGGCTGACATCGCGGCCATCCAGTTTCCAGCGTTCAAGCTGCTGCGCCAGCTGTGGGGTTTCCCACGGCTGTCCGGGAATATCCAGCGTGACAATACGATTGCCTTTACCCACGGCGGCCAGCATCGCTTCACCTTCTTTTTCCAGAATGCGTTTGATGTCAGCGTTCTTGCCGCGTTTGCCGGCAGTTACTTCGATCAGTTCAAACGGCATATCTTTCGGGAAGCGGCGCAGATACTCCATGAAACCGGTCTGAACCCAGTCGGGCATTTTGGTGCCGACGGCCACAAGCTGCAGTTTCACGTCTTAGCTCCAGAGTTTTTCCAGCTCGTACAGCTGGCGGCTCTCTGCTTCCATCACGTGCACAATCACGTCACCCAGGTCAACGACCACCCAATCGGAGGCGGTTTTACTGTCTACACCCAGCGGCTTAAGGCCCGCAGTGCGCGATTCCTGCACCACATGATCGGCGATAGAAGCGACGTGACGTGTTGAAGTGCCGGTGCAAATGATCATGCAATCGGTGATGCTGGATTTGCCCTGAACATCAATAGCAATGATGTCCTGGCCTTTGAGATCATCAATCTTATCAATAACGAACTCTTGGAGTGCTTTACCTTGCAAAAGGTTCCCCTTAAAAACAGGTGATTACGGACGGGCTAACGATGCGAGAAAGGTAGCCGAAAATGAAGCGGCGCAGTATAGCATGCTGCCTTTAGCTGCGATATAAGCCAACGCTATCGATGTAGCCGATCACTGCATCTGGCAGTAAATCCGCGCAGGAGATGCCTGCATGGCGGCGCTGACGGATTTCGGTGGCGGAAATGTCGAACAGCGGCGTATCCGCCAGCCAGATGTGTCCTGCTGGCGAGTGATGAAGCTGCTGCACATCATCGGCCAGATGCTCATCAAGCCACTGCTGCATCTCTGGCGTCTCCATCTGCGTGGCGTAACCTGGACGCTTACACACCAGCAAATGGCACAGCGACAATAGATCCTGCCAGCGATGCCATTTGGCTAACGTTAGCAGAGAATCCTGACCAATGATAAACCCGAGGGGCTGTTCTGGGCCGCGTTCCGCACGCAGTGCTTCCAGCGTGGCAACTGTCCAGGACGGCGTTGCACGCGCCAGTTCACGCGTATCGATATCAAATAGCGGGCGATCGGCAATAGCACAGCGCAGCATCTCAACGCGCTGTTGTGCACTGGCTTCCGGCTGCGGGCGATGCGGCGGCACGTTGTTCGGCAGCAGCGTGACCTTTTTTAATCCCACTTGCTGTGCCAGCGCTTCTACCGGGCGCAAATGGCCGTAGTGAATCGGATCGAAGGTGCCGCCAAACAGAGCGTAGAGTTTAGACATCAGTAAAGCTCAATGGGAAATCGCGGTGACACAGCAGCAGCGACAGTGTTTCCAGCTGCGGCCACAGGTTTTGTCCGTAATCTTGCTTCATGCTGAGTTCCAGCTCTGCCAGCAAATGCACCGCGCGCTGTAAACGCTGAGCATCAAGGCGCTGCAAAGCTTCGGTAAACAGCGCGCGACGGTTTTGCCAGATACGTTGCTGATCCATTAGCGTGCGCAGCGCTTGTTTCGCCTGATTCCGCTGCAGGTGCAGCAGCGTGAGTAAATCGCGTTGCAGCGTGCGCAGTAGAATCACCGCTTCGCTGTCCTCTTTCTCCAGCTGATGCAGGATGTGCAGGGCGCGTTTACTTTTCCCTGCCAGCAATGCATCCACCCAATGGAACGGAGTAAAGTGCGCGGCATCGTTGACGGCGGCTTCCACACGCGGCAGCGTTAATTTGCCATCCGGCCACAGCAGCGATAAGCGTTCCAGCGCCTGCGAAAGCGCCAGCAGATTCCCTTCGTAGCAGTAGCAAAGCAGCTGGATCGCCGCATCATCTACGCTGAGTTTCATCGCTTTGGCGCGACTCGCCACCCAGCGCGGCAGCTGTGCCTGTTCAGGCGTCTGGCACGGAACCATTACCGCCTGCGTACTCAGCGCTTTGAACCAGGCGCTGTTCTCCTGCGCTTTGGTCAGTTTCGCCAGGCGCAGCACCAGCAAAATATCGCTGTGCAGCAGCGTGGAGAGTTTCACTAACTGCTCGGCGATAGCGGCATTGGGGCCGTTTTCGGGCAGTTGCAGCGTCAGGGTTTGGCGTTGGGTAAACAGGCTGAGCGATTGACAGCTAACGAAGATCGCATCCCAATCGGTTTGCGCATCAATGGTGACGCTGAAGTGCTCTTCAAATCCCTGTGCGCTAGCGGTAGCACGGATTGCATCCGCGCTTTCCTGAATCAGCAGAGGTTCATTACCGGTGAGAAAATAACAGGCGCGCAGCCCCTCTCGAAGCTGCGCGCTCAGTTGTTCAGGATAAATCCTGATCATTGCAGACTGGTAGCTGACGAAGAGGACACTTCCGGTGAGTTCTGTCCCGGTGCAATCGTCTCAGGCTGCGGCAAAGTATCTTTGTTGCTTTCCTGCGCGGCATGCACGGTCAGCAGTTTACGTACTAACTGCTCGGACGCGCGCTGACGCATCTCCTGCACGATCATATCTTGCTCGGCATCCTTCGCCAGTGCGGCGTTCGGGTTGTCGAAGAAAGAACGATACACGGTGGTGCTGATCGGGTAGATACCTTTACCCGGCAGCAGAACCTGTGCGGTGACCGTCATCACCAGCGAGTATTCCGCGGTGGTACCGCTGATAAACACCGATGCGGTATCACGTCCCTGGCCTTCAGCACCCAGACGCAGCGTTGGGTATTTGGCGCTGGCCGCTTTGCTGTCTTCAATGATGGTGACATTGTTGATGCGCAGCTGCTGGCGCACGGCACGTGCCAGTGGGCCATAGGGATCGCCGCTCTGGACGATAAGGGTTTTCATCTCACTCGGCACCGAGGTGGTGCCGCGCGGGTGGAAACCACAGCCTGCGGTAATCACTACCGCAAGCAGGACAAACAGCCTGATAATCAGTTGTCGCACAGTTCCTCCTGAACTTAACCTACGACCAGGTTAAGCAGTTTGCCAGGGACATAAATCACTTTACGAATGGTGACGCCATCCAGATATTTCGCCACCAAATGCTCCTGCGCAGCACGCGCCTGCACCTGCTCCTGCGTGGCATCCGGCGCAACGGTAATCTTGCCGCGCACTTTGCCATTCACCTGCACCACCACCAGCAGCGAATCTTCCACCATGGCCGCTTCATCGGCTACCGGCCAGCTGGCTTCGTCGATGCTGCCTTCGCCGCCCAGCGCTTGCCACAATACATAGCTGGCGTGCGGGGTGAATGGATAGAGCAGACGCGTCACCGCGACCAGCGCTTCCTGCAGCAGCGCGCGATCTTGCTCGCTCTCCTGCGGGGCACGGATCAGTTTGTTCATCAGCTCCATAATGGCAGCGATAGCGGTGTTGAACGTCTGACGACGACCCACATCATCGGCCACTTTGGCGATGGTTTTGTGCAGATCGCGACGCAGCGCTTTCTGGTCGTCATTCAGGTTATTGACGTCCAGCGCCACGGTCGCGCCTTTCGCAATGTGCTCGTAAGCCAGTTTCCATACGCGCTTCAGGAAGCGGTTAGCACCTTCAACGCCCGATTCCTGCCACTCCAGCGTCATCTCTGCTGGCGAAGCAAACATCATGAACAGACGAACGGTATCTGCACCGTAACGCTCAACCATCAGCTGGGGATCGATGCCGTTGTTTTTCGACTTCGACATTTTGCTCATGCCGGCGTAAACCACTTCACGACCTTCGTTGTCGGTGGCTTTGATAATGCGGCCTTTCTCGTCGCGTTCTACGGTCACGTCAACCGGAGAAACCCAGTTACGCTCGCCGTTCACGCCGAGGTAGTAGAACGCATCAGCCAGCACCATGCCCTGACACAGCAGGCGTTTGGCCGGCTCATCAGAGTTCACCAGGCCAGCATCACGCAGCAGCTTGTGATAGAAGCGGAAATACATCAGGTGCATGATGGCGTGTTCGATACCGCCAACATACTGATCGACCGGTAGCCAGTAGTTCGCCGCCGCCGGATCCAGCATGCCTTCATGGTAGTTGGCGCAGGTATAACGCGCGTAGTACCAGGATGACTCCATAAAGGTGTCAAAGGTGTCGGTTTCACGCAGCGCAGGCTGGCCATTAACGGTGGTTTTGGCCCACTCAGGATCGGCTTTGATTGGGCTGGTGATACCATCCATCACCACGTCTTCTGGCAGGATGACCGGCAACTGATCTTCTGGCGTTGGCATCACGGTGCCATCTTCCAACGTCACCATTGGAATTGGCGCGCCCCAGTAACGTTGACGGGAAACGCCCCAGTCGCGCAGACGGTAATTGACTTTACGCACGCCCACGCCTTTGGCAGCCAGCGCATCGGCGATGGCGTTAAAGCCCGCCTGATGATCCAGACCGTTGTATTCACCCGAGTTGAACAGCGCGCCTTTTTCGGTCATCGCGGCAGCACTCAGGTCCGGTTCAGAACCGTCGAGATTCAGGATCACCGGCTTAATGTTCAGGTTGTACTTGGTAGCGAACTCCCAGTCACGCTGATCGTGGCCTGGAACAGCCATTACCGCGCCGGTGCCGTATTCCATCAGCACGAAGTTAGCGACCCACACCGGAATTTCTTCACCGGTCAGCGGATGGATAGCGAACAGGCCGGTGGCCACGCCTTTCTTCTCCATCGTTGCCATGTCGGCTTCGGCGACTTTGGTGGTACGGCATTCGTCGATAAATTCAGCCAGCGCAGGATTAGTGGCAGCTGCTTGCTGCGCCAGTGGGTGACCTGCGGCAACCGCCACATAGGTTGCACCCATAAAGGTATCTGGACGGGTGGTGTAAACGGTCAGCTTCTCAGCGCTGTTGGCAACGTCAAAGGTGATTTCTACGCCTTCAGAGCGGCCAATCCAGTTGCGCTGCATGGTTTTGACCTGCTCCGGCCAATCTTCCAGCTTATCGAGATCGTTGAGCAGCTCTTCCGCATAGGCGGTGATTTTGACGAACCACTGTGGGATCTCTTTGCGCTCAACTTTGGTATCACAGCGCCAGCAGCAGCCGTCGATAACCTGTTCGTTGGCCAGCACGGTCTGATCGTTCGGGCACCAGTTCACCGCCGAGGTCTTTTTATAGACCATGTCTTTTTCATACAGCTTAGTGAAGAACCACTGTTCCCAGCGATAGTATTCTGGCTGGCAGGTCGCCAGTTCGCGGCTCCAGTCATAGCCAAAGCCCAGTAATTTCAACTGGTTCTTCATGTAAGCGATGTTGTCGTACGTCCACGGCGCCGGCGCGGTGTTGTTTTTCACCGCAGCGCCTTCGGCTGGCAGACCAAACGCATCCCAGCCAATTGGCTGCAAAACGTTTTTGCCGAGCATACGCTGGTAACGCGCAATCACATCGCCAATGGTGTAATTACGCACGTGCCCCATGTGCAGGCGGCCAGAAGGATAGGGCAGCATCGAAAGGCAATAATATTTCTCTTTGCCTTCCTGCTCGGTCACTTTAAAGGTTTCGTTTTCGTCCCAGTGTTGTTGGACGCGGGATTCTATCTCTTCCGGGCGGTATTGCTCTTGCATGGCTGCCTGTGGTCCTTTGTGAAAATCGCTAAGCATACTTTTAGATCCGCATAGCATACCCATAAGGCTGCGCATCAACAACTTTTCACGCCCTCGCTGGCCGGATTTCTGCCGAATGCGCCGCCGCTTTCACCCTTTTGTGATTTCTTAGGTTGCTGCCGATGCAATTGTGACAAAACCGCTAAACTTAACAGCAGTATCCGCAGCGGAAAGGAGAATAAAATGAATAACGTGGCGCAGGAATACCGTGCAACGATTGAAGCATTATCCCAACGATTGGATCATGGCGAGCGCGATGTTGATGCGCTGGTGGCCGAGGCGCGGCAAAGTTTGCTGGCGAAAAAAACGCTGTCACCCGCCGAGGTCAATGAAGTGATGCGCGCCGTGCGGCGCGATTTACACGAGTTTGCGCTGAGCTATCAGGAGTCTTCTGATGTGGTCGGCGATTCAGTGTTTTTGCGCGTGATTCGTGAAAGCCTGTGGAAAGAGCTGGCGGATATCACCGATAAAAGTCAGCTCGAGTGGCGTGAAGTGTTTCAGGATTTGCGCCATCACGGCGTCTACCAGAGCGGTGAAGTGGTGGGGCTGGGGAATTTAGTCTGTGAGAAGTGCGGCTTCACACGGGCGATTTATACGCCAGAGAGCTTAACGCGCTGCCCGGAGTGCGGGCACGATCAGTTCCAGCGCCAGCCGTTTGAACCCTGATTTTATGAACGAATAACCCCGCGCGATGAATCGCGCCGCTACGGGTACGAGCACTTATCGTAGCGGCGCAATTTATTGCGCTAATCAGTGCAGGATCTTTGCCAGGAAGTCTTTCGCACGATCGGATTGCGGATTGTTAAAGAAGTCATCCTTATTGGTGTCTTCAATAATTTTCCCTTCATCCATAAAGATGACGCGGTTAGCGACTTTGCGCGCAAAGCCCATTTCATGCGTTACCACCATCATGGTCATGCCTTCATTCGCCAGCTCAACCATCACGTCCAACACTTCGTTGATCATTTCAGGATCAAGTGCTGACGTCGGCTCATCAAACAGCATCGCCACCGGATCCATGCACAACGCACGCGCGATTGCTACGCGCTGCTGCTGGCCGCCGGAAAGCTGGCCTGGAAACTTATCCGCGTGCGCAGAGAGCCCAACGCGTTTTAACAAGCCCTGCGCTTTCTCACGCGAGGCCGCTTTATCACGCTTCAGCACTTTGACCTGCGCCAGCGTCAGGTTCTCGATGATGCTGAGATGAGGGAACAGCTCGAAATGCTGGAACACCATGCCCACTTTGCTACGCAATTGAGCGAGGTTGGTTTTTTTGTTATTCACTTCGGTGCCGGTCACCTGAATGCTGCCCTTTTGAATCGGCTCCAGCCCATTCACGGTTTTAATCAGCGTTGATTTACCTGAGCCAGACGGACCGCAGACCACCACCACTTCACCTTTTTTCACTTCGGTGGAGCAGTCGGTCAGCACCTGAAAGTGCCCATACCACTTTGAAACATTTTTCAGGCTAATCATTTAAACCGTCCTCTTTCTTTTCAGATAGGTAACCAACAGCGAAGCGCTCAGGCTGATCACAAAGTAGACCAGACCAGCAAACAAAATCATTTCAACCTGGGTTCCGTCACGCTCACCTATGGTTGAAGCGGTGCGGAAGAAATCGGCCAGGCTCAGTACATACACCAGCGAGGTATCCTGGAACAGCACGATGCCCTGCGTCAGCAGCAGCGGCACCATGGCGCGGAACGCCTGCGGCAATACGATCAGTTTCATCGATTGCCAGTGCGTCATGCCGAGCGCCAGCGCGGCATTGGACTGCCCGCGTGAGATGCTCTGAATACCGGCGCGGATGATTTCCGAGTAGTACGCGGCCTCAAAGAGCGCAAATGCCACCATGGCAGAAATCAGGCGGATATCTGATTTAGGCGATAAGCCCAGCACCTGTTGCAGGAAGGCGGGCACCACCAAATAGAACCACAGCAGCACCATCACCAAGGGTACGGAGCGGAACAGGTTGACGTACAGCTTGGCAAACCAGCGTATCGGCGCAATCGGCGACAAGCGCATCACCGCCAAAATCGTGCCCCAGATAATGCCAAACACCACGGCAATCGCGGTGATCTTGAAGGTAATGATCAACCCGTTCCACAAGTAAGGCAGGCTGGGAACAATTGAACTCCAGTCAAACTCGTACATTATTTGCCTCCCATATTGCCAGGCAGGCGAATTTTGCGTTCTACCACACTCATAATCAGCATGATGACCAGGTTAATGCCGACGTACGCCAGAGTGATGGCGGTAAAGGATTCATAGGCATGCGCGGAGTAATCCAGCAGCTTGCCGGCCTGCGCCGCCATATCCACCAGTCCGATGGTTGAGGCGATCGCCGAGTTCTTCACCAGATTAAGCATTTCCGACGTCATCGGCGGCACAATCACGCGATAGGCATTCGGCAGCAGCACATAGCGATAGGTTTGCGGCAGCGTCAGGCCCATCGCCAGGCCGGCATTTTTCTGACCGCGTGGCAGCGACTGAATCGCCGCGCGTACCTGTTCACAGACGCGCGCTGCGGTGAACAAACCAAGGCAAATCGTCGAGGAGACGAAGAACTGAATATTGGGATCCAATTCCGACTTAAACCACATGCCCAGCTTTTCGCCCACCAGTTCTGGCGCAACCAGATACCAGAAGAAGAACTGCACAATCAGCGGGATATTACGGAATAGCTCCACGTAGCAGGTGCCAATTGCCGCCAACAGGCGGTTGGGCACGGTACGCAGAATGCCAAATAAGGAACCTACCAGGAAGGCGATAATCCAGGCGCAGCAGGACACCGCAATGGTGACCTGAAAACCGGACCACAGCCAGCCGAGGTAAGTCGTATTGCCGAACGGGGCCTGTTCAAGAAAAATGCCCCAGTTCCAATCGATACCCATAACGAGCTCCGGTAAAAAAAGGGTAGCGAGGCTACCCATAAGATTGTTGAGCGGTGTCTTGCATCCTGCTTCAGGGGAACGGCCTGTTACAGTCTGTCTGTCCGCACCGCATGTTCAGCAATCGAGAGGGCAGCGGGGCTGCCCTTGTTGTCGTTGTTAATTCAGAGTGCTTTGTCGTTCGGTGCTTTGAACAGGGCCTGCATATCGCTTGAGAGTTCGAAGTTCAGGTTCAGATTCTTCGGTGGAATCGGTTTTTTGAACCAGGTTTCAAACCATTTTGAGGCTTCGCCAGAGGTTTGCGCTTTAGCAATGGTTTCATCCATCAGCTGTTTGAACTGTGGATCCTGATTACGCAGCATGCAGCCGTAAGCTTCTTTCGACTGCGGTGTACCCACGATGTCCCAGTTGTCTGGCTTCTTGGCTTTGGCACGTTCACCTGCCAGCAGCGCGTCATCCATCATGAAGGCCACAGCACGACCGGTTTCCAGCGTACGGAAAGAATCGCCATGGTCTTTCGCGCTGATGATGCGCATATCCATTTTTTGCTCGTCGTTCAGTTTGTGCAGCAGAACTTCTGAAGTGGTACCGGAGGTCACGACAACGGTTTTACCCTTCAGATCAGGGAAATCTTTGATGTCGCCGCCTTTTTTCACCAGCAGACGCGTACCGATGATGAACACGGTGTCAGAGAATGCCGCTTGCTTCTGACGCTCCAGGTTGTTGGTGGTAGAACCGCACTCAAAATCGTAAGTTCCGTTCTGCAACAGAGGAATACGGTTCTGCGAAGTAATCGGCAGCATTTTGATCTGCAAATCAGGCTTATTCAGTTTGGCTTTAATAGCCGCGATGATGGCGTTTGAATAATCCTGTGAATAGCCAACCACTTTTTGCTGGTTGTCATAGTAAGAAAAGGGAACTGATGATTCACGATGCCCAACGACGATCACGCCGCTATCATTGATTTTTTTCAGGGTACCGGTGAGATCTTCCGCCTGGGCCGCTCCCGCTGCTGCTCCCAACAGCAAAAGAGATAATGCCACTTTGCGTATCTGCATGTTCCAACTCCTTCGTATGGATGTCGCGCAGAACATAAACTGCGCAGATTGTGATGTTGTGTGTATTTCGTGCTGCTTTTTTTGTTATCCCATAGCGCAACCGCACGCAGGATAGTGATTAACATAGCGAATTGTTAACGCAATGAAACAAAAAAGTTTCTTTTTTGCGAGCCGCTCCGCACCAATAAAAGGCAAAAATTCCCCAATGCGCCAATAGAGTGCGCATCATTGCCATAAATTAGTGCGTAAAGGTTGCACTACGCTGACAAAAGCCGATGTTTGCGAAAATCACTGAAATAAATAGCAATGATCGTGCCAGCACGATGAAGAAGTGTAAAAAGCCAGCAGAGAATCGGGGAAAGCACCACGGAAGGAAGAGAAAACAGCGCATAAAAAAGGCGAAGTATTCACTTCGCCTGTTTGCATAGCTGCCTGAACTAGTGGCGACGGCGCAGAATGGCCACCACAATGCTAATCAACGTCACTAGCCACACTGGCCAGATGCCCGCTTTCGCATACGGCGTTTCACCCTTGGTTGGCGTGACTTTGGCTTCCAGCACATCGCGTGTGAACTGCGGCAACGCTTTCTCCACCTCACCATTGGCATTTACTACTGCGGTAACACCGTTATTGGTGGAGCGCAGTAACGGACGTCCCAGCTCCAGCGCACGCATGCGCGCCATCTGGAAATGCTGCCACGGTCCGATGGAGTGACCGAACCAGGCATCGTTGGAGACGGTCAGCAGGAAGTTGGTATCGGGACGGAAGTTGGCGCGCACTTGTTCGCCCAGCACGATCTCATAGCAGATAGCGCTGGTCAGGTGATAACCCGCTACTTTCAGCTGCGGCTGGACATAGGCGCCACGGCTGAAGGAGGACATCGGCAAATCGAAGAACGGCGCCAGCGGACGCAGCAACGCTTCCAGCGGCACAAACTCACCAAATGGCACCAGATGATTCTTCTGATAGCGGTTCTGGCTTTGATAGCTGTAAGGCTGCTCGCCACCCAGCACAATTACCGAGTTATAGTCGTGATAGCGATTATCGCCTTCCACGCGAGAATCCACGATACCGGTAATCAGTGAGCTGCCGCGCGCGCGCAGGTCAGCATCCAGCGCCCGCAGGAACGGCTGCTGGTTGCTTTCCAGATCGGTAATCGCTGATTCGGGCCAGATAATGATCGGTGCTTTGCCGATAAACGGCTGGCTATAGGAGGTGTAAACGCGCAGCGTGTTCAGCAGTTGCTGCGGATCCCACTTCATCGACTGCGGAATATTGCCTTGCACCATCGCAACATCAACGCTGCGTTCCGGCAGCGGCTGATACCACTGCATCATGCGCAGCGGCCAGGGCAGTAACAGCAGGAGCGCGGCGGCTATCAAGCTTTTCACCGTACGATGATGCAGCGCGTGCACCAGCAAGCCGGCGATCACCATCAACAGGAAGGTAATGGTTTCGACGCCTGCGAGCGGCGCGAGGCCTTTGAGCGGACCGTCAATCTGGCTGTAGCCAAACTGCAGCCACGGAAAGCCGGTGAGCACCCAACCGCGCAGGAATTCGCTAATCTGCCACAGCGCGGGTGCCGCTAAAGCCAATCGCCAGATTGTGGCGCGCGGCCAGAAACGGTTGAGCAGGAGGGCAAACAGCATCGGATAAAGCGACAGATAAGCCGCCAGCAGAATCACCAGCAAGATGTTTACCGGGCCGGGCATGCCGCCAAAGGTGGCGATGCTGACGTAAACCCAATTGATGCCGCTGCCAAACAGTCCAAAGCCCCAAACGAAGCCAATTGCCGCAGCCTGCGCAGTGCGACGTTCCAGCAGCAACAGTTGCAGACCAATCAGCGAAATTATCGCCGCAGGCCAGAAATCGTAGGGGGAAAAGGAAAGGGTGCCAATGGCACCCGTCATTAACGCCAGCAGCAGGCGAACCCGCTGCTGCGAGTAAAGAGAGGCTAAAGCCATAACGTTATTCGTCTTCCAGTTGCGGTTGTGGTGAGTCTTCCGGAATTTTCACATGCACCTGGATGATACGGCGGCTGTCAGCCATGGCGACTTTGAACTGATAGCCATCAATGACAATACTTTCGCCGCGAGCGGGAAGGTGGCCGAATCCCTGCATGACCAATCCGCCAATGGTATCGACTTCGTCATCGCTGAAATCGGTGCCAAAGACCTCATTAAAATCTTCAATTGGCGTTAAGGCGCGCATGGTATAGGTGTAACGATTGAGCTGGCGGATATCACGATCTTCTTCATCGTCATACTCATCTTCAATTTCGCCAACAATCAGCTCAAGAATATCTTCAATGGTCACCAGACCAGAGACGCCACCAAATTCGTCAATGACAATCGCCATGTGATAACGCTGCGAGCGGAACTCCTTCAGCATGCGATCGACGCGCTTGCTTTCAGGAACCACCACGGCGGTGCGCAGCACTTTTTCCATGCTGAACGGCTCAGACGCGCTGGCCATAAACGGCAGCAGGTCTTTGGCCATCAAAATGCCTTCGACGTGGTCTTTGTCTTCGCTGATCACCGGGAAGCGTGAGTGGGCGGATTCAATAATCACCGCAAGGCACTCTTCCAGCGTTTGGTTGCGTTTCAGGGTGATCATTTGCGAGCGAGGGATCATGATGTCGCGCACGCGCTGTTCGGCAATGTCCAGCACCCCTTCGAGCATGTCGCGGGTGTCCTGATCAATCAGCTCTTTTTGCTCAGAATCGCGGATTAACCCCAGCAGTTCATCACGGTTTTTAGGTTCACCGTGAAACAGTTGGTTGATTAACAGGGAGAAAAATCCCTTTTTACTACTGGGTGCGTCGCTGTTTTGAGAATGGTCGTCGCTCATGGCGTTTTTATTTCGTTCTCTCTAATGAGGGATTGGGGCTGCTGGCATCCGCGCCAGCAGCGCAATAACCTGAACCAGCGGCT
Source organism: Pantoea sp. BJ2 (assembly GCF_040255075.1). Taxonomy (NCBI): domain Bacteria; kingdom Pseudomonadati; phylum Pseudomonadota; class Gammaproteobacteria; order Enterobacterales; family Erwiniaceae; genus Pantoea; species Pantoea sp. BJ2. The sequence goes on from NZ_CP158292.1 coordinate 1,231,498, forward strand.
CAGGCGTCTTCTTTCTCCGAAATGTACGGATCAGGATAACCAAGAGCAAGCATTATCTCGGTCTCCAGCGCCTCCATCTCTTCGGCTTCTTCATCTTCGATATGGTCGTAACCCAGCAGATGCAGCGTACCGTGCACCACCATATGCGCCCAGTGGGCTTCAACGGTTTTGCCCTGTTCAGCAGCCTCTTGCTCGACAACCTGACGGCAAATAATCAGATCGCCGAGCAGTGGCAGTTCAATCCCCGGCGGTGCTTCAAACGGGAATGACAGCACGTTGGTCGGCTTATCTTTGCCGCGATAAGTCAGATTAAGCTCATTACTCTCGGCTTCATCCACCAGACGAATCGTGACTTCGCTTTCTGGTTGAAACGGCGTTACCGCCGCTTCCAGCCAGCGTTGAAAATCACTCTCCGCTGGCAGATGGTTTTCATCGGCGCAGGCCAGTTGTAAATCAAGAATCACCGCGCTCATGAACGCTCCTGCGGGCTGGTTTGGCTGGCAAGCTGAGCCGCGATAGCTTCGCGTTTGCGCTCTTCTGCCTGTTGATCACGGCGTTTCTGGTCGGCGGTTTCCCAGGCTTCATAAGCATTCACGATGCGTGCGACAACCGGATGACGCACCACGTCTTCGCTGTGGAAAAAGTTAAAGCTAATCTCATCGACTTCTGCCAGCACTTCAATGGCGTGGCGCAGGCCGGATTTGGTGCTGCGCGGCAAGTCAATCTGCGTGATATCGCCGGTAATGACCGCTTTCGAATTAAAGCCGATACGCGTCAGGAACATCTTCATCTGTTCGATAGTGGTGTTCTGGCTCTCATCGAGAATCACAAAGGCGTCGTTCAGCGTGCGTCCGCGCATGTAGGCCAGCGGAGCTACTTCAATCACGTTGCGCTCAATCAGTTTCTCTACGCGCTCAAAGCCGAGCATTTCGAACAGCGCGTCGTACAGCGGGCGCAGATAGGGATCGACCTTCTGGCTGAGATCGCCGGGCAGGAAGCCGAGTTTCTCACCCGCTTCAACCGCCGGACGCGTCAGCAGAATACGGCGAATCTCCTGACGCTCCAGCGCATCCACTGCGGCAGCGACCGCCAGATAGGTTTTACCGGTACCGGCCGGGCCGATACCAAAGGTAATGTCGTGCGAGAAGATATTGGCGATGTATTGCGCCTGGTTAGGCGTACGCGGTTTGATTACGCCACGCTTGGTTTTGATGTTCACCGCTTTGCCGAATTCCGGCACGCTCTCAGCGCTTTGTTCCAGAACGCCGCTCTCTTTGATCGCCAGGTGAATCTGGTCCGGTTCGATATCTTTGATCTGACCGCGCATTGGGGCGGTATCAACATACAGCGTGCGCAGGATATTGACGGCAGCGTCCACACAGAGCGAGCGGCCGGTAAGCGTGAATTGGTTGTCACGGCGTTTGATTTCAAGGCCCAAACGGCGCTCCAGCTGTTTCACATTGTCATCCATCGGACCGCACAAGCTCATCAGTCGTTGGTTATCTGCCGGTTCAAGGGCGATTTCACGCGTTTCGATATTCAAATGAATCCTTAAGGTCACTCAGGGCCAGTTGAAAAGGTGTGCCGGATGTCGAAGAGCAATCTCTCCACATCTTTATGAAATTATTTATGGCGCTGCGCACTGGCGCAAGCTTCAGAGTCGATATTTGGGCAGCACTTGTGGAAAGCAAGGGCCTGGGGATGAAACAGGCGACAGCGCTTTGTGCGCTATCGCTCAACGTTCGAGGTTTCAAGGCTGGAACAGTCCGACGCCGATGTCGTTCTCTTTGCGGGTACGCGCAATCACTGACGCCGGGCTTTCGGCCACACGGAGCGCCATTTGATCTTCGGTGCGCACCAGCACGCCGCGCAGGGAGCTGGCATAGACATCAACAATTTCGACATCAACAAACTTACCGATCATTTCAACCGGTGCTTCGAAGTTCACCACGCGGTTATTATCGGTGCGGCCGGTCAGTTCCATCACATTCTTACGCGAAATGCCTTCCACCAGCACGCGCTGCGTGGTGCCCAGCATGCGGCGGCTCCACGCCATCACCTGCTGATTGATGCGGTCCTGCAGGATGAAAAGACGCTGCTTTTTCTCCTCTTCTGTCACATCGTCGGGCAGATCGGCCGCCGGCGTGCCTGGGCGCATGGAGTAGATAAAGCTGAAGCTGACATCGAAATTCACTTCACCGACCAGCTTTATGGTCTGCTCAAAATCCTGCTGCGTTTCGCCGGGGAAACCGATGATGAAATCAGAGCTCAGCTGGATATCCGGACGTGCGGCTTTCAGCTTGCGGATAATCGCTTTGTACTCGAGTGCGGTGTGCGCGCGCTTCATCAGCGTCAGGATGCGATCTGATCCGCTCTGAACCGGCAGATGCAGGAAGCTCGCCAGCTCGGGTGTATCGCGGTAAACCTCGATGATGTCATCGGTAAATTCAATAGGATGGCTGGTGGTGAAGCGAATACGGTCAATGCCGTCGATCGCCGCCACTAAGCGCAGCAACTCAGCAAAGGTGCAGATATCGCCATCAAAGGTGGCGCCGCGATAGGCGTTGACGTTCTGGCCCAGCAGGTTGACTTCACGTACGCCCTGAGCGGCAAGCTGGGCGATTTCCAGCAGAATATCGTCGCTCGGACGGCTAACTTCCTCACCGCGCGTGTAAGGCACCACGCAGAAAGTACAATATTTGTTGCAGCCTTCCATGATCGACACAAAGGCGGTTGGGCCATCGGCGCGCGGTTCTGGCAGGCGATCAAACTTCTCAATTTCAGGGAAGCTGATGTCAACAACCGGGCTTTTACTGCCGCGCACGGTGTTAATCATCTCCGGCAGACGATGCAAGGTCTGCGGGCCAAAGACGATATCGACGTAACTGGCGCGCTGGCGCAGACGTTCACCTTCTTGTGAGGCCACGCAGCCACCCACGCCGATGATCAGATCGGGATTGCTCGCTTTCAGCTTTTTCCAACGGCCTAACAGAGCAAAAACCTTCTCCTGCGCCTTTTCACGGATGGAGCAGGTGTTGAGCAGCAGAACGTCCGCCTCTTCAGCTTCCTCGGTAAGGGTGTAGCCGTGCGTGCTGTTCAGCAGATCGGCCATCTTCGATGAATCGTATTCATTCATCTGACAGCCCCAGGTTTTGATGTGCAGTTTTTTGGTCATCGAACTAGCCATTGATTCAAGCGAAGTGCAGGGCGCGTATTGTAATGCTTCGACGCTGTTGTTACCAGGCTTCACGCATCTGCATCGCATCGCGCTGCTAATTTCCGGTACACTTTAGCTATCAACGTGATGCTGGAAGGTTTCACGGCAAAAAGAAGGATTAGAGTCGATGCAGGATTCACATTTTGATGTGGTGATCGTGGGCGGTGGCATGGTTGGTGCGGCGCTGGCGTGTGGCCTGGCGCAGCAGCAGTTTCGCGTAGCGGTCATTGAACGGGCGGAACCGGCAAGCTTTGATGCCTGCAGCGAGCCAGATGTGCGTATCTCCGCCATCGGTGCGTCGTCGGTTGCGCTGCTGCAGCAACTGGATGTCTGGCAACGTGTGCAGGCAATGCGCTGTGCGCCCTATCGCCAGCTGGAAACCTGGGAGTGGCAAAACGCGCATGTGAAGTTTGATGCGGCGTCGCTTGGGTTGCCCGAGCTGGGCTTTATGGTGGAAAACAGCGTGCTGCAGCGTGCGTTGTGGGAAAAAATGCAGCAAGAAGGCATCACACTGATTTGCCCGGCGAGCTTGCAGGGTTTGCAGCCGCACAGCGCCGGCTGGCAGGTGCAACTCGATAATGGCCAAACGCTGGATGCGCGTTTAGTGGTCGGCGCAGATGGTGCTAACTCGCGTGTGCGTCAGTTAGCGGGCATTGGCGTGCGCGGCTGGAACTATGCGCAATCCTGCATGCTGATAAGCATGGAGTGCGAGCAGGAGGCGGGCGATGCCACCTGGCAGCAGTTTACGCCGCAAGGGCCGCGCGCTTTCCTGCCGCTGTTTGATCGTCGTGCTTCGCTGGTGTGGTACGACGCACCCGCGCGTATCCGTCAGCTGCAAAGTTTGCCGCTCCCGCAACTGGAGAAAGAGATTTATGCTCACTTCCCGGCACGCGTTGGCCGTATTCAGGTCAAAACTGCGGCCTCTTTCCCGCTGGTGCGACGTCATGCTACGCGTTATGTGATGCCGGGATTGGCGCTGGTGGGGGATGCGGCGCACACCATCAATCCGCTGGCCGGGCAGGGCGTTAATCTGGGCTATAGGGATGTGGATGCGTTGATCACGACGCTGGTCGAGGCGCGCAACCAGGCGGAGCTCTGGTCATCGGATGCTGTGCTGCAGCGTTATCATCGTCAGCGTTACAAAGATAATTTACTGATGCAGGGCGGAATGGATCTGTTCTACTTCGCGTTTAGCAATAAACTGCCGCCGCTGCGTTTTGCGCGAAACCTGGCGCTGATTGCGGCGGAGAATGCCGGAGAGTTGAAACGTAAGGTGCTGCGTTACGCATTAGGTTTGTGATTGTATGGAGCGCATTGATGCGCTCTTGGTTAAAAGTTTGCTCGCCACTTTGCCAAACGCAGAAAACAATAAAGCCCGCATAAGCGGGCTTTATTGTGCAATTTGGCTGGGGTGCAGGGATTCGAACCCCGGAATGCTGGTATCAGAAACCAGTGCCTTACCGCTTGGCGACACCCCAATAGGTGTTTGATCAAATTGTCTTTTTATGGCTGGGGTGCAGGGATTCGAACCCCGGAATGCTGGTATCAGAAACCAGAGCCTTACCGCTTGGCGACACCCCAATAATTTGGTGGCTACGACGGGATTTGAACCTGTGACCCCATCATTATGAGTGATGTGCTCTAACCAGCTGAGCTACGTAGCCTTTGTACTGCTTACTGCGTCCGACGATGGCTGGGATACCTGGATTCGAACCAGGGAATGCCGGTATCAAAAACCGGTGCCTTACCGCTTGGCGATATCCCATTCGTCGACTTTGTATCCACAACATAATCCGGATTGGCTGGGGTACCAGGATTCGAACCTGGGAATGCTGGTATCAAAAACCAGTGCCTTACCGCTTGGCGATACCCCATCCGGCTGCCGAAGACTGAAATGGTGCGGGAGGCGAGACTTGAACTCGCACACCTTGCGGCGCTAGAACCTAAATCTAGTGCGTCTACCAATTTCGCCACTCCCGCAAAAAGATGGTGGCTACGACGGGATTTGAACCTGTGACCCCATCATTATGAGTGATGTGCTCTAACCAGCTGAGCTACGTAGCCATCTTTTTCGCGTAACCTTCATCGGCGTTGCGGGGCGCATTATGCGTATTGAGTCTTGTAGCGTCAACAATTTTTTTGCCGTTTTTCGCCTTAAAACGCCTGTTTGTCTGGCTTGTAACCAGGCTGGTGATTTATTCGGCTAATTTCTCAGGTTGTACGAGGGATTGCATAAAAAAGGGGCTCGAATGAGCCCCATATCTTGTTGAGTAAAAACCTTATTTATACGCGGACTGATGCACACCTACGGCACGACCAGAAGGGTCATCCATGGATTTAAAGGCTTCATCCCACTCGATCGCTTTAGCCGAAGAACAGGCCACCGACGGACCGCCTGGCACACACTCTGCGGCGCTGGCGATCGGGAACAATTCCTCGAAGATCTCGCGATACAGATACGCTTCTTTCGAGTTCGGCGTGTTGTACGGGAAGCGGAAGTGCGCAGTCGACAGCTGTTGATCGGTGATTTGCTTCGCCGCCACTTCTTTCAGCGTATCTATCCAGCTGTAGCCCACACCATCAGAGAACTGCTCTTTCTGACGCCACGCCACGCTCTCCGGCAGGTAAGAAGAGAAGCATTCGCGCAGGATGTGTTTTTCCATCTTGCCGTTGCTGCCACAGAGTTTGTCTGCCGGGTTGATGCGCATCGCCACGTCGAGGAATTTCTTGTCGAGGAACGGCACACGCGCTTCCACGCCCCAGGCGGACATCGCTTTGTTGGCGCGAGCACAGTCAAACATGTGCAGAGCCAGCAGTTTACGTACGTTCTCTTCGTGGAATTCTTTGGCGTTTGGCGCCTTATGGAAATAGAGGTAGCCGCCAAAGACTTCATCCGCACCTTCACCGGACAACACCATTTTGATGCCCATCGCTTTGATCTTACGCGACATTAAATACATCGGCGTAGAGGCGCGAATGGTGGTCACATCATAGGTTTCGATGTGGTAAATCACGTCACGGATCGCATCCAGGCCTTCCTGCACGGTGAAATGGATTTCGTGGTGCACGGTACCGAGGTGTTCTGCGACTGATTTCGCTGCTTTCAGGTCTGGAGAACCTTCCAGGCCAACCGCGAAGGAGTGCAGCTGCGGCCACCATGCATCGCTCTTATCCGCATCTTCAACACGTTTCGCAGCAAAGCGTTTGGTCACGGCAGAGATGATGGATGAGTCCAGGCCGCCAGACAGCAGAACGCCGTAAGGCACGTCAGACATCAGGTGACTTTTTACTGACTCTTCCAGCGCATGTTTCAGCTCGGCGGCATCCGTGGTGTTGTGCTCAACAGCGGAATATTCCATCCAGTCACGCTGCCAGTAACGACGGATTTCACCATCGGCGCTCGACATGTAGCTTCCCGGCGGGAACTCTTTGATGCTGCGGCACACCGGCACCAGCGCTTTCATCTCGGAAGCGACATACAGGTTGCCGTGCTCGTCGTTGCCCATATACAGCGGGATAATGCCGATATGGTCGCGACCAATCAGATATTGTTGCTTCACGCTGTCCCACAGAATGAAGGCGAACATGCCTTGCAGCTCGTCGAGGAAATCGACACCTTTTTCCTGATACAGCGCGAGGATCACTTCACAGTCAGAACCGGTCTGGAAAGCGTAACGATCGCTCAACTCAGCACGCAGCGCCTGATGGTTGTAAATTTCGCCGTTAACAGCCAGTACGTGGGTGTGGTCAGCGTTATACAGCGGCTGTGCGCCGTTGTTAACGTCAACAATCGACAGACGCTCATGCACCAGAATGGCTTTATCATCCGCATAAACACCTGACCAATCCGGGCCGCGGTGACGCATCAGACGAGAAGATTCCAGCGCTTTCTTGCGCAGCTCAATAGGATCGCTTTTCAGATCCAGCACACCAAAAATTGAACACATAACTGACTCCTGATCTCACCTTGTGGCGAAGTTATTTCTACGTTTGTCCGGCAGCCTTGGCTGCGTGATGTATAAGAAAATGCGCTAAATGGCGGTGTTAGTGCAAGCAAAATTGCGATTCTTTGATAAAAAGAATGTTGATGGGCAAATAATATTGAATATTATTCAATTAATAAGCGTTTATTTTAGATGCCATCTAATAAAACTGCATTATCGTTCGTTTTGTAGGCATAAGGCGAGCGGTAAAGAAAGGCATAACCACAGAAAAAACAAAAGCCCTGCATAAGCAGGGCCATAAGAAGAGGTAATGGCTGGAATCAGAACAGGTCGATATCGGCGACCGATGGGTAAATCCAATCCGGGCGGAAAGGCATCGCATCAATATCACTCAGTGTGGAAACGCCAGACAGCACCAGAATGGTTTCCAGACCCGCCTGGAAGCCTGCCAGAATGTCTGTCCGCAGGTTATCGCCCACAATGACCGTCTCTTCCGAATGCGCATGCATTTTGTTTAACGCTGCGCGCATGATGTACGGACTCGGTTTTCCGACGTAAAACGGTTTACGGCCGGAGATGGTTTCGATACCGGCGCAGAGTGCTCCGCAGGCAGGAACAAAGCCGCGTGCATGTGTATCGGGATTAGTGGCGATAAAGCGGGCGCCATTGGCCACGAAGAAAGCGGCTTTGTGCATCATTTCCCAATTGAAGGAGCGGGTTTCGCCGACGATAACGAAATCTGGATTAACGTCAGTGATGGTGAAGCCAGCTTTATACAGCTCATGAATCAGCGCACCTTCGCCAATTACGTAGGCTTTTTTCCCTTCCTGACGGCGCAGGAAATCGGCGGTGGCCATCGCCGAGGTGTAAAACACCGAATCTGGTACGTCAATGCCGGCGTTGGCAAAGCGGTTCGCCAGATCCGGCGCGGTTTGCGAAGGATAGTTGGTCAACACCACCAACGGCATATCCTTCGCCAGAATGCGCTGCAGAAATTCGTTCGCGCCGGGAACGGCGGTATTGTCATGCATCAACACGCCGTCGATGTCACAGATTACGCTTTTAATCGTCATAGATTGCATCCGGTCGGGCCTGCTTGACAGCAGGCTGGTGATTACTCTTCCAGCAGATGTTGCAGCAAAATGCCATTCAGCATTGCGCGTTTTGCCAACGCAAAGGCGCCAATCGCCGAGCGATGATCGAGCTCGGAACGCACCACCGGCAGATTTTTACGAAAGGCAGGCAGCGTCTGCGTATTGATACACCCTTCAATAGCAGGAAACAGTACTTTATCCGCTTCAGTGATTTCACCGGCCAACACCACTTTTTGCGGATTGAACAGGTTGATGGCGATAGCAATCGCCTTGCCTAAATAGCGGCCGACATGTTCAATCACTTCGCACGCCAGCGCGTCGCCATGATTAGCGGCGCGGCAAATCTGCGGCATCAGGCAATCATTCAACGTTAATGAACTGGGATAGCCTTGATTCAGCAAGTGACGCACGCGGTTTTCAATCGCGCCGTTAGCCGCAATGGTTTCCAGGCAGCCAAAGTTGCCGCAGTGACAACGTTCACCCAGCGGATCAACCTGAATATGGCCAATCTCGCCCACGTTGCCGTTACTGCCGAGGAAAATGTGACCGTTGGCGATGATTCCGGCACCGGTGCCGCGATGCAAACGCACCAGAATGGAGTCTGCGCAATCGCGACTTGCACCGAAGTAGTGCTCGGCCAGCGCCAGGCTACGGATGTCATGACCAACAAAGCTGGTGACGTTGAAGCGTTTTTTCAGGCTGGAAACCAGCGGCCAATGACTTACCGCGATGTGCGGCATGTAGCGAATGATGCCGTTAATGGGATCGACCAAACCGGGCAGAATCACCGAGATAGCAATCAGTTCATGAATCTTACGCTGATGCGCGGCCATAAAGGCGCTGATGGCATTGAACAGCGCGTTCTCCAGCGTTTCCTGCGTGCGCTCGGGCAGCGGATAATCTTCCTGCGCCAGCGATTTTCCGCTCAGATCAAACAGCGTCAACGTCGCGTCATTACGCCCTAAGCGCACGCCGATAGTATGAAAATGACGGGTTTCAGTAATGATGGAGATCGCGCGACGCCCACCGGTGGAGGCTTGTTGCTCCACCTCTTTGATGAGGCCGCGCTCAATGAGCTGGCGGGTAATTTTGGTGACACTGGCGGGCGCAAGCTGACTGTGTTCGGCAATCTGAATGCGCGAAATTGGCCCCTGCTGATCGATTAGCCGATAAACGGCTGCACTATTGAGTTGTTTAACAAGATCAACATTTCCTATTTGAGACTGGCCGCCAGTGGTCATTCAATGCTTACTCGCTGAGGACGTTGTCTCCGTTGACGAACGTCTTAGTGATTTGATAATCGCGGGTAAAGACAGTCAGGTTGGCGACTTTTCCTGCTTCGACCGTGCCTAACTGCTTCTCCACACCTATCGCCTGCGCTGGATAGAGCGTCGCCATACGCAGCGCTTCATCAAGAGCGATACCGCAATGTTCAACGCTGTTCTGCACCGCTTCAATCATGGTCAAGGCAGAACCGCTGAGCGTACCGTTCTCGTCAACGCACAGGCCATCGCGATAGTATATTGTTTTGCCTGCAAAAATAAATTGATCAATCGATGCGCCCGCCGGTGCTGTGGCATCCGTCACTAACACCAGCTTGTCGCCTTTAATGCGCTTTGCATTGCGCACATTAGCGTAATGGACATGTAAACCATCCGCAATGATGCCGCAGTATACATCAGGCGAATCAAACAGCGCACCGATCAGACCTGGCTCACGTCCAGCGAAGGTTGGCATGGCATTGTAGAGATGCGTAGCAAAGCTGACGCCCGCGCTGAAGCCAATTTTTGCTTCTTCATAGGTCGCGTTGGAGTGACCCGCTGACACGATGATGCCGGCATCACGCAGCTGACGAATCACCTCGCTGCCCGCATTTTCAGGTGCCAGCGTGACTTTAGTGATGACGTCGGCATTGGCGCAGAGGAAATCCACCAGCTCGGCATCCGGCAGGCGAATTAATTCAGGATTGTGCGTACCTTTTTTAGCTTTATTCAGCCACGGACCTTCCAGATGCAGGCCGATTGCCTGATTCTGATGCTTGGCCAGGTAAGCGCGCATGGTTTCGACTGCGCGTCTCATCAGCGCATCGGTGCTGGTAATCAGTGTTGGCAAATAGCTGGTGCAGCCTGATTTCTCGTTGGCGCGCTGCATGATCTCCAGCGTTTCAACGCTTAACGCATTGATGTCATCATTGAACTGCACGCCGCCGCAGCCGTTAAGCTGCAAATCAATAAAACCAGGAGCGATAAACGCACCAGCCACATCCTGCTGTGCAATTGCCGCGTCCAGGGCATCACGCGGACACACGCGCTCAATCAGGCCATCTGCAATCACAACTGCATGATTGTCCAGAATTTCATGACCAGTAAAAATCCGGCCGTTCACTAATGCGTACATCGTTTCTCTCTCCCGGCTAAGCCTGCTGCCTGAAAGCAGCAGGTTTTGTTACAACGTGTTTTCACACACCTTTCATATTTTCCGCTTCCATTTCGCGGAAATATTTCACGGTTTTCACTTTCAGTTCCATGGTGGCTGGCTCGTCACATACCACGACAGATTTGGCATGCAGCTGCAGGCAGCTGATGGTCCACATGTGGTTGACGTTACCTTCAACCGCAGCCTGCAGCGCTTGCGCTTTCAAGTGGCCGGTAACCAGAATCATCACTTCTTCAGCATCCAGCAGCGTACCGACACCAACCGTCAGGGCGTATTTCGGCACCTGATCCACATCACCATTAAAGAAGCGTGAGTTTGCAATACGCGTATCGTGCGTCAGGGTTTTGATGCGGGTACGTGAGGAGAGGGAAGAAGCCGGTTCGTTAAAGGCGATGTGACCATCGTTGCCCACGCCGCCCATAAACAGGTTAATTTTGCCGTAAGTGCGGATCTTCTCTTCGTATTGGCGACATTCTGCGTCAATATCTTCGGCATTACCATTCAGAAGATTGATATTTTGCTGTTGAATATCAACATGACCGAAAAAGTTACGGTACATGAAACTGTGGTAACTTTCCGGATGCTCTTTTGGCAGGCCAACGTACTCATCCATGTTGAAGGTGACGACGTGCTTGAAACTAACCTGGCCCGCTTTGTGCATATCGATCAGGTGCTTGTAAGCTTCCAGCGGTGTTCCACCGGTTGGCAGACCCAGCACGAAGGGACGCTCTGCGCTAGGCTTAAACGCATTAATGCGGTTAACAATGTGGCGTGCAGCCCATTTACCCACTTGGGTCGGTGTGGCCAAAGGGATCAGTCTCATGTCTTCACCTCAATTAAGATTGGGAATGTGGAGTTGCCGTTTCTCTGACAGTTTTTGCCCTTAAGCGTAATGCGTTTAAGCGTAGCCACCAGGGATAAGTGCGACTCGATATTTTTTATCATAAAATAAGTTTGTGGTGCTGGCTAGCATTTCGCATTATCAAACCACCATTTTGGTGATTAAAGTCACAGTTGTAGTGGTTTTAATTTGCGAGGCGAATTAATTTATCTTTACACTGCGCCTCGTGGTGAAAAGTGTCATCAAGGTACCGGGCGACGGGATAATAAAATCAACCTGCGCCACGGCAAAACGCCAGTCTCATAGGGGGAGAATAAGGTGAGTATTCTAGGATATCTGCAAAAGGTCGGCCGCGCGCTTATGGTGCCGGTAGCGACTTTGCCGGCAGCGGCAATCTTGATGGGCGTTGGATACTGGATCGATCCAGATAGCTGGGGCGCAGGCAATGCGCTGGCAGCACTGTTGATCAAATCCGGTTCGGCAATCATCGACAATATGCCAGTGCTGTTTGCCATTGGTGTGGCATACGGTCTGTCAAAAGATAAAGATGGCGCTGCAGCGTTAACCGGTTTTGTCGGCTTTCTGGTTGTGACCACACTCTGTTCTCCGGCAGCGGTGGCAATGATTCAGAAGATGCCGGTGGAGCAAGTTCCCGCTGCCTTCGGTAAAATTAATAACCAGTTTGTTGGCATTCTTGTCGGGATTCTTTCTGCTGAAGTCTATAACCGCTTTAGTCATGTTGAGTTGCCAAAAGCGTTGTCCTTCTTTAGCGGTCGCCGTTTGGTGCCGATCCTTGTATCGTTCCTGATGATCCTGGTTGCGTTCATTCTGATGTATATCTGGCCGATCATTTTCGGTGGACTGGTAAGTTTTGGTGAGCATATTCAGAAGCTGGGTTCCGTCGGTGCGGGCATCTACGCCTTCTTTAACCGTCTGCTGATTCCTGTTGGCTTACACCACGCATTGAACTCGGTATTCTGGTTCGATGTTGCCGGTATCAACGATATTCCTAAATTCCTTGGCGGCGCGCAGTCTATCGCTGAAGGTACAGGTATCCCAGGCATCACCGGTCGTTATCAGGCGGGCTTCTTCCCAATCATGATGTTTGGTCTTCCAGGAGCAGCGCTGGCAATTTACCACTGTGCACGCCCGGAAAACCGCGCTAAAGTCGGCGGCATTATGCTGGCGGCGGCCTTTGCCGCCTTCTTTACGGGTATCACTGAACCGCTGGAATTCTCCTTTATGTTCGTGGCGCCGGTGCTGTATGTGATTCACGCGGCACTGACCGGTCTTTCTGTATTCATCGCCGCGAGCATGCAGTGGATTGCCGGTTTCGGCTTCAGTGCGGGTCTGGTGGATATGGTGCTGTCAACGCGTAACCCGCTGGCGGTGCACTGGTGGATGCTGATCCCACAAGGTCTGGTGTTCTTCGTTATCTACTACGTGGTATTCCGCTTCACCATCCAGAAATTCAACCTGATGACGCCGGGCCGCGAACTCTCTGCGGGCGATGAAACCGATGGTTATGACGTCAATGTCGATAACAGCGGCAACGGTGAAAGCCAAACTGAATCTCTGGCGCGTCGTTATATTGCGGCGGTAGGTGGCTCAGAAAACCTGACCAACATCGATGCCTGTATCACACGTCTACGTCTGAACGTTAAAGATTCCGCGCAGGTTAATGAAGGTGTCGCTAAACGTCTCGGCGCTTCAGGTGTGATTCGTCTGAACAAGCAGAGCGTACAGGTTATTGTCGGTACGCAGGCGGAAAGCATTGCAACAGCAATGAAAACCGTACTGAGCAAAGGTCCAGTTGCGGCATCTGCCGCGGCGTCAACGGCTGCTCCTGCTGCTGCAGTAAAACCGCAGGCGGTGCTGAACAGCGAAAAAGCCGTGATTGCTACGCTGCTGGCGCCAGTAACCGGTGACATCGTTGCGCTGGAAAATGTGCCTGACGAAGCATTCGCCAGCAAGGCAGTCGGTGATGGTCTGGCCATCAAGCCAACCGGCAAAACCGTGGTTGCGCCAACCGCCGGAACTGTGGTGAAGATCTTCAACACCAACCATGCGTTCTGCCTTGAGGCGGAAAACGGCGTCGAAATCGTGGTACATATGGGGCTGGATACAGTAGCGCTGGAAGGTAAAGGCTTCACGCGTCTGGTTGAAGAGGGCGCAACGGTCACTGCAGGTCAGCCAATCCTGGAAATGGATCTGGACTTCCTCAATGCCAACGCCCGCTCGATGATCAGTCCGGTTGTGGTCAGCAATAGCGATGATTTCGCTGGTCTGAATTTACTGGCAACCGGTTCAGTGGTTGCAGGCGAAACCCCGCTGTACGAGGTTAAAGGCTAAGTCCTTGTGATTGAGCCAGAAGGCAGGAAGCGATTCCTGCCTTTTTTGTTTTAAAACGACCAACAAACGGTTGTTTCCCTCCTGCGCTTTGTGGATCATACTCCGTTACTTCGTGGTACAAATCACCCGTTATAGTTTTTGAGGATTTTGAGATGAGTGAGGCTGAAGCCCGCCCAACGAACTTTATTCGTCAGATCATCGACGAAGATTTGGCGAGCGGTAAGCACAACAGTGTGCATACCCGTTTCCCGCCTGAGCCCAATGGTTATCTGCATATTGGCCATGCGAAATCTATCTGCCTGAACTTTGGTATCGCGCAAGACTATCAAGGTCAGTGCAATCTGCGTTTCGACGACACTAACCCAGTTAAAGAAGATCTGGAGTTTGTCGAATCCATTAAGCGTGACGTGCAATGGCTGGGCTTTGAGTGGAGCGGCAACATTCGTTACTCCTCAGACTACTTCGACCAACTGTTCAACTATGCGGTTGAGCTGATCAACAAAGGTCTGGCTTACGTTGATGAACTGTCGGCGGATGAAATCCGTGAGTATCGCGGTTCACTGACGGCGCCGGGTAAAAACAGCCCATACCGCGATCGCAGCGTGGAAGAAAACCTGGCGCTGTTCCAGAAGATGCGCGATGGCGGTTTCGAAGAGGGCAAAGCCTGTTTGCGTGCCAAAATCGACATGGCGTCCAGCTTTATCGTGATGCGCGATCCGGTGCTGTACCGCATTAAGTTTGCCGATCACCATCAGACCGGCAGCAAGTGGTGCATCTACCCGATGTACGACTTCACTCATTGCATTTCGGATGCGATCGAAGGCATTACGCACTCTCTCTGCACGTTGGAGTTCCAGGATAACCGTCGTCTGTATGATTGGGTGCTGGATAACATCACCATTCCGGTTCATCCGCGTCAGTACGAGTTCTCACGCCTAAATCTGGAATATGCGGTGATGTCGAAGCGTAAACTGACTCAGCTGGTGAGCGAGAAGGTGGTAGAAGGCTGGGACGATCCGCGCATGCTAACCGTTTCGGGTCTGCGTCGTCGTGGTTATAGCGCCGCTTCTATCCGTGAGTTCTGCCGCCGTATTGGTGTGACCAAACAGGACAATATCGTGGAGATGGCTTCACTGGAATCGTGCATTCGTGACGATCTCAATGAAAACGCACCGCGTGCGATGGCGGTAATGGATCCGTTGAAAGTGGTGATCGAGAACCTGCCTGCAGGTCACGATGAGATCATCACTATGCCGAATCATCCGAACAAACCGGAGATGGGCACGCGTGAAGTGCCATTCAGCCGTGAAGTGTGGATCGATCGCGCTGACTTCCGTGAAGAAGCCAACAAGCAGTACAAGCGTTTGGTGCTGGGTAAAGAAGTGCGTCTGCGTAATGCTTACGTGATCCGTGCCGAACGTGTGGCGAAGGATGCTGAAGGCAATATTACCTGCATCTATTGTACTTGCGACGTTGATACGCTGAGCAAAGATCCGGCCGATGGCCGTAAAGTGAAAGGCGTTATCCATTGGGTTTCTGCAATCCACGCGCTGCCAGCGGAATTCCGCCTGTACGATCGTCTGTTCAGTGTGCCAAATCCGGGCGCGGCTGAGGATTTCCTCACCACCATCAACCCAAACTCACTGGAAATCAAACAGGGCTTCGTTGAGCCTGGTTTACGTGCTGCCGATTCGATGGCACCGTACCAGTTCGAACGTGAAGGCTATTTCTGTGCTGATAGCGTCTATTCACAGCCCTCCGGGCTGGTGTTTAACCGCACTGTAGGTTTGCGTGATACCTGGGCAAAAATCGGCGATTAATAGTTTTAGTCGCGAGCACGATAAGATCATGAAAGGGCGAGCAATCGCCCTTTTTTATTATCTCAATTTGGCCAGATACGACCTTTTATGCTGCACGCCTCAATCCGCCTTTAATTCCCTATTTGCGACTATTCTGACTTTAGAAAAATTAACCCATTTGGCAGTGTGAAAAACTTTTTTTCAGGTAGGCTATGCGCTCTCAGACGGTGCTCTGCGGCTTATCTAAGGAAAAAAAATGACAACTCTCGCCCAGGAAGCCAGGCATAGCGTGGTGGTTTTACATCAGCTTATTGAACGTATTTTCAATCAGGCGGAAGGCAGTGACGACAGCATTGATCTGTTTTTATCGCACTTTCATCCCGACTTCAAAATGGTCACGCCGCAAGGCAAACGATTGGACCTCAATGAAATGGAAGTGCTGTTTCGCCAGTTACAGGGGCAGCGTGAAGGCATGCGCATTGCCACCAGTGAGCACGCCATCATCTCGCAGCAAAGCGAGGAAGTGACGATTCAGTATCGTGAATTACAGATGATGAACGGCATCAATCAGAGCCGCATTTCACTGGCGGTATTGGATTGCAGCACCGCCATTCCGCGCTGGCGTTACCTGCAGGAAACGCTTGTCGCCTGATTACAGGCATAAAAAAACCGGCTCAAGCGCCGGCTTTTTTTATACTGCATAGCACACTCAATTACTTATCGTGGAGCGTATCGTCTTCGCGGCAGTCTCCCAGAGCACAATGACCGTACAGGTACAGGCTGTGGTTGCTGAGCTTAATGCCGTGGCGAGTGGCAATTTCACGCTGACGCGTTTCGATTGATTCATCGCTGAATTCTATAACTTTGCCACAATCCAGGCAGATCAAGTGATCGTGGTGATGCTGCTGAGTCAATTCGAAGACAGATTTGCCGCCTTCAAAGTTGTGACGGGTTACGATGCCCGCGTCGTCAAACTGGTTAAGAACGCGATACACCGTTGCCAGACCAATCTCTTCGCCCATATCAATCAGGCGCTTATACAAATCTTCCGCACTGACGTGATGGGACTCTGGGCCGGGTCCCTGAAGCACTTCCAGAATTTTCAGTCTGGGTAGCGTGACTTTCAGGCCAGCCTTCTTCAATGCGGAGTTGTTGTCAGTCATGCGGATATTGTCCTGTTACTTTGCTAGTCACTTGCGGCGCAGGGGCCTTGAATGTTTAGGTCAACGCGCATTCTCATTTGCGTCTCATTATAGAACTCAAGCAGTGAAATGAAAACCAAGGCAACGTCCTTAATCACCAAAGGTTGTAAGGATATCGTCACTAACGTCTTCAAGACGCTTGGGTTTTGGATTCCATTTCACTCAGCCTCATTCTACTGCCAGAGGAATAAGCGGATGACCATTGCGGGTATTCTACAGATTTGCGGGGAAAAGTTAAAAAACCGTAGCTATTATTTTTATAGGAAATTCCGTTACCCGATGTGAGGCAGTGCGCACATCGGGCAGAGCAGGGAATTAAGCTTCAATAATCTCTTTCAGCTGCAGCTCATCAAAGATCTGCTTCACCCACTTCTCAACGCGTTCGTTGGTCAATTCCGGCTGACGGTCTTCGTCAATGGCCAAACCAAGGAAGTTTTTGTCATCGGCCAGGCCTTTAGAGGCTTCGAAGTGATAGCCTTCGGTTGGCCAGTGACCGACGATCACCGCACCATTCGGCTCAATGATGTCACGAATAGTGCCCATCGCATCACAGAAGTACTCGGCGTAATCTTCCTGATCGCCACAACCAAACAGCGCTACCAGCTTGCCATTGAAATCAATCTCTTCCAGCGTCGGGAAGAAATCATCCCAGTCACACTGCGCTTCGCCGTAATACCAGGTTGGGATACCCAGCAGCAGGATGTCGAACGATTCGAGATCTTCTTTGGTGCTCTTAGCAATGTCATGCACTTCGGCGACATCTTTACCCAGTTGTTTCTGGATCATCTTTGCAATGTTTTCAGTGTTGCCGGTATCGCTGCCGAAGAAAATGCCTACGATTGCCATGGGTTAGGTAACCTCTTAAATCCTGATTGTGAAAGTAAGTCAGTTGACTGCACAGTTATGCGAATAATAGCAGACCGGTAAAAAGTGCGGAACGTATAAAGCCGTGACTTTGTGTTCCAGCGTGCGGTCTTCGCGCGTTACGACAGTTTGAGCTGTGCCAGCAGCATTTGTTCAATCAATTCGCTGCGACTGATGTTTTGCTGATCGGCCAGCGTGCTGAGGGCGTCAACCGCCTCGCTCGACATCTTCAGCTCAACACGACGCAGCCCACGCACTTTATCGCGCTTGAGCTGATTGCGTTTGTTGATGCGTAACTGTTCATCACGCGTCAGCGGGCTGGTTTTCGGGCGACCAGGACGCCGCTCGTCTGCGAAGAGATCAAGCGTAGTGCGGTCTGTCTGTTCTTTTGCCATGGTTTGTAAAACTGAGTGGGCGCGAACGGCGGAAAGGCGCTGCGCGATTAAAACATTATCGGCCCGACCACGGCGAAAAAATATCCGTGGCAAATTTTTAGCGCGACATCATACTCCAGCGCCTTCCCTGACGCCAACCCTAAAGCGCAAGCGGCAAGCTTTTGCTTTTACAGGTTAAAAAAACGCCGAACGGCGCGTAACACCGCATCGGGTTTCTCGGCGTGCACCCAGTGTCCAGCACCGCTGATCACATGTGCATGTGCCTGCGGGAACTGACGCAGCAGCGCATCGCGATGCTGATTATCCAGATAAGGCGAGTCGCCGCCGCGGATAAACAGCGCCGGATGCGGCCACGCAGGAATCTCTTCCCAGCCGGAAATGGTGCTGTAGTTATCCCACAGCACCGGCACATTAAAGCGCCATTCGCCCTCTGCGAAAGATTTGAGGATGAACTGGATCACGCCTTCTTCATCAATATGCTGACGCATTACTTCAGCGGCTTCGCTGCGGCGCGTGACGCCCGCGGCGCTCACGGCCCGGATAGCGGCAAAAATTTCGTCATGGCGGCGCGTTTGGTAATCAACGGGCGCGATATCGATCATTACCATTTTATCAATACGCTCCGGCGCGATGGCACTGAGTGCCATCGCGATTTTGCCGCCCATCGAGTGTCCGATTACACCCGCGCGATCGATATGGTGCGCATCCAGCGTTTCGACAATGTCCTGCGCCATCACGTGATAATTCATCTCATCGCTACGCGCCGACAAGCCGTGATTGCGCACGTCAACTTGCAGCGTCGGACGTGCATCACGCACCCCACGCGCCAGCACGCCAAGGTTATCAAGACTGCCAAAAAGACCATGGATCAACAGAATCGGCGTGGCATTGGGGGCAGATTGTTCAGTTTGCAGACGGGCGTTCAAAATCATGGCTAAAGTTCTTACGGTTGTGACCTTGGCTTAGGTTATCATGGATTCACCTGTCCAGCAGTCAGGCCGGTGGGCATTAGGGCATATTCCGACTTTTGCCCGTAAACGTTGCCAACGCTATCGGCTGCCACGGATTTAACTTTATAATCCTTATGTTAGAACCCGCTCACGTTTTGCACGACTGGATTTTGCTAAGGACGTTGCAAGAATGCGTGGTTCTGTCATTTGCCAGAATCGTACGGAAAAAGATGAAAACGATTGAAGTTGACGAAGAACTCTACCGTTATATTGCCAGCCACACGCAGCACATTGGTGAAAGCGCCTCAGATATTTTGCGCCGCATGTTGAAGTTCACCGCCGGACAGAGCGCACCCGCTGCGCCCGCCGCTGGTGCATCAATGAAAGAAGCGCAACCTGCCAGCCGTGAAGCGCGTCCTCAGGATCGCGTCCGTGCGGTACGTGAGCTGCTGCTTTCCGATGAATATGCCGAGCAGAATAAGGCGGTTAACCGCTTCATGTTGGTACTGTCAACGCTCTATCGTCTTGATCCGGCTGCGTTTGCTGAAGCTACTGCCTCGCTGCAGGGCCGTACCCGCGTCTACTTTGCGGGCGACGAGCACACGCTGCTGCAAAATGGCACCCATACCAAGCCGAAGCACGTTCCCGGCACACCGTACTGGGTGATCACGAACACCAATACAGGTCGCAAATGCAGCATGGTGGAACACATCATGCTGGCTATGCAGTTCCCGCAGGAACTGACAGAGAAAGTTCGCGGCACCATTTAACTGAAGCGTCAGGGAGAAGCGCCAATGGCCAATCACCCCCGTGCCGGGCAGCCTGCCCAGCAGAGCGATTTGATTAACGTTGCACAATTAACCTCGCAGTATTACGTCCTGAAGCCCGATGTGGCGAATCCGGATCATGCGGTGAAATTTGGCACTTCAGGCCACCGCGGTAGCGCGGGACGCCAAAGCTTCAATGAACAGCACATTTTGGCGATCGCGCAGGCGATTGCTGAAGAGCGTAAAAAGAATGGCATCACCGGTCCGTGCTACGTCGGTAAAGACACGCATGCACTGTCTGAGCCAGCGATTCTGTCGGTGCTGGAAGTGCTGGCCGCTAACGGCGTGGACGTAATTGTTCAGCAGGACAATGGCTACACGCCAACGCCTGCAATCTCGAACGCGATTCTTGAGCACAACAAACGCGGCGGCGCGCAGGCGGACGGCATCGTTATCACGCCTTCGCATAATCCACCGGAAGATGGTGGTATCAAATACAATCCGCCAAACGGTGGCCCGGCTGATACCAACGTTACCAAAGTGGTGGAAGATCGCGCTAACCAGCTGATCAAAGGCGAGCTGAAAGACGTGAAACGTCTGCCGCTGGATCAGGCATGGGCGAGCGGCCACATCGTTGAGCAGGATCTGATCCAGCCATACGTTGAAGGTCTGGCTCAGGTGATTGACTTCGCCGCCATCCAGAAAGCCGGCCTGAAAATTGGCGTCGATCCGTTAGGCGGTTCCGGCATTGCTTACTGGCAGCGCATTGCTGAGCACTACAAACTGGATCTGACCATCGTGAACGATGCGATCGATCAGACTTTCCGCTTCATGCATCTGGATAAAGATGGCGTGGTGCGTATGGACTGCTCATCCGAGTGCGCGATGGCCGGTTTGCTGGCGTACAAAGACAAATTCGATCTGGCCTTTGGTAATGATCCTGATTACGACCGTCACGGCATCGTCACGCCTGCGGGTCTGATGAATCCGAACCACTATCTGGCGGTGGCGATCAACTACCTGTTCCAGCATCGCCCGCAGTGGGGCAAAGACGTTGCTGTAGGGAAAACCCTGGTTTCCAGCGCGATGGTCGACCGCGTGGTCAACGACATTGGACGTAAGCTGGTGGAAGTGCCGGTTGGTTTCAAATGGTTCGTTGATGGTTTGTTCGATGGCAGCTTCGGTTTCGGCGGTGAAGAGAGCGCGGGCGCATCCTTCCTGCGTTTCGATGGCTCAGCCTGGTCAACCGATAAAGACGGCATCATTCTGTGCCTGCTGGCTGCTGAAATCACGGCGGTAACTGGCAAGAACCCGCAGCAGCACTATGACGAGCTGGCCGAACGCTTTGGTGCGCCAAGCTATAACCGTCTGCAGGCTCCGGCGACTTCTGCACAGAAAGCCGCGTTGTCTAAGCTGTCACCCGAAATGGTGAGCGCAGATACGCTGGCGGGTGATCCGATCACCGCACGCCTGACTGCCGCGCCAGGTAACGGTGCGTCAATCGGCGGTCTGAAAGTAATGACGGAAAACGGCTGGTTCGCCGCGCGTCCATCAGGTACAGAAGACGCGTACAAAATCTACTGCGAAAGCTTCCTGGGTGCTGAACATCGTCAGCAAATCGAGAAAGAAGCGGTTGAGATTGTTAGCGAAGTACTGAAAAACGCCTGATTGGGCAGTGAAGAAAAAAGGCCGCTTAGCGGCCTTTTTTTATGGCATAAATCGATAGCCGATGCCGGTTTCGGTCAGCAAATGGCTGGGCTGCGTGGGATTCGCTTCCAGCTTCTGCCGCAAGTGCCCCATATAGATGCGCAAATAATGGCTGTGTTCCACCGCATTGGGCCCCCAAACCTGATTCAGTAATTGACGCTGGGTCAGCACTTTTCCGGCGTTGTTCACCAGCAAACTCAGCAGGCGGAATTCAGTCGGTGTCAGATGCACTTCCTGTCGGCTGCGCAATACACGGCGCGCCGCTAAATCTATGCTCACTTCACCAAATTTCACAATCGGTTCTGGCTGGTTGCTTTGATGGCGACGCAGCGCCACGCGCACGCGCGCCAGCAGTTCACCTATGCCAAACGGCTTAGTGAGATAATCATCCGCACCCGCGTCCAGCGCATCAATCTTATCCTGCTCATCGCTCCGTGCCGACAGCACAATCACCGGCATGCTGCTCCATTGACGTACTTCACGGATAAAGTCATTGCCATCACCATCCGGCAAGCCGAGATCGAGGATCACCAGATCCGGCTTACGCGTCGCCGCTTCAATCAGGCCGCGCTGCAGTTGCTCCGCTTCCACAATCTTAAGGCCTTCGCTCTCCAGCGCAAGGCGCACGAAACGGCGAATCTCTTTTTCATCTTCCACTATCAAGATGGTCGTCACGCTGCCTCCAGCGGCAAAAAAGTTAACGCATCACTTTAGCAATAAAGCGGCCCGGCGTCCGTCACGAAGTTTTTAACTTGAAAGCATCGTTTAATTCACAATCTTGTAACTAACTTTCATCACCACACAAATTGCTGAAAAAAAGTGCAAATATAGTGGTCGGATGAGTAGTAAAATTACACAACAACGGTTAATATCTGAACCAGATCACATTTCAACGCAATGTTTACCACAAGGGGGCCAAAGATGGATCGCGCATATCCACTGTATAAAATCGTACTGCGCCGCGTGCTGGTGGTAGCAATCGGTTTGCTGGCGTTGCCAGTGATGTTATTCCGCTCAGATCGCGCACGTTTGTACAGTTACCTGCATCGTATGTGGTGCAAAACCAGCACGAAACCCGTCTGGCTGGCGCAGTCTGAAGCGGCTGCCGGCATTCACTGGTAAGCGAATTTAGCGCAGTATTAACCCGGCGACTTCACGTGAAGCGCCGGGTTTTTTATTGATAATTTTCACGCCCACCGCGCGTTCCCGCTGTTATCTCCGCGCATTTCAGCTACACTTAAAACCTCTACAAGATTTATGAGGTTGTACAAGTATGAGCGAGAAAATTCCTGTTGGTATCAGCGCTTGCCTGCTCGGGGATAACGTCCGATTTGATGGTGGCCATAAACGTTTTGCTTTCGCCACGGACGAACTCGTGCCATTTGTGCGCTTTGAACCTGTATGTCCCGAAATGGCGATTGGCTTACCGACGCCGCGTCCGGCTTTGCGCCTGGTAAAAGAGAGCGATGAAAACATCCATCTCTGTTTCAGCAAAGATGGCGGCGAAGAGGTGACGGAAAAGATGCAGCGCTGGTCCGCCGAACGCGTGAAGTCGCTACATCATCTGTGCGGCTACATCCTCTGTGCCAAATCCCCTAGCTGTGGGCTGGAACGTGTCCGCGTTTACGAGCCTGAAACCAACAACAATCGTAAAGCGGGCACCGGCATGTTTACCGCATTTTTACAGAAAGAGATGCCATGGCTGCCGCTGGAAGAGGATGGTCGTCTGCATGACGACGCTATCCGCGAAAACTTTATCGGACGCGTCTATGCGCTGCACGAATTCAACGAAATGTGGCGCAGCGGATTATCGCGCCACAAGCTGATGGCCTTCCATAGTCGCTACAAATTATTGCTGCTATCTCATGCGCAGGACGAATATCGCGAGATGGGCCGCTTTGTGGCGGCGATGGACCAATGGGATTCGCTGGAGGATTACGCCTTTGAGTACCGCAGTCGTCTGATGCACCTGATGTCACATCAGGCATCACGACGCAATCACACCAACGTGCTGATGCATGTACAAGGCTACTTCCGTCCGCAGTTGAGTTCGCCGCAGCGTCAGGAGCTGGCGCAACTGATTGATCGTTATCGTCAGGGCGTACAGCCGCTGTTAGCACCGATCACCATGCTGAAACACTACATGGCGGAATACCCGCATCCGTGGCTGGCACAGCAGCGCTATTTTGATCCTTATCCGGAAGCGCTGCGTTTGCGCTACGGCCAATAATTTCGGGGCTTTATGACCACCCATTTAGTTTGGCTGCGCAACGATCTGCGCCTCAATGACAACACGGCGCTGGCCGCCGCCTGCCGCGATAGCCAGGCCAAAGTGATTGCGCTGTTTATCGCCACACCGCAGCAGTGGCAGCAACACCATATGGCGCCAAAGCAGGCGGCGTTCATCCAGCAAAGTCTCAGTTTGTTGCAGAAGTCACTGGCTGAACGCGGCATTCCTCTGCATTTCCATCAGTGTGATGACTTTGCCGCTTCGATTGAATATCTGGCGAAATTTTGCCAGCAGCAACGGGTTGATGCGCTGTTCTACAACTACCAGTACGAAATTAACGAGCGTGAACGCGATGCGCAGGCGGAGAAACGTCTGGATGCGCAGGGCGTAATATGTCAGGGATTCGATGACAGCTTGCTGTTGCCGCCGGGCAGCGTGCAAACCGGCAGCAACACCATGTTCAAAGTGTTCACGCCGTTCAGCAAAGCCTTTGTTCGTCGTTTACATCAGGGCTTACCGGAGTGCCATCAGGCACCGAAAGCGCGTGATGGTGCGCCCATCAGTATCGAAAAGAAGATTCCCGCTTTTGATTATCCTTGTGAAGCCTTTGATGAAAGCCTGTTCCCGGCGGGAGAAGAGGCGGCGTTAAAACAGCTGCGCCACTTCGCTAAACAGGCGGTGCAGCATTATCCAGATCAGCGTGATTTACCGGCCATTGACGGCACCAGCCGCTTATCGGTTTATTTGACCACTGGCGTGCTGTCGCCGCGCCAATGTCTTCATCGCGTGCTCAAAGAGCATCCCGATGCGCTCAACGAGGGCAAGGCCTTTACCTGGCTGAACGAACTGATCTGGCGCGAATTCTATCGTCATCTGATGGTGGCGTTTCCGGCGCTGTGTAAGCACCAGCCGTTTGTCGACTGGACGCGCAACGTGGATTGGCAGTCTAACCAGGAACATTTAACGGCTTGGCAACAGGGCAAAACCGGCTATCCGATTGTTGATGCGGCGATGCGCCAGCTCAACACGCTCGGCTGGATGCATAATCGCTTGCGCATGATTACCGCCAGTTTCCTGGTGAAGGATCTGCTGATCGACTGGCGTGAAGGTGAGCGTTATTTTATGCAGCAGCTGATCGATGGCGATCTGGCCGCCAACAATGGCGGCTGGCAGTGGGCCGCGTCAACTGGCACCGATGCCGCGCCCTATTTTCGTATCTTCAATCCCACCACGCAGGGCGAGCGCTTTGATAAACAGGGCGACTTTATCCGTCAGTGGCTGCCGGAACTCAGCGACGTGCCCGACAGCGATATTCATCAGCCGCAAGTGTGGGCGCAGAAAAATAACAAGAAACTCGATTATCCCGCGCCAATCGTGGAACATAAGGACGCACGTAAAAAGACACTAGACGCCTTTGAGCGCGCCCGCAGCGCGGCTTGAGGCGGTCAGGGAGCCGTAATGAATAATGTCGAGTTAGAACAGATCGTTAACCAGCAGCTGAATAACTGCGCCTTCAGCGACTACGCACCGAACGGTTTGCAGGTGGAAGGGCGCGCCGAGGTGAAAACCATCATCACTGGCGTAACCGCTTGTCAGGCGCTGCTGGATGAGGCGGTGAAGCGCAACGCCGATGCGGTGCTGGTACATCACGGTTACTTCTGGAAAAGCGAAGCGCCGGTGATTAAAGGCATGAAGCGCCAGCGTCTGCGCACGCTGCTGGCCAATGATATCAATTTGTATGGCTGGCATCTGCCGCTGGATGCGCATCCCGAGTTGGGTAATAACGCGCAGCTGGCGCGTCTGTTTGATATTGCAGTGAAAGGCGAGATTCAGCCACTGGTACCGTGGGGCGAGCTGGCACAACCACTGAGTGGCGCGGCGCTGGCGGAAAAAATTGCCCAACGTTTAGGTCGCACACCGCTTCACAGTGGTGATAACGCGCCGGCATTGATCAAGCGCGTTGCCTGGTGCAGCGGCGGCGGTCAGGGCTTTATCGATAGCGCGGCAGCCTTTGGCGTCGATGCCTTTATTACCGGTGAAGTCTCCGAGCAAACCATCCACAGCGCGCGCGAACAAGGTTTGCACTTCTTTGCCGCCGGACACCACGCGACCGAACGCGGCGGCATCAAGGCGCTGGGCGAATGGTTAGCTGCCCATCATGGCCTTGATGTGACCTTTATCGACATCGACAATCCGGCCTGATTTCTCTCCTCTCACGCCCTTAACCTGCGTTAAGGGCGCAAATCTGTTGACACATCTCTGTCACTTTCGCATAACTTATGGCTTTTACGCATAAACGAGAAGTTCGTTCGCTATGAATGGCGATCCTGCAACATTCGTTCTGCGACATGTAAGACTTTTACCAGGAGGTTGTTTTTGCAACGAGCACGTTGTTATCTGCTAGGTGAGCGCGCGGTGGCGCTGGAACTGGAGCCACCGGTTTCGTTGGCCAGCCAGCAGCGCATCTGGGGATTGTGTCAGCGACTGCAGCAAAACGAGCAGGTTGAGGAAGTGATTCCTGGCATGAACAACCTGACGTTGCTGCTGCGCGATCCGCAACGCAATGCATTGGACGCGATTGAGCGTTTGCAGCGTTGGTGGGAAGAGAGCGAAGCGCAGCTGCCGGAATCGCGCCGCGTCGAAATTCCAGTTGTGTACGGCGGCGCAGGCGGGCCGGATCTGCTGGAGGTGGCGGAGCGCGCCAACATGACGCCCAGGCAAGCGGTAGAACTGCACAGCAGCATCGATTATGTGGTTTATTTCATCGGCTTCCAGCCTGGTTTCCCTTATCTCGGCGGCCTGGATGAGCGTTTACACACGCCGCGCCGCGCTGAACCGCGCGTGCTGGTGCCGAGCGGCTCGGTGGGCATCGGCGGCAGCCAAACCGGCATCTATCCATTAGCCGCGCCCGGCGGCTGGCAACTGATTGGCCATACGCCGCTCAGCCTGTTCGACCCGCTTCAGCATCCACCGACACTGTTACGTCCCGGTGATAGCGTGCGCTTTGTGCCGCAGCAGGAGGGCGTATGTTGAAAATTCTCCGCGCGGGCATGATGACCTCGCTGCAAGACCACGGCCGCACCGGCTTCCGCCAATATGGCATCAGCGTGGGCGGCGCGCTCGATCAACCGGCAATGCGCACCGCCAATATGCTGGTGGGCAACCCCGAGCAGAGCGCGGTGCTGGAAATCGTGCTGGGACAATTTAAAACGCAGTTTACCCGTGATGGCTGGTTTGCATTGACGGGCGCGGGCTGCAATGCCGATCTGGATGGCAAACCGGTCTGGACCGGCTGGCGTCTGCCGGTGAAAAAAGGGCAGGTGCTGACGCTGGCAACGCCCACGCGCGGCATGCGCAGTTATCTGGCGGTCAACGGTGGTTTTGCCGTGCCGGACATGCTCGGTTCGGTCAGTACCGATCTCAAGGCAGCGTTTGGCGGCTGGCAGGGACGTAAACTGCAGGATGGCGATGAGCTGCCGTTGGGTAAACCGACGCGCGACTTCAAAGATAAAGCCGGCGTGCGTCAACTGCTGTGGGGCAACCGCATCCGCGCCTTAGCGGGCCCGGAATATAACGAGTTCTCGCGTGAGGCGCAGCAGGGTTTCTGGCGCAGCCCGTGGAAGCTCAGTCCGCAAAGTAATCGCATGGGTTATCGCCTGCAGGGACGTCAACTGCATCGCGATGCGACGCGCGATTTGCTGTCGCACGGTTTAGTGCCTGGCGTGGTACAGGTGCCGCCCAATGGTCAACCGATTGTGTTGATGGCGGATGCACAAACCACCGGCGGCTATCCGCGCATTGCCTGCATCATCGAAGCCGATCTTTATCATCTGGCGCAAATTCGTCTCGGCGAACCGATTCACTTTATCCACTGCACGCTGGAAGACGCGATTCACGCCAAACAGCATCAACAACGTTCCTTCGACCAAATAGCCTGGGGATTGGCCCATGAAGATTGATCTTAACGCCGATCTCGGCGAAGGCAGCGCCAGCGATCGGGAGCTGCTGACGCTGGTGAGTTCAGCCAATATCGCCTGCGGCTTCCACGCTGGTGATGCGCAAACCATGCTGCAATCGGTGCGCTGGGCGAAAGCGTCGGGCGTGGCGATTGGCGCGCATCCGAGTTTCCCCGATCGGGAAAACTTTGGCCGTACCGCCATGCAGCTGCCGCCGGAAACGGTGTATGCGCAGATGATCTACCAGATTGGTGCGCTGAAAAGCATTGCCGAGAGCGAAGGCGAACGGCTGGTACACGTCAAGCCGCACGGCATGCTGTACAACCAGGCGGCGGGCGATCCGCAACTGGCGGATGCCATCGCGCGCGCGGTAAAAGCCGTGGATAGCGGATTGATTCTGGTCGGATTGGCGGGCAGCGCGTCGATTGCGGCGGCGGCGCATCATGGTCTGCGCACCCGCGAAGAGGTGTTTGCCGATCGCGGCTATCTGGCGAGCGGGGCGTTAGTGCCACGCAGCCAGCCGCAAGCGATGATTGAAGATGCCGAACAGGCGCTGGCGCAAACGCTGGCGATGGTGCAGCAGCGTCAGGTGCAGAGCATCAGCGGAGAATGGGTCAAGGTTAACGCCGAAACCGTCTGTTTACACGGTGATGGCGCACATGCGCTGCAGTTCGCCCGCACGCTGCGCGCGGCATTTGCGACCAGTCAGATTGCGGTCACCAGCGCATAACGTTTTTACTCATTGCCCGGCATCACGCCGGGCTTTGTCTTTTCACATAAGGGAACAACATGGATAACGTGGTAAACCTCTGGCCGCTGCTGGGCATTGCCGCCATCATTCTGGGTTTTGTGCTGCGCTTTAACCCGGTGCTGGTGGTGATTGTGGCGGGCTTCGTCACCGGGCTGGCAGCGCATCTGCCGCTGGCAGACATTCTGGAAAAGCTCGGCTCTGGCTTCCTCAATACGCGTAATCTGCCGCTGATTCTGCTGCTGCCGCTGGCTGTTATCGGTTTGCTGGAGCGTCATGGCCTGAAAGAGCGGGCGCAAAGCTGGATTGCGCAGATCAAAACCGCCACCGCCGGCCGCTTGCTGATCGTCTACCTGTTTGTGCGTGAAGCCACCGCCGCGCTGGGCTTAACCAGCCTGGGCGGGCATCCGCAGATGGTGCGTCCGCTGCTGGCGCCGATGGCCGAAGGTGCCACAGAAAACCGCTACGGTGATGTCCCGCCAGACGTGCGCCATCGTCTGCGCGCCATGTCTGCGGCGACCGATAACGTCGGTCTGTTCTTTGGCGAGGATATCTTCGTTGCCTTTGGCGCGATTATCTTCATGCATAACTTTATGCAGGAATCTGCCGGTATCAGCACCGAACCGCTGCATATCGCGCTGTGGGGCATTCCTACCGCGCTCTGTGCTTTCCTCATTCATTCAGCTCGTCTGGTGCGTCTCGATCGCCAGCTGTCGCGTGAATTGGGCGCGTTAAACCAGCAGGCGCTGAACGCCAAAGGAGCGAAGTAATGTTCCAGCAACAATATTTGATGTGGCTGGCAGGGGTGATCCTGCTGGTGGTTGCCGTGCTTTCATGGCGTGACAGCGCTAACCCGCGCCGTTTTACCACCGGTCTGTTCTGGGCACTGTATGGCCTGATTTTCCTGATTGGCGACGGTGCTTATCAGCTGATGGGACAATGGGCGGGCGATGCGGAACTGGGCCGCCGCGGGTTGCATATCGGCGTGGGCGTGGCCGTGGTGTTGATGGCGCTGATTGCCGGTTTCGGCGGCGTGCGTCTGGGGCGTTATCATCAGCGCAGCGATGAGCAGAAACAGGAAAGTGCTAAACGTCTGCAAAACAAACTGTTCCTGCCAGCGCTGGCGATTCCACTGGTGACGGTGATTGGCGTGCTGGCGTTTAACCATATTCCCGGTTTGCAGGATACGGTGTTTGGTTCCGGCAATCATTCCACGCTGGTGACGCTGTTCTCCATGATGATTGGCTGCCTGCTGGGCTGGCTGATTGCGTTGAAAATCACCCATGAAAAGCCGCTGCAGTCGATGCAGGAAACCCGTCGCCTGCTGGATGCGGTCGGTTGGGCATTTATTCTGCCGCAGATTCTGGCCACGCTTGGCCTGCTGTTCACCAGCGCCGGTGTCGGCACGGCAATTTCGCATCTCACCGAACAGTATCTGGCGGTAGATAATCGCCTGATTGCCGTCGCGGTATATGCGGGTGGCATGGCATTGCTGACCATGGTGATGGGCAATGCGTTTGCTGCCTTCCCGATTGTGACCGCCGGCATTGGTATTCCGATTCTGGTGCTGCAGCACGGCGGCAATCCGGCGGTAATGGCGGCGATTGGGATGTTCTCCGGCTATTGCGGCACGTTGATGACGCCAATGGCGGCCAACTTCAACATTGTGCCGGCGCGCCTGCTAGAGCTGCCGGACCGCAACGCGGTGATCAAGGCTCAGGTGCCAACCGGTGTGCTACTGTTGGTAGTGAATATTTTCCTGCTCTACTTCCTGATGTTCTTGTGAGGTTGCAATGAAAACGGTGTTAATGACGGCGTTTGAGCCTTTTGGTGGCGAAAACATCAACCCTTCGTGGGAAGCGGTGCGCACCTTCGACGGCAAAGAGATCGCCGGTGCACGCATTGTGGTACGCCAGCTGCCGGTGGTATTTGCCACTTGCGGTGAAGTGCTGACGCGCGCGCTGGAGGAGATTCAACCCGACCGCGTGTTGTGCGTCGGGCAAGCCGGCGGCCGCGCCGATATTACCGTTGAACGCGTTGCGATCAACGTGGATGACGCGCGCATACCGGATAACAACCAGCAGCAACCGATCGATCAGCCCATCGAGGCGGATGGCCCGGCGGCTTATTTCTCCACGCTGCCGATCAAAGCGATGGTTGCCGCGCTGCGTGAAGTGGGTGTGCCGGCCTCGGTATCGCAAACCGCCGGCACCTTCACCTGTAACCACGTGATGTACAGCCTGCTGCACTGGATCCACACCACCAACAGCAAGGCGCGCGGCGGTTTTGTTCATATCCCGTATATGCCGGAACAAGCGGTGCACCATCCCGGCGTGGCCAGCATGGCGACTGCAAGCGTGATTCAGGCGCTGGAAACCTCGCTGCAGGTGATCCTGAGTACCGAAAATGATATCCGCGTCGTCGGTGGCGCTACGCATTAAAAGGAGTTGTTATGCCTGAGGGACCGGAGATCCGTCGCGCGGCGGATCAGCTGGCAGAGGCAATGGTCGGCAAACCCCTTACCGATGTGTGGTTTGCCTTTCTACAGCTGAAAACCTACGAACCGGCGCTGATGGATGCCACCATCAACGCCTTCGAAACGCGCGGTAAAGCGCTGCTCACCCACTTCTCCAATGGTTTGACGCTCTACAGCCACAATCAGCTGTACGGCGTGTGGCGCGTGGTGCCAACCGGTACGCAACCGAATACCACGCGTCAGCTGCGCGTGCGGCTCGCGACGGCGGATAAAACCATTTTGTTGTATAGCGCCTCGGATATTGAGCTGCTCAACGCCGATACCTTAGCCGCGCATCCGTTTTTGCAGCGCGTGGGCCCGGATGTGCTGGATGCCAGCTTAACGGTGGAAGAGGTGCGCGAGCGTTTGCTGTCGCCGCGTTTTCGTCGTCGCCAGTTCAGCGGCTTGCTGCTTGATCAGGCCTTTTTAGCCGGCCTCGGCAATTATCTGCGCGTGGAGATTTTGTGGCATGCCGGATTGCTGGCGTCGCATCGGGCGCAGGACCTCAGCGAACAGCAGCTGACGGCGTTAAGTGAGGCGATGCTGGCGGTGCCGCGTTTGTCATACGAGATGCGTGGCAGCATGAAGAAGTATCATGAAGAAGCAGCGTTTCGCTTCGAGGTGTTTCATCGGCAGGGGAAAAAGTGTCGGCGGTGCGGCGCGGTGATTGAGAAGGGCGTGCTGTCATCGCGGCCGTTTTACTGGTGCCCGGGATGCCAGTTGTAGCGCTATAAAAAAGGCGGCCAGATGGCCGCCTTTCTCTTATTTATCCAGCGCCGAGGTGAATGGACGCTCGGTGTAACCGGTATAAAGCTGACGCGGACGGGCGATTTTCATGCCTTCGTCGTGCATCTCTTTCCAGTGTGCAATCCAGCCCACGGTGCGCGCCATGGCGAAGATAACGGTAAACATGGAAGACGGAATGCCCATTGCTTTCAGGATGATGCCTGAATAGAAATCGACGTTTGGATAGAGTTTACGCTCGATGAAGTACGGGTCGTTCAGCGCGATGTGTTCCAGCTCCATCGCCACTTCCAGCAGATCATCTTTCATGCCCAGTTCGTTCAGCACTTCGTGACAGGTATCGCGCATCACGGTGGCACGTGGATCGTAGTTTTTATACACGCGGTGGCCGAAGCCCATCAGACGGAACGAATCGTTCTTATCTTTCGCACGTTTAACAAACTCAGGGATGTGATCAACGGTGCTGATCTCTTCCAGCATGCGCAGAGTCGCTTCGTTGGCACCGCCGTGTGCTGGTCCCCACAGAGAAGCGATACCGGCGGCGATACAGGCAAACGGGTTCGCGCCTGAAGAGCCTGCGGTACGGACGGTAGAGGTAGAAGCGTTCTGCTCATGGTCGGCGTGCAGAATCAGAATACGGTCCATCGCGCGTTCCAGCACTGGATTCACTTTGTACTCTTCGCACGGCGTGGCGAACATCATGTGCAGGAAGTTACCGGCATAAGAGAGGTCGTTGCGCGGATACACAAACGGCTGGCCAATCGAGTACTTGTAGCACATCGCTGCCATGGTCGGCATTTTCGACAGCAGGCGGAACGCAGCGATTTCACGGTGACGTTCAATGTTGACGTCTAATGAGTCGTGATAAAACGCTGCCAGCGCACCGGTCACACCACACATTACTGCCATTGGATGCGAATCGCGGCGGAAGCCGTGGAACAGTCGGGTGATTTGCTCGTGAATCATGGTGTGGCGGGTAACGGTGGTGCGGAACTCTTCAAACTGGGCTTGGGTCGGGGCTTCGCCATTCAGCAAGATGTAACACACTTCAAGATAGTTAGAGTGGGTTGCCAGCTGATCAATCGGGAAACCGCGGTGTAACAGAATACCTTCGTCACCATCAATAAAGGTGATTTTAGATTCGCAGGACGCCGTAGAGGTGAAGCCGGGATCGAAGGTGAACAGGCCTTGTGAGCCAAGGGCGCGGACATCAACTACATCTTGTCCCAGCGTGCCTTGCATCACGTCCAGTTCAACAGAAGTATTATCTTGTAGGGTTAGCGTCACTTTTTTATCTGTCATTATTTCGTCTCCATAGCGCCTTTAAGGTAAGGATCTTAGACACCAGAATAGCCATGTTGTTACGTAAAACCACAATCTTCACAGCATCACTCTGCGGTAACGTTGGTCGTGCAGGGTTACAGAGTAAATGCTGAACTGGGCCATTCGGTGGCGTCGGGGCATGACATGCTGCACATCGAGGATGTTAAAGTTCCTGTCACGACATAACTTCTTGGTAACCAATAACCTGATGCTTTGTGTTACTTGTATTGGCAATGTTACATAACTTGAGCTTAGGGGAAAGTGTATCCCCATAACTTTTGTGCATCATAGGACTTTAATGCGATTGTTTGTAACTGAAATGTTGATCTTTTGTCAAATCAGATAATTAAAAATGTATGAATTGTGAAATTCGTGAGACTGATCACTGTTCAGCCTAAATGTGACCAAAGAGATTGTAGGGGAATTGTAATCAGAATGTGATCCTCCTATACTGCGGCCAGGTCTCCGGAACACCCTGACACCAGGAGCCACCCAGCGTTTTACCCGCTTTATTTAACACTGGATGTTGCTATTTTGGTGGCGGTTGCAGTCTGAACACACGCTGTGTCTCTGATGCAACTCAGGACCGGAGGAAGCAAAATAAAAAAGAGCTGTGTGGGCAAAACCGTGAAAAAACAAAGACCTGTTAACTTGGATCTCTCGACGATCCGGTTTCCCGTTACTGCAATATCGTCCATTCTCCACCGCGTCTCCGGCGTGATCACCTTTGTCGCTCTCGGAATTCTGCTCTGGTTACTGGGTCTCTCTCTCTCCTCTCCAGAAGGTTTCCAGCAAGCGGCATCCATCATGGATAGCTTCTTCGCCAAATTCATCATGTGGGGCATTTTAACTGCGCTGGCGTATCACGCTGTGAGCGGTATTCGCCATATGTTGGCTGATTTTGGTGTAACAGCAGAAACCCTGCAGGTGGGAACCCGTTCCGCGCAAGCGGCTTTTGTTATCACTGTCGTGCTCTCAATTTTGGCTGGAGTCCTCGTATGGTAAGCAATGCTTCTGCATTAGGACGCAACGGTATCCATGACTGGCTGTTACTGCGTGCTGCTGCAATCTTAATTACGCTCTATATTCTCTACATCCTCGGTTTTGTCGTGATGACAGGCACGCTGACGTATGACGTCTGGCATGGCTTCTTCTCGTCCGCCTTCACGAAAGTGTTCACCATGTTGACGCTGTTCTCGATTCTGATCCACGGCTGGATTGGAATGTGGCAGGTGCTGACTGACTACGTGAAACCTGTTGCAACCCGTTTGTTGCTGCAGTTTGTGATTGTGGTTGCGCTGTTGTCATATGCGATTTATGGAACCGTTGTTGTGTGGGGTGTGTAAATGAGTTTGCCAGTCAGAGAATTTGATGCCGTGGTGATCGGCGCGGGTGGCGCAGGAATGCGCGCCGCTCTGCAAATCTCCCAATCGGGCCAGACTTGTGCCCTGTTATCCAAAGTATTCCCAACCCGTTCCCATACCGTATCGGCGCAGGGCGGTATTACCGTTGCGCTGGGTAACACCCATGACGATAACTGGGAATGGCACATGTACGACACCGTCAAAGGTTCCGACTTTATCGGCGACCAGGACGCGATCGAATATATGTGTCATGTCGGTCCGGAAGCGATTCTGGAACTGGAACATATGGGATTGCCGTTCTCCCGTCTTGATGATGGCCGCGTCTATCAGCGTCCGTTTGGTGGTCAGTCGAAGAATTTCGGCGGTGAGCAGGCGGCGCGTACCGCTGCGGCTGCCGACCGTACCGGCCACGCCTTGCTGCATACGCTGTATCAGCAGAACCTGAAAAACAAAACCACCATCTTCTCCGAATGGTATGCGCTGGATCTGGTGAAAAACGAAGACGGCGCGATTGTCGGCTGTACGGCTATCTGCATGGAAACCGGCGAAACCGTCTATTTCAAAGCCAAGGCCACTATTCTGGCGACTGGCGGCGCGGGCCGTATTTACCAATCCACCACTAACGCCCACATCAACACCGGTGACGGGGTTGGCATGGCGCTGCGCGCCGGCGTGCCGGTGCAGGATATGGAAATGTGGCAGTTCCACCCAACCGGTATTGCCGGTGCGGGCGTGCTGGTCACCGAAGGTTGCCGTGGTGAAGGCGGTTACCTGCTGAATAAGCACGGTGAACGCTTCATGGAACGTTATGCGCCGAACGCCAAAGATCTGGCGGGGCGTGACGTGGTTGCGCGTTCGATGATGGTGGAAATCCGTGAAGGTCGCGGTTGCGATGGCCCCTGGGGTCCGCACATCAAACTGAAACTCGACCATCTCGGTGCCGAAGTGCTGGAGTCGCGTCTGCCTGGCATCCTTGAGCTGTCGCGTACCTTTGCCCACGTTGACCCAATTAAAGAACCGATTCCGGTGATCCCAACCTGTCACTACATGATGGGCGGCGTGCCGACCAAAGTGACCGGCCAGGCGCTGCGCGTGAATGAGCAGGGCCAGGATGAGGTGATTCCGGGTCTGTTCGCCGTCGGTGAAATCGCCTGCGTATCGGTTCATGGCGCTAACCGCCTCGGCGGCAACTCGCTGCTCGATCTGGTGGTGTTCGGTCGCGCAGCTGGTGTGCATCTGCTGGAGTGTATTGAAGAGCAGGGCGAACTGCGTGAAGCCACGCCGGAAAATATCGATGCAGCGATGGCGCGCTTCAACCGCTGGGAAAATAACACCACCGGTGAAGATCCTGTCGAAATCCGTAAAGCGCTGCAGCGCTGCATGCAGAACAACTTCTCGGTGTTCCGCGATGGCGATGCGATGCGTGAAGGTCTGGAAGAGCTGAAATTGATTCGTGAGCGTCTGAAATCAGCGCGTCTTGATGACCGTTCGCCAGACTTCAACACCCAGCGTATCGAGTGCCTTGAGCTGGATAACCTGATGGAAACCGCTTACGCCACCGCTGTTGCCGCCAACTTCCGTACCGAAAGCCGTGGTGCACATAGCCGCTTCGACTTCCCGGACCGCGATGATGAAAACTGGCTGTGCCACAGTCTCTATGTTCCGCAGACGGAAAGCATGACGCGC
Source organism: Pantoea sp. BJ2 (assembly GCF_040255075.1). Lineage (NCBI taxonomy): Bacteria > Pseudomonadati > Pseudomonadota > Gammaproteobacteria > Enterobacterales > Erwiniaceae > Pantoea > Pantoea sp. BJ2. Next base: position 1,267,632 of record NZ_CP158292.1, read on the forward strand.
CGTGAGGTGAACATGCAACCGAAACTGCGTGCGGCCTTCCCGCCGAAAGCGCGTACCTACTAATTGCGGAGATCATCATGAGACTCGAATTTTCAATCTATCGTTACAACCCGGAAGTCGATGCCAAGCCGCGCATGCAGGAGTACACCCTGGAGTCGGAAGATGGTCGCGACATGATGCTGTTGGATGCGCTGATCCGTCTGAAAGAGAAAGACCCTACGCTGGCTTTCCGTCGCTCTTGCCGTGAAGGCGTGTGCGGTTCAGATGGTCTGAACATGAACGGTAAAAATGGTCTGGCGTGTATCACGCCGATCTCTGCGCTGGGCAACGGTTCGAAGAAAATTGTTATCCGTCCACTGCCAGGTTTGCCGGTGATCCGCGACCTCGTGGTAGACATGGGACAATTCTATGCACAGTATGAGAAGATTAAGCCTTTCCTGTTGAATAATGGGGAAAATCCACCGGCGCGCGAACATTTACAGAGCCCAGCCGAGCGTGAGCATCTGGACGGTTTGTATGAGTGTATTCTCTGCGCCTGTTGCTCAACGTCGTGCCCGTCGTTCTGGTGGAATCCGGACAAGTTTGTCGGTCCGGCTGGCCTGCTGGCCGCTTACCGTTTCCTGATCGACAGCCGCGACACGGAAACCAATGCGCGTCTCGACAATCTCAACGATGCTTTCAGTGTTTTCCGCTGTCACAGCATCATGAACTGTGTGAGCGTGTGCCCGAAAGGCCTAAACCCAACGCGCGCCATCGGCCATATTAAGTCGATGCTGCTGCAACGCGGGGCGTAACAGAAAAAGTCACTCTCCGGGAACCTGAGTTCCCGGATGTTTACGGAAGCCTCTATAAGCGCGGTGCTGACCACGCTTATAAAGGTTCCCTTACGAGCCAGGCGCCGGTAGCGCACAGGTTCGTATCGCTGAACTCACTACGGCAAGCCGCGTAAGCGGTAAAAAATGAAACCTCATAAAAAGCAGATTAATGCTTAAGGGATCACAATGCAGAACAGCGCGATGAAACCCTGGCTGGACTCCTCCTGGCTGGCCGGCGCGAACCAATCTTACATAGAGCAGCTCTATGAGGATTTCCTGACCGATCCTGACTCAGTTGATGACATGTGGCGCGAGCTGTTCCAACAGCTGCCGGGCACTGGCGTGAAACCTGAGCAATTTCACTCCACCACGCGTGACTACTTCCGCCGCCTGGCTAAAGACGCTACGCGTTACACATCAACCGTGACCGATCCGGCAACCAACTCCAAACAGGTAAAAGTGCTGCAGCTGATTAATGCGTTCCGCTTCCGCGGCCATCAGCATGCAAACCTCGATCCGCTTGGCCTGTGGAAACAGGACACGGTAGCCGACCTCGATCCGGCTTATCACGATCTGACCGACGCCGATTTTCAGGAAAGCTTTAACGTAGGCTCTTTTGCTATCGGCAAAGAGACCATGAAGCTGGCGGATCTGTTTGCGGCGCTGCAGCAGACTTACTGTGGCTCGATTGGTGCTGAGTACATGCACATCAACAACACCGACGAGAAGCGCTGGATTCAGCAGCGTCTGGAATCGGTGGTGGGCCACGCGTCTTTCAGCAGTGACGAGAAAAAAGGTTTCCTGAAAGAGCTGACCGCGGCAGAAGGCCTGGAAAAATATCTGGGTGCAAAATTCCCGGGTGCGAAGCGCTTCTCGCTGGAAGGCGGCGATGCACTGGTGCCCATGTTGCGCGAGATGATTCGTCACGCGGGCAAGAGCGGTACGCGCGAAGTGGTGCTGGGTATGGCGCACCGCGGTCGTCTCAACGTACTGATCAACGTATTAGGTAAGAAGCCGCAGGATCTCTTCGACGAATTCTCCGGTAAGCACAAAGAACACCTCGGCACCGGCGACGTGAAGTACCACATGGGCTTCTCGTCTGACGTGGAAACCGAAGGCGGCTTAGTGCACCTGGCGCTGGCGTTCAACCCGTCGCATCTGGAAATCGTAAGCCCGGTAGTGATGGGTTCGGTGCGTGCGCGTCTGGATCGTCTGGCTGAGCCAAGCAGCAACAAAGTTCTGCCTATCACCATTCACGGTGATGCCGCTGTTATTGGTCAGGGCGTGGTGCAGGAAACCCTGAACATGTCGCAGGCGCGTGGCTACGAAGTGGGCGGTACCGTTCGCATCGTGATCAACAACCAGGTTGGTTTCACCACCTCCAACCCGAAAGATGCGCGCTCTACGCCGTACTGTACGGATATCGGCAAGATGGTGCTGGCACCGATTTTCCACGTTAACGCGGACGATCCGGAAGCCGTAGCCTTTGTGACGCGCCTGGCGCTGGATTATCGCAACACCTTTAAACGTGATGTCTTCATCGACCTGGTGTGCTATCGCCGTCACGGCCACAACGAAGCCGACGAGCCAAGTGCAACGCAGCCGTTGATGTACCAGAAAATCAAAAAGCATCCGACGCCGCGTAAACTCTATGCCGATCAGCTGGAAAGCGAAGGTGTAGCGACCAGCGAAGATGCCACCGAGATGGTCAATCTCTATCGCGACGCGCTGGATGAAGGCGAATGCGTGGTGCCAGAGTGGCGTCCGATGAGCCTGCACTCATTCACCTGGTCGCCGTATCTGAACCACGAGTGGGACGAAAGCTACCCGGCGACCGTGGAACTGAAACGCCTGCAGGAACTGGCGCGCCGCATCAGCAGCGTACCGGAATCGGTAGAAGTGCAGTCTCGCGTTGCCAAGATCTACAACGATCGTAAAGAGATGGCCGAAGGCAACAAAGCGTTCGACTGGGGCGGTGCAGAAAACCTCGCCTATGCCACGCTGGTTGACGAGGGGATTCCGGTGCGTCTTTCCGGTGAAGATACCGGTCGCGGGACCTTCTTCCACCGTCATGCGGTAATCCACAACCAGACCAACGGCTCAACCTACACGCCGCTGCACCATGTCCATAACGGCCAGGGTCAGTTCAAAGTGTGGGATTCCGTGCTGTCTGAAGAAGCGGTACTGGCTTTCGAATACGGTTATGCTACCGCAGAACCACGCGTGCTGACCATCTGGGAAGCGCAGTTCGGCGACTTCGCCAATGGCGCGCAGGTCGTGATCGACCAGTTCATCAGCTCCGGCGAACAGAAATGGGGCCGTATGTGTGGCCTGGTCATGTTGCTACCGCACGGTTATGAAGGTCAGGGTCCTGAGCACTCCTCAGCGCGTCTGGAGCGCTATTTGCAACTCTGTGCTGAACAGAACATGCAGGTGTGCGTGCCTTCTACGCCAGCGCAGGTTTACCACATGCTGCGTCGTCAGGCGCTGCGCGGTATGCGCCGTCCGCTGATCGTCATGTCACCGAAATCACTGCTGCGTCATCCGCTGGCGATTTCCAGCCTGGAAGAGTTGGCCACAGGCAGCTTCCAGCCAGCGATTGGTGAGATCGACGATCTCGATCCACAACAGGTAAAACGCGTGGTGCTGTGTTCGGGCAAGGTTTATTACGATCTGCTGGAGCAGCGTCGTAAAAACGAGCAGACCGACGTGGCCATCGTGCGTATCGAACAACTCTATCCGTTCCCGCACAAAGTCGTGCAGGACGTATTGAAAAACTATGCTCATGTGCAGGATTTCGTGTGGTGTCAGGAAGAGCCGCTGAATCAGGGCGCATGGTATTGCAGTCAGCATCATTTCCGCGAAGTGGTTCCATTTGGTGCGTCACTGCGTTATGCAGGCCGTCCGGCTTCTGCTTCACCGGCCGTGGGCTACATGTCCGTACATCAAAAACAGCAGCAAGACCTGGTTAATGACGCGCTGAACCTTGGTTAATAAAAAGGAAAGAAAATGAGTAGCGTAGAAATTCTCGTTCCCGATTTGCCTGAATCCGTAGCGGACGCAACGGTTGCAACCTGGCACAAAAAACCTGGCGACTCTGTGAGCCGCGATGAAGTACTGGTAGAGATTGAAACTGACAAAGTGGTTCTGGAAGTGCCTGCTTCAGCGGATGGCATCCTGGAAGCCGTGCTGGAAGAGGAAGGCGCTACCGTCACTTCTCGTCAGATTCTGGGCCGTCTGAAAGAGGGCAACAGCGGCGGGAAAGAGACTGCGGCCAAAGCGGAAAGCAACGAATCTACACCGGCACAGCGCCAGACCGCTTCGCTGGAAGAAGAGAGCAACGATGCGCTCAGCCCAGCGGTACGCCGCCTGATTGCTGAAAACAACCTCGATGCCAGCCAGATCAAAGGCACCGGCGTTGGTGGCCGTCTGACGCGTGAAGATGTGGAAAAACATCTGGCGAAGAAAGCTGACGGTGGCAAAGCTGCACCGGCTGCCGCGCCAGCCGCTGCTGCACCGCAGGCCGCTGTGGCTAACCGCAGCGAAAAACGCGTACCGATGACGCGTCTGCGTAAGCGTGTTGCCGAGCGTCTGCTGGAAGCGAAAAACAGCACCGCGATGTTGACCACGTTTAACGAAATCAACATGAAGCCAATCATGGATCTGCGCAAGCAGTACGGCGATGCGTTCGAGAAACGTCACGGCGTGCGTCTGGGCTTCATGTCCTTCTACATCAAAGCGGTAGTGGAAGCGCTGAAACGCTTCCCGGAAGTGAACGCGTCTATTGATGGCGAAGATGTGGTTTACCACAACTATTTCGATGTGAGCATTGCGGTTTCTACCCCGCGTGGTCTGGTTACGCCGGTGCTGAAAGATGTTGATGCACTGAGCATGGCCGACATTGAGAAGAAAATTAAAGAGCTGGCGGTGAAAGGCCGTGACGGCAAGTTGACGGTTGAAGAGCTGACCGGCGGTAACTTCACCATCACCAACGGTGGTGTGTTTGGTTCGCTGATGTCTACGCCAATCATCAACCCGCCGCAGAGCGCGATTCTCGGCATGCACGCCATCAAAGATCGCCCAATGGCGGTTAATGGTCAGGTTGTGATTCTGCCAATGATGTATCTGGCGCTCTCTTACGATCACCGTTTGATTGATGGTCGTGAATCCGTTGGCTATCTGGTCGCGGTGAAAGAGATGCTGGAAGATCCAGCTCGCCTGCTGCTGGACGTCTAATTTCGCCGGGCGCGCGGTGTGAAGGCGCGCCCAAACTCATACCTGAATGGATAGAACATCATGAATTTACATGAATACCAGGCGAAGCAGCTGTTTGCACGCTATGGCATGCCAGCACCGACAGGCTACGCCTGCACCACGCCACGTGAAGCTGAAGAAGCCGCGTCTAAAATTGGCGCAGGTCCGTGGGTAGTGAAATGTCAGGTTCATGCCGGTGGCCGCGGTAAAGCGGGCGGCGTGAAAGTGGTGAACAGCAAAGAAGACATTCGTGCTTTTGCTGAACACTGGCTGGGCAAACGTCTGGTGACCTATCAAACTGATGCGCACGGTCAGCCGGTAAACCAGATTCTGGTTGAAGCCGCGACGGATATCGATCAGGAGCTGTATTTGGGTGCGGTTGTTGACCGTGCTACCCGTCGTGTCATCTTCATGGCTTCGACAGAAGGCGGTGTTGAGATTGAGAAAGTGGCAGAAGAAACGCCACACTTGATCCACAAGATGGCGCTCGATCCATTAGCGGGTCCACAGCCGTATCAGGGCCGCGAGTTGGCGTTCAAACTCGGCCTGACCGGCAAGCAAGTTAGCCAGTTCACCAAAATCTTCATGGGCCTGGCGACCATGTTCCTTGAGCGCGATCTGGCGATGGTTGAGATTAACCCGCTGGTGATCACCAAGCAGGGCGATCTGATCTGCCTCGACGGCAAACTTGGCGCGGACGGTAACGCACTGTTCCGTCAGCCGGAACTGCGTGAAATGCGCGATCCGAGCCAGGAAGATCCACGTGAAGCCCACGCAACGCAGTGGGAACTGAACTACGTTGCGCTGGATGGCAACATCGGCTGTATGGTGAACGGCGCCGGTCTGGCGATGGGCACCATGGACATCGTGAAACACCACGGTGGTGAGCCAGCAAACTTCCTGGACGTTGGCGGCGGCGCAACCAAAGAGCGCGTCACCGAAGCCTTCAAAATCATTCTGTCTGACGATGCAGTGAAAGCCGTGTTCGTTAACATCTTCGGCGGTATTGTGCGTTGCGACCTGATCGCAGACGGCATCATCGGTGCCGTGGCAGAAGTGGGTGTCAACGTGCCGGTTGTGGTACGTCTGGAAGGTAACAACGCCGAGCTGGGCGCTAAGAAATTGGCGGACAGCGGTCTGAACATCATTGCAGCAACCAGCCTGACAGACGCTGCACAGCGTGTTGTAGCTGCAGCGGAGGGTAAATAATGTCCATTTTGATCGACAAAAACACCAAAGTCATTTGCCAGGGTTTCACCGGTGGTCAAGGGACGTTCCACTCTGAGCAGGCGCTGGCTTACGGTACGCAGCTGGTTGGCGGTGTAACGCCAGGCAAAGGCGGCACCACGCATCTCGGCCTGCCGGTGTTCAACACCGTACGTGAAGCAGTAGAAGCCACCGGCGCAACCGCCACCGTGATCTACGTTCCAGCGCCGTTCTGCAAAGACGGTATCCTGGAAGCGATCGATGCGGGCATTAAACTGATCATCACTATCACCGAAGGTATCCCAACGCTGGATATGCTGACCGTGAAAGTGAAGCTGGATGAAGCTGGCGTGCGCATGATCGGCCCGAACTGCCCAGGCGTGATCACGCCAGGCGAATGTAAGATCGGTATCATGCCAGGCCACATTCACCAGCCAGGCCGCGTCGGTATCGTATCGCGTTCAGGTACGCTGACTTATGAAGCCGTTAAGCAGACCACTGACATCGGCTACGGCCAGTCAACCTGCGTAGGTATCGGTGGTGACCCGATCCCTGGCTCTAACTTCATCGATATCCTGAAATTATTCCAGGAAGATCCACAGACCGAAGCGATCGTGATGATCGGTGAGATCGGTGGTAGCGCGGAAGAAGAAGCAGCAGCTTACATCAAAGCCCACGTGACCAAGCCGGTTGTCGGCTACATCGCCGGTGTGACTGCACCGAAAGGCAAACGTATGGGCCACGCAGGCGCCATCATTGCCGGTGGTAAAGGTACCGCTGATGAGAAATTTGCTGCGCTGGAAGCGGCCGGTGTGAAAACCGTACGCAGCCTGGCAGACATTGGTGACGCGGTTAAAGCGGTTTTACCACTCAAATAAGCCAATACAGACTGACAATGAAAAGCCACCTTCGGGTGGCTTTTTTTTTGGTAATAACCCGCCTGAAAGAGAGGGAAAAAAGCGCAACGGCTTCAAAAAATTGCGGCTATGCTTACTCTGTCATCAAGGTAAAGAAGGGAAAAGGCGCTGGATTTTTGTCAAGCAATTGGCGTGCGACTTTCCAAAATGAGGTTAAATAATTGCGGAAAAGGTAATTATATTCTTAATAATATGATGATGTTGTGACATCTAATTAACAACCACTTTAACACTACATATCCGGAAATTTATTGTCTTAATCTAGATCAATAATTGGCGACTTATAGGAAACTTTACCGCTAGCAAAAGGCCGACTAACCGGTATAAATTGCGCTGCATCAATTCAGTCTTCGTCATAATTTATCAGGAGTTTGTGCCAGGCGTTGTTATATCAATTCTGCCGCCTCCTCGTGTTACTCCTGCTTTAAATTGACTGAAAAGATCGGTTTTTAAGGGAATTTTATCACTGTTACTCGCTCTCTTCGGGCAACAGCTTTCTCTGTTCTATCAGTAACAAAACTGGAATCAATAATCAGTCGTTCCTGAATCTTGTTCTGCGCGTCAATGTCTGTTGTTTGCCGTTGTCATCCGCAGGGGAAGTTCATGCGAGGAGCAAGGAGTCATCATGTTAGATATTGTCGAGCTGTCGCGTTTACAGTTTGCCCTGACGGCGATGTACCATTTCCTGTTCGTGCCATTAACGCTGGGTATGGCGTTTTTATTGGCGATCATGGAAACGGTATATGTCCTGACGGGGAAACAAATTTATAAAGATATGACCAAGTTCTGGGGCAAGTTGTTTGGTATTAACTTTGCACTCGGCGTGGCTACCGGCCTGACCATGGAATTCCAGTTCGGTACCAACTGGTCATATTATTCACACTATGTCGGCGATATCTTCGGTGCGCCGCTCGCCATTGAAGGTTTAATGGCGTTCTTCCTCGAATCCACCTTTGTTGGCCTGTTCTTCTTCGGCTGGGATCGCCTCGGTAAGGTGCAACACCTTGCGGTGACCTGGCTGGTGGCGCTCGGTTCGAACATGTCCGCGCTGTGGATTCTGGTGGCGAACGGCTGGATGCAAAACCCCATTGCATCGGAATTCAATTTCGAAACCATGCGTATGGAGATGTTGAGTTTCTCCGAGCTGGTGCTGAACCCGGTTGCGCAGGTGAAGTTTGTCCATACCGTGGCCGCCGGTTACACCACGGGCGCGATGTTCATCCTTGGTATCAGCGCATGGTATCTGCTGAAAGGGCGCGACATTGCTTTCGCTAAACGCTCTTTCGCCATCGCAGCCAGTTTCGGTATGGCGGCGATTCTGTCAGTGATCGTACTGGGTGACGAATCCGGTTATGAAATCGGTGACGTGCAGAAAACCAAACTGGCGGCAATTGAAGCGGAATGGGAAACCCAACCGGCTCCGGCTGCGTTTACGCTGTTTGGTATTCCGGATCAGGAGACGCAGGAAAATAAATATGCGATTCAGATTCCGTATCTGCTCGGCCTGATCGCCACGCGTTCAGTGGATACGCCGGTCACCGGTTTGAAAGAGCTGCTGGCACAACATGAAGTGCGTATTCGTAATGGCATGAAAGCCTACGCGCTGCTGAACGAACTGCGTGGTGGCAGCAAAGATCCTGAGGTGCGCAGCCAGTTTGAAGCCAGCAAACAGGATCTCGGTTATGGCCTGCTGCTGAAGCGCTATACGCCGGATGTGGCTAACGCCAGCGAAGAGCAGATTCAGAAAGCGACACAGGATTCGATCCCACGCGTTGCGCCACTGTACTTCGCCTTCCGCATCATGGTGCTGGGCGGTGTGCTGATGCTGGGCATTATTGCGCTCTCCTTCTGGAGCGTGATTCGTAACCGCATCGGTAAGTCTCGCTGGTTACTGAAAGCCGCGTTGTACGGCATTCCGTTACCGTGGATTGCGATTGAAGCGGGTTGGTTCGTTGCTGAGTATGGTCGCCAGCCGTGGGCAATTGGTGAGGTGCTGCCAACCGCGGTCGCTAACTCCTCATTGACCGTTGGCGATCTGCTGTTCTCAATGACGCTGATTTGCGGTCTCTACACCTTGTTCCTTGTGGCGGAAATGTACCTGATGTTCAAGTTCGCGCGCCTCGGTCCAAGCAGCCTGAAAACCGGCCGCTATCATCATGAAACGCTGAAGACATCATCTCAGCCGGCGCGTGGATAAGGAGAGCGACCATGTTTGATTACGAAGTATTGCGCTTTGTCTGGTGGCTGCTGATTGGCGTGTTGCTGATCGGTTTCGCGGTCACCGATGGCTTTGATATGGGCGTTGGTATGCTGACGCGCATTCTGGGTCGTACTGATACCGAACGTCGCATCATGATTAATACCATTGCGCCGCACTGGGACGGAAACCAGGTTTGGCTGATCACCGCCGGTGGCGCGCTGTTTGCTGCCTGGCCAATGGTTTATGCCGCTGCGTTCTCCGGCTTCTACGTGGCGATGATTCTGGTGCTGGCTTCACTGTTCTTCCGTCCGGTTGGATTTGATTACCGTTCAAAGATTGAAGATATGCGCTGGCGCGGCATGTGGGATTGGGGCATTTTCATCGGCAGCTTTGTTCCGCCGCTGGTGATTGGTGTGGCGTTCGGCAACCTGCTGCAAGGGGTGCCGTTCCATGCTGACGAATATCTGCGCCTCTTCTATACCGGCAATTTCTTCCAGTTGCTGAACCCGTTTGGCTTGCTGGCGGGTGTGGTGAGTGTGGCGATGATCCTGACGCAAGGCGCAACCTATCTGCAGATGCGTACTGCCGGTGAGTTACACGTCCGCAGCCGCAGCACCGCGCAAATCTCGGCGCTGGTAATGATGGTGTGCTTCATTCTCGCGGGTGTGTGGGTGAAATACGGCATCGACGGTTATGTGCTGAAAAGCGTTATCGATCATCACGCGGCATCCAACCCGTTGGGTAAAAATGTGGTGCGTGAAGCCGGTGCGTGGATGGTGAACTTCGAGCAGATGCCAGTACTGTGGCTGTTCCCGCTGTTGGGCGTGGTGTTGCCGCTGCTGACCATTCTCTGCTCGCGTATCGAGAAGGGCGCTCTGGCGTTTATCTCGTCTTCATTGACCTTAGCTTGCGTGATCATGACGGCCGGGATTGCGATGTTCCCCTTCATCATGCCATCCAGCACCGTGCCGGGCATCAGCCTGACCATGTGGGATGCCACGTCTAGCCTGCTGACGCTGAAAGTGATGACCATTGCCGCCATCATCTTTGTACCGATTATCCTGGCGTACACCGCCTGGTGTTATTACAAGATGTTTGGCCGTATCACCAAAGAACACATTGAGAGCAATACGCACTCCCTGTACTGATTAAGGAGATTGAGCATGTGGTATTTTGCCTGGATTCTTGGCACCTTGCTGGCCTGTGCGTTCGGTGTGATTACGGCGCTGGCGCTGGAGCACGTTGAAGAGAGCAGCGCGAAGGACGAGCAAGTCTGATGCGCGCACTGATTCAGACGCTTTATCGTCTGATGGACAAGGGCCCGCTTCGGGCCCTTTCGCTAATCCTCGCGCTGTGGCTGGCGGGCTGTGTCATTTGGCAGCCTTCACGCTTTGCCGCGCGTACCAGTGATTTAGCGATATGGCATGGAATGCTGCTGATTTGGGCCGTTTGTACCGGCGTGATTCACGGCACTGGATTTCGCCCTCAGCGCCTGCGCTGGCAAGCGCTCTTCTCGCCGTTGCCCGCGATGATAGTTTTAGTAGCAGGAATTTTCTGGTTCTACTATTAAGTCCAGGCTCAGGACTTAAAAACGCCGCAATTTCAGACGCTGACGTGAGGTTTTGTCAGCGTCCGGTCAAGAAACATCCTATAAATCCTTCCAGTTGTTAACCTGTGATAATTATTTTCTCGCGGCGTCAGCGGACCATTCCCAAGCCGATCTCTCTTGCGTATAGTAGCAACGTTTAAAATGAGACCGGGATGTAGAGTGAGTACAACGCTGTTTCGCTGGCCGGTTCGTGTCTATTACGAAGACACCGATGCCGGTGGTGTGGTTTACCACGCCAGTTATCTTGCTTTCTATGAACGAGCACGTACCGAAATGTTGCGCCAGCACCATTTCAATCAGCAGGTCCTGTTGGAAGAGCAGGTGGCTTTTGTGGTACGACGCATGACGATCGATTTTGTTGCGGCTGCACGTCTGGACGATCTTTTGGAAATTCAAACAGAAGTGACCTCAATGACGCGTGCAACGATGACGTTCTCGCAGCGTATCGTGAATGCAGAAGGCAAAGTGCTAAATGAAGCAGAAGTCCTGATTGCCTGCATCAACCCACATCTAATGAAGCCAATTGCGCTTCCCAAGTCTATTGTCGCGGAGTTCAAGCAGTGACTGACATGAATGTTCTTGATTTGTTCCTGAAGGCGAGCCTTCTGGTCAAACTTATCATGTTGATTTTGATCGGCTTTTCTATTGCCTCATGGGCGATCATTATTCAGCGTACGCGCATTTTGAATGCGGCGGGGCGCGAAGCCGAAGCGTTTGAAGATAAGTTCTGGTCGGGTATCGAGCTGTCACGCCTGTATCAGGAAAGCCAGGGACGCCGCGATGAACTGAGCGGATCTGAGCAAATTTTCTATTCGGGTTTCAAAGAGTTTGCGCGTTTGCATCGTGCTAACAACCATGCGCCTGAAGCGGTTGTTGAGGGCGCGAGCCGTGCGATGCGTATCTCCTTCAATCGTGAACTGGAAACGCTGGAAACTCACATTCCTTTCCTTGGCACCGTTGGCTCCATCAGTCCGTATATCGGTCTGTTTGGTACGGTGTGGGGGATCATGCACGCCTTTATCGCCCTCGGTGCGGTAAAACAGGCCACGCTGCAGATGGTTGCACCGGGTATTGCCGAAGCGTTGATCGCGACCGCAATCGGTCTGTTTGCGGCCATTCCTGCCGTTATGGCGTACAACCGTCTGAACCAGCGCGTTAACAAGCTGGAACAGGGCTACGACAACTTCATGGAAGAGTTCACGGCTATCCTGCATCGTCAGGCTTTCTCCACCGACAACACGAAGTAAGTCGAGGTTTACGATGGCCAGAACCCGTGGTCGCGGTAAACGCGACCTTAAGTCGGAAATCAACATTGTTCCACTGCTGGACGTGCTGTTGGTGTTGCTGCTCATCTTTATGGCAACCGCGCCGATTATTACCCAGAGCGTGGAAGTGGATCTGCCGGATGCGACAGATTCAAAAACCGTCTCAACTGATGATAATCCACCGGTGATTGTTGAAGTGTCTGGTGTTGGCCAGTACAGCCTGGTGGTGGATCACGATCGTATGACGCAATTACCGCCGGAGCAGGTGGTGAGCGAAGCGCAGCGCCGGATTGAAGCCAATCCGAAAACGGTCTTCCTGATCGGCGGTGCGAAAGACGTCCCTTACGACGAAATCATCAAGGCGCTGAACCTGTTACATCAGGCAGGCGTGAAATCTGTCGGTTTGATGACGCAGCCGATTTAAAGCGAACCGTTTTTTGGGAACCGAGTGTGTCGAAGGCAACCGAGCAGAACGACAAGTTAAAGCGCGCGATAATCGTTTCGGTGATTCTGCACATCGTGCTGATCGCCTTACTGATTTGGAGCTCGTTTAACGAAAAAATCGAATCCAGCGGCGGTGGCGGTGGCAGTGATATTGACGCAGTGATGGTCGATTCCGGCGCCGTGGTTGAGCAGTATAACCGCCAGCAGAATCAGCAACGAGACAGTCAGCGCGCCGAGCAGCAGCGTCAGAAGCAGTCGCAGCAGCAGGCCGAAGAGTTACAGCAGAAACAAGCTGCTGAGCAGCAGCGCCTGAAAGAGATGGAAAAAGAGCGCTTGCAGGCCCAGCAGGAAGCCAAAGAGCAGGCGAAGCAGCAGGCCGAGCAGCAGAAAGCCGCTGAAGCCGCCGCTAAGCAGGCCCAGGAACAGCAGAAAACTGCCGAAGCCGCCGCAGCGAAAGCCAAGGCTGATGCCAAAGCGGAAGCTGATGCGCAGGCAAAAGCAGCGGCTGACGCCAAAGCCAAAGCGGTAGAAGAAGCCAAGCAAGCCGCAGCTAACGCGAAGAAGAAAGCAGAAGAGCAGGCGAAAGCCGCTGCCGCTGAAGCAGCGAAAGAGAAAGCGGCGCAGCAGGCAAAAGCGGCCGCAGAATCGAAAGCCAAAGCGGACGCTGAAGCCAAAGCGCAGGCTGCTGCCGATGCCAAGGCGAAAGCGGCTCAGGAAGCCAAAGAGGCTAAAGAGCAGGCGGCTGCTGAGGCGAAGGAAAAAGCCGCAGCAGAAGCCAAAGAGAAGGCTGCCGCCGAGGCGAAAGCCAAGGCCGATGCGGCTGCTAAGGCAAAAGCGGATGCAAAAGCGAAAGCGGCTGCGGATGCCAAAAAAGCCGCCGCTGAAGCTGCGAAGAACGAAAATGCGGTTGATGACCTGTTAGGTGGTTTGTCTTCTGGTAAGAATGCACCGAAAAGCGGCACCGCATCGGGTGGCGCTGCAGGGCAGGGCAATCAGAAGAAAGCGGGCGCGTCAGGCGCAGATATCAATAATTATCTGGGGCAAGTGGTCGGGGCGATTCAGAGCCGTTTCTACGATGCAGATTTGTACAAAGGTAAAGAGTGTAACCTGCGTATTAAACTGGCACCGGATGGTTTGCTGATTGACGTTAAATCGGAAGGTGGCGACCCCGCCTTGTGTCAGGCGGCAATTGCTGCCGCGAAGCAGGCGCGGATTCCGAAGCCGCCTTCGCAGGCGGTGTATGAAGTGTTTAAAAACGCACCGATGCGTTTCAAACCAGAATAATGCAGTAACGTACGGCAGGTTGAACTAAGGTTAGCTTGCCATACTCTATGAGTACTCGTGTTTTTCAGGAACTGTGCGAATTATCATGAACCTCTGGTTCAGGTAAGGGAGAAAAAATGAAGCAGGCACTTCGTGTAACCTTAGGTTTTTTTGTACTGCTGTGGGCAGCAATGCTTCATGCAGAAGTCCGTATTGAAATTACGCAGGGCGTTAACACCGCACGTCCTATTGGTGTGGTTCCGTTCCAATGGGCTGGCCCAGGCGCGGCACCAGAAGACATCGGCGGGATCGTTTCTGCTGACTTACGTAACAGCGGTAAATTTAATCCGCTCGATCGTTCTCGTCTGCCACAACAGCCAGCCAGCGCACAGGAAGTTCAACCTGCCGCATGGAGCGCATTGGGTATTGATGCGGTCGTAGTTGGTCAGGTAACGCCTAACGCTGACGGCAGCTATCAAGTTGCCTATCAGTTGGTGGACACCGGCGGCGCGCCAGGCACCGTGCTGGCGCAGAACTCTTATAAAGTGACTAAGCAGTGGCTGCGTTACGCAGCGCACACCGCCAGTGACGAAGTGTTCGAAAAGCTGACCGGCATCAAAGGCGCATTCCGTACTCGCATTGCCTATGTGGTACAGACCAATGGCGGTCAGTTCCCGTATGAGTTGCGCGTGTCGGATTACGATGGCTACAACCAGTTTGTGGTTCACCGTTCACCGCAGCCATTGATGTCTCCGGCCTGGTCGCCAGATGGCAGCAAAGTGGCTTACGTGACCTTCGAAAGCGGCAAATCTGCGCTGGTCGTGCAGACGCTGTCTAACGGTGCAATCCGTCAGGTGGCTTCTTATCCGCGTCATAACGGTGCGCCAGCCTTCTCACCAGACGGTTCTAAACTGGCCTTCGCGCTGTCAAAAACCGGTAGCCTGAACCTGTATGTGATGGATCTGGCTTCTGGTCAGACGCGTCAGGTGACCGATGGTCGCTACAACAGCACTGAACCAACGTGGTTCCCGGACAGCCAGACACTGGCTTACACCTCGGATCAGGCCGGTGCGCCCCAGATTTATAAAGTTGGTATCAACGGCGGTGCGCCACAACGTATTACCTGGGAAGGTGCGCAAAACCAGGACGCGGATGTGTCAACCGACGGCAAAACTATGGTGATGATCAGCAGCGCCGGTGGCGCTCAGCACGTCGCCAAACAGGATCTGGTAACGGGAGCCGTTCAAACAATAACGGACACGTTCCTGGATGAAACGCCGAGTCTGGCGCCAAACGGCACAATGGTAATCTATAGCTCTACTCAGGGGATGGGTTCCGTGTTGCAATTGGTTTCAACCGACGGGCGTTTCAAAGCGCGTCTTCCGGCAACTGATGGACAGGTCAAATTCCCTGCCTGGTCGCCGTATCTGTGATGCATAGGTCCCCTGCACGGCGGGGGATTAAAATGTATGGCAAACAAAATAATAGGATAAAGAAATGCAACTGAACAAAGTGCTGAAGGGTTTGATGCTGGCTCTGCCGGTTATCGCAGTAGCTGCATGTAGCTCACACAAAAACAACAACAACGATCAGACTGGCATGGGCGCTAACGACGGTGCTTACGGTGCTGGTCAGAACGGCGGTAACATGTCTTCTGATGAGCAAGCGCGTCTGCAGATGCAGCAGCTGCAGCAGAACAACATTGTTTACTTCGGTCTGGACAAATATGACGTGGCTTCTGACTACGCTCAGATGCTGGATCAGCACGCTGCATTCCTGCGTGGCAACCCGTCTTACAAAGTGACCATCGAAGGTCATGCGGATGAGCGCGGTACCCCAGAATACAACATCGCCCTGGGCGAACGTCGTGCAAGCGCCGTTAAGATGTATCTGCAAGGCAAAGGCGTTTCTGCTGACCAGATGTCTATCGTTTCTTACGGTAAAGAAAAACCAGCTGTACTGGGTCATGACGAAGCGGCTTACGCTAAAAACCGTCGTGCCGTACTGGTTTACTAAGAAAATATCATGATGAGTAACTTCAGACTTCATCTGTTGAGTCTGTCGTTACTGGTTGGTTTAGTGGCTCCTTTGGGGGCCGCTAATGCCCAGGCGTCAATCAGTAGCGTTGGCTCAGGCTCGGTCGAAGACCGCGTCACCACTCTTGAACGTATCTCTAATGCCCAGGCTCAGCTTTTGCAGCAATTGCAGCAGCAGATGAGCGACAACCAAAGCGATATCGATTCGCTGCGCGGGCAAATCCAGCAAAACAGCTATCAGCTTAATCAGGTGATTGAGCGCCAGAAGCAGCTCTATCAGCAAATCGACAGCCTTAGCTCCGGCAGTAACGGTGCGCAGGCGAGCGGTGGTGCTGATGCCGCTGCAGCGGGCGCTGCGGCTTCTGCGGATAGCGGTAGCAGCGCCAGTTCGGCTGCGCCAGCGCAAACCGGCGATGCCAACACGGACTACAATGCTGCTGTTGCGCTGATTCTGGAGAAGAAGCAGTACGATCAGGCGATTACTGCCCTGCAGGCTTGGGTGAAGAAATACCCTGATTCTACCTATCAGCCGAATGCTAATTACTGGCTGGGTCAGCTGTTTTACAACAAGGGCAAAAAAGACGATTCGGCCTATTATTTTGCCACTGTGGTAAAAAATTACGCGAAATCGCCAAAAGCCCCGGAAGCGCTGTTTAAGGTTGGTGTGATCATGCAAGAGAAGAACGACACGGCGAAAGCCAAGGCTGTCTTCCAGCAAGTGATCAAACAATTCCCAAATAGTGATTCCGCTAAGCAGGCGCAAAAACGCCTTGCCGGGTTGTAATTTGTGCCTAAAAGACCGGATTTCGTGTGATTTCTGGTCTTACAGCATGAAAGGTAAGCAATTGAGACATTTAGTGGAAAATAAGGGTTGCGCCCTCCCGCTAAATCAGTAATATATGCCGCCGTTGCCGGGACATATCTTAACAAGTATCGGCAGCACTGAAGATGGGTCGTTAGCTCAGTTGGTAGAGCAGTTGACTTTTAATCAATTGGTCGCAGGTTCGAATCCTGCACGACCCACCATCTCAACCCGTTGTAAGTGAGATGATTTCTTCAGTAAGCTTCACAACCTTGATGGGTCGTTAGCTCAGTTGGTAGAGCAGTTGACTTTTAATCAATTGGTCGCAGGTTCGAATCCTGCACGACCCACCATCAAGTAAAGGTTGTAAGCCCCACAGCGGGTCGTTAGCTCAGTTGGTAGAGCAGTTGACTTTTAATCAATTGGTCGCAGGTTCGAATCCTGCACGACCCACCAGTTATGTAGAAAGGCGCCCTAAAGGCGCCTTTTTGCTTTTCTACGCTAGGTGGATTTGCTTTGAGATGGTGCACCGGCCAGATAAGGCGGGGCGGATCGCGAAGAAACCTCACATCCCTGTGGATCGGCCTCGCCATCCATGGCTCGGACGCTTCGCTCCTTCCGCTCCCGCCTTTTCTGGCCCTTATGCTTTGTCGTTGCTTGAAATAATCGCACGCATGCTGGACGAAGACGGAAGGGCCGGGCGGTGGAGTAAAGCTTCCGGCGCATGGATGCGCCGGCAGAGCCTACAGGGATGTATCCACGGCGACTTTACGGAACCGCCCGGTCCTTCCGGCTGGTTGGCAAGCTTTTAAGCCCAATCTATTTTTTAACCTTAACCGGCGTCAGACTTTTCCAGATATGCAGCACCGCATAGCTGCGCCACGGCCGCCAAACCTGCGATAACTGCTCCGCCACTTTGGCACTCACGCCGCCGAGATTATTACGAATCGCAATATCCTCTTTGGGAAACGCATCAGGCCAACGCAGCGCGCGCATGGCGATATAACTTGCCGTCCACGGCCCTATGCCTTTCAGCGCCAGTAACTGCTGCTGAACCACGTCCGGATTCACCGCACCGTTAAAGCGTAATGCGCCGGAAGCACAGGTCTGCGCCAACGCCTGAATGGCATGTGAACGCGCACTGACGATTCCCAGGCTGGCAATATCATCAATGCTCGCCGCCGCCAGCGACTCCGCATTTGGCGGCAAACGCGAAAGTTCTGACCACGGCGTCACCAGCGGCTCACCAAAACGCTGTGCCATTCGGCTGCTTAGCGTGGTTGCGGCTTTGACGGTAACCTGCTGGCCGAGTATCGCGCGCACACCCAACTCAAAGCCGTCAAACGCACCAGGAACGCGTAAGCCGGGAAAGCGCGATAAGCTCTCGGCTAATAACGGCTCGTGGCTTAAATGCTCTGCTATGCGCTGTGGCTGCGCATCCAGGTCAAACAAATCGCGTAGCCGACGCAGCAGAGCGGGCAGCGCTGGCGTCAGCGACGTTGTGAATTGCACCTTCAGCGACTGTTTCTCCGCAACATGGCTCACACGCACCCAGCCGCGACAGTTGCCCAGCGCCACGGTGCGGTGATACATGCCCTCGTTCACCCATTCCACTTCCTTCATCACGCGCTGTTGCAGGAAATCGAGCATCGCATCCCAATCGTAAGGCGGCCGATAACTCAGGCGCAGTTCGGCGCTCTCCTGCGTGGTTTTCACGGCGTCGGGTTGATTCTGCTTGCGCAGGCGGGAGGGCGTCATGCGATAGCGCGCCTGGAACACATCGTTAAAGCGCCTCAAACTGCGGAAGCCGCTGGCGTAAGCAATTTCCGTGACCGGCAAAAAGGTTTCTGTCAGAAGTTGCTTGGCTAGCAGCATACGACGTGTCTGACGCAGCTCTAAAGGCGATACGCCGAGCTCCTGCTGCACCACGCGACGCAATTGACGTTCACTGAGGTCAAACTCGCCAGCGATGTCTGCCAGCGTCTCCTGCTCTTCCAGCAAGCCCTCTTCGATGCGGCGAATTAAACGATCGGCAATGCGGTGATGGCTATCCACCGGCGCAGAGCCGGGCGCCAGTTCCGGACGGCAGCGTAAACACGGACGGAAGTGCGCTTTCTCGGCGGCCTCTGCGCTGCTAAAAAACAGGCAGTTCTTCTGCATCGGCGCTTTCACTGGACAAATGGGGCGGCAATAAATGCCGGTGGATGTCACGCCAACAAAAAACAGCCCGTCGAAGCGGCTATCGCGCGACGTCAGCGCCTGGTACGCAATTTCAGCATCAAACATCATCGTCTCCGGCAAATAAACGGCATAGTCGCGCAAGCTGAACAGGAAAACTCGCTGCTTTCGGACAGCTAACCAGTTTATGCTGATGACCGAAAACAGCCAGTTTCCTGCGACGGAAATGCGATAATCGCCAGCAGAGAATATGCCGGAGGTGCACCATGTATCATGCCAAAATCATCGCGACGCCCGTTGGTGAGCTCACGCTTGTTGCCACCGATAAAGGATTGTCGGCGATTCTGTGGGAAAACGAAGGGGCGCAGCGCGTGCCGCTGAAACCGATCAGCCGTAACGATCAGCATCCGATTCTGTGTGAGGCCGAACGCCAGCTGCGCGAATATTTCGCCGGTGAGCGTCAGCAGTTTGATATGCCGTACGACACCGTCGGCACCGAGTTCCAGAAAAAAGTGTGGCAGGCGCTGCTCACCATCCCGTTTGGAGAAACGCGCAGCTACCTGCAAATCGCCGAGCAGATCGGCAATCCGAAAGCGGTGCGCGCCGTGGGCGCAGCGAACGGTAAAAATCCGCTGTCGATTATGGCGCCGTGCCATCGCGTGATTGGCAGCAACGGCAAACTCACCGGTTTTGCAGGCGGACTCACCGTTAAAGCCTTCCTGCTGGAGCTGGAAAGTCCGCAGAAAACGTTGAGCAGCGCATTGTTGCTGTAGAGCGCACAAAAAAGAGACGACACTCTCGCGCAATTCCGCTATCGTGTTTAGCATATAAAACACGATAGCGGTTTTGATGCCGCATCATTGCCGTAACAGGCAATTTTGTTAAATTGAGAAAACGAGAGCCGTGTCATGAGCCTGATGTTCGATCCTGAAAGCGCGATCTATCCTTTCCCGCCGAAACCGGCACGTCTCAGCGACGATGAAAAAGCCCACTACAAAAACAAAATCAAACGCTTGCTGAAAGAACGCGATGCGGTGATAGTGGCGCATTACTACACCGATCCCGAAATTCAGGCGCTTGCGGAAGAGACCGGCGGCTGCGTATCGGACTCACTGGAAATGGCGCGTTTCGGCAGCACCCATCCCGCTAAAACCTTGCTGGTGGCGGGCGTGCGTTTTATGGGTGAAACCGCAAAAATCCTTAGCCCGGAAAAAACCGTGCTGATGCCCACCTTGCAGGCGGAATGCTCGCTCGATCTCGGTTGCCCAATTGAAGAATTTAACCGCTTCTGCGATCAGCATCCCGATCGCACTGTGGTGGTGTATGCCAACACCTCGGCGGCGGTTAAAGCGCGTGCGGATTGGGTCGTCACCTCGAGCATCGCGGTTGAGCTGATTGAGCATCTTGACAGCCTCGGCGAGAAAATCATCTGGGCACCGGATCGCCATCTCGGCCGCTACGTCACCCAAAAATCCGGCGCGGATGTGCTGTGCTGGCAGGGCGCCTGTATTGTGCATGACGAATTCAAAACACAGGCTTTGCAACGCATGAAAGCGCTCTATCCGCATGCGGCGGTGCTGGTGCATCCTGAATCACCGCAGGCGATTGTCGATCTGGCTGATGCGGTGGGATCCACCAGTCAGCTGATTCAGGCGGCGCAAAGTTTGCCGCATCCGCAGATGATCGTCGCCACCGATCGCGGCATCTTCTACAAAATGCAGCAGGCGGTGCCGAACAAAGAGTTGCTGGAAGCGCCCACCGCAGGCGAGGGCGCCACCTGCCGCAGCTGTGCGCACTGTCCTTGGATGGCGATGAACGGCCTGAAAGCGATTGCCGAAGGACTGGAGCGTGGCGGCAGCGCGCATGAGATCCATGTGGATAGCGCGTTGCGTGAGGCCGCGTTGCTACCGCTCAACCGCATGCTATCCTTTGCTGCAGATCTTAAACTTAAAATCAAAGGGAATGCATGACGGGCTCCCGTTACACAGGCACCTTATATGGACTTCTTTAGCACGCAAAATATTCTGGTTCACATTCCGCTCGGCGTTGGCGGCTACGATCTCTCATGGATCGAAGCCGTTGGCACCCTTGCGGGCCTGCTGTGCATCTGGCTCGCCAGCCTTGAGAAAATCATCAACTACT
The DNA here is from genome assembly GCF_040255075.1 of Pantoea sp. BJ2. NCBI lineage: Bacteria > Pseudomonadati > Pseudomonadota > Gammaproteobacteria > Enterobacterales > Erwiniaceae > Pantoea > Pantoea sp. BJ2. Next base: position 1,288,763 of record NZ_CP158292.1, read on the forward strand.
TTTTCGGGCTGATAAACGTCACGCTGTTCGCGGTGATTTTCTTCCAGATTCAGCTTTACGCCAGCTTGTTGCTGCAACTGTTTTTCTTCGTCGCCAACGTTTACGGCTGGTACGCGTGGAGTCGGCAAACCTCTAACAACGAAACGGAGCTGAGAATTCGCTGGCTGCCGCTGCCGAAAGCATTGGGTTGGGGCGCGGCGTGCGTGGTAGCGATTGCGCTGATGACGGTGTACATCGACCCGGTCTTTGCCTTCCTGACCAAAACAGCAGTCGGCATCATGCAAAGTCTGGGGCTTAACGTGGCGATGCCGCAACTGCAGCCGGATGCGTTCCCATTCTGGGATTCGTGCATGATGGTGCTATCGATTGTGGCGATGATTTTGATGACGCGAAAATATGTTGAGAACTGGCTGCTTTGGGTGGTGATCAACGTTATCAGCGTGATGATCTTTGCGCGTCAGGGCGTATATGCCATGTCACTGGAGTACGCGATTCTGACGCTGATTGCGCTTAACGGTTCGCGCCTGTGGATGCAAAGCGCACGCGAACATGGCTCGCGCGCGCTGTCCCATCAGTGATGATGAGCGTGACCTTCCAGCGCAGCATGATCGTGGTGATCGTGCTGCGCGGCGCTATTATCTAAACACAACTCGCAGTCCGGCCCGCTGCACGGCTGATATTCCATCTGCACCGTGGCGTGGGCAATCTGATAGTGCTCATGCAAATAGTGGTGAATGCGCTTAAGCAGGCCGTCATGATCGTATGGCGGAATCACCTGCACATGCAGCGTCAGCACCGGTTTTTCACCCACTTGCCACAAATGAACGTGATGCACGTTACGTACTTCATCGATATTGCGCGTCAGCTCGCGTGACAGTTTATCCGCGTTGATATGGCCCGGCGCACCTTCCAGCAACTCATGCAGGCTCTCGCGCAGCAGCGACCAGGCGCTACGTACCACCAGCAATGACACCAGCAGCGATAAAATTGGGTCGATTGGCGTCCAGCCGGTCAGCATGATGATCACCGCCGCGACAATCGCACCGACCGAACCCAGCAAATCGCCCAGCACATGCAATGCCGCCGCACGCACGTTGAGATTCTTCTCTTCGCTGCCGCGATGCAGCAGCCAGAACGACAGCAGATTGGCCAGCAAACCGGCAATGGCGATGCCGAGCATCAATCCGCCGGCAATCGGCTGGGGTTCATAGAAGCGACGCAGCGCTTCCCAGACAATCAGCACCGTAATCACCAATAGCGCAATGGCGTTGACGAACGCCGCTAAGGTGGTGAGACGCAGCAAGCCGAAGGTATGGCGCGCGTTAGGCTTGCGCTGAGCAAACTGCACCGCGAGTAACGCCATCAGCAGCGCGGCGGCATCGGTCAACATATGTCCGGCATCGGCCAGCAGCGCCAGCGAGCCAGAAACCAGCCCGCCGATCACTTCGGCCACCATAAACAGCGCCGTTACGCCAAACGCCGCGGCCAGTCGTTTGCGGTTGCCGTTAGCGGTCCCGTGAGAATGCGTGTGTGCCATAATTATCCAGTTGTTTAAGTAACCTGTTTGTTAATGATATCAGTAAATTGAGATCATCAAGCGGCAACTGCTGCTGTTTAACCTGCTCAATCAACTGCTGACAGCGCTCGGCTACCTCATCAATGCCCAGCATCAACCAGCTGCCCTTCATGCGGTGTGCAGCCTGTTCCAGCGCCGTCCAATTTTGTGTATCGCGCGCGTTCAACAGCAAATCCCGATCCTGTTGCAGCGTGCGCTGCAAGGTTTGACAGATGCGCGGAATAAATGCCTGATTATCCTGCGCCAGAATCAGTAAGCTGTTTGGCAAGACATCCAATGGATCTTTTACTGCGCGCGCCAGCAGCGGTGCCAGATGATCGAGCTCAATGGGTTTGAGCAGCAGAGCTTCGTCATCCAGCAAGGCGATTTTCAGCAACTGAACATCTGCAGAGCAGAGCACGCGCAGCGAGGTGCTGCCGCGCTGGCGCTGACGACGGCGCAGAATACGCAGCAGCGTTAAACCATCCGGGCGCGGCATCATCTGGTCGATAAACAGAATATCGAAGGCGCGCTGAGCATCGGCGCGCAGCAGCGCTCGGCCCTCTTCAAATACCTGCGCCTCAACGCCAAACATCGCCAGCTGCTGCTGCATCACCAAAAGATTGGTCGGGTGATCGTCCACAATGGCCACGCGCAGCTGCGGGTAAACAGGCCAGCTGGCTGTGCGCTCGGTTAACGGCTCTTGGCTCACGACTAATGGCAACTGCAAGCTGACCGTGGTGCCGCTGCCCGGTGCTGAAGTGAGCGTTAGCGTACCGCCCATTCGTTGCACAATCTCGCGACAGATAAACAAACCTAAGCCGCTGCCTTGCACCGCATGGCTTTTGCCGGACGGCGCCTGATACCACGGCTCAAACAGTTTTGCCTGCTCGTTAAGCGGGATGCCGCTGCCGGTGTCGGTGACCGTAAGCTGGATGTGCTCACTGACCGCCAGCGACAGGCGCACTTCGCCTTCGCGGGTAAACTTCAGGGCGTTGGCCACCAGATTATTCACCACCTGCTGCAGGCGATCGCCATCCAGCAACACGCTGGCAGGCAGCGGCGTCAGGGCTTCGGCAATCAGGTTCGGCCCGGCATCGCGCATTAAGGGATGATAAAACTGCTGCTGTTGCTGCAGCCAGAGCGTCAGATTGAGCGGACGCGGCGCCAGACGGAAGCTCTGGCTCTCAATACGCGCGTGATCCTGCAAGTCGTTCAATAGCGCCATCAGCGACCGCGCGCTGCTGTGCATCAGCGCCAGCCGTTCACTCGGATGCTGCTGCTGTTCCAGCTCCAGCAAACCGAGTATCGCCTGCATCGGCGTGCGCAGTTCGTGGCTGGCAGTGGCAAGAAACTGGCTTTTGGCGGCATTGGCGCGTTCGGCCTGCTCACGCTGCAATCGGTCACGGCGCTGCTGCCAGTAACGACGCGCCAGCAAGCCCAACAGCAACAGAATAATTACGCCTGCCGCAAGCAAAATCATCAGCGGAATATTGCGCATCGCCATCGTCGTGCCGGGCTGCGGCGGCTGTGACCAGCTGACGCGCATCTGGTTGAGCGTATCAGGCGGGATTTGCTGCAATGCATGGTCGAGCAGGGCGCGCAGCTCAGGCTGTTCAGCACTGACCTGCGGCGCCAGCGGCCAGGCGATATCGCTGGCAGCAAACGCCAGATGCACACGATTATCTTCGTGACTCGCCATACGCCAGCGGGCAGAGAGCACGTTATCTACCAGCGCATCGATCTGACCGTTATTCAGCGCTTGCCACAGCTGCGTCCGATCGTCGAACGGCTGCGGCGTAATACCTGACGGCAGCAAACGTATGGCGAGATCGTCGCGTAATACGCCCACGCGCTGGCCTTGTAACGATTGCCAGTTCATTGCCTGATGCGTGGCAAGCGTGTAAATGCCCCAAATGGCGCGCCATACCGGCAAAGTATTGCTGCCGGGATCGTCGCCATACAGCGGCTGCAACAGGTTGAGCATCACCTGCTGTTGCTGCAGTAGCGTGGCGGCCTGCTGCGGATTGTTGACCCAGCGCGGGGTAAAACGCAGGCCGGTACTTTGGCTCAGCGCGTTCAGCATGTCGATGCCGAAGCCGCGCGCGTTGCCGCTGCTGTCGCGATAACTCCAGGGCGCGTTATCCGCCTCAACCGCATACGGAATCTCAGTATGTTGCGCCAGCCACTGCTTTTCGCTGGCCGACAGCATCAGAGTTTGTGTGTCCTGATAACGCAGCAGCGGCGGGCTCCAGCGCTGCTGGACCCGACTGCTGAACTCGGCGGGCAGCAGGCGCAGCTGGCTGTTAAGCCAGTGGATCAGCGCGGCATTGCGCGTCATTGCGCGTAGCGTTAATTCGCCCGCGCCAGGATCGGCAGTGATTTGGTAAATTTGTCCTTGCTGCAGCTGGCCCAGCAAGAAACCGGCGCTGGCTTCATCGGCGACCAGATAATCGCTTTGCTGATTGAGCAGCGCATACAGCGCCTGCAGATCGCCCGGCAAGGTGTGCCAGCGATGCTGCTGCACAAATTCAGTGGGCAACTGCGCCAGCGTCGCTTCGGCAATGGTGAGCTGCGCGGTTTCGCTATTGAACATCACCGCGCGCTGATTATCCCGGTTGCGATAGATGCGAATCGGGCTGCTGTACCAGCTGTCGCTGAGCAGCACATCGGATGGGAGCTGGGCATGTTGATTACTCAACACCAAATCCACCTCGCCGCGCTGCAAGGCTGCCAGTTGCTGCGCGCGATCGGCATAGCTTTGCAGCGTGAAATGCGTACCGGTCAACTGGCTTAGGGCGCTGAGATAGTCGGCGTCGATGCCCCAGAGGTGATCGCCAATGCGCATCGCCCAGGGTGCGCTGTTTTGTGCCGGCACCGCGACGCGCAACGTTGCGCCAGGCCACGGCTCGGCGTGTGGGGCTGGCATCATCGCGGGTAACATCACGCTGCTGGCGGGTTGCAGATCGGCTTTCGCCATCACACTCAGCAGCAGCGTACACAGCAGCAAACAGATCCTCACTGCTGCGCTTTCCACAGCTCAGCCAGCTCAACCACCGACTGTACGCCGGTTTTCTCCAGGATGTTCTTCTTGTGGGTGCTAACGGTTTTATTGCTGATATGCAGCTGTTCGCCAATCTGCAGATTCGAAAGGCCGCGCACCAGCAGCGCTACAATCTGCTGCTCTTTTTCGGTTAACGGCAGTTCGATACGTTCCGGCAGCGGCGGAAAAGCCTGCTGGCCGCCTAGCACCGCCAGAATCGCGCTCAGCAGTTGCGCCATGCTTTGGCTTTTCACCACGTAACCAGCAGCGCCAAGCGACACGGCGCTGAGCAGCGTGTGGCGGCTCTGCTGCGCGGAATAGATCAACACCGGGCAGTGCTGATTACGCACGCGCAACCGGCGCAGCAGTTCGAGTCCGTCGCAATCGGGTAAACCGATATCCAGCACAATTAAATCGATGGGATGTTGTTGAAGCAGTTGGCGCGCCTGCGCTTCGTCGCCAGCGGCGTGAATGTTCAACGTGATAGGAGCGTTAACGCAAGCCGCTTCCAGTGCGACGGCAACTAACGGGTGATCATCAATAAGCAGCAATGAAGCCATGAAACAGTTCCTGTGAATTTCATTGCTTCAGCATAGCGGAAAAGGGCGGGGGGCAAAATAAAAGGGAGAGCCGAAGCTCTCCCTTGATCAAACAGAAGGAAACTTATTGCGAAGTACCGTCTGTTTTATGTTTCACGTGGCCGCCACCCTCTTTGGTGTCGACTTTTTTATTCATGTCCGGGCATTTGCCGTCTTTGCACATGCTGTTTTTGTGCACCTGGTTGGCTGACATATTGCTTGAGTCAGTGCCTGACGTTGCTGCGCTGTTGGTATTGGTGCTACCGCTGTTAATTTTGCTGTTATCAACATTATTTGGTGGCAGATTTTGTTTTGCACCGCCAGCTGCTGCACCGGCTTCAGCTGAAGCGTTGGCCGCACCATTGTTGTTATCCGCAGCCATTACAGCACCGCTACCCATGGTCATCGCTGCTGTCAGAAAGATCATTGCAAACTTATTCATCATTATGCTCCAGTAATTAATGGATAGTTGCCGTCTAACACCCGCTGGTGTTGAGTGACGAAAATAGCGTGCCGCGATGGAATAAAATCCACCTTATACGCTTCACTTAAAAATTTAATTTTGCAAACACATCATTCCTTAGTGCTTACATTTAAAAAGCTTAGTGCATGGATATATAAATGCAAATTTGAGATGTACATTTTAAGCGCGGTGCGTAATTTACACCCACCGCGCGAAGGGCTAAAGTGGGCGGGTTGCGCCCGACGGACGTTGGGCCAGAAATTTGAATGGAATTGTGTATGGATTACCAGAACGATGATTTACGCATCAGAGAGATCAAAGAGTTACTGCCTCCTGTTGCTTTGCTTGAAAAATTCCCCGCCACCGATAAAGCGGCTGCAACCGTAGCGCAGTCACGTCAGGCGATTCACCGCATTCTGCATGGCGAAGACGATCGTCTGCTGGTGGTGATCGGTCCGTGCTCAATTCACGATACCCAGGCTGCGCAAGAGTATGCGACGCGCCTGCTGGCACTGCGTGATGAGCTGAAAGACGATCTCGAAGTGGTGATGCGCGTTTACTTTGAAAAACCGCGCACCACGGTGGGCTGGAAAGGGCTGATCAACGACCCGTTTATGGATGGCAGCTTCCAGATCAATGACGGCCTGCGCCTGGCGCGCAAGCTGCTGGTGGATATCAACGATATCGGGTTGCCAGCCGCCGGTGAGTTCCTCGATATGATCACGCCACAATATATGGCCGACCTGATGAGCTGGGGCGCGATTGGCGCACGTACCACCGAATCGCAGGTGCATCGCGAACTCTCTTCCGGCCTCTCTTGCCCGGTGGGCTTCAAAAACGGTACCGACGGCACCATCAAAGTGGCGATTGACGCCATCGGTGCGGCCAGCGCGCCACACTGCTTCCTGTCAGTCACCAAATATGGTCACTCGGCGATTGTCGAAACCAGCGGTAACGAAGACTGCCACATCATCCTGCGCGGCGGCAAAGAGCCGAACTACAGCGCCGAACACGTGGCGGCCGTGAAAACCGGTCTGGAGAAAGCAGGCTTGCGTCCGCAAGTGATGATCGACTTCAGCCATGCTAATAGCAGCAAGCAGTTCCAACGTCAGATGGTGGTTGCCGACGACGTGGCACAGCAAATTGCCGGTGGTGAGCAGGCGATTACTGGCGTGATGATCGAGAGTCATCTGGTGGAAGGTAATCAGAGCCTCGAAAGCGACAAACCGCTGGTGTACGGCCAGAGCGTGACCGATGCCTGTATCGGCTGGGAAGACACTGAGAAGGCGTTGCGTCAGCTGGCTCAGGCGGTCAAACAGCGCCGCAGCTAAGCCAATGCGGCAATAAAAAAGGCCAGACTTGCGTCTGGCCTTTTTGCGTTTCAGCGTTCGCTTACTTCGCTTTACCCTGGTTTGCTACGGCTGCGGCTTTCGCAGCAATCTCGTCAGCATCACCCAGATAGTAACGCTTGAGCGGCTTGAAGTTCTCATCGAACTCATACACCAACGGCACGCCAGTTGGGATGTTCAGTTCGAGGATCTCGTCTTCGCTCAGGTTGTCGAGGTATTTAACCAGCGCACGCAGTGAGTTGCCGTGTGCAGCAACGATCACTTTCTCACCGCTCTTAATGCGCGGCAGAATGCTTTCGTTCCAGTAAGGAATCACGCGTTCGATGGTCAGCGCCAGGCTTTCGGTGGTTGGCAGCTGCGCGTCAGTCAGTGAAGCGTAACGCGGATCGTGGCCTGGGAAACGCTCATCAGCGCGATCCAGTTCTGGTGGCGTGATAGCAAAGCCACGACGCCACTGTTTCACTTGCTCGTCACCGTATTTAGCGGCGGTTTCTGCTTTATCCAGACCTTGCAGCGCACCGTAGTGACGCTCGTTCAGACGCCAGGTTTTTTCAACCGGCAGCCAAGCCTGATCCAACTCATCCAGCACATTCCACAGGGTGTGAATAGCGCGCTTCAGCACTGAGGTGTAAGCGAAATCAAACACGAAACCTTCTTTTTTCAGCAGCTGACCGGCTGCTTTGGCTTCAGTGCGACCTTTGTCAGACAGGTCAACGTCGTACCATCCGGTGAAGCGGTTTTCCTGGTTCCACTGGCTTTCGCCGTGTCGCACCAGTACCAGCTTAGTTACGGCCATAGCTTTACTCCTTAATGCTCGATTTACGATTAGTATTGAAACCGGCTGCGGCCACTGAGAAGCGGCTCACTAATAGCGCCATACCATAGCGGAAAACAACGCACGGCGTAAGCCTGTCGGCAGCGCAGTGCGCGTTTTTCATCCGGTCGCTCAGTGCGGCGTGAAGCGATAACGCGTCACGGACTGCCAGCTGTCGCCGGGTTGCAGCCAGCAATCGGGCTGCGGCCACTCTGCATGGTTAGGCGAATCCGGTAAAAATTCGCTCTCCAGAGCGATGCCCTGGAAAGCAGTATAGCTGTCCTGCTCACGGGCGCGTGTTCCCGCCAGATAGTTGCCGGTGTAGAACTGCAGCGCCGGAGCGGCAGTAAACACGCTCAGCTCCAGCTTGCCATCGGCAGACCATAAATGGGCGGCGGGCTGGCTGCTGTCGCCAGCGGTGTTAAGCAAAAAGGCGTGGTCATAGCCTTTCACCGCTTTTTGATCGTCATCGGCGAGGAACTCATCGGCGACGCGCTTCGGCTGGCGGAAATCAAAACTGTTTCCCGCCACCTCTTTCAGCGGCGCGTTAGGAATGCCTTCGCTGTCCACCGGCAGGTAACGATCGGCGTGCAGTTGTAAGCGATGCTGGCGCGCATCACCATGATGCGCATCAAGATTAAAGTAAGCATGGTTGGTGAGATTGACCGGGCAAGGCTTGTCGGTTTGCGCTTCATAGCGAATCGACAAGCAATTATCGTCATCAAGTTGATAGATGACATTGGCGATCACATTGCCGGGATAACCCTGATCGCCATCGGGCGAATCGAGGCGATAGTGCACCTCGCTTTCGCTCTGACTGAGAATCTGCCAGCGACGTTTATCGAAACCTTGCGGCCCGCCGTGCAGCTGATGTGCGCCCTGATTAGCCGCCAGCTGTAGATTGAGTTGCTTAAGTTCGGCCGAGGCGATGCGGTTCGCGTAGCGGCCAATCGTCGCGCCAAGATAAGCATCCTGATGCAGATAACCGGACGGCGTGGCACAGCCGAGCAGCGCTTCACGCACGCTGTGATCCAACATTGGCACGCGCGCTGACAGCCAGGTCGCGCCCCAATCCATAAAAGTAGCCACCATGCCGTTGCGATTGCGCAGCACAGTGATGCGCCACGGTTGCCCGTCTGGCGCGTGTGAATTCACATCACTTACCATTGGCCTGCTCCTGCGGACGCTTTGCACACGTAGAAGGTCTCTTTGATGCCGGTTTGCGCTTCATACTTCTCGGCCACCGCCGCTTTCACCGCATCGACCAGATCGGTTGGTATCAGCGCCACGATGCAGCCACCGAAACCGCCGCCGGTCATACGCACGCCGCCGCGCGGGCCGATTTCTGTTTTCACAATCTCAACCAGCTGATCGATTTGCGGCACGGTGATTTCGAAATCGTCACGCATCGAGGCGTGCGATTCGGCCATCAGTTCGCCCATGCGTTTCAGATCGCCCGCGCTTAACGCATCGGCGGCTTCCAGCGTGCGCGCATTTTCGCTAATCACGTGACGCACGCGTTTTGCCACCAACGCATCCAGCTCACCAGCAGAGGCTTCAAACTCTTCCAGCGTCACATCGCGCAGCGCCGGTTTATTGAAGAAGCGTGCGCCAGTTTCACACTGTTCACGACGCGTATTGTATTCGCTGCCCACCAGGCTACGACGGAAGTTGGAGTTGATGATCACCACCGCGACATCTTCCGGCATTGATACCGCGCGCGTGCCGAGCGTACGACAATCCAGCAGCATGGCGTGATCCGGCTGACCGAGCGCCGAGATCAGCTGATCCATGATGCCGCAGTTGCAGCCGACAAACTGGTTTTCCGCTTCCTGACCGTTCACCGCAATCGCTGCGCCATCGAGGTTTAATGCATACAGCTGCTGGAATACGGTACCTACCGCCACTTCCAGCGACGCCGAAGAACTCAGGCCCGCGCCTTGTGGCACGTTGCCGCTGATCACCATATCCACGCCGCCAAAGCTGGCATCGCGTTTTTGCAGATGTTTCACCACGCCGCGCACGTAGTTGGCCCACATTGGCTCTTTCAGCGGCTCAATCGGCGCATCCAGCGAGAAGCTGTCCTGCTGATTGTCGTAATCGACGGCAATCACGCGCACCTGGCGATCGTCGCGTTTGGCGCAGGCAATCACGGTTTGATAATCGATGGCGCACGGCAGCACAAAGCCATCGTTGTAGTCGGTGTGTTCGCCAATCAGATTGACGCGGCCCGGTGCCTGAACGCTGTGTGTCGCCTGATAGCCGAAAGTGTCAGCGAAAACCTGTTGAGTAATGGATTTTAATGACATTTATTGCGCCTCGCGGAAATGGACATCGCTGACAGAACGCAGACGTTCAGCTGCCTGTTCCGCCGTTAAATCACGTTGAATTTCGGCCAGCATTTCATAGCCAACCATAAATTTGCGTACCGTGGCTGAACGCAGCAGCGGCGGATAGAAGTGTGCGTGCAGCTGCCAGTGATCGTTGGCTTCGCCGTTGAACGGCGCGCCGTGCCAACCCATCGAATAGGGGAAAGAGCACTGGAACAGGTTGTCGTAGCGGCTGGTGAGCTGCTTAAGCGCCAGCGCCAGATCGGTGCGCTGCGGCTCGGAGAGATCGGTGATGCGTTTCACATGGGCTTTCGGCAGCAGCAAGGTTTCAAACGGCCACGCCGCCCACCACGGCACCACGGCCAGCCAGTGTTCGGTTTCCACCACCGTACGGCTGCCATCGCTCAACTCGCGCGCAGCGTAATCGACCAGCAGCGGCGTGCCTTTCTCGGCAAAATAGTGACGTTGGTTGTCATCTTCTTTCTGCGCTTCGTTTGGCAGGAAGCTGTTGGCCCAAATCTGGCCATGCGGATGCGGGTTGGAGCAGCCCATCGCCGCACCTTTGTTTTCAAACACCTGCACCCACGGATAGTGCTGACCGAGATCGGCAGTCTGTTCCTGCCAGGTCCGCACGATATCTTCCAGCCCGCTCAGCGGCAGTTCCGGCAGCGTTTTGCTGTGATCCGGCGAGAAGCAGATCACCCGGCTGGTACCGCGCGCGCTTTCGCAGCGCATCAACAGATCGTCGCTTTGCGGTGCGTCTGGCGTGTTAGTCATCAGCGCGGCAAAGTCATTGGTGAACACGTAAGTGCTTTTATAGTTGGGGTTTTTGTCACCGGTAATGCGGGTGTTTCCAGCACAAAGGAAGCAGTCAGGATCGTGCGCTGGCAGTTGCTCCAGTGCCGGGGTTTCCTGCGCACCTTGCCACGGGCGCTTAGCGCGATGGGGTGAGACCAGCACCCATTGATCGATCAATGGGTTATAACGGCGATGCGGATGATCGACCGGGTTAAATTTTTCCATGATGAGTCCTGGTAAACGGCAAACAGATAAAAATGATTTTGATCAAAGTAGCACAAAGACCAGCGTGAAAGCGTGATCCAGTCTGGATAAATGGTATCGTTTACACAAGGTGACGATTCTCATTTTGTGGGGTTGTTGCGTGTGTTTGTTGAATTACCAGGCGATGAAATGGTAACGCTTACATTGCCTTCATACTCCGAACTGCTGCTGCTTGCCGCAGCTCGAATTATTTTGGCAATGGCGCTATGCACGTTAGATGTTTGTAGGATTGCCACTTATGGCAACCGCTATTTAACGCAGCGACTCTTGCAGGAAACCGTAACCCTGTTCCTGCGCGACAAAACTCAGGCGATGGGTGATGCACTGCGGCGCATCCTCGGCGTGGTGGGAGACAAACAGCAGTTGCGTACGGCCTTCGCCAATCAGCACATCAACAAAGCGGCGCACTAGCTGACGGTTAATCGGATCGAGCCCCTGCAACGGTTCATCGAGAATGAGTAGCGTGGGATGTTTCACCAGCGCGCGCGCAATCAGCACCAGCCGCTGCTGGCCCCACGACAAACTGTGGAACGGCGCATCCGCCAGCTGATTATCCATACCGAGCAGCGCCAGCCACTGACGCGCCAGCGCTTTTTGCCGATCGGACACCGCCTGATACAGACCAATCGAATCGAAGAAGCCGGAGAGCACCACGGTGCGCACATTACAGCTGACGCGATAATCGAGGTGCAGGCTGCTGCTGACGTAACCGATGTGCTGCTTGATGTCCCAGATGGTTTCACCGCTGCCGCGTCGGATGCCGAACAGCGTCAAATCGTTGCTGTAACCCTGCGGATGATCGCCGGTTACCAAACTGAGCAGGGTGGATTTACCCGCACCGTTCGGCCCCACAATCTGCCAGTGTTCACCGGGATTAACCTGCCAGTTCAGGCCATCAATCACCGCTTTGTCGTTGTACGACACCACGCCGTTGCGCAGTATCACGCGCGGCGCATCTTCGGCCAGCTGCGGCAGTTGATCGGGTTGATCCGCCTGCGGCAGCGCCATGCCAGCAAGCTTCTCGCTGTGCGCCAGCTGCGCCACCAGCGCTTCGGCCAGAATCGCGCGCCGTTCGCCCACGTGGGTTAACGTGCATTCGGCTAACACGCCGATCTTCTCGACAAAATCGGGAATATCATCAAAGCGATTGAGCACCAGCACCACGCTAAAACCGCTTCGATGCAGATCGTTGAGGGTTTGCGCCAGGCTGGCGCGCGACGCCACATCCAGCCCATCGAAAGGTTCATCGAGGATCAGCAGATCCGGCTGCGCCATCAGCGCCTGGCACAACAGCGTTTTGCGCGTCTCGCCGGTGGAGAGATATTTGAACCGGCGATCGAGCAGATAAGTGATGCCAAACTGCTGCGCCAGCGCCTGACAACGCGCCGCATCTTGCACTTCATCCTGAATGATCTGTGCGGCGGTGCGACCGGTATCGTCTTCGCCTTCACTTAGCAAATCGGTGTTGTTGCGTTCCCACTCATCGCTGACCAGTTTCTGTAGCTGCTCCAGCGACAGGCGCGTACGGCGTTGAAAATCCTGCTGCACGCTGCCTTTACCGGGCTGCAACTCGCCGGAAAGGGCGCGCGCCAGCGATGACTTGCCGCTGCCGTTGGCGCCGACAAACGCCCAGCTTTCGCCGCTGTTGAGGGTTAAATCGTTAAGGGACAGTGCTCGGGTGTCGCTAAGGTGAAACGTACCTTGCGAAATTTGCAATGAAGCCATGATCTATTCCGTTTTATGCATCGTGTTGTCCAGTTTTAGCCAGCGATGCAGGCGAAGTCAAATCATGGCGTGGATTTCAGAGCAGTGTGGCGATGATGGCGTGTTCGGCATTAAAACTGGCGGTGACGCTGGCGCCAACCTGCAGATTCTGCTGTTTCACCGCCTCATTGGTGACGGTCGCGCACAGCGTTTCGCCACTCGGCAACACCATCAATACTTCGCTAAGCTGATCGCCGGGCTCAATTGCGCTGATCTGCGCAGCCAGTTGATTGTCGCTGCTGGCGGCGGCGTGACTGACGTGAATCCACGGTGCTTTAATCAGCACCAGCACCTCTTTGCCGCTGTCGAGCTGCAAGCGTTCGGCACTGTGTGCGGTGATCGCCACCTGCAGGCGCGTTACGCCATCGGCGAGCAGCACCTCAAGATGCTGCTGCACCTGCTGATGATCGCTGGCCAGCACCGTACCAAACAGCTGATTGCGCGCGCTGGTTTGCAGCGAGAAACGCGCAATCGCCGCCAGCAAACTGTCGAGCGGCAAGCTGTCGTTTTGCAGCACATCGAAGGCCTTTTGTTGAATCTGCTCCATCAACTGGAACAGCTGAATCAGCCGCTCGCCATAACGCGTCAGCTGCGCGCCGCCGCCGCCTTTGCCGCCGGTGGCGCGATCCACCAGCGTTTTGTCGGCCAGCTGATTCATCTCATTGATCGCATCCCAGGCACTTTTATAACTGATGCCCGCCAGTTTCGCGCCCTGGCTGATGGAGCCGGTTTGCTGCACGCGTTTCAGTAATTCGATACGACGCGGATCGGCAAACAGTTTTTGCTGAAGACGAATATGGAGAGAAAGTTCTGCCTGCATGTCAGCTCCTTAGGTTAATCCGCTCAGTTTACTGCTTAAAAGTAAAAGCACGAAAAGGGCAGTGCGTTTTTTTCGCTAACCGTTACAATTACTTTTTTATTTTCTGCGTGAGGTTTCCATGCTGGAACTGTTAAAAAGCCTGGCTGTGGCTATCATCATGGTGCCGATTGTGATGGCGATTATGCTCGGTTTGATTTACGGCCTGGGTGAAGTTTTCAACGTCATCTCAAAATTTGGCCGCCGCGACGATCGTCCTGCCAACAGCTCACAACACTAATTTCTCAACGCCCGCTTCCTGCGGGCGTTTTGTTTCTGAACTTCCGTAAAATCCTGCCGATATAAAGCTCATGACGCATTTGCGCGTACGTTGTATTATCAAATATATAACGTAACAAGGAGCAACAAATGCGAACCATCAAGTACCGTTGGGCTGCTGCAACCGTTTTAAGCGTTTCATTGGCCGGTCATGCCGCGGCCGCAGAGAAAATCACCGTGTTTGCAGCAGCATCGCTGACCAATGCGCTGCAGGACATTGCGACGCAGTACCAGAAGAAAAGCGGTGTAGAAGTGGTATCCTCTTTTGCCTCTTCTTCGGTGCTGGCGCGCCAGATCGATCAGGGCGCACCGGCCGATCTGTTCATCTCTGCCGATCAGCAGTGGATGGACGATGTGGTGGCAAAAAACAGCGTGGTGAGCAGCACGCGCTATACGCTGCTTGGCAACGATTTAGTGCTGATTGCACCGAAAAGCGACGCGGCTAAAGCGGTCACCCTTGATAGCAAAACCGACTGGAAACGCCTGCTGAAAGGCGAGCGTCTGGCGGTGGGCGATCCGGATCACGTGCCGGCCGGCATTTATGCCAAAGAAGCATTACAAAAACTCGGCGCGTGGGACGCTTTATCCCCGCAGCTGGCGCCAGCCAACAACGTGCGCGCCGCGCTAGCATTGGTTGAGCGTAACGAAACGCCGTACGGCATCGTGTATGGTTCGGACGCGGTGGCCAGCCAAAAAGTGCAGGTCGTAGGACGATTCCCGGAAGATAGCCACAAGCCAGTGGAATATCCGATGGCGATTGTCAAAGAACATCAGAACGCAACGGTGGAAGCCTTCTACAACTATTTGCAGGGGCCGGATGCCGCTGCCGTGTTTAAACAGTATGGATTCACGCCGAAGAAATGATATTGAGCGATCCCGAATGGCAGGCCGTTTTTCTTAGCCTGAAAGTGTCCTGCGTAGCTGTGATATGCAGCTTGCCGTTTGGCATCCTGATGGCCTGGATTCTGGCGCGCTGCCGCTTTCCGGGCAAAACCCTGTTGGACAGCATCGTCCACCTGCCGCTGGTGCTGCCACCGGTGGTGGTCGGCTATCTGCTGCTGATCGCCTTAGGCCGGCGCGGTTTTATTGGCGAATGGCTGTATGACTGGTTCGGTTTCACCTTTGCCTTTAGCTGGCGCGGCGCGGTGATCGCTTCGGCGGTGATGGCGTTTCCGCTGATGGTGCGTGCAATTCGTCTTGCGCTGGAAGCGGTGGATACCAAACTGGAGCTGGCCGCACGCACGCTGGGTGCCGGGCGCTGGCGCGTATTTTTCACCATCACGCTTCCGCTCACCTTGCCGGGCATTATTGTTGGCACGGTGCTGGCCTTTGCCCGTTCGCTGGGTGAATTTGGTGCCACCATCACATTTGTCTCCAACATTCCCGGCGAGACGCGCACCATTCCGTCGGCGATGTTTACCCTGATTGAAACGCCGGGCGCGGAAGGCACCGCCGCGCGCCTCTGTGCGGTGGCGATTGCGCTGGCGCTGATGTCGTTAGTGGCATCGGAAATGCTGGCGCGCTGGGGCCGTAAACGGCTGGGAGCGGCATAATGCTCAATCTGCAACTTTCTCAGCAGTTGGGCGAGCACCTGCTCGACGTTAACATTAATGTTCCCGCCAGCGGCATTACCGCCATTTTCGGCGTGTCGGGTGCGGGCAAAACCTCGTTGATTAACGCGATTGGCGGATTAACCCAGCCGCAGAGCGGGCGTATTGAGTTAAACGATCGCCTGCTGTTCGATTCGGCCACGCGCGTGAATTTGCCGCCGGAAAAGCGCCGTATCGGCTATGTGTTTCAGGACGCGCGGCTGTTTCCACATTATCGCGTGCGCGGCAATCTGCAATACGGCATGGCGGCCTCAATGAAGCCGCAGTTCAACGCGCTGGTGGCGCTGCTGGGTTTAGAATCGCTGCTGACGCGTTTTCCTGCGTCGCTTTCGGGCGGTGAAAAACAGCGCGTGGCGATAGGCCGCGCGTTGCTGACGGCGCCCGATATTCTGCTGATGGATGAGCCGCTGGCGTCGCTTGATCTGCCGCGCAAACGTGAGCTGATGCCCTATCTGCAAAAGCTGGCGAAGCAGGTCGATATTCCCATTCTTTACGTATCGCACAGCCTCGATGAAATCCTGCAGCTGGCGGATAACGTGCTGGTGCTGGATGCCGGCCAGGTGAAAGCCTTTGGTCCGCTGGAAAAAGTGTGGAGCAGTTCGGCGATGCGTCCGTGGCTGCCGCTCGCCGAGCGCACCAGCGTGCTGCGCGTGCAGGTGCTGGAGCAGCATCCTGATTACCCAATGACCGCGCTGTCGCTTGGCGATCAGCATATTTGGGTGAGCCGGGTGAATCAGCCGCTGAAAACGCCGCTGCGTATTCGCATCGCCTCAGCCGATGTGTCGCTGGCATTGCAGCCGCCGCATAACACCTCGATCCGCAATATATTGCCGGCACAGGTGGTTGAGCTGCTGGAGATTGACGATCAGGTGGAAGTGAAGCTGCGCATTGGCATCAGCGAGTTGTGGGCACGCATTTCGCCGTGGGCGCGCGATGAGCTGGGCATTCGACCGGATCAGTGGCTGTATGCGCAGATCAAGAGCGTGTCGATAGCAGCGTAAATGGATTCATTGCGCGGTGTGAGAAAAATCCGCGCCATGAATTGCGCGCTACATCTTACGGTTACAGAACCTCTTGATAGATCACTTCGGCGATGCCCGGCTCCAGATTGGTGCCAATCACCTTTTTGGCGCGCGCTTTGATGGCGTCATCGGCATTGCCCATCGCCACGCCTAATCCCACCTGTTCCAGCATGCTGAGATCGTTGTAGTTGTCGCCAAACGCCAGCACGTCTTGCATGCTAAAGCCCTGACTCTCAACCCACTGCGCCAGACGCTTGCCTTTGCTGTTGCCGCCTTTGGCGATATCCACTTGATCGTGCCACGACCATTCACACGCCAGACCAAGTTCGGCTTCGGTGCGTTCGGCAAACTGCTGCAGCGCGCGCGTGTCGGGATGCGACAGCGCGAATTTCCAGATCGAATCAGCCTCAATCGCCGCCTGCGCCAGGCTTGGCACCTGCAGGAACAGCGGACGCTGCGCTTCCGGCAACGATTGCGCCCAGTTAAGCGTACGCGTCACATGGCCGGTTGGCGTTTGGTACAGCATCGCATCATCGACATACAGCAGACCGTGAATGTTCTCTTCATCCAGCATCTCAATCACCCGTGCGGCTCGGCTTTTATCCAGCGGATCGGCGGCCAGCACCTGTTTCGCGGGATAATCATATAAATAGGTGCCATTACAGCAAATTGCGGGTGTATCCAGCTTAAGTGCCTGATAAAAAGGGTGGATAGCGCAGTGGTGGCGACCGGTAACGATCAACACTTTCACGCCCGCCTGTTGCGCGCGGGCCAGCGCTTCGATGGATTCAGGCAAGATGGTTTTATTCGGGGTTAGCAGGGTGCCGTCGAGGTCAAGGGCGATTACGCGGTAGCTCATTACACTTTCCGTCCGGGAGTTGGCAAAGCATTGAGTCTACACCCGGCAGCGGCCCTGAGACAAAAAACAGGGCACAAATGAATCCAGCGCGACAAAATGAAACGCGCTACAGTTATCCCTTTCATCAGGCAGCGAATAAGGAAAACGCATGAAACAAGTCGTGTATACCGCCAGTCCCGAGAGCCAGCAGATTCATGCCTGGCAGTTGCAGGAAGATGGCGCACTGACGTTATTGCAGGTAACGGATGTTGCCGGCCAGGTGCAGCCGATGGTGGTGAGCCCGAAGAAAGATTTTCTCTATGTCGGTGTGCGTCCGAATTTCCGCGTGCTGGCGTTTCGCATTGCGGCCGACGGCACGCTGAGCCTCGCCGGTGAAGCACCGCTGCCGGGCAGCCCAACCCACATCTCCACCGATCGTCAGGGCAATTATCTGTTCTGCGGTTCGTACAACGATGCCTGCGTCAGCATCAGCCCGATTGGCAGCGATGGTTTGCCGCAAGCGCCAGTTCAGGTGATCAGCGGGTTAGACGGTTGCCACTCCGCCAATATCGATCTGAATAACCAAACGCTGTTTGTACCGGCACTGAAGCAGGACCGCATCTGCCTGTATCAACTGAACGCAGACGGCACTCTGGCTCCGCGCGAACAAGCGCAGGTCACCACCGTTGAAGGTGCCGGTCCGCGTCACATGGCCTTCCATCCGAACGGCGCATATGGCTACGTGGTGAACGAGCTGGATAGCACGGTGGATGTATGGGCGCTGAACAATGTGCACGGCCAGGTTGAGCGCGTGCAGAGCCTTGATATGATGCCGAAAGATTTCAGCGACACGCGCTGGGCGGCGGACATCCACATCACGCCGGATGGCCGTTTCCTCTATGCCTGCGACCGTACCAGCAGCACCATTACGGTATTCAGCATCAGTGAAGATGGCTCGGTGCTGGCGATTGAAGGCTACCAGCCAACTGAAACCCAGCCGCGCGGCTTCAATATTGATCACAGCGGTCAATACCTGGTAGCGGCGGGACAGAAATCGCATCACATCGAAGTGTATAAGATTCAGGAACGCGGTCTGCTTAATCCGCTGGCGCGTTACGCGGTAGGACAAGGCCCAATGTGGGTGGTTATCCACCCGTTGGGATAAATAAAATGCCTGCCTGATCAAACAGGCGGGCATATTTCCTAACAGCGCGATTCTGAGCTGTTACGCGTACTTCACCGTAATCGACGCACTGGCCAGCGCATGGAAATGCACATTAAAGCCAACCATCGCGCCGCTCGCGCCTTCATCCACGTCAATTTTATCCGTATCCAGCGCATGCACCGTAAAGATGTAGCGATGTGATTCGCCTTGCGGTGGCGCTGCGCCACCGTAGCCGGTTTGGCCAAAATCGGTACGCGTCTGAATGGCGCTCGCCGGCAGTTCCGCCACGCCGGAACCGGCACCCTGCGGCAACGCGGTGACTTCAGCCGGAATGTTCGCTACCACCCAATGCCACCAGCCGGAACCGGTAGGCGCGTCGGGATCGTAGCAGGTGACAACAAAGCTTTTGGTGCCTGCCGGTACATCATCCCACGCCAGATGCGGTGACACATTGTCGCCCTGGTAACCCATGCCGTTGAAAACGTGTCGCTCTGGCATCTTATCGCCGTCGTTAAAATCCTGGCTAACTACGCGCATGATCGCTCCTTATTGGTTGTGCAGTGCCCTCAATCATGGTGGAAATGCGCCGCAACATCCAGTGCTGCACCGACCGCTTGCGTCAGTTTCGTCAGTTCGGCGGCAGAAATCAGATAAGGTGGCATCAGGTAGATCAAGCGCCCAAACGGCCGAATCCACACGCCGCGCTCAACGAAGAAGTGCTGCAGCGCCGCCATGTTCACGGCCTGATGGGTTTCGATCACGCCAATCGCACCCAGCACGCGCGCATCGGCCACCGCGTGATGACTGCGCAACGGCAGCAACTCGCTGCGCAGCTGCTGTTCGATGTGCGCCACCTGTGTTGTCCAGCCGCCTTCATTGATCATCTTCAGACTTTCCACCGCCACCGCGCAGGCCAGCGGATTGCCCATAAAAGTAGGGCCGTGCATAAAGCAGCCTGCTGCGCTGCGGCTGATGGTATCCGCGACTTCACGCGTGGTCAGCGTGGCAGAGAGCGTCATGGTGCCGCCGGTCAGCGCTTTGCCGAGGCAGAGAATGTCCGGCGTGATGCCCGCATGGTCACAGGCAAACAGCTTGCCGCTGCGGCCAAATCCGGTGGCGATCTCATCGGCAATCAGCAGCAAACCGTAGCGGTCGCACAGCTCGCGCACCTGCTGCAGATAGCGCGGATGGTAGAAACGCATTCCGCCAGCGCCTTGCACAATCGGCTCCAGAATCACCGCCGCAATCTCCCGATGGTGGATTTCCGCCAGCTGCGCAAAATCGGCGAAATCGGCCTCGTTCCACGCGTCATCGAAAGCGCACTGCGGCGCGTTGGCGAACAGATGTTCCGGCAGATAGCCGCGCCACAGGCTGTGCATCGAATTTTCCGGATCGCACACCGACATCGCGGCAAAGGTATCCCCGTGATAGCCGCGCTTCAGCGTAAGGAATTTCTGTCGCGTTTGGTTGCGTCCCAGCCAGTATTGCAGCGCCATTTTCATCGACACTTCGACGGCGATCGAACCCGAATCGGCGAGGAACACGCACTCCAGCGCATCAGGCGTCATGGCAATCAGCTGGCGGCTCAGTTCCACCGCCGCCGGATGGGTGATGCCGCCAAACATCACATGCGACATCTGCGTCATTTGCTGCTGCAGCGCCTGATTGAGACGCGGATGGTTGTAGCCGTGGATCGCCGCCCACCACGACGACATGCCGTCCACCAGTTCACGTCCATCGGCCAACTGCAGCTGGCAGCCGTGCGCCGCCACAATCGGATAACAGGGCAGGGGATCGCGCATCGACGTGTAGGGATGCCAGATATGCTGACGGTCAAAGTTGAGGTCATCCTGAGTGAACATGTGAGTTGTAAACCATTTTAAAAAGATTTAGTTTACAAGTATAACCACGTTAATCGTCGGGATGAACCCCCTTTTTCTGGAGTAAGCAATGGCAAACCGCTGGACACTGGCACAAGCTCAGGCACTTTTCGATAAACCTTTCCTTGAGTTGATGTTTGAAGCGCAGCAAGTGCATCGTCAACATTTCGATCCACGCCAGGTGCAGGTCAGCACGCTGCTATCAATCAAAACCGGCGCCTGTCCGGAAGACTGTAAATACTGTCCGCAGAGCGCGCGCTACAAAACCGGGTTGGAATCGGAACGTCTGATGGAAGTGGACGCGGTGCTGGAGTCGGCGCGCAAAGCCAAAGCGGCGGGATCGAGCCGTTTCTGCATGGGCGCCGCGTGGAAAAACCCGCACGAGCGCGACATGCCTTACCTTCAGCAGATGGTGCAGGGCGTGAAAGCGATGGGCATGGAAACCTGCATGACGCTTGGCACGCTGGATGGCGACCAGGCGCAGCGCCTCGCCGAAGCGGGACTGGATTTCTACAACCACAACCTCGACACCTCGCCAGAGTTTTACGGCAACATCATCACCACGCGCAGCTATCAGGAACGTCTGGATACGCTGGATAAAGTGCGCGGCGCGGGCATCAAGGTGTGTTCCGGCGGCATTGTGGGTCTGGGTGAAACGGTGAAAGATCGTGCGGGCTTGCTGGTGCAGCTGGCGAATCTGCCGACGCCGCCCGAAAGCGTACCGATCAACATGTTGGTGAAGGTCAAAGGCACGCCGCTGGCCGATAACGACGATGTTGAACCCTTCGACTTCATCCGCACCATCGCGGTGGCGCGCATCATGATGCCCTCGTCGCACGTGCGTCTTTCTGCCGGACGCGAGCAGATGAGCGAGCAAACGCAGGCGATGTGCTTTATGGCCGGCGCTAACTCGATCTTCTACGGCTGCAAACTGCTTACCACGCCAAATCCGGAAGAGGACAAGGATCTGATTCTGTTCCGCAAACTGGGCCTGAATCCGGAGCACACCGCGACAACGGCGGGTAACAATGAGCAGCAGCATCAGCTCAGCAAGCAGCTGCTGCACGCGGATACCGAGCAGTTCTACAACGCGGCGGTGTAAATGGGCTGGTCACAACGTATCGACGAGGCGCTGACGGCGCGGCGTGCCGCTGATGGCTGGCGTTTACGGCGTCGCGTTGAGCACAACAGCGTGCGGGAAATTACGCTGGAGGGGCAGCGCTATCGGCACTTCTCCAGCAACGACTATCTTGGCTTGAGCCAGCATCCGGCGGTGATTGCCGCGTGGCAGCAGGGCGCGGCCGAGACGGGTGCTGGCGCGGGTGCATCCGGGCATGTGACCGGCTACAGCCGCCACCATGCGCAGCTCGAAGCGGAGCTGGCGGACTGGCTGGGCTATTCGCGCGCGCTGCTGTTCATTTCGGGGTTTGCCGCCAATCAGGCGGTGATCCATCTGCTGGCGGAAAAGCAGGATCGCATCTTCGCCGATAAGCTGGCGCATGCTTCACTGCTGGATGCCGCCAGCCACAGCCCGGCGAGCCTGCGCCGTTTTGCCCATAATCAGCCGGAAAGCCTGGCGAAGCTGCTGGCAACGCCGTCGGAAGGCGGCACGCTGGTGGTGACCGAAGGCGTGTTCAGCATGGACGGCGACAGCGCTCCGCTAACACAGATCGCTGCGGAGACGCGGCGCGGCAACGGCTGGCTGCTGGTGGATGATGCGCACGGTATCGGCGTGACCGGCGCGCAAGGGCGCGGCAGCTGCTGGCAGCAGCAGGTCAAACCGGAACTGCTGATCGTCACCTTCGGCAAAGGGTTTGGCGTCAGCGGCGCGGCGCTGCTGTGCGATGACGCCACCGCTGATTACGTCGAGCAGTTTTCCCGCCATCTGATCTACTCCACCGCGATGCCACCGGCGCAGTGCTATGCGCTGCTGGCGGCGTTGCGGCAGATTCAGCAAGGTGATGCGCTGCGCGAAAAACTGCACAGCCACATTGCGCGTTTCCGCGCCGCTGCGGCGAATTTGCCGTGGCAGCTGGTCGATTCTGCGAGCGCCATCCAGCCGCTGATCGTTGGCGAAAACAGCGCGGCAATGGCGTTGTCGCAGCGGCTGGCGCAGGCCGGCTGTTGGGTCAGTGCGATTCGGCCACCAACCGTGCCGCCGGGCACCGCGCGGCTACGCATCACGCTTACCGCTGCACATCACACCGATGACATTGATTGTTTGCTGGAGGCTCTGTATGACGCTGCAGGTTAACAAACAGGCCGTGGCGCAGGCTTTTGGTCGTGCGGCTGCGCATTACGAGCAGCACGCGCAGTTACAGCGGCTGAGCGGCGATGCGCTGCTGGCGCTGGCGCCCGCTGGTTTTGGTCCGCACCTGCTGGATGCCGGGTGCGGTACCGGCTGGTATAGCCGCTACTGGCGCGATCGCGGGCGCACGCTGACGGCGCTCGATCTGTCGCCCAACATGCTGCAAACCGCGCGCGATCAGCAATCGGCGCAGCACTATCTGTTGGGCGATATCGATGCGGTGCCGCTGCCGGACGCCAGCGTTGACGGCGTGTGGAGCAATCTGGCGGTGCAGTGGAGCAGCGACTTGCATACTGCGCTGCAGCAGTTTTTGCGCGTCACACGGCCGGGCGGCACGGTGCTGTTTTCCACGCTGCTCGACGGTTCGCTGCACGAAGTGCATCACGCGTGGGCGCAGCTGGATGGTCGCCGGCACGCCAACCGTTTCCTCAGCGCTGCCCAGTTTCATGCGGCCACCGCGACGCTGTCGATCGCTGCGCAGCAGCAGGTTATCACCCTGCATTTTCCCAGCGCGCTCAGCGCTATGCAATCGCTGAAAGGCATTGGGGCCACGCACCTGCACGATGGTCGCGGTGCCAGCGTGCTAACGCGTTCCCAACTGGCACAACTTGAGCAGCGCTGGCCGCAGGACGAGGCCGGTTATCGCCTGAGTTATCACCTGATGTATGGAGTTTTAAGCAAATGACACGCTGGTTTATTACCGGAACCGATACCGAAGTGGGCAAAACCGTGGCCAGCGGCGCGCTGCTGCAGGCGGCGAGCGCCGCCGGTTTACGCACCGCAGGCTATAAGCCGGTGGCATCCGGCTGCGAAATCACGCCGCAAGGCATTCGCAACAGCGACGCGCTGGCGTTGCAGCGCTACAGCACCTTGTCGTTAAGCTACGAGCAAGTGAACCCACTGGCGTTTGTCGAGCCGACCTCGCCGCATATCATTAGCGCGGAAGAGGGCAGGCCGATTAGCTTTGCCACGCTGTCAGCGGGCTTGCGCGCGCTGGAGCAGCAGGCAGAATGGGTGTTAGTCGAAGGCGCAGGCGGGTGGTTTACGCCGCTGTCGGAGACGCAAACTTACGCCGATTGGGTGGAAGCCGAGCAGCTGCCGGTGATTCTGGTGGTGGGTGTGAAGTTAGGCTGCATCAATCATGCCATGCTGACCGCCGAAGCGGTTAAAGCGCGCGGATTGCGCCTTGCGGGCTGGATTGCCAATGATATTCAGCCACCCGGCAAACGCCATCAGGAGTATATGGATACGCTGCGTCAGCGCATTGATGCGCCGTTCCTCGGTGAGATTCCGCACCTACGCGACGAGTCGCAGCAGGCCGAGTGCGGGCGTTATTTGACGTTGCCGCAATAAATAACCCAGGTCGCCATTCACGGCGACCTGGCTACATCTTCACCTTGCGGTCAGCCACTTATTCACCGTCAAATCATCCAACTGCGCCACTTTGCCGTGCGCCACATTGCGTCCGCGATGCAGCAGCAGGAAATAATCGGCGACGCGGCGGACAAACGAGACGTGCTGCTCAAGCAGCAAAATGGTTAAACCATACTCACGGTTTAACCGACGAATCAGATTGCCCATCTCCTCTTCCAGCCACGGCGACATCCCCTCTGTCGGCTCATCCAGAATCACCAGCTTGGGTTGCAGCACCAGCGCACGCGCCAGGGCCAAATGTTGTTGCTGTTCCATTGGCAACTCGCCGCTGCGCTGATGGCGCAATGAATAGAGTGCCGGGAACAGGTCGAACACCATTTCCGGAATGGCACGGCTACGATCGTCCTGTGCCGCCATCAGGGCGATCAGCAGGTTATCCTCCACGCTCATTTGCGAGAAAATATGCCGTCCTTGCGGCACATAACCAATGCCGGTGCGCGCGCGCAGTTCGGCCGGTTGCAACAGTAAATCTTCCGGCGGCGCGCCATCTTCCTGCCAGGTCATCGAGCCGCTGTTAATTGGCAGGCGGCCCATAATGCAGTTCACCAACGTGGTTTTGCCCATGCCGGGACTGCCCAGCACGCCGGTACAGGTGCCCGGCGGCAGATCGAGATCGACATCCCACAGAATGTGATTTTGACCGTAAAACTGATTCACCGAACGTAAACTCAGCATCTGACATACTCCTTCCAGATTATTAGCCTGAATGCTCCCGCTCTGTGTCGTCTGGCATACAGTCGTGCACGATTGATGGACACCGCTGTCGTCGGCAAGCGCCGATATGGACTCGTCACTCCATAGTGCTAATACTGCAATTCCCAGGCCAGGTTGGGAATTAAGGCGCAACTGCGGCGGAAACCTGACAAATCAGCGGCTAAAAGTTGAGAAACGCTTAACAATTGCCAGCGGTGATAAACCGACTGCACTTTGACGGTGCTGACTGCTTAACGTTTCTGGTGCATTTGATCGTTCGTAAGGCAATAACCGGAGAAATAAATGGCCTTAACGCCTGACTTTTCGCCGGGCACGGGAAGGTAAAGCCGGAAAAAGGGGGGTAATGCGACACGCACGGCGGGAAAAATAAATGCGAAAAAATTTTTTTTCACGCTTAAGAATGGGCGGGAGAAAATTATACACAGCCGATGGGCTCGGGGCTGGATTCACTTATCCACCATTACTGTGGATAACCTTGTGCATTAGCGACTGAAAACCGTGTGGAAGCGAGTAAATTCGCGGCCTTCCTACATTATGATGAGAAACTGGGCTTTTGAGTCAAAGTGAATTAAAACAGCAGGTTAGTTAAAATCAAGCATGCGAATTATCTGCCTTGTCATCGGACTGCAATTTAATGACACTCTATTGACAAATGTTAAAAGCATCCTCCGCCTGGGGATAACATTGCGCAACAACAACTTGCCGCCTGCCGCTTAAATTGCACTGAAGAGAATCGCCGTCAGGTGCCATTATCGTGCAAGGTTACTGTGATTATGTCCAGTATTTTTTTCTGGCAAATTCGCCATAGCAGAGTAGAATTAGCAGCCTGCCCGCCGACTTCATCTGCTGGAACCGCTAAAACATGAGCAAAGTCTTTAAACTCAACTCCGCTTTCAATCCTTCAGGGGATCAACCTGAGGCGATTCGCCGTCTCGAAGAGGGACTGGAAGATGGACTCGCGCATCAAACGCTGTTGGGCGTGACCGGCTCAGGTAAAACCTTTACCGTGGCGAATGTGATTGCCGACCTCAACCGCCCGACGATGGTGCTGGCGCCGAATAAAACCCTGGCGGCGCAGCTCTATGGTGAGATGAAGGAGTTCTTCCCGGATAACGCGGTGGAGTTTTTCGTCTCATATTACGATTACTATCAGCCTGAAGCCTATGTGCCGAGTTCGGACACCTTTATCGAAAAAGATGCCTCGGTGAATGAGCACATTGAGCAGATGCGTCTGTCGGCGACCAAAGCGCTGCTGGAGCGCCGTGATGTCATCGTCGTGGCCTCGGTTTCGGCGATCTACGGTTTGGGCGATCCCGATCTCTACCTGAAAATGATGCTGCATCTGACGCGCGGCATGATCATTGATCAGCGCAGCATTTTGCGTCGTCTGGCGGAGCTGCAGTACAGCCGCAACGATCAGGCCTTCCAGCGCGGCACCTTCCGCGTGCGCGGCGAAGTGATTGATGTGTTCCCGGCAGAATCGGACGATATTGCGCTGCGTATTGAGCTGTTTGATGAAGAAGTTGAGCGGCTGTCGCTGTTTGATCCGCTCACCGGGCAGATTGATTCGGTAATCCCGCGCTTTACCGTCTATCCGAAAACGCACTATGTGACGCCGCGTGAGCGCATTCTTAAGGCGATGGAAGAGATCAAAGATGAGCTGGTGGTGCGCCGCAAAGTGCTGCTGGAGAACAATAAGCTGCTGGAAGAGCAGCGTATTTCCCAGCGGACGCAGTTCGATCTCGAGATGATGAACGAGTTGGGTTACTGCTCCGGCATCGAAAACTACTCGCGCTATCTCTCCGGGCGCGGACCGGGCGAGCCGCCGCCGACCTTGTTCGACTATTTACCGGCGGATGGCTTGCTGGTGGTCGACGAATCGCACGTCACCATTCCGCAGATTGGCGGCATGTATCGTGGTGACCGCGCGCGTAAAGAGACGCTGGTGGAGTACGGTTTCCGCCTGCCGTCGGCGCTGGATAACCGTCCGATGAAGTTTGAAGAGTTTGAAGCAGCCGCTCCGCAAACCATTTACGTGTCGGCCACGCCGGGCAATTACGAGCTGGAAAAATCGGGTGGCGAAGTGATCGATCAGCTGGTGCGTCCAACCGGCCTGCTGGATCCGATTCTGGAAGTACGGCCGGTGGCGACGCAGGTTGACGATTTGCTGTCGGAAATCCGCAAGCGTGTTGAGATTAACGAGCGCGTACTGGTGACTGTGCTGACCAAGCGTATGGCGGAAGATCTTACCGAATACCTGGTGGAGCACGGCGAGAAGGTGCGCTATCTGCACTCGGATATCGATACTGTGGAACGTATGGAGATCATCCGCGATTTACGTCTTGGCGAATTTGATGTGCTGGTTGGCATCAACTTGCTGCGAGAAGGTCTGGATATGCCGGAAGTGTCGCTGGTGGCGATTCTCGATGCCGATAAAGAGGGCTTCCTGCGTTCGGAGCGTTCGCTGATACAGACCATTGGTCGCGCCGCGCGTAACATCAATGGCCGGGCGATTCTCTACGCCGATAAAATCACGCCGTCGATGGAGCGCGCGATGGGCGAAACCGAGCGTCGTCGTGAGAAGCAGCAGAAATACAACGAAGAGAATGGCATTACGCCGCAAGGGCTCAACAAGAAGATCACCGATATTCTTGAGCTCGGCAAAAACGTAGTGAAAACGCGTGGTAAAGGCAAAACCGCCTCACGTACCGCAGCAGAAGCGGAAGCCAACTATATGGCGCTTACGCCGCAGGCGATGCAGAAGAAGATTCACGAGCTGGAAGGGCAGATGCAGCAGCACGCGCAGAATCTGGAGTTTGAAGAGGCTGCCAGCGTGCGCGATCAGTTGCATCAATTGCGCGAGCTGTTTATTGCGGCTTCGTGATCGTGGTATCCAGGTCGCCATGAATGACGACCCTACAGGAATTCAGCGCGGTTTTCGTAGGGTGCGCATTCATGCGCACCTGGAAATTAAACGGCCTGAATCGCATGTTCCAGCGCGATGCGCAGCAGCTGGCGGTCATGGCGATATTTGATGTCGGCGGCCTCCAGCGGCTCGCGAATGATTAAACGCTCTTCCACGCCGCGAATATCGGCGGCTGGACTCACCACCACCGCATCAATCACCCGCTTGCCAATCGCTTTCTCCATAATTGCCAACTTGTCGGCCACATTCAGGCTAGCTGCCGCTGGGCTCAGTTCGCGGCCCAGATTGCCGATAAACACCATGGTGGCAGGCGTACGGCGCAGCGCGCGCGCCATCTCTTCCATCAGCAGAATCGGCATCAGGCTGGTGTAGAAGCTGCCGGGGCCAATCAGAATCAAATCCGCTTCACCAATTGCCTCGATGGCTTCACGGGTTGGCAATACATTCGGATGTAACATCAACTCTTGGGGCGGCTGCTTCATCTCATCAATTGCCGTTTCGCCGTACACCATATTGCCTTCGCCATCCTGCGCCACCAGATCGACCGGCTGTTCCGACATCGGGATCAGAAACGCATCGACCTTGAGCAGATTGCGGATGATGTTGATGGCTTCCAGCGGGCGCACGCTGAGATGATCAAGCGCCTTCAGCATCAGGTTGCCCAGATTATGCCCGGCCAGCTAGCCATTGCCGGTGAAGCGATACTCAAACATCGCGGTGGCGACGCTCGGTTCGGTGATCAACTGATTGATGCAGTTACGCATATCGCCCCACGCAATGCCGCCTTCCGAGCGGCGAATGCGGCCGGTGGATCCGCCGTTATCGGTGGTGGTGACGATGCCGGTCAGGCGCGAACCTAACGGTGCCAGCGCCGACATCACGCGGCCCAAACCGTGTCCGCCACCTAATGCCACTACGCGATCCAAATCTGCCAGGGTTCGATTCATGTTTCTCCTTTGTCACTGACGTCCTCGCGTTGAGGCGTAGTTGAACTGATGTGCATCAATATCCGTGGTGCATTTTACCGTATCCTGTCGCGAAAATGCGGTGAAAAAACGTTATGCATCAAGATATATAGCGAAAATCACTCATGGATGCTAACCGTTAATCGCGCTACCATTCGTTTTAACCGTGTTGTCCATAATGACAACAAACTCCCAAGCCTGGTTTCCTAAGTCGTTATCGATATGGAAGCCAGGCCGCAGCCTTGAGCTGCCAGGGTGCAGAAAGAAATGACTGCATCTCCCGACTTTGGAAAGGTGTTCAGGTGCCACAATTTATAGATGCCTATGCGCGCAGCTTTTACTATCTGCGCCTGTCGGTCACGGATGTGTGTAACTTCCGTTGTACCTACTGTTTGCCGAACGGCTATAAGCCGAACGGTACACACAATAAAAGTTTTCTCTCGCTGGATGAGATTCGTCGCGTGACGCGTGCCTTTGCGGCGGCGGGCACGGAAAAAGTGCGCCTGACGGGCGGCGAACCCTCCATGCGGCGTGATTTCACCGACATCATCGCTGCAGTGCGTGAAAACGCCGCCATTCGCCAGATCGCGATGACCACCAACGGTTATCGCATGGCGCGTGACGTAGGTGCCTGGCGCGCTGCCGGTCTCACCCATATCAACGTCAGCGTCGATAGCCTCGACGCACGCCAGTTTCACGCCATTACCGGCCAGGACAAATTTGCCGAGGTGATGGCGGGAATCGACGCCGCCTTTGATGCCGGTTTCGATAAAGTGAAAGTCAATAGCGTGCTGATGCGCGATGTGAACAGCCATAGTCTCAGCACCTTCCTTGAGTGGCTGCGCCTGCGACCGATTCAACTGCGCTTTATCGAACTGATGGAAACCGGCGAAGGCAGCGATCTGTTCCGCCGTCATCACATCTCCGGTGAAGTGATCCGCGACCAACTGATCCTGCAAGGCTGGCAACGCCAGCCGCGCGGCCGCAGCGACGGTCCGGCGCAGGTGTTCCGTCATCCCGATTATCAGGGCGAAGTCGGCCTGATCATGCCGTACGAGAAAGATTTCTGTGCCAGCTGCAACCGCCTGCGCGTCTCGGCGCTGGGCAATCTGCATCTGTGCCTGTTTGGTGACGGCGGCGTGTCGCTGCGCGATCTGCTGGCCTCTGACGATCAGCAAGATGAGTTGCAGGCGCGCATTGCGCACAGCCTTGGACAGAAAAAGCAGACGCATTTCCTGCATCAGGGCAACACCGGCATCACGCAAAATCTCTCCTTTATTGGTGGCTAAACACAGGAGTTACGGCCATGGGTAAACCTTCCGGCGAATTTGTCGCCTTAAATGTGGCGGTGATGACCGTCTCGGATAGCCGCGATGCCAGCAATGACACATCGGGCGATTATCTGCGTGAAGCGCTGGCGGAAGCCGGGCATCAGGTGGTTGATCGCGCGATTGTGCCAGATAACCGCTATCGCATTCGCGCCACGGTATCGCGCTGGATTGCCAGCGACGATGTGCAAGTGGTGATCGTTAACGGCGGCACCGGTTTCAATAGCAAAAACAGCACGCCAGAAGCGTTGCTGCCGCTACTGGACCGCGAAATCGAAGGCTTTGGCGAGCTGTTCCGCATGATCTCCTATGAAGAGATCGGCAGCTCGACGCTGCAGTCGCGCGCGGTGGCTGGATTAGCCAATCAGACGCTGATTTTTGCCGTGCCGGGATCAACCAACGCCTGCCGCAGCGCCTGGGAACGCATTATCGAAGATCAGCTGGATGCGCGTACGCGTCCGTGTAATTTCGTCTCACATTTGAAGAAGTTGTAAGCATGTCATCGTTAACTCATATCAATGCCGCTGGCGAAGCCCACATGGTGGATGTCTCTGGCAAAACCGAAACGGTGCGCGAAGCGCAGGCCGAAGCACTGGTGCTGATGAGCGCCGAA
This sequence comes from Pantoea sp. BJ2, assembly GCF_040255075.1. Classification (NCBI taxonomy): domain Bacteria; kingdom Pseudomonadati; phylum Pseudomonadota; class Gammaproteobacteria; order Enterobacterales; family Erwiniaceae; genus Pantoea; species Pantoea sp. BJ2. The sequence continues at coordinate 1,319,659 of NZ_CP158292.1, forward strand.
ACGCTGCAGATGATTATTGACGGCAGCCATCATAAAGGCGACGTGTTCGCCACCGCGCGCATCGCCGGTATTCAGGCGGCAAAACGCACCTGGGAACTGATTCCGCTCTGTCATCCGCTGATGCTGAGCAAAGTGGAGGTTACCTTGCTGGCGGAACCGCAGCACAATCGCGTGCGCGTCACCTCACTCTGTCGTCTTACCGGCAAAACTGGCGTTGAGATGGAAGCGCTGACGGCGGCGTCCGTTGCAGCGCTGACCATCTATGACATGTGCAAAGCGGTGCAAAAAGACATCGTCATCGACCAGCTGCGTTTGCTGACTAAAAGCGGCGGCAAATCCGGCGACTTCAAGGCGGTGAGCCATGATTAAGGTGCTGTTTTTTGCTCAGGTGCGGGAATTAACCGGCACCGCTTCACTGGATTTGCAGCCTGACTACGCCGATGTCGCCACGCTGCGCGCGGCGTTAGCAGAGAAGGGCGATCGCTGGGCGCTGGCGCTGGAATCCGGCAAGCTGCTGGCGGCGGTAAACCAAACGCTGGTGCCGATGAGTCATCCGCTGCGTGCGGGTGATGAAGTGGCCTTTTTCCCGCCGGTCACGGGAGGCTGATGATGGAAACGCGGATTCGTGTGGGTTCAGAGCCGTTCAACGTCGGCGAAGAGTACGAAAAACTCGCCACCCATGACAGAGATGGCGCGGTCGTCACCTTCACCGGCAAAGTGCGCAATCACAATCTCGGTGCCAGCGTGGCGGCCTTGACGCTGGAGCACTATCCCGGCATGACGGAAAAAGCGCTGGGGGAGATCGTAGAAGACGCGCGTCAGCGCTGGGCGCTGCAGCAGGTTACGGTGATCCATCGCGTTGGCGAACTGTTTCCCGGCGATGAGATCGTGTTTGTGGGCGTCAGCAGCGCGCATCGCGGCAGCGCATTCGCCGCCACCGAGTTCATCATGGATTACCTGAAAACCCGCGCGCCGTTCTGGAAGCGTGAAGCCACCGCCACAGGCGACCGCTGGGTTGATGCCCGTGATAGCGATCATCAGGCCGCTGAACTCTGGAGCTAGCGCGCAAAATCCTCCGGCTCCGATAGCGGCAGGCCACTGAAAACGTTAAGGTACGGTTTTTGTTGGCGTCAGGGAGCAGGATGAACACGAGCAAGATGATGAAAGGCGCAGCTTTGCTGGCTGCGCTGGTGCTGGCCGGTTGTAGCACGAAAAAAGAGCCGCAGGCGCCCGCGCGTCAGCCCGCCGATGTAAAACGCCAAATCCAGCAGTTGTTACCCAGCGACGTTAAACAGAAATCCGCCTGGGCCGACGATATCTATACCGCGTTCCGCGTGCAGCAAATTGATGCCAGCGTCAGCAACCTCTGCGCAGTGATTGCCGTTACCGATCAGGAGTCTAACTTCAGCGCCGATGCGGTGGTGCCGGGCTTACCGAAAATCGCCTGGGGCGAGATTGATCGCCGCGCCGCCAAAGTGCATGTGCCGGCATTTCTGGTGCGCACCGCTCTGCTGATCAAATCACCAAATGGCGAAAGCTATGCTGCGCGTCTGGATAAGGTGCGCAGCGAGAAAGAGCTGAGCGCCATTTTTGATGATTTCATCGATATGGTGCCGATGGGGCAAAAGCTGTTTGGCAACCTCAACCCAATTCATACCGGCGGGCCGATGCAGGTCAGCATTGCGTTTGCGGAAGCGCACGCCAAAGGCTATCCGTATGCGGTTGACGGCTCGATTCGTCGTGAAGTCTTCACTCGTCGCGGTGGTATCTACTTCGGCACGCTGCATCTGCTTGGCTACCCGGCCGATTACAGCCAGCCGCTGTATCGCTTCGCCGACTTCAACGCCGGTTGGTACGCCAGCCGCAACGCCGCATTTCAGGCGGCCATCGCGCGCGCCAGCGGCATCAAGCTGGCACTGGACGGCGACCTCATCGCCTATGGCAGCGATCAGGCCGGTTCCACCGAACTGGCGGTGCGCAGCCTGAGCAAGCAGCTGGATATGAGCAATCGTGAAATCCGCCGCGATCTGGAGAAGGGCGACACTGAAGATTTTGCCAAAAGCACACTGTGGAAGCAGACCTTTATCCTCGCCGATAAGATGGCCGGAAAACGTCTGCCGCGCGAAATGCTGCCGGGCATCAAGCTGGAGAGCCCGAAAATCACCCGCAATCTCACCACCGCGTGGTTTGCTCAGCGCGTAAATGGCCGCTATCAACAGTGCTTGACGCGCCGTTGACGCAAACGGGTGTACACTCCACACTTACAGAGTTTGTTAACGTAACCGCTAATGAGGCGCTTCATGGATCGATATCCACGTAATGATTCAATCGTGCAGCAGGCATCCACCTCGCTGCAGACCTACATGGCGCAGGTATATGGTTGGATGACCTGCGGCTTGCTGCTGACCGCGTTTGTTTCGTGGTTTGCTGCCCGCACACCTGCAGTAATGGAACTGGTGTTTGCTAACCGCATCACTTTCTTTGGCTTGATCATCGCGCAGTTAGCGCTGGTGTTTGTGTTGTCTGGCATGGTGCATCGCCTGAGCGGCGCGGTCGCCACCGCACTGTTTATGCTCTATTCGGCGCTAACCGGATTAACCATGGCGAGTATTTTCCTCGTTTACACCTACTCATCCATCGCCAGCACCTTCTTCGTGACGGCCGGGATGTTCGGTGCCATGAGCTTCTACGGTTACACCACTAAGCGCGACCTGAGCCGTTTTGGCAGCCTGCTGTTTATGGCGCTGATCGGTATTTTGCTGGCGTCACTGGTGAACTTCTGGCTGAAAAGTCCGGCGCTGATGTGGGCGATTACCTATATCGGCGTGGTGGTGTTTGTTGGCTTAACCGCCTATGACACGCAGAGGCTGAAGGCGATTGGCGAGAATATCAACGTCAATGACAAAGAGAACCTGCGTCGCGCCTCAATCATGGGTGCGTTAACGCTGTATCTCGACTTCATCAACCTGTTCCTGATGCTGCTGCGCATCTTCGGCAACCGCCGCTAAACCACGCACCAAACTGTCCCCTTTCCCGCCTGCGGGAGAGGGGAACTCCGCACAAACTCACCGCGATACCGATTTCTCCATCTTCTGCTCATTCTTCTGCCGTAAATGCTTCGCGCGGCTCTCCAGCCACAAATAGAGCACCAGCGCCACCAACAGCGGCAGAATAAAATAGAGCACGCGGTAAGCCAGCAGCGCTGCAATAATGGTGCCGTGCGAGGCGTGTTGCCCACTGAGCAGCGCCAAAAATACCGCTTCCAGCACACCAATCCCGGCCGGGATGTGAATGATCACACCGGCGATACTGCTGATCAGCAACACGCCTAACACAATCGGATAATCCACCTGACGCGCCAGCAGCAGCCAGATAATCATGCCCATCACCATCCAGTTGGCGCAGGAGACCGCAAACTGGAACAGCGCCATGCGCAGCGAAGGCAGCTGCAGATGCTGGCCTTTAACCGTCCAGCGGCGCTTCTTCGCGAAGGCGCAAGCCCACAAATAGACCGCCACCATCACCAGCAGCACCGCGCCAATGATGCGCAGCGTGGTTTCACCAATGAACCAACCGGAGGGAATCGGCACCATGCCCGCCGCAAACACCACGCCGGCCAGCAGAATATAGCCGAGCCAGTTGGTGGCGATGCTCAGCGAGAAAATGCGCGTAATAGTATTGCCCGGCAAACCGAGTCTTGAGTAGAGCCGATAGCGCATCGCCACGCCGCCAACCCAGGTGCTGAGCGTCAGGTTGAAGGCATAACAGATAAACGACACCAGCATCACCTGGCGCTTCGCCAGCTTATGGCCGCAGTAGGCTCGTCCAATCAGGTCGTACAAGCCATAGGTCAGATAACTCACCACCACTAGTGCAGCAGCGCTTAGCACCACATAGCGGTTATAACCGACGATCACCGTATAGACGTCTTCCCAGTTCACCTTGCGCGCATACACCACCAGCAGCACAATCACCGCAATAAAAAACAGCCAGGTGAGGATTTTCTTCGCCAGTTGCCAGCGCGGATTCTTTTTCGACATTAGGATTTTGCTCCTGAATTATCAGCTTCAACCCGATCCTGAGTTTCCATTTCGGGTTGTACGGGGGGAGCAACTTGCGACAAGTGTGGCGTGTGCGCAGGCAACCATCCGGCAATAGCCGGGAAGTGACGTAAAAAGTGGAACACAATTACGCCCTTGGTGAGCTGCCACCAGTTGCGCGGCGGCAGCTTGTCATCCTCCACGCGCACGCAATCCTGCTGAATCAGCAGTTCCAGATTGTCGCGCAGCGTCTGGTTGAAAGCGCGATCGTGCACCATCAAATTAGCTTCCAGATTGAGAGATAAACTCAGTGGATCGAGGTTGCTGGAGCCGACGGTGGACCACTGCTGATCCTGTACCGCTATTTTGCCGTGCAGCGGGCGGCGGCAATATTCATACACTTCCACACCGCCATCGACCAGGTAGTTGTACAGCAGCTCGGCACCGACTTTGACGATCGGCATATCGGGCTCGCCCTGCACAATCAGCCTGACGCGCACGCCGCGCTGAGCCGCGCTGCGCATTTCGCGCAGCAGACGATAGCCGGGGAAGAAGTAGGCGTTGGCGATGATCACATCCTTCTGTGCCTTGCGCAGCATGGCGAGATAGTGCTGTTCGATGTCGTCGCGGTGTTCGTCGTTATCGCGGTAGACAAACAACACCTGCGCTTCACCGGGCATGGCGTTGACCGCCGGGCGATGGGAACGCGCACCCCACCAGCGCCGCGTGTGCTGTTCGCTACCCATTTGTTGCTGCACGTATTGGGCAATATCCAGCACCACCGGGCCTTTCACCTCCACGGCATAATCCTGTTTGGCCTCTGCACCGAAATCGATGTTATGTTCAGCGGAGAAGTTGATGCCGCCGACAAAGGCGATCTGTTCATCGATCACCACAATCTTGCGGTGCAGGCGACGAAACACATTGGTGCGCATGCCGAGCACCAGCGGACGCGGATCGTAATAGATAAAGCGCACGCCTGCGGCCGTCAGGCTATCCACAAACCGGTCGGAGAGATCTGGCGAGCCGTAGCCATCGACCATCACCTCGACTTTGACCCCGCGCTGCGCCGCCTTGAGCAACTGTTCGTGCAGATCGTTGCCGACTTCGTCCTCAAACAGGATGAAGGTTTCCAGCAGCAGCGTGCGCTCGGCGCGTTGGATCGCGCCTGATACGCGCGGGAAAAACTGGTCACCATTTTCTAACAGACGGAGCTGATTACCGTCGCGCCAATTGAAACTCATAGGAAAATCTCCACCGCTAACGGCGCATGATCGGACAGGTGAGACCAGGGTTTAACCGGCAGCGCCCACGGCTTACTCACCGTAGCGTTGCGGATGTAGATACGATCTAGCCGTAACAGCGGAAAACGCGCCGGGAAGGTGCGGGCAGGGCGGCCGGTTTTGATGCTGAACACTTCCTCTAAGCCCACCGCGCGTTTGAGAAAGCGATTGGCGCTGACCTGCCAGTCATTGAAATCACCGGCCACCACCAAAGGCGCATCGGGCGGAAGCGTATCGATAAAGTCGCACATCATCTTCATCTGCGCCTGGCGATGTTTCTCCTTCAGACCGAGATGTACGCAGAACACATGCAGCGGTTCCGCCCGATCCGGCAGGCGGATTTGGCAGTGCAACATGCCGCGTTTTTCACTTCCGGCGACGGAAATATCGCGGTTTTCATATTCAACGATGGGAAAGCGTGACAATATCGCGTTCCCGTGATGTCCCTCGGGATAAACCGCGTTGCGGCCATAGGCAAAATCGTTCCACATGGTATCGGCCAGAAATTCGTAATGGGAGGTTTCCGGCCAGTTTTCAATGTGCAGCGAATGGATGGCGTGGGTACCCATTACCTCTTGCAGGAAGACGATATCCGCCGACGTGGCGCGAACAGCGTCACGCAATTCCGGCAGGATAAAGCGGCGATTAAAGCTGGTGAAACCCTTGTGGGTATTGATCGTCAGGACTTTAAATGAAAATCCTTGCGTATTTTGTGGCATACTTCGACGCGCTCCTTTTCATCATCAACAGCACAAAGTGTAGTCTTTGTCACAAATGGATGGTGTTAAGGGCAGAAAATTAGGGCGTAATCCGAAATTTGCTTTACATTGAGGACGTTCGTCTGGCCTCCAGCCAGATACACTTGGGCGACCTGTTGGGTCTGCCAGGAGAAGAGAATGAAATGGTCTAATCGTGTTCAGATTGTTACCGGACAAACTTGTTTGCACATTGCAATGCACCTGCTGGTGATTGCCGCACTGGTTTGGGGCTGGAAACATAGGGCGCTGGTTGAAGTGAGCAGTACCCTGGTGGCAGCTTATGCGGTGGTATTCATTACCATGCTGGTCATGCAGCGTAGTGCCCGTTTACGTAGAATGGGTGATTCCCTCGAAGAGGTGACCACCACTTACTACTTTGGCGCAGCGATGTTAACGCTGTTCCTGATCTCCCGCTTTATCCATAACAACCTGCTGATTGGTCTCCTCGGCGTGGTGATGTTGGTGGGACCGGCGCTGGTTTCACTGCTGGCGAAAGAGCCGGTTCAGCGCATCGAGAAGAAGCGCAGTTGATCGATTAGGGACCGCAACCCTGCGGACCTGACAAAAAGGAGCCCAATGCGGCTCCTTTTTTTATGGATGCTGTCTGCGCGGAAAGCTGCTAAACTCGCGCCCTTACGCATGGTAGTTTGTGCCCTTTTCACACGTGAGCCCCGCGCTTGCGTCATATCCCTCCTGAAAACTACATCGCCTACGGCGGTCAGGACGGTTCGGAGTAATACACCTGCATGTCATTTGACTCTCTCGGCTTAAGTGCCGATATTTTGCGTGCGGTAGCAGAACAAGGCTACCAAGAGCCGACGCCGATTCAGCGTCAGGCCATTCCTGTGGTGCTGGCTGGTCGTGACCTGCTGGCGAGCGCCCAAACCGGCACCGGTAAAACCGCCGGCTTTACGCTGCCGTTGCTGCAGCGTCTGACTGCAAAACCGTCCACGGCGCGTGGCCGCCGTCCGGTGCGTGCGTTGATCCTGACCCCGACCCGCGAACTGGCGGCTCAGGTTGGCGAGAACGTGCGTGAGTACAGCCAATATCTCGATATCCGTTCGCTGGTGGTATTCGGCGGCGTGAGCATCAACCCGCAGATGATGAAACTGCGCGGCGGCGTTGACGTGCTGGTGGCGACACCGGGCCGTCTGCTCGATCTGGCGCACCAGAACGCGGTTGATCTGTCACAGGTTGAAATCCTCGTGTTGGATGAAGCGGATCGTATGCTCGACATGGGCTTCATCCACGACATCCGTCGCGTGCTGGCGCGTCTGCCTGCTAAGCGTCAGAACCTGCTGTTCTCTGCCACCTTCTCTGACGAGATCAAAACGCTGGCGGAAAAACTGCTTACCAACCCAGAACAGGTTGAAGTTGCGCGTCGTAACACCGCCTCTGAGCAAGTTTCACAGCAAGTGCATTTCGTGGATAAGAAGCGCAAGCGGGAACTGCTGTCGCTGATGATTGGTCGTGATAACTGGCAGCAAGTGCTGGTGTTCACCCGTACCAAACACGGCGCCAATCATCTGGCTGAGCAGCTGAACAAAGACGGCATCACCGCCGCCGCGATCCACGGCAACAAGAGCCAGGGCGCGCGTACCCGTGCATTGGCTGACTTCAAATCCGGCGGCATTCGCGTGCTGGTCGCGACCGACATCGCGGCGCGTGGTCTGGATATCGAAGAGCTGCCACACGTGGTGAACTACGAGCTGCCAAACGTGGCGGAAGATTACGTGCACCGTATCGGTCGTACCGGCCGTGCGGCTGCTACCGGCGCGGCACTGTCGCTGGTGTGTGTTGATGAACACAAACTGCTGCGTGACATTGAGCGTCTGCTGAAACGTGAAATCCCGCGCATCGAGCTGCCTGGCTTCGAAGTCGATCCCAGCATCAAAGCCGAGCCAATCCAGAACGGTCGTCAGCAGCAGGGCGGCGGTCGCGGTCAAGGCGGACGTGGTCAAGGCCAGGGTCGCGGCCAGGCCGGCAACGTTTCTCGCCCGCATAGCGGCAATGCGCCACGTCCGCAGGGTGAAGCGCGTTCCGCGCGTCGTCCAGCGCAGGGCGCAAGCCAGGCTGCGCCAGCCGCCAACAGCGGTCGTCGTCGTCCGGCACCAAAGAAAACCGGGAACGCCTAACGTCATGAGGGTGTTGCTGGCGCCGATGGAGGGCGTGCTTGATTCGCTGGTGCGTGAGCTGCTCTCCGGGGTGAATGATTATGACTTGTGCGTGACCGAGTTTTTGCGCGTGGTCGATCAGCTGCTGCCGGTAAAATCCTTCAATCGTTTGTGTCCTGAGCTGCATAACCACAGCCGCACGCCGTCAGGCACGCGCGTTCGCATGCAGCTGCTCGGGCAATACCCCGAGTGGCTGGCCGAGAACGCCGCGCGCGCGGTGGAACTCGGTTCCTGGGGCGTTGATCTCAACTGCGGCTGTCCGTCAAAGCTGGTCAACGGCAGCGGCGGCGGTGCCACCTTGCTGAAAGATCCCGAACTGATCTATCGCGGCGCGAAAGCGATGCGTGAAGCGGTGCCGGATCATCTGCCGGTGACGGTGAAAGTGCGGTTGGGCTGGGATTCTGGCGATCGTCGTTTTGAGATTGCCGATGCGGTGCAGCAAGCCGGTGCCAGCGAGCTGGTGGTGCACGGTCGTACTAAAGAAGACGGTTATCGCGCCGACAGCATTAACTGGCAGGCGATTGGCGAAATCCGCCAGCGTCTGCGCATTCCGGTGATCGCCAACGGTGAGATCTGGAACTGGCAGGACGCGCAGGATTGCATGCGCATTACCGGCTGCGATGCGGTGATGATAGGGCGCGGCGCGCTCAACGTGCCGAATCTGGCGCGCGTGGTGAAGTACAACGAAGCGCCGATGGCGTGGCCCGACGTGGTTGCCTTGTTGCTGAAGTACACTCAGCTGGAAAAGCAGGGCGATACCGGCATGTATCACGTGGCGCGCATCAAGCAGTGGCTTGGCTACCTGCGCAAGGCGTATCACCAAGCCGACGGCTTGTTCAGCGAAGTTCGCACCCTCAAAGTCTCCGCCGACATCGCCACCGCAATCGAGCGCCATGCCGCAGCAATAATCAAATCCTCGTAGAGTCGCCATTCATGGCGACCTTCTCAACAAGTGCATAAACTTTATAACTAAAAAACCCGCGATCTCTTAGCAGGCTAAGGTTATAGTTAGTGTCCATTTTCATCACCATTCCCGACGCCACTTTCCATGTCTGACGCCGCTGTACTGAGTAACGCTCAGTTAAATAAACGTATTCTCTCCGTCATTGTTTTCACCTTCTTTTGCTATCTCTCGGTGGGTTTGCCGCTCGCGGTGCTGCCGGGATTTGTGCATAACCAGCTTGGATTCAGCTCGTTCATCGCCGGATTAATCATTAGCCTGCAATATTTCGCTACGCTATTAAGCCGCCCGCACTCCGGTCGTCTGGCGGATCGCTTTGGTCCGAAGCGCGTGGTGATGATGGGATTGGTGTTCTGTGGCATGAGCGGCGTGTTATCGATTATCGCCGCGCTGTGCAGCGACATGCCGCTGCTGAGCCTGGCGCTGCTGGCGGCGGGGCGCTTGTTCCTTGGCGTAGGTGAAAGCTTCAGCAGCACCGGATCGACGCTGTGGGGCATGAACATTGTCGGTCCGCTGCAAACCGCGCGGGTGATCTCGTGGAACGGCGTAGCGACCTATTTCGCCATGGCGATTGGTGCACCGCTCGGCGTGCTGCTTAATCAGTGGTTTGGCATCAGCGGCTTTGCTGGTTTAGTGGCGATCATGGGCGTTGCCGGATTCTGGATGGCGAGTCGCAAAGCGGGCGTCAGCGTCTCCGCTGGCGTGCGCATTCCGTTTCATCGCGTGGTCAGCCGCGTGTGGATGTTTGGTCTGGCGCTTGGCTTTGGCACCATTGGTTTCGGCGTAATTTCCACCTTTATCACGCTCTATTTCGCCAGCCGCGACTGGAGCGGTGCGGCGTTCGCGCTGACGCTGTTCAGCCTCGGTTTTGTGATTGTGCGCCTCGGTTTTGGTCGCTACATCACGCGTTTCGGTGGCCTGAAAGTGTCGCTGGTGTCGTTCGTGCTGGAGTGTGCCGGACTGCTGCTGATTTGGCAGGCCGACAGCATCTGGCTGGTGGATTTGGGCGCGTTCCTCACCGGCGGCGGTTTCTCGCTGGTGTTCCCCGCGCTAGGTGTGGAAGCGGTGAAGCGCGTACAGCAGCAGGATCAGGGGTCGGCACTCGGCACCTATTCGGCGTTTCTTGATTTAGGACTGGGATTAACCGGTCCGGTGGCGGGCTTGCTGATTGGGCATTGGGGCATGCAATCGGTCTATCTGGCGGCGGCGCTGATGGTGCTGGGCGCGTTTGCTATCACGCTGCGTCTGCACCAGCAACACGGCCGGCAGACGGCCGCGCAAGCGCTGAGCGAATAACGCTTCATCGGCAAACCCCCGTGCGCCGCCGTTGTTTACCGCAGTTAAAAGTGGATAAACAGGGCGTAAAGCAACCCCGAAAGTAACACGGACACCGGCAGCGTCAGCACCCACGCCATCCCCAGATTGCGGATGGTGGCGAGTTGCAGACCTGAACGGTTGGCGGCCATCGTACCGGCGACGCCGGAAGAGAGCACATGGGTAGTAGAAACCGGCAGGCCAAACGCGTCGACCGCGCCGATGGTCGCCATCGCTACCAGCTCAGCGCTGGCACCTTGCGCGTAGGTCAGATGGGTTTTGCCGATGCGTTCGCCCACCGTCACCACAATGCGACGCCAGCCAACCAGGGTGCCGAGACCCAGCGCTAACGCCACCACCACTTTCACCCACATCGGGATAAAGCGCGTGGCGGCATCCAGCTCTTTCTTCACCGCCGCCAGGTTGCGCGCGGTCTCTTCCGGCAGCGCTACTTTGGCGCTTTGCAGATGCTTAATGGTTTCGGAGGCCAGATACATGTCGTTTCGCGTGTTGGTCACCGCCTGCGCCGGGATATTCTCCACTGCGCCGTAGCGACGAATCTGGTCGCCGATATCGCCCAGCATCATGCCGAGCGCCGGCAACACCTGTGGACGAGTCTGGCTGGTGCGCACGAATTCGGTCAGCACCTCGCGCGGCGCGGGCATGGCGGCGGGCGCCGGTTGCAGCGTCAGCAGCTGCTGTTCCGTCACCTGAGTCAAGGCGGCGACGCGCGGAATCTGCTCCGGCGGCAGCGAGCGGTTCAACGCGTAGGCAATCGGCATGGTGCCGACCAGAATCAGCATGATTAGGCCCATGCCTTTCTGCCCGTCATTCGAGCCGTGCGCGAAAGAGACGCCGGTGCAGGTGAGGATCAGCAAGCCGCGAATCCACACCGGCGGCGGCTGGTTGCCCTTCGGCGCTTCATACAGCTGGCGATTGCGGATAAAGGCTTTCATCGCCAGCAGCAGCAGTGCGGCGCAGACGAAGCCGACAATCGGCGACAGCAGCAGCGCATACCCGACTTTAATTGCCTGATCCCAATCCACGCCGCTGGTGCCGCTGCGGCCATGCAGCAAGGCGTTCGCCACGCCAACGCCGATAATCGAACCGATCAGCGTATGCGAAGAGGAGGCCGGTAAACCAAAATACCAGGTGCCGAGGTTCCAGATAATCGCCGAGAACAGCAGCGCATAGACCATGGCAAAGCCGTGGCCGCTGCCCGCTTGCAGAATTAACTCCACCGGCAGCAGCGAGATGATGCCGAACGCCACCACGCCGCTGGAGAGCAGCACGCCCAAAAAGTTACAGAAACCGGACCACATCACCGCCACGCCCGGCGACAGTGAATGGGTGTAGATCACCGTGGCGACGGCGTTGGCGGTATCGTGGAAACCGTTCACAAATTCAAAACCGAGCGCAATGATCAGCGCCACGCCGAGCAGCAGGAACGGTATGTAGCTGGTGACCGGCGCGCCGGTCTCTTCAACGTCATTAAACAGGTTGATGCCGGCATACAGCAGGCCAGCAATCAGCAACAGCACGAAGATCAGGCGTGAGGCAGGGCCGTTGCCGCGGTTAAGGTTCGGGCGTCCGCTGTGGGACGAGGAGGTCGATGCAGGTAAACTGTTTTCAGCCATAAAACACCTCAGTGTTAACTCACGATGCTCGAACGGCACCCGTTAATGGCAGTGTGATACGTGGTTTGTATGACAGAATGATGATGGCGCACGCCCGGTGTCATCTTGCTGCAACATCCCTGTCGCACGCTGTGGATCTGACCGCTCGGGAATGACCTGCTAATGCTCCAGCCCGTACTACCGCTCGCCTCGCTGCCGGACTTCAATAACGACGTCGCCGGACTGATTCATGGTTATCTTTTTACGCCCGCGTCGCTGCCACAGCGGCTCAATGCACGCGAAGCGGCCCAGCTGGCGCAGCAGCAGCTGCCGGAGTCGACCTTTATCTGGCTGCACATCAACCTTAATCACGCGCGTGCTGAACGCTGGGTTCAGGACCACTTTGGCGTAGACCACGATTTTTTCGACGAGATACATTCTGCTTCGCCGCGCACCCGTTTAGCCCAGCAAAATGATGCGCTGCTGGCGGTACTCAATGACGTCACCTTCAGTAAAGAGGAGCGCAGCACGCAGAACGCCACGTTGTGGATGTGGTGCTGCCCGCGTGTGGTGGTCACCGCGCGTTTTCGCCCGGTTGGCATGATCGAACGCATGCATCAGCAGATGAATGAACTGAAGTTCGCCGAGCCGGATGCGATGCTGCTGTGGCTGCTTGGCGAGCAGGAAGCGCAGCTGGAGCAAGTGGTGCGGCGTTCCAGTCAGGCGGTGGATGCGATTGAAGAGCGCTTGCTGAGTGCGGCGATCAAAACCAATCGCCGCGAGCTGGGACAACTGCGTCGTATGCTGCTGCGCGTGCAGCGTTTGCTGGCACCGGAACCGGCGGCGCTGTTCCGCTTGCTGAATCGTCCGCCCAAATGGCTAAAGCGTGAACCCCTGGGCGAGCTGCGAATTTTCACCGAAGAGTTCAGCGTGGCGCTGAATGATTTGGCGAGTTTGATGGAGCGGATTCGTTTGCTGCAGGAAGAGATTGCCGCACGATTGATGGAGCAGAGCAACCGCACGCTTTTTTTGCTGACAGTGATCACCGTGCTGGCGTTACCGATCAATATCGTGGCGGGATTTTTTGGCATGAACGTGGGCGGGATTCCGCTGGCGAATAATCCGCACGGCTTTTTGCTGCTGGTGTTGGTAGTGCTGGCGTTTACCCTGGTGGCGGGTTGGCTGGCGTTTCGACGACCGCGTGATTGATTGACGTTGCGCGATGAATCGCGCCGCTACGGTAGGTGCATGTATCTGTAGCGGCGCAATTTATTGCGCTTCTTAACTCGCGATTACAGGCTGGTGGCAGGCTGCGCTGCTGGCGCTGCGCCGTTGATACCTTGCGGCGTCATTGGCTCTTCTTTCGGCAATGCGTCAGAAGACTCCTGAACCGGCACCGGTGCTGGCTGCACTTCGCCAGCTGGACCGTTGATTTTGATCGGCATACCGTTACGCGCCTGGATAGCGTTGTTGACCGCATCCTGGTTGGTGCTGGCATCGGCAATCACTTTGGTCACAGCGGAAGTCAGGTTGATCGGCACCACTTCGCGTGAATTGAACTGCTCTTCGGTGGTCGATAGCGGATTGTGTACTTCCACGTAGCGCGAACCATCTGGCTCAACGGTGGCTTTCACCGGCTGATCGATGAACTGTACGCGGGTGCCAACAGGCACGTTGTCGAACAGCCATTTGATGTCGTCAGCACGCAGACGCACACAGCCGTGGCTTACGCGCAGGCCGATACCGAAGTTGGCGTTGGTGCCGTGAATCGCATACAGGCGGCCGATATAGAGCGCGTGCAGGCCCATCGGGTTATCCGGACCCGCCGGGAACACCGCAGGAATGCTCTCGCCGCGTGCCGCATATTCTGCGTGCATCGCTTTGGTTGGCGTCCAGGTTGGGCCATCTTTCTTACGCTCAACCTTGGTCGTCCAGTTGACCGGCGTATCTTTACCCAGCTCGCCGATACCGATTGGCAGCACGACCACGGTCTTGGTGCCTTTCGGGTAGTAGTAAAGACGCATCTCAGCGCTGTTGATCACGATGCCTTCACGCGGCGCGTCAGGCAGAATCAGCTGCTGTGGGATGATCATTTTAGTGCCAGCTTTTGGCAGATAAACGTCAACGCCCGGATTGGCTTCCAGCATATTGCTGAGGCCCATCTGATACTGTGCAGCAAAGGCTTCCAGCGGAAGTTTGCTGTCATCAGGGACAGTGATTTCAATGTTTTCGCCGATCAGACGGCTGTTAGCCGGCGGCAGCGGATAGACTACTGCAAATGCCGACTGGCTGAACGCCGCCAGTGCGAGGGCGAGTGAAGCGAACGCGCGAATGCTCATTTTCATGTTTTTCAAGTCGTTATGGCCATGTTTCAGGCTTGTCAGTGTGTCGAATCCATCGTGGTCAGTATGACCCGCTGCGCATTATATGTGCATTGGCGCATTGATGGAAATCAGGATTTTTACTGGCTGCACATACTTTACGCAATTCCTTGTCTTTACCCGACAAATCCCTTCGATCCGCAGCCCAAAATGTGAATTTTTACGGCTGCCACAGCGTCACTTCATTACTCAATTTACGATTGAGGAAAAAAGCGGCACTGATTAAAGCCAGATGCGTCAACGCCTGCGGCATGTTACCCAACGCTTCGCCGTGTGAGGTGAACTCTTCGGCGTACAAACCAAGCGGATTGGCGTAACTCAGCAGCTTTTCAAACTCAAAATGCGCCTCATGTACGCGACCCGCTCGCGCCAGACACTCCACATACCAGAATGAGCAGGCACCGAAAGATCCTTCTCCGCCGGTTAAAGCATCGGCAGGCGTCTCGTGAATGTTATAGCGTCGGACTAAACCGTCGCTCACCAGATGCGTTTTAATCGCGTCCAGCGTCGAAATCCAGTCGGGATCGGTGGAGCTGACAAAGCGCACCAGCGGCATCAGCAGCATCGAAGCATCCAGGAAATTGCCGCCGCGCGTCGCGGTGAAATGGCCCAGCTCCGGGTTCCAGAAGTTCTGCCAGATATCGTCGCGGATCTCGCTGCGCACCTTATCCCAGCGGTCGTACGGCATCGGCAGCGAACGTTTCAGGCCAAGGCGCAGTGCGCGATCGAGCGCGACCCAACACATCAGGCGTGAATGCAGGAAATGTTCTGGCTCGCCGCGCATCTCCCAGATTCCGGCATCGGGCTGATTCCAGTTCACGCAGACGTAATCGATCATATCGGAGACGTACTTCCAGCCGCGATGCGAAATCGCTTCGCCATATTTGTTGGCGAGATAAATGGCATCCATCAGTTCGCCGTAAATATCGAGCTGCGTCTGGCGCCAGGCATCATTGCCGATGCGCACCGGACGTGAATTGGCGTAGCCGGAAAGATTGAGCAGCTCGGTTTCGTGTAGCTCGGTGCCGCTGTCGAGGCGATACATCACTTGCAGGTGCGGCGTGTCGTCGTGGCTGTGCTCGACGCAGCGGCCGACCCATTTGGTAAAGTCGCGCGCTTCTTCGGTGTAGCCGAGGCGCATCAGCGCGTACATGCTGAATGAGGCATCGCGAATCCACGAGGCGCGATAATCCCAGTTGCGCTCGCCGCCCAACTCTTCGGGTAAGCCGAAAGTAGCGGCGGCGGCGATGGAACCGTGCTGATGCGAAGTGAGTAACTTCAGCGCCAGCGCCGAACGCGTCACCATCTCCTGCCAGCGGCCGCGATAGGAACTGTGGCTGCTCCAGCGTCGCCAGTACTCCAGCGTGTCGTGGAAACAGTGCTCGGTGGCGATGGTGGCCACGTTAGGATCGTCATCGTTACCAAAGACAAACTCAGCGGTTTCCCCGGCTTTCAGGGTAAATTCCGCTACCGCGCTGTGGTTCTCGCGCGTCATCACCACCGAAGCGCTGAGGCGCAACGCCGGTTGCCCCGACGCAAGGAAGGCGATACCGCCGGGCCGCAGTTCGGTGGTGGTTTCGGCACGCGCGTAGTCGTGGCGTGGCGCACACAGCAGATGAAAGGTGGCGGTGCCGCGTACCATCTTTACGCGGCGCACGATACGCGGCACTTTGCTCTGCTCATCGCAGATCGGCATGTAATCGGTGATCTCTGCCACGCCCGCGTCATCCAGCCAGCGGGTTTGCAGAATATTGGTATCCGGTAAATAGAGCTGTTGCTGGCGGGCATTTTTCCAGTCCGGCGCGAGGGAGAACAGGCCGGCCTCATCGCTGTCCAGTAGCGCGGCGAAAACCGACGGGCTATCGAGCGCCGGCCAGCAGAGATAATCGATGGTGCCATCGTTAGCAATCAGTGCGCAGGTGCGTAAATCACCAATCACGCCATGGTCGTCTATTCTGCGTTTAATCTCGCTCATCGTGCCCCCTTTGCCGTAGGTAATTGTTAACTATAGACGAAACGGCAGATTCGGCGGCCCCGAGGCACAGAAGGATAACTTCTATACTGTAAAGACACCCTCAATCAGGAGAATGTTATGAGCTTAGGAAAACAGAAAGTCGCTGTGGTTACCGGATCCAGTTCAGGCATTGGTCGCAGCTGTGCGGTGATGCTGGCTGAAGCGGGTTATACGCTGGGCATCACCTGGAGTTCGGATGAAGAGGGCGCCCAGGAAACCGCGCGCATGGTGGAAAGTCGTGGACAGCAGGCGCAGGTGCGGCAGGTTGATCTCTCCGATCCGCAAGCCGGCGCACAGCAACTGACGCAGCTGATCAACTCGCTGGGGCGCATTGACGTATTGGTGTGTAATGCCGGCGTGATGACCAAAGCCGACTTTCTCGATGTCACCTTTGAGGATTGGCGCAAAGTGTTCAACGTGGATGTCGATGGCGCGTTTCTTTGCGGGCAGATTGCCGCGCGCCATATGGTTGACCAGGGCGACGGCGGACGCATCATCAACATTACGTCGGTGCATGAACACACGCCGCTGCCGGATGCCACCGCCTATACCGCTGCCAAACATGCGCTCGGCGGCTTGACCAAATCGATGGCGCTGAGTCTCTTACCGCACCATATTCTGGTGAACGCGGTCGCACCGGGCGCAATTGCCACGGCGATGAACGATATGAAAGATGACCAGCAAGGACGACGTATGCCGGAAATCCCGATTGGGCGTCCCGGCGATACGCGTGAAGTGGCGAGTTTAGTGGCGTGGCTCTGTTCGGAGTGGGCAACTTATACCACCGGACAATCGTTTATTGTCGACGGTGGTTTTATGTTGGCCAATCCGCAGTTTAAGGGGTACCACTCGTAATCAACCGGCGCGGCGGTGATTCCAGTGGCGAATGATGTAACGCAAGACGATGCCAAAAATCACCGCCGCCGCCAGCCACAACAGCGGCTTGAGGTGCTGATCGATCTTGTGCAGCCACGGCGCGACAATTTGTCCGGCAAAGTAGCCAAGCGAGACAAAGATCAGCGCCCACAGCGCCGCACCAATCACGTTCAGAATGAAGAAACGCAGCGGCTTGAGGCGGCTGGTGCCAATAATGATCGGCCCGACAATGCGGAAGCCGTACATAAAGCGCACGCCAATCACGAACAGGCTCGGGTGTTTTTGAATCAGCCGCTTAGCCTTGCCAATTGTTTCCTGATGTTTACTGAAACGGCGCAAAATGCGCGTGCCATAACGGCGTCCCAGCCAGAACAGCAGCTGATCGCCAATAATGCCGCCGATCATCGCCGCCAGCACCACGCCGCTGAAGTGCAATAAGCCTTCATGCGCCGCCACACCGCCTAACAACGTGAACGTTTCCCCTTCGGCAATACAACCAATCAGCAGCGCCAGATAACCGTATTGGGTGATTAATCCATTGATATCGAGATGCAAATTATCCTCCCTGCAAAGTGTGAAATCGCTATTAGTGTATACCAGCGGCTTAATTTGTGTGGCGCCCCGCAAAAACGGCGACGACGATTATACTTGAGCTAACGCTGCCTCCGTTGATCAGGCCGTTGGCTGTAAGGGCAGCCCATCGCAGCAAAGGAGTAAATGTATGAATCATGTCTGGGGTTTACTGGCGCATCCAGGTCAGGAAATGCGCGATATTAAACAGGAAAATGAGAGCGTTTCGCACCATTACACCCATCATGTTCTGCTAATGGCGGCGATCCCGGTGATCTGCGCCTTTATCGGTACCACGCAGCTGGGCTGGAATCTGGGCGAAGGGCAGTTCGTACAACTCAATCTACTGACCGGTATCGGTCTCGGCATTCTGTTCTATCTGATTATCCTCGGCGGCGTGGCGGTAATGGGCCGCGTGATCCACTGGATGGCGCGTAACTATCCGCAGCGTCCCAGCTTGCAGCGCTGTACGGTGTTTGCCGGGTATGTGGCCACGCCGCTGTTCCTCAGCGGGCTGGTGGCGCTCTATCCGCTGGTGTGGCTGTGCGTGCTGGTGGGCGCGATGGCGCTGGTTTACACCGGTTATCTGCTTTACGTCGGCATCCCGGTGTTCCTGAGCATCGACCGTGATGAGAGCTTGCGCTTCTCCGGATCGACATTGGCGATTGGTGTGCTGGTGTTTGAAGTGCTGCTGGCGCTGACGGTGGTTCTGTGGGGTTACGGGCCACGGTTGTTCTGAGGAAAGCCTGGTCGGCATCTAAGGCGTAGTGCCGATCAGGTAAGCGCCGTATCAAATCACCGCACCTTCCGTAGCGGCGCGATTTATCGCGCAATGAATTGCGCCGCTACAAGCTGTGCTTTCGTTAATCAGGGATTTTCATATCTTAATTGACGAGCATCACGTCATTCATGGCGACCTTTTTAACGCCCGGAAACAATCTCAATAAGAAATTTCTCAGGTAAGTGCGTATGATACTGCTGCCAGCCCGCATCCCGTCTGGATTGTTGCGGGCGGCCTGTGTCTCAACACAGCGCAAAACTCCTGACCGGATTTTTTTGACACGATGTCTGCAAAAATGCGTATTTCCTTGCTGTCGCTGGCGCTGTTTGTCGCCGCGCCAGCCGCTATAACGCCCGCGCTCGCTGCGCCGGCGGCACTCGCAAACCTGGCGCCGATTGCCCAACCGCAAATCGCCTCCGGCAGTGCCATGATTGTCGATCTGGAAAACAACAAGGTGCTGTTTTCCAGCCATCCTAACCGCGTACGTCCGATCGCCTCACTCACCAAAGTGATGACGGCGATGGTGGTGTTGGATGCCAAACTGCCGATGGATGAAATGCTGTCGGTGGATATCAGCCATACCGCTGAGATGCGCGGCGTGTTCTCCCGCGTCAAACTGAACAGCGAAATTAGCCGCCGCAACATGCTGCTACTGGCGCTGATGTCCTCGGAAAACCGCGCTGCCGCCAGCCTGGCGCATCACTATCCGGGCGGTTACGATGCGTTTATTCGCGCCATGAACGCCAAAGCACGCTCACTTGGCATGACGCACACGCGCTATGTCGAGCCGACGGGCCTGTCGATTCAGAACGTTTCCAGCGCGGAAGATCTGGTCAAGCTGTTGAAAGCCACGCGACAGTACCCGCTGATTGGCGAACTGAGCACCACCAAAGAAGACACCGCCGTATTCAAACATCCGAGCTACGCGCTGCCGTTCCGTAACACCAATCATCTGGTGTACAAAAACGACTGGCGCATCCAGCTGACCAAAACCGGTTATACCGATGAAGCCGGGCACTGCCTGGTGATGCGTACGGTGATCAACAACCGTCCGGTGGCGCTGGTGGTGCTGGATGCCTTTGGTAAATATACCCATTTCGCCGATGCCAACCGCCTGCGCGACTGGCTGGAAACCGGTAAAGCCGCACCGGTTCCGGCCGCTGCGCTGGCGTATAAGAAGCAGAAGTCAGGTTTGACCGCGAATAATGAATAACTGGATTTAAAGCACGCACATACCGTAGCGGCGCAATCTATTGCCCATTGCAGATTCTGCAGGATGCGCAATAGATTACGCCGCTACAGATTGTGCGTTGTGTTGTTACGCTCATCTGCAAAAACGCTTATCGTTAGCGCCAAAGTTTTACACCTTCATTCCTATAGTTTCAGTGTCGGCAACGTCTTAAACTAGCCGCCATTCACGATCGCACTTGCGTTTATCGGCTGTTATTACGCTGGAATCTCATTCATATGTTCAAGTTTCGTCATCTGTTTACCCCGTTTTTACTGCTGCTTGTGCTGTTAGCTCCCACGCTGAGCGTGGCCGCAGATACGCCGCCCAACGATCAGGCAGAGGACGCCGCACCCAAGGTGAATGCCTCGGTCGAGCTGCCTAAGATGCAGAAAATTCTCGACAAAATTAAAGGCCAGGTCTCGGGCGATACCAATGAAAGCCAGCTCAACCAGCTTAATGAGATGGCGCTGGAGCTTTCCGGTAATGCCGAAACCCTCGGCCAGGCGTTGATCCCGCAGGGCCAGCAATTGGATGCACAATTGGCGGTTCTTGGCCCGGCACCGAAAGCCGATAGCGGCGTGAAAGAGACGCCTGAAGTGACGCGCAAACGTGCGGCGCTGGAGAGCCAGAAAGCCAAGCTGGACGATCAGATCAAACAAGCCGATGGCATCAAAAACGGTGCGCTGGTGCTGTCATCGCAGATCGTCAACCTGCGTCGTGACCAGCTGAAAAGCCAGCTGGCGCTGAACTCTGGCAGTATCCTTGGCCCGCGCTTCTGGGCGCCGCTGGTTAGCAGTCAGGATCTTGATGGCGAGAAGATCAGCGAGTTCATTACTGAATTGCAGGACACCGCCGCGCTGTCGTGGGAATCTGGCTGGCGTTTCGGCACCGTGGCCTGGCTGTTTGCCGCGATGCTGGTGATGACGCTGGGCCGTCGCTACAGCGAAGAGTTCTTTGCCTGGGTCAGCATTCATAAGATGCCGGAAGGGCGCTTACGTCGCAGCTTCCTCGCCGCCACCACCGCGCTCACCACGCTGGCCGCGGTGGTGATCACCTTTAACTTCATCGCGCTGGCCTTTACGCGCCGTGATGAAGTCTCGGGTGATGTGCAGGATTTTGTTGATCGGCTGGTGCAGCTCAGCGTCTATTGCGGCTTGATTGCCGGTTTAGGCCGCGCGTTCCTCTCCACACGTCGCCCAAGCTGGCGTTTGCCGGCCATCTCCAACGAAGTCGCGCAAGCCCTGAAGCCGTTCCCGCCGTTCACTGCGGCGCTGGTGTTTATTTTCCAGACGGTGGAAGCCTTCAACTACAGCGTCGGCACCAGCCTGAATACCACCATTTTTGCTAACGGCTTGACCGCGCTGCTGATTGGCAGTACCGGACTGGCGATCGGCATGCGCATCAACCGCGTACGCCGCCGCATGGTGCAGGAAGGTCAGCAGCCTGAAGCGCGTTCAACGTTGGTGGGATTGGTGCAGCTGGCGCTGATGCTGACGGCGCTCGGCATCCTGATTTCACTGATCATCGGTTACGTCACGCTGGCGCGCTTCCTTAGCTATGAAGTGATTTGGTGCGGCATTTTGTTTGGTTCGTTCTACTTCCTCAGCCATCTGGTGAATGACGGCTGCGAAAGCCTGTTCTCCACCAGCAATGCCACCGGCAAGCGCCTGCAAACCACGCTGAATATTGATGAGCGTTACCTGCAACAGGCGGCGACGCTGCTCAGCGCGCTGGGTAAAACCGTGCTGATTGCCATTCTGGCGCTGGCACTGCTGAACGGCACCTTTGCCTCATCAACGCCGATTGAGCTGATCCAGAAGGTGATTGAGTTCTGGGGCGGCAAAGGGCTGGAGTCGCTGAACATTGTGCCGGCGCACATGGTCAATGCAATTCTCTGTCTGGTGGTGGGCATTTACGTGCTGCGTTCGGTGCGTCGCTGGCTGGATAAAGATTTCCTGCCCAAAACCACCATGGACGTCGGCATGCGCGTGTCGCTGGTGACGCTGTTCAGCAATATCGGTTACGTGCTGATTATCCTGCTGACGCTGTCGATTATGGGCCTGCAGTGGAACAAACTGGCGTGGATTGTGAGCGCCTTGTCGGTCGGTATCGGTTTCGGCTTACAGGAGATTGTGAAGAATTTTATTTCCGGCCTGATTCTGTTAACCGAGCGTCCGGTGAAAGTGGGCGATCTGGTGAGCATCAGCGGCATTGAAGGGGATATCCGTCGTATTAACGTGCGCGCCACCGAAATTCAGCTCGGCGACAAATCGACGGTGATTGTGCCGAACTCGCAATTTATTTCGCAGAACGTGCGTAACGCCACCATGGGTAACGCGCAGGGCGTGGTCACCATCTTGCTGACGTTCCCGCTGGATATCGATCCGGTGCGGGTGCGTGAAATTCTGCTGGAAGTGTATCAGGAGAACGAGCGTATTCTGGAGACGCCGGAGCCGTCCGTGTCGTTCAAAGATTTGACGCCAGCGGGTATCGTGTTGAGCGTCACCGGCAACGTTGCCGGTCAACGCCAGATTTCCGGTGCCAAGAGCGATCTGCTGTTCGATATTCTGACGCGTCTGCGCAAAGAGGGCATTATGCTATCGACGCCGCAGACCATGATCATCGAGCGCCGCGCCGTGGCCGCAGCACAAGATCAGCAAAGCGATCCGTTGCCATAAATGCGTAGGGTGGCCATTTATGGCCTAATGCTCGTCAGTTAAGCCGACGACGAGTGCGCAGGCCGGGGCCACTTTTGGTCCGGCGGTCCTCGCGCCGCTTGCGCGGTACCTTCACTTCGCTCGTTTGCCTGACGGACCGGCGGAGACGGGACGTCCCTGTCCCGGCTCCGCCTTTCGCCCGCGTCCTGCGGGCTCTCCTGGCTTCCTCGTTTCGTTCAGCGCTGCGGATTGCCGGTCCAAAAGCGTCCCCGGCCTGCTCCGAAGCTTCAGTGAGTGCTGCTAAAAAGGGCACATTTACCGCCACCGCCCGGTCTCAAACTTTCACCGCCCAACCTTTCTGCTTACTGGTTTTCCCAATTCCTGGATTAAAACTGTTGGTGGGATCGAGCTGCTGATAAAACGCCTGCAGCTGCGGTTTCGCCTGATACAGATGGCCCACGTTATGCTCGGCCGGATACTCGGCGCCGCGCGCGGCTAAAATCGCCAGCATCTTCTCTTTTAACGCATGCGCATCCACGCCTTTTTTCACGATGTAATCCTGATGGAAGACGTGGCAGAAAAAGTGGCCGTAGTAGAGACGATGGATCAGATCGTTATCGAACTCGGGCGGCAGTCGTTCAAACCACGCTTCATCATTACGACGCAGCGCGATATCCAGCGCCAGAATATCTTCCACTTCATCGGCATGCACCGCGTGATAGCGCACCGCGGCACCGGCGGCGGCAAAGCGATGCAGGAACGCGTGCGCACCCTCTTTGGCGTCACAGGCGAAGAACGCGCCGCCGCCTTCGCGGAAATATTCGGTCAGATAGGCCTGCGCTTCGGCGACGCCGTCGCCGG
Organism: Pantoea sp. BJ2; assembly: GCF_040255075.1. Classification (NCBI taxonomy): domain Bacteria; kingdom Pseudomonadati; phylum Pseudomonadota; class Gammaproteobacteria; order Enterobacterales; family Erwiniaceae; genus Pantoea; species Pantoea sp. BJ2. Next base: position 1,343,176 of record NZ_CP158292.1, read on the forward strand.
ACATCTTCAGCATCAGGTGATGCTCATATTTGTCGCGATACTGCTTCAGGCGTTTAGGCAGATGCGCCGGTAGCCAGCTGCTGACGCGCTGCAATAAACGATCGGTGAGATGCGGTTTCACCCAGCTCAGCTTGCCCAGCCAGGCATCCACGCGGCCTTTCAGGGTGAAAAACAGCGGCATTTTGTCGGTGCCGAGTTTATCAATCATCACGAAGGTATCTTTGCCGTACACCTCGGCGATGTCGAAAATGTCGCGGTGCATATATTCGCCCGCCACCGGCAGATGGGTAAATTCCGCCAGTATATGGCGGCGAATATCGCCCAGTTCCGCCGGATTATTGGTGCCGATGTAGAACACCTGTTGCTGCGGTTCGGTGGGGAAGGTATCCAGACGCACGGCAAACACCGCCAGCTTACCGGCGCAGCCGGAGGCTTCAAACAGGCGACGCTCATCGGCGTTGAAGCGCGCTGGCGTCTCTGCATGGATATCGCGCACGCGTTCGGCGTATTCATGATCCGAGGCGTGGCGTTCATCCCAGCGCACATCGCTCTGCTGCCAGCGATCGTCATCCAGCCGACCCAACATCTCTTCCGGCGAATGGCCGAGATCGATGCCGAGATGGTTCACCAGCTTGAGTTTGCCGCTGGCATCAATCTGCGCAAACAGCGCCATTTCGCTGTAGGCCGGACCGCGTTTGATCAGCGAACCGCCCGAGTTATTGCAAATCCCGCCCATTACCGAGGCGCCAATGCAGGAGGAACCGATCACCGAATGCGGCTCGCGGCCAAGCGGCTTCAGCGCTTTTTCCAGCTGATACAGCGTGCTGCCGGGGAAGGCGAGGATCTGTTTGCCGTTGTCGATCAGCTGCAACTTATCCAGACGCAAGGTGCTGATGATCACCACTGGACGATCGTAATCGTTGCCGTTTGGCGTGGAACCTTCGGTCAGGCCGGTGTTGGCGGCCTGCATCAAAATGATCGCATCGGCGCTCACCAGCGCCTGCAACGCACGCCACAGCTCAAGCAGCGAACCGGGGAAAATCACCGCCAGCGCTTCGCCTTCGCCCGAGCGGAAACCTTTACGGTAGCGCGCGGTCTGTTCCGCGTCGGTTAACAGGTTCGACGATCCGACCAGACGACGCAGTTCGGCGAGCAGAGTAGGGTGCGAAGTGTTGTTATTCATTGGCCTATCCTTGTCTTTAACATGGCGCTTTTACTGTAGCATGCGCCAGCGACAGGAGCGCGGTGTGACATGGCGGCTACCTGCTATCCTCATCTTGTGGCAAACTGCCCCGGTTATTTCGATATTGCGCAGTCACTTAAGAGAACCCGACCTGATGAAATGGATTTACTCTGTTAGCCTCGCTGTCTCCTTAGCCATGCAACCCGCTTTCGCGGACGATCTGTTTGGCCCACATCCGATGACTGAACAGGCGCGCGACGCCTTTGTGAATCAGCTGCTCAGCAAAATGACCCTCGATGAAAAAATCGGGCAGATGCGTTTGATCAGCGTAGGACCGGATACGCCAAAATCGGCGATTCGCGACATGATTCAGCACGGTCAGGTCGGGGCAATTTTTAACACCGTGACGCGTCAGGATATTCGCGCCATGCAGGATCAGGTGATGCAGCTCAGCCGCCTGAAAATTCCGCTGTTCTTCGCCTATGACGTGGTGCACGGTCAGCGCACCATTTTCCCGATTCCACTTGGCCTGGCGGCAAGCTGGGATCTGGATGCCATCGCTGAGGTGGGACGCGTCTCTGCTTATGAAGCCGCGGATGACGGCCTCAACATGACGTGGGCGCCGATGGTTGATGTGTCCCGCGAACCTCGTTGGGGACGCGGCTCGGAAGGCTTTGGTGAAGACACCTTCCTCAGCGCGCAAATGGGCAGCAGCATGGTGAAAGCCATGCAGGGCAAAAGCGCGGCGGATCGCTACTCGATCATGACCAGCGTGAAGCACTTCGCGGCCTACGGCGCAGTGGAAGGTGGACGAGATTACAACACCGTCGACATGAGCCCGCAGCGCCTGTTCCAGGATTATCTGCCGCCGTATAAAGCCTCATTGGATGCGGGCAGCGGTGGCGTAATGGTGGCGCTTAACTCATTGAATGGCACACCGGCCACGGCAGACAGTTGGCTGCTGAAAGACATCCTTCGCGGCGACTGGAAGTTCAAAGGCATCACCATTAGCGATCACGGTGCGATTAAAGAACTGATTAAACACGGCGTAGCCAGCGATCCACAGGATGCGGTGCGCATTGCGATGAAATCAGGCATCGACATGAGCATGAGCGACGAGTACTACAGCAAATATCTGCCGGGCCTGGTGAAGAGCGGCGCGGTGAGCATGGCGGAAGTGGACGATGCCGCGCGCCATGTGCTGAACGTCAAATATGACATGGGCTTGTTTAACGATCCTTACAGTCATTTAGGGCCGAAAGAGAGTGATCCGCAGGACACCAATGCGGAAAGCCGTTTGCATCGCGCCGAAGCGCGTGACGTGGCGCGTAAAAGCATTGTGCTGCTGAAAAACTGGCGCGAAACGCTGCCGCTGAAGAAAGACGCCACCATTGCGTTGGTGGGTCCGCTAGCGGATAGCCAGCGCGACATCATGGGCAGCTGGTCGGCCGCCGGCGTGGCGAAACAGTCGATTCCGCTGCTGCAAGGCGTGCGCAATGCGATGGCGGGCAAAGGCACGGTGCTGTACGCCAAAGGCGCTAACATCACCGACAACAAAGGCATTCAGGACTTCCTCAATCTGTATGAGCAGGCGGTCAGCGTGGACAAGCGTTCACCGCAGGAGCTGATTGACGAAGCGGTAGCGCAGGCGAAAAAAGCTGATGTGGTGGTGGCTGCCGTGGGTGAAGCGCAGGGCATGGCGCATGAAGCCTCCAGCCGCAGCGATTTGGTGATCCCGGAAAGTCAGCAGAAGCTGCTGGCCGCACTGAAGGCCACCGGCAAACCGCTGGTGATCGTGCTGATGAACGGCCGTCCGCTGACGGTGGTGAAGGAAGATCAGCAAGCCGATGCGATGCTGGAAACCTGGTTTAGCGGTACTGAAGGCGGCAACGCGATCGCCGATGTGCTGTTCGGCGATTACAACCCGTCGGGCAAGCTGCCGGTCTCCTTCCCGCGTTCGGTGGGCCAGATTCCGATTTATTACAACCACTTGCCAACCGGTCGTCCCTACAACTTCGCCAAGCCGAACAAGTACACCTCGCACTACTACGATGCGGTGAACGGTCCGCTTTATCCGTTTGGTTACGGCCTGAGCTACACCACCTTCACGGTGTCGCCGGTGAAGATGTCGTCACGCACTATGCCGCGTAACGGCTCGGTGGAAGCGTCAGTGACCGTGACCAATAGCGGTAAACGCGATGGTGCAACCGTGGTGCAGCTCTATCTCAACGATCCGGTCGCCAGCATTAGCCGTCCGGTGCAGGAGCTGCGCGGCTTCCAGCGCATCATGCTGAAAGCCGGTGAATCGCAGACTGTGAAGTTTAAGATCGACGTTGATGCGCTGAAATTCTGGAACCAGAAGATGCAGCAGGTTGCCGAGCCAGGCAAAATCAACGTGATGATTGGACTGGATTCGGTGCGCACGCAGGATGCGCAATTTGATTATCTGTAAGTAAGATTGTTGCGCTCTTTCGCTCGGTCAGCATGAATGCTGGCCCTACATGTTATGCTTCGGTGATTTGTAGGGTTGGCATTCATGCCGACCAGGCCAATGAGCGCACAAACCCATGAACATCCGCGAACGCATCCAACAGCAAGTCTTCCGCCTCAACGGCCTGTCACTCAACGAATTCGACATTTCGCAACCGCCTGGCGATCCCGGCTTATTTGGCCCGGACCACGTTATCTGGCGCGTCCATGGCGACTTCCCCTCGATGCTGTGCGGCGGTATCAGCGCCTTAATGCTGCAGATGCTGCATCCGGCGGCGCTGGCGGGCGTGTGGGATCACTCCAATTTCCGGCAGGACATGATGGGCCGCCTGCGGCGCACCAGCCAGTTTATCGCCGTCACCACCTTCGGTAACACCGCCGATGCCAACATCCTTATCGACCGCGTCAAACGGATTCACCTGCGCGTCACCGGCGTCGATAACGCGGGCAAGCCGTATGCCGCCAGCGATCCGCATCTGCTTACCTGGGTACACGTTGCGGAAACCAGCCGTTTTCTGGCGGCGCATCTGCGCTACAAAAATCCGCAGCTCAGCCTGGCCGATCAGGATCGTTACTATCAGGAAGCGGCATTAGTTGCCGAGGCGCTTGGCGCACAGCGGGTGCCGAAAAGCGTGCAGGCGGTTGAGGCGTATCTACAACTGATGCGGCCCGAGTTGCTCTGTGATGCGCGCACGCTGGAGGTGATGCAATTGCTGATTAACGCGCCTGCACCCAGCTGGCAGGCGAGACCGGCAATGCGCGTGATGCTGAAAGCGGGGATGGGATTGTTGCCTGACTGGGCACAACAGCAGATTCAGCAGCCGGTTGGGCCGCTGACGCAGTGGCGTGTGGATCGGGAAATGGCGGTGATTGCCGGGCTGCTGCGCTGGTCGATTCAGCGCGGCGCTTATACCCGCGCCATGCAGCGCATGGGCCGCTAAGCGTTACAAATGCAGCTCATCCTCTTTCTGCGTGTAGGTGCGCGGTGTGCGCGCTTCACGTTTTAGTGCCTGCTGACGTTGCTGATAATGGTGCAGCATCATGCCAAGTCCGAGGCCCATCAGCGCCAGCGGCAGCAGACTGTAATAGATATCAAGCGGTAATAACACCAGCAACGCCACGCCGCTCAGCAACAGCGTCAGCGACGTCATCACCCATGTATAACGGATAAACAGCCACACCAACATCGCGAAAATAACCACGTCACGCAGGTTCAGATCGAGGTTTTGCAGCACCATGATGGCAGCTCCAAAGAGGTGAATGCGCAAACCATATCACGTGAAATTGTAAAAGAATCGCAAATTAATCTGAAGCTTGTCAGCGTGTTAAGCGGCAATTGATAAGCCGCACTCATCTTTCCCTTCTGGCACTTTGAGAGTTTTACCCTTGTGTCACATGGCACGAGTGCCGATCCTGCTCTATTCTCGGGGAAAATGGATTCCTCCAGGTAATATCGAGGCGTTATGACCCACCAACCTCTGATTGCTGAGGTGCCGAATCAGCAACACACACTAACCGCGATCGTTGAGCAGGATGCGCGTACGGCCTATTTTTATATCTGGCCGAATGACCTGTTTCGCAGCCAATACGCGGTGCGCGGCTGCTGGCTGCGTAACCTGCTGCCTGCGCCCGCGCAGGAAGATCGTGAAGCGATGGAGCAGGGCATCGCGCCGCTGCTCAGTGCCGAGTATTGCCGCACGCTGGAAGCCGAGCCGATGCTCGATCCCGCCGGCTTGCAGGTGCTGTGGGAGCCCAGCGACGACGGCGCCGCGCTGTGGTATTACGGTCAGCTGCTGGCGGTGATCCCTGGCTGGAGCCTGTATCAGGATAAGCAGGTGAGTTTTTCTGCTGCCTGCATCAAAGAGAATCGCCTGACCGCACCGCTGGGATCGGCCTCCACCAACGATTACTACGCGCGCGCTGAACAGCAGCGTCACTTCTGGCGTGACTGGCACGACGGACACTTGTGGGATGTGGTGCAGCGCGAGCTGATGCAGTGTTATCAGGCGCAGTTTGGCGAATCGGTAAAATATTACTCCATCGATCAAGGCAACTGGCCGCCAATGGCGATTTCGCAGCATTTGCACAATGGCGTTTGGTATTTCCTGACGCTGGGCATGGGGATCCGTCCGATGCCGCAGGTGGATCACCTGTTTGACGAGCTGGCGCCGCAGTATCGCCGCGTCGAGCTGGCGATGGCGGTGGACGGTGAAGTGATGACCGAAGCCAATGCGGTGCAGATGGCGAGCGCGCTGGCTGAGTTTGCCCATCTGCCGTGGGCGCGCCTGACCTGGATTGGCGAAGGGCATACGCTGGCGTCGGAAGTGGCGCCGGTTGGCTTTGAAAGCTTCCTGCTGGCCAACGATCTCGCTCCCGAAGCGGCGCAATTCCGCCTGCCGAAACGCGATGGCGACCGCGTGAATCTGCTCTGGTCCACGCCAATTACCGAAGCCGAACGCCAGTTTGCGCAGGCTGACGATCGCGGTGGGCAGCAGCTGCTGCAACGTTTGCTGGCGGACGGCAATAATCATGTGTTCCGGCCGCGCCAGGAAGTGGTTGAAACTCCCGCTCCGTAAATCAGGTCGGCATCGATGCCGACCCTACGATTTTAAATTATCACCCAAATCAACTATTTCACTGCTTTGTGATCGTGCTCACCTCAAGTTCCCCATTAACACGCCGTTAACCTCGATCAGGCAACTCGCCAACCAGGGTAAGGGCACACATAATGTTCAAAACAACACAATCCCGTTTCACCGCGACGCTGGTCGCCTTTTTTGCCGGTCTGATGCTGGTTACCGTGCTGGTAATTAATCAGTTTATCGCTCCGCAACTCTCCGAAAATGAAAGTCGTCTGGTACGTTACGAAGTGGACGGCCTGGCCGGACGCATCGTCGAGCAGATGAACCGCGTACAGGCACAGCAGCGCGCCATTACCGAAGCCGCAGGCGTGATGGACAGCGCTGCCATTGATACCTTGCTGCCCGCCTTAGTTAACCAATATCAGGACAGTAACGTGTTCGGCGGTGGCATCTGGCCGTTACCGAACCGTCGCGATCCGGCCAAAGAGAAAGACAGTTCGTTCTTTGCGCGCAACGCCAGTAACCAGCTGCAGGTCAACACTTACTGGAACTCGGACGCCGCCGACAAATACTGGGAGCAATCCTGGTACAAAGATGGTTTGAGCGCGCCGAAGGGCCAGTGCGCATGGGCAAAAGCCTATCAGGATGCTGCCAGCCCGCAGCCGCGTACCAACTGCGCGATGGCGATCTATCGCGATGGCACCGTATGGGGCGTGGCGACCATTGACGTGACGCTCGGCTTCTTCAACCAGCTGGCAAAACAGATGGGTGAGGCGATTCAGGGCCGCGTACTGATCGTTGAAGCCGACGGTAAAGTGGTGGGTAACGCCGCGCTGGTGGATGGTGCGCCGAAGCTGGAAAACCTCGCCGATACCCAGCTGCCGATGGCGTCCGCGTTAAAAGGTCTGCTGGCGCAGGCGGGCAGCCAGCCCGCGCAAACCACCTTTGCAGGTGAAGATGGCGAACACACGCTGTTTGTGCAGGCGATTGCCGGTAGCCCGTGGTATCTCGCCAGCGATGTGCCGTCGAGCTTGCTGGATGCGCAAACTCACAGCATGTTGACGCGTCTGGGGCTGGTGCAGATTCCGCTGGCGGTGATCCTGCTGTTGGTGCTGCTGGGCTTTGTGCGCGCCATGATGAAACGCCTCGCGGTGCTGAACAGCAACATTGAAGCCTTATCGACCGGCGGTGCCGATTTGACGCAGCGTCTGCCCGCCAGTAATAGCCCGGAATTCAACGCCGTGGCGCAGAGCTTCAACCAGTTCATCGCCTATCTGCAAGGCCTGATGCGTCAGGTGGGCGATAGCGCGCTGGCGATTACGGCGGCTTCGCGTGAAATTGCCAGCGGCAACGCCGATCTCTCGGCGCGTACCGAATCGCAGGCCAGTTCGATTGTTGAAACGGCAGCATCGATGGAAGAGCTGACCGGCACGGTGCGTCAGAACGCCGATAACGCCACGCATGCGAATCAGCTGGCGGATGGCGCGTCGCAGGTTGCGGCACGCGGTACCGAAGTGGTGAGTCAGGTGGTCACCACCATGGGCGCGATTAATCACTCTTCGCGCAAAGTGGTTGATATCATCAGCGTCATCGACAGCATCGCCTTCCAGACCAACATCCTGGCGCTGAACGCCGCGGTAGAGGCGGCGCGCGCCGGTGAACAGGGGCGCGGTTTTGCCGTGGTGGCCTCGGAAGTGCGCAACCTGGCACAGCGCTCGGCTAACTCGGCGCGTGAAATTAAGAAGCTGATTGAGGAGTCGGTGGCGAATATTGATACCGGCAGCCAACTGGTGGAGCAGGCCGGGCAAACCATGGATGAGCTGATGCAGGGCGTCAGCAGCGTGACCACGCTGATGAGCGAAATCATGTCAGCGAGCCGCGAGCAGAGCATGGGCATCGATCAGGTTAACGTGGCGATTACCCAGCTGGACGGCAGCACTCAGCAGAACGCCGCGCTCGTCGAGCAGGTTTCAGCCGCCGCGCAGTCGATGCAGCAGCAAAGCGTGCAGCTGGAGCAGGTGGTGCAAAGCTTTAAGCTGTAAGTTTTGTGGAGAAGGTCGCCATGCATGGCGGCCTTCTCACACACCGCACACATCTTCTCTATTAACGCCATTCCCCGCTTTTTTATGCTGAATTCTCCGCAGGCTGCTACGCTTTAATGTGCCCACGTTAACGCACGGAATGTGCGCTATTTCCTCCATCAACCCTTTGGAGGTTGTGTACAATAGCTGCGAATTTTCCGAAGGAGTTGTCATGCCCGCCATTGAAGTTATTCTCGTTGACCACCTCGATCGCCCTATCGGCAAAATGGAAAAGCTGGAAGTGCATGAAAAAGGATTGCTGCATCGCGCGGTAACGGTTTACGTGTTCAATTCGCGCCATGAAGTGCTGCTGCAACGTCGTGCCAGCACTAAATATCACTGTGGTGGATTGTGGAGTAACACCTGCTGCAGTCATCCCTATCCGCAGGAATCCACGCGCGATGCCGCCGAGCGCCGTTTGCGTGAAGAGATGGGCATGAATGTTGCGTTAACGCCGGTGTTTGAGCTGAGCTACAACCTGCCGCTGAGTAACGGCTTGACCGAGCATGAATATGGGCACGTGTTCTTCGCCATCAGCGATGAGCAGCCGGTCCTCAACCCGGAAGAGGCGGATGCATGGTGCTATCGCTCGATTGCGCAGATTCAGCAGGAGATGCAGGAGAATCCGGCGCAGTTCACGCCGTGGTTTTTGCATACCTTCCCGCGCATTCCCAACACGCTGGGCGAGTTTCGCCTGACGGCTTAAAGACGAAGGTCGCCATTTATGGCGACCTCTGTTAATCCATCACTGAAAATCTTCCGCATCCACGTCGTAACCCGATGGCTCCCAGCGAATCGCCAGCAGCGCCAGTAAGCCAATCAGCGGCGCAAGGAAAATCACCCAGAACACGCCGGTACCAAACGCCGCCACCAGCAGCGGGAAGGTGAACAGCGACACGGTGGAACTGCCGCGCATCAGCGTCTGGTTGAAGCCGACGCCCACGCCGCGCAGCGAAGCCGGATAGCTTAGCGAGGCAAATGTCATGGTGTGCGAGCCGGGACCAAAGCCCTGACCAAACAGGAACAGCGCCAGCATGGCAATCGCCACCGCCGCCTGTTCGCCGCCTTCCGGATGACCAATCAACGCCAGTCCCAGCAGCGCCACGCACTGACAGGCGTAACCGGCCACCGACATCTTCCACGCGCCGAGACGCGGCACCAGCCGCACCGCCAGCAAGCCGCCGACAAAGGCAAATAGCAGATTCAGCGCCAGCGACACCAGAATGGTGGTCAGCATCGATTGCGCAAAGAAGCTGGAGATAATCACCGGCAGGCCAAACGCCACCGCGTTATAGGCAAACGACGAGGCGATGGAGGTGACGGTTGCCAGAATGGTACGGCGACGATAGACGCCCTGCAGCAGCGCGCCGTAGTTGCGCCAGCTGGCTTTACGTACCGCTTTCTGCGGCGTCAGATCGGCGTCATCCGCCACCTGCGCGTTGATGTTGTAAGAGTTGCGCAGAATCTCCGCCGCGCCTGTGAGGTTGCCCTGATTGGCTGCCCAAATCGGCGATTCACTCATGTAACGGCTGCGAATAGCGATGATCAGCAGCGCAGGCACCGCACCAAAACCCAGAATCAAACGCCACAGCCAATCGGTGTGGCTTTCGGGCAACACCGCATACAGCAGCAGGACCAGCAGGTAGGAAATACTGATCGCCGCGTACCATGTCGGACACCACATCGCCACGCTGGCGGCCTTATTGCCTTGCCCGCGCAGCTTCGAAAACTCGGCGAGAAACGCCATCGCCACCGGTAAGTCGATCCCGACGCCGAGGCCCATCACAAAGCGCGCGCCGGCCAGCACATATTCGTTTGGCGCGAACGCACAGGCTAACGCTGCCACCACGAAGAAAAACATGTCGGCCATAAACACGCGATAGCGACCTATTTTATCGGTGAGGTAGCCGCCAATCAGCGCCCCAACAATCGCACCAAAGGTAATCGCCGATGCCACCATGCCGGTGCCTGCGGGCGTCAGATGGAACTCGCGCGTCACGTCTTTGATGCCAAACGCCAATGCGCCGAGATCGTAGGCGTCAAGGAACACGCCGCCCAGCGCAATCGCGATGACGATGCGCGCGTTGCTGCGTGATTCGTTGCTGTTGTTCACCAGCCCGGAGACATCGGCCGCGCTGCGGATCCATTTGGTCTCACCGATGGGGGCATTCCCTGCCTGCGCGACGTGCGCCGGAGAAGCTAAGTCGGTCATGATGTTTTGTAATTTATTGTAATGAGTGGGACTGTGAGCATAAGCCGCCGTCTTAACATCGAAAATTCCAATTGGTTATATGTGCTGCGTTTTGGTTATAACCGATAGGCTATTGATAGCAAAAAAAGCACGAAGTAAGCCGCTTGACCGCGCCTATCCCCTTTCGCCAGGCTACGCTTGATAGTCACACAATGAAAACAAATGAGGGAAGCGGGATGATAAAGCAGGGTTTATTGGGAATGATGGCATTGGCAATGAGCATGGGTGCAGCGCAGGCGGCGGATCCGGTGAAAGTCGGTTCCAAAATTGATACCGAAGGCTCGCTACTCGGCAACATTATTCTGCAGGTGCTGGACAAACATGGGGTAAAAACCGTCAATAAAATCCAGCTCGGTACCACGCAAGTGGTACGCGGCGCGATCACCGCTGGTGAGCTGGATATCTACCCGGAATACACCGGCAATGGCGCATTCTTCTTCAACGATGAAAAAGACACGGCATGGAAGAACGCTCAGCAGGGCTACGAGAAGGTGAAAAAACTCGACGCCGAGAAAAATCATCTGGTGTGGCTGACGCCCGCGCCAGCTAACAATACCTGGACGATTGCGGTGCGCGGTGACGTGGCGCAGAAGAACAACCTCAACACGCTGGACGATCTCAGCGCTTACCTGAAAAAAGGCGGCACTTTCAAACTGGCTGCCTCGGCGGAATTTATCGAACGCAGCGATGCGTTACCGGCGTTTGAAAAAGCCTACAACTTCAAACTGGAGCAGGCGCAGCTGCTGTCGCTGGCCGGTGGCGACACCGCCGTGACCATCAAAGCGGCGGCGCAGCAAACCTCTGGCGTGAACGCGGCGATGGCCTACGGCACCGACGGTCCGGTAGCGGCGCTGGGCCTGCAAACGCTGAGCGATCCGAAAGGCGTGCAGCCGATTTATGCCCCTGCGCCGGTGATCCGCGAAAGCGTGCTCAAGCAATATCCGGGCATCGGCAACTGGCTGCAGCCGGTCTTCAGCAAGCTGGATGAGAAAACCCTGCAGCAGCTGAATGCGCAGATCGCGGTGGATGGTCAGGATGCCAGCCAGGTCGCGAAACAGTGGCTACAGACCAATAAGTTGCTGTAAGCAGTGTCGTCGTTGTTATTCCGACCGCGCCAGCAGCCGGTGCTGCTGGTGTTAATCGCGCTTATCACGCTGGCGCTGTTTGCCTTGCCGCTATTGAGCTTTGCCGCCAATCGGCTGGTCTCTGGCCAGCCGCTGACGTTATGGCAGGTGACCAACAGCATACTGCTGTTCATCCCGTTGCTGTGGCTGTGGCAAAGCTTGTGGTGGCCGCCGCGCCGCATTCACGCGATATCGGTGCTGCTGGCGGCGGAAGTGCTGCTGGCCTTACTCATCTGGCTGGCCGGACAACAGGCCACGCAACTGGCGAACAGCGGGAGCCCGCTGGCGCGCACCGCGTTTGGCAGCGGCTTGTGGTGTGCGGCGGCGCTGGCGCTGCTGCTGGCGGCGGAAGCGGTCCGGCAAATCACCCGCAGTACCCCGTGGCGCATTGTGCTCAACCTGCAAATCTGGCTGCTGCCGCTGGCGCTGTTACTCAGCGGTCATCTTGATCGTCTCTCGCTTTTGAAAGAGTACGCCAACCGCACGGCGGTGTTTGATGCGGCCTTCACGCAGCATTTGTGGCTGCTGGGCGGCACGCTGCTGCCGACGGTAATCATCGGATTGCCGCTCGGGCTGGTGATTGCGCGGCGTCCGCGCTGGCAGAATGCCGCATTTAGCGTGCTTAACCTGATTCAAACGGTGCCGTCGGTGGCGCTGTTCGGTTTACTGATTGCGCCGCTGGCGGGATTGGTGGCGCATTTTCCGCTGCTGGCCCGTTGGGGCATCAGCGGCATCGGTATTGCACCGGCCTTGATTGCGCTGGTGCTCTACGCGCTGCTGCCGCTGGTGCGCAGCGTGGTGGCCGGTTTGCAGCAGGTGCCGCAGGAAGTGCGTGAAACCGCGCGCGGCATGGGCATGAGCGCGTGGCAACAGTTCTGGCACGCCGAACTGCCGCTGGCGCTGCCGGTGTGGCTCTCCGGGCTGCGCGTGGTAGTGGTGCAAACCGTGGGCCTGGCGGTGGTCGCGGCGCTGATTGGGGCGGGCGGATTCGGCGCCATTGTTTTTCAGGGATTGCTCAGCAGCGCGCTGGATCTGGTGCTGCTGGGCGTGATTCCGGTGGTGGCGCTGGCGGTGATTTTTGATGCGCTGCTGCGTTTACTGTCGGCACTGCTGGAGAGACGTCATGATTGAATTTCACCAGGTGAGCAAAGTGTTCGCTGGCAAAGATGCGATACGTAACCTGTCGCTGAAGATTGAGAAGGGCAGTTTTACCGTGCTGATTGGCACCTCAGGTTCGGGCAAATCGACCACGCTGAAGATGATCAACCGGCTGGTGGAGCACGACAGCGGCGAAATCCGTTTTGCCGGAGAAGCCATCGAAACCATGGATGCGCGCGCGTTGCGCCGCCGCATCGGTTATGCCATTCAGTCGATTGGCCTGTTTCCGCACTGGAACGTAGCGAAGAACATCGGCACCGTGCCCTCGCTGCTCGGCTGGCCGCAGGCGAAGATCACTCAACGCGTCGAGGAGCTGCTGGCGCTGCTCAATCTCGACAGCCATCTGGCGACGCGCATGCCGCATCAGCTGTCGGGCGGACAGCAGCAGCGCGTCGGCGTGGCGCGCGCGCTGGCGGCCGATCCCGAGTTGCTGCTGATGGATGAACCTTTCGGCGCGCTCGATCCGGTCAACCGTCTGGCGCTGCAACACGAGATGCTGCGCATTCAGAAAATGTCTGGTCGCACCGTGGTGCTGGTGACGCACGACATCGACGAAGCGCTAACGCTGGCCGATCAGCTGGTGCTGATGGACGGCGGCGAAATCGTGCAGCAGGGCAGGCCAATCGATCTGCTGACGCAGCCGGTGAACGACTTTGCCCGCGAGTTCTTTGGTCGCAGCGAGCTCGGCGTGCGTTTGCTGGCGCTGGGACGCGCGGGCAGCGCGGCGCGACGCGGTGAATGGCTGGACGCCGAACCGATTGCCGAATCGCTGACGCTGCGTGAAGCGCTGTCGCAATTTATTGCGCGCCGCACCGATAAATTGCCGGTGATCGATCAGCAGCAACAGCCGCTGGGCGTGCTGCACTTCAGCGATCTGCTGCGCCAGCGGGAGGCGAGCTGATGCGGCTGTTACGCGATCCGCTCTACTGGCTGCTGGCGGCCTTTCTGCTGCTACTGTGGGGCTTGCCGCACAGCGGTCCGCTGTTTGCTCACTGGTTTCCACAGCTCGAGCGTCCGCTGTATCAGCAGGAGAGTTTCTGGCGGCTGGCGCTGGCGCATCTGGCGTTGGTGGTCAGCGGCAGCCTGCTGGCGTTGCTGGTCGGCGTTGGCTGTGCGGTGTTTGCTACGCGTCACGCCGGGCGCGCCTTTCGTCCGCTGCTGGAAACCGTGGCGGCGGCCGGGCAAACCTTTCCGCCGGTTGCGGTGTTAGCGATTGCGGTGCCAGTGATGGGGTTTGGTGCCACGCCCGCGGTAATGGCGCTGTTTCTCTACGGCTTGCTACCGATTTTGCAGGGTACGCTGGCGGGTTTAGATAGCGTACCGGCCAGCAATCGTGAAATCGCAGTCGGCCTTGGCATGGGGCCGTGGCGACGCTTGTGGCAGATTGAGCTGGCGCTGGCGGCACCGGTGATCATGGCGGGCGTGCGAACCTCAGTGATGATCAACATCGGCACGGCAACTATCGCCTCCACGGTGGGCGCGGAGAGTCTGGGATCGCCGGTGATTATCGGTCTTAGCGGCTTTAACACCGCCTATGTGATTCAGGGCGCGCTGCTGGTGGCGCTGCTGGCGTTGATTTGCGATCGCCTGCTAGAGCGCGTGCAGCGCAAACTTAGTGGGTATGCACAATGAGGCTGTAGCCGACCAGCATCATGCCACCCATGCCGCCAAGCGCCATGATGGCAAACAGGGAACCGATAAGGAGTTTATTCCAGTTCATGAGGAGACCTGAGAAAAGAAATTTAGGGCGGCATGATAACGCGCACACCACGCCAGGCAAAGGCCGTGTGTGCGATTTTACTTATGCGGGATCGTGCAGGTGAATGGCAAAACCCTGCGCCTGCCAGTGTTCAAACTGCTCGACCTGACGACGCGTCGGCTTTTTGCCGGTCCAGATAAACAGGTTTTGTCCGGGGAATAACTCAGGGCGCGGCATGTCCAGCGGCTCCGCCAACACATCCATGCGCCAGCCTTGCTGCGACAAACGCCAGGCTTCCAGCCAGATGCGGGTACGATCTTCCACCGCCCAACCCAGCATCAAGGCATCTTTACCGGCTTTTTTACGTCCACAGGCCAGACAAAACGCCACATAATCAATCAGCGCGCCATCAAGCAGACTGCACATGGTGCGCGCGGTGTTCTGATCTAAACCAAGACGCTGGCGAACCGGCACGAACACGTGATCGATCAACGCATCCACCGGATGTTCCCGGCCAATATTGGCAATTTTAACGCGCAATTTCGCCGGGCGAACGTGGCGCAGTACGCTCATCAACTCTTCCTGCAGCGCCGACCAACCGTCATCCACATTGACCGTGGCGCCTTCCAGCAACGCTTTCACTTTGCCAACGGGCACGCCGCTCTCTATCCAGCGTTTTATCTCTTCGATACGCTGAACATCTTCATCATCAAACTGCCGATGACCACCTTCGGTACGCTGGGGTTTTAACAGACCGTAACGTCGCTGCCAGGCGCGAAGCGTTACCGGGTTGATTCCACAGCGTTCGGCCACATCCCCGATACTGTATAAGGCCATAAAGTCCTCAAAAATTCTGACCTGCATAACAACACCTTAACCCCCACGACTGGGTTGTACAATGATTTTTTAATTGTACAACTTGACCGTTTTATTTATTTAAGGTCATATCTCATATGTGAGATTTATTTCCCGTATATGAGAGGTGAAGATGTCTGCTTCGGATACCGACGATCGACTGGCGGCGCGACTGGCTGAATTACGCGTACAACGCGGTTGGTCATTAGATGAATTGGCGATGGCGACCGGCATCAGTCGGGCGTCGTTGTCGCGCATTGAACGCGCCGAAACGAGCCCCACAGCCGCTTTGCTTAACCGCCTTTGCGTGGCCTACGGCTTGACCATGTCGCGCCTGCTGAGCGAGGTGGAAGAGGAGGCCGCGCTGCTGCTGAAAGCGGCGCAACAGCCGGTATGGCGCGATGACGCCAGCGGCTTCCAGCGCCGCAACGTATCACCGCCCGCCAGCCACTTTAAAGCGGAAGTGGTGGAAGGTGTGCTGCGTCCTGGCGCGCGCATTGATTACGATGCGCCGCCGATTCAGGGACTGGAGCAGCACATCTGGCTGCAATCGGGCGAGCTGACCATCAGCATGGACGATCAGCACTGGACGCTGCAGGCAGGCGACTGTCTGCGCTTTCATCTCACCGGCAAATCCGCGTTTGCCGCCCATGCCGAAGGCGGCGCGCGCTACATTTTGGTGGTATGCAAACCATGATTGACATCGAACCTCTCAGCGCCACCCAGGCGCAGCCGCTGCTGGCGGCATTGTGTGATGTGCTGCAGGGCTGCGTCGCCGATGGCGCCAGCGTGGGCTTTATTGATGCGGACGATCGCGCGGCCATTGAGCGCTTCTGGCAGGACAAAATTTACAGCCTGGCGAGCGGCGACAATCAGTTGCTGGTGGCGTATCAGCAGGGCGTGATTGTGGCGACGGTGATGGTGGGATTCAGCGCAATGCCGAACGGTCGCCATCGGGCGGAGATCAGTAAGCTGCTGGTGCATCCCCGCGCCAGACGTCAGGGCATCGCGCGCCGCCTGATGCAGCAGGCGGAACAGCTGGCGGCACAGCAGGGGAAAACCCTGCTGGTGCTGGATACGCGCAGCGGCGACGTGGCAACCACATTGTATTTGTCGATGGATTGGCAGATTGCTGGGTCGATTCCGCTGTATGCCGAGTCAACCGAAGGTGTGCTGGATGCGACTACGGTGATGTATAAGGTGTTGGCGTGATTGTGATTGTGCTTGTGATTGTGCTCGCTGTCCCCCTCCTCGGTCCTCCCCCATAAATGGGGGAGGAAGATGCTGCCATATGTCAGTGATGAAGCTGCATGTGGCAGCATCTCCTTCCCCCGCTTGCGGGGGAAGGCCGGGATGGGGGACAGCGAGCACAAAACCCAGGCACAGCGAGCACAATCTCCAAACGCACCAACTCAGTGCGGTCCTTCCGCCTCGCCAATCCCCAGCGCCTGCATAAACAGCCGGATAATCGGGTTTATTTTGCGGCCCTTCTTCATCATCAAACAAAACGGGTTTTCACGGCGAGTCAAATCATCACCCAACTCACACAGCTGCCCACGCGCAATAAACGCGGCGGCATAATGTTCCGGTAAATAACCAATAAAATGGCCGGTTAAAATTAGCATGGCGACAGATTCAACCTGAACCGCCTGCACGCCGCTGTCCTGTAAGGGAATGATGCGACGATCGTCGCGCGGCGTCACATATAAATGATTAATAATTTTCTGCTCACGTAATATGTCCAGCGATATATTTTTATCGCACGATCCAGAATATAAAGGATGTGACATGGAGCAATATAATTTTGAATATTCCTTATAAAGCGGGAAGTAATCAAAATCACTTTTCATTTCATAAACCGGTGCAATACCACAATGAAAACGGCCTTCGCTGATGCCGCGCTCAATATCATCTAATTGCGCGGTTTGCAGTCGAATTTGTACCTTTGGCGCTTTCTGGTGCAGCTGTTGCACCGCTGCGGTGACCGGAGATTGCGGATCGGAGATGGTGTTATCCACCACGCAAATGGCAATGTCGCCCAGCAGTTCGTTGCGGCTGTTGTGCAGCCGCTCGCGAAACAGATTCAGCGAGACGAACAGCTCCAGCGTGGCCTGGTAGACGTTGATGCCGTACTGCGTCAGCTCAAAACCTTCGCGTCCGCGGCTGCATAACGTCATACCGAGACGAATTTCCAGATCGGAAACCTGTTTACTGATCGCCGCCAGACCAATATTCAATTCGTGGCTGGCAGCGGTTAATCCGCCCGCTTCTACCACGCATTTAAATACCCGCAGTAATTTTAAATCGATATTACTCAGTGCCAGAACCGCATTATCGCTGCGATTATTTGCATTGTTTCCGGACTGGGAAACTTTACTTTCCATTTTTGCTATTCAACTCCGGAATAATTGCGGTGAAAGTACAGTGAATCTGAAATAGGGCCTATTTACCAGTGTAGCCATAAAATAAGTTTTTATTATATCAACTGGCTCATCCATATCTTTTTCATATCGCTGATGATTATCTGTAAGGGGAAATAGCATGTCTGATAATGCCGAACTGTTATGGGGCGCGCGTTTTAAAGCGGCACCGGCGGCGAGTTTAACCGCGCTGTCTCGTAGCCCGGATTATTACTTTGCATTGGCACCTTACGATCTGGCGGGCTGCCGGGCGCATGCCCGTGAACTGGCGCGCGGCGAGTTGCTGAGCGCCGAAGAGCTCAGCACCATGCTGGCGGCCATTGACGCGTTAGACGCCGATTATCGCGCCGGTCAGCTGCATCCGATTGCCGCCGACGAAGATGTGCACACCTTTATCGAACGCGCGCTGACCGAGCGTTTAGGTCCGCTGGGCGGCAAGCTGCGCGCCGGGCGTTCGCGTAACGATCAAACCGTTAACGACCTGCGTCTTTACCTGCGCGACAACGGTCGCAAGGTGGTGAGCGCGCTGCTGGCCTTGCAGCAGGCGCTGGTCGAGCAGGCGGCACAGCACACCGAAAGCGTCGCGCCCGGTTTCACGCATCTGCAGCAGGCGCAGCCGATTGTTTTTGGTCATCAACTTTTGGCTCACGCGCAATCTTTTGCCCGCGATATTGAACGTATGCAGGATTGGGATCGCCGCAGCGCACGCTGTCCGCTCGGTGCCGCTGCGATGGCCGGTTCCGCCATTGCGCGCCAGCCGGAGCAGGCCGCCGCCGATCTTTCCTATCTCGCGCCGTGCGAAAACTCCATTGATGCCGTTGCCAGCCGCGACTATGCCGCTGAATTCCTGTTTGTCACCAGCATGATCGGCATCAACCTGTCACGCCTGTGCGAAGAAGTGTGCATGTGGGCATCGCGCCAGTTCCGCTGGGTCGAGCTGCATGACAGCTACGCCACCGGCAGCTCCATCATGCCGCAGAAGAAAAACCCGGACATCGCCGAACTGACGCGCGGCCGCGCTGGCCGCCTGGTCGGCAATCTGATGGCGCTGCTCACCACCATGAAAGCGATGCCGCTCTCCTACAACCGCGATCTCAGCGACGACAAACGCAATGTGATTGATGCGGTGGATACGCTGCTGCTGGTGCTACCGGCGATGGCAGGCATGATGGCGACGCTGAAATTCAACACCGACGTGATGCGCGAGCAGGCGCCGGATGGCTTCACGCTGGCGACCGAAGTGGCCGACTGGCTGGCGATGCGCGGTGTGCCGTTCCGCGAAGCGCATGAGATCACCGGCCAGCTGGTGCAATTGTGCGAGCGCGGAAACTGCGGTCTGTCGGATCTCAGCGATGCGCAACTGCAGGCGGTGGACGTCCGCTTAACGCCTGAGGTGCGCAGTGCGCTGACGCTGGAAGCCGCGCTGGCGGCCCGAAGCGGCTACGGCGGTACCGCACCGGCACGCGTACGTGAGCAACTGGCACGTCTGCAAACCCTGATGCAGGATCAGCAGCGCTGGACCGACGATTACGCTGGCCCACGCGCCTGAGGAGAACTTATGTCGCAATCAACGCCGATTGAGCCGGGTTTGAACAACAGCCGCGAGCAGACGCATTACGATCTCGATCGTTACCAAGTGGTGCCGCGCCGTTACTACGGCCGTATCACCGCGTCGGCGGTGATTCTGCTGCTGCTGGCGCTGCTGGTAAACGCCTTTGCGCACGGCAATATCGAATGGTCGTTTGTCGGCCAGTTCTTTACCGCCCAGGCGATTCTTAACGGCGTGGTCAACACGCTGATCATGTCGGTGCTGGCGATGGGGCTCGGCGTACTGTTTGGCGTCATCACCGCCATCATGTACATGTCGCCGAATCCGGTGCTGCACTACATCGCCGTGGGCTACGCGTGGATTTTTCGCGGTACGCCGCTGATTCTGCAGCTGCTGCTGTGGTTCAACCTCGCGCTGGTGTTTCCCACCATCAGCATTCCCGGCGTGTTCAGCGTGCAAACCGTCACCATCATGACGCCGTTCCTCGCCGCGCTGCTCGGTTTGAGCATCAATCAGGGCGCGTACACCTCGGAAGTGGTGCGCGCGGGCTTGCTATCAGTGGATACCGGGCAATACGAAGCGGCGAAAGCCATCGGCATGCCGCGTCTGCAGGCGCTGCAGCGCATCATTCTGCCGCAGGCGATGCGCGTGATTCTGCCGCCGGTCGGCAACGAATTTATCAGCATGATCAAAACCACCAGTCTCGCCAGCATGATTCAGTACTCGGAACTGCTCTACAACACGCAAACCATCTACTTCGCCAACGCGCGCGTCATGGAACTGCTGTTCGTGGCAGGCATTTGGTACCTGATTGTGGTCACGGTGTTGTCGTTTGGACAGAGCCGACTGGAACGTTATTTCTCACGCGGCCATCGTCAGCGTCAGTAATCAGGAGCCCAACATGAGAAACATCGTGCGCGCCGTTAAGGTGAACAAATATTTCGACCAGTTCCACGCCCTGAAGGATGTCAGCCTCGAAGTGAACTACGGCGAGGTGATGTGCATCCTCGGCCCATCCGGTTCCGGCAAAAGCACCTTTTTGCGCTGCATTAACCAGCTGGAGAAGGTCGATAAAGGCGGGATTTGGGTTGACAACGAGCTGGCGGGCTATCGCATCGCCGGTAACAAACTGCATGCGCTGAGCGACAAACAGATTGCGCGCCAGCGCCTGCAAACCGGCATGGTATTCCAGCGTTTTAACCTGTTCCCACACAAAACCGCGCTGGAGAACATCATCGAAGGGCCGTGTCGCGTGCTGCTGCGCCCAAGGCGCGAAGCCAGCGAAGAGGCGATGGCGCTGCTCGATCGCGTGGGTCTGGCGCACAAAGCGCACGACTATCCGCAGTCGCTCTCCGGCGGTCAGCAGCAGCGCGTGGCGATTGCTCGTGCGCTGGCGATGAAACCCAAACTGATGCTGTTTGACGAACCCACCTCGGCGCTGGATCCGGAGATGGTGGGCGAAGTGCTGGCGGTGATGCGTCAGCTGGCAAAAGAGGGCACCACCATGCTGGTGGTCACCCACGAAATGGGCTTTGCCCGTGAGGTGGCCAATCAGGTGGTGTTTATGGACGAGGGACGGATTATCGAGCAGGGCGCACCGGAAGACATTCTGCTGAACCCGCAAAATCCACGGATGAAAAACTTTATTAACGCGATTCTTCTTTAAACATTACCGGGGTGAATATGAAAAAGCTGTTATTGAGTGCCATCAGTGCCGCGCTGCTGCTGCAATCCTCTGCCTGGGCAGACATCGCCGTACCCGCGGCGATAAAAGAGAAA
The DNA here is from genome assembly GCF_040255075.1 of Pantoea sp. BJ2. Classification (NCBI taxonomy): domain Bacteria; kingdom Pseudomonadati; phylum Pseudomonadota; class Gammaproteobacteria; order Enterobacterales; family Erwiniaceae; genus Pantoea; species Pantoea sp. BJ2. The sequence continues at coordinate 1,364,347 of NZ_CP158292.1, forward strand.
GGGCTGACGGTAGCGATCATGCCGAATTATCCGCCAATGGATTTTAAAGATCCGGCGACCAACCAGCTGACCGGCGTGGACTACGACCTCGGCCAGGCGATTGGCGAAAAACTCGGCGTGAAGATCAACTGGCAGGAGATCGCCTTCGAACAGATGGTGAACGCGGTGGTGACCAAGCGCGTCGATCTGGTGATGTCTGGCATGACGGACACCAAAGAGCGTCAGCAGGTGGTGAACTTTATCGATTACTTCAAAACCGGCCCGCAGTTCTACACCCAATCCGCGCGCAGCGACATCAACAGCGCGATGGATCTGTGCGGTAAGAAAGTCGGTACCAGCCGTCGCACCACCTTCCCGCAGGAGATTGCCAACTGGTCAAAAGCACACTGTGAAGCGGCCGGTAAGCCGGCGATCATTGTGGTAGGTGCTGAAGGCACCGCCGATGCGCGCACCCAGCTGCGTCAGAACCGTCTGGATGGCGTGGTGCAGGGCAGTGAAACGCTGCCGTACATCATGGATCTGGAAAAGGGCAAATATAAGGCGCTGGATAAAGCCTTCTCCTTCCAGTACACCGGCATGGCGATTGGTAAAGATGCGGGCGAGCTGACCACCGCGATTCAGGCGGCTATCGACGCGATGATTGCCGATGGCACTTACCAGAAAATCCTCGGCAAATGGGGTCTGGCAGACAACGGCGTGGCGAAGGCGACCGTCAACCAGGGCTAAGGAGCGCGCAGATGCAACAACCGGGCGCAGTGCGCTGGCCGCAGGGTAAACGCGGCTGTATGGCGCTGGCGTTTGACCTCGACGGTCCCACCGGCGATGCCATGTTGAATGGCAGCCTGTGGTCAACGCCAGAGTATTTTACTTTTGGGGCTTACGGGCCGTACCGCGCGCTCGGGCGTCTGCTTGACCTGCTGCGCGCCTTCCACCTTCCCGCCACCTTCTTTGTGCCGGCGTGGGTGGTGGAGCAGTGGCCGCAGCAGTGTCAGGCGATTATCGAACAGGGCCACGAAGTGGCCTATCACGGCTATCGCCACGAATCCTTTTGGGCGATTTCACCGGATGAACAGCGCGCAGTCATGGCGAAATCCGCTGAAGTCTTTCACCAACATCTGGGCATCACCGCCTGCGGTTTTCGTACGCCGTCGGGCGACTGGCATGCCGAAACGCCACAAATCCTGCGTGACGCGGGCGTGATCTACTCCAGCAGCATGCGCGGCGACGATCGCCCCTACAGCATTCCGGTGGCGGGCCATACGCCGCTGGTGGAGATCCCCGGTAAGTGGGAGATGGATGATTACGCCTCGCTGGCCTACACGCGCCAGCCCGACTTCCCCAAAGGCGGCGATCGCATCGCCAGCTATGCGCACACGCGTGATAACTGGCAGCGCGAGTTCGATGGCGCGATGGATGAAGGCTTGTGCCTCACCACGCTGTTTCACCCGAAAATCTCCGGCCAGCCGGGACGCTTGCTGCTGCTGGAACAGCTGTTTGCACATATGACGGCGCGCGATGACGTTTGGTTTGCGCGCTGCGACGCGGTGGCGCAGTGGTATTTGCAGGAGCAACAGCATGACTGAACCTTCACGCTGGCCGCTGGGTTTCCAGTCGGCGGCGATCCTCACTATCGATTTCAACGATATTCACGGCATTCTCACTCAGGCTCCGGCAGTGGCGGGGCGCGATAAAACGCTGTCGGTGTGGCGCTACGGCACGCTGCGCGGCGTCGATCGCTTGCTGGCGCTGCTGGCAGAAAAGCAGCTCAAAGCCAGCTGGTGTATGCCCGCAATTGTCGCCGAACAGCAGCCGGAACTGGTGCAGCGCATCGTGACCGGCGGCCATGAAATCGCCTGCAGTGGCGATAGCCACGAAGATTTCTCGCTGCTGACGCTGGAGCAGCAGATCGCCAGCGTGACGCGCGGCTGCGACAAACTGGCGCAGATAACCGGACGCAAAATCACGGGGTTCCGCACGCCCGCCGGGCAGTGGAAACCGGGACTGGCGCAGGCGTTGATCGCACGCGGTATTCAATGGTCCTCCAGCTGGCGCGGCGACGATTTGCCGTACTTCCATCCCGGTACGCGCCTGGTGGAATTACCGATGCACTACACGCTGGAAGATGAGCCGTACTTCGCCTTCAACCTCAGCCCGGCTATTCCGCCGGGACAATCGCGCATCGCGCCGTATGGCGAAACTCTGGCGAATATGACGCAGGATTTCCACGGCTTTCACCGCTTTGGCCTGTGCTACTTGCTGCGACTGCATCCGGAAATCATCGGCACCGCCGGACGCATTTGTTTGCTGCGGGCGCTGCTCGACATGCTGCAACAGCACAATGTGTGGATCGCCACCGCTGAGCAGGCGGCGGCGCACTGGCAGACGCAGCCGGATAACGATTTCTGCCATCCGGCGGAGGTGTTTACCCGCATCACTGGAGGTGCGCATGGCGAACTCGCTTAATCAACTGGCGGCCTTTATCGCCGGGACGCGTTTTGCACAACTGCCTGAACCGCTGGTGGAGCAGGCGAAACGCCATCTGCTTGATACGCTCGGTGCTTCGCTGGCGGGCTGCGACAGCCCGATCTGGCGCGAGTGTCTGGCGCTGGTGCAGGCCGAAGGTGGCCGCGAACAGGCGCAGATTTGGGGCAGCGCGCAGCAGGCCAATCCGCGTCAGGCGGCGTGGCTGAACGGCGTGGCGGCGCACATGTATGAACTCGACGATACCGGCGGCTGCGATCACTCCGGTGCGGTGGTGATCCCGGCGCTGCTGGCGGCTTTGCCGCTGGCGACGCAGCCGGTGGACGGGCAAGCGCTGCTGGTGGCGATGGTGATCGGCTATGACGTTGGCCGCCGCGTGTTAGAAGCCTGCGGCGGTTACTCGGCGCACAACGGCGCAGGCTGGCACTCTACCGCCAGCTGCGGGGTGTTTGGTGCGGCGGCGGCGGTCTGTTCGCTGCTGCAGCTCGACCGCGCGCAGTGTGCGTCTGCGCTGGGCATTGCCGCCAGCTTCAGCGGCGGTTTGTGGGGCTTTATTCACGACGGATCGCACACCAAAAAACTGCATGCCGCGCGCGCAGCAGAAGGCGGCGTGCAGGCCGCGCTGCTGGCACAACGCGGTATCAGCGGCCCTTCAGCGGTGTTTGAACCGCGCTGGGGCGGCTTCCTGCAAACCTTAGCGGCGGAAACCCAGCAGCCGCAGGCCTTGACGGCCGATCTCGGCGAGGTGTGGAAACTGGCGCGCTGCTCAATCAAACCCTACGCTTCGTGCCGTGGCACCCACGCGGCTATTGATGCGCTGGGAATCCTGCTGCAACAGCATGATGTGCGGGTAGAGCAGATTGCGCGCATCGTGGTGGGCGTTAATCCGTTCCTGCTGGATATGTGCGGCGGACGCGAGTTACACAGCCTGGCGGCGGCGCAGATGAGCCTGCCGTATGCGCTGGCGGCGCGCGCACTGTACGGCTCGGCGGATCTGGCCAGTTATGACGACGCCAAGCGCCTGCATCCCGATGTGGAAGCGTTGCTGGCACGTATTGAGCTGGTGATTGATGAGCAGCAGAGCCGCGACGACGAGCCGTGGGTGCGGCTGGAAACCGGGCAGGGCGCGCAGTGGCAGCAGCATGTGCCGGTGCCGTCAGGCGCGCCAACCAATCCGCTCACGCTGGAGGCCTTGCTGGCGAAATACCGCAGTTTGGCCGCGCGCGTATTGCCGCTGGAGCAGGTCGAACAGCTCGAGGCGGTGTGTCTGGAGCTGGATGAAGTGGCGGATGTGCGGGAAGTGGTGGGATTGTTGGGGATTGGGTGATTTTTTTTCTTTTTGGTTTGTGCTCGCTGTCCCGTTGGTATGTGCACGCTGTCCCCCTCCTCGGTAGGTGCACGTTGTCCCCCTCCTCGGTCCTCCCCCATAAATGGGGGAGGAAGATGCTGCCATATGTTCGTTCTGAAGCTGCATGTGGCAGCGTCTCCTTCCCCCATTTATGGGGGAAGGCCGGGATGGGGGACAGCGTGCACATTCAAACCACAGCGTGCACATTCAAACCACAGCGTGCACATTCAAACCACAGCGAGCACAAACTAAACCCTGCCTGCTAACCCCTCAATCCGCGCTATCGCTGCCAGCAAGCGCGCTTCGGTCACTGTTTCGGCCATGTTCTCCATATCCGGCGCATGCACTGATTCGCGCACAATCAGTGCCAGCTCACTTTCATCCAGCGCGGCAATCTCGCTCAGCGTCAGCGGCACGCCGCAATCGCGCGCCAGGCGCATCTCATCCAGCACTTCCTCATCGGTGCGGTTCTCCAGCGCCAGCAAACAGAGGTTGCCGAAGCCGACCAGCAAGCCGTGCCCAAACTCGCGGGTTTTATCGCAGAAGGTAAAGCCTTCATAAATCGCATGCGAAGCCGCCGCGTGTGCGCCGTTGCTCATTAGCGAGGTTAATCCCGCCCAGGTGAAGATCGCATCCAGCACCTGATCGAGCGACGCGCTGCTCTCACCACGCAGCACTGCGGCATAGGCTGCCGGTCCATGTTCACCAATTACGTTATAACAGATCTGGCTGTGCGCCAGTGACGAGAGCGCATTGCCCTCGCGTGCCGGATGACGTGCGCTGACCGCGCGGAACTCGTACCACTTCGCCAGCGTATCGCCCAGCCCGGCGGCCAGCCAGCGGGCGGGCGCTTTAGCCAGCAGCTCGCTGTCAATGATCACCGCCGCCGGTGCCTGCGGCAGCGGGAAGATGTCGAAGAAATTGCCGTTATCGTCATAGCGAATACTCAGCGGCGTCACCGCGGAACAGGTGGCGGCGATGGTTGGCAGCGTGATCACCGGCACGCCAATCTGTGCGCCTACCGCTTTCACCGTATCCAGCGATTTACCGCCGCCCACGCCAATCAGCACCTCGGCGTGCAGCTCGCTGGCCATCGCCGCCAGACGATTGATCTGATTGATCGAGGTTTCACCGCCAAACCACTCTTGAGCTAACAGCGTGACGTTGGCCGCCAGCAGCTGCGCGCGAACCTGCGCTTCTACTGCCTGCAACGCCTGATGGCCGCCAATCAGCAGCGCACGCTGTCCCAGTCCGGCGCAGATCGCGCCTAATTGGTTGATCACGCCCGCACCGCGCAGCACGCGCGCCGGGAAAACCAGATTCTGTTGTGTCATCACTTGTTCTCTGTGTAACGGACGCCGGGCAACACGCACAGCATCTCATAAAGGATATTGGCCGCCAGCTGCGAGGTCATACCGCTGATGTCGTACGGCGGCGAGACTTCCACCAGATCGCCGCCCACCAGATTGAGTCCACGACAGCCGCGCACGATCTCCAGCCCTTGCATCGAGGTTAAACCGCCCACTTCCGGCGTGCCGGTGCCGGGTGCCCACGCGGGATCGAAACTGTCGATGTCGTAAGAGAGATACACCGGGCCGTCGCCGATACGCGCGCGCACCTCGGCCATCAGCGGCGTCATGGAGCGATACCAGCACTGTTCGGCGGGCACCAGATGGAAGCCCTGATCGACGCCCCACTGAAAATCATCGGCGGCGTAACCTTGCGCACGTTGCCCGATTTGCACCACGCGCTGGCAGTCGAGCAGGCCCTCTTCCACCGCGCGGCGGAACGTGGTGCCATGCGCGATCTTCTCGCCAAACATCTCGTCGTTGGTGTCGGTGTGGGCATCAATGTGAATCAGCCCCATCGGCCCATGCTTCTTCGCCAGCGCGCGCAAAATCGGCAGCGTCAGCGTGTGATCGCCGCCCAGCGTTAACGGGATAATCGGCCAGTTATTCAGCTCGGTATAATAGTTTTCAATGATATCGACTGATTTCAGCAGGCTGTAAGTGTTGATCGGCACATCACCGAGATCGCCGACGCGCAGCGAATCAAAGGGCGCGGCGCCGGTGGCCATGTTGTAGGGTCGGATCATGACTGAATCGGCGCGGATGGCGCGTGGGCCATAGCGCGTACCGCTGCGCTGCGAGGTGCCGATATCCAGCGGAATGCCGACGAACGCCACATCCAAATCGGCTGGTGATTCAGCGGCGGGTAAACGCATCATGGTGCCGCGTCCGGCGAAACGGGGCATTTCGTTGCCGCCTTGCGGCTGGGGGAAATCGGTCATCACGCACTCCTTCAGTCAGGTAAAACCCATCATTACCCAGCCCGCGCGCCGGAAAAATCCTTGACAGCCGATAATCACTTCAGAGATTACTTAACTTTAGTCAGCAATCTCTGAAGGAAAATCGGTGCAGACGCTTCCCAATCTTAAACTGCTGCAGGTGTTCGCCAGCGTGGTGGAAAATCAGGGCTATTCGCGCGCGCAGCAGGCGCTGAACATGACCACGCCGGCCATCAGCGCCTACATGAGCGAGCTCGAAAGCCAGCTCGGTTTTATCCTCTGTCAGCGCGGGCGCGGCGGCTTTACCCTGACCAGCAAAGGCGAGCAGTTTTATCGCTACAGTCAGGAGATGCTGGCGACGCTGGCGGGTTGGCAGGAGCAGGTAGAGACGCTGAAAAGCGCGCAGGGCGGCACTTTCTCGCTTGGCGTGGTGGACGCCACCGTCACCGATAGCACGCTGGATCTGCCCGCTGCCATTGCCCGCTTTAATCAGCGCTTTCCGGCGGTGTTCTTTAATCTGAGCGTGCGCGATCCCAATGAGTTGCAGCAGCAGTTGCTGGAGGATCGGCTCGATTTGGCGATTGGGCACTTTCCGCTGCGCGCCAGCAATCTGGTGACTATTCCGCTTTACGAAGAACAGCATTGGCTCTATTGCAGCCCGCAACATCCGCTGGCTGAGGGTCATCCGGATGTGCGCACCGTGCAGCAAACCGGCATGGTGACGCGGCGTTACTGGAATCAGCAGGAGCTGAATAAGCGCGGCTTCCGCCAGAGCAACGCCTCAGTGGAGAGCATCGAAGCGCAGCTGACGCTGATTCTCTCTGGCCGCTTCATTGGCTATTTACCCGAACACTACGCGCGCAGCGGGGAACTGCAGGGCACGCTGCGCCGCCTGCTGCCGCACCATTTCCACTTCCGCGCGCCTTTCTCTTTTGCGTTCCGCCGTGGGCGCGCGCGTGAAACCTTAATCCGCGCGATGCGTGAAATTCTGAATCCAGCGCGAAAAAATAGCAGCGAAAGCTGACGCTGCGCCAATACTGTGTAAAAATACAGGCCAATTCAGCAAACAGTAACGAAAATGGCCCTGACAGCAGCGATAAAAAGCCAGATTGCGCAATGGTATAAGGCGCTGCAGCAGCAGGTTCCTGACTTTATCCCGCGCGCGCCGCAGCGCCAGATGATTGCCGAAGTGGCGAAAAGTCTGGCCGGTGACGAAGGTCGTCATCTGGCGATTGAAGCGCCCACCGGCGTCGGCAAAACTCTCTCTTATTTGATTCCCGGTATTGCGGTGAGCCGCGCCGAGGAGAAGCGGCTGGTGATCAGCACCGCCAACGTGGCGTTGCAGGACCAGATCTTCAGCAAGGATCTGCCGCTGCTGAAGAAAATCATCCCCGATCTCACTTTTACTGCCGCCTTTGGCCGTGGACGCTATGTTTGTCCGCGCAACCTTGCGGCGCTGGCGGCGACCGAAGATCAGCAGGGCGATTTGCTGCTCTATCTGGATGAAGAGGCAGTCACCGGCTCGAAAGAGGAGCAGAAATTCTGCGCCAAGCTAGAGAAGCAGCTCAGTAGCTACCGCTGGGATGGCTTGCGCGATCACACCGATGTCAACATTGAGGACAGCTTGTGGCAACGCCTCTCCACCGACAAAGCCAACTGCCTTGGCCATCACTGCCGCTGGTATCGTGAATGCCCGTTCTTTGTCGCGCGTCGCGAAATTGAGCAGGCGGATGTGGTGGTCGCCAACCATGCGTTGGTGATGGCGGCGATGGAGAATGAATCGGTGCTGCCACCGGCGAAAAACCTGATGCTGGTGCTGGACGAAGGCCATCATCTGCCGGAAGTGGCGCGCGATGCGCTGGAGATGAGCGCGGAGATCACGCCCGGCTGGAGCAGTTTGCAGCTCGATCTGTTTGTGCGGCTGGTGGAAACCATCATGGCGCAGTTCCGCCCAAAATCGCCGCCGCCGCTCACCAACCCGGAGCGCCTGAAAGGTCACTGCGATGAAATGCGCGAGCTGCTGCAGATCCTGTGCGATGCGCTCAATCCACTGCTGCCGGGCCATAATCAGCCGGGCGAGTTCCGCTTTGTTCTGGGTGAATTGCCGGAAGAGCTACTGAGCCTGTGCGCGCGGCTGTTCAAGCTGAGTGACGCGCTGCGCGGCTTAAGCGAAGGCCTGCTCAACGAGTTGGGCGAGCAAACCGGGAAAGCCGATATCATGCGGCTGCATAAAGCTATCATTCAGCTCAATCGCCACTTCGGCTGGTTCGAGTCGATTAGCAAATTGTGGCGGCTGGCGGCGATGGAGAAAGCTTCCAATGCGCCGGTGTCGAAGTGGATTACGCGTGAGATCCGTGAAGGCCAGGCGCATCTGCTGTTCCACTGCGCGGGCATTCGCGTGAGTGATCAGCTGGAAAAAATCCTGTGGCGCAAAATCCCGCATGTGGTGGTGACCTCGGCCACTTTGCGCTCGCTCAACAGCTTCAACCGTTTGCAGGAAATGTCCGGCCTGAGTGAGAAAGCCGGCGACCGCTTTGTGGCACTGGATTCACCGTTTAACCATATCGACCAGGGCAAGCTGGTGATTCCGCAGATGCAGTTTGAGCCGCAGATGGCGCAGGAAGCGGAGCACATTGCCGAGATGGCGCGCTTTTTCCGCCAGCAGATCGCCGAAGAGAAGCACAAAGGGGTGCTGGTGCTGTTCGCCAGTGGCCGCGCGATGCAGCAGTTTGTCGCACATATTCCTGATCTGCGCCTGTCGATGCTGGTGCAGGGCGATCAGCCGCGTTCGCGCCTGGTGGCGCTGCATCGTGAACGCGTCGAAGCCGGTAAAATCAGTATTCTGGTCGGGCTGCAATCGTTCGCCGAAGGGTTGGATTTGAAAGGCGATCTGCTGTCGCAGGTGCATATCCATAAAATCGCTTTTCCACCGGTAGACAGTCCGGTAATTTTGACCGAGGGCGAATGGCTGAAGAGCCTGAAACGCTATCCGTTCGAAGTGCAGAGCTTGCCGAGCGCCTCCTTTACCTTGATTCAGCAGGTAGGACGTTTGATTCGCAGCCACAGCTGCTTTGGCGAAATCGTAATTTACGATCGCCGCCTGCTCAACAAAGCCTATGGCAGCCGACTGCTGGCCGCGCTGCCGGTGTTCCCGATTGAGCAACCGCCGATGCCGGAAGCCAGCAGTGACAAGACGAAAAAACGTCGCAGTAAGAAAATCTAACGATCAATTTTGGCAGCCGCACGGCGGCGCGCCCTGGAAGCGGGAATGCCTGATGGAACTGAATAAAATTATTAAAGAGATTGGGCGCGGTAAAAATCACGCGCGCGATATCGATTTCGCCACCGCGCAGGCGCTCTACAGCGCGATGCTGGCCGGTGACGTGCCGGAGCTGGAGCTCGGTGGCGTGCTGATTGCGCTGCGCATCAAGGGCGAAGGCGAAGAGGAGATGCGCGGTTTTTATCACGCGATGCAGCAGCAGATGATGCAGTTGCAGGCACCCGCTAACCGGCCCATGCCGATTGTCATTCCCAGCTACAATGGCGCGCGCCGTCAGGGCAATCTGACGCCGCTGCTGGCGCTGCTGCTGGTGAAGCTGGGCTTCCCGGTGCTGCTGCACGGCGTCAGCGACGATCCCACGCGCATCACCACCGAAGCGGTGCTGGCAGCGCTGGACATCGCGCCTGTCACCTCCGCCGCACAGGCGCAGGCGAAGCTGGATAACGGCGAACTGGCGTTTATCACCATCGACCATCTGTGTGCGCCAATGGCGCAACAGCTGTCGCTGCGCTGGCGCATGGGCGTGCGTAACAGCGCGCATACGCTGGCGAAACTGGCGACGCCGTTTGCCGAACGTGCTGCGCTGCGCCTGGCCAGCGTCTCGCATCCGGAATATGTGCCGCGCGTGGGGAAATTCTTCCAGGATATCGATGCACCGGCGATTCTGCTGAACGGGACCGAAGGCGAGGTGTATGCCAATCCGCAGCGCTGCCCGGCGATTAACTACATTCGTGGCGCGGGTGCAGAAGCGGAAGTGTGGGTTGAGCGCCAGCCGGAAGTCAGTGTGGAACTGCCAGAAAGCAAAAGCGCACAGGACACCGCCGCGTGGATCAATCAGGTATTAGCCGGGGAACGCGCGGTGCCGCAGGCGCTGCGTTTGCAGCTGGCGTGTTGTTTGATGGCGACCGGTGAATCGGCTAGCCTGGCGGATGCAGAAGTGAAGTTACAGTTGGCGGGGATGTGAAGAGTAAAGCCTTTGAATTAAGCGCCTCATTTACAGCGCACACAAGCTGTAGCGGCGCGATTAATCGCGCTGTTCAATGGCAGCAATGTCGCCATCCCGCTATTGCGTAATAAATTGCGCCGCGACGGCACGAGCAAGCATCCGCCATTCCTGGCGACCGCCCTCACGCTTTCGCCAGCACGCGCTCTACCAACTGCTGCCAGAAGGTAATACCAATCGGCAGCAGCTCATCATTAAAATCGTAATTGGCGTTATGCAGCGGTGCGGATGGCGTCGCGCCATCGGCACCCAGCCAGAAATAGGCGCCGGGGCAGGCTTGCAGCATGCAGGCAAAATCTTCCGAAGCCATTGAAGGGTTCACCTGCCAGTGAACCTGCGCCTCGCCAAGCACCTCAACCGCCACGGCACGCACCTGTTCGGCTTGATCTGCATGGTTGGCGGTGACCGGATAACCGGGATACCAGTGAATCTCCCCGCTGACGCCAAACGGGCGCGGCAACGTCGTGACAAAATCCTCAATCAGACCGCGCACGCGATTACGCACGTCGGTCTGCAAACATCGCACCGTGCCGCGCAACACAATCTGCTCAGGAATGACGTTAATCGCTTCGCCGCCGTGAATCTGCGTCACGCTCACCACCGCCGAAGCCAGTGGCGACAGACGACGCGACGGAATGGTTTGCAGCGCCAGAATCAGCTCGGCAGCAACCACCATGGGATCGGCCCCGCTTTCCGGCATCGCCGCATGGCAGCTTTTACCGTGCAGCGTAATTTCGAACGAGTCGAGTGACGCCATCATCGCATCCGGATTCACCGCCAGCGTGCCCACCGGCATGCCCGGCCAGTTGTGCATGGCGTAAACCGCATCCATCGGGAAGCGCTGGAACAGGCCTTCTTCCACCATTTTGCGCGCGCCACCGAGATTCTCTTCGGCGGGCTGGAAGATGAAGTGAATAGTGCCGCTGAAGTTGCGCGTAGCCGCCAGCTGACAAGCCGCCGCCAGCAGGATCGAAGTGTGACCATCGTGACCGCAGGCATGCATAACGCCGGCTGTTTGCGACTTCCACTGCGGCGCGCCTTTTTCGGTGATCGGCAGCGCATCCATATCGGCGCGCAGACCAATAACCGGTCCGGGACCGTTCTCTAAGGTGCCGATTACGCCGGTGCCCGCTAAGCCACGAAACACCTGTAATCCGGCCTCAGTGAGGACCTGTGCGACGAGCTCGCTGGTCTGCTGCTCCTGGTAACCCAGCTCAGGATGTTGGTGTAACTGACGACGCCAGTTGAGGGCGTTTTCCAGCAGTGCAGCAGGCAGGCTCATAAGGTAAGGCTCTCCATTAGCAGCGTGAGCTGCAAAATAATGTATTTACTGTAGTGGCAAGCGTATGGCGGCGTCTATCGCGGAACGGAATAATTTGGCTATAGGGTATAGCGGAATGGAATATAGTAAACGGGCTGGTAAGCGCCTTCCCCCGCTTGCGGAAGAAGGTTGGGATGAGGGGAAAGCTGCACAATGTTGAAAGGTGCGCGCTGTCCCTCACCCTAACCCTCTCCCGCAGGCGGGAGAGGGGATTGATAGGCGGGCGCGGGTTGGACGTTATTTCTGCATCGGCAGGTTGAGACCGTGCTCCTGCGCGCAGCTTTGCGCTAATTCGTAACCCGCATCCGCGTGACGCATTACGCCGGTGGCCGGATCGTTCCACAGCACGCGGCCCAGACGCGCATCGGCTTCTTTGCTGCCGTCACACACAATCACCACGCCGGAGTGCTGCGAGAAGCCCATGCCGACGCCGCCGCCATGATGCAGACTCACCCAGGTCGCGCCGCCTGCGGTGTTCAGCAGGGCATTGAGCAGCGGCCAATCGGATACCGCATCCGAGCCGTCTTTCATCGCTTCGGTTTCACGGTTCGGTGACGCCACGGAACCGCAATCCAGATGGTCGCGACCGATGACGATCGGCGCTTTCAGCTCGCCGTTACGCACCATTTCGTTGAACGCCAGCGCCGCTTTGTGGCGCTCGCCGAGACCCAGCCAGCAGATACGCGCCGGTAAGCCCTGGAAGGCGATACGCTCCTGCGCCATGTCGAGCCAGCGATGCAGATTCTGGTGATCCGGGAACAGCTCTTTCAGCTTGGCATCGGTTTTGTAGATATCTTCCGCATCACCTGACAGCGCCACCCAGCGGAACGGGCCTTTACCTTCGCAGAACAGCGGACGAATATAGGCCGGCACAAAACCCGGGAAATCGAAGGCATTTTTCACGCCCTCATCCAGCGCCACCTGACGGATGTTATTGCCGTAATCCACGGTCGGCACGCCCATGTGATGGAAATCCAGCATCGCCTGCACATGTACCGCCATTGAGGCGCGCGCGGCTTTCTCCACCGCTTTCGGGTTGCTGACACGCTCGGCTTCCCAGCGCGCCAGATCCCAGCCGACCGGCAGATAACCGTTAATCGGATCGTGTGCTGAGGTCTGATCGGTGACGATGTCCGGCTTCATGCCGCCCGCTTTGGCACGTTTCACCAGCTCCGGCACGATTTCAGCGGCGTTGCCCAGCAGACCAACAGAAATGGCACGCTTCTCTTTGTTGGCCTGATCAATCAGCGCCAGTGCTTCGTCCAGCGTATAGGCTTTGTGGTCGACGTAGCGAGTGCGGATACGGAAATCGATACGAGATTCCTGGCACTCAATCGCCAGCACGCTGGCACCGGCCAACACACCCGCCAGCGGTTGTGCGCCCCCCATGCCGCCCAAACCGGCGGTGAGGATCCAGCGGCCGCTGAGATCGCTGTCGTAATGCTGACGACCCGCTTCAGCGAAGGTTTCGAAGGTACCTTGCACGATGCCCTGCGCACCGATGTAGATCCACGAACCGGCGGTCATCTGGCCGTACATCATCAGGCCTTTTTGATCCAGCTCGTGGAAGTGATCCCAGTTGGCCCAATGCGGCACCAGATTCGAGTTAGCCAGCAGCACGCGCGGCGCATCGGCATGCGTACGGAACACGCCCACCGGTTTACCGGACTGGATGAGCAGCGTCTCCTCCGGCTGCAGGGCGCGCAGCGAACGCAGAATCTGCTCAAAGCACTCCCAGTTACGCGCGGCTTTACCGATGCCGCCGTACACCACCAGATCTTCCGGGCGCTCTGCCACGTCAGGATCGAGGTTGTTCTGGATCATGCGGTAAGCCGCCTCAATCAACCAGTTGGCGCAGTGCAATTCATTACCGCGCGGCGCACGGATTTCACGGGCTACAGCCTGAGTCAAAGTTTCGCTCATCATCGATTCCTTAATTAACAGTCTTACGCTGGCTTGGCAGCAGCGCGGTAAGGGATTCAGGCCATGCAGGAGCGCTGGCCCACAGACGCATGGATTCGATATCCGGCGCCAGTAAACGGTCGTGATCGAGGAAGGCCACCTTCTCGCGAATGCGGCTCATCTCTTGCTCCAGCGTCGGCGAGCTCTGCAGCGGACGATGGAAATCAATGCCTTGTGCCGCAGCCATCGCCTCAATGCCGACCACAGCGGCGGTATTGAAGCACATGCTGCCGAGGCGGCGGGCCGCGTAGGTCGCCATCGAGACGTGATCTTCCTGGTTAGCGGAGGTTGGCAGGCTGTCAACGCTGCCCGGATGCGCCAGCGATTTGTTCTCAGACGCCAGCGCTGCAGCAGTGACCTGCGCAATCATAAAGCCGGAGTTAACGCCGCCATCATTGACGAGGAACGGCGGTAAACCGGAAAGGCCGGTATCCAGCAGCAGCGCCAGACGACGCTCGGAGATCGCGCCGATTTCGGCAATCGCCAGCGCTAGAATATCAGCGGCGAAGGCCACCGGCTCGGCGTGGAAGTTACCGCCGGAAATCACATCGCCACTGTCGCTGAACACCAGCGGATTATCGGAGGCGGCGTTGGCTTCAATCTGCAACACGCGCGCGGCGTGCGACAGATTATCGAGGCAGGCGCCCATCACCTGTGGCACGCAGCGAATCGAGTAGGGATCCTGCACGCGGCCGCAGTGGGTGTGTGAGCCGAGGATTTCACTGCCGGCTAATAAAGAGGAGACGGCGGCGGCAACGTTGATCTGTCCCACCTGGCCGCGCGCTTCGTGAATCCGCGCATCGTAAGGTTTCACCGAGCCTTTAATCGCTTCCAGCGACAGTGCGCCGGCCATCAGGCCCGCCGCGAACAGGTTTTCCGCTTCGAACAGCCCGCGCAGCGCCAGCGCATTCGAAACCTGCGTGCCGTTGAGCAGCGCCAGACCTTCTTTGGGGCCCAGCACAATCGGCTGCAGGCCAACGCGCGCTAAGCCTTCGGTCGCGGGGATTAACTCGCCATCGACGCGTACCTGACCTTCGCCCAGCAGCATCAGGGAAAGATGTGCTAGCGGGGCCAGATCGCCTGACGCGCCCACCGAACCTTTCTCCGGGATGCACGGCATCACACCGGCGTTGAACAGCGCCAGCAGCGCTTCAATCAGTTCGATACGCACGCCAGAGTGACCGCGCGCCAGGCTGATAATTTTGGTCGCGACCACCAGACGTGCCACGTTGTCCGGCAGCAAATCGCCGAGGCCAACGCTGTGCGACAGCACCAGATTGCGCTGCAGCTCGGCCAGCCGCGCCGAGGGGATCTGCGTCTGCGCCAGCTTGCCAAAACCGGTGTTGATGCCGTACACCACGTTGCCGGATGCGACAATGGCATCGACGGTTTCATGGGCACGCGCAATCGCTGCGCGCGCATCATCGGCCAACGTGAGCGTTACCTTGCTTTGATAGATGGTGCGCAAGGTAGCGAGGTCCACTTCACCGGGAACGAGGCGAATTTCCTGAACCGAACCTGACATAGTCTACTCCTGTCTATACAAGTGATCTGGCATGAATGGGACGCCGATATTTTGCGATGTGGCTGTCCGATTTGCCGTGGATTGCGATGAGTGAAGCATAAGTGTCTAATCTTGTCTATACAAGTAGCAAGCGCTATGCCAGATTGTTCACGTTCTGTGAAATACGACGCAATGCGCGTTATGCGGTGTAAACGCAGCGGGATTGCACCGGAGCAGGGCGAAAGCTGCACCAATGCTGGGCACCTTGCACAATTAGATGTATATACATTTACGGGCTGAGACAGTAAACTTTGGGCATTATTCTTTATAGGAACAGGAAATGGCGGAGCAAACAGCAGTAGCACAGCTGGCTGCGGCGATGGGCGATGAGCCTGCGCCGATTTACCAGCGGGTGAAGCAGGCGATCGTCAGCCAAATCCGCGAAGGTCACTGGAAAGCCAACCAGCGCGTGCCGTCTGAAAGTGAACTGGTGAACGAGCTGGGCGTCAGTCGTATGACCATTAACCGCGCGCTGCGTGAACTCACCAGCGAGGGTTTTCTGGTGCGCATGCAGGGCGTGGGCACCTTTGTCGCGGAGATGAAGGGCTACACCGCGATGCTGGAAGTGCACAACATCGCCGATGAGATCGCGCAGCGTGGACATCGTCACAGCTGCAAGATTTTGTCGATTGGGCAGATGAAGGCCGATCCGGAACAGGCGGCGGTGCTGGGATTATCCACCGGGCAAACGCTGTTCCATTCGCTGATTGTGCATTACGAAAACGATCTGCCGGTACAGCTGGAAGATCGCTTGGTCAATCCACTGGTGGCTCCGGATTATCTCAGCCAGGATTATCATCAGCTGACGCCGTACACCTATTTGATGCGCGTTGCGCCGCTGACCGCTGGTGAGCATATTGTGGAAGCGGTGCTGCCGGATCTGCGCCAGCGTAAGCATCTGGCGCTGGATGAACATGAGCCGTGCCTGCTGATTCGTCGTCAGACGTGGAGCGACAACAAGATTGTGACCTACGCGCGACTGTTGTATCCGGGATCGCGCTATAAGTTGCTGGGGCGCTTTAGAGGACATGGTTGAGCAAAGATTTCCCTCACCCTAACCCTCTCCCGCAAGCAGGAGAGTGGACCAATTGCGCCTTCTCCCGCGTGCGGGAGAAGGCTGGGATGAGGGGAACGCGGCACTTATTCAACCCGACTGAGCATCACAAACAGTAGGCTGGCATCTGAGGTTAACGGTTCAAGCTGCGTAAGTTCATCCATCCACCACACACCTTGATTGACGGCTAGTTTTTCCCCCGCCGATGTTTGCCAGTCTCCTGCCAACACCCACGCCACGCCGTTTTCACTACTGGCCATTTTTTGCTCAACGGTAACCTGAGAACGCCAGCTGTCGCGGCGCGTCATGATATTAAAATCCTCACAGCTGCCGCGAATGCGGGCGTCAATCGCCCATTCACCGGGAAACGCCCATGGTTGATGCGGCTGTAAAACGTGTTCCCCGTGCTCGCCGCGCAACAGCACGCTGTCGCCGTGCAGCAAGGTAATCACGCGATCGATGCCGGGAAAAGGTGAAAACGGCCCGTCGGCGGAGATGGTAGCGATACTGGCGCGCCAGGCAAACTGCGCGTCGCCCGGCGGATAGCTGACGATTTCTCTTGTTTCACCGCCGCCGTTGCGCCAGCGGCTGACCGCAAGCTGGTCGTAGGCAAAACGGGTGCTCATTGTAACGCCCTCATCGCCCCGGCAAAGTTCGCTGCTGCACGCTCTTCTGCCGCATGATGGCCTTCGCTGATTACCTGCTTGCCCGCCACAAACACGTCGCGGATCTGTTCGCGCTGGCCGCCAAACAGCCAGCGGTTCAACAGCGCTGTGCTGCTAACGCTGCTGAGGAACGCGTCTTCTGCCAGCACCAGCCAGTCAGCACGTTTGCCTATCGCCAGTTCACCCGCCGGCAAACCACATGCCTGCGCGCCGCCCTGTGCTGCTTGCTGCCACAGCAGATCGCCTACGGAAGGTTGATTGGGCAAGGTGATGCGGTTGCGACGACGATCGCGCAGTCGCTGGCCGTACTCCAGCCAGCGCAGCTCTTCCAATGCGCTAAGCGACACGTGGCTGTCGGAGCCAATGCCCCAGCGGCCGCCGCGCGCGATGTACTCCACCGCTGGAAAAATGCCGTCGCCGAGGTTGGCTTCCGTGGTCGGACACAATCCCGCCACCGCGCCGCTTGCCGCCATGCGCTGAATTTCGTCGTCATCAAGATGAGTGGCGTGAATCAAGCACCAGCGCTGATCGACCGCGAAGCGATTGAGCAGCCACGCCACCGGACGCTCACCGCTCCACGCCAGGCTGTCGTTAACCTCTTTCTCCTGCTCGGCAACGTGAATGTGCACCGGCACATCCTGCGGGCAGGCGGCTAATACTTCGTGCATCTGCGCTTCATTCACCGCGCGCAGCGAATGGAAGCAGATGCCATGATTAAGCAGCGGCTTATCCGCGCTCCAGCTCGCCACGCGCTGCTGCTGTTGCAGATAGGCGTCGGTTTGCTGAATGAAACGGCGCTGGCCGTCGCTGGCCGGTTGCGAACCAAAACCGCTGTAGCTGTAGAGCACCGGCAGCAAGGTTTGACCGATGCCGGCGGTCTCCGCCGCCGCCATCAGTGCCAGCTGCATGGCATCATCGGCGTAGGGTTTGCCGTGCGCATCGTGGTGCAAATAGTGGAATTCCGCCACCTGGCTGTAACCGCCTTTCAGCATGTCGATGTAGAGATGCGTGGCGATAGCGCCAACCTGCTCGGGCGACAGGCGCTGCACCATGCGATACATCAGCTCGCGCCATGTCCAGAAGCTGTCCTGCGGATCGCCCGCCACTTCAGCCAATCCCGCCATCGCGCGCTGGAAGGCGTGTGAATGCAGATTCGCTATCGCCGGAATCACTGGACCGGCAAGACGCGTGGCATCGCCGGGCTCGCTGTTGGGCGCGAGTTGGGTGATCTGTCCGACTGCGTTGGTGGTAATCAGCACGCGCTCATGCCAGCCGTCGGCCAGCAGTGCGCGTGGGGCAAAATAGGTTGTCATGGTTGATCCTGCATGGCGGAAAGTTGTATATACATATACATACTTTGAAGCGCAGTGTAAATCGCCGAACGCGAAGGGGAGTGGGATGGCAGAAACAGAGCAGATCGACAGCCTGTGGCTGGGGGCCGACATCGTTACGATGCGTGACGGGCACTACAATCTGATTGCCGACGGTGCGCTGGCGGTCGATCAGGGAAAACTGATTTGGGTGGGGCCACGCAGTGAATGCCCGGCTTTTGCCGCGCGCGAACAGCACCAATTTTCCGGCGGCATCATCACGCCCGGTCTGGTGGATTGCCATACGCATCTGGTGTTTGGCGGCGATCGCAGCCAGGAGTTTGAGCAGCGTCTTAATGGTGTGAGCTATGCAGAAATCGCTGCACAGGGCGGCGGCATTCTCTCCACGGTGCGCGCCACCCGCGCGGCCTCGCAGCAAGAGCTGGTGGCAAGTGCGCGCTGGCGGCTGGATCGCCTGCTGGCGGAAGGCGTCACCACGGTAGAGATCAAATCCGGTTACGGTCTCGATGAGGCCAGCGAACTGACCATGCTGCGCGCCATTCGTGAGTTGGCGGAAACGGTGCCTGCCGATGTGCAGGCTACTTGCTTAGCCGCGCACGGTTTCCCGCCGGAGTTTAAAGACAATCCGCAAGGCTGGATCGATATCATCTGCCAGCGCCTGTTACCGCAGGTGAAAGCAGAAGGGTTGGCGGATGCGGTGGATGCGTTTTGCGAGCATTTGGCCTTTTCTCCTGAGCAAGTTCGCACGGTCTTTGATGCCGCCAAAGCATTGGGCATGCCGGTGAAACTGCACGCCGAGCAGCTTTCGGCGCTGAGCGGCGCGGCGCTGGCGGCCAGTTACGGTGCGCTCTCCGCCGATCATCTGGAGTACGCCACCGCAGCGGATGCGCAAGCGATGGCGCAGCACGGCACCGTGGCGGTGTTGCTGCCGGGCGCGTTTTATCTGTTGCGTGAAACCCAGCGTCCGCCGGTAGCACTGTTTCGAGAACACGGCGTAGCGATGGCGCTGGCCAGCGATGCCAATCCGGGCACCTCACCGGCGCTTTCGCTGCGACTGATGTTGAACATGGGCTGCACGCTGTTTGGTTTGACGCCCGAAGAGGCGTTAGCGGGCGTGACCTTGTGGGGCGCCAAAGCGCTGGGATTACAGCACTCGCACGGTTCGCTGGAAGCGGGCAAGGTCGCGAATTTTGTTCACTGGCCGCTGGCGCGTCCGGCTGAGCTGGTTTACTGGCTGGGCGGCGAATTGCCGTGCCAGGTTATTTATCGTGGAGAAGCGCAATGACACCTTTTCATTTTACCGCCGGTAAGATTCCGCTGCTGGTCAGCATTCCTCACGCCGGCACGCAGTTAACGCCGGAAGTGGACGCCGGCCTGAGCGACGCAGCGCGCGGCCTGCCGGATACTGATTGGCACTTGCCGCTGCTGTACGATTTTGTGCGCGATCTCGGCGCCAGCGTGTTAATTGGTCACTATTCACGTTTTGTTATTGACCTTAATCGCCCGGCGGATAATCAGCCGCTCTACACCACGGCGACCACCGGCTTGTATCCGGAAACCCTGTTCGACGGCAGCCCCACCTTTGCACCGGGTAAAACGCCGAGCGCCGAGGTGCGCCAGGGTTATCTGGACACGATTTGGCAGCCTTATCATCAGCAGCTGCAGCAGGAGCTGGCACGCCTGAAAGCTGAACATGGTTACGCGCTGCTGTTTGATGCGCACTCGATCGCCTCGGTGATCCCGCGGCTGTTTGAGGGGCGTTTACCGGATCTCAACATCGGTACCAATGATGGCGCCAGCTGTTCAACGGCGGTGATCAACGCGATCAAACAGGTGTGTCATGCGCAAAATGATTACAGCTGGATCGCGAACGGACGCTTTAAAGGCGGCTATATTACCCGCGCCTACGGCCAGCCGGAGCAAGGCGTGCAGGCGGTGCAGCTGGAGCTGGCGCAGCTCAATTATATGGATGAAACCTCGCCGTTTGCCTGGCAGCAGGATCGCGCAGCGCAGCTGCAGAAGGTACTGAAACCGCTGATGCAGGCGTTTCTAGACGCCGGTAAATCGAACTAAATCCCCGCACATATTCGTTGCGGCGCAATTTATTGCACGTTATTCAGATTGGCAATGTGGTCGCCATTCATACGCGCGATTAATCGCGCCGCTACGATTCGTGATCCTGCACCACCACAATGCACACCTTGCCTCCTCGCGGTGCAATATTACGTCCATCGCGTGACCATCTCCCTGAATTTGCGGCTTTGCCGATTTGGCATAGTGCTTGCTAGGTTGTATGTACAAGTAAAGACCGCGCAGCGATTATTAATTTTTATACTGGCTGGCTCACAAAAAGCTTATGCCGACAATGATCTGCCGCACGCTAACTTGTATATACATGAAAGGTCATCTGCAAATATTGCATAAGCAGAGACTGCCAAATTCGATTAATAGCCAGGAGATGCCGCATGACGCACCGCGCCCCGATTCGCCGTTTTTGCCTCACGACCCTGTTTGCCAGCCTGATGATTAGCGGCATTGCCGTCCAGGCGAAAGAGTGGAAATCGATCACCATCGCTACCGAAGGCAGCTACGAACCCTGGAACCTGACGCTGCCGGGCGGCAAGTTGGGCGGCTTTGAACCGGAACTGATGGAAGACCTGTGCAAGCGCATGGGCATTCAGTGCAAGCTGGTGGTGCAGAACTGGGACGGCATGATCGCCGGCCTCAACGCCGGAAAATATGACGTGATCATGGATGCGATTGTCATCACGCCAGAGCGCAAAAAAGTGGTTAACTTCACCACGCCATACGCTTCAACGCCCGCCACCTTTATTACCACTAAAGACAATCCGCTGCTGCCGGCCGATCACAACATCATCAAGCTGCATGACGACGAGAAAGCGATCAACGCGGCAATTGCCCCACTGAAAGCGGCGCTGAAGGGCAAAACCATTGGTATCGCCTCCGGCACGGTTTACACGCCCTTTATCGACAAGTACTTCAAAGGCGATACCGAGGTACGCGAATACACCTCTTCGGCGGATGCGATGCTCGATCTGCAATCCGGTCGTATCGATGCGGTGTTCGATGACGTGACCTTTGCGCAATCAATGCTGGCGCGCAAAGAGAACAACAATCTGGTCTTCAGCGGCCCACAGCTCGGCGGTCCAATTTGGGGCGAGGGCGAAGCAATGGGCGTACGCATGGCGGATAACGATCTGAAAGCCAGGCTGGATGAGGCGATTCATGCCGCGCTGGCTGACGGCACGGTGAAAAAGCTCAGTGAGAAGTGGTTTAAAACTGACGTAACTCCGTAAGTGAGGTGAAAGATGATGAGCCTGCTGAGTTTTGGTGCTGATGGTTGGGGCCGCCTGATCCTGAGCGCCGCCTGCACCACGCTGCTGCTGTCGCTGGTGGCGCTGATGATTGGTGCGGTGGTCGGTTCCGGTGTGGCGGCCGCCAAATTATCGCCTCAGCGCTGGCTGCGCTGGTTGGGTGAAAGCTATTCGGTGGTGTTTCGCGGCATCCCGGAACTGCTGGTGATCTACCTGTTCTATTTTGGTGGATCCGGCCTGATTACGCTGGTTGGGCAGATGTTCGGCGCAGATGGCTTTATCGAAGCGCCGCCTTTCCTGATTGGGGCGCTGGCCATCGGGCTCATCTCGGGTTCGTATCAGGGTGAAGTGTATCGCGCGGCGCGTCTGGCGCTGGCCAAAGGCGAAGTGGAAGCGGCGGTGGCGATTGGCATGCCACGCTGGCGCATTGCGCAACGCATTCTGCTGCCGCAGGTGGTGCGTTACGCGCTGCCGGGCATGTCGAACGTGTGGCAGATGAGCCTGAAAGACTCGGCGCTGGTGTCGGTCACCGGCATCGTCGAGCTGATGCGCGCCAGCCAGGTTGCGGCGGGATCCACGCGCGATTACTTCACGTTTTATCTGGTTGGCGCTGCCTGTTATCTGGTGCTGACGCTGGTGTCTAATCATGCGTTTCGTCGGGCAGAGTCGCGCCTTGGTCGCGCGTGGCAAAGTCGCACTGCGGCGCAGCATTAAGGAGCAGCAGCATGATCGACTTCGCTTTTCTCTCGGATACCTTCCTCAAACTGAGCGCCGCGCTGCCGGTGACGCTTGGCCTGTTTATCAGCGCCTTTCTCTGCGGCGGCATATTGGCGATTGGCATTTTGTCACTGCGCATGAGCCGCTGGCGGGTGCTGAGCGGCTTCGCACGCGGCTACATTCTGGTGTTTCGCGGCTCGCCGCTGATGATTCAGCTGTTTCTCATCTATTACGGTCTTGGGCAGTTTGGCGTCATCCGCCACAGCTTCGTCTGGCCGTTCCTGCGCGAGCCATTTATCTGCGCGGTACTGGCGCTGTCACTCTGTACGGCAGCTTACACCGCTGAGATTTTGCGTGGAGCGCTGCTCGCCGTGCCGGCTGGACAAGTGGAAGCCGGTCTCGCCTGCGGCATGTCACGCTGGCTGCTGCTGCGCCGCATTATCGCGCCGATCATGCTGCGCTATGCGTTGCCGGCGTACTCCACCGAAGCGATTTTGCTGGTGAAATCCACCGCGCTCGCCAGCCTCGTCACCGTGTGGGACGTGACTGGCGTGGCGCAGCAGATCATTCAGCGTACCTATCGCACCATGGAAGTGTTTGTCTGTGCGGCGGCGATCTACCTGATTCTCAACTTTATTATCGTCCAGCTGTACGCGCTGTTAGAGCGCCGTCTGACCCCGGCGCATCGTGTCGCAAAAAAGCCGATGCCCGCCGTTAAACCGCTTGCCGGAGAGTAATATGCATTCCACATCACCCGTTACCTTATCCGCCACTGATATCCATAAATCCTTTGGCGCGATGGAAGTTCTGAAAGGCATTTCGCTACAGGCGCATCAAGGCGATGTCATCTCGATTCTTGGCGCCAGCGGCTCGGGCAAAAGTACCTTGCTGCGCTGCATTAACCTGCTGGAAACGCCGGATGCTGGCGTGGTGAGTGTCGGCGGCGAAACCATTGAGATGAAACGCCATGCGCGCGGCCATCAGCTGGCGGCCAATCCGAAACAGATTGAGCGTTTGCGTTCACGCCTTGGCATGGTGTTCCAGAGCTTTAATCTTTGGTCGCACATTACGGTGCTGCAAAACGTCATTGAAGGGCCGCACTATGTGCTGAAGCGCGACAAGAAAAGCTGCATCGCCCAGGCGGAGCAACTGCTGGATCGCGTTGGCTTACTCAATCGCAAAGATTTCTACCCGGCGCAACTCTCGGGCGGCCAGCAGCAGCGCGTGGCGATTGCCCGCGCGCTGGCGATGGATCCGGAAGTGATGCTGTTTGATGAACCGACTTCGGCGCTCGATCCGGAACTGGTGGGCGAAGTGCTGAAAGTGATGCGCAGCCTGGCGGAAGAGGGGCGCACCATGCTGGTGGTGACGCACGAAATGGGCTTTGCGCGCAACGTCTCCAACCGCGTGGTGTTTATGCATCAGGGCACCATTGATTGTCAGGGCGCGCCGGAAGAGATGTTTGGCGCCCAGGGATCGCAGCGCTTTAAGCAGTTTATCTCCAGCCATCACGGCGCGGAGCAGCCAGCATGACCATCGTATGGGGCGACAGCTCATTAACCTGGCAAGAGCTGGTGCAGGTGGCGCGGCACAACGCGGAACTCAGTTTGAGCGTCAGCGCCTGGCAGCGCATTGCGCAGGGGCGCGCGATTGTCGATGAGATTGTCGCCAGCGGCCAGATCGCTTACGGCATCAATACCGGCCTCGGCGCGCTGTGCAACATCACCCTGCCGGAAGATCAGCTCAGCCAGCTTTCGCGCAATACGCTGCTGAGTCACGCCTGTGGCGTGGGTCCGCTGCTGACGCGTGAGCAGGCGCGCGCCATTCTGTGCGCGGCGATTGCCAATTACAGCCACGGCAAATCGGGCGTGTCGGTGGCGCTGGTGCAGCATCTGCTGGCGCTGCTCAATCAGCAGATTACGCCGCAGGTGCCGTCGCAGGGTTCGGTCGGCTACCTCAGCCATATGGCGCATATCGGTCTGGCGCTGATTGGTGTCGGCGACGTGGAGTATCAAAACCAGATCATGCCCGCGGCGCAGGCGTTAACGCTGGCGGGATTACAGCCTTATCGTCCGGGGGCCAAAGAGGGTTTGAGCCTGGTCAACGGCACGCCGTGCATGACCGGCTTGTCCTGCCTGGCGCTGGATGATGCGGCGCGTTTGCTGGATTGGGCCGATGTCACCGGTGCGATGAGTTTTGAGGCGCTGCGTGGACAGCGGGTGGCCTTTGATGCCGAAGTGATCGCGCTGAAAGCCAGTCCGGGCATGCAGATAAGCGGTCAGCGCTTACGCGCATTGCTGATTGATAGCCCGCTGCTGGCGACCAGCGTTGGCATTCGCACTCAGGATGCGCTCAGCCTGCGATCCATGCCGCAGGTACATGGCGCCAGCCGCGATCAGTTCGATCACGCGGCGCGCCAGATTGAAACCGAACTCAATGCCTGCACCGATAATCCGCTGGTGCTCGGCACGGCGGATAACTGGCGCGTAGTGTCGCAGGCTAACCCGCACGGCGAATCGGTGGCGATGGCGGCGGATCTGCTGGCGATTGCCATGGCGGAAATCGGCAGCATCGCCGAGCGGCGGCTTGATCGTTTAGTCAATCCGCTGGTGAGCGGCTTGCCGGCGTTTCTGGTGGCGCAGCCGGGCGTTAACTCCGGCATGATGATTGCGCAGTATGTGGCGGCGTCACTCTGTGCGGAGAATCGCCAGCTGGCGCAGCCGGCGGTGCTGGATAACTATGTGACCTCGGGTTTGCAGGAGGATCATCTCAGCCTCGGCACCGGCGCGGCGCTAAAGCTGCTGAAGCTGGTGGGCAACGTGTGGCAGATTCTGGCGATCGAGTATCTGCTGGCGGCGCAGGCGCTGGATTTCCACGGCGAAGAGCAGCTGGCGCAGGGAACGGCGCAGGCATTGCGTCGCCTGCGCGCGGTGGTTGCCAACTGGCAGGAAGACCGCTGGCTGGCACCGGAGATCGCGCGGGCGGTAGAGGTGTTGAAGAGCGGTTTGTAACATGGTCGCCATTTACGGCGACCTGACCAAGGATCAGCGGCGAGCGTCCGGCCGTACCAAATCGAAACGCAGTTCTTCGCTGATGCCGTAATAGGCCGACGGGCCTCCGGCACGCAGGATCGGCTGCGCTTTGGCCGTTTGATAAATACCCTCTTCCAGCAGGGCTTCATCAATATGAATGGCGACCGCTTCGCCCAGCACCAGCCAGCTATCAATCGGCTGGCCCTGGGCATCCTGCAACTGAATCAACTGCGTCAACTTACACTCAAAATTCACCGGGCTTTCCGCCACCATGCTGACATTGACATGTGACGCTGCAAGCGGCGTTAATCCCGCCAGCGCAAACTCATCCTGTTCTGACGGCACCGATGCGGAGCTCTCATTCATCGCCTCGGCCAGCGGACGCGTGGCCAGATTCCAGACAAACTCTTTGGTCTCTGAAATATTTTGTACGCTGTCTTTCCAGCCGCTGCTGGCAAAACCAATAATCGGCGGATGATAGTTAAAGCAGTTAAAGAAGCTGTAGGGCGCTAAATTGCGAACCCCGCTGGCGCTTTGCGAGCTGACCCAGCCGATTGGGCGAGGGCCGACGATGGCGTTCAACGGATCGTGCGGCAAACCGTGTCCCGCGCGGGGCTGATAAGAGTAACGCTGACGAGTCATAACCATCCTTATAAGAGAACATGAGTGTGGTGCACTAATCTCATCTAATACGGTGAATTCGATTAAGCGCATTGTGCGATGCCGCTAGCCAGAGTATCTTACGCCCGCGCTATTTTCCGGAGAAACTATGAACAAGCCAGCCGCCACGTCACCTTTCCATCCGCGTAACCGCCACCAGGGCCGTTATGATTTTGCTGCTCTGACCGCAGCCCATCCGCCGCTGGCGGTGAAAGTGCGTCCCAACGGCTACGGCGAGTTGTCGGTGGATTTCGCCGATCCTGAAGCGGTGATGCTGCTGAATCAGGCGCTGCTGAAGCTGTTCTATAACCTCAACTGGCAGCTACCTGCAGGTTATCTGACGCCGCCGGTGCCGGGCCGTGCCGATTACGTTCATGCGCTGGCCGATCTGCTGGCGAGCGACAACGGCGGCGTGGTTCCACGCGATCTGGATGTAATGGATATCGGCTGCGGCGCGAACTGCATCTATCCGCTGATTGGCAACGCCGAATATGGCTGGCGCTTCACCGGCACCGATATCACCGCCGAAGCGATTACCGTGGCCGGGCAGATTGTGGCGAGTAATCCGGGCTTGCAGCGCGGCGTGCGTCTGCGTCGGCAAAAAGAGGCCTCGGCGATTTTCGCCGGCGTGGTGCATAAGAATGAACGCTATCATGCGGTGCTGTGCAATCCGCCTTTCCATTCATCAGCGGAAGAGGCGGCCAGCGTGGGTCAGCGCAAAACGCGCAACCTTGGCTTAGGCAAAAATGCGCCGCTCAATTTTGGTGGCCATCACAACGAATTGTGGTGTGACGGCGGCGAGCGCAAGTTCGTTGGTCAAATGATCGCTGAAAGCGTGACGCACTCAGACGCCATTATTTGGTTCACCTCGCTGGTCTCGCGCAAAGAGAATTTACCGGCGCTGCGCGACCAACTGCGTGATCTCGATGCTTATGAAGTGCGCATCATCGAAATGGCGCAAGGTCAGAAGCAGAGCCGCTTTATCGCCTGGACGTTCCAGCCGCCGGCGACGCGCGCCAAACGGCTGAAACGCTAACCTCATTGTGCCGGCGGCAACGCCGGTAAGCTGGCAGCGGTGGTAATATCGCTGCCGGTTTGCATCACTGCTACCGTTTGATGCGGCGCTTTAATGCCGGCCGCATCAAAATGCTTCTTCACCTTATCATCCAGCGCAAAACGTACCGTCCACTGCTTCAGCGGCTGGGTGGTGAATGACACGCGCACGGTAAAGGATTGGTTGGTTAATCCCACTAATCCGGCAAAACTCGGCTCGCCAATCACCATGCCGCGAATCTCCGGGTTCTCCAGCAGCTCTTTCACTGCGCCCTGCAGCGTTTGGTTAACGCGTTCGGTATCTTCACTGCGATCCACATCGTAGTTCGCCACGAACGAGCCGATGCCGCGCACAAAGTTGGCGAAGGTGGTGATCGATGACCACGGAATAATGTGATACGCGCCAGTATCCTGACGCACGCCCACCGAGCGAATCGACATGCGCTCTACGGTGCCGGTGATCGGGCCAATGGTGACTAGATCACCGGTGTTCATGCCGTTCTCAAACTGGATAAAAATGCCGGTGATGATGTCTTTCACCAGCGTTTGCGAACCGAATGATACCGCCAGACCGAGCGCACCGGCACCGGCTAGCAGCGGCGCAATATTCACGCCCACTTCCGACAGTAAAATCATAATGGTGATTGTGCTTATTACGACCGCCAGCGCGTTACGAAACAGCGTCAGCAGCGTGCGGGTGCGTGCGCTCGGCATGGGGCGGCCGTGCGAATCCGAGGCGAGGCGACTTTCGATCAGGCTTGCCAGCAGCGTCCAGCCGACTGCCGACAGCAGCACAATGATCACGATACGAATCAGCACATCCACCATTTTTTGGCCGGCGCCAAGCGTGAGCCAGTGCCAGAGATCAAACAGATTCCATGCATTGAGCAGCAGCAACAGCGTGGCAAACACCGTGACCACGCGCGCCAGTTTCAGCAGCGCTTTCACCCAATCGTTAACGCGCTTTTGCAGCTCGGGATAGTTGCGGCGCATGTCGGGCGACAGCGTGACGGTTTTGCCAATCCAGCGCGTCAGCATGCCGGAAATCAGCGCAGCGATAACCACGATCGCCAGGCTGCGCACCGTGGCGGACATCATAAACTTCAGGCTGTCGCCGGGGTTGAAGATCGAGAACAGGAACAGCGCGATAAAGTAGGCGCTGGCCAGCCAGTGCCACACCATGCCAAAGGCGCGGATGAACAGCGCAAAGAAGCTCAAGCTGCGATCGGCAAGACGCGACAGTTCATGATGGATGTTGCTTTTGTTGCGGAAAATCAGCCACAGCGCCCAGCCGGTCATGATCCCCATAATCAGCATGTTGACCAGCGCCGCCACCTGAATATTCACCTGATTGGAGACAATCGGCACCACCACCAGTAAACCGTAACCGATGATGCCGCTTAGCCAGCTCAAACGTGTGTTCCAGTAGCTGGCGCGCGCATCGGTTAAGTGGAAGAAGCGCAGCGAAGGGAAACGCGGGCAGAATATCAGCCGCAGCACCGCTTTAAAGAACTCAATCAGCGCGAAGGCGTTAAGGAAAAGGCCTTGCTGATAGGCGATGGTGCGGTTGTTGTTGTGATAGTTGTCGCTGATGATCTGACCGACAAACAGCGTCAGCGCCAGCAGCACAATATCGAGCACAAAGGCCATCAAGATAGTGGCGGGCAAGTGCAGCCACTTGGTGCGCTCAAGGTTTTGATCGCGTCCCCAGCGGCCCATGCGGCGCCACACCGGCCACATCAGGCGGCGTGTCAGCCAGTAAAATGCAAACACCGCGGCGGAGAGCGCAGCGAAGTATTTCAGCGCGTTGAAGAAGGTTTGCTGGTTAAAGGATTTGTGTGGCGCATTGGTGATGTTGTCATGCAGTTGCACAAACTGCGCGGCCACCGCGCCGCCATATTCACGCGTTACGCTGGTGACGCTCTCCAGTACCGTGAGATCGTCCTGATTGGCCTGCGGCGGCGCCAGCACCGGTTGGTCGCTGGTGGATTGGCTGTTGGCAGCCTGACGTAACTGATCGATCAGCTCCTGACGCGAGGCATTGTTATCCAGAATATTCGCCAGCGCGGCATAGGCGGCTTTTTTCTCGTCTAAGCTGGGTTCGCCTTCGGCTTTATCATCCGCTGCCGGGGTTTGCGACTGCTGTGCTGCGACGGCCGCCAGCGGCAGATTAACGGCCTGCGCCGGGGGAATGAGAAATAGAGTGAACAAACTGAAGAGTAACCACACGGCTGAACGCCATGGTGGGCTGGCAGACGACATCGCTTTTCTCCTTTAGCTTCGCGCAGCGGCACAAGAGAGAAGTATAGTCAGTGATGGAAGGTGAAGATTTTGAAAAGGAAAATTGAATCGTGGTACCTGCCGTAGTGGCGCGATTTATCGCGCCGCTACAAATTGTGCATGTAAAAAACCGCCGCCGAAAATGGGCGACGGTTTAATGGCAGAGCTTAGGATACGTGCTGCAGGAACTCGCGCAGACGGTCGCTCGGCGGGTTGGTGATCAGATCGTCCGGGTTGCCATCTTCTGCGATGGTGCCTTTGTCGATAAAGATCAGACGCGAAGCCACTTTTTGGGCGAAACCGACTTCGTGCGTCACGATGACCATCGTCATGCCTTCTTCCGCCAGATCCTGCATCACTTTCAGTACTTCGTGACGCAGCTCGGGATCCAGCGCTGAGGTTGGCTCATCAAACAGCATCATCTTCGGTTTCACCGCCAGCGCACGCGCAATCGCCACGCGCTGTTGCTGACCACCGGAAAGCTCAGACGGGAAGTGGTGTGCACGCTCGGCAAGGCCCACTTTACCCAGCAGCTCACGCGCCAGCTTATGCGCTTCCTCTTTCTTCGTACCACGCACGCGAATCGGACCAAAGGCGACGTTATCCAGCGCGCTCATTTGTGGGAACAGATGGAACTGCTGGAACACCATGCCCGCTTCCTGACGAATCAGTCGCTCATCCACTTTTGGATCATTGACCTTCATGCCATCGACAACCAGCTCGCCGGTGGTGATCTCTTCCAGCTTGTTGATGCAGCGCAGCAGCGTGGATTTACCGGAACCGGACGGTCCGATAATCACCACTACTTCGCCTTGATTAATCTTCAGGTTGATGTTGTGCAGAACCTGAGTCTGGCCGAAATTCTTCGAGACGTTTTTAAATTCAATCACAGAATTTTCATCCTTTTCTCAATACGGCGCAGCACAAAGCTCAACACCAACGTAATAACCAAATAGATAATGGCAACGGCGCTCCAGATCTCCAGCGCGCGGAAGTTACCGGCAATGATCTCCTGACCCTGACGCGTCAGTTCGGCCACGCCAATCACGATAAACAGCGACGTATCTTTGATGCTGACAATCCACTGATTACCCAGCGGTGGCAGCATACGGCGCAGGGCCAGCGGCATGATCACATAACGCAGGGTCTCGCGGCGCGACAGACCCAGCGCCAGACCCGCTTCACGGAAGCCTTTATTAATCGACAGTACCGCACCGCGCGTGATTTCCGCGATATAAGCGCCGGAGTTGATCATGATGGTGACCACCGCCGCGCTGAACGGATCGATACGCAGATCCGGGAAAGCCATCGGCAGGGCGAAGTAGATAAACATCACCTGAACCACGATTGGCGTGCCGCGAATCAGTTCGATGAAGACTAAGGCGATGTTGTTGGTGATCCAGCCGCCGTAGGCGCGGGCAAAACCGGCAACTAAACCGATAATTAAACCGCCGACCAGGCCGAGGACCGAGATCAGCAGGGTCATTTTGGCGCCTTCGATTAAAATCGGCAGGGCAGGCCAAATGACGCTCCAGTCAAACTCCATGGTGTGACTCCAAAATCTGTTGCGTGGAAATGTAAAAAGCAGGGAGTGTCAGGCTCCCTGCTGGAAAAATCGGCTCAGGCCGCAATTATTTTGGTTCAGTACCGAACCATTTTTTATAGATGGTGTTGTAGGTGCCGTTGTCGCGCAGAGTTTTCAGGGCGCCGTTCACTTTTTCACGCAGGTCGTCGCTGCCTTTCGGGAACGCGATGCCATACTGCTGCGCTTCAATTGACTCGCCTACCGCTTTGAAGCGGCCTTTACCGGCGGTGTTGATGAAGTACAGGATGTTCGGCGTATCGTGCAGCACGGCGTCAGCACGGTTAGTGCCTAACTCCATGTACGCGTTGTCGATGTTAGGGAACTGGCGCAGGTCTTTAGACTTGATGTGCGCTTTGGCGTAATCCACCGAACCGGTGCCGCTCTTCACCGCCACCACTTTGCCGTTCAGATCGTCAATGCTTTTAACGTCTTTTTCATTCTCGCGCACCATCACCAGCAGGCCGCTTTTGTAGTAGCCGTCAGAGAACTCGATGGCTTTTTTACGTTCTTCGGTGATGGTGATACCCGCCAGCGCCAGGTCAATGTTTTTGGTTTGCAGCGCAGGAATGATGCCGCTGAAATCCATTGGCTTGAAGGCGTAATCGAGTTTCAGTTCTTTCGCGATGGCATCCCACAGATCGATGTCAAAACCGACGTATTTATCGCCTTGTTTGAACTCAAAGGGAACAAATGCGGTGTCGGTTGCGACGATCAGTTTTTTGTCTGCTGCGGTGGAGGAAAGCGAGAAGGCCAGCGCCAGCGCGGCCACGGAGACTTTAATCAATGACTTCATCATTTTTTTCCTTATTACCCCTCAGGCCTGGTGGCCCGATGTACGGCCTATCATATGAAAAAATTATGCCAACTTTTCATTTTGCTCGAAATCAGTAGTTTTAAGCACTTGCTGACACGATTTTGCGCAGAAGAAAAGTTTTGCACCTTATTGGTGCTTCATTTTGGTGCGTGGTGCTGTTGTGGTGCAGGCACAGTGTGCACCAAGGGCGGGGAGAGCGAAAGAAGGGATTAAGGAAATGTTAACAACGTCAAAAAAAGCACCACAATGTTACAGACGTAAAAAAGGCGGGATAACCCGCCTTCGTTATAACACTGAAATTTATTCAATATTCGATTCGATAAACCACAGGAATTTATCCAGATCGCGCGATGCCGCAGTGAAGATATCAGCGGTATCTTCATCGCTGACTTCAGTGATAGCTTTACGCGTGTCATTCGCCACAATCGCATAGCGATCGGCCAGCGCTTTCAGGTGATCCTGCACGCTATGAATGTTCAACGGATAGCTTTTCAGTGGTGTTTTATCGTTGACGATTTGAGTGGTACCCAGCGCCACGCCGCCTAGCTGAACTACACGTTCAGCGATAGTGTCCTGGTGATCGGTAATGGCGGTACGGAAACCATCCAGCATCTCATGTACGCCAATAAAGTTGGCGCCACGCATGTTCCAGTGCGCCTGCTTGGTGATCAGCGACAGGTCAATAAACTCCACTACCAGACGGTTGAGCACCTCGATGGTCGCTTTTTTATCGCTGTCAGCGACGTCATTACGGGTGTAAATC
Organism: Pantoea sp. BJ2; assembly: GCF_040255075.1. Lineage (NCBI taxonomy): Bacteria > Pseudomonadati > Pseudomonadota > Gammaproteobacteria > Enterobacterales > Erwiniaceae > Pantoea > Pantoea sp. BJ2. The sequence goes on from NZ_CP158292.1 coordinate 1,396,882, forward strand.
AGATCAGACGATTTAGTTTTAACCAGTTTTGCGGTACTCATCATTAATGTCCTCTTATTGATGGTTGTCCTAATCAAGCACGGAAATAAGTATAGCAGCAGTTTTTTAACTTGCAGGGTTGATTAAATCAATGACAGGAATAGATAAACCTTAATATTGCTCATGGATTGTGCATCTTGATGATTATTTCAGTTAAAACAGATGCTTGTGAGGTATGTTAATTATTTATTAAACGTGTTGCAAAATAATAACGGAAAAATCTTAATACCGCGTTAAAAATGATAATGAGAATGCTTCTATATTTAGCCTGCCGCGCAGCAGGCTGAATTATTGAATATTTATTGCGGATGCGTAATGTCGACTTCGCTTATTTTTGCGCTTTTTTGTTTCATGGTGAGCGTTGAACCGGCCGAGGCGATGATGATCGCCAGCAGCGCAATCCACTGCTTCAGCGTCAATAACTCGCCCAGGAATAACATGCCTGATAACGCCGCCATCGCCGGTTCCAGACTCATTAAGGTACCAAAAATGCGTGCCGGCAGTCGTGTCAGCGCCATCATCTCTAAAGAATAGGGAATGGCGCTGGAGAGCAGGGCGATCAGCAGTGCCAGCGGCAACACTTCCCAATGCCAGATGCCCGGCGCGGCAAAGGTCAGGCCGAGCGGCACAAAAATCACCGAGGCAATTAGCGAACCCATCGCCACCGTTGCCGGACCATGCTCCGCGCCGGCACGCTGTCCTGCAAGGATGTACACCGCCCAGCAGGCACCCGCGCCTACCGCCAGCAACGCACCGAGCGGATCGATATGACTCATCCCTTCACCGATGGGCAACAGGAACCACAAACCCGCCACCGCCAGCAACACCCAAAGAAAATCAAGCGGACGACGCGCGCCGATCAACGCCAAAGTCAGCGGACCCAAAAACTCCAATCCGACGGCAACGCCCAGCGGCACGGTGCGAATCGCTAAATAGAAGAGATAGTTCATGCAGCCCAGCGCCAAGCCGTACATCAGCAGCGGTTTGCGCTGCTCGCGCGTGAAGCGCAAACGCCAGGGTTTAAAGATAATGCAGAGAATCAGGGTGCCAAGACCAAGACGCAGCGCGGTAATGCCGGTGGCGCCAACGGTGGAAAACATCGATTTTGCCAGTGAAGCGCCGCCCTGTAGTGAGAGCATGGCAATCAGCAGCACAGCAATAGGGAACAACACCGGGGCCATATTTTTGGTCGTCAGAGGGGCAGACATCCTGTAATCCATTCCTTTTATTTATTAACAGTAGAGCAACAAGCGCTCAGTGTAATGGAATCTCAGGCAAATAAGGAGACGCGAATCGGGGAAATAAAACGCGCTGACAGGTCAGAATTTGGCCATTTTTAGTGCCATTTCCGTAAAGAAACGTCAGGTTAGTTTAGGAATTTACTTAAAGGCATTTTTTGTGATCGTTATTTATGTTGCAGGGATATGATGCTTTTTATAAGTAAAATGAATGACATAGGAAACTTCATTAACTTTCTGTTACACCAAACAATCTATTAGACAACAAAATGCGGGCAGAGTTTCTTGCTGTTTTTTGTTATATTTATAGCGTTGTCAGGAGAGAAGTATATTCACATTTGAGGTGGTTATGAAAAAAATTGCATGTCTTTCAGCATTGGCTTGTGTACTTGCAGTTTCTGCAGGTTCTGCCATGGCACAAAGCACCGTTACCGGTGGTTACGCTCAGAGCGATTATCAAGGCGTTGCTAACAAAGCAAACGGCTTCAACCTGAAATATCGTTACGAAGACGGTACTAACCCACTGGGTTGGATCGGTTCTTTCACCTATACCGAGAAAGATCGTACTGATGCTGGCGTTTACAATAAAGGCCAGTACTACGGTGTGACTGGTGGTCCAGCTTACCGTCTGAACGACTGGGCGAGCATCTACGGTGTTGTAGGTGTTGGCTACGGTAAATTCCAGTCTACCGCTCCAGAGCGCCAGAAAGCTGATACCAGCGACTACGGTTTCTCTTACGGTGCGGGCATGCAGTTCAACCCAATCGAAAACATCGCTGTTGACGTGGGTTACGAGCAGAGCCGTATCCGCAACGTTGACGTTGGCACCTGGATTGCTGGCGTAGGTTACAGCTTCTAAGTTCTTGCTTAGACCAGTTGCACAATAAACGGTCCTTCGGGACCGTTTTTTTATGGGCGCGATTAACGATTTACCTGCCGCCAGAAACACAAAGCCCGCTACATGAGCGGGCTTTATTGGAATTTGTATGCGTCGGGAACGTTAGCCGCGCCAGATCAGTTTTGGGCACGGACGTTCAACCAGCTGTTTGCCGGTGAGCTTTTCAATCAGCATCAAGCGCAGCGCAAACGGCGAGCGGGTCAACAGGCACAGCAGCGATTTCAGCTCAAAAGCCGGTTTGCTCTGTTCAGCCTGGAAACATTTGCCACAGTCGAGGCAGTTTTTCATGGTAGTCATGTTCACCTCCCGAGTGAATGACGACATTTCTTTGTAGCCTTTATAAGCTATTCGCTTACATTATCAACAAAGATAGCACTGGCTATACTCTTTAGCCAACACTATTTAGGAAAAATTTGTGCTTATTTGTGCCTGGTTTACAATGGGCGCAGCCAGCCCGCACCGCAGATAAAGTGCGGCAGATAATAAAGAGGAAGTTAGATGAGTCGTCGTGCAAAAATCGCCACCAACATGCCCCAGGGCCCGCTAAAAGAGATAGAGGAGCATGTCGAAGGATTTCGTCAGGTGCGCGAGGCGCATCGTCGTGAGCTGATCGATGACTACGTTGAATTAATCTCTGATTTGATTCGTGAATTTGGCGAAGCGCGTCAGGTGGATATGGCTGCACGTTTGGGGGTTTCCCAGCCGACAGTGGCGAAAATGTTAAAGCGTCTTGGCACCACCGGTTTGGTTGAGCAAGTGCCGTATCGCGGTGTATTCCTCACCGCCGAAGGCGAGAAGCTGGCTGAAGCGAGCCGCGTCCGCCACCATATTGTTGAAACTTTCCTGTTGGCGCTGGGCGTTAGCCCGGAAACCGCGCGCCGTGACTCAGAAGGCCTTGAGCATCACGTCAGTGATGAAACTCTGGCCGTGTTCCAGAAATTCTACGAGAATCGCTAACTACAAGGCCTTCCGCCATCATGCCCAATCTGCTTCGTTCTTTTATGCGCGATCGTATTTTGCATTTGTTGTTGCTGTTGGGTGTGATCATGTTGCCGCTGGCGAATTTCCGCTGGTCGCAACTGCCTTCCGCTGTGGACTGGCATACCATCATGACGCTCACCGGCTTACTGATGCTGACCAAAGGGCTGGAAAACAGCGGCTATTTTGATGTGCTCGGCGCACGTCTGATTCAGCGTTTCCAGCATGAACGCGCATTGGCGTTATTCATGGTGTGCGCCGCCGCGTTGCTCTCAACTTTTCTCACCAACGATGTTGCGCTGTTTATTCTGGTGCCGCTCACGCTGACGCTGCGTAAATTCTCGCGGCTGCCCATTTCGCGCCTGATCATTTTCGAAGCGCTGGCAGTGAACGCGGGTTCCTTACTGACGCCGGTTGGTAACCCGCAAAACATTCTGCTGTGGAGTCACGGCACGCTTAGCGTGCCCGGTTTCATTGCGCAGATGGCGCCGCTGGCGGCATTTTTACTGCTTTCGCTGATGGCGTTAACCTGGTGGAGTTTCCCGGCGCGCGCGATCCAAAAGCATGAGCAGAGTGAAACTCAGGCGTGGCGCAAACCGTTGTTCACGATTAGCGTGCTGCTGTATATCGTATTTATCGTCGCGCTCGAGCTGAAAATGACCGGCTGGGCGCTGCTGCTGGTGGCGGCCTGTTTCCTGATCATGGCGCGCAGCGTGTTGATCAGCATCGACTGGAGTTTGCTGCTGGTGTTCGTGGCGATGTTTATCGATGTCTTCCTGTTGATGCATTTGTCCTGGCTGCAGCCGCACTTTGCCGCTATCGGTCAGCTAGGCGAGGGCGGAATCTATTTGCTGGCGATTGGCTTGTCGCAATTCATTAGTAACGTTCCCGCCACCATTCTGCTTTTGCAGAAAGTGCCACCGTCGGAGGTGCTGGCGTGGGCAGTGAATATCGGCGGATTTGGCTTATTGCCGGGTTCGCTCGCCAACCTGATTGCCTTGCGGATGGCGCAGGACGCGCGCGTTTGGTGGCGTTTCCACTTGTTTTCCATCCCGATGCTGGCCTGGTCGATGTTAGGCGGATGGCTGCTGTTACACCTCATGCGTTAGCACCGTGCCAATGTCGGCTTGTGTAAAGTTGCATTGGCATTTGTCAATTTCCCATCTAAGGTTATGTTGACCGTTTTTGCCCGGGAATCGGGACAACTGCCTACGATGAAAAATTATGGAAAACCAGAATCAACCGTCTGAACGCGATCAGCAGGATCCGCAAAAAACCGCCAATACCCATCAAGATAACAACGAACCAGAACGTAAACGTCCCGGAAAGAAACCTCTGATTTTTCTCGCCATTGTGGTGGTGATTATGATCGTGGTGGGATTATGGTTTTGGCTCACCACGCGCAATATCGAAAGCACGGATGATGCCTTTACCGAAGGCAATGCGGTGACCATCGCGCCGAAAGCAGCCGGATATGTGGTCAAGCTGCTGGTGCATGATAACCAGCGCGTGAAGCAGGGCGATTTGCTGGTGGAGATCGATGCGCGCGACAGTGAAGCGCAGCGCGATCAGGCCAAAGCCCAGCTTGGCTTGGCGCAGGCGCAGCTGCATCAGGCGCAGGCGCAGTTAGCCTTGTCCCGCGTGCAGTATCCGGCACAGCGCGATCAAGCTCTCGCCGATCAGGCCAAAGCGCAGGCCAATTTGCTTAACGCCCAGGCCGATTATCGTCGCCAGCGCGGTGTTGATCCGCGTGCCACTTCACAGCGCAATATTGATACTGCCGCCGCGCAATTGCGTTCGGCTGAAGCGCAACTGCAAAGCGCTAAGGCGCAGGTTGAAGTGGCTTCTCAGGTGAAGCTGCAAATCCGCCAGCAGGAAACCAATGTGGAAGCGCGTGAGCAGCAGGTTGAGCAGGCGCAGGCACAGCTCAACACCGCCGAATTGAATCTCTCTTATACCCAGGTTCGCGCACCTTACGATGGCTTTGTCACCAAGCGTAACGTGCAACTCGGCACGCTGGTGCAGGCTGGCAGCGCGCTGTTCTCGCTGGTTTCGCCTGAAATCTGGATTAATGCCAATTTCAAAGAGTCACAGCTGGCGCGCATGAAGCCGGGTAATAAAGTGGAAATCAGTGTCGATGCCTGGCCGGATATGAAGCTGGAAGGACATGTGGATAGCGTGCAGATGGGATCCGGTTCCCGCTTCTCCACCTTCCCGGCGGAAAACGCCACCGGCAACTACGTGAAAATCGTGCAGCGCGTGCCGGTGAAAATCGTTATCGATAAAGGATTAGATCCCAATCATCCGCTGCCGCTGGGCTTGTCGGTTGAGCCGAAGGTCACAGTGGAATGAGTGCGAGCGAAAGCTGGCGTCCGGCCAGCAATCCGTGGCTGGTCGCCATTACGGTGACGCTGGCGGTGTTTATGGAGATCCTCGACACCACCATCGTTAACGTCGCGCTGCCACACATTGCCGGTTCGCTCTCCTCCAGCTACGACGAATCGACCTGGGTTTTAACCTCTTATCTGGTGGCGAACGGCATCGTGTTGCCCATTTCGGCGTTCTTCAGCCGCCTGTTTGGCCGCAAGCAGTTCTTCCTGATTTGCATCGTGATGTTCACCATCTGCTCCTTCCTGTGCGGCATCGCAACGGAGCTGTGGCAGATCATTCTGTTCCGCATCCTGCAGGGCTTTTTTGGCGGCGGATTGCAGCCGGTACAGCAATCGGTGCTGCTCGATTACTTCAAAGCGGAAGATCGCGGCAAAGCCTTTGGTCTATCGTCGATTGCGATTATCGTCGCGCCGGTGATTGGTCCGACGCTCGGCGGCTGGATCACCGACAACTACAGCTGGCGCTGGGTGTTCTTCATTAATATTCCAGTCGGTATTTTGACGGTAATGGCAATTTACCAGCTGCTGGAAGATCCGCCGTGGGAGCGCAAGTGGGATAAAGGCCGCCTGAAGATCGACTACATTGGCATCAGCCTGATCACGCTGGGACTTGGCTGTTTGCAGGTGTTCCTCGATCGTGGCGAAGATGAAGATTGGTTTGCCTCCCACTTCATTCGCCTGTTCGCCATGTTGGCGGTGATCGGCATTATCGGCGCCATTTATTGGCTGCTGTATGCACGCAAACCGGTGGTGGATCTTAGCGTTATGAAGGATCGTAACTTCTGGGTGGCGGGCTTACTGATGGCGGGCATGGCGATGATTTTGTACGGCAGTTCGGTGGTACTTCCCCAACTGGCACAACAGGATCTCGGTTACACCGCAACCTGGTCGGGGCTGGTGCTGTCGCCCGGCGCGATATTGATTGTGCTGACGATACCCATCGTGCTGAAGCTGATGCCGATTGTGCAAACGCGCTACATTATCGCATTCGGCTTCACCTGCCTTGCCAGCGCCTTCTTCTACTCCACCCGGCTTACGCCCAACGTTGATTTCACCACGCTGGTGTTAATGCGCAGCGCGCAGTCGATTGGCCTTGGCTTCCTGTTTGTGCCGCTGACCACCATTGCGTTCATCACCGTGCCGCAGCGATTAAACGCCGATGCGTCGGCGCTGTTCACCATGTTCCGTAATGTCGCGGGTTCGATCGGAATTTCGCTGTCGACGGCGGGCATTACCGAACGCATGCAGACGCGATCGGCCACCATGGTGCACAACATGTCGCCGCTCAATGAGCCTTACAATCTCACGCTGCAGCATTGGGCTGATTCGATCCGTAATTTCACCACCGCAGTGGGCGATCCGCTGGTGCTGGCGAGCGGGCAGCTCTACCAGGAGATGATCGCGCAGGCCCGTATTCTGGCGTACATCGACGTATTTACGGGCCTGAGTATCGTGGCGTTGCTATTGATTCCATTTTGTTGGTTGCTTTCGCCGATTAAGAGCGAAGGCAGTGCAGGAGCACATTAAAATGAGTAAGTTTTCGCGCTCTACGCCGTCACTGACGTTGCTGGCGCTGTCACTGTTGCTGGCCGGATGCGCCGTAGGACCTGATTATCAGCCGCCGCAGGCGCACACACCGAGCGGTTACCATGATTTGCCTTCACAGCAAGCGTCTAAGCCGCTGGCGGCAGCAACCAATCCGCTGTGGTGGAAAAGCTTTAATGATCCGCAGCTTGATAGCCTGATTAAGCGCGCTATTGCCGGCAACTTAACGCTGCAACAATCGGTGCTGCGCATTGCTGGGGCGCGTGAACAGCTGGCGCAGGCGCGCGGTGGGTTATTCCCTTCGCTTAACGGCTCGGCAAAAGTGACCCGTCAGCAGCTCGGTTTAAAAGGCTTGCTGAAATCCAACGGCGTTTATGACCAGGTTGATAGCGATGTCGCCAGCCAGCTCAACGGTTTAGACCATTCTGTCACCCTGTATCAAGGCAGCTTTGACGCCAGCTGGGAGCTGGATCTATGGGGCAAAGTACGCCGCCAGATGGAAGCCGCGGATGCTCAGCAGCAGGCGGCCATTGAGCAACGCAACGATGCGCTGGTCTCGCTGGAAGCCGAAGTGGCTCGCGCCTATCTGCAACTGCGCGGTTCGCAGGCGGTGCTGGCGACCTTGCAGCAGCAAATTGAGGTCGCGCAGCAAACCTGGGAACTGACAAAGAGCCAGCAGCAAAACGGCTTAGCGCCGACCACGGATGTGGAAAATGCGCGCGCGCAATTAGCCTCGCTGAATGCGCAGCTGCCGCAATATCAGGCGCAGCAGTTGCAGGCAATGAACGGTTTGGCGGTGCTACTGGGTAAAACACCGGGCGCGCTGGATAACGAACTGATGAGCAAAAAACCGCTGCCTGATTTGCCGAAATTGGTGCCGGTGGGCATTCCGTCGACGCTGGCGCGGCGACGTCCGGATATTCGCCAGGCTGAAGCCACACTGCATGCGCAGACCGCGAATATTGGCGTATCCGTTGCCGAGCTGTTCCCCAGCTTGTCGCTCACCGGGCAACTGGGCGTGCGAAATACCGATGCCAGCTATCTGGATGACTGGAGCAGCCACTTCTTCAGCGTTGGTCCGTCGCTGTCGATTCCAATTTTTCAGGGCGGCCGTTTAGTGTCCAGCGTAAAATTGGCGCGCGCGCAGCAAGCCAGCGCGGCGCTTGATTATCGGCAAACGGTATTAACTGCGCTGCAGGATGTGGAGAACGCGTTGGTCAGTTATCGCGCCGATCAGCAGCAGGTTATAGCGCTGGATGAAACCACCGGCGCACTGCAACGTGCATTTGATTTGGCAAGCGACAGTTATCGTCAGGGTATTTCCACCTTCCTCGATGTATTAGATGCGCAGCGACAACTGGCGCAAGCTAAAGCGCAATCGACGCAGGCGCGGATGCAAAGTGCACTTGATTTAGTGGCGTTATATAAAGCGCTGGGCGGTGGCTGGGAACCTTATCAAAACGTCAATTTGCCAGACTATTCTGTGTTTGGTCCCGCAACGGAAGTGCATTAATTTCCCTTAGCAGCCGGTTAAACACCGGCTTTTTTTATCGGCACGATATGAAAAAATGAGATTCTTCTCTCATCCCGGGCAATATAATAATCCGTGATGATATCAGGTTTTACGTTACACCATTAATCCTTGCTTACCATTATGCTCACTAATGCTGCAGCGCGTAATAGCCGCTAAATGATTGTTTATTACCTGGGAATATTGCTTTGAAATCGATTCCAGTTGCTACATATGGAACACATTACGGTTGTTAATTCAGGGTTAATTAAAGCGGTTATCCGCGTTTTAAACCCTAACGTAAGAAATATGTAAGCAACTTCAGATTAATCCGGGCAATAAAATTAATTTATTTTTTTATTTGAATTAGGTAATCTTGCCACTACAGTTTATTTAACCCCCTTAAGCAAGGACATTGTGATGAGTGACGCATTTAAAGTTCTGAACAACATTCGCACATTACGTGCACAGGCTCGTGAACTGCCATTGAGCGATCTGGAAGAAATTCTGGAAAAATTAACGGTTGTCGTGACTGAACGTCGTGACGAAGTAAACGCTGAAGAAGCGCAGAACCGCGAAAAAGAAGAGAAGCTGTCTAAATATCGCGAAATGCTGCTGGCTGATGGTATTGACCCGAACGAATTACTGGGCGCTCTGGAAGTTGGTAAAAAACGCGCTAAGCGTGCACCACGCCCGGCAAAATATTCCTACACCGACGAAAACGGTGAAGTAAAATCATGGACCGGTCAAGGCCGTACACCAGCAGCGATTAAAAAAGCGCTGGATTCAGGTAAAAGCCTCGACACTTTCCTGATCAAATAATCCGCACAATCCTTGTAAGTGGGAGCCGGGGGCAAATACCCCCGGCTTTTTTGTTGTTTTTATTTCTTTATGAGCAACAACACCTTTAGCCCAACGTAACGTCTGCCTCTGGCGCAGAGGTGGCGTCCGGGTGCCCGCTTCTGGCATAATGCCCGCTGTTTTTTCCTCCACTGCGTAACAAAGGTCAATGCCGTGTTAGTTTCCAGCAATATCACCATGCAGTTCGGCAGTAAGCCGCTGTTCGAAAATATCTCCGTTAAATTTGGCGGCGGTAATCGTTACGGTTTAATCGGTGCGAACGGCAGCGGTAAATCTACCTTTATGAAAATACTGGGCGGCGATTTGGCGCCAACGGGTGGAAATGTTTCCCTCGACCCAAATGAGCGTATCGGTAAGTTACGTCAGGACCAATTTGCCTTCGAGCAATATAGTGTGCTGGACACCGTGATCATGGGCCACAATGAATTGTGGGCAGTGAAGCAAGAGCGTGACCGTATATATGCATTGCCAGAAATGAGCGAAGAGGAAGGCTATAAAGTGGCCGACCTTGAAGTCGAATACGGCGAGATGGACGGTTACAGTTCAGAATCACGTGCCGGTGAATTATTACTGGGCGTTGGCATTCCTGTGGAGCAGCATTACGGCCCGATGAGCGAAATTGCGCCGGGTTGGAAATTGCGTGTCCTTTTAGCGCAGGCATTATTTGCCAATCCTGATATTTTGTTGCTCGATGAACCGACCAACAACCTGGATATCGATACCATTCGTTGGTTGGAGCAAGTGCTCAACGAACGTAACAGCACCATGATCATCATTTCGCATGACCGTCACTTCCTGAATATGGTGTGCACGCACATGGCGGATCTGGATTACGGTGAACTGCGCGTTTATCCGGGCAATTATGACGAATATATGACCGCGGCTACCCAGTCACGCGAACGTTTATTATCGGATAACGCCAAGAAGAAAGCGCAAATTGCCGATCTGCAATCGTTTGTTAGCCGTTTTAGCGCCAACGCCTCTAAATCGCGTCAGGCGACTTCGCGTGCCAAACAGATTGATAAAATTAAGCTGGAAGAAGTTAAAGCCTCCAGCCGTCAAAACCCGTTTATCCGTTTTGATCAGGATAAGAAGCTGTTCCGTAATGCGCTGGAAGTTGAAGCGCTGACCAAAGGTTTTGATAACGGTCCGCTGTTTAATAAACTCAACCTGATGTTAGAAGTCGGCGAGAAATTGGCGATTCTCGGTGCCAACGGTATCGGTAAAACTACGTTGCTGAAAACGCTGGTCGGTGAACATACGCCGGATAGCGGCACAGTGAAATGGTCTGAGAATGCGCGCATTGGTTATTACGGCCAGGATCACGCGGAAGACTTCGCTGACGATCTGACGGTATTCGACTGGATGAGCCAGTGGAAGCAGGAAGGCGATGACGAACAGGCGGTGCGCAGTATTCTTGGTCGTCTGCTGTTTGGTCACGACGAGATCAACAAGCCCGCTAAGGTGCTGTCCGGTGGTGAGAAGGGTCGCATGCTATTTGGCAAGCTGATGATGCAAAAGCCAAACATCCTGATCATGGATGAACCGACTAACCACCTGGATATGGAATCGATCGAGTCGCTCAACATGGCGCTGGAGATGTACGAAGGCACCCTGATTTTCGTCTCGCACGACCGTGAGTTTGTTAGCTCGCTGGCTACCCGCGTGATGGAGATGAAAGCCGATCGTATTATCGACTTCACGGGTAATTACGAAGATTACCTGCGCAGTCAGGGCATTGTTTAAGGCTTGTGAGGTTTCGGCGCCGATCAGGCGAAAATGCCGGGTCGCTGCGTAACGACGGTGTAAATATTTCCCTGTAACCTCGGCCGCCGTATCCCGGCGGCGGAGGCTTTACTCCGGGCCCGGCACACACGCCTTAATGCACGTCAACTGCCAGCGTTATATCTCGCGTAAGGTCGTCATTCATGGCGACCTTGTTCACCACATACTTCACAATGCGCATCCTGCGCCACCTTCATGCTGCGGAACTCCGCGCTCATCGCGTCGTACATCAATAAGCGTGCGCTAGCGGGGTGACCGAACGCCGTCAGCACTTTTAAGGTTTCCATCGCCTGCATTGCACCGACCACACCCACCAACGGCGCCATCACGCCGGCTTCCACGCAACTTAATACCTGATCGCCAAACAAGCGGCTGATGCAGCGATAACACGGCTCGCCGGGCTGCCAGGTAAACACGCTGAGCTGGCCTTCCATGCGAATCGCTGCGCCGGAAATCAGCGGCACCTTGTGCTGAAAACAGAGGCGGTTGATCTGCTCGCGGGTATCGACGTTATCGGTGCAATCCACCACCGCATCATGGCGCGCAATTAACGTGCTGAGCTGCGCGTCATCCAGCTGCGCATCAATCGGCTCCAGCTGGCAATGCGGATTAATTGCCGCCAACTGCTGCTGCGCCGAGGCGACTTTCGCTACGCCAATTTTCGCATCACTGTGCAGGATCTGGCGCTGGAGATTACTGAGGCTAACGCTGTCGAAATCGAGCAACGTGAGATGTCCCACACCCGCCGAGGCCAGATAGGGCGCCGCCGCACAGCCGAGTCCGCCGAGGCCGATCACCAACACCTGTGCCGCCTTTAGCTTCTCCTGGCCATCAAAATCAAAACCGCGCAGGACAATCTGACGGTTATAGCGCAGCATCTCTTCATCGCTCAACTCAACGCTCATTAGCCCTCCAGCAAGCTATTAAAGGCTTCGATCTCCACCCATTCGCCCGGTTCCACATCGCCGCGCTCGCGCTCCAGCACCACAAAGCAGTTAGCCAGCGCGAACGAGCTGAACACATGCGAACCTTGCGCACCGGTGCTGCGCACTTCCAGCACGCCATCGTCACCGCGGCTGAGAATCGCACGTTGGAAGTCGAGACGACCCGGCGATTTCTTCAAACGCTGGGTGGCGCGCGCACGTTGGCGTAGCGGCATGATGCGCGTGGTTTGGCCGGTTAAGGTGGCCAGCAGCGGCTGAACTAATTGATAGAAGGTTACCGCCGCAGAAACCGGATTGCCCGGTAAACCGCAGAACCAGCTGTTGGCCAGGCGACCAAAAGCAAAGGGTTTGCCCGGTTTGATCGCCAGTTTCCAGAAGGTGATAGCGCCGAGCTCTTCCAGTATCGCACGGGTGAAATCGGCTTCGCCAACCGACACGCCGCCGGTGCTGATCACCACATCGGCCTGGCGATCGGCTTCGGTAAAGGCGGTACGCAGCGCCGCCTGATCGTCGGCAATCACACCGAGATCGATCACTTCGCAGCCCAGCTTGTTAAGCATTAACGCCACGGTAAAGCGGTTGGTATCGTAAATCTGACCTTCCGCCAGCGGCTGGCCGACCGCCTGCAGTTCATCGCCGGTGGAGAAGATTGCCACGCGCAGTTTGCGCAGCACGCTGACTTCAGCAATCCCCAGCGACGCCAGCAGCGGCAGTTCGGCCGCACCAAGGCGCACTCCGGCGTCCAGCACCTGTTTGCCCGCCTGAATGTCTTCACCGATGCGACGAATATTTTGCGCAGCCTGCACCGGCGCGGTAATCACAATGCCGCCGTCGCGTTGCTCCGTTTGCTCCTGTATCACCACGGCATCACAACCGGCGGGAATTGGCGCGCCGGTTGTGATGCGGATCACGCTGCCCGCGGGCCACGCACCGTTAAACGGCGCACCGGCGAAGGCTTTACCGGCCACCGGGAACACGCGATCGGGTGCGATGTCGGCCAGACGCAGCGCGTAACCATCCATCGCCGAGTTATCAAACGAGGGGACATCGAGCGGCGAGTTGATAGGCCTGGCGGTGATGCGTCCGGCGGCCTCAAACAGCGAGACGTTGATCGAATCGCTAATCGGCGTCAGCTGTTGCAGCATCTTTTGCTGCGCGTCTTCGAGGGAGATTAATCCTGCGGTAAAAGGTTCCATGTCCATCTCTGTCTGGTTAATTTCAGATGCGGTCTATTATGGGTAATGCGTGGCCGTTAAGCGAGAGTGCACTTTACTCAATCACTGCACATTTCGTGGCGGCGCAATTTATCGCGCGATAAATCGCGCCGCTACGGAATGTGCGAATGGTAAAAATGGTTTTCCTGTTTTACAGGTGCGCATCCGCTAAGCACATCACAACCAAAAAAGCATAATCCACAATAAAAGGTTATGACCGCGCAGGCAGTTTCTGCTTTACAAGATGAGGGTGCCTTTCTATAGTCGAAAATTGCCAAAAAAAGATGAAAACCATTCTAAATCAGTGTTTTTGGTTCTGATTCCTTAACAGGGTACCGGTTATGGCTAAAGCAGTTATCGCAATTCACGGCGGTGCAGGCGCGATTACGCGTGCGGCAATGAGCGCCGAAAAAGAGCAGCACTATCGTCAGCAACTCACCGCAATCGTTACCGCAGGCCAGCAAATTCTTGCGGCGGGCGGCAGCGCGTTAGATGCCGTTACCGAAGCCGTACGCCTGCTGGAAGAGTGTCCGCTGTTTAACGCGGGCAAGGGCGCGGTGTTCACTCATCAGGGCACGCATGAACTCGATGCCAGCATTATGGATGGCCGCACGCTGGACGTCGGCGCGGTCGCGGGCGTCAGCCACATCCGCAATCCGATTCTGGCGGCGCGTAAGGTGCTGGAGAATAGCCCGCACGTACTGTTTATCGGTGCGGGCGCAGAAGCTTTCGCCGCTGAGCAAGGTTTAGCGCCGGTCGACGCCGATTTCTTCTCCACGCCGGAGCGCTGGGAGCAGCTGCAGCGCGCGCTGCACAGCCAGCAGATGGTGCTGGATCACGATGGCGAAGCAAACAGTCACAGCGACGATCCGCTGGACCCGGATCGCAAATTCGGCACCGTCGGTGCGGTCGCGCTCGATCTTCAGGGTAATCTGGCGGCCGCCACCTCAACCGGCGGCATGACCAACAAACAGGCCGGTCGCGTGGGCGATTCGCCTTTAGTCGGCGCAGGCTGCTACGCCAGCAACGACACCGTAGCGGTCTCCTGTACCGGTACCGGCGAAGTGTTTATTCGCACGCTCGCCGCTTACGACGTGGCGGCGCAGATGCATTACGCCGGACGCTCGCTGCAACAGGCCACCGCCAACGTCATTCATGACAAAGTGCAGGAGCTGGAAGGCAGCGGCGGGCTGATTGCCATTGACGCCGCAGGCAATGTGGCGCTGCCGTTTAACAGCGAAGGCATGTATCGCGGATTCGCCTATGTGAATGGCGATGTTGAGGTAGCGATTTACCGCGACAGCTAAGGAGCAGGCATGACGGACCAACAGCTGCAGTTTGCGCCGGAGCAGGTTCTGGCGGTGCGCGATCTTAACGTGCGCTTTGAGCATGAAGGGCGCATTACCGAAGCGGTACGCAACCTGTCGCTCGACCTGCATCGCGGTGAAACTCTGGCGCTGGTGGGCGAATCGGGCTCGGGCAAATCCGTCACCTCGCTGGCGCTGATGCGCTTGATTCAGCAGGCCGGCGGCGAAGTGAGCGGAGATATCCAGCTGCGGCGTCGCAATGGCGAGGTGCTGGATGTGATGCGCGCGTCGAACGGTCAGATGCGCAAAGTGCGCGGCGCCGATATGGCGATGATCTTTCAGGAGCCGATGACCTCGCTCAACCCGGTGTTTACCGTTGGCGAGCAGATTGCGGAATCCATCCGTCTGCATCAGGGAAAAAGTCACCAGCAGGCGCTGGCGGAAGCGCGGCGCATGCTCGATCTGGTGCGCATTCCCGAAGCGCAAAATGTGTTATCACGCTATCCGCATCAACTCTCGGGCGGCATGCGACAGCGCGTAATGATTGCCATGGCGCTGTCGTGCAAACCGGCGCTGCTGATTGCCGACGAACCCACCACCGCACTCGACGTCACTATTCAGGCGCAAATTCTGCAGTTGATCCGCGTGCTGCAAAAAGAGATGCAGATGGGGGTGATTTTCATCACCCATGATATGGGCGTGGTGGCGGAGATGGCCGATCGCGTGCAGGTGATGTATCGCGGCGATGTGGTAGAGCGCGCGTCGGTGCAGCAGCTGTTTGCCGACCCGCAGCAGCCCTATACCCGCGCGTTGCTGGCGGCGGTGCCCAAACTGGGGGCGATGCATGGCCAGCCGCTACCGGCTAAATTTCCCTTATTGCATAGCAACGGACGTGAAGAACAGGCCGCGCCGCAGGACACGGTGCGTCACGATCGACCGCCGATTTTGCAGGTGCGCGATTTAGTCACGCGCTTTGATATTCGCGGCGGTTTACTCAATCGCGTTAAACGCCGCGTGCACGCGGTCGAGAAAGTCAGTTTCGATCTCCATGCCGGTGAAACGCTGGCGCTGGTGGGGGAATCCGGCTGCGGAAAATCCACTACCGGGCGTTCGCTGCTGCGGCTGGTAGCCAGCCAGGGCGGCACCATTACTTTTGACGGCCAACGCATCGATGCGCTGCAGGGCAATGCGCTGGCGTCGCTGCGTCGCGATATCCAGTTTATCTTTCAGGATCCTTACGCCTCGCTCGATCCGCGTTTGACCGTGGGTTTTTCGATCATGGAACCGCTGCTGGTGCACAAAACGCTGGATCGCCGTCAGGCGGAGAAGCGCGTTGCCTGGCTGCTGGAGCGCGTCGGCCTGCTGCCGGAACATGCGCAGCGCTATCCGCACGAATTTTCCGGCGGCCAGCGCCAGCGCATCTGCATTGCGCGCGCGCTGGCGCTCAATCCCAAAGTGGTGATCGCCGATGAATCGGTGTCGGCGCTGGATGTGTCGATTCAGGCGCAAATCATCAACCTGATGCTCGATTTGCAGCGTGAATTTGGTATCGCTTTCTTATTTATCTCACACGATATGGCGGTGGTGGAACGCATCAGCCATCGCGTGGCGGTGATGTATCTCGGACAAATTGTGGAGATGGGGCCGCGTCAGGCGGTATTTGAGCAGCCGCGCCATCCCTACACCAAAAAACTGATGGCCGCGGTGCCGGTGGCCGATCCGGCCCATCGGCATCGTGAGCGGGCGCTGATGGTGGATGAGATCCCCAGCCCGATTCGCCCGCTGGGCGATGAGCCAGAAGTGGCGCCTTTACTGGAAGTGGCACCGGGCCATTTTGTCGCCCGGCACGCAATTAGCGGCGCCTGAGCAGCAAACAACCGCACATCTTTGGATGTCGCGCATGACAGGGATTACAGGAGAACGATAACGATGCACCATATTATGCGAAAAGGGGTTATCACTGCCGGTTTGTTGAGTTCGGCGCTGGCGCTGCCCGCGTGGGCGGCGAAAGATGCGGTGATTGCGGTGGCCTCGACCTTTACCACGCTCGATCCGTATGACGCTAACGATACGCTGTCGCAGGCGGTGGCGAAGTCCTTCTATCAGGGCTTGTTCGGCTTCGATAAAGACATGAAGCTGACCAACGTGCTGGCGGAAAGTTATCAGGCGAGCAGCGACGGCCTGACCTACACCATCAAGCTGCGCGCTGGCGTGAAATTCCAGGATGGCACTGACTTCAATGCCGAAGCGGTGAAGGTGAACCTCGATCGCGCCAGCAATCCGGATAACCATCTCAAACGCTATAACCTGTTCAAATATATCGCCACCACCGAAGTGGTCGATCCGAGCACAGTGAAAATCACCCTGAAGCAGCCGTTCTCGGCCTTCATTAATAATCTCGCGCATCCGGCGGCGGTGATGATTTCCCCGACCGCGCTGAAGAAATATGGCAAAGAGATCGGCTTCCATCCGGTAGGAACCGGCCCGTTTGCCTTTGATACCTGGAACCAGACCGACTTCGTGAAAGTGAAGAAGTGGGACGGCTACTGGAAAAAAGGCTATCCGAAGCTGGATAGCATTACCTGGCGTCCGGTGGTGGATAACAACACCCGCGCGGCGATGCTGCAAACGGGCGAAGCGAGCTTTGCTTTCCCGGTGCCGTTCGAGCAGGCCAAACTGCTGGAAGGCAACAGCAAGCTCGATGTGGTCACCACGCCGTCAATCATGCAGCGCTACATCAGCCTCAACGTGACGCAAAAGCCGTTTGATAATCCGAAAGTGCGTGAAGCGCTGGAGTACGCCATCAACCGTCAGGCACTGGCAAAAGTCGCCTTTGCCGGTTACGCCACGCCAGCCACCGGCATCGTGCCGCCCAGCATCGACTTTGCGCAGAGCTATCCGGCAATCAAATATGATCCGGCCAAAGCGCGCGAACTGCTGAAAGAAGCGGGCTTCCCGAACGGTTTCGAAACCACGTTGTGGTCTTCGCACAACCACAGCACCGCGCAGAAAGTGCTGCAGTTCACCCAGCAGCAGCTGGCACAGGTGGGCGTGAAGGTGAAAGTGACGGCGATGGATGCCGGTCAGCGTGCCGCTGAAGTAGAGAGCAAAGGGCAGAAAGAGAGCGGTGTACGCATGTTCTACACCGGCTGGTCCGCCTCGACCGGTGAAGCCGACTGGGCGCTGACGCCGCTGTTCGCCACCACTTCATGGCCGCCAGCAATCTTCAACACCGCGTTCTACAGCAATCCGCAGGTGGATAAAGATCTCGCCGATGCGCTGAAAACCACCGATCGCGACCAGAAAGCTAAGCTGTACAAAGACGCGCAGGATCGCATCTGGAACGATCATCCGTGGATCCCGCTGGTGGTGGAACAACTGCTGTCAGCCAACAATAAAAACCTCAGCGGTTTTTATGTCATGCCCGATACCTCATTCAATTTTGATGAGGCCGATCTGAAGTAACAGACGCGGCCAGCCTTAGCGGGCTGGCCGATGCTGCGCAGGACTTCGCATGCTCAACTATTTTCTCAAACGATTACTGGGACTGATTCCCACGCTGCTGATTGTGGCGGTGCTGGTGTTCCTGTTCGTTCATTTGCTGCCGGGCGATCCGGCGCGCCTGATTGCCGGCCCGGAAGCGGATGCCTCGGTGGTGGCGCTGGTGCGTCAGGATCTCGGCCTCGATCAGCCGCTGATCAAGCAGTTCTGGCACTTTATGATCAATGCGGTGCAGGGCGATTTCGGCCATTCGCTGGTCTCGAAACGTCCGGTAATTGACGAAATTGCCGCGCGCTTTTTCCCGACGCTGTGGCTGACATTCAGCAGCATGGTGTGGGCGGTGATATTCGGTATGGCGATTGGCATCACCTCGGCGGTGTGGCGCAATCGCTGGCCGGATCGCATCGGCATGACACTGGCGGTGTCGGGCATCTCGTTCCCGGCGTTTGCGCTCGGCATGCTACTGATGCAGGTGTTTTCTGTCGAGCTCGGCTGGTTGCCGACCGTTGGCGCGGATAGCTGGAAACACTACATTTTGCCATCGATCACCTTGGGTGCAGCGGTGGCGGCGGTGATGGCACGCTTCACCCGCGCGTCGTTCGTGGAGGTGATGCAGGAAGATTACATGCGCACCGCGCGCGCCAAAGGGGTGCGCGAATCGCTGGTGGTGGTGAAACACGGCCTGCGCAACGCGATGATCCCAGTGGTCACCATGATGGGCCTGCAGTTTGGCTTCCTGCTCGGCGGCTCGATTGTGGTGGAGGTGGTGTTCAACTGGCCCGGCCTGGGCCGCTTGCTGGTGGATTCGGTCGAGATGCGCGATTACCCGGTGATTCAGGCCGAAGTGCTGCTGTTCTCGCTGGAGTTCATCCTGATTAACCTGATTGTCGATGTGCTGTACGCGGCAATCAACCCGGCAATTCGCTACAAGTAAGGAGTTGCAATTGAAGAACTGGCGACGAGCCGCGGCATTGAAAACCCTGCCGACTATCACGGAAAACCGGGTACGCACGCCGTGGCGCGAATTCTGGCGACGCTTTCGCCGTCAGCATGTGGCGCTGCTGGCCGGACTGTTTGTGCTACTGCTGATCGTGGTGGCATTTATCGCGCCGCTGATTGCGCCGTTTGATGCGGAAAACTATTTCGATTATGACCGGCTAAACGAAGGGTCGTCGCTGATGCACTGGTTTGGCGTTGACTCGCTGGGGCGCGATATCTTCAGCCGTGTGCTGGTGGGCACACGTATTTCGCTGATAGCCGGTTTCTTCTCGGTGGCGATTGGCGCGCTGATCGGCACCGTTTTAGGCCTGCTGGCGGGCTATTACGAAGGCTGGTGGGATCGCATCACCATGCGTATCTGCGATGTGCTGTTCGCTTTCCCCGGCATTCTGCTGGCGATCGCGGTGGTGGCGATTATGGGCAGCGGCATGAGCAACGTGATTGTCGCGGTGGCGATCTTCAGCATTCCGGCGTTTGCCCGTTTGGTGCGCGGCAATACGCTGGTGCTGAAACATCAAACCTATATTGAGTCGGCACGCAGTATTGGCGCGTCGGACTGGACCATAATTATGCGTCACATCCTGCCCGGCACGGTGTCGTCGATTGTGGTCTATTTCACCATGCGTATCGGTACCTCGATTATCACGGCGGCGAGTTTGTCCTTTCTCGGCCTCGGCGCGCAGCCGCCCACGCCGGAGTGGGGCGCGATGCTCAATGAAGCGCGCGCCGATATGGTAATTGCGCCGCATGTCGCCATCTTCCCGAGCCTGGCGATTTTCCTCACCGTGCTGGCGTTTAACCTGCTGGGTGATGGTTTGCGTGATGCGCTGGATCCCAAATTGAAGACCTGATGGTGGGTCCGGTCGCCATTTATGGCGACCTCTTCAATAACCGCACCACTTCGGTCTTAGAACGTTTCCCAATTGTCATTACTGTGCGCGGCGGCAGGCTGCGCGCGGGTTGGTGTTATCACCGGTTTCACCACTTTCGCCACCGTTGCAGTCGCCTGGCGCGTGCCGGTTTTGAAGCGGGCCACCGCAGAAGAGAGGCTGCTGGCCTGCTGCTCCAGCGACGCTGAGGCGTTAGCCGATTCCTGCACCAGCGTGGCGTTCTGCTGCGTGACGCGATCCATCTCGTTCACCGCCTGACCAATCTGGTCGATGCCGCGGCTCTGCTCATCGGACGCTGAAGCAATCTCGCCCATGATATCGGTGACGCGGGTAACAGCGCTGACGATTTCCTGCATGGTTTCACCGGCGCTGCTCACCTGCTGCGAACCGGTGTTGACACGCTGCACGGAATTCTCAATCAGCAGTTTGATCTCTTTCGCCGCCTGAGCGCTGCGCTGTGCCAGATTGCGCACTTCACCCGCTACCACGGCAAAACCGCGTCCTTGTTCACCGGCGCGCGCCGCTTCAACTGCCGCGTTGAGCGCGAGGATGTTGGTCTGGAAGGCGATGCCATCAATCACGCTGGTGATATCGGCGATTTTCTTCGAGCTGTCGGCGATATCGCGCATGGTTTTCACCACACCATCCACCACGTTGCCGCCTTTATCGGCGGTTTCCGAGGCGGTTTTCGCCAGCTGCGTGGCCTGACGCGCGTTATCGGCGTTCTGTTTCACCGTGGCGGTCAGCTGTTCCATACTGGCGGCGGTCTCTTCCAGCGATGCCGCTTGTTGCTCGGTGCGTGAAGAGAGATCGTTATTGCCGGTGGCAATCTCGCTGGCGCTACCAAAAATCGCATCCGCACTATCACGCACATTGTTGATGGTGCTGAGCAGCGACTGCTGCATATGGTTGAGGCTGGCGGCAATCGATGCCATTTCACTGCGGCCTTCCACCTGCAAACGGGCGGAGAGATCGCCGTCGGCGAAGCGCTCCATCTGCTGCTGCACCTGCTTCATCGGTGCCAGCAGGATGCGACGCACCAGAATCCACACCGCAACCAGCAACAGCACCACAACTATCGCCATCACGGCGACCAACACCAGCATGTGCTGATAGTTATTATCATATTCCGCGTTGCGCTCGGCCAGCAGCTGCACGTTGTGCTCGCGCCATTGCTTGTACGCGACTTCCAGATCGTCCTGCGCCTGCTGGGCGTCAAGGTTGCCATAGGCGGCGTAATCATTGGCTTTCAGGAACGCTGCCGACTGTTTCAGTAATTCTGCGAAGGCAGCAAATTTAGCGTCGACTACACTGGCTGAATCAGCGCTTTGTCCGGCAATGCGCGGCATGCTCTGGTAGAGGTCATAATGTTGCTTTGCTTCATCCAGTGACGCACCCGCGCTGATCAGCAGTTTGTTGATGGCGGCGACGGACGCTTCATCCGTCTGTTTTTTCAGGATACGAATGGCGACGCGGTTAATGATCACGCGCGTTTTCACCAGCGTTTGCCAACCGTCGGCCAGCTCACGCTGCTGATGTGACAGCTGATTACTGGTGGTGAAATTATGCTGTCCGGTAATCAGTGATGATAAAAACAGCGAGCCGGAAATCGCCTGCATCGCGGTGAAAACCACCAATATCATCATGATGGCTGTCACAATTTTCATTCGTTTAAACATAGGTGCGTCTCTGAGGAAGTAGGCTGATATCCAGGTTATCGGTATAAAAGCAAATCGCTTAAGTGCCAGCAGGAAATAATTACGTCACGGGACGATGAGAGGCGGGAAAAACAGATGAAAGCGTTTAACTACGAGCAGGATTTCAAGCACATCAATTTTCGCCAGCAGCCTGAGCTGTATCAGGTGGGGCGCGGCGAGCAGGGCGTGCTGATGGTCGAGCCCTATAAAAGTGAGATTCTGCCGCACTGGCGTTTTCGCACCGTCGAGCTGGCAAAAGAATCTTCACAGCAGATTATGCAGCTGTTTGAGGCATATCGCGCGCAGGACGATTTTGTCGGTATGGATATGGCGCGCAAATATATTCAGATGGGTTATACGCGTGCACGCCGCTACAGTAATCATCAGGGCGGGCGTAAATATGACGAGGCGGGCAACGAACTGCCGCGTACCACAGAAAAAGAGAAGGCCGCTGCGGCGGCCGTTTTCAAAGCGTGCTGGGATAAACTGCGCGCGGATACAGACTATCTGGCGCGCAAGCGTGCGCACCAGCAGAAGTATGGTTAAACGCGCGTGCCCCACAGATCGTATTCATCGGCGTGTTCCACTTTAACGCGGACCACGTCGCCGACTTTCACCTGACGATCGCCGTTCAGATAAACCGCGCCATCGATTTCCGGGGCGTCAGCCATGCTGCGTCCCACCGCACCTTCTTCGTCCACTTCATCAATCAGCACCAGCACTTCGCGGCCGATTTTCTCCTGCAGCCGTTCGCTGGAGATCTTCTGCTGCAGCTGCATGAAGCGATCAAAACGATCCTGCTTCACGTCGTCCGGTACCTGATCCGGCAGCTGGTTAGCAGTTGCGCCATCTACCGGGCTGTACTGGAAGCAGCCAACGCGATCGAGGCGCGCTTCCCGTAGGAAGTCGAGCAGCATCTGGAAATCTTCTTCGGTTTCACCGGGGAAACCGACGATAAAGGTTGAACGCAGCGTCAGCTCCGGACAGATTTCACGCCAGCGCTTAATGCGCTCCAGCGTACGCTCTACCGCGCCGGGACGCTTCATCAGCTTGAGGATGCGCGGGCTGGCGTGCTGCAGCGGAATATCGAGGTACGGCAGAATCTTGCCTTCGGCCATCAGCGGGATCACATCATCCACATGCGGATAAGGATAAACATAGTGCAGACGCACCCACACGCCGAGTTTGGCTAACTGCTCGCACAGGCTCACCATGCTGGTTTTCACCGGCGATCCGTTCCAGAAACCGGTGCGATGTTTAACATCCACGCCGTAAGCGGAGGTGTCTTGTGAGATTACCAGCAGCTCTTTCACGCCCGCTTCGACCAGACGTTTAGCTTCGTCGAGCACCGAACCGATTGGGCGGCTATCAAGATCGCCACGCATTGATGGAATGATGCAGAAGGTGCAGCGATGGTTGCAGCCTTCGGAAATTTTCAGGTAAGCGTAATGACGCGGCGTCAGTTTGACACCTTGCTCTGGCACTAAACTCAGGAACGGATTGTGTTCTGGTTTCGGCACATAAGTGTGCACATGCGACAGCACCTGCTCGTAGCTGTGCGGGCCAGTGATCTCCAGCACTTTCGGATGCACTTCGCGGATCTGATCCACTTTGGCACCGAGGCAACCGGTGACGATCACTTTGCCGTTTTCATTCAGCGCTTCACCAATCGCTTCCAGAGATTCCTGTACGGCGCTGTCAATAAATCCACAGGTGTTAACGATGACGATCTCCGCATCATCGTAGCGTGGCACCACGTCATAGCCTTCAGTACGCAGCTCCGTCAGGATGCGTTCAGAGTCGACGAGGTTTTTCGGACAGCCGAGGGAGACGAACCCCACGCGCGGTGGATTTTTGACATGGCTCATAAGGATAAAAATTCATCATAATTAGTGTGGATAGGGGGGCGATTGTACAGAGGTTGCCGGGGAAAATGTATAGGCTGTGTAAGAATCTCCTTATGGGGTAACTAATGCATGATGATTGTGCTTAACTCTGTTGGCGGTGCGGCTCACTCGCTG
Source organism: Pantoea sp. BJ2 (assembly GCF_040255075.1). NCBI lineage: Bacteria > Pseudomonadati > Pseudomonadota > Gammaproteobacteria > Enterobacterales > Erwiniaceae > Pantoea > Pantoea sp. BJ2. The sequence goes on from NZ_CP158292.1 coordinate 1,420,699, forward strand.
GCGCAATGGCCCTCTGTGGCGATCCGAGTTGTGTAAGCTGGCGCCTTTTGCTTAAATGTTGGGTCGGTGAAGGTAAGTTGTTATCTTCGCTGAAAATTTCAAATCGCACTGATAGTGAATCCTCACTGCCAGGGCAGAAGTGGATAATGTGAGAGCAGACATATGCAAGAGATCGTCAAAGGTTTTCTGAATTTTCAACAGAATGTGTTCCCTGAAAGGAAGGATCTTTTCAAAAGTTTGGCATCCAACCAAAATCCTAAAGCCCTGTTTATCTCCTGCTCAGACAGCCGTCTGGTGCCAGAGCTGGTGACGCAGTCGGAGCCGGGTCAGCTGTTCGTGATCCGAAACGCCGGTAATATCGTGCCACCGTTTGGTCCAGAGCCGGGCGGCGTGTCCGCAACCATTGAGTACGCGGTTGTCGCTTTGGGCGTGACCGAAATTATTATTTGTGGTCACTCTAACTGCGGTGCCATGAACGCCATTGCTTCCAATGCCGATCTCGAAACCATGCCCGCGGTCGATCACTGGTTGCACTACGCCAACGCGGCGAAAGCGGTGGTGGAAGAGCGTAACTACGATTCCGTTGAGAAGCGTCTCAACGAAATGGTGAAAGAGAACGTGATTGCGCAGCTGAACAATATCAAAACACACCCTTCCGTAGCGGTAGCGCTGCGTAAAGGCAAAATTCGCCTGCATGGATGGGTTTATGATATTGAGAGTGGCGGAATCATTGCCCTGACCAAAGGCGGTGAATCCTTTATTTCGCTGTCGGAAAACCCGGAAACCTGCTTCGAGTAATTCCGCCTAACCACCTGCATTGCAGGTGGTTATCCTCGCATTTCGTTAATATTTCCCGCCACGTTTTTGACGACCTCCTACACTTGAGAAGCAATTACCTCTGATAAGGGCTTTCTCATGCGATTTCCCCTTTATGCTTCTGTTTTAACGCTGGCAATACTGGCGGCGGGCTGTACCTCTCATGTGACTAATCAACAACAATATTCAGGATTTCTCGGCGATTACAGTGAATTGAAGGCCACTGAGTCGCCCAGCGGTAAACCGACCTTGCGCTGGATTTCACCCGATTACCATGATGCTGATTACAAAGGCGTGGTGTATACGCCAGTGGTCTATTATCCGGCGGCACACCCCACGGCACGTATCGATCAGCAAACATTGGATGCGATCCGCAGCTATACCGATACGCAACTCAAGCACGCGATTTCCCAGCGTAAACCGCTGGTGACGCAAAAAGGCCCTCACACGCTGGTAGTTAAAACCGCTATCACCGCCGTTTCTGCCGAAAATGAAGGCGTGCAGTTCTATGAAGTGGTGCCAATTGCCGCTGTTGTTGCCAGCACCATGGCAGCGACTGGGCATCGCACGCAAAACAGCGCGCTGTTCCTCGAAATGGAAGCGCTGGATGCGCAAACTGGCAAGCCGCTGATCAAGGTGGTGCGCAAGGCATTTGGTAAAAACCTGCCGAATAACAGTGCGCCAATCACACTTAACGATCTGCGTCCGGGCATCGACGAGATGGTCCGCGATGCGCTGACCTTCCCCGCACAGTAAATTCTCCCCCGGCGGCGTGCCGGGCTTAATGTTTTGTAAATCCTGCACATCCTTTGTCGCGCGCTGACTACGCTTTACGGCAGACCGCGATAAAGGAGAATGCCATGCGTTTACTGCCCGCCGCGCTACTGTTTGGCGCTTTAAGCACGTCCTTACCGTTATTCGCTGCCGATGTGCAGGTTCAGGTGCTTCAGGACAAGCTCGACCATCCGTGGTCCGTGGCTTTTCTACCCGATAATCAAACGCTGTTAATCACTGAACGATCCGGCCAGCTGCGCAGTTGGCAGCCGGGTAAAGGCTTGTCGCCACCGATCGGCGGGGTGCCGAAGGTGTGGGCGAATCGTCAGGGTGGCTTGCTGGATGTGGTGCTGGCACCGGACTTCGCCGAAAGCCGCCGCGTGTGGCTCAGCTACACCACCGCCGATGCCAGCGGTCGGGCTGGTGGCGTGGTGGGTTATGGTCGCCTGAGCGATGACAACCGTCAGCTGAGTGACTTTAAAGTGGTGCTGGAGCAAACGCCGAAGCTGTCGGGCGGCGCCAATATCGGCACGCGACTGGCATTTGATCGCCAGGGCTTTCTCTATATCGCCTTCGGTGACAACTTCGCCAGCAGCAGCGCGCAACAGCTGGATAAGCTCTCCGGTAAAATCGTGCGTCTGACCAAAGACGGTGAAATCCCGCCGGACAATCCGTTTGTTGATCGTCAAGGCGCGCGCGCGGAAATCTGGTCCTACGGCATGCGCAATCCGCAAGGGCTGGCGCTCAATCCGTGGACGCAGCAAATGTGGGAAAGCGAACACGGCCCGCGCGGGGGTGATGAGGTCAACATCCCCGAGAAGGGCAAAAATTACGGCTGGCCGCTGGCGACGCACGGCATTGATTACAGCGGGCAGAAAGTGCCGGAAGCAAAGGGTAGTGAACTGGAAGGCACTGAGCAACCGCTGTATTTCTGGAAAGTCTCGCCGGCCATCAGCGGCATGGCGTTCTACAACAGCGCGCGTTTCCCGCAGTGGAAAAATTCCCTGTTTATTGGTGCGCTGAAAGAGAAGAGTTTGATTCGCTTGCAGGTCAACGGCGAGAAAGTGGTGGAGGAGCAGAGATTGCTGGAAAATCGTGGCGAGCGTATTCGAGATGTGCGTCAAGGCCCGGATGGTTATCTGTACGTGCTAACCGATGAATCCAACGGCAAGCTGCTGAAAGTGGGGCTGCCAGACACAGCCAGCGCCCCACGCGGTTAAATTAGCGTGCCCAGTTACACACCTCCCATCCGCGCTGTTGTGCTTCCTGCAGCAGCAGCGGATTGGGATTGACCACCCACGCATGATCGGCATGTGCCAGCAGCGGTAAATCATTCATCGAATCGCTGTAAGCCCAGGTGCGTTCAAAGCGTTGATCTTGCTGTAACGCTTTCCAGTCACTGAGGCGTGTCACTTTACCTTCGCGATAGGTCATGGTGCCGTAGGTTTGTCCGCTGTAGCGTTCATCCACCACTTCCACGCCTATCGCCAGCGCGCCGTGTACACCAAGGCGTTCGGCGATGGGCACCGCAAGATGATCGCCGCTGGCGGTGATGATCATTACCGTGTCGCCGCGCTGCTGGTGCCACTCAATACGCTCGCGGGCGGCAGGGAACACGCGCGGCATGATGTCGCGATGGATAAAGCGGCGTACCCAGCCTTCAACGGTCATCGTAGCCATGCCGGCGAGTGGCGCCAGCGTGGTGTTCATATACTCTTCAATGGATAACGTACCGGTGTGATATTGCTCCATCAGGATTTTCTCCTGCTGGATGATCTCTTCGGGGGCAAAGCCCTGTGAAACCAACCAGCGCAGCCAGAGGCTGGTGCTGTCTTCACAAATCAGGGTTTCGTCCAAATCGAAAATGGCTAAGTCCATCGCGGCTCTCCTCAGGCTGACTGAGTTCAGGTTAGCGGAAATTTGTGACTGGCTTAACCGTTCTGCGAAAAATCGGAATTACACGCAAAATTTTTCAATAGTCAGATGGGCAAAAGTGGCGGCGCTGCGCGGTTGGTGCCAGGGTTATTCTAATAAACTCTATAAAACTTTACGATTGAGCGGTTTTTTTCGCTGGCCTGAACCGTTAGCGTGGGGCAAGACATGTCTTGCCTGCAAGAAAACCGAGATTTAACAAGGACAATCTGGTCACGCTCATGAGAAAAAACACCTTCGCTTCTGTCTGGCGGCCGTTGGCTGCGTCTTCACTTCTTTTACTCTTTATCCCCGCAGCCACCCTGGCTGAACAGGCACCTGCGGCACCGCAAATTGACGCCAAAGCCTGGATTTTAATGGATTACAACAGCGGCAAAGTGTTGGCGGAATCCAATGCCGATCAACGCCTCGATCCCGCCAGTTTGACCAAAATGATGACCAGCTATGTGGTCGGCCAGGCGCTGAAATCGGGCAAGATTCACAACGATGACATGGTTACCATCGGCCAGGATGCGTGGGCAACCGGCAATCCCAAGCTGCGCGGCTCATCGCTGATGTTCCTTAAGCCCGGCGATCGCATTCCGGTCTCTGAGCTGAATAAAGGTGTGGTGATTCAATCTGGCAACGATGCCTGTATCGCGCTGGCTGATTATGTCGCGGGCAGCCAGGATTCGTTTATCGGGTTGATGAACAACTACGTCAAGGCCTTTGGCCTGCAAAACACCCACTTTATGACGGTACACGGCCTGGACGCCGAAGGGCAGTACAGCACCGCGCGTGATATGGCGATTATCGGCCAGCGCCTGATTAGCGATGTGCCGGAAGAGTATGCGATCAACAGTGAAAAAGAGTTCACCTTCAATAAGATTAAGCAGATGAACCGCAACCGTCTGCTGTGGAGCACCAATCTCAAGGTGGATGGCATTAAAACCGGTCACACCTCCGGCGCGGGTAACAATCTGGTGGCGTCGGCAACCGAAGGCGATATGCGGCTGATTTCAGTGGTGCTCGGTGCGGCGACCGATGCCACGCGTTTCCGCGAAAGTGAGAAGTTGCTGACGTGGGGCTTCCGCTTCTATGAAACCGTGACGCCGATTAAGGCCGATAAACCGTTTGCGCAGCAGCGCGTTTGGTTTGGCGATCGCAGCCAGGTCAATCTTGGCGTCGCAAAAGACGCCGCGATCACCGTGCCAAAAGGGCAGATGAAAAACCTCAAGGCCAGCTTTACCCTGAATTCACCGCAGCTGGAAGCGCCGCTGGAGAAGAATCAGGTGGTGGGCACTATCGATTTCCAGCTGGACGGCAAAACCATTGAGCAACGTCCGCTGGTGACGATGGAAGCGGTGCCGGAAGGTGGCTTTGTTGGCCGCATTTGGGATTTCATCATGATGAAATTCCACGGCTGGTTCGGGAAGTGGTTTAGTTGAGACAAAAACGGTGCGCTTGATGCGCACCGTTTTTTACAGGCTCGTCATTAATGGCGACCCCATCGCTTACTCACGAATCCACCCTTTCTTAATCGGCATGGCGAACAGCGCGCGATACACCTGATGCGTAAACGCCAGCATGCGTTCGCCATACAGCTGCCACGCCATGTGCGACGCCAGACAACCCAGCAAGCCAACCAGGAATCCGCCCAGCATATCCAGCGGCCAGTGCACGCCAAGATAGACGCGTGACCAGGCGATGGCGCTGCCTATCACCAGCAACACCACACCTGACCAAAGGCGATGCCAGAAGATAAATGCCAGCGCAAAGGTGAAAATGGTGGTGCCGTGATCGCTCGGATAGGAATCATCAGGTCGGTGTGACAGTAACTGATGGCCAAAACCAATAGCGAACGGACGCGGATGCGGCAGCAGCTGGCCGACGCACCACGAAATGCTCAGCGCATACAGCAGCGCCATGCCGGTTTTTAGCACCAGCTCGCGTTGAGACTGCACCTGATCGCGCGGTCCCCACAGCCACAGCGCCACAATCAGCAGTGGTACGATGGCGATCACATCTTTGGCGATAAAAGTCGCCAGAATGATCAGCCACTGCGGTGAATCCTCTGTAGCGTTAATCCATAAAAAGAGCGTGTGGTTCAATGCTTCCATCACGATTCCTTGTCCTCGTCTTGTTTACCCGAAAAACAGCAGAGCAAAATTGTCTGCAAAATAAAGCTGATAGCCTAGAAGCGTCCGAACCAGGAATAAATAGTCGCGCTCTTAATCTTATCGCGGGTTGTTGGAGTGTTTAACTTTGATGAAAGTTGCATGAAGATTTAAAAAATCGACATCAGAGTGGCAGGATGGAATTTTTGTCTGAGAAGAACCTTAAGCGGCAGAATGGCAGCCATAAAAAAACCCGCAAGTCAGTGACCGGCGGGCTCCACAATTTGGGGATTTCAAAGAAAAGCAGTGGCACTTATTCAGACTGCGACCCCAGAAGAAAGTTCTGGACAGCGCAAAAATATTTTTATAAAGGCAAAAGCGGCCAGATTATCACGATCAGGGTACCGGCCAGCGTCAGCAAAACATTCGCGATCGCATACGTTCCTGCATAGCCCAAGGCTGGGATGCTGCTGCGCGCGGTATCGCTGATGATCTCCATCGCTGGCGCACAGGTACGCGCGCCCATGATGGCACCAAACAGCAGCGCGCGGTTCATACGCAGCACGTAAGCGCCGAACAGATAGCAAATCACCACCGGCAGCAAACTCACCAGCAAGCCACTTAGCAGCATCAACGCGCCGGCGCTGCCGAAACCGTGCTGCAAGCCGTTGCCCGCGCTCAGACCTACGCCCGCCATAAACACCATCAGGCCAAACTCTTTCACCATCGTCAGCGCACCCTGCGGGATGTAGCCAAATGTAGGATGGTTAGCGCGCATAAAGCCCAGCATGATGCCTGCGAACAACAATCCAGCGGCGTTACCGATGCCGAAGCTGAAATTGCTGAACTGGAAGGTGATCATCCCGACCATCAAGCCGACGATAAAGAAGGCGCAGAAGGCCAGCAGATCGGTGATTTGGCTGTGAATGGCGATAAAGCCAATGCGATCGGCCAGGCTTTTCACGCGACGCGCTTCGCCGCTTACCTGCAGCACATCGCCTTTGTTTAGCATAATGCTGTCATCGATCGGCATTTCGATTTGGCTGCGAATCACCCGGTTGAGGAAGCAGCCGTGATCGGTCAGTTTGAGATGACTCAGGCGCTTGTTCACCGCGTTGTGATTTTTCACCACAATCTCTTCGGTGACGATGCGCATATCCAGCAGGTCACGGTCGAACACCTCTTTGCCGTTACGGAAGCTGGGATCAAGACGCGCGTGCGCATCGGGATAGCCCACCAGCGAGATATCGTCGCCCAGCTGCAGCATCGCGTCACCGTCCGGGCTGGCGAGAATACCGTTGCGGCGCAAACGCTCGATGTAGCAGCCGGTCTGGCGATGAATGCCCAGCTCGCGCAGGTTTTTACCGCCGCTCCACTCCACCAGTTCCGGACCCACGCGATACGCGCGGATCACCGGTAGAAACACTTTGCGCTGGCTATCAGCGTCGAGGCCGCGCTCGCGCGCGATTTGCTGCGCGCAAGTCGGCAGATCCTGATGCTGCAGGCGCGGCAGATAGCGCGCGCCAAAAATCAGGCTGACTAAACCTACCAGATAGGTGAGGGCATATCCGAGGCTGAGGTTGTCCTGCATCAAAGTGAGCTGATGGCTGTCGCTGATGCTTTGCCGCAACGTATCGCCAGCACCCACCAGCACCGGCGTTGAGGTCATTGAACCGGCCAACATGCCCGCGGTTAAACCAATATCCCAGCCGAATACTTTGCCGAGCGTCAGGGCGATTAACAGCGCGCTGACAACCATGACAATCGCCAGAAAGAAGTAGTTTTTACCGTCGCGGAAAAATATCGAGAAAAAGTTAGGCCCGGCTTCCACGCCAACACAAAAAATAAACAACATAAAGCCAAGACTTAATGCGTCAGTATTAATGGCGAAATGCTGTTGACCTAAAATCAACGAAACAACCAGGACTCCAATGGAATTACCGAGTTGGACCGAGCCGAGGCGTAATTTACCTAAGCAGAGTCCGAGGGCTAAAACGACAAATAATAACAGAACGTCATTTCCGCTTAACAATTCTGCGACGTTAATGTTCACGGTTTAACTTCTTCTTAACCTGTAACCAGTTGATGAGAGGGACTTTTTTCGCTATCTTGTGCCGAACGTTAAGGTTCCTGCAACAAAAGCGTTCAAGCCGAAATCTAAAGCGGCGTCATTCTAATCATAATTAACACCCTCAGCTATCGGCAGTTTTCATTCCTTTCGCCTCCAGCTGTTTCTTTTTATTTCCAGTCGTGCGCATCAGGGCAATAAAAGTTTCATAATTGTTAACGTCAAAGTTGAGGATAATTATGTTGCAGCGCAATAATCGCTGGCCAGCATCCATTCTGGGCGTGATGCTTTATACGCTGGTGTTTATTTATGCACATCATTTCTGGGCCGCCGCCAGTGAACAAGCCGTACGCGGACAGCCAGAATTACTGCTGTTTTTACTGCCGGGATGTGTGATGGCGCTACTGCAGCCGGAAAGTCCGCTTATCAGCACCTTGTGGGTCGCGCTAGGCGGTACGCTGCTGGGTATGATGTGGTTAATGCTAGCGGTGCCAATGACGCACAGCGGCTTGTTGATTGTGGCCTGGAGTTTGAGTGCGCTGTTTTGGGCGGGCTGTGGTGCGCTGCTGGTGCGCTTGCTGCGGATTATGCTGGCGATGCGAGCCGAATAGCACCTGCAAAAACGGGCCCGCAGGCCCGTTCTCTTAGGCTTCGATACCCAGGTTTTCTTTGGTCCAGGCAGCGAATTCGGTGTAGCCACCGATGTGCTGATCGTCGAGGAAAATCTGCGGCACGGTCGTCACCGGCTTGCCGGCACGGGCTTCCAAATCGGCTTTAGTAATGCCGGTGGCCTGAATATCCACGTACTGATAGTTAAAATCGTCGCGCTCGCTGGTCAGCTTAGCCGCCAACTCTTTCGCACGTACGCAGTAAGGGCAGCTAGAACGGCCAAAAATCACTGCAATCATTGCTTCTCTCCTTCCGCTGCTGTTTTGTGACTAGAATCACATCACAGCGTGAATAATGCGTCACATCATGCCCGCCCATCCTGCTTAAAGGAAGAAGAATATACCTGTTACTCTAATACTTACCGCCTATACATTGGGTAAAATGCGGCTAACGCTGAAAGAACAATCAAGGAACCATCGCATGCGTAATCTCGCCACATTACCCAAACCCGTGTTGCTACTCGAAGTGCTCGGCGTGCTTGCCGTGATTGGCGCCTTGTTGCTTACCAACGATTGGGTGAGCGCACCTGATTTCATCGCCAAAAAGCCGCTGGCGACGCTGCTGTTTTTTCTTGGCATCGCGCTGATGCTGCCTGCGGCATGGATGATGATGTGGCGCACGGCGAAGGCGATGGCCCCGCAATTGTTCAATCATTCCAACAAAAAGAAGTAACCACCGGAGAGAATTTATGACGCCGACTATCGATTTACTGTGCAGCCACCGTTCCATTCGCGCTTTTACCGAACAGGGCATTGACGAGGCGCAACGCAGCGCCATCATTGCAGCGGCACAAGCGGCTTCGACCTCCAGCTTTTTACAGTGCTCCTCAATTATTCGTATCACCGATCCCGCTAAGCGCGAGCAGCTGGTCCAGCTGACCGGCGGCCAGCCTTGGGTCAGCGCAGCGGCGGAGTTTTGGGTGTTCTGCGCGGATTTCAATCGTCATCAACAGATCTGCCCGGATGCGCAACTGGGGCGTGCTGAACAGCTGCTGCTCGGTTGCGTTGATACCGCGCTGATGGCGCAAAATGCCATGGTGGCGGCGGAATCGCTGGGCCTTGGCGGCGTATTTATTGGCGGGATTCGCAACAGCATCGCTGAAGTGACCGAGCTGCTTGAACTGCCGAAGTTTGTGCTGCCGCTGTTCGGCTTCTGCATCGGCCATCCGGCTGATACACCCGATGTTAAACCCCGCATGCCGCACGCGATGCTGGTACATGAAAACCGCTATCATGCAGTCGATAAAAATCTGTTGGCGCAATACGATGAGCAAATTACCGCCTATTATCAGCAGCGTGATAGCAACCAGCGTTCCGAAACCTGGAGTCAGCTGATTCAGCGTCTGATCATTAAAGAAACGCGTCCCTTCATACTGGATTACCTGCATCAGCAGGGCTGGGCGACGCGCTAAGCACAAGGAACTCTGTAATGAAAATGGCCATTCTCACTCGCGATGGATCGATCTATTCGTGTAAGCGTCTGCGCGACGCCGCGGAGGAGCGTGACCATCAAGTGCAGATGATCGATCCGCTCTCCTGCTACATGAACATCAATTCCGATTCGCCTGCGGTGCACTATCGCGGCGAGGCGCTGGGGCATTTTGATGCGGTGATCCCGCGCATCGGCACCGCTACCACTTTTTACGGCACCGCGGTGCTGCGTCAGTTCGAAGTGCGCGGCAGCTATCCACTCAATGAATCGGTGGCCATTACCCGCGCGCGCGACAAACTGCGTTCGCTGCAGCTGCTGGCGCGTGAGGGCATTGATATGCCGATCACCGGTTTTGCTTCTTCGCCGGATGATACTGATGATTTGATCGCGATGGTGGGCGGTGCGCCGCTGGTGGTGAAACTGGTGGAGGGCACACAGGGCATCGGTGTGGTGCTGGCGGAAACGCGGCAGGCAGCGGAGAGCGTGATTGACGCTTTTCGTGGCCTCAATGCCCATATTCTGGTGCAGGAGTTCATCAAGGAAGCGCAAGGACGCGATATTCGCTGCCTGGTGATTGGCAATGAAGTGGTGGCAGCGATTGAGCGCGAGGCGAAAGAGGGCGATTTTCGCTCCAATCTGCATCGCGGCGGCAAAGCGCGTGCGGTGGAGATCACTGAACAGGAGCGCAAAATCGCGGTGAAAGCCGCCTGCACGCTGGGGCTGGAAGTGGCCGGTGTGGATATCCTGCGCGCCCAGCGTGGTCCGCTGGTTATGGAAGTGAACGCCTCGCCGGGACTGGAAGGGATTGAGGGCATTACCGGTTTAGATATCGCCACCATGATGATCACGTGGATTGAGCAGCACGCTTGCCCCGGCTATCGTCCTAAAACCGGCGGCTAACCGGCGCTTTTCAGCGGTTTTCGTGGCATCCAGATCGGTTTTTCCGTAAGCTAAGGCGCTTATTTCTTCACCCCACAGGATATTACGATGGATTCACTGGTCGTTCCGGACATTGACGTGCTGCGTCGCTGGCTGGATCAACAAAATATCACCTGGTTCGAATGCGATGCCTGTCAGGCACTGCACCTGCCGCACATGCAGAATTTTGACGGGGTGTTTGATGCAAAAATTGACCTGGTGGATAACGTTATCCTCTTCTCCGCGCTGGCAGAAGTAAAACCTACGGCGCTGATTCCGCTGGTGGGCGATCTCTCGCAGATCAATGCCAGTTCGCTAACGATTAAAGCCTTTGTTGATATTCAGGACGACAATCTGCCGAAGCTGATTGTCTGCCAGTCGATCAGTACCAGCGCCGGATTAACCTTCGGTCAGTTCTCCCACTTTATGAAGCAGAGTGAAGAGGGCGTTTCTATGGTGATCATGGAAGCCTTTGCTAACCACCTGCTGGTGGTTGAAGAAGAAGAGGAGAGACAGCCGAGCTCCAGCAGCCACGCGATGCTGCACTGAGTTCCCCGCCTCGCTAACTGCCGCTTTTTGCGGCAGTTTTCATTTTTGCCCCACCACTTTTTATTCTGCACTTTGCCCTTTATTGCCAGATATTAGTCGTGCTTTATGCCACTAGTGCCAAACCCCATAGCAGAAACATGCATAACTCATCGCAAAAAGGCGTTTTTTAAGCTGGGATCTGGTGAAGGTGGTGCGGGGGGGCTATTCTTGCGGGGCTGCTTGAGACGTGCAACCTCAGCGCAGGTATAGGTTTTTGCTATTAAACTCCCGCTGAATATTGATTCATTGTGTGCCTGTGATTTAACAGAAAACGCAACGTCCGGATCGCCGTGTATGCAGCGTTGTGATGACCCGCTCAGGAGGAAGTAAAACATGTTCAACCAACGTCAAAAATGGTTGTCAGGTGTGGTTGCTGGTGCATTGATGGCTGCGGCCGGCGGTGTGCAGGCCGAAGGCAGTACGGTACATGTGTATAACTGGTCCGATTATATCGCGGCGGATACCGTGCCGAACTTCGAAAAGCAGACCGGCGATAAAGTGGTTTATGACGTCTTTGATTCCAACGAAGTGTTGGAAGGCAAATTAATGGCGGGCAGTACCGGCTACGACGTGGTGGTGCCGTCGTCCAGCTTCCTCGCGCGTCAGCTGCAATCCGGCGTATTCCAGGAGCTGGATAAGAGCAAGCTGCCGAACTACAAAAACCTTGATCCCGATCTGATGAAGAAACTGGAGCAGCACGATCCGGGTAACAAATTTGCGATTCCTTATCTGTGGGGCACCACCGGCATCGGCTATAACGTCGATAAAGTGAAAGCCGCACTGGGCAAAGATGTGCCGCTGGATAGCTGGGATCTGGTGCTGAAACCGGAAAACCTGGAAAAACTGAAAGGCTGTGGGGTTTCCTTCCTTGATGCGCCGGAAGAGATTTTCGCTACTGTGCTCAACTACCTTGGCAAAGATCCCAACAGCTCTGACGCGAAAGATTACTCTGGCGCAGCCACTGATTTGCTGCTGAAACTGCGTCCGAACATCCGTTACTTCCACTCGTCGCAGTACATCAACGACCTGGCGAACGGCAACATCTGCGTGGCGATTGGCTGGTCGGGCGATATCCTGCAGGCGAAAGATCGTGCGGACAAAGCCAACAACGGCGTGCATGTCGGCTATATCGTGCCAAAGCAGGGCGCACTGGCATTCTTTGACATGTTCGCGATTCCAAAAGACGCGAAAAATGTGGAAGGCGCCTACCAATTCCTTAATTACATGATGGATCCCAAAGTCATCGCTGACGTTTCCAACAACATGAACTACGCCAACGGTAACAAAGCCTCGCTGCCGTTGATCAATGCGGACGTGCGCAACAATCCGGGCATTTTCCCAACGCCGGATGCCATGGCCAAACTGTTTGTGCTCAAGGTCCAGGATCCGAAACTGGATCGTGTGCGCACCCGTGCATGGACTAAAGTAAAAAGTGGTAAGTAATTCGTTCTGAACGATTATTGCCTGAAGACGACAGCAGAGGCGCAGTAATGGCCTCTGTTGTGCCATTTTTAGCGGCTGGCTGTGCCGCGCGATTTTAGCGCCGGAGAAATGTTAGTGAACGACGCGATTCCCCGCCCCCCAAATAAAACGGCTAAGGCGATGACGCCGCTGCTGGAAATTCGCAACCTGACTAAATCTTTTGACGGCCAGCACGCCGTGGATGATGTCAGTCTGACCATTTACAAAGGTGAGATTTTTGCGCTGCTGGGCGCATCCGGCTGTGGTAAATCGACCTTGCTGCGCATGCTGGCGGGATTCGAACCGCCCACCAGCGGCCAGATTGTGCTGGATGGCCAGGATCTCTCCCATGTTCCGCCGTATCAGCGCCCGATCAACATGATGTTCCAGTCCTACGCACTGTTCCCGCACATGACGGTGGAGCAGAACATCGCCTTTGGCCTGAAGCAGGACAAACTGCCGAAAGGCGAAATCAGCAGCCGCGTTGAAGAGATGCTGTCGCTGGTGCATATGCAGGAGTTCGCGAAGCGTAAGCCGCATCAGCTCTCTGGCGGTCAGCGTCAGCGTGTGGCGCTGGCGCGTAGCCTGGCGAAGCGGCCCAAACTGCTGCTGCTCGACGAGCCGATGGGCGCACTGGATAAAAAGCTGCGTGACCGCATGCAGCACGAAGTGGTCGATATTCTCGAGCGCGTCGGCGCCACCTGCGTAATGGTGACGCACGATCAGGAAGAAGCGATGACCATGGCGGGCCGCATCGCCATCATGAACCGCGGTAAATTTGTGCAGATTGGTGAGCCGGAAGAGATCTACGAGCATCCCACCAGCCGCTACAGCGCCGAGTTCATCGGTTCGGTGAACGTGTTCGAAGGCTTGCTGCGCGAACGCGGTGAAGACGCGCTGATCATTGATGCGCCGGGCTTAGTGCATCCGCTGAAAGTGCAGACCGATGTTTCTGTCGTCGATAACGTGCCGGTCCATGTGGCGCTGCGTCCGGAAAAAGTGATGCTGTGCGAAGAGGTGCCTGCCGATGGCTGTAACTTTGCCGTAGGTGAAGTGGTGCATATCGCCTATCTCGGCGACCTGTCGATTTATCACGTGCGCCTGCGCAGCGGCCAGATGATCAGCGCACAGTTGCAAAACGCCCATCGCTACCGCAAAGGCGCGCCAACGTGGGGCGATGAAGTGCGTCTCTGCTGGGACGCCGACAGCTGTGTGGTTCTGACGGTTTAAGGGGGGCGATATGAGCCAGATTTCTCAACGCAGCGAGCCCGAAGTGGTGGGCACGCCGCTGCAGCGCTGGGCGACGCGCATCAAGATGCAGCACGGCCGCAAGCTGGTGATTGCCATGCCGTATCTGTGGCTGATCCTGCTGTTCCTGCTGCCGTTCCTGATCGTGCTGAAGATCAGCTTTGCCGATATTGCGCGCGCTATTCCGCCGTACACCGATTTGGTCACCTGGGCCGATGGTCAGCTCAATCTGGTACTCAATCTCGGTAATTACTTCACGCTGACCGACGATCCGCTGTATGCCGATGCGTACCTGACGTCGCTGAAAGTGGCGGGCATCTCCACCATTATCTGCCTGATGATCGGATATCCGCTGGCGTGGGCGGTGGCGCACAGCAAGCCGTCAATGCGCACTATTTTGCTGCTGCTGGTGATCCTGCCATCGTGGACCTCGTTCCTGGTGCGCGTTTACGCGTGGATGGGCCTGCTCAACAACAACGGCATTCTCAACCGCTTCCTGATGTGGCTCGGCGTGATCGATCATCCGCTGGTGATCCTCTACACCAACACGGCGGTGTATATCGGGATCGTTTACTGCTATCTGCCGTTTATGGTGCTGCCAATTTATACCGCGCTGACGCGTATAGATTATTCGCTGGTGGAAGCCTCGCTGGATCTCGGTGCACGTCCGCTGAAGACCTTTTTCAGCGTGATTGTGCCGCTGACCAAAGGCGGGATTATTGCCGGCTCAATGCTGGTGTTTATTCCGGCGGTCGGCGAGTACGTGATCCCGGAACTGCTCGGCGGTCCGGACAGCATCATGATTGGGCGTATTTTGTGGCAGGAGTTCTTTAACAACCGTGACTGGCCGGTAGCGTCCGCGCTGGCGGTGATCATCCTGTTGATTCTGATATTGCCGATTATCTGGTTCCACAAGCATCAGAATCGTGAAGTGGGAGAGAAAGAATGAGCCAGTTACCGACTATTCGCTCTCCGTGGCGCACTGTGATTCTGCTGCTGTGCTTTATGTTCCTCTATGCGCCGATGCTGCTGCTGGTGGTTTATTCCTTCAACAGTTCGCCGCTGGTCACGGTATGGGAGAGCTTCTCGTTCCACTGGTACAACGTATTGTTCCAGGATCAGGCGATGCTGGATGCGGTGGGACTCAGCCTGACCATCGCCGCGCTCTCAGCCACCATGGCGGTGGTGCTCGGCACCATGGCGGCGGTGGTGATTGTGCGCTTTGGCCGCTTCCGTGGACACAACGGCTTCGCCTTTATGCTGACGGCGCCGCTGGTGATGCCTGATGTGATCACCGGTTTGTCCTTGCTGCTGCTATTTGTGGCGATGGGCAACACCCTTGGCTGGCCGAGCGATCGCGGCATGCTGACCATCTGGCTGGCGCACGTGACCTTCTGTACTGCTTACGTGGCGGTGGTGATCAATTCGCGTCTGCGTGAACTGGATCGCTCAATTGAAGAGGCGGCGATGGATCTCGGCGCAACGCCGGTGAAAGTGTTCTTTGTGATCACCGTACCGATGATCGCGCCCGCGATCGTTACCGGCTGGCTGCTGGCGTTTACCTTGTCGCTGGACGATTTGGTGATTGCCAGCTTCGTGACCGGCCCAGGCGCGACCACCTTGCCGATGGCGATTTTCGCCACCGTGCGTCGTGGCGTCAATCCGGAGATCAATGCTTTAGCCTCGCTGATTCTGTTTGTCGTCGGTTTAGTGGGTTTTATCGCCTGGCGCTTTATGGCGCACGAAGAAAAGCAGCGTTTACGCGATATTCAGAAAGCAAAACGTGGCTGAAAGCCGTAACATTTGTCACTATAAGAACGGGCTGATTTTATCGGCCCGTTTTATTATGGTTACGGAGCGACACCATGTCGGAAACCCTGAAACACGGTTCAATGATTAACGCTACACCGGTGCCCGTGATGGTGGCGGGCAGCGCTATCATCATTACGCGTTGCCTCAGCGTGTTGATGCTGGCCAACGAACTGGGTTACGACGAACTCGCCAACTTCGTGCATCGCAGCGCGCAAGCCTGGGATTCCACCCTGATCTTTATCGCTAGCCAGCTGATTTTCCTGTTTGAACTGCGCTGCGCTTTTATTCTGATGCGCGGCAACAATCGTGGGCGCTGGGGCTATGTCGCGACGCAAATCATTGTGCTGATCTACATGTTGATGGCATCGGTGGGCTGGATCTACCCGGAAATTTTTAGCATTCCCGGTGAAAGTAATGCGCAGATCATTCATCACACGCTGCTGCAAAAGCTCCCGGATGTGTTGGTATTAGGGCTGCTGTTTGTGCCGGCCAGCAGTCGCGCTTTTTTCCGGCGCCGGTGATACAATCGCCCCCCATTTTTTCTCCCGATTCTGACTACAGGCATTTTCATGCATTGCGCGCTTTATGATGCCGGTCGCTGTCGTTCGTGCCAGTGGCTGGAAAAACCCTATCCGCAACAGCTCAACGACAAGCAGTCGCTGCTGGAACAACTGCTGGCTGAGAAGCCGGTGGGCGAATGGCTGCCGCCGGTGCAATCCGCGCAGCAAGGGTTTCGCAATAAAGCCAAAATGGTAGTCAGCGGGAGCGTGGAGCGGCCGATTTTTGGCATGGTGGCGCGCGACGGTGAAGCGGTCGATCTCTGCGCTTGCCCGCTCTATCCTGACAGCTTCAGTGCGGTGTTCGCGCAGCTCAAACCCTTTATCGCCCGCGCCGGTTTAACGCCCTACAACGTGGCGCGTAAACGCGGTGAGCTGAAATTTCTGCTGCTGACGGAGAGTACGCAGGGCGGCATGATGCTGCGTTTTGTGCTTCGTTCCACCAGCAAGCTGCAGCAGCTGCGCGACGCCTTGCCGTGGCTGCAACAGCAGCTGCCGCAGCTGAAGGTGATTTCCGCCAATATTCAGCCGGTGCATATGGCGATTCTTGAAGGCGACGAAGAGATTGCGCTGACGCCGGATCAGGCGCTGGCGGAGCGCTTTAATCAGGTTCCGCTCTATATTCGCCCGCAAAGCTTCTTCCAGACCAATCCACAGGTTGCGGCCGATCTCTATTCCACCGCACGCGATTGGGTCGCGCAGTTGCCGGTGAGCAGCATGTGGGATCTGTTTTGTGGCGTTGGGGGATTTGGCCTGCACTGCGCAACGCCCGAAATGCAGCTGACCGGCATCGAAATCAATGCTGAAGCCATCACCTGTGCGCAGCAGTCGGCGCAGCAGCTGGGATTAGAAAAAGTGAGTTTTGCCGCGCTGGATTCCACGCAGTTCGCCACTTCACGGGAAGCGGTGCCGCAGTTGGTGTTGGTGAATCCGCCACGTCGCGGTATTGGCGCAGAGTTGTGTACTTATCTCAGTGAGATGGCGCCGGATTACCTTCTCTATTCCAGCTGCAATCCCAGCAGCATGGCGCAGGATATCGCGCGTCTGGCTGATTATGACGTGAGCCGCGTGCAGCTGTTCGACATGTTCCCGCATACCGCGCATTTTGAAGTGCTGTGCTTGCTGAGCAAGAAGGGTGGGACGGCGTAACGTTCACCTGCACGGAGGACGTGCAGAACCTGGCAGGCAGCACGCTCCGCCATCCCATAATGCTTATTCCGGGAACCACTTCTGGTTGATTTGCTGCCAGGTGCCGTTGGCTTTCAATGCCATTAACGCGCTGTTCAGCTCGTTCAGCAGCGGCGCATTGCCTTTGCGTACCGCGATACCTAAACCGGTGCCGAAGAAGTCGGTATCGGTGATGTGCTCGCCTACCGCGCTAAGATCGTCATTGGCCTTGAGCCACTGATTCACCACCGCTGTATCACCAAACACGCCGTTCAGGCGACCGTTTTTCAGGTCGAGAATCGCGTTCTGATAGCTGTCATACGCCACCGCAATCACCTCCGGATGTTTCTCCAGCAGGTATTTCTGATGTGTGGTGCCGTTCTCAACGCCAACACGTTTGCCTTTCAGCTGGCTGAAGTCGGTAAACTGGCCTTTATGCGCAATCACAATCGCCGAGTTAGCGTAGTAAGGTTGGGTGAAATCGACCTGCTTGCTGCGATCGGCGGTGATATCCATGCCGGAAATCACTGCGTCATAGCGACGGAATTTCAGCGACGGAATCAGGCTATCGAAGGCGTTGTTGGTGAAGGTGCAATCCGCTTTCATCTGCTGACACAGTGCTTTTGCCAAATCGATATCGAAGCCTACGATTTGGTTGTCGTGATCAAGGGATTCGAACGGGGGATAAGTGGCGGAAGAGGCGAAGCGGATTTTTTCCGCCGCATAAGCATTCATTGCCAGAGTTGCCAGCGCAGCAGCAACGATCCATTTTTTCATTATGTAACTCCTGTAAACCATGCCAGAGACGGAACGGGTTACACGATGCCAGTTAATGAATTTATATGCAATATTTTTGCTTATTAATTTAAACGAACAGCGGGCGCTTTTTTAGTGCGCCCGCAGGGAATAAATCAGTTACGACGCTCAAATGCCAGCGCACGCTTCTCGACCAGACGCATCATCAGCGTCAGCAAGCCGTTCACCACCAGATAGATCAGACCAGCGGCAGCGTATACCGAGATATCGTAAGTGCGGCCATACAGCAGTTGTCCGTGGCCCATCACTTCCATCAGCGTAATGGTGTAGGCCAGCGAGGTACTTTTGAATACCAGCACCACTTCGTTGGAGTAGGACGACAAGGCGCGCTTGAAGGCGTACGGCAGCAGAATGCGCAGCGTATCTTTGCGGTTCATGCCGAGCGCCGCGCAGGATTGCCATTGACCGGACGGAATGGCGCGCACCGCACCGTAAAACAGCTGCGTGGTATAAGCCGCACTGTTGAGCGACAGCGCCAGCAGCGCACACAGCCACGGCTGCGACAGCAGATGCCACAACCAAGGAATGTTCTGGATGCTGGGGAACTGGCCGGGACCGTAATAGATCAGGAAGATCTGCACCAGCAGCGGCGTGCCGGTGAACAGCGTGATATAGCCTTTCACTAGCCAATTGAGCACCGGCACTTTGAGCGCCAGCACGATGGTGCAAAGTACAGAGAGCACCAATGCCGCAATCAGCGATGCCACGGTCAGCGTCAGGCTGGTGTGTAGCCCTTTCAGCAGCTCGGGTAAGTAATCCAGCATGCTTAAGCCCCTCGCTCGAAACGCGTGGTGCGCAATTCAATGCGGCGCAGCACGAACTGACTGAACAGCGTGATAATCAGATAGATCGCCGCCGCCACCAGATACCAGGTAAACGGCTCTTGCGTGCGCGTAGCGATACTTTTGGTTTGCAGCATCAGGTCATTCACGCTGATCAGCGATACCAGCGCAGTATCCTTCAGCAGCACCAGCCATTGGTTACCCAAACCGGGCAGCGCGTGACGCCACATCTGCGGCATGATCAGGCGCAGGAAAATCGCCGACTTCTTCATGCCCAGCGCCTGGCCCGATTCCCATTGACCCACCGGCACCGCTTTCAGCGCGCCGCGCAGGGTTTGTGACGCATAAGCGGAATAGAGCATCGCCAGCGCAATCACACCACACAGGAAGGGACTGACGTCGAAGTTTTCAAATTGCACCTGCACCGGAATAGCGAACAGGCCGAGATTGATGTGGAAGCCATCGGAGAGCGTTAGCAGCAGCTGTGAGGCGCCGAAATAGATAAACAGCACCACCAGAATTTCCGGCAGGCCGCGAATCAGTGTGACCAGCGCGGTACCGAGCCACGCCAGTGGTTTCCAGCGCAGCGATTCCCAGCCAGCAAAAATCATCGCCAGCACAAGGCCGGCGATCAGTGCACAAACGGCAAGGCCGACGGTCATACCGGCGGCGCTTGCGAGTGGAATCATTTCATTCATCAGAAATTACTGCTGGAACCATTTGCTGTAGATGGTTTTGTAGGTGCCGTCAGCTTTGATCTTCTCCAGCGCCGCATTGAACTTGCCCTGCAGCTCGCTGTTGCCCTGACGCACGGCAATACCTAAACCGGTACCGAAGTAATCTTTGTCCGTCACTTTCTCACCCAGCGGCGCGAGGTTGGCGTTCTGCTTCAGCCACTCGTTCACTACCGCGGTGTCACCGAATACCGCATCGATACGACCATTTTTCAGATCCAGCACCGCGTTCTGGTAGCTGTCGTAAGGCACAACGGTGATGTCGCTGTGTTTGTCAGAGAGGTATTTCTGGTGCGTGGTGCCGTTTTGCACGCCTACACGTTTGCCTTTCAGCGCGGCCACGTCAGCCATTTTGCCTTTCTGCGCGATGAAGATGGCAGAGTTGTCGTAGTACGGCTTGGAGAACAGCACTTGCTTCTCACGATCTGGCGTGATGTCCATGCCTGCCATCACCGCGTCAAAACGACGGAACTTCAGACTGGGGATCAGGCTATCGAACGCCTGATTAGTGAAGGTGCAGGTCGCATCCATCTCTTTACACAGCGCGTTAGCCAGATCGACATCAAAGCCCTGAATTTTGTTATCAGAGTCGACGAATTCAAACGGAGGATAAGAAGCCTCGGTAGCAAAACGCAATGTCTGTGCCGCTGAAGCGCTCAGGCTCAGGCCAGCAAGGAGGGCAGCAATTACAACTTTTTTCATTAGAAGCATCCTGACTTAATGCGAAAGATAATTAGCAAACGCGTCGGTTTGCGGCTGTGTAAAGTGGCTGGCATCGCCTTGCTCAACAATGTGACCGTTTTCCATATACACCACGCGGCTGGCGGTTTTACGCGCCACTTCCACTTCGTGCGTCACGATCACTTGTGTGATGTTGGTCTGTGCCAGCTCACGAATAATGCTGACGATCTGGGCGGTGATTTCGGGATCGAGCGCAGCGGTCGGTTCATCAAACAGCAGCACCTGCGGCTCCATCATCAGCGCACGGGCAATCGCGACGCGCTGCTGCTGGCCGCCGGAAAGATGCAGCGGGAAGCGATCGGCGTAAGGCGTCAGGCGCAGACGGTCCAGCAGCTTTTCAGCACGCGCACGCGCGGCGTCCTTGCTGAGGCCGAGCACGCGGCACGGCGCTTCAATCAGGTTTTGCAGCACGCTCAGGTGCGGCCACAGATTATATTGCTGGAATACCATGCCCACGTTCTGCCGCAGCTCGCGAATCGCGCTGTCGGAAGGGGCTTTGGTGAAATCAAACTGGTTGCCGGCAATCTGCAGGCTGCCGGAGCGCGGTTGCTCCAGCAAGTTGAGGACGCGCAGGAGCGAACTTTTACCCGCGCCACTCGGGCCGAGCAACACCAGCGTTTCACCCTGCGGACAAGCCAGGTTGATATCGAACAGCGCCTGATGGGCACCGTAAAAACAGTTTATGGCGTTTAGTTGAATACTCATGCGCAAAAAATGAATAGTAATTAGTGTCGCGGATTTTAACGTCACCAGAATAGTTATGCAATTGTGGTGGGTTAATATTTATTAAAGAGCAGTGAAACCTCCAAAGCGTAGCACAATATCGCGCAACTCAAGGTGGATGAGGGCTGGCGAGCCCAATTTAGTTCACAAAATATCAACAAAAAGCGCCGCAAGGATGCGGCGCGCTAATCAATGGTGTTAACTGCGGGAAAAGTGAACGGTTACTTTTTCGCTTCCAGCAGCTGTGTCAGCGAACCGCCGCCAACGTGTGGCACCTGGCCGACATAACGCACATCATCAACCACCCAGCAGGTGCCTTCGTGGATCATCAGCACTTCATCTTGCCAGGTTTTGCTGTCACGGCTCAGCTCAACGCGCAGCGGAATATTGCGCGCGTCGCGGTTAGGAATGGTGGATGCGCTGGCCACGTCCGCTGAAGTTGGGCCTTGCGCCAAGCTGGAGAAGAGATCGCCGCTGGTCCACGCCGCCGGTTTCGGGTTCTGACTGCTGGCACTTAGCAGCTTCTGGTACAGATGATCGCTGAGGTAAGGACGGTATTTTGCCAGCGTGTTGCTGTCTGGCAAACCTTGCGTCGGCTGGCTGACGCGTAAATCGTAGAACTGTTGCGCCACGCTGTCCGGACCACCCTCAACACAGGCAGCGGTGCGCGGGCCATTATCCTTAATCACTGGCTCAACGGTGGTACAAGCACTTAGCAGCAACGCCGCGGGAATAAGCAGCGCAAAGGCATTGTTTCTCATCTCGATTTCCTTATTGTTCACTGGCAAAGCGCCATTTTTAGCATAGAGTATAGCCTTGCTTTTACGCCTTACGAGCTATAACCCGCTGATTCAGAAAAGGAGAACACCATGAAATTTTCTACAACGCCCACGCTGGAAGGACACAGCATCAGTGAATATTGCGGTGTGGTCGCCGGTGAAGCGATTCTCGGCGCCAATATTTTCCGCGATTTCTTCGCCGGTATCCGCGATATCGTCGGTGGCCGCTCTGGCGCCTACGAAAAAGAGTTACGCAAAGCGCGTCAGATCGCCTTCAAAGAGCTGGAAGAGCAGGCGAAAGCGCTCGGCGCCAACGCGGTGGTGGGCATCGATATCGACTACGAAACTGTCGGCAAAGAGGGCAGCATGTTGATGGTGAGCGTCACCGGCACCGCCGTGATTATTCGCTAATGCGCGTGGTTGTCCTGCTGGCGATGGCGCTGTTACTCAGCGCTTGTCAGTCATCGATTGAAGCGCGCCACGGTTACTGGGTGGATACCGCGCATCCGGCGCAGGGCGCGCGGCCGCGTATTAAGGTGGTGGTGATTCATTACACCGCTGAGGATTTCTCCAATTCGCTGGCGACGCTGACCGATCGGGAAGTTAGCGCGCACTACCTGATTCCGCAGAATCCGCCGCATAAAAACGGCAAGGGCGTGGTGTGGCAATTGGTGCCGGAAAGCCAACTCGCGTGGCACGCAGGCCCGAGTTTCTGGCGCGGCGCAACGCGCATTAATGACACTTCGGTTGGTATTGAAATCGTCAACAGTGGTTATCGTCGAACCTTAACGGGTTTGCAGTGGCAGCCCTTTACGCCGCAGCAGATCAGCGCGCTGATGGCGCTGGTCAAAGATATCACTCAGCGCTACGGCATCGCGGCGGAAAATGTGGTCGGGCACAGCGATATCGCGCCGCAGCGTAAGCAGGATCCCGGTCCGCTGTTTCCCTGGCAGCAGCTGGCAGAGCACGGTTTAGGCGCTTGGCCCGAGCAGGCAACGGTGCAGCGCTATCTTAACGGACGCGCGGCGGATGAAGGCGTGGATCAGGCAGAACTGCTGGATGTGCTGCAGCGCTATGGCTACGACGTGGCGGCGGCGACCACGCCGCAGATGCAGCGCAAGCTGATTGCGGCGTTTCAAATGCATTTCCGCCCGCGTGATTATCGCGGCATCGCCGATGCAGAAACCCTGGCGATCGCCCGCGCGTTATTAGCGAAGTACGGTGCGGCGCAGTGATACGCGGCATTGGTCGCCATAAATGGCGGCCGTTTGTTTACTGCTGCAGGAATGCCTGCCAGTGCGCCACCAGCCGTTGCAGATCCTGACGGCTGACATCCAGATGCGTGACAATACGCGTTACGGGCCCAACGCTGATTAGCACATCGCCCGACTGCATCCAGCTTTTCAGCGCGTCAACTTTCTCTGTTGGCACCTTCACAAACAGCATGTTGGTGTGCTGATTGAGCACTTCAACACCGATGGCGCTGAGCTGCTCGCCTAACCATGCCGCATTATCATGATCCTCTTTGAGACGCGCGACATTGTGCTTCAACGCATACAACCCCGCCGCGGCCAGAATGCCCGACTGGCGCATGCCGCCGCCGGTCATTTTGCGCCAGCGACGCGCTTGCTCAATGTAGGCCTCATCGCCACACAGCAGCGAACCAATTGGCGTGCCGAGGCCTTTTGACAGGCAGATGGTTAAGGTGTCGCAGTAACGCGCAATCGCTTCCAGCTCCACATTCTGTGCCACCACGGCGTTAAAAATACGTGCGCCATCAATGTGCAGCGCCAGCTTATGCTCGCGGGTGAGAGTCCACGCTTGCTCCAGATAGCTGAGCGGCAGCACTTTACCGTGATGGGTGTTTTCCAGGCTCAGAAGACGGGTGCGGGCGAAGTGGAAATCGTCGGGTTTGATGGCGGCGGCCACCTCCGCCAGCGGCAGGGAACCATCTTCCGCATGCAGAATTGGCTGTGGCTGAATGCTGCCAAGCACCGCTGCGCCGCCGGCTTCATATTTGTAGTTGTGCGCCTGCTGACCCACGATATATTCATCGCCGCGCTGGCAGTGACACAGCAGCGCAACCAGATTAGCTTGCGTGCCGGTGGGGAAGAACAGGGCGGCGGCTTTGCCGCTCAAGCGTGCGGCTTCGACTTCCAGTGCGTATACGGTGGGGTCATCGCGGTAGACATCATCGCCGGTTTCGGCTGCCATCATGGCATCGAGCATGGCAGCACTTGGGCGGGTTACGGTATCACTGCGTAGATCGATCACGTCGCTCTCCTGAAATAAAAAAGCGGGCGAAGTGCCCGCGTTATCATCATGTCTGGCCTGAATTGTTTTACCTCAGCCAGTTGGTTTTCGCCAGCTCCACGATCTCATCACCGCGTCCATTCAGAATGGCACGCATCATGTAGAGGCTGAAACCTTTGGCCTGCTCGGCTTTAATCTGCGGCGGCATCGACAACTCTTCTTTGGCGGTAATCACGTCAAGCAACACCGGGCCATCGTGCGCAAAGGCTTCCTGCAGCGCGCCGTTAAGATCGGAGGCTTTCTCGACGCGAATGCCTTTGATGCCGCAGGCGGCGGCGATGGCGGCGAAATCCGGGTTTTCGAGGTCGGTGCCGTCGGTCAGATAGCCACCGGCTTTCATCTCCATCGCCACAAAGCCCAGCACGCTGTTATTGAAGATCACCAGTTTTACCGGCAGCTTGAGCTGCGCCACCGAAATGAAATCGCCCATCAACATGCTAAAACCGCCGTCGCCACACAGCGCCACCACCTGACGCTGCTTGTCCAGCGACTGCGCGCCCAACGCCTGCGGCATGGCGTTGGCCATCGAACCGTGATTGAACGAGCCGATCAAACGACGTTTGCCGTTCATCTTCAGATAGCGCGCTGCCCACACGGTTGGCGTGCCGACGTCGCAGGTAAAGATGGCGTCATCATCGGCGTATTCGCTGATTTGCTGGGCCAGATATTGCGGGTGAATCGCCAGCTTATCGTTAGCGGTGGCCAGTTCGTCCAGCCCTTTGCGCGCATCGACATAATGCTCCAGCGCTTTGTCCAAATGCTGACGATCGGTTTTGCTGGTGAGCTGCGGCTGCAGAGCATGCAAGGTGGTTTTGATGTCACCCACCAGCGCCATATCCACATGGCTGTGTGAGCCAAGGCTGCCCGGATTGATGTCGATCTGAATGATTTTGGCATCGGCCGGATAGAAGGCGCGATAGGGGAATTGCGTCCCCAACAGCACTAAGGTATCGGCATTCATCATGGCGTGGAAACCAGAAGAGAAGCCAATCAATCCGGTCATGCCGACATCGTAAGGGTTATCATATTCGATGTGCTCTTTACCGCGCATCGCGTGCACAATCGGCGCTTTCAGCGTTTCTGCCAGCTTCACCACTTCGTCATGCGCGCCAGCGCAACCGCTACCGCACAGCAGGGTGATATTTTTCGCTGCATTCAGCGTTTCAGCTAACGCGGCCACTTCGCGGGCGGTTGGCACCACGTGCGGCAACTGCGGCGGATACCATTCGCTGCGTGCGCTTTCCGGGGCCGGCTGCAACGCCACGTCCCCGGGGATCACAATCACTGATACGCCACGATTGAGAATCGCTTTACGCATCGCAATGCCCAGTACCTGCGGCAGCTGCTCCGGATTGGAAACCAGCTCGCAATAGTGGCTGCATTCGCGGAATAATTCTTGTGGGTGGGTTTCCTGAAAATAGCCGCTGCCAATTTCGCTGGAAGGAATGTGGGCGGCGATGGCCAAAACCGGAACGTGATTGCGGTGGCAATCAAACAAGCCGTTGATGAGATGCAGGTTGCCCGGTCCACAGGAACCGGCGCATACCGCCAATTCACCGCTGATTTGTGCTTCAGCGCCGGCCGCGAAGGCTGCCACTTCTTCATGGCGCGTCGGCATCCATTCGATGGTGCCCATGCGATTCAGGCTGTCGCTCAGCCCGTTGAGAGAGTCACCGGTGACGCCCCAAATGCGTTTCACGCCGGCGTTTTCCAAAGTTTTTGCCAGCATTGCCGCCACAGTTTGCTTCATCGTTATGCTCCTTTCTGGTGTTGAGCCATCCATGCCGATGGCGAAAACGTGTCAGTCAGAAAGCGTAGACGATGAAGCTTGTGTGCAGGCGTGAAAAAATGCGTTATGCCGAGAACAGGGCGATAAGGATTGGCGCCAGCAAACTCATAATAAAACCGTGCACAATCGCAGCGGGCACGATCTCCATGCCGCCGGTGCGTTGCAGGATTGGCAGCGTGAAATCCATCGAGGTTGCGCCGCTCAAGCCCAGCGTCATGCTGCGTTGACGGGTGATCAGCAGCGGGATCAGCATAATGGTGATCAGCTCACGCAGCAGGTCGTTGAAGAAGGCGGCGCTGCCTATCACCGGGCCGAACGATTCGCTCATCAGAATGCCGGAGAGCGAATACCAGCCGAAACCGCTGGCTAACGCCAGGCCGGTTTTGATCGGCAGATCCAGCAGCAGCGCGGCCATTACGCCGCCCACCAGCGCGCTGCACAGCGATACCAGCGCCACCAGCATGCCGCGCCGGTTGATGGTGATTTGACGCAGCGTCATGCCGCTGCTGCGCAGCTGAATACCGACCAGCAATAGCATCAGCATCAAGGCGTATTCACTGATGGTCGAGGCGTGACGCAGCGGCGCCCATTGACTCAAACCGAGCAGAAAGCCCGCCAGCACCGAACCGCACAGCTTGAGCGACTCCAGCGCCATATGCAGACGCGACGGCAGCGCTTGTGGCTTGTGCTGATGACGCCACGGCCAGCGTCGCTCCAGCAGCCACAGCGCCAGTAGCGAGCAGGCAAGAATGCTCAGCATGCTCACCAGCGCGATGTGGAAAATGGCCAGCAAATTGCTGCTCAGGTTATCGAGGAATGCCAGGCTGGTGCCCATAAAGAACAGAATGATGTAGACCAGCGCGCTCAGCGTGCGGGCAACCGCCTGTAAAAGCGTGGTGTGGCGCAGCGGCAGCAGATAGCCGAAAATCAGCGGCAAAAGGATGATAATCAATCCGTACATGTGAGGTTTCTATCCATGATTTGCGGGCTGCCACGCTAGCGAAAAACGGTTGAAGTGTAAACCTTTTCCCCCGGCGCTGACTTGACCAACGCAGCGTGGCGGACCATGCTCAGGCAAAGCAGCAGATGGAATGTATGATGATTCTGGAACATATCGATATTTACGGATTTCGCGGTATTAATCGGCTGTCATTGCCGTTGACCAACACCAATGTGTTGATTGGGGAAAATGCCTGGGGTAAATCGAGCCTGCTCGATGCATTGACGCTGTTGCTGGCACCCGCCGCCGAGCCTTATCAGTTTAGCGAACACGACTTTCACTTCCCGCCCGGCGACATTGATGCCCGCATGCGCCAGTTGCAGCTGGTATTTCGTTTTCGTGCCCAGAGCGATGATGAGAGTGCGTTGTTTCAGCCCTTCTGGCAGCACGATGAGCATGGACGCTATATCCGTTTCAGCACGCGTGCTAAACGTCAGGATCAGGGTGTAAAAACCAGCTGGCGTTTCATCGATCAGCATAACGATGTGTTGCCAGCGGCAGGCACTGACGCAGCGTTGGCATACCTGCGCGCTTATTATCCGGTATTGCGTTTACGCGATGCGCGTTTTGGCCGTCGTAACCGCCATGCTGACAGCGATGCGGAGCGCCGCGCGACGACGCTGACGGCATTGGCGCAGGAAG
Source organism: Pantoea sp. BJ2 (assembly GCF_040255075.1). Taxonomy (NCBI): domain Bacteria; kingdom Pseudomonadati; phylum Pseudomonadota; class Gammaproteobacteria; order Enterobacterales; family Erwiniaceae; genus Pantoea; species Pantoea sp. BJ2. The sequence goes on from NZ_CP158292.1 coordinate 1,448,555, forward strand.
TGGAAAAGCTGACGCGCGATTTGGTAGTGCGCCCGCAAACGCTTAGCGACGATCTGCTGCGTCAGGGATTGCATACTATGCAGCAGCTGCTGGAACACTATTTTCTGGTGCAGCAGTCAGGCAGCAGCGCGCCGCGCGTGGCACCGGAAGTTCGCGATGGCAGCGAAGGCTGGCGATCGCTGGATAAACTTAATCACCTGATTGCCGGCACCGAATCACGCAGTCGTCAGGTGATTCTGCTGCGCATGTTCTCGCTGTTGATTCAGGCGCACGGCAACGAGCCGCTGCCGGCGGGTGCGCATCCGCTGCTGCTGGTGGAAGATCCGGAGACGCGGCTGCATCCCATTATGCTGTCGGTGGCGTGGAATTTACTGGAACTGATGCCGCTACAGAAAATCGCCACCACCAACTCGGGTGAACTGCTATCGCAGGTGCCACTGGAAAATATGTGTCGGCTGGTACGTGAACCCGCGCGCGTGGCGGCATGGCGCATTGGGCCTGAAGGTTTAAGCGCTGAAGAGAGTCGCCGTATCGGTTTCCACATCCGCGTGAATCGTCCTTCGGCGCTGTTTGCCCGCTGCTGGCTGCTGGTGGAAGGCGAGACCGAAGTGTGGATTATCAATGAACTGGCGCGGCAGCGTGGCTATCACTTCGCGGCGGAAGGAGTGAAAGTCATTGAGTTTGCGCAATCGGGCTTGAAACCGCTGCTGAAGTTCGCCCAACGCATGGGCATCGCCTGGCATGTGCTGACCGACGGCGACCAGGCGGGCAGCAAATATGCGGCGACTGCCCGCAGCCAGCTACCGTCGGCGGCACGGGAAAGCGATCATCTCACGCAGTTTCCGGCACCGGATATTGAACATTTTCTCTATAAGCAGGGTTTCAGCGATATTTATTACCAGACGGCGCATCTGCCGTTAAACGCGCCGATGAACACGCGGCGTATTATTAGTAAAGCCATTCAGCACAGCTCGAAACCTGAGCTGGCGATTGCCGTCGCGATGGCTGCGGCTGAACGCGGGCCACAGGCGATTCCGCCGTTGCTGGATCAGCTGTTTGCGCGCGTGATGTGGTTGGCTCGCGGCCGGGCGGATTGAGGAAAGGGTGAGATGCGCCAAATAAAAATGCCAGCGTCTGCGGCTGGCATTTTTTTTCGGGAGTGGTCAGAATACGTGAAGCAGCATGCGCGTTAAGCGACCGCGGCTTGCGTGGCTTCACAGGGCACGATCAGGCTGGCATGATTGCCTTTTGGTCCTTCATGGACATCAAACTGAACCTGCTGGCCAGCTTTCAGCGTTCTGTATCCCTCCATCTGAATCGTGGAGTAGTGTGCGAAGATATCGTCGCCGCCGCTAATCGGACAGATAAACCCGAAGCCTTTGGCGTTATTGAACCATTTTACTGTACCCGTCTCCATGCTTTTACTTCCCTCGCAAGACATTTTGATAAGTAGGTGAGGTCATCGAAGCTGTGAGTCGAGTTTGTTTAAAACTCAATCAGCTTGTGTTAGTAGAATGTAGAGAAACGGACCTTACCGTCAAGCAAACGGCCCTGGCGGACGGGGATAAATTCATCAAAATTTGAGGCAGTTAACGCTATTGCAAATTTTGTGATACAGGTCGCGCATGTGCTTTTAGGGCCAGTTTTTATCAACTGAAAACCGGCTTGACAGGCATGTTAAACTTTAGGAATGGGCGCAGAGATGTGCACAACCGTAACGCAGAATTTCGACGGAACATTATGGCAAACACAAACGACTGGCTTAATTTTGAACATCTAGCCGAAGATAAAGTACGCGAAGGGTTAAAGCCGCCTTCAATGTATAAAGTCATTCTGAATAATGACGATTATACACCTATGGAATTTGTTATTGACGTTCTGCAAAAGTTCTTTTCTTATGATATTGAACGTGCAACGCAGCTGATGTTGAAAGTTCACTACCATGGAAAAGCAATCTGTGGTGTATTCACTGCAGAAGTGGCGGAGACCAAAGTAGCCCAGGTGAACAATTACGCACGAGATAATGAACATCCGTTGCTGTGTACGCTAGAAAAAGCCTGAAGCCATCTCCATATAGGAGATAGGTTGTCAGAGCGATAATTGGGGGAGGTGCCAAATGCTCAATCAAGAACTGGAACTCAGTTTAAATATGGCTTTCGCCAGAGCGCGCGAGCACCGTCATGAGTTTATGACCGTCGAGCATCTGTTGCTGGCATTGCTCAGTAACCCGTCGGCCAGAGAGGCACTGGAAGCCTGTTCGGTGGATATCGTGGCTCTGCGTCAGGAACTCGAAGCCTTCATCGAACAAACCACGCCGGTGCTGCCTGCCAGTGAAGAGGAGCGCGATACCCAACCTACGCTCAGCTTCCAGCGTGTGCTGCAGCGCGCGGTATTCCACGTCCAGTCCTCCGGTCGCAGTGAAGTCGCAGGCGCGAACGTGCTGGTCGCGATTTTCAGCGAGCAGGAGTCGCAAGCGGCTTATCTGCTGCGCAAACACGAAGTGAGCCGTCTCGATGTGGTGAACTTCATCTCCCATGGTACGCGTAAAGACGAACCCGGCCAGCCGCAGAACAATGCGGAGAATCCGGTTAACGAAGAGCAAGCAGGCGGGGAGGATCGTATGGAAAACTTCACCACCAATCTTAATCAGCTTGCTCGTGTCGGCGGAATCGATCCGCTGATCGGCCGCGATAAAGAGCTGGAACGTACTGTTCAGGTGTTATGCCGTCGTCGTAAGAATAACCCGCTGCTGGTGGGGGAATCGGGCGTGGGTAAAACCGCGATTGCCGAAGGGCTTGCCTGGCGCATTGTGCAGGGCGACGTACCGGAAGTGATGAAAGAGTGCACCATCTATTCACTCGACATCGGTTCGCTGCTGGCGGGTACCAAATACCGTGGTGATTTTGAAAAACGCTTCAAAGCGCTGCTGAAACAGCTGGAGCAGGACAGTAACAGCATCCTGTTTATTGATGAAATTCATACCATTATCGGTGCCGGTGCGGCATCGGGTGGCCAGGTGGATGCGGCGAACCTGATTAAACCGTTGCTCTCCAGCGGCAAAATTCGCGTGATGGGTTCAACGACCTATCAGGAATTCAGCAACATTTTTGAGAAGGATCGTGCGCTGGCGCGTCGTTTCCAGAAGATCGATATCACCGAGCCTTCTGTGGAAGAGACCGTGCAAATTCTTAACGGCTTGAAACCGAAGTACGAAGCGCACCATGACGTGCGTTATACCGCCAAAGCGGTGCGTGCGGCGGTGGAGCTGGCGGTGAAGTACATCAACGATCGTCATCTGCCGGATAAAGCGATTGACGTGATTGACGAAGCCGGTGCGCGTGCGCGTCTGGTGCCCGTCAGCAAGCGTAAGAAAACCGTTAACGTTTCGGATATTGAAACGGTGGTGGCACGTATTGCGCGTATTCCTGAGCAGAGCGTGTCACAAACCGATCGTGATACGCTGAAAAATCTCGGCGATCGCCTGAAAATGTTGGTGTTTGGTCAGGATAATGCGATTGAAGCACTGACTGAAGCGATCAAAATGAGCCGTGCAGGTTTGGGCCAAGATCGTAAACCGGTCGGTTCCTTCCTTTTTGCGGGCCCAACCGGTGTCGGTAAAACAGAGGTTACCGTCCAGCTGGCAAAAGCGCTGGGTATCGAGCTGCTGCGTTTTGATATGTCCGAGTATATGGAACGTCACACCGTCAGCCGTTTGATTGGTGCGCCTCCGGGCTACGTTGGCTTCGATCAGGGCGGTTTGCTGACTGATGCGGTGATTAAACATCCGCACGCTGTGGTGCTGCTGGATGAGATCGAGAAAGCGCACCCGGATGTCTTCAATCTGCTGCTGCAGGTGATGGACAACGGTATGCTGACCGATAACAACGGTCGTAAAGCAGATTTCCGCAATGTGGTGCTGGTGATGACCACCAACGCCGGTGTGCGTGAGACTGAACGTAAGTCGATTGGCCTGATTCATCAGGACAACAGTACTGACGCGATGGAAGAGATCAAAAAGATCTTCACCCCAGAGTTCCGTAACCGTCTCGATAACATTATCTGGTTCCGTCACCTGTCTCAGGAAGTGATTCATCAGGTAGTGGATAAGTTTATCGTCGAGTTGCAGGCTCAGCTGGATGCGAAGGGCGTATCGCTGGAAGTTAGCGATGATGCGCGCGATTGGCTGGCTGATAAAGGCTACGATAAAGCGATGGGTGCGCGTCCGATGGCACGTGCCGTACAGGAAAATCTGAAGAAACCGTTGGCGAATGAACTGCTGTTTGGTTCGCTGGTTGATGGTGGATCGGTATCAGTAGCGCTGGATAAAGATAAAAACCAGCTTACATACCACTTCCTGAGTGCGGAAAAACGTAAAACCGAAGGTACAGTACACTAAGCGTTTTGCAGATATGAAAAAGGCCGGATGCGAATCCGGCCTTTTTTTTGCGCTAAGTTTGTGCCATCAGCGCGAGATAGAAATATCTACTTAGCGACTACGGAAGACAATGCGGCCTTTGCTCAGGTCGTACGGGGTCAACTCGACAGTCACTTTGTCGCCCGTCAGGATGCGGATATAGTTTTTGCGCATTTTACCGGAGATATGAGCGGTAACCACGTGCCCGTTTTCAAGCTCTACGCGGAACATGGTGTTCGGTAACGTATCCAGTACGGTACCTTGCATTTCAATATTGTCTTCTTTGGCCATCGAATCCTCTGGGTGTACTACCAAACTGTTGAACCGGCAAGATAATGCCGAATTCCATGATTTATGTAAAGAACCGTTGATGATTTTGCCAACGCTTCGCCGTGCGTCGCGCCGTTGCGCGTGCAGTACGGATAAATTAGGGTGTTTTTTGACGTCTGCGGGGGATTAGCGGGCTAAGAATCTGTAGCAATCGGCATCAGTTGCACAATCAAAACAGCTTCGGGAAATGTGTGAGATTCCCAACCTGGCAATTCCGGCTCGCCACAGCGAAGCGCGGACGACATACCAAACTCGCTTATTGTATCACTTTTGTCGGGAATTGTGTGCAAAACATCGGTGACCGATGTCAAAAAAGGGTTTGTGTGTGCCAGCAACTCTCGGAAACCGGTTGCCACGCCAGCGTTTGCACGTACTGCAGATAATCAACGCGAGGAATTTCCACCGCACCGAGGGAAGCGGTATGCGGATTCAGCACCTGACAATCAATCAGCTGGCCCTGATGCGCCTGAAAATGTTGTGCGAATACCCAGAGCGCGGTTTTCGAGGCATTTTCCTGACGGCTGAACATCGATTCACCGCAAAAAATTTGCCCCAGCGCCAGGCCATACATCCCGCCGACCAGTTGCTGCTCGCACCAGACTTCAATCGAATGTGCATGGCCCAGTTCGTACAACCGCAACCACGCACGTTTCACTTCGAAAGTGATCCATGTCCCTTCCTGACGGCCGCTGGCGCAGCCTTCCAGCACCTGCGGAAACGCATGATTCATGGTGACGCGATACGGTGAGCGCTTATGGAAGCGCGCCATACTGCGGCTGAGATGGAAAGATTCTGGCAGCATGACCGCGCGGGGATCCGGCGACCACCAGAGAATCGGATCGCCAGGAGAAAACCACGGAAAAATGCCTCGCTGATAAGCATTCATCAGGCGGGCAGGGGAGAGATCGCCGCCCATCGCCAATAATCCATTGGGCTCGCGCAGCGCCATTTCCGGTGGTGGGAAATTTAATGAATCTCGTGAAAGCTGTATCAGTCTCATTGCATCAATCACACTCAGGGCTGTTGGCTAAGACTATAGCGTAAAGCGCTGATGGAAACGCCAGTAGCGGCCTGCTTTTGAGATTAATTCGGCGTGCGAACCGGATTCGATAATTTGTCCCTGATCCATAACGCAAATGCGGTCCATGGCGTCTAAACCACTTAAGCGATGCGTTACCATAATCAGCGTCTTGCCGCGGGTGACGTGTTGCAATAACGCCAGAATTTGCTGCTCGGTGTTGGCATCCAAACCTTCGGTAGGTTCATCCAGCAGCCACAAATCGCCATCATGCAGCAGGGCGCGTGCTATCGCCAGACGACGCAGTTCGCCGCCGGACAACGGTCGACCGCCGTCGCCCATCCACGCATTCAATCCTTCGCTGTGTTCGGCGAGATGGGCCAGACCCACCTTGTTCAACGTATCAACCAGTTGCTCATCGCTGGCATCGGGTTTTGCCAGCAGGAGATTGTCGCGCAGCGTTTGGCTGAACAGATGCACGCGCTGTGTTACCACGCTAATTCGGCTACGCAACGAAGCTTCATCCCAGGCGGCGAGATCGCTATCGTTGAGGCTAATTGTACCTTGCTGCGCTTCCCGACCGCGGGTAATCAGCGCCAGCAGACTGGATTTGCCGCAGCCGGTTGGACCGAGCAGCGCCAAATGCTCACCTGCATTTAACGATAGGGAAAAATGCTGCAACACCGGTTCGGGGCGCTGCGGATAGCTGAAGCGGATGTTTTCCATTTTCAGGCTGATACCTGATGGGCTACTGATTTTTGCGCTGGGAAAACGGATCGCGGCGGGCTGTTCAATGATTTCCTGTACCCGCTTAGCGGCGCTGGTCACCTGCGACAGCGGCAGAAACGCTCCGGCAACCGGGGCCAGCGCTTCAAACGCCGCCAGTCCGCAGAACACAAACAGCGCGATCAATGCGCCCGGCGAACTGTTTCCACCCACGCCATTCGCGGAAATCCATAGCAACAGCGTAACCGTCGCGCCGCTGATGACCAGCAACACACTTTGCGCCAGTGCCTGCAGGCAATGTTGTCTGCGTTGCGCCTGTTGCCACTTCTGTTCATCGCTATCAAGTTGGTCGCGCCACTGTTGTGCTGCACCATAAATTTTCAGCTCAGACAGGCCAGTAATCCAGTGCGTCAACTGCATGCGCCAGTTGGCCTGATGCTGGGCGATTTGGTGTCCGGCTGAGGTGCCAAGCCGCCAGAACAGCGGCGGCATGAGCAGCAGCGTCAAAAGCATCATACCGCCGAGCAGCAAAGCTAACGGTACATCCAGCAGCGCCAAACCGCAGGTGACCACCACAATTACCACCGCTGCACCGATCAACTGCGAGATCACACGCAGGTAAAGATGATCGAGTGTATCCACGTCGCTGACAAAACGGTTGAGCAATTCGCCATGACGAAAACGAGCCAGCTGTTCCGGCGATAGGGCGATGACTTTGCTGAAGGTGAATACGCGCAAATGTTGCAGCACGCGGAAGGTGGCATCGTGGCTCACCAGACGCTCAAAATAACGTGCAGCCGTGCGCGTGATCGCCGCGCCGCGCACGCCGGCAGCGGGCAACATGTAATTGAACGTATAAAGTCCCGCTACGCCCGCCAGCGAAGAGGCGGCAAGGAACCAGCCGGATAAAGTCAGCAATCCGATACTGGCAAGCAAAGTGATAATGGCGAGAATAATGCCAAGTCCCAAACGCCATGGATGACGGCTAAACAGACGCAGGAAAGGCGACAAATTATTCATTATGCGATCTCCTTCTGACGATGCTGCGCCATTTCACGCAAAGGTCCATCTTGTTCAATCAGCTGCTGCCAGGGACCTTGTTGCACCAGTTGCCCGGCCAGCATCACCCACACTTCATCCCAGCTAGCGAGCTCGTTGAGTTGATGCGTGATCATCAGCGTGGTTTGCTGGGTGGCCGCCTGCTGCAGTGCGCGGATAACATGTTGCTCACTTTGGCTATCCAGCCCAGAACCGGGCTCATCAAGCAATAGCAGTTGTGCCGGTTTGAGCAGGGCTCGCGCCACGGCAATACGCTGCGCCTGACCGACGGAAAGCCCCACGCCGCCATCGCCTAAAAGAGTATCTAATCCGTTTGGCAGACGATCTAAAAACTCGTCAACGCCCGCGCGCTGCAGAACTGACATGAGCGTAGCGTCATCAATGGGGCTATTAAGCAGCAGGTTTTCGCGTAGCGTTTGCGCGGGTAAATGCGGATTTTGGCCAACCCAGGCAATATATTGTTGCCAGCTATCGCGGTTGATATCACGCAGCTCCTGCCCATTAACCTGCAGTGAACCTTGATAAGGCAGGAAACCCAGCAAGACGTTCATCAGCGCGGTTTTGCCTGCACCGCTTTGTCCTACCAGCGCCACACGTTTACCAGTATCGAGAGTGAAATTGAGCGATTGAGACAGCGCTTCACCGCCAGCAGTCATGACCACCAAATTCTGAGCCTGAATATGCAGCGGTGCAGTGAGAGAAAGCTCGCGAGAAGCGTGCTCTTCGTGTGGATCGGGACTTTCGCGTAGAAACTGGTCCAGCGCATCAGCTCCGCCAATCGCTTGCGCTTTGGCGTGATAAAAGGTGCCTAAGTCGCGCAACGGCTGGAAAAATTCAGGCGCCAGAATAAGTGCCAGGAAACCAGCAAACAGCGTTACACCGGTGCTGTAATGACCAAAATTCAGTTCGCCGAGATAAGAGAAACCGAAATAGACCGCGACGACAGCAATCGCCAGTGAGGCAAAAAATTCCAGCACGGCAGATGAGAGAAACGCCAGGCGCAACACTTCCATAGTGCGTTGCCGAAAATCGGTGGTACTGGCGGCAATTGCTTCTTGCTCTGCCGCAGCGCGATAGAACAGGCGCAGCGTTTCACGTCCACGCAGACGATCGTAAAAATCACCACTTAGCCGGGCGAGAGCAACAAAGTTGCGGCGATTGGCATCTGCAGCGCCCATGCCAACCATCGCCATAAATAGGGGAATCAGTGGCGCGGTGACCAGCAGAATCAATCCCGCCGCCCAGTTAATTGGAAAAATGGCGATCAATATGGCTAACGGAATAAAGAGTGCCAGCGACATCTGAGGCAGATACCGCGCGTAGTATTCCTGCATCTCTTCGATTTGTTCGAGCAGCAGCGTAGCCCAACTGCCTGCTGGCTTACCTTGAATCCAGGCGGGACCGAGCACATTGAGTCGATCCAGAACCTGCTGACGCAGCGCACGGCGAATGGCAACGCCGGCGCGATGTCCTGCCATTTCGCGGGCGTAATGCAATCCGGCGCGCAAAACAAAGCACAGCAGCAGCAGCAGAAAATCGGTGAGCAGTGATGCGCGCGGTTGCTGTGCGACAAGCAGATTTTGCAGCAGCGAAGCCAGTAACCAGGCTTGGGCGATAATGACCAATGCGCCAGCAAAACCCAGCAGCGAAGCCGCACGTAAGTTGCGCGCACCGTGATGACGTTGCTGACGGAGCCAGCGGAGAAGTTCTTGTTGCCGTGATTTGTTCATGCTATGCCGTTTGGTAACTCAAAAGAGATGTAAATCCCGGATGAAAACCCAGCAATATCGGGCGCGTGAACTGTAGCACGCAGGTAACAAAAAAGGCGACCAAAACTGGCCGCCTTTTAGCGATTATGATCAAGTTATTAACAACTTACTTATCGTTTTTAACCAGTCCATCGAGGAAGCGTTCCGCATCCAACGCCGCCATACAGCCGGTACCGGCAGAGGTAATGGCCTGACGATAAATATGATCCATCACATCGCCGGCAGCGAACACGCCTGGGATGCTGGTTTGCGTGGCGTTGCCGTGCAGACCAGACTGCACTTTGATGTAGCCATTTTCCAAATCCAGCTGACCATCAAAAATTGCGGTATTTGGACTGTGGCCGATAGCGACAAACAAACCAGCGACGTCCAGTGATTCAGCCGCTTCACCTTTGGTAGACAGCAGTTTCAAGCCCGTCACGCCCATTTGATCGCCAACCACTTCATCCAGCGTGCGGTCGGTGTGCAGCACGATGTTGCCATTGCGCACTTTTTCCATCAGACGGTCAATAAGGATTTTCTCAGCGCGGAAACTGTCGCGACGGTGAATCAGATGCACTTCTGCAGCAATGTTAGCCAGATAAAGCGCTTCTTCAACGGCAGTGTTACCGCCACCAATGACGGCAACTTTCTGATTGCGGTAGAAGAAGCCGTCGCAGGTCGCACAAGCAGAGACGCCTTTGCCTTTGAACGCTTCTTCTGATGGCAATCCGAGATAACGTGCCGATGCGCCAGTGGCGATGATCAACGCATCAGCAGTGTATTCACCGCTGTCGCCGACCAGACGGAACGGACGGTTCTGCAAATCGACGGTATGAATGTGGTCAAAAATGATCTCGGTGTTGAATTTCTCGGCATGCTCCTGCATGCGCTCCATCAACGCTGGACCGGTCAGATCGTTTGCATCGCCTGGCCAGTTCTCCACTTCGGTGGTGGTGGTGAGCTGACCTCCTTTCTCCAGTCCGGTAATTAACACCGGATTCAGGTTAGCGCGCGCTGCATATACCGCAGCAGTATAACCGGCAGGGCCGGAGCCCAGAATGAGCAGCTTACTGTGTTTGGCCGTACTCATGCGTTCCTCAATTTTTTTCTGACAACATAGTTTTTGATTGTAGGGAAATTAACGCCGCAAAAAAAGGCTCCAGCAATTTTGTTAACAATCACTGCGAGCGGCGTAGACGATGAGTGCAAGTTTTGCACGCGCGTTGCGCCAAAAGGGGGCAATGCTCGGCAATTAGTGGTGCAGCAGCATAAAAATTCTCATTTAAAAACAGCAACCCAGAACTCTATCTGGCATCTTGTACTGAATTTGGATGTTTTACTTTGACAATCGCCTGCGCTTTTGCGAAAACATTGGGAGAAGCAGAGAATATTTAGCGATTCAAAACAGAATTTCATTTCTGTTTTGGGCTTTTTAGCCGAATAAACTCAGCCTGACATTGGTAGTGACGCATGATGTGGACAGACAACATGCGTCATACGGATGGACGCGTTACTGCACAGGCTTATGGTCTTCACTTCAGTAAGGCCCTGAACAATGAGCGTTTTCAGGGTGTGGCAGGTAAAGGGAAGGAATTAAGAGAGACAATAATAATGGTAGACAATAAGAAACGCCCCGGAAAAGATTTAGATCGTATCGACAGAAATATTCTGAATGAACTGCAGAAAGACGGTCGAATTTCTAATGTCGAGCTTTCCAAACGTGTTGGATTATCGCCAACTCCATGTCTTGAGCGCGTGCGCCGCCTCGAGCGTCAAGGCTTCATTCTGGGCTACACCGCGCAGCTCAACCCGCATTATCTGGATGCTTCACTGCTGGTTTTCGTTGAGATTACTCTGAATCGTGGTGCGCCAGATGTGTTTGAACAATTTAACGCCGCCGTGCAAAAACTTGAGGAAACTCAAGAATGTCACCTCGTTTCCGGTGATTTTGACTACCTGCTGAAAACCCGCGTACCGGATATGTCCGCTTATCGTAAATTGCTGGGTGAGACCTTGCTGCGTCTGCCGGGCGTAAACGACACCCGAACTTACGTGGTGATGGAAGAGGTCAAACAGAGCAATCGTCTGGTGATCAAAACCCGGTAGTGCAGGGCAGGTGCAAAGCTTGCAGGATTTCGGTACACTCCTGTGAATTCATACAGGACCAACGTCGGGCATGCCCGACGTTGTTGCCTTCTTAATTTACAGGCACCTGGAGAGTTCTCTTGAGCCAGGAATATACAGAAGATAAAGATGTTTCGTTACAACCGCTGAGCAGTGGACGTCGTCTGCTGGAAGCGTTGCTCATTCTTGTGGCCTTGTTCGCCATCTATTTGATGGTGTCGCTGGTTAGTTTTAACCCGTCAGATCCAAGCTGGTCACAAACCGCATGGCACGAACCTATCCATAATCTGGGTGGTAGCGTCGGCGCATGGCTGGCCGATACGCTATTGTTCATCTTTGGCGTGATGGCCTACGCCATTCCTCCCGTCATTATTGGTCTGTGTTGGATCACCTTCCGCCAACGCGATCGTCAGGATTACATCGACTATTTTGCCGTTGGTTTACGCCTGATTGGCGTGCTGGCCTTGGTGGTAACGACCTGTGGTCTGGCGGCGCTCAACGTAGATGACATCTGGTATTTTGCTTCCGGCGGCGTAATCGGCAGCCTGGTCAGCAATGCGATGGCGCCGTGGTTCAGTTCGGCTGGCGGCACCTTGACGCTGCTGTGCGTCTGGGCTGCCGGCATCACGCTTTACACCGGATGGTCATGGCTGACGATTGCCGAGAAGATCGGCGGCGTGGTGATGGGTGTTCTGACCTTTGCCAGCAACCGTTCACGACATGACGAACCCTGGCAGGAAGAAGAATACGACGACGAAGAGCTTGCTGATGAGGTGTCGCCTCCGATGCATGCTGTACAGTCCGTTAATGACGACGATGATGTCTTGTTAGCTAAACCGCGCAAGGTGAGCGAACCGGTTGCTGCGGAGTTGGGCGACGATCCGCTGCTGGCGAAGGCGAGTGCGGCAACTGCCGCTGCAATTGCGGTTACTACGCAAGCTGCACAGCAAACTCCAGCTGCACAGCAAACTCCAGCTGCTATGCAGCCTGCTCCAGCCGCATCTGCCGAACCCGACGCAATGCCACGCGTTGCCGAAGCCACGGCTCAGTCGACTCCGGCTCCTCAGCCTGTTGCTGCAGCGCAACAACCAATCGCGCAGCCTTCTGCTCCGCTCTATCGTTTCGAGATGCCAGGTGAAGCAGCACCTTCACCGTTTTCGCCGGCTGATGATGATGAGGGCCCGAGCATGGGCAACTGGCAGGATGCCGCTTCATCTTCTGCACCTTTAAACAGTCTCGCCGCCGCTTCACTTGCCGCTGGAGCAGTCAAAGCAGCGACATCACCTGCTGCTTATTCACCTGCCTTCGATATCGTACCTGAGCGTGATTACAACCCGCAGGTGAAGCAGGGCATTGGTCCAGAGTTGCCGCGTCCAAACAAAGTTAAGTTGCCAACACGACGTGAGTTAGCTTCGTACGGCATTAAGTTGCCCTCGCAGCGCATGGCGGAAGAACAGGCTAAAGATGCTGAGCAGCAACAGCCGGAAGTCACTGCGTCTTACAGCGTTCCTCCACAGGAAGAGGATGTTGAGCTGCAAGAGGCGCAGTTGCGTGAAGCCTTCGCGTCGCAGCAGCAGAATCGTTACGGTGAAAGCTGGCAGGAAGCGTCTGAGCCTGATGATGAGGATGCATTGCAGCAGGCTCAACTTGCACGTCAGTTCGCTGATCAGCAGCAGCAACGCTATACCGAACCTGAAGTGAAGGAAGCACCGGTATTTAATCTGGATACATCGTCTGCCTTTGATTTTTCACCAATGAAAGATTTGGTCGACGATAGCCCGAGCGAGCCACTGTTCACTATTTCTGCATCGCCAGAGTCAGAAGAGCCCGCGCCGTGGCAACAACCCGCTGCGCCGGAGCCATCGCCATTGCCGTCGTTGAGTGCTGAATCCAGCCCATGGTCGTCGCCGGAACAGGAAGCTTATTCTGCGCCGCCTGCACCAGTGAAACCTGCTGCGCCTGTGCAGGACAGCTTGTTCCATCCGTTCCTGGTTCGCCATGAACAGCCGCTGGAAAAACCTTCTACGCCGCTGCCCACGCTGGATCTGCTCACGTCACCACCGGCAGAAGAAGAGCCGGTGGATATGTTTGCGCTGGAGCAAACCGCGCGGCTGGTTGAAGCACGCCTGGCTGATTATCGAGTAAAGGCGGAGGTTGTAGGTATTTCACCTGGTCCGGTTATTACCCGCTTCGAGCTCGATTTAGCGCCAGGCGTTAAAGCTTCCCGTATTTCTAACTTGTCGCGTGACCTGGCGCGTTCTCTGTCTGCGGTTGCCGTGCGCGTGGTGGAAGTGATTCCAGGCAAGCCTTACGTCGGGCTTGAACTGCCAAATAAACATCGTCAAACCGTTTATCTGCGCGAAGTACTGGATTGCCCTAAATTTCGTGAAAACCCGTCACCGCTTGCAGTGGTGTTGGGTAAAGACATTGCTGGCCAGCCGGTGGTGGCTGATTTGGCGAAAATGCCGCACTTGCTGGTTGCCGGTACCACCGGTTCCGGTAAATCAGTGGGCGTTAACACCATGATCATTAGCATGCTGTATAAAGCCACGCCGGAAGAAGTGCGCTTTATCATGATCGACCCGAAAATGCTCGAGCTGTCAGTCTACGAAGGCATCCCTCACTTGCTGACCGAAGTGGTTACAGACATGAAAGATGCGGCCAATGCGCTGCGCTGGAGTGTTGGTGAAATGGAGCGTCGCTATAAACTGATGTCTGCGCTGGGCGTGCGTAATCTGGCCGGCTATAACGAGAAGATTGAGCAGGCTGCCGCGATGGGTCGACCGATTCCGGATCCGTTCTGGAAACCGGGCGATAGCATGGACACCACACCGCCGGTGCTGGAAAAACTGCCTTATATCGTGGTGCTGGTCGATGAATTTGCCGATCTGATGATGGCGGTCGGTAAGAAAGTCGAAGAGTTGATTGCTCGTCTGGCTCAGAAAGCGCGAGCGGCGGGTATTCACCTGGTGCTGGCGACACAGCGTCCGTCGGTTGATGTGATTACCGGCCTGATCAAAGCCAACATCCCGACGCGTATCGCCTTCACCGTTTCCAGCAAGATCGACTCACGTACCATCCTCGATCAGGGCGGTGCAGAATCGCTGCTGGGGATGGGTGACATGCTGTACATGCCGCCAAACTCCTCAATGCCTGTACGTGTGCATGGTGCATTCGTGCGCGATCAGGAAGTGCATGCGGTGGTTCAGGACTGGAAAGCACGCGGTCGCCCGCAATACATCGAAAGCATTACTGCTGGTGAAGAGAGCGAGAGTGCAGCTGGCGGAATGATGGGCGATGAAGAGCTGGATCCGCTGTTTGATCAGGCGGTCTCTTTCGTAGTGGAAAAACGCCGAGCCTCCATTTCTGGAGTTCAGCGCCAATTCCGTATCGGATATAACCGTGCCGCACGTATCATCGAGCAGATGGAAGCGCAGGGCATCGTTTCTGAACCGGGACATAACGGCAACCGCGAAGTGCTTTCGCCGCCGCCACACGAGATGTAATTTATCGCGTGCAGTTGTCTGCTTATGGGCCAGTTAACACTGGCCCATTGTTTATCTGTTGGTCGATCCCCATATCTTCGGGAGCTTTCGGCTTTTTCTCCTGTCGAAGAGACAGGATGGCAACTACGTTTAATGCTGTAAGTGTCGGGAAACAATAAATAAGGAATCGAATCAGATGAAATTACGCGTTATTGCCTGTGGCCTGTTGGCCAGTTTTGTTTCCGCATCAGTATTGGCGGATGCGTCCAGCGATCTGCAACAGCGTCTTAATAAAGTGAACAGCTTCCATGCCAGCTTCAGTCAGAAAGTGACCGATGGCAGCGGTGCCAACGTGCAGGATGGTGAAGGCGAGCTGTGGGTGAAGCGCCCAAGCTTGTTTAACTGGCACATGACCGCGCCGGATGAAAGCGTAATTATTTCTGATGGCAAAAATCTGTGGTTCTACAATCCCTTCGTTGAACAAGCCAGCGTTAGCCTGTTGCAAAATGCAGCCAGTAATACGCCGTTTATGCTGATTGCGCGTAACCAGCCAAGCGACTGGAAACAGTACAACATCAAGCAGCAGGGCGATAATTTTGAGCTAACGCCGAAGAGCAGTGATGGCAACCTCAAGCAGTTCACCATCAATGTGACATCGTCTGGCACCATCAATAAGTTCAGCGCGATTGAGCAAGATGGTCAGCACAGCGATTATCAGCTGAAGAGCCAAAACAACGGCGCTATTAGCCCAGACAAATTCACCTTTACGCCGCCAAAAGGGGTAACGGTGGACGATCAACGTCAGTGAGGTCACGGTGAGTAACCTGTCTCTGGATTTCGCTCCATCGAATGAGTTTCAGCCGCTGGCCGCTCGTATGCGGCCGGCGACGCTGCAACACTACATTGGGCAACAGCATTTGCTGGCGCCCGGTAAACCGCTGCCGCGCGCCATTGAGGCCGGGCATCTGCATTCGATGATTTTGTGGGGACCGCCTGGGACAGGGAAAACGACATTAGCCGAGATTATCGCCCATTACGGTAAAGCTGATGTTGAGCGCATTTCTGCTGTCACTTCTGGCGTGAAAGAGATTCGTGAAGCGATCGAGCGTGCCCGACAAAATCGTCAGGTGGGTCGACGCACCATCCTGTTTGTCGACGAAGTCCATCGCTTTAACAAAAGTCAGCAGGATGCTTTCCTGCCGCATATTGAAGATGGCACCATTACGTTTATTGGTGCCACCACTGAAAATCCCTCGTTTGAACTCAATTCCGCGCTGCTATCCCGTGCCCGCGTATATTTACTCAAGTCTCTTACCACTGCTGATATTGAACAGGTTCTGCTGCAGGCGATGCAGGATGACGAACGCGGTTATGGCAAAAGCGATATTGTGCTGCCGGATAATACGCGCCGTATGATAGCGGAACTGGTTAACGGTGATGCGCGTCGGGCATTGAATACGCTGGAAATGATGGCGGATATGGCTGAAAGCAATGCCGAAGGCCAGCGTGAATTAACGCCACAATTACTCAACGAAGTTTCCGGTGAAAGAGCGGCGCGTTTTGATAACAAAGGCGATCGTTTCTACGATCTGATCTCCGCTCTGCACAAGTCTGTTCGCGGTTCAGCACCTGATGCGGCACTTTACTGGTATGCAAGAATCATCACCGCCGGCGGCGATCCGCTGTATGTCGCACGCCGTTTGCTGGCTATCGCCTCGGAAGATGTGGGTAACGCCGATCCGCGCGGCATGCAGGTTGCGCTAGCGGCCTGGGATTGCTTTACGCGCGTCGGTCCAGCCGAAGGCGAAAGGGCGATTGCCCAGGCGATTGTCTACCTTGCAAGCGCACCCAAAAGTAATGCCGTTTACACCGCTTTCAAAGCCGCGATGCGCGATGCGCGCGAATTTCCTGACTACGATGTGCCGGAACATTTACGCAACGCCCCTACCAAATTGATGAAAGAGATGGGGCTGGGCAAAGAGTATCGTTATGCGCACGACGAGACTAACGCCTATGCCGCTGGCGAAGTCTATTTCCCGCCTGAAATGGCGCAGACGCGCTACTATCAACCGACTAATCGCGGGCTCGAAGGGAAAATTGGCGAAAAACTCGCCTGGCTGGCTGAGCAGGATCAAAATAGCCCGATAAAACGCTACCGCTGATAAACACCTTACGGTAAGGTGAGCAAGGATTTCATTGCATTCCATAGGGATGCAAGTCCCGCCATTCGTTCAATCAACCTTTTATTACACAGGATTAGCATGCTCGATCCCAACCTGCTGCGTAACGAGCCAGACGCAGTCGCAGAAAAACTGGCACGCCGAGGATTTAAACTGGATGTGGAAACCTTACGTTCGCTTGAAGAGCGTCGTAAAGTCTTGCAGGTAGAAACTGAAAATCTGCAGGCTGAGCGTAATTCCCGATCCAAATCCATCGGTCAGGCCAAAGCACGTGGGGAAGACATCGAGCCGCTGCGTCAGGAAGTGAACGCGCTGGGCGAACGCCTGGATGCGGCTAAAGCAGAACTGGATGCCCTGCAGAACGAAATTCGTGACTTTGCCCTCGCATTGCCAAACCTCCCGGTTGACGAAGTCCCGTTGGGTAAAGATGACAGCGAGAACCAGGAAGTCAGCCGCTGGGGCCAGCCGCGCCAGTTCGATTTCCCGGTGAAAGATCATGTTGAGCTGGGTGAAGCCGCCAAAGGTCTGGACTTTGCCGCCGCGGTGAAATTGACGGGTTCACGTTTCATTGTGATGCAGGGCCAGATCGCGCGTCTGCACCGTGCGCTTAGCCAGTTTATGCTTGATCTGCATACGCAGCAGCACGGTTATCTTGAAACCTATGTTCCGTATCTGGTGAATCAGGAAACGTTGTATGGCACCGGACAGCTGCCGAAGTTTGGTGAAGATTTGTTCCATACCAAGCCGCTGGGCGAAGAAGCGGGTAGCAGCAACTATGCGCTGATCCCTACCGCTGAAGTGCCGCTGACCAATCTGGTGCGTGATGAGATCGTTGAAGAAGAATCTTTGCCGCTCAAACTTGCTGCGCACACGCCATGCTTCCGTTCTGAAGCCGGTTCGTACGGGCGCGATACGCGTGGTTTAATCCGTATGCACCAGTTCGATAAAGTGGAAATGGTGCAGATTGTGGCGCCTGAAACCTCCATGGATGCACTGGAAGAGTTGGTGGGCCATGCAGAGAAAGTGCTTCAGTTGCTCAATCTGCCATACCGTAAAGTGCTGCTTTGCACCGGCGATATGGGCTTTGGCTCTTCCAAGACCTACGACCTGGAAGTTTGGCTGCCAGCACAGGACACCTATCGTGAAATCTCCTCTTGCTCCAACATGGGTGATTTCCAGGCTCGTCGTATGCAGGCGCGCTGCCGTAGCAAAACCGACAAGAAACCGCGTTTGGTGCACACGCTGAACGGTTCTGGTCTGGCAGTGGGTCGTACTCTGGTGGCTGTGCTTGAAAACTATCAGCAAGCAGATGGCCGCATTGAAGTGCCAGAAGTACTACGTCCTTATATGGGCGGACTGGAATTCGTTGGCTAATCAACGCGCAATTATATGAGCCCGGCGATGCCGGGTTTTTTGTTTCTTAAGCGGCAAAATAATTATTTTTTAGTCGGAATTAATAAGAAATAAACGTTATCGACAAGAAATGGCTATTAACCATTAAAAATCGTAAATTCAAATAGATAGATGCCAGACTTGTATCCCTCCTCATGCTTCTAACCCTCTGAAGATAAAAAAAATAAATTGTTCCGCAGCAAATCGTGCGGCGACGAATTTTTGCACATTGACTTTAAGATAGCGGATGGCAAACTGCGCGCAATTATCGTCATTTCTTTTGGTTTTATTCCCTATGTCAACCTGGTCGCGCCCCGTCGTTTTGCTGCTTTGCGGCTTAATGCTCATGACGGTGTCTATCGCTGTGCTTAATACGCTGGTACCGCTCTGGCTTACCCATGATCAATTGCCGACCTGGCAAGTGGGAATGGCTAGCTCATCGTATTACACCGGTAACTTGCTGGGCACCTTGCTCGCGGGCTGGTTGATTACTCGTTATGGTTTTAATCGCTGTTTTTACCTTGCCAGCGTGCTTTTTGCCGTAGCGACCATGGGCATGGTGATACTGGATGGTTTCTATAGCTGGACATTACTGCGCTTTACCGCAGGTGTCGGTTGTGCGCTGATTTGGGTGGTGGTTGAGAGTGCCTTGTTATGCAGCGGTACCGTGCGTAATCGCGGTCAGTTGCTGGCGGCTTATATGATCATCTATTACCTCGGCACTGTTGCAGGCCAGTTGCTGGTGAGCCGCGTGTCGACCGAGCTGCTCCACGTGATTCCATGGGTGACTGCACTGATTATCTGTGCGGTATTGCCGGTAGTGTTTGTGCATGTCAATACCAGCGCTGCGACAGAAGAAGCTTCAACGGGGCGCCTTTGGGTTATGTTGCGTCGTCGTAGTTCTCGTCTCGGCATCAATGGCTGCATTATTTCCGGTATCGTTCTCGGCTCACTTTATGGCTTGATGCCGTTGTATCTGTCACATCAGGGTATGAGTGATGCAAACGTCGGTTACTGGATGGCGTTACTGGTCAGTTCCGGCATTGTCGGTCAGTGGCCGGTAGGACGTTTAGCCGATCGCTTTGGTCGTCTGATGGTGCTGCGTGTGCAAGTGTTTGTGGTTATCCTGGGTGCGATTGCTATGTTAGGTGATACTGCGATGGCGCCAGCGCTATTTGTGCTGGGTCTTGCTGGTTTTACACTTTATCCGGTGGCGATGTCCTGGGCGTGCGAAACCGTCGCGCATCATGAGTTAGTGGCAATGAATCAGGCGTTACTGTTTAGCTATACCGTGGGCAGTTTGGTGGGGCCGGGAATGACGTCAATGCTGATGCAGAATTACTCTGACCGCCTGCTGTTTGTGATGATTGCTGCAGTTGCACTGGTTTATCTGGTGATGTTACTGCGCAAAGCCGATCATCAGGCTACTCCTGTCGCACATGCTTAACGCATTCCCATGAAATAGTAAAAAGGGGAGCCGGTGGTTCCCCTTTTGTTTGCGGTTAATACATCACTTCATGGCCGTAGCTGGCGAGGATATTCTTCACTCGCTCCATGGTTTCCTTGCTCGGCGGCTTAACACCATCCAGCTTGTACTCTTCGCCCATGGCGATCCATTTGTGTTTGCCTAACTCGTGGTAAGGCAGCAATTCGATCTTCTCTATGTTATCCATATCTTTGGTAAACTCACCCAAGCGATGAACGGAGTCATCATCATCGGAGTAGCCAGGCACCACTACAAAGCGGATCCAGGTGCGTTTGCCTCTCTTCTGCAGATAGCGCGCAAAGTCCAGCGTACGATGATTGGAAACGCCCACCAGAATCTGATGCACATCATCGTTAATCTGTTTTAAATCGAGCATTACCAAATCAGTGGCATCAAGCAATTCATCGATCACCGGATCGTAGCGACGAACAAAGCCGTTAGTGTCGAGACAGGTATGAATGCCTTCTGCCTGGCAAGCGCGGAACCAGTCACGCACGAACTCCGCTTGTAAGATCGCTTCGCCACCCGACGCCGTCACGCCACCGCCAGATGCATTCATGAAGTGACGATATGAGAGCGCATCCTTCATCAACTCTTCAACGGTAACTTCTTTACCGCCATGCGTGTCCCATGTATCGCGGTTATGGCAATACAAGCAGCGCATGAGGCAGCCCTGAAAAAAGGTAATGAAGCGGATGCCTGGGCCGTCAACGGTGCCGCAGGATTCAAAGGAGTGGATACGACCGATGGTTGACATTGCGATGAGTTCTCCAGGTGGGCCTGAATATCAGGCAGCACAATCTATGTTGTGCTCTAAA
Organism: Pantoea sp. BJ2; assembly: GCF_040255075.1. Lineage (NCBI taxonomy): Bacteria > Pseudomonadati > Pseudomonadota > Gammaproteobacteria > Enterobacterales > Erwiniaceae > Pantoea > Pantoea sp. BJ2. Next base: position 1,469,338 of record NZ_CP158292.1, read on the forward strand.
AGTGAAAGTCGATTTTGCCAGGTCGCCAGCACCAGCAAACTGGCAAAACGGACTTGTGGAGAAAAGGCTCCCGCAGGAGCCTTTCAATCTCAGTGAACTACGATTACAGCGACTGAGTGAACGTACGGGTAATTACATCCTTCTGCTGCTCTTTGGTGAGCGAGTTGAAGCGCACAGCATAACCGGATACGCGAATGGTCAGCTGCGGATACTTCTCAGGATGTTCCATCGCATCCAGCAACATCTCACGGTTCATCACGTTAACGTTCAGATGCTGGCCGCCCTCAATGTTGGCTTCATGGTGGAAATATCCATCCATCAGGCCAGCAAGATTGGTTTTACGCACGTTATCATCTTTACCCAGTGCATTTGGCACGATGGAGAAAGTATAAGAGATGCCGTCTTTCGCGTAAGCAAAGGGCAGTTTCGCAACGGAGGTCAGTGAAGCCACCGCACCTTTCTGATCACGGCCGTGCATTGGGTTAGCACCCGGACCGAATGGCGCACCCGCACGACGTCCGTCTGGCGTATTACCGGTTTTCTTACCGTAAACCACGTTAGAAGTGATGGTCAGCACTGACTGAGTTGGCACCGCGTTACGGTAGGTTTGCAGTTTCTGAATTTTCTTCATGAAACGTTCAACCAAATCGCACGCCATGTCATCAACGCGAGAGTCGTTGTTACCAAACTGCGGATATTCGCCTTCAATTTCAAAGTCTACTGCGAGACCATCTTCATCACGGATGGTTTTCACTTTGGCGTATTTGATGGCAGAAAGTGAGTCAGCCGCAACAGACAGACCCGCGATACCACAGGCCATGGTGCGATAAACGTCACGATCGTGCAGCGCCATCAGTGAAGCTTCGTAGCTGTACTTATCGTGCATGTAGTGAATGATATTCAGGGAGGTGACGTACTGCTTAGCCAGCCAATCCATGAAGTGATCCAGGCGCTCCATCACGATGTCGTAATCAAGAATCTCGTCAGTGATTGGTGCTTCTTTCGGACCCACCTGCATTTTCAGTTTTTCATCAACGCCACCGTTGATTGCGTACAGCAGGGTTTTTGCCAGGTTGGCACGCGCACCGAAGAACTGCATCTGCTTACCGACAATCATTGGGCTAACGCAGCAGGCGATAGCATAGTCATCGTTGTCGAAGTCAGGACGCATCAGGTCATCATTCTCATACTGCAATGAGGATGTATCGATAGACACTTTTGCGGCGTATTTCTTAAAGTTAACCGGCAGTTTTTCTGACCACAGGATGGTCATATTTGGCTCCGGAGATGGCCCCATGGTGTAAAGCGTATTCAGGAAACGGAAGGTGCTTTTAGTCACCAGAGTACGACCATCGACGCCCATACCCGCCAGTGATTCTGTTGCCCAGATTGGGTCACCGGAGAACAGCTCATCGTATTCAGGCGTACGCAGGAAGCGCACCATACGCAGTTTCATCACCAGATGGTCAATCAGTTCCTGTGCTTCTTCTTCAGTCAGTTTTCCGGCCTGAATATCGCGCTCGATATACACATCAAGGAAGGTGGATACGCGACCAAAGGACATTGCCGCACCGTTCTGAGATTTCACCGCCGCGAGATAGCCATAGTAAGTCCACTGAACGGCTTCTTGAGCATTGGTAGCGGGCAGCGAGATATCTGAACCATACTTCGCAGCCATCTCTTTGATCTGACCCAGTGCGCGGTGCTGTTCAGAGATCTCTTCACGCAGGCGAATGGTGGCTTCGAGGTCAACGCCATTCTCCATATCGCTCTGCAGAGAGTTGAACTGCGCAACTTTGTCTTTCATCAGAAAATCGATGCCGTACAGCGCAACGCGGCGATAGTCACCGATGATACGACCGCGGCCATAGGCATCCGGTAAACCCGTCAACACGCCTGATTTACGGCAGCGCATGATGTCAGGGGTGTAAACATCGAACACGCCCTGGTTATGGGTTTTGCGGTAATCAGTGAAGACTTTTTTCAGCGCGGGATCAAGTTCGCGGCCATAAACCTTGCAAGAACCCTCAACCATTTTGATGCCGCCAAACGGGATGATGGCACGTTTCAAAGGTGCTTCAGTTTGCAGGCCAACGATTTTTTCCAGCGATTTGCTGATGTAGCCGGCATCATGAGAGGTGATGGTTGAAGCCAGATCGGTGTCAAAATCTACCGGCGCGTGGGTGCGGTTCTCGATTTTGATGCCTTCAAGTACACTGTCCCACAGCTTAGTTGTGGCCGGCGTCGCGCCAGCGAGGAAGGATTCGTCGCCTTCATACGGTGTGTAGTTTTTCTGGATAAAGTCACGGACATTGACGCTGTTCTGCCATTCGCCGGCGCTAAATCCTTCCCAGGCTGACGCCATTTTTTCATTCAGTTCGGACATGATATACCTGCCTTATTAAGGGAGACTTTGACGTATGGCGCGCTGACTCAGCACGCCCGTACCAATTCATTAATGCACCGGCTCATCGCCACGCAGATAGATTACCCAGTAGGTCAAACCGACTAATAATCCGCCGCCAATAATGTTGCCGATGGTCACGGGAATCAGGTTGTTAACAATAAAGTCACTAACGCTTAGTGACGGGAACTGTGCTGCGCTTGCACCAGCCATTTGCCAGAATTCCGGGCTGGAAAAATCACGGATAACGATGGCCATCGGGATAAGGAACATGTTGGCAATACTATGTTCAAAACCGCAGGCAACAAACATCGCCACCGGTAGGATCATCGCAAACATTTTGTCCATCAGACTGCGGCCGGAATAACTCATCCACACCGCCAGGCAAACCATCAGGTTGGCGAGCGTGCCGAGACTCACTGCTTCAATAAAGGTGTGATGCATTTTATGGTCAGCGGTTTGCAGGACATTCAAACCCCAGGCACCATTCGCCACCATGTGTTCACCGGCTAACCAGATCAGCGCGACAAAGAACAGCGCACCAAACAGGTTACCGATATAGACCGTCAACCAGTGTCGACCGAGTTGCAGCCAGGTGATACGGCCGCTGGCTTTTGCCACCACGATCAAAACAGTTGAGGTGAACAGGTCAGCACCGCACACCACGACTAACATTAAACCGAGCGAGAAACAGATACCGCCGATCAGTTTTGCTATGCCGTAGGGCATTGCTCCACTTCCGGTGGTCGCAGTGATATAGAAGACAAATGCGATTGAGATAAATACGCCAGCAGTGATGGCAAGGAAGAAGGTGGTTAAAGGACGTTTAGTAGCTTTATATATGCCGGCTTCTTCTGCAACTTTCGCCATTGCCGCCGGTAATAATGAATTAAAAGGGTTGTCAGCTTTCACACTAACGCTCTCCAAAAATTGCCTGTAAAGATATTAACAAAGGAGTATAGGTCAGAAATTGATGTGGATCATATTTGACCGGAAGGTCGCTGATAAGCGAAGCGTAAATGCGTCTGAGTGCTGCTTAAATTATTGAATTTATTGTAATAAATAATTTTTAATTTATGCAAAATAAGTTGAAGGTGGCTGCGGGCAAGACTAGATTTTGTTAAATATCATTAACGATTAAAGCTGAATTGTTATTTAATAATGCACTTAAATCTCTTTGTATGATCAATATAAAAAAATGGCACTGATTTTTTCAGTGCCATTGACCAATACCCTAATTTCTATAAATGGAAATTTAAGCGTTAAGGCTATTTTTGTGACCAATAACGACGTTTAACTGTCTGGAGCTTTTCATAGGCAGCGAGTAATGATTGATGCGCAGGGAAAGCTTTCAGATCCAGATCGACCGCTTGCAATCCATAGAAGGGCGCTTCGCCACTGATTGCCGCTGAAGCAGCCTCAACAGCAGCCTGGCCGTACATACGAATAAAGGCGCGATGATATTGTAGCGGATCGCGTTCCTCTTCCATTGCCAGCAGCAGCAAGGTTTGCAGGCAGCGGTAGTAGTTTGCGCGCTCTTCACTAAAGATGGACTGATTAAACTCCATCGTCCATTCAGTCCAGATCAGAGCCTGATCCAGGTCGCCGCCGGCCAGCGCCAGCATGGCTTTCAGCTCGCCGATACGCAGCGTGTACCAGCCATTGTCTTTGCCTGATGCCAGACCCAGCAGCTCGCGCACGCGAGTAAAGTCATCATGACCTTCCTCATCCAGTTGCACAATCAGCTCGAGATAGGCTTCGGGTTCCCATTGGCTGTCTGGCAGCGCCAGCAGGGTTTTGCGCAGTGGTGCGCCCATGCTGTTATTTGCCAGCAGCAGATCTTCTGCTGGATAAATATCAGACATGCCCGGCACGATAATGCGGCAAGCGTAAACACTCAGATGTTCATAGTCAGCGATATAGACTTCTTTATCTTCCGCACGGAAGATCGCCATTAGCGTATCAAACTCTTCGTGAGTGGTACCCGCAAAGCTCCAGTCGACGAAAGGATAATCGGCATCGTCTTTAAACATATCCCATGAAATCAGACCGCTTGAATCGATGAAATGCGTTTCCAGGTTAGCGTGTTCCGCTACCTCTTCATCATCGAACGTTGGCGGTGTGAACACGTCGAGATCTTTCAGACCGCGGCCCTGCAGCAGTTCAGTAACGGTACGCTCCAGTGCGACGCCAAAGTCCGGATGTGCGCCAAACGAAGCGAAGCAGGTACCATTTGCTGGATTGAACAGAACAACGCAGATAACCGGGTATTTGCCGCCGAGTGACGCATCGTATGAGAAGATTGGGAAACCTTCTGCTTCCAGACGTTCAATTGCTTCAATTACGCCAGGATAACGCTGCATCACCTCTGCTGGAATTTCTGGCAGGCTGATGGATTCGGCGATGATGCGATTCTTAATATGACGCTCAAACACTTCAGAAAGACCCTGTACACGCGCTTCGTTCGCGGTGTTACCGGCAGACATACCATTCGAAACGTACAGATTACCGATGATATTCATCGGGATATACACTGTTTGCTGGTCAGATTGACGGGTAAATGGCAGGCCACAAATTCCACGCTCGTCATTGCCGGATTGCAGATCAATCAGCTCAGAAGCACCCAGGCTCTCATCAGGATCATAGAACTTGCGCAGGCGCGCATCCAAAATGCCTTCTGGCAGGCTGTCGTCCTCAGTGAGCGGGAACCATTTTTCATTCGGATAGTGAACAAAATCGCCATTAGCGATGGATTCACCCAACCAGAAATCGGCGAAGAAATAGTTAGTAGAGAGGCGCTCAAAATATTCGCCCAGCGCTGAAGCCAGAGCGGCTTTTTTGCTAGCACCTTTGCCATTTGTAAAGCACAGCGGGCAGTCGCGATCGCGAATGTGTACTGACCAGACGTGTGGCACCGGATTCAGCCAGGAAGCTTCTTCAATATTGAAACCAAGGTCTTGCAGTTTCTGCTGAAAGCGAGCAATGGAATCTTCCAGTGCGGCGTCTTTTCCGGGGATAAACGTTTGCGTCATGGTGGCGCTCTCTTAAGTCAATGGGGTGGGCGTAAAGCGGGCAATAATACGGGTTTTATGCGTGCTTCGCTATTCAGTCAGCCAAATTTATCTCAGACTGGTTAAGGTTGTTACGCCATTCCGCTTGGCGATTTTTCTTTCTGGAACAACCTCACAAAATTCCATGGCTGAATGCATTTATGACATAAGCTGCGGTGGAGCTGGCTCTGGAAATGTGATCGCTGCCGGATTAATGATTGCAGCCATCTGGAGGCAATGATAAAACCGGTTGGGTATTCATAACCGTTCGATATGACAGTGGTGAGGGGAAATGACTCAGGTTTATAATTTTAGCTCTGGCCCGGCTATGCTGCCGGTAGAAGTGCTCCGTCGCGCAGAACAAGAACTGACAAACTGGCACGGTTTAGGCACCTCGGTGATGGAGATCAGTCACCGCAGTAAAGAGTTTATTGCTGTTGCAGAAGCGGCAGAACAAGATTTTCGCGATCTGCTGAAGATCCCAGCCAACTACAAAGTTTTATTCTGCCATGGCGGTGCGCGTGCGCAGTTCGCGGCCATTCCCGGCAACTTGCTGGGTGATGCAAAAACCGCAGATTATATTGACGGCGGTTACTGGGCTCACAGCGCAATTAAAGAAGCCGAGAAATTCTGCTCGCCAAATACCATTGATATTAAAACCACGCGTGATGGTAAGCGTGCTTTATTACCAATGCGTGAATGGCAGTTAAATGATGATGCGGCTTATGTCCATTTCTGCCCGAACGAAACGATTGATGGCATTGCTATCGATGAAGAGCCGGATTTTGGCGATAAAGTCGTAGTTGCCGATCTCTCTTCTACTATTCTGTCTCGTCCAATCGATGTGAGTCGCTATGGCGTGATCTACGCTGGCGCACAAAAAAATATCGGACCGGCGGGCTTAACCTTAGTGGTTGTGCGCGAAGATCTGCTAGGCAAAGCACAACGTTATGTGCCTTCTATCCTTGATTATAAGGTGCTGGCCGAAAACGAATCGATGTTTAACACTCCGCCGACTTTCGCATGGTATCTCTCTGGCCTGGTATTCAAATGGCTGAAAGAGAAGGGCGGCGTGGCTGAGATGGACAAGCTGAATCAGGCAAAAGCCGACTTATTGTATGGCGTGATTGATAACAGTGCGTTTTATCGCAACGATGTCGCAAGCGAAAACCGTTCACGTATGAACGTGCCATTCCAGTTAGCCGATTCCTCATTGGACAAAGTGTTCCTGGAAGAGTCTCTCAAGGCTGGGCTGCACGCGTTGAAAGGCCATCGCGTGGTTGGCGGTATGCGTGCATCGATCTACAATGCGATGCCGCTGGAAGGGGTTAAAACGCTGACTGAGTTCATGGTCGACTTCGAACGTCGCCACGGCTAATTGCTTTTTCATGCCAGCTTGTCTGGTATCAGACCCCGTCACTCGATGGGGTCTCGTATTTTCTGGAGATTTGGTTTCACATGCAGGACTCCCTGACTCTACAACCGATTGCTCGCGTTGACGGCACGGTAAACTTACCGGGTTCAAAAAGCGTCTCGAACCGCGCACTCTTGCTGGCCGCGCTGGCAAAGGGCACCACCCGCCTGACTAACTTGCTTGATAGCGATGACGTTAAGCACATGCTGAATGCCCTCAAAGCGCTGGGTGTCAGCTATACGCTCTCAGACGATCGCACCGTATGCGAAGTGATAGGTAACGCGGGCCCTTTACATGCTGAAAAACCGCTTGAGCTTTTTCTCGGTAACGCAGGTACAGCGATGCGACCTTTGGCTGCCGCGCTGTGTTTGGGCGAGCAGTCAATCGTTCTGACTGGCGAGCCACGCATGAAAGAGCGTCCGATTGGTCATCTGGTTGATGCACTGCGTCAGGGCGGAGCAAAGATTGACTATCTCGAACAGACCGATTACCCGCCAGTGCGTCTTAATGGTGGTTTTGTTGGTGGGGAAGTCAGCGTCGATGGCAGTGTATCCAGCCAGTTTCTCACGGCATTGCTAATGACCGCGCCACTGGCGCAGCAAGACACCATCATCGCCATAAAAGGCGATCTGGTTTCTAAGCCTTACATTGATATCACCTTGCACCTGATGCGCTGCTTTGGTGTGGATGTTGATAATCAGGACTATCAGCGTTTTGTGGTTAAAGGGCAGCAACAGTACCAGTCTCCGGGCGATTATCTGGTGGAAGGTGATGCGTCTTCTGCATCATATTTCCTCGCTGCCGCTGCCATTAAAGGGGGTACCGTACGTGTAACCGGTATTGGCCGCAACAGCGTGCAGGGCGATATCCGTTTTGCTGATGTGCTGGAAAAGATGGGCGCAGTGATTGAGTGGGGAGATGACTATATCTCTTGCACACGCGGATCGCTGACGGCAATCGATATGGATATGAACCATATTCCCGATGCGGCAATGACAATTGCAACTACTGCCCTTTTCGCTCAAGGCACCACGTTGATGCGCAACATCTATAACTGGCGCGTAAAAGAGACCGACCGTCTTGCTGCGATGGCGACTGAGTTACGCAAAGTGGGGGCGGAAGTAGAAGAAGGGCAAGACTTTATTCGTGTCACACCGCCGGCTCAGTTGCAACATGCGGACATCGGTACTTACAACGATCACCGTATGGCAATGTGCTTCGCACTGGTGGCTCTGTCCGATACGCCGGTAACCATCCTTGATCCAGGCTGCACTGCTAAAACCTTCCCGAGCTATTTCCAGCAGTTGGCGAAAATCAGTCATACTTCCTGATCGTTTAACCCGGTGCACTGCGCCGGGTTTCTTTGCTCTCTTCTGGCCTTATCAGGCGGAAATTGTTCTGAATCTGTCTATATTTCTAGCGCTGTCTACGCTAAAGGGTACTAACCCGACGCAGGCAGCGTATAATGCCGCGCAATCCAGGCGGCCTGGAAGGGCTGACAATAAGCACGCAGCAACAGGAGAGAACAATGACGGCAATCGCCCCGGTTATTACCATCGATGGGCCAAGTGGCGCGGGTAAAGGGACTTTATGTAAAGCGATGGCGGAGTCGTTGCAGTGGCACTTACTGGATTCTGGCGCTATTTATCGCGTTTTAGCATTGGCCGCACTTCACCATCAGGTGGATATTGAGTCCGAGGAAGCATTAGTACCGATGGCTGCGCATCTTGATGTGCGTTTTCTATCGGTTGACGGTGAAATGCAGGTGGTTCTTGAAGGTGAAGATGTCACCGGTGAAATCCGCACGCAAGAAGTCAGCAACACCGCATCGCGCGTTGCCGCTTTCCCGCGGGTGCGTGAGGCATTGCTTCGACGCCAACGTGCATTCCGCGAAGAGCCCGGTTTAATCGCTGATGGACGCGATATGGGAACCGTGGTTTTCCCTGATGCGCCAGTGAAAATATTCCTCGACGCCAGCTCGGAAGAGCGTGCGCATCGCCGTATGCTACAGTTGCAGGAGAAAGGCTTTAATGTTAACTTTGATCGCCTTTTATCCGAGATAAGGGAACGCGACGACCGCGATCGTAATCGTGCCATCGCCCCTTTAGTGCCTGCCACAGATGCTCTGGTACTGGATTCAACCAGTATGTCGATTGAGCAAGTGATTGAAAAGGCGCTTGATTATGCTAAGCGTAAGTTGGGCATTTAATCTTTCGGCAACCGAATTGCTGTAACCCTGTACCAAGGACCCGGTGCAGGGCATGTGAAACAACCCCATCCGACAATGAAGTCAGGTGGACGTTAAATTGAAGAATCCTAAGATTATCAATATGACTGAATCTTTTGCTCAACTCTTTGAAGAGTCCCTGAAAGAAATCGAAACCCGTCCGGGTTCCATCGTTCGTGGCGTTGTTGTCTCTATCGACAAAGACGTAGTTCTGGTTGATGCGGGTCTGAAATCTGAATCTGCAATTCCTGCAGAGCAGTTCAAGAACGCAGCCGGCGAACTGGAAATCCAGGTAGGCGACGAAGTTGACGTTGCGCTGGACGCAGTAGAAGACGGCTTCGGTGAAACCCTGCTGTCCCGTGAGAAAGCTAAACGTCACGAAGCTTGGATCACGCTGGAAAAAGCTTACGAAGACGCTGAAACTGTTACCGGTGTTATCAACGGCAAAGTTAAAGGTGGCTTCACAGTTGAGCTGAACGGTATTCGTGCGTTCCTGCCAGGTTCACTGGTAGACGTTCGTCCGGTTCGCGATACTCTGCACCTGGAAGGCAAAGAGCTTGAATTCAAAGTAATCAAGCTTGATCAGAAACGTAACAACGTCGTGGTTTCACGCCGTGCAGTTATCGAATCTGAGAACAGCGCTGAGCGCGATCAGCTGCTGGAAAACCTGCAGGAAGGCATGGAAGTTAAAGGTATCGTTAAGAACCTCACTGACTACGGTGCATTCGTGGATCTGGGCGGCGTTGATGGCCTGCTGCACATTACCGATATGGCTTGGAAACGCGTTAAGCATCCGAGCGAAATCGTCAACGTGGGCGACGAAATCACTGTTAAAGTGCTGAAGTTCGACCGCGAGCGTACCCGTGTATCTCTGGGCCTGAAACAGCTGGGCGAAGATCCTTGGGTTGCTATCGCTAAGCGCTATCCAGAAGGCACTCGCCTGACTGGTCGTGTAACCAACCTGACTGATTACGGCTGCTTCGTAGAAATCGAAGAAGGCGTTGAAGGTCTGGTACACGTTTCAGAAATGGACTGGACCAACAAAAACATCCATCCGTCTAAAGTTGTAAACGTAGGCGATGTGGTTGAAGTAATGGTTCTGGACATCGATGAAGAGCGTCGTCGTATCTCCTTGGGTCTGAAGCAGTGCAAATCTAACCCATGGCAGCTGTTCGCTGAGACCCACAACAAAGGCGATCGCGTTGAAGGTAAAATCAAGTCAATCACTGACTTCGGTATCTTCATCGGCCTGGACGGTGGCATCGACGGTCTGGTTCACCTGTCTGACATCTCCTGGAACGCGACTGGCGAAGAAGCCGTTCGCGAGTACAAAAAAGGCGACGAAATCGCTGCCGTTGTACTGCAGGTTGATGCAGAGCGCGAGCGCATCTCTCTGGGCGTGAAGCAGTTGGCTGAAGATCCATTCAACAACTACATCACCCTGAACAAGAAAGGCGCTATCGTGACTGGTAAAGTCACTGCAGTTGACGCGAAAGGTGCTACAGTAGAATTAGCTGACGGCGTAGAGGGTTACCTGCGCGCTTCTGAAGCTTCTCTGGACCGCATCGAAGACGCAACTCTGGTTCTGAGTGTTGGCGACGACGTTGAAGCTAAATTCACCGGCGTTGACCGTAAGAACCGCGTTGTGAGCCTGTCTGTTCGTGCTAAAGACCAGGCTGATGAGAAAGAAGCTATCAACACTGTTAACACCAAACAGGATGAAGGCAGCAACTTCTCTAGCGCGATGGCTGAAGCGTTCAAAGCGGCTAAAGGCGAGTAATCGACCTAAGGCACCGGACGATGAAAATCGTCCGGTTTCGGTAAAAGCTGTCATACCTTTCCAAATAAGGATTAACCGGAGGTTACATGACCAAGTCAGAACTAATTGAAAGACTTGCTGGCCAGCATACTCATATTCCGGCGAAAGTCGTTGAGGATGCGGTCAAAGAGATGCTTGAGCACATGGCCACTACGTTGGCCCAGGGCGAGCGCATTGAAATCCGGGGATTCGGCAGCTTTTCTTTGCATTACCGTGCACCGCGTACGGGGCGTAACCCGAAAACGGGCGACAAAGTGGATCTGGAAGGTAAATACGTTCCCCACTTTAAGCCGGGCAAAGAATTGCGTGACCGTGCGAACATCTACGGCTAAGCCGCTACCGAACGATAAAAACGACACTCTAGGGTGTCGTTTTTTTTTGCTTAGAGTATGCGGAATTGAGATCTGCTTTCCAAAATGAAGTCTCATCAATGTAATCTCTGCAAAAGTCTCGGAATCCATCGCGACACACTCTCTTTTCAATGAAGTAAATCCCTGCTTTTCTCGGCACACTCTTCCGCCAATGAGGGAGAGTAATGATGCATATGAACTGGATTGTTCTGGCCAGATTGATGATTGCCTCGGCATTGCCGTTGGGCATATTGCCGCATATACCCGCTGCCAACGGAATAGTCATCATGGTTGTACTCGCTGTGGCGCTTGGGTTGATGCCAATCACGTTGCTACGGCTTGCAGGGATTGCTCTCTTAATGGTGGCCTGGACATTGACTGAAGCCCGCCAGATGGTCAATGCCATTGGGGATCTGACTGCCGCCACAATTGAAGCCACTGTACGGGTGACTGAAGTTCGTGAACAGAAGCAGCAATTAACCGTGCAAATCTTGCGTGTCGGTCAGCGTTATCAGTTTCCACCTCTCTTTGTCATGCTCAATAATGCTTCGATGGAGCAACCGTACTGTGCCGGTCAGCGCTGGCAGATGAAACTGCGACTGCGTGCCGTCCACGGCAGATTAAATCAAGGCGAGTTCGATCTGCAGCGCTTTGCCTTGTCTAATCACACGCCGCTGCAAGGGCGCATCATCAGTAAGCAGGTGGAATCGCTTACTTGCAACTGGCGGACGCGTTTAATCAATCATCATCTACCCGCATTCGATACGCTCAAACAACCGGCAATTATGCAGGCTTTAGCGTTTGGTATACGTACCAACATGACTGAAGAACAGCGACAGTTGCTGCGGGAAACAGGTACTGCCCACTTGATGGCAATCTCGGGAATGCATATTGCATTAGCTGCCAGCGTTGGATGGCTGTTGGCGCGTGCTATCCAGGTAATTTTGCCGGGTCATTTGATTGGTCATTTATTTCCGCTGCTGGTTAGTGTTATGACCGCAGCGACTTACACGTGGGTTTCTGGCAGTCATGCACCGGCCCAGCGCGCGATGATCGCGCTCATATTATGGATAGGGATGCGCAGCGCCGGTTGGCAGCTCAGTGGCTGGCAAGTCTGGACGTTATGTATCGGCGCTTTGCTGGTACTGGATCCATTAACTGTGCTGTCAGAAAGCTTTTGGTTGTCGGCACTGGCGGTCGCGATGCTGATTACCTGGTATCAATGGTTTCCATTAACACATCGCTTTCGCGCAAAGCGTCGATGGCTGTTATTGCAATTGCTACATCTGCAGTTAGGAATGATGATCCTCATGGCTCCACTACAAATCTTCCTGTTTCAGGGAATAAGCCTGAGTGCGTTATTAGCAAATCTGATCGCGGTGCCGGTTGTGTCTTTTGTCACGGTGCCACTGATATTGCTGGCAGTGCTATTGCCAGTGCCGCTGATTTCAACGGGATTATGGTCTCTGGCGGATCTTTCCATAAGCCAGGTCATGCTCCTGCTGCAGTGGTTACCCGCTGGCTGGTGGGCATGGAGCGATACGTTACCTGCTATCGTGCTGCTGTGGGTAGGATTAGTTCTCTGGCGCAGCAAGCTGATTTATCGCAGTGTGATGCCGTGCTTTAGCCTGATACTCGCAATCATCCTTTGGCGCAGCGCTTCACAGCGTGATGACTGGCAAATCGACATGATTGATGTGGGGCATGGCCTGGCGATTGCCATTACACAGGGCAATGAAGTGGTGATGTATGACGTTGGACCGGGTTGGAAACAGGATGATGCCGGTTCGCGCGTCATTCTGCCATGGTTGCAGTATCACGGCAGAAGCCTCCATTCTTTGATACTAAGCCACAAGCATCTTGATCACCGTGGTGGGCTACACTCATTGCTCAAAGTTAATCCAGCGGTAGCAATTCGTAGTGCCCTGGCGGAAGACGGACACCTGCCATGCTTCCGTGGTCAGCGGTGGCAGTGGGGCAAATTGCAATTTACCGCTTTGTGGCCGCCGGAGAATCAGACCCAGGGACAAAATAACAATTCCTGTGTGGTGCGAGTCGATGACGGGCTCTTTAGCGTGTTACTCACCGGGGATATTGAGTTAGAAGCCGAGAGAAAAATTGTCGCGCTGGAAAAAGAGGCTCTGAACGCGACAATTTTGCAGGTTCCGCACCATGGTAGTCGGACTTCATCAGGCGCATTACTGTTACGTAATGTTGCTGGGAAAGCAGCATTTGCTTCGGTGGCGCGGTATAACGCCTGGCGTATGCCTGCGCCAGCCGTGGTGCAACGCTATCGTCAGCAAGGCTATATGTGGTACGACACGGCACAATCGGGTCAGATTCATGTGGGTATCAGACAAGGTCATTGGCAAATTAAGGGCTTAAGAGAGCAAATAATGCCTCGATGGTACCATCAGTGGTTTGGCGTCAAACGCGATTCCAGGTAGAATGAGCGGCTATTTCAAACAGCGTGAATAAATAATGCATCAAGATAAAGATCTCTCAACGTGGCAGACATTCCGTCGACTCTGGCCGATGATTGCGCCCCACAAGGCTGGCCTGTATGTGTCAGCGGTGGCGCTGATACTCAATGCGGCAGGCGATACCCTGATGCTCTCTCTGTTGAAACCTTTACTGGATGATGGCTTCGGTAAAGCAGACAGATCCGTAATGCTGTGGATGCCGCTAGTGGTAATTGGCCTGATGCTGGTACGTGGCGTGACCAGTTATATCTCCAGTTACTGCATCTCATGGGTGTCCGGCAACGTGGTCATGAACATGCGTCGCCGCCTGTTCGGCCATATGATGGGCATGCCGGTAACCTTCTTTGATCAGCAATCAACGGGGACGCTGCTGTCACGCATCACCTACGATTCTGAACAGGTGGCCTCTTCCTCTTCCAGTGCACTGGTTACGGTGGTGCGTGAAGGGGCCTCAATCATTGGCCTGTTCATCATGATGTTCTATTACAGCTGGCAGCTGTCTTTGATTCTCATTGTGCTGGCACCGATCGTCTCCTTTGCTATTCGTACTGTTTCCAAACGTTTCCGCAGCATCAGTAAGAACATGCAGAACACCATGGGACAGGTCACCACCAGCGCCGAACAGATGCTAAAAGGGCATAAAGAAGTGCTGATCTTTGGTGGCCAGGAAGTGGAGGCCAAGCGTTTTTCTCAGGTCAGTAACAGGATGCGCCAACAAGGCATGAAACTGGTGTCAGCATCTTCAATCTCTGATCCGGTAATCCAGTTGATTGCCTCGCTGGCACTGGCATTTGTGCTTTATGCCGCCAGTTTCCCAAGCGTGATGGAAACGCTGACAGCCGGTACCATCACCGTGGTGTTCTCATCAATGATCGCCCTGATGCGTCCGCTCAAGTCACTGACCAACGTGAATGCGCAGTTCCAGCGTGGTATGGCGGCTTGTCAGACGCTGTTCTCGATTCTTGACAGTGAGCAGGAAGTGGATAACGGCAAGCGTGAAATGGATCGTGCTAAGGGTGATGTGGAATTCCGCAACGTGACTTTTACCTATCCAGGCCGAGAAATTCCTGCGCTGCGTGATATCAACCTGTCGCTGCCTGCCGGTAAAACCGTTGCACTGGTCGGCCGTTCTGGCTCTGGTAAATCCACTATGGCCAGCTTGCTGACGCGCTTCTACGACATTGATAGCGGTGAAATTCTGCTGGATGGCCACGATCTGCGCGAATACACCCTGCGTTCACTGCGTAATCAAGTGGCGTTGGTTTCCCAGAACGTTCATCTCTTCAACGACACCGTCGCCAACAACATTTCTTATGCCCGTAATGGTCAATACACGCGCGAGCAAATCGAGCAGGCTGCGACCATGGCGCATGCAATGGACTTCATCCAGAAGATGGATAATGGCCTTGATACCGTGATAGGTGAGAATGGCGTGCTGCTTTCCGGTGGTCAGCGTCAGCGTATTGCGATTGCGCGTGCGTTACTACGCGACTGCCCGATTTTGATTCTCGATGAAGCCACATCAGCGCTCGATACCGAATCTGAGCGGGCGATTCAGGCCGCACTTGATGAGCTGCAGAAAAATCGCACCTCACTGGTGATTGCGCACCGTCTGTCGACCATTGAGAAAGCCGATGAGATCGTCGTAGTTGAAGATGGTCGCATTGTCGAACGCGGTACTCACAGCGTGCTGCTTGAACAGAAGGGCGCCTATGCGCAGCTTCACAAACTGCAGTTCGGTCAATGATCGAACGCATCTGGAGCGGGCGCTCGCCGTTATGGCTGCTGCTATGGCCACTGAGTCTGCTTTATGGGGCGATTACCCTATTGATTCGCCTCAGCTTCCAGCGCGGTTGGCGAAAAAGTTGGCGCGCGCCTTGCCCTGTGATTGTGGTGGGGAACCTCACCGCAGGTGGGAATGGTAAAACGCCCGTAGTGATTTGGTTGGTGCAGGCGCTGCAACAACGTGGAGTACGTGCTGGCGTGGTGTCGCGGGGTTACGGCGGAAAAGCTGAACGTTATCCGCTGCTGGTTACCGCTGAAACGCCCACGGCGCAGGCCGGCGATGAACCTGTGCTGATCGCTCAACGCACGCAAGTGCCGGTCGCCGTTGCGCCACGGCGGCGTCTGGCGGTAGAAGGCTTGCTCGCTGCGCACGATCTGGATGTGATTATCACCGATGATGGCCTGCAGCATTACGCGCTGCAGCGCGATCGCGAAATTGTGGTGGTGGATGGGATGCGTCGTTTTGGCAATGGCTGGTGGTTACCGGCTGGGCCGATGCGTGAACGCGCCTCACGACTTAGCACCGTAAATGCGGTGATCGTTAACGGCGGCGATGCGCAGGCGGGCGAAATTGCGATGTCATTGCAGCCCGGTCTGGCGGTCAACCTGATCAACGGTGCAAGCGTGGCGTTAGCGCAATTGCCGGAAATTGTCGCGATGGCCGGCATAGGTCATCCGCCGCGCTTCTTCAACACGCTTAAGCAGCAAGGCATCAAGCCAGTGGCTGAAATTGCCTTCGCCGATCACCATGCTTACAGCGAAGACGAATTGCGGCGTCTGACTCAGGCAGATCAGTGCTTGCTGATGACGGAAAAAGATGCGGTAAAATGCCGTAGTTTTGCTCGCCCAAACTGGTGGTATTTGCCGGTTGATGCGCATCTGCAAGGCACGGCGGTGACAACCTTGTTAGACGATATCACCCATCTCTGCACTACCGCGCGCGACGCCCGTTCGCGCTAACCACCAAAAAGGGAATGGAGTTATGAACCTCGTCGCTTCCCTCTCGTTGCAAACTGCTCGTCATCTGCATCTGGCTGCTCAGGGACTGTTACGTCCTTTAGGCCGACGTGCGCGCTTTGCTGATATACACGCGACTGTGCGTCAGATGTCTTTGCTGCAAATTGATACCATCAATGTGGTGGCACGCAGTCCTTATCTGGTGCTGTTTAGCCGCCTTGGCGCGTATCAGACCAACTGGCTGGAAGAGGCGCTGGCCTCGGGCGCATTATTTGAATATTGGGCTCATGAAGCCTGTTTTATTCCTTTCGAAGATTACCCGTTGCTGCGCCACCGCATGCTGGAACCGCAGCGACTGGGCTGGAAGTACAACCAACGATGGGTTGAGGAACATCAACAGGAAATCACTGACCTACTGCAACACATCTCCGCCAACGGCCCAGTGCGAGCAGCCGATTTCAGTAATGATAAACAGACCAAACCGGGCTGGTGGGCGTGGAAGCCGCATAAGCGTCATCTGGAGAATTTGTTCAGCGCGGGTCAGTTGATGGTGGTGGAGCGGCGCAACTTCCAGCGGGTTTACGATCTGCACAGCCGCGTAATGCCGGACTGGATTGATGAACAACATGCGTTAAGTGAAGACGAAGCGGTGTTACAGATGCTGAGTCACAGCGCATTCAGTCTCGGCATTTTCCGTGGCAGTTGGTTAGCCGATTATTACCGGCTCAAACGCGCACCGCTCAAGTCATGGCTTGAGGATGCGGCTGCGCGCGGAGAAATTGTGCGTGTTGAGGTCGAGCAACTGGGCGAAATGTGGTTACACCACGCATTATTGCCGCTGCTGGAAAAGCCACTCTCTGCCACGCATACCGCGCTGTTGTCACCCTTTGATCCAGTGGTTTGGGATCGTCGTCGCGCGCTGGAGCTGTTTAATTTTGATTACCGCATTGAGTGCTATACGCCTTCGGAAAAGCGCAAATATGGTTATTTTGTCCTGCCGGTCCTGCATCGCGGATTATTGAAAGCGCGCATCGATGCCAAAATGGAGCGTCAGGCGCAGCAATTAGTGGTTCGTGCATTCTGGCTGGAAGAGGGCACACTCATCAGTAACGCTTTCCTTAATGACGTCCAAAAAGCCATTAATCGCTTCGCCGCGTGGCAAGGCGCCAACCAAGTGATTATCGAAGATGCGCCAGCAGAACTGCTGGCTGCCTGGTCAAATCGCTGGTCGATTGGTGAATAAAGCTGCCATTTGTCCGGCTTGAGTGCGTCATTCACGCGCACGCTATTATGCTATGCTACCCGTCTGAATCGGTCCTGAATGGAGAAGATTATGGATCACCGTTTACTCGAAATCGTTGCTTGCCCGGTATGCAACGGAAAACTCTATTTCAACAAAGAGCAGCAAGAGCTGATCTGTAAACCGGATGGCCTGGCTTACCCGGTACGTGACGGGATTCCAGTGCTGCTGGAAGTGGAAGCGCGTACGCTGTCTGTTGAAGAGATTCATCCATGAGTTTTGTTGCCATTATTCCTGCACGTTATGCTTCAACCCGTCTGCCCGGCAAACCGCTGGTGGATATTCAGGGTAAACCGATGGTGCTGCACGTTATGGAACGCGCCCGTGAATCGGGTGCCGATCGCGTAATTGTCGCCACCGATCATCCGGATGTGGCTGCGGCGGTAACGGCGGCTGGCGGCGAAGTGTGCATGACGCGGGTCGATCATCAGTCCGGAACTGAGCGTTTGGCCGAAGTGATCGAAAAGTATCAGTTTGCCGACGACACGATCATCGTTAACGTGCAGGGCGACGAGCCGATGATCCCGGCGGAGATTGTACGTCAGGTGGCAGGTAATCTGGCGCAATCTGAAGCCGGGATGGCGACGCTGGCGGTGCCGATCACCAATGCAGAAGAAGCCTTTAACCCGAACGCGGTGAAAGTGGTGATGGACGCCAAAGGTTATGCGCTCTACTTCTCACGCGCCACCATTCCCTGGGATCGCGAGCGTTATGCGCGTTCGCGCGAGCAGATTGGCGACACGCTGCTCCGCCACATTGGCATTTACGCCTATCGCGCCGGTTTCATCCGTCGCTACATCGCGTGGGAACCTTGCCCGCTGGAGCACATTGAGTTGCTCGAACAGCTGCGCGTGCTGTGGTACGGTGAAAAGATTCACGTCGCGGTGGCAAAAACTATCCCAAGTGTTGGGGTGGATACGCCGGAAGACCTTGAGCGGGTTCGTCTCGCTATGCAGGGTTAATCTCCGACCGGCCAGCGGCTCTCGCTGGCCTGAAAGTTTGATCTGGCGCTAAGCTTTGCGCCGCCATCACCTCCAGCATATTCCAGCCCTTTGACGTCGGAGGATATTGCATGGAACAGCTCCGTTCAGAACTCGCGTTGGTGCTTGGTGAAAGCATCAGTCGTCTCGAAACCATTAGCGAGCAGGCGCACACGCGGCTGTATGCGCTTTACGATAACGCCGGTAAACCGATGCCGCTGGTGGCGAAATATTTTCGTCATCAGGGACGCGCTGCGCTGGAAGCTAAAAAACTGACCATGCTCGGCCATGATGGCTTGATCGCCGTGCCTGCCGTGTTTGGTCTGGTGCTTAGCCAGCAAAAGCCGGTACATGAAATGTTGCTGATGGCACGCTTTAACGGTGTATCTGCGGAAGCTCCGGCCCGCAGCGCAGCGCGCTGGGAACAGCTGTGCGAACAGATCGTCGAAGGCGTGCTGGCGTGGCATCGTATTGACAGCCATGGCTTAGTCGGCAGCGTGGACAGCGTGCAGGAGAATAACTGGCCCGCATGGTATCGCCAGCGGGTGGATGTGTTGTGGTCAACGCTGGGTTATTTGTCACCGCCGTTTTTTACACTGGAAGATCGTCAGATTCTGTTTCGCAGCCGTCAGCTATTACCGCGTCTGTTCAACGGTTTTGACGATCCCTGCGTATTGATGCACGGCAACCTGCGCTTAGCCAGTATGTTAAAAGATGCGCACAGCGATCAGCTTATTGCCATGATGCAGCCGGGCAACATTCTCTGGGCACCGCGCGAATACGATCTGATGCGCCTGGCGGATAGCGGCGCAGAAGCGTCACTGCTGCAGCACTATCTGCAGCGCGCGCCTGTGGCGGAAGGTTTCCTCTGGCGGCGCTGGTTGTATCAGCTGTGGGATTGCGTCGACACGTTGGTCAGCAGCGGACAGTTTGACCGTCCGCGCTTCGATCACGCCCGCGCGCAATTACTCCCCTGGCTGGGTTGAGGTGAGATCGTCACCGCGCAGCTTCTGCCAGGTTTGTCCCAGCGTTTCATAGATCGCACGCTCACTATGTGCCAGCCACAGCGGTGACGGAATAGCGCGTTCCCACCAGTTTAGCGGCGAGGTCACTGCCAACTGATTTGCCGGTGCGGCCAGCGGATTCATGCCGGCACTTTGAAAGAAATGCATGGCACGCGGCAGATGGTTGGCGGAAGTCACCAGTAAGAACGGGTGTTCACCAATCGTCTGTTTCACCGCGCGAGCTTCGCCAATCGTATCCTTGGGTTGATCCAACTGAATAATCGCTGCTGATGGCACGCCCAGACTTTCCGCCACTTCGGCCGCCACGCTGGCGCTGCTGCGTGGGTTTTCGCCGGCTGCTGCGCCCGTAAAGATCATTTTGGCCTGCGGATAGCGCCGCCACTGACGCACGCCTTCGGCCACACGCGGCAGACTGTTATTAATCAAGTTGGAACTCGGTGCCCAATTCGGATTGAAGGTATAGCCGCCGCCGAGCACCACGATATAATCGACCGGCTCGTTACCGTTCCAGGTGGGATAATGATTTTCCAGCGGTGACAGCAGGCGATCGGCAACCGGCTGCAGGCTCAAAATCAGCAGCAGCAGCCAGCTGCAAGAGATGAGGATTTTGCCGCTTTTTTGCCAGCGGCTGAACCAGAGCAGCAAAAGTCCTGCCGCCATCATTAATAACAGCAGCGGCAAGGGAAGCAACATCCCGCCAATGACTTTTTTAAATGCGAAAAACATCGAATATGGCCTCTTTTGTCCAAAAAAACAGCTGCCAGACGGTTACTGCGGCATGAAAGGTTCATTCTTGTTGAGCCTGTGACAAAATAGCACAAGTTGAATGCAGCAAAGCGGAGCCATCATCATGCAGGATCGTAACTTTGACGATCTGGCGGACAAATTCTCACAGAACATTTATGGCACGCGCAAAGGGCAAGTGCGCCAGGCGATTGTCTGGGACGAACTGGAAGCTCTGTTACCGACATTGCCTGCCGGATCCTTGAAGGTGCTGGATGCCGGCGGCGGCGTGGGACAAGTCTCAAGCGGCCTGGCGGCGCGCGGTCATCAGGTTGTGCTGTGCGATCTCTCTGCTGAGATGCTGAAGCTGGCGGAAGCCCATGCGCTTGCCGCGGGTGTGAGCCACAACATGCAATTCAAACAAATTAGCGCCCAGCAGGTGGGCGAACATTTGGATACGCAGGT
Source organism: Pantoea sp. BJ2 (assembly GCF_040255075.1). NCBI lineage: Bacteria > Pseudomonadati > Pseudomonadota > Gammaproteobacteria > Enterobacterales > Erwiniaceae > Pantoea > Pantoea sp. BJ2. The sequence continues at coordinate 1,490,320 of NZ_CP158292.1, forward strand.
TGATCTGGTATTGTTTCACGCGGTGTTGGAATGGGTCGCGCATCCGGAAGAGGTGCTGCAAGCGCTGTGGCACACGCTCAAGCCCGGCGGCGTGCTGTCGTTGATGTTTTACAACGCGCACGGCTTAACCTTCCGCACCCTGACGCTTGGCAACTTCGGCTATATGCGCGCCAATATGAGCAAACGTAAAAAGCGCACGCTGTCGCCCGATTTCCCGCGTGATCCGGATGATGTGACGCGTTGGCTGACAAACTGCGGATTTGAAATTGAACGGCGTGCGGGTATTCGCGTCTTCTGTGATTACATGAAGCCGCAACCCGGCGCAGGGAAGAGCGTTGAGGAAATCATTGAGATGGAACGGCGTTTCTGTCGCCAGGAGCCCTTTTTAAGCTTAGGGCGCTATATCCACGTGACCGCGCGCAAACCCAGCCAGAAGGATCAACTATGAGCGAATTTTCCCAGACGGTCCCCGAATTGGTGGCATGGGCGCGCAAGAACGATTTTTCGCTTGCGCTGCCGGTAGAACGTCTGGCCTTTTTGCTGGCCATCGCCACCTTAAACGGTGAGCGCATGGACGGCGAGATGAGTGAAGGCGAGCTGATTGACGCGTTTCGTCACGTTAGCAAAGCATTCGAACAAACCCACGAAACCGTGCAGGTCCGTGCCAATAACGCCATTAATGACATGGTGCGTCAGCGCTTGCTGAACCGCTTTACCAGCGAGCTGACTGAAGGGCACGCCATCTATCGCCTGACGCCACTCGCCATCGGCATTACCGACTATTACATCCGCCAGCGCGAGTTCTCCACGCTGCGCCTGTCGATGCAGCTGTCGATTGTGGCGCAGGAGTTGAAACGTGCCGCAGATGCCGCCGAAGAGGACGGTGATGAATTCCACTGGCATCGTAACGTGTTTGCGCCGCTGAAATATTCGGTGGCGGAAATCTTCGATAGCATCGACATGACGCAGCGTCTGATGGATGAGCAGCAGCAAGCGGTAAAAACCGATATTGCCGATCTGCTTAACAAAGACTGGCGCGCGGCGATCTCCAGCTGTGAAATGTTGCTGTCGGAAACGTCCGGTACGCTGCGTGAACTGCAGGATACGCTGGAGGCGGCGGGCGATAAGCTGCAGGCCAACCTGCTGCGCATCCAGGATGCGACGTTGAGCAGCCCGGATCTGGGCTTTGTCGATAAGCTGGTGTTTGACCTGCAAAACAAGCTCGATCGCATCATCAGCTGGGGCCAGCAGGCTATCGATCTGTGGATCGGCTACGACCGCCACGTACACAAGTTTATTCGTACCGCCATCGACATGGATAAGAACCGCGTGTTTGCGCAGCGTTTACGCCTGTCGGTGCAAAACTATTTCGATCAGCCGTGGGCGCTGACCTACGCCAATGCCGATCGTCTCTACGATATGCGCGATGAAGAGATGACGCTGCGTAATGACGAGGTGATGGGCGAGCTGCCGCCGGAAATGGAATACGAAGAGTTTAATGAGATTCGCGAGCAGCTGGCCGCGATGATCGAAGAGGCGCTGCAGATTTATAAGCAGGAGCAGAAGCCGCTCCATCTGGCCACGGTGATGCGCGACTATCTGTCGCAGTATCCGCGCGCGCGCCACTTTGATCTGGCGCGTATCGTCATCGATCAAGCGGTGCGACTCGGCGTGGCCGAAGCTGATTTAGCCGGTCTGCCTGCGCAATGGCAGGCCATTAATGATTACGGAGCCAAGGTGCAGGCACATGTCATCGACAAATATTGAACAAGTGATGCCAGTCAAACTGGCATTGGCTCTGGCAAACCCGATTTTCCCGGCGCTCGATAGCCAGTTACGCGCGGGTCGCCACATTGGCATTGAAGAGCTGGATAATCACGCCTTCCTGATGGATTACCAGGAATATCTCGAAGAGTTTTACGCGCGCTACAACGTTGAGCTGATCCGCGCGCCGGAAGGCTTCTTCTATCTGCGTCCGCGTTCAACCACTTTGATTCCACGCTCGGTGTTGTCCGAGCTGGATATGATGGTGGGCAAAATTCTTTGCTATCTCTATCTCAGCCCGGAACGTCTGGCGAATGAAGGGATTTTTACCCAGCAAGAGCTGTACGACGAACTGCTGTCGCTGGCCGATGAGAGCAAGCTGCTCAAGCTGGTCAATCAGCGTTCTACCGGTTCCGATCTTGATCGCGCCAAGCTGCAGGAAAAAATGCGTGCGTCGCTGAGCCGCCTGCGCCGTCTCGGCATGGTGTGGTTTATGGGCAACGACAGCAGCAAATTCCGCATCACCGAATCAGTGTTCCGCTTTGGCGCCGACGTGCGCAGCGGTGACGATGCGCGTGAAGCGCAGCTGCGCCTGATACGTGACGGTGAAGCGATGACGCTGGAAAGTGCGCCGGCTGCGACTGAGAACGATGAAGCAGATAACGATATTGACGCTGAAAGCGACGCGAGTGATAACGCGGAGGATGAACAAGCATGATTGAACGCGGTAAATTTCGTTCGCTAACGCTGATCAACTGGAACGGCTTCTTTGCCCGTACTTTTGATCTTGATGAACTGGTCACCACGCTTTCGGGCGGTAACGGTGCGGGTAAATCCACCACCATGGCCGCCTTCGTGACGGCGATGATCCCTGACTTAACCTTGCTGCACTTCCGTAACACCACCGAAGCCGGTGCGACATCGGGTTCGCGCGATAAAGGCCTGCACGGTAAGCTGCGCGCCGGCGTCTGCTATTCGGTGCTGGATGTGGTCAACTCACGCCATCAACGCGTGATTGTTGGCGTACGTCTGCAGCAGGTAGCGGGACGCGATAAAAAGGTCGATATCAAACCATTCAGTATTCACGGCTTGCCGAGCGATTCACAGGCGACCGATATGCTGACCGAAATCCTTAATAACCGTCAGGCGCGCGTGTTGCCGCTGACGGAAGTGAAGGAGCGTGTGGAAGCGCAGGAAGGCGTGCAATTCAAACAGTACAACTCGGTCACCGATTACCATGCGGTGCTGTTCGAGCTCGGCGTGGTGCCGCGTCGTCTGCGTAACGCCAGCGATCGCAGTAAGTTTTATCGCCTGATTGAAGCTTCGCTGTACGGCGGTATCTCCAGCGCTATCACCCGTTCACTGCGCGATTACCTGCTGCCAGAAAATGGCGGCGTGCGTAAAGCCTTCCAGGATATGGAAGCTGCACTGCGGGAAAACCGCATGACGCTGGAAGCGATTCGCGTCACCCAATCCGATCGCGACCTGTTTAAGCATCTGATCTCGGAAGCCACCAACTACGTTTCCGCCGACTACATGCGCCACGCCAACGAGCGTCGTATTCACCTCGACGGCGCGCTGCAGCTGCGTAATGAGCTGTTTACCAGCCGCAACCAGCTGATTTCCGAGCAGTATCGCCACATTGAAATGGCGCGCGAGTTGGCCGAGCACAGCGGTGCTGAGAGCGATCTGGAAAGCGATTATCAGGGCGCTAGCGACCATCTGAATCTGGTGCAAACCGCCATGCGCCAGCAGGAAAAAATCGAGCGTTATGATGCCGATCTGGAAGAGCTGACCTATCGCCTCGAAGAGCAGAACGAAGTGGTTGCCGAAGCGCGCGAAGTGCAGGAAGAGAATGAAGCACGCGCCGAAGCGGCTGAAGTGGAAGTCGATGAGCTAAAAAGCCAACTCGCCGATTTCCAGCAGGCGCTCGACGTGCAACAGACGCGGGCAATCCAGTATCAGCAAGCTTTGCAAGCATTGGAAAAGGCGCGCACGCAGTGTCAGCTGCCTGATTTAACCATCGATAACGCGGCCGAATGGCAGGAAACCTTCCAGGCGCGTGAAGAAGAAGCCACCGAGCGCCTGCTGCGTCTGGAACAGAAACTGAGCGTCGCCGAAGCGGCACACAGCCAGTTTGAGCAAGCGTTAGCGTTAGTTACCAGCATCGCCGGTGACGTCAGTCGTCAGGATGCGTGGCAAGTGGGGCGCGAATTACTGCGCGACGCTGGCAATCAGCGCCACCAGGCCGAACAGCTTTCCTCGCTGCGTCTGCGCCTCAATGAATTAGAAACCCGTCTGCGTGAGCAGCATGATGCTGAGCGTTTGCTGGCGGATTTCTGCAAACGTCAGGGCCAGCAATACGATGCGGATGCGCTGGACGGCTTGCAGCGTGAACTCGAAGCGCAGATTGAGCAACTGAATAGCAGCGTTGCCGATGCCGGTGAACGCCGCATGTTGATGCGTCAGGAGCTGGAGCAGCTGCGTGAACGCATCACTGCGCTGACCGCGCGTGCGCCACACTGGCTGGCGGCGCAGGAAATCCTGACGCAGCTGAGCGAGCAAACCGGTCAGGAGCTGACCAGCAGCCAGCAAATCACCGAATTTATGCAGCAACTGCTGGAGCGCGAGCGTGAAACCACGGTTGAGCGCGACGAGCTGGCCGCGCGTAAGCGCGAAGTTGAACAGCAGATTGAACGTCTGAGCCAACCGGGCGGTGCGGAAGATGCGCGACTGACGCAGCTGGCGGAACGTTTTGGCGGCGTGCTGCTGTCGGAAATTTATGATGACGTTACGCTGGATGATGCACCGTACTTCTCGGCGCTATACGGTCCATCGCGCCACGCCATCGTGGTGCCAGATCTGTCGCTGGTGCGCGACCTGCTCGACGGTTTAGACGAGTGCCCGGAAGATCTCTATCTGATTGAAGGCGATCCGCAAGCCTTTGACGACAGCGTATTTAGCGTCGAAGAGCTGGAAAAAGCGGTGGTGGTGAAAGTGGCTGAGCGTCAGTGGCGCTACTCCCGCTTCCCGAAAGTGCCGCTGTTTGGTCGCGCGGCGCGTGAAAACCAGCTTGAGTTGCTGAACAACGAACGTGAACAGCTGGCTGAACGTTATGCCACGCTGTCGTTTGATGTACAGAAAACCCAGCGTCTGCATCAATCCTTTAGCCGCTTCATCGGCAGCCATTTAGCGGTGGCGTTTGACGAAGATCCGGAAGCGCAGATTCGTCAGCTTAACAGCCGTCGTGGCGAGCTGGAGCGGGCGCTGGCGCAGCATGAAAATGACAATCAGCAGCAGCGCGCGCAGTTTGAGCAGGCAAAAGAGGGCGTCAGCCAGCTGAACCGCCTGTTGCCACGCGTAAATCTGCTGCTCGACGACACGCTTGGCGATCGCTGTGAAGAGATCCGCGAGCGCGTTGAAGAAGCACAGGAAGCCGCGCGTTTCCTGCATCAGCACGGCAGCAAACTCAGCAAGCTGGAGCCGCTGATTGCGGTACTGCAAAGCGATCCGCAGCAGCACGATCAGCTGCAGCGCGACTATCAGCAGGCACAGCAGCAGCAGCGTGATGCGCGTCAGCAAGCCTTTGCGCTGACCGAAGTGGTGCAGCGCCGCGCGCACTTCAGCTATGAAAGTTCGGCTGGCATGTTGGGTGGCAACAGCGATCTCAACGAACAGTTGCGTCAGCGTCTGGAGCAGGCGGAAGGCGAGCGCAGCCGCGCACGCGAACGTCTGCGTGGACATCAGGCCCAGCTGACGCAGTATTCGCAGGTGCTGGCATCGCTAAAAAGTTCATACGATGCCAAACGCGACATGCTGAAAGAGTTGCAGCAAGAGATGCAGGATATCGGCGTGCATGCCGATGCCAGTGCAGAAGAGCGCGCGCGCATTCGTCGTGATGAGCTGTATAGCGCGCTAAGCCACAACCGTGCGCGTCGCAACCAGCTGGAAAAACAGATCACCTTCTGTGAAGCCGAAATGGACAGCCTGCAGAAAAAACTGCGCAAGCTGGAACGCGATTATCATCAGATTCGTGAGCAGGTGGTCAGCGCGAAAGCGGGCTGGTGCACGGTGTTGCGTCTGGTGAAAGAGAATGGCGTTGAGCGTCGTCTGCATCGTCGCGAGCTGGCCTATCTCAGCGGCGATGAGCTGCGTTCGATGTCGGATAAGGCGCTGGGTGCGCTGCGTCTGGCGGTGGCGGATAACGAACATCTGCGCGATGTGCTGCGTATGTCTGAAGATCCGAAACGTCCGGAACGTAAGATTCAGTTCTTTATCGCGGTGTATCAGCATCTGCGCGAACGTATTCGCCAGGACATCATTCGTACCGACGATCCGGTTGAAGCCATCGAGCAGATGGAGATTGAGCTGAATCGTCTGACCGAAGAGCTGACGGCGCGTGAACAGACGCTGGCAATCAGCTCACGCAGTGCAGCGAACATCATTCGTAAAACCATCCAGCGCGAGCAAAACCGTATTCGCCAGCTGAACCAGGGGTTGCAGGCGGTAAGCTTTGGTCAGGTGCGCAGCGTGCGCCTCAACGTGAACGTGCGTGAAGCGCACTCAACGCTGCTGGATACGCTGTCGGAAGAGCATGAACAGCATCAGGATCTGTTTACCAGCAACCGATTAACCTTCTCGGAAGCGCTGGCGAAACTTTATCAGCGCCTGAATCCGCAGATCGATATGGGCCAGCGCACGCCGCAAACCATCGGTGAAGAACTGCTCGACTACCGCAACTATCTTGAGATGGAAGTGGAAGTGAACCGTGGCACTGACGGCTGGCTGCGTGCAGAAAGTGGGGCGCTCTCTACCGGTGAAGCGATCGGTACCGGGATGTCGATTCTGGTGATGGTGGTACAGAGCTGGGAAGAGGAATCACGTCGTCTGCGTGGCAAAGATATTTCGCCGTGTCGTCTGCTGTTCCTCGATGAAGCGGCACGTCTTGATGCGCGTTCGATCGCCACACTGTTTGAGCTGTGCGAACGTCTGGAGATGCAGCTGATCATCGCGGCGCCAGAGAATATCAGCCCGGAAAAAGGCACCACCTACAAACTGGTGCGTAAAATGTTCAATAACACCGAACATGTGCATGTGGTTGGGCTGCGCGGCTTCTCGGCAGATCCTGCACCGAGCAAGGATCAAAGTCCTAAGGTCGGTCTTGAATATGAGAATTCATAGCGCTTAATCTGGTTAAAAAACAGCACTACGTTTAATCTGTATGCGGCATCTGCACTGAGAGGCAGATGCCGTTTTTTATTCGTATACTCAACATTATGAGTATGGCTGTACATGGCGATCACAGGGCGCTATGTCATTGGTGAGAAGGGGGCAGGGATGTTGCTAAACAATAAGAGCAAAATGAGTCGTGCTGCAGTAGCACTCGGTTTGTCACTGGTACTATCGCCGCTGGCTGTGAGCCATGCGGCCATCACCTCCACGCTACCCAATTCAACGCACCACAGTTCGATGTCGGTTGCTGCCAGCCAGCAGCAGATTCAGCAGGCGTTCAGCGCCACTGAACAACCTTTCTACCTGCCCGGTTTAGCCGGCATTTATGCGTCGCGCGATATGGCTCCGCTGTGGCAGGACCCGCAAGCGGTGCAGGCTTTCCAGCAGCAGTTGGCGGAAGTGGCGCTCTCAGGCGTACAGCCGCAATTCACCCGCTGGGTGGAGCGTCTGACTAACCCGAACATTAAAGGCCTGGCGCGCGATATCGTGCTCAGTGATGCGATGCTTGGCTATCTGCAGTTTGTTGCCAATGTGCCGACACAGGGTGAAACCTGGCTCTACAGCAATGTGCCTTACAAGCTGACCATGCCATCACTGGCGGCCATCAATCAGTGGCAGAATGCGGTGAACGGCGGCGGCAGCCGGACTTTCGTGGTCTCGCTGCAACCGCAGCATCCGCAATATGCGCCGATGCATAATGCGCTGAAAACGTTACTCACCGACGATCGCCCATGGCCACAGCTGCGTGATACCGTTACGCTACGCCCAGGGCAGATCAGTAATGATGTGCCTGCGCTGCGTGAGATTCTGCAACGCACCGGCATGTTGACCGCCAGCCATAGTACTACGCCAACGCCGGCGGAAGACGCGGTGCCAACTGCGCCGGTTCCGGTGAGCCAAAGCAATCAGCCGGTGGCGGTGAGCCCGTCTGCGGCAAACTTTGATGATATTGATGCGGCTCCGGCACTCGCTGCGACGCCTGAAGCGGCCAATAATGTGGCTGCTAATCCGACGGCAACCGGACCCAACGTGTATGACGCTGCGCTGGTGGAGGGCGTTAAACGCTTCCAGCACTGGCAGGGACTGGCCGATGACGGCGCAATTGGTCCGCGTACCCGTGAATGGCTGAATGTGCCACCGCAGATGCGTGCTTCGCTGCTGGCGCTCAACATACAGCGTCTGCGTCTGCTACCGGATGATATGCATAACGGCATCATGGTGAACATTCCCAACTATTCGCTGACCTACTACAACAACGGCGCCACCATTTTGTCATCACGCGTGATTGTGGGTCGTCCTGACCGCAAAACGCCGCTGATGCGTAGCGCGCTGAATAATGTGGTGCTCAATCCACCGTGGAACGTGCCAACCACGCTGGTGCGCCAGGATATTGTGCCGAAGGTGAAACAGGATCCGACTTATCTGTATAAGCACGGTTATACGCTGTTGTCGGGCTGGAGTGCGGATGCGGAAGTGATCGATCCTTCGATGATTGACTGGCGTATGGTGTCGGCCGCGAGCTTCCCGTATCGCATTCGACAGGCGCCGGGCGCAACTAACTCACTGGGTCGCTACAAATTCAACATGCCGAGTTCGGATGCGATTTATCTGCACGATACGCCAAACCATAACCTGTTCCAGCGCGATATTCGTGCGCTCAGTTCGGGCTGTGTGCGCGTGAATAAAGCCTCAGAACTGGCCGATCTGCTGTTGCAGGATGTGGGCTGGAACGACGGCCGTATCTCAGACACCTTGAAAGAGGGAAATACCCGTTACGTGCCGATTCGCCATCGTATTCCTGTGAACCTTTACTATTTAACCGCATGGGTCGCAGATGACGGCCAGCCGCAATATCGTACAGATATTTACAATTATGATAATCCCGCCCGTTCCGGTAGTCAGGTATTGCATAAAGCCGGTCAGTTGTTACTCTAGTAATTGATTTGGCTGTTTTCTCTTCACATGAATTTAACCAAGACCAGTCTCGAAAATTTGATTTTGAGCTGGTTTTGGTCTTCTGCAACATATTCTGGGTTGACTGACTCTTAGGCGGACGTTAATGTTCGGCCTTGTGTACTTTTCGCACATATTTTATCCGCTTTAGATTAGGTAACCTCGCTTCATGGCTAATATTGATTCTCAACGTCGTCGATTACTCTTGATTGGAGGCGCAGCAGCAGGATTATCACTGCTTCCTGGCTCCGCTCTGGCTTCGCTTTCCACCGCCCGCCCACGAGTATTGACGCTTAGTAACCTTCACACCGGTGAAACCCTTAAAACAGAGTTTTTTAACGGTAAGCGTTATGACAAGGATGAGTTAGCCCGCTTAAATCACTTCTTCCGTGATTACCGCGCCAATCAGGTGAAGACCATCGATCCCCATCTTTTTGACCAGCTTTACCGCCTGCAAACATTGCTGGATACGCGCAAGCCGGTGCAATTGATCTCGGGTTACCGCACCTTAGCCACCAACACCATGCTGCGTGAATCGGGCCCGGGCGTGGCGAAAAAAAGCTATCACACTAAAGGACAAGCGATGGATTTCCACATTGAGGGAATTTCGTTGAGCAATGTTCGCAAAGCGGCGTTATCTATGCGCGCCGGTGGTGTAGGATATTACCCGCGCAGCAACTTCGTACACATAGATACCGGGCCCGCAAGGCACTGGTCCTGATACCGGCAGCGCTGCGTGTGTCGGTCATGGAGCGCTATGAACTACCAAATTATTCCGGTTACGGCTTTTTCCCAAAACTGTTCAGTTATATGGGATGACGAAACTCAACAAGCCGCACTGGTCGATCCCGGCGGCGATGCGGAAACCATCAAAGCCGTGCTGGCAGAACGTGGTTTAACGCCATCGCAGATCCTGCTCACGCATGGACATCTTGATCATGTTGGTGCCGCTGCCGAGCTAGCGGCACATTATCAGGCGCCCATTGTCGGTCCGCATCCGCTCGATGCTTTCTGGTTAGATAATCTGCCCACACAAAGCCGTATGTTCGGTTTGCCCGAGTGTGCGCCGCTCACGCCCGATCGCTGGCTGGAAGAGGGTGAAACTGTGCAGGTTGGCAATGTCACGCTGGAAGTGCTGCTTTGTCCGGGCCATACGCCGGGACATATTGTGTTCTTCGATCGCGTTGGGCGTCTTCTGATTTCTGGCGATGTGATTTTCAACGGTGGCGTTGGACGCACCGATTTCCCGCAGGGCAGCCACAGCGACCTGATCGATGCGATTAAAACCAAGCTGTTGCCGCTAGGCGATGATGTGACTTTCGTGCCGGGGCACGGGCCTATCTCGACGCTAGGCCGCGAACGCATCAGCAATCCGTTCCTGCAAGAATAAAAAATGGGCCCTTTTGGCCCATTTGTTGTTATTTGCCGCCTGATTTATAAAACTGCGACAATCGCCTCACACAGCGCCGACATATTGTCTGGCGTCATGCCTGCCACGTTAACGCGACCCGAGTTCACCGCATACACGCCAAACTCCTCACGCAGACGCACTACCTGATCTTTGGTCAGGCCGCTGAATGAGAACATGCCGTTCTGCTTGATGATGAAGCTAAAGTCTTGATTAGCGCCTTTCTCCGCCAGTGTGTTCACAAACAGCTGACGCATGCGCTGGATGCGCTGACGCATATCGGCCAGCTCCTGAATCCAGATGGTGCGCAGCGCGTCATTGCTGAGGATGGTGGCGACGACCGCCGCGCCGTGTGACGGCGGGTTAGAGTAGTTGGCGCGAATGGTGTATTTCACCTGGCTAAACGCAGTTTTGGCCACGTCGCTGCTCGCTGCAACCAGCGTTAATGCACCTACACGCTCATTATACAAACCGAAGTTCTTCGAGTAAGAGCTAGCAACAATCAGATCCTGATGTGAAGCGGCAAAAATACGCAGCCCTTGCGCATCTTCATCCAGACCGCGAGCAAAGCCCTGATAGGCGAAATCAAACAGCGGCAACCATCCTTTCTCTAGCGACAGTTGCGCCAGCTGTTGCCATTGCTCTGCAGACGGATCAACGCCAGTTGGGTTGTGGCAGCAGCCGTGGAACAGCACTACATCGCCTGCTTTGGCTTCCTGCAGCGATGCCACCATGGCGTCGAAATCCAGGCTGTGGCTTGCGGCATCGTAATAATCGTAATCACACACTTCAAGGCCAGCAGCGTTGAACACATTGTTATGGTTCGGCCAGCTTGGGTTGCTCACCCAAACGCGCTTGACGCTGGTCTGGTTTGCCAGAAAATCTGCTGCTACGCGCAGGGCGCCGGTACCGCCTGGTGTTTGTGCCGTACAGGCGCGACCCGCAGAAATCAGCGCGCTCTCTTTGCCGAACAGCAACTCCTGCGTGCATCGTGCGAAATCCGCCAGACCATCAATGCTCAGGTAGTTCTTGGTGGTTTCATTTTCCAGCAAATACTGCTCAGCTTTTTTAACACTGGTGAGGACCGGCGTTTTACCGGTTTCATCTTTATAAACACCAATGCCAAGATTGATTTTATTCGGCCGGTCATCGGCACGAAAAAGGTCAGCCAGTCCCAGAATAGGATCGGCGGGTGCGGCAGAGATCGATTCAAACATGAGTCAGTTCCGTTTAGGTGAACTTTAGCGAAATGAGCTATCAGGTTAACGTCAGTCGGCACGCTTGCCAACCGCTGATATAAAAAAGAAATATGTCGGTGAGATAAAGTAGAAAAGCTAATTGCGAAGCCGATCACTGAAATGCAAAACGGAGCCCGAAGGCTCCGTTTTTAGGTATTACGCAAATCTAATCAGGTGATTAGAACTGGTAAACCAGGCCAACGCCAACAACGTCGTCGGTGCTCACGCCCTGAGCGCGGGTGTAATCGTTGTCATCCAGCAGGTTGATTTTGTAGTCAACATAGGTAGACATGTTTTTGTTGAAGTAGTAGTAGGTACCCACTTCGATGTATTTAACCAGGTCAGCATCGCCACCAGCGAAGGTTGCACCGTTAGCGGTGTTACCGTTCAGCTGCTTACCTTTTGACTGCAGGTAAGCGATGGATGGACGCAGACCGAAGTCGAACTGGTACTGTGCAACCACTTCAAAGTTCTGAGTTTTGTTAGCAGTCTGACGAGCAGTGTTACCGTAAGCAGTAGTGTTACGTGCTTCACCGTAGAACGCTGCCAGGTAGACGTTGTTAGCATCATATTTCAGACCGAAGCCGTATGCGTCAGCTTTATCGCCATTGCCGTCCAGTGCTTGCTGATCGGTACGGTCAGAAGAAGCGTATGAACCTACAACGCTAACACCCATGCCGGTGTCATAAGCTACAGAAGTACCCCAGCCGTCGCCGTTGTCATGCAGTACGTCACGACCTTCGTTTTTGCCTTGATACTGTGCAGCGAAGCTCAGGCCATCAACCAAGCCGAAGAAGTTGCTGTTACGGTAAGTAGCCAGGCCGTTAGAACGACCGATCATGAAGTTGTCATTTTCCTGGTACATGGTGTCATCACCAAATACCGGCAATTGGTCGGTGTAAGACATTGCGTCATAGATAACGCCGTAGTTACGACCGTAGTCGAATGAACCTGCATCGCCAAATTTCAGACCTGCAAAGCCCAGACGAGTTTTAGAACCGCTGGTGCCCTGAGATTCTGCAACGTTTGCCTGAACGTTGTATTCCCACTGGCCATAACCGGTCAGTTGGTCAGTAATCTGAGTTTCGCCTTTGAAACCGAAACGCACATAAGTTTGGTCACCATCATCGCCAGCGTTATCAGAGAAAGTATGACGCGCATCAACTTTACCGTACAGGTCCAGTTTGTTGCCGTCTTTGTTATAAATTTCTGCTGCGTTTGCTGCGCCGGCAGCTAACAGAGCAGGGATAACCACTGCAAGAATGTTGCGCTTCATCATTTTTTATTACCCTCATTGGAGTTATTTGGACATCTGCCACTGCTGCCAAGAAATCTTTACAGAACCTTGAAAGAAGTTTGATGTCTCCTGTGTCTGCACGCATCTTTCCATCACAGGGTTGCTAATTCTAGCCCGAAGATGATTCAAATCTCGCAATTAAGTATCAAAAGGAAAAATTGTATGACAATTTGTAAAAATTCGGGAACTTTGTGAGAGAACTCTAAATTTACAAAAATAAAAAAAGGCCGGCTAGGCCGACCTCTTTATATATATGAATTACTTATAATTAATCGCTAAATTTAGAAATTCGCGTTGCGAGGGGTACGTGGGAAGGGGATAACATCCCTTACATTTTGTACGCCGGTGACATAGGCGATTAATCGTTCGAAACCTAATCCAAAGCCGGCATGTGGCACGGTGCCGTAACGGCGCAGGTCACGATACCACCAATAATCTTCTTTATTGAGTCCCATTTCTGCCAGACGTGCATCCAGCACATCCAGACGCTCTTCACGCTGTGAACCCCCGATGATTTCGCCGATGCCTGGCGCGAGAACATCCATCGCCGCTACGGTTTTGCCATCTTCGTTCATGCGCATATAGAAGGCTTTAATGTCTTTCGGGTAGTTTTTCACTACCACCGGCGCCTTGAAGTGCTGCTCGGCGAGATAACGCTCGTGTTCGGATGAGAGATCCACGCCCCAGGAGACCGGGTTCTCGAAGCTCTGGCCGCTTTTCAGCAGGATTTCAACCGCATCGGTGTAATCCACCTGAGCAAAGTCGGTAGTCACGAAACGCTCGAGACGCGCAATCGCATCTTTATCCACGCGCTCAGCAAAGAAGGCCATGTCATCAGCACGCTCGTTGAGAACGGCCTGGAACACGTATTTCAGCATAGATTCTGCCAAAGCGGCCGCATCATCCAGCGTCGCGAACGCCACTTCCGGCTCCAGCATCCAGAATTCCGCCAGGTGACGGCTGGTGTTGGAGTTTTCGGCGCGGAAAGTGGGACCAAAGGTATACACCTTAGACAGCGCACAGGCGTAAGTTTCGGCGTTGAGCTGGCCCGATACGGTCAGGAAGGCTTCTTTACCGAAGAAGTCTTTATCGAAATCGATTTTGCCCTGCGGATCGCGCGGCAGGTTTTCCAGGTCCAGCGTTGAAACGCGGAACATCTCGCCAGCACCTTCGGTATCCGAAGCGGTGATCAGCGGAGTCGAAACCCAGAAATAGCCGTTTTCGTGGAAGAAGCGATGCAGCGCCTGCGCCAGCGTATGACGCACGCGCGCCACGGCGCCTACAAGGTTGGTACGTGGACGCAGATGCGCCACTTCTCGCAAATATTCGATGCTGTGACGTTTCGCCGCCATCGGATAGGTATCCGGATCGTCAACCCAGCCGGTAACTTCAACGTTAGTCGCCTGCAGCTCGAAAGCCTGGCCTTCGCCCGGCGATTCGACCACTTTACCGGTAATGATTACCGAGCAGCCGGTGGTCAGACGCAGCACTTCATCCTGATAATTATTCAGAGAATTATTGACGACGGCCTGAACGGGATTAAAGCAGGAACCGTCGTAAACGGCGATAAAGGAAAGACCAGCTTTGGAATCTCTTCGGGTACGCACCCAACCACGTACGGTGACTTCACTGTCAACCGCGACACGGCCGTGCAGTACATCCGCTACAGGCACAACGCTCATAAAGTTCTCTCTATATATAAAAGAAGGTGGATAAAAGCCCTTATTCAGGGTTTTGCTATGTTACTTGCGAGCCCACAGGAAACAAGCAAAATTGCCGGGTAAACAGGAGATTTGTTGCGTGAGAGCAGGGCGCAAGCGCCCTGCTATAAGAATCAGCTGGCTCTTTTGACCAGCGGCAGATCGAAGGCTTTGCGCAAGGCGCGCACGAAGGCTTTATCCTGGCAAATGGTTTTGCCGGGGCTGTCGGAGAGTTTTGCCACCGGTTTGCCATTGCAGCTCACCAGTTTGATCACGATATTCAGCGGCGTCACGCCCGGAATATCGCAGGACAAGCGTGTTCCGATACCGAACACCACGTTGGCACGTTGGCCAAAGTGACGATAGAGCGCCAGCGCTTTGTCCAGATTGAGGTTATCCGAGAACACCAGCGTTTTGCTTTTGGGATCGATATCCAGCCGCTGATAGTGCGCAATGGCTTTTTCACCCCATTCCAGCGGATCGCCGGAGTCGTGACGCAGGCCTTGATAGCGATGCGCAAAGCCCGGACCAAAGTCGCGCAGGAAAGCATCCATGGTGATGCAGTCGGTTAAAGCGATGCCTAACTGATCGTCATACTCATCCAGCCAGGATTGCAGCGCCGCACGTTGGCTGTTCGCCAATACCGGGCTGATTTGCTGGTGTGCCTGGAACCATTCATGCGCTTGCGTACCCACCGGATTAAGCTGCAGGCGGCGCGCCAAATCGTAGTTGCTGGTGCCCACCAGCCACGGAAACTCCGCTTTAAGCGTAGCGACAATCGCTTCCTGCACCGCTTTTGAGTAGCGGCGACGCGTGCCGAAATCCATCAGCTGGAAGCGTGACATATCCAAATCGCCGACCTGCTGACGGAA
The DNA here is from genome assembly GCF_040255075.1 of Pantoea sp. BJ2. Taxonomy (NCBI): domain Bacteria; kingdom Pseudomonadati; phylum Pseudomonadota; class Gammaproteobacteria; order Enterobacterales; family Erwiniaceae; genus Pantoea; species Pantoea sp. BJ2. The sequence goes on from NZ_CP158292.1 coordinate 1,505,784, forward strand.
ATCGACCAGCTTGTGCTGCAAGTGCGCAACCGCCTGCTCCACACCCATCTGCGGCGTGCGGTGGCGATGCACCACTTCACTGATCAGCGCCAGCAACGGCACTTCCCACAAAATCACTTCACGCCACGGCCCGCTGATCTGAATCGTCAGATGGCCGTTGTTGTTACGCACGTTGACTTGTGAGGGATCGAGGCGGAACTGGCGCAGCCAGTCAAGGTAATCGCGTTGGAAGAAAGGCAGCCCGCTGAGGTAGTGATACTCATCGTCGCTCAGGGCGAGCGTTTGCAGGGTTTCAATTTGTGCGCGGATCTCGTCCGCATAAATACCGAGCAGTTCGTCGCCACGGCAGCGAAATTCCGCCGTAACCGGGACATCATAATAGCGATGATAGACGGCCTGCTGCATGTGAAGCTTATACGCATCGGTATCAAGCAGCGTGGTCAAAATCGGGGAAGCATGTCCAGTCATGGTGCGTTTCAGCATCCTCTTCCGCGGAGCAGAGCCCGGTGTTCAACAAAGTCATAAAGACGCAGGAGTATAAAACAGTAATGACCGCGATCACACCATAATTGCGGGTGGCAGGTCGAGGGTCATTTGTGCCATTGTTAATGAATTGTAGCCTTTTCAACGAACGCACGCATTGACCGTGGCAACCGAGGCACAACCCGCTTAGACTTTGACGGGTCAACATATTAACGATTTAACGATGCGAGAAGGACTCATGACGCAACAGCCGCAAATTAAATATCGCCACGATTACCGTGCGCCGGACTACACCATTACCGATATCGACCTGACTTTTGATCTGGATGCGGCTTCAACGCGTGTCACGGCGGTCAGTCAGGTGAAGCGTCTGGGCGCTACCGATGCGGAACTGCGTCTGGATGGCGAAGATCTCACGCTGGTATCGCTGGCGGTGGATGGCAATCCGTGGCCGCATTACCGCGAAGAAGAGGGCGCGTTGTTCATTAGCCAGCTACCGGACAACTTCACTCTGACCATCATTAATGACATTCATCCGGATAAAAACACCGCTCTGGAAGGGTTATACCAATCCGGCGATGCGCTTTGTACCCAATGTGAAGCCGAAGGTTTCCGCCATATTACGTGGTATCTCGATCGCCCAGACGTGCTGGCGCGCTTCACCACCACCATTATTGCCGATGCCGCGCGTTATCCTTATTTACTCTCCAACGGCAACAAGCTGGAGAGCGGTCGCCATGAAGATGGCCGCCATTGGGTGAAGTGGCAAGATCCTTTCCCGAAACCGTGCTACCTGTTTGCGCTGGTGGCGGGTGATTTCGACGTATTACGTGATAGTTTTACTACGCGTTCAGGCCGCGATGTGGCGCTGGAGATCTTTGTCGATCGCGGCAACCTTGATCGTGCTGATTGGGCGATGACCTCGCTGAAAGCCAGCATGAAGTGGGATGAAGAGCGCTTTAACCTTGAGTACGACCTCGACATCTTTATGATCGTCGCGGTGGATTTCTTCAATATGGGGGCGATGGAGAACAAAGGCCTTAACGTCTTCAACTCCAAATATGTGCTGGCGAAAGCCGAAACCGCCACCGACAAAGATTACCTCGGCATTGAAGCGGTGATCGGTCACGAGTATTTCCACAACTGGACCGGCAACCGCGTGACCTGCCGCGACTGGTTCCAGCTCAGCCTGAAAGAGGGGCTGACAGTATTCCGCGATCAGGAGTTCAGCTCCGATCTCGGTTCGCGCGCGGTGAACCGTATCGATAACGTACGTGTGATGCGCGGTGCGCAGTTCGCGGAAGACGCCAGCCCAATGGCGCACCCGATTCGTCCGGATCAGGTGATCGAAATGAACAACTTCTATACCTTAACGGTGTATGAGAAAGGGTCAGAAGTGATCCGCATGATGCACACCTTGCTGGGCGAAGAGAGTTTCCAGAAAGGCATGCAACTCTATTTCGAGCGTCACGATGGCAGCGCCGCCACCTGCGATGATTTCGTGCAGGCGATGGAAGATGCCTCGAACGTCGATCTGTCGCAGTTCCGCCGCTGGTACAGCCAGGCGGGCACGCCAATCCTGACGGTGCGCGATGACTACAATCCAGAGCTGGAACAGTACACGCTGCACGTCACCCAGCGCACGCCGGCCACCGCCGAGCAGAAAGAGAAGCTGCCGCTGCACATTCCGCTGGATATCGAACTGTACGATAACGAAGGCAAGGTAATCCCGCTGCAGCATAACGGTCATCCGGTGCATCACGTGCTGAACGTCACCGAAGAGTTCCAGACCTTTATTTTCGATAACGTTTACTTCCAGCCGGTGCCATCGCTGCTGCGTGAATTCTCTGCGCCCGTGAAGCTCGACTACAAATGGAGCGATGCGCAACTCACCTTCCTGATGCGCCACGCGCGTAACGACTTCGCGCGCTGGGATGCGGCGCAAAGCCTGCTGGCAACCTACATTCGCCTCAACGTCGCACGTCATCAGCAGGGCCAGCCGCTATCGCTGCCGCTGCATGTGGCAGATGCGTTCCGCGCTGTGCTGCTGGATGAGCAGGGCGATCCGGCGCTGAAAGCGTTGATTCTTTCGCTGCCGTCTGAAAATGAAATCGCCGAACTATTTGATGTCATCGATCCGCTGGCGATCTCAGCGGTGCGCGATGCGCTGGTGCGTACGCTGGCTAAAGAGCTGAGTGACGAATTCTTTGCGCTCTATCTGGCCAACCAAAGCAGCGAATACAAAATTGAGCACGCGGAGATTGGCAAGCGCACGCTGAAAAATGTCTGCCTCGGTTACCTGGCCTTCGCCGATGCGGCACAGGCGGACAAGCTGGTGCAGGCGCAATATCAGCAGGCAAACAACATGACCGATGCGTTAGCGGCGCTGTCTGCAGCGGTGGCGGCGAACCTGCCGTGCCGCGATACGCTGCTGGCGGCCTACGATGAGCGCTGGCATCAGGATGGTCTGGTGATGGATAAATGGTTTGTGCTGCAAGCCACCAGTCCAGCGGCGGACGTGCTGAGCAACGTGCGTGAGCTGCTGAATCACCGTTCGTTCACCATGGGCAACCCGAACCGTATCCGTTCACTGATTGGTGCGTTCGCGTCTGGTAATCCCGCGGCGTTCCACGCTAAAGATGGCAGCGGTTATCAGTTCCTGGTGGAGATGTTGACCGATCTCAACACGCGCAACCCGCAAGTGGCTGCACGCATGATCGAGCCGCTGATTCGCCTGAAACGCTACGATGCCGATCGTCAGGCGCTGATGCGTAAAGCGCTGGAAACGTTGAAAGGGCTGGATAAGCTGTCGGGCGATTTGTACGAGAAAATCACCAAGGCGTTAAACGCGTAAGAAAACCATGCGCAATAAATTGCGCCGCTACGAATAAATGTATGCATTCGTAGCGGCGCGATTTATCGCGCGTCTTTAATTAACTCTGCTGCGCAAACTTCAACGGCTGTTCTGACGAGCCGCGCTTCATCACCCGATCCAGCACTTCCGCTTCCAGCTCTGCCAGACGTGCCGATCCGCGACGGCGTGGGCGCGGTAAGTCGACGATCAAATCCAGGCCAATCTGGCCTTCCTCAATCAACAATACGCGATCGGCAATAGCCACCGCTTCGCTGACATCGTGCGTCACCAGCAGCACGGTGAAGTTATGCTGCTGCCACAACGACTCAATCAATCCCTGCATTTCGATACGCGTCAACGCATCCAGCGCACCGAGCGGCTCGTCGAGCAGCAGCAAACCTGGGCGGTGAATCAGCGCACGCGCCAACGCCACACGCTGTTTCTGCCCGCCAGACAACGCGGCAGGCCATTCATTGGCGCGATCCGCCAATCCCACCGCTTCGAGTGCTTCCAGCGCGGCGGCGCGCCATTCGCGGCCTTTCAGCCCCAGCCCAACGTTATCAATCACCTTTTTCCACGGCAGTAAGCGTGAATCCTGGAACATCAAACGCGTATCTTCGCGCGCCTCGGATAACGGCGCATTGCCCGCCAGCAACGCCCCGCGCGTGGTGGATTCCAGACCCGCCAGCAGGCGCAGCAAGGTACTTTTCCCGCACCCACTGCGGCCGACGACGGCGACGAACTGCCCGGAGGGGATGTGCAGGTCGATATTATTCAGGATGGTACGATCGCCATATTGCTTGCTGACGCCATTCACGCCAACCGGTGTACCGCGATTTAAGCGCGCCGGATTTAGGGTTGCGTTGCTCATGCGTTCTCCTTCACTTGGTAAGCCGGATGCCAGCGCAGCCAGACGCGCTCCAGCAGTTGTGCCGCGACGTCGGCGAGTTTGCCGAGCAGGGCATAGAGAATGATGGCCACCACCACCACGTCGGTTTGCAGGAATTCACGGGCGTTCATCGCCAGATAACCAATGCCAGAGTTAGCGGAAATGGTTTCGGCGACAATCAGCGTCAGCCACATCAGGCCAAGGGCAAAACGTACGCCAACCATAATCGAAGGCAGCGCACCCGGCAGAATCACCTGAATGAACAGGCTCCAGCCAGACAAGCCGTAGCTGCGCGCCATCTCGACCAAACCCCGATCAATATTACGAATGCCGTGATAAGTATTCAGGTAAATCGGGAACAGCGTGCCCAGCGCCACGAGGAAAATCTTGGCGGATTCGTCGATGCCGAACCATAAAATCACCAGCGGAATCAGCGCCAGATGCGGCACGTTACGCAGCATCTGCACCGAGGTATCCAGCAAGCGTTCGCCGACGCGCGAGGTGCCGGTAATCAAACCCAGAATCAAACCAATCGAGCCACCAATAGAGAAACCGATGGCGGCACGCCAGCTGCTGATCGCCAGGTTTTGCCACAGTTCTCCGCTCACCGTCAGCTTCCAGAAGGTGATGAGGATGTTTTCCGGCGACGGCAAAATGCGCGTCGACAGCCAACCCACTTGCGATGCCAGTTGCCACAGCGCAATCAGCACCACCGGTAAAACCCAGGGCAGTACAGCATTCGTTAGCTGTTTTTTAACGTTCGCCATCATCTGCTCCTTTAGCTCTGCGACACTTTTTGCGGCGTGAAATCGTTGGCCACCGCTTCACCGTGCGCTTGCACCACGCGCGGCTTCGGCACTTCCGGAATCGCCAAATCGAGGTGCGGGAACAGCAACTCACCCACGCGATAAGCCTCTTCCAGATGCGGATAGCCGGAGAGAATAAAGGTCTCGATGCCGAGATCCTGATACTCCTGCATGCGCGCCGCCACGGTTGGGCCATCGCCCACTAACGCGGTACCTGCGCCGCCGCGCACCAGGCCGACACCGGCCCACAGATTCGGGCTGATCTCCAGCTTGTCGCGACGTCCACCGTGCAGTGCGGCCATGCGCTGCTGGCCTACCGAATCGGTGCGCGCAAACGCGGCCTGCGCTTTGGCAATGGTGGCATCGTCGAGATGGGCAATCAGGCGATCCGCCGCTTGCCACGCTTCTTCATTGGTTTCGCGCACAATCACGTGCAGACGAATCCCGAAGCGCACGGTGCGGCCTTGTGCCGCCGCTTTGGCGCGCACTTGCTCAATCTTCTCTTTAACTAACGCCGGCGGTTCGCCCCAGGTGAGATAGACATCGACCTGTTCAGCGGCCAAATCCTGCGCGGCATCTGATGATCCGCCAAACCACAGCGGCGGACGCGGTTCCTGCACTGCTTTAAACATCAGACGCGCACCGCGCACCTTCACATGCTTGCCTTCGTAATCAACGGTTTCGCCTTCGCTCACCCGCCGCCAGACGCGGGTAAACTCAGCGGACTCTTCATAGCGTTCACGGTGATCGAGGAACACGCCATCGCCGGCTAACTCTTCCGGATCGCCGCCGGTGACCAGATTAAACAGCGCGCGACCATTCGACAGACGATCCAGCGTGGCGGCCTGACGCGCCGCCTGCGTCGGTGAAATCACGCCCGGACGCAGTGCGACGAGGAAACGCAGACGATGCGTAACCGGAATCAATGACGCCGCCACCAGCCAGGCATCTTCACAGGAGCGACCGGTGGGGATCAGCACGCCGCCGAAGCCAAGGCGATCCGCTGCCTGCGCAATCTGTTGCAGGTAACCATGATCAACCGGGCGCGAACCTTCCGCGGTGCCAAGATAGTGGCCATCGCCGTGCGTCGGGAGAAACCAAAATACGGATACGCTCATGATTAATTTCCTTTAGGCTGGGCGGATTGTGGATGCCAGATGCGGTCAGCAATATTCACTTTTACCGGCATCAGATGATTGGCATAAAACAGATCGGCCGTTTGCTGTTGGGCCTGCGCGGTATGGGCGCTGACCGGCGTAATGGTGGTCGGTGGACGATGGTCGAGATAGCTGGCAATTACCGGTTTTGGTAAGCCCATCGCATTCGCCAGCAGATCGATACTCTGGTCGCGCTGGCTGCGCGTTAGCGCATCGGCTTCGCTGAAGGTATTCAGTACCTGCTGCACGAAGGCGCCGTTCGCCTCGGTGTATTTGCGCGTGGCTAAATAGAAGGAGCCGGTTTGATTGAGTTTGCTGCCGTCGGCCAGCACGCGCACGTTGCCTTGCAGCAGCGCGGCAGAGTAGTAAGGATCCCAAATCGCCCAGGCATCAACGTCACCTTGCTGGAACGCGGCGCGCGCATCGGCGGGCGTCAGATAGGTTGGCTGAATGTCTTTAAAGCTCAGTCCGGCCTGTTCCAGCGCACGCAGCAGCAGGTTGTGCGAGCTGGAGCCTTTCTGGAACGCCACTTTATGCCCTTTCAGTTCGGCCACGCTGTGAATCGGGCTGTCTTTCGGCACTAAAATCACTTCGGCTTGCGGCTTGGGTGGCTCCGAGCCGACATACAGCAGATCGGCACCTGCGGCCTGCGCAAACAGCGGCGGGATGTCGCCGGTGCTGCCCAAATCGATGCTATCGACGTTAAGCGCCTCGAGCATCTGCGGGCCCGCCGGGAATTCCACCCACTTTATGTTGGTGTGCGGGAAGCGCTGCTCCAGCAGCTTGTGGGTTTTGGCCAATACCATGCTCACCGAACCTTTCTGATAACCGATGCGCAACTGTTCTGGTGCGTCGGCGGCCTGCGCGCTCACGCTCAAGGTGAGCAGTGCCGCGACGGCTGGCATGAGTAAACCCGTCAATATCCTTTTCATCTCTCTTCCTTTATACCGCTTGTGCGTAAGGTGGGTGGCGACGATGTAGCGCGTACCAGAAGGTATCCAGCGCTTCATCAATGCGTTGCGAGAGCAGCGGATCGAGCAGCGGCTGGCGGTCGTAATCGGTAACCTGGCCGTCAGTGGCGAACACGCCGTGCAACACTTCCTGTGCCTTTAGCGCGTTGAGTACCGGCTTCAGCGCGTAGTCCACCGCCAGCAGATGTGAAGCACTGCCGCCGCTGGCCAGTGGCAACACCACTTTGTGTTCCAGCGCGCGCTCGGGCAGCAGATCGAGCAGGGTTTTCAGTGCGCCGGAGAACGAAGCCTTATAAATAGGCGTGGCGACAATTACGCCATCCGCCAGCGCCAAATCGGCTTTCAACGCGGCCAATGCGGGAGAATCGAAGCGTGCATAGAGCAAATCTTCAGGCTGGAAGTTGTGAATATTCCATGGAATCACTTCGACACCGCGTGCTTCCAGCACGTGCTGGCACAGGCTCAGCAGCGCAGTAGAGCGTGAAGGGAAGCGAGGGCTGCCCGCCAGCGTAATAACCCGCATGGTCACTCCTTATAACTAAAAGTTATTGATTATCTGATATTCAGAACTGATGTGTTCAATACTGTCAGAGCAGGCAGCGAGGCTTAAATGATTTATCTGGTAATCCTAAGTCGCAAAATGGGATAGCCAGTAGCATATAAAGAGGGGATGAAAACGCAGGTTTCAGGCGCTTAGGTATAATCTGAAAAGCGAGGCTGCAAGGGTGCAGTTATATAAATCCTGCGGCCTCAGTGAATGACGTTAATGATTAAAGGGCGTGATGCATGGGTAAAACAGAGTAGTAACCAGAGAAATATATTTACACAGACCGCGCAGTTACCGATAGCATGCAGTGCTTGGTATTGAAAGTTATGGGAAAAGATAAACAATTCTCCACTATTCACTCCTCCATGAATCGGATAAAACTGAGCATCCGTTGTTTATTTCCTAATTTACCGTGGTTTTTATTTCACGAAATTCATGTCTAAACGCGAATAAAGGTTAATAAAATACGCACTATTCAACCCGCTTGTTACAAGTCATGCAAATTTTCGCCGATCAACATCACACTTCATGCAGCTGCGCTGAACAATTAATTTCGTAAGTTACATGTTAATGCTAATCGTGGTTGGAATTACAATTCCAGGCCTGTTTATAATTGGTTGAGCTAATTTCCGCTAGAACACGATAACGATATTTCACTTATTTATTTACGCCCGCGTTTTGTGGCGTGAACTGCCGTTGCGGCAAATCAATTTATTTTTAGGGAGATATATATGGGTAGTTCTTCATTTGCTCAGGATTTAACTGAGCAGCGGGTCGCGCCTGCCACCTTCAATCGCATCTCACCCTCACCTAACGCTGCAGAAGAGCTGGTATGTTACTGGCTGCAACCCGATGCTGCGGGATCGCATCTCACCTCGTCATTGCTGCCGACCTTTCCGCACAGCACGCCGGCTGAAGATGATTTCCTGCTGTTCAGCGCGGAACGCAGCGCCTTGCCGGCCAACCTGCTGCAGGACGTGGCAAAGCTCAGTGACCAGCGTCCCGAGCTGAACTGTTTTGTGGTCTCACTGGCGAAGCGCGAGCTGGCGAACGGTTTACACTCTTCTCTGCAGCTGTTTCAGCAACTGCATGCGCAGCGCTGGTGGCAGCAGGGCGGCTTTGTGGTGATCTTGCGTGCTGGGCTGGCCCGCGCGGGTGGGCCGCTGACGCGTATTCAGGATGTGATGCTGGCCGGATTACTGCATACGCAAACGGCGTGGGTGCTCGATTATGCCAGTGAAGCGTCGCTGACCACTCAGGTAGAAGCCTCGCCGCGCTTAACCTATCAGCAATTTATTACCGATTATGAAAAACTCACACGATTGTCACACTATATTCCGGAGCGAAACCGCTATCGGGAAAGTTATTTACGCAGCGGCTTATTACAATTAGTCCAGCACGAGTTGAGTGGTGCCGATAAATTCTCAGATAATACCCGCCATGCATTAACCTACTTTGCTGAAAACTTCCCGGCCAAAGGTGCAATGGAAAAACTCATGTTGAAACAACCTGACATCTATTTCGCCATGATGAAAATGAGAAAAAAGCTGGGCGCTTAGCACCAACGTTAATTTTAAGAATAACTCCGGTGTGCGCGTGAATACTTTTATGTCACGCTTAAGGCCACTGAGATAATCCCCAGATGCCAAAACACCTATGTCTATAAAACGTAACGCGATTGCCAACTATGTTGGTCAAATCTATCTGACGCTGTCAGGTATTTTGGTTGTACCACTTTATATTCAACACTTAGGTATGGAAGCCTACGGTTTAGTGGGCTTCTTTTCGATTTTATTAACCTGGCTGCAATTACTCGATGCCGGTGTTTCGACCACCTTGATGCGGGAAGCGGCGCGCTATCGTGCTAATCAGGCGGAATTTGTCTGGTTCCCGGCGCTGTTTGCCACGCTGACCAAATTCTTCTTGTTCTCCACGATTGTGCTGGTGGTGTTGGGTTGGCTGGCGACGCCGTGGATTGCCACGCACTGGCTGGATGCGCGTCATCTTCCGGCGGGCGATGTGGTGATTGCCGTGGCGATTATGGTGATCACTGCGGCGATACGCTGGCGCACCAGTCCGTATCGCAGCGTGATTGTGGGCTTCGAACATCAGGTGTGGCTGAACGGCGTCAACCTGATTATCACCACCTTGCGCACCTTTGGCGCGGTGCTGGTGATTCAATTCTTCTCTAATGCGGTATTGGCGTTCTTTGTCTGGCAGCTGCTGGTGTCGATTGCCGAAGCGGCCTGCTGTATCTACAAATCCTGTCAGCTGATCCCCAAAGCGGCGCGCAAAGAGAAGCGCGGCGATCTGAAAGAGGTGCTGAAACCCTTTATTCGTTTTGCGCTCAGCGCGGCATTTTCCAGTGCGGTGTGGACCTTTATTTCGCAAATTGACCGACTGGTGCTCTCCAAGACGCTGCCGCTAAGTGAATACGGTTCATTTACCGTGGTGGCGACGGCCGCGACCGGCATTCTGCTGTTGAGTAGCCCGATCATGCAGGCCATCGTGCCACGCATGACCGGCATGAAAACCCGCAAAGAGGGCGATGCGGAGTCCTTGAAACTTTACCGCTACACCACGCAGGCGGTGGCGATCTTTATGGCGCCGCTCAGTATCACCATCGCCTGTTACGCCGGCCCGCTGCTGTGGGCGTGGACGCAGAAAAGTCAGATTGTTGATGAGATGTCATTTGTCCTTAGCCTGTACGCATTAGGCAGTGGCATTCAGGCCATCTGCGGTTTGCTCTATCACCTGCAATACATCAACGGCAACCTCAAGCTGCACATGAAAGGCTTCACCTGCTTTGCCGTGCTGCTGGTGCCGCTCAACATCTGGTGTGCCATTCACTACGGCGCACTCGGCACCGGTTGGCTGTGGCTGGGGCAGAACATCTTCTATCTGGTGGGCTGGGCGTGGCTGGTGCATCGCCGCTTTGCGCCGGGCATTCATTTCACCTGGTTAACCCGCGACGTGATGCTGATTTGGGCGGTTTCTGCGGCTGTCGCCTGGCTGAGCACCTTGCTGCCGATCGAGTGGAACCAAAATCGCTGGCTCAACCTGCTGTGGCTTGGCTTGATTGGCGCATTCAATCTCGGCATCTGCTGTCTGCTGCATAGTGTGGTGTTGAAGCGTCTCAGAATTCCGTTGTTTAACGTTGAGGAAAGAGGATGAGCATGATGTCATCTCACCGTATCCCTACGGTTTCGGTCATCATACCGAACTGGAATTGCGCGCCCTGGCTGCCAGAAGCGATGGGTTCATTGCTGCGTCAGTCATCGCCGCCGGAACAGATCATTGTTATCGACGATGGTTCCAGTGACAGCAGCGTAGCCTGGCTCACGGCGTTTGCGGCTCAGCATCCGCAGGTGATCCTGCTGAGCGGTGAGCGCGGCGGCGTCAGCGCCGCGCGTATGAAAGGGCTCTCTGTCGCAACCGGTGATTTTGTTTACTTCATGGATGCCGATGATTTTGTCTCCACCGATTTGTTCGCCGACTTCCGTCGCGTGCAGGCGCGCCATGAAGATATCGATCTGTTCTGCTTTGGCGCGAAAATGTTTTTTGATGTGCCTGCCGCGCAGCGCCACTATCAAACCATTCACCAGCGTCATGTCAGTGGATTGCTGCCCGGTGGCAGCACCAGTTTACGTACGCTGATGCAGCATCAGTCGGCGCATCGCGTCGTGTGGAGCAGCATCATTTCGCGTCGCTTGATTGATCAACTGGCGCTGCAGTTTCTGCCGATTCAAAACCATGAAGATGCGCCTTACATGTTTGCGCTCTATCTGCAGGCGCGTAACATTTATTGCACCAGCCAAAGCTACTACTACAAACGCTTTATGCTGACGTCGCTGTCGCAAAGCACGCGCGATTTTTCCTATGTGAAAAATTACTTTATTGCGCGTGAAAGCAGCGAACAGTTCCTGCGCGATCGGCAACTGCCGGTGGATGCGGCGTTGCTGGATAGCTATTACCAAACGGTGATGCACAGCTGCCTGGCGCAGATGCGCAAAAATCACATGGTGATCCCAACGGATTGGCAACCGCAGGTGAATCAGCTGGTGCGCAATGTATTGCAACATAGCGCGCGTCTGAAGCTGATGTGGTATTGCCCGACGATTTACAGTGGTTTGCAGGCGTGTCGCGAACAGCTTGGGCGCTATTCAGCACGACGCTGATAACGATCAAATTGTGATGCAGTAGAACAATTTACTTTTGCGCCAGCGCACCTTACCATTCTGGCGCACATTTTCCCGTGCACCCCGACTTCCCTGGTTTCCGTCATTGAGGAGAGTGCATGTTATATCCTATCGTCCGGCCAGCGCTGTTTAAGCTTGATCCTGAGCGTGCGCACGAACTCACCTTTCAACAACTGCGTTTTATTAGCGGCACTCCGCTGGAAGGGCTGATTCGCCAGTCGCTGCCATCACGTCCGGTAACCTGCATGGGATTAACCTTCCCGAACGCGCTCGGCTTAGCGGCCGGTCTCGATAAGAATGCCGAGTGCATTGATGCCTTCGGCGCGATGGGCTTTGGTTTTGTCGAAGTGGGAACGGTAACGCCACTGGCGCAATCGGGAAATGATAAACCGCGTATGTTCCGCTTAGTGCCTGCCGAAGGGATTATTAACCGCATGGGGTTTAATAATCTCGGCGTTGATCATCTGATTGCCAACGTTAAAAAGTCGCGCTTTAAGGGCATTCTCGGCATCAATATTGGCAAAAATAAAGATACGCCGGTCGAGAAAGGCAAAGACGATTATCTGATCTGCATGGAAAAGGTATATGCCCACGCCGGTTATATCGCCATCAATATTTCGTCACCCAACACGCCAGGATTACGCACGCTGCAATATGGCGAAGCGCTGGACGATCTTCTTTCTGCCATCAAATTAAAACAGCAAGAACTACAACAAAGGCACCTTAAATATGTGCCGGTGGCGGTAAAGATCGCGCCGGATCTGACTGAAGAAGAATTGATCCAGGTTGCCGACAGTTTGGTGCGCCACAATATTGATGGTGTGATTGCCACCAATACCACGCTTGATCGTTCGCTGGTCACCGGCCTTAAATATGCCGAAGAAATGGGCGGATTAAGTGGTCGTCCGGTGCAGTCACGCAGCACCGAAGTGATTCGCCGCCTGGCGCAAGAGCTGCAGGGCCGCTTACCTATTATCGGCGTCGGTGGTATTGATTCGCTGGTTTCTGCGCGTGAAAAAATTACCGCGGGTGCAACATTAGTGCAGATATACTCTGGATTTATTTATAAAGGCCCAGGCTTAATTAAAGATATCGTGACCCACCTCTAAGACATTTCCCACTTTACTGCGCCGAGGGGTTTATTTATCCCTTCGGCTCGTTTATATTTTGTCCTGCTGATGCCTTTTTCAGCTTTTTCTCAGATTTATTTTTTTAATTAAGCGCCGTTTAGCGCAGCGATAAACCACAGGGCAGATCATGAAATTCAAACCTGATGACAACTGGCGTTGGTATTTCGACGCTGATCATGACCGCATGATGCTGGATTTAGCCGACGGCATGTTATTTCGCTCGCGCTTCTCGCGCAAAATGCTGACGCCTGATGCCTTTAATGTCAGCGGTTTTTGCGTTGATGACGCCGCGCTCTATTTTAGCTTTGAAGAACGTTGCCGTCAGAGTGGATTAAAAGGCGATCAGCGTGCGGAATTAGTGTTAAACGCGCTGGTGGCCAGTCGTTTTCTCAAACCCCTGATGCCAAAAAGCTGGCACTTCACGAATCATGCGCACAGCTGGCAGCCAGCAGCGGGCGATATGGTGGCGGTGACGCTGGCTGATAGCGGCGAACAGGCACAACTGTTTGTGGTTGAAAGCGGTGAAAATGCCGCGCTGTGCTTATTAGCGCAAAACGCGCTAACCGTGGCGGGTAAAGGTATGCAGTTGGGTGATGCGATTAAGATCATGAACGATCGTCTGCGTCCGCAGCAGCAGGAACAAACCGCCCACTTTGCGCGGGCGGTGTAATCGGCTTACGCCAGTTCGATATCGCCTGCCGGAATACAGCTGCAGCTTAAGATGGTACCATCCGCGCGCACCGCGCTTTTCTTCAGTGCTTTCACTTCACCCGCCACCAACGTCACTTTGCAGCTGCCACAAATCCCGGCACGGCACGAGTAGGGAATGCGGAAACCCTGCATTTCCAACTGTTCCAGCAGCACTTGCTGATTGTCGCCGCTAAAGCTCGTCCCCTGATAATCGATGCTCACCGCGCTGTGGCTGCTAGCGGCTGGCGCCAGCGTTTCGACCACGGCGCCCGCACCGTAAGTGCGAGGCGTTTGCTTCTCGATAATGGTCACCGCATCGCCGACGCGAATAATGCCGCTATTAAGGGCGATCAAATTCAGGCCGAAATCGATATCGCCGCTGCCATCCTGCGCGCTGCGAAAACCCTGCAAGGTCGAGAGCGGTTCGCCATCAGGATGTTTACGGCCGCTTTCGGTACCGACGGTGGTAAACACGCAGCGGCTGCACGGCTTCGGCATCTCAAAGGTGATCTCGCCAATTTGCAGGCGTTTCCAGCTATCTTCTTCCCAGGCAGCCGCGCCGTTCACCACCAGATTGGGACGGAACTGCTCAACGCGCACGCTGGCCGGACAGCGCTGTTGAAGATCCTGCAACGAGGCCATATTCACTAACAGGTAAGGAAAACCGTCGGCGAAACTCAGTGGCACATGATCAAAACGCTTCACGCGGCGCGTCGGTTGCACGCCGGTCCAGCGCAGCTGCACCGGACGCGGGAAGAAGGTGCTTAACCAGTTGTTGATCGCGTCAGGTGCAATATGCGCGGTGAAATGGTTGCCCCAGACTTCGGTGGGTGACTGCTCAGCGGTGAAATCAGCGAAGCGGATCAGCGCCTGCGAACCATCCGGTGCCTGCACAAACAGCCCGTCCGGCAGCAGCGCCGGGGTAAAGCGCACCATTTCCGGAAACTGGCGGGCGGTCACGAACGTGCCGTCCCGTTCGGTCACCATAAAGATGCGATCAAAGCCCAGACCGCTTTCCAGCACCTGCGCATGTGACAGTTGCAGACCGCGCATAGATTTAACGGGATGGATGTAAAGGCGTGAAAGCGTAATCATCACCACTCCAAAAAAGGGGTCATAAGTTTTAAAGAAGCTAACTTTATGACATAGCACGCTGATTCGCTATAATGCGCAGCAATTTAAGCAAGAGTAAAAAGTGACGATATGAATTCTCTGTTTGCCAGTACGGCGCGTGGGCTCGAAGAGCTGTTGAAAAGTGAGCTAGACGCGCTGGGTGCGCAGGATTTGCAGGTGGTGCAGGGCGGCGTCCACTTCCAGGCCGACGACCATGTAATGTACCAAAGCCTGCTGTGGAGCCGTCTGGCTTCGCGCATTTTGCTGCCGCTGGGAGAATTTGGCGTCTGGAGCGATCTCGATCTTTACGTGGGTGCGCAAAGTATCCCGTGGACCGAGATGTTCGACAGCAACACCAGTTTTGCCATCCATTTTAGCGGCACCAACGAGGTGATCCGCAACAGCCAGTTCGGTGCGCTGCGCATTAAAGATGCCATCGTCGATAGTTTTACCCGCCAGAATCTGGAGCGCCCGAACGTTGATCGTGAACAACCGGGCATCCGCATCAATGCGTGGCTCAACAAAGATCGCGTCAGCATCGCGCTGGATCTAAGCGGTGATTCACTGCATCAGCGCGGCTATCGCCAGCAAACCGGCGCAGCGCCGCTAAAAGAAACCTTAGCGGCAGCCATCGTGATGCGTTCCGGTTGGCAGAGCAGCACGCCATTGGTCGATCCGATGTGTGGTTCCGGTACGCTGCTGCTGGAAGCGGCGTTGATCGCCTGTGATCGCGCGCCTGGCCTGCTGCGTACCCATTGGGGCTTCAATCGCTGGAAGAAACACAATCAGGCTGCGTGGCAGGAAGTTCATGCTGCCGCGAAAGAGCGCGCGCGCGTGGGTACCGCCGCTGCGACCGCCCGTTTCTTTGGCTACGATAATGACAGCCGCGTGCTGGAATCAGCGTGCGCCAACGCCCGTCGTGCAGGCGTGTTCGAGCTGTTCACCTTTGCGCAGCAGGATGTGATTAAGCTGAAGAATCCGCTGGCGGGCAAAGAGATTACCGGCACGGTATTGAGCAACCCGCCGTACGGTGAGCGTCTGGAAAGCGAACCGGCGCTGATTGCGCTGCACAGCCAGCTGGGCCGCATCATGAAGCAGCACTTCGGCGGCTGGAATCTGTCGCTGTTCAGCGCTTCGCCAGAGCTGCTGAGCTGCTTGCAACTGCGTGCCGATCGCCAGTTCAAAGCCAAAAATGGCCCGCTGGAATGCGTGCAGAAAAACTATCAGCTGGCTGCGACCAGCGCAGAAGGCGGCGCGCAGATCGCCGAAGATTTTGCTAACCGCCTGCGCAAGAACCTGAAGAAGCTGGATAAATGGGCGCGTCAATCGAATATCGACTGCTATCGTCTATATGACGCCGATTTGCCTGAATACAACGTAGCGGTCGATCGTTACGCTGATTGGGTGGTGATTCAGGAGTATGCGCCGCCGAAAACCGTGGACGCCAACAAAGCGCGTCAGCGTCTGTTCGATGTGATCAGCGCTACGCTGAGCGTGCTGGAGATCCCGGCGAATCGTCTGGTAATGAAGACCCGCGAACGCCAAAAAGGCAAAAGCCAGTATCAAAAGCTGGGCGAGAAGGGCGATTTCTTCGAAGTGCAGGAATTTGATGCGCGCCTGCTGGTGAATCTCACCGATTATCTGGATACTGGTTTGTTCCTCGATCACCGTATCGCGCGCCAGATGCTGGGCAAAATGAGCGCAGGCAAAGATTTCCTCAATCTGTTTGCGTACACCGGTACCGCCAGCGTACACGCCGGTTTAGGTGGCGCGAAAACCACCACCACCGTGGATATGTCGCGTACTTATCTGGAGTGGGCCGAGCGCAACCTGCGCCTTAACGGTTTAACCGGCCGTAATCATCGCCTGATGCACGCCGATTGCCTGAGCTGGTTGCGTGAGAGTGACGAACAGTTCGATTTGATCTTTATCGATCCGCCGACGTTTTCTAACTCTAAGCGCATGGAAGACGATTTCGACGTGCAGCGCGATCACATGATGCTGATGCAGAACCTGAAACGTTTGCTGCGTCGCGGTGGCACCATTATGTTTTCCAACAACAAGCGCGGCTTCAAAATGGATCTCGACGGCCTAGAACGTCTGGGTCTGCAGGCGCAGGAAATTACCCAAAAAACGCTGTCGCAGGATTTCGCGCGCAACCGTCAAATTCACAACTGCTGGCTGGTTAGCCACGCCGGTAAGGAATAAGTTTTATGTCACTGATCAGTATCCATGGCGCTTACCTCTCGTTCAGCGATGCGCCGCTGTTGGATAACACCGAACTGCATATCGAAGAAGGCGAACGCGTCTGTCTGGTTGGCCGTAACGGCGCCGGTAAATCGACGCTGATGAAAATCATCAACGGCGAACAGCCGCTGGATGACGGCCGCATCATTTATGAGCAGGATTTGGTGGTGGCGCGTCTGCAACAGGATCCGCCACGCAACATTACCGGTTCTGTTTATGACTTCGTTGCCGAAGGCGTGGCCGAGCAGGCGGAGCATCTCAAGGCTTATCACGCGATTTCCCATCTGGTGATGGAAGATCCGAGCGAGAAGAACCTGAACGAGATGGGTCGTTTGCAAACCATCCTTGACCATCAGAATCTGTGGCAGCTGGATAGCCGCATCAACGACGTGCTGCAGCAGATTGGTCTGGATGCGGATACCGAGTTGTCTTCGCTGTCTGGCGGCTGGCTGCGTAAAGCGGCGTTGGGCCGCGCGCTGGTGAGCAACCCGCGCGTACTGATGCTCGACGAACCGACCAACCACCTTGATATCGAAACCATTGATTGGCTGGAAACGTTCCTCAAGACATTCACCGGCAGCATCATCTTCATTTCGCATGACCGTTCGTTTATTCGCAACATGGCGACGCGCATTGTCGATCTTGATCGCGGCAAGCTGGTTTCCTGGCCGGGCAACTACGATCTGTTCCTGACCGGCAAAGAAGAAGCGCTGCGTGTCGAAGAGATGCAGAACGCCGAGTTTGACCGCAAGCTGGCGCAGGAAGAAGTGTGGATCCGTCAGGGCATCAAAGCGCGCCGCACGCGTAACGAAGGCCGTGTACGTGCCTTGAAAGCGCTGCGTAACGAGCGCTCTGCACGTCGTGAAGTGATGGGCAAAGCCAATATGCAAGTCGGCGAAGCGGCACGTTCAGGCAAAATCGTGTTTGAGATGGAAGATGTCAATTACAGCGTGGGTGGCAAAACCCTGGTGAAAGACTTCTCTACTCAGGTGCAGCGCGGCGACAAAATCGCCCTGATTGGCCCGAACGGTTGCGGTAAAACCACCTTGCTGCGTTTGATGCTGGATCAGCTGAAAGCCGACAGCGGCCGCGTGCATTGCGGTACCAAGCTGGAAATCGCTTACTTCGATCAGCACCGCGCTGAGCTGGATCCGGATCGTACCGTGATGGATAACCTCGCTGAAGGTAAGCAGGAAGTGATGGTTAACGGCAAACCGCGCCACGTGCTCGGTTATCTGCAGGACTTCCTGTTCCATCCGAAACGCGCCATGACGCCGGTGCGCGCCTTGTCCGGCGGTGAGCGTAACCGCCTGCTGCTGGCGCGTCTGTTCCTCAAGCCAAGCAACCTGCTGATTCTCGATGAACCGACCAACGACCTCGACGTCGAAACGCTGGAATTGCTGGAAGAGCTGGTGGATGGTTATCAGGGCACCGTGATGCTGGTGAGCCACGACCGTCAATTCGTCGACAACACCGTGACCGAGTGCTGGATCTTTGAAGGCAACGGCGAAATCGGCACCTTTGTCGGTGGCTATCACGATGCTCAGCAGCAGCGCGCAGCCTATAAGCAGGGCAAAGCCTCGCAGGCTAAACCGGCTACCCCGTTGAAAACCGCTGAGAAAAGTGACACCGCCAAACGTCCGGCCAACAAGCTAAGCTATAACCTGGCACGTGAGCTGGAACAGCTGCCACAAAAACTGGAGCAGTTGGAAACCCGCATCGGTGAGTTGCAGGCTAAAATGAGTCATCCAGATTTCTTCAGCCAGCCACACGATAAAACCCAGCCGGTTCTGGATGCGTTAGCGCAAACCGAGCAGGAGCTGGAAGTGGCGTTCGAACGCTGGGAAGAGCTGGAAGCACTGAAAAACGGGGCGTAATCGGAAGGAGTCAGCATGTGTGCAGCGGATCAAGCGCATCAGTGGAGTCTTTGTCCACAGTGTGATTTAACAGTAAAGCTGCCCGCTGTACCGGTTGGCAGCCGTGCGCGTTGCCCGCGTTGTCACACCACGCTGCAAGCCAACTGGCAGGAGCCGCGTCGACGTCCGACCGGCTACGCCTTTTCGGCCCTGTTCATGCTGGTGCTGGCCAATCTGTTTCCTTTCATCAATATGCACGTTGCGGGATTGAGCAGCCAGATATCGCTGCTCGAAATCCCCCAGGTGATGGATCGCGAAGATTACCGCAGCCTGGCAACGCTGTTTCTGCTGTTTGTGCAGGGCATTCCTGCCTTCTGCATGATCACCATTATTCTGCTGGTCAATAACGTCCGCATGCCGCACAGCCTGCGGCTTGGGTTGGCGCGCGTGCTGTTTCAGCTGCGTAGCTGGGGCATGGCGGAAATTTTTATGGCTGGCGTGCTGGTCAGTTTCGTTAAGCTGATGGCGTATGGTGAGATTGGCCTCGGCAGCAGTTTCTGGCCGTGGTGTCTGTTCTGCGTGTTGCAATTGCGCGCATTTCAGTGTGTTGATCGCCGTTGGGTGTGGCACCGCATCAATCCGTTACCGCCGCTGCCGAAAACGCCGCTGGCCGGTGTTAGCGGCCTGAAGCAAGGTTTGCGTAGCTGTCCGTGTTGTACCGCGATTCTGCCCGCTGACCAACTGGCGTGCCCGCGTTGTGGTGTGAAGGCGCATGCGCGCCGCAAGCACAGTCTGCAATGGACGCTGGCGCTGCTGATCACCTCGGTGATGCTCTACATTCCCTCGAATATCATGCCGATCATGGTGACCGAAACGCTCGGTTCGCAATATCCTTCGAACATTATGGCCGGGGTAATTTTGCTATGGAGCGACGGTTCGTGGCCGGTGGCGCTGGTGATCTTCATCGCCAGTATCATGGTGCCTTCGCTGAAAATGCTGGCGATTGCCTGGCTGTGCTGGCACGGCAGCGGACGCGGTGGGCGCGATGATGAAAAGATGCACGTGGTTTATGAGGTGGTTGAATTCGTTGGCCGTTGGTCAATGATTGATGTGTTTGTAATCGCCGTTCTCTCTGCGCTGGTGCGGATGGGTCGGCTGATGAGCGTGTATCCTGCGCCGGGCGCGCTGCTGTTTGCCATGGTGGTCATCCTCACCATGTTTGCCGCAATGACCTTTGATCCGCGCCTGCTGTGGGATCGACAACGAGAAACTGAACGTAAGGAGCCGCGTCTTGACGGACAACCATCACGGGACTGCTAAGGTCGACCAGATTAAACGCTGGTCGCCGGTCTGGATTGTACCTATTGTCACGCTGTTAATCGGCGGATGGATTCTTTTTTATCACTTCAGCCATCAGGGCCCGGAAGTGACGCTGATTACCGAAAATGCGGAAGGCATCGAAGCCGGTAAAACCACCATTAAGAGCCGCAGCGTCAACGTCGGTGTGGTGGAAAGCGCGGTTCTGACCGACGATTTGCACCATGTAGAGATTAAAGCGCGTCTTAATTCGGGCATGGAAAAGTTGCTACAGGGCGACAGCGCATTTTGGGTGGTGAAACCGCAAATTGGTCGCGAAGGCATTACCGGATTGGGCACGCTGCTTTCCGGTGCCTATATCGAGCTGCAGCCGGGCGCGAAGGGCGATAAGCCGGAACGTTATCAACTGCTGGATGCACCGCCGCTGGCGCCGCCGGATGCCAAAGGCATTCGCATAACGCTTGACAGTAAAAAAGCCGGTCAGCTTAATGCGGGCGATCCGGTGCTGTTCCGCGGTTATCGCGTAGGTTCAGTGGAAACCAGCAACTTTGATACCGATAAACGCATGATGACTTATCAGCTGTTTATCTCGGCGCCTTACGATCGCCTGATCACCACCAACGTGCGTTTCTGGAAAGACAGCGGTATTGCCGTCGATATGTCTGCATCAGGCATGCGCGTAGAGATGGGATCGCTCACTACGCTATTCAGCGGCGGCGTCAGCTTTGATGTGCCGGACGGCGCTGAGCTGGGCCGGGCGGCGGAGAACAAGGCGGAATACCATCTGTACGACGATCAGCGCAGCATCCAGGATTCGCTCTACAGTGCTCATACCGATTTCCTGCTGTTCTTCACCGATTCAATTCGCGGCTTGCAGGTTGGCGCACCGGTTGAGTTCCGCGGCATTCGTTTGGGTACGGTGTCACAAGTGCCTTATATGATTCCGGGCGTGAATCAGGCGCTGAATACGGATTATCGTGTGCCGGTGCTGATTCGCATTGAGCCGGATCGGTTTGTTAATCGCCTGGGCGGAGATTTCAATCTTGAGCAGCATCTGCAGGATGGCAAAAAACGCGGTCTGCGTGCGACGCTGAAAACCGGCAACCTGCTGTCTGGCGCGCTATTTATCGACCTCGATTTCTACGATAACGCACCGGCGTATCAAGGCCCGAATCAGGTGGCTGGCCTGGAAGTGATTCCAACCGTCAGCGGCGGCCTGGCGCAGATTCAGCAGAAACTGATGGCGGCGCTGGATAAGATCAACGGCTTACCACTTAATCCAGTACTGAATGAAGCCACAGGTACCTTGAAAGAGAGCCAGCGCACCCTGCAGCGGTTGCAGAAAACGCTGGATAACCTTAATCAGGTCACGGCGAATCCGGCGATGAAAACCCTGCCTTCAGACATGCAGCAAACCTTGCGCGAACTGAACCGCAGCATGAAAGGGCTGCAGCCAGGTTCACCGGCTTACAGCAAGCTGGTGGGCGATATGCAGCGGCTTGATCAGGTACTGCGAGAACTGCAGCCGGTGCTGAAAACGCTGAATAGCAAAAGTAACGCGCTGGTGTTTGAGGCCAAACCGGGCCAGGATCCACAGCCAAAGAGGGCGAAACAGTGAAAAAAGGGCTAATTATCGGGGCGCTGTTGCTGCTGGCAGGCTGCAGCAGCACCATTGAAAATACCTATTATCAGCTGCCTGCGGGCAGCAATGTGGCGCGCGTTGAAAGTGCCGCGGGCACTGGCCAACCGATGATTTGGGTTGAGCAAGTAACGGTACCGGATTACATGGCGGGCAACGGCCTGGTCTATCAGACCAGCGATGTGAAGTACGTGATTGCAGCTAATAACCTGTGGGCCAGTCCGCTCGATCAACAGTTGCAGCAAACGTTGATCAGTAATCTCAGTAAAGCGCTACCTGGCCGCCTGGTTGCCGGTGCGCCGCTGGGCGACACGCACGATACGCTGTCGGTAAACGTTACCGGTTTCCAGGGACGCTACGATGGACAAGTGGTGGTGAGTGGCGAATGGTTACTGCAGCATCAAGGACGCCTAATCAAACATGGCTTTAATCTGACGCTGCCGCAAACCGAAGATGGCTATGATGCGCTGGTACGTACTCTGGCTCTCGGCTGGCAGCAAACCGCACAACAAATCGCAAATAGTGTGGTTTCGCTAAATTAAGATTTGTTCGATGCTTATGCTAAGTCCTTGATTTACTGTAGTGTGATCGCAGTCAAATCAGGGGCTTTTTTTATTGCCTAATCAGCCAGATAGACAATCAACTGACAATTCTACATGGCACTTTAACGTCAAAAACATGACATTGGCGTGAATTTTGCGCATTGACCTTTCTTCTGCATCGGGTTAGAACATTACTGTGGTTGAACATTATATCGCCACTCTTTCTTTCCACCCAGATTCCACCAGACCTGAAATGAGGGAAACGAGGCATGAAGAGACAGAAGAGAGACCGCCTGGAACGAGCACATTCACGAGGCTACCAAGCCGGTATTACGGGCCGCTCGAAAGAGATATGCCCTTATCAATTGATCGATGCACGGTCTCACTGGTTGGGAGGTTGGCGTCAAGCCATGGAGGACAGGTCAGCGGTGGCCTAGCACTGCTGGATGTCTAACATTATGGAAGAAACCTCCGCTGCGTGCGGAGGTTTTCATTTGGAAGGATTAGAAAGCTGAAGTGTCTTTGAACAGACCCACTTTCAAATCGGTCGCAGAGTAAATCAGGTTCCCGTCAACGAAGACTTCGCCATCTGCCACGCCCATCACCAGTTTACGGTTAATCACACGTTTGAAGTGAATTTTATAGGTCACTTTTTTGGCGGTAGGCAGGACTTGTCCAGTGAACTTCACTTCACCCACGCCCAACGCGCGGCCTTTACCTTCTGCGCCCAGCCAGCCGAGGTAGAAACCCACCAGCTGCCACATCGCATCGAGGCCGAGGCAACCCGGCATTACCGGATCGCCAATGAAGTGGCAGTCAAAGAACCACAGGTCAGGGCGGATATCCAATTCGGCTTCGACGAAACCTTTATCGAATTTACCGCCGTCTTCGGTCATTTTGACCACGCGGTCCATCATCAACATGTTGTTGGATGGAAGCGGCGGTCCATTTTCGCCAAACAGTTCGCCGCGACCCGAGGCAATCAGGTCTTCTTTACTATAGGATTCGCGTTTATCTACCATGTTCTCAATATGCCTTCTTTTAGTGAAGCCCGAATATTAGCGAACAGTTGTACGCTGAGCAATGTTATCAGCTGTGGTTGAACCAGTTGAGCCAACGTAGTGGCCACGGACGCAGGCGAGCTTCCTGCTGGTTCAGCTGGGTAATACGTTCCTGAATGGTGCTAAGCAGAGATTCGCCGCTTTCACTCTGCCAGGCAATGCCGGTCAGCAGCGGCAACGCTTCATCTACGCTCTCAATGGCCCAAAGATGGAATTGTCCGGCCTTAACCGCTTCCACAACATCCTGATTCAGACTGAGATGGCGCGCGTTACTGGCAGGGAAAATGACACCTTGCTTGCCGGTCAGTTCACGTGAATGACAGATTTGGAAGAAGCCTTCAATTTTTTCGTTCAGGCCGCCGACGGGCTGCACGTTACCAAACTGATCAACTGAGCCGGTCACCGCAATCTGCTGGTTAACCGGCTGATTAGCCAGCGCACTGATTAACGCACAGAGTTCGGCCAGCGAGGCGCTGTCGCCATCCACTTCGGAATAGGATTGTTCAAACACCAGTGAAGCGGAGAAGGGCAGCTGTTGCTCTAGTTCCAGCTCGGCAATCAGGTAGGCTTGCATAATCATCATGCCTTTCGCATGGATGTTGCCACCTAATTCGGCTTTGCGCTCCACATCGGTGAACTCGCCATCGCCCGGATGTACTACACAGGTAATGCGCGAAGGTTCTCCCCACGGACGCGGATGGCCTGGGAACTCAACCACCGAAAGGCCGTTGATTTGCCCAACCACTTCGCCTTCGGTTTCAATCATGATCTGATTAAGCAGGATTTCATCACGCATGCGATCGGCGAGGAAACCTTCACGCCATTGGCGCGCTTCCAGCGCTTCTTTCAATGCTTCGCCATTGATGCTGTCGCCATGCAGCGCCGCTTCTTGCAGCTGGCGACGCAGCCAGCGCGGGCAAAGCGGCAACGTGTCTTGATCACCGGTCATGCGTGCTGCTTCGGTGATCAACAATGGCCAGAAATCGGCTTCAGGCTGCGCTAATCCGGCTTGTTCGGCTTGCGTTAGCGTCCATTGGCACCATGACGTCATGTCATCTTCATCGAGAATTTGTAAGCTCTCTTCGAATTCGCTATACAGCGCCATCTCATGAACTTCGACGTCCATTTCCTGGAAGGCGGCCAGTGCATCACGGTCGCCACACAGTACCAGACGCAGTTGCAACGGTAGCGGGGGAATGGCAACGGGCAATGGTTGACGCTCATCCTGTGAATACCAATCGAAGCGACCTTGCTCAATACACTTACGCAAACGCAGCCACAGCAGCGGCTGTGCCAGTAAAGTGTTGACCGCAAGAATCAACGTACCGCCATTGGCGCGATGCAGTAAGCCCGGTTCAGGCTGCACACGGTCTTTATATTGACGTACGCAACCGAACAACTGTTCAGCTTCAATCCAGTCGGCGAAATGCACGCCGCCCTGGCTGGTGAAGGGGCGATTGATATCGGTTGGCGGTAGAAGACTGACGGTATCGCCCATCACATGATAGTCGCCACCGTAAAGAGAAATTTCATCCGGCTGGAAACGTTGCGCCGCATCGGCGATGCAGGCCAGGTAATCGCTGTTTTCCTGACTGCGTAACAGCAGCAGCGGAAAACCCAGGGTTTGATGATGCAAATGCGCCAGCGCATTCAGCAGACGCGGCTGAACCGCGGCAAGACTATCGCAATCTTCCAGTGAGACGTTCGAGAAAATGGATTGGTAGCGGTCGCTATCCGGCTGCAGGGCTTGCCACGTAATTTGAGTGCTGGTCAAAATATTCGCATTAGTCTGATTTAGGAAAAGCGCGATTATACAGGAATCAACCTGGTTAATCACGGCGGAGTTCCGGCCCGGATTGTGACGGCTGCAACATGTTTTTCCTTGCTGCATCCAGGAAAAAAGCTGTTATTCTTAGTTTGTTACGTGATCACGATGAGATTCCGATGAAATACCAGCAACTCGAAAATCTTGAAAGTGGATGGAAGTGGAAATACCTGGTGAAAAAGCATCGGGAGGGTGAACTGATCACCCGTCATCTTGAGCTTAGTGCGGCGCAAGCTGCGGTCGATACGTTGTTGTCGATGGAAAACAGCCCGGTTGAGGTTAACGAGTGGATCGCCCAGCACATTCATCCAGATTTGGAGAATCGTCTCAAGCAGACAATACGTGCACGTCGTAAACGTCACTTTAATGCTGAGCATCAGCACACGCGTAAGAAATCGATCGATCTGGAATATCTGGTGTGGCAGCGTCTGGCAGGATTGGCGCAGCGTCGCAGTAATACGCTGTCAGAAACCATAGTTCAGTTAATTGAAGATGCTGAACGCAAAGAGAAGTACGCCAGCCAGATGTCTACGCTGAAGCAAGATCTGCAGGCGATCCTCGGAAATGGTGGCTCGGAAAAAGAGTAGAATCCTTTTCGTTCTCATTACATTCAGCCATAAAAAAACCCCGCCTTAGCGGGGTTTTTTACTGCGTGATAACTTAAGCCTGTGGCTGAGTTACAACGTCTTTGATACCTTTCACGTCGATTTCAACGCGACGGTCTGGCGCCAGGCAGTCGATCAGGGCATTGCGGCCTTTCACGCTGTCACAGGTGTTGCCAGTAACTGGGTTGGATTCGCCCATACCGCGTGCAGAGATCTTGTTAGAAGGGATACCTTTAGATACCAGGTAATCAACTACAGATTGCGCGCGCTTCTCAGACAGTTTCTGGTTGTACTGCTCTGAACCGATGCGATCGGTGAAGCCCAGTACTACAACAGAGCCGTCTTTCGGATCCATTGAGCTCAGCTGGCTGTACAGCTGATCAAGAGCCTGCTGACCTTCTGGCTTCAGAGTAGATTTGTTGAAGGTGAACAGAACGTCAGACTTCAGGGTGAAACGCTTGGTTTCAACAACTGGCGCTGGAGCTGGAGCTGGAGCTACAACTGGCGCTGCATCTTCATCCTGACCGAAACGGTAAGAAACGCCTACGCTCAGCATGCTGTTGTCTGGACGTGCACCAACGGTACCTGCGTCACCGATGTTGTTAACCCACTGGTAGTCCAGGCGAGTTGCCCAGTTTTTGGTCAGTGCGTATTCAACACCAACAGCAGCCAGCGGAGAAACGCCGGTGTCGTGGTCGCTGATGCGGCCAGTAGTTGGGTTGGTCTGAGTAGAGTCAGCACGCCATACCATACCACCCAGACGGGTGTAGACATCGAAGTCTTCGGTAATTGGGTAGCTCAGTTTAGCAGCCAGCTGAACGCCTTGTGCTTTGAATGCGCCATTGGTCACGGTACCTTTGTTAGGCATACGGCCCAACCAGTCGTAGCCCAGCTCGAAGCCCAGGTACGGGTTCGCCTGATAACCCAGGAATGCACCAGCACCCAGCTGAGATTCATGAGTTGGACCGTTGTTGTTCTCATAACCGTTACCGTAGTAACCAGTATCGTGATACTGAGACCAGCCCAGTTTAGCACCGGTGTACCAGGTGTTATCTTTAGGTGCGGCCTGCGCTACGGTAGCGAAGCCAGCCAGTGCCACTGCAATTGCGATAGCTGTCTTTTTCATTTTTGCGCCTCGTTATCATCCAAATAGGCAATGAGCAAAAAGGTTGCTCTTTGTGTTAATCCTTCGCCGGGTCTAAACGCTCGCTTTTGACTCTACCGAAAAAACGGAGGTTATTGAGCACCCTGGCGAGCTAAAGTCTACAACGAGATTGGAAACTTACAAGTATGATGTGACGCCGGGCAGCAAAAAAACAGCGATTTATACACACATTTTAACAAATCATATGGCTAAATCTTCGGTATTAGAAAACAAAAAAGCGTCTAAGCCATTGTCATAGCTGGCGGGAAAAGAATCAGTAGCTTAGATGCAACTTTTGCAAAAAAAATGCTGAGAAAATTCCTGGATTTACTTAATGAAACAAATCTGAGGGAATTTTTGACGCATTAGGTTGTCTGGAATGAGCATATTTACGTCCCTGTGGACGCAAAATCAGACCGAGTGCTTCACCTTCCGCCGCTGCTTGTTCCAATTCTAAACGCTCTTCATCACTCAATTCGTACGGAATCCAGGCAAGCACGACGCTGTAGTTACCTGTACGTAATGCCTTCACCATACTTTCAACGGTGTTAAAACGCTCAGATTCGGTGATATGCATACTCTTTTCTAACGGCAATCCCGACTGCTGCATCCAGCTACGATTTAGCTTATGAGCCGGAGTGAGCCACAGCTGCCAGCGCGATTGCTCGCTCAACTGTTTTAGTACCGGAAGCAGCATAAGTTGCATCATTTCAGGTTGTTCGCTGGAGCGCAGTTCAGTGATTCCACCCAGCGAAGGTTGCGCTAAGCCAGGTGAAGCGAAACGATGTGAACGATCAGCAGGGCCAGAGAAATGAGTACGCATAATTTAATCACTCAGTAATGAACTGTATGGATGTACAGTAATGACTTCCTGGATAAAGATCAACCTCAATTTCTGAAAACGCCTCGCAATTTCTGCACAAGATCCCGCACTCCTGCTTTTATTCATTGAACAGCTAAATCGTTTTTTTTATCTTCTAACCAGATGAATCTGCGAGCTTTTATAGGAAATTTCCCGCGCATGGAATCCATTGAAGGGGGCGTTATGAAGAGATATAACCCGGTAGTTGAGCAATCGAAAGCGCAGTTGGCGGCATTAGGTAAAATTGAATCACGTACGCAATTTGGGGGGTATGCGCTGACTATTGAGAAGGTGATTTTTGCTTATATCAATGAAGATGCGCTTTATCTCCGAGCCAGCGAGGCGCTTCACGTCTATAACGCACAGCGTTCACTCGAACCGCTGATTTACCGCAAGCGTGGCGTGCCGGTGACCTTAAGCTACTTCAAAGTAGATACACAGTTATGGCAAAACCCCGAACAATTATTGCAGTTATCGGCTAGCTCATTGCGCGCCGCACAGGAGGAAGCGGCTACCAGACTTGTCTCGCTGCGATTGAAAGATCTGCCGAATTTAAGCCTGCGACTGGAGCTGATGCTGCATAAGGTGGGGATCAGTTCGGTGCGGTTGCTGTGTGAAACAGGATCGCGACAAAGCTGGCTGAAACTACGCGCGGTGAATAAGCACATTGGGTTAAAAACGCTGCTGGCGCTGGAAGGTGCAATATCAGGACATCATGAGGCGGCGTTACCCAGCGCCATCCGGCAAGAGCTCTATGCCTGGTATTTAAAAATGCTCCGCCAGCATGCGGCGGCGGAGCATCAGCAGCCTTAATCGTTGACGAGGGTGCGGCGTAGACGGGCAATTTCGGGCAGCAGCGCGACCAACAATCCCAATTGCTGAATCACTAATGGTGCGCGTGTATCCGGGCTGTTTTTCATCTCGCTCATGCGCTGCATTAGCGCCTGCTGCATCTCTGTGGCTTGCGTATCCGTAACCTGATCGATCTGCAGCACATCTTCTATGAAGCAGACCGCGTCATCCAGTAAGGTCAGCAAGGTACTATCTGCCAGCTGTTCGCGATGCGCTCCCAGCGCCGAGATATAGCTGAGGAAGGAGTGGTTCAGACACAGCAGTCGAAACGCATTCTCACGTAACGGTTGTTGTAGCTTAAGTTCACCACTGATGTTTGACACCACTGACGCTAGCTCAGCATCGGCGTTATGAGCATCGCGACGTGCCACGCGATAAGCCAGACGATTGTCCTTGCCTTGATGATATTGCTCCATAATCGCATCCAGATAGCGGCAGTTGGCATCCAATGTTCGATCGGCAACGGCGGTGATTTTGCGAAAACGCCAGTCGGGCCAGACAAAAGCCACGGCTAGCCATGCCAGGCCACAGCCAAGCAAGGTATCCACCACGCGCGGTAGCGCCACTTCAAAGCCTTCGCCGAGCAAATTGAAGCACAGCAGAACCAGCAAGGTGATAAACAACGTGGCTTGCGCATATTGAATCTGGCGGAATGCGAAGAACAGCACGCCGCTCAGCACGATCAGCACCAGCTGACCTTCAATCGAGGGCACCAGCCACAAGACCGGCAGGCCGATGGCGATGCCGGCTAAGGTACCGCCGATACGCAAGGCGAGGCGGCGTCGGGTGGCGTTGTAATTGGGCTGGCAGACGAACAGGCTGGTCAGCAAGATCCAGTAACCGCGATCGACGCCGGTGATTTGAATAAAGGCGTAGCCAACACACAATACCAGCGACATACGCACTGCATGGCGGAACAGGGCCGATTGTGGGCTGAGATGGCGACTCAGGCGTAAGCGGATATCCGCCCAGCCGCTGAGCCCTTCGCGTGACAGATGGTGATCGCTCTGCGGGGACGGTTCGGCCAGCATCTGCTCTGACTCAATCGATGCCAGTTGCGCATCAATGGCACGCAGATTACGCAGCAGCCAGAACAGTGCGTGAATGTGTGGATCCTGCGGCTCGTTCTGCTGAAGGCGTTGCAGCGCGGTTTCCAGCCGTTCAAAGGTGCGTTCAAAATGGCTGTCGTGATGCCACGGCTGACGCAGCAAAATGGTCTCCGCCAGTTGCCGACACGCGCGCGCTTGCATGTTCATCAGGCGCTGGAAACGGAACAGCACTTCGTTGTAACGCCAGTTATCACGCAGCAAATGATATTGCAGATGCGAGGAGCTGGCGCGTTCATGGATATCCTGCGCGACAAAATAGTAGTGCAGGCTGCGACGCGTGCTGCGTGAACCGCGGTCGCCACGCAAACGACTTTGAATGGTGCTTTTAGTGAGATTGAGCTGGGCCACCAACTGGCTGTTGACCATCGCCGTGGCAACCAGCGTAGCGTCATCCTGATCGCCGCCATCGGGATCAAACAGGTTTGCTTTGGCTTCAAGATAGCGCGCCAGCTGGGAAAAACTGCCTGCCAGCTGTTCCTGCACCGGACGCACCGGAAACATCAAATGACCAACAAAGGTCAGCAAGTTGTACCAAAGGGCACCGATCAACAGCAGCGCTGGCTGCATCCACCACTGTGGGAACAAGCTGATGCCCAGCATGGTATAAACCGCAATCAGCAGCGCACCAAAGGCGATGGTGGCATAACGCTGTCCCAGCGCACCGAGCAAAATAAAGCCCCAGCTGGAAAGCGCCAGACCCAGAGCAAACGCCCACGGATGGGGGAACAGCAGTTCCACCGACACCGAAGCAATACAGAAACACACCAGGGTGATCAAAAGATTGCGTACACGCCCAATCCAGCGATCGTCGAGATCCGCCAGCGCCGCGGCGACCACGCCGAGCGTCAGCGGAATGGTCCACTCGATTTGGTGTAGCCACCACGGCACCGCCGCGCAGCCGGTCAAAGCAAAGAAGATGCGCAGCAAATAGCGCAGGCTGCTGTTAAACAGATAACGTCGCCAGCCTGGCAAGGCGTCATGAATCATTGAACGGCCTCAGTAGCGGCGACGCGCATTGGCTTCACGCGCAGCCTGCGCTTCTTCAACGGAGACCACGCGACGGCCAACCGGCCACAGCGCAATCGCGGCAATTTTGAAGTTGGCGATGCCAACAGGAATGCCGATGATGGTCAGACACTGCACGATACCGGCCGAGATATGCGCCAGACACAACCACCAGCCAAACAGTATCAGCCAGAAAATGTTAAGGAAGGTGCCGCCGGTATTCATCACATGGCTTTTACTGTCGGGACGCAGCACATCGACATGCACCGCTTCGTTGCCAAAGGGCAGCAGAGACAGTTTGGTAATTTCCCAGCAGGAACGCGTCAACGGCAGCGTAAAAATCAGCACGATGCTCACCAACGTGGCAAACAGCCAGCTAAGGGAGGTGAAAAAGCCGCCGAGAATGAAATTAAGAATGTTAAGTACGGTACGCATAAACGTGATTTTCCTTTTGCAATCCGCAATATGTGGCGCCAAGTTTAGCCTGTTTTAAGGCTGGAGCGCCAAGAGTCTGACAGGTAAACTGCGCGATATCGAATTCCACATGACGGTGCGGACATGGAACTGAAAGCAACATCAATGGGTAAACGTCTGGCACAGCATCCCTATAATCGGGTGCGCTTGCTGGCCGCCGGCGTGGAAGTCAGTGGCGATCGCCATGAATATCTGATTCCGTTTAACCAGTTGCTCAACATTGCCTGTAAACGCGGCATGGTATGGGGCGAACTGGAGTTTCTGCTGCCAGATGAGAAAGTGGTGCGCCTGCATGGTACCGAATGGCAGGAAACGCAGCGCTTTTTCCACTACTTGCAGCACGCCTGGCAGCAGTGGAGCCAGGAGATGAGCGAGGTGAGCGCGGAGGTGTTGGTCGCGCTGGAGCAGGAAATCCTCGCCTTCACCCAACAGGATCGCTGGTTGAAACGCAGTGAGCTGAGCGCGGTAAAAGAGAGCATTACACGCCAGTTTTCTGCCTTGCCGTTGCCTCTCGCGCGTATTGCCGAGTTTGATAACTGTCGTGAGCGCTGGGAATTCTGCCAGCAATGGCTGGAGCAGGGTGAAGCGGCGATCCGCCAACGCAATCGCCAATGGACCAGTAAGATCCTCAGCGACTATCACGAATTCTTTTCCACGGTTGAAACCACGCCGCTCAATCCATCGCAATGCGAAGCTGTAGTGAATGGCGAAGACGCGCTGCTGGTGCTGGCGGGGGCGGGCAGTGGCAAAACCTCGGTGCTGGTGGCGCGCGCCGGTTGGCTACTGAAACGCAAGCTGGCGCAAGCGGATCAAATTCTGTTGCTGGCGTTTGGTCGTCAGGCGGCAGAAGAGATGAATGACCGTATTCAAACGCGCCTTGGTGAAAGCGCGATTCAGGCGCGTACCTTCCATGCGTTGGCGCTGCATATCATCCGCGAAGGCAGTAACAAACAACCGGTGATTAGCAAGCTGGAAAGCGACAGCAAGGCGCGGCGACAGTTGCTGATAGAGACCTGGCGCGAGCAGTGCAACAGCAAAAAAGCGCAGGCCAGCGGCTGGCGTCAGTGGTTGCAGGATGAGCTGGAGTGGGAGATTCCCGAAGGTCCCTTTTGGCAAGATGACAAACTGGCGCAGCGCATCGCATCGCGCATGGAGCGCTGGCTGGGCTTGATGCGCATGCACGGCGGCGCGCAGGCGGCAATGATCGCGGATGTGGCAGAAGCGCAGCGCGATAATTTCAGCAAGCGTGTCAAACTGATGGCGCCACTGTTAAAGGCATGGAAAAGCGCGCTGAAAGAGGAGGGCGCGGTCGATTTCTCCGGGCTGATTCATCAGGCGATTGCCATTCTGGAGAAAGGGCGTTTTATCAGCCCGTGGAAGCATATTCTGGTCGATGAGTTTCAGGACATCTCACCGCAGCGAGCCGCACTGCTGACGGCGCTGCGTCAGCAAAACAAGCGAACCAGCCTGTACGCGGTGGGCGATGACTGGCAGGCAATCTATCGCTTTAGCGGTGCCGAAATGAGTTTGACCACCGCGTTCCATCACTATTTCGGCGATGGCGATCGCTGCGTGCTGGATACCACCTATCGCTTTAACGATCGTATTGGTGAGATAGCCAATCGCTTTGTACAACAGAACCCGCATCAGCTGCGCAAGCCGTTGAACAGCTTGAGCAAAGGTAATAAAAAATCGGTGACTTTGCTGCCGCAGGATCAACTGGAAGCGCTGTTCGATAAACTGAGCGGTTATGCCAAACCCGAAGAGCGCGTACTGCTGCTGGCGCGTTACCACCATTTGCGGCCGGCAATCCTCGATAAAGCTAAAACGCGCTGGCCAAAGTTAAAGCTGGATTTCATGACGATCCATGCCAGCAAAGGACAACAGGCGGATTTTGTTATTGTATTGGGGCTGCATCAGGGACGCGACGGTTTCCCGGCACAAGCGCGGGAATCCATCATGGAAGAGGGTTTGCTGCCGCAGCCGGAAGATTTCCCGGATGCAGAGGAGCGACGGCTGGCGTATGTGGCGATGACGCGTGCGCGCCAGCAGGTGTGGCTGGTGTTCGATAAAGATCGGCCTTCAGTATTTGTCGAGCACCTGCGCGAATTAGGTGTGCCACAAAGCCGTAAGGCCTGATGATTAAGGTTTCAGGCGTTCAGCGAGGTAACGCTGATAGTCTGGAATCTGAATCTCAATCTGTTGGGCAAACTTCGGTGACTGGATAATAAAATCTGCGGTGGTGCGGTTATTGGCCACCGGGATATTCCACACCGTGGCGAGGCGCAGCAGCGCTTTGACATCTGGATCGTGCGGCACCGCATTCAGCGGATCCCAGAAGAAAATCAGCACATCAATTTTACCTTCCGAAATCAACGCACCCACTTGCTGATCGCCGCCCATCGGGCCGCTCAGCATGGCGTTAACATCCAATCCGGTATGACGATTAATCAGATTGCCGGTGGTGCCGGTAGCGTACAACACATGCTGTTGCAGCGTGCTTTGGTTGGTTTGCACCCACTCCAGCAGCGAGGCTTTACAGTGATCGTGTGCAACGAGGGCTATATGTTTCTGAACCTGAAGGGTACGAACGGTCTGCTCCATAGGGCTTCCTGTTTCTTCTCATGCATTATGTGTTAATGCAGGAGTTTACCCCTGGCGTTTCATCACTATCAACTTGTGCGTAAGGTTTTCATCCAGCTGATAAAACGCAGACGTGTGGCGGCATCAAAACGCTTGAACCAGCCATGCAAAGAGGGAAGATCGCTAACGTCTTGCCAGGCGTAATCCAGATTCAACTGCGCCTCGCTGGCGCTCAGCGAATGTAAGGCAAAACGCGGAACCGAAGCGGCGTGGGCATCACGATTATAATTCACCATCGCCTTTTCGAAATCGTTATCACCTGGCTTCGGCAAATGGTCGCGCAGGCTGGTAATTTCTATGCCGCGTTCATCAATCAGTTGAAAGTTGAGGGTTTTGTCGAAGGTGGTACGTTCACGACGATTAGTGAGCGCAGGCAAGCGAATTGCCACCGAATGGGCATTGGCGCTGAAAGTGACAATCATCGGCACGGATTGAAAGTGCGCGGCGTCAGCGCCCGGTTTTTCCACACGAAACAGAAACTGATGCTGGCCACGATCCAGCTCAAGGCTGCCTGCGCCTTTCAGCAGCGAACCAGAAATTTTACGCCCGTCCAGCACCAGCAGTTCGATTTCGGGATCGAGCTTGAGAGTGATGGCCTGGCATGAGGCTGATACGAGCAACAGCAGTAAACCCGTAGCAGTTAAAGACAGCTTCATTTCAACTCCCGGCAGAAGGGGGTAAATCGATTATGTGTAGCAAAGTATTACATTATGGCAGTAAATTTACATTTTTACATATTTATTCGTGCTGCTGCGCAAAGTTCTGGTGACTAACAGTTGCAGCCTGATGCGCAATGCCATCTACACTTAAGCGAATGAACCAGGAGAAAAAAGATGAATGATCAAACGATTCGCGATGTGCTGACTAAAACCAAACGTATCGCGTTAGTGGGCGCCAGCGACCGCCCCGATCGCCCGAGCTATGGCGTGATGAAATATTTGCTTGATCAGGGATACGAGGTGATTCCGGTGAGTCCTAAATTGGCGGGACAGCAACTTCTCGGTCAAACCGCCTATGCCACGCTGGCGGATGTACCCGGAAAAGTGGATATGGTAGATGTGTTTCGCAATGCCGAAGCGGCATGGGGCGTAGCGCAGGAAGCGATCGCCATTGGTGCGGATACGTTGTGGTTACAGCTGGGCGTGATTAATGAGCAGGCGGCGGTGCTGGCGCAAGACGCGGGTATGACCGTGATAATGGATCGCTGTCCAAAAATTGAAATTCCTCGGCTGGGGATTAGGCACTAAAACAGGAACGGCGACCTGAGTCGCCGTTTGATTAATGTCTCAGGCTGGGTGCCTGCAGCTGTTTCCGAATTGACGCGGCCAGCTCATCCATTGAAGGTTGTTCGGGATGTTCGAAGGAGGTTTCCCCCGCCAGCTGAACTTCAGCGACGTAGGTATGCACCTGATCGCCTTCTTCATCTTCCATCACCACATGATACCAGGGCGCGGCGCGCAGCGTTTCGCTGGCAGCGACATCATCAACTTCTGGCTCATCAAGCGAAAACTCCGGATCGACATCCACGATAACGCCGAGCACCCCGGAGAGACGATGTCGGACCTGCTGTCCAATTCCAAATTTAGTCGTAATCATTGTGACCTCCCAAAAGACTGCCCTGTAACCAATATGGAGGCAGGGACAGCGTTTTCAAGTCACAGCACGCGGCAGGCAAAACCTTTCAGATAAAGCCCTTCAGGATAGCTGGCGATCACTGGATGGTCGGCTGCCTGACGGAACTGCTCTATAAATTGTACATCACGACCGGCATCAACGGCGGCATCAGCGATGATTTTCTGGAACAAATCGGTTGGCATCAGGCCAGAACAGGAGAAGGTCAGCAATACGCCACCGGGATTCAACAGCTGAATGGCCAGCATATTGATATCTTTATAGCCGCGACACGCGCCCATCAACTGGTTCTTGTTCTCTACGAATTTCGGCGGATCCATGACGATCAGGTCGAACTTTTCGCCGCTGTCGCGATAACGACGCAGCAGTTTGAACACATCGTCACGCACAAACTGGGCACGCGACACATCCAGACCATTGAGTTCAACGTTCTGTTTCGCCACGTCGAGTGCGTCTTGCGAAGTATCAACGCTAATCACTTCACGACAGCCGCCCATCAAGGCAGAAACCGCAAAACCACCGGTGTAAGAGAAGCAGTTCAGCACGCGTGCATTATCTGAGTAGCCACGCGTGGCAAAACGGCTGTCACGCTGATCAAGGTAATAGCCGGTTTTATGACCGCCCTGAATATCCACCAGCAGCTTCATACCGTGTTCAGTAATCGGCAGCAGCGGTGGCGGCAGTTCACCCGAAACCGGCCCTTGCGCCAGCTCCAGTCCCTCTTTTTTACGCACTGCCACGTCTGAGCGATCGTAAATAGCGCAATCCGGGAAACACTGCTGTAAGGCGGAGACGATGGCCGGACGCTGATACTCGGCACCCGCAGACAACAGCTGCATCACCAGGAAGTTGCCGAAGCGATCGATGGTTACGCCCGGCATGCCATCAGACTCACCGGCAATCAGGCGATAGCTGTCCAGCCCATCACGTTTCGCCAGCCAGTCACGCCACAGCTGGGCTTGCTCAAAGCGGCGCACGAAGAAGGTGATGTCGATTGACTCATCCTGTTGCCAACTCCAGACGCGTGCACGAATTTGTGATTGCGGAGAATACGCGGCGCGAGCCAGCCATTTGCCATTGCTGTCACAGATATCAATGGTTTCACCAGACTGGGCTTTACCTTCCATACGTGCAACGGCACCAGAGAACACCCACGGATGGCGGCGGAGCAGGGATTTTTCACGTCCCTTTGTGAGAATCAATCGAACGGTCATAGTTTGCTATGCTTACCTGAAAAAATGAGGCGCCATTTTCCGGCGGATGGCGGCAAATTGCAACGCAAGCTGATGAGAGAACGCAATGGCTACCACATGCTGTAAAATTTGGGTGCACGGCATCGTGCAGGGCGTGGGGTTTCGCTACCACACCCAAGCGCAGGCCAGAGAATTGAATCTTAACGGTTATGCGCACAATCTGGCGGACGGCAGCGTTGAAGTGCTGGCGTCCGGTGAGGCGCAGCAGGTCGATGCATTAATCAGTTGGCTCAAAGCGGGTGGGCCGCCTAGCGCGCGGGTGGATAAAGTGCTGGTGGAGCCGCATCAGCCCAGGGAAATGCCGACCCGATTCACCACCGGCTGATTACAGGCATTTCGCCGGTTTTGGCAATCCGGCAATTTTGGTCGCCTGCTTGGCCGGGCCTTCCGGGAAAAGACGGAACAGATAGCGGCTGTTGCCTTTCTCCTCGCCATACTTTTGCGCCATGGCTTTCACCAGCATGCGTACGGCCGGCGACGTATTAAATTCCTGGTAAAAGTCGCGCACAAAGTGCACTACTTCCCAATGCGCGTCACTCATCACGATCGCTTCTTGCTCCGCGATGGCAGCAGCCAGCGGCTCGCTCCAGTCCGCGCTATTTTTCAGATAGCCTTCCGCATCGGTGGCAATCTCTTTACCAGCAAAATTCACAGTCATTCCTCATGGAGTTAATCGACACATTGTAAATTCGCCCGGCCATAAAAAGCAAAAACCCCGCCGAAGCGGGGTTTGATAACTCTTGCGGCAGCTTAATCGCGGTTAGCGAAGCCCAGCAGGCTCAACAGGCTAACAAAAATGTTATACAGCGAAACATACAGGCTTACGGTGGCGCGAATATAGTTGGTTTCACCACCGTGAATGATGTTGCTGGTTTCCCACAGGATGGCACCGGCAGAGAACAGGATGAACAGGGCGCTAATCGCCAGATGCAGCGCAGGCAGTTGCAGGAAGATATTAGCAACCACCGCCACCAGCAGCACGACAAAGCCGGCCATCATCATGCCACTCAGGAATGACATATCGCGGCGCGTGGTCAATACGTAGGCCGAGCAACCGAAGAACACCAGCGCGGTGCCGCCCAGCGCCATAGCGATCACATCACCCATGCCTGCAGTGAGGAACGAGCTCAGGATTGGACCAAGGCAGTAACCGAGGAAGCCGGTGAAAGCGAAGGCCGCCAGAATACCTGCCGGGCTGTTAGCCAGTTTATGCGTCAGGAACATCAAGCCATAAAAGCCGACCAGCATCAAAATCAGGCCCGGTGAAGGCAAGGCAAACACGGTGCTGAGTGTGGCGGTGACGGCCGAGAAGGCCAGCGTAAAGCCAAGTAACAGATAAGTATTGCGCAGCACCTTGTGGGTGCTGACTAACGATTGCTGCGACGAGCTAAAAATTCTTTCCATCATGCGCTCCTTAAAGAGAGAAACACCAAATATGGCACGAGGATACGCAGCGCCTGAAAGACAGAAAAGGCGTTTTACCCATCTTTACGCGATAAATTGCTGTTTCGCTGAGCAGAATGGCGAAATTGACGCCGAAAAAATAGAATTTGGCTGTTTTTCAGCCGAACGATTCATTGCAGGCTTTACATCGTTATGGGGGATGTTTATAGTGCGCCTCATTGCGGAGGGGTGGCCGAGTGGCTTAAGGCAACGGTCTTGAAAACCGTCGATGGGAAACCATCCGAGAGTTCGAATCTCTCCTCCTCCGCCATTCACTCTTGCAGAGTGACGCAACAAAAAAATCCCCGGAGGGATGGCCGAGTGGCTTAAGGCAACGGTCTTGAAAACCGTCGATGGGAAACCATCCCAGAGTTCGAATCTCTGTTCCTCCGCCATATTAAAGAAGCCCGCAGAAATGCGGGCTTTTTGCTTTTCTGCGTTCACAAATTCCGAAAAACATCGCGTGGCTTTTCCATCTGCTGCCGTTCCCCGACGCCACGCGCGTTAACTGCTATATTCCATGCACGGTTTTTTGCAAACATCTGGCGATTTTCCGATGCAAGCTGAGTTACACTGTGCGGTAATTCGCTCTTTGGCGGGCTAATCGTTTGAAAGCCAGAGTGTTTCACTGATGAATTATGGAATAGGCACAATGATCAAGAAACTGAGTCTTTGCGCGTTGTCAGTCATCGCTGCGCTCCCGATGGGCATGTCCGCCTATGCTGCGGATGGAGATATGCAACTCCAGCAGGTGCTGATGTTAAGCCGTCATAACCTGCGTGCGCCGCTCGCCAACAACGGCAGCGTACTGGAACAATCCACCAAAAAGAGCTGGCCGCAGTGGGATGTCGCGGGCGGTGAGCTCACCACCAAAGGTGGCGTGCTGGAAGTCTACATGGGGAATTATACCCGTCAGTGGCTGGCACAGCAGGGCTTAGTCCAGAACGGGACTTGCCCGGACAGCAGCAACATCTTTGTCTACGCCAACAGCCTGCAGCGCACCGTGGCGACCGCGCAGTACTTTATCACTGGCGCCTTCCCTGGCTGTGATATCGCGGTCACGCATCAGGATGCGATGGGCACCATGGATCCGATCTTCAATCCGGTCGTCACCGACGGCAGCGATGAATTCAACAAGAAAGCCTTGGCTGCTATGACCGCCGCCAATGAAAAGCTGGCACTGAAGCCTGCCTTCCAGCATCTGGAAAAAATCGTCGATTACAAATCTGCCCCGGCCTGTAACGGCAAAAAGCAGTGTGATTTGAGCAGCGGCGATAACACTTTCAGCGCGGATAACGGTAAAGAGCCGAACGTAAGCGGTCCGCTGAAAATCGGCAACTCGCTGGTGGATGCGTTTACGCTGCAATATTACGAAGGTTTCCCGGCCGATCAGGTTGCCTGGGGCCAGATCAAAACGCCTGAGCAGTGGAAAGAGCTGGCGTCGATCAAAAACGGTTATCAGGATGCGCTGTTCGCCTCTCCTGAAGTGGCGCGCGAAGTGGCCGCACCGCTGGTGGATTACATCCGCAGCCAGTTAGTCGATCAGGATAAAGCCAACGCGCCAAAAGTGACGCTGATGGTTGGTCATGATTCCAACATCGCCTCCTTACTCAGCGCGCTGCAGGTTAAGCCTTATGAACTGCCGGGCAACGATGAGAAAACGCCGATTGGCGGCCAGGTAGTATTCGAACGCTGGCACGATGTGAAGAACAACAAAGATCTGCTGAAAATTGAGTACGTCTATCAAACGGCCGATCAGCTGCGCGATGCCGATGTGCTGAGCCTGAAAAATCCACCGAAGCGCGTCACGCTGCAACTGGCGGGCTGTGAAACGGATGCCAACGGCTACTGCAGTTGGGATCAATTCACCGGCGCATTGAACGGTGCTCTGCAAGGTACGCCACTGCAGCCTGCTGCGGCACCGGCTGCGGCAGAACAGCCAGCACCTGCGGCCGCAGCACCAGCCGCAGATGACGCTAAGCAGAGAGCCGATCAGACTGCTGCGGATAAAGCAGCCGCAGACAAAGCAGCCGCAGACAAAGCAGCAGCGGATAAAGCCGCAGCACAGAAGGCTGCAGACGCGAAAGCGGCTGAAGAGAAAGTGAAGGCGGATAAAGCGGCCGCGCAGAAAGCGGCAGACGAAAAAGCCAAAGCGGAGAAAGCCACTGCCCAGAAAGCAGCGGATGACAAAGCCAAGGCTGATGCGGCAGCAGCACAGAAAGCGCAAGCCGATGCAACGCCGGCCAAATCATAAGAACCGGCCAAAGCAGCGACCAGTAACTGAGTTTGCTGCTCAAAGAAAACCCCGCCGCGGCGGGGTTTTTTGTGCCTGTTAACCGGCGACGACCACTAATTTTTGGTTGGCGAACTCTTTAATCCCCAGATCCGATAACTCACGTCCATATCCGGAACGTTTCACGCCACCAAACGGCAGCTCTGCGGAGGTATCGCTCTGCGAATTGATAAACACCATGCCGGTTTCAATCTGCGATGCCATCTTACGGCCGCGCGCAATGTCTTTGGTCCAGACTGAACCGCCCAGGCCGTAATTTGAATCATTCGCCAGTGCCACAGCGGCACGATCGTCCGCCACCACATACACCTGTGCTACCGGGCCAAAGAACTCCTGAAAGTAAGCAGGATTGTCTGGCGTCAGACCGGTGAGCACCGTTGGCTGGTAATAGCAGCCGACGCCATCAATGGCGCGTCCACCAAACTCCACGCGCGCGCCATTTTGCACCGCTTCCTCAACCTGCTTCACTAAACGATCGCGCGCATCTTTTGAAGAGAGCGGGCCAAGCGTGGTTTTCTCATCAAGCGGATCGCCCGGCGTGGCCGATTGCAGAGCCGCGCTAAATTTGGCCATAAACGTATCGGCAATTTTCTCATGCAAAATAAAGCGCTTGGCGGCGGTACAGACCTGGCCGCAGTTACTGAGGCGAGCTTGCGCACCCTGACGTACCGCTTCATCGATATCGGCATCGTCCAGCACCACAAACACATCGTTACCGCCCAGCTCCAGCGTCGATTTCTTCAAGTGTTTACCGGCCTGTTCCGCCACGGCGCTACCGGCGCGTTCTGAACCCGTCAGCGCCACGCCTTGCACGCGCGGATCGGCAATCAAATCCGCGACTTGATCGGTGGAGATAAACAGGTTGGTCCATGCGCCTTTTGGCGCACCGGCTTCTTCTACCAGCTTTTCAAACACATCGGCGCAGTGCGGCACGATATTGGCGTGTTTCGCCAGCACCGGATTGCCGAGCGCCAGGTTTGGCGCCAGCACACGCATCAGCTGATAGTAAGGGAAGTTCCACGGCTCGACCGCGACGATCACGCCAATCGGATGGTACTCAAGCCAGGCATCGCCCACATCGCTGGCGTAGGGTTGCGGCTGTAAAAATGTCGCAGCATGTTCAGCGTAGTAGCGGGCGATCTGCGAACAGATTTTTACTTCACCACGGCTCTGGCCAATCAGTTTGCCCATCTCTTTACTGGCGATGGTCGCCAGCTCTTCGGCCCGTTGGTCAATCAAATCGGCTAAACGGTGTAGCACCTGCAGACGCGGTTGAATATCGCCTTTACTCCACGCGGAATGATAAAGCGCATCTGCGGTTTCCAGCGCCTGTTGTGCATAGGCATCATCGTGCTCGTTCCACGCTTTTAGCAGTTGGTTATTGGCTGGATTGATACTTTGATAGGCTGACATACAAGGCTCCTTGGTGATGTAAAGGTAACAAAGGCGGGACAATGCCCGCCTGCAATTTAAACGTTTTTGCGCTCGACCGTTTTATCGTCCCAGGTCAGAACATCCTGGTCGGTCTTTTTGAAGGCGCGAATCAGCACTTCATCGCTGCCTTGCTGGCTCCAGATCTGCTCGGCTAAACGTTCGTCGTAGTTGGCTACCTCAAAAATGGCTTCAGCGATTTCGCGTGAAGTGTGGCGCAGTGATGCCCATTCGCCTACGTGATGCTCTTTCGACTGTTCTGTTGTCATGAAGGTCTCCTGTTGTGGATTTTATCCCTGTAGCTTTACCGCCAGTCCGGCGACGTGTTGGCCCTGAAAACGGGCAATATCCAGTTCTTCCGCCGAAGGTTGACGTGATCCATCTCCGCCCGCCAGGGTGGTGGCGCCGTAGGGCGTTCCGCCGCGTACGTGGGAGATGTCGAAGAGTTCTTTAGTGCCATAACCGATGGGAACAATCACCATGCCGTGATGGGCGAGGGTGGTCCAGACGGAAGTGATGGTTTGCTCCTGGCCGCCGCCGGTACCGGTGGAAGCAAAGACGCTGGCGATTTTGCCGTACAGCGCGCCCGAAGCCCACAGGCCGCCAGTGCGATCCCAGAAGTTACGCATCTGCCCCGCCATGTTGCCGAAGCGCGTGGGCGTGCCAACGATGATGGCATCGTACTGCGGCAAATCTTCCGGTTTCGCTTCAGGCGCGGCTTGGTTCACTTTGCCGCCAACCTGGGCGAAACGCTCGGCATCCATGCTTTCCGGCACGCGCAATATCGTAACTTCCGCGCCGCTCACGCTCTTTGCACCGTCGGCCACGGCTTGCGCCATGGTTTCAATATGTCCGTACATCGAATAATAGAGCACCAAAATCTTTGCCATGGTTTTCATCCTGCTAGGGTGGTGAGTAATCAAAAGTATAGAAGAGCCTGCGCAGGCTGCTGTACAGAGGTTAAGCAGGTGCCAATAAGTGTCGGCTAACTGCTTGTAACGCGGCGGTAAATTTGCTTTTTCGCAGTGAAATGAGTGAATTATCTGTTTCAAATTGTGAATATCAGGCCGATCTCACCGCTACGGTGTCTATTATTTAATCAGGTGTGCGGAATATCCGCCGCCAGGCTTTTCACGGCAGCATCGTGATAAGCCCCTAATCTGGATGCTCAATCCGTGGAGGAAATGATGGCCGAACATCGTGGAGGATCAGGTAATTTCGCAGAGGACCGTGAAAGGGCCGCAGAAGCGGGTCGCAAAGGCGGCAAAAACAGCGGGGGTAATTTTAGAAACGACCCACAGCGCGCGTCTGTAGCCGGTGAAAAAGGGGGACGCAGCCGCGGCAAGAAATAGCGCGACTGACCGTTAATCCCCGGCCGCCGGGTTCGCCCGGCGGTGACAGGCATTGCAATTTCCCCGCTCTCTGAGCAAACTGACCGCCAACTGATTATTCTGGTGCGTTATGTCCGCTTCTTCTTCTCGTCTCAGCCTGCGTATTTCGCGTCAGGAGTTGGTGCTCATATTTATTACCATGGTTTGGGGTGGCACTTTTTTGGTGGTACACCGGGCGATGGCCCATTCCGGTCCGTTCTTTTTTGTGGGATTACGTTTTGCTACGGCATCGCTACTGCTGGCCTTTTTCTTCCGTCGTTATCTCAAGCAAGTTACCTGGCTGGAAATCAAAGCTGGGGCGCTGATTGGCCTGTCGATTGCCGGCGGCTACGGTCTGCAAACCTGGGGCATGCAAACCATTTCCAGCAGTCAGTCGGCGTTTATCACCGCGCTCTACGTGCCGGTGGTGCCGCTGCTGCAATGGTTATTCCTGCGCCGTCCGCCGGGATTGATGGCGTGGCTGGGCATTTTGCTGGCGTTTACCGGTTTAGTGCTGGTGGCGGGTCCGCAGGATGGCAGTTTGACGCTGAATGCCGGTGAAATCGCCACCTTACTGAGCACGCTGGCAATCGCCGCGGAGATCATCCTGATCAGCCGTTATGCCGGACAGGTCGATGTGCGCCGCGTCACGCTGATTCAGCTAATGGTGGCATCGGCCTGCGCCTTTGTTCT
Source organism: Pantoea sp. BJ2 (assembly GCF_040255075.1). Classification (NCBI taxonomy): domain Bacteria; kingdom Pseudomonadati; phylum Pseudomonadota; class Gammaproteobacteria; order Enterobacterales; family Erwiniaceae; genus Pantoea; species Pantoea sp. BJ2. Next base: position 1,549,919 of record NZ_CP158292.1, read on the forward strand.
GATGATCCCGAATGGCGAATCGGCTCCTGCCATGTCAACGCCGTTGCTGCTGAGCGCGTTGGGTCTGGGCGCGGCCAGCGCCTTAATTCAGGTGACGATGAACTGGGCGCAACGCAGCGTTTCACCGACGCGTGCCACGGTGATTTACGCCGGTGAACCGGTGTGGGCGGGCGTGGTAGGGCATTTGGCGGGCGAGCGTCTACCTGCTGCTGCGCTGCTGGGCGCGGCACTGATTGTTTGTGGGGTGATCGTCAGCGAACTGCGTATACGCCGCAAGAAAGCGGTGCCCGATCAGGCACCGCTCGAGCCTTAAGGATGTTGCCGTGCCGCCTGGTTCGCCAGTGCGGCGCCGCGACGTTGTAAAATCGCGTTCAGGATGATGGCACCAAAGGTGGCGGTGCCGATGCCGCCAAGGGTGAAGCTGCCAATCTTCAGGGCAAAATCACCGGCGCCCAGCACCAGCGTGGTCGCCACCATGATCAAATTGCCATTCTGATTAAAATCCACATGGTTCTGCACCCAAATGCGTGCGCCTGCCACCGCAATCAAACCAAATACTACAATCGATGCGCCACCAATCACCGGACCGGGAATGGTGTGGATTAGCGCGCCAAATTTCGGTGAGAAGCCAAGCACCAAAGCGATCGCCGCGGCGGCCACAAAGGCCAGCGTTGAATAGACTTTGGTCACCGCCATCACACCGATATTTTCCGCGTAGGTGGTGACACCGCTGCCGCCGATTGAGCCCGACAGCATGGTTGCCAGACCGTCACCGACAAAGGCGCGGCCCATCCAGGGATCGAGATTGCGCCCGGTCATGCCCGCCACGGCTTTAATGTGCCCGAGGTTTTCCGCCACCAGAATGATCGCCACAGGCGCGATCATCACGATGGCCTGCATATCAAAGATCGGTGCGGTGGTGTGCGGCAGGCCAAACCACGGTGCGTTGGCAAGGCCGCTGAAATCCACCGGTTTGCCGAAGCCCATCACGTTGGTTAGCAGTGCATAGATGGCCCACGCGACAATCAGGCCGACCAGAATCAGCAGGCGCTGGATCATCCCGCGCGTGAATACCGCCACCAGACCAATGCACAGCACCGTCATCACTGCCATCCAGCTGTCAAACATCGAGCCGGATACACCGTGCACCGCAATTGGCGCCAGGTTCAGACCAATCGCCATCACCACCGCGCCCGTGACCACCGGCGGCATCAGACGCTCGATCCAGCCGGTGCCGACCTTCATCACGATCAGGCCAATCAGCGTATAGAGCGCGCCGCAGGCAATCACGCCGCCCAGCGCCAGCGCCAGGTTGGGGTTGAGTCCCTGACCGTTAAAGCCGGTTACCGCGATGATTACGCCGACAAACGCCGCGCTGGATCCGAGATAACTGGGTACGCGCCCGCCGGTGACCAGGAAGAACAGCAGCGTACCGATGCCCGAAACCAGAATCGCCAGATTGGGGTCCAGTCCCATCAGCAACGGCATCAGCACCGTTGCGCCAAACATTGCCACAGCATGCTGCAGGCCTAGCACGACCGTCTGCGCAAACGGCAGCGTTTCGTCCGGCGCAATCAGCCCATCATCGGTCATGGCTGACTTTTTCTGCCAGCGGGGGAACCAGGAACTCGCCATCGTCATCTCCAGGGTGTCAGTGAAAGCGGGCCGCACAAGGCGGCGTTAGCGGGCGTCCTGCCGTAAAAGGTGATGATAGCCACGGTCAAACCATGCCAGACCGTGCGTTTCATCATTGCGTACCAGCGCCTGCACTTCGCAAAACAGAATGTCGTGCGTGCCCACGCTGACTACTTGTGCCACTTTGCAATCAAACGACACCAGCGCGCCGTCTAACAGCGGTGAACCGCTGGCCAGCGTGTGCCAGTCAGCGGCGGCAAAGCGTTCTGCCATCGGCGTTTTGCCGCCAAATAGCGTCGAGAGATCTTCATGCCCGGCGGCCAGGGTGTTAACGCACAGATAACCGTTGTCGCGAAAAATCGGCCACACCGACGCTGAGCGATTAAGACAAACCAGCAGCGTGGGCGGCGTATCAGTAACGCTGCACACCGCCGAGGCGGTAAATCCGGCGCGTCCAGCGGGACCGTCGGTGGTGATGATATTCACCGCCGCGCCTAAGCACGCCATCGCGTTACGAAACGCATCGCGTTCTACACCGGGTAAAATTGGCAGTTCATGCACGCTCATTGGCGGCTCCTGTGATTAGCTGGCCGCTCGCTGGGCAGGCGCAGCCGTATCGGCCAGCCAGCGCAGCAGCAGCGCATTAAAGTTGTCGGCATCGGTGACGCTCATCGCGTGTCCGCCCCAGGCCATCTCAATCAGGCTGCCGTTGGGCAGCGCCTGCGCCAGCTGCGGTGAGCAGCTCCACGGCACCAGCAGATCGTCCTGGCTGCAGATCGCTAACACCGGCTGGGAGATGCGCGTCACATGTGCGCGGAAATCCGCGCTTTTCAATGCATGCAAGCGACGCAGCAGGTTTTCCATGCCCTGGAAATGGGCGACATGGTGCGCATCTTCAGCGTTAATGCGCTCCTGATTGCGCGCCAGCCATTCCGCGGGATAGAGGAACAGCGGCTGCGCACGCACAAAGGCTTCGACGCCGACGTTCATCAGCAGATCCTGACGCACCTGGAAGCAGCGCTGCGTGTGCGCATCCAGCGAAAGCCAGCCGTTGATCACCACCACGCGGCCCACGCGCTGCGGGAAGTCCAGCGCCAGCTGCAGGCCTATTAAGCCGCCCAGCGCATGGCCGATAATGTCGTAATGTTGAATGCCGTGCTGTTCCAGCGTTTCTGCCAGTTCCGCCGCCATCATCGTCATGCTGTAGCCGTCCGGCAGCGTATCTGCGCTGCGGCCGGTACCGCGCTGATCGTACGTCACCACGCGATAATGCGGCGTCAGCGCCGCCAGCTGCGGTTGCCAGAAACCGGCGACGCCGCCTAAACCGGAAGCGAGCACCAGCGTCGGCGCATCTTCAGCGGTTAAACCCTGGATCTCCAGATGCATCAGGCCTCCTGTTTGCCGATATGCGCCACGGTGGCGATTTCGATCAGCGCATCCGGTTTCACTAAGCCGCATTGAATGCAGAAGCGCGCCGGTTTATCACCGGGGAAGTATTCGGCGTAAATCTGGTTGATCGCTGCGTAGTTGCTCCAGTCGGTGAGAAAAATCGAGTTGAAGGTCACGTCGTCCATGGTGCCGCCGGCGGTTTCGATCACCTTTTTAATGGTCTCCAGCACGTGACGCGTTTGCGCGGCGGCATCACCGACGTGCACCACGTTGTTGTTGGCATCGAACGGCAAGGTGCCGGAGACGTAGACGACGCCGTCAGCTAAGGTGCCGGGCACGAATGGCGCTATGGGCGTACCGGTGCCGGGCGGAATAATCACACTTTTAGGCATGGCGAAATCCTCTTCTTATCGGTTTGCAGGTGAATCGAGGCGTTAGCTTTTCAGCGTTTCGCAGAAAGTGTCGGTATCGCTTACCCAGCCAAAAAACGTTTCGATATTGAAAATGGCCGCCTGCTGGGCAAACGCCGGACCCGCCTGATAGGTCGCGTCTTCCAGCACCACGCCGAAATATTCCAGGAAGAAGCCGTCACGCAGCGTCGATTCCACGCAGACGTTGGTGGCGATGCCGGTAAACACCAGATGGCGGATGCCACGGCTGCGCAGCATGCTGTCGAGGGAGGTGTTGAAGAAGCCGCTGTAGCGCGGTTTCGGCAGTACAATATCGCCGGCCTGCGGCACCAGTTCATCGACCAGCGCATAATCCCAACCGCCTTTCGACAGCAGCGTGCCCTGTAACTCCGGGCGCTTGCGCATGGTTTTCAGCGCATTAGATTTGTGGAAGTTGGGGGATCCGGCATCACCGGCTTCAACGTATTGGTCGTCCCAACCGTTCTGGAACCAGATGATCTGCATCCCGGCGGCCCGCGCTGCGGTGACCGCCTGATGGATTTTGGCAATCACCGGTTTGGTAGCGGAGACATCAAAGCCCGCCAGATCGAGATAGCCGCCTTGCGTGGCGTAGGCGTTCTGCATATCCACCACAATCAGCGCACTTTGCGCTGGCGGCAGCGCGATGGCTTCCGGGCGCGCCGGCAAGGTGACGTTCGGTAAACTTGAGGTGTGGGCGCAAACAACGGTACTCATCAGGCAACCTCCTGCTGGGATGCGATTAAATCGTGGCGACACTGCATTAAGGGCTGGATACGTTCACCGAAATCTTCGATGCCTTGCAGGAAGTCATCGAAGGTGAGCAACACGCCTTGCGTGCCATCGACTAAAGCAACCTCATCCAACATTCGTGCCACATTGGCGTAAGAACCCACCAGCGTGCCCATGTTGATGTTAACGGCGGAGGTCGGATCGGCCATCTGGCGCACGTTGGTGTCGCTGCCAGATTTGGTGTCCTGCTGACTTTGCGTGGTGAGCCAGGCGAGCGCCTCTTCATCGGCACCGGCTTTGTAGTGTTCCCATTTGGCGCGTGCGGCTTCGTCGCTCTCGGCGGCGATGATCATAAACAGCACATAGGAACCGACGTCGCGCCCCGCTTTATCGGCAGCTTGCTTCATACGCGCGGCAGTTGGCGCGAAGGCAGTTGGCGTGTTGACGCCTTTGCCAAAGCAGAAGTTGTAATCGGCGTGCTGCGCCGAGAACGCCATGCCCGCATCGCTCTGACCGGCGCAAATCACTTTCATCGGTTTCTGCGGCTGCGGGCTGACGCGGCAATCGTTCATGGTAAAGAACTCGCCCTTGAAGTCGCTCTGGCCGGTGCCCCACAAATCGCGCAGCACGGTGACGTATTCGGTCAGATATTGGTAGCGGCTGGAGAAGTAAGCATCGCCCGGCCACAAGCCCATCTGCTCGTACTCGGGTTTTTGCCAGCCGGTAACGAGGTTGACGCCGAAGCGGCCATTGGAGATGGAATCAATGGTGGAGGCCATACGCGCCACAATCGCGGGCGGTAAGGTTAGCGTGGCGGCGGTGGCGTAGATCTCAATGCGTGAGGTCACCGCCGCGAGTCCCGCCATCAGCGTGAAGGATTCGAGGTTGTGATCCCAAAACTCGGTTTTGCCGCCAAAGCCGCGCAGTTTAATCATCGAAAGGGCAAAGTCGAAATGATAATGCTCTGCTTTCAGCACGATCTCTTTGTTCAGTTCAAAAGTCGGTTTGTACTGCGGCGCATGGGTGGAGATCAGCCAGCCGTTATTACCAATCGGGATAAAGACGCCAATTTTCATGTGAAACCTCTCTGCATTAGACGGGGACTGCTTCACGCGCTGCGCTGCTTCCTGCACGCATCCTGCGGGCGGCGCTCCATCACAAAATTGCAAAGGCTGTGCCACATTTTTAAAAGAGATAAATAACAATGCGTTAAAAGTATCGCCTGTTCTAAACTGGAGTAATTGGTCCATTTCAGACCGTTTGGTCAAAACGTTCTGCACGTTTTCCATGCGCCGCGTGGTCAAAAAAGGTGCAGGCGGGCGATTAGGCAGGAAAGAAGCCCTTTGTTATGATGCGTTGACGCAGGACGGAAGAGGTAACAGTGTGAAAAGCGATGAAAAAAAACCGGGACGCCGTTCGCGAGCGGTCGCCGCAAAGCGGGCAGCCATTCTGGAAGCGGCGTTAACCTTCTTCTCGCAATACGGTATTCACGGCACCAGCCTGGATAAAGTGGCGGAGCGCGCTGACGTCTCCAAAACCAATTTGCTGTATTACTATCCGTCGAAAGAAGTGCTGTATGTGGCGGTTTTAAAAGAAATTCTTGATGTGTGGCTGGCGCCGCTGCGCGCGCTGCAGCACGATCACGATCCTCTGACCGCGATACGTCAATACATTCGCCTTAAGCTGGAAGTCTCGCGCGATCATCCGCAAGCTTCACGGTTGTTCTGCCTTGAGATGTTGCAGGGCGCGCCGCTGCTGAAAGGTGAACTGGCCGGTGATTTAAAAGCGCTGGTGGATGAGAAAGCGGCGATTATCGAACAGTGGATCGCCGAAGGTCGGTTGGCGGGTGTGCAGCCGCAGCACCTGTTTTTCCTGCTATGGGCGACTACGCAGCACTATGCGGATTTCGCCTCACAGGTGGAAGCGATTACCGGCCAGACGTTGAACGATGCGGCGTTTTTTGAACAGACGCTGGAAAACGTGCAGCGCATGATAATTGAAGGGATCCGCGTGCGCTGATCCCGCGTTTTCAAGGAGAGTGCATGGATTCGTTATCACAACTGACGTTAGGCGCGGCGGTCACCGTTGCGGTGATGGGCAAGCGCGTCCCGCTGTGGCAAGCGGCGCTGGTGGGCGCGGTGGCGGGCACCTTGCCGGATCTCGACGTGTTTATCGATCACGGCGATGCCATCCGCAATATGACGCTGCATCGCACCGAAAGTCATGCGCTGATAATCCTCACCTTAATTGCACCGCTGCTCGGCTGGCTGGTGGCCGGTGCGACACGCAGTCGCGCGCACTGGCGCGGCTGGACGCTGGCGATGTGGCTGGCGCTGGTGACGCATCCGCTGCTGGATCTCACCACCGTTTACGGTACGCAGCTGGGCCTGCCGCTCACCGATTTCCCTTATGCCATTGGCAGCATGTACATCATCGATCCGTTGTACACCTTGCCGTTGCTGATTGCGCTGCTCGTCGCCCTGTGGCGACGCGATGCTGTGGGCTTGCGCTGGAATCAGGCGGGATTATTGGTGAGTACGCTCTACCTCGGCTGGAGCATGGTGGCACAGAGCATGGCGACGCAGCACGTTGAGCAAGTGCTGGCGCAGCAATCAGTGCAGCCGGAGCAACTGCTGGTGACGCCGACCGCGTTTAATACGCTGGTATGGCGCACGGTGATCATGACGCCAGAGCGTTATGGCGAAGCCTATTGGTCGCTGTTGTCACCGGGGCGTTCGCTGCAGATAAGCTGGCACGATCGTCAACCCGCGCTGTTTGCGCCGTTCAAAGGGCAATGGCACGCCGAGCGTGTAGCGTGGTTTAGTCATGGGTTTTACGCAATGAAGCAGGAGGGCGATCGCACGTTGATCAGTGATTTGCGGATGGGGGAAGAGCCGGATTACACCTTTACCTTCAATCTGGGATCGCCGCAGTCGCCGGAGCTAGCACCGCAGCGTGAACCTTCGGTGCGTCCTGCATTGGGTGAGGCGTGGCGTAAGCTGCGGGAGAGATTGTGACTTCGTGGTGAAGCGCGTTTGCTGATGAGGTGCGCTTTCTGTCAAAAAAGAAAAAGGCTGCACTTTCTTTCAAAAGGCAGCCTTAACGTAGCCGTGATAAATCAGGCTTTACGACGACGTAACAACCAGCCCATGGTCAGCATCACAAACCACAGCGGCGTGACCATCAGCGCCTGACGGGTATCTTCCTGCAGCGTCAGCAGCACCAGCACAAAGGCGAAGAACGCCATGCATACCCAGCACATAAACTTGCCCAGCGGCATTTTGAACTTCGATTCAGCATGACGCTGTGGATGCTGCTTACGATACGCCAGATAGCTGCACAGGATGATGGTCCAGACGAACATAAATAGAATCGCCGACACCGTGGTGACCATGGTGAACACCGTCATCACATCCGGAATCAGGTAGATTAGCGCCACACCCGCCAGCAGACACAGGCAGGAGAAGAACAGGCCAGTGGTTGGCACCGCACGCGCCGAGAGGCGACCAAAGGCTTTATGCGCTACGCCTTGTTCCGCCAGGCCGAACAACATGCGGCTGGTGGAGAAAATACCGCTATTGGCGGACGAGGCGGCGGAGGTCAGCACCACGAAGTTGACGATGCTGGCGGCGGCAGGCAAGCCGATCAGCACAAACATCTCAACGAACGGACTACGATTCGCCAGCACCTGATTCCACGGCGTCACCGCCATGATCACCATCAGCGCCAGCACGTAAAACATAATAATGCGCAGCGGAATGGCGTTAATTGCACGCGGCAGAACTTTGTGCGGATCTTTGGTTTCTGCTGCCGCGGTGCCGACCAGCTCAATGCCGACAAAGGCGAAAACCGCAATCTGGAAGCCGGCAAAGAAGCCGCTCAAGCCTTTCGGGAACATGCCGCCGTGATCCCAGATGTTGCTCAGGGACGCGGTGCCACCGTTCGGCGACGGATAATGCATGCTCACCAGCACAATGCCGGTGATGATCAGCGCCACAATGGCGACGATTTTGATAATCGCGAACCAAAACTCCATCTCACCAAACAGCTTCACCGTAGCGATGTTCAAAGCCAGGAAGACAAAGACGCACAGCAGGGCGCTCATCCAGATGGAGAAGTCCGGGAACCACAGCTGGAAATAGGCGCTGATGGCCACCACGTCGGCAATGCCGGTCACCACCCAACAGAACCAGTACGTCCAGCCGGTAAAATAGCCCGCCCACGGACCGAGTAAATCGGCAGCGAAATCGCTAAAGGATTTGTATTCGAGGTTGGACAACAGCAGTTCGCCCATGGCGCGCATGACGAAGAACAGCATAAAGCCAATGATCATGTAGACGAAAATGATCGACGGGCCCGCGAGGCTGATGGTTTTACCCGAGCCCATAAACAACCCCGTGCCGATGGCGCCACCGATAGCAATTAACTGAATGTGACGATTATGCAGGTTACGCTGGAGTTTATCCGGCTGTTCGGCCGTAGCGAGCGCCTCTTTTGATTGATCAACCATAAATTTTTCTTTCCTGTCGAGATGTTGTGTCAGCTCTATTGGCTGTTTTGCCCGTCATACTTTAAGCCGCAGATGCGTTGGCTACGCGTGTTCACCCCAGGAACTGACTAAATTAAGCTCCCCATGATTCACACTCTTGCCGCCTTCCTGCGGCTCACATTATTTAGGGCATTCGTTATGAGCCTTTGTCCAGGCAAGTGGCATAAGATAGTGGAAAGCCAACCCGTTTCGGTAATGGTTTTTCCCCCTTTGTGACCTTTTGCGTGCTTTGCTCTGTCAGTAATTATTTACAGAGTTTAAAGCGCAGTCATTTTGCGTAAATCTTCAACAATTAAGCGATTTACGTCACTTTCCGCGCACATGACTTCTACACTTGTTAGTTCATTTCATCAGGAAAAGTGAGGCATTGTGCGCGCTCTGTTCGCCGTCGCGTTGCTGGCTGTATGCGGCTGGTTTAGTTTGCCGTGGTTGAAAACGCATCTGCCGCCTCAGTGGAACCCCTTTACACCGCTCAACGTTACCGATCCGCCCGGTTGGATGACGCGTTACAAGCTAAAAAAGCTGAGTGGCGATCCGGCTGCCTGTCTGGCGGTGATGCGGCAAGCCAGTGAACAGCGGCTGGTGCAGTTTCGTGCCGTGCCGCCAATGCAAGGGAATTGCCTGATTGAGCAGCCGCTACGTATCAGCGGCTACGGTGACGTCACGCTGAGCAGCAGTTTTCTCGCCAGCTGTCCGATGGCGGTGGCCAGCACCATGTTTGTGATTAACAGCGACAGCGCATTGCGTCAGGCCGGTTTCAACAGTCCGCTGAAACGCATTGCCCATGTTGGCAGCTACGCCTGTCGCAATATTTATCATCGTCAGGAAGGGCGTTTGAGTGAGCACGCCAGCGCCGATGCCTGGGATATTACCGGATTTCAGCTGGCAAATGGGCGTTGGTTGCAGGTAGGAAAAAACTGGCAACAGCCAGAGGATGCGGCGGCTGGACTGCATGCGCTGTGGCGTAACGGCTGTGCGACGTTCGGTAATGCGCTGGGGCCCGATTATAACGCCGCGCATGCCAGCCATTTTCATCTTGGCATGCGCGGTTCGGGTTACTGCCGTTAGCTATACCGCAGGATTAAGCCCACGTTTTATCAGGAAATGATTAGCCGGCCAGGAGAAAATAAAGCCAGTCATTATGGCCAATTGCAGCATAAACCAGAATGCCGCCACCAGCGGGTTGACCTGCTCGTTCAGCACAAACTTTAGGGCCAACGCCATAAAGATAAAAATACCTAATTGAAAAATAAGCAGGGGGAAAATTTCGGTTTTTAACGCCAATAATAATGCGCTGCCAAATGAATGTTTTTCACGTTGGCGAATCGCCAGAAATTGAAAAAGTAATCCCATAAACAATGAAGCGATAACGCAAATAAGCGCCTGCATGCCCATCGTCGGATTAATGGCAAATTGTTTTAGTAAAGTGACTATCGGGATTGTCATTATATCGCCGAATATACAAGCCGCTGCGGATAATGACGTGGAAATAAATATAGTTTGCCAGCTGGCGTTACTGCGTATTTTTTGTGAAACCAACAGCGCAAGTTTTTGCTGTTGTGATGGTTTACGGCCTAAGTACCACCAGACGATCCAGCCAATAAAAGGCATATACAAACCGGTTAATGGCCAAATGATATTCATCACCGCCACCGGATGTGGATGGCGAAAAAGATCTTTTAAAATCATCAGGGCAGTGCAGACGCCCAGAACAAGGAAAGGTAATGCAAACTGGTTCAACATAGTCAGTTCCGCTAAGTTTCCCACCTACATGCGACAATGCGCCTAAGCCTTACTGCAGCACTGTCTTCCAATGCATCTTTTCACTCCGCTAGCATTAAGCGTAGCCGTTAATCAGCGTGAGAGAAATCACATCATTACCTAATGTATTATCTTAACCGCAGAAATAGGTGGGATTAACATTAAGTCAAAACTCATTCACCGTACAAACCCTTTTCACAGCAAAACAATCTGCTTTTTGCATCAATAATTTTAGTTAATGACGATGCTAAAAATTTATCAATCTAACGATCATTTTCAATCAACTGGATGATTGAAACTACTTCAGAAAAATCCTATTCTAATCTGCTGAGGAATTAAAGTTGTGAAGCTGTTAACAATTAACGTGAACTTACACATCTCCATTACGTTAACGCATTGACAGTAGAAGAGTTATGCTAGCTGCTGGCAAATTTGCTCCTTTTTCAATCAATATTTTTTGTCTGGCTAATTTATTTTTTGCGTTAACACGAACTAATTTCAGAATGTAAAAGCGTGAAACAGCGCTAAGGCAATAATGACGACCGATAATTATTTCGTCTGGCGAGGCGAAATGGAAAATGAATTTCTGGCGCTAACGCAAGTGACGCAATTGAAATCCCTGTTGCAACAGCAGATTGAAAAGCTGGGTTTCGATTACTTCGCTTTTTTGGTTCAGCATCCGGTGCCCTTTACCCGGCCGCGCTTGTTTTTGTTCAGTACATACCCGGAAGGCTGGGTAAAACGCTACGAAAGCGAGAACTATTATAAGGTCGATCCGGTGCTATTACTCTGTCAGCGGCCGGGACGGGGTGTTGAATGGACGCGCGATTTATTTACCGGTGCGGGTAATTTGTGGGCAGAAGCCAACGCTGCGGGATTAATGAGCGGCTTTTCCTGCTCAGCAATGGCACCAAATCGTACCATTGGTATATTATCTATTGCATCGACACTTCACAGTAAGACCCAACACTTGCGCATAGAGCTTGAGGTGAAACTGCATCTTCTGGCGGAACTGAGTTTGCGCGTGTTGGAGCGTTTGAATGACGATTCTATGGTCGTTTTATCTAACGATTTTAGTCAGCGTGAATTAGAAATCTTAAAATGGACGGCGGAAGGAAAAACGTCGGCGGAAATTTCACTTATTTTAGCCATATCTGAACATACGGTGAATTTTCACCAAAAGAATATGCAAAAGCGTTTTAATGTTTCCAATAAAACGCAGATTGCCTGTTATGCCGCTGCGGTTGGCCTGATATAGCGAAAAAGCAACTACTAATTTTAGTAGTTCCTTCTCCCGTGTCAGTTGTCTACCCTGCGCGCAACGTTGCCAGGCTGGCTCAAAGAAATCATTGCATACATGGGGATGTCAGAGGCGCATGATGAAAGTAATTCAAACACAGCTTAAGGATATGCCGTCCTCACTGTTGGCAGAACTGGGAACGTATCGCTATAGCGTGTTTGCGCGCGGCGAAGGGTGGTCGATTCCACCGCGATTGAGTACGCCAGGGCAAGAGTACGATCGTTTTGATCGTTCGGATGTCACCTGGTTGATTGCCTGGAACGCTCGTCAGGGTATTTGCGGCTGCGCACGTCTGTTGCCGTGGCATGAACCTGAGGTGCCGGAAGGTTTTGTTCTGCCTTTCGATCAGGAAAAGGTATGGGAAATGTCGCGCTTCTCGGCGCGCCTTGAGGTGGACGCGGAGCTACCGCTGAGTATTTTGTGGCACTCGGTGCAATTAGCAGAACTGAGCGGCATGGAGTATTTGATCAGTTCGGCGACGCCAATGCTTGAGAAGATGTTCGAACAGCATCAGGTAGTCTACGAGCCGCTCTCACCGGGCTTGATCCAATCTGAAGACAATCTGTTTGCCATTCGCATTCCGGTTGATCAACCGGCGCTGGCGGAGAAATATCGGGGTACACGACGCTTTAGCCCGGAAGAGGTGCTGCCGTCGCTGGGTGTTTCAGTAAACTGGCAATCACACAGCTAAATACCCCGCGCATTTCGCGCGGGGCACATCGCTTATTGACGGTAAGCGGTTTTGATTTGACGAATTGTATTATTAAACACTTCCGCCTGCGGCTTATCGCCTAACGAAGCTTGCACATAACGCTCCATGTTGATGATCACCTTACCGGCATCGGCTTGACCCATTCCTTTCAGAATCAGCGTCACCATCATTTTCAGACAGGCGACTTCGTCGGCCAGCGCCTGCGTGTCTCGTGAAGTTGCGAAATCTTCATCACTCATAATTGACTCCTTGGGGGTATTACTCAATGTTGACACATTCTTCCTGTGCGTAAGAAAGAGAGTATATCATAGGGTTTTCAGATGAATTTTAATGAAGCGAAGCGGTAAAAGTCAGACCGCTTTTTAATTGCGCATTGCGCTATTTGTCAGCAACCAGAATTGGCGTTTAGCTGTTATTTACCAGGCGATCGGAATGCGACAATAAAATCGAGCTATAAATTATAACTTAATGATATTAATGACAATTTAACTTATCTCATTTTGCATGTTATTGCCCTGTGCAGTAAAAGCTGCATCAAAGAAATGTTATTGATTTACATCAGTTCATTTGAGATTTATCTGTGACTGTAGATGTTTTTTCCACCTGAAAACCGGTAAGATGACCGTTCTGAAATATATTTCCCTTTCTTAACCTGCGGAGTACGTCCCGTTGATCAGCCTGCTTCTTGTTGATGACCATGAACTGGTACGCGCCGGTATTCGCCGCATTCTGGAAGATATGAAAGGACTCGTTATTGCGGGTGAAGCGGCGTGCGGTGAAGACGCCGTGAAATGGTGCCGCAGCAATCCGGTTGACGTAGTGCTGATGGACATGAACATGCCCGGTATTGGCGGCCTGGAAGCGACACGCAAAATTGTGCGCTTTAACCCGGATATCCGCATCATCATGCTCACCATTCATACCGAAAATCCACTGCCGGCGAAGGTGATGCAGGCGGGCGCAGCGGGTTATCTCAGTAAAGGCGCCGCGCCGCAGGAAGTGGTGAGTGCGATTCGCTCGGTGCATTCAGGGCAACGCTATATCGCTTCGGATATTGCTCAGCAAATGGCACTTAGCCAGATCGAACCGCAAAAAGCCGAATCCCCCTTCAGCTGTTTGTCGGAAAGGGAATTGCAGATTATGCTGATGATCACACGCGGGCAGAAAGTGACGGAAATTTCCGAACAACTCAGTCTCAGCCCGAAAACCGTTAACAGTTACCGCTATCGCATGTTCAGCAAGTTGAATATCAGTGGCGACGTCGAGTTAACGCATTTGGCCATTCGACATGGCCTGTTCAATGCGGAGCCATTAATCAGTAGTGAGTGACGTTTTCGATTCCAAAGCCTTTCTCAGCACCGTGACCAGCCAACCCGGCGTCTACCGTATGTACGATGCGGCCGGTACGGTGATCTATGTTGGTAAAGCCAAAGACCTTAAAAAGCGCCTGACCAGCTACTTCCGTACGCAGGTGGGCAGTCGCAAAACTGAAGTGCTGGTCAGCAACATCCAGAACATCGACGTCACCGTGACGCACACCGAAACGGAAGCGCTGCTGCTGGAGCATAACTACATCAAGCTCTACCAGCCGCGCTATAACGTGCTGCTGCGCGATGACAAATCCTATCCTTACATTTTCCTCAGTGGCGATAGCCATCCGCGTCTGGCGATGCACCGTGGCGCGAAGCACGCCAAAGGCGAATACTTTGGCCCGTTTCCGAACGGCTATGCGGTACGTGAAACCCTCGCGCTGCTGCAAAAGGTATTCCCGATTCGCCAGTGTGAAAACAGCGTGTATCGCAACCGCTCGCGCCCGTGTTTGCAGTATCAAATTGGCCGCTGCCTTGGACCCTGCGTTTCCGGCTTGGTTAGCGAAGAGGAGTATGCGCAGCAAACCGATTACGTGCGTTTGTTCCTCGCGGGGAAAGATGATCAGGTGATTAATCAGCTGGTCAAGCGCATGGAAAATGCCAGTGAGGAACTGCGTTTTGAAGAGGCCGGGATTTTACGCGACCAGATTCAAGCGGTAAGACGCGTAACCGAGCGGCAATTTGTCTCCAATCAGGGTGAAGACCTGGATGTGATGGGCGTGGCCTTTGATGCTGGCATGGCTTGCTTGCACGTGCTGTTTATCCGTCAGGGCAAAGTGCTCGGCAGCCGCAGCTACTTCCCGAAAGTACCTGCCGATACCGAACTGACCGAAGTGGTACAAACCTTTGTCGGGCAGTTCTATCTGCAAGGCAGTGAAGCGCGCACTTTGCCGGCGGAAATTCTGCTGGACTTTACGCTACCGGAACGTGAGCTGCTGGCGGAATCGCTGAGCGCGCTGGCGGGACGTAAAGTGAATATTCAAAGTAAGCCGCGTGGTGACCGTGCACGCTACCTGAAACTGGCGCGCACCAATGCGGCAACGGCACTGACTACCAAGCTGTCGCAGCATTCGACCATTCAGCAGCGTCTGGCGGCGCTGGCGACGTTCCTTGAGCTCGACACCATTCATCGCATGGAGTGCTTCGACATCAGCCACACCATGGGCGAGCAGACCATTGCGTCGTGCGTGGTGTTCAACCGTGATGGTCCGCTGCGTTCGGATTACCGTCGCTACAACATTGAGGGCATCACGCCGGGCGATGATTACGCGGCGATGAATCAGGTGCTGCGCCGTCGTTACGGCAAAGCGCTGGAAGAGGACAAAATCCCCGACGTGATCATCATCGACGGCGGTAAAGGTCAGTTAGCGCAGGCGAAACAGGTTTTTGCCGAGCTGAATGTACCCTGGGATAAAGATCGTCCGATTTTACTCGGCGTGGCGAAGGGTAGCGATCGTAAAGCCGGGCTGGAAACGCTGTTCTTTGAAGCGGAAGGTGAGGGCGTTTCCTTACCGCCGGACTCGCCTGCGCTGCATGTGATTCAGCATATTCGTGATGACTCTCACAATCATGCGATTTCAGGTCATCGGAAAAAACGCGCCAAAGTGAAGAACACCAGCGCGTTGGAAAGTATTGAAGGCGTGGGGCCCAAACGGCGCCAGCAGCTGCTCAAGTATATGGGTGGCCTGCAACCGCTGATGAATGCCAGCGTCGACGAGATTGCTAAAGTGCCGGGAATTTCCACCGCGCTGGCGGAAAAAATCTACTACTCACTGAAACACTAACGTTGAAAGAGGGGGGGCAATGTAGCAACATACATGAAACCCTACTCACACCAGACAGTTACTGGCATATGCAATTTAACATTCCGACGTGTCTTACCCTGTTTCGAGTCGTACTTATTCCCTTTTTTGTCCTGGCGTTTTATCTGCCATTTCAATGGGCTCCCTTTGCTACTGCACTGATCTTTGTGATTGCTGCGGTTACTGACTGGTTTGATGGTTTTTTAGCGCGTCGCTGGAAGCAGACCACGCGTTTTGGCGCGTTCCTCGATCCGGTTGCGGATAAAGTGCTGGTGGCGATTGCGCTGGTGCTGGTGGCGGAGCATTTCCACGCGTGGTGGATTACGCTGCCTGCGGCAACGATGATCGCGCGTGAAATCATTATCTCTGCGCTGCGTGAGTGGATGGCGGAGATCGGCAAACGCAGCAGCGTGGCAGTGTCGTGGATCGGCAAGGTGAAAACCACCGCGCAGATGTTCTCGCTGTTTGCCCTGCTGTGGCGTCCAGAAGCCACGGTGGTTGGCGTGGGTGTGGTCGCACTGTACATCGCAGCCGTGCTGACGTTCTGGTCAATGTTCCAGTATTTAAGCGCAGCGCGCGGCGATTTGCTCGATAGCTGATCGATGCGATTTAAAAAGCAGCAAACGGACGCAGTGTGTGGATAATTCTGTTGACTCACTGCGTCAGATAAGTAGAATGCATCGCATCGAACGGCAGCAAGCCTGCAAGAAGCTGAACAAAATCAGCAAGTTCGATGAAGAAATACAGAATCGAGTATTTCAATTTGTAGCAAGGCAGCAACTGAACGAATCACAGAGAGCTTACTTCAGTAAGTGACCTGTGTGAGTTAAGGAAGCTAACGCAGCAACAAATTGAAAGACGAAGATTATGCGGGAATAGCTCAGTTGGTAGAGCACGACCTTGCCAAGGTCGGGGTCGCGAGTTCGAGTCTCGTTTCCCGCTCCAAATTTAGTGGTTCGTATTCAACGAATTACATATCAGATTAAAGGCGCGTTGGCAGAGTGGCCATGCAACGGATTGCAAATCCGTCTACCTCGGTTCGACTCCGGGACGCGCCTCCAATTTATACCCTGCCCGGGTGGTGAAATCGGTAGACACAAGGGATTTAAAATCCCTCGGCTTATGGCTGTGCGGGTTCAAGTCCCGCCCCGGGCACCATATTTCAAGCTGTGAAAAACCAAATAAAATCAAAGCAATATGCAGTAATGTCGTAACCGCCCAAGGGCGGTTTTTTTGTTTTTGTCCTTACCTCATCGCCAATAAAAAACCCGGCTAAGCCGGGCAAGTCATTACGATTGCGGTTGTCCCACCGGACCTGCACCTTCGCTGGCACCCGGCACCGGTTGGTTACTTGGCGCATGTGGGCGCCCATCGTTGCCGACCGCATCACTCTTGTGCATACAACCCGCCAGCGATACCAAGGTTAACGTCACCAATGCTGCTTTTGCTAAAACGTTCATCTGCTGCTCCTTATAATTAAGCGATTGAGTAACCAATCCCAAAGAGATCAAAGGATTGACCATGAGCTAAGCAAAGTCAGTGACAGCAAATTTCGCAAGCGAAGCGCGGCAGTAACCATAAAAAACGCCGGATTTCCGGCGTTTTTCGTCTCAATCCTAATATTTCTATCCCAGATTGCCACTCAGCCGCTCGCGGAAATCGCTGCTGCGGTTATCCAGCCCGATAAAGGTGACGTTCGCTCCATGGCGCTGATAGCGATATTCGATAGCATCAAGGGCCGCCACGCTGGAAGCGTCCCAAATCTGCGCATGCGTCAAATCGATGGTGACAGTTTTTGGATCGTGGCCGTAATTGAAGTGTTCAAACAAATCATTGCTGCTACCAAAGAACAGCGGGCCGCGCACGGTGTAATTGACCTGTTGGCCATCCTCGCTCAGCTGGCGTTCAGCGTGAATGACGTGAGCGATGCGGCGTGCGAACAGCATCATCGCCAGAATCACACCAACCAGCACGCCAATCGCCAGGTTACCGGTCCACACGGTGACCGCCACCGTCAGCACCATTACAAAGGTTTCCGACCACGGCATGCGTTTCAGCGTTGCCGGCTGAAGGCTGTGCCAGTTCACGGTTTTCACCGCTACCACCATCATAATGCCCGCCAGTACTACCATCGGGATCTGCGCCATAATCTGGCTCAGTCCGGTCACTAATAACAGCAGCACGATACCCGCCGCGACCGTCGAAACACGCGTACGTGCTTTGCCCAGCTCGACGTTAACGATGGTTTGGCCAATCATCGCGCAACCGGCGATGCCGCCATAGAAGCCCGCAAGAATATTGCCGACGCCCAGCGCCCAGGATTCGCGGCGTTTAGCGGAAGGCGTATCGGTGATGTCATCCACCAGTTTGGCGGTCAGCAATGATTCCATCAAACCCACAAAGGCGATGCTCAAGGCGGTGGGCCAGATGATTTGCAGCGTGTGCAGATTGATTGGGACCAGCAGCGTCGTGAAGCCTGGCAGACCGGCGGTCATTGGCCCTTCATCGCCCACGTTCGGTACGCGATAGCCAAGCAGCAACGCCACCGCCGTCACCACCACAATCGCCACCAGCGGTGAAGGGACGCTTTTCAGCACTTTTGGTAGCAGCAGCACGATGGCGAGCGTAACGGCGAACAGCACCCACACCAACTCGGATTGTCCCCAAACGTGCGGGACCTGCGCAAAAAAGATCAGGATGCCGAGGGCGTTAACGAAGCCGATCATCACCGAACGCGGGATATAGCGCATCATGCGCGACAACCCAGCGAGCCCAAAGATAATCTGGATAATGCCGCCCATAATCACCGCCGGCAGGATGTATTCAACGCCGTGCGCATGCACCATTGGGCCGATCACCAGCGCCACCGAACCGGCCGCTGCGGTGACCATCGCCGGACGACCGCCCAGAATCGACAGCGTCAGGCACAGCACCACCGAGGCCACAAGGCTGACTTTAGGATCGACACCGGCAATCACGGAGAAGGAGATAACTTCCGGGATCAGCGCCAGCGCGGTAATAATGCCGGCCAGACACTCGCGGGTTAGCAGGGCAGGCGAACGTAAAACGCGCCCCACAGTGATATCGCTCTCCACCGCAGTGGTGCGCTCAGTTGGTTGACTCATAAATTGTGCAGGCTCTTTTATTATTGTGCGCATACCGTCGCGGTACGGCAGTAACCAGTTAGGATTTTCCGAGAAGGGATGTTACCGGGCAATAAGGTGAGACGCTAGCGCGTTGGGTCAGGTGAGGGTGATTCCATCCCTGGAATCCGGCTTTAGACCGCGAGATCGTCAGGTGTTTTATTCACAACCAATTCAAGCAGATGGCGATAAATATCCAGCTGAATCACATCGCTTTCCATCTCAAGACGGTTAATCAGCGAAGCAATAATCGCTTTATTAGAAACCGGCATACCGGCTTGCAGGATTTCGGCGATGATCTGCCCGAAAACTTCCATTTCACTGCTGTCGCTGTTACCGGCCAGTTTGAAATAGTCAGCGATGGCAGCGCTACTGTGTGCGGCGTTTTGCATATGTGAAGCCCTTAAGATCGGCCTGATGGCAATGTGCCTTCAGCTCCATGATGAAAAAATTTGCACGCGGACAGGCGCGCAACACCCAACTCATCAACCAACGCAAAAAGACACCTCTGAAGGTGGAAATCCACAACACCTTCAGAGGCGACGCAAAGTGCATCATTCGTTACGGAGCCATCTCCTGGCTCACGGGACGTAAACTTATACAATCCAGCACAACTTGTACAACCTGGATTTTAAGCAATTTGTGCTAGCCCTTATTTAACAGTTACTTATGATTTGTAATGTTTTCTAAAAGCTATACAAGAATAAGCCCAAACCGCCAAATTTTCGGTGAGTTGTACAACTGATAAAGAAAGCTGGAGATTTTTTGTCCTGCCAACTACGTTTGCAGGTGTAAGCAAAATTTTCATTGGCGAGCGGCTTACCTTATAATAACGCTCCCGTTTAGTTAGATACCTAACCATTAGGCCACTACGTTTTGAGCGACTATCCCCAACCCTTTTCTCGTTTGCTGCATCTCACCGCGCACGCGTGGCGTTTGGCTGTCGATCGTCGCCTCAAAGAGAGCGGACTGAGCATGAGCAGCTGGATGGCAATTGCCAGCGTTGCCACCGCCGCCGAGCCGCCAACGCAAAAAGCGCTGGCGCAGTTGCTTGGTCTGGAAGAGGCCAGCGTCGTGCCGCTGGTGGATCGTCTGGTGAAGCAGCAGCTATTGGCGCGCGTGCAGCCGCCGGAAGATCGCCGCAAACGCCTGCTGATTCTGACGGAGCAGGGCAGCGTGGCCTTTGCCGAAGTGAAAACGCAGGCCGATGCGCTACGTGCACAGTTGCTGGCGGATATCGATCCTGCATCGCTGGCGATAACGGAACAGGTGCTGCAACAGCTGCTCGCGCGTCTGGGAAGCGTTTAACCGTGGCAAAACGTAATCCTTATGCTCCGCGCGAATGGCTGCCGCATGAGAAGCCGATGCTGCCGGGCTCGCCCTCAACGCCGCTGCATTCGCCTTCGAAGCGCATCGCGTTTGGCATCATTGGCTTATTGATTTCGATTACCGGCGCGCTGAGTAACGCGCTGGTCTCTGCCAACCTTACCAATCTGCAAGGCACCTTCGGCGCCTACAGCAATGAGATCGCCTGGCTGCCCGCGGTATATGTGATGGGCAACATCTCCATCAACCTGCTGCTGGTGAAGTTCCGCCAGCAGTTTGGTCTGCGGCTGTTCACCGAAGCGTTTCTGGTGCTGTATGTGATCGTGGCATTTTTCCACCTGCTGGCTAACGATCTCAGCTCGGCGATCATTGTCCGCACCGCGCACGGCATGGTCGGCGCGGCGCTCAGTTCGCTCGGCATCTATTACCAGATTCAGGCCTGGCCGGCGAAGCATCGGCTTAAAGCCCTGGTGATTGGCATCACCGCATCGCAGCTGGCGATTCCGCTGGCACGATTGTTCTCCACCGAACTGCTGCAGCTGCAAGAGTGGCGCGGTTTATACCTGTTTGAACTCGGTCTGGCGATGATCTCGCTGGGCTGCGTGCTGGTGGTGAAACTGCCGCCCGGCGACCGCATCAAAGCCTTTGAAAAGATGGATTTCCTCACCTTCATGTTGATGGCGCCGGGCATGGCGCTGCTGTGCGCGGTGCTGTCGCTGGGCCGCATCGAATGGTGGTTCAGCACGCCGTGGCTCGGTGTGGCATTGGCGCTGGCGTTGGTGTTGATCGTGGCGGCGATTGTCGTCGAGCACAATCGTAAGAATCCGTTGCTGAATACCCGCTGGCTCAGCAACGGCACGATTGTGCGGCTGGGCATTGTGATGATCATGATGCGTATTCTGCTGGCCGAGCAAAACACCGGCGCGGTCGGTTTCCTGCAGCAACTCGGCTTACTCAACGATCAGATGCACGGTCTGGCGTTAGCGATCATTGCCGGGGTGATTTGCGGCATGATCGCCAGCGCATTAACCATCAAACCTACGCATCTGAGCTGGCCAATTGTCGTGTCGCTGGTGGTGATGATCGTCGCCTCGCTGATGGATGCGCAATCCAACCCGCTGACGCGTGCCCACAATCTCTACTTTAGCCAGTTTCTGCTCGGTTTCGGCAGCGCCTTCTTCCTCGGGCCTGCCATGCTGCTGGGGATTGGCGGCGTGGTGACGCAACCGAAAAACCTGGTCAGCTTCTCGGTGCTGTTCGGCATGAGCCAGAACTTAGGCGGCCTTATTGGCGCGGCCATTCTCGGCACGTTCCAGACGTGGCGCGAAAAATACCACTCCAGCCTGCTGGGCGATCAGCTGTCGCAGCTGGATCCCAACGTGACCGAACGCCTTAGCCAGTACAGCTCGCTGTTTAGCAGCCAGTTGCCGGATAGCGTGCTGCTCAGCGCGCAAAGCAGCAGCCAGCTGCAAACGGTGGCGACGCTGCAAGCCAACGTGCTGGCCTATAACGATACTTATCTTCTTACCGCCGCGCTGGCTTTCATCACCTTAATCTGGGTGCTGTATCGCCTGACGCGCTTACGCTATATCAACTGGCGTCAGACTAAAATGAATGCGGCACAACCAGTAACCCCGACGGAGAATTCATGAGCCAACAGGACGACATTCAGGCGGCGGAGCGCGAGCGCACCAACCGCCGACGCATTCTTTCTATTGCCGCTGGCAGCGGCATTGTCATCGTCGGCGTGCTGGTGATCCTCTATGCCTGGCAGCTGTGGCCGTTCACCAGCACCGTTCAGTCCACGGAAAACGCCTACGTGCGTGGCCAGGTAACCTTTATCAGCCCGCAGGTGAATGGCTATCTGACTGAAGTGAACGTGGTGGATTTGCAGCCAGTGACCAAAGGCCAACTGCTGATGACCATCGACGATCGTATCTATCGTCAGCGCGTGCATCAGGCGCAGGCGCAGCTGGATATGAAAATCGCCGCGCAGAACAACAACCAGCAGCAACGTAAAAGTGCCGAAGCCAATATTCTCAGCAATAAAGCGGCGCTGGAAAATGCCAAAGCGCAGGCGCTGAAAAGCAGCCTCGATCTCAAGCGCGTCGAGAATCTGGCGGCTGATGGCTCGCTGTCGGTACGTGAGCGCGACGCCGCCCGCGCGGCAAATGCCCAGGCGCAGGCGCAGTTGCGTCAGGCGGATGCGCAGGTGGCCGTTTCACAACAGAATCTGCAAACCGTGGTGGTGAATCGCGCGTCACTGCAAGGCGATGTTGCCAGTGCGCAGGCGGCGCTGGAGTTGGCAAATATCGACCTGGCGAATACGCTCATCATCGCGCCAGACAGCGGCCAGCTCGGTCAGCTGTCGGTGCGCAAAGGCAGCTATGTGACCGCCGGCACGCGTTTGACCTCGGTGGTGCCAGAAAACAAATGGATCATCGCGAATTTCAAGGAAACTCAATTGGCGCGCGTGCGTCCCGGTTTACCGGTGAATATCCGCGTCGATGCGCTGGACGGTAAGCACTACGATGGCCGCGTCGAGTTTATTTCGCCTGCCGCCGGTTCCGAATTCAGTGCTATCTCGCCGGATAACGCCACCGGCAACTTTGTGAAAATTGCCCAGCGCATTCCGGTGCGCATCAAAATTTTGAATGACGATCTGCAAGCACTGCGTCCGGGCATGTCAGTGGAAGTAAGCATTGATACCGCCGCAGAGCCGCACAAGGATGCGCCATGAGGCGCTTATTGTTAGCCACCTGTGTGGCATTGATGGTGAGCGGCTGTGCAACGCAAGTGGAAAAAGCGCCCTCATCGTTGCCGATTCCTGAGAGCTGGCGTCAGCAGGTGGGCCCGCATGCGCTGCCGGAGGCGCAATGGTGGCAGAACTTCGGCGATGCCAATCTCAATCGCCTTGTCACGCAGGCGTTGCAGCACAACAGCGATGTCCTCACCGCGCGTTCGCGCGTGGATCAATACCGTGCCGAGTTGCGTGCCGCGCAGGGCGATAATTTCCCAACGCTGTCGGCGGGCGTGGCGGCTACGCATCAGCGTGCGCTGTCGGCGGCCACCGGTCAGCCGTATGAAAACGCGGTATTTCAGGGATTGCTGCAGGCCAACTACGAGGTGGATTTATGGGGCAGCCGCAGCAACAGCATTCGCGCCGCAGAAGCTTCGCTGGATGCGCAGCGTGCTGCCGCTTCTGCCGCTGAGCTCACCGTCGCCAGTTCGGTGGCATCGGGCTACCTCAGCTTGTGTGCGCTGGATGAACAGCTGCGCGTAACCCAGGCAACGCTGGCGACGCGCAAAAACTCGCTCAACCTGGCGCAGCGCCAGTTTGAAACCGGCTACACCTCGCGCCTTGAATGGATGCAGGCCGCCTCGGAATATCAAACCGCCAAAGCGCAGATCCCGCAGTTGCAGCATCAGATCGAGCAGCAGGAGAACGCGCTTAGCGTGCTGGTGGGCATGAACCCGCGCCAAATCGCGCGCAGCAGCCAGTTCGACCACATCAAGCCGCAAATCTTGCCATCGCTGCTGCCGTCGCAGCTGCTGAATCGCCGTCCCGATATTGTGCAGGCGCAGCGCCAGCTGCTGGCCGCCGACGCGTCACTGGCGTCAACCCAGGCCAAACTGTTGCCGTCGCTCAATCTCACCGCCAGCGGCACCTTGCAAAGCAGCGAACTGCATCAGCTGCTGGATAATCCGTTCCGTCTGTGGAGCATTGGCGGCAGCATTCTGGCTCCGCTGTTAAATCGCGAAGCGCTAACTGCTCAGGTGGATGTGGCGATGGCGACGCGTAATCAGGCGCTGTACGGTTATGAAAAAGTGGTGCGTAACGCCTTCTCCGACGTGGATAACGCGCTGGATGCCATTCGCCGTAGCGAGGAGCAGCTGGCGGAGTTGCAGAAACAGGAGAGTTATGTGGCGGAAGCGTATCGCATTGCCCACAACCGTTACCAAAATGGTTACGCCTCTTATCTGGATGAGCTGGACGCCCAGCGCACGCTGTTCAGCACTCAGCTGAATATCGTGTCAGTAAAAAATACGCTGCTGTTAGCGCAAATCGATCTATATCGTTCGCTCGGCGGCGGCTGGCAGGGTTAAACATCATGTCGCAAGGCCATTTTTCGGTAGAAATTCCGCCGTAAAACGGCCTGCGTCTGGTTTTAAATCGGCAGTAAACGATTCTAAAGTCATTCATGCTTCTTTTTACTTGTCTTTACAAATAATGTTATTATCCGCCCGCTTTACACAGTCTGAACGGAACAGTGTTGGTAAGTTTACCAGCGCGGTCGCTCACTTAAGCGGCATGCAAAGACAGGGGAAGAAAAGGAAATGATGAATAAAAAAATCGGTTTTGCGTTGTTAGTTACTGCGGTCCTGTTAACGGGCTGTGCGCCGCGTACCGCGCCGATCCAGAATGTTAGCCAGACCGTGGGTCAGAGCTACTCGGATGAGCAAATGAAGCAAGCTATCGTCCAGGCGGGCGCCGCTAACCATTGGGTGATGACGCCAGCGGGTCCGGGCGTGATGAATGGTCACCTGGCCGAGCGCGGACATACCGCGGATATTCGCGTGAACTACACCGCGAACAGTTATCAAATTCAGTATGTCAGCAGCCAGAATCTGAAAGCAGGCAGCGGTCAGATTCACCGCAACTATAACCGCTGGATTCAGAACCTGAGCCAGGGCATCCAGACGCGACTGGCGGTCGAAGCCGTTAAATAAGCGCGAAGCGTGATTGCTGACATAATGTTGTAAAGTTAGCCGTAACGCTGCCGAAATAGAAACAGGCGGGCCACGTGCCCGCCTTGTTAATCGGCGACATCCGCATGGGATGACGGGTATAGAGAGCAAGGAAGGGATGCCGCGCAGCGAAAACCGGACCATCCCTGAGGCTGAAGAAAGAATACAGGTATGAAACTCGCTTACTCCCTTGTTGACTGGCACGCCATCGCGCCGGGCAACAGCACCGCAGAAGAGTGGCAACGTTGGGCGCAACAGGCACCGGCGTTAGATGCCACGCAACCTATCGCGAAACCCCAATTTTTGCCGATGATGACCGCGCGTCGTCTCAGTGCCGGCAGCCGTGCTGCGGTTGAGTGCGGGCTGGCATTATTGGCGCGGCACAGCGTGGACGCCATCGTCTTCACCAGTCGCCACGGCGAACTGGAGCGCAATCTGCGCATCCTCACCGCGCTGGCGGAACAGCAAGCGCTGTCGCCCACCGATTTCGCCATGTCGGTTCACAACTCAGCGGTGGGCAGTTTGACCATCGCCGCGCGTCAGCCGTTGGTTTCATCCTCGGTTTCGGCCGGTATTGATAGCTTCCAGCAAGGATTGATAGAAGTGGCGGCGCTGTATCAGGCGGGTTATGCGCAGGTGCTGCTGGTGGATTTTGACGGCGTGGTGCCGGATTACTACCGTCCGTGGCTGCCGGAAATCGATCGCTTTAATGCGCCGTACGCGGTAGCGCTGCTGCTACGCGCGGGCGAGGCATGGCGTTGCGAAGCACAGGCCGGCAAACCCGCTGAGCTGCACAACCCTCTGCCGCAAAGTCTGCAGTTTCTGGCGGCGATGCTGCACAACACGCCACGTTTTAGCGTGGCCGGCGAGCGCCATCAGTGGCACTGGGAGCGTCTGCATGGTGGATAATTCGCTAACCGAGGCGCGTCCCGGTTTCAACTATTACTGGCGGCTGGTGATGACCGCCGTCAGCTTCACGCTGTTCAGCGTGGGCGGCCTGCTACTGTCGCTGATTTGGTTCAATCTGCTGTTGCTGGTGCAGCGCGATGGCCTGCGCCGTCGCCATATCGCCCGCAGCAGCATCGCCTGGAGCTTCCGCTGCTTCCTGCGTTTCTGCCGCTTTGTCGGGGTTTACGATTACCAAATCATCGGCGCAGAACAGCTGCGTCAGGATCGCGGCTGCCTGATCGTCGCCAACCATCCGTCACTGATCGATTACGTGATGATCGCGTCGGTGCTGCCGGAGATGGATTGCCTGGTGAAAGCCGAGCTGCAGCACAACATTTTCTTCCGTGGCGTGATTCGCGCCGCCGATTACCTGATTAACAGCGAAGCCGATACGCTGCTGCCAGACAGCCAGCAGCGACTGGCGCGCGGCGATACCATTCTGATTTTCCCGGAAGGCACGCGCACACGTTATGGCGAGCCGCTGAAGCTGCAGCGCGGTGCCGCCAACATTGCGGTGCGCGCGGGCTGCGATTTGCGTGTGGTGCACATCAGCTGCACCGAGCGCATGCTCGATAAGCAAAGCCGCTGGTATCAGATTCCGCTGGTTAAACCGATTTTTACTGTACGCGTACAATCGCGTATTGCCAGCCACGCCTTTAGTGAGGCCGAAGAGGATTCGCAGCCGCTGGCCGCACGTCGTCTGACGCGTCATCTGCAACAGGCGCTGGTGCCTGAAGAGACCAACTAAGTTATGCAAGTACTGATTAACGACATCAAACAGATGATTATCGACACGCTGAATCTGGAAGATATCAGCCCTGACGACATCGAAACCGACGCACCGCTGTTTGGCGAGGGGCTGGGCCTCGATTCAATCGATGCGCTGGAGCTGGGACTGGCGGTGAAAAATCGCTTCGGCGTACAGCTCTCCGCCGAGAGTGAAACGCTGCGCGCGCACTTTTTTTCCGTGGCTACACTGGCCGCGTTTGTTGAACAACAGCAAGCCTGAGAGCAGTCAACATGATGAACAAAAACGAAATTTACCAGGAAGTGGCTTCGCTGCTCACCTCGCTGTTTGAAATTGAGCCGGATGATATTCGTCCGGACGCCCGCCTGTATGAAGACCTCGAGCTGGATAGCATCGATGCGGTCGATATGGTGGTGCATCTGCAAAAGCGTACTGGCCGTAAGATCAAACCGGAAACCTTCCGCGCGGTGCGTACCGTGCAGGATGTGGTGGATGCCGTCGATCAACTGATGCGCGACGAAGCCTGATCGCATGCTGCTGCGGCTGCTAAACGGAGCGGCGCTGCTGGCGTGGCCGTTTCTGGTGTGGTTAACCCTCACCCAGCCACAGTGGCGCGGCGTGACGGGCCTGCTGGCGCTGCTGTTTGTGCTGCGCGTCTGGACGCTGCGCCGCGCCGCCGGGCCGATGGCGCGTGTGATGCTACTGCTGGCGCTGGTGGGCAGCGCGTTATGCCTCGCCAGCCTGCTGCTGCGATCGCAACATCTGCTGCTGTGGTATCCGCTGGTGGTCAATGCATCGATGCTGCTGCTGTTTGGCGCGTCGCTGTGGAGCCCCATGCCGCTGGTAGAGCGGCTGGCACGGCTGCGCGAACCGGATCTGCCACCGCGCGCGGTGCGTTATACCCGCCGCGTGACGCAAGTGTGGTGCGGCTTTTTCATCTTCAACGGCAGCGTGGCGCTGCTCACCTGCCTGCTCAATGATGTCACGCTTTGGACACTCTGGAATGGGTGCATCAGCTATCTGTTGATGGGCACGCTGATGGGCGGCGAATGGCTGCTGCGTCAGCGCATAAGGAAACAGGCATGAACTTACATAGCCTCCGCGACTGGTTCAGCGCGCCGGATCGCATGGTGGCCTGGCACGGCCAACAGCAACATACGCTGCATACCTTGCGTCAGCAGGTACGGGCGCTGGCCGATCGGCTGCAAAACCAGCCCGGCCAATATTGGGCGCTGTGCTTTGATAACAGCTATGCGTTTACCGCCGCGCTGCTGGCGCTGTGGCACGCCGGTAAAACGCCGGTGATCCCCGGACACTGTCGCGCGGCCCAGCTGGAAGAGATGGCCGACAGCCTGGATGGCGTGATCAGTGATATGCCGCTGGCAGTCGCGCTGCCGCAACTGCGCTGGGACGACGCACTGGCGAGCGGTGCGTTACCGCCAATCGCCGCCGACGCCACGCTGGTGTTGTTCACCTCTGGTTCGACCGGCACGCCGCGTCGCGTAGTGAAATCGCTGCGCGCGCTGGATCTTGAAGCCCGCTGGCTCTCCAGCTTGTGGGGCGCACGCTTACGTGATTGCCATGTGATTGCCTCCGTCAGCCATCAACATCTGTATGGCCTGAGTTTTCGCATCGTGCTGCCGATGGCGTTGGGTTTACCCTTCGCCGCGCAGCAAATTTTCTACAGTGAACAGCTGGCCGATCATTCACCCGATCGTCGCTACGCGTTTATCAGCAGCCCAGCGTTTCTGCGGCGTCTCGATCCGGCATTGGCCGGGCCGCGCTGCGAACTGATCGTGTCCGCCGGTGGCGCGTTGCCGTGGACGGCGGCGCAGCATGCGCAACAGGCACTGAGTTGCACGGTTGATGAAATTTATGGCAGCACCGAAACCGGCGTGATTGGCTGGCGCTCTGCACGTGAGGAGAACGCGCTGTGGCACTGTTTTCCGCAGATTACCCTGCGTGAGCAGGACGCCGGACGCTGGCGGGTATTTTCCGCCTTGCTGGAAACCGACGCCGGTTGCGCGCTCGACGATCGTATCGTGCAGCAGCCGTCCGGCCAGTTTCAGCTGGCGGGACGTCAGGATCGCGTGGTGAAGATCGAAGATAAACGCGTATCGCTGAGTGAAATTGAACGCCGCCTGCTGGCGTTGCCCGGCGTGGAAGATGCCGCCGCGCTGGCGATTCAGCGTCACGGTCGTCACGCGATTGGCGTGGTGCTGGCGCTGCCTGAGATGCTGGATGCGGCGACGCTGCATCAGCTAAAAATTGAGTGGAAACGCGCCCTGCAACCCTGGCTGGAGCCGGTGGCGATTCCGCGCTATTGGCGCGTGGTGACGTCGATTCCTGTCACCGCACAAAGTAAACGCGCCTGGCCACAAATTGAGGAGTTATTTGATGCTGCCGGTTGAACTGCATGCCGAACAGCAGGGCGATGCACTGATATTGCGCCTGCACGTTGTTGCCGATCTCTTTTGGTTTCGCGGCCATTTCCCGACGCTGCCAATTCTGCCCGGCGTGGCGCAGCTCGACTGGGCGCTGCATTACGGCCTGACGCGTTTAGCCATCGGTAAATCTTTCGCCGCGATTGACAATATCAAGTTCCAGCAGCCGGTGCCGCCGGATGCCGAACTGGCTTTACAGCTGCAGTGGCAGGCAGAAAAATCGCTGCTCAGTTTCAGCTACAGCCTGATCAACGGCGATGTGGCGACGGTGGCCAGCAGCGGGAAGATCCGCCTGTGTTGAGTTCTCACTTCACGCCTTGTGTGCTGATTCCCTGCTATAACCACGGCGCGATGCTGGCGTCGGTGCTGGCGCGGCTGGCATCGTTCAACTTGCCAGTGATTCTGGTGGATGACGGCAGCGATGCCACCACCAAACAGCAGATTGCGGCGCTTGAGGCACCGCAGTTGCGGGTACTGACGCTACCCCACAATCAGGGCAAAGGCGCGGCGGTGATTGCCGGGATGCGCGCGGCGGCGGCGGCGGGTTACAGCCACGCGCTGCAACTGGATGCCGATGGCCAGCATCAGGTGGAAGACACGCCGCGTATGCTGGCCGAAGCGCAGCGTTACCCGCACTGTCTGATCTCCGGTCAGCCGCTTTACGACGCCTCGATTCCCACATCGCGCCTCTACGGCCGCTACATCACCCATTTCTGGGTGTGGGTGGAAACGCTGTCGTTCTCGCTGAAAGACAGCATGTGCGGCTTCCGCGTCTATCCGCTCGCGCCATCGCTGGCGTTGTGCGATCGCCGTCCGATTGGTCAGCGCATGGATTTCGACACCGAAATCATGGTGCGCCTCTATTGGCAGGGCACGCCGAGCCGTTTTATCACCACGCGCGTGACCTATCCGGCCAGCGGCGTATCGCACTTTGATGCGCTGCGGGACAACCTGCGCATCTCATGGATGCACACGCGGCTGTTCTTCGGCATGTTGCCACGCATCCCGCAGTTACTGCGTCAGCGTAGTGATGCGCAACACTGGTCTGCAACGCCGGAACGACGCGGGCAGAGCGGTTTGCGCTTTATGCTGTGGCTCTATCGCCGCGCCGGACGCTTGCCTTTTATCTTGCTGCTGTGGCCGGTGGTGGCGGTTTACTGGCTAACCGGACGCACAGCGCGCGCCGCCTCGCAGCAGTGGCTGACGCGAGTACGGGCGATGGCGCAGCGGCAGAACATCGCGCTGCCTGCGCCGCTCAGCAGCTATCGTCACTTTTTGCGTTTCGGCTACAGCATGCTGGATAAAGTCGCTAGCTGGCGCGGTGATCTGCAATGGGGGCGCGACATTGATTTCGCGCCAGGTGCGGAAGCCACCATTCGCGCCGCCGAGGGCAAAGGCCATCTGATTCTGGCCTCGCATCTCGGTGATATCGAAGCCTGCCGCGCGATGGCCAAACAGGTCAGCGGATTGGTGATTAATGCGCTGGTGTTTACTGACAATGCGCAACGCTTCCGCGAGGTGCTGGAGAGCATTGCACCGCAGGCGGGCGTCAATCTGCTGCCGGTCACCGATATCGGTCCGGACACCGCCATTCTGCTGCAGCAAAAACTTGATGCCGGTGAATGGGTGGCGATTGTTGGCGATCGTACCGCCGTGCATCGCCAGCGCGGCGGCGAGCGTCGCGTGGTGTGGAGTGAATTTATGGGCCATCCTGCACCGTTTCCCCAGGGACCGTTTGTGCTGGCGGCGGCGTTGCGCTGTCCAGTGCTGCTGATGTTCGCCCTGCGCGAACAGGGGCGATTGCGGGTGCACTGCGAAGCCTTTGCCGATCCGCTCTCGCTGCCGCGCGTCCAGCGCCAGCAGGCGTTACAGGCCACCGTCGATCGCTACGCCGAACGGTTACAACAGCACGCGCTGATGGCGCCGCTGGACTGGTTTAACTTTTACAATTTCTGGACGTTGCCCGAGGAGAAAAGCCGCGATGAGTGAAAGCAACTACCGCGCTGAGGTGGACATTACCGTGTCGTTTCACGACTGCGATCCGATGGGCGTGGTGTGGCACGGCAACTATTTCCGCTTTTTTGAAGTGGCGCGCGAAGCCTTGCTGCGCAGCGTCAATTACAGCTACGGCGAAATGGCCGCCAGCGGCTACGTCTGGCCGGTGGTCGATACCCATGTGAAATACCGCCAGCCGCTGCGCTGCGAAGAGGTGGTGCGCGTCATCGCCAGTATCAGCGAATACGAAAACCGTTTACGCATTGATTATGTGATCCGCAACGCGGCGGGGCAGGTGACCACCAAAGCCCACACGCTGCAGGTGGCGGTCAATGCAGCGACTCAAGAGATGTGTTTTGTCTCGCCCGATATTCTGTTTGAACGCCTGGGAGTGAAACCGTGATCAGAACCCTTTGTCTGCTGCTGCTGGTGATCTGCGCCAACGCCAGCGCGGTCACGCTCGAGCAGTTGCAACAGCGCTTTGCCAGCCAACCGGTGATCCGCGCCAATTTTGTTCAGGTGCGCACCATTGCCGGGATGGCGCAGCCGCTGGTGTCACGCGGTCAGCTGCTGATCGCCCAGCAGCAGGGTTTGTGGTGGCAGCAAGCCACGCCGTTCCCACTGATGCTGATCCTTGATGATAAGCGCATGGTGCAGAGCATGAGCGGCCAGCCGCCGCAGGTGATCACCGCCGACAGCAATCCGCAGATGTTCCAGTTCAACCATTTGTTACGCGCGCTATTCCAGGCAGATGAAAAGGTGCTGCGTGAGAATTTTGCGCTCGATTTCCACGATCTGGGCAACAACCGCTGGCAACTTGGTTTGACGCCGAAAGCCGCGCCGCTGAATAAGATCTTTAACCGTATCGATCTGCAAGGCGAGGCGTTTCTCAATCGCATCACGCTGGATGATAAGCAGGGCGATAAAACCGAGATCACCCTTAGCGCTACCCGCACCGAACCGAAACAGTTAACCGATGAAGAGCGAGCCCGTTTTGCCCCAGCGCAGTGAAAAAACCGTTGCGCTGCTGTGGCTGGCGGTGTGCCTGACGTTAGCGGTGGCGCTGGCGGTTTTGCTGCCGCGCAGCCAGCTGAATAGCAGCGTGCTGGCGTTATTGCCGCAGCAAAACCTCGGCCAGGCGCCAGCGGAGATCCAGCACGGCTTTATGCAGCGCCTCGATCGTCAGCTGGTGTGGCTGGTAAGTGCCAACGATCACGACGGCGATGCGGTTGCGGCCTGGTGGCAAGCGCAGCTGCAAGCCTTGCCGATGCTGAAACAGGTGAGCGGCGAACTGGATGATGATCAGATGCAGCGCTGGGGTGCCTATGCGTTTCAGCATCGCAACGGCTTGATCGATGCGGCCACGCGCGCGCGCCTGCAGAACGGTGGTGACGCGCAGGCCGACTGGATTCTGGCGCAGCTGTTCTCGGCCTTCGCGGGCGTCGGCAGCCAAGAGATCGGCCACGATCCGCTGCTGCTGGTGCGCGGCGCGCAACTTGCGATGCAGCAGAACGCCAACAAAATGCTGCTGCATAACGGCTGGCTGACGGTCAAGGATGCGCAGCAGCGCCGCTGGTATTTCATGCACGGCGAGCTGGCGAGCAATGCTTTCAGTATCAAAGAGAGCCACCAGCTGGTGACTGCGCTCAATCAGCTGGAGCAACAGCTGAAAACCCGCTGGCCGGATGCGCAACTGCTGACGCGTGGCACGGTGCTGTTTAGCGACAATGCCAGCCAGCGCGCGCAGCATGATGTCGAAACCCTCGGCAGCGCAACGTTAGCGGGGTTGCTGCTGCTGGTGTGGCTGGTGTTCCGTTCATTACGGCCGCTGGCGCTCTGTGCATTGTCGGTGGCGATGGGCGCGATGGCGGGCACGGTGCTGACGCTGCTCTGTTTTGGTGAGCTGCATCTCACCACCTTAGTGATGAGCCTCAGCATTGTCGGTATTTCGGCCGATTATACGCTCTACTATCTGACGGAACGCATGGTGCACGGCGAGCAAGCCACGCCGTGGCAAAGTTTGCATAAGGTGCGCGGCACGCTGCTGCTGGCGCTCGGCACCACGGCGATTGCCTGGCTGTTGATGCTGCTGGCACCGTTCCCCGGCTTGCGCCAGCTGGCGGTATTTGCCGCCAGCGGATTAAGTGCTTCCTGCCTGACGGTGATCTGTTTTTATCCGTGGCTGGTACGCGGTTTACCGGTGCGGCCGATTCCGGCGATGGTATGGCTGGCGCGCTGGCTGGCCGCGTGGCGGCGCAATAACGGGCTGAAGCGCGGCTTACCGGCGCTGGTGGCGATCTATGCGCTGAGCGGCATGCTACAACTCAAGGTCGATGATGATATTGCCCATCTGCAAAGCGCCCCGGCGCAACTGTTAGCGCAGGATCGTCAGCTGGCGCAACTCACCGGTCAGCAGGCCGATCAAACCTGGTTTGTGGTGTGGGGCGATGATGAACAGCAAGCACTGCAACGGCTGAGCGCGCTGGCACCCAAGCTGCAACAGGCGCAGCAGCAAGGCTGGTTCAAAAGTTATCGCGTGCTGCCGCTCAGTTCGCTGGCGCAGCAGCAGCAGGATGTAGCGCTGCTACAGCAGGCTGCACCCACCATTCTGGATCGATTGAAGCAGGCGGGCATTACTGTAGCGAATGCTAATCTCAGCGCCATGCCGGTGACCGCCGCCGACTGGCTGGCGAGCCCGCTGAGTGAAGGCTGGCGGCTGCTGTGGCTGTCGCTGCCGGACGGACGCAGCAGCGTGCTGGTGCCGATCGGCGGCGTTAAAAACAGCGCTGCGTTGCAGCAGCTGGCATCCCAGCAGTCGGGCGTCAGTTGGGTCGACCGCAAGGCCAGCTATGATGATCTGTTCCGCTTCTGGCGCACGCTGCTGAGCGGATTGCTGGCGCTGGCGTTATTGCTGATTACCGCCAGCTACATGCTGCGGCTGGGTGTGAAAGCCGGGATGCGCAGCGCGCTGCCGTCGTGGCTGTCGCTGGCGGCGGCGCTGGCGACCTTGGGCTGGATTGGCGCGAGCCTCAATCTGTTTGCCTTGCTGGCGCTGATTCTGGTGCTGGGCATCGGCATCAACTACACGCTGTTCTTCAGCAATCCGCGCGGCACGCCGTTAACCTCCATGCTGGCGGTGACGCTGGCGATGATGACCACACTGTTAACGCTCGGCATGCTGGTGTTCAGCAGCACCGCCGCCATCAGCGGTTTTGGCACCGTGCTGTGCAGCGGGATTTTTTGTGCATTCTTGCTGGCGCCGTTGGCGCTGGCTCCGGGAAAAAGGAAGCAACGATGAAAATGGGCATTTTGCTGCTGTTGAGCCTGCTGGTAAGCGGCTGCGCGCAGCATCAGAGCGACCTCAACCGGCCAACCGCGTGGCTGAAACCGGGCGTGCGCGTCACGCTGCCGGCGCCGGGCATCTCGCCCGCGTTTCAGCAGCAGCAGTTGCTGACCGGCCACGCCAAAGGCAAAACCCAGTCGCTGCTGGTGCTGCTGAGCGCGGATTCACAGCAGCTGAGCCTCGCCGGTTTGTCATCGCTTGGCATTCGCCTGTTCCGCGTTACCTATGATAAAAACGGCATTCACACGCAGCAGATGATGGCGCTGCCGGAAATGCCGCCCGCCAGTCAGGTGCTGGCGGATGTGATGCTAAGCCACTGGCCGATCAGCGCATGGCAGCCGCAGCTGCCGCGCGGCTGGACGCTGACCGACATCGACGATCGCCGCGAGCTGCGCGATCCCTCTGGCAAGGTGGTAACGCTGATTCGCTATCTGCAGCGCGGCGAGTTGCGTGAGCCGATCAGCATCGATCAACGCGCTTTTGGCTATCAGATTCAAATCCAACATCTGGATGCGTCATCATGATCTACATCTCCGCCTTTGGCATGGTGAATGCGCTGGGCAACGACCTGGCGCACATCGCCGCGCAGCTACAAGCGGGCCACGCGCCCGGCATGCAACCGCGCGACGGCTGGCTGCAAGACGGCAAACGCTGCTGGCTGGGCGAAGTGCAGGGCGCATTGCCGCTGATTCCTGCCGCGCTGGCGGCGCATAACACCCGCAACAATCAGCTGCTGCTGGCCGCGCTGGCGCAGATACGCCCGGTAGTGGATGCGGCCATCGCGCAATATGGGCGCGATCGCGTGGCGATTGTGCTTGGCACCAGCACCTCCGGCGTTGATGAAGGCGATCGTCAGGTGGATGACGCCTTGTCGGGCTACGATTACCGCATGCAGGAGCTTGGCGATCCATCACGCTTCCTGGCGCATTTTTTAGCGCTGGACGGTCCGGCTTACACCATTTCGACTGCCTGCTCATCCAGTGCGCGCGCCATAATCAGCGGCCAACGTTTGATTGATGCTGGTTTAGCGGACGTGGCGCTGGTGGGCGGCGCGGATTCGCTAAGTCGTATGCCGATTAACGGTTTCGCCAGCCTGGATTCACTCTCTGAACGTCACTGCGCGCCGTTTAGCGCCGATCGCGACGGCATTTCGATTGGTGAAGCTGCCGCGCTGCTGCTGCTGACGCGCGAAAAGCAGCCGCTGGCGCTGCTCGGCTGCGGTGAATCGTCGGACGCGTGGCACATGTCGGCACCGCATCCTGAAGGCGTCGGCGCCGAGCGCGCTATGCTGATGGCGCTGCAACAAGCGGGTTTACAGCCGCAGGATGTTGGTTACATCAACCTGCACGGTACCGCCACGCCGCTGAACGATCAGGTGGAATCTGCGGTGATTCACCGCCTGTTTGGCGATCGCGTGCCGTGTAGCTCAACCAAACACCTGACCGGCCACACGCTGGGCGCGGCGGGCGCCACCGAAGCGGCTTTAGCCGCACTGATTCTGCAGCAGCAGCTGCCGCTGCCGCCGCAGGATTTCTCGCTGGCGGCACACGATACTTCGCTGCCGGCGTGCGGTTTGATCACCACGCCGCAGCCTTTGGCGCGCCCGGTGATTGCCTCAAATTCGTTTGCTTTTGGCGGGAACAATACCTGCCTGATTGTAGGAAAGCCTTATGAGTGATTTTCTGCCGGTAGATGCTTATTTGCCGCATCGTGCACCGATGCTGCTGCTGGATCGCGTCATCCAGGTTAGCGACGACAGCGTGATCTGCGAAGTCAGTATCAACGCGACAGGCGTGCTGGCCCCTTTTCTCACCGCACAGGGCGATTTACCGGCGTGGTACGGCGTGGAAATCATGGCGCAGACCGTTGGCGTCTGGTCGGGCTTTCATGCGCGTCAGCGCAGCGGCGATGAGATTCGTCCCGGCATGCTGCTTGGCGGACGCGGTTATCGTGCCAGCCGCACCGCTTTCGCCGCCAACAGCACGCTGCGCGTTGAAATGCGTCTGCTGATGCGTGACGACCGATTGGGCAGCTTTGAAGGGGAGATCCGCTGCGGCGAGGCGATCATCGCCAGCGGGCGGCTCAATACCTATCAGCCCAATGAACACGAGTTAATTCAATTGCAACAAGGAGTTCAGCCATGACACGCAGCGTTTTAGTGACCGGCGCAAGTAAAGGTATTGGCCGCGCCATCGCACTGCGTCTGGCGCAGGATGGCTTTGAGATAGTGGTGCATTATCACCGCGACAGCGCCGGTGCCGCGCAGACGCTGGCTGAGATTGAGGCGGCGGGCGGATGTGGGCGCACCTTGCAGTTTGACGTGGCGCAGCGCGATGCCACACGCAGCGCACTGGAACAGGATATTGCCGCACACGGCGCCTACTACGGCGTGGTGAGCAATGCGGGCATCACGCGCGATGCGGCGTTCCCGGCGCTGACCGATGACGAGTGGGACAGCGTGATCCACACCAATCTCGACAGCTTCTACAACGTGATTCATCCGTGCGTGATGCCGATGATTGGCCTGCGCAAGGGCGGACGCATTATTACGCTCTCCTCGGTTTCGGGGATCATGGGCAATCGCGGCCAGGTCAACTACAGCGCGGCCAAAGCCGGTATTATCGGTGCCACCAAAGCGCTGGCGATTGAGCTGGCGAAACGCAAAATTACCGTTAACTGCATCGCACCCGGCTTGATTGATACCGGTATGACCGATCTTGAGCCGCTGGTGATTGACGAGGCGATGAAGCTGATCCCGATGAAGCGCATGGGCGCGGCGGATGAAGTCGCCGGACTGGCCAGCTACTTAATGTCGGACATCGCGGGCTACGTCACGCGTCAGGTGATTTCAATCAATGGAGGTATGCTGTGATTCAGCGCGTAGTGGTAACCGGCATGGGCGGCGTAAGCGCTTTTGGTGAGCGTTGGAGCGCGGTGGCTGAGCGGATCAAACAGGGCAAAAATGCGGTGCGCCATATGCCGGAATGGCAAGTGTACGACGGCTTGCACACGCTGCTCGGCGCGCCGGTGGACGACTTTACGCCGCCAGCGCATTACACGCGCAAACGCATTCGTTCGATGGGGCGCGTCTCACTGATGGCGACGCGCGCCACCGAACTCGCGCTGGAGCAGGCCGGTTTGATCGATCATCCGGTGCTGACCAGCGGTGAAACCGGCATTGCTTATGGCTCCTCAACTGGCAGCACCGGACCGGTGAGTGAATTTGCCACTATGCTGACGGAAAAGCACACCAACAACATTACCGGCACCACTTACGTGCAGATGATGCCGCACACCACCGCCGTTAACGCGGGCCTGTTCTTTGGCCTGCGCGGCCGGGTAATCCCGACGTCCAGCGCCTGTACGTCGGGCAGCCAGGCGATCGGCTATGCCTGGGAAGCGATTCGTCACGGTTATCAAACCGTGATGGTGGCGGGTGGGGCGGAAGAGCTGTGTCCATCCGAAGCGGCGGTGTTTGACACGCTGTTCGCCACCAGCCAGCGTAACGACGCGCCGCACACGTCGCCCGCGCCGTTCGACCAGCAGCGCGACGGATTAGTGATTGGCGAAGGTGCAGGCACCTTGATCCTCGAATCGCTTGAACATGCGCAGGCGCGCGGAGCCACCATTTATGCCGAGCTGGTGGGTTTCCACACCAACTGCGATGCCGCGCATATCACCCAGCCGCAGCGTGAAACCATGCAGATTTGTATCGAGCGCGCGCTGAAAACCGCCGGTGTCACGGCGGAGCAGATTGGCTATATCAATGCCCACGGCACCGCCACCGATCGCGGCGATATCGCCGAGAGTCAGGCCACCGCAGCGATTTATGGCAACAGCACGCCAATCTCTTCGCTGAAAAGCTACTTTGGCCATACGCTGGGCGCGTGCGGGGCGCTGGAAGCCTGGATGAGCATTGAGATGATGCGTGAAGGCTGGTTTGCGCCGACGTTGAATTTGTCACAACCGGCCGCTGAATGCGGTGAACTTGATTACATCATCGGTGAAGCGCGCCAGATTGAGACAGATTACATCCAATCCAATAACTTCGCCTTTGGCGGGATTAACACTTCGCTGGTGTTTAAACGCTGGCGCGAAGGCTGATAGCAGGTCGCCATGAATGGCGCTTGTTAGTTAAGTCCGCGACGAACGCATGCCGGATGCTTCGGTACATGTTGTTGAAAAGGGCACAGTTGCCAGAGGCGCTGGCGCGTCTGCTGCGGCAAAAGGGCTATTCGCAGCGCTGAGGCTTTTACGTTGGGCCAGGAGCCTCACGCATGGATGCGTGAGGCAGTTCGGGGTCGGCCAGGGAAGGCCGATCCGCGAACGGTCCGTTGGCACGACGTGGAAGCCGAAGGCACCGCGCTAGCGGCGCGAGGACGGCCCGTGACGCAGCAGATGTGTCAGAGCCCGCTACCTAGTCAAAGCAAAACCCTTTCTTCAGTGATAAGCATTGGTCGCCATGAATGAATGGCGACCCTACAAGACCGGGCAGGGTACCTATCGCACCACTCCTCGATGATATGAACGCAAAAAGTGGGATTTTTCTTGCTTTCGGGCAACGACTGCGCATAATCGCAAACCGCAATAATAATGATTATCACTTCGTTTGCATTAGGGGATCCCATGCGCGCTATGCCTTTCAATCCCGGACTGAAACCGACGCTGTTGGCCGTAATGGTCAGCGCCGGTTGTTTGCCAGTGATGGCTGCTACCACCAACACCACAACCTCCACTGACGCGAAAAACGAGCAGCAGACGCTGACCGTGACCGCGACACCGCAAACCGATTTCAAACCAGGCGGAAATGATCTGGTACCGGCTTTCCTTGATGGTCAGGTTGCACACGGCGGCCGTCTCGGCATGCTGGGTGAGCAGAACGCCATGGACGTGCCGTTTAATGTCATCGGTTTTACCTCGAAAATGATTCAGGATCAGCAGGCGCAAACCATCGGTGACGTGGTGCGCAACGATGCTGGCGTGCAGAATCTGAAAGGCTACGGCAACTTTGCCGAGAGCTATCGCATTCGTGGCTTCAAGCTGGACGGCGATGCCATGACCTACGGCGGTTTGGCGGGTATCGTGCCGCGTCAGGTGATGGATGCCTCACTGATTGATCGCGTGGAGATCTTCAAAGGGGCTAACGCCTTGCTGAACGGTTCGGCGGAGAGCGGCGTCGGCGGCATGATTAACCTAGAGCCGAAGCACGCTGATGATACGCCGCTGACGCGCATCGGGGTGGATTACACGTCCGGTTCCCAGGTGGGCGGCACCGCCGATATTGGTCGTCGTTTTGGCGACGATAATCAGTTTGGCGTGCGTCTGAATGCGGTTAACCGCGAAGGCGGCACCGAGGTGGATGGCGAGAAAAAACGCACCACCGCTGCGTCACTCGGCCTGGATTATCGTGGCGATCGTCTGCGTACGTCGCTCGACGTTGGCTACCAGAAAAAGACCTTCCACGATGCGCGTAACGGCGTCAACATCAGCGGCATCGATTTCATTCCTGATGTGCCGTCCAACGCGAAAAACTACAGCCAGAAGTGGGTGTTCAGCGATATCGAGTCGGAGTTTGGTCTGGCGAAAGCCGAATACGATCTGACCGATCAGTGGACCGCCTATGCGGGCCTCGGCGCGCAGCACACACATGAAGTGGGCAACTACGGCATTCCGAAGATCCTCGACAGCGCCGGCAACGCCACCATTGGCCGCTTCCGCACCAATCGCGTGCAGGACAACATGAGCGGCATGGTTGGCCTGCGTGGTGATTTCACCACCGGTCCGGTGACGCATAAAGTGAATTTCGGTTATTCGGCGATGACCACGAATGCGAAAAACAGCTATCGCATGTCGTCGGGCAACGATGCCAACGTAAATATTTATCACCCGCAGGATGTGGCTGAACCGGATAGCGTGTTCGCCGGTGGCGCTAAGTTCAGCGATCCGCTGACCACTTACCGTTCACGTTCGCAAGGCTACCTGCTGAGCGATACGCTGGGCTTCTTTGATGACACCTTGCTGGCAACCGTCGGCGCGCGTCATCAAAAAGTGGTGGTGCGTAACTACGGTTATGACGGCGTTGAAGATACCGCGACACGTTTCGACAGCAGCCGTTGGTTGCCGGCATACGGTTTGCTGTATAAAGCCACGCAAAATATTTCGCTGTATGCCAACCATACTGAATCGCTGACGCCGGGCACCGCCGCGCCGTTTACCGCCACCAACTACGGTAGCGTGACCGGCATCGTACATGCTAAGCAGAACGAAGTGGGTGTCAAAGCGGACTTTGGTCGCGTCGGCGGATCGCTGGCGCTGTTTGAAATCAAACAGCCGGTTGGCGTGCTGAACAATTCGGTCTACCAGCTGAATGGCGAGCAGCGCAACCGTGGCGTGGAGTTGAACGTATTCGGTGAGCCGGTGCTGGGCCTGCGTCTTAACAGCAGCGCCACCTGGATCGATCCGGATATGACCAAAACCGGTGACAGCGATCAGGATGGCAAAAACGCCATCGGCGTACCGCGCTTCACTGCGGCGCTGGGTGCGGAGTATGACATCAAGCCGGTGGACGGTTTGACCGCCACAGCATTGCTGAACTACACCGGTTCACAATATGCCGACCTGGCAAACAACATGAAGCTGGATGATTACACCACGCTGGATTTGGGTCTGCGTTACCGCATGAAGGTTAACCAGAACGATATGGTGTGGCGCGTGGGCGTGGATAACGTCACCAATGAGAAATATTGGGCCAATGTTGATGACAGCGGCACCTATTTGTCGCAGGGTGAACCACGCACGGTGAAGGTTTCACTCAGCTACGATTTCTAATCTGCTCTCGAATGGGGCGCGCCTGCGCCCCATTATTTCTCCGCCAGAAATTTTCCTGTAACTTAGGGCGCATTGCATTACACTCTGTGCGGCAATCCTGCGCGAAAACTCGCCTTTATTTTTGAGTCATCATGAGTTCACCTGCACCACCAGACGACCACGACGAACCTTATCGGCAGCCGCTCGACGACGCGCTCTTCGCCATTGTGGTGCTTGCAGTCACTTCGGTTACGCTTATAATCTTCGTCCTGATGATTACGCTGTGGATGAGTTAAGGTCAGCACCGGGAAAAGGAAGCCTGCAAGGAGATGTCGATGGAAGCCAGCGATGACAAACTGATCGCCATAATTGGCCTGCTCTCCGCCTGTTTAATTGGCGTGGTGTTTCTCTTCACCATGA
Organism: Pantoea sp. BJ2; assembly: GCF_040255075.1. Taxonomy (NCBI): domain Bacteria; kingdom Pseudomonadati; phylum Pseudomonadota; class Gammaproteobacteria; order Enterobacterales; family Erwiniaceae; genus Pantoea; species Pantoea sp. BJ2. The sequence continues at coordinate 1,591,520 of NZ_CP158292.1, forward strand.
CCTGGCTCACCGACGTGCGTCACCCCGCGGATCCTTCACTCGATGTGCAAACCTGCCCGCAAAAACCCGCCACTACGCAACAGTCTTAGCTTTTTGTCTGCCAGTTCTGCCACTTAATCTGTTGACTGCGCAACTCCAGCGCCAGCGCCTCATGCAGGGTACGATTGCCATTGGGATCGCCGAGGCCAAACAGCGCGCCCGGTGAACGCCGATCGTCGGCCCACGCCGGATACTCCACCACCGGATAGAGCGAAATCCCTTCCAGCGCCACGCCGTGATCCAGCGCCAGACGCGCTTCTTCACTGATCTGCCGCAGCCAGGGCGCTCGCGCATCACCTTCGGCTCCGGTTTCGGCCAGAATCATCGGGCGCTGATAACGTTGCCAGCACTGCATTAACAAACGGTGCAGCGGTTGGCGCGTCGGATGGTCGAACGGAATGGTTTCGCCTGAGAAAAACCAGTGATTGTCGGGATAGTAATTGAGACCCAGAATATCGAGGAAATCCGCGCGGCCACCCAGTTCCGGCGCATCGCGTCCGCCAATCCAATCCCAGGCTTCAAACTGCGCCTGATGCTGCGCGTCGGCATAAGGTTTGCTGTCGGGATTATCGGGATCGGTCGCCACCTGCACCAGCGGATCGGTCAGCACAAAGCGGGCATCGGGATAAACCTCGCGAATGGCGTGCATCGCCGCCAGCGAGGCGCGCACTAATTGGCGCTTCAGCTCACGACCGCGATCGCTGGCGTAGGGATCGAGCCATGAAACATCCGCGCCAGCCCACGACCAGAATGAGATCTGATTGATCGGCGTGAAAAAGGGCTTTTCGATGCCTTCATCGCGCATCAGTTGCGCCATGGCGCGGGCGAAGCGTTCAAAGTGATCGATAAAGCTGGCTTTCCAGATATCTAAGTGATCGGGATAGCCAAAGTGCGCCAGCTCCCAGATAATCTGCATATCGTGACGCGCCGCAGCGTGCACCATCGGCAGAAAGGTGCGCCAGTCATATTCGTTGGGCACGGCTTCAATCAGATGCCAGCGAGCGCCATCGCGCGCGGTGTGCAAACCTTCCTGCGCCAGTGCGGCATAATCTTTCTCCAGCAGCATGTCGTGGCCGCTACTGATCACCATATCGAGCCGACGTCCGCCTGCGCGCCGGGCGGTTGAACAGGGAAAACTGCCCTGAAAGAAACTGCGGAACAGCTGAGGGTGATGGCGCAGGGATTGCTGAGTCATAATCCTCTCCTCACATTGAGCGCCGGATGCAGAATGCAGAACGCCTGGCTAAGTCTAGACTAAATTGACGGTGCGCCATTGGGCAGAAAAGGAAGCCTCCGATTGCTTCTTCGCGCATTGATACCAACAATAATAGGTCCACAGCTTTCAGGGATTCACTATGAGTGAAGCAGCAACCTCTTTGCCGCCTGAGGAACATTCGGGCAACCGGCTGAAACCGAGTGTTGAGGCGCGTTGCGCACGACATCCGGGCATGAGCGGCATTCATCCGCTTAACGATGGATTGGACGCTTTTGCTGCGCGCTATCAGTTGATGAGCATGGCGCAGTACACCATTGATGTGCAGTACTACATTTGGCACAACGACATGTCCGGCCGCTTGCTGTTCAGCGCGCTGCTGGACGCCGCCGAGCGCGGGGTGAAAGTGCGATTGCTGCTGGATGACAATAACACACCGGGTTTGGATGAGACGCTGGCGGAACTCGATCGCCACGCCAATATCGCGGTGCGCCTGTTTAATCCGTTCTCGTTCCGCACGCTGCGCGCGCTCGGTTATCTCACCGATTTTTCCCGCCTCAATCGACGTATGCACAATAAGAGCCTGACAGTGGATGGCGCGGCGACGCTGGTGGGCGGGCGCAATATCGGCGACGAATATTTTGGCACCGGCGATGAACCACTGTTTACCGATCTCGATGTCCTGGCGATTGGTCCGGTGGTCGACGAAGTGACGCAGGATTTCGAACGCTACTGGCGCAGTAAAGCGGTATCGCCGCTGCGCAAAGTGGTTGATGTGAGCGGCGATGCGCATCAGGCAGTGCGCTTGCCACAAGAGTGGCAGCAGAGTGAAGCGGTGGAGCGCTATCTGGCACGGTTGGAGCACTCCTCGTTTATCAGCCAGATGGAGCAGGGCGAGCTGGAGATGACGTGGGCGGAATCGCGGCTGCTGAGTGATGATCCGCGTAAAGGGCTCGGCAAAGCAAAACGCCGCAGTTTACTGCCGCAGCGCATGCTAGAGGTCATCGGCACGCCGCAGCAGCAGTTCGATATTATCTCGGCCTATTTTGTCCCGACGCGATCTGGCGTGGCGCAGCTGCTGGCATTGAAGCGGCGCGGGGTGAAGATTGCCATCCTTACCAATTCGCTGGCGGCCAATGACGTCACGGTGGTGCACGCCGGTTATGCGCGCTGGCGCAAAAAACTGCTGCGCCACGGCATCGCGCTGTATGAACTTAAGCCGCAGGACAATCCGCAAACCGCGCCACACGATCGTGGTATCACCGGTAATTCAGGTTCCAGTTTGCATGCCAAAACCTTCACCGTGGACAATCGCAAAGTATTTATCGGCTCGTTCAATTTCGATCCGCGTTCCGCCATGCTGAACACCGAAATGGGGTTGGTGATTGAGAGTGAAGCCCTGGCGCAGCAAACGCATCAGCGCTTTATTGCCGGGATGCGCGATCGCGCCTGGACGCTACGTCTGGATAAGTGGGGACGCGTCAATTGGGTCGAGTTTGCTAACGAGCAGGGCGAAGTGGTGCACAAACATGAACCGCAATGCACGCTGCTGCAGCGCTTGCTGGTGCGACTGGTGTGGCGCTTGCCGGTTGAGTGGTTGCTTTAGATAAAAAGGGCCAGCTTAGCGGGCCCTTTTTTCATTTGCGTTGCGGCTTACCGGAGAACAGGAAGCGCAGCAGCGGAATGCGCAGATGGATTTCATACAGCGTAAACGCCACGCCAAATACCATCAGTAAGCCGACGAAGAAGCCGAGCGTGTTGTTGCCGATGTGCGGCGTGATGTAGATGCCGTACAAAATGGTCAGCGGATGGTGTACCAGATAGATAAACAGCGAGGCATTCACCAGATACATGATGCGCGGCGAATGGCTGTTCAGCAGCTTATGGCCTAAGCTAAAACAGACGTTTAGCATGCACAATCCCATCAGCGTCGAAATGATCATATCGATTTCATACAGCCAACCTTCACCGCTGCTGTAACGCTGATTCAGGCTATAGGCGATGAATACCGCGATAGCGCCAAAGCACATCACCGGATTAAAGCGCACAAACAACGCTTTCAGCGCCTGATGCTTCCAGCTCAACGCACCCAGCATAAAGAACGGCAGGAACATCAGCGTTTGCATCACGGCAATGCTGAACAGGCCATCGGCAAACACGGCCGGAACGAAATAAAACAGCACGCGGCGGAACGCACACCAAATTAAGGCATAAGTCAGTAGTGCAAGCGTCAATTTACCCCAGCCAATTTGCTGATAATCGATGCTGCGCTGCTGCTTATTCAACCAGCGAAACGCCACCATACCGAACGTCGTCAGAATCACCAGTACCAATAAAAACCACAGATGAGATATCAGCTCCCACGCCAGCGTGTTGTACTTGTCGTACAGCGAGAAACTGTTCCAGTCGCCGATTTTATCGGTGAGATTTTTGGTGATGAAAAACTGCGGCAAGGTAATCAGCGGCACGGCAGTCAACATCGGGATGCCGACACGCTCCAGACGCACTTTCAACCAGCGCTGCGGCTGGTAGCGTAAGTAGAGCATGTAGGAAAAATAGCCTGAAATAACAAAGAATACCTGCATGCGGAAGGCGTGAATAAAGTCGTTCAGCACCGTCAACCACATTGAGGCGTCATGGCTGTTCACGGCCCATTTCTGCGTGGAGTAAATCAGGGAGACGTGAAAAGGCACGCCTAATAACATTAAATACGCGCGAATCGAATCGAGGAAATATTCACGTTCGGGTTTAGCTGAACTCATAATCTTCCAATAGTCAGTTTACTTGCCGGTTTCGCCCTGAAACCGGATTATGCCGAAGGAAAATTCTACCGGCTGTAAACAGGGTATACTATCAGGTGAATCTGTATGTGATTTTGCGGGGTTTAATTATCCTAAAAGCACATTTTCAGCTTACAAATCAGCGGAACAATCTATTACATACGCTGTCGGAAAACCGAATAATCCTTTAAGATAATCGGGTTTGATCTAAGCACACGAAAGGGGGGGATGTGCTGAATAATGTGAATAATAAAGTGGGACTGGTAAAGATGCGCTGGGTAGGCGCGGCAGTTCTGCTGGCTATGTATGCCAACAATAGTTGGGCGTTTAACATTGATGATGTTGCAAAACAAGCCAAGGCGTTGGCAGGGAAAAGTTTCGAAGCGCCAAAAAGCAATTTACCCTCTCAGTTTCGTGAAATGAAGTTTGCTGACTATCAGCAGATCCAGTTTAACCACGACAAAGCTTATTGGGGCAAACTGCGCACGCCGTTTAAGCTTGAGTTCTATCATCAGGGCATGTATTTCGATACGCCGGTGAAAATCAACGAAGTGACGGCGTCTTCAGTACGTGAAATTAAATATAACCCTGACTACTTCAATTTCGGCAACGTAAAACACGATGCTGATGCAGTCAAAAACCTCGGCTTTGCTGGGTTTAAGGTGTTGTATCCTCTAAATAAAAAAGGCAAAGACGACGAGATCACCAGCTTCCTCGGCGCCAGCTATTTCCGTGTGATTGGCGAGGGCCAGGTGTACGGTCTTTCGGCACGTGGACTGGCGATTGATACCGCCTTGCCGTCGGGCGAAGAGTTCCCGCGCTTTAAAGAGTTCTGGATTGAGCGTCCAAAACCGCAGGACAAACAGCTGGTGATCTATGCGCTGCTGGATTCGCTACGCGCGTCCGGTGCCTATCGTTTCATCATCAAACCGGGCAAAGAATCGACGGTTGATGTGCAATCCAAAGTTTATCTGCGTGATAACGTCGGCAAACTGGGCGTTGCGCCACTGACCAGTATGTTCCTGTTTGGTGCAAACCAGCCTTCACCGGTGACCAACTTCCGTTCAGAGCTGCACGATTCGAATGGTCTTTCGATTCATGCCGGTAACGGTGAGTGGATTTGGCGTCCGCTAAATAACCCGAAACATCTGGCGGTTAGCACTTTTACCGTTGAGAACCCGAAAGGTTTTGGTCTGCTGCAGCGCACGCGTGATTTCAGCCGTTTTCAGGATCTCGACGATCGCTACGACCTGCGCCCTAGTGGCTGGGTTGAGCCGCAGGGTGATTGGGGTAAAGGCCGCGTTGAACTGGTAGAGATTCCAACTGCCGATGAAACCAACGACAACATCGTTGCGTTCTGGACGCCGGAAAAACTGCCAGAGCCGGGCAAAGAGATGAACTTCCAGTATCGTCTGCACTTCACCCGTGACGAGAATCAGCTGCACTCAGACGACATCGCCTGGGTAAAAGACACGCTGCGCTCTGCCGGTGATGTGAAGCAGTCGAATCTGGTGCGTCAGCCGGATGGTTCTATCGCCTTCACCGTGGATTTCGTTGGCAAAGCGATGAGCAAGCTGCCGGAAGATACGCAAGTGGCGCCGCAGGTGAGCGTGGGTAACAACGCTGACGTGGTTGAGCAGAGTGTGCGCTACAACCCGGTGACCAAAGGCTGGCGTCTGGTGTTGCGTCTGCGAGTGAAAGATAACAAGCAGCCGACTGAGATGCGTGCGGCGCTGGTGAGCGGCGACAAGACATTGACGGAAACCTGGAGCTATCAGCTACCTGCCAATGAATAAATCGATATTTCTACCTCAATCTTACGTGGAGGCTCTGCCGCTTGATGCGGCAGGGCGCGCCCGTCTCAGCGATTCGCTGCAAAATGCGCAGGCGTTCCACGCTATTCATACGTCGCTGGGGCAAGATAACGCCGCCAGCGAGCGCCCGGATGATGCGCCGCTGAAATCGGTGTCATCCCGTGTGCAAATGGCCTGGCCGGACTCACTGGCGGATGGTCAGCAGCTCAGCAAGGATTATCTTGATCGCACCACACTGAAGGCGATGCCGAAAGTGAAGCGTTCGCTGATGTTCCCGGAGATCTGGCGCACCAACCCGATTGCGCGCGCCTGGGATTCCCTGCGCGGCCAGAAATCCACTCCACGCTATGCCACCGTTGAAGAGCAGAAAAACGAGGACAAGTGGCGCCACGTTGGCTCCATGCGTCGTTACGTACTGCTGATTCTGACGATTCTGCAGACCGTGGTGGCAACCTGGTACATGAAAACCATTCTGCCGTATCAGGGCTGGACGCTGATCGATCCTATCGAGATGTTCAACCAGAACTGGCTGCAGTCGGTTGAGCTGATCCTGCCGTACATCCTGCAGACTGGGATTCTGTTCCTGTTCGCCATCCTGTTCTGCTGGGTTTCTGCCGGTTTCTGGACTGCGCTGATGGGCTTCCTGCAGCTGCTGATCGGTCGCGATAAATACAGTATTTCGTATTCGACAACCGGCGATGAGCCGCTGAATCCGGAACACCGTACTGCGCTGATCATGCCGATCTGTAATGAAGATGTAGAACGCGTGTTTGCTGGCCTGCGTGCGACCTGGGAATCGGTCAAACGAACTGGCAATGCCGAACACTTCGACGTCTACATTCTGAGCGACAGCTACGATGCCGATATTGCCATCGCCGAGCAAAAAGCCTGGATGGAGCTGGTGCGTGATGTCGGTGGCGCCGGCAAGATTTTCTATCGTCGTCGTCGCCGTCGTGTGAAGCGTAAAAGCGGCAACATCGATGACTTCTGCCGTCGCTGGGGCAGCAACTACAGCTACATGGTGGTGCTGGACGCCGACAGCGTAATGAGCGGTGAGTGTCTTACCGGTTTAGTGCGCATGATGGATGCTAACCCGAACGCCGGTATTATCCAGTCTTCGCCGAAAGCGTCAGGCATGGATACGCTGTATGCGCGTTGCCAGCAATTTGCTACCCGTGTGTACGGTCCGCTGTTCACCGCTGGATTGCACTTCTGGCAGTTGGGTGAATCACACTATTGGGGCCATAACGCCATCATTCGTGTGCAACCGTTTATCGAGCACTGTGCGCTGGCACCGCTGCCGGGTGAAGGTTCCTTCGCGGGTTCGATCCTGTCGCATGACTTCGTTGAAGCCGCGCTGATGCGTCGTGCCGGTTGGGGTGTGTGGATCGCCTACGATTTGCCAGGCTCCTATGAAGAACTGCCGCCGAACCTGCTGGATGAGCTGAAGCGTGACCGTCGCTGGTGCCACGGTAACCTGATGAACTTCCGTTTGTTCCTGGTAAAAGGGATGCATCCGGTTCACCGTGCAGTGTTCCTGACGGGCGTAATGTCCTATCTCTCTGCGCCGTTGTGGTTCATGTTCCTCGCGCTTTCTACTGCCTTGCAGGTGGTGCACACGCTGATGGAACCGACCTACTTCCTGCAACCACGCCAGCTGTTCCCGGTGTGGCCGCAGTGGCGTCCCGACTTGGCGATAGCCTTGTTCTCAACTACGCTGGTGCTGCTGTTCCTGCCGAAACTGTTGAGCGTGGTGCTGATTTGGTTCAAGGGAGCGAAACCTTATGGTGGCGCCATCCGCTTGTTCTTCTCGCTGATTCTGGAGATGCTGTTCTCAGTGCTGCTGGCGCCGGTGCGCATGCTGTTCCACACCGTGTTTGTGGTCAGCGCGTTCCTTGGCTGGGAAGTGGTGTGGAACTCGCCGCAGCGTGATGATGATGCGACGCCGTGGAGCGAAGCTTTCCGTCGTCATGGTTCACAGATGCTGTTGGGTCTGGTGTGGGCGGGCGGTATGGGCTTCCTCGATCTGAACTTCCTGTGGTGGCTGTCGCCGATCGTCGTCTCACTGATCCTGTCGCCGTTTGTGTCGGTGATGTCGAGCCGTGCAACGGTAGGGCAGAAGAGTAAGAACGCCAAACTGTTCCTGATCCCGGAAGAGTATGAGCCGCCTAAAGAGCTGGTTGATACCGATCACTATCTGCAGATCAATCGTCAACGCGCGCTGAAAAATGGCTTTATGCATGCACTGTTTAACCCGGCGTTTAACGCGCTGGCGACGGCGATGGCAACATCGCGTCATAAGCAGAGCGATTTACTGGATCATGCGCGTGACCGTCGTGTCGATCAGGCACTGAGCGATGCGCCAGAAAAACTGAATCGCGAGCAGCGTTTGCAGCTGATTAGCGATCCGGTGGTGCTGGCTCGTGTGCACTCACGCCTGTGGGAAAGCGCGGACAAATATCATCAGTGGGTGGAAAGCTATCAGAAGCTGAAGCTCAATCCAGAGGCGCTGCCACAGCGCTGAGGATGAGAAAGTAGAAAGCGGCAGAAATGCCGCTTTTTTTTCGCCAGAAATATGACGCAATCTTTACGTGTTAAGGAGTGGTCATCGTCCCTGCGAGATGGTTAAACTAACGCCAGTTCATTGTGAGTAAATGTTGTGAATTATTTCCTGAAAATAACCGCGCTCAGCGCCGCCATTCTTCTGCTTACCGGTTGTGGCAGTATCATCAGCCGCACCTTTCCCGGACAAGGTCACGGCAACCAATATTATCCCGGCGTGCAGTGGGACGTTCGTGACGGACCGTGGCGCGTGCTAACCATTATCGATTTGCCGCTGTCGCTGGTGATGGACACGCTGTTACTGCCCGTCGATGCCAGTCACGGTCCGTACGAATAAACGTTATTACAGGTTGTCAGAAGGGCTGTTGTCGTCTTCCCACTCTTGTGCCGCCGCTTCGCCCTCTTCAAGGTCACGCGGTGGTTCCAGCTGGAACTCGCCGTCATCCCATTCGTGCAGCGTATTTTCCGCCTGCCACTCCTGACGCAGTTCGACTTCATCAAAATCGCCATCAAAGATGGCTTGTGCGGCGTCTCCGCTGGAGATCGGCAGGCATTCACCCAGACCGTCCTCTTCCGCGAAAAATTCGGCCTGCCACATAATGTCGCCATCCTGCATCACATACTTCTGCAGGGCGAACTGGCTTACACTGGCATCTTCTTCAGCAATCTCTGGTTGGCTGGCGAGGAACTCTTCACGAGCGGCTTCAATGGCTTCTTCAAGGGTGGTAAACAGGCTCATCATCAACTCCATGTCTGTAAAAAAGGGATTTCACAGAAGGATAGACGAAAAATCGTGAAGTGCAGGGCGGAGAGGAAATATCAGTTGGGCGGTTGCGTGAAATTCAACCGCCCAACCGGTCAGGCTATTTTCTGCGGGAAATGCAATACCGGGCGTACTGATTCGTGAATAATTGGAGCAGAGTAACGAATACAACATTTAATACAGGGCTTAACCTTTTTAAAATTAATACGCGCGGTTGATAATGCCTGATTTAAATTATATAGAGTGCCAATAAATACCATGTCCTCCTTTACGGGTAAGCGTTTGCACTCTTTCCGATGCAGAAGATGATAACCTTCCTGATCGGTACTGATCGTCACGTAGTAGTAGATGCCTTTATTCATATTATATTGTCCTGAGATATATTTGCTGTGTGTAATCTTTTTATATTTTTTAAAAGTGAACGGATGAAGCTAAGTACTGCAATCGAAATTAACTGGATTCGATTTTACGAACCAATTCCATAAAGTTATAAGCGAAGCGATTATTTTAATAAAAAGGAATATGGGGTTTTTTAATCAGACAATACCTTGTTTAGTAAGTTAATTTTACTTCATTGATAAGTGATGCCGAAGGATTTAGCAATATTAAATAGGAATAGCCCTGGAAGTCGTAGAAATCAGGTCCGAAACGCTAAACTTTGGTGAATAAATATTAATGACTGACAATTCCGGGAATCATGCATCAACGCAGAATTTTGCTGCTATGGCGCAAGGAAAGGTTAATTTTACGTCAACATTGCGTGCTGAAGAAAAGTGATGTCTGATTAAATGCGGCGCTAAGCCAACTATCAGCCTAAGTTCAGGCTGGCACGGCTCACTAATAAATTACCGCATGTGATCGCACCAAAAGGCAAATTAGTGCATATAAACAGCGGAGCACACAGGGTGCCCCGACTAATATTAATAAACCGATGGTTCGCCTTGCGGACGCGTTTTAAAGCGGCGATGCAGCCACATGTATTGCTCTGGAGCCAGCAGCACCGTCTCTTCCACCACTTTATTCATCACCACAGCGGTATCAAGTTCAGATTCCAGCGTAAATTTGTCGCGGATATCTGGCATCATTTTCAGCTCATAGCCGCGCGCGTTCGGCAGACGTCGCGCCAGGAACGGCACCACGCTTGGGTTTGCCAGACGAATCAGCATATGGGTGCCGGTGGTGGTCGCCGCATCCTGAACCGCGAAGAATGGCGCAAACACGCTGCTGCGCGGGCCATAATCATGATCCGGTGCATACCAGATAATGTCGTTGTTCTTCATGGCGCGAATCATGCCTTTCAGATCTTTGCGGTCCAGCATGCTTTTATTGGAGCGCATCCGGCCCCAGGTTTGCAGCCAGTCGATCAACTTGTTGTCGTTGGGACGATACACGCCAATGCCTGGGTTGTGCATACCAAATACCCGCGCTCCCAACTCCAGAGTCAGAAAGTGCATACCAATTAATAATATGCCGCGCTTCTCTGCCAGCGCGTTAGTCACGTGCTCCAGCCCGCTGGTGGTGACCCATTTACGAATACGCCAGTCCGGCCAGAACCACGCCATCCCGGTTTCAATCAGCCCCATGCCAACCGATTCGAAGTTGTGCTTTACCATCGCGTCACGTTCATTGGTCGGCATAGTGGGGAAGCACACTTCAAGATTACGCTGCGCCACTTCAACGCGCCGCTTCATAAAGCGCATGGCAACGCGACCCAATCCGCAGCCAATTGCATGCAGTACCGGATAGGGCAACAGCACCAGCAGATAAAGAAAGCCAATGCCGAGCCAGGTCAGCCAATAGCGTGGATAGAAGAGTTCACGGGTGAGTTGGGGAAGTTGAGTCATGGAAATGTCAGTATCCTGCGTCTTATGCCAGAGAGTCCGGTTTCTGTAATTTTTTGTCATTATGCCATTTTTTCATTCTGGCTGAAATCAAGCATAGACCGAGGACGGCTTTCCTACAGCAGGGATGCGCACGAAAACGCAATTGTGGCGCACAAATGCGTGTGTAATTTCAGCCGGCAGGCTTATCAAACCAAAATTTTTGTATCAGGCAGAATTCGGGTATCATACGCGCGCTAAATTTCTCTGATTGCTAACAGGACGAACACCATGCCAGTGTTACATAACCTTGTTTCCAATAAAGAGCTGAAGGAACGTATGTTGGCGGAAACCGAACCACGTACCACAGTCTCTTTTTATAAATACTTCCAGATTGCCGATCCTAAAGCCTTCCGTGATGCCCTCTACGTTGAGTTAACCAAACTCAAGGTGTTTGGTCGCGTCTATGTTGCGCACGAAGGCATCAACGCACAAATCAGTGTGCCCGCCAGCCGCTACGAAAAGATGAAGGCCGCTTTGTATGCCTTTGATGCGGCGCTAAATAACTTGCGCATGAACATTGCGCTGGATGATGACGGTAAATCTTTTTGGGTGCTGCGCCTGAAAGTGCGTGAACGCATTGTAGCGGATGGGATTGAAGACAACAGCTTTGATGCCAGCGATGTGGGTGCTTACCTGAAAGCCGCGGACGTTAATGCGATGCTCGACGATCCGGATGCGCTGTTTGTGGATATGCGTAACCACTACGAATATGAAGTGGGGCGCTTCGATAACGCCATGGAAGTGCCGGCCGATACCTTCCGCGATCAACTGCCGATGGCCGTTGATATGCTGCAGGATCAGAAAGACAAAAAAATTGTCATGTACTGTACCGGCGGCATTCGTTGTGAAAAGGCCAGCGCCTGGATGAAACACAACGGCTTCAAAGATGTTTATCACATCGAAGGCGGGATTATTGAATACACCCGCCGGGCGCGTGAACAGGGCTTACCGGTGCGTTTCAAGGGCAAAAATTTTGTCTTTGACGAACGCATGGGCGAGCGTATTTCCGACGATATTCTTTCCAGCTGTCATCAGTGCGGCACGCCTTGCGATAGCCACACCAACTGCATCAATGATGGCTGTCATTTGCTGTTTATTCAGTGCCCAAGCTGCGCTGAAAAGTACAACAACTGCTGCAGCCCAATCTGCATGGAAGAGTCAACGTTGTCGCCAGAGGAGCAGCGCGCACGCCGTGCGGGCCGTGAAAATGGCAACAAAGTGTTCAACAAATCACGTGGTTTGCTGAACATGACGATGGCGATTCCGGCGCCAGATAAAAAATAAGCGTAAAACAGCCTGAGGTCTGCGGACTTCAAGCTGTACTTCGTTTACTTACGCACGCCTTCCACCGAAATAATCAGTTCAGCTTTCTGCGATGCCGGGCCAAGATCTTTGCTGATGTTGAACTCTTTCAGCACGATCTCACCGCTGGCTTCAAATCCTGCACGGTAGCCGCCCCATGGATCTTTGCCTTCACCGATCAATTTTGCATCCAGCGTGACGGGCTTGGTCACGCCATTCAGCGTCAGGTCACCGGTGATCTTGTAATCTTTACCCTCTTTCTTCACGGCGGTAGAAGCAAAGGTTGCCTGCGGGAACTTACCGGTGTTGAGGAAATCCGCGCTGCGCAGGTGTTTATCACGCTCAGCATGGTTGGTATCGAGGCTGTTGGTGTTGATGGTCACGTTGACTTTATCTGCCGCAGGATTGGCTTCATCAAAAGTGAAGCTGCCATCAAAGTCTTTAAAGGTGCCGTACAACCAGCTGTAGCCCAGGTGCTGAATGCGGAACTGCACAAACGCGTGCTGGCCTTCCTTATCAAATTTGTAATCAGCCGCGCTGGCCGTCAGGCTGGCGCTCAATAATCCGGCCGCTGCTACTGCCAATAATGTCTTCTTTAGCATGTTACTTTTCCTTTTCAGAGATTAACGGGATGCGGTAACCCAACATCCTTTTCAGTGTCACATCACGGTCGATAAAATGGTGTTTCAGGGCTGCCAGCGCGTGCAGTGCTGAGATCAGCACCAAACCCCACGCCAGCCAAAGATGAATGTCACCCGCCAGATCCGCTTGTTGCGCGGCGCCGCTGAACAGGGCAGGAACCGCGAACCAGCCAAATACGGAGATCGGTTTGCCATCGGCGGTGGAGATGAGATAACCGGTGAACAGCAGCACCAACAGTAAGCCGTATAACAGCCAGTGCGCGGCGGTAGCGCTGCGTCGTACGGCGGGCGAATAACTCGCCAACGGTTTGGGCGGCGGTGAAATAAAACGCCAGCCGAGGCGCAGCAGCAGCGCAGCGAACAGCAGAATGCCGATGCCTTTATGAATTTCGGGCGCATCGTGATACCAGCCATCGTAATAGCCCAATCCGACCATCCACAAACCCAGCGCGAACATGCCGTAAATAACCAGCGCCATAAGCCAATGCAATAAAATCGAGACAGCGCCGAAATGCTGTGTGGAATTACGCCACATTAAAATCACCTGGAATGAAATAAGTGGTAATGAGCATCTACATTTTGCAATGAAAGATCAATTAACCTTACTTTTCTATAAAGTTGAGAATCATCTTCGGAATAAATGAGGATTTAATTAAAACTCAGTCAGAATAATTGAAGGGATAGCTTAAAAGGCGGGGCTTATTGCGAAGTATTGCATATTCACTACACCAAATGCGGCATAGCGCTGCGCTGAATGTTGATATAGGTAATTAAATGTCAGTTTGTGTCAATTTCGCCGGCACAGGATTAGTACCGGCAAGTATGGTTTAGTTAAATCGCGCGAGCGAGAAAGGCGCAATATCGAAAGAGAACGGTTTGTTCTGCGCAAATTCACTGGCAAGTTCACCCAGCACGCTGGCGAATTTGAAACCGTGTCCGCTTAAGCCGGTGATGATCAGACGATTAGGTTCGCCCGGCAGCGTATCGATAATGAAATCTTCGTCCGGCGTATTGTCGTAGCTGCAGGCTTCGCCATGCAAACAGACGCCCACGCCCGGCAGGAATTTACGCAGGAAGCTAAAAGATTCGTTGCCGTCTACCGCGATGCTGCCAAAAGGTTTGCGATCGGCCGGCGTTTGCATCAGCTGTCCGCCATCGTGACGTCCCACTTTCAGCGCGTTGTTATCCGCCGGGAAGCCGTAAAAGTGGCTGCCATCGCTCATCTCCACGGTAAAGCCGGGGAATTTATTGTTCTCGCTGTAGCGACCATCTGCCTGATACCAGGCGAAAACTTTGCGCACGGGCGCAACCGGCAGATCGGCGACCAACTGGCTCACCCAGGTACCGGCGCTGACCAACAGTTTACGCGCGCGGAAAATGCCATCGCTGGTGGTGACTTGCTGCAGATCGCCGTCACGACCTATCTCTGTCACCGGACAGTTAAACAGCTGCGCGCAACCGGCCTGTTCCGCCAGCTGCACCCAGCTGCGCACCGCTTGCTCACATTTGAGGAAGCCGGAGTTGGGTTCGTACACGCCGATGTAGCCATCCGGCACTGTGAACTGCGGCCAGCGCGCGCGCACTTCATCGGCTTGCAGGATTTTCACATCCAGCTGCCACGCTTTCGCGCTATCGATAACATTTTGAATAAAGGAGGAGGTGATGGGCGCTAAGTTGAGGATGCCGCTGCGATGCATGATGCGCTCGCCGCTCTGGCGTTCCAGCTCATCCCAGAGTGTCTGTGCGCGTAGCACCAGCGGCACGTAGCGTTCACCTTCACCATACGCATGGCGAATCAGGCGGGTTTCCCCATGATGTGTGCCCTGGCTGTGCGGCGGATGGGCGCTATCAATCATCAGCACCGATAAGCCAGCCTGCGTGGCGTAAAAACCGGCTGCTGCGCCGACCGAACCGCTTCCCACCACAATCAGATCATAAACCATAACGACATCACTCCAGCAAAACGGTTAAATTTTTCAACAGCATATCAAAAGAGAGCGCCCATGAAAAAGGCACCCTGTTGGGTGCCCTTTCACGCGATAGTAGAAATTAATGCTTTTGATTGTCGCGTAGGTACTGCTCGGTAGACTCTATTTTTGCAATGCCAGCTTCGAGTAGAGAGATGAACTGTCTGGCTACGTCGGTAGTCAGCCAGTAGGTCGGACCCACGTCAGCTTCTTCTTCTTTCTGCCCCTGCGAGGAGAGCGAGTGCAGGCGAATCATCATGGCGTCATAACTGTCTACGGTGCTGATGTCCCATCCTACCAACGGATGAGTCTGGATGACGTCTTTATTTCTGTCCATTATAACCTCCGTATTACTCGTTAAACGAAGTGCTTCTTGAGGTTCAATGCGGCTGTATCGTGCACTAGCGAAACAATTATAACATGAAATAGCGGGTACAATAGTTAAAAGGTATGACGAACCTAAACAGAGTAAAAATAAACGCGGTTAACATTGCCGTTTAATCGAATAATAAAATGCCCGCAGCGTCAGGCATTTTAATGGAATTATTACTGGCAACACTGACGAAGTTATCGGCTTTTATAAGGGAAAACTTTAGGCCGAAAAAGGGGGCACGTTTATGAGTGTGGCTCGACCGGCAGCAGGCCGTGACGTTTCTGAATCTCTTCCGCCAGCCGGGTAAAATGCTGCTGTAACTGCTCGTCATGGTTCTGGTTTTGCGCTTCCAGCGTCAGGTTGTGGACCAGCAACTGATTGGCGCGATCGTCGAGACAGAAGGTCAAGGTGGCAAACGCATTTTCTAATACGGTTAAGCGGCGCTGTTGCTCAGCAATAAATGCCAGCAATTCTCCGAAGGTCATCGCCTCTTCTGGTTTTTCAGTAGTCATGTAAAACACCTCCTGTAAGCATGACGAGGCAAGAATAGGGGATCGTTTAACATGAGTCTAGATGCAGGAAGTTTTTCTGGCGAGAGGGAAATAAAAACAAAAAAAGCCGGATAGCGATACCCGGCAAAAACGGCACAGTGGCAGTTAATCGTTATTAAACCAGTCGTCAGCGCTTTCCCAGGTTTCTTGTAACAGTTCGCTGATGCGTTCGCGTGACTCTTTACAGCCACCAAACACGCTGAGTTGGTTGCCGCCGGCATAACGCACTTTGACGTGATGATCGTCGTCGGGGAAATCCTGAGTAATGCGACGAACCAGTTCGACGCTGAGTGCATCCAGTGCACCCGCAGGAAGGGGCGAAGTTTTTGCTACGGTAATTTCAACACGCATAGAAGCCTCCGGGATAATATACTGTTTATTTGTACAGTATAAATTTCCCGAAGGCAAGCAGCAGATCATTATTCTTTGATGCGCCAGTTCAGCGTTTCACCAGCAAGGAAAGGCACCAGCGTGTCATCTGCCAGCGCAATGCTCTCTTCAACCTGCCAGGATTCTCGCACCAGCGTCAGCGTGCCTTCATTCAGCGGCAGACCGTAGAAGTTCGCGCCGTTCTCCGAGCAGAAGGCTTCGAAATGTTCCAGCGCATTCAGCTCCTCAAACACGGTGGCGTACGCCGGCAATGAGGTCGGCGCATTAAACACGCCGGCGCAGCCACAGCTGGCTTCCTTGAGGTGACGCAGATGTGGCGCGGTATCGGTACCGAGGAATACGCGACGATTCCCGCTGGCAACCAGCTTGCGCAGCGCTTCCTGATGGATATTGCGCTTCAGAATCGGCAGGCAGTAAAGATGCGGACGCACCCCGCCCACCAGCATGTGGTTACGGTTGAACATCAGGTGCTGTGGCGTAATGGTGGCGCCCAGCAGATCATTACCGGCTGCCAGATACTCCGCCGCTTCTTTCGTGGTGATGTGCTCCATCACCACTTTCAGCGCCGGGAACTGTTTACGCAGCGGTTCCAACACGGTTTCAATAAAGCGCGCTTCGCGATCAAAAATATCGATGTGAGAATCGGTCACTTCGCCGTGCACCAGCATTGGCATGCCGATCTGCTGCATGCGATCCAGCACCTTAGCGATGGCGGCGATGTTGGTCACGCCGTGGCTGGAGTTGGTGGTGGCGTGCGCAGGATAGAGCTTGGCGGCGGTAAAAGTGCCGTCACGGAAGCCGCGCTCGATCTCATCGGGATCAAGTGAATCGGTGAGATAGCAGGTCATCAGCGGAGTAAAAGCATGCTCAGCAGGTAACGCAGCCATGATGCGCTCGCGATACGCCACGGCAGCGGCCACGCTGATAACCGGTGGAACCAGGTTTGGCATGACAATCGCACGACCATTTACTGCGCTGGTATAAGGCAGTACGGCGTTAAGCATCGCGCCATCGCGCAGATGGATGTGCCAGTCGTCAGGGCGGCGGATGGTAATGTGCTGAGGTTGGGCTGTCATTCAAAAAGACTCCGGCTGAGAAGAAAACGAGAGGCACGTTTAGGCCGGGGAGTAATCATAAGGATGTGGGCAACCGTTTGCACGGGATTTTATTGTGACAAACAAAAACCGCACCGGAAGGTGCGGTTGCGCGGATTAATCTGTAAACGGAATCACCAATTGGCCCGGTTTCACTTCAATTCCTTTAGCAAGTTTCTTCGCCAGCGCTTCGCCTTTGCTGCGGTCTGCACTCAGCACATAAGCAGGTCTCTCATTAAAGTAGCGCTTCAGCGACTCATTGAGATACGGCGTGAGGGTTTTCATAATCGACGCCATTTTCTCTG
Organism: Pantoea sp. BJ2; assembly: GCF_040255075.1. Taxonomy (NCBI): domain Bacteria; kingdom Pseudomonadati; phylum Pseudomonadota; class Gammaproteobacteria; order Enterobacterales; family Erwiniaceae; genus Pantoea; species Pantoea sp. BJ2. Next base: position 1,609,197 of record NZ_CP158292.1, read on the forward strand.
GCTGCACCTGCGCATCGACAATCTCCATGTCATGCAGATAAATCGCGCCTTCCTGTGCGTTGTAAACCGGCTGCGCCTTCATCTTCAGCAGCATTTCGGCCTGCTGCGGACCAAACAGCGAGCTGACATTGATATTGGCTTTACCCGAGAGCGTTATTTTGCCGGGTTCTTCACGGCCAATCTGGCTGTTGAGATCGCTCAGCACAATGTGCGCATTCACCAGCCCGGAAACGCCGATATCTTTTTCGAAGTTATTGCGCTTTTGCAGCGCCTGATTCACTTCCTGTTCGCTGATGGTGTATTGCGTCAATTGGTTACAGCCGCTGAGTAGCACGGCAAAAAGCAGAGCGAAAAGCCCGGTAAGCGCCTTTTTCATATTGTCCTCATCCTGATCGAAACGGCAAAACAGCGATAGCCTGCCTGAATCAGCGGCATGTGTCACCAGGAGAGAGATGAGAAGCGCCGCAGCGCCTCTCAGGTATGAAGATTATGCGGCGATGGAGGAGAGCAGATTAACCTGGGTTTGTTTCGCCATGTTGTCGCGATAATCGGCAACGCGGCTTGGCCATTCAATGCCGTTGACCAGCGTTAAGGAGCGCAGCAGCGGGAAAAGATGAATATCATCTTCCGACAGTTCGCCATTTACCGCATTGGGTTTGACGATCAGCTTGTCGAGCTGACGCAGATCGTCGCTGATGTTTTTGATTAAGCCCGGCGCGTGTTTACGCAACTCGCTGAAATCGCCCACGCTGGCCTGCTTCTTCTCGCTGAAGTAGCTACGCGCTTCCGGCGTAGCGAATTCGGCGAAGGAGGCATCGGCGATGCGCGGCAGCAGCAGCTTATTGACGTAGCCATTCACGTGGCGCAGCCAGTCGCTGATCGCAGGATTGCTTTTGCCATTGAGCAGCGGTTGGTGATCGTATTTATCTACCAGGCGCACAATATCCATACTTTCCGGTACAGCGCTGCCGTCGGCCTGTTGCAGAATCGGCGCCATTTTCTGGCCGATCAATTTTTTCGGCGTTTGCTCGTCGTCATTTAGCATAACGATGAGTTCTAACGGCAGATTTTTTAAGCCGAAAATCATGCGTGCTTTGACGCAGAAAGGGCAGTGATCGTAGATGTAGAGTTTCATCCCGTTTCTCCTGTGGTTCTAAGGGTGACGGAAGCCACCCTTTTTTCCGGACGTGCGGGAAGTATGGAAGAGATCTGTGGCAGGGGCAAATTAGCTGCTGAAAATCGCTGGTGCCACCGAACGCGGCTGGAACTGCCACCAAAGCGCCAAAAGGGTGATCATGCCAACGCTGCTCAGCAGCATCCACGGCAGTTCCGGCAGCGCCCATTGCTGGCCCATATCGAACATCCAGCCGCCACCGGAGTAGCCGATCAAACCGCCAATCGCGAGGCCGAGTCGGCTGAAGCCCATATAGCTGCCGCGCGCACGTGAACTGGCCAGCGAAGCGCTGAGCGTTTCTCGCGCCGGTTCCGCGATGATTGAGCCCAGATAAAAGAGGGCGATCAGCATAAACAGCGACGGCAGCGAATCGGTCATGCCAACCGGCAGCAGGCTGAACGTCATCAGGAACAAGCCGGCCATCAAACGCGTTTCGAGGCGGAAGCGTTTTTCGCTCCAGCGCGCCAGCGGATAGAGCAGGCTTAATGACAGCAGCGCTTCAATCGCGTACATCCACTTCACCGCAGCAGGCGCCCCGGCTACCTGATTCACCATCACCGGCAACATCAACATCACCTGCACGGCGAGAATGTAGTAGCCGGTCAAAGTCAGCACGTACAGGCGAAAACGCTTGTCCTGCCAGACGCGTTGCATCCCTTCACGCATCGCAATGCGTTCGGTTGAGATGCGCCACGCCGGTAACCAAACGGCGTTAAACAGCGCAGCAGTGACAAACACCGCCGCGCCAACCCAGCACACCAGACGGAAATCCCACGCCAGCAGCCAGCTACCAATCAGCGCACCCAGCACCGCACCGGCGCTGTCCTGCATCATTAGCAGGGAGAAGAAGCGGCCGCGATCGCGTGCGCGTACCAGTTTCATCACCAGCGCGCTGCGTGGCGGGTCAAACAGCGTGCCGCCAAGACCGGAAAGCAAACAGGCAAACCACAGCAGCCAGGGTTCATGCGCCAGCGCCATGCAGGCAAAACCCGCCGCGCGCATCAGCATGCCGGTGACGATCAGCGGACGCGCGCCAAAACGGTCGGCAATCGCACCGCCGAAGATGCCGAATCCCTGCTGGACGAACTGGCGCAAGCCAAGCGCAATACCGACCATCAACGCGGCCCAGCCCAGCTGTTCGACAAAATGGATGGAAATGAGGGGAAACACCACGAAAAAGCCCATCACAACCAGCATGTTATCCACTAAAAGAAATGTTTTACCGAGGCGTCGTGCCCGCGCAACCCGAGACATGCTAATTCCTGAGCAAATGAGAGGAGATAAGAGACCAATTGGTCTATTTTCCGCCTGCTCAGCGGCGAAAAACAGCTTTCTCAGGATGATATTTTTTCATCGAATCCGCAGAAATATTAATCCTAAATCAGGATGAATCCTGAGGAACGCGTTCAAGGGTTTTACCGCAAGCGGGGTGACGGTTATAGTGAGGAGTATCGCCGCTGGCGTACATCTTTCTTAAGTTATGGATTTCAGGAGTCATGATGTTTGGCTATCGTTCTGCTGGCCCACGCGTGCGCCTCACTACCGATCGCTTAGTGGTGCGTTTAGTACACGAACGCGATGCCTGGCGATTAGCGGATTATTACGCTGAAAATCGTGCGTTTCTCAAGCCGTGGGAACCGGTGCGCGACGAGAGCCATTGTTATCCTTCGGGCTGGCAAGCGCGCCTCGGACTGATCGCCGACATGCATAAACAGGGCTCAGCCTACTATTTTGTGCTGATGGACCCGGAAGAGACCGAAGTGCGTGGTGTGGCGAATTACAGCAACGTGCTGCGCGGATCGTTTCACGCCTGCTATCTCGGCTATTCACTGGGCGAGAAGTGGCAAGGTCAGGGGCTGATGTTTGAAGCGCTCACTACCACCCTTCGCTATATGCAACGCCAGCAACGTATTCACCGCATTATGGCTAATTATATGCCGCACAATCAGCGCAGTGGCGATCTGCTGGCGCGTCTTGGATTTGAAAAAGAGGGTTACGCCAAAGATTACTTGTTGATCGATGGGCGCTGGCAGGATCATGTACTCACCGCGTTGACCTGCCGGGAGTGGACCCCGGATCGTCGTGGACAATAATAAAGGATCACCTCAATGAAAATGGCCTTATCCGCGCAGGCATTGCGCGTGATTGGATGCCTGCTGGAGAAGCAGGTCACCACGCCGGATCAATATCCGCTCTCCCTTAATGGCGTTGTCACCGCCTGTAATCAGAAATCCAACCGCGAACCGGTGCTCAATCTCAGCGAGATGGAGGTGCAAGCGCAGCTTGATGAGCTGGTGAAAAAGCATCTGGTGACCGCCAATAACGGCTCCGGTCAACGCGTCAGCAAGTATGAACAGCGCTTCTGCAATTCCGCTTTCGGCAATCTGCAGTTGAATAGCGCTGAAGTCGCCGTGCTGACGCTGCTGTTCCTGCGCGGCGCTCAGACGCCGGGCGAATTGCGCACCCGCAGCGGTCGTCTGCATGAATTCAGCGATATGAATGAAGTCGAGCAGACGCTTAATAGTTTAAGCACGCGCGAGGATGGCCCAATGGTGGTGCGACTGGCGCGCGAACCGGGCAAACGTGAAAGCCGCTATATGCATCTTTTCGGTGGCGAAGTAGTGGAAGACGCGGCCAGCGCAGAAACCGTCAATGACAACGGCGATTTAACCGCGCGTGTCGCGCAACTTGAAGAAACGGTTGCTGAGTTGCAGTCGCAACTGCAACAGCTGCTGCAAAAGGAGCACTAATATGACGCTGCGTATTGGCATTGTAGGATTGGGCGGTATCGCGCAGAAAGCGTGGCTGCCGGTGTTATCGCAAGCCAGCGGCTGGCAATTAGCGGGTGCGTTTTCGCCCAATCAGGCAAAGGCGCAACCGATCTGCGATAGCTATCGCATACCTTATTTTAGTCAACTGGATGCGCTGGCCGCCGCCAGTGATGCGGTGTTTGTTCACAGCAGCACCGCCAGCCATTACGAAGTGGTTAAAGCGCTGCTGCTGGCGGGCAAAGATGTGTGCGTCGATAAACCGTTAGCCGAAACGCTGCAACAGGCCGAAGCGCTGGTGGCGCTGGCGGACAAGCAGAAGCGCAAGCTGATGGTGGCATTTAACCGCCGCTTTGCGCCGCGTTATCAGCAGCTGAAAAGTGACATGCCACGCGCCGCCTCACTGCGTATTGAGAAGCACCGCGCGGATAGCGTGGGTCCACAGGATTTGCGTTTTACCCTGCTGGACGATTATCTGCACGTGGTGGACACCGCGCTGTGGCTGGCGGGCGGCAGCCTGACGCGCGAGTTAGGGCATATCGAGACCAATGACGATGGCGCGATGCTGTACGCCGAACACCATTTCTCCGCCGGATCGCTGCAAATCACCACCAGCATGCATCGTCGCGCCGGGACCCAACGCGAAGTCGTCAGCGCCATCTGCGACGGTGATTACATCGAAATTAACGAGATGCGCGACTGGCAGCAAGAAAACCGCGGCGGCATGGTGCGTGATGTGCCGCCCGCGTGGCAAAGCCACCTTACTCAGCGCGGTTTCAGCGGCGCAGCGCACCATTTCATCCAGTGTGTTGAAAATCAGACGATGCCTGAAACCAGTGGCGAACAGGCGCTGGCGGCGCAGCGTCTGGTGGAAAAATTGTGGCGCGATGCCGAACGTGAATAATTCCTTGTAACACTCAATGCTGGTCATTTCCCGCCGTGGCAGTAGACTATCGCCGGACATCACGGGATGTCCGCGCTAAGTCGCTCATTTCTCCGACACTTTTCAGGATGCGCCACTCAATATGAATTTGTTGAAATCGCTGGCTGCGGTCAGTTCGATGACCTTGTTTTCCCGCGTACTGGGCTTTGCCCGCGATGCCATTGTGGCGCGCGTTTTCGGCGCCGGAATGGCAACCGATGCCTTCTTTGTTGCCTTCAAATTGCCGAACCTGCTGCGCCGTATCTTCGCTGAAGGCGCGTTTTCTCAGGCGTTCGTGCCGATCCTCGCGGAATATAAAAGCAAGCAGGGTGAAGATGCCACGCGCGTGTTTGTCGCTTACGTCTCCGGATTACTGACGCTGGTGCTGGCGGCGGTGACCGTGTTAGGGATGATCGCTGCGCCCTGGGTGATTGTGGTGACGGCGCCAGGCTTTGCCGATACCGCCGATAAATTTGCCTTAACCAGCGCACTGCTGCGCGTCACCTTTCCCTATATTCTACTGATCTCGCTGGCCTCGCTGGCGGGCGCGATCCTCAATACCTGGAACCGGTTTTCCGTGCCGGCGTTTGCGCCGACGCTGCTGAACATCAGCATGATTGGTTTTGCTGTCTTCGCTGCGCCGCATTTTAATCCGCCGGTGATGGCGCTGGCGTGGGCCGTGGTGGTCGGCGGCGTGTTGCAGCTGTTCTATCAGTTGCCGCATCTGAAGAAGATTGGCATGCTGGTTTTACCGCGTCTGAATCTGCGCGATGCGGGCGTGTGGCGCGTAATGCGTCAAATGGGGCCGGCGATCCTCGGCGTGTCGGTGAGCCAGATTTCACTGATCATCAACACCATTTTCGCCTCCTTTTTGGTTTCCGGTTCGGTTTCGTGGATGTATTACGCCGATCGCCTGATGGAGTTTCCTTCCGGCGTGCTGGGCGTGGCGCTGGGCACCATTTTGCTGCCCTCGCTGGCAAAGAGTTTTGCCAGCGGCAATCAGGAAGAGTATTCACGGTTGATGGATTGGGGCCTGCGCCTCTGCTTCCTGCTGGCGCTGCCGAGCGCGGTGGCGTTGGGCATTTTGTCCGGGCCGCTGACGGTCGCGCTGTTCCAGTACGGCAAGTTCACCGCGTTTGATGCCCTGATGACGCAGCGCGCGCTGATTGCCTATTCAGTGGGTTTGATGGGGCTGATCGTGGTGAAAGTGCTGGCACCCGGCTTCTATTCTCGTCAGGACATTAAAACTCCGGTGAAAATTGCCATCGTGACACTGATTGTGACGCAGCTGATGAACCTGGCGTTTATCGGCCCGCTCAAACATGCCGGTTTGTCGCTGTCGATCGGTCTGGCCGCTTGCCTGAATGCGGCGCTGCTGTACTGGCAACTGCGTAAGCAGGATATCTTCCAGCCGCAGCCTGGCTGGTTCAGTTTCCTGACCCGTTTGCTGATTGCCGTAGTGGTAATGGCCGCAGCACTGTTTGGCATTCTGCAGGTGATGCCGGCTTGGGAAGAGGGGCAGATGTGGTGGCGCCTGATTCGTCTGGCGGCGGTTTGCGCCATTGGCGGCGGCGCATACTTTGTGATGCTTGGTCTGCTCGGCTTCCGTCCGCGCGACTTCGCGCGCCGCACGCTGGTATAAAATTATGCTCCCACGCAGACGGAAGTTTGTTTTGGTCCGGCGGTCCTCGCGTCGCTTCGCGGTACCTTCACTGCGTACGTCAGCCTGACGGACCGGCTCAGACGGGACTTCCTTGTCCCGGCTGAGCCTTTCGCCCGCGTCCTGCGGGCAAATCCTGGCTTCCTTTCTCCGTTCAGCGCTGCGGATGCCTGCCCAAAACAAACTTCCGTCTGCTGCTTATCACTGGTGCGCTGTGCTTAAAAGCACAACAAAAAGGCCGCCATCCCAAAAGATAGCAGCCTCTTCAAACCCACATTTTCTACCCTTTACGACTTAGCGTCGCCTGACCTTTACCCAAACCATCCGGGCCGTAAAACGCCTGGGTTTGGTGGGGCCGCAACACCGCCAATGCTTCATTGGTGTAGCCGATTTGATGCTGCAACAAAATCCCGTTATGCGTATTGGCATCGCGCAAGCGGCGCGTGTGCTGCTGAATACGCATCCAGCGGCTTTCGCGATCGCTGTGATCACCATAGGGCGCCTGCGTGCCGAGCGTTTTCTCGGTGGTGCGGCGCATCTCGTCCAGATAATTCAACGTCGTCAGCAGCGCGCTTTTATCTTCAGAAATACGCTGCAGCAGGTTGCCATTGATCTGGCCGGCAGAAAGTTGCTGTTGTTCCTCATCCATTACCACCGCAAGGGATGTCAGCACGTCCTGCATTTTGTCTAAGGTGATCAGCAGATGGTCCATTGGGATTAGTTACCCTCTAAATACGCCTTGGTATCGGCGATCAGCGCGTCGGCGATCTTACCGGTATCCATTTTCAATTCGCCATTACGAATGGCCGTCTTCAGCTGCTCAACGCGCGCTGTATTAATATCTTTGCTGCCAGGCTGCATCAGTTGCGCCTGCGCGGTACTCAACTTCACTTCCGCACCGCTTTCGCTGGTGGTGCTGGCTGCGGGCGTCGCGCTCTGACGCACTTTGCTGCTGTTATCGTTATTGTCGCGTGTTTGAACAGTGCTAACCGGATTCGTAGGCTGCGTTCTGTCGATGCTCATGGTAAGGCTCCTGTAAGGTCAGTTGGGGGTCAGCCAACTGAGTCAGCATAGGGTAATGTCTTTGTTGATATCTCTATCGGCAGAACAACAGGGTTCTTTAACGCTTTATAGCGATATCAGAATATTCCCATCCGCGTCGACGCGACCACTGACAACCTGACCATTTCCCATCCTTACGCGCACCATTTGTGCCGCGCTGGCGTTGTTCAGCGCACGTCCTTCGCTGCTGGCATTAAACCCGTTTCCACTGGCGACTACCATCACATTTTGACCGGCTTTCACGCGCCACGGCTGACGCACCATGGTGGCGGTGACTGGCTGTCCTGGCGGGATATCGCGTAGCGCGACCGCATCGACGACGCCGCTGCTGTCCATCAATGCGCGTGCTGGCAGTTCATCCAGGCGTCCGGTTGCCAGACGCACGTCCGTCGGGCTGAGATTGCTGCCGCGCGCCACCTGACGGCTCGCCACCAGATATTGCCCGGTGACCTGCACCTGAACCTGCAGGAAACGACGATTTTGATCGCAGTTGGCGGCGATGCTGATGTTGCCCCACTGACGGCTATTGCCCGGCAGCTGCAGTTCAGGGGTTTCGCAGTTTGGCCACTGCGCCTGTGGCGTACGTACCACCACCGTCATGCCTGCGGCATGTTGCGGGTCGCGCGCTTTAAAAAATTGGGTTAACTGCGCGGTAAGGTCCGCAGCAGAACTGGGTAGCGCCAGTGCCAGCAAAAGTGTGGCTAGCAAGGTGGAATATCTGCGCATAACGCCTCCTGACGAGAAGATGGCACTGAGTCTACGCCTCGCGCAAAAAAATCAATGTCAAAAATAGCCGTCATTTTTGCTGCTATTCAGACGATCACCCTTGCATTTGTCCACTTAAGCTGTCAGCTCGAAATTCTCATTCGCGGAGGAAGCATGCTCGACAAACTCGATGCCGCGCTGCGATTTGGTACTGAAGCGTTAAACCTACGTGCTCAGCGTCAGGAAATCCTGGCGTCAAACATTGCCAACGCCGATACCCCGGGCTACCAGGCGCGGGATATCGACTTTGCCAGCCAGCTGAGCAAGGTGATGCAAAACGGTCGCGCCGAAGGCAGCAGTCTGGCGCTGAATGTGACGTCCTCACGCCACATTGAAGCGCAAACCAACTCTCAGCCGTCACTGGATCTGCTGTACCGCATTCCCGATCAACCCGCCGCGGATGGCAACACCGTGGATATGGATCGCGAACGTACGCAGTTTGCTGATAACAGCCTGAAATACCAAACCGATCTCACCCTCATCAGTAGCCAGATCAAAGGCATGATGAGCGTTCTGCAGGGGCAATAAGCATGGCATTGCTGAATATCTTTGATATCGCCGGTTCTGCGATGACAGCGCAATCACAGCGCCTCAACGTCAGCGCCAGTAACCTGGCCAACGCCGACAGCGTGACCGGCCCAGATGGCCAGCCTTACGTGGCGAAGCAGGTGATTTTCCAGACCGACGCCGCACAAGGTGCAGCCACCGGCGGCGTGAAGGTCGCTGGCGTGGTGAACGATCCTACCCCGGCAAAACTGGTGTACGACCCGGGCAATCCGCTGGCGGATCAGAAGGGCTACGTCAAGATGCCAAACGTTGATGTGGTGTCCGAAACCGTTAACACCATGTCCGCGTCGCGCAGCTACCAGGCCAACGTTGAAGTGCTGAACACGGTGAAGTCAATGATGATGAAAACTCTCACTATCGGTCAGTAACGGAGAACGAATATGAGCGTAGCAGTAGGAATTAAAGACAGTCTGGACCCAACGGTACTGACCTCCAGTAGCGCTTCGAGCGGTAACTCTTCCGCCGACCTGCAGAATCAGTTCCTGAACATGCTGGTGGCGCAGCTGAAAAACCAGGATCCCACTAATCCTATGGATAACAGCCAGCTCACCACGCAGTTGGCACAGATCAACACCCTGAGCGGTATTGAAAAGCTGAATACCACGCTGGGATCCATCTCCGGCCAGATCACTACCAGCCAGTCGCTGCAGAGTTCAACGCTGATTGGTCACGGTGTGATGGTCAATGGTTCGCAGGTATTGGTGGGCAGCGGTACGACTACGCCGTTTGGCATTGAGCTGGCGACAGCGTCCACGGCCACCAGTGTCACGATTAAAGACAGTAACGGCGCCACGGTCCGCACCATTGACCTCGGCAAACTGAGCTCTGGCGTCCACACCTTCTCGTGGGACGGCAAGCTGGATGACGGTTCTACCGCCGCGGATGGCAAATATTCTGTTTCGCTGGCCGCCAGCAATGGCAGCACGCAACTGGTGGCGCAGCCGCTGAACTATGCCTACGTCAATGGCGTCAGCACCACTGATGGCACCACAAAACTGGATCTCGGCACCATGGGCTCCGCAACCCTCGATGAAATTCGTCAGATTCTCTGATTAACCTTTTAGCAGGAGAGATTACATGTCTTTTTCACAAGCGGTGAGCGGCCTCAATGCTGCCTCCAGCAATCTGGATGTGATTGGTAACAACATCGCCAACTCCGCCACAGCCGGTTTTAAATCCAGCACCATTGCTTTTGCCGATATGTTTGCCGGCTCTAACGTGGGTTTGGGTACCAAAGTTGCCGCCGTCATTCAGGACTTTGGTGATGGAAGTACAACGTCAACCAGTCGTGGACTGGATGTGGCACTGAGCGGCAACGGTTTCTTCCGCATGACCGACGCCAGCGGCGGCGTGTTCTATTCCCGTAACGGCCAGTTCACGCTGGATGCCAACCGTAACCTGGTGAACACCCAGGGTCTGAATGTCACCGGCTATCCGGCCAGCGGCACACCGCCAACCATTCAGACCGGTGCCAACCCAGTGGCGCTGAGTATTCCAACCACGCAGATGGGGGCACGTGCAACAACAACAGCTACCCAGGTTGCCAACCTGAACTCCACCAGCACCACCCCGACGGTCACTCCGTTTGATAAGTCCAACGTTGATAGCTACAACGCGAAAACCACCATGACGGTGTATGACACGCAGGGTAACGATCACCAGTTAGACATGTACTACATCAAAACGGCGGATAACACCTGGACCGTGCATATGGTTGACTCCACCACCGGTAATGAAGTTGGTAATACTTTGGGCGGTGACAACCTGGGTTATCAGATGCAATTTGATGCTAACGGTAAACTGACGCAGGTGGGGAAAATCACTGCAGCGGGTGTTGCTGACACCAGCGCTTCCCTGGCAAACCTGGTTGTGGACGGCACCAACGGGGCGAATGGCATGAACATCAGCCTGAGCATGTTGGGTAGCCTGCAGCAAAACACCGGTGCGACCACTTTTGGTAACCCAACGCAAGACGGTTATCAGCCTGGCGATCTGACCAGCTACACCATCAATGATGACGGCACCATTACCGGCACTTACTCCAACCAGAAAACCCAACTTCTGGGACAAATTGTCTTGTCGAGTTTCTCTAACCCGGAAGGTCTGAAGTCTGAAGGTGACAACGTCTGGTCTGCCACCAGCTCATCAGGTCAGGCCGCCACTGGTCTGGCAGGCACCGGTACTTACGGCAACCTGACTTCAGGTGCGCTGGAAGCGTCCAACGTCGATATGAGCAAAGAGCTGGTGAACATGATCGTTGCGCAGCGTAACTATCAGGCCAACAGCCAGACCATCAAAACTCAGGACCAGATTCTTAACACCCTGGTTAACTTACGTTAATTCGCTAACGGGATTGCTTTATGGATCACGCAATATATACCGCCATGGGCGCGGCCAGTCAGACGTTGGATCAGCAGTCGGTAACGGCCAGCAACCTCGCCAACGCCTCAACGCCGGGCTTTCGTGCTCAGCTCAACGCGTTGCGCGCGGTGCCGGTCAGCGGCTGGTCGCTGCCGACGCGTACGCTGGTTGCCGCTTCCACGCCGGGCGCCGATATGTCACCGGGCTCGATGGACAACACCGGCCGCACGCTGGATGTGGGGGTCGCGCAGGACGGCTGGTTGGCGGTGCGTGCCGCTGACGGTACCGAAGCTTATACCCGCAACGGCAACATGCAGATCAGCGCGACCGGTATTTTGACTATTCAGGGCAATCCCGTAATGGGCGATGGGGGTCCGATCGCCATCCCGCAAGGCGCTGAATTGACCATCGCGGCAGACGGGACCATCACCTCGCGTAACGCCGGTGATGCACCCAATGCCACGGTGCAGATTGGTCGTCTGAAGCTGGTGCGCGCCACCGGTAAAGAGATGCAGCGCGGTGATGACGGCATGTTCCGTCCTAATCAGCAAACCCAGGCGACGCGCGGCGCTGCGCTGGCAAATGATGCCACCATGACGGTGATGCCCGGCGTGCTGGAGGGCAGTAACGTCAAGCCGGTGGAAACCATGGTCGATATGATCGCCAACGCCCGACGTTTTGAGATGCAGATGAAAGTGATCTCCAACGTCGATGAAAACGAACAAAAAGCTAACAGCTTGCTCAACATGAGCAGCTAAGGCGTAAGGAAAACACCATGATTCGTTCTTTATGGATCGCCAAAACCGGTCTTGACGCTCAGCAAACCAACATGGACGTCATCTCCAACAACCTCGCGAACGTAAGCACCAACGGCTTTAAACGTTCGCGCGCGGTATTCGAAGATTTGATGTACCAAACCCTGCGTCAGCCGGGCACGCAGTCGTCAGAGCAAACCACGCTGCCGTCTGGTTTGCAGATCGGTACCGGTGTGCGTCCTGTCACCACTGAACGTCTGCATCAGCAGGGTAACCTGTCGCAGACCAGCAACTCGAAAGACGTGGCGATCAACGGCCAGGGTTATTTCGAAGTGCAGATGCCGGACGGCACCTCGGCGTATACCCGTGATGGTTCATTCCAGGTTGACCAGAACGGTCAGCTGGTGACTAACGCCGGTTATCCGGTACAGCCAGGCATCACCATTCCGGCCAACGCCACCAGCATCACGATCTCGCGCGATGGCGTGGTGAGCGTGACGCAGCAGGGCCAGACCAACCCGGCGCAGGTCGGTCAGCTGACGCTGAGCACCTTTATGAACGATGCGGGTCTGAACAGCCAGGGTGAAAACCTCTATCAGGAGACGCAGGCATCCGGTGCGGCGACGCAGAGTACGGCAGGCCAGAACGGCGCGGGTCTGCTGTATCAGGGTTATGTCGAAACCTCGAACGTCAACGTGGCGGAAGAGCTGGTCACCATGATTCAGACGCAGCGTGCCTACGAGATCAACAGTAAAGCGATCAGCACCTCCGATCAGATGCTGGCGAAGTTAACCCAGCTGTAATGCTGGTGTCGTTGGGCCAGCTCTGCTGGCCTGATTAAGCAACATGAAGAAGGTCAAAAAGTGGCGAAGCAAGTGATTCTCAAGCCTGGTCATTGGTTGGTAGCCACGCTGCTACTCACGCTTAACGGTTGTGCGCTGGTTCCGCGCACACCACTGGTACAGGGATCGACTACGGCAGAGCCGACGCCATCCGCACCGCCGGTGGTGAACGGTTCCATTTTTCAGGGCGTCGCACCGCTGAACTACGGCTATCAGCCGCTGTTTGAGGATCGTCGTCCACGCAACATTGGCGATACATTGACGATCACCTTGCAGGAAAACGTCAGCGCCAGCAAAAGTTCTTCGGCCAATGCCAGCCGCGATGGCAGCAACAGTTTTGGTGTGACGGGTGTACCAACCGGCCTGAGCGGTCTGGTGGGTGCCGGTGGCGAAAAAGCCACGCTGGATGCCAATGGCAAAAATGACTTCGCCGGTAAAGGTGGCGCGACGGCCAACAACACCTTTACGGGCACCATCACCGTCACCGTCAATCAGGTGTTGTCGAACGGCAACCTGCGCGTGGTGGGTGAGAAACAGATCGAAATTAACCAGGGCACCGAATTTATCCGGTTCTCGGGCGTGGTTAACCCACGCACCATCAGCGCCAGCAACGCGGTGCTGTCAACGCAGGTGGCCGATGCACGTATTGAGTACGTCGGAAATGGTTATATCAATGAAGCGCAGACGATGGGCTGGTTCCAGCGTTTCTTCCTGAACGTCTCGCCGATGTAAGAGGTAGTAACAATGAATATGACGACTCTGCTCCGCCTGAGCCTTGGCATGCTGCTCGGTTTCAGCTTACTGGCGCATGCTGACCGCATCCGCGATCTGACCTCCGTGCAGGGCGTGCGCGACAACCAGCTGATCGGTTACGGTTTGGTGGTGGGCCTTGATGGTACCGGTGACCAGACCACCCAAACGCCGTTCACCACCCAAACCGTGAGCAACATGCTCTCCCAGCTCGGCATTACTGTGCCGGCTGGCACCAATATGCAGCTGAAAAACGTGGCGGCCGTGATGGTGACCGCTAAGCTGCCAACCTTTGCGCGTCAGGGGCAAACCGTTGATGTGGTGGTTTCTTCGCTGGGTAACGCCAAGAGTTTGCGCGGCGGTACGCTGCTGATGACGCCGATGAAAGGCGTCGATAACCAGGTTTATGCGCTGGCGCAGGGTAACATTCTGGTCGGCGGTGCCGGCGCTTCAGCCGGTGGCAGCAGCGTGCAGGTTAACCAACTGAATGGAGGTCGCATTACCGGCGGCGCCACGGTAGAGCGTGAACTGCAGAGCAACTTTGGTAGCCAGAACACCATTAACCTGCAGCTGAATAATGAAGATTTCAGCATGGCGCAGCGCATTGCCGACGCTATCAACAGCCGTGGGATTGGTTCGGCGCAGCCGCTGGATGCCCGTACTGTGCAGATTCGCGTCTCGCCGAATAACAGTTCTCAGGTGCGTCTGCTGGCCGAAATTCAGAACCTTGATGTTGCGGTGCCGCTCGAAGATGCCAAGGTGATTATCAACTCACGTACCGGTTCGGTGGTGATGAACCGCGAAGTGACGCTGAACACCTGTGCGGTGGCGCAGGGCAATCTGTCGGTTACCGTCAATCAGCAGCAGAACGTCAGTCAGCCGGATACGCCGTTGGCGGGTGGGCAGACTGTGACCACCAACAATACCCAGATCGATCTGCGTCAGAGTGGCGGCGCGCTGCAACGGGTTAACGCCAGCGCCAACCTCAATAATGTGGTACGTGCACTGAATGCGCTGGGTGCGTCACCGATTGAGCTGATGTCGATTTTGCAATCGATGGAAAGCGCAGGCTGCTTGCGCGCCAAACTGGAAATTATCTGATGAACGATACGCAATCGCTGGTGAATGCGGCGTACGACAGCCGCTCGCTGAACGACCTGAAACGTGAAGCCGCCGCCGACCCGAAAGGGAAGGCGATGCAGGTGGCCAAACAGGTGGAAGGGATGTTCGTGCAGATGATGATGAAAAGCATGCGTGCAGCGCTGCCGCAGGATGGTCTGCTGAGCAACGATCAGACGCGGCTTTTCACCTCGATGTACGATCAGCAGATTGCGCAGGACATCGGCAAACGTGGTCTCGGCATGGCCGATATCATCGTTAAGCAGATGCAGCCCGCTCAGGAGCCGGACGAAACCGCCGGTACGGTGCCGATGAAGCTGGATAACAGCTTCATCTATAGCAACCTGCCGTCGAATCAGCTGGAGCAGATGGTGCGTAAAGCGGTGCCGCGTTTGCCGGTCTCGCCCAGCAGTTTGCCGAGCGACAGCAACGACTTTATCGCGCAGCTGGCGCAGCCGGCGCAGGTCGCCAGCCAGCAGAGCGGTATTCCGCATCACCTGATTCTGGCGCAGGCCGCACTGGAATCCGGCTGGGGCCAGCGACAGATTCTGACGCGCGACGGCAAGCCGAGTTACAACGTGTTTGGCATCAAGGCGAGCGGCGACTGGAAGGGCGAAACCACCGATATCATGACCACCGAATATGAAGGCGGGGCAGCGAAGAAAGTGCGCGCCAGTTTCCGTGTGTATGGTTCCTATATGGAAGCGCTCAGCGATTACGTCAAACTGCTGTCCAATAATCCTCGTTATGCCGCCGTTGCCAACGCACCGAGTGCCGAGCAGGGCGCGCGTGCCTTGCAGGCCGCCGGTTACGCCACCGATCCAAAGTATGCGCAGAAACTGGTGGGAATGATCCAGCAATTCAAAAACATGGGCGAAAAAGTGGTGAAGGCGTACAGCAACGACATCACCGATTTGTTCTGATTTTTGCTCTCAAGTTTCACTTAAGCACGCCGATAACAATCACATGCCGCGGGCGTCCTCGTCCGCGCAATCGCACTGATGACTGCCAGCCCGGTTAACGGGAAATTAAGGAACCGAGATGTCCAGCATAATTAACTCAGCGATGAGTGGGCTGAGCGCCGCACAGGCTGCATTAAGCACCACCAGTAACAACATCAGTAATTACACGGTAGCGGGCTATTCGCGTCAGACGGCGATTTTGTCGCAGTCGAACAGCACCTTGCAGGGCAACAGCTATTACGGCAACGGTGTCACGCTCTCCGGCGTACAGCGTGAATACGATGAGTTCATTACTGCGCAATTGCGTGGCTCCAGCGCCAACTACAGCGCGGTGAACACGCAATACAACCAAATTTCCAACATTGACGATCTGCTGTCGACGTCGACCACCAGCTTGTCGACCTCAATCCAAAGCTTCTTCACCAACGTGCAGAACGTGGTGAGTAACGCCAACGATCCGTCGGCGCGTCAGTCAATGCTGAGCTACGCCCAAGGCCTGGTGAACCAATTCCAGACCACCGCGCAATATCTCAACAATATGCAAAATAGCGTTAACACGGATATTGCCTCGAACGTCGATCAGATCAACACCTTCACCAGCCAGATTGCCGACCTGAACAGCCAGATCGCCAAGCTGACCACCGGCGGTGGCGCGGCGCCGAACAATTTGCTGGATCAGCGCGATCAGCTGGTGAATAGCCTGAACAATGTGGTGGGCGTGAACGTATCCCAGCAGGACGGCAGCTATATTGTCTCGATGGGCAGTGTGACGTTGGTGAATGGTAAAAACTCCACCAGCTTAGTGGCGATGCCGTCCAGCAGCGATTCAACACGTACCACTGTCGGTTATGTCGATAAGCAGGCAGGTAACGTTGAGATCCCTGAGAAGACGCTAACCACCGGTTCACTCGGCGGTTTGCTGGCGTTCCGCACCCAGGATCTGGATACCGCGCAAAATCAGCTCGGCCAGTTAGCGGCAGCGTTCACCACCAGCTTCAATACTGTGCACAGCGAAGGTTATGACAGCAACGGCGACCAGGGGGGCAACTTCTTTAATATCGGTTCGCCAACCGTTGTGGGTAACAGCAAAAATACCTCAGCGGCTACCGTTACGGCGGCATGGTCAGACACCAGCGCGATGAAAGCCTCTAACTACACCGTAAGTTATGATGGCAGCAACTGGTCGGTGACCCGCATGTCTGACAACGTGAAGTTTAGCGTTACGCCAGATGCGACCGACGGCACCCTCAACTTTGATGGCCTGAAACTGACGGTGAGCACCTCACCCGCGCCTAACGCGAAAGACAGTTTCCTGGTCAAACCGGTCCAGAACGTCATTGCGGGCATGTCGGTCGCGATCACCGATGAGTCGCAAATTGCTGCAGCATCCAGCGCAACCAGCGGTGAAAGTGATAATACAAACGCGCAAAAACTGCTGGCTTTGCAAGATGAAAAGTTAGTGAACGGTAATGCGACGATCTCGCAAGCTTACGCCAGCCTGGTCAGTACAGTAGGTAATAAAACTAGCACCCTTGAAACCGCCAGTACCACGCAGAAGAATGTGGTTACTCAGCTTAGTGACCGTCAGCAGTCAGTGTCCGGCGTGAACCTTGATGAAGAGTATGCCAACCTTACCAGGTACCAGCAGTTTTATATGGCGAATGCGCAGGTTCTGCAAACAGCAAATACTATTTTTAATGCCTTGATGGGCATTCGTGGCTAATTGGAGAAATCATAACCATGAGACTTAGCACGAGTATGATCTTCGACCAGCAGGTGCGCGGCATTAGCGATGCGCAATCTTCTTGGTTAAAAGTTGGAACACAGCTTTCTACTGGACGTCGTGTTAGCAACCCGTCTGACGATCCGATTGCAGCATCGCGTTCCATCGTGTTGTCACAATCGCAGGCTAAAAGCAGCCAATATGCGACGGCGCGTAGCTTCGCAAATCAAAGTTTGTCGCTGGAGGAGAATTCACTGTCCAGCGTGACGTCAAGTATTACCAAAGCGCAGGAAATTATTGTTGCCGCATCCACCGGCACACTCAGCGATGATGATCGTGCGTCGTATGCCACTCAGTTGCAGGGAATTCGTGATGAGATCCTGAACCAGGCTAACAGTAAAGACGGCTCCGGGCGTTACATTTTTGCTGGTTACAAAACCGATGTTGCGCCGTTCTCTGATACTGCTGGTGGCGTTACGTATGTCGGTGGGACGGAAGCTATTACTCAGAAAGTTGATGAAAGCCGCACTATGTCTGTGAGCGATACGGGAAGCTCGGTGTTTATGGCCATCACCAGCAATGCTAAACCTGAACCGGATGGAACGCCGAGTGAAAAAAGTCTTTTTGCAATGCTTGATGGTGCGATTGCCGCGCTGAAAATACCGCAAGAGAATGCTGATGCTGCTACTACACAGTCTTTTACCGACGCGATGAATAAAACGAACCGTGGATTAAGTAACTCATTAAATAATGTGCTTACGGTGCGTTCTGCAATTGGAACTCAAATGGCCGAGTTGGATACGCTGGATGGTCAAGGCGATGATCGAGATTTGATTCTTAGTTCGCAAATGAGCGACCTGGTTGATGTCGATTACACCGCGGCTATTTCCAGCTACACCATGCAACAGACGGCACTGCAAGCTTCGTATAAGACCTTTACCGATATGTCGCAGATGTCGCTGTTCCAACTCAATTCTTAATTAGCCTAAACCTTTGAGCGTACTTTAACCGGGTGCGCTTAGCTTCTCCCACCTCCCTTTGGGGGTGTGGGATTTTTTTTGCCCGTTATTCAGGTCGCCATAAATGGCGTCATGGTTGTCCGTTAGCGTAAATCGGTCGCCATAGATGCCGCCCGCAGGCAATAAAAAACCCCGGACTGGCCGGGGTTTGATGTTGACTGACTTGCCAGAGCTTACGCGCTTTCCGGACGGGTTGCCGGTGCGGTTGCCTGATGCGTCGCGCTGTGACCACCGGCTGAGCCGCGGCCCTCGAAGCCAAAGGCTGGACGGACCCAGTCGCTGTTGCGAACCGGTTCTGGTTCCCACGCCGGAGCTGGTGCTTTGGTCATCGGTGCAGTTGCGTGATGCTTGAAGCGCGTCTCAACCGTGGTTACTGCGGTATCACGTGCTGCAACCGGCGCATGAGGTTCAGTGACTGGCGTGACTTCGGCTTCAGCCGCGACTGGCACAGCCAGCACGTCTTCAACCTGAGCTTCAACGGCTGGCGATACATCCACCGGCGCCTGTTCAGCAACTGCAGCCACTTCGCTTACTTCAGGCTTCGCTTCTTCAGCCACGGCAGCCGGTTCCGCTTCAGCCGCGGTTTCCTGTGCAACCTGTTCGTCAGCAGCAGAGATCACTGATGGCTCTTCGTTAACGGGCGCGGCAATCGGCGTGACGTCATCCGTATTCACCACGGGCACATCGGTGTGCGCCTGCGGTTCAACCTGATGTACGGCTTCTTCAGCGGCAACCTGCTCAACGGCCGGTTCAACAGCGTCAGCGGGTTGAGTCTCGGCATCCGGTGTTTGCTGGTAACCGTAATCCGACACTTCATGCATCGCATCTTGCGTGCTGTACTCTTCCTGCGCTTGCGCAACCGGGTAAGAGATCCACACTTTGCCTGACGCCATTTCTGGTGAAGCAGCAGCAGATTCAAGCGGCATTGCAGACTGCGTTGGGTAACGCTCGTCACGATAGCGACGACGACGCTGACCGCTTACGCGCAGATGACGCGGTGAACGACGTGAACGGCGCGGCATATTGGCGCTATCACGGTTATCGCTATCATCTTGCTCGTCATTGCTGGCTTCAGGATGCTCTTTGTACTGAGCACGCGGCGCAGTTTCAACGGCAGCATCATGAACCACCGGCGCTTCGACAGTGATGTCAGGCGTTTCGCCAACACGCACGCGCTGTGACAGCTGACGCTGCTTACGACGCGGCATGACCTGAACGCGTTCTTCTTCGTGCTCAACGTTTTCGTCAACCGCAGGCGCCTGAACAACCGGTTCAGCGGCTTTCTGATCCTGCTGCTGAGCACGTTTTTCTTCCTGACGACGACGCTGGCGATCGGCACGCTGTTCGCGGCGCTGTTGCTGCTGCTCATCACGTTGCTCAAGCGCTTCATCGCTCAGCACTGGACGCGCTTCACGCGGCTCGTTCTGGCGCTTGTTACGACGGTTGTCCTGATTATCACGCGGTTCGCGGGCTTCACGTGGCTCACGTGCTTCACGCGGCTCGCGCGGTTCACGACCTTCGCGCACCTGACCGTTCTCGCCATTACGCGGCGTACGTTCGCGACGGTTGTTGCGACGGTTGTTATTGTTACGACGTTCGCCACGCTGCTGGGTGTTTTCAGATTCAGCGGCAACAACGGCTGGGGTTTCCTGCTTAGTTTCAGCAGGCGCCGCAGCAGGCGCATCACCGGCAAACAGTTTCTTCAAGCCACTCAGCAGGCGAGCCACGAAACCCGTGTTGGTTACTGCAGGCGCAGCAACTGCTGGTTTGGTTTTCACTTCTGCTGCTGGCTGAGACTCTTTCACCACTTCAACCGGCGCAGGCGGCGCATCAGGCATCGCGAAGGCGGCCAGTGCTGGCTGCTCCGGACGACGACGCTCAGCGTGCTCTTCTTCAGAAGGCAGCGCCATTTCCGCTTCGTGCAGTTTCGGTAAGTGATAGCTCAGCGTTTGCGTCTCTTCGCCAGTACGAACACGCAGTACCGAGTAGTGTGGCGTTTCCATCTGATCGTTTGGCACGATGATGGCACGCACACCGCCCTGGCGTTTTTCGATGGCGCTAACGGCATCACGCTTTTCGTTCAGCAGGTAAGAGGCGACCTGAACCGGAACAATGGCATGCACTTCTTTGGTGTTGTCTTTCAGCGCTTCTTCTTCAATCAGACGCAGAATAGACAGCGACAGCGATTCGTTATCACGGATGGTGCCGGTTCCGCTGCAGCGTGGGCAGACGTGATGGCTGGATTCACCCAGTGACGGGCTCAGACGCTGACGCGACATCTCCAGCAAGCCGAAGCGTGAAATGTGGCTGATCTGAATACGCGCACGATCCTGACGTACCGCTTCACGCAGACGATTTTCCACCGCGCGCTGGTGGCGCACTGGCGTCATGTCGATGAAATCGATAACAATCAGGCCGCCGAGATCGCGCAGACGCAATTGGCGAGCAATCTCATCGGCCGCTTCCAGGTTGGTGTTGTACGCGGTTTCTTCGATATCACCGCCGCGAGTAGCGCGTGCGGAGTTGATATCAATCGCCGTCAGGGCTTCGGTGCTATCGATAACAATCGATCCGCCTGATGGCAGACGCACTTCACGCTGGAAGGCGGATTCAATCTGCGATTCGATTTGGTAGTGGCTGAACAGCGGGATTTCACCGGTGTAGAGTTTGATTTTGCTGCTGAAGTCCGGACGACCCAGTGCAGCAATGTGCTGACGGGCCAGTTCCAGTACTTTTGGATTATCGATAAGGATTTCACCGATATCCTGACGCAGATAGTCGCGGAAGGCGCGCACGATAACGTTGCTTTCCTGATGGATCAGGAAAGGCGCTGGGCGGCTGTCTGCGGCTTTCTTAATGGCTTCCCAGTGCTTCATACGGAAGCTGAGATCCCACTGCAGTGATTCGGCAGATTTACCCACGCCCGCAGTGCGGACGATCAATCCCATGCCGTCTGGAAGTTCCAGTGCGGAAAGTGCTTCTTTTAATTCGGTACGGTCGTCGCCCTCAATGCGGCGTGAAATACCACCGGCACGTGGGTTGTTCGGCATCAATACCAGATAGCTACCGGCCAGGGAAATAAAGGTGGTGAGTGCTGCACCTTTATTACCGCGTTCCTCTTTATCAATTTGAACGATAACTTCCTGGCCTTCACGCAGCACATCTTTGATATTCGGACGACCATGTGCGTTGTAATTGGCGGGGAAGTATTCGCGGGAAATTTCTTTCAGAGGGAGGAAACCGTGACGTTCTGCACCATAATCGACAAATGCAGCTTCAAGGCTGGGTTCAACGCGGGTGATTTTACCTTTGTATATGTTGGCTTTTTTCTGTTCGTGTCCAGGACTTTCAATATCCAGATCGTACAGACGTTGTCCATCAACCAGGGCAACGCGCAACTCCTCCTGCTGAGTTGCGTTAATTAACATTCTTTTCATCGTGACTTACTCGTTATTCTCACATGAGTGATCTAGCTGCGGGCATCGTTACCCTGGACGAGAATCAACCGATGGCCCCGTGTCTTAATGCACTGACGTCAACCTCACGGTTGTCGGCGGCTAAAGGGGCGCAAATCTTGTCGGTGGCCTGTTTTTCATAAGGAAATCCAGCGCCTGAAGGTGGAAATGTTACAGAGTATTCAAAAATCCACACATCCTGGTCTGTCGTCCAGGCCGCAACCCGCAGCCCGCTAAGTGCCTGATTTAACATTACGTCTTACGCCATTGCTGCGTGTCCGTTAAATCCGGCAAAATGACTTATTTCGCTCTTTTTCCTGCCTGAATCTTTCCAGGGCAGAAACCCCTGCATTATTCCATTGCTAACTCACATTAAGCAAGGCGACTTTTGCCAAGCTGAGAAGTTTATTCATCCATAACCTGTTCATTTGCAGGGCTAATCATCGCATCGCTGAAAATGTCGCCATTTTCACCGTTTCAATACGCGACAAAGAGAGAGTTAAGCACAGAAAAAGGGGTGGCGCTATCCAGGTACACTAATTAGAATCGCCGCCATGAAAACAGAGAATCCCGGCGTACAGTATGTCGCCATCACGGCTGAAAATGCCGGACAACGAATTGATAACTTTTTGCGCACCCAGCTCAAGGGCGTGCCGAAAAGCATGATTTATCGCATTTTGCGTAAAGGCGAAGTACGGGTAAATAAAAAGCGCGTGAAACCGGAATATAAGCTGGAGGATGGCGACGAGCTGCGTATTCCGCCGGTGCGGGTTGCCGAACGCGAAGAGAATACGGTTTCACCGAAACTGGATAAAGTTGCGGCGCTCACCAATGCCATTCTGTATGAAGATGATTACCTGATGGTGCTGAATAAACCGTCGGGCACTGCGGTGCACGGTGGCAGCGGATTAAGTTTTGGCGTGATTGAAGGGCTGCGTGCGTTGCGTCCGGAAGCGCGTTTCCTTGAGTTAGTCCATCGTCTGGATCGTGATACTTCTGGCATTCTGCTGGTGGCGAAGAAGCGTTCTGCTTTGCGCTCGCTGCATGAGCAACTGCGCGAAAAGGGCATGCAGAAGGATTACCTGGCGCTGGTGCGCGGTGACTGGCCGTCGCATCTGAAAGTGGTGCAGGCTCCGCTGTTAAAGAACATTTTGCAGAGCGGCGAACGCGTGGTGCGCGTGAGTGCGGAGGGCAAACCTTCCGAGACGCGCTTTAAAGTAGAAGAGCGTTTTGGTTTCGCGACCTTAGTGAAAGCCAGCCCGGTGACGGGCCGTACCCATCAGATTCGTGTGCATACGCTGCACGGTGGCCATCCGATCGCTTTTGACGATCGTTACGGCGACCGCGACTTTGATGCACAGCTGGGTTCGACGGGCTTGTCGCGTCTTTTCCTGCATGCGGCTGCGTTGACCTTTACCCATCCCAATACCGGAGAAGTGCTGCGCATAGAAGCGCCACTGGATGGCGCACTGAAACACTGTCTTGCACAGCTGCGTCAGAAGAAAGACTGATTGTAGGGGCATCAACACAATGCGTTGATGCCCACCGCTCTTAACATCTCATTTAGCGCGATCAGCGGTAAGCCAATCAAGGTATTAGGATCGCGACCTTCTAGCCTGTCAAATAAACAAATCCCCAATCCTTCGCTTTTGAAACTGCCGGCGCATTGTAGCGGTTGTTCCTTTTCGACGTAGCCGCGAATCTCTTCGGCACTCAACTCGCGGAAATGCACGGTAAAGGGTTCGCAAATAACCGATTGTGTGTCGCTCTGCGGTTGCAGAAGCGCCAGGCCGGTATAAAAGGTGATGGCGTTACCGCTGGCGGCCGCGAGTTGCTGGCAGGCCTGCTCCACGGTATGCGGTTTACCGGTTATCTCGCCATTCAATACACAAACCTGATCGGAACCGATAATCCAGCGGTCCGGGTAACGTGCAGCCAGCGCCTGCGCTTTGGCTAATGCCAGCCGCTGCACCAGCTCGGAGGCTGATTCATGCGGCAGCGGGGATTCGTCGCAATCGGGAGCGGCGGTAATAAAAGGCAGGCCCAGTTTGCTTAGCAGCGCCTGACGAAAAGGGGAGGTAGAAGCTAAAACCAAAGGTGTCGTCATTTTTTTTCAGAATAGATAGCGTAAAGATGACAGTCATTTTAAACTATGCGCCGCACTGGATGCGACTAACGGGTGAAAGATGCCGTAAACCGGCCTTTTTCTTTGACTCTATGACGTTACAAAGTTAATATGCGCGCCCTATGCAAAAGGTAAAATTACCCCTGACGCTCGATCCGGTCCGCGCCGCGCAAAAACGCCTTGATTATCATGGCGTTTATGCACCTGAATTGGTGGCGCGCTTGGCCGAAACGGTCGTGAGTGTGGACAGTGAAGTTGAATGCGATATGTCGTTTGCGGTTGATAACCAGCGCCTCGCCGTTCTGCAAGGAACAGCCGAAGTGCAGGTGACTCTGTCATGTCAACGCTGCAACCAGTCGTTTCCACGTCATGTTCACGTAAGCTATTGCTTCAGTCCTGTCTCTTCTGATGAACAGGCCGAGGCACTACCGGAAGCCTACGAGCCAGTTGATGTCAATGATTTTGGTGAGATCGACTTGCTGGCAGTGATCGAAGATGAGCTCATCCTCGCGCTGCCCGTGGTTCCGGTGCATGATTCTGAACACTGTGAAGTGTCCGACGCGGACATGGTATTTGGTCAATTGCCTCCAGAGGCAGAAAAACCAAATCCCTTTGCCGTATTAGCCAGTTTAAAGCGTAAGTAATAGGAGTAAGGTCCATGGCCGTACAACAGAATAAACCAACCCGTTCTAAGCGTGGTATGCGTCGTTCACACGATGCGCTGACCACTGCTGCTCTGTCAGTAGATAAAGTTTCTGGCGAAACTCATCTGCGTCACCATATCACTGCGGATGGTTACTACCGCGGTCGCAAGGTTATCACCAAGTAATCCTCGCGATTACACAAGGCGATACCTTGACACGTTTGACCCTGGCAGTTGATGCCATGGGCGGGGACTTCGGTCCTTGCGTGACAGTGCCTGCAGCCTTGCAGGCACTGGCCTCTCATTCGGAGCTGGTTCTTCTTCTGGTCGGCGATCCCGACATCATCTCGTCATTTCTTGCCAAAGCGGATTCCTCGTTACAGAGGCGTGTGCAGGTTATTCCTGCCGAATCGGTTATTGCAAGTGATGCCAAACCTTCTCAGGCGATTCGTAACAGCCGCGGCAGTTCCATGCGTGTGGCGTTAGAGTTGGTCAAAGAGGGGAAAGCACAAGCCTGTGTCAGTGCGGGAAATACCGGCGCACTGATGGGCCTGGCGAAAATGCTATTAAAACCGCTGGATGGCATTGAGCGTCCGGCGTTGATGACGGTGTTGCCGCATCAGCAGCATGGCAAAACGGTGGTGCTGGATCTCGGCGCTAACGTTGAATCCGACAGCGCCATGCTGGTGCAGTTTGCGATCATGGGCGCAGTGATGGCTGAAGAAGTGCTGGAGATCGCCCAGCCGCGTGTTGCGCTGCTGAATATTGGTCAGGAAGAGACCAAAGGATTGGAAACAATCCGCGCCGCATCTGCGGTGCTGCGAGCGTCACCGCAAATCAACTATATTGGATATCTTGAGGGGAACGATCTCCTCACCGGCAAGACGGATGTGCTGGTTTGTGATGGCTTCGTTGGTAACGTCACGTTGAAGACCATGGAAGGCGTGGTAAGAATGTTCCTCTCTCTGATTAAATCGTCAGAGGAAGGAAAAAAACGGGCCTGGTGGCTAACATTGCTGGGACGCTGGATTCAAAAGCGTCTGGCGAAGCGTTTCGGCCATCTCAACCCCGACCAGTACAATGGCGCTTGTCTGTTAGGATTGCGCGGGACAGTGATCAAAAGCCACGGTGCGGCGAATCAACGTGCATTTGCCGTGGCGATAGAGCAGGCAGAGCAGACGGTGCGAAAGCAAGTCCCTGAAAGGATTGCGGCGCGCCTTGACACTGTATTAGCCAGGAGTGACAAAGCGTAGATGTTTACCAAAATTATCGGTACGGGCAGCTATTTGCCTGAGCAGATTCGCTCCAATGCGGATCTGGAAAAAATGGTCGAGACGACGGACGAGTGGATTGTCACCCGTACCGGCATCCGTGAGCGTCGTATTGCCGCTCCGGAAGAAACCGTTGCTACTATGGGCTTCACCGCAGCACAGCGCGCGTTGGAAATGGCGGGTGTGAATGCGAGCGAAATTGGCCTGATCATTGTGGCGACCACCTCTTCCAGCCATGCCTTCCCAAGTTCAGCATGCATGATCCAGCAAATGCTGGAGATTAACGATTGCGCTGCCTTCGATTTGGCCGCTGCTTGTGCGGGCTTCACCTATGCACTGAGCGTTGCCGATCAATACATTAAAAATGGTGCGGTAAAACATGCGCTGGTGATCGGTGCAGACGTGCTGGCACGTACGCTCGATCCTAACGATCGCGGCACCATCATTCTGTTTGGTGATGGCGCGGGCGCGGTGGTGCTGAGTCAAAGCGAAGAGCCAGGCATCCTTTCTACCCATCTGCACGCCGACGGCCGTTACAGCAAACTGCTGACGCTGCCGTATCAGGATCGTGCCCATCAGGATGAGCCTGCTTATCTGACGATGGCGGGGAATGAAGTCTTCAAAGTGGCCGTGACTGAACTGGCGCACATTGTGGATGAAACTCTGCAAGCCAACAATCTTGATCGTGAAATGCTCGACTGGCTGGTGCCGCATCAGGCGAATCTGCGCATTATTAGCGCAACCGCCAAAAAGCTCGGTATGGGCATGGAGAAAGTTGTGGTCACGCTGGATCGTCACGGTAATACCTCGGCCGCGTCAGTGCCAAGTGCACTTGACGAAGCGGTGCGCGATGGCCGTATCAAGCCGGGACAACTGATTCTGCTGGAAGCCTTTGGTGGCGGTTTCACCTGGGGTTCTGCGCTGGTTCGCTTTTGATTGACAGGAACGAAAGATGACGCAATTTGCTTATGTTTTCCCAGGACAGGGATCGCAGACCGTCGGCATGTTAGCCGAGCTGGCCGCTGAAAACCCGCAGGTTGAAGCCACTTTCCGTGAAGCTTCTGACGCACTGGGTTATGACTTATGGCAGCTGGTCCAGCAGGGACCAGCTGAAGAATTGAATAAAACCTGGCAGACACAGCCTGCGCTGCTGGCGGCTTCTGTTGCCATCTATCGCGTATTGCAGAGCAAAAATGCGGTGCAGCCAAGCATGATGGCCGGTCACAGCCTTGGTGAATACTCGGCGCTGGTTTGTGCCGGTGTGCTGAATTTCGCTGACGCCATTAAATTGGTTGAGCTGCGCGGCAAACTGATGCAGGAAGCGGTACCGGAAGGTACTGGCGCTATGCAGGCGATTATCGGCCTGGATGATGCATCCATCCGTAAAGCCTGTGAAGAGAGCGCTCAAGGCCAGGTGGTTTCACCGGTTAACTTCAACTCGCCGGGCCAGGTGGTTATCGCGGGCAACAAAGAAGCGGTTGAACGTGCGGGTGCAGCCTGTAAAGCTGCCGGTGCCAAACGTGCATTGCCGCTGCCAGTCAGCGTGCCATCGCACTGTGCGTTGATGAAACCTGCTGCCGATAAGCTGGCAGTAGCGCTCGAAGCGATCACCTTTAATGCGCCTTCGGTGCCGGTGGTGAATAACGTCGACGTGAAGTGTGAAACTGAAGGTGCTGCGATTCGAAGTGCGCTGGTCCGTCAGCTGTATAGCCCCGTGCGCTGGACCGAATCGGTCGAATTTATTGCTGCGCAGGGCGTTGAGCAGCTGCTGGAAGTCGGTCCAGGTAAAGTTCTGACCGGTCTGACCAAACGTATTGTGGATAGCCTGAGTGCCGCTGCGGTGAACGATTCTGCTTCACTGAGCGCTGCACTTACCCAGGAATAAGAGGAAAAACATGAGCTTTGAAGGTAAAGTAGCGCTGGTTACCGGTGCAAGCCGTGGAATTGGTCGCGCCATTGCGGAAACGCTGGCTGCGCGCGGTGCCAAAGTGGTGGGAACCGCCACCAGTGCAAGCGGTGCGGAAGCAATCAGTGCTTACCTCGGCGACAAGGGCAAAGGCCTGCTGCTGAACGTTACTGATGCCGCCTCAATTGAGAGCGTCCTCGAACAAGTTCGCGCCGAATTTGGCGAAGTGGACATTTTAGTCAATAATGCAGGCATTACGCGTGACAATCTGTTGATGCGCATGAAAGACGATGAGTGGGCGGATATCCTTGATACCAACCTGACATCTGTCTTCCGTCTTTCTAAGGCGGTTATGCGTGCCATGATGAAAAAACGCGTGGGCCGTATCATTACCATCGGTTCTGTAGTTGGGACCATGGGTAACGCGGGTCAGGCAAACTATGCGGCTGCAAAAGCAGGTTTGATTGGCTTTAGCAAATCACTGGCGCGAGAAATTGCGTCACGTGGCATTACTGTAAACGTCGTGGCTCCGGGCTTTATCGAGACGGACATGACGCGTGCACTGAACGAAGATCAACGTTCGGGTATTTTGGCAGAAGTTCCCGCAGGTCGTTTAGGTGACCCGCAGGAGATTGCCAATGCTGTTGCATTCTTAGCCTCTGACGAAGCAGCCTATATCACGGGTGAAACGCTTCATGTCAATGGCGGCATGTACATGGTCTGATAATCACGAAAACATTTGCTTTATCTACGGTAAACACCGCAGAATAACGCAAAATCGTGGTTCGACCAGCCGGGATTTTGTTGCATCTTTTTCAACATTTTATACACTACGAAAACCATCGCGAAAGCGAGTTTTGATAGGAAATTAAATAGTATGAGCGATATCGAACAACGCGTTAAGAAAATCGTAGCTGAGCAGCTGGGTGTTAAAGAAGACGAAGTGATTAACACTGCTTCTTTCGTTGAAGACCTTGGTGCAGATTCTCTTGACACCGTTGAGCTGGTAATGGCTCTGGAAGAAGAGTTTGATACTGAAATTCCAGACGAAGAAGCTGAGAAAATCACTACCGTTCAGGCAGCGATCGACTACATCACTAGCCATCAAGGTTAATGAATATCTTCAGGCGGTCACCTCGACCGCCTGAGTTTTATGTTTGCCCCACATAGCGTTATTTTTTCCCTCCCTGGAGGACGTGCGTGTCTAAGCGTCGTGTAGTTGTGACTGGTCTTGGCATGTTGTCTCCTGTCGGCAATACCGTAGAGTCTACCTGGAGTGCTCTCCTTGCCGGTCAGAGCGGCATTAGCCTGATCGACCATTTTGATACTAGTGCCTACGCAACGCGTTTTGCGGGCTTAGTAAGAGATTTTAATTGCGATGATTTCATCTCGCGCAAAGATCAGCGCAAGATGGATGACTTCATCCAATACGGCATCGTTGCTGGTATTCAGGCTATGGCAGACTCCGGTCTGGTCGTAACCGATGAGAATGCTGGTCGCATTGGTGCGGCAATCGGTTCTGGTATTGGCGGACTGGGTTTAATCGAAGATAACCACAGCTCGCTGGTCAACGGTGGACCGCGCAAAATCAGCCCATTCTTCGTGCCTTCAACCATCGTCAACATGGTTGCTGGTCATCTCACCATCATGTACGGCCTGAAAGGTCCAAGCATCTCTATCGCAACTGCCTGTACGTCTGGTGTGCACAACATTGGTCATGCAGCGCGTATCATTGCGTATAACGATGCTGATGTGATGTTGGCCGGTGGTGCGGAGAAAGCCAGTACGCCACTTGGTGTCGGTGGTTTTGGTGCTGCTCGTGCGCTCTCCACGCGTAATGACAATCCTCAGGCGGCAAGCCGTCCGTGGGATAAAGATCGTGACGGTTTCGTGTTGGGTGACGGTGCTGGCATTGTCGTACTGGAAGAGTACGAACACGCTAAGAAACGTGGTGCGAAGATTTATGCTGAGATCATTGGTTTCGGCATGAGCAGCGATGCTTACCACATGACGTCACCTCCGGAAGACGGTTCAGGTGCAGCCGCGGCGATGGTTAACGCGCTACGTGACGCGCAGCTGAACGCTGAGCAGATCGGTTATGTCAACGCGCATGGCACCTCGACGCCAGCCGGTGACAAAGCGGAAGCGCAGGCGGTGAAATCGGTGTTTGGTGCGGCAGCTCACAGTGTGATGGTCAGCTCTACCAAGTCGATGACTGGCCACCTGTTGGGTGCGGCGGGTGCAGTAGAAGCGATTTATTCGATTCTGGCGCTGCGCGACCAGGCGATTCCACCGACCATCAACCTCGACAATCCTGACGAAGGTTGCGATCTGGATTTCGTGCCGCATACGGCGCGCCAGGTCAGCGGACTGGAGTACACCTTGTGTAACTCCTTTGGATTTGGCGGCACTAACGGCTCGCTGATCTTCCGCAAGGTTTAATCGCTCCTCAGCCATACAGAGGCCCGCAATGCGGGCCTTTTTTATATTTTCTACCGGGCTAATCAAGGCGGCCAGCATGTGGATAAACGGCATACCGCAAACCGAGCTTTCAGCACGCGATCGCGCAGTGCAATTTGGTGATGGCTGCTTTACCACCGCCGCGGTGATTAACGGCCATGTTGTGATGCTGGATGCGCATCTGCAGCGGCTCAAAGAGGGCTGTGCAAGGCTAATGATGGATGCGCCGGATTTAGTTCAGCTCGCTACAGAAATGCATAATGCCGCTGCGGGACACACACAGGCGGTGCTGAAGGTGATCGTGACGCCGGGCGCAGGCGGACGCGGTTACAGCCGCGCAGGCTGCCACTCACCTACGCGCATTCTTTCGCTCTCGCCGTGGCCGCAGCATTACGCCACGTTGCAACAGCAGGGCGCTGTGCTCCACACCAGCCCAATACGTCTGGCGCGCAATCCGTTGCTGGCCGGCGTAAAACACCTAAATCGCCTTGAGCAAGTGCTGATTCGCCAGCATCTTGACCAGACGGGCGGTGACGAGGCGCTGGTGCTTGACACTGGCGGGACGGTGGTGGAATGCTGTGCGGCCAATTTGTTCTGGCGTAAGGGCAACAATGTTTTTACGCCGCAGCTTGAGCAGGCTGGCGTGGATGGCATTATGCGTCGTTATCTGATGGCGCAGATGGCCGCAAATGGCCAGACTTGTCAGTTGATTGATGGCAGCAGGGACGACGTATTGAACGCCGATGAAGTGGTGATATGTAACGCCCTGATGCCCGTTTTACCCGTGCGACAAATTGACGACGTTTCATTTACCGCACGCTCGCTGTACCAGCAACTGCGCGCCAGTTGCCCGACGATGGAAGCATCATGACTCGAATGAAAAAAATTCTCGCAGGCGTTGTAATTGTCGCAGGACTCACCGCCGCCTTTGGCTATTGGCAGATTGAACGTTTAGCTGATACGCCCTTAACACTGCAGCAAGAAACCATTTACACCTTGCCCGCTGGCAGCGGTCGCGTGGTACTGGAAGCGCAACTGGAAAGTCAGAAGATCATTCCGCAAAGTATCTGGTTTGGGCCGCTGCTGAAACTGGAACCGGA
The DNA here is from genome assembly GCF_040255075.1 of Pantoea sp. BJ2. NCBI lineage: Bacteria > Pseudomonadati > Pseudomonadota > Gammaproteobacteria > Enterobacterales > Erwiniaceae > Pantoea > Pantoea sp. BJ2. The sequence goes on from NZ_CP158292.1 coordinate 1,640,606, forward strand.
ACTGGCACGTTTCAAAGCCGGTACCTATCGCCTGGAAACCGGCATGACGGTGCGCCAGCTACTGCAACTGTTGGCCAGCGGTAAAGAAGCGCAGTTCCCGGTGCGTTTTATTGAAGGTTCGCGTCTTACCGAGTGGTTAGCCGAGCTGCGCAAAGCGCCATACCTGAAACACACGCTGAGCGACGATCAATTTGCCACCGTTGCCGCCGCGCTTAAGCTTGATGTTAGCCAGCTGGAAGGCAGTTTCTATCCGGATACCTATCTCTATACCGCCAATACCAGCGATGTGGCGCTGCTGGAGCGTGCCCACGCGCGCATGAACAAGTTGGTTGATGAGATTTGGCAGGGACGTATGGAAAATCTGCCTTATAAGAAAGCGCAGGACATGGTCACCATGGCGTCGATCATTGAGAAAGAGACCGGCGTGAGCGAAGAGCGCGCGCGCGTGGCGTCAGTGTTCATCAATCGACTGCGGACCGGAATGAAGCTGCAGACCGATCCCACAGTGATTTACGGCATGGGCGACAGCTACACCGGCACGCTAACGCGTAAAAATCTGGAAACGCCGACCGACTACAACACTTATACCATTAGCGGTTTGCCGCCGGGACCGATTGCGATGCCGGGCCGTGCTTCACTGGAAGCGGCTGCGCATCCGGAAAAAACCAACTACCTCTATTTTGTCGCGGATGGCAAAGGTGGACACACCTTTACCACCAATCTGGCCAGCCACAATAAAGCGGTGCAGGTTTACCGGCTGGCAATGAAGGAAAAAAATGAAAAGTAAGTTTATCGTCATTGAAGGCCTGGAAGGTGCAGGCAAAACCACCGCACGCGATGCGCTGGTTGCCGTGCTGCATGAGCACGGCATTAATGATGTCGTCTTCACGCGCGAGCCCGGCGGTACGCCGCTGGCGGAACAATTGCGTATATTGGTCAAGCAGGGCATAGATGGCGAGCAGGTGACCGATAAAGCCGAGCTGCTGATGCTGTACGCGGCACGCGTGCAGCTGGTAGAGAACGTCATCAAACCGGCGCTGGCACGCGGTGCCTGGGTGGTGGGCGATCGTCACGATCTCTCTTCCCAAGCCTATCAGGGCGGCGGACGTGGTCTGGATGCGCAGCTGATGACCACGCTGCGCGATGCGGTGCTGGGCGATTTCCGTCCCGACCTCACGCTTTATCTCGACGTAACGCCAGAAATTGGCCTGCAACGCGCACGCGCACGCGGCGAGTTGGATCGTATCGAGCAGGAATCATTGCGGTTCTTTGAGCGCACGCGTGAACGCTATCTGGCCTTAGCCGCTCAGGATCCCTCGATCCTCACCATTGATGCGACGCAAAACATTGCGGACGTGACATTGTCACTTCAAAGCACCTTGCGTAGCTGGCTGGCAGGCCAATCCGCATGAATTGGTATCCGTGGCTGAATCAGCCTTATCGACAAATTATCGCCCGCCATCAAAGCGGCCAGGCGCATCACGCCTTGCTGGTACAAGCCATTGAAGGTATGGGTGACGATGCGCTGATCTGGGGCGTGAGCCGTTGGTTGATGTGTTTGCAGCCGGAAGGATTGAAAAGCTGCGGCCATTGCCACGGCTGCCAGTTAATGCAGGCGCACACGCATCCCGATTGGTATCGCCTGGAAGCCGAAAAGGGGAAAACCTCGCTTGGTATTGATGCGGTACGTGACGTCACTGAAAAGCTGTATCACTTTGCCCAGCAAGGTGGTGCAAAAATCGTTTGGTTGCCCGATGCCGCGCAGCTCACGGAAGCCGCCGCCAACGCATTATTGAAAACGCTAGAAGAGCCACCGGCCAATTGCTGGTTTTTCCTCAGCGTGCGCGAACCTTCACGCCTGCTGGCTACGCTGCGCAGTCGCTGCATGACGTGGCATCTGTCGCCGCCGGAAGAGGCGCATAGCCTGCAATGGCTGCAGAAACAGCAACCGCAGCCGGAAGAGAAGCTGCGCGCTGCCTTGCGTTTGAGTAATGGCGCACCTGCCGCCGCCTTGACGCTGTTGCAGCCCGAGTACTGGCAGGCGCGTGAAACGTTGTGTGAAACGCTGATTAAAGCGCTCAACGGCGATGTGCTGCAGCTGTTACCCGCGCTAAACAGTGAAGATGTGGCCGTACGTCTCAGCTGGCTGATTTCACTGCTGGTGGATGCGATGAAAGTGCAGCAGGGCGCAAGTCAGTGGCTGAGCAACGGCGATCATCCGGATGTGGTCACACAGTTGGCGCAAAGAATGAACAGCAGTGCGCTTAACAGCAGCGCGCAGCAATGGATGCAGTGTCGCGAACAGCTGTTGCATGTCGCCGCACTCAACCGTGAATTAATGTTGACCGATCGTTTACTCGCCTGGGGACGTTCACTGACTCCGGCAACGGTCGGCTAAGCAAAAAGAGAGCTCTATGTTTATTGTCGATTCCCACTGCCATCTGGATGGCCTCGATTATGAAAAGCACCATCGCGATCTGGATGATGTCATCGCCAAAGCGGCGGCGCGCGATGTGAAGTTTATGCTGGCGATTGCCACCACCTTGCCGGATTACTACAAAATCAAACAGCTGGTAGGCGATCGTGAAAACGTCGCGCTGGCTTGTGGCGTCCATCCGCTTAATCAGGAAGCGCCGTACGACGTCGAAGAGTTCCGCCGTCTGGCCGCAGAGGATCGCGTGGTCGCGCTGGGTGAAACCGGGCTGGACTATTTCTATCAGCAGGAAACCAAAGCGCAGCAACAAGCTTCGTTTCGTGAGCACATTCGTACCGGCATTGCGTTAAATAAACCGATCATCGTGCACACGCGTGATGCGCGTGAAGACACGCTGGCGATTCTGCGCGAAGAGCAGGTAGAGAAGTGCGGCGGCGTGCTGCACTGTTTTACCGAAGATAAAGAGACCGCCGCCAAATTGCTCGATCTCGGTTTTTATATCTCTTTCTCCGGCATTCTGACTTTCCGCAACGCCGAACAGATCCGCGATGCGGCGCGCTACGTGCCGCTTGATCGTATGCTGGTGGAAACCGATTCGCCGTATCTGGCGCCGGTACCGCACCGTGGTAAAGAGAATCAGCCAGCGTTTACGCGTGATGTGGCGGATTACATGGCGGTGTTAAAAGGCGTTGATATCGAAACCCTCGCCGCTACTACCACCGAAAATTTCTCCCGCCTGTTCCACATCCCGATGAGTCGTCTCGGCGGCTAAACGCTTTATTTCAAACGCTGTAATTAATCAGAAATCATTCAACTGCACTGCGTCTTACGGGACGCAGGCAGTGATTTATTGCTGTTTATTAGCGCAAGTCAGTAAGAAATGACTGAAAGGAAAGGGGCCTCCTTAGCGAAATGTGATGGCCGTCAATTTAACAATTAGCGATTTATTTTACTCTTCGTAATAAATCAAAAGACGCTCAGCGTCACCCCGGCGAAGGATCCTCCCCCTAAGCCATGCGCACTGCGCAAAAAATTGCACTCATACTCAGGAGTTTCTATGTTCAAGAACGCATTTGCGAACCTGCAGAAAGTAGGTAAATCGCTGATGTTGCCGGTATCGGTTCTGCCGATTGCCGGTATTTTGTTAGGTGTTGGTTCTGCAAACTTCAGCTGGCTGCCGGAAGTGGTTTCCCACGTCATGGCCGAAGCGGGTGGTTCGGTATTTGCCAATATGCCGCTGATCTTTGCGATCGGTGTGGCGCTTGGCTTTACCAATAACGACGGCGTTTCCGCGCTGGCGGCCGTGGTTGCCTACGGCATCATGGTGAAAACCATGGCGGTGGTTGCACCGCTGGTGCTGCATATGCCTGCCGGAGAAATTGAGGCTAAGCATCTTGCAGATACCGGTGTGCTCGGCGGAATCATCGCCGGTTCCATCGCGGCCTATATGTTTAACCGCTTCTATCGCATCAAACTGCCTGAGTATCTCGGCTTTTTTGCCGGCAAGCGCTTTGTGCCGATCATCTCCGGTCTGGCGGCGATTTTCACCGGTGTGGTGCTGTCATTCATTTGGCCGCCAATCGGTACGGCGATTCAGGAATTCTCACAATGGGCAGCCTATCAAAACCCAGTCGTCGCCTTTGGACTGTACGGTCTGATTGAGCGTTCGCTGGTGCCGTTTGGTCTGCACCATATCTGGAACGTCCCTTTCCAGATGCAAATTGGTGAGTTCACCAATGCCGCAGGTCAGGTATTCCACGGTGATATCCCACGTTACATGGCAGGCGACCCAACCGCAGGTAAATTGTCTGGCGGCTTCCTGTTCAAAATGTACGGTTTGCCAGCGGCAGCGATTGCGATTTGGCATACGGCTAAACCAGAAAACCGGGCCAAAGTGGGCGGTATTATGATCTCCGCCGCGCTGACCTCGTTCCTGACCGGTATCACCGAGCCAATCGAGTTTGCCTTCATGTTCGTGGCGCCGATTCTGTATGTGATCCACGCGATTCTGGCAGGTCTGGCCTTCCCAATCTGTATTCTGCTGGGGATGCGTGATGGCACCAGCTTCTCACACGGTTTGATCGACTTTATCGTGTTGAGCGGTAACAGCAGCAAAATCTGGTTGTTCCCGATTGTGGGTATCATCTACGGCCTGATTTACTACACCGTATTCCGTTTCCTGATTGTGAAACTGAATCTGAAAACCCCTGGCCGTGAGGAGACCGCGATGGAGCAGAGCAGCGCAACCGGCAGCGAAATGGCGGGTAAACTGGTTACCGCGTTTGGTGGTAAAGAGAACATCACTAACCTTGATGCCTGTATCACGCGTCTGCGTGTCAGCGTGGCGGATGTCGGCAAGGTTGATCAGGCTGAACTGAAAAGCCTCGGCGCACGTGGTGTGGTGGTAGCAGGTTCAGGCGTTCAGGCGATTTTCGGCACCAAGTCCGATAACCTGAAAACCGAAATGGATGATTATATCCGCAGCATGTAATCGTCTGTTCTGACAGCACGCACATGCGTTGAGAGCAGGAAGAGGCGGCAGAGGAGTAAAGCGTCCCGCGACAAGGATGTCGCGGGCCGAGCCCCAGGGACGGTTTATGGCGACTTTACGATCTGACGCCTCTTCCAGCGTAAGTAGTTAAACCCTCAGACGAGGGTTTTTTGCTATAAATAAACCCGCAAATACTCCGTCAAACACAGCAGCGCCATGGCCTGACCATACGGCATTGAGGTGAGCGGGATTTGGCGGTAATACTCGAGATCGCTGCCCATCGCTGTTCCGAACGACACCTGCTTCAATTCCCCATCCTCATCGATATTGCCGATCACGCCGCGCAACGCTTTCTCCACCAGCGGCAAATATTCGGGCGAAAGATAATGTTTGCGCACCGCTTTAAGAATGCCATAGGCGAAACCGGCGGTGGCGGAGGCTTCCGGATAACTGTTGGGATCGTCGAGCAAGGTGTGCCACAAACCGCTGCTATGCTGACAGGCGCTCAGCGCCTTCACCTGACTCTCCAGCACCTGCTGCAGGAAACGCCGCGTGGCGTGCTGTTCCGGCCAGTTCATCATCTCGAGGAAATCAGGAATAACGATAGTCAGCCAGCTGTTGCCGCGCGCCCAACGTGCATTGGCAAAATTGTGCCGCCCCTCAAACGTCCAGCCGTGGAACCACAAACCGGTTTGGCGATCCATCAAATATTGGGTATGAATCAGGAACTGATAACTGGCTTCTTCGACAAACTCAGGACGATCCAGCAGCTGGCCAATCTTCGCCAGCGCCATCACGCTCATCATCAAGGTGTCATCCCACAGCTGCTGGGTGTTTTCGTTGTTGTAGACGATGTGCTGCAAGCCGCCTTGCTCGGTGCGTGGCATCTCATACATCACCCATTCAGCCCAACGCTCCAGCACCGGTCGCCACGCGGCATTGCGCGTCTCTTCATAGCGATATGCCAGCGTCAGGAACGGGCAGACGGTATTGACGTTCTTGGTTGGCGTACCTTCCGCCAGGCGCGTGCTGAACCAGTCATCGATAATCTTCAGCGTCGCTTGATCGCCGGTTTGCTGATAGTAGTGCAGCATGCCGTACAGACCGATGCCGTGCGTCCACTCCCAACCAGCCCAGCCTTTGGTATCGATCACGCGGCCATCATCGAGGCGCAGCAAAAACTCGCCGCTGTGATCGGTAATATTCACCAGATTATGGGTTAGCCGCTGAATCAATTGCACCAGCTCAGTGCGTGGCAACAGATATTCAGGCTGGCGCAGTAACGCGCTGTGCTTTACAGGAAATACAGTCATGGTTCATTCCTATCGTTAATCAGGGTAGAGAGAGAAGGTAAAGATCGTGGCTGCGTCGGCAGCGGCGGTGCGGCAGGCTTATGACGGTTGAGATACCCGACGTTGTTATTGCCCCACAGATTTTCATACGGCATGCCCGCCAGCATTTCGACCACGTCACGCGCCTGTGGCGAAATACGCTCTGGCACCACGCGTCCGGCTTCGCGCATTTTCAACGTCTCTTCGCGCAGCACGGTGTGGGTTTGCAGATTGAGTTTAAAGCGCAGTGAAATAATGAAGCCGCAGGCCAGCACACAGAGCGTGCCCACGCTGAGGATCGCCAGAATGGTATGGCCGACAGCCGGCACCTGCGTGGCCTGGCCGGAAGAGAAGCCCGCCAGCTGCAACACGATACCGACGAACATCACCGCACCCGCTTGCGAGGCTTTGCGCGTCAGCGTCATGATGCCGGCAAAAATGCCTTCGCGACGTTGGCCGGTAATCACTTCATCGACGTCAGCGATATAGGTGTAAGTATTCCACGGCACATAGTTGATGCCGCCGCGACCAAGACCGGCAAGACCGGAAATCAGTACCAGCAGAGCGAAGTTGTCGTTCATGCCGGTGTACCACAATCCGGCGTAGGAGAGGGCGCTAAGCCCAAACAGCACCACCACCATACGATACGCGGGCGCAGGCCCAAGGCGGATACACAGCGGAATCATCGCCATCACCGCAATAAACTGCATCACCGCCATGGTGCCCATCAGGTTGGAGGCGATCTGCGCGCTTTGCATCAGCACAAACACCACATACCAGGTGAACACCGCGTTAAACACGTCCTGCGCGATATAGCCGCCGAGATACATGCCCAGATGCTGACGGAAAATACGAATGCGCAGCGTTGAGGCCAGCTCGGTGTAGAGGCGCTTCAGGCTTTGTAGCAAGGTCAGCTGTGATTTTTCCTGCTCGGCGCGGCGCGATTCGGCAGAGAAATCGTCGGGATCGCGTTCCCAGGTAAACAGCCACACCAACGTTAACACCAGCGCACAAATCACCGAGAACACCAGGCTGGCATAGAAGAAGGAGATCGGATTCTCTTTGCCAAACCAGCCAATCAGTATGCCCGGCAGGAACGCTGCCAGAATGGCCGACAGCTGCGCCAGGCCAATACGCGCGCCAGAGAAGCGGGTTTTCTGTTTGAAATCATCGGTCATCTCCGGCACCAGCGTTTCGTAAGGCACCAGAATCATGGTGTAGACCATATCGAACAGCAGATAAGTCAGCAGATACCACCAAAAACTCATGTCGCCAACCCACATCAGGCTGTAGCTGAACACGCACGGAATACCGAGCAGGATAAAAAATTTGCGGCGGCCAAAGCGCTTACCGAGCCAGGTCGAACCAAAGTTATCGGTCAGGAAACCCATTAGCGGGCTCACCACCGCATCCAGCACGCGGGCGGCAGCGAAAATGAAGGTCGCCTGAATCGGCGAGAGCCCACAAAAGGTGGTGTAAAAGTAGAGCAGCCAGGCGGCGGTTAGCGCCGTGGTGCCTGCACCGAGGAAATCCCCGGACCCATAGGCCAGATAATGGCCCAGGCCAATCTTACGAGAGCGCATGGCAGGTTCTCCTTGAATTAGTCGGTAAACACATCCCTCATCACTCCGTACAACTTGCGCGGATTGGATTGAAAGTAGAGCGGCTTAAGCTGGCAAACCTTCGTGATTTCGCAATGACCTGCAGGTGAGTGGCAAAATCACAAAGAAAAAGGCGTGATATCTCTAATTTATAAAACAGCGTTTCATTTTTGTGGTTAATGAGAGGTTAGAAATGCGAGCTGCAGCACAATGCGTGGCGAAGTGAGAAAACGGCTTAAAGGCAGCCATTTAATGCAGGAATTGTGGTCCTGAGGTTGAAAGAAATGGAATTCCTCACGCATACTGCCTGACTGAACTCAGGCTTAAGGAAATGCACCATGGCTGAAGAAACCATTTTCAGTAAAATCATCCGTCGCGAGATTCCCGCCGACGTGGTTTATCAGGACGAACTGGTCACCGCCTTCCGTGATATCGCGCCGAAAGCGCCTACCCATATCTTGATCATCCCCAACGTATTGATTCCCACCGCCAATGATGCGCAGCCCGCACACGAGCAGGCGCTGGGCCGGATGATCACCGTGGCCGCCAAAATTGCCCGTGATGAAGGCATTGCCGAAGATGGCTATCGTCTGATCATCAACTGCAACAGCCATGGCGGTCAGGAGGTTTACCACATCCATATGCATTTGGTTGGCGGTCAGCCGCTGGGCCCGATGCTGGCCAGCTAACTCAGGCGGACAACGTGATGCGTCAATGGCTGAGTGGCTTGCTGTTGCTGACCCTTGCAGGTTGCAGCAGCGATAAGCCGATGATTAATACCTCGCAGTCGCTGGTGATGGAATCGGCGGTGTTATCCGCGGGCATTATTACCGATGATCCGAAGTTGACCGAACAAGATGGTCAGCAGCGTGCCATGAGCATGTTGTACAACCAGCGTGAAACGCCAGTGAAAGTGCACTATCGTTTCTATTGGTACGACGACAAAGGATTGGAAATCACGCCGGAAGAGCCGGCGCAAAGCCAAATCGTTCCGGCACACGGCAGCGTAGAAGTGGCCTCACAAATGGGCAATCCGACCGCCAGTAAGGTGCGTCTCTATCTTTATCTTTGAGGAGTAAGCTGTGATTCGCAGTGTAAAACGTTCGGGCGCGTTGTTATTTGCGCTAATGCTCACCGGTTGTGTGGTGCAACAACAGACGCCGGCACCGGTAGAACCCACGCAGCCGACCACGCCCACTCAGCCGGTTGAACCTACGCCGCAGCCAGTGCCGCCGCCGCAAACCGTGCCGCAGCCACCAAAGCTGAAAACCATTAACTGGGATGCCAGCGTCCAGCCGTTGGTCGGTAAGATGGTGCAATCTTCAGGCGTAAATCCGGGCAGCGTGCTGCTGGTGGATCGCATCAAGAACAGTACTAATGGCGCGCTGCAAACCGATAAAGCCACCGACGCGATTCAAAATGCGCTGGCCAACAACGGCAAGTTCACGCTGATCACCCCAGAACAGCTGGCGCAGGCCAAGCAAACGCTGGGCTTGTCGCCGGATGACAGCCTCAACTCGCGCAGTAAAGCGATTGGCCTGGCGCGCAACGTTAACGCGCAGTATGTGCTCTACAGCAATGCGCAGGGCGATGTGAAATCACCGACGCTGCAAATGCAGCTGATGCTGGTACAAACCGGTGAAATCATCTGGTCAGGAAACGGTGTTGCTCAACCCTGATCCCCAGCTGCAAAACCTGCTTCAGCAACAATGGCCGACGGCGCAAGCTGCCGGTCATTTTTTCGCGCTGCCGGGACTGAGCGGGCAAAGCGTGCGCGTGCAGATGCCGCAGGGCGAATTGCTGGCGAGACGTGCGCCGCCGCAGCCGATCCCGTTTGTCGATCGCCAGCGCGAATACCGCATTCTGCAGCAACTGCGGCATGCACAGCTGGGGCCGCAGCCGCTGGCGTGGCGCCATCCCTGGCTGCTGCAAAGCTGGATGCCGGGCGAGGTGCTCACTTCCGCGCAGTTTAACGCGCAGCGGCAGGCGATTGTGGCGCTGCTGCAGCGTCTGCATCAACAGCCGCTCACCGGCTACCGTTTACGCTTAGCGCCGCTGCTACAGCGCTATTGGCAGCTTTGCCGGCAGCGTCACTGGCGCTGGCAGCGTCGTCTGCAACGCTTATTACAACAGGGCGAACCGCAGCCGCTGCGCCTGGCGCCGCTGCATATGGATGTCCACGCCGGCAACCTGATTGCCACGCCGGAAGGTTTACGCCTAATCGACTGGGAATATGCCGCCGACGGTGACGTGGCGCTGGAGCTGGCGGCGGTGTGTGCGGTTGATGGCGATACGCGTTCTGCGTGGATTGCCGATTACGCCGCGCGCGCGCAACTGGATAAGCCAGCACTGGCGTGCCAGATGCAGCGCTGGCAACCGTGGCTGCAGCTGTTGATGGCCAGCTGGTATCAGCTGCGTGCCGAGCAGAGCCAGGATGACACCTTACTGCAGCTGGCGCAGGCTAGCTGGCACGACCTTTAACTCAGGATTTTAATCATGACCATGAACACACCCGGACCGCTGATGCTCGACGTCGAAAGCTATGAGCTGGACGCCGAAGAACGCGAAATTCTGCAGCATCCGCTGGTGGGCGGACTGATTCTGTTTGCCCGCAACTTCCACGATGTCGAGCAGTTGGCAGAGCTGGTGCGCCAGATTCGCGCCGCTTCACGCAATCGTCTGGTGGTAGCGGTGGATCAGGAAGGCGGTCGCGTGCAGCGTTTCCGCGACGGCTTCACGCAGCTGCCGGCGATGCAATCCTTCGCCGCGCTGCACGATCTGAATAGCGCGGGTGAACTGGCGCAGCAGGCGGGCTGGCAGATGGCGTCGGAAATGATCGCCATGGACATCGACATCAGTTTCGCGCCGGTGCTCGATATTGGTCACATCAGCGCGGCTATCGGCGATCGTTCATTCCATGAAGATCCGGCCATCGCCCTGCAGGTCGCACGACGTTTTATCAATGGCATGCATGAAGCCGGCATGAAAACCACCGGCAAACACTTCCCCGGTCACGGTGCGGTCAGTGCCGATTCGCATAAAGAGACGCCGCGCGACAACCGCGATGCCGCCACGCTGCGTCAGCATGACATGGCGATCTTTAAGCAGTTGATCGACGAGCAGCTTCTTGATGCGGTGATGCCGGCGCACGTTATCTATACTGAGGTGGATCCGTTGCCTGCCAGCGGTTCGCCGTATTGGCTGCAAACCGTATTGCGCGAGGAGCTCAGCTTTAACGGCGTGATTTTCTCCGACGACCTGTCGATGGAAGGTGCCGCGGTGATGGGCAGCTACGCCGAACGCGCGCAGCAGTCACTGAATGCCGGTTGCGATATGATCCTGGTGTGCAATCAACGCGCGGGCGCGGTGAGCGTGCTGGATAACTTGACGCCGATCGGGGCAGAGCGCGTGACGCAGTTATACCATCAAGGGCGTTTTACCCGTCAAAGCCTGCTGGCAAGCGAGCGCTGGCGGCAAAATCAGCGTCAGTTAAGCGCGTTGCAAGAGCGCTGGCTGGCGCACAAAGCCTCGGGCAGATAAGCTTCGCTGCCCGGATTTCACTCCACGCTGAGGATAATCATGATCATCTATCTGCACGGTTTTGATTCCAACAGTCCGGGCAACCATGAAAAGGTGCTGCAGCTGCAGTTTATTGACCCGGACGTCAGATTAGTCAGCTACAGCACCCGCCATCCCAAACACGACATGCAGTTTCTGCTGAAAGAGTGCGACAAGCTGCTGCAACAGGGCGACGATGCGCATCCGCTGATTTGCGGGGTTGGGCTGGGGGGTTATTGGGCCGAACGCATTGGCTTCCTGTGCGGCATGCGTCAGGTGATCTTCAATCCAAATCTGTTCCCGTTTGAGAACATGGAAGGCAAAATCGATCGCCCGGAAGAGTATCTCGATATCGCCACTAAGTGCGTCAACGATTTCCGCGAAAAGAACCGCGAAAAGTGTCTGGCGATTTTATCTCGTCAGGACGAAGTGCTGGATAATCAGCGCAGCGCGACGTACCTGCAGCCGTTCTATGAAATTATCTGGGATGACGCAGCCAGCCACAAATTCAAGAACATCGCGCCGCATTTGCAGCGCATCAAAGCCTTCAAACTCCTCGCCTGACCGTCCGCGCGCCGTGTGATGCGGCGCATAAAATGTGTAACATTCTGATAATGCAGCTGAAAGATTGATGTACATCAATTTTCTTATGTGATGTCTCTGACGCCGTGATATTCTGCCCTCAGCTCGCGATTTAACGTCGCCAACCCTATGTTTATTAAGGTTTTTATTAACCATTAATTAACTATTGGTTTACAACTTTGAGGGGGTCCTTGTTGACTACATCTATGGAAAAAATCGTTATCATCGGCGGTGGTGCTGGCGGCTTAGAGCTGGCAACGCAGCTCGGTCACAAGCTGGGACGCAAGAAGAAAGCCGAGATCATCCTGGTCGATCGTAACCACAGTCATCTGTGGAAACCGCTGCTGCATGAAGTGGCAACCGGTTCGATGGACGAAGGGATTGATGCGCTGAGCTATCTGGCGCACGCGCGTAATCACGGTTTCCAGTTCCAGCTGGGATCGCTGACGCAAATCAATCGTGAAAACAAAACCCTTGAGCTGGCCGAAATCCGCGATGCGGAAGGCGCACTGTTAGTGCCGCAGCGTGAGCTGGCCTACGATCGCCTGGTCATCGCGCTTGGCAGCACCTCAAATGACTTCGGCACGCCGGGCGTAAAAGATCACTGCATCTTTCTCGACAACCCGCATCAGGCGCGTCGTTTCCATAACGAAATGCTCAACCTGTTCCTGCGTTTCTCGGCCAGCGAAGGCAGCCTGGAAAAAGTCAACATCGCCATTGTCGGCGGCGGCGCCACCGGCGTGGAACTCTCTGCAGAGCTGTATAACGCGGTGAAACAGTTGCACAGCTACGGCTACAAAGGTCTGGATAGCAGCTCGCTGAACGTCACGCTGGTGGAAGCCGGTGAACGCATTCTGCCGGCGCTGCCACCGCGTATCTCGGCGGCGGCGCATCAGGAGCTGACCAAACTTGGCGTACGCGTGTTGACGCAAACCATGGTCACCAGCGCCACCGAAAACGGCTTGAATACCAAAGGCGGCGAATTCATTGATGCCGATCTGATGGTGTGGGCGGCCGGTATCAAGGCGCCAGACTTCCTGAAAGAGATTGGCGGTCTGGAAACCAACCGCATCAATCAGCTGGTGGTAAAAGAGACGCTGCAAACCACGCTGGATGACGACATCTACGCCATTGGTGATTGCGCCTCCTGTGCGCTGCCGGGGGGCGGATTTGTACCGCCGCGCGCGCAGTCAGCGCATCAAATGGCGTCGCGCGCGCTGGAGAACATCCTTGCACAGCGTAAAGACAAACCGTTGAAAGCCTATGTTTATAAAGATCACGGTTCGCTGGTGTCGCTGTCGCGCTTCAGCACCGTCGGCAGCTTGATGGGTAACCTGATGCGCGGATCGATGATGGTGGAAGGGCGCATTGCACGTTTTGTCTACATCTCTCTATATCGTATGCACCAGATTGCGCTCCACGGATACTTCAAGACCGGTCTTATGATGCTGGTCGGCAGTCTTAACCGCGTCCTGCGTCCGCGCCTCAAGCTGCACTAATAATTTTCGGACGGTGAATGCCGCCCTACGCCACACCAGCTGCCGTAACCCGCTGAAAACTGCACTTTCAGCTTAAGGTTACGGCACTATTTCACCCGCTCTCAGAACTCTCCTAAAAGCTGGCCCTGATGGGTTTCCGCTGCGTTTCCTCCATTAATCTGATGTTGCAATTACGGTCCATCTGTAAAACTTATCACCAACAAACACGGCGCGGCGCGCACGCCGGTTATGCCTCGGTTACCCAGGATTGGGTAGCGGCAGGAATGCGCGGTAACAACCTTCAGGAGGATATTCCTGTGAATAAATCAATGTTAGCGGGTATCGGTATCGGCGTGGCAGCAGCGTTAGGTGTTGCCGCAGTCGCCAGCATGGATGTTTTCGATCGCGGCCCGCAGTTTGCACAAGTTCTGTCGGCGACGCCGATTAAAGAGAGCATCAAGCAGCCGCGACAGGAGTGTCGCAATGTGACGCTGACCCATCGTCGTGCGGTCCAGGATGAGAATCGCATTGCCGGTTCGGTGCTGGGCGCGGTAGCCGGCGGCGTGTTGGGCCATCAGTTTGGTGGCGGACGCGGACGCGATGTGGCTACGGTAGCGGGCGCGTTAGCTGGCGGTTACGGTGGTAATCAGGTGCAGGGTGCGCTGCAGGATCGCGACACGTACACCACCAACGAGCAGCGTTGCAAAACGGTATATGACAAACAGGAAAAAATGCTGGGTTATGACGTGACCTATAAAATAGGCGACCAGCAGGGCAAAATCCGCATGGAAAACGACCCTGGTACCCGCATTCCGCTCGACCGTAATGGTCAGCTGATCCTGAATTCAAATCAGGCCTAATTGGGCAAAGATGCATCACAGCAGCAGTAACGAAAAAAGCGCCGCAAGGCGCTTTTTTTTATGTGTGAGATCCTCAACGCGCACGGATTCGTAGCGGCGCAATTTGTTGCGCATCATCAATGGCGCACGGAGTCAAAGGCGCGCGATGAATCGCGCCGCTACGATTCCGTGCGGATATCCACTAAACCCGGTTTTTCGCCAGCTCGCTAACAAATCCCTGCACCCACTCCATACGGATTTTCCGGTCCGCCATATCGCGGGTGAACTTCAATCGCGTTGGGCCATCCAGCTTCCATTGCTGAGGATCTTTCTGCAGCAGGCCAATCAGCCAGCCCGGATCAACCTGATTCTGCGGCGCAAACTCGAAAAATCCGCCTTTGTCGCTGGCTTCAATCTTACGAATCCCCAACTCGCGCGCCACTAAACGCAGCCCGGCAACATCCAGCAGATTACGCGCTGCATCCGGCAGCTTGCCGAAGCGGTCAATCATCTCAACCTTCAGTTCCGCCAGATCCTGCTCATCGGCGGCGCTGGCCACGCGCTTGTAGAGCGACAAGCGAGTATTCACATCCGGGATAAAATCATCTGGCAGCAGGGCAGGCATACGCAGTTCAATTTCGGTTTGATTGCTGGTGAGATCTTCCAGCGACGGCTCGCGGCCCGCCTTCAGCGCATCGACCGCGTTCTCCAGCAGCTCCATATACAGCGTGAAGCCGATGGTTTCCATTTGGCCGCTCTGATCCTCGCCGAGCAGCTCACCCGCGCCGCGGATCTCCAGATCGTGGGTTGCCAGCGCAAAACCGGCGCCAAGATCTTCCAGCGACGCGATAGCTTCCAGACGTTTTTGCGCATCAGTGGTCATCGCTTTTGGATGCGGCGTCAGCAGCCACGCATAGGCCTGATGGTGCGAACGTCCCACGCGGCCACGCAGCTGATGCAGCTGCGCCAGACCAAAGTGGTCGGCGCGTTCGATGATAATGGTGTTGGCGCTGGGTACGTCGATACCGGTTTCGATGATGGTGGTACACACCAGCACGTTAAAGCGCTGATGGTGGAAATCATTCATCACCCGCTCCAGATCGCGTTCGCGCATCTGACCGTGACCAATGGCAATGCGCGCTTCCGGCACCAGATCGGCCAATCGCTGCGCCGCTTTCTCGATGTTCTCTACGTCATTGTAGAGATAGTAAACCTGGCCGCCGCGCAGCACTTCACGCAGGATTGCCTCGCGCACCACCAGGCTGTCGTACTCTCGCACAAAGGTTTTCACCGCCATGCGTCGTGCCGGTGGCGTGGCAATAATCGACAGATCGCGCATGCCGCTCATCGCCATATTCAGGGTACGCGGAATCGGCGTGGCGGTGAGCGTCAGGATATCGACATCGGCACGCATCGCCTTGATCCGCTCTTTATGACGCACGCCAAAGCGGTGCTCTTCATCGACAATCAGCAGGCCGAGATCGTGCCACTTCAGGTCGTTCGACAGCAGCTTATGCGTGCCAATCAGAATATCGACTTTGCCCTCGCGCGCCTGTTTCAGCACCTGACTCTGCTCTTTGGCGGTGCGGAAGCGCGACAGCATTTCAATGCGCACCGGCCAGTTAGCGAAACGATCGCGGAAGTTGTCGTAATGCTGCTGCGCCAGCAGCGTGGTGGGCACCAGCACCGCGACCTGTTTGGCGTTCTCAACCGCCAGAAACGCAGCGCGCATCGCCACTTCGGTTTTACCAAAGCCGACGTCGCCGCACACCAGACGATCCATCGCCAGCGGCTGACACATGTCGCTCAGCACCGCGTTGATCGCCTGGCCTTGATCCGGCGTGGTTTCAAACGGGAAGCCTTCGCAGAACAGCTGATACTGATCGCGGTCGTGCTTAAAGGCAAAGCCGGTTTTGGCTGCGCGCTGAGCATAAATATCCAGCAGCTCCGCCGCCACGTCGCGCACTTTCTCAGCGGCTTTCTGCCGCGCGCGTGACCAGGCATCGCTGCCAAGTTTATGCAGCGGCGCGTTTTCATCCGCGCCACCAGCATAGCGGCTAATCAGATGCAGTGATGAAACCGGCACGTACAGCTTGGCGTCGCCCGCATAGGAGAGCATCAGATATTCAGCGACGATGCCGCCGGCTTCCAGCGTGGTCAGGCCGATATAACGCCCCACGCCGTGCTCCAGATGCACCACCGGCTGGCCGGGATGCAGCTCGGCGAGGTTGCGGATCAGCACATCAGGATTGATGGTGCGGCGATTATCCTGGCGACGACGACTGACGCGCTCGCCAAGCAGATCGCTTTCGCAGATCAACGCCAGCTGGCGTTGCGTATCGATAAAGCCGCGCTCGCTGGCGCCAATCATCAGGCTAAGCGGCTGATTGGCGGCCTGATCAAAGTGATCGATAGCCTGTGGACGCAGTTTAATGCGCGCCAACAGCTCTTGCAGGCTTTCACGGCGGCCTTCACTCTCAACCGAGAAAATCACCTGACCGCTGAATTGTTCAAGGAACTGACGCAGCAGATCGAGTGGCGCTTTGGCCTGCGCCTGCACCGTCAATTCCGGCAGCGGCTGATAACCGAGATTGGTATTCGCTGCTTTTTCCGGCAGCGTCTCGCTGCTTAACTGCATGCGCGGCCAGGCTTTCAGTTCGCTCATCAGCGTGTCGGGACGCAGCCACAGCGTGACCGGCTCCAGCAGCGGGCGCATCGGATCGATACGGCGATTCTCAAAGCGCGCGTTGGCGTCAAGCCAGAAGCGCTCGGCGCTGGCCAGCAAATCGCCGCTATTGAGCAGCAGCGTATTGGCGGGCAGATAGCTGAACAGCGTCGGCAACGCCTGCTCAAAGAACAGCGGCTGCCAGTATTCGATACCGGCGGGCAGCGTGCCTTTGCTCACCTGCTGATAGACGTGCTCCGGCTCGCGCCGTACGTCAAAGGTTTCGCGCCAGCGGCTGCGGAACAGCTCGATGGCGGCTTTATCCGTGGGGAATTCATGCGCCGGCAACAGGTTGATGGCGTTGACCGCCTCCAGCGTGCGCTGCGTATCGACATCAAACAGGCGCAGGCTGTCGATCTCATCGTCAAAGAAGTCGATGCGATAAGGTTGGTCGCTGCCCATCGGGAACAGATCGAGCAGCGCACCGCGCGTGGCGTATTCACCATGCTCCATCACCTGATCGACGTGGCGATAACCGGCCTGCTCCAGCTGATCGCGCAGCGCATCGCGCGACAGCTTTTGCCCTTGCTGCATCACCAGCGCATGGCCGTGCAGGAAGCTGTGCGGACATACGCGCTGCATCAGCGTGTTGACCGGCATAATCAGCATACCGCGCGTTAAGTTGGGCAGTTGATACAGCGTGGAGAGGCGAGCTGAGATGATGTCCTGATGCGGCGAGAAGCTGTCGTAGGGCAGCGTTTCCCAGTCAGCGAGATGGGTGACCGGCAGATCGGTGAACTGGCGAATCTCCTCCTGTAGACGCAGGGCAGATTGCATATCCGGGGTAATCATCAACACCGGACCGCTGTGGCGTTCGGTGATGCTGGCACACTCAAGCGCTTGCGCGGCGCCGACGAGCTGGCCGAGCTGGCGATGGTCGCCGGCTTTGACTGGCAGGGTATAACGACTCTGTTCCGACATGGGATCTCGACATTCTCTCCTTGGATTACAGGGCGTCATCATTCCATAATCCGCCCTGAGGATCATCTGTCGTGGTGCGATTTCTCACACTTTTGCCGGTTGAGCTACTTACTCGATTGCTGTGTGTAGTGCATACGTGGGCGGTCGACATTGGCCCAGGACAGCTCTTTCTCCAGATGGTAGCTGTGGTTGCCGTCGTCCCACTTCACGTAATAGCCGGTTGGCGCATCTCCCTGTTCAAAAACGTTGACGATCT
Organism: Pantoea sp. BJ2; assembly: GCF_040255075.1. Taxonomy (NCBI): domain Bacteria; kingdom Pseudomonadati; phylum Pseudomonadota; class Gammaproteobacteria; order Enterobacterales; family Erwiniaceae; genus Pantoea; species Pantoea sp. BJ2. The sequence continues at coordinate 1,658,822 of NZ_CP158292.1, forward strand.
CGCCTTTAATTTCACCCGATTTATGCTTAACAATGCTGCTTTTGGGGAACTTGAACATGGTGTACTCCTCGTCGCCTACGGTAATTCACCTTTAAGTCTACGCCAGCCAATGACGAATAAACGTACAAATAACATCATTAATTTGTCGCAATTTTATGCATAAGCGTTGGCTGGGACGGTTTTTGACACAACTTTGCCGCAGACTCAGAGGGTTAGAGGTTTCATAAAGGGGACGCCTCCTTTATCATCCCACTACTTATTTTCAGGCAACTGCCAAGACGGATCTCATGTATCAACCAGTCGCGTTATTCATCGGTTTACGCTACATGCGTGGACGTGCCTCAGACCGCTTTGGTCGCTTCGTCTCCTGGCTCTCAACTATCGGCATCACGCTCGGCGTGCTGGCGCTGGTCACCGTGTTATCGGTGATGAACGGCTTTGAGCGCGAGCTGGAAGGCAATATCCTCGGCCTGATGCCGCAGGCGCTGATCACCAGCGAAAAAGGCAGCATCAGTCCGAAGGCGTTGCCCGCCGATAATCTCCAACTGCAAGGCGTTAAGCGCATCGCACCGCTGACCACCGCCGATGTGGTGCTACAAAGCGCGCGTAACGTCTCGGTCGGCGTGATGCTCGGCATCAATCCCGACGAACAGGATCCGCTGACGCCATTCCTCGTCAACACCCAACAAAGCGTGCTGCAGCCGGGCCAGTACAACGTCATCCTCGGTGAACAGCTGGCTGCACAGCTGGGCGTGAAGCGCGGCGATCAGCTGCGTCTGATGGTGCCATCGGTCAGCCAGTTCACGCCGGTAGGACGTTTGCCGAGCCAGCGTATTTTCACTGTGGCTGGCACCTATGCCGCCAACAGCGAAGTGGATGGCTATCAAATTCTGGTCAATCAGCAGGATGCGTCACGCGTGATGCGCTATCCGCTCGGCAACATCACCGGCTGGCGTTTGTGGCTGGATAAGCCGTTAAGCGTTGATGCGCTCAGCCAGCAGAAACTGCCGGAGGGCCTGACGTGGAAAGACTGGCGCGAACGCAAAGGCGATCTGTTCCAGGCGGTACGCATGGAAAAAAACATGATGGGGCTGCTGCTGAGCCTGATCATCGCGGTGGCGGCTTTTAATATCATTACCTCGCTGGGCCTGCTGATCATGGAGAAGCAGGGCGAAGTGGCCATTTTGCAAACGCTGGGTTTAACCCGTCGCCAGATTGTCGCGGTGTTTATGGTGCAGGGCGCCAGCGCGGGCATTATTGGCGCGCTGCTGGGCACCGTGCTTGGCGTGCTGCTTGCCAGCCAGCTGAATAATTTGATGCCGGTGATTGGTCTGTTCCTTGATGGTGCGGCGCTGCCGGTCGACATCAACGTGTTGCAGGTGATCACCATTGCGCTGGTCTCAATGGCCGTCGCGCTGCTTTCTACCCTTTATCCGTCGTGGCGCGCTGCCGCCGTCCAACCCGCTGAGGCTTTACGTTATGAGTAATACTCCTTTGTTGCAGTGTCGTGACCTGTGCAAACGCTATCAGGAAGGCAGCGTGCAGACCGATGTGCTGCGCAATGTGGCTTTCAGCCTGCAGCCGGGTGAACTGACGGCAATTGTCGGCAGCTCCGGTTCGGGTAAAAGTACCTTACTGCATCTGCTCGGCGGCCTGGATGCGCCGACGTCAGGCGATGTGATTTTTGATGGTAAATCGCTGAATGCGATGTCGTCGGCCGCGAAAGCCGAGCTGCGCAACCGTGAGCTGGGCTTTATCTATCAGTTCCACCATCTACTGCCGGATTTTAGCGCGCTGGAGAACGTGGCGATGCCGCTGCTGATTGGCAAAATTGGCAAAGCGGAAGCGGAATCACGCGCGCGTGAAATGCTGGCGGCGGTCGGGCTGGAAAAACGTGCTGCGCATCGGCCTTCTGAACTGTCGGGCGGTGAACGTCAGCGTGTGGCGATTGCCCGCGCGCTGGTGAATCGTCCGCGGCTGGTGATGGCCGATGAACCTACCGGTAACCTCGATGCGCGCAACGCCGACGCGATTTTTGAACTGCTCGGCGAGCTGAACGTTAAACAGGGCACCGCTTTTCTGGTAGTGACGCACGATCTGCAGCTGGCGAAACGCCTGAGCCGCCAGATGGAGATGCGCGACGGTGAGCTGAGCGACCAACTGACGCTGGGAGTGATCTGATGGCTTCGTCATTATCCCTGCTGCTCGGGCTGCGTTTTAGCCGCGGTCGGCGGCGTGGTGGCATGGTCTCGCTGATCTCCATCATCTCCACCATCGGCATTGCGCTGGGCGTGGCGGTGCTGATCATCGGCCTGAGCGCCATGAACGGCTTTGAGCGTGAGCTGAATAACCGCATTCTGGCGGTGGTACCGCACGGTGAAATCGAGCCGGTGAATCAGCCGTTCCGTAACTGGCAACCGATGATCGCGCCGATTGAGCAGGTGGCCGGCATTGCCGCCGCAGCGCCCTATATCAACTTCACCGGGCTGATTGAGAGCGGCGCAAAGCTGCAGGCGCTGCAGGTGAAAGGCGTCGATCCGCAGCAGGAAGCGCGTCTTAGCGCCTTGCCGAGCTTTGTGGCCGGAGATGCATGGTCGCAGTTCGCGGCTGGTAAACAGCAAATCATTCTGGGTGGCGGCATCGCTAAATCGCTCAATGTGAAACAGGGCGACTGGATCACCATCATGATCCCCAATAATGATGGCGAGAATAAGCTGCTGCAGCCAAAACGTATTCGTCTGCAGGTCAGCGGCGTGCTGCAACTGAGCGGCATGCTCGATCACAGCCTGGCGCTGGTGCCGCTGGCCGATGCGCAGAAATATCTGGATATGGGCGACAGCGTCAGCGGTATTGCGCTGAAGATGAATGACCCGTTCCAGGCGCAGAAGTTGATACATGACGCCGGTAAAGTGACGCACTCTTACGTCTACATTAAGAGCTGGATTGGCACTTACGGCTACATGTACCGTGACATCCAGATGATTCGCGCCATTATGTATTTAGCCATGGTGCTGGTGATTGGCGTGGCCTGCTTTAACATCGTCTCGACGCTGGTGATGGCGGTGAAAGATAAGAGCAGCGACATCGCGGTACTGCGCACGCTGGGGGCCAAAGATGGTTTGATCCGCGCCATCTTTATCTGGTACGGCTTGCTGGCGGGCCTGCTCGGCAGCGTCAGCGGCGTGGTGGTCGGCGTGCTGGTAGCGCTCAATCTCACGCCGGTGATGCGCGTGTTTGAGCACCTGACCGGGCATCAGCTGCTGGCGGGCGATATCTACTTTATCGATTTCCTGCCGTCCGAACTGCACTGGATTGATGTGATTTCGGTGCTGGCCACCGCGATTGTCCTGAGCCTGATTGCCAGCTGGTATCCGGCACGACGCGCCAGCCGTATCGATCCGGCCCGCGTACTCAGCGGTCAGTAAAGATAAAACGCAGCCGCTGTGCGGCTGCTATTATCGGGCAGAGTAGCCCGAAAAATCCCCGATGCGCGGCAATAAACGCCGCAGATAAGGAGCTTTTATGCGCATACCGCGCCGCCGCCTACGACTCGCCCGCGACAAAAAAAACCGCCGCAAGGTGCATCAGCGCTTTCGCCAGCGCATCTTCGAGCGCGATCGCAAAGCTGAACTGGCCGCGCATCCGCAACCGCGCGTGGTGGTGCTGACTGGCGCGGGGATCTCCGCCGAATCCGGTATTCGCACTTTCCGCGCCGCCGATGGCTTATGGGAAGAGCATCGCGTAGAAGATGTCGCCACGCCGGAAGGTTTTCAACGCAATCCGGCGCTGGTGCAGGCGTTTTACAACGCGCGGCGTCAACAGCTGCAGCAGCCAGAAATTCAGCCTAACGCCGCGCACAAAGCGCTGGCGGAACTGGAGCAGGTGCTGGGCGATAACTTCCTGCTGGTGACGCAGAATATCGATAACCTGCACGAACGCGCCGGCAGCCAGCGCGTGCTGCATATGCACGGTGAACTGTTGAAAGTGCGCTGCGTCAGCAGTGGACAAGTGCTGGACTGGACCGAAGATTTAACCGCGGACGATCGCTGCACCTGCTGCCAGTTCCCGGCCATGCTGCGCCCGCACATCGTGTGGTTCGGCGAAATGCCGCTGGGGATGGAAGAGATTTATCAGGCGATTGAGCAGGCGAATCTGTTTATCGCCATTGGCACGTCGGGCCATGTCTATCCCGCCGCCGGTTTTGTCCACGAAGCGAAACTGCAGGGCGCGCATACTGTGGAGCTGAATCTGGAACCGAGCCAGGTCGGCAATGAGTTTGCCGAGCGTCATTACGGCTTAGCAAGCGAAGTGGTGCCGGAGTTTGTGCATACGTTTTTGCGTGGGTTGTATAAGTAGATTTGTGCGCGCTTTACCTCATCCCAACCTTCTCCCAGAGGGAGAAGGGGCTAGACGGAACCCTCTCCCGCTTGCGAGAGAGGGCAGAGCGAGGGGAAGCCGCAGAGAGTTAACGTCCCGCCTTCAGCTTCTGGAACAACGTCTCATACTGCACGCTGGCGTCACCGACATCGTTTTGCCACTCGCCGTTTTTGATCACATCCTCAGCAGGATAAAGCGAAGGATCGCTGGCCACTTCTTGTGGCAGTAACTTCTTCGCTGCCAGGTTTGGCGTGGGATAGCCGATGGTTTCCGCCACCTGTGCCGCCACATCCGGACGCAGCAGGAAGTTAATCAGCTTCAGCGCGCCTTCACGGTTTTTCGCATTGGCCGGAATCGCCAGGTTATCCATCCAGAAAATCCCGCCTTCCTGCGGCCAGATAATCTGCAGCGGCGTGCCTGCCTGGCGCGCCACGTAGGCGGAACCGTTCCAGATCATCCCAACGTTCACTTCGCCTTCCATAAACGGATTTCCTGGATTATCGGAGTTAAACGCCAGCACGTTCGGCATCAGCTTTTTTAACTCTCCATAAGCGGCTTCGATCTGCTTGGGATCGCGGGTGTTGCCCGAATAGCCCAGCTTACGCAGCGCCATCTGGAATACTTCACGCGCATCGTCGGTCAGCAGCAGGCTTTGCTTATACTCAGGCTTCCACAAATCGGCCCAGCGGGTAATGCTTTTGGCATCCACTTCGTCAGTGTTGATGCCAATGGCGGTCGCGCCCCAGATATAGGGGATCGAGTAATCATTGTTAGGATCAAACGGCTTGTTGAGCAGGTTAGGATCGAGGTTTTTGAAGTTGCTGAGCTGGGTTTTATCGATCTTTTGCAGCATGCCTTCATTACGCATTTTGGCGACGAAGTAGGTTGAAGGCACCACCAAATCGTAGGCGCCATCTTTCCAGGTCTTCAGCTTGGCATACATGCTTTCATTGGATTCGTAGGTGGAGTAAATCACCTTGATGCCGGTCTCTTTGGTGAACTGCTCCAGCAGTCCCGGCGGCACGTATTCGGTCCAGTTATAGAAGTAGAGCGTTTTGCCGGCGTCCGCCTGCGCGCTCTGCATGCCCAATGCCAGCGCCCCAGCCGCCAGCCAGTGAGACCACTTTTTCATCGATTATCCTCTATTTGGTTTTATCACGGAGCAACAGCTGACTGAGCGCCACCAACAGCAGCGACAGCAGCAGCAAAATTGTCGCCAGCGCGTTCACTTCCGGTGACACGCCAACTTTCACCATCGAATAGATTTTTAACGGCAAAATTTCGAAGCTCGGGCCGGTGACGAACGACGATACCACGACATCGTCCATCGACAGCGTAAAGCTCAGCAGCCAACCCGCTGCGACCGCCGGCAGCGCCAGCGGCAGCAGAATTTTGCGCAAAATGGTGACTTCGCTGGCACCAAGATCTTTGGCGGCTTCCAGCATGCGCACATCAAACCCTTTCAGGCGCGAATAGACGGTGATCACCACAAACGGCAGGCAGAAGGTGATATGCGAGAACAGCAGCGACCAGAAGCCCAGCGAAATGCCCAGCAGCATAAACAGCACCAGCAGCGAAATCGCCATCACGATATCCGGCGACATCATCACCACAAACAGCATGCCGCTGACGAACGGTTTACCACGGAAGCGATAGCGATAGAGCGCGACGGCGGTCAGCGAGCCGATAATCGTGGCGCAGCTGGTAGAGAGCACGCCCATCAGCAATGAATGTTGTGCCGCCTGAATCAGGCTGTCGTTATTCATCAGCAGGCGATACCACTGCGTGCTGAAGCCCTGCCAGTTAATGCCGAAACGCGAACGGTTGAAGGAGTTGACGATCAGAATGATGATCGGGATATAAAACCAGGCATAAATCACGGCCATGAAGCCGCCACGTAACCAGCGCGCCATCATTGCAGTTCCACCTTGTTGTTCAGCATACGCGCTGCGCGCCAGTAAGCCAGCAGCATCAGCCCCATCAGCAGCGTCATCACAATGCTGGTGGCAGCACCGAACGGCCAGTCACGGATATTCAGGAACTGGCTCTTGATCACGTTGCCAATTAACAGGTTTTTCGCGCCGCCCAGCAAATCCGCTACAAAGAACAAGCCCATCGCCGGGATAAACACCAGCAGGCAACCAGCGACAATGCCCGGCATGGTGAGCGGCAGAATGATGCGTAAAAAGGTTTTCACTTTGTTCGCGCCAAGATCGCGCGCCGCTTCGAGGCAGGATTTATCCAGCTTTTCCAGGCTGGAGTAGAGCGGCAGCACCATAAACGGCAGCAGAATGTAGATCAGCCCCAGAATCACCGCTTCCGAGGTGTACATGATGCGAAACGGTTTATCGATCACCCCAAGCCACAGCAAAAATTCATTCAGCCAGCCGCGCGTGCTGAGGAAGATTTTCAGACCGTAGATACGGATCAGCGAGTTGGTCCAGAACGGCACAATCAGCAGGAACAGCATCAGCGGACGCAGGCGCGCCGGCAGTTTCGTCAGACACCAGGCAAACGGATAACCGAGCAGCAGGCAGCACAGCGTGGCGATCAACGCCATATTCAGCGAGTGCAGCAGCACATCAGCGTAGAGCGGATCGAGCAGCCGCGTGTAGTTATTTAGGGTGAAGGCCATACTGACAAAATGCGCATCATCGCGCGTCAGGAAGCTGGTGGCGAAAATCATCAGGTTAGGCAGCAGCACAAACAGCGTGAGCCAGCTGACGATCAGGGCAACAATGACTTTCTGCAGGCGGTTACGCATCAACTTCATACGGCAACACCACCTCCCAGTTGGCGACCCAGCTGACGGCCATTTTCTGGTTCAGCGAGTGATCAAAATCGGGATCGTCTTCGTTGAAGAACTCGCTCACCGTCAGCAGCTTGCCGTTCTCCAGCTCAACAGTAGACTCCAGCGTCATGCCTTTATAGTTGCGCTCGCGCACGAAGCCGATCAGATTGTCGCTGCGGCTGTCGTGATCGATCTCTTCAACGCGCAGATCTTCCGGGCGCAGCAGCACGTGCAGTTTATCGCCGACGCTGACCGGGAAATCACATTGCAGCGTGCATTCAAGGCCTTCCACACGCGCGCGGATTGTAGGCGCATGTTCGCTGTTCAGCACCTCGGCATCGAACACGTTAATCTCGCCAATAAAGCGCGCCACAAACAGGTTGGCGGGCTCTTCGTAAATCTCGCGTGGCGTGCCGTCCTGTTCGATGCGGCCATCGCGCATTACCACGATACGATCGGACATGGTCAGCGCCTCTTCCTGATCGTGCGTCACAAACACAAAGGTGATGCCAAGCTTACGCTGTAGCGCTTTGAGCTCGTTTTGCATCTGGCGCCGCAGCTTGTAATCCAGCGCCGACAGCGACTCGTCCAGCAGCAGCACTTTCGGGCGATTGACCACCGCGCGCGCAATCGCCACGCGCTGCTGCTGACCGCCCGAAAGCTGATGCGGACGGCGATCGGCAAAACTCTCCAGCTGCACCATCGCCAGCGCATCGTTAACGCGCGTGGTGATCTCCGCCGCCGGGGTTTTCTGCATGCGCAGGCCAAAGGCGACGTTCTCAAACACCGACATGTGCGGGAACAGCGCGTAGCTCTGAAACACGGTGTTAATGTGGCGATGCTCGGCGGGCAGATCGGTGATGTCATTGTCATCAAGAGTGATATGACCGCGATCGGCCGCTTCCAGCCCGGCAATCAGGCGTAAAATGGTGGTTTTTCCGCAGCCGGAAGGGCCAAGCAGCGTGATGAACTCGCCGTGACGGATGGTCAGGTCAAAGTCAGAGATGATGGTTTTGCCATCAAAAGCTTTACTGATGCCAGAAAGCGTAACCAGCGCAGGCGCGCGTGTTTGCGTCATTTTAGTCACTCAGTCTGATGGTGAATCAGGTTACAGCATAGCCGCTGGTGGCCGCTTGCTGTGATGAAGGGCGCGATGATACCGCAAAAATGTGTCAATGCCATGTTTTGCCACGGATTTACCTTGAAAACTCTGAAAAATGCCGGAGTATGCGTAACGGATAAGTCGGACAGGCGCGAGTGAGCGAATTTTCAACGCAAGTCACGTTGAGAGAGCTAACCTGAAGGATAATGATTTGACGCAACATGGTGCCATTTGGCCACCATGATAATGACGCAGGTTCTTTAGAGGGATGACAGATGGATCAATTACTTGAGCGTTTTCTCAGTTATGTTGCAGTAGAAACTCAGTCAAAACCTCAGGCACGACAGGTGCCAAGCAGCGAAGGGCAGTGGACGCTGGCGCGTCAATTACAGGAAGAACTTATCGCGCTGGGCTTTGTTGATGTCTCTCTGAGCGATCACTGCTGTGTGATGGGCACCTTACCGGCTAACGTTGATTGGGCCACGCCGGTAATCGGCTTTATTTCGCATATGGACACCTCGCCGGATTTTACCGCCAAAAACGTCAATCCGCAGATTATTGAAAACTATCGCGGTGGCGATATCGCGCTCGGCAACGGTGATGAAATTCTGTCACCGGTGATGTTCCCGGTACTGCATAAGCTGATCGGTCATACGCTGATCACCACCGATGGCAAAACGCTGCTCGGCGCGGATGATAAAGCCGGTATCGCCGAGATCATGACCGCGATGGCGCGTCTGGCAAAAGGGGATACGCCACACGGTGCGATTCGCGTGGCCTTTACACCGGATGAAGAGATTGGTCGCGGCGCGTCGCACTTCGACGTCGAAGGCTTTGCCGCCGATTGGGCGTATACCGTTGATGGCAGCGATCTCGGCGAGTTCGAGTTCGAGAACTTCAATGCCGCTACCGCGATGGTTAAAATCACCGGCAACAACGTGCATCCAGGCAGCGCTAAAAATGTGATGGTCAATGCGTTGGATCTGGCGATGCGCTTCCACGCGGAACTGCCAGCCAAAGAGAAGCCGCAGTATACCGACGGCTATGAAGGCTTCTTCCATCTGCACACCATCAAAGGCACGGTTGAACATGCCGAGCTGATGTATTTGATCCGCGATTTTGATGCCGACAGCTATGAACAGCGTAAACAGCTGCTGGAAGAGATTGGTCAGCGCGTCAGCAAAGGGCTGCAAAGCGAATGTTCGGTGAAAGTGGAGATCAGCGACAGCTATCGCAACATGCGCGAGAAAGTCGAACCGCATCCGCACATTATTGAGTTGGCGCTGCAGGCGATGCGCGATTGCGGCATCGAACCGAACGTCAAACCGATTCGCGGCGGCACCGACGGCTCTGCGCTGTCGTGGAAAGGATTGCCATGCCCGAACCTGTTCACAGGCGGCTACAACTATCACGGCAAGCACGAGTTCGCCTCACTCAATGTGATGGCGCAGTCGGTGGATGTGATTGTGCGTTTGGCTGAGCTGGCGGGGCAGAAGAAGGGCTGATGATGATTGCTTAGCGCGGGTTGTCCCCCATCCCGGCCTTCCCCCATAAATGGGGGAAGGAGACGCTGCCACATGCAACTCCCAACTCCCTACTCACATATTGCAGCATCTTCCTCCCCCATTTATGGGGGAGGACTGAGGAGGGGGACAGCGAGCACCTACCGAGCACCCACCGAGTTTTAGAAACCCCGAGACAGATTGAAACTTACTCGCCGAAGAACCAATAACCGCTATTCACCAACGCCGCCAGCTGCGCCAGCAGTGAAGGGTCATCCAGCGCATCGCCGAAATCTTCCAGCGTCAGCACGTGATTGTGCGCCAATGCTGCCAGCACATGCGGATGGCTGCTGGTGATCGATTCACCGTTCACAAACACCACATCGCCAATGGTCAATACGCGCAGGCCGCCGAGCCGCGTCAGCGCATCGCCTTGCTGCAATGCATCGTAGATTTCGTCCGGTTGATACGGCGGCTCTGGCGGTGCGACGTCCAGCTCATGACGCGACTGAGAAATAAACTCGCCAAACCACTGATTAAACTGCTCCGGCTGGTTAATCACATCCATCATGACTTTGCGGATGCCTTCCAGTTCTGACGGCAGAATTTGCGATGGGCAATCGCGCGATGGCACATCGGGATCGCTGTAGCGGTAGCTGCCCAATTCGTTGGCCAGCATGTGATCGGCAAAACCGCTGATCAGCTCGCGACCGTTCGGTGCGCGGAAGCCGACCGAATAGTTGATGGCGTTTTCCAGCGAATAGCCTTCGTGCGGGAATCCTGGCGGAATATAGAGAATATCGCCGGGCTCCATCTCTTCATCGATGATGGCGTCGAAAGGCTCAACCTGCAGCAGGTCCGGATGCGGGCAGTGCTGTTTCAACGGCACTTTTTCACCCACGCGCCAGCGACGGCGGCCAGTGCCCTGAATGATAAACACATCGTACTGATCGAAATGCGGACCGACGCCGCCGCCCGGCACGGCAAACGAGATCATCAGGTCATCAACACGCCAGTCGGGCAGAAAACGGAACGGACGCATCAGTGCGGCAGAAGGTTCATGCCAATGGTTGACCGCCTGCACCAGCAGCGACCAGTTGCTCTCACCGAGATGATCGTAGCTTTCAAACGGGCCGTGGCTGACTTGCCATTTGCCCTCGTTATGGCTGACAAGACGGCTATCGACCTCATTTTCCATCGCCAGACCGGCCAGCTCGTCAGGAGAAATAGGATCGACGAAGTTTTTAAATCCACGTTTAAGCACCACCGGGCGTTTCTGCCAGTAGCGTTGAATAAAGTCGGGCCAGTTGATATCGAGCTGATAGTCCATATGAGGAGTCCGTTTGCTGCAAAGAATGATGGCAAGTATAACAGCCCGCGTCCCTTTCTACTCGCGGTGATGCTCGACTTCCTGGCGCTGGAAAATTACTTCCATGCGCGCGCCGCCGAGCGGGCTGGTGGTGGCGATCACCTGGCCGGCGTACTGTTCGAGGATGTCGCGCACCACGGCTAAACCTAATCCCTGGCCGGGACGCAAGGTGTCGGCACGTTGACCGCGCACGAAGATCAGATCGCGTTTGCTTTCCGGAATGCCGGGGCCGTCATCATCAATAAACAGATGCAAGGTGTTGTCGGTTTGTCGTGCGGTGACTTCAATAAATTCGAGGCAATATTTGCAGGCGTTATCCAGCACGTTGCCAAGCACTTCCATAAAGTCATTCTTATCGCCGATAAAGGTCAGCTCCGGCGAGATATCCAACGTGATCGCCACGCCCTTGCGTTGATAGACTTTATTCAGTGCCGAGCACAGGCTATCGAGCAGCGCCGAAACCGAATGCAAATCGCGCTGCAGAGGATTGTGATCGGCCTGCATGCTGGCGCGATGCAGGTAATAACCAATCTGCTGCGAGATGCGGCTGATCTGCTCCAGCATCACCGGTTCGGCCTGTTCAATGGTTAACTCTTTACCATTGCGTAACGATCGCAGCGTACTTTGCAGCACTGCCAGCGGGGTTTTCAGGCTATGGGTGACATCCGACAAGGTGGTGCGATAGCGCGTGTAGCGTTGACGTTCGTTGGTCAGCAGCAGGTTAAGATTGCGCACCAGACTGCGTAACTCTTGCGGCGGATTGTCATCAAGATTCTCGCGCTGACCGGTTTCCAGCTCGCGCACCTGCGAAGTGAGATCGCCAATCGGCCGCAAACTCCAGTGCGCCGCCAGCCACAGCAGCGGGATCACCAGCAGCAGATTGGCCGCCAGCACATAGCTAAACCACGACCACACCACATCGGAATGCTGCAACTCTTGCGGAATTGAGTCGACCACCACAATGGTCAGCGCCGGTAAGTTGGTGGTGGCATCGTAGCGATTGACCGCGACAGAGTGGGTGAAGGTGTCACTGCTGTCGCTATCCAGCGCGTGCAGCCGCTCTTTCGCCTGCGGGTTGTTGCCCATCGCCGCCATGCTGGTGCGATTGCTGGTATCGATTTCGTAGAAATCGGGCTTGAGCAGCCATTCACGATGGATCTTTTTGCGGATTTCGGGCACATCGCGCTGCTGCCACAGCAGTTTGCCGCGTTCATCGTAGATAAAGACCAGCGTGGGGAAATTGAGCGTCATGCGCTCCGGCTGGCCGATGGTGAGCTGATTGTCGTGCCACTGCGCCAGCGTAAAGAACAGATTGCTCTCGCCGCGCATCACGCGATAGGTATTTTTATCGAAACTGACGACATAGCCAACCACCGCGACCATGCCGTAGGAGAGTGACAAAAACAACACGATCGCCGCGGTCGCCAGCAGAAAACGAGCGCGGAGAGAGAAGGGGCGTAAACGCCGGAACCACGTCATAAATCAGAGATCAAAGCGATAGCCCTGGCCGCGTACGGTGTTGATCACTTCGGTTGGATAGAGTGAGAGAATTTTTTTACGCAGACGGCCCATCAACACGTCGATGGTGTGACTTTCGCGCAGTTCGGCATCCGGATAGAGCTGCAGCATCAGCGAATCTTTGCTCACCACTTTACCCGCGTTGCGAATCAGGGTTTCGACGATGGTGTATTCGAAAGCGGTCAATTTTACCGGTTCATCTTGCACCGTCAGTTCGCGGCGAGAGAGATCGACCTGGAACGGCGGCATAGAGATAATTTGCGACGCGTGTCCGCTGTTGCGACGCATCAACGCCTGCAAGCGTGCAGCCACTTCTTCAATGTGGAACGGCTTGGTGACATAGTCGTCGGCACCCGCTTCCAGCGCTTCCACCTTGGCCTGCCAGCCTTCGCGCGCGGTTAAGACCAGAATCGGTTGACGTACCGCATCGGTGCGCCAGCGGCGAATCAGCGACATGCCATCTTCATCGGGCAAACCGAGATCGACCAGCGCGATGTCGGGGACATGTTCTTGCAGGAAATAATCCGCTTCTTTGGCATCTTCTGCGGCGTCGACCTGATGGCCCATTTCACGCAATTGCACGGCGAGGTGATGGCGTAGCAGCGCATTATCTTCCACAACCAGAACACGCATAGTATTTCCTTAGCTTCGAACGTAGTGATGATGAGGAGAGTATACGCAAAGCCAGCTAAACCAGAGAACAACCAGGCGCGCGAAACGCGCCTGGCCACCGCATTACTTCAAATCATCAACCATCTGAATCGCACGGCCGAGGTAGTTGGCTGGCGTCATCTGCTTCAGACGCACTTTTTCCTCTTCCGGCAGTTCGAGGTTATCGATAAAGGTTTGCATACCGGCAGCATCAACGCGTTTACCGCGCGTCAGCTCTTTCAGCTTCTCGTACGGTTTTTCGATACCGTAACGACGCATCACGGTTTGGATCGGCTCAGCCAGTACTTCCCAGTTGTGATCCAGCTCGTCCAGCAGACGATCGCGGTTCACTTCCAGTTTAGAGATGCCTTTCAGTGTGGCTTGATAAGCGATTAACGCATAACCGATGCCCACGCCAAGGTTACGCAGCACGGTGGAGTCGGTCAGGTCGCGCTGCCAGCGTGACACCGGCAGTTTGCTGGCCAGATGCTGCATCATGGCGTTAGCCAGACCGAGGTTGCCTTCGGAGTTTTCGAAGTCAATCGGGTTCACTTTGTGCGGCATGGTGGACGAACCGATTTCACCGGCGATGGTTTTCTGTTTGAAGTGATTGAGCGCCACGTAGCCCCAGATATCACGATCAAAGTCGATCAGAATGGTGTTGAAGCGCGCGATGCAATCAAACAGTTCAGCGATGTAATCGTGCGGCTCAATCTGCGTGGTGTACGGGTTCCAGGTGAGACCTAAGGAGGTAACAAACTGCTCGCTCAGCTGGTGCCAATCCACTTCCGGGTAGGCGGAGATGTGGGCGTTATAGTTACCGACCGCACCGTTGATTTTACCCAGCACGTCAATTTTGCTCAGCTGACGCAACTGGCGCTCGAGACGGTACGCCACGTTCGCCATCTCTTTACCCATGGTTGACGGCGTTGCCGGCTGGCCGTGGGTGCGCGACAGCAGCGGAATGTCACGGTATTCGTGTGCCAGACCTTTAACAGCATCGATCAGTTGGTTCCAGAACGGCACGATCACATCACGACGAGCGGTTTCCAGCATCAGCGCATGCGACAGGTTGTTGATATCTTCGGAGGTACAGGCGAAGTGGATGAATTCAGACACCGCATGCAGCGCGGGTACATCGGCCACTTTCTCTTTCAGGAAATACTCCACGGCTTTGACGTCGTGGTTGGTGGTGCGCTCGATGGTTTTGATGCGTGCCGCGTCTTCTTCGCTGAAATTGGCGACAATGGCATCAAGGAAAGCGTTTGCGTCGGCATCAAATGCAGGAACTTCCTTGATCTCGACAGTCGTGGCCAATTTTTGTAACCAGCGAACCTCAACCTCAACGCGGAATTTCAGCAAACCGAACTCGCTGAAAATGGCGCGCAGTGGGCTGACTTTATCGCCGTAACGACCATCGACAGGTGAAACGGCGGTCAGAGAGGATAATTCCATCAGTGCAACTCCTGAATCGTTTAACAATTATGCCGGGGCGGCGCTTAATACGCCGGGCCCAGGCGGGATAAAATGGTTTTGGCTTCACTCAGCAAGCGCTGGCGCGAGAACATCAGCTGCAGACGGCCACCGCCAACCTGCTGCCATAACACCGCAGAGCGAATACCGGCCAGCAGGGCGGCGCGCACTTTACTCTGCACTTGTGAATTCTGTAGCACCTGCGGTGAACCTGTCACCTGAATGCGCGGGCCCAGCGGGCTAATCACATCCACATAAATGCCGGCCATTGCGCTGATGATGGTGTCCGATTCCAGCTCGTAATGCGCCAGCTGGCGGTCAAGCTGGCCGATGCGTTGTGCCAGCGTGTTCATCGCGGCTTTGTTGCCATGCAGCTTACGCTCCAGCACCATCATGCTTAAGGTATAACGGGTCAGTTCAGCGCTGGCACCCTGACGATTGCTGCTGTTGAGCACCGCCATCAAGGTCTCTAATCCAACCTTTAAATTGGCTTCGTCGTTGCCAAACACTGCCAGCGTCGAACCGGGATTGAGATCGATCAGGCTGCGCAGCGACACATTCAGTGCCGCGTTATTGCAATTTCCCTGCTGCGCGAGCTGTTGCACCACATGGGCGGCCTGGCATACGCCCGCCAGCGCCAGCGTAATCTCATAATAGTTCTTAGCCACGCTTAACTCCTGTCATCGCGTCGGGCAGCGCCGACCTTAGGCTTCTGCCAGAGGCAGGCGTTGTTCGATAATGCCGCCGCCGAGGCACACTTCACCGAGATAGAACACGGCGGATTGGCCTGGCGTGACGGCCGCAACCGGCTCGTCAAAACGGACTTCAATACGGTCATCGCCGTGCGGAATAATTTCACACGGAATGTCGGTCTGGCGATAGCGGGTTTTCACCGTGCAGCGCAGCGGCGCGGTCATTGGCTGGCGATCAACCCAGTGCAGCTGATGGGCAATCAACCCCACGGACATCAGGCGCGGATGCTCGCCGCCTTGCGCCACGATCAGGCGATTGCGCGCCACATCTTTGTCGACCACATACCAGGGATCGTCGTTGCTCTCTTTACGGCCGCCGATGCCCAGACCTTTACGCTGGCCGAGCGTGTGGTACATCAAGCCCTGATGTTCACCGACGATTTCGCCGTCAACGGTTTCGATTTCGCCCGGCTGCGCAGGCAGATAACGACCAAGGAAGTCGCGGAACTTGCGCTCACCGATAAAGCAAATGCCGGTGGAATCTTTCTTCTTCGCGGTGATCAGATCCAGCTGCTCAGCGATGCGGCGCACTTCCGGCTTATCCAGTTCGCCAACCGGGAACAGGCTTTGCGCGATCTGCTGGTGGCTGAGCGTGTAGAGGAAATAGCTCTGATCTTTGTTGCCGTCGAGGCCGCGCAGCAGGCGGCTTTGACCATCCACATCCTGACGGCGCACGTAGTGGCCGGTGGCGATGAAGTCTGCGCCGAGATCATCCGCCGCGAATTCGAGGAAGGCTTTGAACTTGATCTCTTTGTTGCACAGGATGTCAGGATTCGGCGTGCGGCCGGCTTTGTACTCTTCCAGGAAGTGCTCGAACACGTTATCCCAGTACTCAGCGGCGAAGTTGATTTTGTGCAGTTTGATGCCGAGTTTGTCACACACGGCTTGTGCGTCAGCCAGATCATCGGCGGCGGTGCAATACTCCTCGCCATCGTCTTCCTCCCAGTTCTTCATGAACAGGCCTTCAACCTGGTAGCCCTGCTGCTGCAGTAACCAGGCGGAAACGGAAGAATCGACGCCGCCGGACATTCCGACGATCACTTTTTTCTGGCTGTTGTCAGACATGACGCACTCTTAAATTACGATAAAAACAGGCGGCGCATTCTATCATGCAGAAGCGGGGCGCGCACCCTCATGAAACGGCCACTGGAACGGCGCGACCAGATGCAGCGGATAACGCTCGCCTTGTTGCCACAGTCGCACGCTCTCTGCCACTAACGGCGAACGCAGGCGATTGGCCGTCAGAATCTGCTCTGGCGGCAGCCACCAGCAGCAGTCGATGTCGCGATCGTGCGGCGAGGTATCGACTTTTTCGGCCAGATCGAGGCCAAACAGGAAACGCACAAAAGGTGTATCGTCCGGCGCAATCCACTGCTGCACGCCGAGGAAATATTCAGGTTTGGCTTCAATGCCGGTCTCTTCAAACAGTTCACGCTGGGCGGCTTCGAGAAGAGTTTCATTGGCCTCAAGATGCCCGGCGGGCTGGTTCCAGGTAATACGACCGTGCACGCGCTCTTCAACCACCAGCAAATGTCCCTGTGCCTGCACAATACAGGCGACCGTTACATGAGGTTTAAACATCCTTCCTCCGAAATTGTTAACTAAAAGTTATTAAATGGCTGCACTGATATCGCGCCATTCACCCGGGGGCAAATCGCCTAACTGATGTTCGCCCATCGCAAAGCGAATCAGGCGCAATGTCGGAAAGCCGATGTGTGCCGTCATGCGGCGCACCTGGCGATTTCGTCCCTCAAATAAGGTGATTTTCAGCCAGCTGGTGGGAATCGCTTTGCGTTCACGAATCGGCGGCTGGCGCGGCCATAGCCACTCTGGCTCGTCCACTAACTCAATGCCTGCCGGCAAAGTGGGGCCATCGTTCAGCGTCACGCCGCTGCGTAACAGGGATAAATCTGATTCCTGCGGCGCACCTTCCACCTGCACAAAATAGACCTTTCCGGTGCGCTTGCCGGGCTGCGTCAGCGCGGCCTGCAGCGCGCCATCGTTGGTCAAAATCATCAATCCTTCGCTGTCGCGATCGAGTCTGCCAGCGGCGTAGACGTCGCTCACCGGCACAAAATCCTTCAGCGTGCGGCGTCCGGCTTCGTCACTGAATTGCGGCAAAACATCGAATGGTTTGTTAAAGAGTATGACGCGTCTTGGGCCTTTCGGACGGGTATCGCGGCGCACGGGCTTACGTGCCGGGGCGCTTGCGCGCTTATCCTGGTGAATTCGTTGAGAAGTTTTTCGCATGGGCTTTGCAGTCGGAATCATTCGGCGCATTATAGCGCGAAACTACGGTGATTGGCGTAGCGGAAATTATCAAGTAGTATTGACCCGCATCTTACAAATCATTAACAAAAAATCGCTCGAAGGAGAGGTTGATGGAAAGCAAAGTAGTTGTTCCGGCGGAAGGTCAAAAAATCACCCTGGATCAGGGAAAACTGAATGTTCCGAATAACCCGATTATTCCTTACATTGAAGGTGACGGTATCGGCGTTGATGTTTCCCCGGTAATGTTGAAAGTGGTTGATGCCGCTGTGAAGAAAGCCTACAACGGCGAGCGAAAAATTTCCTGGATGGAAATTTATACCGGCGAAAAATCAGTAGAACTCTACGGCCAGGACGTCTGGCTGCCGCAGGAAACCCTCGATTTAATCAAAGAATATCGCGTTGCCATCAAAGGCCCGCTGACTACCCCAGTTGGTGGCGGTATTCGTTCTCTGAACGTTGCGCTGCGTCAGGAGCTGGATCTGTACGTTTGTCTGCGTCCGGTTCGCTACTACAAAGGCACGCCAAGCCCGGTTAAGCGTCCAGAAGAGACCGACATGGTGATCTTCCGTGAAAACTCAGAAGATATCTATGCCGGTATCGAGTGGAAAGCGGGCACGCCAGAAGCGGATAAAGTGATCAAGTTCCTGCGCGAAGAGTTGGGCGTGAAGAAAATTCGCTTCCCTGAGCAGTGTGGTATCGGCGTTAAGCCATGCTCGGAAGAGGGCACTAAACGTCTGGTGCGCGCAGCGGTTGAATACACCATCACCAACGACCGTGATTCTCTGACCCTGGTTCACAAAGGCAACATCATGAAGTTCACCGAAGGTTCTTTCAAAGACTGGGGTTACCAGTTAGTGAAAGAAGAGTTCGGCGGCGAGCTGATCGATGGCGGCCCGTGGATGAAGTTCAAGAACCCGAACACCGGTAAAGAGATCATCGTTAAAGACGTGATCGCCGACGCCTTCCTGCAGCAGATCCTGCTGCGTCCGGCGGAATACGACGTGATCGCCTGTATGAACCTGAACGGTGACTACATCTCTGATGCCCTGGCGGCACAGGTTGGCGGTATCGGTATTGCACCAGGCGCCAACATCGGTGACGAATGTGCCCTGTTCGAAGCGACGCACGGTACAGCACCGAAGTATGCAGGTCAGGATAAAGTGAACCCAGGTTCAGTGATCCTGTCAGCTGAAATGATGCTGCGTCATCTGGAGTGGTTCGAAGCGGCTGACTTAATCGTTAAAGGTGTTGAAGGCGCAATCGCTAACAAAACCGTGACCTACGATTTCGAACGTCTGATGGAAGGCGCTAAACTGCTGAAATGTTCAGAGTTTGGTGACGCGATCATCAGCAACATGTAATTTGCCACTCAGGCAGAAAGCATAACGGGAGCCAATGGCTCCCTTTTTTTGTCTAAAGTTCGCGGATAATCTCGGTTTATTGCCTTGCCAGCACCGACTGAGCATCGATAATCATGCATTTTCCTGTGCAGCTCTCATTGCCGGTGATCACTGGCGATTTGGTTAGAGTGTAATTCATACCCGCTTCTTTTTTTACGGTGAATGCCATACCGGCAAACGTCCACGACATGCCTAAAGATAAAGAACCAAACTCATCATATTTCGATGATTTTGCAATTTTTGGCAAATTCTCACTATTTAAGCGGTAGTAAAGGGCGCCATCGAAATCTTTTGCGACCATTTTAGTTATTTCGGCTTTTAAAAGTGCATACTCTTTTTGCTGAGGTGAAGAAAAACCCTCTTTAATATTACTGGCTGCAAGCCATCCGGCAGCGAC
Organism: Pantoea sp. BJ2; assembly: GCF_040255075.1. Lineage (NCBI taxonomy): Bacteria > Pseudomonadati > Pseudomonadota > Gammaproteobacteria > Enterobacterales > Erwiniaceae > Pantoea > Pantoea sp. BJ2. The sequence continues at coordinate 1,678,425 of NZ_CP158292.1, forward strand.
AGGCAGCAATATATATATGAATCGTGAGTATTTTGTCTTATCGATAACCAAGAATAGCCCGATAAGGAAGCAAGAAGTGGTAATCAGCGAGAGCGCACTGATAGTACGGTAAGCCGCCCAACTCTCCGTCACCAGCAAGTTTGGTGTCACTGCTGCAACAGCGAACAGGAAAGATAAAAACACTTTCTCTTTGCCATTCTCATTAATGTTTTTCAATCCAATAAAGATGAATAACAGAGATATGATAACCGAGAGTGCTTTTCTGCCAGTGTCAAAGTTACAGATGGCATTTTTTAATGGCTCTACAAAGAACCATTTTATCTTTCCCATGAGATCGATGGTGATATTACTTCTTGAAAGTGTCTCGCCGAATAACAGGAGCGGGATGGCTTTGGCTAATATTAATGCCATCAACATGCCAAAGAAAATCATTAAGAATGTACGAATGAGTTCCTTTTTATCGACTTTACGTGAAGTCAGGCAAGTGTCCATAAACGCAAAAAAAAGAAAACACATGGCAGTGGGCTGGTAAATAGCGAAAGAGAGCGTAATCAGCAAGGCTGACAAGATGACTCCCTTGATACCGCGCAATCGGGTTAACGCTGAGTAACTCCATCCTGCAAGCAGAATAGACGTCACAAAAGGAAAACATACTGACCAGGCGTTGAATACCTGAAAAGAGGGCAGTAAACAGATCACTAAAGAGAATATAACTCTCTGCAGTGGATTTTTAAGGATATCTCTCTCAGAGATAAATTTGTAAAAGTAACAGCTTAGTAAAATAAGAGAGACAACGGATAGCACTCTTATCAGTATCAAAGAGTCCACGCTGGATATCAGGAAAGAGAAACCATAGCGCAAAGCGCCATAGGCCGGCCTTCCAGAAAGGACGTCCCACTTGAAAATGCTGGCAGGATCAGTTTGGGCGCTGAACAGATAGTACCAATCATCCGAAAAGGCATAGCTTGAAAGAAAGACAGGGCTATAGCAAACCAATAATGCCGCAGCTAAAAAAAGATAAACTTTAAAGTTATTACAAGCTATGTTTGTCATCTGCTTCCTTTTTAATATATCGAGGTCTATGCTTGGTTTCAATATATATCCTGCCAATATATTCACCTAGCACACCTATTCCAATTAATTGAATTCCACCCAAAAACAGTATTGATACCAGTAGTGATGGATAACCTGCAACCGGGTTACCCCATATTATTTTATCAATGATCATCCACGCGCCATAAACGAACGACAGGAATGCGACAAAAAAACCAATATAGGTCCACACTCTGAGCGGAAAGGTTGAGAAACTGGTCAGCCCTTCAAGCGCTAAATTCCAAAGTCGCCATCCGTTAAACTTTGCCTCTCCCGCAACGCGCGCTGAACGGCTATATTCCACGATGGCAGCATCACCCTCCACCCAACTCAGGATGCCTTTCATAAATAGATTGCGTTCCTGCAATTGCTTAATGTTTTCGACAGTCGCGCGAGAAAGTAAACGAAAGTCTCCAACATTTTCTTCTAGCTTTGGTGAACTGATCTTATTATGCAGTTTATAAAACCATGCAGCAGTTTTACGCTTGAAATGACTATCGCTACTGCGGTCATTGCGTTTTGCCAGCACAATGGGCCATCCCTCTTGCCATTTGCTTATTAGCAAGGGAATCACTTCGATGGGATCCTGTAAATCAACGTCAACCGGAATGACTGCATCACCGGTAGCATGTTCAAGTCCGGCAAGCAGCGCGGTTTCTTTACCAAAGTTACGAATAAAATTAATGACTAATACAGATTCGTCATCATCCCGCAGCGACTTAATAATCTGCTCTGTTCTATCGGTACTGCCATCATTAATGAAGACAATTTCGAGAGGGTAAGAAGAGAGTTTTTCTTTGACGTTACGATAGAATATCGGGATTGCATCTTCTTCATTGAAGACGGGAACGACCAGAGAAATTTTCACTTTTTCACCTTAAAAACAATAAAGTTTGAATAGATGAAGCCGAATACCAGGCTTATTATAGAAAATGAAATAAGCGTGATAATCGGATTAATATGCGTATGATCGGCGAAACTGCCGATGCCGGCGGCCATTATGCCCATAAAGGCCACGAAGATGACATAGCGAAAAGTTGTCGCTTCGGCTTTAAACGTCCAGCGTGCATTGGCAAAAAATGAAAATGTTACCGCGACAATGAAAGCCAACAGATTAGCCAGCCATTGGCGGGTATTAAGAGAATACAGGGCTGCAAACACCATCCAATGAATTAGGGTGTTAATGATGCCAACTGATAAAAAACGTGAGAATAATTTCAACATAGTGAAATATTAGCCATGACGACATCATTATTTGCAAAATAGATGCGAATTTTACATGGAGGGGTACGATAAATAAAGTTGAAAAATCAGCGTCCTCACCGGTATGTCATAAGCGCAGGCTATTCACTCATCGTCAGAAAAAACGGAAGCTAATCGCTTCCGTTTTTTTAATGCATTAATCGACTTGCTGCTCATTGGGTTTGGCGATTTGAGCGCGCTCCTGCGACAGTCGCCAGAAATCGCTGCCACCCGGTTGCTGGTACATCCGCAGTGAAAAGTGACCGACGATCGCATAGATATACTCAAAAATGGCCGACTGCGAATCCTCGTAATCCACCCACAGCACTGACGAGGTGAAGCAATAAACCTCCACCGGCAAACCCTCGGGCGAAGGCTTCATGGCGCGTACCACGATATACATATCCTTTTTGATATCGTCGCGCTGCGACAGCCACGCCGTCAGGTATTTACGAAACACCGTTAGATTGGTAATGCCGTTTTCTGCAAACCAGCGTTCGCCCACCGCATTGCTATCGCGGCCATCCATCAGTGCTGAAAGTTGCTCACTGACGCCGCGGATTTGGCTCATCTGCTGCACCATCTCGTGATCGAGAAAGCGTATCGACATCTGATCAAGATGGAAACTGCGCATAATGCGGCGCGCGCCGGAGGAGAACATCGCCTGCCAGTTGGTGTAGGTTTCGGTGAGGAAGTTTTTGGTGGGGATACGCGACAGCGTATTGTCCCAGTTGCGAATGGTGATGGTATGCAGCGCGATATCGATCACTTCGCCGCTGATGCCGTTATCCGGCATCTCAATCCAGTCGCCGAGTTGCAGCACATCGTTCGATGACACCTGAATATTGGCCACCAGCGACATCAGCGTATGCTGGAACACCAACATCAATACCGCCGCTACGGCACCCAAACTGGAGATAATAATCACCGGCGATTTATTCGACATAATCGCCAGAATCATAATCGCCGAAATAATGTGCACCAGAATCTTGCCGACCTGAATATAACCCTTGATCGAGTGATTTTTGCGCTTGGCTTTTTTCGAATAGGAGTTATTAACGATCTCCAGCACTTCGGTAAAGAACAGCGATAAATAGACGAAGAACAGAATGCCGCAGATGGTCTTAATTGCGATCAACAGATGCTCGGGTAAATCTGGCATAAACTGCAGCAGATAATAGACCGTGATCACCGGGATAAAGTTAGAGAGCTTCTCCGACAGCCTGACGTCCTTATCCAGCGGCACCTGATTTTTGTGCGTGCTGAAGAACACCTTTCTGACCACCTTAACGATAAAGAATTTACAGATCAGATGGGCGATCATGCCGGCAAACATCAATAATACCAGGCTGAAAGCGGCCGACAGCACCGTGTTACCCTCAATAAAACTTTGTATCTTGCTTAAATAATTCATTTCAACCACATGCCGGACAGTGTTGGCGGGAATTCAAACATAATCGCGCCGATGGCGATATGCGACGCGTGCGCATTAGTCTACACCATCGTGGGTTTACATTCCCTTTCGCAGAACTTTGAAACAGTTAACATTTACGTGCTGATGGCAGTGTGCATTAAAGACTAAACCGTTATCTTCAGCGCTTACGATTCAGGAGGTGGTATGCAAGGTGTAATCAAGTTCGTTAAAGGCTGGCTGCTGTTTTCGCTGTTGTGGGGCATCTTTATGTGGTTTGTTTCGTGGCAGGCGCAGGGCAAAGAGATCGGCATGGTGATCGTGATGAGCTTGTATGCGGGATTAATTTACCAGGCGCTGATGACCATGGTTGCGCGATACAAAGCACGGCGCGCGCAGGTGTAGTTGTACACAACTGACTACATAGCTTTGCGGCACATTGACACTCATTTTCATTTACTCGGGCAATCTGAGCCGACATATCTCAGCTTGCTGGAAAAAGAACGATGGTAAAGAAAGTTGTCGCTGCGTGGTTTTTTCTGCTGCTGTCTGTGGTCGCTTGCGCACAGCCTTCAAGCTTAATAACGTTAAGCCTGCAGCACGATCGTCATTTGAAGATGGAAAACAGCACCGCAGATGTGGCTGAAACGCCGGATGAACATATCAAAGAAGGAATATATGAAGTGGGTCAGCCCCATTAAAATCGGGGCCTTGAGGCCCCGTTTTAACGGATTACTTACGTCCGAGCAGAAAACCGACAATCACACCAATGCTGGCTGCAACTGCCAGGCCGGTCGCGGGGTTATCGCGTACCGATTTCACCACACAATCCGCTGCATCCTGAACCGCATAGCTGGCCTGAGCCGGATAACGACGCGCCGCGCCTTTGGCTTCATGACGGCGTGAACCGGTGAATTGACCAAATTTTTCCTGGACGGCACCCGCCGCTTCATTCAATTTTGCTTCCGCTTTGTCGCTCATAAAGACTCCCTGATCGTGGTGAATGTCCTGTAAAGCGTAGTCAGAGAAACTGCAGGCAGCAAATGACGCAGCGGTAAAGGTTGTAACAGCAGTTTGCAGTGCGCAAAAATTCTGCGCATGCCAGCGGAGTGGGAAAGCGAAAACCTGAAGTTAGCGCTGACCGCGATAAGCCGGATACCAGCTCACCAGAAAGTGACGCAGGTGGTCAAAACACCATTCGGCATCGTCGGCCTGCTGGCAGTAATAGCGCAAGGTCACTTTTTCGTAGCGCATGTGGCGCTGCTGCAGCGGAGACCAGCTCCAATCAAGCACCGCACGCGCGTAGTTGATTAGCGTGCCACTCTGCATGTTGTGCTGCTTCTCCTGACGGCTGAGGTAGATTTCAAACGCCTGATCGAGGCTTTGCGTCTCTTCCGTATTGAAGCCTGCCACCGTCGGACGAAATGCCACATCGATAAATCCGCAAACGCCATCGTCCCGTTGCTGCCAGTCGCAGGCCAGCGTCATAAATAAGCCATCCTGCAGATTCACTTCTTCCAGCAGGCGCCGCATATTTTCGGAGTGTTTACCGGCGGTGATCTCATCAATACGATCGGTTTCCAGCGTGAGGTCAAATCCACAGGGGTTCACCGAGCCATCCGCATTGGTGCTGGCTGGAAAGGGGAAATCGATATAGCCGTTGTTATCCAGACTCTTTTCCATCATGCAGGTCCGCCGCGTGCGATGGGCAGACAATAAACCATCTCACGCTGCGACGCACGGCTTATGGGCACGTCCAGGTAATCATGGTGTTCTGATAAGGATTGATCAGGCGGAACTGTTTATCAGACAGGCGTTGCGCGTAAAAGCCCTCCGCGGTGATGGCCGATGGCACGTACTGAAAGCGATCGGTGGAGTGCAGCGTACCGCTTTGCACCTTCACGCCATCGCGCGATACGGCGAAGGCGCTCACCAAATCAAAGATGCGCGCCTGCGTGTTGCCCATCGATTGTCCATAAATCGTCGACACTTCGCCCGGACAGTCGACACCTTTCGGTGCGGAACTGCAGCCAGCTAACATTAAAAGGGTGAGTACAACCGTGATTCGCCACATGAGCACCTGCTTCATTCCCTGGTTTGCCATGGCACGCCTATGCGTACTGATAAGTGGATCATAGCAGGTCTGACGCTGCTTCCCATTTGTCATTTGTATAATCGTTAAGCGGAAGGAATGTAAAGGGGTGACTTTACTAGCAGAGAAACGGTATTCTTGCCAGCGTTGCGCACCAGGTAAGCAAAACAAGGGTAAATTAATGAAAGAAGAAGAAGCGAGTTTAATGATTCTTCAGCACGCGATCGACAAATTAGAAGCCGACAAAAAGAAGCAGGTAATGAACTGCGTAGCGGCCATTCAGGAAGTGATGCAGCGTTTTGAAGCCGAAGAGGCCGGACTGGCATTGATGTTGGTCGCGGCGCAAGTGGCTGCTGAGTAGTGCCTGCTCCCGCAGAATCTCATTGCGCTTGATGTACCAGGCTTTGCTGTTGTTGGATGAAGTTTATGGAATGCAGCAGCAAGGCCAATCCCTCCACGAAATCATCATTTAACCTCAGCGGAGAACCCAATGAAGGCATTAGTCATGGCCGTTGGCGTGCTGGCTTGTCAGATAGCGCCCGCCTGGAGCGAAACCGAATACCAAATCACCTGTCCCGGCCGTCCGACTATGACGGTATCGCGTGCCGAGTATGGTTTGAGTACGTTAATGTGGCCAACGCGCCACTTCCAGATTGCTGCCGGGCAGCAGCGCACCAGCCTGAAAGGGGGTGACAAAGTTGCCATCACCCGTTTTCGTAATGGCGATCAGTTAATCGTGAACAAAAAGAACGATGAAACTTTCTTCGTCTACGCCAACAGCAACAAGTTGTTGCCCTGCAGCCGCACCGATAAGCGCGATGCGCAGATTCTGTCGCTGGAACGCTACGACGACAGCGCGCGTCCAAACTCGTGAGTTAATAGCCCGGTTTGATCAGTTGCCGCTGGCGCAAATCCAGCGGCGACTGTTCCGCCTCATCAATGGCTGCCAGCCAGCTCTGCAAATTCACCTTAGCCCACGAAAGATGTCCGCGCGTGGTGCTCATCAGCACGACATCCGGGCGTAACGAGCGATACAACTCCAGCGACTGCTGCAGTTCGGTGGGATTGCTTTCAGGCATCAGCACGCTGATCCAGCGGTTGTAATCGCGGGTCAGCGTATCGCCGACAAACAGATAAGTGTGGCCGAGCGGCGAGTGGTAGAGATAGCTGCTGCTGCCGGGCGTGTGTCCGGGCGTCGGCAGCAGGTGAAAATCGCCGAAGTGCGTCTCTTGCTGTGTAAAGGTTTCGTCGGGCTCAATCACCAAACTGACCGGCCCGAGCGAACGACTGTGGCAATAGAGCGCGCTATTAAAGCGCTGCTGAATGGCGATCGCTCCCGGCGCGGCTTCGTGCCAGTGAGTCAAATAGTGGCGAATGACGCCGCCGGCATCGTTGAGGAACTCATGGTCGAGCGGATGCTCCACGCGGCCAATCAATAAATTGCCGCGTGGGTGGCACAGCATAAAGCCATGCATCATTAAGTCACTCGCCGTCTCTTCGGCGGGGAATTCTGGCGTGGAGATCCACAAATCGTCGTACAGTGGCTTCATTGTCGGTCTCCTGCGGCAACACGTTAGCGCAATGTCGGGTGGCCGGTGAAGGCGAACTGTGCTTCTCCATTCTCAATCTGCAACGTGGCGCTAGCGCCCAGCGGCAGCGTCACGGTATCGGCATCGTGTCCAAAAGCCAGATCGCTAATCACTGGAATCTGAAACTCGTCACGAATGCGCTGCCACACGGTGGCAAAATCAAAACCGTTGTCATACGCCGACAGCGATGTGCTGGTAAAGCTGCCGGTAATAATCGCTTGCTGGCGCGACAAAATGCCACTCTGCTGCAGCTGAATCAGCATGCGCTCGATACGGAACGGATGTTCGTTCACATCTTCGATCACCAGAATGCCGCCTTCAATTTGCGGCATCCACGGCGTACCAATCAGCGAGCAAATCATCGCTAAATTGCCGCCCCATAAAGTGCCTTGCCAGCGGCCGTGATCCGGGCTGGTGCTGTGCCAGCTTAGATTGACTGTAGGTGATGTCAGCGTTTGCCAAAAGTGCGATTCGGTAAAATCAGATAATGCCTCGGCGCCGAAGTTACCGGCCAACATCGGCCCGCTAAAGGTGATCAGCCCGATTTGTGCCAGTAACGCCAGTTGCAGCGCGGTGAAATCGCTGTGGCCGCACAGCGCCACCGGTTGATTGAGCAATCGACGTTGCAGACCAACGTAATCGATCTTATCCAGCAAACGTGAAGCGCCGTAGCCGCCACGCACCGCCAGCACGATATCGGGCAGCGCCTCCAGCGTGGCCAGCGCATTGATATCATTCAGCCGCTGCGCATCATCGCCGGCAAAGCGTTGAAAGCGGCGGGTGATCGCCGATAGATTGTCAAGATGATGGCCAGCAGCCTGTAAACGACTCACCGCGCGCTGGGCGGCGTCCTGATTGTGGCAATAACCGGAAGGGGCAATGAGACGTAGCGTGCGGGGAGTAACCATAACTTCCATCCTGCTGTAGAGTGGCCTGCTGATGATGACGAAATGCGTTATCGAAGTCACGGTAGCATAAGGTTTTTTACCGATTTAGGATAAACGGTAATTTTGCATCGCGCTGCGCCAGGTATGATAGCTTGCGCCAACCCTATTGCGGAACCAAAAATCAGTGAAAATTCGCCTACTTATGCTTTCTGCACTGCTGCTTGCTGGCTGTTCCAGCGAGCCGGAAAAACCGGCACTGCCCGAGAAGAATACGCCGTTAACTCAGGCACCGCCGTCGAAAGTGAATGATGCATGGTCAATGTTTACCGAAGATGCCGCCAGTCATTATGGCGTTGATGAGAAGTTAATCAGCGCCATTATTAGTGTCGAATCCGGAGGCAATCCCACCGTGGTGAGCCGTTCCAATGCGGTTGGTCTGATGCAAATTAAGGCCTCGACCGCGGGCCGCGAAGTCTATCGCACCCAGGGCCGTCATGGTCAGCCATCCTCGTCCGAGCTGCGCGATCCGGCCAAGAACATCGATATTGGCGCGGCCTACCTGAAAATTCTGCAGGATTCCGCCTTAGCCGGAATTCGCGATCCGCTGACCCTGCGTTACGCCACCATTGTCTCCTACGCCAACGGTGCTGGTGCCTTGCTGCGTACTTTCTCACGTGACCGCGACCGTGCTATTGCGATGATCAATTCCATGACGCCGGACGAGTTTTACCAGCACGTACAGAATAAGCATCCGGCGGCGCAGGCCCCGCGTTATTTATGGAAAGTCACCACCGCCTACCGCACCATCGGTTGATGCTGTACACCTATCTGTTGCGGCGCGATTTATGACGCAATGAATTGCGCCGCTACACCAACAATCGCGCCGTCGGATAATCCACAATCAACACCTGCACATAACCGCCGCGCAACGCCCCGCGAATCGCCTGCGCTTTCTCTTTGCCGCCCGCTAACGCCACCACCTGCGGACAGCGTTTTACCTGCGCCAACTCCATACCAATTACCGGATCTTCCTCTGCGCTCAGCACCGGTTGACCGTCGGCGTCGAAATAGTGCAGGCAGATATCGCCCACCGCGCCGCGTTCGGCCAGCGTTTGCAGCATCTCACCGTCGTAATAGTTGCCGGAATTACGCAGCAGGGCGGACGGCTCGAGATCGCCGATGCCGACAATCGCCAGGTCCACCTGATCAAACTTTTCCAGTACCACCGCGACATCGGGATTAACCGATAAACGCTGGCGATCCTTTACCGAGTGTTCGATTGATTGCGACGGCAGCAGCCACGCCGGACAACCCAGCAGCGCCGCGAGATTCTGCGTCAGAATCGTGGCCTGCACATTGCCGTTAGCGCCCACGCCGCCCAGCAGCTGAATGACGCCTTGGCACGGCGCGCTGAGCGGATGCAGCGCATCGACCATGGCGCGAATGGTGCCGCTCCAGGAGGAAATGCCAATTAGCTCATCGGCACGCACCCGCGTTTCCAGATAGTGCGCGGCGGCGGAACCGATCGCCTGTTTGATCTGCAATGCAGAAGCCTGATCCGGCACATCCACCACAATCACCTGCGGCAGTTGATACAGCTGCTCAATGGCTTTTTCCAGCTCAGGGAACACATTGGCCGGCGGCACCACGCTGATCTTCACCACACCTTCTTTCACGCTGCGATTAAGGATGCGCGACACAAAAGATTGCGACAGCTTCAAGAGCTGCGCAATGTCGGACTGCTTCCTGCCTTCCACATAATAAAGCGTGGCGATTTTCACCATCAGCCGCTGTTCATCCTGTTTTGCCATGGTTTTTTCTCTCTCTTAACCTGCCTGGTATTGTTAATCAGCCTGTCATAAATAACAACGCAGAACATTTTGTGATCGTTTTCGCTTTTTGAGGATCGGGCAATGGACGTGCTCAGAAAGCCAGCGCATAGTCATTATGCATATAAAATCGCAATTGAATATATATTCAATCGGAGATAACAAATGAAAGCCTCTGTCCTCAAAGTCTCTCTACTTGCTTCAATCATGATGATCTCGGCGGCGTCGCTGGCGGCGGATAAGGGGTTGCTGGCCATTATTACGCCATCGCATGACAACCCGTTCTTCAAAGCCGAAGCCGACGGCGCGCAGGAGAAAGCCAAAGCGCTCGGTTACACCACGCTGGTGGCCTCACACGATGATGACGTGAATAAGCAAAATCAGCTGATTGAAACCGCCATCGCGCGCAAAGCCAAAGCCATCATTCTTGATAACGCCGGTGCAGATGCCACCGTTGGCCCGGTGCAAAAAGCCAAAGATGCCGGCATTCCTACCTTCCTGATTGACCGCGAAATCAATAAAACCGGCATCGCCGTGGCGCAAATCGTCTCCAACAACTATCAGGGCGCACAGCTCGGCGCCGAGAAGTTCGCCAAACTGCTGAACGGCAAAGGGGATTATGTCGAGCTGCTGGGCAAAGAGTCAGATACCAATGCGGGTGTACGTTCGCAGGGATATCACGATGTGCTGGATGATTATCCCGATCTGAAGATGGTGGCGCAGCAGAGTGCCAACTGGAGCCAGACTGAAGCCTTCAGCCGCATGGAAACCATCCTGCAGAAGAACCCGAATATCGTTGGCGTGATCTCCGGTAACGACACCATGGCGCTCGGTGCGGAAGCGGCGCTGAAAGCGGCGGGCAAAACCAATGTGATCGTGGTCGGCTTCGACGGCAGCGATTACACCCGCGACTCCATCCTCAATAAAGGCAACATCAAAGCGACGGTGCTGCAGCCGGGCTGGGATCAGGCGCAGATGGCCGTCGAGCAAGTGGATTACTACCTGAAGAATGGCAAAGCGCAGAAAGAGGAGAAGCAGCTGATGGATTGCGTGCTGATTGACGACAGCAACGCCGCGAAGCTGAAAACCTTCAAGCTGGCGCCATAACATGGAGGCCGGCATGAAGGGGAAAGCGCTGAGCGGCACGCTGGTGGCGCTGCTGACGCTGATGTTAGCCGCCTGCACCGTGGTGGATCTCGATGCCAACGGCAAACCCATCATGCCGAAAGATCCTAACGCTAAACCGGGCTACAGCGATCAAACGCCGCAGCAGATTGCGGAGTCAAGCTGGGCCAGCCGCGTGCAGCAGCCAGCTGAGAAGCAGGCGCTGAGCTGGGCGGATATGGAAACCAAAAGCCACACCGTCAAAGCGGGCGGCAGCGAAAGCGTGTTTGTGCGCGCGGCAGGCACGGTAACGGCGTTTGATAACAGCAACGAGCGGGAACGCAGCCTCACCATGACCATCAACGGCAAGCCGGTGAAAGTGTTGATTGGTCCGGTGCTGCGCGGCAACGCGATTCGCGATGCAGCCGGTTTCCGCTTTGAAGAGTTTATTAATCAGGTGCAATACGCGCAGCTCACCAAAGCACTCAATCGCCACGCGGTGAAACAGCTGCCCGCAGTGGATGCCAGCTGGGTGGGCAAACCGGCGCAGGCGCTGCTGGCCGTCAGCATGGGCGCGGGCACAGTGGATGAGGTGGTTGCGGTGCAGCTGCAGCAGGGGAATCCATAATGAGCGACGAGATCATTCTGCAAGCTAATCAGATGTCGATGCTATTCCCTGGCACCTTAGCGCTGGATCGCGTGGATTACCGCGTGTGGCGCGGCAAAGTTAACGTCATCATCGGCGAAAACGGCGCGGGCAAATCGACGCTAATGAAGATTCTCGCCGGCGTGCAGCAGCCAACCAGCGGTGAGATGTTCCTCAATGGCAACAAAGTGGCGTTTCACAGCACGCGAGACGCCGCGCGTCACGGCATCGGCATGGTGCATCAGGAGCTCAACCTGTTTGAGAACCTCAGCGTAGCGGAGAACATTTTCCTTGGCCGGGAAATCCAAAGCGGCATTCGGCCCATCAATGAAGCCGAGCAGAAACGCCGCACCGCCGCGCTGATGCAGCGCCTCGATCAGCCAATTTCACCGGATGAGAAGGTTGGCAGCCTGAAGGTTGGCCAGCAGCAACTGGTGGAGATCGCCAAAGCGCTGGCGGAGGACGCCGACATTCTGATCCTCGACGAACCGACCTCGGCGCTGAGCAAAACTGAAGTGGAGATCCTGTTTCGGGTGATCCGCGAACTGACGCGTCAGGGCGTCTCCATCATCTATATCTCGCATCGGCTCGAGGAGCTGATGGCGATTGGTGATGTGATCACCATTCTGCGCGACGGGCGTTTTCAGGCCGAAGCGCAGGTCAGCGATATCGACGTGCCGTGGATCGTGCGCGAAATGCTGGGCAGTGAACCTGTCGGCACTTTCCTGCCGCCGGATCGCCAGTTCGGTGCGCCGGTGCTGGAAGCCGAACACATCACCTGCGTCAGCCCGAACGGCAACACGCTGGTGGATGATGTCAGTTTTCAGGTGCGTTCCGGAGAGATCGTCGGCATTTACGGGTTGATGGGCGCGGGGCGCACCGAACTGTTTGAGTGTTTGCTTGGCACGCAGCGTAACTATCTCGGCAAGCTGTGGCTCGACAGCAAACCGCTGCCGACGCGTCTGCCGACCGCTGAACGCATTCGTATGGGCATGAGTCTGGTGCCGGAGGATCGCAAACGCTCGGGCATTTTTCCCATCTCATCGGTGGCGAGTAATCTCACCATCGCCAGCCTGTGGCGGCGTCTGTCGCATCGCACCGTGATTTCAGAGCAGGCGGAACGCGAAGTGGTGACCAGCACCGTCGGCAATCTGGCAATCAAAATCTCCTCGCCGGATGTCGCCATTAGCGCACTGAGCGGCGGCAATCAGCAAAAGGTGGTGATTGGCCGATCGCTGCTGACCAATCCGCGCTTGCTGCTGCTGGATGAACCGAGCCGTGGTATCGACGTCGGTGCCAAAGGCGAAGTGTTCCGCATGATGGTGAAGCTGTCGGAGCAGGGCATTGCGGTGGTGTTCTCCACCTCGGATTTGAAAGAGATCATGGCCGTAGCCGATCGCATCATTGTGATGTCCGGCGGCAAATTGACTGCTGACCTGCCGCGCGCTGAAGCGGAAGAGGCGGCGCTGGTTAAAGCAAGCGCACAAGGGTTCTGATATGAAAAACAATGGCGCGCTCGCGCTCGCATCGCCTGTCAAAGCATTCAACTCACGCGAAAGCCTGATTTTGCTGCTGCTCAAACTGCGCACCTTTATTGCGCTGTTTCTGATTGTCGGCTTCTTCGCTATCACGGTGCCCGATTTCCTCGCGGTGGGCAGCATGGTGATCATGGTGAAACACATCGCCATTAACGCCTTCCTCGCGCTCGGCATCACGTTTGTCATTATCACGGCGGGCATCGATCTCTCCATCGGCGCCACGCTCGGCCTGTGCGGCATGATCGCCGGCTGGCTGATTACCAAAGGCATTGTGTTGCCGATGTTTGGCATCGCTATCTTTCCCAGCGTGTGGCTAATCGTGCCGATTGTATTGCTGATTGGCGGCCTGATTGGTGCGGTCAATGGCTGGATCATTACCCGCTATAACGTGGCTCCGTTCATCTGCACGCTCGGCACCATGTACATCCTGCGCGGCACGGCGATGCTCACCTCGGGCGGCGAAACCTTCCCCGGTTTGCAGGGCAATGAAATGCTGGGGAATACCGGATTCGACAAGATTGGCGCTGGCTATTTCCTTGGTTTGCCGTGGGCCATCTGGATGATGGTGCTGCTGGCGCTGGTGATTGCCTACGTGGCGCGCCGCCTGCCGTTTGGCCGTCAGGTTTACGCGATTGGCGATAACGAACGCGCCGCTGAACTCTCGGGCGTGAAAGTGAAGTCGGTGAAAATCTGGGTCTATGCCATCTCCGGTTTTTGCGCGGCAATTGCTGGCATCGTGGTCTCGTCGCAGCTGGTGGCCAGCCATCCGGCGAACGGAACCTCCTTTGAAATGAACGCGATTGCCGCAGTGGTGCTGGGCGGTACCTCGCTGGCGGGTGGACGCGGCACCATTCTTGGCACGCTGATTGGTGCCTTTGTGATCGGCTTCCTCGCCGACGGTTTGATCATGATGGGTGTGAGCGAGTTCTGGCAAATGGTGATCAAAGGCATCGTGATTATCGTGGCGGTGATCATCGACCAAATGCAGAGCCGCATGCAGCAGAAAGCGGCGGTGGTGGCGCAGAAAGCGCTGATTGAGGAGGGCGGTAGCCCGGCAAAAAGTTAATCGGTTGGGTGCAGGCGCTGATTGTCTGCACCTTTTTTTCTTTATCACGAATAAATATTCATCCATGCTTTAAAATTCAGAGGTGTCTATGAATCCTTTCAAATACACGGTAGCGGATCTGGCAGCGAAAGCGCGCGCCGTGCGCCGCCGCATCATCCAGCTTAATGCGGGCAGCCCGGCGGGCGGTCACACCGGTGCCGATCTCTCACAGGTTGAGATCCTTACCGCGCTCTATTTCCGCATCCTGAACTGCGCGCCAGATCGCACCAACGATCCGCAGCGCGACATCTATATCCAGTCGAAAGGCCATGCGGTGGGCGGTTATTACTGCGTGCTGGCAGAAGCCGGTTATTTCCCCACCGAATGGCTGCCGACTTATCAGCATTCCGATTCGCATCTGCCGGGCCATCCGGTGCGTCAAAAAACGCCGGGCGTTGAGCTGAACACCGGCGCGCTTGGTCACGGTTTACCGGTGGCGGTCGGCATTGCGCTGGCGGCGAAGAAAGATAACAGCGACCGACGCATTTTTGTCGTCACCGGTGACGGTGAGCTGGCTGAAGGCAGCAACTGGGAAGCGGCGCTGGTGGCGGCGCATTACGGCCTCGATAACCTGGTGATCATCAATGACAAGAACAAGCTGCAGCTGGCGGGGCATACGCGCGACATCATGAATACCGATCCGCTGCCGGAAAAATGGCGCGCCTTTGGTCTGGATGTGAGCGAGTGCAACGGCAATGACATGGCGGCGGTGGTGGACGCCATCGAAAACCTGCCGCGCAACAGCGGCAAGCCACAGGTGATTGTGGCGCATACCGAAAAAGGCTTCGGCATCTCCTTTATTCAGGGCAAACCGGAGTGGCATCACCGTGTGCCGAAAGGGGAAGAGATTGCGTTGGCACTGGAGGAATTAAAAGATGAGTAATGCAAAACATTTGGCGACGGTAATGGTTGAGGCATTTATTGATGCGGTTAATCGCGGTGTCGATTTAGTGCCGGTGGTGGCCGATTCCACCTCAACCGCGAAAATTGCGCCCTTTATCAAAGCATTCCCCGATCGCCTGATCAACGTGGGTATCGCGGAGCAAACGCTGGTGGGCACCGCCGCCGGTCTGGCAATTGGCGGCAAAGTGGCCGTGACCTGCAACGCCGCGCCGTTCCTGGTTTCCCGCGCCAATGAGCAGGTTAAAGTCGACGTCTGCTACAACAACACCAACGTTAAACTGTTTGGCCTGAATGCCGGTGCCAGCTACGGCCCGCTGGCCAGCACCCATCACAGCATCGACGACATTGCGGTGATGCGCGGCTTCGGCAACATCGAAATCTATGCGCCATCCTGCCCGCTGGAGTGCCGCCAGATTATTGAGTATGCGCTGGCGCATGTCGGGCCGGTGTATATCCGTCTGGACGGTAAGGATCTGCCGCAGCTGCACGATGAAAACTATCAATTCCGTCCTGGCCAAATCGACGTGTTACGTGAAGGTCATGACATTGTGCTGGTGGCGATGGGCTCGACGGTTCACGAGGTGGTTCACGCCGCCGAGCAACTGCATGAGCAAGGCATTACAGCAGGTGTGATCAGCATTCCATCGATTCGACCTTGTGATACCCAACAGCTGCGCGAGCTGTTAAATCACTATCCAGCGGTCATTACCGTGGAAGAACACAACGTCAACGGCGGCGTCGGCAGCCTGGTGGCGGAAGTGCTGGCGGAAGGCGGCTGTGGCATCCCGCTGCTGCGTTTGGGCATCCCCGACGGCGAATACGCGATTGCTGGCGATCGCGCCTCCACCCGTGCCCGACATGGCATTGATGCCGCCAGCGTGGTGAAGAGTGCAGCGCGCATCTGTGCAGGAGCGTAAAGATGGCAGGTTCGTTGATACTGGCAATTGATGAAGGCACCACCAACGCGAAAGCGATTGCGGTCGATCGTGCCGGCAATGTGGTGGCACGCGGCAGTCAGTCGCTGACGCTGGAACATCCGCAGCCGGGTCTGGCGGAGCAGGATCCGCTGGCGATATGGCAGGCGGTGAAACAGGCGGTGAGCGCTTGTCTGGCGCAGTGTGCGGGGGCGCAGGTTGCGGCGGTGGCGATCAGTAACCAGCGCGAATCGGTGCTGATCTGGCAGCGACATAACGGTCAGCCGCTGACGCCGTTGGTCAGCTGGCAGGATCGCCGCTCGGAGGCGTTTTGCCGCGATCTCCGCGTGGCGGGTAAAGCACCACGTATCACCGGACTCACCGGGTTGGCGGTGGATCCGATGTTTCCGGCCGGCAAACTTACCGGCATGCTTACTGCGTTGCCGAATGGATTCGCGCGCGCGCAGGCCGGTGAACTCTGTATCGGCACCGTGGATAGCTGGCTGAACTGGCAACTGAGCGGCGGCAAAATCTTCGTCACCGATCATGCCAATGCGGCACGCACCCAACTCTACAACCTGCACAGCGGCGACTGGGATGATGAATTGCTGGCGCTGTTCCATATTCCCCGCGCGGCGCTGCCGCAGATTGTGCCCTCGGCCAGCGCGCAAGGCGTGGTGACACGCAACGATATTCCCGGTTTAGCGCCCGGCACGCCGATTTTGTCACGCATCGGCGATTCGCACGCTGCGCTGCAAGCGCAGCGCAACGGCAGCGAAGAGGTGGTGAAAGCCACTTACGGCACCGGTTCATCACTGATGATGTCGATGGCGACGCCGTTGCTGACGGAAAATGGCCTCAGCACCACGGTGGCGTGGCACGACGGCACGCTGCGCTATGCCTTTGAAGGCAACATTACCCACACCGGTTCCGGCGCGGCGTGGCTGGGCCGCATGCTTGGCATTCATGATCCGCGAGAACTCACTGCGCTGGCGCAGCGCAGCGAACACAATCAGGGCATCTATTTTGTGCCGGCGCTTTCCGGTCTTGGCGCGCCCTGGTGGGATTTGAAAGCGCGCGGCATGGTATGTGGCTTGACCGATGCGGCGACGCCGGAGGTGCTGGCGCGCGTGGCGCTGGAGTCGATCACTTTCCAGATCGCCGATGTGTTTTTTGCCATGGAGCAGGCCAGTGGCGTGCAACTTCCTGCGCTGTGCGTGGATGGCAGCGCCACGGAAAATAGCTGGTTGATGCAGATGCAGGCCGATGTATTGCAGCGGCCACTGAAACGCGTACCGACGGCAGAAGTGTCTGCGCTGGGCTCCGCGCTATTAGCGGGCCGCACCTTAGGCTGGTGGCAGCAGGGCAGTGAGATGCAGGCGTTACAGGGCGGTAGCGTGATCACGCCGCGTGAGGATCAGGCGAAAAGCATGCAAGAGAATTATCACGGCTGGCTGGATGCGGTGGCGCGTTGCCGTTATCAGCCGCATTGATTATCGTTATATAAATCGCGCACGCTTCGTAGCGGCGCGATTTATCGCGCTTTTTAGACGTGTATCTCATGCCACATAGCGCAATAAATTGCGCCGCTACGATGTTGTACGGTGATAAACGTCCAGCGCTACTGGAAACGGTTGGCTTTATCACGCGCCAGACGTTCCAGCGCAAAAATCACCTGCTGTAGCTGGCGTTCCTGAATCGGTTCGATGGCGGTAAAGCGGAAGCTGAGGCGCGGTGTGGCGCGGGTTTCATTCTTGCTGGTCACTACGGTGCGTTCACCAATGTGCAGCAGCTGTGCAGTCACCTCAAAGTGACCATACTCAGCTAAATCCACGCGCAGGTTTTTAAAGGTATCGCCGCGATTGAGCCCTTCCGGTAGCGCTTCGTCCAGCAGCACGCCGACGCCGCCCAGTGACAGATCCTGCAGGCGGAAACGCGCGGTACGCCCATCAGGCCACTGGCTGTGGCAATAAAAAACCGGTTCCAGCGGCGCATTGACGCGAAAGAATTCACGACGTTGAATCTGCCACACCAGTTCCGGCAGCGACGCAGCAAAAGCGGGTAAGCCTTCGAATTCAACCCGCTGTAAACCGGTTAAGCCAAATTCAACTTTGGCACCGTGCGTTTCGGCGGCAATATTCACTTCGCCACCTTGCAGCGCTAAATCGTTATCCAGCGCGTTGCTGCCGAGGTCAAAGATCACCTGATCTTCATCGGCTGACAGCAAGCGACTGATAAACTGACCGCGCGAAAAATTCACCATCAACGGGGTTTGAAAACGCAACAGGTCCTTCATCACGCCCAAAACCGCTAACGTGCCTCGCTTGAGGTATTGTTCTTTATCGGCTTCTCCCACGTCCTGCTCCACTTATCCGATTGTTATTTTCACGACTGACAATGCTGTTCGTCAGTTATCGGCGTCGCTGCGCTAACCTTTAGTCAGCTAACGGCTATTTACGGCGGCAAGTTGGGATGCAGATCATAAAATCCCGTCTATACTAGAGGCGGTGAACACATTGATTAATAACGTAAGGAGCAGTACATGGGTATTCTTTCATGGATTATTTTTGGTCTGATTGCCGGGATTATCGCTAAGTGGATTATGCCGGGTAAAGATGGCGGCGGCTTTATCATCACCGTGGTTCTGGGTGTGGTGGGTGCGGTTGTCGGTGGCTGGATCAGTACCCTGTTTGGTTTCGGTAAAGTTGACGGTTTCAACTTTGGCAGCTTCGTGGTGGCAGTGATTGGTGCCATTGTGGTGCTGTGGATCTACCGTAAAGTGCGAAGTTAATCGCGCCAGTATTTGATGAAATCCGCCATCCCGCAAAGGGTGGCGGATTTTTTTATGCCTGATTAAAAGTCGTAGCCCACCGTGGCCATGACCGTGCGCTCGGCACCGCGATAGCAGTAACCGGTGCCGTAACAGGCGGCCAGATACGTCTTATCGGTCAGGTTGTTGGCATTCACCTGCAGCCAGGCGCCTTTCAGCTGTGAGTTCCATGCGCCAAGATCGGCGCGAACCGACGCATCAAACAGCGTTACCGATGGCAGACGCGTGGTGTTCTCGTTATCCGCCCACTGTTTACCGATATAGCGCACACCCGCACCGGCGCTCAAGCCGTAGTCAAACTGATAATGTCCCCACAACGATGCCATGCTGTTCGGCGTCACATACGGCGTATGGCCATCGTTACCGTCCACCGAATCTTTGAAGCGCAGGTGATTCAGCGTGTAGCCGGCGATGGTGCTAAAACGCGACGTCAGCTGATTACGCGCCTCAAGTTCAATGCCCTGTGAATGCACTTTGCCCGACGGCGTGTAAGTGCCGTCCAGCACGTTACGGTTGGCGACATCGTCCTGGGTCAAATCGTACACCGCGATTGAGTACATATCGCGCGTGCCCAGCGGCTGATATTTCACGCCCGCTTCATACTGCTCTGACGTAGTCGGTTTTAGCTGATTGCCGAAAGGATCGGTTAACGAAGCCGGCGTTATTGCCTGGCTCCAGCTGACATAAGGCGAGATGCCGTTCTCGAAGGCATATAACAGCGCAGCGCGGCCGCTGATGTGATCGTCCTGACGACGGCTGGTGCCGTTTTCCGACACGATGCGATCGTAGCGTCCCGACAAATCCAGATGCCAGCGATCGAGCTGCAACTCATCCTGCAGATATAAACCGGTTTGATAGTAGCGGCGCGTCTGCGATGTCCAGTCGAAGTCCGGCATGGTGCCCACTTCTTCGCCGTTCCACGCATTCAGCGCGCTGGCAGCACCGCTGGCTTTGGTGATGTCGTTTTTATAGCGATGGTATTCCGCGCCCAGCGTCACGCGATGCTGAACCGCGCCGGTAGCGAAATCAGCCTGCAAGCGGTTGTCGTTGGCCCACGCGCTCAGCGATGAACGCTCACCGGAGTAGTAGCGGTTCAGCAGGTCTGGATTCGTTGCGTTCCAGCCAATCTGATAAACCTGATCGAGCTCGGTATTGGAGTGGCTGTAGCTGCCGGTGGAGTACACCGACCACACATCGTTGAAGCGATGCGAGAAGTCATAGCTGTAAATCTGTTCGCGACGTTTGAACTGATCGAGCGCAGTGTCACCTTCATAGAAACTGTCACTCAATTTGCGGCCATTATGGCTGTAGAGCGTGCCTTCCGCCGGTACCGAGCCGTGATAGCCGCCGGACGGATCTTTCTGCAGGTAGGCGCGCAGCACTAAGTTGGTATCTTCACTTGGCTGCCACATCAGCTGTGGCGAAATCGCATATTTCTCTTCGCGGGTGTGATCGTATTGGGTATCGCTGTTGCGCGTAATGCCGGTTAAGCGAAATGCCCACTGATCGTTGATGGCGTTGGTGTAATCAAAGGCGGCGTTATTGGTGGCGTTGGTGCCGGTCGCCAGGCGGAAGTGGCCCTCTTCAGCAAACTGCGGGCGCTTGCTCACCATATTCACCAATCCGCCCGGCACCGTTTGGCCGTAGAGCGCGGAGGAGGGACCTTTAATCACATCGATGCGGTCGAGGAACCAGTTATCCACCTGCAGGATGTTGAAGCTGCCGCCGTCACTCATCACGCGCAGGCCATCGAGGAAGGTGTTATCGACATCGCCGCCGTGGAAACCACGCAGCGCGATGGTGTCATAACGCGTGGCCGCGCCGCCAAAGTTGGTGAAGACGCCCGGCGTGTAACCGAGCGCCTGATTGAGATCCTGCGCGCCCTGATCTTCCATCTGCTGACGCGTGACTACCGAGATCGACTGCGGGGTAGTAATCAGCGGCTGATCGCTTTTGCTGGCACCGCTGCTGCGCGTGGCGAGATAGCCCTGCGTCGGCGAGGTGGCGCTCTCTTGCGGTTGCGCTGTCACGACAATCGACTCTTCAGCGAAGCTTGCCGCGGGTAAAGCCAGCGCAAGCGCGCACAGTACGCGGCCACGTTTAAGGGTAAACAACGAGGTCATGAGAGGTTCCTGTTATTTTAATGGGAATAGCTATCGATATCAGATTGAGAATTATTATCTTTTGTCGCGGATGTTTCAAGATGTGAGTTTGTTGCTAGAGGAATGTGAGGAAAATGCACAGATGACAGGCACGAGCCGTAGCGGCGCGATTTATCGCGCATTGCACTGGCGAAACCTTACCCAGGTTCGGGTCGCGCAATAAATTGCGCCGCTACAGTAATGTGCGGTTGCCGGGCTTATTCGCCCGGCAGAATAGAGGTAATTACTTCGCGCTACTTAAAACCGGCATATTCGGGATATCGCCAGCGTTATTACAGGTTTTGTCTTTCGGGCAGTACTTATCCAGCAGCTTCAGCGTCACGCCATTGGTCCAGCCGAAGCCGTCCTGCAGCGGATATTCACCGCCGCCACCGCCGCCCAGCTGTGCGCCTTCAACCACGTATTTCTCGACCAGCTTATGTTCCTTGTCGTAGGTCGCCTGCACGTTCTGCAGGAAGCGCTGACCAATCTGCTGCGCCAGTTTCGGCTGCTTGTAATGCTCCAGACCTTCTACCGCCACCCATTGCAGCGGCGCCCAACCGTTTGGCGCATCCCATTGCTGGCCGTTATTCACCGTGGTGGTCACCAGTCCGCCGGGTTTCAGCAGCTGTTTTTCAACTGCGGAAGCGGTGCGTTCAGCTTGCTTATCGCTCGCGAGCTGCATATAGAGCGGGAATAGCGTCGCAGCGGTCAGCTGTGAATGCACCTGCTTCTTCTGGAAATCGTAATCGGCGTACCAGCCTTTTTTCTCATCCCACAGGTAGCGATTGATCGCCGCCTGACGTTTCTCAGCATCCGCCGCGAACTGTTTGGCTTTGTCATCCTGCTTATCCAGTTTGGCGGCTTTAGACAATGTCTGTTCGAGGTGGAAAATCAGGCTGTTAAGATCAACCGGTGCCAGCTGCGTGGTACGGATGGACGCCAGATTGTGCGCATCGGTGAACCAGCGCGAACTGAAATCCCAGCCCGAAGCCGCGCCCGCACGTAAGTCGCGATAGACCTGCTGCTTATTGCGCTCCGGCGCTTTATTCGCGGTGTTGACGTCATCCAGCCAGGATTCGGTACGCGGCGCATCGCGATCGTCCCAGTAACGGTTAAGCAACGTGCCGTCGCTGAGTTTGATCACGCGTTTGCTGGCCTGGCCGGCCGCCACTTTGTCGCTGTCCGCCATCCAGTAATCGTACTCTTTCTGCAGCTGCGGCAGGTATTGGCGATAGACGTCGTCGCCTTTGTGCGTTGCCAGCAGGTCAACCATCAAGCTGAAGAACGGCGGCTGCGAGCGGCTGAGATAGTAGCTGCGGTTGCCGTTGGGAATATGGCCATATTTGTCCAGCTCGGTGGCGAAGTTATCCACCATATCCTGTACGCGATCCCAGTGTCCGCTCTCCGCCAGGCCAAGCATGGTGAAGTAGCTGTCCCAGTAATACACTTCGCGGAAGCGTCCGCCAGGCACCACGTAAGGTTTGGGCAGCGGCAGCAGCGAATCGTACTGACTGGCACTTTGCGCGGTACGCGTCAGCACCGGCCATAAACCGTTGATGTGCTCACGCAGGCTTTGCCCGGCGGGCGGCACATATTTGTCACCCTCTTTTGGCAGCGTGAAGTTGCTGTCGACAAAATGCTTGAGATCGAAGTTGCGCTGGTTTTTTTGCATCTGCCAGTCGGCCAGAATCGACGAGGGATTGGATTTCGGCACCGCATCGGCGAAGGTTTTCTGATCCGGATAAAATTTAGCCTGCTGTACCGCATTGAACAACGGTCCCAGGCGCACATCCGGTGGCTGCGGTTGGTTGCTGAGCATGCGGTTTTGATCGTCGGCGTGTGCGGCGCTGGCACCGGCCAGCAACGCGGCGCTAAGTAAAAAGGTCAGACGCGCGGGCGTGAATACGGCATTTTTTATCATCGGTTTTTCTCCTTGTCCGAAAAGGTGGTGTGCTAACGCATTGACCACCCGAACAACTTTAGTCGTAATCGCGCCGCTTAGCCTCGCACAGCGGTGGAAATGTGAAGCGCCCGGAATTAATCACGTGAGAAATTGCCTCAAGGCTAAGGTTTTTGCTTGCCCTGTACGGCTATTTGCCTGAGGCTGAAGCAAAAAAAGGAGAGTCGTATGGAGATAATCTGGTATCACCCGTCGCTGGCGCCGCAAGGCTGGCTGGAGGGTTTGCGTCAGCGTTTACCGGAGGCGCGCGTGCGTGACTGGCAGCCGGGCGACAACGCGCCGGCCGATTATGCGGTGGTGCGTTCTCCGCCGGTCGAGATGCTGGCGGGGCGTCAGCTGAAAGGCGTATTTGCCATGGGCGCGGGCGTCGACGAAATCCTCAAACAGCTGCGTGACAATCCACAGATGCTGGCCGACACTGTGCCGTTATTCCGCCTGGAAGATACCGGCATGGCGCGCCAGATGCAGGAGTACGCCAACTGGTGCGTGCTGGGCTGGTTCCGCCGTTTCGCCGACTATCGTGAACTGCAGCAGCAGGCTTGCTGGCAGGAGCTGGACGGTTTCGATCGCGAAAACTTCACCATTGGCGTGCTCGGCGCGGGCGTATTAGGCCGTAGCGTGCTGGAGAGTTTGCGTCAGTGGGGCTTTCCGTTACGCAGCTGGAGCCGTTCGCCGAAGCAGATCGACGGTGTGCAAAGCTTCCATGGCCGCGAACAGCTCAATGCTTTCCTGGCGGGCACGCAGGTGCTAATCGATCTGCTGCCGACCACGCAGGAAACCACCAACCTGATTGATAGCCAGCTGCTTAACGCATTGCCGCACGGCGCCTGCTTCATCAACCTTGCGCGCGGTGCGCATGTGGTAGAAGCCGATCTGCTGGCGGCGCTCAACAGCGGTCAGCTGGCCGCCGCCGCGCTGGATGTGTTCCAGCGCGAGCCGCTGCCGCAGGATCATCCGTTGTGGTCTCATCCGCATGTCACAATCACGCCACATACTGCGGCGATTACCTTGCCAGGCGAGGCGATGGATTACATTGCGGATGCCATACTTGCTCTGGAGCAAGGTCAACAGCCGGGTGGTTTGGTCGATCGCCAGCGCGGTTATTAATTCCCATTGGGTCAGGAGATGAAGATGTATCCCGTTGATTTACATATGCACACCGTTGCCAGCACGCACGCTTATAGCACGCTGCATGATTATGTGGCGCAGGCGAAACAGAACGGCCTGAAGCTGTTCGCGATTACCGATCACGGCCCGGATATGGCCGATGCGCCGCACTATTGGCACTTCGTCAACATGCGCATTTGGCCGCGCGTGATTGATGGCGTTGGCGTGCTGCGCGGTATCGAAGCCAACATCAAAAATCAGCAGGGCGAGATCGATTGCAGCGGCCCGATGCTGGATGCGCTGGATCTGATTGTCGCGGGCTTCCACGAACCGGTTTATGCGCCGCGTGATAAAGCACATCACACTGAAGCGATGATTGCGGCGATGGCGGGCGGTTTGGTGCATATCATTTCGCATCCGGGCAACCCGAAGTTCCCGATAGATATTCGCGCAATTGCCGAAGCCGCCGCGCATTACGATGTGGCGCTGGAGATCAACAACTCCTCCTTTACCCATTCGCGTCCGGGCAGCGAACCGAACTGTCGCGCCATTGCCGAAGCGGTGCGTGATGCTGGTGGACGTCTGGCGTTTGGCTCCGATTCGCATACCGCGTTTACGCTGGGCAATTTCGAACACTGCCTGCGCATCACCAGCGAAGTGGATTTTCCCGAAGATCGCGTGTTAAATGTCACGCCGCGTCGCCTGCTCGACTTTCTCGCGTTGCGCACCGGCAAAACGATTCCCGAATTTGCTGATTTTTAACTTTTTTACCTCAAGGAATTCTGTTGCATGAATGAGTTTTCCATACTCTGCCGCGTCATCGGCTCGCTGTTTAATCGCCAGCCGCAGGATCCGCTGCTGGTGCCGCTGTTCACTCTGCTGCGTGAAGGTAAACTGCAACAGCAGTGGCCGCTGGAGCAGGACGAACTGTTGACGCGCCTGCAGCAGAATAGCGATCCGCAGGCGCTGGCCGCTGACTACAATGCGCTGTTTGTCGGCAGCGAGTGCAGCGTGCCGCCGTACGCATCACAGTGGCCAAACGGTGTTGCTGAAGCAGACGTGCGTGCGTTTCTCAGCGCGCGCGGCATGCCGCTGAGCGAAGCGCCTGCCGATCACTTTGGCGTGCTGCTGCTGGCGGCATCCTGGCTGGAAGATCAGTCGGCAGAGGATGAATCTGCCGCGCAGCTGGCGCTGTTTGATGAGTATCTGCTGCCGTGGTGCGGCGCGTTCCTCGGCAAAGTGGAAGCGCATGCCACCACGGCATTTTACCGCACGCTGGCGGTGCTGAGCCGTGAGGCTATGCAGGCGATGTACGACGAACTGAACGAAGAGCAGGGCGACGAGGCGTAATCGTTACCAGCTTGCTGCGCTGCTGCCGAGCTTCACGCCTGGCGTTGCGCAGATCATTGGCGTGCCGGGCAAATACGCTGCGGCGCGCAATCTCTCTGCAATTCCCCACTGATTGATCTCTATCGCGCTCAGCGCGTCATCATGCTGCGCGTGTATACCGTTTTGCGCATTCTGCGGCGCGTTACCGAACTGCTGCAACAGCCGCGCGGTGCGTGCCAGCGATAAGCGCGCCTGCCAGCCAACGCCGTTGGTCAAGCGCTGACGCAAACCTTCCAGCACCGCCGCGGCCATCAGATAACCGGTGGCGTGATCGAGCGCCTGCACCGGCAGCGGCGTCGGTTGATTATTGCCGCTCCAGCGCATGCCTTGTTCGGCGATGCCGCAGCCCATCTGTACCAGACTGTCAAAGCCGCGCCGGTTGCGCCACGGCCCGCTCCAGCCCCACGCATTGAGGCTGACATCCACCAGGCCCGGCGCGAGTCGGCGGCGCGTATCGGCATCCAGCCCGAGTTTTTCCAGCGCATCAGCACGATAACCGTGTACCAGCACATCGCTGTGCTGCAACAGCTGGCGCAGCTGCTCGCGCCCGGCGCGGGATTTGATATCAAGCCGCGCACAACGTTTGCCGCAGGTGATCTCCTCTTCCAGCGTGGGTTCGTGCCAGTCGGGCGGATCGATGCGCAGCACCTGCGCGCCGAGGCTGGCGAGAAAACGTGTCGCCACCGGTCCGGCAATGATGCGTGTGAGATCCAGTACGCGCACGCCGAGCAGCGGCCGCGCGGGCGACTGTGACCAGGCGGGCGGCGGGGCGGCGTCGGTGGCCTGTTGGGCAATCAGCGCTTCCTGCTGCACGGCGCTGCCTTGCGGATGCTGCAGCCATTGCGCTTCGCTGCGCATCTGCGCGGCGCAGCCGCCGGCATCAATCACCGCCTGTTCCAGCGTGGCGGCGGGCCAGCGGGCCACCGCATCGGCCAGCGCGGCACGATCGGCATGCTGGCCGAGCACGCGCTCCATCGCCGCACGATGATGTGCCGCGTTGGTGTGCAGGCGGATCCAGCCGTCGGCGCTGGCGTAATCACCGGCGAATTCATCCCACAGCGCAGCAGGCGGTCGATTGAGCGGGATCAGGCTGTGCTGAAACCAGCGCGAGGCGAGACGGACATTAACGCTGACCGGCGCGGATTGGCCGAGCAGATCGCTTAGCGCCTGGCTGGCGAGGCCGATGCTGGTGGCCGCTAATTCGCTGACGGCAAAGGCAGAGGAAAAAGTGTCGGGCTGGAGAAAAGTCGGCGAGGGAAGCGGGTCTGCGCCTCGCAATCCCTGCCACATTTGCTGCCACAGTGCGGCAGCACGTTGAGAATCCATGTTGAGTCTCCGGAAAACGCGCGAGACTCAAGCATAGCAGAGCGGATTAACGGCGGCGTAAGCGCGGAAAACGCGCATGCATCCGCAGGTTACGCAGGTTGATCACCGCAATCGCGGTGCCCAGCACCACCAGTGACGCACCGAGGATCTTGAAGCTGTTCATGCTGTCACCCAAGACGAAAACGCCCATCAACACCGCCAGCACCGGCGTCAGCAGCGAATAGGGCATGATCAGGTTGACGTTGTATTTCTTCAGCAGCGCGTACCACAGCGTATAGGCGACAATCGACGAGGCGAGCGCGCTATACAGAATGCCAAACCAGCCGCGCCAGCCGGCGTGGCTCAGCGCGTAAAACTGATGGGATTCGGTCAGCCACGAAGCAGCACCGACAATCGGCACCGCAAGGAAGGAGATCCAGCCGGTGAGCGTCAGCGGTTGTATCGGCGGCGATTTTTTCACAATCATATTGCTGATCGCCCAGCCAAACGCGCTGCACAACAGAATACACAGCACCCACCAGGCCGGAATGGTCGGACTGCCCGACAGCACCGCCACGCCGCTCAGCGAAATGGCGATACCAAACAGCTGCACCAGCCGCAATTTCTCCTTGAGAATCACCATCGCCAGCAGCATGGCAATCGGCGTACCGAGCTGAACCACGATGGCGCCGGTGCCGGCATCGGTGTAGCGCATGCCGACAAACAGCAGCGAGAAGTGCATAAAACCGAAGGTGAACGCCAGCGTCAGCAGCCACGGCAGTTGCGCGCGCGTAATGCGGCAGAATGGCACCAGCACAATCGCTACCACCACAAAGCGCATCCAGGTGAGAAACAGCGGCGGAAGTTCCAGTAATCCCCACTTCACCGCCACGTTGTTGAAAGCCCAGATGGAAACCACCATCAGAACCATAAAAAAATGCCGCACTGCCACGAGGTCTTCCTTCACGCTGTACAAAGATGATCACCGGCTAATGATGGCATGAAGGCGCGCACTTCGGGCATGTCGGGCGAAATTTTTTTCGCTTAAGCATTAGCTTATGCAGGAAAAAAATAAGACATGTCGCTGATTTACTGTCAAAGTGGATGTCCGAAAGGCGACCATAACGAGGACCGTATTCGGCATGACACACACCCGCGCTTTACCTCTTGCTCTGATTCAACTCGAAGTCCCGCCGCCGCAGGTTGTGGCGCAAATTGGTGAACAACCCCGCTGGTTTATCGACGCGCTGCAACTGCAGCCCGATGACTATGTGATTGTGCGTCCGCATCTGGGCGATGATTTACCGGCCTTTGACTGCGTCAGTGGCGCGATCCTCAGCGGTTCCTGGGCGATGGTCACCGATCACGCTGACTGGAGCGAACGCACCGCCGCCTGGATTCGTGGCGCGCTGGAGGCGGAGCTGCCGCTGCTGGGCGTCTGTTACGGGCATCAACTGATGGCGTATGCGCTGGGTGGCAAAGTGGGCGATAACCCGCAGGGCTGGGAGCTTGGACTGAAACCGCTGACGCGCAATGCGCAGGCGCACAACGATCCCTGGCTGGCCGATCTACCGGGCGAGTTTCAGGCGTGGTTGTCACATCGGCAATCGGTGTTAACGCCGCCGCAGCATGCGCAGGTGCTGGCGAGCTCGGCGCAGGATGGTTGTCAGATTTTGCGTTATTCGCCGCAGGCGCTGTCGGTGCAGTTCCATCCGGAATTTACCCGCGAGATTATGCGCGCCTGTTTACCGGCGGGCGTCAGTGACGATGGCACGGTTCTTTCAGGCGAAGATTGGTCGCGCGAACTGTTGCGCAGTTTCTGGCTACAAACGCGGCCGCAGCCGCGCGCGCAGGCTCAGGGCGCGTAGTTGCGCGTGCAGCGATAAACCCACGCGGGTGGCATATTTTTCAGCACCCGCTGGCGTTCCCAGGTGAAGTAACGTGACAAATTTGGCTGGGTGAACGAGGTGTATTGAAACTGCACGAATACGCCGCGTGGACCCAGCGCATCATGCACCGCACTGAGGATGTTATCGCGCGTGGCGGGCGGTAATGACAGCAGCGGCAGGCCAGAAAAAATCACATCATATTCCCCGGCGAGATATTCCGCCGAACAGGCGCGTACCTGCATGCGCGCATCAGGCAATCCACGCAGGCTTTTCACCAGTTCCGGGCAGATTTCGAACACATCAAGCTGTGCTTGCGGTGACATGCGCGCCAGCACGTGGCGCGTGAGCACGCCATCACCGGCGCCCAGTTCGGCGATACGCAGGCTGTTATCCCAGTTCACCGCATCGCACATGGTGCGGCAGAGCGCGGCTGAAGAGGGCGTGATGCTGCCCATTTTGCGCGGGTTGCGGATAAATTGCTGAACAAAGTTCGCTTTGGCACGCATTAACGTCAGGGCTGAAGCCAACATCTGTTTCTCCTAGTTAGTATCCTGCTTCATATTGACCACATATTTCGCCCATGTTCCGCTTTTTGCGGCATAAGCGGGAAAACTCGGAATTATCTGTAGCGGCCTACGCTCGCCACATTTCCTTCGGTGCGGTCACAGTTTCCCCTTTTACGATCTGACAGGCTGGCGTGGATCGCCCAATGTTAATAACAGGTTTCATAGTTGTTAATCGCCACTCTGTCCCGCAAGGAGAAACACCATGCGTTACGCTGCTCCG
Organism: Pantoea sp. BJ2; assembly: GCF_040255075.1. Taxonomy (NCBI): domain Bacteria; kingdom Pseudomonadati; phylum Pseudomonadota; class Gammaproteobacteria; order Enterobacterales; family Erwiniaceae; genus Pantoea; species Pantoea sp. BJ2. Next base: position 1,708,187 of record NZ_CP158292.1, read on the forward strand.
GGAGAACAAGGTTCTCTCATTACTCTGCAATCGCGTTATGGCAACTTTATCAACGGCGAATTTGTTGCGCCGGTGAACGGTAACTACTTCGTCAACACTTCACCGATCAATGCTTCTACCATTGGCGAATTTCCCCGTTCAGACCGCGCCGATATCGATAACGCCGTGGCTGCCGCCCAGGCCGCTGCCGATGCGTGGGGCAAAACCTCGCCGCAGGCACGCTCGCTGGTGCTGCTGAAAATTGCCGATCGGCTGGAAGAGAATCTGGAATATATCGCGGTCAACGAAACCTGGGATAACGGTAAGCCGGTACGCGAAACGCTGGCGGCGGATCTGCCGCTGGCGGTCGATCACTTCCGCTATTTCGCTGGCTGCGTGCGTGCGCAGGAAGGCACCGCCGCTGAAATCGATGAGTTCACCGCCGCCTATCACTTCCACGAACCGCTGGGCGTGGTCGGGCAAATCATTCCGTGGAACTTCCCGCTGCTGATGGCGGCATGGAAACTGGCGCCTGCGCTCGGCGCAGGTAACTGCGTGGTGTTGAAACCGGCCGAGCAAACACCGCTGTCGATTACGCTGTTTATGGACGTGATCAAAGATCTGCTGCCGCCGGGTGTTATCAACGTGGTACACGGCTACGGTAAAGAGGCAGGCGAAGCGCTGGCATCCCATCCGGGCATCGCCAAAATTGCCTTCACCGGATCCACTGCCACCGGCGGCCATATTCTGGAGCTAGCGGCGAAAAGCCTGATCCCGTCCACCGTTGAACTGGGCGGCAAGTCGCCGAACATCTTCTTCGAAGACATCATGGATGCTGAAGAGAGTTTCATTGAGAAAGCGGCAGAAGGCGTGGTGCTGGGCTTCCTTAATCAGGGTGAAGTTTGTACCTGTCCGTCGCGCGCGCTGGTGCAGGAATCGATCTTTGAGCCGTTTATGGCGGCGGTGATGAAGCGCATCAAAACCATTAAACGTGGCGATCCGCTGGATACCGAAACCATGATTGGCGCGCAGGCGTCGCAGCAGCAGTTCGACAAAATTCTCTCTTATCTGGAAATTGCGCAGCAAGAGGGCGCGCAGGTGCTGCACGGCGGGGGCGTAGAGAAAGTGGGCGAAGAGTTTGCCAGCGGCTACTACATTCAGCCGACGCTGTTGAAAGGCGATAACAGCATGCGCGTGTTCCAGGAGGAGATATTTGGCCCGGTGGTTGGTGTGCTGACCTTCAAAGATGAAGCGGAAGCGCTGGCAATCGCCAATGATTCGATTTACGGACTTGGCGCGGGCGTCTGGACGCGCGACATCAATCGCGCCTATCGCATGGGACGCGCCATCAAAGCCGGTCGCGTGTGGACTAACTGTTATCACCTCTATCCGGCGCACGCGGCGTTTGGCGGCTATAAGAAATCGGGTATTGGTCGCGAAACCCACAAAATGATGCTCGATCATTATCAGCAAACGAAAAACCTACTGGTGAGTTACAGCACGCAACCGCTGGGTTTCTTCTGATTGAATACGGCGGCGGGGCAATCTCGCTGCCTTTTCATCTCTTCGTCATCTTGCCGCTGCAGGATATCCACTTCGCCAGAATTTTCTGATCAAGGTGGCATCTTTAAGCCAGGTCTTGTGTGTTTAAAGGAGGCGATTGGGCAGAATAGCCCACCTATTTTCAAGGAGATTTCATGAACACGTTGTATAACTACCTGGAACAGCATGATGAGATGCTGGACGGTGTGGAGCAAAATATTATTACCGTTAACCTGCCTGGGCGTCAGGCGGTGTATGTGATTGGTCAGAACGATGCTGACCTGCTGCTGGAAGTAAAAGCGCGCGAAATCGCCACGGCACAACGCATGGAAACATTGCGTCAACTGGAGAGCCAATTCCGTTTTTAACCTTTCTGTTTTGCCTCATTCGATGATCAATTCGTCAGAAATATCGCAATAAAAAAGCCGCTATCACAAGATAACGGCTTTTTTGTGGTGCGATGCGCAGATTACTTCACGCAGGCGGCACAGTTATTGTGAATCTGCTGGAAGAAGTCGTTTCCTTTGTCATCCACCAAAATGAATGCCGGGAAGTTTTCCACTTCAATCTTCCAGATCGCTTCCATGCCGAGTTCGGCATACTCCACGCATTCCAGACTCTTAATGCTCTGCTGTGCCAGCACCGCAGCCGGGCCGCCGATGCTGCCCAGGTAGAAGCCGCCGTGTTTTTGACACGCATCGGTAACCTGTTTGCTACGGTTGCCCTTCGCCAGCATCACCATGCTGCCGCCATTGGCCTGCAGCAGATCAACGTAGGAATCCATACGACCTGCAGTGGTTGGGCCGAGTGAACCGGAGGCATAACCTTCTGGCGTCTTCGCTGGACCCGCGTAATAGACCGGATGGTCCTTGATATACTGCGGCAGGCCTTCGCCGTTATCGATGCGCTCTTTCAGCTTGGCGTGCGCAATGTCGCGCGCCACGATAATGGTGCCGTTAAGCGACAAGCGGGTTGAGACCGGATAAGCCGACAGCAGCGCCAGAATTTCGCTCATCGGCTGGTTGAGATCGACATGCACCACTTCGCCTTCACCCTGCTGACGCAGCGCTTCCGGAATATAGCGGCCTGGATTGTCTTCCAACTTCTCAATCCAGATGCCTTCACGGTTGATCTTGGCCTTGATATTTCGGTCTGCGGAACATGACACGCCCATACCCACCGGGCAGGATGCGCCGTGACGCGGCAGACGCACCACGCGGATATCATGCGCAAAATATTTACCGCCGAACTGCGCCCCGAGGCCCAGCTCCTGCGAGGCTTTCAGCAGTTCTTCTTCCAGCTGAATGTCGCGGAACGCCTGACCATGCTCGTTGCCTTCAGTCGGCAGCGAATCGTAATAGTGGGTTGAGGCCAGCTTGACGGTTTTCAGCGTGGCTTCGGCTGAAGTCCCGCCAATCACAAACGCGATATGGTACGGCGGACAGGCCGCGGTACCCAGCGACATCATTTTATCGATCAGGTAGTTCTTCAATTTAGCGGGCGTAATCAGCGCTTTGGTTTCCTGATACAGATAGGTTTTGTTGGCGGAACCGCCACCTTTGGCAATGCACAGGAATTTGTATTCGTCGCCATCAACGCTGTAGAGGTCGATCTGCGCCGGCAGGTTGGTGCCGGTATTCACCTCTTTATACATATCCAGCGCGGCATTCTGTGAATAGCGCAGGTTATCTTCAATAAAGGTGTTGTAAACGCCTTGCGACAGCGCGGCTTCATCGCCGCCACCGGTCCAGACACGCTGGCCTTTTTTGCCCATGATGATGGCGGTGCCAGTATCCTGACAGGTTGGCAGCACGCCTTTGGCGGCAATTTCGGAGTTGCGCAGGAACTGCAGGGCGACGTATTTGTCGTTCTTGCTGGCTTCATCGTCGGCAAGAATGGACGCGACCTGCGCCTGATGCGAGGCGCGCAGCATGAAGGAAGCATCGTGGAATGCCTGCTTCGCCAGCAGCGTCAGCGCTTTGGGATCGACTTTCAGGACTTCTTCGCCATCGAAGTTGGCCACCGAGACGTAATCGCGGCTCAGCAGATAGTATTCGGTATCATCTTTGGCGAGAGGAAAGGGATCCTGATAATAGAAGGGTTTGTTCGACATGTTGGCTCACTTAGCTTCGTGTGGCCCGCCAGCATGACGGGCGACAAATTAGGCAGTTTGTTATTCGATTTTCTCTCGCCAGCCCTCCGCAGGGGCTGACTGGCGAGTATCATAACATTTTCACGGTAATGCGCGGCTCCGTTTTTAACATCGAAGCAACATCATCAGAACATCATCACCATCCATGGATAGGCGACAACCATCAGAAGAACCAGGAACAGCGCGCCGAAGATGGTGCCCAGGCGCCAGTAATCTTTAGTTGGCAGATAGCCGCTACCGTAATAAATCGGGCTTGGGCCGGTGCCGTACGGGGTGATAATGCCCATCACACCCAGAGAAACACACATCATCAGGCAGAACACCGGCATGTTGATGCCCGGAATGGATGCGGCGATGGTCAGCATCGCGGGCAGCAGCGCGGTGGTGTGCGCGGTGGTACTGGCGAACAGGTAATGCAGCAGGTAGAAGGCGACCAGAAGGACGACGGCAGAAACCTGCGGGTCATAGCCTTGCAACAGCATTGCGCCTTCTTTACCCAGCCACGCGATGAAGCCAACGCGCGCTAAACCATCCGCCAGCGCGACCAGCGTGGCAAACCAGGCGAAGGTGTTCCAGGCGGCTTTATTGCTGGTGATGTCATTCCAGTTGAGTACGCCGGTCCACAGCATCAGCACGATGACTAACAGTGCGGCCATTGCGGGCTCAATCCAGGCGGTGGCGAAGATCCACATCATCAGCGCCGCAACCACGAAGCCCAGCAGCAGGATTTCGTTACGTTTCAGTTTACCGAGTTTAGCCAGCTCAGCGGTGGCCCAGCGCGGTACTTCATCGTTCACTTTCACTTCTGGCGGATAGAGCCAGTAAGCCAGCAGCGGCATGGTGAGAATCAGCAGCACGCCCAGCGGTAGGAAGGCGAGGAACCACATGCCCCATGAGATATCAAAGCCCACCACGCTTTTTACCAGCGCCAGCGCCAGCAGGTTTGGTGCCAGCGCAGAAAGGAACATTGAACTGGTGATACAAGCGGCGGTGATCGCCACCCACATCAGGTAGGAACCAATCTTACGTGCGCTAGGATCGTTCGGCTTTGAACCATAGAGCGGTGGCAGGTTAGCAATGATGGGATAGATGGTACCGCCGCTACGCGCGGTGTTGGATGGCGTAAACGGCGCCAGCAACAGGTCAGCGAAGGTAATGGCGTAACCCAGCGTCAGGCTACGACGGCCCAGATATTTCACCAGAATCAGCGCCAGGCGGCGACCGAACTGGGTTTTATCGTAGCCTGCGGCGAACATGAAGGCACCGAAGATCAGCCAGACCGTGGAGTTGCCGAAGCCACTCACCGCCCATTTGAACGACTGCGCCGCGGTTTTGAACTTGGGATCCGCCAGTTCTGCCGGGCTAAACAGCACCCACTGGCTGAACAGCGCAATCACCACCACGCCGGTTAACCCGATAACGGCACCCGGCAGCGGCTCGAAAATCAGTCCCACAATAACCCCGACAAAAATGGCGAAGAAGTGCCAGGCGTAAGGTTCCAATCCCGCAGGAGTCGGTACCAGCAGCAACAGCACAGCCACAATAATTGGCAGGCACAACATTATCAGGCGGTTCTTTTTTTTCCCTGGTGCCGCGGGAGGCGCGGTGAGGGATTCACTCTGGGTTGTTTGTGTGTTCATAGTTTTGTCTGCAAGTTATGGAGAATGCGGATATACGCCCCGAACCAAGCTGGTTTTTTTAGTTACAAAACCCTTTTAACAGATTAGTCGTGACATTTAAAACTGAGTCTTAATAAATCGCCATTTACAAAATTCGATGCGCGAATTATCTAATGGATGCGCTTATGATGCGATTAATTAAAATATCTATTTTGATCTAGATCAATAAAATTTATTGGTGATTTTTTTGCTTTAAACCTGTGCGCCTTAATTAACGAACCATTAGGTGAAAATTAACTGTGTGAGATGAATAAAACGGCACAAATCAAGCAAAAAACAGAGAAAGGAGGCGATTTATCTTTATGATAAGACTAGATTTGTTTTAAATGTAAGGAAAAAGTTGATTTTTGTCAAGTCTTGGTTAAAACTTAGCGGAGCGCAGCTTTTAGCAATAAGCCTCAAATATTATTTTCATGCGTAAAACTTATATAACTAACGAATAAGGTTATGTAAGTAAATAAAATGCTATATTTACGCCATGAAATCGGACCACTCAAATAATTATAAAATTCTCCGAACCGCCAAAGAATTGAATACCAAGTTTCTTAATTCTGGAGTTGCTCATCATGAATACGCTCACCCCGATTCTTAATCCGCTTACGTTACCGAAAGGTGCGGTGCTTAAAAACCGACTGGTTATGGCACCGATGACCACATGTACCGGTTATTACGATGGCGGTGTTACCAGTGACCTTGTCGAATATTATCGCGTGCGCGCCGGCAGCATCGGTACTGTGATTGTCGAGTGCTGCTTTATTGATAACCGTGGCCCTGCGTTTCCAGGCGCGCTCGGTATCGACAGCGACAACAAAATCCCAGGCCTGGCGAAAATCGCCCACGCCATCAAGTCGCAAGGCTCCAAAGCGATTTTGCAGATTTATCACGGCGGCCGTATGGTTGAACCGGCGCTGATCGGCGGTAAAACCCCGGTCGCACCGAGCGCCATCGCCGCACCGCGCGACGGTGCCACTCAACCTCAGGCGCTGACTGCAGAAGAAGTGGATGTGATGATCACCAAGTTTGGTGATGCGGTGAACCGCGCGATCAAAGCCGGCTTCGACGGCGTGGAGATTCACGGCGCCAACACCTATCTTATCCAGCAGTTCTACTCGCCAAACTCCAACCAGCGCGACGACAAATGGGGCGGCAGTCGCGACAATCGCGCGCGTTTCCCACTGGAAGTGCTGGAAATCACCCACAAAATGGCTGACCGCTTCGCTGCGGCAGACTTCATCATCGGCTATCGCTTCTCACCGGAAGAACTGGAAGTGCCGGGCATCCGCTGGGATGACACGCTCTATCTGCTGGAGAAACTGGCAGAACGCGGTCTCGATTACGTGCACTTCTCGGTTGGTCAGCTGCTGCGTCCATCGATTGTTGATACTCAGGACCCAACGCCACTGATCACCAAATATCTGGCACAGCGCTCGCCTAACCTGGCGAAAGTGCCGGTAATCGGCGTCGGCGGCGTCGTCAATAAAGAAGATGCCGAGAATGCGCTGGAGCACGGTTTCGACTTGGTGGCGGTGGGCAAAGCCTGTATCGCCTATCCGGACTGGACCGATCGCGTCATCAAGAATCAGCACATGGAGCTGTATATCGACAGCACCAAGCGCGAAGAGTTGACTATCCCGGAACCGCTGTGGCGCTTCTCACTGGTGGATGCGATGATCCGCGACGTCAGCGATACCGGCCGTAAATACAAAGCGGGCGTTTATCAGGCGAAAGTCGAAGCCGAAGCGCTGAAGCTGAAAATCAACGTTACCCTCGACACCGACCGTATTACCGACATCTCGCTGGTGCCGGATCCGAGCCTCGACGTCGACTTCACCAGCACCTTCGAAAGTCTGCGTGAACGCATTCTGGTGGCGAACAGCCCGCACGTTGACGCCATCACTGGCGCCACCACGCAGAGTGAAGCGCTGAAAAAAGCGGTATCGCGTGCCATGACCACCTCAAGCAAAGAGTATGTGATTGAAGAGGGCGGTAACCCGAACGCACCGGTGAATTACGATGTGGTGGTAGTGGGCACCGGCGGTGCCGGTCTGGCGGCGGCGATTCAGGCGCATGACGATGGCGCACGCGTGGTGATCATCGAGAAGATGCCCACCATCGGCGGTAACACCATCAAAGCCTCGGTCGGGATGAACGCGGCGGAAACCCGTTATCAGAAGTTGAAAGGCATCGAAGACAGCAAAGAGCTGTTCTATGAAGAGACGCTGAAAGGCGGCAAATTCAAAAACAATCCGGTGCTGCTGCGCGAATTTGTTGAGCAGGCGCCCGAAGCGATTGAGTGGCTGGCCGCCAAAGACATCGAGCTGTGCGACATCACCATCACCGGCGGCATGAGCATCGATCGTACTCACCGTCCGGAAGATCGTTCGGCAGTCGGCGGCTTCCTGATCAGCGGGCTGGTAAAAAACGTTAATCTGCGCAATATCGAAGTGTTGCTGGAAACCTCAGTGGCCGAAATTTTAGTGGAAAACGGTGCGGTCACCGGCGTGAAAGTGGTGGATGAGTATAACGACAGCCGCATTATTAACGCCAAAAGCGTGATTGTGGCGACCGGCGGCTTCAGTGCCAACCGCGAAATGGTGGTGAAATATCGCCCTGAGCTGGACGGTTTCGTCACCACCAACCATAAAGGCGCCACCGGCAGCGGCATCGCCATGCTGCAACACATCGGTGCGGATACCGTCGATATGGGTGAAATCCAGATTCACCCAACGGTTGAGCAAACTACGTCGTACCTGATTTCCGAAGCAATGCGCGGCGGCGGGGCGATTCTGGTGAGCCAGGCAGGCAAGCGTTTCTACAATGAAATGGAAACCCGTGACAAAGTGTCCGCTGAGATCATCGCGCTGCCTGAGAAGAGTGCGTGGATTGTGTTTGACGAGCAGGTACGCGCCAACAACAAAGCGGCTGACGAATACATCGCTAAAGGCTTTGTCATCAGCGCGCCAACGCCACACGAGCTGGCGGTGAAACTCAACATGGATCAGGAAGCGCTGCAAACCACGCTCGGTCGTTACAACGAGTTCGTGGCGAAGCAGGATGATGAGGACTTTGGTCGTAAAACCGCGCTGCGTCACCCGCTGAATAAAGGTCCGTACTTCGCGATTCGTATCGCACCGGGCGTGCATCACACCATGGGCGGCGTGACCATTAACACCGATACCGCGGTGCTGGATGCGCAGAAAGAGGTGATTCCAGGCGCATGGGCGGCCGGTGAAGTGGTCGGCGGCATCCACGGCGCCAACCGCATCGGCGGCAATGCGGTGGCCGATATCATCATCTTCGGTATCAAAGCCGGTCACAACGCGGCTAAACTGGCGTTAGGACACTAAGCTGTAAAGATGCCCGCCTTGTGCGGGCATCGTTTTCTTTAGAGGCATGCAATGACCGCTGGCGTCTTTTCTTACTCTGCCGTTCTGATGGGTTCGCCCATTCTGCTCAAATTGTTTGATGACAATCCCACGCTTGCCCGCCACGTATTTCAACTGATTAAACAGCAGGAAAACCTGTTCACCGTCAACCGCGCTGAATCCGAAGTAATGTCGATCAACCACGCCGCAGGCCACCATCCGGTGATCGTCAGCGAGCCAGTGTTTGCGTTAATTAGCGTGGCACACGCCGTGAGTTTACTGCCGGACAGCGCCTTCAATTTCACCATTGGGCCGATTGTGAAGCGCTGGAAAATCGGTTTTCAGGGGCGTGCGGTACCGCCTGCGCCAGAAATCGCGTCCCTGCTGAAGCTGACCGATCCGCATCAGGTGGTGCTCAATCCCGCCGATCGCTCAGTGTTTTTGCAACAGCCAGGCATGGAGATCGATCTTGGCGCCATCGCCAAAGGCTACATCGCCGATCGCGTGCAGGCGTTTTTACGCCAGCAGGGCGTGCAGCAGGCGCTGATCAACTTGGGCGGCAATGTGCAAACGCTGGGTTCGCCGCCGCACGAGCCGCAGGGTTGGGGCATTGGCCTGAAAAAGCCGTTTGGTCGAGATGATGAGCTGTTAGGCGTACTGCAGGTGCAGGGCAAATCGGTGGTGACGTCGGGGATTTATGAGCGCTACTTCGAACTGGACGGCCGCTGCTGGCATCATATTTTTGATCCGCAAACCGGCTATCCGCTTGATAACGAACTGCTGAGCGTGACGGTGATTTCCGATCGCTCGATTGATGGCGATATCTACACCACGCTGCTCTTTGGCATGGGCGTGGAGCAAGGGCTGGCTTATCTCGCGGACCAGCCCGACATCGACGCGGTGTTTGTCACGCGCGATCGGCAGATCATCTGCTCCTCGCCGCAGCACTTTCACTTCCAGCAGCTCGATGTCGACTGGCAGCTACGTTACTGACAATATTGCTGCAGCAGCGAATGGTATTCCGGCTGCAGGCGATAGCGGTACACCGGACGGCCGGTCGCGCCATAGTGAATGCTGGTGAACAGAATATTAATCTGCGCCAGCCAAATCAGGTATTTACGACACGACACGCGCGAGATGTTCACTTCAGCTGCCAGTTCGTCAGTCGAAAATTCATGCCCCGGATGCGCATCAATCCACTGACACAGCGTGCGCAGCGTTTGCGGCGTTAAGCCTTTTGGCAGGCGCTTATTGTCGTGCTGCGTCGCCGGGCTGCCGTGAATCAGCAGATCCACATCCGCTTGCTGATAATAATGCTGATTGTCCATCAGCGATTTCTTCTGCCGCCAGCCGGTCAGCGCCTCTTCAAAACGTGGGAACTGGAACGGTTTGATCAGGTAATCCACCACGCCGTAGTGCAGCGAGGTTTTGATATTCTCCGCATCGGCCGCCGACGAAATGATGATCACTTCCACCGCGCTCTGCGCCGTGCGCAGCTCCGGCAACAGATCGAGGCCATTCTCCTGCTGCATATAGATATCCAGCAGCACCAGATCGACCGCAGTATCGCTATTGAACAGGATCTCTTTCGCCTGCTTCAAGGTTGAGGCGGTGCCACAACAGTGAAAGCCCTGAATTTGGCCGATATACGCGCGATTAAGCTCGGCGACCATGGCGTCATCATCGACCACTAACACATTGATCATGCGGATTGGTTTCCTCCATCCCAGGGAAGTTGGACTAAAAATTGGGTAAACACGCCGGGTTCTGACTCCACACTCACGCTGCCACCGATATTTTCGGTTTGCTGCTGCAGCAGAAACAGCCCGACACCGCGGTTTTCACCTTTGGTGGAGAAGCCTTTTTCGAAAATGGTGCTGAGATGATCGGCTTCAATGCCCGGACCATCATCACTCACTTCACAGGTCAGCCAACCGTTTTGGTAGTGCAGCATCACGTGAATCTCGCCTTCTACCTGCTCGCTCATCGCATCCAGCGCATTCTCAATCAGATTGCCGATCACCGTAATCAGCGCCGCCATCTGCTGCTCATTGCCGCTGTCGGGCAGGAAGCTGGCATCGCTGATGGTCAGGCGATGGCCGCAATCCGACGCGCGGTTGATTTTGCTCAGCAAGAAACCAGCAATCACCGGCGACTTAATCTTATCGAGCAGGAAACCGATCTCCGTCTGGTAATTATTGGCGGTTTTGAGAATGTAGCTTTCCACCTGCGTGTAGTTTTTCATGTGCAGCAGGCCGAGGATTACATGCAGCTTGTTCATAAACTCGTGCGAGCGCTCACGCAGCGCATCGACGTAGTTTACCATGCCCGTCAGACGCTGCATCAGTTGACTGATTTCCGTCTTGTCCCTGAAGGTGCAGACCGCGCCGATAATCCGTCCCTGCGTGCGCACCGGTACGGTGTTGCTTAGCAACACGCGGCCATTCACATTCAACTCTTCATCACGCCGCGCCCGCCCGCTGTGCAGCACATCCCGCAGATGATCGTCAATCACTGAGGCATCGTAGATGCGGTCGCCGCTGATGGTGCCCATCGAATCGTTCAGCAGCGATCGCGCCGCCTGATTCACCAGCGTCACCTGCGCCTGATCATCCATCGCCACCACGCCTTCTTTTAGCGAGTTGAGAATCGCCTGACGCTGTTCAAACAGGGTAGAAATTTCGTAGGGTTCGAGGCCAAACAGGATGCGCTTCAACACACGAACCAGTACAAAAGTACCGATGGCGCCGGCCAGCGTGCCAATAAAGATGGTCCACAGGATGCTCCAGCGGCTCTCGTTGATCTGCACCGAAACGGCATCCAGCGAGATGCCAATCGCCACCACGCCAATCTGCTGATGCTGATTGTTGTACACCGGCGTAAACACGCGCAGCGCTTTCGCCAGCGAACCTTTATTCACCGAGACGTTTTCATGGCCGCGCAGCGCGGGCTCCAGATCGTCACCGATAAAGTGTTTGCCAATCAGTTCAGGATTGCGATGCGAATAGCGGATGCCGTCCATGTTGGTGACAGTAATGAACAGCAAATTATTGGTCTCTTCCACCGCTTTGGCGATCGGCTGGATGCGCGTGCCATCCGGCGGGAACGCCAATGCACGCTGGATTTCCGGTGAGTCGGCCAGCGTGCGCGCCACCGCCATGGCTTTATCTTCCAGCTGCGCGCGGGTCGCTGCGCCAATCTGGAAGAAATAGAACATATGCACGCTGAGCAGCACCAGCACAATCACTGCGCTGAGCATCAGGGTGACCAGCGTATTGAGCTTCATCGGCTGCTTGCGCGCCGCGGTTCCTTGCTGTGAAGAAGACATGATCGCTCTCGGAGGAGAAGAGGGCACATATTATGACGGATAAACAGAAGAAGGTCGCGCACCATGTAAGGCCGCCATTCGTGGCGGCCTCGACATTGGCGGTACTGAATTAACTCGATTTAACGCGATTCGCAAAGCTCTTACGCAGCTTTTGCAGTTTCGGTGGGATTACCGCCATGCAGTAGCCGTTGCGCTGACCCGCGCCTTGCCAATAATCCTGATGATAACCTTCTGCCGCATACCACTCTTTCAGCGGCTCGATGGTGGTCACTACCGGATCGCTCAGATTCTCCTGCGCGCGCGCAATCGCGGCAATCGCTTCGGCTTCCTGCTCAGCATTCGCCGGGAAAATCGCAGAGCGATATTGGGTGCCAACATCATTGCCCTGGCGGTTCAGCGTAGTGGGATCGTGGGTGGCAAAGCTGATATCCAGCAGATCGCCGTACTTCACCTGCTCTGGATCGAAACCAATGCGAATCGCTTCTGCGTGGCCGGTCGCACCGCTGCACACCTGCTCGTAGGTTGGATTCGGGCGTGCGCCGCCGGTATATCCACTCTCGACTGACTCCACGCCAATCACATCTTTAAACACTGCTTCAGTACACCAGAAACAGCCACCTGCGATCACCGCATATTCGGTTGCCATTATATCTACTCCTGTCAGGGCGAAAGAATCAAAGTGGGGGCAAGCCCATATCAATTCAAGCAGTTAAATTAACATTTCAGGCTTAAAGTCGCCGCGCTTGTCGAGCCGCAAATTGCTCATCACGCTGAAGCGTCCTTCGCCGGTGTAGTGCAGCGTCGGCGGAAACTCCGGCGTTTCAGCTACATGCGCTTTAACAATCTCAAAGATAAAAAAGTTGTAGTTATCTACCATTGAATCGTCATACAGCTGGCACTCAAAGCTGGCAAAGCAATCGCCGATTAACGGCGCATTGACCACGCTTGCCGGTTCGGGCGTCAGATTGAAGGCATCAAACTTATCGAGACGATCGCCGTGGCTGTTACCGATCGCCACCACGCTGTCCACCAGATTGGCCGACGGCACGTTAATCACGCACTGGCCGCTCTGGCGAATCAGTTCATGGCTGTAATTGCCGCCGGCAATCATGCAGCCAACCAGCGACGGCGAGAACTCCAGAATGGTGTGCCAGCCGAGCGTCATGATGTCGCGATGATCCTCAAACTGGGAACTCAGCAGCACCACCGGACCCGGCTCCAGATACTTCCGCGCTTTGCTTACCGGAAAGTCGATTTTATGCATCGGGATTCTCCTATTGTAGGTACAGACACATTAAGTGTAGATGCCAGCCTTTACCGAGCCGAAAAATCGCGGCATCTTATCGGCTACCTCTTACCAACAGGCCAATAATATGAACAACATCCTGTGTCAGACCCTTAACCTTCGCTATCCGATCGTTCAGGCGCCGATGGCGGGCGTCTCGACGCCGGAACTGGCGGCGGCGGTGAGCACCAGCGGCGCGCTGGGTTCGATCAGCGTGGGCGCCTCAACGCCGCAGCAGGCGGATAGCATGATCCGCAAAACGCTCGCCCTGACAGCCGCGCCCATCAACGTCAACGTCTTCTGCCACGCGCCGGTGCAGCGCAATCCTCAGTTAGAACAGGCGTGGATCGCACGTTTCAAGCCGGTGTTTGCTCGCTATGAAGCGACACCGCCCGATGCGCTGTCAGAAATTTATCAAACGTTTGTGGATAATCACGCGATGCTGGATGTGCTGCTGGACACCGCGCCCGCCGCAGTGAGTTTCCACTTTGGCTTGCCGTCCGCCGCTGTTGTGCAGCGCTTGAAAAGTCGCGGCATTATCACGCTGGCGAGCGCTACCAGCGTTGCTGAAGCAGGTGCCATCGAAGCCGCCGACATCGATTTGATTGTGGCGCAGGGTATTGAGGCGGGCGGGCATCGCGGGATATTCCATCCAGAAAATGACGATCAGCAGCTCAGCACCTTTACGCTGGTGCAGGCGATTCGCCGGGCGTCGCGGCTGCCGGTGATTGCCGCCGGCGGCGTGATGGATGGCGTGGGCATGGCTGCCATGCTCAAGCTGGGCGCGGCGGGTGTACAGCTGGGTACCGCGTTTATTCTGTGCCCGGAATCCGCCGCCAATGCGGCATACCGTCAGGCGCTGAAAAGCGCGCAGGCCAACAGCACCGAGATGATTGCCGCCATTTCTGGCCGATCGGCAAGATGTCTCACCAACGATTTTTGCCAGCTGGCGCGCGAGTTCGCGCAGGATGCCATTCCCCCTTATCCACTCACCTACGCGCTGGGCAAAGCGCTCGCTGCCGCCGCCGCCGCTAAAGGCGCGCACGGCTTTGGCGCGCAGTGGGCCGGGCAGGGCGCCGCGCTGGCGCGGGAAATGCCGGCGGCAGAATTAATTAACACGCTGGTGGCGGAGTGGCAGGCGGCGTAACGCAGCTTTTCTGCTGCGACCATCTCTAGGGTTGAGGAGACGATGATGACAAACCCAGCCGGGATAAATCCCGGAGAACAGGTCGTTTTATACGACGGCGTATGCAAACTGTGCAACGCGTGGGTGATGTTTCTCCTGCGTCACCGCATTCCACGCCATGTACGTTTTGCGGCGGTTCAGAGTGAGCAGGGGAAAGCGCTATTACGTTTTGTCGGTCTGCCAGATGAAGATATTCGCACCATCGTTTTGATTGATGGGCAAAATCATTGGCTCCGTGCGCAGGCAATTTTCCGCATCATGCACTATATGCCGTGGCCGTGGCGCGTTTTGTCTGTCGTGAGGTTTATGCCTGACGTTATCAGCAATTATTGTTACGACCGCATTGCGCTAAATCGCTATCGGCTTTTTGGTCGCTACAACGAGCATTACCCCATTAAATCCGATTATCACGGACGATTTTTAGACCAGTAAAAATCGTCCGTTAATCCTCGAAACGGAACGCTTGCTGCGAAATGGTTTTAGCCATCATCGATTTAATCCATTCCGTAGGTTCCCGTTTACCGCTGCGTTTGTGTGAATAGATTTTCACGGTGAACCTTGGCGCGGGAAACGGCAGCCTGAATGAGGTCACATCGGCGGCCTGTTTGATTTTACTGGCAACGAAAGACGGGATCGCCATCAGCAATTCACTTTCCGCGATAATAAAGGGCGCACTCAGCATTGACGGCGTTCTGATGGCGATGCGGCGTTTAAGGCCCATGCGCGCAAGATGGGAATCCAGTAATCCCTGCTTTTCATTCCACGGCGTAACCACCAGATGCCCGGCGGCAAGATAGTCGTCAAGATTCAGACTGCTGCGTCGCGCATTGGCAATCACCATAAATTCATCACTGAATAAATCGGTCTCGTCGAGATCGGGATGATGCATGCTATCCGGCTCGCTAAAACTCAGCGCCATATCGATTTCACCCGCCAGTAATTCAATCAGCGCCGGATTATGCGGCAAATGGCAGAGTTCAAAACTCAGGTTGGGTGCCGTATCAGTCAGCGCATGCATCAGCCGCGGAAAGACACAAAAAGCGGTGTAATCCGTTACCGCAATTCTAAAACAGTCATCACTGGTCAGCGGATCAAAAGGCTGCAGCGGGCTGAGATGCCGATTTAATCCGGTTAGCGTTTCGGCAATATAGGGCGCCAGCTGGCAGGCATAAACGCTGGGACACATTTTGTGGCCTTCGCGGTAGAACAGCGGATCTTTAAAAAACTCACGTAATCGGGACAGCGCGTGACTTAACGCGGAAGTACTCAAACTGAGCTCAATCGCCGCCAGCCTGACCGAACGATGTCTGAAAACTGCGTCGAAAACGGGGAGGAGATTCAAGTCCAGTCGACGCAGCACATGATGCATGAAATTCACCTATCATTGATTTTATTGCACTTATTTCATCGAACAATACCCATTATGCTGGGCAGCATCAATCTGATTAAATAAGAAAATAATGCATGAAGATGACTATTCGGCCAGCCAATCCTGAAGACGCGGACGCCATTTACGACATGATTGCTGAGTTGTCGGTTTATGAACATGGATTACAGCAGTCACCAACTACCGTGGAAGAGATCAGATCGACGCTATTCAATCCCGAAAGCCATAGCGAAGCGTTGATGTGCGAGATTGATGGCATAACCGCCGGGTACGCAGTGATTACCCGCAGCTACTCGGCGTGGCTGGGGCGGCGCGGACTCTATATGGAAGACTTGTACTTCTCGCCCAATTTTCGCGGCCTCGGTGCAGGCAAAGCGCTGCTGCAGTATGTCGCGCAGCACGCGGTCAATCATCAGTGCAACCGCATTGAGTGGAGTGCGTTAGATTGGGATCAGTCGGCCAGAGAGTTCTATCTCAGTATTGATGCGCTGCCGTTAAATGAGTGGGTGCGTTATCGGCTCGACGGGGCGGCATTAGAGAAATTTGCTGCCGCCACGCCGCAATAGTTCTCTGCCACAAAAGGCCCGCCAAAATGGCCTAATGCTCATGTCAGCCAGGCCAACGACGAGTGTGCAGGCCGGTGGCACTTTTGGGCCGGCTGTCCTCGCGCCGCTAACGCGGTTCCTTCACTTCGCTCGTCAGCCTAACGGACCGGCGAAGACGGGACTTCCCTGTCCCGGCTTCGCCTTTCGCCCGCGTCCTGCGGGCTCTCCTGGCTTCCTCGCTTCGTTCAGCGCTGCGAATTGCCGGCCCAAAATTGCCCCCGGCCCGCTTCGACGCTTCAGTGCGTGACGCAGCAGATGTGTCAGAGCCCGCACGATTAACGCAGCCCTTAAGCCAAACTCTTTCATAACTGACAAGTATTAGGCCAAACCGGCCGATTAATGTTATTCCCGTTAAAGCGATTGCAGGAACGTCAGCAGATCGGCGTTGAGCTGATCGGTATGCGTCACCGCAAAGCCGTGCGGTGCGTTGTCATACACTTTCAGCTGCGCGCCAGCGATCATTTCGGCGGCGACTTTCCCGGTGGTTTCGAACGGCACGACCTGGTCGTTGCTGCCGTGAATCACCAGCGTCGGCACGTCGATTTTTGCCATATCAGGACGGAAGTCGGTTTCCGAAAACGCGGTAACACAATCAATCGTCCCTTTTAGTGACGCCAGCAGCGCAATATTCAACGTCTGCGTCAGCGCGCCTTCTGAAACCGTTTGACCGGCGTTGGTGCCGTAGAACGGTGTGGCAAAATCACTGATGAACTGCGCGCGATCTTTACGTAAGCCCTGACGAATGCCTTCAAACACCGACAAATCGACGCCTGCCGGATAATCATCGGCCTTGCCGAAGATCGGTGTTACCGCGCCCAACAGCACTAAGCTATCCACGCGCGCTGTGCCGTAATTGTTGATGTAGCGCGCCACATCGCCGCCACCCATTGAGAAGCCCACCAGCGTCACGTTTTGCAGATCCAGATGGCTAATCAGGTCGTTAATATCCGATGCAAAAGTATCGTAGTTGTAGCCTTCCCACGGTTGATCGGAACGGCCAAAGCCGCGGCGGTCAAAAGCGATAACGCGGTAGCCTTTCTCCGCCAGGAAATTCAGCTGGCTGTCCCACATATCCCCGTCGAGCGGCCAGCCGTGACTGAATAGCACCGGCTTGCCGGCACCCCAATCTTTGAAATAAATCTGCGTACCATCCTGCGTCTTAAATGTGCTCATGTTTCGGCCTTATTAATGTCGATGAATGAGAACGCCTTATTCAGGCGCCACGAGATAACGAATTTCCGGAAGTTCCGTGCCTTGATGGAATGCCAGCACGCGGTTCTGAATCTTTTGATCGTTCATGGTGTAGCGCTCGCGCTGACGCAGATGCTCCATCCATGAGCCAACCACAAAGGTCTCGACAAACATGTCGGGTTGCAGCATGTCCTCATACAGAGACCAGTTTAGCGCGCCGCCACGCCGTCTGACGCGACGCATATCCTGCATGCACACCGCAAAGGCATGCGCATCACTGCGGTTGATCTGATAATGATAGCTGACCATCACCGGCCCGCGATCGTGACGAATCTCCAGCACGGGCAAGGGATCGCTGACCGTGCTGAGGTCGAGGTTCAGATCCGGATCCTGATCCAGCCGCCAGCGCAGCACCGTCAGGCTCGCCAGCAGCATGCCGACAGTGGCGACAGTCAGTGACAATGGAATGCTGAATATCGATGCCAGCTGTCCCCAAATGGCGCTGCCTAACGTCATGGAGCCAAAAAACACCGTCAGATAGACCGCCAGCGCCCGGGCTTTCACCCATTTGGCGGCACTGCGCTGCGCGCCAAGATTGAGGGTGGAAAGCACGGCAATCCACGCAAAGCCGGTAAAGAACTCGAACGCATTCAGCAACCAGAGGTGACGAATAAACGCCAGCGCCAGCAGAGTGATGGCAAACATCAGGCTCGCCAGCACCATCAGCTGATCGGGATTAAAGCGTTTGCGCATACGCGGCAACAGCAGCGCGCCGCAAATCGCGCCGATGCCGATGCAACCCAGCATAATGCCGTAGCCGCCGGGCCCAAGGCCCAGTTCGCGTCGAGCCACCAGCGGTAACAGCGCCCAACCGGCACTGCCAAACACAAAGAAAGCGATGGTGCGCACCAGCACATTGCGCAGTACCGGCGCAGCATGCACATAGCGCACGCCGGCACGCACCGCCGGGAAGAAGTGCTCCGGCGGCAAACGCTGCACGCTGGGCTGTGCTTGCCACACATACAGCACCAGAAACACGCCGAGTACCGAAAGCGCATTCAGCAGAAACACCATCCACGGACCGGCAAACGACAGAATCAGGCCGCCGAGCGCCGGGCCGATAGCGCGACTGATGTTAATGCCGAGCGAGTTAAGCGCAATCGCCGGGCCGAGCTCCTCCTTACTGACCAAATCCGGCACGATGGCCTGGAAGGGCGGAGAACTCATGGCCGCGCCGGTACTCAGCAGGAACGCCGCAATCAGCAGCACCATCGGTGTGACCAGGTCTGCCCAGGAAAGGAATGTCAGGCTCGCGGCGGCAATAAACACCCAGATTTGCGAGAACAGCAGGTATTTACGCCGGTCAACGATATCCGCCATCACGCCAGACGGCAGTGCAAACAGAAACATCGGTAAGCTGCTGGCGGCCTGCACCAGCGCCACCGAGAGCGGATCGGCGCTCAGTGTCAGCATGGTCCAGTTAACGCCTACGTCGTTCATCCATGAACCGACATTGGATACCACGGTAGCGATCCACAGCATGCGGAACACGCGCTGGCGCAGCGGCTGCCATGGTGAAACCGTCTGCGAAACGGGCGGCAGATCCGCCTCGGGGATGTCATGAATGTCATTAACCTGCGCCATGAACAACCTCCGAAACGCCGCCAAACACGCGCCAGCGACCGGGGCCGGTCAGCGCCAGCGTGGTGAAAATGATCAGCAGCAGGCAGCCGGTAAGGCGCAGGAAGAACAGCCCCGCATCAATGCGAGGCGGCTGTGAGAGTGAATGTTTCATGGTTTAGAAGGCGAAGCAGCTGCAGCCGAGCGCGCCCCAAAAGGCGTTCTCTTCCGAAACCGGCAGGTTGGCGCCGCGCGCAATCTCGTGGGAATGCGTATGCACGCCGCACGGGCCGCTACAGTGATGCGCTTGCTGCATCATGCCCACGCGTGTGGTGGCGGTCGGTGGCGCACTGCGATAGTGGCCGGGAACCTTGACCACCGGCGACCACTCCGGCAGCACCGGAATGAGGGGCGGCGCTTCCGAGCTGAAAGCGCCGGCGGCATAAACGATATTTCCGTCCACCACCGTCAGCACCGACTCAATGCCTTTGATCTCCTCTTCAGGCACGCTGAAGTAGTCTTTGCTCAGCACCACCATATCGGCCAGCTGACCGCTTTTAATCTGACCTTTTTTACCTTGCTCGCTGGAGAACCAGGCGCTGCCCTGCGTCCACAACATCAGCGCCGTATCACGATCGAGGCGCGCGTTGACGTCGTACATCTGCATGCCGCCCACAGTGCGTCCCGATACCAGCCAGTAAAGCGCGGTCCACGGGTTATAACTGGCCACGCGCGTCGCATCGGTTCCTAAACCCACCGGCACGCCGGTCTCCAGCATGCGCGCCACCGGCGGTGTATGGCGAGTGGCCTCAATGCCGTAACGCTCGGCAAAGTACTCGCCCTGGAACGCCATGCGATGCTGTACGGCAATGCCGCCGCCCAGCTCTTTGATGCGGTCAAGGTTACGCTGCGTCACGGTTTCGGCGTGATCGAAGAACCAGTGCAGGCCGTTGAACGGAATGTCGCGGTTCACTTTTTCAAACACATCCAGCATGCGGCTGATCGATTCATCGTAAGTGGCGTGCAGGCGGAACGGCCAGCGATGTTCCACCAGATGACGCACCACACGCTCCAGCTCATCTTCCATGCCGGGCGCCAGATCCGGACGCGGTTCGAGGAAATCTTCAAAATCGGCGGCGGAAAACACCAGCATTTCACCGGCACCGTTGTGACGGAAATAGTCGCTGCCCTGGCCCGGCGTCAGCATGTCGGTCCACTTCTCGAAATCTTCCAGCTCGTGGCCCGGACGTTGGGTAAACAGGTTGTAGGCGATACGCAGCGTCATCTGCTTTTTCTCATGCAGCTCGGCAATGACTTCGTAATCTTCGGGATAGTTCTGGAAACCGCCGCCTGCATCAATCGCGCTGGTCAGGCCCAGACGGTTCAACTCGCGCATAAACTGGCGGGTGGAATTGACCTGCTGCTCCAGCGGCAGTTTTGGCCCTTTCGCCAGCGTGGCGTAGAGGATCATGGCATTAGGGCGCGCAATCAGCATGCCGGTCGGGTTGCCATTGCTGTCACGCTGGATCTCGCCGCCCGGCGGATTGGGCGTGTCTTTGGTGTAGCCGACGACCTTCAACGCGGCGCGGTTGAGCAAGGCGCGATCGTACAGATGCAGGATAAACACCGGCGTATTGGGCGCGGCTTCGTTGATCTCATCCAGCGTCGGCATGCGACGCTCGGCAAACTGAAACTCGGTCCAGCCGCCTACCACGCGCACCCACTGGGGTGACGGCGTGCGCAGCGCCTGTTCTCTCAGCATCCGCAACGCATCGGCGATCGAGGGCACGCCTTCCCAGCGCAGTTCGAGGTTGTAATTCAGGCCGCCGCGGATCAGGTGCAGGTGGGAATCATTCAGGCCGGGAATGGCGGTATGGCCTTTGAGGTCAATCACTTTGGTGCCTTCGCAGTGATGCTGCATCACGTCGGCCAGGCTGCCCACTTCGAGAAATTTGCCATCGCGCATCGCCACGGCCTCGGCAATTGGGTTGCCGCGATCGACGGTATGAAATCGCCCATTGGTCAAAATGATGTCTGCTTTGCCTAACGTAACCATAAAATCTCCTGAATAAGAGGTCCTGCCAATTTCGCAGGTGAAATACTGGGTGGGATTATGTTCAGGCGGTGCGGAAAGCGTCTAGTTATACAAAAGGATAGGTATACCTTCGTATAGTTATACCTATAGATAATGGTTCGTGTGCCCAAAGGTTCTTACACTGCGCCCAGACATTCACCTCAATGGGCATACAAAAATGACAACCAGTAAATTAGAAGTACTGACGCCGCACAACTGCCAGATCATCTTCATTGACCAGCAGCCGCAAATGGCATTTGGCGTGCAGTCCATCGACCGTCAGGTATTGAAAAATAACGTGGTCGCGTTGGCAAAAGCGGCGAAGGTGTTCAACATTCCTACCGTACTGACCACGGTGGAGACCGAGAGCTTCTCAGGTAACACCTTCCCGGAGCTGCTGGATGTGTTCCCCGGCCAGGACATTCTTGAGCGTACCTCGATGAACTCGTGGGATGACCAGAAAGTGCGTGATGCGCTGGCGGCCAACGGTAAGAAGAAAATTGTGGTTTCCGGTCTGTGGACCGAAGTGTGTAACAACACCTTCGCGCTGTGCGCCATGCTGGAAGGCGACTATGAGATCTACATGGTGGCTGACGCCTCCGGCGGCACCACCAAAGAAGCGCACGACTATGCCATGCAGCGCATGATTCAGGCGGGCGTGATCCCGGTGACCTGGCAGCAGGTGATGCTGGAGTGGCAGCGCGACTGGGCGCACAAAGAGACCTACAACGCGGTGATGGATATCGCGAAAGAGCACTCCGGTGCTTACGGCATCGGCGTTGATTACGCTTACACCATGGTGCACAAAGCGCCATCGCGTCAGAAGAGCGAGCATCGCACGCTGGCACCGGTTGCTGCGCCCGTACGCTAAATCGTCACCCAGGCGAGCGCTTACGGGCTCGCCTTTCTTTTTCAAGGAGGACCGGTGAGTCCTTTACTGATTTCTCTGGCGGCGGGTGTGTTTATCGGCCTGATTTACGCCTTGCTCAACGTGCGATCGCCGGCGCCGCCCGCCGTGGCGCTGGTGGGCTTGCTGGGCATGATTGTGGGCAGTTCGCTGGGTGGAAAATTGACGCATCCCGTAGCGCCCGTCGATAAAACCTCACGCGCGATGGCCGCTGACAGGCCGCTACCTCCCGCCATGCTCACCGCAAAACAGGCGGGTTGAACATGCTGAAAACCTATGCGATATCGCTCTCGGTCGGTATTTTAGTCGGCATCATTTATGCCGTTATCGACGTCAATTCCCCAGCGCCGCCCGTGATTGCGCTGCTTGGTCTGTTTGGTATGCTGGTCGGCGAACAGATTATCCCGCTGTGCAAGCGCCTGATAAACCGTCAACCGGTCACGCTGGCCTGGTTTCGTCATGAGTGTGTGCCTAAAATCAGCGGCACGCCGCCATCGAGTGACAAAACCTCCTGAGGACGCGCCGCAGGCAGTGAATAATAATGAAGGAACACAGCATGCAGCTGTCGCAGCGCATTGTCGTTGTTGATGATGAACGATCGGTTCGCAGTGGTTTGAGCAATCTGCTTCAGTCGGAAGGATACGCAACGCAGGCATTTGAGTCGGCTGAAGCGCTATTAGCGGACGAGACGGCGCTAAATGACGCTGCGCTGTTTATTATTGATGTTGAGCTCAAAGGCATGTCGGGCTTTGAGTTGTTCCGTGCGCTGGTACAGCGTCGCGAGAACCCATCCGGAATTATCATCTCCGGCAAGGGCGATGAGAATATGCTCTGGTATGCCATCCATCTAGGCGCGATCACCTTTATGCGAAAGCCCATTGATATCGACCTGCTGTTTGAACATATCCGTCTGGCGTTTTCCTCCCAGGCAGCGCGCCAATGAGCACGCTTTTCCTGTCGTTAAATATCGCGGATGACGCGGCGCTGGTGCTGGCGGATGACATCGTTTTCACCCCGCTGGCGCAGGAAGGGCAGGTTGAGTGGATCGAATGCCGTCACCCGATCTCCGATGAACGCTTCGTGCTGGCCACGGCGGCGGCCGAAGAGGCGGAGTTTCCGGTAACGCAACTGCTGAAAAATGAGTATGCGCTGCGCGCCTTATTAGCAGAAAGCTGGGCGCTAAAACCGCTGCGCCACACGTTATATCAGGGGCGCTACGCCCTGATTTATCCCGCGTTTCGCTACCAAACCCTGGCGGATTATCTGCGCCTGCCAGCGGGTAAAATTCAGAAGTTTATCAGCTGCGCCGTGCTGCTGTGTAATGCGCTCAGCAAGCTGCATCAGCAAGGTTTGGTGCACGGCGACATCAAACCGGCCAATTTCTTCTTTACCGATCAAGGCGACGTGGTGCTGGGCGGCTTTGGCCTGGCGTTTATCGAAGCGGACTCACAGCAGCCGCTGCGCGCCTCTGTGACCGGCGGCACGCTG
Source organism: Pantoea sp. BJ2 (assembly GCF_040255075.1). Lineage (NCBI taxonomy): Bacteria > Pseudomonadati > Pseudomonadota > Gammaproteobacteria > Enterobacterales > Erwiniaceae > Pantoea > Pantoea sp. BJ2. The sequence continues at coordinate 1,731,975 of NZ_CP158292.1, forward strand.
GCCTACATGTCGCCCGAGCATACCTCGCGCACCGCGCACGCGGTCAGCCGGGTCAGCGATCTCTACAGTCTGGGCATCGTGCTTTACGAATTACTCACCGGCAAGCTTCCCTATGGCAGCGCGGAAGGGGGCGCGGCTGAATGGGTGCACCATCACATTGCCTCCGAAGCGCTGCCGCCGCACCGGCTGCGCAAAGATGTGCCGCTGGTACTCTCATCCCTCATTTTACGCCTGCTAACCAAATCGCCGGAGCAGCGTTATCAAACCGTCGAAGGGGTGCTGGCCGATCTGCGCCGCTGTGAATCCAACCTGATGCCTGACGGCGTAGTTGAATCCTTCGCACAGGATGTGCCAACCACAACGCTGTTATCCGATGTGCTGTACAGCGACCATGCTCAGGCCAGCGAGATGCTGGCGGCGTTTGATGAGGTGTGCAGCAGCGGGAAACACTGCATGGTGGCGATTAGCGGCGCGTCCGGTGCCGGAAAATCGGCGCTGATGGCCTCGGCGCTTAAAATCCTGCGGGAAAAAAACGCGCTGCTGACGGTGACCAAAGCCGACCAGCACTCGCCCATTTTGCCCTACGCGGTATTTACCTCGGCGTTTCGATCGCTGACGCTGCATCTGCTCGGGTTGCCCGCCGAAGAGCTGGCGCGCTGGAAAACACACATTGCGCGCCAACTGGGGAATTATGTTGGGCTGGCCGTTAATCTGGTGCCCGAACTGGGCATCTTGCTCAACCACAAAGCCAGTGTGCAGGCGGATGCACGCTCGTTAGATGCACGCAATCGCCTGAATCTGGTGGCCTGCAGCCTGGTGAAAGCCTTTACGGTGCCGGGGCGGCCGCTGATCCTGCTGATTGATGACGTGCACTGGGCCGATCAGGCGACCTTGCAGCTGCTACAGAATTTGCTGCGCTCCAGCGACGATATTCCCTTATTGCTGGTGATTTCTCATCGCGATCGCGCCTCGTTGCCCTGTCCGACGGTGGTCGCCAGCCTGGAGCGCATTCGTGCGGCGGCCACGCGCATTGTGGATATCACGCCCGAGCCGCTGTCGGTGAAAAATATCGCCAGCTGGCTGGCCGGCATTTTTCACACGCGCAGCGCGGAGACCACCGAGCTGGCGCAGATCATCCATGAAAAAACCGCCGGGAATCCGCTCGCCACGCGTGAGTTTTACCGCCAGGCGGTGCGCGATCACCACATCACACACGCTGCATCCCATAAATGGACCTACAATCCGCACGCGTTGAGAAACTGCCATTACACCGCGAACGTTGCCGCCAGCGTGCTGCAGCAGCTGCAGTTGCTCGCGCTGCCGCTGCGCCAACTGCTGGGCCGATTGGCCTGCATCGGCAGTAGCGGCGATCTGCCGGTGTTGGCCGGCATCCTCGATACGGCGCTTAGCGCCCTTCGCGCCACGCTGCGCCCTGCGGCTGAGGCCCGGCTGATCTCGCTGACCGATGACAGCTACACCTTTATGCATGACAGCATGCATGAGGCCGCGCTGAAGTTGCTTTCGTCGGCGGCAAAAGATGATTTTCACTTTGCCGCTGCGCGCTATTACATGCAGGCCGCGCGCCAGGATAACGCGCATGCGCTGCTGTTCAGTGCCGCGCATCACACCATCACGTTGCAAAACCGCGCACTTTTAGCGCCTGATGCCGCTGCGTTTAGTCTGCTGTTATTAAACGCCACCCGACGCGCGAAAATTATGGGCGATTACGCTTCCGCGCTGCGTTTCTTACACGCTGCCCGAGCGCTCAACGCAGCGTCAGGCGCGGAGGAGAGCGGCACGTTTTTGTTTGAGCAAGCGGAGTGTGAGTTTTTAAACGGCAACTTATCGGGCGCGCTGGCGTTGAGCTCTGAGATTCTCGCCACGCCCGGTGTGGTCACCGATAAAGCCGAAGCGGCGACGCTGATTGCTGAAATTCATATGCGTCAGTCCGACAGCCAGCTGGCGCTGGAAACCGCGCTGGCCTGGCTGGCGGTGTTTGACATTCATCTGCAGCGCTATCCGGATAAAGCCGAGTGCGATGTCGCCAGGCAACGGTTGAAAAAAGAGGTTGGCAAAAATCCCTACACGCGCTTCCGTTCCCTGGCGCGAGTGACCTGCCATAAAACCGAAGCGGTGATGAATCTGATGGCCAGCGCCAGCACCTTCGCCGCTTTTATCAGCCCACGGCTGCAGTTCATTATCCTGTGCAAACTTCTGCATCTGACGATGGAGAAGGGCATTAGCGGTGCCTCCACGCTGGCGCTTGCCTGGTACGGCGTGGTGTGTGGCGATCAGTTCGACGAATACAGCCGTGGATTCGCCAGCGCGCTGCTGGCCCGTGAGCTGGTGTATAAGCACGACTTCGTTAGCTACAAAGCGCGCACGCTGATGCCGCTGGACCAGGTGAGCGTCTGGACCATGCCACTCAGTTACGCCATTGAGTGCGCTAAAGCGACTTTTGATGTGGCGGTTGATATTGGCGATCGCACGTCGGCGTGTCTGGCGCTGCGTCATCTCACCATGAATTGCCTGGCGCGCGGTGACCATCTTGATGGCGTGCATACTTCGATCATGCGCGGCATGGTCTATGTGCGCAAAGCGCAGTATCGCGATGTGGAAGTGATACTCGGCATGCAGTTGGATTACGTGATGTTCCTGCGTAAGCCAGCCGGTGAGACCTTGTCCGGCGATGATTTCCATGCGCCCGCGCTAAATGCGGTGCAACCCGAATACGCCATTGAACCGCTGTTTTTAATGCAGTTCTGGACGCGGCTGTATAAAGGCATGGCGCACTTCTTTGCCGGTGAGTATGCCGCCGCCCAGCGCCAGTTCAGCGACGCCGCACCGCTCACAGACGTGATTCCCGGCCATGTGCATATGCTGGATTTCCATCTCTACAGCGCGCTTTCACTCAGTATACCGCTGCAACCGAATGAGCTTGATGCCACGCAGCGGCAGCAACTGCAGCGCCATCTTGAAAGAATCATCACCTGGGCAACGGAGAACCCCGGCACCTTCGCCGACAAAGAGGCGCTACTGCGCGCCGAACTACTCAGGCTGGAGGATAACAGCGGCGCGGCGCTGGAGCAGTTTGAAAAAGCCATTGAGCTGTCGCGTAAAGGGCAGTTTCATCCGATCAACGCTCTGGCATGCGAACTGGCTGCGCGCTGCGCCAGTGCGCGCGGCATGGCGTTCGCCGCCGAGGGCTACATCAAAGGCGCGCTTGCCGCCTGGGATCGCTGGGGCGCGGGCGCCAAGGTGCGTCAGCTTGAAATACACTATCCGCATCTGGTGGCGCACCCGCCGCAGAGCGCGTTAAACACCGTGACCTTTGAGCAGAGCGCGGTGATCAGCGACCTGCAAAGCCTGGTCACGGCGATGCGCGCATTGACCGAAGAGATCAATCTTGATCGGCTGATCCATATTTTGATGATGATGTTGGTGGAGCGCGCCGGTGCGCAGCACTGTATTTTGATCCGCCTCATCGACGGCAATGTGCCGGAAATTCAGGCGCGCGCCTCCTCCACGGTGGAAGGCGTCAGAGTCAAAATCGTTAATGAACTGCCGGTGGCGACCGATTTGCCGCTGTCGATTCTCTCGGCGGTGATCCGCACCGGACAGGAAATCCGTACCGGTCGGCCGGAAGTGTTTAGCCCGTTTAGTCAGGATAACTATCTGGTCGCCTCTGGCGCGGCAGTGATGTGTGTGCCGATGTTCCGTCAGGCGCAAATGGTGGGCGTGCTCTATCTGGAAAACCGGCTGATGCCGGATGTTTTCACCGCGGAGCACTCGCGCATTGTCTCGATGTTAGGTGCGCAGGCTGCGGTTTCTCTGGAAACGGCGCGGCTGTATGCCGAGCTGGTGGAGGAGAACATCCAGCGGCGGAAAATTGAAAAACAGCTGCGTGCCAGCCAGACATCCCTGATGCTGGGTGAAAAAATCAGTAATACCGGTACCTGGCACTGGCATCTTGAGCCGGATATCCAGCTGATATCGGACGAATATAAACGCATCATGGGGCTGCCCGCCGGGCAGGTGAGCACCTCGATGGCCGAGTTTCAGCGGCGGGTGCATCCAGACGATCTTCAGTGCCTGAAAGCGCTGATTGAATCCAGCGTGGCGCATGGCGTGAGCATGCAGGCTGAATTTCGTATCATCCGTGATGACGGCGAATGCCGTTATATCAAAGGCATAGGTGAGCCGGTGGAGAACTGGCCGGATGTCGCCGAATATTTCGGCACGCTGACGGATATCACCGCGCAGCGTCAGTCCGAAGATGCCGCCAGAATTGCCCAGGCCGAGCTGGCTCGCGTGGCGCGCGCCACCACGGTAGGACAGCTGACCTCATCGATCGCCCATGAAATCAATCAGCCGCTGATGTCGATTGTGGCCAATGCTGGCGCCAGCCTACGCTGGTTGAAACGCGATCCGGCTCAGCTGGAGAAAGCCAGTGAAAGCATTGAGGAGATCATTAACGAAGGGCGGCGCGCTGGCGAAATTATTCGCGGCCTGCAGTCACTAACGCGCAATAATGTCGCGGAGTATGCATCGGCCAGGCTTCATCTGCTGGCGCGCGATATTTTAACCTTGTCGCGTCTGGAACTTGAGCGCCGCTCGGTGGCACTTGAACTGGATATTAAAGCGCCATGGGATGAGGTGTTTTGCGAGCGCGTACAGATTCAGCAGGTGCTGCTGAATCTGGTGATTAATGCCATTGAGGCGATGGCGGATAATGGCGGAGCGCGTATTTTGCGGCTCTCATCCTGCAATCCTGACGCGAATCATATTCGTATAGAGGTGGCCGACAACGGCAGCGGATTATCGGCAGAAGTTATCGGCAAGATATTCGACTCTTTCTACACCACCAAAGCGGAAGGAATGGGAATGGGCCTGACCATCAGTAACGAAATCATCAAACGTCATGGTGGTGTGCTGAGTGCGGAAAACCGCCCACAGGGTGGCAGCGTATTCAGTTTTACCCTGCCATTAAATCTGGGGAAATAGTTTATCTGATCCTCCCGCGCTATTTCGCGGGAGGAAAATCGGACCGTTATCACTATAACGCGCGCGTTATTCATCTTGCAGTAAATGAAGTTTCTCAGCGGCTCTGACTAATTCTGATACTGAACGCACCGCCATTTTTTCCATTACGCGGCGTTTATGCACTTTTGCCGTAATTTCACTGATGCCCATTTCGGCGGCAATCTGCTTATTTAATAAACCGCGAATGACAAGCAGCATCAATTCCATTTCCCGTGGCGTTAAAGAGTGATAACGCCCGGTGAGGATAACTCTTTCCTGTGCGAGTGCTGCGCTTTTTTCGGCCAGCGCCATGGCAGCGGATACCACTTGTATCAGGTCATCCGGCATCACCGGCTTGGTGAGAAACTCAAAGGCACCGGCCTTCATCGCGCGGACCGTCAGAGGAATGGTGCCAAAGCCGGTGAGGAAAATGGTGGGAATGGTGTATCCGCGTGCGGTGAGATCCTGCGAGACATCAAAGCCGTCGCGGCCCGGCATATTCATATCGACAATTAAACAGCTCGGGGTGCGGTAATGCGGCTGATGTAAAAATTCAGCGGGGGAGGTAAAGGTCGAAATCAGGTAGCCTTCTGAGCTCAGAAGATTTTGCAGCGCGTTGATGACAGCGGGGTCATCGTCAACAATATAAATCGTTCTATCCATAAAAACTCATTCAGACTCTTACGAATTCTATTCACTACATGCGCGCTAATATACCCACAAAATAGTGCTGAAGGAATGGCGAAAAACGTATATGTGAATGTGATTATCTACTGCGCTGTCAGGCCTAAAAAGGGTGAGGATGAAAAGCCATGCACTCACCCGCTATTCTTAAGGTAATAAATGCGTAACCTTAAGGTTCTTCAATTCGCGATACCCTCAAGGTGGTTTGTTCGCCACGCCCATACACTTTTCCACTCACGCGAACTTTATCACTGGCTGAATAGGTTTTCTCTTTGAAGGCCGGCTTCTCAGCATTAATGATAATCGTGCCGGTATCATCGCGGAATTTGTAGCTATCACCTTTCAGCTTTTCAATAATATGGCCTTCGAGCGTGACATAGCCGCCCTGACGGAAATCACGAATACGTGAAATCGGGGTTTGTGCGGTGTCTTCCGATCCTTTATAACCGGCATCCTGATTCTTCTGCGGCGGTGCTGTTTCACCTGATTGGTATCCGCCTTCCGCTGCGCTCACGCCAACGCTGAACATCATCATTACTGAAGCTAAAACAACCTGTTTCATACGCTCTCCATAGATTTTCCTGCTGACACGGTGTTAAGTCTGGCACAAATATGCGCGACTGCACGACAAACGCAGCGGTAATTGAAAAAAGCACAACTGACTTATTTATGCCAGGGTATGTAGACGCGGTTTTTATTTCTTTGGCTAAGCGCGACGTTAAATTAGCGCCGTGCTTATCTGCTCATTCGAATTAAGAGTGCTAGCCACTCAGGAAAATAAATCATGAAAGCTATCGTCTATAACGGGCCTTTTGATGTCTCGGTTAAAAATGTTCCTGATGCAAAAATTGTGCGTCCTACCGATGCGCTTATTCGTATTACCACCACCAATATTTGCGGTTCCGATTTACATATGTACGAGGGGCGCACCAGCTTTGAACAGGGGCGCATCTTTGGTCATGAAAACCTTGGCGAAGTGGTGGAGGTGGGGAGTGGCGTCGAGCGACTTAAGGTTGGCGATTACGTATGTATGCCGTTCAACGTCGGCTGTGGTTTCTGTGAAAATTGTGAGAGAGGGTTAACCGGTTTCTGTCTGACCGCCAACCCCGGCACCGCAGGTGCGGCCTACGGCTTTGCTGAAATGGGTGAGTGGGAAGGCGGTCAGGCCGAGCTGCTGCGCGTGCCGTTTGCCGATTTTAACTGTTTACTGCTGCCACCGGATGCGGTGGAGAAAGAGGAAGATTATGTGATGCTGTCAGACATTTTCCCCACCGGCTGGCATGCAACCGAGTTGGCAGGCCTGCGACCGGGCGATAGCGTCGCCATCTACGGTGCGGGCCCGGTAGGCTTGATGGCCGCGCATTCGGCGATCATCAAAGGCGCGTCGCAGGTGTTTGTGGTGGATACGCACCCCGATCGCCTGGCGCTGGCGGAGCAGATGGGCGCAACGGGCATCAATGCCGTGGGCGACGCAGCGGTGCAGCAAATCCTTGATCTGACGGATGGACGCGGCACGGATTGCGGTTGTGAATGCGTGGGTTATCAATGTTGTAATCAGCATGGACACGAAGATAACAGCGCCACCATGAACAGCCTGGTCGCCTCCACCAAAGCCACCGGCGGCATTGGCGTGGTGGGCGTGTTTATCCCGCAGGATCCCGGCGCGGCCAGCGAGTTAGCCAAAGTGGGTAAAATGCCGTTCGATTTCGGCAGCTTCTGGTTTAAAGGGCAGTCGATCCGTACCGGCCAGGCCAACGTCAAAGCCTATAACCGCCAGCTCGCGCGATTGATTGCCACCGACAAAGCGCATCCGGCGAGCATTATTTCTCATCGACTGTCGCTGGCCGAAGGCCCCGAAGCGTACCGCCATTTCGACGATCGTGATGCGGGCTGGACCAAGGTGATTTTGAAACCTTAACGCATTCATAGCGCCTGTTATGCCGCATGATATTTTTGGTCGCCATTAATGGCGACCCTGAGGAGGGTGCGAAAATAATTAAAATAAAGCGCAACGGTATTTATCAGGATTAATCTTATTAATAAACCATTAAAGCTACCCTTTGGTTAAAATATCCTCTCTTTACATTCTCCTCATTAATCTCTTTAAACATCATTTCTAAACTAGGCGAAATATAAACGTTTTTATGCTCTACAGTTAATAGGGTCTTAACTGGAGGAGCATGTCACATGTCGAAAGATAAAAAAGAACAGAATTTAACCCACACCGCGCCGCACAAAGGGCCAGAAACCTCTGAGCCAGGATTAGGTGATTTAGCACCGCAAGGCGGTGGACATAAACCTGCCGCCGAACCGACGCCGCCGGGCAAACAACCCACCGCGCCCGGTAGCCTGAAAGCGCCCGAGACGCAAAATAGCAAGCTTGAGCAGCTTGATGAGTACCGCAAAAATGGCGAAAACGCCGACCTGACCACCAATCAGGGCACCCGTATTGCCAACGATCAGAACTCGCTGCGTGCCGGTTCACGTGGGCCCACGTTGCTTGAAGACTTCATCATGCGTGAAAAAATCACGCATTTTGACCATGAACGCATTCCTGAGCGTATCGTTCATGCGCGCGGTTCGGCGGCGCACGGCTATTTCCAGCCCTACCGCTCGCTGGAAAAACTGACCAAAGCAGGTTTCCTCAGCGATGCCGAAAAAATCACACCCGTCTTCGTGCGTTTCTCCACCGTGCAGGGTGGCGCAGGATCGGCTGACACCGTACGCGATATCCGTGGATTCGCCACCAAGTTCTATACCGATGAGGGCGTTTTTGATTTAGTCGGCAACAACACGCCAGTGTTTTTCATTCAGGATGCGCACAAATTCCCGGACTTCGTGCATGCGGTGAAACCCGAGCCGCACAACGAAATTCCGCAGGGGCAGAGCGCGCACGACACCTTCTGGGATTATGTGTCGCTGCAACCTGAAACGCTGCATAACGTCATCTGGGCGATGTCGGATCGCGGTATTCCGCGCAGCTACCGCACCATGGAAGGCTTTGGCATCCATACTTTCCGCCTGATTAACGCTGAGGGTAAAGCCACCTTCGTGCGTTTCCACTGGAAGCCGGTGGCGGGCAAAGCCTCGCTGCTGTGGGATGAAGCACAGAAGCTGACCGGCCGCGATCCCGATTTCCACCGTCGCGATCTGTGGGAAGCGATTGAAGCCGGCGATTTCCCGGAATATGAGCTCGGCCTGCAGCTGATCCCGGAAGAGGATGAGTTCAAATTCGATTTCGACATTCTCGATGCCACCAAACTGATCCCCGAAGAGCTGGTGCCGGTCGAACTGGTCGGCAAAATGGTGCTCAACCGTAATCCGGACAACTTCTTTGCCGAGACCGAACAGGTGGCGTTCCATCCGGGCCACATTGTGCCAGGGCTGGACTTCACCAACGATCCGCTGTTGCAGGGCCGTTTGTTCTCCTACACCGATACGCAAATCAGCCGTTTGGGTGGGCCGAACTTCCATGAGATCCCGATCAACCGTCCGGTTTGCCCGTACCACAATTTCCAGCGTCAGGGCATGCATCGCACGGAAATCGATACCAATCCGGCCAACTACGAACCGAACTCCATCAACAACAACTGGCCACGTGAAGTGCCGCCAGCGGCAAAAGAGGGCGGATTCGAGAGCTATCAGGAGCGGGTGGAAGGCAGCAAGGTGCGCGAGCGTAGCCCATCGTTTGGCGAATATTACTCGCAGCCACGGCTGTTTTGGCTGAGCCAGACGGCGGAAGAGCAGCAGCATATCATCGGCGCTTATTCGTTTGAGCTTAGCAAGGTAGCGCGTCCTTACATCCGCGAACGCGTGGTCGATCATCTGCTGCAGATTGACGTCACGCTGGCGCAGGCTGTGGCCACCAATCTGGGGCTGAAGCTGAGTGATGAGCAGCTCAACACCGTTCCGCCGAAAGAGGTCAACGGCCTGAAAAAAGATGACAGCCTGAGTCTGTATGCACAACCGAGCGGCGATATCAAAGGCCGTCAGGTGGCGTTACTGCTGAGTGACGGTGTGAAAGCCGCCGACGTGCTGGCGATTCTGCAGGCGCTGAAAGCGCAGGGCGTGCATGCCAAAATTCTGGCAGCGCACATGGGACAAGTGCTGGCGGATGATGGATCGGTGCTGCCGGTTGATGCCACCTTTACCGGTCTTCCTTCGCTGACCTTTGATGCGGTGATTGTGCCGGATGGCAATATCGATGCGTTGCTGCTGAGCGGTGATGCGCGCTACTTCCTGCTGGAAGCCTACAAGCATCTCAAAGCCATCGGTCTGAGCGGTGATGCACGCCGGTTTAAGGCGCAGTTTAACGTGCAGGACAATGAGGTCGAGGAAGGGCTGGTGGAAGATGTGAAAGCCGAGGGCACCTTTATGGCGGACTTCCTTTCTGTCATGGCATCCCATCGCGTCTGGTCGCGCAGCAAAAAAGCGCTGACCGTCGCAGCCTAATGCGCGGGGCGGAGTTGATTGCTCCGTCCCGTTTTCCCTGCATCTTAGGCAAAAAAAAAACCGCTCGTAGCGGGCTGGTCGAGATGCATACCGAAGTGATCGTGTAAACGCGTACTGTGTGTTGCTGCCACTCAATGTGGTGGAACCAGACTACAGTAATATTTCGCAACTGGTCATAGGAGTTATCGATGGCCCGAAAAATAACCGCATTCGTCCACTGATGCGTGGTTTACCTGCTTAACTCTGTTGGTGGGGAAGACAGAGGACAACATGCAGTTTAAAAGAAAAATGGATAAGCCGGTTTCTTCTGACGGCGGTTTACTGAAAAGCATTGTGCTCTCTGGACTGCTGCTGTTGATCACCGTAGCCAGTATGAGTATCTGGACCTTGCGTGAAGACTGGCTGGCGACCGTGCGTCAGACCCAGGAATCCGCGATGAATCTGGCGTTATCACAATCGCGTCAGGCGGAAGACACCTTCCTGCAGACCGAGCTTTCGCTACGCCAGGTACAGCGTGATCTGCAGCTACAGCTGGCAACGCGCATTCAGGGCGCTGACCTGAGTAATACCATGCGCGAATTACAGCGCCGCTTACCGCAGTTACACGGCTTGTTCTACTACGATCAAGATGGCAAGTGGATCGCCACCTCCGCCCAACGCGCACCCAACAATATCAATAATTCCGACCGTGAATACTTCACTTTTCAGCGCCATAACCGGCGCAACAGCGTGCATATCGGCCCGGTGATCAACAGCCGCAGCACCGGTGATTTGGTCATCCCCGTTTCGCTGCGCGTCAGTGATGCCAGCGGTGGCTTTAAGGGCGTGCTGCTGGCCACCATCAAGGTCGATTTTTTCCGTCGCTTCTACAGCTATTACGAACTCGGTGCGCGCGATGTGCTGGTGTTGATGCTGGCTGACAGCACGGTGCTGTATGCGCGTCCGATGCCTGACAGTTACATCGGCAAAAATCTCTCAGCCAGCCCGCTGTTTCAGGAAATGCTGGCGAAAATGGATCGCGGTAGCGGGCAGTGGAAATCGGTGCTGGATGGCCAGGCGCGGATCTTTGGTTTTGCGCGTTCCGATCGCTATCCGATTATCGTCGCCGCCGGTTACAACAGTGACGATCTGTTCCATGTGTGGGTTAACCGTCGGGCGCAGGATATTCTGCTCAGCATTATCCTGCTGCTGACCATCTTGCTGCTCGGTATTTTCCAGCTGCGTCAGGCGCGTAGCGTGTTGCGCTATCAGCAGGAATTGACTCAGCTGCGCGACGAACTGCACAGCGCCAACCTCGCCCTGAATCAACTCGCGCACGTTGATGGTTTAACCGGTCTGGCGAATCGAAGGGAGTTTGATCGTTTCCTGCATCAAGCGCTGGCCCACGCCGCCGCCAGCGGTAAACCGCTCACGCTGATCATGATGGATATCGATTTCTTCAAGCATTACAACGACACTTACGGCCATATCGCCGGGGATAAGTGCCTGAAAGCGATCGGTGAAGTATTAGCTGCCGTGGTTGCGCGGCGCTCCGATATCGCCGCGCGCTATGGTGGCGAGGAGTTTGCGCTGATCCTGCCTGATACCCCATTCAATGAGGGCATGACGATTGCGCATCGGGTGGTTGAGGCGGTGCGTATCAGGCAGCTTGCGCATATTTCTTCGCCCAAAGGGCAGGTGACGATCAGTGCCGGCTGCGCCACCACTGCGACGTCTGCCACCCTCAGTGCGGTAAAACTGCTGGAGTACGCCGATCACGCCTTGTACCGGGCAAAGCGTGAAGGGCGTGATGATGTGAAAGGGATTAATATAGATGAATCGCAAGCGTAATTGGCTTATTCCACGGCGGGCAGCTGGTATTTAATATATTGACGCAGCGCCTCGTGCATCTGGCTATTCCTTTCGTCCTCTAAGCCGCGCTCTTCATATTCTTTCGCCAGTTGAATAATCACCTCATCATATTTCCCTTTGAAGGTGATGTTATTTACCGCCACCTGCTTAATCATTAACTCGCGCAAGGCAGCGACTTCAATCTGCAGCTGGTTTACCGTTGCTTCCAGCTCGTTTACGCGTTCTTCATTCGACATAGGTTCTCCGGATGTTATTAAGCTGTGACCGTATCAGGGGCTGAATATCGCATTCGCATGCGTGTAATTCAAGCGTGAAGCGGTTACTTCGTTACCGGCAGATCCGCTCAGGGCTTGAGTCTGTGACGCGCTGCGAAAATAAAAAGCCAGACCTGTTTCCTGCTGTGAAACATATTATATGCTGTTCTCAGCAGGAAACGCGGAGGCGTGGCGTGATTAAAAGCTGGAAGCATAGAGGATTACAAAGTTGTTTGAGAAAGGTGATATCAGCGGTGTCCAGGCGCAGGACGCGGAACGCATTCGGCTTCGCCTTCTGGTCATTGATGAAGCGCTCTGCACGGATGAATTCAGAAACTATCCGGGGTTTCGTTTTCATCCCCTGAAAGGGGACAGGAAAAACCTGTTTTCATTAACGGTCAGGGCTAACTGGCGTATCACCTTCGAATTCACCGACGGCGATGCCTATATTCTTAACCTGGAGGACTACCACTGATGGCAATGTTCAATCCCCCGCATCCGGGCGGTCTGATCACCGAATACATCGAAGATAACAATATTGGCTTGCGCGTACTGGCGAAAGAGCTTGGCGTATCAGCTTCAGCGCTGAGTAAAGTCGCCAGCGGTAAAGCATCGGTCAGTCCTGAAATGGCGGTGCGGCTTGAGGCGGGGCTGGGTATTGCGGCGCGCCTGTGGTTATCAATGCAGGCGGCATGTGACCTGCACAAGGCACGAGAAGCCACGGACGTTTCCGGTGTCAATCTGCATCCGGGTATGAATGCCGCTTCTGAGGCGCACAGGGCAGCGAAGTAACGCACCCACGCCAGATACCTGTACAAAACCGCGCTAGCTGGCGCGGTTTTTCTTTGGTCGGTTCAGACACCTTTAGACGAACCCGGTTCTACGGTTGTGATGACGCTGTGTCAGGGACTGAAGAGTGTATTGATATGGGTGTAATTCAAGCGTGAAGCGCTTACTTCGCTACCGGCAGATCCGCCAGCCGGGTGGTGTAGGCCGGGGACAGCATCTCGCGCTTCATCGACCAGGGTTTCTGAATGCCTTGCCCGGCAAACCATAACGCACCGCGCTGGTGGGCATTCATCTTGTCGATCAGGGCCATTAATTGGTCACTATTGTGACGCGGCTGATATTCCGCAAACAGATCAAACTGCGCCACGCCATCGCTAAAGAAATCGCCCAGCATGACGCCGCCTTTCATATAACGCTTACCGGGCACCCAGATGCGATCTAAACAGTTGAGCGTGGCCTGAATAATATCGCGGCTGTCAGCGGTGGGCGTAATCAAGGTTTGGCTGGCCGCATTGGCATAATAAGGATGATGCGGATCGTGCGGACTGGTACGAATAAACGTCCCGATATGACGGCAATATTGCCGCTCGCTGCGCAATTTCTCTGCGGCACGCGCCGCGTAATTGGCAATGGCTTCGCGCATATCCTGATATTCGGTAATGCGATCGCCAAACGAGCGCGAGCAGAGGATATTTTGCCGGTTGGGAATCACCTCTTCAAACGCCAGACAAGACTCGCCACATAATTCACGCACCGTACGCTCCAGCACCACGCCAAAGTGTTTACGGATCAGCGCGGTCGGGGTTTCAGCCAATTGCAGCGCGGTGGTAATGCCCATCAGGTTGAGCTTTTTCGATAAGCGCCGGCCCACGCCCCACACCTCTTCAACCTTGACCAGTTTCATCAACTCGCGCTGACGGTGGGGCAAAGAGAGATCCATCACGTTCTCGGCTTTGGTCCAGCGTTTGGCGGCCCAGTTGGCGAGCTTGGCGAGGGTTTTGGTCGGCGCAATGCCGACACCCACGCGCAAATGGGTGTCCCGATAAATACGGTCGCGAATGTCGCGGCCTAACTGTTCGAATGTCATGCAGGCGTTGATGCCGGTGACGTCAACGAAGGCTTCGTCGATGGAATACTCATCCACGCGCGTGGAGATCAGCGCCAGCGTCTCCATCACGCGGCGCGACATATCGCCATACAACGCATAGTTAGACGAGAACACCACCACTTTGTGGCGCATCAACTCTTCGCGATGTTTGAAGTAGGGCGCGCCCATCTTAATGCCCAGCGCCTTGGCTTCTCTGCTTAGCGAAATAATGCAGCCGTCGTTGTTCGACAGCACCACAATCGGCTTGCCGCGCAGATCCGGGCGAAACACCGTTTCACAGCTGGCGTAAAACGAATTCACATCCACCAGGGCAAACATCAGCGGCCTATGGTTTTAATCACGTGTTTAACGATGCCGAAGACTTCGAACTCATCGGCGTCAGGAATGGCGATCACCGCATGCGCGGTATTCATCGGTTTGAGATGCAGGTAAGGCTGTAACATCAGCTGTTTCACGGTGAACTCGCCGGAAAGGGAAGCCACCACAATGTCACCGTGTTTGGGTTTGAGCGAGCTGTCCACCACCAGCATGTCACCCTCATTGATACCGATGTCGATCATCGAGTCACCGCTGACTCTAATGAAATAGGTTGAACTGGGGTGATCGACTAAAAAGTCGTTGAGGTCGATACGTTGTTCAACGTAGTCCTGCGCCGGGGACGGAAAGCCGCAGGGCACGCGGCTGATGAACAAAGGTAAGGCGAGAATAGCGCGGATTTCCGCGGGCTGATAAAACTGCATGGCTGCGATCTCAAATCGTCACTGTATATGTATACAGTAATGTCGAATAGGCAGTTTGATCAAGCCAGAACCCGTAATGATTTGCAAAACAATTGGCAGCAAAGGAAATTTATTTTGTGCCAAAGGGCTTGCCGCTGCGCTTAAATCATCATCCCCATGATCTGCAGGGTGCTCTGCTGTGAAGCGGTGATAAACGGAATGTCTTTGATGTGCTGCATACCAAAGGCTTCGTAGAACTTACGTGCACGCACGTTATCGCCTAACACTTCCAGCCACAGGTAGCCTTCACGCTTGTCGCGCGCCTCATTGATGATGCTCTCGAACATCCAGCGGCCGTAGTTTTTGCCGGTTTCTTCTGGATTGAGGTAGAGCTTGTTGAGCAACGCGCCGCTCATGCCGGAATCCGGCACTGGCGTGTTCCAGGTGACTTTGGCGAAGCCAATCGGCTTGTCGGTCTCGGCGATCAGCCAGCTCTCATTGGGCGCCGCGAGGCTGCTATTCAGCTCTGCCAGACCGTATTCCTTGTCGATAAAGGCATCCAGTTCGTCTGCGGAAACCCACATATGTTTGAAATGCGCACTGTAGGTCATGCGGCCCAGCAGGTGCAGCAGCTCTGCATCCTCTGCCGTGGCTTTGCGTATGGTGAACTCCATGCCAGATTTCCTTGCTTAATGCTTGTTATTAATCACGTCGTCGGTGCGAGCAGAGGCCACCGAAGGGCAGTTACCATAACGTGTTAGTAACAAAAACCCAAGATAACCAGAGCTGTCTGTTAACAAGGTGCCAGGCCGATGATCTATAATGAAGAGTGAGAAGCAAGCGTAAGCCCATATTCTCAGGAGGTAGAAGATGTCAGATTCGCAACCTAAAATTATCGGCGAAGCGGCCTATGCATTACTGGTGCGCCGTGAGGAAGTCAGCGTTTCCACACTGCTGGCAGAGCTCGCGCGCATGGCGAGAAAAGAGCAAAACAGTCAACAGCAGCAGCGTATTGCCCAGGCGCAGCAATGGTTGCTCACGCACCGTCAACCGGCGGGCAGCGATAATCGCGTCCATTCAGCATTGCGCGGATTGAGTCGCCAGGAAGGCAGTGTCAGAATGCCTTCGGCCGATGCCGACGACAATTGACCATCCCAACCGGCTCACGCGTCAATGACTTTCGGCGCGGAGCGCACAGATTTGGAAATAAAAGCTTTCTAATTGTCCTAATTCACACTTCTTAGCACTTTTTGCAACAAAACCTGCCTGATATCTTGAGTAAGCTCCTTGTACAGCTTTTTGCTATCTGTACAACTTTACTTAGGTCAAATGATCTAACTTTTTCATTTATTGGGGTCAATTATGCGTCAGAACGGATACACGCCGAGTTCAGTCGAGGCCATTGCCAACTATTTCAGCAAAGCGTCGCTGCCATCGCAGCAGGAAACCTTGGGTCAGATCGTGGTTGAAATCTTACGCGAAGGCCGTAACCTCAACCGCAAATCGCTATGCACCAAGCTGCTGCGCAGACTGGAACTGGCCGCCAATGCTGAAGAAGAGCATCACTATCATCAGCTGATTGGCTTGTTATTTGAACGTGAAAGCTGAGAGCCAGTCAGACGTCAAACTTGTACAAGTATTAAAATTTTACTCTGAATACGCTCCCACACTGG
This sequence comes from Pantoea sp. BJ2, assembly GCF_040255075.1. NCBI lineage: Bacteria > Pseudomonadati > Pseudomonadota > Gammaproteobacteria > Enterobacterales > Erwiniaceae > Pantoea > Pantoea sp. BJ2. Next base: position 1,748,527 of record NZ_CP158292.1, read on the forward strand.
TTTCGCCCCGCACCGGGGCGAAGCGGCGGTCAGAGATTCGTTATGAAAATTCGTTATGAATAGAAGTGAACACCAGAAAATAATCGATGAAATTATTGGCGAAGCGGCGCTGGCGCTGTTGCAACGTACGGGCCCGGTCAATACGCAAGCGCTGTTGAATCAGCTGATGCTGATGAAGCAGCAGAGCAATGACGAAGAGCAGCGTGCAGCGATTACTGCCGCCATCACCGATGTACGCAACAGTATTTCGGCGGGAAAAAAGCTGCGCGAAGAGCAGCCGCAAAGCGACAACGTTCTTCAGCTGTTTGGTAACAACCAACAGTCTGGTAACAATCGTAAACATTGACCGATTGGCTCGCATTTAGGCACTGTAAATTCGAGCGTAGATACAATCACGGGACTGGAATCATGTCGGAAAATCACAACCTCTACGCTGCACTGCCTGACACCGAACTGGCAGAGCATTTTCGCAATGCAGACAGTACGTTAAGAAACGAAGCTGCCGTATTGGATAGGGTTATCCGCCACGTGCTGGCCACGGAAGGGCGCGTCAGTAATAAATCGATTATTCTCTGTTTGATTATGGCGCTGGAAACCGCAGAAGGTGATGCTGAAGCTGATGTGCTGCGCAAAACACTGGAAATTGTGGTGGGTTACACGCCTGACGACGCCTGATATTCCTCTCTGTCCCCCGCGCGGGGACAATGAATTAATCCTTTCTGGCGAGAGCTAATCGGCGCTTCGCTTTGCCAATATTAATTCTGTGCAACCAGGTGCGAAACTGTTTTAACTGGACGTGTGAAGCGACATCAGTTGAAAGCGTGCAAATATACAGCTGGCTTTGGGTATGATTATTAGTGCCGGTCGCGTAAATTTCGCTTTTATTATCACGCTGTTGCAGTTCAATTCCCGTGAAGTGTAAATTCCCCCACAGCTGTAAAGTGTCCTCGAACTTTTTAAAGTCCATCATGATGCCCTTATTATTTTGACTTATTATGGAATGTTGCTGGCTCCGTGCAACATAAAGCAATTGCGCAATTAAGCCAGCATCTTTGAAAATTAAATTTAGGGATAGTCGCGCTTGGGCGTGGATTTTCGCATCCATTTGCGTTTATTACCGCTTTGCTTATCCATCGCTAATGCGCTGGCGCTGGCCGGATCAAACAGCGACAAACTTTCTATTTGATGCACCATAATCACTTTACGAAACTCCAGGGCACTTTTAGGTGCGGACGAGAAGTCAATATTGTGATTGTGGTACCACAAACTGTAATTATGCTCGATCGCCAGATTAAGCGTGCGTGAATCACGGTAGCCGCTCAGCATCGGGATCAACACAATGTTGGCGGTGTTTGGATACTCAAAGGTCGCCGCGTGAATCATGCCGATATAGATACGGCGCGATTTCAGCGTAACCCACGCCAGTTCGCCTTCTTCCATACACTGCAAAAGCAACTGTTCAATGCCATTAGAGCGGGAAAGACGTTGATACAGCTCTTTGCGTCCACCGGCGTTAAGCCGGGCGCTGACCGCCCAGTTGGAGCGATACATGCAAAACAGGATGGCAAAGGCCAGCATCAGCACCACCGGCGCCTGAATGCCTAAAAAGCTCCACGTCATAAAATCGACGTTCCAGTGCACATTCTCTGCCGAGGTGAGCGCAAACGCATTATTCACGCCCGATGCGGCCAGCAGAATCAGCCAGATAATCGCGGTCGCCAGCACGCCTTGCAGCACAAATATGCAGCCATACAGCGCAATGAGAAAATAGACATCCCAGCCAAAGGAACGCTTAATTTTTAAACGGCTCGACATGTCGCGGCTGGTATACCAATAGCCGCAAACCATCATCACCATAAATATCGCCGTGCCCATTTAAATATCCTTTAATGTGCTGACATGATGGGCAAAATCGCGCTGCACTTGAGGACTCAAAGCATTAACCGAAGCGTTACCATCTTCATCAATAATAATTCTGTCGCCTTCCTCAATCGATTCCTGAATGTCCTGGCGCGTCATGACTTGCACTAATGACTCCGGGCTACCGAACAGGGAAGTTAAAAAACCAAACATCATCAAGCCCTCCTTATTAATTATGCCAGCATCAACTATGGCACATCCCTCAACAACCCAGCCGCGTAACTGAAATGAAAGGGCGTTTTCCGGATTAATCTGCCAGGTCGCCGTTTAGGGCGACCTGACGTTAATTACTGATTGGTGAGGGGAGTTTTACTGCCGGGTTCCGCACCGGTAATCGGATTGGTATCGGGCTGTGAAGCGGTGCGTGTTGCCAGCGTATCCAGATCGCTCAGCTGTTTTGACGGCAGCGTCACGCTGGCGGAGCCATCACCGCCATCCACTGCGGGCTGCGGGTCGGCGACATAGTCGAAGTTCTCATCCGAGTTCCAGCTACCGCGAATATCGTCACCCTGAGACATGTTGTAGTAGGTGTGCGCATACTTCTCGATCGGCGGCAGTTTGCCCGGTGGGAAGTTGTTGTGGATGGAGTAGAGCGCTTTTTCAAACGACAGCTGATGCGCCACTTCGCGCGTCATCAGGAAGCCTAACGCATCTTTTACGCCCACGTCATCGGTGAGGTTGATCAGGCGTTCGTAGAGGATTTTGGCGCGCGCTTCGGCCGCGATGTTGGAGCGCAGATCCGCTGTCACTTCGCCAATGGTATCAATGTAAGCCGCTGTCCAGGGCACGCCCGCGGAGTTGGTTAATGCCGGGCCGCCGCCGTACAGAATCGATGTCAGATGGCTGTCATTGCCCGCGCCGGTGATGGAGCGATAAAGATCGCCTTGCTCTTCGCTGCCTTCCGCCAGTTCGCCTTTGGCACCTTTATTCAGCATGCCAACCAGCGAACCGATAATTTCCAGATGGCTCAACTCTTCAGTCGCGATATCCATCAGCATCTCGCGACGACCCGCATCTTCATCACTTAAGCCCTGCATGAAATAGCGCATCGCAGCGGCTAATTCGCCCTGCGGACCACCAAACTGCTCGAGTAATAAATTGGCCAGACCGGGATTGGGCGCATTAACGCGCACGGTATATTGCAACTGCTTTACATGTCGAAACATAGCTCACCTCAAAAAATAAAATAAACGGAGAAAGGGAATTAATTCTGATGTTTAAAAATAAATAACGATAAGAAATGGAGGAGGGAAGGAGTGAATTTAGCCTTGTACTCATCAACCGCATGCCGCCTCATTAATACTAAGCGGGCATCCCATTGCTGCAAGCGCACCGGGTTGAATTAATTTTATTTTAAGCCGCGAGATAAATATTATTTTAAAGGGTGAATGTTGGCATGAATTAAATAAGCGCGTCGTTCTGGTGCGCATAAATGCGCACCTACAAAACACGTCGGTCGCCATTAATGGCGACCAGGTTAACGCCTAATCAGAACAACTCACGATACAGCGTAGCGATCATCGCCACGCTGCACTCCCGCGGATTGCCCGGCGTACATACATCGGCGAAAGCTGCGGCGGCAAGCGCATCCACATCCTGCTCCTGCATACCGATATCACGTAGTCTGAGCGGAATACCGATATCGTGGTTTAGGGTGATCACCGCATCAATGGCCAGCGCACGGGCATCGGCTAATGAACGGCTATAGGCACTTTCCATGCCCAGCGCATGGGCGATATCGCGGTACTTCTCGCCGGTATGCTCGGCATTGAACGCCATGATATGCGGCAGCAGAACCGCATTGGCGATGCCGTGCGGCGTGCCATAAAACGCGCCCAGCGGATGCGCCATACCGTGCACCAGACCCAAGCCAACATTCGAGAAGCCCATTCCGGCGATGTACTGACCGAGCGCCATATCCGCCACGCCCGCAGGCACGCCTTTAACCGAATCACGCAGCGAGCGGCCAATAATTTCAATCGCTTTGAGATGGAACATGTCGGTCAGTTCCCACGCGCCGCGCGTGATGTAGCCTTCAATGGCGTGCGTCAGCGCATCGACGCCGGTCGCCGCTTTCAGGCTGGCGGGCATGCTGGCCATCATGTCGGGATCGATAATGGCAATCGCCGGGATATCGTGCGGGTCGTAGCAGACGAACTTGCGCTTCTTCTCTTCATCGGTGATGACGTAATTGATGGTCACTTCCGCTGCGGTGCCGGAAGTAGTCGGCACCGCAATGATCGGTACGGAGGGATTGCGCGTGGCGGCGCCGCCTTCCAGCATGCGCACGTCACTGAACTCGGGATTGGCAATCATCATGCCGATGGCTTTACAGGTATCCTGCGGCGAGCCGCCGCCCACCGCGATCAGATAATCGGCACCCGAACGACGAAAAGCCTCGACGCCCGCATGCACCACCTCAACGGTAGGATTGGGGATCACCTCATCATAGATGGCGAAACTGAGGTCGTTCTGCGCCAGCAGATCGGTGATGCGGGTGGCGACAGAAAACTGGATCAAATCCTTGTCGGTCACCACCAACGCTTTGTTAAAACCGCGTTTGTGAATCTCATCGACAATAGAATTAATCGCGCCCGCACCGAAATAGGCGGTCTCATTGAGGATCATTCTGTTAATCATATTAATTACCTTCACGTAGATGCCAGATTTAATATTTTTCGATTAAATTCATCAAGATAAGAAGATTTAACCGTATCCAGATTTACGTGGTAATGACGATACAGATATTGCGTTGCCTCAATAAAATCGCGGTTTCCATTGAGTCGAATAAATGGAAGGAATCATGAACCTAAACGCATCGTCTCGGCACGCTTCGCCGTGTCGTAAACATATTGCAGCATCGGTTCCAGGTCGGTGTCGGGCCCGGAGCTGATGATCTTGGCGCGCAGCCACTCAATCTCGCTGGTGATATCCGGCGGGAAAATGGTGTTGTTCTGCGCATTACGCAGCCATTTCAGCAGGAAGTTATTCTTGCCGCGCACGCCGCCAGACTTCTTCGTTTTGGCGTTGATTTTCAGGGCGACCAGAATGCAGTAATAGAAGTGAACGCGTTGGCTGTAGCTTTGCGGGATCATCTTCGCTCACCTGCCGCGACAAGTGAAAAATGTGATGTCGATCGGTTTTCCATTATCCGGATTCCTGCCTGAATGGGTCTAACAGCCGTGATCAATGCCGATCAGGGCGCTATTTCCGCGCTGTAGCCGCACGGTAAACGCACCATATGATAATCCTCGCGGCGGATGCAAGTCGGCATAATCCGGGAATTGAGGCGGGAGAAGGGCGTCATCAACGCTAAAAAAATAAGCGAAGCGGCTGAAAAAGCGCTGAGGCAATTCTTTTGCGGCATAAGGCCTAAAACGGCCACTTATCCTATAGCCAGGCCGCGCGAATCTGGCAATATCGTGATCTGCGTCTACACTTAATTCTGACGATGTTCGCAGTCAGCCTGGCGAGTGAGTTTAAATGATGTTTGTTTGTGGAGAGTTATCTATCGAAATTCCGTGTTATCTGCAAAACCTCCTCGCACACACTTCTGCGGTAGCAACCGCCTCGATCACCCAGCCAGCCTCCGAACATCCTGTAATGACAAATTCCACAAGACAGGAGAAGAGTCGTGACCTCCGCGGTTAATCACAACAGCACCTTGCCGTCATTAAGTGGCGGACTCTACGCCTTCTTTTTTGATGTCGACGGCACGCTGGCAGCGATTCAGTCGCAGCCCGAGTCGGTCTCCATTCCCGCTCCGGTACGCCAGCTGCTGCAACACATTTCCAATCTTAGCCACGGCGCCTTAGCGCTGGTTTCCGGCCGTCCGATTGCGCAACTCGACGCCTTAGTCGCGCCACTCGAAGCCCCCGCCGCGGGCGTGCACGGTGCAGAACGCCGCGATGCGGCGGGCCGCGTGCATCGCCACAGCTTGCCGGGGGATATTGCGCAAACACTGCAAACTGAACTGCAGCAGACGCTGGATCAGTGGCCCGATACGCTATTAGAAGTGAAAGGCATGGCATTTGCGCTGCACTATCGCAATGCGCCGCAGTACGAAAACGCCATTATGCAGCTGGCCGAAGACGCCGTTGCACGCTTTCCCGAGCTGGCGCTTCAGCCAGGTAAATGCGTGGTGGAACTGAAGCCGCAAGGCATCGATAAGGGCGCTGCCGTACGTGAGTTTATGCAGGAAGCACCCTTTGCCGGACGCATTCCGGTATTTGTGGGAGACGACCTGACAGATGAAAAAGGATTCCTCGTGGTAAATGCCATGCAGGGGATCTCTGTCAAAGTCGGTGAAGGGGCCAGCCATGCACGCTATCGCCTCAACAGCGTTGAGGCCGTATGGCACTGGCTTGAACAACTATTATTACAACTAGAACATGACAATGTTGGTAAGGAGTTTAGGTTATGAGTCGTTTAGTCGTCGTATCTAACCGTATCGCGATCCCCGATGGTAGCAAGGCCAGCGCAGGCGGGCTTGCTGTCGGTATTTTAGATGCACTGCGAGATACCGGTGGATTATGGTTTGGCTGGAACGGAGAGATCAGCGAATTCTCGGGTGAAGAAGAGGATGAAGAACTTACGCAGATCGAAAAAGACGGCATCACCTATGCGTCACTGCCGCTTAATCAAAACGATTATGATCAATATTATCTCCAGTTCTCCAATACCGTGATTTGGCCGGCGTTCCACTATCGCCTCGATCTGGTGCAGTATCAGCGCGAAGCCTGGGATGGCTACTGCCGCGTCAATACTTTGCTGGCGCAGCGCCTTAAACCGCTGCTGAAGCCCGACGATATTCTGTGGATCCACGATTATCATCTGCTGCCGTTTGCCGCCGAGCTGCGCAAACAGGGCATTAATAACCGCATCGGATTCTTCCTGCATATCCCGTTCCCGACGCCAGAGATCTTCAATGCTCTGCCGCCGCATCAGGAGCTGCTGGAGATGCTGTGCGACTACGATCTGCTGGGCTTCCAGACAGAATCTGACCGCGTAGCTTTCCTTGATAGCCTGAGCCAGCTGACGCAGCTGCAGAATAAAGGAGAGAAGAAGCATCGTGCCTTCGGTAACACCTTTATGACTGAGGTCTATCCGATTGGTATTGAGCCAGACACCATTAAAGAGATGGCGGAAGGACCGCTGCCACCGAAAATGGCGGCGATGAAACGCGATTTGGGCGATCTGCAGAATATCATTGCCTGTGAGCGCCTGGATTACTCTAAAGGGTTGCCGGAGCGTTTCCTGGCCTTCGAAGCCCTGCTGGAGAATTTCCCGCAGCACCGCGGCAAAATTCGCTACTCGCAAATTGCGCCCACCTCGCGCGGCGATGTGCAGGCTTATCAGGACATCCGTCACCAGCTGGAAACGGAAGCGGGGCGCATCAACGGTAAATACGGCACGCTGGGCTGGACGCCGCTCTATTACCTCAATCAGCACTTTGATCGTCGTCTGTTAATGAAGATCTTCCGTCTCACCAACGTCGGCTTGATTACGCCGCTGCGTGACGGCATGAATCTGGTGGCGAAAGAGTATGTAGCAGCGCAGGACCCGGATAACCCTGGCGTGTTGGTGTTGTCCCGCTTTGCTGGTGCGGCCAATGAGCTGACTTCCGCGCTGATCGTCAATCCGTACGATCGTGATGACGTGGCGGCTGCGCTCGATCGCGCGTTGACCATGCCGCGTACCGAACGTATCTCGCGTTACAACGACATGATGGCGGTGTTGCGCAAACAGGATATTTCACACTGGCGTGAAAGCTTCCTGAAAGATTTAAATACTTTGCCGGTACGCAGTGATGATCACGGTACGGTAAATAAAGTCGCTACCTTTCCGAAATTAGCGTAACGCTTAATTGCACAATACATTGCGCCGCTACGGTAAATGCTAACATTGGGTGCTTTGCTCACTTATTGCACACTTCCGTAGCGGCGCGATTTATCGCACATTTTTGAATTTACGCTCCGCTGCACAGCGTTTTCACGCGCCACTGTAACTTCACGAAATCGATTTCATTTCTTTGAGCGCTAATGCGCTGACTCATCAGCAAAAAGCGCACGATTTGGTTAAAAAGCATACAATCGAAAGGCAAAAAGAGCTTTTTTTCCTCGCAACCCTAAAGATCTCAGGTGGCAGGCCGATAGTCATCGCGGAGCAAACCGAAAAATGCCTATTCATTCATTTCTCTAATGTAACGCCCTGTTACATCCCCTGCCGTGCGCTAAACACTCCCTACAATCCACTAACAGTTCCCTGGCGCTCTGCGCCCAGACTTCACGCTTCGCTAGCGTCTCGCTTTACGGCACATGGGCAATATTCCCTGTAAGTGATTAATTTAGAAGCGAATAGTTTCATGCTAATTCAGAGTATTATGCTGCATATAATCCTTTATATGGCGTGTTATAGCACCCTAATTCCTATAGGACAGATAACTGATCGCGTTGTAATGACAATCTTCCGCACAGCCTAAAATCCGCCTTACTTCAGCAAAATATTAAGGAAATAATCAGAAATCGAGCAAAAAATGGACAACAGAAAAGCGCTGCTGAAGGTTTAGAAAAAAAATTTGCCTTAAAAGTGTGACGTGGATCACACTTTATCTAAAATTTCGCGCCACTCACGTTGTATGTCGAAATCAGACAATATAGATTTGCCTTGTTTTCAGATTAGTCTTAAAAAACTGTAAGCAGACGTCACGGAAGATGGTTACAACTCAAGCAAAGAATGGCCTGGAGTTTTGATTACTACAGATCAGTGTCCTGACGAAAAGTGCAACAGTCAGGAGCACGTTGGCTCAAGCCTGATTATTTTTTGCCATCTTTAGATTTACCAACCAGCAGCCCGAACCATAGAACAATTTAATTCTGTGGCCGTATATGTGTCGCGTCTATCAGGATGGAAAAAAATGGGTACATCAGAATTACTAAAACATATATATGACATCAATCTGTCATATTTGCTCCTTGCTCAGCGTTTAATTAACCAGGAAAAAGCTTCAGCAATGTTTCGTTTAGGCATCGATGAATCGATGGCTGATGCATTGTCGCAATTAACTTTACCTGAGATGGTAAAATTAGCGGAAACCAACCAACTGGTTTGCCAGTTCCGATTTACCGATCACAACCATATTAATCGCCTGACTCAAGAGTCACGTGTGGATGACTTACAGCAAATCCACACCGGTATTTTATTATCCAGCCGTCTCCTGCGAAATGCGTCTAAAGATGACGTCTCTGCGAAGAAGAGGGCCGTTTAATGAGCGAAAAAAGTATTGTTCAGGAAGCGCGTGATATTCAGCTGGCCATGGAGCTGATTACATTGGGCGCACGACTGCAAATGCTGGAGAGTGAAACTCAGCTGAGCCGTGGTCGCCTGATTAAACTCTATAAAGAGTTGCGTGGTGCGCCACCACCGAAAGGTATGCTGCCATTCTCTACCGATTGGTTCATGACCTGGGAACAAAATATTCACTCTTCTATGTTCTGTAACGCCTGGCAGTTCCTGCTGAAAACCGGCTTGAACAGTGGCGTTGAAGCGGTAATCAAAGCTTATCGCTTGTATCTTGAGCAGTGTCCGCAATCGGACGAGGGCCCGCTGTTGGCGCTAACACGTGCATGGACCCTGGTGCGATTCGTTGAAAGTGGCATGCTGGAACTGTCTGACTGTAAGTGCTGTGGTGGCAGCTTTATTAACCACGCTCATCAGCCCATCGGCAGCTTTGTCTGCAGCCTGTGCCAGCCGCCATCACGTGCCGTAAAAAGACGTAAACTTTCTGCAGATTCTGCCGATACCTTTCCACAACTGCTGGATGAACAGGTTAAACGCGCCGTTTAAGTTTGTTCGCATCGTGGAAAACATCCAGCAGCGGTTAATACCGCTGCTTTTTTTTTGCCTGCGATAAACGAATAACACCTGCGGCTCTCTGGCTTAACTTCCATCAACACGTTACGGACGTAAGGATTTTTTGTGCTGATAATTCTGGGTTATATCGTGGTCGTCGGCTCCGTGTTGGGCGGCTACGCGATGGTCGGCGGACATTTAGGCGCGCTTTATCAACCGGCGGAGCTGATCATTATCGGCGGTGCCGGTATTGGTGCCTTTTTAGTCGGCAATAATGGCAAATCGATTAAGAAAACATTAAAAGCGCTGCCATTGTTAATGCGCGGCTCGAAATATAACAAAGCCGTATACATGGATTTAATGGCGCTGCTTTATCGCCTGATGGCGAAATCCCGTCAGCAAGGCATGTTGTCATTAGAACGTGACATTGAAGATCCCAGCCAGAGTGAAATTTTCGCTAACTATCCGCGTATTTTGTCCGATAAACAGTTAGTCGATTTTATTACCGATTATTTGCGTTTGATGGTCAGCGGAAATATGAACGCCTTCGAAATTGAAGCGTTGATGGATGAAGAGATTGAGACCTACGAGCACGAGTGTGAAGTCCCCGCGCAAAGTATCTCGGCGGTGGGTGATGGCTTACCGGCTTTCGGTATTGTCGCGGCGGTAATGGGCGTGGTGCACGCACTGGCGTCAGCCGACCGTCCGGCGGCCGAATTGGGTGCGTTAGTGGCCCATGCGATGGTCGGTACCTTCCTCGGAATTTTACTGGCCTACGGCTTTATCTCTCCGCTGGCATCGGTGCTGCGTCAGAAATGTGCCGAAACCACCAAGATGATGCAGTGCGTGAAGGTGACGTTGCTCTCCAGCCTCAACGGTTACGCACCGCAAATCGCAGTGGAATTTGGTCGTAAAACGCTTTACTCCGCTGAACGTCCGTCGTTCTCGGAGCTGGAAGAGCACGTGCGTAACGCCAAGAACCCGGCGAAACAAACTTCGGATGAGAATTCATGAAAGCAGGCAATCGCCCCATTGTGCTGGTTAAAAAGCGCAAACATAAAGGTCACCATGGGAGCCACGGTTCGTGGAAGATTGCCTATGCCGACTTTATGACGGCGATGATGGCGTTCTTTATGGTGATGTGGTTGCTCTCCATCTCCAGCCCCAAAGAGTTGGTCCAGATTGCGGAATACTTTAAAACGCCCCTGAAAGTGGCGTTGACCGGCGGTCAGCGCAGCAGCGACAGCGAAAGTCCGATCCCCGGCGGCGGCGATGATCCGACGCAGCAGAAAGGTGAAGTGAAGAAGATTGTCGATATGGATGCGCAGAAGAAGAAGCTGGAGGAGATCCGCCTGAATCGCCTGCGTGAAAAGCTCGACCAGCTGATTGAAGCCGACCCGCGTCTGAAAGCGCTGCGTCCGCATCTGATCATCAACATGGTCGAAGAGGGACTGCGCATTCAGATTATCGATAGCCAGAACCGCCCGATGTTTAAAACCGGCAGCGCGGACGTGGAGCCTTACATGCGCGACATCCTGCGCACTATCGCGCCGGTGCTGAATGATATTCCGAACAAAATCAGCCTCGCGGGTCACACCGACGATTTCCAGTATGCCAACGGCGATCGTGGCTACAGCAACTGGGAACTGTCGGCGGATCGTGCCAATGCCTCACGGCGCGAGCTGGTGATTGGTGGCCTCGACGGCGCCAAAATGCTGCGTGTGGTCGGTATGGCCGACACCATGAAGCTGAAAAACCGTGGTGCTAATGATGCAGTCAACCGCCGCATTAGCCTGCTGGTGTTGAATCACGACACCGAAGCGGCGATTGAAAAAGAGAATGCCGAGAGCGATGCCGTTCAGGTGAGCGACCCGGCGCAAATGATTCCCAACATTACCGCACCCGCTGTACCGGCTGCGTCGACTGCCCCAACAGGTTCCACTGCAACACCGGCTGCGCCGACTGCTGCAACGGCCCCTGCGGCAGCGGCGACGCCCACGGCGAGCGCGGTGACACCAGACCAACCCTCACAGCCGAGGTGATCCCGTGAGCATGGACATCAGCGATTTTTACCAGACGTTTTTCGATGAAGCCGATGAGCTGTTAGCGGATATGGAGCAACACCTGTTGGGACTTGATCCCCAGGAGCCCGATTCCGAGCAGTTGAATGCCATCTTCCGCGCCGCCCACTCCATCAAGGGCGGAGCCGGTACGTTTGGCTTTACGGTTTTACAGGAAACCACCCACATCCTGGAAAACATTCTGGATGGTGCGCGCCGCGGCGAGATGCAGCTCAGCACCGATATCATCAACCTGTTTTTGGAAACCAAAGATATTATGCAAGAACAGCTCGATGCCTATAAAACGGCGCAGGAGCCGAATGCAGAAAGCTTTAAATATATCTGTGAAGCGCTGCGTCAGCTGGCACTGGAAGCGAAAGGCATTGCGCCTGAAGCGCCCAAAGTCGCCGAAGTGGTTGAGATCGCAGCACCAGTTGCGGCCGCAGGTCTGCGCCTGCAACTGGTTGACCTGAAAGAGAAAGAGCCGGAGCTGATGCTGGAGGAGCTCGGCAATCTCGGTACCGTCAGCAACGTGGTGAAAGGCGCTAATTCGCTGGACGTTACCATTGATGGCGTCGGCAAAGATGACATCGTCGCGGTGCTCTGTTTTGTGCTGGATGAAGCACAGATTCACTTCCCGACAGGCGCGGCGGCCGTTGCCGACGCCCCGGTTGCTGAAGTGGCTGCTGAACCGGTGCAAACCGCCACCGTCACCGATATCACGCCAGCGGTGAAGCGCGAACCTAAACGTGCCGCCGCACCGGCCAAAGGCAGCGAATCCAGCAGCATCCGTGTTGCCGTCGAGAAAGTGGACCAGCTGATTAACCTGGTTGGCGAACTGGTGATCACCCAATCGATGCTGGCACAGCGCTCCGGTGCGCTGGATCCGGTAGCGCACGGCGACCTGCTGAACAGCATGGGTCAGCTGGAGCGTAACGCCCGCGATTTGCAGGAATCGGTGATGTCGATTCGTATGATGCCGATGGAGTACGTCTTCAGTCGCTTCCCGCGTCTGGTACGCGATTTGGCCAGCAAGCTGGGCAAAGAAGTGGAGCTGACGCTGCTTGGCAGCTCAACCGAGCTGGATAAGAGCCTGATTGAACGTATCATCGATCCGTTAACGCACTTGGTGCGTAACAGCCTCGATCACGGTATCGAAACCCCGGAAAAACGTCTGGCTGCGAATAAAACCGCCGTTGGCAACCTGACGCTGTCGGCGGAACATCAGGGCGGCAACATCTGCATCGAAGTGATCGATGACGGTGCCGGTCTGAACCGCGAACGTATTCTGGCTAAAGCGCTGTCGTCTGGCCTGCCGGTCAGCGACAGCATGAGCGATGAAGAAGTCGGCATGCTGATCTTCGCGCCGGGCTTCTCCACCGCTGAGCAGGTCACCGACGTGTCGGGACGTGGCGTGGGCATGGACGTGGTGAAACGGAATATTCAGGAGATGGGCGGTCACGTCGAAATCTCCTCGAAGCAGGGCAAGGGCACCACCATTCGCATCCTGCTGCCGCTGACGCTGGCGATCCTCGACGGCATGTCAGTCCGCGTCGCTAACGAAGTGTTCATTCTGCCGCTCAACGCGGTAATGGAATCGCTGCAGCCAACCGCAGAAGAGCTGAAACCGCTGGCCGGTGGCGAGCGCGTGCTGGAAGTGCGTGGCGAATATCTGCCGCTGGTGGAACTGTGGAATGTGTTTGAGGTGCAGAATGCCAAAACCGACGCCACGCAAGGCATTGTGGTGATTCTGCAAAGCGCAGGCCGTCGCTATGCGCTGCTGGTCGATCAGCTGATTGGTCAGCATCAGGTGGTGGTGAAAAACCTTGAAAGCAACTATCGCAAAGTGCCGGGCATCTCTGCCGCCACCATTTTAGGCGATGGTAGCGTGGCGCTGATTGTGGATGTCTCAGCACTGCAATCGTTGAACCGTGAAAAGCGTGTGGCCGGTGCCGCAGCGTAATAGATAACGAAAGGGTAAAAAAATGACTGACATGGCAACCGTGACCAAAATCGCTGGCGAAACCGTGGGCCAGGAATTCTTAGTTTTCACACTGGGTGACGAAGAGTACGGCATCGACATTCTGAAAGTGCAGGAGATTCGCGGTTACGATCAGGTAACCCGCATCGCCAACACGCCGGAATTCATCAAAGGCGTCACCAACCTGCGCGGCGTGATCGTGCCGATCATCGACCTGCGTGTGAAGTTCTCGCAGCCGGATGTGGTGTACAACGAGAACACCGTGGTGATCGTGCTGAATCTTGAGCATCGCGTGGTGGGCATCGTGGTGGATGGCGTTTCTGACGTGCTGTCGCTGACGCAAGAGCAGATTCGTCCTTCACCGGAGTTCGCGGTCACCATGTCCACCGAGTACCTGACCGGTCTGGGCGCGCTGGGTGAACGTATGCTGATTCTGGTCGACATCGAAAAGCTGCTGAGCAGCGAAGAGATGGCGCTGGTGGATAACCTGCGTACTGCATAGTCCCCGCAACGGGCCGCGCTGCTGCGGCCCGTTATCATTACATACATTAATTAATTCCTTACAAATCAACAATAAATCCGCAAAAAATCGCTGTAATATCCCTCAATCTTCTCCGCCCCTGGTCGATAACCGATCGGTACGATTTTTTCCTTCATTTTCCAGGGCAAACTATGTTTACGAGAATCCGCGTTGTCACCAGCTTATTGCTGGTGTTGTTAGTGTTTGGCTTTTTACAGCTGGCATCCGGCTCACTGTTTTTTAAAGCGCTAAGCGATGACAAAAACAGTTTTAACGTTTCACAACTGGCGAGCAAAAACACCGCCGCCATCAACGACGCCTACATGAGCCTCAATCAGAGCCGTGTGGTGTTAACCCGCATTCAGCTGCGCATGGCAACCAGCAAACTGACCGGTACCGAAGCGGATATCGCCGGTTTGTACGGCGACAGCAAAGCCTTCCAGAAAGAGGCCGCCGATAACTACCAGCTGTTTAAAGCGACGCCGGACACGCCGGGACAGGATGCCGCGCTCAACAAACGTCTCGATCAAACCTATACCGCCTATGCCAGCGCGCTAGGCCAGTTGCAGGACGCGTTGGTCGCAAAAGATCTCGATCAGGCAGCCAAAGCGCCGGTTGCGCCAAGCCAAAACGCCTTCCTGAAAGAGTACCGCCAATGGCGTGCCGATCAGGATCGCCTGACTGCGGCGGGCGTCGAAGCCAACAGCTCAGCCTACGATCACATGATCTGGCTGTTAGGCGCGGTGCTGGCGATTGTGGTGGCGGTGATTGTGCTGTGCTGGTTTGGCATGCGCAAAATCCTCATCAAGCCGCTTAATGAGAATATCCAGCATATTCAGCACATTGCGCAGGGCGATTTGACGCAGCGCATCACGGTCGAAGGACGCAACGAAATGAGCCAGCTGGCGGAAAGCCTGCATGAGATGCAGCAGTCGCTGGTGCGCACGGTGAGTGATGTGCGTGACGGTTCGGATGCCATCTTTACCGGAGCGAGCGAAATCTCTGCGGGCAACAACGATCTCTCGGCACGTACCGAAGAGCAGGCGGCTTCACTGGAGCAGACCGCCGCCAGCATGGAACAGCTGACCGCCACCGTGAAGCAGAACGCCGAAAACGCGCGTCAGGCGTCGCAGCTGGCGTTGAGTGCTTCCGAAACCGCGCAGAAGGGCGGTGATGTGGTGCAAGGCGTGGTGCGCACCATGAGCGACATCGCCGGCAGTTCGAAGAAGATCGCCGACATCACCAGCGTTATCGATGGCATTGCCTTCCAGACCAATATTCTGGCGTTGAACGCGGCGGTAGAAGCGGCGCGCGCCGGTGAGCAAGGCCGTGGCTTTGCGGTGGTCGCGGGTGAAGTCCGTAATCTGGCCCAGCGCAGCGCGCAGGCGGCGAAAGAGATTAAAGGGTTGATTGAAGACTCCGTCAGCCGCGTGAACAGCGGATCTGAACTGGTGGGCACCGCCGGTGAGACCATGAGCGATATCGTTAATGCGGTAACGCGCGTCACCGACATCATGGGCGAAATTGCCTCGGCATCGGATGAGCAGAGCCGTGGTATCGATCAGGTCGGCCAGGCGGTGACGGAGATGGATCGCGTGACGCAGCAGAACGCCTCGCTGGTGGAAGAGTCTGCGGCGGCGGCGGCCTCGCTGGAAGAGCAGGCCAGTCGCCTGAGCCAGTCGGTGGCGGTGTTCCGCGTACTCCGCGCGGCACACGCGCAGCCGCAGGCCAGAAGCGGCGTGCGTCATCCGCAGATCGCACCACCCACGCTCGGCACACCGCGTAAAGCGCTGACCGGCGCGGCTGGGGACAGCAACTGGGAAACGTTTTAAGTTTCGGAGTGGTCGGTCCCTCGCCCTAACCCTCTCCCACACGTGGGAGAGGGAACTGTCCGAGCCAGCATGTGGCAGCGTCTCCCTCTCCCGCCTGCGGGAGAGGGCCGGGGTGAGGGACAACCCGCACCACCCAATGCGCCTTTATCGCTCACCCGATAAAGGCGCATTTTTTTTACTGTTAATTTCTTTAGTTATAAAACACTGCAATCATGCGCAAACGCAGAGTTTTAATTCGTAAAGTAGCTTAAGCACCCTGAAAAATTCAGATTGCCGGTCGATAACTGGGGGAGCCGAAACGCATCCCTGGAGATCCCATGTTAAAACGAATCAATGTAGTGACCAGTTTAATCGCCGTATTACTGGTGTTTGGCGCTTTACAATTACTGTCGGGTGGCCTGTTCTGGTCCGCCTTACAAAAAGATAAAGAGGCGTTTGCGGTAGCGCAGATCTCTTCCAACAACGTTGGCGCGATGTCAGACGCCTGGATTGAACTGAACCAAACCCGCACCGTACTCAACCGCGCCATGTTGCGTATGCAGGGCACCATGCCCGCGCAGTCGAATGGCGGTCAGCTGAGTGCCTTAATCGCCCAGACCGAAAAACAACTCAATGTGGCTGCCGGCCACTATCAACGCTACTACGACTTGCCAGCCACGCCGGGCTTGCCAGACGCGTTGCGCGATAAGCTGGAAGCGAACTACGCCGCTTTCAACGACGGGTTGAAGGCGATGCTGGATCGCCTGAAAGCCAACGATCTGCAAGGCATGTTTGCGCAGAACATCGAAGCTAAACAGGTCGCGATGAAAGCCACTTACGAAGAGTGGCGCACTGAACAAAGCACATTGGCGGCAGAAGGCGTGGCGCAGAATCAGCGCGCCTTCCACACCATGATGTGGCTGCTGGCGTCGGTGGCGCTGGTGGTGATTGCGGTGATCGTTGGCTGCTGGTTCGGCCTGCGTAGCGTGCTGATTCAGCCGCTGCATCAGCTGCTGGCGCATATTCGCCATATTGCTGCGGGCGATCTCACGCAAAATATCGTGGTGGAAGGGCGCAATGAAATGAGCCAGCTGGCGGGAAGCCTGCATGAGATGCAGCAGTCGCTGGTCAGCACCGTGGGCAATGTACGTGACGGTTCCGATGCGATTTTCACCGGCGCCAGCGAAATCGCCGCCGGGAATAACGATCTGTCGGCGCGTACCGAAGAGCAGGCCGCCTCGCTGGAGCAGACGGCGGCCAGCATGGAGCAGCTCACCGCGACGGTGAAACAGAACGCCGAGAATGCGCGTCAGGCGTCGCAGCTGGCACTCAGCGCGTCCGATACCGCACGCAAAGGTGGCGAGGTGGTCGATGGCGTGGTGCGTACCATGCAGGATATCGCCGGCAGCTCGAAGAAGATCGCCGACATTATTAGCGTGATCGATGGCATCGCCTTCCAGACCAATATCCTGGCGCTGAACGCGGCGGTAGAAGCAGCACGCGCCGGTGAACAGGGCCGTGGTTTTGCTGTAGTGGCTGGTGAAGTGCGCAACCTGGCGCAGCGCAGTGCGCAGGCGGCGAAAGAGATCAAAGGCTTGATCGAAGATTCGGTGAACCGCGTCAACAACGGCTCGCAGCTGGTCGGCACCGCCGGAGAAACCATGAACGATATCGTCGGCGCCGTTACGCGCGTCACCGATATTATGGGCGAAATCGCCTCGGCATCGGATGAGCAGAGCCGTGGTATCGATCAGGTGGGACAAGCGGTGACCGAGATGGACCGCGTCACCCAGCAGAACGCCTCGCTGGTGGAAGAGTCCGCCGCCGCCGCCGCATCACTGGAAGAGCAGGCGAGCCGCCTGAGCCAGTCGGTATCGGTGTTCCGCATTCCGCGCGCCGCACAGGCGCAACCGAAGGCGAGCACGGTGCGCCAGATCGCCAGCGCACCGCGTAAAGCGGCTGCCGCGCCGGTGAGTGAGGGTAACTGGGAGACGTTTTAAGTTCTGAGTTGCTTCCCCTCACCCCGGCCCTCTCCCGTAAACGGGAGAGAGAGACGCTGCCATATGTTAGCTCGATCAATTCCCTCTCCCGCCTGCGGGTGTACAGTCCGGGGACATGGTAGACAGGTGTTCGGGGACATGGTGAACACTTTTTAACATCCTTTACCCATGGTGATCGACTTTTTCTTCAGGTCGATCACCCCCACTTTTGTGCTGTACCACCATACCTCGTAGCACCCGTCTTCCTGCATCTCCTTCAGGCCAACGTGCTCTCCCCTGAACGCCTTGCCTGCCTTCAGACTCAGGCCTTTTATAGTCAGCTTCCCACTGATATCTACCTTCCTGACCATCACGCCCTCGTCGTATTCCGCTGACGTTACGCTGGCGCTGTACTGCCGAGCCGATGGCTGATAGCGCGACGCCGGCACCGCCATATCCAGCGCCTCATGCGGGCGTTCAAGGTTATAAACCGTCCGCCAGTGATCGAAGGCGCGCTGCAGCTCACCGTCGTCCGCGAACCACTTCCCCTGCAGCACTTCAGCCTTCAGGCTGCGGTGAAAGCGCTCCAGCTTGCCCTGCGTCTGCGGATGATAAGGCCGGGAGTGCCCCACCCGGATACCCTGTCGCATAAGCCACAGCTCGACGGCCGTCCAGGTCCCGGTAGTGTCGCCCCACGGCGAACCGTTATCCATCGTCATCCGGTCCGGCAGGCCGTAACGTTCAAAGACGCTGACCAGCTGCTTCTGCACCGTCTCACGCCGCTCGTCAGCGCAGTGTACGAGGCACAGCGAGAAGCGGGAGTGATCGTCAAGGAGGGTAAGCGGGTGGCAGCGGCCGCCGCCAAAGGGAAAATGCCCCTTGAAATCCATCTGCCAGAGCTGGTTCGGGGCCGCATGTTCAAACCGGCCCGTGGCCGGGACACCCGGAGCTGAGCCCGGCAGCAGGTCGTGGCGGGCCATCAGGCTGTGGACGGTGCTGAAGGCGGGCATGCGGTGTCCGCGGTCTTCGAGCCAGCGCTTTATCTTGCGCGCGCCCCAGTGCTGATGAAGTTCATGCGCCATACGAAGCAGGTCAGTGATGTCGTCAGACGAGCGGTTGGGAGAGTGATGGGGTATGCAGGGGCGGTCCTCAAGACCGGATTCTCCCTCTTCAGCCCAGCGGCGAAGCCACTTGTAGGCAGTGGCGGAAGAAATGCCGTAGTGACGGCAGAGTGCGCGGATGTTCGCCCCGTCTTGCGAGGCGAACAGAACAAACTCTTTACGTAATGACATGGTATCTCTCGCATCCCAGGACATAAGCGACTCCATAAACGGGTTCTTATGACTTAGTTGTAAGTGTCTACCATGTCCCCGAACAAGTGTTCACCATGTCCCCGGACTGTACACGGGAGAGGGTTAGGGTGAGGGACAGCGAGCACCCATCAACCCCCGCTGGTCCAACCCCTGCGAACACACATAAAGATCCCCTCAGAAAAGCCGATAACAGAGGCGATCCGCCAACCAATGAGGTGTTTATGTTTAGTCGTATTCGTGTTGTATCCGGCCTGCTGTGCGTGCTGGCGCTGTTTGCCTTACTGCAGCTGTTCTCCGGTGGAGTGTTCTACTCCACGGTCAAAGCCGATAAAGAAAATTTTGCCTATAACCAGCGTCTTAGCACGCTGCAGCGGGCAATGGGCACCTCATGGGTATCGCTGGTTCAGGCGCGTAACACGCTGAACCGTGCGGGGATCCGTTACCTGCTGGACAGTCAGCAGGCTGGCTCAGGCGCAACCGTGAAAGATCTGGTGGCGCTGGCGAGTGAGGAGTTGAAGCACGCTGATGAGGGTTTTGCCGAATTTAACGCCAACCTGTCTGAAAAGGGCAAAAAGGCCGAGAACGTGCTGACGCTACAGGCCAACTACAACGCCTATCGCGGAGCATTGGGTGAGTTGATCGATTTCCTCAGTAGTGGAAATTTCAAAGGATTTGTCGATCAGCCGACGCAGGGATTCCAGGACAAGTTTGCTAAGGATTACAACGAATGGTTGAGCTACAACATTGTGCTCGCCAATCAGGGCATTGCAGCCAATGAGGCGGCGTATAACCAATCCATCATGCTGGTGGTCGGCACGCTGCTGGTGACCTTGCTGGTGATTGCGCTGGTGTGGAGCGGCATGCGTACGGTGCTGATCCGTCCGCTAAAGCACAGCATCGAGCACATTCGTCACATCGCGCGTGGCGATTTGACGCAGCAGGTGGAGATCACGGTGCGCAACGAGATGGGCGAGCTGCTCACCTCGGTGCAAGAGATGCAGCAAGAGCTGGCGCGGACGGTGCGTACCGTGCGTGACGGTTCCGATGCGATCTACACCGGTGCGAGTGAAATCGCCATGGGCAACAACGATCTCTCCTCGCGTACCGAGCAGCAAGCGGCTTCGCTGGAAGAGACCGCTGCCAGCATGGAGCAGTTAACCGCCACGGTGAAGCAGAACGCCGAAAATGCCCGTCAGGCGTCACAGCTGGCGCTCACCGCCTCGGAGACCGCGCAGCAGGGCGGCAAAGTGGTGGATGGCGTGGTGACTACCATGAAAGAGATCACCGGCAGCTCGAAGAAAATCGCTGACATCATCAGCGTGATCGACGGCATTGCCTTCCAGACCAATATCCTCGCACTGAACGCTGCGGTAGAAGCGGCACGCGCCGGTGAGCAGGGACGTGGATTTGCCGTGGTAGCGGGCGAGGTGCGCAGTCTGGCACAGCGCAGCGCGCAGGCGGCGAAAGAGATTAAAGGATTGATCGAGGATTCGGTCAGCCGTGTCAACACCGGTTCCGTGCTGGTGGAGAGCGCCGGGGAAACCATGACCAACATCGTGAATGCGGTCACGCGCGTCACCGACATCATGGGCGAAATCGCCTCGGCGTCGGACGAGCAGAGCCGTGGTATCGATCAGGTCGGTCTGGCGGTGAACGAGATGGATCGCGTGACGCAGCAGAACGCCGCGCTGGTCGAAGAGTCGGCAACGGCGGCGGCCGCGCTGGAAGATCAGGCCAGCCGACTGAAACAGTCGGTTGCGGTGTTCAATATCGGTAAAGAATTTGTCGTTCAGGCCGTTAACGTATCTACAGCGGCAAAAAATTTGCGTTCCGGCACGCCAAAAGCACTGGCACCGGCAGGCGCACGTAGCACTGACGATAACTGGGAAACCTTTTAATCCTTGTGGCCGCCGCAAGGCGGCCCATGAGAATGGCGCGACTGGCAGCACAGTAGCAACCGCAGTATCACAATTTAAACAGTTTGTTGCCGGGTGACCTGAAATGAAGAAATCGACGTTATTGGATCAAAGTGAAGCGACCACGCTGCTCTCGCAAATGGTGCAGCGGTTACCGCTCTCAGATACGCATTTTCGTCGCATTAGCCAGCTGATCTATCAGCGCGCGGGCATTGTGCTGGCCGATCACAAACGCGAGATGGTTTACAACCGTTTAGTGCGTCGTCTGCGCATGCTGAATATTGATGACTTTGGCCGCTATCTGGCGCTGCTGGAGCAAGACCAAAACAGTGCGGAGTGGCAGGCGTTTATTAACGCGCTGACCACCAATCTGACCTCTTTCTTCCGCGAGGCGCATCACTTTCCGATCCTCGCGGATCATGCGCGTAAGCGCACGGGTAACTACAGCGTGTGGAGCACCGCCGCCTCAACCGGCGAAGAGCCGTACTCCATCGCCATGACGCTGGCGGAAACGCTGGGCACCGGTCCGGGTAAATTCCAGGTCCACGCCAGCGATATCGATACCCAGGTGCTCGAGAAAGCCGTGGCCGGCGTGTATCGCCAGGAAGAGCTACGCACGCTATCGCAGTCGCAGCTGCAGCGCTTTTTCCTGCGCGGCACCGGTCCGCATGAAGGCATGGTGCGCGTGCGTTCCGACCTCGCCAACATGGTGAACTATACGCAACTGAATTTACTGGCACACGACTGGGCGTTGCCGGGTCCGTTCGACGCAATTTTCTGTCGCAACGTGATGATTTATTTCGATAAAGAGACGCAGGAACAGATTCTGCGCCGTTTCGTGCCTCTGCTGAAACCCGGCGGTCTGCTGTTTGCCGGGCATTCAGAGAACTTTAGTCAGATCAGCAAAGAGTTCTGGCTGCGTGGACAGACAGTCTATGGACTGAGCAAGGAAAGACGATGAGCAAAATCACCGTGATGTGCGTGGATGACTCTGCGCTGATGCGACAGTTGATGACAGAAATCATCAACAGCCATCCCGATATGGAGATGGTCGCGAGTGCGCCCGATCCGCTGGTGGCGCGGGATTTAATCAAACAGTACAACCCGCAGGTATTGACGCTGGATGTGGAGATGCCGCGCATGGATGGCCTCGATTTCCTCGAGAAGCTGATGCGCCTGCGTCCGATGCCGGTGGTGATGGTCTCCTCGCTGACCGGTAAAGGTTCAGAAGTGACGCTGCGCGCGCTGGAGCTGGGTGCGGTGGATTTTGTCACCAAGCCACAGCTCGGCATCCGCGAAGGCATGCTGGCGTATAGCCAGATGATTGCTGACAAGATCCGCGCCGCCGCGCGCGCCAAGCTGCATGTGCGTGCCTCCACGCCGATGCCGGTCACGTTGAAAGCCGGCCCGTTGCTGAGCAGTGAAAAGCTGATCGCCATCGGCTCGTCCACCGGCGGAACCGAGGCGATTCGCCATGTGCTGCAGCCGCTGCCGGCGACCAGCCCGGCGCTGCTGATTACCCAGCATATGCCGCCAGGCTTTACGCGCTCGTTTGCCGAGCGTCTGAATAAATTGTGCCAAATCACCGTGAAAGAAGCGGAAGACGGCGAGCGTATTCTGCCCGGCCACGCCTATATCGCGCCGGGCGCCATGCACATGGAGCTGGGCCGAAGCGGGGCCAACTATGTGGTGAAACTGAATGACGGTCCGCCAGTGAACCGACACAAGCCATCGGTGGATGTGCTGTTCCGTTCGGTGGCGGTGCACGCAGGACGAAATGCGGTGGGTGTGATTCTGACCGGGATGGGTAACGACGGCGCGGCCGGGATGCTGGAAATGCATCGCGCGGGCGCCTGGACCATCGCGCAGGATGAAGCCAGCTGCGTGGTATTTGGTATGCCGCGCGAAGCGATTGCGATGGGCGGCACCAGTGAAGTGGTCGATTTAGGCCACATCAGTCAGCACATGCTGGCGAAAATTAGCGCCGGACAGGCATTGCGAATTTAACGAGCCCGTCCTGCTGGACGAGACAACACGGGAGTAGATATGGCTGATAAAAATATGCGCTTTTTGGTGGTGGATGACTTCAATACGATGCGTCGTATTGTCCGTAACCTGCTGAAAGAGCTTGGATTCAATAACGTTGAAGAAGCAGAAGATGGCGTCGATGCGCTGACCAAACTGCGTGCCGGTGGCTTTGATTTCGTGGTTTCCGACTGGAACATGCCGAACATGGACGGTCTGGAGCTGCTGCAAACCATCCGTGCTGACGCCACGCTGAACAAACTGCCGGTGCTGATGGTGACCGCGGAAGCGAAGAAAGAGAATATCATCGCGGCCGCGCAGGCGGGCGCCAGCGGCTACGTGGTGAAGCCGTTCACGGCGGCCACGCTGGAAGAGAAGTTAGGCAAAATATTCGAAAAACTGGGTATGTAAGGAGATGTGATGAGCGACCTTCCGAAATCAACCGAAGAAGCCTCGGCACACGACATTATTACCCGCATCGGCTCACTGACGCGCATGTTGCGTGACAGTTTGCGTGAGCTGGGGTTAGACCAGGCAATTGCTGAAGCGGCGGAAGCGATTCCTGATGCGCGCGATCGTCTGGATTATGTTGTGCAAATGACGGCGCAAGCGGCAGAACGTGCGTTGAACTGCGTTGAAGCAGCGCAGCCACACCAGGACCAAATGGAAGCCGGCGCCAACCAGCTGAAAGGCCGTTGGGATGCGTGGTTTGAAAATCCGATTGAACTGACAGATGCGCGCGAGTTGGTTTCGGATACGCGCCAGTTCCTGACTGACGTTCCGGGACACACGTCGTACACCAATAAGCAGTTGCTCGAAATCATGATGGCACAGGATTTCCAGGACCTGACCGGTCAGGTGATCAAGCGCATGATGGATGTGATCCAGGAGATCGAGCGTCAGCTGTTGATGGTGCTACTGGAGAATATGCCAGAAGCCAACGCCGCGGCGCGTAAAGAGGGCAACAGCCTGCTGAACGGTCCGCAGATCCACGCCAATGCACCCGGCGTGGTGGCGAACCAGGATCAGGTTGATGACCTGCTGGATAGCTTAGGGTTTTAAACACGTTTGCCCTCACCCTAACCCTCTCCCACAGGTGGGAGAGGGAACCGTTCGGGCCTGCATATGGCAGCGTCTCCCTCGCCCGCTTGCGGGAGAGGGCCGGGGTGAGGGACAGCGCGCACCGCACCTTACACCGCGCGCTTCTGCGTCAACGCCGACTGCGCCACCAGCACCTGCACACCTAACGCCTCAAACGCCGCGACCTGCGCCGGCGAAATGCCGCTATCGGTAATCAGATAGTGAATATGGCTCCAGTCGCACGGCAGCGCGAACATCGACACCTTATCGATCTTGCTGGAATCCGCCACCACATACACGCTGTTAGCCGAATTGATCATCGCCATTTTCACCTTGATATCGGTCTCGCTGGGAAAGCTCAAACCGAGACGCGGTGAGATACAGGCCGTGGCAAGAAACAGCTTCTCCGCCAGCACGTTTTCGAAAAACGAGGCGGCTTTCTCACCTGAAGTCGAAAGCGTCGGGAACTTAAAAGTGCCACCGGTCAGCAAAATATTGATACCCGGCTCGCCACCCAGCTTCAGCGCGATATTCACCGCCGTGGTGATCACCGATAAACGACGAATATGGCTGATCGCCTCGGCAATGGCCGTGGTGGTGGTACCGGAATCGAAAATCACCGTGTCGCCATTTTCCACATGCTGCGCGGCAAGGCGGCCAATCGCCTGTTTTTCTTCCAGATGTGTTTGACGCTCCAGCAACATCGCGCCGGTATTCTGCTTGCCGGTCATCAGCGTGGCGCCGCCGTGATAACGCTGTACGTGCCCCTCTTGCTGCAACATGCGCAAGTCGGTTCGAATGGTGGCTTCGGTCAGGCCGAAGGTATCGGTCAGCGCTTTAACCGTGACGGTGCCGTCTTCGCGGATCATCTCCAGAATCTTCTCACGGCGCTGCTGCATATCTGCCAGCTGCTCAGTTTTGCTTTTCAATCGAAATGCTCCCTCTTTCCAATCACGGTCGGGTTTCGCCAATAAGGAAACCCGAGCTGATTTTACTCTGCGATTTGGCCATTTGCGAGGTAGCTTCCAGAAACATTCATTTTCGAATGAAAATCATCATTTGCTATGCGATTGATTTCGCAGAAAGCCGTCAGCAGCTCGCTCCATGTCCTGAACGCGGCGAATTTTGCAAATTCAACAAAATCATGAAGATAATTTTTATTGCTGCAATTTGTATGAAATTTGATCTCCTCCACAAACCATTATTAATCGATAGCTTATATTTTTGTTCGAAAATGATATTTTTAAAAACGATAACCCGGCCAGCAATAACCAGCGCCGCCGTACACCATTATGGAGAGAGACGATGAGTGGGGAATATGATGTTAACCTGCGCTACGGCGTGAACATTGAGCAGGATTTAACCGGCAAAGTGGCGGTAGTCACCGGCGGGCTGGGCGGGATTGCGATGGCCAGTAATGCCATGCTGCTGGAGAAGGGCGCACGGCTGGCGCTGCTCTATCCGCCCTTCGAAAGCGACAAAGTGGCTGGCGTGCAGGATCAATTTGCTGCCGATCGCGTGCTGCTGGTGTGCTGCGACGTGACCGATCCGGCCTCGGTTGAAGCGGCATTTGATCGCGTCGAACAACATTACGGTCAGATTGATATCCTGGTGAACTGCGCGGGCTACGTGATGTTGCAACCGGTGTTAGAAACCGATTTTGCCGAGTGGCAGAAGCAGATCGACGTCAATCTCACCGGTCCTTTCCTCTGCTCGCAGGCGGCCGGTAAACGCATGGTGCGCGCCGGTAACGGCGGCAAAATCATCAACATTGCGTCGCAGGCCGCCTCCATCGCTATCGATAACCACGTTGCTTACACCTCCGCCAAAGCCGGTCTGCTCGGCATGACCAAAGTGATGGCCAAAGAGTTCGCTCCCTATCGCATTAACGTCAATACCTTATCGCCCACCGTGGTATTGACGCCGATGGGTGAAAAAGCCTGGCGCGGTGAGAAGGGCGAGCAGATGAAAAAGCTGATCCCGCTGGGACGCTTTGCCTATACCGACGAAATCGCCGCCGCGGTGCTGTTCTTCGCCAGCAACGGCAGCGACATGATCACCGGCGCAGATTTGATGATCGACGGTGGCTTTACCATCTGGTAAGCCGCGCCAACACCAGAACGGCTGACCCTGCGTGACCCACTATAACAATGAGAGAACCTCACCATGAAAAAACGTACCCTGCTGTTAACTGCTATTGCCAGTTGCCTGATCTCCCAAGCCAGTTTCGCTGCCGATAAAGGCACCATCATGATCCTGGTGAACTCGCTGGATAACCCGTATTACGCCTCCGAAGCCAAAGGTGCCAACCTCAAAGCGCAGGAGCTGGGCTATAAAACCAGCGTGCTGTCGCATGGCGAAGATGTGAAAAAGCAAAGTGAACTGATTGATGCCGCCATCGGCAAAAAGGTGCAGGGCATCGTGCTGGATAACGCCGACTCCACCGCCAGCGTCGCCGCGATTAAAAAAGCCAAAGATGCCGGCATTCCGGTGGTGCTGATCAACCGCGAAATCCCGGTGGATGACGTGGCGCTGGCGCAGATCACCCACAACAACTTCCAGGCCGGCTCCGACGTGGCAAACGTGTTTGTGGAGAAGATGGGGGAAAAGGGCAGCTACGCGGAACTCACCTGTAACCTTGCTGACAACAACTGCGTCACACGCTCCAAATCCTTCCATCAGGTGCTCGACCAATATCCCGATATGAAAAGCGTGGCGCGTCAGGATGCCAAAGGCACGCTGATTGACGGCAAACGCATCATGGACAGCATTCTGCAGGCGCATCCGGATGTGAAAGGCGTGATCTGCGGTAACGGCCCCGTGGCGCTGGGTGCGATTGCAGCTCTGAAAGCGGCAGGCCGTAACGACGTCATCGTGGTCGGCATTGACGGCAGCAATGATGAACGTGACGCGGTGGAAAAAGGGGATCTGAAAGCCACGGTGATGCTGCAGGCACAAGCCATCGCCGCACAGGGCGTGACCGACCTCGACAACTTTATTCAGAAAGGCACCAAGCCTGAGAAGCAGCGCGTGATGTTCCGCGGCATTCTCATTACGCCAGACAACGCCAAAGGCGTGCAGGACTTTAACTTCAAGTCGTAATCAATGCGGTGCGCCCGTAGATCGGGCGCCCAGGAGAATGTGATGCACAGACGACTCTGGTTACTGCTTCCTGTCGTGATCCTTAGCGGTTGCCGCATTGTGTCGCAGCAGGAGCTGGCCGACCTGAAAAATCCTCCCAATCCCAAAATGGGCAATATTGCCCAAACGTGGCAACAGAAGCTGGTACCGCAAGTTCAACATGATGCGAAGCCGGTGGCCGAGTTATTGAATGCGCTGAAATCCGCCAAAGATTTTGATAGCGCTTGTAAAACCTACGGCTATCGCAGTCAGGATGAGAACCCGTGCGTGTTCAGTGTCAACGTGAGCGGTGAAATCACGGCGGTTAACACCACGTCGCGTAACGGTCGGATGACAGTGAAAGATGTGTCCGGTGACACCGTCACGGTGCAGGTTGGCCCGATTTTTCCGGGCACGGTGTTGCGCGATGCCTACAAAGGTGCCAGCTATCAGGACTTTAACGATCAGGTGCTGTTCGGCGATTACAGTCGCGCGATCAATCAGCAAGCGGCGAACATGATGAGTGCTTTCAAGCCCAAAGTGGGTGACAAAGTGCAGCTGGCTGGCGTGTTTAGCAGCTTTGATACGCCGGAACAGGTGCCGAATGTGACACCAGCGGCGATTACACGTCAGTAAGGAGCGGATATGCAACAGCCTCAACATGACGTGATCATTGAAACCCGCAACGTGTCGCGCATCTATCCCGGCGTCACCGCGCTGGATCAGGTCAATTATCGCGTTTATCGCAACAAAGTTAACGTGCTGATTGGCGAAAACGGCGCGGGCAAATCCACCATGATGAAAATGCTGGCGGGCGTGGAGATCCCGTCATCCGGCGAGATTCTGCTGGACGGCGCAGCGGTGTCGCTGAGCTCCACGCATCAGGCGGAAAAACAGGGCATCAGCATTATTTTTCAGGAGCTGAACCTGTTTCCCAATATGAACGTGATGGACAACATCTTCATGGCCAATGAGTTTTTCCAGCGCGGCGTGATCAACGAGAAGTATCAGTATTCGCTCGCCAAAGCGTTGCTGGAACGGCTGGAGCTGGATGTCGATCCCTACGCGCCGCTGGCTGAACTCGGTATCGGCCATCAGCAGCTGGTGGAGATCGCCCGCGCGCTGTCCAAGGACACGCGCGTGCTGATCATGGATGAACCGACCAGCGCGCTCAGCCAGTCAGAAGTGAAAGTGCTGTTCAACGTCATCGACCAGCTTAAACGGCGCGGCGTCACCATTATCTATATCTCACATCGGCTGGAAGAGCTGATGGAGATTGGCGATCACATCACCATCTTCCGCGACGGACGCTTCATCAGCGAACGCGAAGTCCGCGACGCCTCGATTCCGTGGATCATCGAGCAGATGGTGGGCGACAAGAAGAAACACTTCGATTATCAACCGGCGACGCAGGGTGAAACGGTACTCACCGTCAACGGGCTGACCGCGCTGCATCAAAACGGCGGTTACAAGCTCAATGATGTCTCTTTCTCGCTGCGAAAAGGTGAAGTGATTGGCATCTACGGTTTGCTGGGCGCCGGGCGCACCGAGTTGTTCAAAGGGTTGATTGGCATGATGCACTGTCAGTCGGGCAGCGTCAGTCTGAACGGCGAAGCGCTGGAGAAGCGCAGTTTCCAGCAGCGACTGAAAAAAGGCATCACGCTGGTGCCGGAAGATCGGCAAACCGAAGGCGTGGTACAGCTGATGTCGATCACCGCCAACATGACGCTCAGCGATCTCAGCCTGCGGGGTTTCCGCCGCTGCTGGCGCAAGCTCAATCCGCACAACGAGCAGCGCCGTGTGGATGAAATGATTGGCCATCTCGCTATCAAGGTCAGCGATCCCGAGCTGCCGATCACCTCCTTAAGCGGCGGCAATCAGCAAAAAGTGGTGCTGGGCAAAGCCCTGATGACCGGGCCGCAGGTGGTGCTGCTGGATGAGCCCACGCGCGGCATTGATGTGGGGGCAAAAACCGATGTTTATCACCTGATTGGCAACCTGGCGCAGCAGGGATTGGCGGTGATGCTCTCCTCGTCCGAACTGGATGAAGTGATGGCGCTGGCTGACCGTATTCTGGTGATGGCGGATGGTCGCATCACCGCCGATTTACCGCGCGCGGCGGCCACGCGCGAAGCCCTGATTAGCGCCTCAACGCCACATGATTGAGCCCGCTGGAGAGTAAAACGATGAATCAAAAATACCTGATCTATATGTACCTGCTTAAGGCGCGTACCTTTATTGCCTTGCTGATCGTGGTGAGTTTCTTCAGCTTTATGGTGCCTAACTTTCTCACCACCTCCAACTTGCTGATCATGACGCAGCATGTGGCAATTACCGGCTTGCTGGCGATTGGCATGACGCTGGTGATTTTGACTGGCGGCATCGATCTTTCGGTTGGGGCGGTGGCAGGCATATGCGGCATGGTGGCGGGTGCGCTGCTCACCAACGGCGTACCGCTGTGGGGCGGCAACGTACTGTTTTTCAATGTGCCCGAAGTGATTCTGGTGGTGGCGCTGTTTGGCGTGGCGCTGGGATTGATTAATGGCGCGGTGGTGACGCGACTCGGCGTAGCGCCGTTTATCTGTACGCTCGGCATGATGTACGTGGCACGCGGCGCCGCGCTGCTGTTCAACGATGGCAGCACGTACGCCAACCTTGTCGGCACGCCAGCACTGGGTAATACCGGCTTCGCCTTGCTCGGTTCGGGTTCGATATTGGGCGTGTATATCCCGATATGGATGATGCTCGGCTTCCTGCTGCTGGGGTTGTATCTGACGCGTAAAACACCGCTGGGTCGTTATATCTATGCCACCGGTGGCAACGAATCGGCGGCGCGCCTGGCAGGTGTGCCGATTATCAAGGTCAAAGTGTTTGTCTACGCCTTTTCCGGCTTGTGTGCCGCGCTGGTCGGTTTGATTGTGGCGTCGCAGTTGCAAACCGCGCACCCGATGACCGGCAACATGTTCGAGATGGACGCCATCGGTGCCACGGTGCTGGGCGGCACGGCACTGGCGGGTGGACGCGGTCGCGTTTCAGGCTCGATTATCGGTGCTTTTGTCATCGTGTTTCTCGCCGATGGCATGGTGATGATGGGCGTCAGCGATTTCTGGCAAATGGTGATCAAAGGCCTGGTGATTGTCACTGCGGTGGTGATCGATCAGTTCCAGCAAAAATTACAAAGTAAGGTGGTGCTGCTGCGCAGACATGAAAAAAAGCAGCAATCGGCCGCCCTGCCTGAAGCGACACATGGATAACAGGAGGCAATATGACACGCGATTTTAGTGGAAAGACGGTGGTGATTACCGGCGCCTGCCGCGGCATTGGCGCGGGCATTGCAGCGCGCTTTGCCCGCGACGGGGCGCGTTTGGTGATGGTGTCGAATTCGGAACGCGTTTTCAGTACCGCGCAGGCCATCGAACAGCAGTTTGGCAGTGAGGTTCTGGCGCTGCAGGTCGATGTTACCGATGAAACGGAGGTACAGCAGCTTTATCAGCAGGCGGCTGAGCGCTTTGGCAGCATTGATGTGTCGATTCAGAATGCGGGGGTGATTACCATCGATCGTTTCGATGCGATGCCCAAAAGTGACTTCGAGAAGATCCTTGCGGTGAACACCACGGGCGTGTGGCTGTGCTGCCGGGAAGCGGCGAAATATATGGTGAAACAGGGCAGCGGCAGCCTGATCAACACCTCGTCCGGTCAGGGACGGCAGGGTTTCATTTATACGCCGCACTATGCCGCCAGCAAGATGGGCGTGATCGGTATTACTCAAAGCCTGGCGCTGGAGTTGGCGCCGTGGCATATCACGGTGAATGCCTTCTGTCCGGGCATCATCGAGAGTGAAATGTGGGACTACAACGATCGCGTGTGGGGCGAGATCCTCAGCAGCGATAAAAAGCAGTATGGCAAAGGCGAACTGATGGCCGAATGGGTGGAAAACATCCCGCTTAAACGCGCAGGGCAGCCGGAAGATGTCGCTGGCTTAGTGGTTTTCCTCGCCTCTGACGATGCGCGCTATATCACCGGGCAGACCATCAATGTGGATGGCGGTTTAATCTTTTCCTGATAGTTCGCTGTTGGGTCGCCATTAATGGCGTAATGCTAAACATGAAGCCTTATGACCGCACCTTCCGTAGCGGCGTGATTCATCGCGCAATGCATTGCGCCGCTACAATGTGCGCGCTCAATGATTTGAGATGTCATCTCTTGATGGGCAAGCAGGGCACAACATATTGCGTCGCCTGCTTACCTACATTCTGATTTTTTCGTTTTCTGCCTTAATCGAAACCAGACATGTCCGGCACTTGCATCAGAATATGCTAGGGTAGACTTATGCAGTTTTGTGAGCCACCTCTAATTCTGAACCGGGTCGAACCCTATTTTTAGCTATGTTATTTACTTTGTTATCACCTAAAAGCGTGCGTTATCTCTCTGGTTTTTCACTACTTGCCGCATCCGCGCCTGCGCTGGCGTTGATCTCTGACACTAAACTCGCCGATGCGCCGTTTAGCGATCCCACACGTTTCCAGAAAATGGCCGATCAGTTGCCTGCATTGGGTTACCAGGATGAAACGGAAGCGTTCAACAAAAAACTGGCGACCATTGCCAAAAGCATTGGTGAAGCCAGCCAGAACAGTACGGACGACAATGCCCTTGGCCAGCAGGCGGGGCTGTGGGCCTTTAACCATTTCCGCGATGAAGTGGGCAATCGACTGGTTGATGAAGGCCAGTCGCTGTTGTCACCGTATGGCAATGCTCAAATCGATTTCAATGTGGATATGGAGGGCAATTTTGCCGGCAGCGGTGCTTCGCTGCTGACACCCTGGGCGGATAACTATCGCTACCTGACCTTCAGTCAGGTCGGCTTTCATCAAACTGATGATGGGCTGGTCGGCAATGCTGGCCTCGGGCAACGTTGGGTGGCAGGAAAATGGCTGCTGGGCTATAACGGTTTCGTCGATCGCATGTTCAGCAGTGGCCTACAGCGCGCTTCGCTGGGGACCGAAGCATGGGGCGATTATCTGCGCTTCTCCGCCAACTACTATACGCCGCTGTCGGGCTGGCAGGATCGCAATCCCTTCCAGCAGCAGCGCATGGCGCGCGGCTATGATTTCACCACCCAAGGCTATTTGCCGCACTATCGTCAACTCGGTGCGTCAGTAAGCTGGCAGCAATATCTGGGCGATAACGTCGATCTGTTTAGCTCCGGCAACCGCTACCACAATCCGTCAGCATTAACCTTTGGTGTCACCTACACACCGGTGCCGCTGGTGACCTTATCTGCCAGCCATAAAACCAGCGACAGCGGTGAGAGCCAGGATCAGCTCGGCTTGCGTCTCAACTATCGCTTTGGCGTGGCGCTCAGCCAGCAGCTGAGTCCGGATAACGTAGCGGCTGCGCACTCACTGCGCGGCAGTCGCTACGATAACGTGACGCGCAGCTATACGCCGGTGCTGGAATATCGCCAGCGTAAAACGCTGTCGGTGTTTCTCGCTACGCCGCCGTGGCAGCTGAATGGCGGAGAAAGTTTGCCGCTGAAATTGCAAATCCGCAGCACCAATCCGATCGCTAAAGTGATGTGGCAGGGCGATACCCAGGCGCTGAGCCTGACGCCGGGTGCCAATCCCAACGATCCACAGGGCTGGAGCGTGATCCTGCCCGCGTGGGATAGCTCGCCGGGTGCGCGTAACAGCTATCGACTGTCGGTGGTGTTAGAAGACAGCAAACAGAACCGGGTCACCTCGAACGAAATCGTCCTGCAATTGCAACCGCCGTTCTCACTGGAACAGGGCGATGATGAGCGCTTTGATTTGATGGCGCCGTAATCGCCTCGCACCAATAAAAAAGGGCAGCTTTCGCTGCCCTTTGCGCATATTCAGCCGACACTAGCCGAACAGCCATGAGGGTATTGCCACTTAGAACTGGTAAATCAGACCCACAGCGGTGACATCATCAGAAGCGATGCCCAACGCATTATCATCTTTCAACAGGTTGATCTTGTATTCAGCATACACAGACATGTTTTTGTTGAAGTAGTAGGTTCCACCTACAGCGACGTATTTGGTGAGATCGACATCACCAATATTTTCAATCTCTTTGCCTTTCGATGAAACATAGCCGATTGAAGGACGCAGTCCGTTAATGAACTGATACTGCGCAACGGCTTCAAAGTTAACGGCTTTGTTAGCGAAGCCACCAGTGATTGGGGTTGCGTTGAGCGTTTCGCCGTACATGGTTGCCAGGTAAATCTGGTTCGCATCGTATTTCAGGCCCGCAGTCCAGTGCTGTGCTTTCTCGCCTTCGCCACGTAAGGCCTGGTTCTGCGTATTGGTACGATCCAGGCTCGCGTAAGCGCCAACCAGGCTCAGACCGAAATCGAAATCATAAGAAGTGGAGAGGGCGAAGCCATCACCATTCGAACGGCGTACGGCAATGTTTGCATCGTTACGATCGTTTTTCCCTTCATACTGAGCAGCAACGTTCCAGCCTTTCACCAGACCGAAGAAATCTTTGTTGCGCCAGGTCAACACGCCACCTGAGCGGCTGGACAGGAACCCATCAGAGTAACCTTGATCGCCACCAAAGAAGGGCAGCATATCGGTGTAGCCCAGCACGTCATAAATTAAACCGTAGTTACGACCGTAATCGATCGAGCCGAACTGACCAAACTTCAGGCCAGCAAAGCCCAGGCGGGTTCTGTTACCGCTGTTGGCATCGCTGCCTTCAGAGTTGCTCAGGCTGTACTGGTACTGCCATTGACCGTAGCCGGTTAGTTGATCGTTGATCTTGGTTTCGCCTTTAAAACCAATACGGGTATAAGACGAGGTATCACCATTTGACCCTTCGTTATCGGAGAACAGATGCGAGACGTTAATTTTGCCAGTCAGGTCCAGCTTGTTGCCATCTTTGTTATAGATTTCGGCGGCCTGAGCCGAAGAAAGTCCCAGCAGTAAAGGCATCACTGCTGCCAGTAAGGAGCGCTTCATCATTTAATTTTTACCCTGTGATATTTTTTAATTTTGTCCCCATCTGCGGGGTGAAAAGAAAATGACACAAAAGGTTCAAGATCGACAGTGCAATATATGTAACTAAATATTTCTAGTTAACTTTTTGTGTGATTTTTAATCTTAAATTCCATTATGTGGAATTTTGTATTGGTTAAACTTATCCATAAGACAACATGTGTAATGATGATTTTAATATTTATCTGTATGATTTTATTGAATAACTTTAAATTTAAAGATGCGTAAATAAAATCAGTAGCTTGTTCGTGAAATAGCACAAGCCTATGCATTATTGTTCAATAGCAAATATCTGAATCCAGCTAATCATTAGCAGAGTAATTATCGCCTTCATGGCTTTGTGTCCTTTTATTTCTGTTCTGATAATAACCTTGGTCACAAAATGTTATTTAGCTTTTCGCTTAACAATGAACTGGCGAAATAATATTCAATTCAGTGAGGGAAATGTTAAAACCCGATTAATTCGCGCCATGCTAAATTTGCACCGCGCTATCACTTTCCTGCACCAATCAGGCACATTGCGCCCCAAAAAAGTGCGTTTATCGCATTAATTTGGCGAAATATTTCCTGCCCGATCACAAAAGCAATATTTCATTTTGCCGATGCATAAATCCGCTAAATAAATTACTGCTATTCAGCCTGCATCAGACTGATATTCACTTTTTATGCAATTAAAGTGAATATCAGTACCTGTTAAGTTATTGATATTCCGTAGTGGTAAGACGGTTATGCAATTTTGCGGCTGGCTGGCACGCTATCTGCAATATACAGTAGAGCTGCCACTTAACATTTTTAACAATTTCAAAACAAAAGGCTTCACCGGGTGTGGAGCAGGAGAAAGGGCTATGTCACTGCAGGTTTCACGTCAGAATTTCGATCAATGGATGATGCCAGTTTATGCACCCGCGGCTTTTGTTCCGGTCCGCGCGGAAGGTTCAACGCTGTGGGATCAGCAAGGCAAAGAGTATATCGATTTTGCCGGTGGCATTGCGGTTAACGCATTGGGACATGCGCATCCGGCGTTGCAGCAGGCGCTGATCGAACAGGCCGGCAAACTGTGGCATACCGGAAATGGCTATACCAATGAACCTATCCTGCGTCTCGCTAAACAGTTGATTGATGCTACTTTTGCCGATCGCGTGTTTTTCTGTAACTCCGGCGCTGAAGCGAATGAAGCGGCGCTGAAACTGGCACGTAAAACCGCACACGACCGTTTCGGTGCTGAGAAAAATGGCATCGTTGCTTTTAATAATGCTTTTCACGGTCGCACGCTGTTTACCGTGACAGCAGGCGGACAACCGGCCTATTCCCGTGATTTTGCGCCGCTACCGCCGGCGGTCGAACACGCTAATTTCAACGATCTGGCCTCGGCGGCCGCGCTGATCAATGACCAAACCTGCGCGGTGATCGTCGAGCCGATTCAGGGTGAAGGCGGCGTCCTGCCAGCCGATCCCGCTTTCCTGCGCGGACTGCGTGAACTCTGCGATAAACATCATGCGCTGCTGATTTTTGATGAAGTGCAGAGCGGCGTGGGTCGCACCGGTTCGCTATATGCCTATATGCATTACGGCGTGACCCCGGATGTATTGACCACCGCCAAAGCGCTGGGTGGCGGCTTCCCGATTGGCGCAATGCTGACGCGTGAAGATCTGGCGCAGGTGATGGGCGTGGGCACGCACGGCACCACCTACGGCGGCAACCCGCTGGCGGGCGCAGTCGCGGGTAAAGTGATGGAACTGATTAATCAGCCGGAATTTATGGCCGGCGTGGCTGAGCGTCATCAATGGTTTGTTACGGCGTTGCAGGAACTGAACAAGCGTCTGCCGGTATTTAAAGAAGTGCGCGGGTTGGGTCTGTTGATTGGCGCCGTGCTAAACGACGATTTCGCCGGTAAAGCCAAACAGTTCAACCTCACCGCGGCCGAAGAGGGCGT
Source organism: Pantoea sp. BJ2 (assembly GCF_040255075.1). Classification (NCBI taxonomy): domain Bacteria; kingdom Pseudomonadati; phylum Pseudomonadota; class Gammaproteobacteria; order Enterobacterales; family Erwiniaceae; genus Pantoea; species Pantoea sp. BJ2. The sequence continues at coordinate 1,785,055 of NZ_CP158292.1, forward strand.
AATGGTGCTGATAGCAGGTGCCAACGTGGTACGTTTTGCGCCAGCGCTGAACATCAGCGAGCGCGAAGTTAAAGAAGGTTTGGCGCGTTTCGAACGTGCCTGTGAACGCGTGCTCAAAGGAGCCACATCATGATGGTGATTCGCCCCGTCGAACGTGACGATCTCTCGCAGTTGTTGTCGCTGGCGGGCAAAACCGGGGGTGGCTTAACCTCGCTGCCCGCGGATAGCGAAACGCTTAAAGCCCGTATTGAGCGTTCGCTGCTCACCTGGCAAGGCGCGTTACCGCCTGCCGAACAAGGCTATGTGTTTGTGCTGGCCGACAGCGAGGATAATCGCGCCGTCGGCATTTGCGCCATCGAAGCGGCGGTGGGTTTGCAGGATCCCTGGTACAACTTCCGCGTTGGCACACAGGTGCACGCTTCGAAAGAGCTGAACGTGTATGCCAGCCTGCCGACGCTGTCGCTGAGCAACGATCACACCGGCAGCAGCGAACTCTGCACGCTGTTCCTCGATCCCGATTACCGCGATGGAAAAAATGGCCATCTGCTGTCGAAATCGCGCTTTCTGTTTATGGCCAACTTCCGCGACCGCTTTATGCAACATGTGGTGGCGGAGATGCGTGGCGTCAGTGATGACAATGGCCACTCGCCATTCTGGGACAGCGTCGGCAGCCGCTTCTTCTCGATGGAGTTCAGCAAAGCCGACTTTCTGAGCGGCACCGGGCAAAAAGCCTTTATCGCCGAGCTGATGCCCAAACATCCGCTCTACATTCATTACCTGTCTGAAGCGGCGCAAAAAGTGATTGGCGAAGTCCATCCGAAAACTGCGCCCGCGCGTGCGGTGCTGGAGGCGGAAGGTTTCCGCTATCTCAACTATGTCGACATCTTCGACGGCGGCCCGACGCTGGAGTGCGAAATCGATCGCATTCGTGCCATTCGCAAGAGTCGCCAGTTAACCGCTGAGAGCGGTGCAGCCGATGAAAGCTGGCCGCTGTGTCTGGTGGCCAACGCGGATTACCAGCATTTCCGCGTGGCGTTGCTGCCGGTGGATATGACATCCGGCACGGTAAAACTGACTGAAAGCCAGCGCGCGGCGCTGCATTGCAACATTGGCGATCAACTGCGTGTGGTCACGCTGTGTCGCGAGGAGAAAAAAGCATGACGCATTTTATTCAAGGTCAATGGGTGACCGGCGGCGCTGACGCCCTGAGCAAACACAATCCGGTAACCGGCGAAACGCTGTGGCAGGGCAAAGCGGCATCGGCAGCACAAGTGGCTGCGGCCTGCGAAGCGGCGCGCGCGGCGTTCCCGCAGTGGGCGAGAAAACCGTTTGCGGAGCGTCAGGCGCTGGTGGAAGAGTTTGCCCGTCTGCTTGAAAGCCACAAAAACGCGCTGGCGGAAACCATCGCCCAGGAAACGGGCAAGCCGCGCTGGGAAACGCTGACCGAAGTGCAGGCGATGATCAACAAAATCGCCATCTCGATTAAGGCCTATCACAGCCGCACCGGCGAACAGGCCGATGGCGAGAGCTCGCTGCGCCATCGTCCGCACGGCGTGCTGGCGGTGTTTGGTCCGTATAATTTTCCTGGCCATCTGCCGAACGGCCATATTGTGCCAGCTTTGCTGGCGGGTAACTGCGTGGTGTTTAAGCCGAGCGAGCTGACGCCGCTGACGGCGGAGAAAACCGTGCAGCTGTGGCAGCAAGCGGGTTTACCGGCGGGCGTAATGGCGCTGCTGCAGGGCGGTCGTGAAACCGGCCAGGCGCTGGCCAATGCGGCACAAATTGATGGTCTGCTGTTTACCGGCAGCGCCGCCACCGGCTATCACCTGCATCGTCAGTTCGCCGGACAGCCAGAAAAAATGCTGGCGCTGGAGATGGGCGGCAACAATGCGTTGATTGTTGAAGATCCTGCGGATCTCGATGGTGCGGTACACATCGCCATTCAGTCGGCCTTTATTACCGCCGGACAGCGCTGCACCTGTGCGCGTCGTCTGCTGGTGAGGCGCGGTGCGGCGGGCGATGCCTTCCTGCAGCGTTTGGTTGAGGTTAGCGCGCGCTTGCAGCCTGGCGCGTGGAATGCCGAACCGCAGCCGTTTATGGGCAGCGTGATTTCCCCTGCCGCCGCTGGACATATTTTTGCTGCCTGGCAGCAGCAGGTGGAAAAGGGCGGGAAAGTGTTGCTCGGCATGCACTGGCCGGATCGCGACAGCGCCATCATCACGCCGGGCATCATTGATGTGACCGGAGTGCATGATTTAGCGGATGAAGAAGTCTTCGGTCCGTTGCTGCAGGTGATTCGTTACGACAGCTTCGAGCAGGCGATTGCTATCGCCAATAATACCCGCTATGGCTTGTCGTGCGGTCTGATTTCGCCGCAGCGCGCGCAGTTTGATCAGCTATTGCTGGAGGCGCGCGCCGGTATCGTTAACTGGAACAAACCGCTGACCGGCGCGGCCAGCACCGCCCCCTTTGGTGGCATTGGCGCATCCGGAAATCATCGTGCCAGCGCATGGTACGCCGCCGATTACTGTGCATGGCCAATGGCGTCGCTGGAGAGCCCAAGCCTGGCGCTGCCGGGCAGCTTAGCGCCGGGCCTCGATTTCTCCGCGCAGGGGGCGAAATAATGCAAGCATTTGAAGCGAACTTTGATGGGCTGGTCGGCCTGACACATCATTACGCGGGATTGTCGTTTGGTAACGAAGCCTCGACGCGCAATCAGCTGCAGCCCTCAAACCCGCGTCTGGCGGCGAAGCAGGGTTTGCTGAAGATGAAAGCGCTGGCGGATATGGGCTACGTACAGGGCGTGATCCCGCCGCACGAACGTCCTAATCTGCCGCTGCTGCGCCAGCTCGGCTTTGGCGGCAGCGATGAACAGGTGCTGGCGCAGGCGGCTAAGCACGCGCCGCAGCTGCTGTCGGCGGCCAGCTCAGCCTCAGCGATGTGGGTGGCGAATGCCGCCACTGTGTCGCCGTCGGCGGATAGCGCCGATGGTCGCGTGCATTTCACCGTCGCCAATCTGAATAACAAATTCCATCGCGCCATCGAGGCACCGGAAACTGCCGATCTGCTGCGCGCGATTTTCCGTCATCCGCAGCACTTCTGCGTGCACGATGCGCTGCCGCAGGTGGCGCAGTTTGGTGATGAGGGCGCGGCCAATCACAATCGTTTCGGCAGTGATTACGGTGATGCGGGCGTGCAGCTGTTTATTTATGGCCGTGATGGTCAGCAGCAGGGCGCAACGCCAGCACGTTATCCAGCGCGTCAAACGCGGGAAGCCAGCGAAGCGGTGGCGCGGTTGCATCAGCTCGATGCGCAACGCACGCTGTTTGCTCAGCAAAATCCAGCGGTGATTGATCAGGGCGTGTTTCATAACGATGTGATTGCGGTGAGCAATCAGCAGGTGCTGTTCTGCCATCAGGATGCCTTTGTGAACCAGCCGCAGTTGCTGAGTGACATCGCCGCCCGCGTTAGCGGTTTCCAGCCGATTGAAGTGCCGCGCGATAAAGTATCGGTAACCGATGCGGTCAACACCTATCTGTTTAATAGCCAGCTGTTGCAGCGCGCCGACGGCGGTATGCTGCTGGTGCTGCCAGAAGAGTCACGCCAGCATACAGGCGTGTGGCGTTATCTTACCGAGCTGGTGGAGAGCGGCGGGCCGATCCGTGAACTGAAAGTTTTCGATCTGCGTGAAAGCATGTTTAACGGTGGCGGTCCGGCCTGTTTGCGTCTGCGCGTGGTGTTAACCGAAACCGAGCGTCAGGCGCTGAATCCGGCGGTACTGATGAACGATCGCCTGTTTGCCACGCTCAACGATTGGGTGGATCGCCACTACCGCGATCGCTTAACTCAGGCCGATTTAGCCGACCCGCAACTGCTGCGTGAAGGGCGCACCGCGCTGGATGAGCTGACGAAGCTGCTAGACTTAGGCAGTGTCTACGCGTTTCAGCGTTAACGCCGGGGTGAGAGGTTCGCCCCACGTCGTTAAAAAGGAGTGAACATGCAGGATTTTTTACAGCAGACCTTGTCTGGTGAGCCGCCACAGCAAAGAGAGGGCAGCAACGATCATCTCAGTTGGCAATGGCACAACGAGGGACTGATGTCCCTCACGCCGCATACGCCCACACAGCAGGCGCTGGTGCTCTCTGCGGGCATTCACGGCAATGAAACCGCGCCGGTTGAGATTCTCAATCTGTTGCTGACGCCACTCTTAAAAGGTGAGAAGCCGCTGGCAGTGCGCTTGCTGGTGATTTTGGGTAATCCCGCCGCGTTGCGCAGCGGCAAGCGCTATCAGCAACATGATATCAATCGCCTGTTTGGTGGACGCTGGCAGCAGGTGGCCGATGTACCCGAAGCGCAGCGCGTGCTGCAGCTGGAGCAGGAGCTGGAGAGTTTCTGGCGCGCCTGTCTCGATCATGAAGTGCGCTGGCACCTCGATCTGCATACCGCGATTCGCGGCTCGTATCATGCGCGTTTTGGCGTAATGCCGCTGAATCCCAATCCGTGGCCCGAGGCGTTTATGCACTGGCTGGCCGCGGCAGAAATGGAGGCGCTGGTGTTCCATCGTTCACCGGGCGGCACCTTCACCCATTACAGCTGCGAGCACCATAATGCGGCGAGCTGCACGCTGGAGCTGGGCAAGGCTTTGCCGTTTGGTGAGAACGATTTAAGCCAGTTTGCTGGCGTACAGCGGGCGCTGGCGGCGTTGCTGTATGGCGATGCCTTGCCGGAGGTGCGTGAGCAGCCTCGCCATTATCGCGTGGCGCAACAGCTGACCCGGCACGGCGATAAGTTTGTGTTGCACATGGGGCCGGAGACGCTGAACTTCACCGCTTTCCCGCAGGGCACGCTGCTGGCGGAGGAGGGTGACCGGCGTTACTACGTGCAGCAGGCGCGCGAGTATGTGCTGTTTCCCAATCCGAATGTCGCGCCAGGATTGCGCGCGGGGCTGATGCTGGTAGAGGAGAATGAACAGACGCAGGCGCTGGCGTTGTGATTTTCCCTCACCCTAACCCTCTCCCGCAGGCGGGAGAGGGAGCCGAACGAGCGAATATTTGGATTGAGTGACATGTGGCAGCGTTTCCATCTTCCGGTGGGAGAGGGCCAGGGTGAGGGCATCAACGCGCCGACATTTCCCTTCCTGAAAACCGACAATACCGTTACACTCCTCCTTAATTCCTGCGTTTTTCCCTTGATTGTCATAAACTTTTTCAATTCCTCACGCATTTCTTCTCTTTCTCTCCATGATTGCCTGATCTCTGTCTTTTATGCTTTCAGGGCTTTACTCAGCCTCTGAGTAGTTGACGTTCAGCGTCGTATGCTTGTTTCCGAAGACGCGACACAGGCTGTCGTCATTAAACTGATAAGTAAGGACAATATTATGCGTAAATTAACTTCTGTGTTCCTGGCTACCGCAATGGCTTTTGGTGCTGCAAATATCGTCCATGCAGCGGCAGACAACCTGACTCCGCCGCCAGCAGGCAGCGAAAAACCGATGCATAAGCCGCCGATGCGCCACCACGGTATGGAGATGATGTTTAAAGGTCTGAACCTGACCGATGCGCAGAAAGCGCAGATCAAAACGATTCTGCGTGATGGCCATAAAGAGATGAAACGCCCGTCGCTGGAAGAGCGTCGTGCTGACCATGCCATCATCGCTTCCGATACCTTTGACCGTGCGAAAGCCGAAGTGCAGGCTGAGAAGATGACGGCTAATGCCAAAGATCGTGCGCTGCAGATGATGGAAACTCAGAACAAGATCTACAACGTGCTGACACCAGAGCAGAAGAAACAGTACAACGCGAACTTTGAGAAGCGCTTAACTGAGAAAGGCCCGCACGATGGTAAAACGCCACCACCGCCGGCTGATGCTGAATAAGTTCTTTCGCTAACGGAATAGAGACCGCCGGGGTTGTCCATCGCATCTGATGCTTTGGGCAACCTCGGCGGTTTTGTTTTACAGCTCGATCAGCGGGAACACACCAGAAAGCAGCGGACGGCAGAGAATTTTGTAGCCGTCATGATCAAAGCCGTGCGAGGCGCGCTGCAGCTGGCGCGCTTCGGCCTCGCTGCTGACCGATCCCAGCCAGAACCAGTGATCGATCACATGGATTTGCGTAATGTTTGTCCCCGTTTCCACCATGCCAACCGGGCCTTGCCACGGCCAGCATTGAATGCGCATCTGCTCTAATGCCGCATGCAGGCGCTGCTGATGATCAGCAACCGACTCGTTACCACAGCAGGCACCGGCGCAGCGTTTTAGTGCAGCGCGAAAACAGCCGCGTCCCGGACGCAACGACTCCAGCCCAAGCAAGCCGTGGCACAAGCGCTGCTCATCGGCGATGGCTTTTAGCTTCTCCAGCGCGGCAAAGCGACTGCGAAACAGGCCATAAAGATTGGGCGAGCGGGAGAAGTCGAGATCCTTTGCATACACCACCTGCGGCGCACCGTCGCCCAGCTGCAGCGAACAGAGCTGGCGGTTCTTACGCAGGCGCTTATTAAACAGCGGCTGTTGCGTTTTGATCATCTGCGCTTCCAGCAACTGAGCGCCGACGTCGCCAGCGGTGGGGATCCAGGTGACGCGCCGCGCCTGACGCAGCATTTTGGCTTCATCCGGCGCCCGGAAATGCGCCATCACCCGACTGCGCAGGTTGACGCTTTTGCCGATATACAGCGGCAGATTTTCGCTTTCACCGTGAAAGGTATAGACGCCCGGCTGGTTGGGTAAACCTTCCAGCCACTGACGTAGATGTTCGGGATATTGATAGATGGCTGCCGCATCGAAATCGAGGCGGTGGCTGGCTGCACGTCTGACCAAAGCACACTCCAATTACTGGTTGTTCATCCAGTGTATCAAACTGTGCTTTTTCTCGCCAGTCAGCGGCGATGAGAAAGTTTCCCGCCCGGACGGCGGGAAACGCCATGCACTTACTTCTTCCAGAAGTCGTCGAACACGGTGATCGGTGGACGACGTTTGTGCTCAGTTTTCAGATACCAGCCTTCGATGGTTTTTGCTGCGGCGGCATCGATGGTCTTGCCTTCCAGATAGGCATCGATTTGCTGATAAGTCACGCCGAGCGCCACTTCATCCTGCAAGCCGGGACGATCATCTTCCAAATCGGCAGTAGGATGCTTGAGATAGAGGTGTTCCGGGCAGCCCAGCGTTTTCAGCAGCTGTTTGCCCTGGCCTTTATGCAGGCGGAAGATCGGGTTGATGTCGCTGCCGCCGTCACCGTACTTGGTGAAGAATCCGGTGATCGCCTCTGCCGCATGGTCAGTACCGACCACCACGCCTTTGGTCATGCCGGCGATGCTATACTGCGCTTTCATGCGCTCACGCGCTTTTTCATTGCCGCGCACGAAATCCGATACCGTAATACCCGCATCTTTCAACGCACGTTCGCTGGCCAGGATCGCTTCTTTGATGTTCACCACCAGCGTGCGATCGGGTTGGATAAATGCCAGCGCATCCTGACAATCCTGCTCATCGGCCTGCACGCCATACGGCAAACGCACGGCAATAAAGGTGTAATCGTTATCGCCGCTCTCTTCACGCAGTTCGCGAATCGCGGTTTGCGACAAAATGCCGGTCAGTGTCGAATCCTGGCCGCCGCTGATGCCGAGTACCAGCGTTTTCAAAAAGGGATGGGCTTTCAGGTAAGACTTCAGAAAATCAACGCTGACGCGGATCTCCTGCTGCGGGTCGATAACCGGTTTTACACCAAGGGCTTCAATGATTTCCTGTTGCAGTGACATGAACCTCTCCTCAAGTCAGTAGCCTGACGGCACAATGCGAATCATCTGCTAAAGCTAACGCCTCTCCCCACAAACAACAAGCCGCACGGCTGGTTGTTCAGGTTATTTGCTGGCAAATCAGACGTTTTTTGCCTTCTGCACCAGCAGATTGAACGACACGATCGCCAGCATAAAACAGCCAAAGATGGTGCCGGTCATGCTCGCGACCGAGGTGCCGCCCAGGCCGGTAATGGGTACGCTGATGGCACCAAAGGTGAACATGCCGACGCCAATCACCGCCGAGGCGCTGCCCGCGCGCTGGCCCTGGCTCTGCATCGCCAGCGAAGAAGCGGTGGTGGCGATCACGCCATTACTGGCGATGGTGAAGAACAGCGCGACCAGCAGAACTGGCAGCGCTGCGTCGGTAAGTCCCGCCAGCAGCAAGCAGCTCGACGCAATAAACGCCAGCGTCAGGCCCCCTTTCAGTACGCGATATTCTCCCCACAGCGGACAGAGGCGCGCACTGGTTTGTGATGCAATAATCAGGCCGAAGCCGTTGGCAGCGAAGCAGAAGCTAAAGGCTTGCGGCGTCAGGCCATACAGCTGTTGCAGTACAAACGGCGAGGCGCCGATATAGGCAAACATGCCGGACATCATAAAACCTTGCGTCAGGCAGAAGCCCATAAACTGCCGATGCGTGACGACCTGGCCGAGCGCCGCCCAGGCGGAAAAGATCGAGCCCTGACTGCGGCGCGCTGGTGGTAAAGTTTCGTGCAATTTCCGGCGGGCAAGGAAGATCAGCAGGACGGCAATGCAGCCGAGCACCACGAAAATGCCGCGCCAGTTAAGCACCGTCATCAACGCGCCGCCCAGCACCGGCGCACCAATCGGCGCTAAACCGTTGACCAGCATCAGCAGTGCAAAGAAACGCGTCAGCTCATGGCCGCTGTACATATCTCGGGCAATGGCACGCGACAGCACCGCGCCGCCGGCGCCTGCCAAACCTTGAAACAGACGCGCCACCAGTAGCGAGTGGATGTCTTTTGCCAACGCACAGCCAATTGAGGCAATAAACAGCAGCACCAGCGATAACAGCAGCGGACGGAGGCGACCAAACTTGTCGCTCATTGGCCCAAACAGCAATTGACCTGCACCTAAACCCAGCAAGCCAGCGGTGAGGCTCAGCTGCGCCGTGGCGGTTTCGGTGTGCAGATCGCGCGCCAGCTCCGGCAGCGCCGGCAGGTAAAGGTCGATACAAAGTGGCCCGAGCGCAGCGAGCAGGCCCAGCGTGATGGCATAAACCAGCCGATGAGAAGGTGCAGGTGTCATTAATCCTCTGTCTTTATTCATTGCTATAGGTATTTTTTCGCGGGTGATTATACGAACCGTAGCGCATCAACACAGCATTTTTACCAAATCCTAACGCTTCGGAATTTAGCTAAATTTATCCCATAAAGTTGATAAATCTGGATTTATGTTCCAGGCTAATTTCACACGGACAAAAAAACGAGGAACAACAACATGAATAAAGTGATGGGATGTATCGCTGCCGCTATGACGCTGGCAGCCCTGTCTGGTTGTACGACTTATGACAAAGCCGAAAGCTACGTAACCAAGCCGGTAGTGAAGGATGTTAAGAAAGGCATGACGCGCGATCAGGTTCGCCAGATTGCCGGACCAGCGTCTACTGAAATCACCATGGTTCACGCCCGCGGTACTTGCCAGACTTACGTGATTGGCGAGCGCGACGGCAAACCGCAGACCTACTTCGTTAGCTATAACGACACCGGTCGCGTCATGAACTACGGTTTCCAGAGCTGTAAAGACTACGATACCGATCCGCAAGCGGCTCAGTAATCGCAGCAGAATAAGAAACGGCCCGTCATTGACGGGCCGTTTTTCGTTGTGGCGCTTATAAACCGTAAGGACGCGGCACTTCGATATACTCGCCGCCGATCTCGCGCTGGTAGTAATGACCTTCCTGCACGTAATAACGCTTGCCGTTGAAATCCAGCACGCGCATACCGCCGCCCGGCGGGGCTTCAGGCGGCTGCACCACCACATAGGTGTCGCCCTGACGCTGATAGTAGTTACCGTTCAGCATGTAATAGGTCAGACCGCCCAGCAAAACGGCGGTTGCTGCTTCGGGTAGGAAACGCAGCGGGCCGGGACCGCCCCAACGTGGACCTCCACCCCAATGCGGGCCTGGGCCGGGGCCCCAACCGCCGGGATGGGCAAAACTGATGGCTGGTGTTAATAAGGTTAACGCCAGCACCGAGGCGATAACTGTTTTCATCGGTGATTCTCCTGCTGTGATTAACTGCAGAATTGGCCTTCCTGAGCGAAAACTCAAGCGAAAAGCGGCTGATTTTTCCTCTGTTTACCATGCTTAACGCTTTCCTGACGCTAGCGCCATGATTGGGTTGAATTGGGGAGGAAAGCGGGGAAGGTCGTCATAATTGGAGATCTTACGGGGCATATCGCAGGCATAAAAAAACGGCAGACCTTGCGATCTGCCGTTGTTGCAACTCATCAATTTAGCGGTGTGCCAGTTCGGCGTGCTCGTCGCTCTCCAGCACTTTCTTGTCGGTCAATCCGAGCCAGCGGCTGGTGAGTGAACCGGCGGTCATTGAACCATTAACGTTGAGCGCGGTACGGCCCATATCGATCAGCGGTTCGATGGAGATCAGCAGCGCGACCAGCGTGACCGGCAGGCCCATCGCCGGCAGCACGATCAGCGCGGCGAAGGTGGCACCGCCGCCGACGCCAGCCACACCGGCAGAACTCAGCGTCACGATACCTACCAGCGTTGCAATCCACATTGGATCAAACGGGTTGATGCCCACGGTTGGCGCAACCATCACCGCCAGCATGGTGGGATAGAGACCGGCACAGCCGTTCTGGCCGATGGTGGCACCGAATGACGCCGAGAAGCTGGCGATCGATTCTGGCACGCCCAGGCGACGCGTTTGAGTCTCCACGTTCAGTGGAATACTGGCGGCGCTGGAACGGCTGGTGAAGGCGAAGGTGATCACCGGCCATACTTTACGGAAGAAGCGCATTGGATTGATGCCGTTAACCGACAGCAGCAGCGCGTGTACGGCAAACATGATCGCCAGACCGAGATAAGAGGCCACCACAAAGCCACCCAGCTTAATGATGTCCTGCAGGTTGGAACCGGCTACTACTTTGGTCATCAGCGCCAGCACACCGTACGGCGTCAGCTTCATGATCAAACGCACCAGCTTCATGACCCAGGATTGCAGGGTATCGATCGCCACCAGTACGCGCTCGCCTTTTACCTTGTCATCTTTCAGCAGTTGCAGCGCCGCCACACCGAGGAAGGCGGCGAAAATCACTACGCTGATGATCGAGGTGGGATTGGCGCCCGCCAGATCGGCAAACGGGTTTTTCGGAATGAAGGAGAGCAGCAGCTGTGGCGTGCTGAGATCAGCCACTTTGCCCACGTAGTTGCTCTGAATCGCGCTCAGACGCGCGGTTTCCTGCGCACCTTGCACCAGACCTTCAGCGCTAAGGCCAAACAGGCCGGTCACCAGCACGCCGACCAGCGCGGAAATCGCGGTGGTAAACAGCAGTACGCCAATGGTCAGCACGCTGATTTTACCCAGCGATGAGGCATTGTGCAGACGTGCGACCGCGCTCAGAATCGAGGCGAACACCAGCGGCATCACGATCATCTGCAACAATTGCACGTAGCCGTTACCGACGATATTGAACCAGCCAATCGACGCTTTCACGGTTGGGCTGTTTTCGCCATAGATGGTTTGCAGAGCCAGACCAAAGGCCACACCGAAAACCAAACCGGTCAGCACGCGTTTGGACAGGCTCCAGCTTTGGTTGCCAATCCGATTCAGCAGAATCAGTAGTGCGATAAACGCCACGATATTAATAATGAGGGGAAAATCCATGCTCAACTCCAGAGTGTGACGCGCCATCCTGGGATGGCACGAAAAACAGTAAGTCCCCGTTAGGGAATATTTGGAATGTTATCAGTTCAGCGTGGGGCGGGCTTATACCCAAAAAGAATGCTTTATAACTTTAACGCTTGATTCGACTGCTTATTGACCGTTTTGACCATTAACCAACCGACCGACGCCATTTTGTAGCGTATTGAACAGTTGCTCCGGCCAGCCGTTGGCACCAAAAGAGGGCATGCCGGGCGGGAACCACAACGCATAACCGACCAGCGCCAGACAAAGTGCGCGCTCCAGCTGGTTACCTTTTTGACTATTCAGGATGGGCAAACGGAAGCGCCAGCGGCAGGGCCACAGCAGCGGCACGCCGGCGGGCGTGAGCATATCGGCGACAATATGGCTGAGATAGCCGAGCGTCATGCCTTGCAGCACGTCGGCGGGAAGAAACCAGTCGGCGGGCACATTGATCTGGAATAGCCACAAACTCACCGCCACCGCCAGCAAACTGTGGGTAAAACCGCGATGACCAAAGATGCGGGCGATGGGATGCGATAGCCACTTTAAGCGCTGGCCTAACACGGATTTAGGGTGATCGATATCGGGCAGCAGGCAGGTTAACAGCGCAGCAGGCACTAAATGCCACCAGTCGGCGCTGGCCAATACTGGCGTCAGCTCCGCGCGCTTGGCAAAAATGGCGCTGGCAATGGCAAAAATGATATGGCCTTCGGCCGTCATGATGAAACCTGGCTGCATAAAACTGTCGATGCATCCAGTATAGGGATTTATCCAGTGAATGAGAATGGTGACGCTGTAACGAAGCGTTAATATTTTTCACTTTCCCGCGTCACAATGACGCGGGAAAAGAACGGGTTAGCCTAGCGCGCTAACCATCCGCCATCGACGGCCAACGTATAACCTTGCACATAGTCGGAGGCGCCGGAGGCGAGGAACACAATTGGGCCCATCATGTCGTCCGGGATGCCCCAGCGACCTGATGGAATGCGGCCTAAAATCTCCTCGTTGCGTGACTCATCGCTGCGCAGCTGTTCCGTGTTATTGGTGGCCATGTAGCCCGGCGCAATGGCGTTAACGTTGATGCCGTGCTTCGCCCATTCGTTGGCCATCAAACGGGTTAACCCCATCACTGCGCTTTTTGATGCGGTATAAGAAGGCACGCGAATGCCGCCCTGGAACGACAGCATCGAGGCGATATTGATGATCTTGCCGCCATTGCCTTGCGCGATAAACTGCCGGGCGACCTGCTGTGACAGGAAGAACAGACTTTTGCTGTTGATGTTCATCACATCATCCCAATCCTGCTCGCTGAAGTTGAGTGCATCTTCGCGGCGAATGATGCCGGCGTTATTCACCAGAATGTCGATGCGACCGGCCTGCGCCACCGCCTGTTCAACAATTTGCGGCACGATGGATGGCTTGGTCAGATCGGCCTGAATTGACCAAAAACGGCGGCCTAATGCCTCAACTTTGGCCTGCGTATCATCCGGTCCGGCGCGGTTAACGCCAATAATATCACATCCCGCCTGTGCCAGACCCAGCGCCATACCTTGTCCTAAACCGGTATTGCAGCCGGTGACCAGCGCGATTTTGCCTGCAAGATTAAATGCGTTGAGTATCATGATTCGCTCCTTGTTAGCGCAGTGCGCTGATGTTGACGTGGTCCATGTCATCAAATACCTGGTTTTCGCCCACCATGCCCCAGATAAAGGTATAGCGCTGCGTTCCCACGCCCGCGTGAATCGACCAGCTCGGTGAAATCACCGCTTGCTCGTTATGGACCAATAGATGACGCGTCTCCTGCGGCTGGCCCATCATGTGGAACACGGCGCTGTCGTCGGCCATGTCGAAATAGAAATAGACTTCCATGCGACGTTCGTGGGTGTGACACGGCATGGTGTTCCACAAGTTGCCGTCATCAAGGCGGGTTAATCCCATGGTTAACTGGCAGGTTGGCAACACGTCGGGCACGATGAATTTGTTAATGGTGCGGCGGTTCGAGGTGGCCGCGTCGCCGAGCGTGGCTTTCACTGCCTCGTCGAGGGTGATTTTTTTGTCTGGATAATGGGTGTGTGCCGGCGCGCTATTGTAGTAAAACTTCGCCGGGCGGCTGGCATCGCTGCTGCGGAAAATCACGCTCTGCGCGCCTTGTCCGACATACAACGCTTCCTGCTGACCAATCTCCCAGGATTTACCATCCACTTCAATCACCCCGGGTCCACCGATGTTGATTACGCCGAGTTCTCGGCGTTCGAGGAAGTAACTTACGCCCAACTGCTTACCCACTTCATGGCCGATAGTCACCGGTTTCTGCACCGGCATCACGCCGCCGATAATGATGCGATCGATATGGCTGTAAGTGAGGGTGTAATTGTCGGCGTCGAAAATCTTGTCGATCAGAAACTCACGGCGTAAGCCGTCCGTGTCCAGGGTTTTGGCATGCTCGCTATGAATGCTTTGACGAATGTCCATCTCAGGCCTCTCAAGAGTCAAAGGAAGTGGTCCCGATGCGGGTCTTTGGGCATCTTAGGCAGGATGAGATGTGAATTCAATAAAAATGAAACGATGTTTTATTTATTTGCGTGCGCGATCAAGTTGCATAAAAAAGCCCGCGTTAAGCGGGCTGCGATTAACCGTGCAGATGTTCGGGTTTGAGCTGGGTTAAATCATCAAGAATCACATTGGCCAGCGCCCAACGCGCATCTTCACGATGCTCGGCCGCCGGCACCACAATTGAACGCATGCGTGCGGCTTTGGTAGCGATCATGCCGTTGAAAGAATCTTCCAGCGTGACGCAGTTAAGCGGATCGATACCCAGTTTGGCTGCGGCGTCGAGATAGACCTGCGGATGCGGCTTGCTGTACGGCAGCGCTTCCGCGGACGCCAGCACATCAAAGTATTTGCGCAGGTCAAACATCTCCAGCACTCGCTCCAGCATGTGCAGCGGCGAGGCGGAGGCGAGGCCGATTTTCAAACCTTGCTGCTGGCACAGTTGCAGCGCCAGCTCCACGCCAGGCAGCAGCGGACGCGTCTCTTCCACCAGCGCCAGCGCGCGGGCGATGATGCGTTGCGTCACTTCCTGTTGATCCGGGCCGCTCCACGGCAGCGCTTCAAACCACATGCGCACGGTTTGATCGATGCGCAGACCCAGCGTATCGGGCAACTCGTGGCGGCGGGTGATATCCACGCCAAGGCTGGCGAAAATATCCAGTTCCGCGCGATCCCACAGCGGTTCTGAGTCGATCAACAATCCATCCATATCAAAGATGGCGGCCAATACAGGACGACGATATGACATATAACTGCTCCCTTAGAAATTTGGCTTACCATAGCACGAGAGCCTGATAAAGCCGACTTGCGGCAGGCCACGCATTTTTCAGGAAAAATTGCAGTAGTGCAGGTAGACTTAGGCAAAACTATTTTTGGTTCAGGGAGACACCATGACTTACCAACAGGCTGGCCGCATCGCCATCCTTAAGCGAGTGGCTGGCTGGGTGATTTTTATACCCGCATTGTTATCCACGATTATTTCGCTGCTGGGCTTTATGTTTAAGCACAGTGAAAAGCAGCCGGGCATCGATGCCGTGATGCTCGATTTTGTGCATGTCATGGTCGACATGGTGAAGTTCAATACGCCGTTTCTTAATGTGTTTTGGCAGAACTCTCCGGTGCCGGAATTTAACGGTGGCGCGAATATTGGGTTTTGGCTGATCTACATCCTGATCTTTGTCGGCATAGCGCTGCAGGCTTCAGGTGCGCGCATGTGGCGTCAGTCGCGCCATATTAAAGAGGGCATTGAAGATCAGCTGATCATGGAACAGGCCAAAGGCAGTGAAGGGCGCACGCGAGCGCAACTGGAAGAGAAAATCCACATCCCGCGTCACACCATTTTCTTGCAGATTTTCCCGCTCTATATCCTGCCGATCATTATCGCTATCGCGGGCTACTTTGTGCTGAAACTGCTCGGCATGCTGTAATACGTCAGGCCGGTCTGGCCTGACGTTCGCCCAACACATCTTCATCTAACAACTGGCCGATGGCGAACTGCGCTTCGCCCGTCCAGTTGCCGCCGAAAACATTGGCGCGATTCAGCAGGTAATAGAGCTGATACACCGGCTGACGCTGCGAGAATCCGTCTTCCAGTGGCCAAACAGCCTGGTAGCCATCATAGATCTGGCGCGGCAAATCGGCGTAGTAACTCAGCATCGCTAAATCGCATTCGCGATCACCCCAATAGCAGGCGGGATCAAACAACCACGGACCCTCTGCGCTGCCGGCGCAGTTGGCGGGCCACAAATCGCCGTGTAATAAAGAAGGTTGCGGATGGTGGTTGGCTAACGTGCGCTGCACACAATCAACAATCAGTTCGGTATCGCCATAGTGCACGCCTTTTTCCGCGGCCAGTTGCAGCTGCCAGCCGATGCGCTGCTCAGCGAAGAACACTGACCAGCGGCGTAACCAGCTATTCGGCTGAGGTGAGGTGGTGATGTTGTTGTCGAAATCGAGACCAAATTGCGGTTGCTCGCTCCATTGGTGTAGATGCGCCAACTGCTGGCCGAGCTGGAAAGCGCTCTGTGCGGTAAAGGGATGAGGCGGAATATATTCCAGCAGCAGGAAGCTGGTATCACGATCATTGCCAACGCCATACACTTTCGGGACGCGAACGGTTTGCGTGCGCGCCAGCAGGTCGAGTTGATCGGCTTCCCAACTGAACAAGGTGAGCATATCGCGGGTGTTACATTTGACGAACACATCCAACTCGCCATAGCGGATGCGCCAGGCGGGATGGACATCGCCACCGGGAAGTTCCTGACGGTCGGTGATTTCGGCATCACCGGCGTACTCGCTTAACAGACGACTAATGGCTGACCACATCGGGTAATCCTCTTTGTTCGCTGCGTGAGTTCGATTGTAACGCGCAAAACCTGAGCAAACCTGGCGTCGATGCCGTTTTTTGCACTGCGTCAGGATTGTTGTTTCAGAAACGCCTCTAACGTGATGACGGTGACCTCAGGTTTATGATCTAGCGCGATTTGGGCATATCCCGCGGCTTGCTCTGCTATTTCATGCTCCTCTAACGCGCTGACAATGCCGAAGCTATTGGTGCCCAACTCATGTGGATGACCTTCATCATCGCTTAAGGTGGTGCTGTATCCGCCATTGATCATGGCGCTGTTCACTGACTGCACGTCGCCGAGTCCACTTTCCTGATATTTCAACGTGACAATGTAACGTTTGACATCATGGTCACTCATTATTCACCTCATTGTTATCGAACAGATTTCAGCGTAGACCAGCGCGCTGTATAGAGCGAATTTTAGCCAATTCATTAGTTAAAATAGCAGGTAAAGCTTTGTCAAAAGAGTTCAGAAAAATCTTGTAGCCTTCAGGCTGCTATTTGAGTAATTGCCCCCTATAATGCGCAGCGAAAATGGGAAAAGTCCCATTAAAAGAGCGGTCCAGCGGCTTTCCTGGTTTTTTATGCGGATACATACTTTTTTACAAAACTTACGGTAAATTGCATTGATTGGCCGGAGAAACGCTTCAGACTCTTCGTTTTTTAAACTGTCGTACGGATTACTTTTAATGAAAGCCTTTAACAAGCTGTCCGCTGTTTTATTGCTCTCTGCTGGAGCATTTTGTCACCAGGCCTTTGCAGATAACGCCGTTTTCACCTCCATGGATGACCCTGCAACGGCGAAAAAGCCGTTTGAAGGCAGCGCTTCAGCGGGTTACCTGGCTCAAACTGGAAACACCACCAGTTCTTCGCTGAGTGCGTCTACCAATATGACGTGGTATCAAACCAATACCGCATTGAGTCTGTGGGGCAACGCCGCAAACAACTCCTCAAACGATGAGCGTTCATCTGAGACTTACAATATCGGTGGCCGTAGCCGCTATAACCTCAATAGCGCTGATTACCTGTTTGGCCAGGCAAGCTGGCTAAGCGACCGTTTCAACGGTTATGACTCACGCGATGTGCTGACCGCCGGTTACGGTCGTCAGATCCTCAGCGGCCCGGTTCACTCACTGCGTGCTGAATTCGGTCCGGGTGTGCGTTACGACGATTTCCATGATGGCGGCCATGAAACCAAAGCATTGGGTTATGGTGCAGTGAGCTATCAATGGCAGCTGACTGATACCACCAAATTTATCCAGGGTGTTTCTGTGCTGAGCAGCTTCGGTGAAGACACCACGCTGAACTCAGAAACCGCGCTGCAGGTGGCCATCAATGCCCATTTCGCGCTGAAGCTGGGCTACAACGTGACCTGGAACAATAATCCGCCAGAATCTGCGCCGGATCGTACCGATACCAAAACCACGATCCAGCTCTCATACTCAATGTAAGCGAGACGGATGTGAATCACCGCTGCCAGGCCTGTGCCTCGCAGCGGTTTTTTTTATTTCTCTTTAGCTTAGCGAATCTCTGCACGGGTTTTGATCGGCGGCGAAAGCTGCTATTATCATCGCCGCTTTACATTCCTGGCGTCATTCCGACAACGTGGGTCTGACATCACGCCGGGTTACACACTATGAAACTCATTTTTGCATGTAGGCTTTCGTGTGGCTTACCACTGCAATTAAGGATATGAAATGCCAGTAATTACTCTTCCTGATGGCAGCCAGCGCAGCTTTGACCGTCCGGTCAGCGTGATGGATATTGCGTTGGATATTGGACCGGGTTTGGCGAAAGCCTGCATCGCGGGTCGCGTGAATGGCGAATTGGTTGATGCGGTTGATCCGATCACCGAGGACGCTCAGGTCGCGATTATTACCGCTAAAGACGACGCCGGTTTAGAAATCATTCGTCACTCTTGCGCGCACCTGTTAGGGCATGCGATTAAGCAGCTGTGGCCAAACACCAAAATGGCGATCGGCCCGGTGATTGATAACGGTTTCTATTATGACGTTGACCTGGAACATACCTTAACCCAGGAAGATCTTGAGCTGCTGGAAAAGCGTATGCACCAGCTGGCTGAAACCAACTACGATGTGGTGAAGAAAAAGGTGAGCTGGCAGGAAGCACGTGACGTGTTTGCTGAGCGTGGCGAAAGCTACAAAACCACCATTCTTGACGAGAACATCAGCCACGACGATCGTCCTGGCCTGTATCAACATGAAGAATACATCGACATGTGCCGCGGTCCGCACGTGCCGAATATGCGTTTCTGCCATCACTTCAAACTGCAGAAAATCTCCGGGGCTTACTGGCGCGGCAACAGCGACAACAAAATGCTGCAGCGTATTTACGGTACGGCCTGGGCGGATAAAAAGCAGCTGGCTGCCTATCTGCAGCGTCTGGAAGAAGCGGCGAAGCGCGATCACCGTAAAATCGGTAAGCAGCTCGATCTCTACCACATGCAGGAAGAAGCACCGGGCATGGTGTTCTGGCACAATGACGGCTGGACCATCTTCCGCGAGCTGGAAGTGTTTGTGCGTACCAAGCTGAAAGAGTACGACTATCAGGAAGTGAAAGGTCCGTTCATGATGGACCGCGTGCTGTGGGAGAAAACCGGGCACTGGGAGAACTATAAAGAAGCCATGTTCACCACCTCTTCAGAGAACCGTGAATATTGCATCAAGCCGATGAACTGCCCAGGCCACGTTCAGATCTTTAATCAGGGTCTGAAATCCTACCGCGACCTGCCGCTGCGTATGGCGGAGTTTGGCAGCTGCCATCGTAACGAGCCATCAGGTGCCTTGCATGGTCTGATGCGCGTGCGCGGCTTTACCCAGGATGATGCTCACGTCTTCTGTACCGAAGATCAGGTACGTGATGAGGTGAACAGCTGTATCCGCATGGTATACGACATGTACAGCACCTTCGGTTTTGAAAAAATCGTGGTGAAGCTGTCGACCCGTCCGGAAAAACGTATCGGTACCGACGAAATGTGGGATCGTGCGGAAGTGGATTTGGCAGAAGCGCTGAAAGAGAATGATATTCCATTCGAATATCAGCCGGGAGAAGGTGCCTTCTACGGCCCTAAAATTGAGTTTACCCTGTACGATTGTCTCGACCGCGCCTGGCAGTGTGGTACCGTTCAGCTAGACTTCTCCCTGCCGAAGCGTCTGGACGCGACTTTTGTCGGCGAAAACAACGACCGCCAGACACCGGTAATGATCCATCGCGCAATTCTCGGTTCAATGGAACGCTTTATCGGCATCCTGACCGAAGAATTCGCTGGATTCTTCCCGAGTTGGCTGGCGCCGGTGCAGGCTGTGGTGATGAATATCACCGACAGTCAGTCAGAATACGTCAGTGAATTGACGAAGAAATTGCAGAATGCTGGCATTCGTGTCAAAGCAGACTTGAGAAACGAGAAGATAGGCTTTAAAATCCGCGAGCACACATTACGTCGCGTCCCTTATATGCTGGTTTGCGGTGACAAAGAGGTGGAAGCAGGCAAAGTTGCCGTGCGCACCCGCCGTGGTAAAGACCTTGGGAGCATGGACGTAGATGTGTTTGTTGAGAAGCTGCAACAAGAGATTCGCAGCCGACATCTTCACCAATTAGAGGAAACAGGTTATTAAAGGCGGAAAACGAGTACAACCAACACGTCCGAACCGTATCAACGGCGAAATCCGTGCCACCGAAGTGCGCTTAACTGGCGTAGACGGCGAGCAACTTGGCATTGTCACCCTGCGTGAAGCCATTGAGAAAGCTGAAGAAGCCGGCGTAGATTTAGTTGAAATCAGCCCGAACGCCGAACCGCCGGTTTGCCGTATCATGGATTACGGCAAGTTCCTTTATGAAAAAAGCAAGTCTTCTAAGGAACAGAAGAAGAAGCAGAAAGTTATCCAGGTTAAGGAAATCAAATTCCGTCCTGGTACCGATGATGGCGACTATCAGGTCAAACTACGCAACCTGATTCGCTTTCTGGAAGAGGGTGATAAAGCCAAAATCACGCTGCGTTTCCGCGGTCGTGAGATGGCGCACCAGCAGATCGGTATGGAAGTGCTTAACCGCGTCCGTAAAGATCTGTGTGAAGACATGGATCTGGCGATTGTCGAATCCTTCCCTTCGAAGATCGAAGGTCGTCAGATGATCATGGTGCTCGCTCCTAAGAAGAAACAGTAGGCCTTCAAGTAATAGAGCCGCGCAGCGCTTGCGTTGTGCGGATTTTTATTCGCCTGTCTGATTCATTTTATTAACAATGCGAAGTGGATATTTGTAAAAATGCCAAAGATTAAAACTGTACGTGGCGCCGCTAAGCGCTTCAAGAAGACCGCTTCTGGCGGCTTCAAGCGTAAGCACGCGAACCTGCGTCATATTCTGACTAAAAAGTCTACTAAGCGTAAACGTCACCTGCGTCCGAAAGGCATGGTGTCTAAAGGCGATCTGGGTCTGGTTATTGCCTGCCTGCCGTACGCATAAGTAAATTTTTTTTAGTTTAATTCCCCGAAAGATTTCGGGTTGCAGCAAGGCGGCAACTGAATGAATCCCTGAACTTACATCAGTAAGTGACTGGGATGAATGAAGACAGCCAACGCCGCTGCGGCACGAAAGATGAAGGGAAATCACAGAATATGATATAGGAGAGCTCACATGGCTCGCGTTAAACGTGGTGTAATTGCTCGCGCACGTCACAAGAAAATCTTAAAACAAGCTAAAGGCTACTATGGTGCACGTTCACGTGTATACCGCGTTGCCTTCCAGGCTGTTATCAAAGCTGGTCAGTATGCTTACCGTGACCGTCGTCAACGTAAGCGTCAGTTCCGTCAACTGTGGATCGCGCGTATCAACGCTGCGGCTCGTCAGAACGGTATCTCTTACAGCCGTTTCATCAATGGCCTGAAAAAAGCCTCTATTGAAATCGACCGTAAGATTCTGGCTGACATCGCTGTATTCGACAAAGTGACATTTACTGCACTTGTTGAAAAAGCAAAATCAGCTCTGGCGTAAGTCAGTTGAAAAAGGGAGCTTGCTCCCTTTTTTATTACCCGCAACTCACGCAAAAGATTGACATTTTGGCCGCTGCGCATTTCAATAGTGCGGTTTCTAAATATGACAAGGTAACGCAAGCATGAATGCTGCTATTTTCCGTTTCTTTTTTTACTTTAGCGCCTGAACATCAGGGGCTTTTGCGCATAAGAAAAGAAACGAAAAATCGCGCTGAAAGCCTCCCTCGTGGAGGCTTTTTTGTTTCTGGCGACACTTAATCGGATCATCTGATCCCAACGAGAACTGACCAGCCCGGCTGGAAGAAGAGGAAATCATGTCCCAACTCGCAGACCTGGTGGCTCGTGCCACGGCCGCCATCGACGAGGCGGCGGATATCGCTGCTCTGGACGCCGTGCGCGTCGAATTTCTGGGTAAGAAAGGGCATCTGACGCTGCAAATGACTACCCTGCGTGAACTGCCGGCAGAAGAGCGCCCGGCTGCGGGTGCGGTCATCAACGAGGCCAAACAGCAAGTGCAGGACCGCCTTACCGCGCGCAAAGAGACGCTGGAAAGTGCGGAGCTGAATGCGCGTCTGGCTGCGGAAACCATCGACGTGTCGCTGCCTGGCCGCCGCGTTGAGAATGGTGGCTTGCATCCGGTGACCCGCACTATTGATCGTATCGAAACCTTCTTCGGCGAACTGGGTTTCGCGGTGGTAACAGGT
This sequence comes from Pantoea sp. BJ2, assembly GCF_040255075.1. Classification (NCBI taxonomy): domain Bacteria; kingdom Pseudomonadati; phylum Pseudomonadota; class Gammaproteobacteria; order Enterobacterales; family Erwiniaceae; genus Pantoea; species Pantoea sp. BJ2. Next base: position 1,807,343 of record NZ_CP158292.1, read on the forward strand.
CCGGAAATTGAAGACGATTACCACAACTTTGATGCGCTGAACATTCCCGGCCATCACCCGGCGCGTGCCGATCACGACACGTTCTGGTTTGATGCCACGCGTCTGCTGCGCACCCAAACTTCAGGCGTGCAGATCCGTACCATGAAAAACCAGCAGCCGCCAATCCGCATCATCGCGCCAGGCCGTGTTTATCGTAACGATTACGATCAGACGCACACGCCAATGTTCCACCAGATGGAAGGTTTGATTGTCGATAAAGACATCAGCTTTACCAACCTGAAAGGCACACTGCACGATTTCCTCAACAACTTCTTCGAAGAGAATCTGCAAATTCGCTTCCGTCCTTCTTACTTCCCGTTCACCGAACCGTCCGCAGAAGTGGACGTGATGGGTAAAAACGGCAAGTGGTTGGAAGTGCTGGGTTGCGGCATGGTGCACCCGAACGTATTGCGCAATGTTGGCATCGATCCGGAAATTTATTCGGGCTTTGCGTTTGGCATGGGCATGGAGCGTCTCACCATGCTGCGCTACGGTGTGACCGATCTGCGCGCCTTCTTCGAAAATGATTTACGTTTCCTCAAACAATTTAAATAAGGGCAGGTTATCCAATGAAATTCAGTGAACTCTGGTTACGCGAATGGGTAAATCCAGCCCTGGACAGCGCTGCGCTGTCTGAGCAAATCACCATGGCCGGCCTTGAAGTGGACGGCATGGATCCGGTTGCCGGTGCGTTCCACGGTGTTGTGGTGGGTGAAGTGGTTGAGTGCGGCCAGCATCCGAACGCCGACAAACTGCGCGTCACCAAAATCAACGTCGGTGGCGAGCGCCTGTTGGATATCGTCTGCGGCGCGCCAAACTGCCGTCAGGGCCTGAAAGTGGCGGTAGCGACCGTTGGCGCTGTGCTGCCGGGCGATTTCAAAATCAAAGCAGCAAAACTGCGTGGCGAGCCGTCTGAAGGCATGCTGTGCTCCTTCTCTGAGCTGGGTATTTCCGACGATCACAACGGCATCATCGAGCTGCCAGCCGATGCGCCAATTGGCACCGATATCCGCAGCTATCTGCAGCTGGATGACAACACCATTGAAATCAGCGTCACGCCAAACCGCGCCGATTGTCTGGGCATCATCGGGATTGCGCGTGATGTAGCAGTTTTGAACGGTTTGCCGCTGACGGCTCCCGCAATTGAGCCGGTAAAAGCCACCATCAACGATACCTTCCCGATTCGCGTTGATGCCACCGCCGCTTGCCCGCGCTACCTTGGCCGCGTGGTGAAAGGTGTCAACGTCAAAGCCGATACGCCATTGTGGATGCGTGAGAAGCTGCGTCGTTGCGGTATTCGCTCAATCGATCCGGTGGTCGATATCACCAACTTTGTACTGCTGGAGCTTGGCCAGCCGATGCATGCCTTCGATCTCGACCGCATCGACGGCGGCATTGTGGTGCGTATGGCAGAAGAGGGCGAAGTGCTGACGCTGCTGGATGGTACCGAAGCTAAACTCAGCAGCGACACGCTGGTGATTGCCGATCACCACAAAGCGCTGGCGATGGGCGGCATCTTTGGTGGCGAGCATTCCGGTGTCAATGAAGAGACGCAAAATGTGCTGTTCGAATGCGCCTACTTTGATCCGCTGGCGATCACCGGCCGCGCTCGCCGTCAGGGTCTGCATACCGACGCGTCACATCGTTACGAGCGTGGCGTCGATCCAGCGTTGCAGCACAAAGCGATTGAACGCGCGACGCAACTGTTGCTCGACATCTGTGGCGGCGAAGCGGGCCCGGTCATCGACCAAACTGACGCGAGCGCGCTGCCGCCACGCGCCACCATCACGCTGCGCCGTGAAAAGCTCGATCGTCTGATTGGCCATGTGATTGCTGACGAACAGGTTACTGACATCCTGACGCGTTTGGGTTGCGAAGTGAAAGTGAGTGCAGGTGAGTGGCAAGCCGTTGCGCCAAGCTGGCGTTTCGATATGGCTATCGAAGAAGATCTGGTCGAAGAAGTGGCGCGCGTTTACGGCTACAACAACATCCCTGATGTGCCGGTGAAAGCCAGCCTGATCATGACGCAGCATCGTGAAGCCGACCTGTCGCTGAAGCGTGCGAAAAATCTGTTGGTAGATAAAGGTTATCAGGAAGCGATTACCTACAGCTTCGTTGATCCCAAACTGCAGCAGTTGCTGCATCCGGGCGAAGAGGCGCTGATCCTGCCCAGCCCAATCTCCAGCGATATGTCGGCAATGCGCCTGTCGCTGTGGACCGGTTTGCTGGGCGCGGTGGTGTATAACCAAAACCGTCAGCAGGGCCGCGTACGCCTGTTTGAAAGCGGTTTACGCTTTGTTCCTGATACACAGGCCGATCTGGGTATCCGCCAGGATCTTATGCTGGCCGGCGTTTTAAGCGGCAATCGCTATGAAGAGCATTGGGATCTGGCGCGTCAGACGGTTGACTTCTATGATTTGAAAGGCGATTTAGAATCGCTGCTGGATTTGACCGGTAAACTTGATGAGATTTCCTTCCGTGCGGAAGCCAATCCGGCGCTGCATCCAGGACAAAGCGCCGCAATTTATTTACGCGGCGAACGAATCGGATTTATCGGGGTGGTCCATCCAGAGCTGGAACGTAAGCTGGATCTGAATGGTCGCACCTTAGTGTTTGAACTGCTTTGGAATAAGGTCGCAGACCGCGTCCTGCCTGATGCGCGCGAGATTTCTCGCTTCCCGGCAAACCGTCGTGATATCGCCGTTGTGGTGGCTGAAAATGTGCCTGCAGCAGATATCATTGCGGAGTGTAAGAAAGTTGGCGTAAATCAGGTAGTTGGCGTAAACTTGTTTGACGTGTACCGTGGTAAGGGCGTAAACGAAGGTGAAAAGAGCCTAGCGATTAGCCTGATTTTGCAGGATACCAGCCGGACACTCGAAGAAGAGGAGATTGCCGCGACCGTTGCCAAATGCGTTGCGGCATTAAAAGAGCGATTCCAGGCAACCTTGAGGGATTGAACCTATGGCGCTTACAAAAGCTGAAATGTCAGAGTACCTGTTTGAAAAACTCGGGTTGAGCAAACGCGATGCCAAAGAGTTGGTAGAACTTTTTTTTGAAGAGGTTCGCCGCGCGTTGGAAAACGGAGAACAGGTAAAACTGTCCGGATTTGGTAATTTTGATCTGCGTGACAAAAACCAGCGTCCGGGCCGTAACCCGAAGACGGGGGAAGATATTCCTATCACCGCGCGCCGAGTGGTGACATTCCGTCCGGGACAGAAGTTGAAAAGTCGCGTCGAGAACGCGACACCCAAGGATGCTGACTAATTTCAGTACGACAAAAAGGCCGCTTAGCGGCCTTTTTTTTTGTCTTAAATCTGGCCGCTCCTCACGATTTATTCACGATGTAAGGATTTAGTAAGTATCCGGAAAATAGGGCGAAAATCGGTCATTACCGATAGTGACGGCATCAACACTTTTGTTATAACAGCGCCATCACAGAGCAAAAGGTTCGAATAATGAAAAAGACAGCAATTTTATTAAGTGTCTTGTTAGGCATGCCGCTGCTGGCTAGCGCCAATGTTTCCGTCAGCATCAACACGCCGGGCGTTTCGGTGCATATCGGCGATCAGGATAAGCGCGGCTACTATTGGGATGGTTACGACTGGCGTGCGCCAACGTGGTGGAAACAGCACCATAACCAGCGCATCGGCACCAAAGGTCCGCACGGTTACTGGAACGGTAACGGCTGGCAGGCGCAGCATCCGGGCAATGGACCGCACCGCGACGACAAACGTCAGCCGCAACCGCAGCATCACGACCAGCGTGACAATCAGCAGAAGCGTGATAATCATGGTCAGCCGCTTCCTCCGCATCAGTAAGGCTTCTCCAGCGGCGCCTCCACAGCGCCGCTTTCTTTTTGCTGTAATCCCACTACAATCAAATCTCTGTTTTCTCAGCCAATCTTATCTATGACTCTGCTGGATCAGCTTGCTTCCCAGGCAAATCGCCGCAGCCAGCGCTGGCTCATCGCACTCATTGCGCTTCTATTGCTGCTCATCGGGCTTAGCCTGTGTGCCGGCGACAGCTGGATCTCTCCCACACAATGGTTTTCGGCGGAAGGCGATCTGTTCGTCTGGCAGCTGCGCATGCCGCGCACGCTGGCGGTGCTGCTGGTGGGTGCGGCGCTGGCGGTGTGCGGCGTGGTAATGCAGGCGCTGTTCAACAATCCGCTGGCGGAACCCGGCTTACTTGGCGTGTCTAATGGGGCGGGGATTGGTCTGGTATTAGGCGTGATGCTCGGTAACGGTTCGCTATGGAGCTTAGCGCTGGCGGCCATGGCCGGTGCGCTGCTGATCACGCTGATGCTGCTGCACTTCGCTCACAAACAACTCTCAGTGAGCCGCTTACTGCTGACCGGCGTAGCGCTTGGCATTATCTGTAGCGCCATCATGACGTGGGCAGTGTACTTTAGCACCAGCCTCGATCTGCGTCAGCTGATGTACTGGATGATGGGCGGCTTTAGCGGCATCGACTGGCGCTATGGCTGGATGATGTTGGCGCTGCTGCCGGTAACGCTGCTGCTGATCGCCACCGCACGCACGTTGAATTTGCTGGCGCTGGGCGAAACCTCGGCACGTCAGCTCGGATTACCGCTGCTGCTGTGGCGCAACCTGCTGGTGCTGGCGATGGGCTGGCTGGTGGGCGTGAGCGTAGCGATGGCGGGTGCGATCGGTTTTATTGGTCTGGTTATCCCGCATCTATTGCGTCTCAGCGGTTTTAGCGATCATCGTTATTTGTTGCCTGCGGCGGCGTTAGCCGGTGCCGCAGTGCTGCTTGGCGCGGATATTATTGCGCGGTTGGTGCTAACCTCCGCCGAACTGCCGATTGGCGTGGTAACGGCCACGCTCGGCGCGCCGCTGTTTATCATGCTATTAGTGAAGTCTTCGCGCTAGCTTTGGCTGGCAACGTGTTATCAACAACAGGAATCGACGATGAGCATTTATCAGACAGAACTGGTTACGCTGGACGGTGAAAAAACCACGCTGGCGGCCTATGAGGGCAAGGTGCTACTGGTAGTCAATGTGGCATCCAAATGTGGTCTGACGGCGCAGTATGAGCAGTTAGAATCGCTGCAGAAAGCCTGGCAGGATAAGCCGTTCAGCGTGCTTGGCTTCCCATGCAATCAGTTCCTCGAGCAAGAGCCGGGCAGTAACGAAGAGATTAAAACCTTTTGCAGCACCACTTACGGCGTCACTTTCCCGATGTTCGATAAAACCGATGTCAACGGCGAGCATCGTCACCCTCTCTATGCGCAGCTGACGGCGGCGCAGCCGGTGGCGCAACGCCCGGAAGGCAGCGGTTTCCTCGAGCGCATGGAGAGCAAAGGGCGCGCGCCGAAAGCGCCAGGCGATATCCTGTGGAACTTCGAAAAATTCCTAATTAATAAGCAGGGCAAAGTCATTGCGCGCTTCTCACCGGATATGACGCCAGACGATCCCATCATCCTGAAAAGTGTAGAGCAGGCGCTGGCCGAATAAATGCTATTGCAGTGTCAGGGAGTCAGCGTCACAGGGCGGCTGGCTCCCGTTGAACTTAGCGTTAACGCCGGTGAGTTAGTGCATCTGGTGGGGCCGAACGGCGCTGGCAAAAGTACCTTGCTCAACGCGCTGTCCGGTTTGTTGCCGAGTCAGGGCAGCATTCTGCTGGATGGCGCGCCGCTGTCCACGTTAAACGGTGCGGCATTGGCCCCGCTGCGCGGCTGGCTGCCGCAACAGCAGATGGCGCCGGGACAAATGCCGGTGTGGCATTACTTACGCATGCATGTCACCACACAAACGGCGGAAACAGACTGCGTCTTACAAGAGGTGCTCGCGCAGTTAGCGCTGCAGGACAAACTGACGCGCAGTCTTACGCAGCTTTCTGGTGGCGAATGGCAACGCGTGCGGTTGGCTGCCGTGGTGTTGCAGGTTCATCCGGCGGTCAATCCACGCGGCAAACTCCTGCTACTGGATGAGCCGATGAGTGCACTCGACGTGGCGCAACAGCGTTCGGTCGATAAGCTGCTGGCTGAACTGTGTTGCAGCGGCCTGGCGATTGTTGCCAGCGGGCACGACCTCAACCACAGCCTGCGCCATGCCGAGCGCGTGTGGTTAATGCATCAAGGCGCGGTTGTCCGTCAGGGCAGGGCCTGCGAGGTGCTGACCGCTGCGCATTTAACCCCGCTTTACCAAACCCCGTTTGAACAAATTGATACCGCACAAGGTCCGCTGCTGTTTATTCCCTGACAGAGGATTGCGTGCCGTAGCGCTTTGCCGCTACAGTGTCTGCCGGACAAGGGAGAGAGGAAAAGGCGGATGCGGCTGACAATTTTGATTTTGGCACTGTTGCTGGCGGGCTGTAGCCATCATGCACCGCCGCCGAATGGCCGTTTGTCTGACTCTATCACCGTGATTGCCCAACTCAACGATCAGCTGAGCCGCTGGCGGGGAACGCCGTATCGCTATGGCGGATTAAGCCGCGGTGGCGTAGATTGTTCCGGCTTCGTCTATCTCACCTTCCGCGATAAATTCGATATGCAGCTGCCACGCTCGACCATTGATCAAACCGACATTGGTACGCGCATCGACAAGGGCGATCTGCTGCCTGGCGATCTGGTGTTCTTCAAAACCGGCAGCGGAGAAAACGGTTTGCACGTCGGTATTTACGATACCGACAACACCTTTATTCACGCCTCAACCAGCCAGGGTGTGATCCGCTCGTCGCTGGATAATGTTTACTGGCGTAAAGTATTTTGGCAGGCGCGTCGCATCTAAATAGCGTTGTTATCGCTTAATAAAGACGCGAAAAAAGAAAGGGTATCTCACCCTGAATTAAATCTGAATTCTGCCGATATTTAACTATCATTTAAAATGGCACTTTACCCGTTATCGATTTAATACTAATAATAAAGCTAAATTTATTTAATTGGTATGGACATTAACCCCGGCTTATTTGGCTTAAGTATTATTTGCGGCTTAAATCAGCGTAATAAGACCTAAAACGGCACCTCTTCAAACGTTTGGTCCTATTGCCTGGTGGAATTCGTTGATATACGATGCGCCAATTGCCATTGCTTCTGGCTTGAAAAATGAAAGTCCATTTGTCTGCCGACTATCAGTCGGAAACCTGGTTTTATCCAGTTTACTCTCTGGCGGGCCAGCTGACTGCGGTCGAGCTGGTGACGCAATTTGTCCACGACAGCGCACCTATTACGCTGCCGCAGGATTTGCTGTTGCCGCAATTGGACGATGCGCAGCAATTACGTTTGCTGCAGAGCCAGCTTTCATTGCTGGAAAAGTACCGCGACTTTTTTGAGATTAATCAAATTACCGCGTTGGTACGTATTGATGATTCTATGGCCAATACACTTTTAGCCAGCGAATTTCTGTTAAGGAAATTCCGACAAATCCCTTTTATTGTTTTAGATATCAGCGAAACGTTTCCGCAATTATCTTTGGGTAAATCCCATCCATTGCTCGCAGCATTACAAAGTGAATTTCGTTTATCGCTTTCACAATTTGGCGCAGGAAAAGCACCAGCAACCGCGGTGTACGATAATCTGTTTAGCGTGTTAAAACTGGATAAAGCCTTTATTCACAACCTGGCCAAGCGCGCCTCGTTTACGCCTTTTATTCAGACAGTTATCAATAATTTTTCCGATTTTGCGGACCAGATCATTATTTGTGGTATTGACGATAACCACATGATGGAAAAGATGACCACGTTGAGTGGTGCGCAGCTACAGGGCAGCCTGCTCCCGGTGGTGAAAGCTGAACGTCTTGACGATCTCATCTATTCCGACCTGAATTTACACACGCCTTCGCAGCAGTAACCCTTTCGCCTGTCTTCCGCGCCGCGTCGGCGTTACACTCTCTGTTATCTTATAACTTATTGCGGGTGCCTGATTTAAGCGCACCTTCCGGAGTGTCGATGCAATTTACCAATAGCTGGCAGCAAGAATTACCCGGATTCTACACCGCGCTGGACCCAACGCCATTAGTGGGCGGACGGCTGTTTTATCACAATGCCCCGCTGGCACAAGAGATGGGTTTAGACGATGCGCTGTTCGCCGGCAACGGGCATGGCGTGTGGTCAGGACGCGAAATGCTGCCCGGCATGTCGCCGCTGGCGCAGGTTTATAGTGGCCATCAGTTTGGCGTCTGGGCCGGACAGCTGGGCGATGGGCGCGGCATTCTGCTGGGTGAACAGCAGCTGGCCAACGGTCGCAAGCTCGACTGGCACTTAAAAGGGGCCGGATTAACGCCCTATTCGCGCATGGGCGACGGTCGCGCGGTGATCCGCTCCAGCGTACGCGAATTCCTCGCGTCTGAAGCGCTGCACCATCTGGGCATTCCCACCACGCGCGCGCTGGCGTTAGCCATTGGCGATGAGCCGGTGCTACGCGAAACCCAGGAACGCGGTGCGATGCTGATGCGCATTGCCGACAGCCATCTGCGTTTCGGTCATTTTGAGCATTTCTATTACGGCGGTGAACAAGACAAAGTGCGCCAGCTGGCGGATTACGCCATTCGCCATCACTGGCCGCAGCTCAAGGATGAAGCGGATCGTTACCTGCTGTGGTTCACCGATATCGTTAAACGCACCGCCAGCCTGATCGCCCATTGGCAGAGCGTTGGCTTTGCGCACGGCGTGATGAACACCGATAACATGTCGATTCTGGGCTTAACGCTGGATTACGGTCCTTACGGTTTCCTCGACGACTATCAGCCGGATTACATCTGCAATCACAGTGACTATCAGGGCCGCTACGCTTTCGAAAATCAGCCGATGATTGGCTTGTGGAACCTTAATCGCCTGGCGCATGCCTTGTCGGGCTTGATGACCACCGAGCAGCTTAAGCAGGCGCTGAGTCATTATGAAGGTGAGCTGATGCGCGTTTGGGGGGAGAAAATGCGTGCCAAACTCGGCTTGCTGACGGCGGATGCCAATGACAACACGCTTCTGACTGGCTTGCTGTCGATGATGACGGCGGAACACAGTGATTACACGCTGACCTTCCGCATGCTGAGCGACACGCAGCAAGATGAAAGCCGTTCGCCGTTGCGTGATGAGTTTATCGATCGTGAGGCCTTTGATCGCTGGTACAGCGATTATCGCCAGCGTTTGTTGCAAGACCACGCCAGCGATGCGCAGCGTCAGGCGGTGATGAAAGCGGCTAATCCGGCGCTGGTGTTACGCAACTATCTGGCACAGCAGGTGATTGAAGAGGTCGAGAACGGCGAGACCACGGCGTTAGCGAAGCTGCATAGCGCGTTACAGCAACCGTTTAGCGATGCGGCCGTCAGCGCAGAGTTGCGCCAACGGCCACCAGAGTGGGGCAAAACGCTTGAAGTGAGTTGTTCCAGCTAGATCAGCATTAAAAACGGCTGTCGACCGCGGCAGCCAGTTTTGCCAGCACCTCGGCGCTGTCTTCCCAGCCGAGGCACGGATCGGTGATTGACTGACCATAGGTCAGCGCCGCACCGTTCACCACTTTCTGATTCCCTTCCTGCAGGAAGCTCTCGATCATCACGCCCGCAACCGCGCGCGATCCGGCACGGATTTGCGCCGCCACATCATCGGCAACGTCACGCTGACGACCGTGCTGCTTCAGGCAGTTGCCGTGGCTGAAGTCGATCACCAATTGCTCCGGCAGATTGAAGTCGCGCAGATTGGCCGCTGCCGCCGCCACATCTTCGGCGTGATAGTTCGGCTGTCGACCGCCGCGCAGGATCACGTGACCATGCGGATTGCCACTGGTTTGATAGATGGTCATCTGACCGTTTTTATCCGGTGACAGGAACATGTGGCTAGCACGCGCGGCGCGAATCGCATCGACTGCGATCTGCACGTTACCGTCGGTACCGTTTTTGAAACCGACTGGACAGGAGAGCGCTGACGCCATTTCACGATGAATCTGGCTTTCGGTGGTACGCGCGCCAATCGCGCCCCAGCTGATCAGGTCGGCAATAAACTGGCCGATCACCATATCGAGGAATTCAGTGGCGGTTGGCAAGCCCAGCGCGTTGATATCCAGCAGCAGTTTGCGCGCAATGGCGATGCCGCGGTTTACATCGTAGCTGCCATCCAGATCGGGATCGGAGATCAGGCCTTTCCAGCCAATCACGGTGCGCGGTTTTTCGAAATAGGCACGCATCACGATTTCCAGACGATCTTTATGGCGCTCACGCAGCACGTTCAGACGTTCAGCATACTCAATCGCCGCTTTAGGATCGTGCAGCGAGCAAGGGCCAATAATCACCAGCAGACGCGGATCTTCACCGGTCAGAATGCGTGCGATGCGCTGGCGGGAAGCGGTGACGTTGGCGGCAATCTCTGCCGAAATAGGGTGTTCATGCGCGAGCGCAGCCGGAGTCAGCAGGCTACCGATGCGCGCGGTACGCAGTTCATCAGTCTTATTCATTGAGATTCTCAAAAATTTGTTCTTCGCAGCGGTGAAATACCGGGAAGTGATGGTGATCACAATAAACTAATAGCCTGCGAATTCAACCTGCTAAAAACAAAGGTCTTAAAACCAGACGGAAGCCAGACTTTACGATTGCAATACAGGCCAGGTATGTGGCGGGAGGTCGCCATTTATGGCGACCGGCAGAGAAACCTAATACATGCTGCGGCTCAGACCCATGATATCGAGAATTTTGGTGGCGATCTCTTCCACCGAATAGTTGGTGCTGTTGAGATAACGAATCTGGTTGGTACGGAACAGCGCTTCCACTTCGCCTACTTCGAGACGGCACTGGCGCAACGAAGCGTAGCGGGTATTTTCCGCGCGCTCCTGGCGAATCGCCGCCAGGCGTTCCGGGTCGATGGTTAAACCAAACAACTTATGCTGATGTGCACGCAGCGCCGGCGGCAGTTTCAGGTTATCCATATCATCGGCGATAAACGGATAGTTAGCGGCACGCACGCCAAACTGCATTGCCAGATACAAGCTGGTGGGCGTCTTCCCGCAGCGCGACACGCCGAGCAGAATCACCTGCGCATCTTCGAGGCCGCGCAGGGAAATGCCGTCATCATGTGCAAGGGTGTAATCGATGGCGGCAATGCGCGCGTCATATTTGCCGAGGTTGCTGGCGGTCAAACCGTGCGTGCGGTGCGCCACCGGCATTGACGCCACGCCGAGCTCGCTTTGCAGCGGCGCCACCAGCGCCTGCACGATGTCCTGACAAAAGCCTTCGCTCTCCAGAATAATTTCGCGGACGTCGGGCGTGACGATGGAGAAGAACACCAGCGGGCGCAAGCCGCTCTGCTGGTAAAGCGCGTTGATCTGCGCCTTAACCGCCTGAGCGCGCTGCACATTCTCGACAAACGGCAGCGTCACGCTGTGGGTCATCACCGGGAACTGAGATAACACCGCATGGCCCAGCACTTCGGCGGTAATGGCGGTGCCATCAGAAATGTAGAATACGCTGCGTTCAGTGTTCATAGTGCAAATATCCTCTTGCGTAGCAATGCCCAAATTATCGATGACAATATTTCATTTTAATTAATAGTAAAATGAAATATCCATATTGTCCGCTATTGCGCTCACAAAGATGAATCAGCGAATAATCAATATTAGATGAAATGCTGTTTTGAAAAGCATTATTTTCGCGCATTTTCCTTTTCGCGCATGAAATAAAGTGTGAAGGCGTTGCGCAACAAAAATCAATCGCTAACCCTCTGAAAAGGGGAAAAATATCGCTACAGCAATCTATTAGCGTGAAATAGGGCGGTTGCGCAACACAATTAATTCTAAGTACTAATCCGATTTTGTCTTTCTTTTCTTGCTTTAACGATTCAACACTTAGTCTTTATTAATCGGTTGTGCCAGGCTGTTTTGGCGAATAGCAAAATGTTCCATGTGTATTCACATCATTTAAAAGGATAATCTCAATGTCCAATCAAGACCAACAGTCGCTAGTGCTCTGGTACAACCAGCTTGGCATGCATGATGTTGATCGGGTGGGAGGCAAGAATGCTTCCCTTGGAGAAATGATTACGAATTTGTCGTCGCTGGGAGTTTCCGTACCAAACGGTTATGCGACCACATCTTACGCGTTTAATCTGTTCCTCGATCAAAGCGGACTGAACCAGCGGATCTATGATTTGCTGGATAAAACGGATGTTGATGATGTTGCTGAGCTCGCGCAAGCGGGTAAACAGATTCGTCAATGGGTGATCGACACGCCATTCCAGCCTGAACTGGAAGCGGCAATTCGTAGCGCCTACGAACAACTCTCTGCTGATGATGCCGACGCCTCCTTTGCGGTGCGCTCGTCAGCCACCGCCGAGGATATGCCCGACGCCTCGTTTGCCGGCCAGCAGGAGACTTTCCTTAACGTGCAGGGTTATGACGCGGTCATCATCGCGGTGAAGCACGTTTATGCCTCCTTATTTAACGATCGTGCCATCTCCTACCGTGTGCATCAGGGCTACGACCATCGCGGCGTGGCGCTCTCGGCCGGTATTCAGCGCATGGTGCGATCGGACCTCGCCTCGTCGGGCGTGATGTTCACCATTGATACCGAATCGGGCTTTGATCAGGTGGTGTTTATCACGTCCGCCTTTGGTTTGGGCGAAATGGTGGTGCAGGGCGCGGTGAACCCCGACGAGTTCTACGTGCATAAACCAACGCTGGCCGCCAATCGTCCGGCGATTGTGCGCCGCACCATGGGCTCAAAAAAGCTGCGCATGGTGTATGCGGATTCGCAGGAGCATGGCGAGCAGGTGCGCATTGAAGATGTCGAGCAGGAACAGCGCGATCGCTTCAGCTTAACCGATGACGAAGTGCAGGCGCTGGCGCGTCAGGCGGTGCTGATTGAGCAGCACTATAAACGCCCAATGGACATTGAATGGGCGAAAGATGGCCACACCGGCAAACTGTTCATCGTGCAGGCGCGTCCGGAAACGGTGCGCTCCAACGGTCAGGTGATGGAACGTTATACGCTGCAGGGCAAAGGCAACGTGGTGGTCGAAGGCCGCGCCATTGGTCATCGTATCGGCGCCGGTGAAGTCAAAGTCATCCACGACATCAGCGAGATGCATCGCATTGAAAAAGGCGACGTGCTGGTAACCGACATGACCGATCCCGATTGGGAACCGATCATGAAGAAAGCCTCAGCCATCGTCACCAATCGCGGCGGTCGTACTTGCCATGCAGCGATCATCGCGCGTGAGCTGGGCATTCCGGCGGTGGTGGGCTGTGGCGATGCCACCGATCACCTGAAAGATGGCCACAAAGTCACGGTTTCCTGCGCCGAAGGTGATACCGGTTATGTGTATGACGAACTGCTGGACTTCGAAGTGACCAGCTCGCAGGTCGATACCATGCCGGAACTGCCACTGAAGATCATGATGAACATCGGTAATCCGGATCGTGCTTTCGATTTCGCCTGCTTGCCGAACGAAGGTGTTGGCCTGGCGCGTCTGGAGTTCATCATCAACCGTATGATTGGCGTGCATCCCAAAGCGTTGCTGGAGTTTGATCAGCAAACGCCGGAATTGCAGCAGCAGATTCGTCAGATGATGAAAGGCTTTGATGACCCGATTGAGTTCTACATCGGCCGTCTAACCGAAGGGATTGCGACGCTGGGTGCCGCATTTGCGCCGAAACGGGTGATTGTTCGTCTTTCCGATTTCAAAACCAACGAATACGCCAACCTGGTGGGTGGCGAGCGTTATGAGCCGGAAGAAGAGAACCCGATGCTCGGTTTCCGTGGCGCCGGTCGCTACGTTGCTGACAACTTCCGCGACTGCTTCAAGCTGGAGTGCGAAGCGGTGAAGCGCGTGCGTAACGAAATGGGGCTGACCAACGTTGAAATCATGATTCCGTTCGTGCGTACCGTCGATCAAGCCGAAGCGGTGGTCGCCGAGCTGGCGAAAAACGGTCTGAAGCGCGGCGAGAATGGCCTGAAAGTGATCATGATGTGTGAGATCCCGTCCAACGCCTTGCTGGCTGAGCAGTTCCTCGAGCACTTCGATGGCTTCTCCATCGGTTCCAACGACATGACGCAGTTGGCGCTGGGCCTAGATCGTGACTCTGGCGTGGTGTCCGCGCTGTTTGATGAACGTAATGATGCCGTGAAAGCGCTGTTATCGATGTCGATCAAAGCGGCGAAAAAACAGGGCAAATACGTCGGTATTTGTGGTCAGGGACCGTCGGATCATCAGGACTTTGCGGCATGGTTAATGGAGCAGGGCATTGATAGCCTGTCGCTTAATCCGGATACCGTGGTTGAAACCTGGTTGAGTTTGGCAGAGCTGAACGCATCCAAACATTAACCAGGCGGTAATTTGATGCATCAGATGAGAATCTGATGTGTCATTAGTGTAATTATCAAGGTCAGCGCTGCTGACCTTATTTTTTTGTCTAAAAAAAAGCCAAAAAAAAGCCCATCACAGGGGATGGGCAAAGACTACACACAGCAATTCTTCACTTTACTCAGGGGAATAAGGTTGTTTAGAAATCAGTAGCTTGATTCAAAACATAGGAAACATGTTATTGATCAGGCTCGCTGGCGTCTTTAAGAATCCTCTTATTAGTTTAAAGCTGATAACCTTTCGTGGCCTTTTTCTTCCCTGCTAAGCGGCAATTCAGCTGTAAAAATAATCATTCCGTAAGAGAATTCCGCCTAAAGCGCCTAAAACTGCGTTTTTTCTTAAAAACCGCTTATGAAAAAAAATTATTATCAGTAAGAAATGCGCGGTGGCGATGTTGGGGCATTAGGCGGGTTAAAGTAAGGCCAGTGTAAAACTGAGAGAACGTGTATCTTCGCTGAGTGGGCGTTAATGTGAATGAGGTCGCCATGAATGAATGGCGACCCGGCGGGGAACGCTTAATGTAGTTCTTCTTCGTGATCGGCCAACGCTTCGATGGCGGTCTGCACATCGTCATCCGGTTCGGGCGCTTCATGCATCCACACTGAAACCAGACGATAAGACACCGCCAGGACCACCGGACCGATAAACAGCCCAATCATACCGAAAGCAATCAATCCGCCAATAACGCCGGAAAGAATCAGGATCATCGGTAAATCGGCACCCATGCGAATCAACACCGGACGCAACACGCTGTCCAGCGTACCGACCACGCAACTCCACACCAGCAGCACCGTGCCCCACGTGGTATCGCCGCTCCAGTACAGCCAGATAATCGCTGGCACTAACACTACCAGCGGCCCGAGCTGCACCAGGCAGGTCAGAATCATCAACACGGTTAACAGCGTGGCGTAAGGAATGCCGGAAATGGCTAAACCAATGCCGCCGAGCACGCCCTGAACCAGCGCGGTGACCACCACGCCCAGCGCCACAGCACGAATCGCCTGACCGGCCAGCAGCACTGCGGCATCGCCACGGCGTCCACTCATGCGATAGGCAAAATGACGAATGCCGTGGCCCACCTGCTCGCCGCGCCAGTAGAGCAGCACGCTGAACAACAGCATCACGATGAGGTGCATCATAAAGCGGCCGAAGTGGCCGGCCTGCGCCACAAAGAAGCCAGTGGTGCGACCAATATAAGGCTGCACCTGATTCAGCATCGCCGCGCCGCCGCCATCCACTAATTTGTGGTAGCTCGAGTAGAGTTTCCTGCCGACGTAGGGAATCTGTCGCAACCAATCGAAGTCAGGCATTACCAGATGGCGCTGCGTTGCCCAGGCGATCACCGGCGCGCTGTTATCAATCAGGCTGCTGACCAGCAAAGCGATAGGAATAATAAACAGCAGTAACAGCAAAATGGTCATGGCGATCACCGCCAGCGAGCGCCGTCCCCACAACATGTGCTGCAGACGAATCATCAACGGCCAGGTGGCGATCACCACCATGCTGGCCCAGGCGAAGCCAAGAATAAAGGGCTGCACCACCCACAGACTGGCGATGATCATGATTAGAATGAACATCAGTGAAAACAGCATTTGCGGTAAATCCATACCGCGTTGCAGGTCTTTCATCACAACGGTTAACCTCGATTGAATCCTTCAGAGTGGGGCTGAACAGCCCTGATTAATGATGATCTATTTCCTGAAAATTAAACAGGAAAAGCAGCGACGGCGGCGCGCTTTCCTGAAAAAACAGCAGCCAGCAGAAAAGTATGATAAAACCAAGGGCTGAAAAAAATCACGACGCAAACGTTTACAACATCTCGGTCACTCAATAATGATCCCACAGATTTCTCAGGCACCGGGCCTCGTTCAACTGGTGCTGACATTCCTGCAGTCCTTGAAAGAGCAAGGCTTTACCGGCGATACCGCCACCAGTTATGCCGATCGCCTCTCGCTTGCCACCGACAACAGTATTTATCAGCTGCTGCCTGATGCGGCGCTGTTTCCGCGCTCGACGGCGGATGTGGCGTTGATTGCGCGCCTTGCCGGTGAAACCCGTTTTACCAGCCTGGTGTTTACGCCACGCGGTGGCGGCACCGGCACCAACGGACAGTCGCTGAATCAGGGCATCGTGGTGGATCTGTCGCGCTACATGAACCGCATCCTGGAAATCAACACCGAGCAAGGTTGGGTGCGGGTTGAAGCGGGCGTGGTGAAAGATCAGCTCAATGCGTGGCTCAAGCCGTATGGCTTCTTCTTCTCGCCGGAGCTCTCCACCAGCAACCGCGCCACGCTCGGCGGCATGATCAACACCGATGCTTCAGGCCAGGGTTCGCTGGTGTATGGCAAAACCTCCGATCACGTTGAAGGCCTGCGCGCGGTGCTGCTGGGTGGCGACATCCTTGATACGCGCGCCATGCCGACTGAATTGGCGGAACAGCTGGCCAGCACGCCGACCGCGG
This sequence comes from Pantoea sp. BJ2, assembly GCF_040255075.1. Lineage (NCBI taxonomy): Bacteria > Pseudomonadati > Pseudomonadota > Gammaproteobacteria > Enterobacterales > Erwiniaceae > Pantoea > Pantoea sp. BJ2. The sequence continues at coordinate 1,824,144 of NZ_CP158292.1, forward strand.
AAGGGCGCATTTACCAGCAGGTGTTGAGTCGCTGCCGCGAACAGCGCGATCTGATTCTGGAGAAATTCCCCAAGCTCAATCGCTTCCTGACCGGCTACGACCTGCGTCATGTGTTCAGCGACGATTTGCAGACGTTTGATTTGACGCGTTTGCTGTGCGGCGCGGAAGGCACATTGGCCTTTATTACCGAAGCGCGCCTCGACATCACCCCCATCCCTAAAGTGCGCCGTCTAGTCAACATCAAATACGATTCATTCGACTCAGCCCTGCGTAACGCCCCTTTAATGGTGGAAGCCAAAGCGCTTTCGGTTGAAACCGTTGACTCAAAAGTCCTGAATCTGGCGCGAGAAGATATCGTCTGGCATTCGGTAAATGAATTAATTACCGATGTGCCAGATAAACAGTTGCTGGGGCTCAACATCGTGGAGTTTGCCGGTGATGATGGCGAACTGATTGAGCAGCAGATCAGCACGCTATGTCAGCGCTTAAATGAGCTGATGCAGCAGCAGATGGGCGGCGTGATTGGCTATCAACTGTGTAACGATTTAGGCGGCATTGAGCGCATCTATAATATGCGCAAAAAAGCGGTTGGCCTGCTGGGGAATGCCAAAGGGCGCGCCAAGCCGATTCCGTTTGTGGAAGACACCGCGGTGCCGCCAGAACAGCTGGCGGATTACATCGTCGATTTTCGCGCGCTGCTCGACAGTCACGGCCTGAGCTACGGCATGTTTGGGCATGTGGATGCTGGCGTGCTACATGTGCGTCCGGCTCTGGATATGTGCGATCCGCAGCAGGAGCTGCTGATGAAGCAGATCTCTGATGAAGTGGTGGCGCTGACCGCGCGCTACGGCGGTTTATTGTGGGGCGAGCACGGCAAAGGTTTCCGCGCGCAGTACAGCCCGGAGTTCTTTGGCGAAACGTTATTCAATGAGCTGCGCCGCATCAAAGCCGCGTTCGATCCTGACAACCGCATGAATCCCGGCAAAATCTGTACGCCGCTCGGCAGTGATGAACCGATGATGCAGGTTGATGCGGTGAAACGCGGCACCTATGATCGGCAGATTCCGGTTACGGTGCGCAACGAGTGGCGCGGTGCGATGGAGTGTAATGGCAACGGTTTGTGCTTCAACTTTGATGCACGTAGCCCAATGTGCCCGTCGATGAAAATTACCCGCAACCGCATTCACTCGCCGAAAGGGCGCGCCACACTCACGCGTGAATGGCTGCGTTTGCTCTCCGAGCAGGGCGTGGATCCTACCCAACTTGAGCAGGCGCTGCCGAAACAGGGCGCCAGCTTGCGTACGCTGATTCAGCGCACGCGTAATACCTGGCACGCAAATCAGGGCGAATATGACTTCTCGCACGAAGTGAAAGAGGCGATGTCGGGCTGCCTGGCGTGTAAAGCCTGCTCGACGCAGTGCCCAATCAAGATCGATGTGCCGAACTTCCGTTCACGCTTCCTGCAGCTGTATCACACCCGCTATCTGCGCCCGATGAGCGATCATCTGGTAGCCACCGTGGAGAGTTACGCGCCGCTGATGGCCAAAGCGCCTAAGGTGTTCAACTTTTTCCTCAAGCAGCCGTGGATGCGCGAGCTGAGCAAAAAGCATATCGGCATGGTGGATTTGCCGCTGCTGTCATCGCCGAGCCTCAAGCAGCAGTTAGGCGGCCATCCGGCGATGAACCTGACGCTGGAGCAGTTAGAAGCGCTGGATGCGGCGCAACGCGAAAACTGCGTGCTGGTGGTACAAGATCCCTTCACCAGCTATTACGAGGCACAGCTGGTCACCGATTTCGTCAAGCTGATTGAGAAACTCGGTTATCGTCCGGTGCTGCTGCCGTTCTCACCGAATGGCAAGGCGCAGCATGTGAAAGGCTTCCTGCAGCGCTTTGCGCGCACCGCCAGCAAAACCGCTGATTTTCTCAATCGCGTGGCAAAACTGGGCATGCCGATGGTCGGTGTCGATCCGGCGACCGTGCTCTGTTACCGCGATGAGTACCATCAGGTGCTGGGCGAGCAGCGCGGCGAGTTTAACGTACAACTGGTGCATGAGTGGCTGCAAACCGCCTTGTCGGCACGTGCGGAGCAAACCGCCAGCGGCGAAGCCTGGTATCTGTTTGCGCACTGCACCGAAGTGACCGCGCTACCGTCCACGCCGAATCAGTGGCAGAGCATTTTTGCGCGCTTTGGTGCGAAGCTGGAAAACGTCAATGTGGGCTGCTGCGGAATGGCGGGAACCTATGGCCACGAAAGCGTAAACCTGGAGAATTCGCTGGGGATTTACGAGCTGTCCTGGCATCCGCAATTGCAAAAGCTGCCGCGTCAGCGCTGTCTGGCAACCGGTTTTTCGTGTCGTAGTCAGGTAAAACGCGCAGAAGGCAATGGCATGCGTCATCCACTGCAAGCATTACTGGAAATGATGTAAACAAATTGTAGGAGACGTCACAAAGCTGGATTAGAATATCCAGCCTGCGTGGCGAACAAAATCACTCTGCAGGCGGGTGGCTTGATCCCACTCGCCGCTGAGCGCCAGTTGATGACACAAGCGTGTTAATGACAGGCGCGCCAGTTGATAGGCCTGAATCCGGAACAAACGGTCACGATCGGCATTGCCCATCTCCTGCACTAAGCGATGATGGAGCTTGCCCATGGCATGCAGAAAGCTGTGATCGTCGCCGTTGATTTCGCAGATTTCTGCCATATCAAGACAGGTGTCGTTAAAGCGACGCAGTTGGTCGAGTGTGCAATCAGTGCGGTTGAGCTTTGCCTGAGCCATGTAGAAGTCAACGGTGATATCACGCACCGAAAACTTATATTCGTCGATTTTATGTTGTAACCAGGCTGAGACGGTAAGCGTCATATCGCCACCTTTTTAGGTTAATGATAATCATTATCATATTAAACCGCGTCAGGAATGCAATTCCCGCTGTGAAATTTTATTGATTTCCTCTGCCTGTTACTAAAATCGGTAATAACAATTTCTTTACATAGTGGAAAGGCGTAACCTATCAATCAGGATGGAAACGTAAAATTGATTTTGGAAATTTTACGACAATTTAACGGGTTACGTTGGTCAGGCGCGCACGGGAATGCTGCCGTCAATCTGCTTTGAAGCGACTATGCTTAATAAAGCAGCAGTAAAAAACAGCACGAGATGATTATCCCTGCAAAACAAGAGGTTGAAGTGATATCTGATATCACTACCATAGGGGGATAGCCTGAAAAGGCCCAGACATACGAGGTAGCACAATGTCATCAGTAAATGCCGACTCTTTTTCACCCGAAGATTTCGTCTGGAAAGGGCTCACGCTGACCGAATCGGCAGCGAAACAGATTCTTAACCTGGTAGAACAAGACCCTGAAGTCAAGGGCTTGAAACTGGGTGTGAAAACGTCCGGCTGTGCCGGTTTTGGGTACGTTATGGACCTGGTGAAAGATCCTGCCGATGACGACCTGCAGTTTGAGCAATTCGGCGCAAAACTGTTTGTGCCACTTCAGGCGATGCCGTTTGTTGACGGTACCGAGCTGGATTATGTCCGCGAAGGTCTTAACCAGATTTTTAAATTCAACAACCCTAAAGCTCAACACGCCTGCGGGTGCGGTGAAAGCTTTGGCGTCGAGTAAGTGAAATATGTCACGACACAGCGAAGCATCTGACGATGTACAAATGTGGGAAGGTAAGCTCAACTATAAAGAGGGCTTCTTTACCCAGTTACAAACTGAAGAATTTGCCCACGGCATCAATGAAGATGTGGTGCGCGCCATTTCGGCTAAACGTAACGAACCTGAATGGATGCTTGAATTCCGTCTCAAGGCGTTCCGCGCCTGGGAGCAAATGGAAGAGCCGCACTGGCTGAAAGCGCACTACGAGAAACTGGATTATCAGGATTACAGCTATTATTCCGCGCCGTCCTGCGGCAACTGCGATGACAGCTGTGCTTCTGAACCCGGTGCCACGCAAACCTCCGGCAGCGTCGCGTCCAGCGACTACCTGACGAAGGAAGTGGAAGACGCGTTCAACCAGTTAGGCGTTCCGGTGCGTGAAGGTCGTGAAGTGGCGGTGGATGCGATTTTCGACTCCGTCTCCGTTTCAACCACCTATCGCGGCAAGCTGGCGGAGCAGGGCATCATCTTCTGCTCGTTCGGCGAAGCGATTCACGATCACCCTGAGCTGGTGCAGAAGTATCTCGGCACCGTCGTGCCGCCAAACGATAACTTCTTCGCTGCGCTGAACTCCGCTGTGGCCTCTGACGGTACCTTCGTTTATATCCCGAAAGGCGTACGTTGCCCGATGGAGCTGTCGACCTATTTCCGCATCAACGCGGCAAAAACCGGTCAGTTCGAGCGCACCATTTTGATCGCCGATGAAGACAGCTACGTCAGCTACATCGAAGGTTGCTCTGCGCCTGTGCGTGACACCTATCAGCTGCACGCCGCAGTGGTAGAAGTGATCATCCATAAAAACGCTGAAGTGAAATACTCCACCGTACAGAACTGGTTCCCAGGCGGCGAAGGCGAGGGCGGTATCCTCAACTTCGTGACCAAACGTGCCCTGTGCGAAGGCGATCACAGCAAGATGTCCTGGACGCAGTCTGAGACCGGTTCGGCGATCACCTGGAAATATCCAAGCTGCATTCTGCGCGGTGATTACTCCATCGGTGAGTTCTACTCGGTCGCACTGACCGCAGGCCGCCAGCAGGCGGATACCGGTACCAAGATGATTCACATCGGTAAAAACACCAAGTCGACCATCATCTCCAAAGGTATCTCTGCCGGTAAGAGTCAGAACACCTATCGTGGCCTGGTGAAAATCATGCCAACCGCGACCAACGCGCGTAACTTCACTCAGTGCGACTCGATGCTGATTGGTGCCGAGTGCGGTGCGCACACCTTCCCATATGTGGAAACGCGCAACAATACCGCCCATCTGGAGCACGAAGCCACCACCTCGCGCATCGGTGAAGATCAGATGTTCTACTGCCTGCAGCGTGGCATCAGCGAAGAAGATGCGATCTCAATGATTGTCAACGGCTTCTGCAAAGACGTTTTCTCCGAGCTGCCACTGGAATTCGCCGTGGAAGCGCAAAAATTGTTAGCTATCAGCCTTGAGCACAGTGTGGGCTGATGCCCGTTGCCGGAAGCAATGTGAAGGAAAGAGTATGTTAAGCATTAAAGATTTGCAGGTTAGCGTTGAAGACAAAGAGATTTTGCGCGGTCTGAACCTCGAAGTGAAACCGGGCGAAGTCCACGCCATCATGGGACCGAACGGTTCAGGTAAAAGTACCCTGTCTGCAACGCTGGCTGGCCGTGAAGATTACGAAGTCACTGGCGGTTCTGTCACCTTCAAGGGCAAAGATCTGCTGGAACTTGAGCCAGAAGAGCGTGCCGGTGAAGGCATCTTCATGGCGTTCCAGTATCCGGTAGAAATTCCGGGCGTCAGCAACCAGTTTTTCCTGCAGACCTCGGTCAACGCGGTACGTAAATACCGTGAGCAGGAGCCGCTGGACCGTTTCGACTTCCAGGATTTCATCGAAGATAAAATCCAGCTGCTGAAGATGCCAGAAGATTTGCTGACCCGTTCAGTTAACGTGGGCTTCTCCGGTGGTGAGAAGAAGCGTAACGACATCCTGCAGATGGCGGCACTGGAACCTGAGCTGTGCATCCTTGATGAAACCGACTCCGGTCTGGATATCGATGCGCTGAAAATCGTGGCAGAAGGCGTAAACAGCCTGCGCGACGGTAAGCGTTCATTCATCATCGTGACGCACTACCAGCGTATTCTGGATTACATCAAGCCAGACCACGTACATGTGCTGTATCAGGGCAAGATCGTTAAATCTGGCGACTTCTCGCTGGTGAAACAGTTGGAGGAGCAAGGCTATGGCTGGCTTACCGACCAGGAGTGATAACGCCCTGCAGCAGTGGCATCATCTGTTTGAATCGCGCGGTGACGTACGTTCTTTGCAGGCGCAGCAGCACTGGCAGCAACTGATGCGTGTCGGCCTGCCGACGCGTAAGCATGAAAACTGGAAATACACGCCGCTTGATGGCCTGTTGGCGCAGCAGTTTGTGCTGCCGCAGCCGCAGGAAGTGAGCCCGGAACAAGTTGAAGCGCTGGCGCTGCCGGTTGATGCGGTGCGTCTGGTGTTTGTTGACGGCCGTTTTCAGGCTGAATTGAGCAGCCGTGATACCGGCCTGTTTGAAATTCAGCTTGCGCAGGCTTCTGAGCGTCGTCCGCTACCGGCACCGATTCAGCCGGAAGTGTTCCTGCATCTTACTGAAAGTCTGGCAGAAGAAGCCACGACAATTCGTCTGGCGCGTGGCAAATCAGCGGCTAAACCGCTTTATCTGTTGCACATCACCAGCGGTCAGGATGCGGGCACCAACACCGTGCACCATCGCCACCATCTGCAGCTGGAAGCCAGCGCAGAAGCGGAAGTGATTGAGCACTATGTCACGCTGAATGACGTGGCGCACTTTACCGGCGCGCGTTTCACTTTCGACGTGGCCGACAATGCCAAACTGCAGCACATCAAACTGTCATTCGAGAGCGAGAAGGCTTACCACTTCGCGCACAATGATGTGGTGATGGGCCGCGATGCGAATGTGGCCACCACTAGCTTCCTGCTGGGTGCCGGCTTATCGCGTCATAACACCAGCGCGCAGCTTAATGGCGAAAATACCAATCTGGCTATCAACAGCTTGTCGTTGCCGGTGAATCAGGAAGTGTGCGATACCCGCAGCTATCTGGAACACAACAAAGGCTACTGCACCAGCCGTCAGATGCATAAAGTCATCGCGCGCGATAAAGGTCGTGCGGTGTTCAACGGCATGATCAAAGTGGCGCAGCACGCGCTGAAAACCGATGGACAGATGACCAACAACAACCTGTTGCTGGGCCGTCTGGCTGAAGTGGACACCAAGCCGCAGCTGGAAATCTATGCGGATGACGTGAAGTGCAGCCACGGTGCGACCATTGGTCGTATTGATGAAGAGCAGATGTTCTACCTGCGCTCGCGCGGCATCGATGAGACTGCCGCACAGCGTATGATCATCCATGCCTTTGCCGCTGAACTCACCGAAACGCTGGAAAATCCGGTATTGCGTCAGGTGGTGCTGCAGCGCATTGCCGCGCGTATCCCGGGAGTTGAGTCATGAGTTTCGATCTCGAACGCATCAGAGCGGAATTTCCGATTCTGAAACGTGAGGTCAACGGACATCCGCTGGCCTACCTTGATAGCGCGGCCAGCGCACAGCGCCCGCTCGCGGTCATCAATGCGGAAAGTTATTTCTACCAGCACGGCTATGCGGCCGTGCACCGTGGTATCCATTCGTTGAGCGCGCAGGCGACCACCGACATGGAGAACGTACGTCATCAGGCCGCGCGTTTTCTTAACGCCGCTTCGCCAGAAGAGATTATTTTCGTCAAAGGCACCACGGAAGCCATCAATCTGGTGGCGAACAGTTGGGGCGGCAGTCAGTTGCAGCCGGGCGACAACATCATCGTCACCGAGATGGAGCATCACGCTAACATCGTGCCGTGGCAAATGGTGGCGCAGCGTACCGGCGCAGAAATTCGCGTTTTGCCGCTGAATGCGCAGGGCGAGCTGGCGCTGGAACAGCTGAGCGGCTTGATTGATAGCCGCACCCGTTTGCTGGCGGTCACCCACGTTTCTAACGTGCTCGGCACCGTCAATCCCGTAAAAGCTATCGTGGCACAAGCGAAAGCCGCTGGTGTGATTACGTTGCTGGATGGCGCGCAGGCGGTGATGCATCACAAGGTGGATGTGCAGGATATCGACTGCGACTTCTACGCTTTCTCCGGCCATAAGATTTATGGTCCGACCGGCATTGGTGTGTTGTATGCGCGTAAAGCGTTGCAGGAGATCATGCCACCCTGGGAAGGCGGCGGTTCGATGATTTCGGATGTTGTGCTGCCAACCGGCACCACCTTTAACACTACACCATGGCGTTTCGAAGCGGGCACGCCGAATACCGGCGGCATCATTGGTTTGGGTGCGGCGTTAACGTGGATCAGCGAACTGGGCCTGGACGTGATTCATCAGCGCGAATCGATGCTGATGCGTTATGCGCTGGATAAACTGGCTTCGGTGCCGGATCTGGTGATTTACGGTCCGGAAAGTCGCAGCGGCGTGGTGGCCTTTAACCTCGGCAACCATCACGCCTTTGATGTCGGCAGTTTCCTTGATCAATACGGTATTGCGATCCGCACCGGCCATCACTGTGCGATGCCGCTGATGCGTCATTATGCGGTGCCGGCCATGTGTCGTGCCTCCTTCGCGCTGTACAACACCGAAGAAGAAGCCGATCGTCTGGCCGCAGGTTTGACCCGTATTCATCGTCTGCTGGGCGGTTGAGCAGACTTCAGGAGTGATTCATGGCGAATTTGCCAGATAAAGAGAGACTGGTTCGTAACTTCAATCGTTGCGCAAACTGGGAAGAGAAATACCTCTACATCATTGAACTCGGTGGGAAATTACCAGAATCCTCCGAAAGCTTACAGCAGCCGGAACACGTGATTTCAGGTTGTCAGAGCCAGGTGTGGATACGCATGACCCCGCAGGCCGATGGCACCATCGCCCTCGAAGGCGACAGCGATGCCGCCATCGTTAAAGGGTTGATTGCAGTGGTATTTAGTCTGTATCAAGGGCTTAAGGCGTCAGAGATTCTCGATCTCGATGTGCGCCACTGGTTCGGCGAATTGGCGCTGACCTCACATCTCACTCCCTCGCGTTCGCAGGGGCTGGAAGCGATGATTCGCGCGATCCGGCATAACGCTCAGACCCTCAGCTAAGTTACACTCTCCAGACCCCGGCTTGACCGGGGTCTGTTCTATCCGACAAAGAGAAAATTGCATGAAACCAGCCTTACGTTTAGCCGGTGCATTGCTGTTGTCCTGTTGCGGACTCTCTGCACCTGCATTTGCTACGGAATATCCCCTACCAGCCGATAATAGCCGTTTGATTGGCGAAAACACCCTGACCACCGTGCCGGATGACAAGCGGCCGCTGGAGAGCATTGCCGCACGTTATAAGATAGGCATGCTCGGCATGCTTGAAGCTAATCCAGGCGTTGATCCCTGGCTCCCCAAGGCTGGCACACAATTAACCGTGCCACTGCAGATGCTGCTACCCGATGCACCACGGGAAGGTATCGTGATTAACCTCGCGGAACTGCGACTTTACTATTATCCGAAAGGTGAAGATCGTGTGGTCGTCTATCCGATCGGGATCGGTCAGTTAGGCGCTATGACGCCAACCATGGTCACCAGCATCAGCCAGAAAATCCCGAATCCTACCTGGACGCCAACCACCAATATCCGCAAGCGCTACGCCAAAGAGGGCATTACCTTGCCGGGCGTTGTGCCAGCCGGGCCAGATAACCCAATGGGGCTGTTTGCGATGCGTCTGGCGCGTGGGACCGGTCAGTATCTGATTCACGGCACCAATGCTGACTTTGGTATTGGCATGCGCGTAAGTTCCGGCTGTATTCGCTTGCGACCGGATGATATTGAAGCGCTGTTCAACAGCGTGCCTAAAGGGACGCGGGTGCAGGTGATCAATCAGCCCATCAAATATGCGATTGAGCCCGACGGTAAGCGCTACGTTGAAGTGCATCAGCCGTTATCACGTAATGATAAGGACGATCCGCAAACCATGCCGATTGCGCAGTCAGCGCAGCTGAAAGCCTTCTCAAAGAGCGAGAAGAGTGATACGGCGTTGATCAAGGAAGCGATAGCCCGACGTTCCGGGATGCCAGTATTAGTGAGCAGCGGTGAGCCGGTGACAGATGAAAGCGCAGTACCAACGGAGCAGCGTGGTGAAGCTGTAGCGCAGCCCTGAATTCGGACCAGAGCATCGCAGAATCAGGACAAAAAAAATGGTGCCACATGGGCACCATTTTTCAAACCAGAACTCTTACTTACGGTAAGAGTGAGCCTGGTTGTCCAGACGCTGGTTAGCACGAGCTGCGTCATCTTTAGCAGCTTGAACGTCAGAACGGATTGCGTTCACGTCGTTGCTCAGCTGATCAACTTTAGCGTTCAGAGTCTGAACGTCTGAAGACAGTTGGTCGATTTTAGCGTTGCTTGAGCAACCAGCCAGCATAGTTGAAGCCAGGATTACAGCGCCCAGTACCAGTTTAGTGCGATTCATTCTTTATACCCTCTAGATTGAGTTAATCTCCATGTAGCGTTACAAGTATTACACAAAGCTTTTTGAGTTGAGAATAAATTTTTGATGAGAACATGCTTAAATTTGATCGTTCGCTCAAAGAAACAGCATTTAACAGAAGATGATGAAAATAATTAGCTAAAACAGAGAGATTTAATCGGACTAACCTTAATCATACGAGATTTTGAATAGTTAATTTCGATTGGAAATTTCTGGCTTTTGTATTACCTCTGCAATAAAAAAAGCGCCTTTAAAAGGCGCTTTTAAATAAAAATTCAGTTGCTAATCAGATTACATGTACAGACGCGGTGTTTGTCGTTCCGCTTGGTACTAATGCACCTGAAACCATTACCACCACATCGCCTTTCTGCGCATATCCGCTTTCCAGCGCCATTTCTTTACCAATGCGGTAGAAATCATCAGTTGAGGCAATTTCTCTCACCAGATGAGTTTCGATACCTTTGCTCAGAATCAGCTGACGAGCGGTGGTTTCGTTGGTGGTGAGCGCCAGAATGGTGGCATCCGGGAAATACTTACGGATAGCTTTAGCAGATTTACCACCTTCGGTGGCTACAACAATCAGTGGTGCTTCCAGCTTCTCTGCAGTCTCAACGGCACCGCGGCATACCGCTTCGGTGATGCGCAGCTTGCGTGAGTCCTGCAGCGAGTCAATGCGCGATTTCATCACGCGATCGGTACGCTCACAGATGGTCGCCATGATGGTGACCGACTCCAGTGGATAACGACCTTTAGCACTCTCACCAGACAGCATGACCGCATCGGTACCATCGAGGATGGCGTTCGCCACGTCGCCGGCTTCCGCGCGGGTAGGGCGTGGGTTCTTGATCATGGAATCCAGCATCTGCGTCGCGGTGATGACCACTTTGCGTGCTTTATTACATTTCTTAATCATCATCTTCTGCGCGAAGATCACTTCCTCAACCGGGATCTCAACGCCGAGGTCGCCACGAGCAACCATGATGCCGTCTGAGGCTTCGAGGATCTCATCGAAGTTGTTCAGGCCTTCCTGGTTCTCGATTTTCGAGATGATCTGGATATGCTCGCCGCCATGCGCTTTCAGGTGCTCACGGATTTCCAGCACGTCAGAACGCTTACGGATAAACGAAGCGGCGACGAAATCAACGTTCTGCTCGCAACCAAAGATCAGGTCGCGCTTATCTTTTTCCGCCAATGCAGGCAGCTGAATGGAGACACCTGGCAGGTTAACGCCCTTGTTCTCACCCAGATCGCCATTGTTCAGGACATTACAGATTACTGAATTCTCAGTCACTTCAGTGACCTGCATACCGATCAAACCATCGTCGACCAGAACGGTGTTACCAATTTTCAGATCTTCAGTGAAGCCGGCGTAGGTCACGGCAACACGTTCGCTGTTACCAATGACTGACTGATCGGTGGTGAAGGTGAAGGTCTGGCCGGCTTTCAACGACACATCGTTGCCGCCTTCCAATTTCATGGTACGAATTTCCGGACCTTTGGTGTCCAGCAGAATAGCGGCCTGACGACCGGTTTTTTCCATAACGGCACGCATGTTGGTAATGCGTTGGCCATGTTCAGCGTAATCCCCGTGCGAGAAGTTAAGGCGCATCACGTTCATGCCCGCTTCCAGCAGTTGGGTCAGCATCTCTTCAGATTCGGTTTTTGGACCGATAGTACAAACGATTTTGGTCTTTTTCATGTCAGGTTTTCTATAAGTTGTGATGGATGATAAAGGTCGGGATTCGATGCGCACGGCACCGAAGTGAGAATATTTATGGTGTTGGATCGGATTTCACAGAAATAAGAATAGGAGACGAAAGCAAAGCGTGCAGAGAAGTTATGCAGTACGCGAGGGAACTGAGTGATCAGTGTTGCGCAAATCATTGGAGTTGTTTGCATAGGCACGTTAGCGCTGAAACCTTTCAGGTGGAACAACGCGGCATAGTATAGTCGCTAAGTATGCGAAAACCAATATAAAAGCGGCGCGATATAGACGATGCAGATCAAGAAAAAGGTGTTGCGCAAGGAGATAAAACCAGAGTGGTGCGCTCTAATGGACTCGAACCATCGACCCCCACCATGTCAAGGTGGTGCTCTAACCAACTGAGCTAAGAGCGCATTGAGGAAATTCACAAAATTGGTGCGTCCGAGTGGACTCGAACCACCGACCCCCACCATGTCAAGGTGGTGCTCTAACCAACTGAGCTACGGACGCACTTGGTGCGCTCTAATGGACTCGAACCATCGACCCCCACCATGTCAAGGTGGTGCTCTAACCAACTGAGCTAAGAGCGCAACACGCTGTCAGGGCGACAGCGGGGACGAATATTAACGGCAGGCCGTGATGCTGGCAAGGGGAAAAAGTGTTTTTCCCCTACGACTGACCAGCAACTGTGCTATGCGTCGTTTTTTTCGCCGTTACCAGCCACTTAGCGCGCAGCGCGCGCCAGGATGACCTGCGCAGGCAGGCGCTGCAAACGACGGATGCGCCAAATCATCATCACCGCTGCGGAGGTCAGGCCGATAATAAAGCCACACCAGAAACCGGCGGGACCCAACTTCGGCAAGACCCAATCCGTCATCGCCAGTACATAACCCACCGGCAAACCCAGCACCCAATAGGCGATAAAAGTAATGAAGAAGATCGAGCGCGTGTCTTTATAACCGCGCAAGATACCGCTGCCAATCACCTGAATTGAATCTGAGAACTGATAAATCGCCGCCAGCAACATGAGCTGTGCCGCAAGGGTAATGACTTCTGGATTTGCCGTGTACAGGCCAGCGATATCGTGACGGAAAATCACGGTAAACAGCGCGGTGATGGCCGCCATGCTGATGCCGACGCCTTGCCCGGTCCACGCAGCAACGCGCGCCTGTTCGGCCGAACCTTGTCCCAGCCGATAGCCAACGCGAATGGTAGTGGCGACGCCGAGCGACAGCGGCAACACGAACATCAGCGAACTGAAGTTGAGTGCAATCTGGTGTCCGGCCACTTTCACGATACCGAGCGGTGATACCAACAGCGCCACCACGGCAAACAGCGTCACCTCAAAGAACAGCGCCAATGCCACCGGCAAACCCAGCGTGAACAGGCGTGACAAAATCGCACGTGACGGTGCAGACCAGCGCGTTTTCATACGGATGTCGCGCATGCTTGCCATGCGTTTCACCCAGAAGCGCATCACCAGGAACATCACCCAATAGACCGATGCCGTCGCCACGCCGCAGCCGACGCCGCCTAAGGCCGGCATACCAAAATGGCCGTAAATGAACACATAGTTGAGCGGAATATTCACCATCAGGCCGAGGAAGCCGAGCAGCATCGCCGGTTTGGTTTTCGACAAACCTTCGCATTGGTTGCGCATCACCTGGAACAGCAGGTAACCCGGTGCGCCCCACAGCAAGGCATGCAGGTATCCTTCAGCTTTGGCAGCCAATTCAGGATCGATATCATGCATGGTGTTAATCAGATAACCAGCGTTCCACAGCACCACCATAATCAGGAGTGCAACACCGATTGCCATCCAGTATCCCTGGCGTACTTGTTCCGCGATACGTTCGCGTCGTCCTGAACCGTTGAGTTGCGCAACGGTAGGCGTCAAAGCCAGTAGAAGACCATGACCAAACAGAATGGCGGGAAGCCAGATAGAGGTGCCGACAGCGACGGCGGCCATATCCGTGGCGCTTACCGCACCGGCCATAACAGTATCTACAAATCCCATCGCAGTCTGGGCCACCTGAGCAAGGATGACCGGGATCGCGAGGGCCAGCAATTGACGCGCTTCGGTAAAATACTTCTGCACGTTACACCTGCTTAATTAATGAAGAGAGCGGGGCGAAATCCCCAAAGAATGCGCGCACAGTGTAGCGGCAGCGCTGGCTTCCGCCAAACGTTGATCGCATTTTGTTTAGCAATTTGTGTAAAGTTTGAACTCCGCCAAATTAAGCTGCCGCCGACAAGCTGTGATAAACTGACGCAAACTTTGCAGAGGCTAAGATTATGTTTACTGGAATTGTGCAAGGCACGGCAGAAATTGTCGGCATTGAAGAGAAAGATCTGTTTCGTACCCATATTGTGCGCTTACCGGATGAGCTGTTACCGGGACTGGCGCTGGGCGCATCGGTAGCCCACAACGGCTGCTGCCTGACTGTGACTGAGATTAATGGCGATCGGGTTAGCTTCGATCTGATTAAAGAAACATTGCGCATTACCAACCTGGGTGAATTACAGGTCGGGGATGTGGTGAATATTGAGCGTGCAGCGAAGTTCAGTGATGAAATTGGCGGCCATTTAATGTCTGGCCATATTATGACCACGGCGGAAATCTGCAAAATCATCCAGTCAGAAAACAACCGCGAAATCTGGTTTAAATTACAGGACGCCACGCAGATCAAATATATTCTGCATAAAGGTTTTGTGGGTATCGACGGAATTAGTTTGACCGTTGGCGACGTTACCAAAAGCAAGTTCTGTGTGCATCTGATTCCGGAAACCCTCGAGCGCACCACGTTAGGCGCGAAGAAGTTTGGTCAGAAGGTCAATATTGAGATTGATCCTCATACGCAGGCCATTGTGGAAACCGTTGAACGCGTATTAGCGCAGCGTGAAGCCGCTGCACTGGCGCAGATTGCCAGCGCAGAATAATGGCGCTAAAAAAGGCGCCCTGCGGCGCCTTGATTTATTTCTGCAAGCTCATTAACGCGCTACGCGTAATCCGCCATCCTTGCCACGACTGAATACCACCTGCCACAGCTGAATATCACGGGCACGAAACGCACCGGCGCAGGCGTTGAGATAATAGTCGAACATTCGTTTAAAACGTTCGCCATATTTCTCAGCCAGCTGCGGCCACGCCGCCTGAAAACGTTCATACCAGGCCATTAACGTCGTATCGTAATCTGCGCCAAAGTTATGCCAATCTTCCATGACGAAATGTGGCTCACTGGCATCAGCGATTTGACGGACCGACGGCAGACAACCGTTCGGGAAGATATATTTATCAATCCACGGATCGACATTCATATCCGTTGTGAGGGCACCAATGGTGTGCAGTAAAAATATGCCGTCTGGTTTGAGATTGCGGTCAGCAACATCAAAATAAGTGGCATAGTTTTTCGGCCCGACATGTTCAAACATTCCGACAGAAACAATGCGATCATATTGATTATTCAGATCGCGATAGTCCTGCAATAATATTGTGACATCCAGTCCTTCACAGCGTTGTTGTGCCAGTTTTTGTTGTTCAGCAGAAATAGTGACGCCATGCACCGTAACGCCATAATGGCGAGCGGCATATTCCGCCAGTCCGCCCCAGCCACAACCGATATCCAACAGCGTCATGCCCGGTTCAAGTTGTAACTTGCGGCAAATCATATCCAGTTTGGCCTGCTGCGCGTTTTCCAACGTATCAGCATCTTTCCAGTAGCCGCAGGAATATTGCATATAAGGGTCAAGCATCAGTGAGAATAGATCATTACCCAGGTCGTAATGCTCTTTACCCACAATCCAGGCGCGTTTTTTCGATTGCAAATTAGTAAGACGCGCGGCGGCGATGCGCAACGTATCTTTAAAATGCCGCGGTAATTGTTTATCCAGATGGTGTTTTAAAACGCGATGGAAGAACATATCAAGCTGTTCGCACTCCCACCAACCATCCATGTAACTTTCACCTAATCCGAGCGATCCTTCCTCGAGCACGCGTTTAAAAAAATCTGGATGCTTTACCTGAATATCCCAGGGACGAGTGCCATTAACTGCAATATCAGCACGCTCTAGCAGTTCATTGACGATCCGAAACCAGTGGTTTTCTTCAAGGCTCACTTCTTCTATAACAGATGAACTCATAGCTTCTCCATCACCTTCCGATCTGAACCTGAGAAAAAGAATAGCCAATTTCCCAAGACCTGTGAGAGAACTCACGGAAAATCCGTGCGCCAGAAATCCGACGTTTTACAGAGGCATGAATTTGAATAGAAAAGTTGGACGCCGCACTGGAGTATCGTGCAGACGCCATCCCGCGACAGAGTCGCTAAAGGTATTACATTTATATTATTGATTTAATACAGAATTATTGACCCACTGAGTATATGCTCACGTGGGTCAATATTCAACGGGTTATCGTTAGTTTGCTAACGAAAAGCGTTGGCTTAGAGATTATCTTCGCAGGGACGGGAAGTGTGGGCAATATCACTTTGTGCGTTTGCCGATCGCTGGCAGACAAAGCCCACCCACGCCAGTACCACGGTGGCCACCATCACTAATGTGGTGTTGAACAGCGCCTGCTCAAGGCCGGCGGAGACCAGCAGGCTGGCGACAAAGCACAATCCTAACTGCAATAAATTCTGTAATCCTGCCGCTTTACCGGTGGCGTGCGGGAAGGGCGCTAATGCGCTGGCCACCACAATCGGATAGATCGCGCCATTGGCCAGCGCCATGCCGCAGAAGGGCATCAGCAGCACAAACAGCGGCGCTGAAGGCATCAGGGCGATGACAAACAGACTTAGGATGCTCAGACTGTACAGCACCAGCAACCACGGCAGCAGTTGCGCGCCCTGATAACGATTTAACAGCGTGCGGCAGCCAAAGCCGCCAATCAGAAACGCAATGGTCTGCGGAATATAGCTCAGGCCAATATCACCCGGCGTCAGGCCAGCTGCGGCGAGAATGAAAGGTGAGCCCGTCAGCCACGCGAAAAAGCTCGCCGAACATGCCGAATAGATTAAGACGTTACCGCTGTATACGCGGGTACCCAGCAAAGTCAACCAGCCGGGTTGTTTGCCTGAGGCAACTTTCTCGCGCTTAGGCGAGGTTAATTGCAGCGTACCGATCAGCAACACTACGGCAACCAGCGTCAGCGTGATAAAGATGCTGCGCCAGTGGAAGTGGCCGATCAGCCAGGCGCCGAGCAGCGGTGCCAGCGCCGGCGACAGCGCAACCAGCGGCATAATCGTTGCAAACACTTTATTGGCTTTCGCTTTTGGATAGTGATCCACCACCAGCGCCTGCCAGCTTACGGCAGCCGCACACACGCCAATCGCCTGCATAAAACGCAGCGCCAGCATCAGGCGGACATCGGTCACCCACAGCATTCCCAGACAACCGAGGGCGAAGATGGCAAGGCCCGCCAGCAAAATCGGCTTACGTCCATAACGATCTGATAGCGGTCCCCAAAATACCTGGGCACAGGCAAAACCGCCGAGAAACAGACTCAGGCTGGCGCTGATGGTGCCGGGTGCGCTAGCAAAATCACGCTGCATATCGCCAAAGGCGGGCAAATACATATCCGTGGCAAGAAAGCCGAGCATGCTGAGCACGGCGAGATAAGGCATAAATGCTTTAGACGACAACATGTTGATTCTCTTTTGGGCAGGGTGAACGCCGGGGAGTGTAAAAGGATGCGGCGCGCTTTGTGAAACGCTAATATTTGCATGGTGCTGTTAAAATTTTTGAAGGCAAATTTATGTGGTCAGAATATGCGCTTGAAGTGGTGGATGCAGTAGCGCGCACCGGCAGTTTTAGCGCGGCAGCGCAGGAACTGCATCGCGTGCCCTCTGCCGTCAGTTATACTGTGCGCCAGCTGGAAACCTGGCTGGCGGTGCCGCTGTTTGAGCGCCAGCATCGGGAAGTGGTGATGACAGCGGCGGGCGAGCATTTTGTGCGGGAAGGCCGATCTGTTATCAAAAAAATGCTGGCCACTCGCCGACAGTGTCAGCAACTGGCAAATGGCTGGCGCGGCGAGTTGAGCATCGCGGTTGACTGCATTGTAAAACCGCAGCGCACGCGACAGTTAGTGAAGGACTTCTATCGCCATTTTCCCGATATGGAGCTGATTATCAGCTACGAAGTGTTCAACGGCGTGTGGGATGCGTTGGCTGATGGTCGGGTGGATGTGGCGATTGGCGCAACCCAGGCCATTCCGGTGGGCGGACGTTTTGCCTTTCAGGATATGGGCGCGCTGAACTGGCGTTGTGTGGTGAGCCCTGATCATCCGCTGGTTAACAGCAAGGAGCTGGATGATGAAACCTTGCGGGCGTGGCCATCGCTGGTGCTGGAGGATACCTCGCGTGCGTTACCGCGCCGTATGACATGGACGCTGGATAATCAGCGGCGGTTGGTGGTGCCAGAGTGGGAAACCGGGATGGATTGTTTGCTGGCAGGATTGTGCGTCGGCATGGTGCCTGGCCATTTGGCGCGTCCACTGCTGGACAGCCAAAAACTGGTCGAGCTGGCGCTACCGCAGGCGTTTCCGGACAGTCCGTGCTGCGTTAGCTGGTCAGAACAGCGCGCGTCACCGGCGCTGGCGTGGTTACTGGCTTATCTCGGGGATGCGGAAACGCTGAACCACGAATGGCTCAGCGAAGTGTCGGCTTAGCGGCGGTAGTCGCGGAACGGACCGTACGCCACCGAACGGCGTTCAATCAGCGTTGGCTGGACTTCGATAGTTTGCGGATCTTCGCGCTTGCTGGTGATGCGATCCAGCAGCATTTCCAGCGCTTTTTCGCCCAGTTCAGCTTTCGGCTGGTGCACGGTGGTGAGCGCTGGTGTGAAATAGCGCGCGTTGCGCACGTTATCGTAGCCAATCACCGAGATATCCTGCGGTACGCGCAAACCCATCTCATCAGCAGCGCAAATCGCGCCCATCGCCATGATATCGCCACCGCAGAACACCGCGGTTGGACGCTGTTTCTGATTTAAGATCTGTTGCATCGCCTGATAGCCCGATTCAGGCTCAAAGTCGCCCTGAACCACCCACTCGGGACGCACCGTAATGCCCGCTTCGTTCATTGCCTGCAGGAAGCCAGCATGACGTCCACCGCCGGTGTTGCGCTCCATTTGGCCAGGAATGGCACCGATATCGCGATGGCCACGTTCAATCAGATAACGCCCGGCGAGATAGCCGCCCTGAAATGCATTGTCCTGCACGGTATCGGTGAAATCACCGCGTGACGCGCCCCAATCCATTACCACCATGGGGATATTGCGGTTCTCTTCCAGCATCTGCAGCAAATCGTCTGGATATTCCGAACACATCACCAGCAGACCATCGACGCGCTTTTGCGCCATCATCGACAGGTAAGCGCGCTGCTTTTGCAGATCGTTGTGCGCATTGCCGAGAATCAGCGTATAGCCGCGTTCGAAGCAGCGGTTCTCCACCGCTTCGATAATTTCAGCGAAGTAGGGCGCTTCGCTGGAGGTCGCCAGCAGACCCAAAGTTTTGGTGTGATTAACTTTAAGACTACGCGCCACGGCACTCGGCGAGTAGTGTAATTCTTTGATCGCTTCCCATACGGCGTTACGCGTCTCTTCCGCAACGAAACGCGTTTTGTTGATGACATGCGAAACCGTGGTGGTTGAGACACCCGCGCGTTTTGCGACATCTTTAATTGTTGCCATGAAAATGGTGCTCCTGGGCTTATCGCAACTTACTGATAAGTATATTGTTAAACGTTTGCGTCTGCTAATGCTTTTACAGCCCAAAAAAGCGGGCAAAACGGCATGTTCAAGCAGGTAAAATCACTTCATCACGCTGTAAATACAGCCTGCGCAAAATCTGTTGCGCAACGAAAGGCGGCGATTCTAGCAAGCTGGCGCGGATAACACGAGATTTTTGCCTATTGCTATGCGAAAATCGCCTTAACCCTAATAATTGTGTGACTAAGGAGTTGTGATGAATACCGACCTGAAGCTGGCGCTAATGACCACTGTTGGCGCACTGTTGATGATTATCGCCTTCAGCTTTACCGCGATCATGCATTAACAAAAAAGCCGGAGCTGAGAACAGCATCCGGCTTTTTTATGTCTGTTGCGCAACAACTAGCGAATGGTTTTTGGCGTCATCATACGACGCGCGCCCACATAGTGTTTCTGCCAGTAATCCTCACCCAATGCGCTAATCTGAATATCTTTGCCGGTACGCGGCGACTGAATGAATTTGCCATTGCCAAGATAAACGCCCACATGGTCGGCGGTACCGCGATTGTTGATGCGGAAGAACACCAGATCGCCTTTCTCCAGCATTTCACGCTTAATCGGTGCCGCATCACGCAGGTGATACATCTCATTGGCGGTGCGTGGCAGTTTGAATTTCACCAGATCTTTATAGGCGTACCATACCAAGCCGCTGCAATCGAAACCAGTGTGTGGCGAAGCGCCGCCCCACTGATAAGGTTTGCCGAGTTGACCCATTAATTTGGTCATCGCCGTTTCACGCGCTTTTTGATAACGCTGGCGGTGCGCTTTACTCATTTTGATGCCGGTCAGCGCTAACGCTTCATCATCGACGGCGATCTCGGGCGTTTTCTTCGCTAAACGTTGATGACCGTATTTCTTAGCAGAGAGTTTCAGCGGGGATTTTTTGCTGGTGGTTTTGTGCAGCGCGACGTCTGTTTTGCTCTGTTTTTTGAGTTTGAATTTTTGAACAGCGGTCAGACGCGATTTTTTGGTGGTGGTGGTTTTTACCGGACGTCGTTTGCGGCGCTCGTCTTCACGTGCGCTCTTTTTCTCTGCTTTAAGCGAACTGGCGTTAACGGGCGCATGCGGAGATGCAGCGGCCACATTAAAGAACAGTTGGGCAAAAGCCAGTATGAAAAGCGTAATTAGTAGACGCATAATCCGGTTACAGGTTAAGCAGGCTGAATCAAAGCAGACTGCGTAAAAGTGAGAGAAATCTGATCAGGTGACCAGCGCCGAGGCAATTCTAATCCACTTTTTTTACAAAAGGTAAGGCCTTTTTCTATTAATATGTTACCAGATTGATTCTGTAGCAAAAATGAGCGATTTCAGCTGGTTAACACAGCGAAATTATTGCTAATTATTAATTTATTAATGCCAATTAATGATATGAAAATGTTATTTGTCATGCGTTAACTTAACAAACATGGCGATTAGCCAGTGCAAACGCAAAATCCCGTTTTCAGTCCGGGAGCGAAATCGCTACAATAAACAAACACGAAGTAGAAGATTAAGGAAGGCAATAATGAGTACTGTTGAAAAAATTCAGCGTCAGATCGCAGAAAACCCGATTCTGCTGTACATGAAAGGTTCGCCAAAGCTGCCAAGCTGTGGTTTTTCGGCGCAAGCCGTGCAGGCGCTTTCTGCGTGTGGCGAGCGTTTCGCTTACGTGGACATTCTGCAGAACCCGGATATTCGCGCTGAAATGCCAAAATACGCTAACTGGCCAACCTTCCCGCAGCTGTGGGTCGACGGTGAACTGGTCGGCGGCTGCGACATCATCGTTGAGATGTTCCAGCGCGGTGAACTTCAGCCACTGCTGAAAGAGACCGCTGAGAAGTATAAAGAAGCGGAATAATGCAGAAGGCCGACACATGTCGGCCTTTTCTTTGGTTACCCGGCAGACGCCTCGTCTGCGGATTCTTCACTGAAAGCCAGCGGCCAGCCGCCCAGGCGTTTCCAGCGGTTCACCAACTCACAGAACAGCGTCGCGGTTTGCTCGGTGTCATACAGCGCCGAATGCGCCTGCGTGCTATCAAACTCCATTCCCGCCGCTTTACAGGCTTTCGCCAACACGGTTTGCCCCAGCACTAAACCGCTCAGTGCCGCGGTATCAAAAGTGGCAAACGGGTGGAACGGATTGCGCTTCAGGCTGGCGCGCTCGGCGGCCGCCATCACGAAGTTGAGATCGAAGGTGGCGTTATGCGCCACGATAATGGCGCGATTGCAGCCGCTGTCTTTGGTGCCTTTGCGCACCATTTTAAAAATCGCGTGCAGGGCTTCATATTCGCTTACCGCACCGCGCAGCGGATTGGTGGGATCGATGCCGGTAAACGCCAGCGCCGCAGGATTCAGAATGGCGCCTTCAAACGGTTCCACATGGAAGTGCAGCGTTTCATCGCGGTGCAACCAGCCGTCTTCATCCATTTTTAGCGTGGTGGCTGCAATTTCCAGCAGTGCATCGGTTTGTGCATTGAAACCCGCGGTTTCAACGTCGATCACAACAGGATAAAAACCGCGAAAGCGTTGGTGGAGAGCGTTCAAAGCGTTCGATTCAGACATCAGGATCTCATGGCAATAAATAGGGCAGCGCGCATTATGGCAAAAATCGCAGGAGGGTGCAGCAGGAGAGGGAAGTCAGCCTGCAAATAGCAGGCTGACGGGCAACCTTAGTTGCCTAAGCCGTGACCGGCATGTTTGTTTTCAATCAGCTCGATTTTGTAGCCGTCTGGATCTTCAACAAATGCAATAATAGTCGAACCGCCTTTTACCGGGCCCGCTTCACGCGTCACGTTGCCGCCTGCGCTGCGAATGCGTTCGCAGGTATCAGCTACGTTGTCCACGCCCAGCGCGATATGGCCGTAAGCGTTGCCGAGATCGTATTTATCCACGCCCCAGTTGTAAGTCAGCTCAATCACCGCGCCCTCGCTCTCTTCGGTGTAGCCAACGAATGCCAGGGTGTACTTATACTCGGTGTTTTCGCTTTGACGCAGTACGCGCATGCCGAGCACGCGGGTGTAGAAATCGATTGAACGTTGTAAATCGCCAACGCGTAACATGGTGTGAAGTAAACGCATAACATCCTCTTTTTTCAAAACGTCATCAGTGCATGACAAGCAACTTAGTATAGACACTGATGAAACAACGCTGCCGCTTATCCGCCGCGGCAGCCATTTTCTTACAGGGTTGGATAATCGGTATAACCTTCCGCGCCGCCACCGTAAAAACTCTCAGGACGCTGCGGATTGAGTGGCGCATCCTGCTGCAGACGGGCAACCAGATCCGGGTTGGCGATAAAGTCGCGACCAAAGGCCACGGCGTCAATCAGGCCACGCGCAATCAGATCGTCGGCTTTCTCAACGGTGTAAGCACCGGCACCGATGATCACGCCTGGGAACAGGGCACGCACTTTTTCACGGAATGCATCGCTGTAAGGCTGTCCGCCCGCCCAGTCTGGCTCAGAAAGGTGCAGATAGGCGATGCCGCGTTTACCCAGCTCGGCGATATACCACAGCGCCGCTTTTTCTTCTTCCGGGCCATTTTCCAGATTCTGGAAAGCACCGATTGGTGAAACGCGGATACCAATACGATCGGCAGACCAGTTGGCAATCGCCGCATCCACCACTTCCAGCGCGAAACGGCCACGCTTTTCAATCGAACCGCCGTACTCATCGGTACGCTGGTTTGAACCTGGTGCGAGGAACTGGTGCATCAGATAGCCGTGCGCGGAGTGCAGCTCCAGCAGGTCGAAATCGGCTTCGCGCGCATTGGCGGCGGCCTGACCAAAATCTTTTACGATTTGCTGAATTTCAGCCACTGACAACTCGCGTGGCACGGAGGTGTCTTCACGATAAACAGAACCATCCGCGGCGCGCAGGGACGTGCGCGTACCTGCCGCTAGTGGGGATGGGGCGACCGGCGCTTTGCCTTCGGGCTGCACGCTGTTATGAGATATGCGGCCGGTGTGCCACAGTTGTACAGCGCTGTGACCGTTGGCGGCATGAATGCCTTCGTTAATCACTTTCCACGCGGCAATTTGCTGCTGTGTGTGCAGACCCGGCGCACCGGCATAGCCTTTCGCCTGGAAAGAGATCTGGGTGGCTTCGGTGATGATCAAACCGGCACTGGCGCGCTGTTGATAATATTCTGCCATCAGCGGCGTAGGGATATCGCCCGGCTCAATGCTGCGCAGACGCGTCAACGGGGCCATGAAAATGCGGTTCGGTACGGTAATCGCGCCCACTTTAAGTGGGGAGAACAGCTGCTTACTCGCCATATTGATTGCTCCAGGAAGACCGGTCGTCTAGTAAATGGGGTTTTAAAAATCAGTGACTTATCAGCCACTGTTCGATGGTGTCGAGTGCCAGGCTAATCGGGCCCGGCTCTCGGGAAATCTTGCTCTGCAAACTGGCTCCGAGCCACAGCAAGTAGCAGCGCTGCGCCAGCTGCTGCGGCGTTTGCCCAAACGGCAGCGGCTGCTCAGCCGCCACCTCAGTCAAACAGCGCGTGTAGGCAGCGATAATGGCGTTGGCACCCTGTTGCAGTGCATCGCGCATCGGCTCAGAGAGATCGCACACTTCGGCTGACAACTTTACGCCAAGACAGCCAACAATATGACCTTGCTCGATAAACAGCCGTTCGCCATAGCGGAAATGCGCTAACAACCGCTCGGTCGGCGTTAAATCGGGCAGACTCAACTGCTGATCAATCTGCTGCTGGAAATGGCTGAAGTAGCGCTCAATCAGCGCCACGCCAAAGGCCTCTTTCGAACCGAAATAGTGGTAGAACGAGCCTTTCGTGACTTCTGCCAGCGCCAGCATCTCGATCAAACCCATGCCGGTAAAGCCGCGCTGTAAACAAACCTGCTCGCCAATAGCGAGCAGGTGTTCACGGGTATCGTTGCGTTGCAGAGTCTTATTCATGGGGGGCAGGTTATTAGACCAGTCAGTCTAACGCAACCCTCAGGCGGCAGTTTGGCACGATCTGATCATGTCCAGCTGCGGCTGATACTGCTGCGTCTGGATATTGAACATGCCTAAAACCGTATGGAAAAGATTATCTTGCGAAACCTTGGCGTCAGCCGCTTGCTGGCGTAAACAGGCATCATTGATGTGGTTTGCCGCCGCGTATCCCGGTGACATCCACATTAGCAGAGGAATGTGTGTTTGCTGCGCAGGCGCAAACAGGTAAGGCGCGCCGTGCAGATACATCCCGCGCTCGCCAAGCGATTCGCCGTGATCGGAGAGATAAACCAGCGCCACATTGAAGCGATCGCTTAGGCCTTTAAGCTTATCGATGGTGCGGCTCAGCATGTCGTCGCTATACAGCAGCGAATTATCGTAGGTGTTCACCAGCGCCTGATGATCGCAATCCTGAATCTGCTTGCTGTCGCAGGTGGGTGTAAAACGGCGGAACTCAGCCGGATAACGCTGATAATAGGCTGGGCCGTGGCTGCCCATCTGATGCAGCACGATAATGCCATCGTTGTGCAGGCTGGCAACATAGTTATCAAGACGATGCAGCAACACCTCATCCTGGCAAAAACCATCGTGACAATATTGCGGCAGTTTCCACTGCGTCATATCGGTGTGCGGCACGCGGTCACAGGCGCCTTTACAGCCACCATCATTTTCGCGCCACAGTACGCTTACGCCCGCATGGGCGAGGATGTCGAGTACGCCTTCCTGGTGGTGCGCCAGATTGGCGTCGTAATGCACGCGAGGCATATTCGAGAACATACAGGGCACCGAAATGGCGGTTTCTGTGCCACAGGAACTGGCGTTGGGATAGTAAATTACCTGCTGTTTTTTCAATTCTGGATTGGTCTCTCGCGCGTAACCACCCAACGAAAAGTTCTCGGCGCGCGCCGTTTCACCCACTATTAACACCACCAGCGTTTTTTTAGTCGCTGTGGAGATTAACGGACCTTTATGAGCATCTTCACCGATTTTCACCAGCGCCTGGCTACCTTGCAGATAGCGTTGATCGACATAGTGGCCGGTGCCGCTGACGATATTGGCCGGGGTAATCATCTTGATCAGATTTTTATTATTGCGGATTAGCGAGGCGTAATCTTTGTAAAACAGCGCCGCCATCAGCAGTATCACCAATATTGCGCCCAGTGCGCACGTCAGGCGTTGCAGCAGATTCCACCACCAGCGCGGTCCACGACGAATACGCACGCCGCAAATCAGCGCCACCGGCACCATCCCCATCAATAACATCCAGAGTAGATAGCGGCTGCTAAAAAACGCTGAGGCTTCCTGCGGGTCAGATTCAAAGACGTTTTGCATCATATTGGTGTCGATCACCGTGCCAAAACTGTGCATGAAGTAATTGGCGGCGGCGCTGACGAACACCAGCACAATCAGCAACGGCTTGCGCAGATAAGGCCAGGCAGCAAGTGAGAAAATAAAATAGAAAGCCGAGGCCAGCACCAGCGGAATACTGGCGGCGAACAGATAATCGTGGGGATGATCGTATGGAATCATTTCCCAGGCACGCAGCAAGAACAGGGCATTTAAAACTAGTGCGAAGAACAGCGCAGCAATAAGGTTAAATCCGCTGGTGCCGCACTGCAGGGTGGTCGGGAATCTCATGAAAACTCAACGGTAAGAAGTCGTGTGACAATCGTATGAAGACAAGCTGAGGAAAACCTTAACCAAGAGTAAACATAAACCATCCAAATCCGATAAATGCTGGCTATTTGGTAAACAGGCGTAACCAGACAGCGTAATGGCTTGATTATGCACAATGGGCGTCTACGCTTTGCACAATGTCATTAAGCTGTTATCAATATGATATGAGATATTAATTGCGGAGTGGATGTGGCCGAGCAACTTGAGTTCTTCCCCGTTCCCAGCCCGTGTCGTGGTATTTGCCAGAGTGACGCGCGTGGTTATTGTCGTGGCTGTTTACGCAGCCGGGAAGAGCGCTTTAACTGGATGAAATTCAGCGATGCGCAAAAGCGCGATGTGCTGCGCTTGTGCCGGCAACGCTTTTTGCGCCTGCAGCGGCAGCAAAAAGTGGATGAAGATCATGATCCACAACAACCGGAACTGTTTTAAGAAAACGATGATTTGCCTTTCCGTTATACTCCCGCTTTCGTCATCTGGAACCGTGTTTAGGGAGTTTAACCATGTTACAAGCGCAGGCTATTGCACCGCAGGGACCCTCATTTTCACCGCTGATCGCCGGTTACTGGCGTTTAATGGAGTGGGGCATGACGCCGCAGCAAGTGGTGCAATTTATTGAGCACCATTTAGCGCTGGGCATCACCACCGTCGATCACGCCGACATCTACGGCGATTACCAATGTGAAGCCGCCTTTGGTGCCGCGCTGCGCCTCGCGCCAGGGTTACGTGAGAAGCTGCAAATCGTCACCAAATGCGGCATTGCGACGCGCGCGAAGCCTGAACACCGTATTGGTCACTACATCACCGAAGCCAGCCACATTCTGCACAGCGCCGAAAATTCGCTGCGCCATTTCCATACCGATTACCTCGATTTGCTGTTGATTCATCGCCCGGATCCGTTGATGGACGCGGATGAGATTGCCGAAGCCTTTATGGCGCTGCATCAGAGCGGCAAAGTACGCCATTTTGGCGTCTCCAACTTCACCGCCTCGCAGTTCACGCTGCTGCAATCGCGTTTGCCGTTCAGTCTGGTCACCAATCAACTGGAGATCTCTCCGCTGGAACAAACGTCGCTGCTGGATGGCTCGCTTGACCAGTGCCAGCAAAATCGCATTCGCCCGATGGCGTGGTCATGCCTCGGCGGCGGTCGCCTGTTTAACGATCCGCATTATCAGCCGCTGCGCGATGAGCTGGAGCAGGTTAAGCAGGAGATCGGCGCCAGCAATATCGAGCAGGTGGTGTATGCATGGGTGATGAAACTGCCAAGCCGTCCGCTGCCGATTATTGGATCAGGTAAAATCGAACGTGTAAAAGAGGCGGTTGGCGCGTGCCAATTGACGCTGGATCGCCAGCAATGGTTCCGCATCCGTAAAGCCGCCATCGGCTACGATGTGCCCTAAAGCGTAAAGCTGCGTCAAATTACGGCAGCCTGGATGAAAGCAGTCCAGGCTTAGAGGGAATCTAACCGTAAGGAGACGTTATGAATAAAACCCTCATTGTTATGCTGGCTCTGGCCTGCGCCGCGGGTGCGCAGGCGGCGTCAGAAGAAGTCACGCTGCATGAAACCACGGCGCAAGGCATCGGGGCAGCGATTGGCACCGTCACGCTTAGCGAAACGCCATACGGTGTGCAATTTACCCCAGCGTTAAGCGGCCTGAAACCCGGCATTCATGGTTTCCACGTCCATGCTAAAGGCAGCTGTGAACCGGGCGAGTCGGACGGTAAAACGGTGGCGGCCGGTGCGGCGGGCGGACATCTCGATCCGCAAAAAACCGGCAAGCATCTTGGCCCGTATGCCGATGGTCACCTTGGCGACTTACCCGCGCTGTTTGTCACAGAAGATGGCAAGGCGACGTATCCGGTCGTTGCGCCACGCATCAAATCCCTGAGTGAAATCAAAGGTAAAGCCTTGATGGTGCATGTGGGCGGCGATAATCATGCCGACCATCCGCAACCGCTTGGCGGCGGCGGGGCGCGTTTTGCCTGCGGCGTAATTTAATGCTTTGGGCGGCAGCAGCTTGTCGCCCCCCTTTCCTCACGCTGAAAAAAGTTGACCCATTTTCTTGCTACTCTCCGCGGTTTTTCCATCCTATGATATTGATTCAGGAATAAAACCTTCAGGGGCAGGAATGAAAGCGCGTGGGATGATGTTGTTATGTTTATTGCTGGTGGGATGCGATCAACCCAACGACACACAGCTGCGTTTAGATGCCAGTCGACAACTGCAACGCACCATTGATACCAATCCGCTGCGCGTCGGCTGTGAGAAGATTGCGCGTGGTCGTGAATGGCTGACCCAGCACACCCTTCATCGGCTCGAAGCCAATGGCTGCGAAAATGTCTTGCGCAGCGCCACCGAAACCAACTTCACCCACAGCGAAACTTATCGTCATGCGATGACAGTGGTGTGCGGCGGTATTCAGGGCAAAAGTTTCACCGGCACCACTTTGTATCGCCGCTTTATCTACTCTTCAGAGGAGAAGGCGCTGGTGATTGAACCGATGTCCGATCAGGATAAAACCCGCTTTGAAGGACAGAAATCGCTGCAGCAGTTGCAGGATGATTTTAATCGTCAGACCACGCAATATTGTCAGTAATCAATCCGGTACCGCCTGCGCTAACTGGGCCAGTGAGCAGCGCAGGCGCCACAAAATGCCCGCCAGCGTATTGGCTTCGCTCTCCTGTTGCTGCTGCAGTTGCTCAATCAGGGTTTCCAGCTCATCCAGCGTGGCCTGCAGCGCGGTGTGATGCACGCCGCGCAGACTTATAATTCGTTGCAGATCCTGCAGGCTGCTATCACGCATTTGCCTAAGCGTAGCCGACGTCGGCTGCCATTCGCGCAGCTGCCAGACAATGTGGGAACAGTTCAGTAACACCACGCCCCAGCGCAGCAGCCAGACGCGCGCTTGCTCGTCACGACTGTTACTGAGCTGACTGATGTGATGATAAATCTGCGATTCAAAGTGGCTTTCACTCAGGCGCGGATGGCGGCGAAGCTGATCGAGAAACGCATGGCGCAGGGCACGAATATGCCGACGACTGCGACGCGCATCGGAACTGGGACGCAGCACCTGAAACGCCAGCCACGCCAGCATTACGCCGCACACCTTGGCGATATTATCATTGAGGAAGCTTTGATAATCCCAGTCCGGCGGATTGGTGACGGCGATAAAGGATCCCATAAAAACAATGAATTGCCCCCACATCCCGGCGCGTTTCTTCTGCTGCAGTTTGAACAACTGCAAGGTGAGCAGCAGCGGGAATAGCACCAGTAAAAACTGCCACAGCGCGCTGATTTGCACCATCAAACCGAACTGCAGCACAAAGCTAAACAGCGACAGCCACAGCAAGGTTTTCAACAACAGCGAGACGCTGCCACTGGGCGAGGGCGCGGAGGAGTAAAGCACGCAGGCGATGGCGGTAAGCGTCAGGGCGGCGGCACCGGAATCCCATTGCGTGGTGATCCAAAAGGCGCAGCCCAGCATGATGACGCTGAAGGTGCGCAGCGCGCTCCAGCCGGCTTCAGCACTGTCGCTTTCGCGCGCCAGCGAGGGCGCATACGGCGGCTGAAAACGGGTATCGGCATCGGCGCGTTCAATCAGGCGAATCCAGCGATTCACATTGAGATACACCCAGCAGAAATAACGCAGTCGCTGGACGAAGGCGCGTTGACGGTAATCACCGGTTGCTGATGGCGTGATGCCACGCAGAATCAGCGCCAAACGGTATTTGTCGCACTGCGGCTGCGCCAGTTCCTGCAACAGTTTGGCCATGGCGTCGTAAAGTTCGGGTGGCGCATCGGGCCAGTTCAGCAACATGCGGCGCAGGCTTGAGAGTACGCTGGTGAGACGCAACTGCTGGTGCAGCACATAGTTCAGCACGTTGTTCTGGCGGCGGAAGCGATAGTGGCTCCAGAACGCCTGAATGCGCAGCAGGTTCATGGTGAGAATCTGGCTAATGACATTCTCATGGGCGGTGCGCACGTTATCGGTGCTGCTTTGCTGCAGTAATAACACCGCATGATCCAGCAAACGCGCGTGCATCTGACGCAGTGAACTCATCAGCGCGTTGCCATCTGAGGTGCTAGGCAGAATCATCATCATCAATCCGGCACACAGGATGCCGGAGATCACTTCGCACACGCGCGCCTGGGCGATATCCCACAGCTGAGTGACATCGGTGATGTTGACGCTGCTAAAAGCGATGATGGCGGCGGTATAACCCGCCAGCGAAAACGCGTAGGCCACGTTATTTTGGTAGTGATTGGCGATCCAGGTACAGAACGCCAGCCACCCGGCCATGAAAAAGGCAAACAGCCAGGGTTCATTCAGCGTGTGTCCGGCGATCAGCAGCGCGGCGCTGGCACCGAGCGAACTGCCAACGATGCGCCCGAGACTTTTACTGATGGCGCCGCCGACGGTGGGAAAACTCACCACCGCCGCCGAGGTCATGGCCCAGTAAGGTTGATCGAGTTGCAGCGCATAGGCGATGGTCAAGGCGAGACACATCGCGATGCCATTACGCAGTGCGTAGCGCCACTCGCCCCCACTTGCTTTTATCCACGGCAGATTTTGCCACGCCAGCCACTGAAAATTCATCACAACCTCAGTGGGCGATGGAGATGGTGCAGGTGGTGCCTGCCACCAGCGGCACACCTTCCGGCAACGCGTCTAAGCGAATACGCACCGGCACGCGCTGCGCCAGGCGCACCCAGGGCACGTTAGGCTTGATATCGGGCACCAGCCCGCCATCGCTGGCGACGCTTTGGTCATAAATGGCGCGTCCGATACTTTCCACTGAACCCTGCAAGCGCGCGCCGTTGCTGTACAACACAATTTGCGCGGCAGCGCCGGGCTGAATATGGCGCAGCTTGGTCTCTTCGAAATAGCCCATCACGTAGTAAGAGTGGCTGTCGACCAGCGCAAACAGCGGCGTACCGGCGCTGGCATAGTTGCCGGTGCGCAGCGTCAGGTTGCTGATCCAGCCATCGGTGGGCGCGGTAATGGTGGTTTGATCAAGATTCCAGCGTGCCTGATCGAGGCTAGCCTGCGCCGCTTTTGCCGTCGCTGCGGCGGCATTGGCGGTTAAGCGGGCGGCATCCATATCTTCCGCTGAAATAACGTTGCGCGGCAGGCTGGCGCGGCGATTGGCTTCATGCTGCGCTTTGGCCAGATCGGCCTGCGCTTTAGCCAGTTGGGCTTCGGCATTGGCCTGCGCAATTTGCCACGGCACCGGATCGAGCTTCAGCAGCACGTCGCCTTTATGCACAAACTGATTGTCGCGCACTTCCAGAGTGATGATGCGACCGGACACTTCCGGCGTGATATCCACTAGCTCGGCGCGCACTTTGCCGTCACGCGTCCATGGCGATTGCATGTAGTAATTCCACATCCACCCTCCGGCAAGCAGGGCCAGCGCAAAAATCACCAGGGTTGAAAAATACTTAAAAGGGTTGAATTTCATAGTGATTTATCCGAGGCTCAGTAACCACAATGCGCCAGCGACGCAGAGTACAAACAGGGAAAGGTCCATCAAGGTGGGATGCCAGACATCGCCGGAGTAGATCCAGCCGCGTATCAGCGGGTGAATCAACAACCAGAAAAAGAAACCGAGTAACACCGCTTTAAACAGCGGCGGGAAAAACAGCGACGCACCGAACACCAGGTCGGTAAGCGGGGCGCTGGGGGAAAAGGCGGTTAGGGACACGTGTCATCATCCTTTTTGACCGGGAATCATCTAAATAGCGCGTAGACGGCAAGCGTATATGCAGGCCTGGTATTTGTAATTTGCCAGGTAAACTCGCAGAATAGTGTAAAATCTGGCTTAATAGCTAGCAAGCTAATTATAAGGAGATGCAATGGATACGCCCTTGGGAACCGATCTGTCTCGTCTGGTGCGCATTTGGCGCGCGTTAATCGATCAGCGCTTGAAACCGCTTGAGTTGACACAAACACACTGGGTGACGCTACACAATATTCATCAACTCCCGCCAGAGCAGTCTCAAATTCAGCTGGCCAAAGCGATCGGCATTGAGCAGCCTTCATTGGTGCGCACGCTGGATCAGCTGGAAGAGAAAGGATTGATCACCCGCGCGACCTGCGCCAACGATCGTCGCGCCAAGCGCATCAAGTTGACCAAGCAGGCTGAGCCGATTATCGAGCAGGTTGAGAATGTGATTGATGCCACGCGCGATGACATCCTTTCCGGCATCAGCCTGGAGGAGATCAATCAGATGGTGACGCTGATTGCGCGGCTGGAAAAAAACATTCTTGAGTTTCATAACCGCGAGAAATAAAAAAACCGACGCCAGGCGTCGGTTTTTTTTATCTGTTCGCTTAACGTGGCGAAACGGTAACCTGGCTGCCGTTTGACGCCATCACGACGCGCTGGCCAACCGAGTAGCGGGTGGCAGCTTGCTTCTGCACCACCATGATGGTGTTGCCATCATCCTTGCGGATCTCCAGCTCGACACCGTCAGATTTGTTGACCGCACCCTGAACGCCCTGACCGGCTACGCCACCGAGTACCGCACCGCCGGCGGTTGCCAGACTGCGACCGCTGCCGCCGCCAATGGTGTTACCGAGGAAACCGCCCAGTACTGCACCACCAATTGCGCCAATCACGTTGTTTTCATCGCCGCCCTGGATTTTCACCGGACGAACAGAAACCAGCGTGCCATAGGAAACACTTTGTACTTGTTTAGCTTCGCTGGCGCTGTAAACGTCACCGGAAAGGGTGCTGTCGTTGGCACAACCTGCCAGAGTTAAGCCGGTCAATGCCACGGCTACAAAACGCTTAATCATCAGAACGCTCCTTAATGCAAAAAAACGCCATGTTTCTCATCCTGTACTGCACAGAGTATAAGACAGAAAACTGGCAAATGACGCTTAGTCCGTATAAAACGCGGCTGGGGCGAAGCATAGACCATCGTCCCTCAACAAAAATTCAATTACCCAACGAAAATATTTCTGAGCTGGAATGCACTGTGCAGTGACGCTGAAAAGCGGAATTTTATCATAGAATTAGACCCGGTAATTTGCCAGGCTTAAGCCAGACGATGTTAAGGGAGTGAACCGCTATGAAATCAGGACGCTATATTGGCGTGATGTCCGGCACCAGCCTTGATGGCGTGGACGTGGTACTGGCGGCCATTGATGGTCAAATGGTGGCGCAGCAGGCCAGCTATTGTCATCCCATCCCGCAGGAATTGCGCCAGCAGGTGCTGGCCATTTGTCAGGGGCAAACCTTGACGCTGTCGCAGCTCGGGCAGCTGGATACGCGGCTGGGCAAGCTGTTCGCCGAGGCGGTTTTAACCTTGATGCACCAGCAGTCGCTTGAGGCCAGCGACATCATGGCGATTGGCTGCCACGGACAAACGGTGTGGCATGAGCCGCAAAGTGATGCGCCGAATACACTGCAAATTGGCGATAACAACCAGATCGCGGCGGCAACCGGCGTCACGGTGATTGGGGATTTTCGTCGCCGCGACATGGCGCTCGGCGGGCAGGGCGCGCCGCTGGTGCCGGCTTTCCATCAGGCGTTATTGATGGACAGCGCTGAGCGCCGCATGGTGCTGAACATCGGCGGCATCGCTAATCTGTCACTGCTGATCCCCGGCCAGCCGGTACGCGGTTTTGATACCGGGCCGGGCAATATGCTGATCGATGCGTGGATTTGGCGCAACAAAGGTTTGCCGTACGACAAAGATGCCGCCTGGGGGCGCAGCGGACAGGTGGTTCCAGCGCTGCTGGAGTTGATGCTCAGCGATCCGTGGTTTGCACTGCCGCCGCCAAAAAGCACCGGGCGCGAATATTTCAATCTCAGCTGGATCGAGCAGCAGCTGCAGCGTTTCCCGGCGCTGGCACCACAGGATGTACAGGCCACGCTGACCGAGCTGACGGCGTTAACCATTGCGCAGCAGGTGCAGCTCAACGACGGTTGCGATCGTCTGTTGGTCTGCGGTGGTGGCAGCCGAAATCCACTGCTGATGGCGCGGCTGGCCACGCATCTGTCGGGAACGGAAGTCGGTACCACCGACGAAGCGGGCATCAGCGGTGATGATATGGAAGCGCTGGCCTTTGCGTGGCTGGCGTTTCGCACATTAAATGGGTTACCGGGCAACCTGCCAGCGGTAACGGGCGCGCGGGACATGAGCGTATTGGGCGCAATTTACCCCGCCAATCCCCGACTTGGTCGTTAAGAGGTAAAAATGAAAAAAATAATGATGATACTGAGCAGCGTGGCGCTATTAAGTGGCTGCGGCATGATGCATAAGCAGGAAGAGGCGCCGCAACAGCTGCGCTATCAGTGCGGCACTTTGCCGCTGACGGTTACTCAGGATAACGCGAAGCAGCAGGTGAGCTTTATTCTGGATGGTAAGCCCCTGACGCTGGCACAAACGGTGTCGGCCTCTGGCGCGCGCTACAGCGACGGCACTTACGTCTTCTGGTCAAAAGGCAATGGCGCTTTTGTTGAACGTAATAACAAAATCGTGATTAATGATTGTGAATTGCAGAACGCGGATACCTCCGTTCAGTAAACGTGAGAAAGAGAAACAGCATGAGCGACAGTGACAGCTTGCAACATATTGCCCATCTGCGTCGTGAATACACCCGCGGCGGGCTGCGACGTAAAGATCTGCCCGATAACCCTTTGGCGCTGTTTGAGCAGTGGCTGCAGCAGGCCTGCACCGCGCAGTTGCCGGATCCGACGGCAATGACGGTCGCCACCGTTGACAGCAGCGGCCAACCTTATCAGCGCATTGTGCTGCTGAAGCATTACGACGAGCAAGGCATGGTGTTCTATACCAATCTCGGCAGCCGCAAGGCGCTGCAGCTGGCAGAGAATCCGCGTATTTCGCTGCACTTTCCATGGCACTTCCTTGAGCGTCAGGTGATGGTGCTGGGCGAAGTGGAAAAACTGTCGCCGCTGGAGGTACTGAAGTACTTCAGCAGCCGCCCGCGTGATAGCCAGATTGGCGCATGGGTGTCGAAGCAATCAAGCCGCATCTCGGCGCGCGGCGTGCTGGAAGGCAAGTTCCTCGAACTCAAACAGAAATTCCAGCAGGGCGACGTGCCGCTGCCGAGTTTCTGGGGCGGCTACCGTGTCAGATTCCACACCGTGGAGTTCTGGCAGGGCGGCGAACATCGTCTGCACGATCGCTTCCTCTACCAGCGTAATGACAATGGCTGGTCGATTGACCGTTTAGCCCCGTAAAACTGCGTTTTATCCCCTTTCAACGCTGGCGCAGTTGGCGTCAGCGCTTTATGCTATAGCCCTCTTTTTTTTCGTCTCCGCACGTCAGCGGAAAGCTGTGTACCAGCCTAGGTGCAGTCTGATCAATTTGGAGTCAGTGATGACCAGCAGTAACCTGATACAACAATTGCAAGAAAGGGGCTTAGTCGCCCAGGTAACGGATGAAGAAGCGTTAGCAGAGCGACTGGCGCAAGGGCCAATTGCACTCTATTGCGGCTTCGATCCTACCGCTGATAGCTTGCATTTGGGCCATCTGGTGCCGCTGCTCTGCCTGAAACGTTTTCAGGATGCCGGACACAAGCCGGTCGCGCTGGTGGGTGGCGCCACCGGTCTGATTGGCGATCCCAGCTTTAAAGCAGCAGAACGTAAACTTAACACCGCTGAAACCGTTGGCGAGTGGGTGGATAAGATCCGCAACCAGGTCGCGCCTTTCCTCAGCTTCGATTGCGGCGACAACAGCGCGATTGCCGCGAACAACTACGACTGGTTTGGCGGCATGAACGTGCTGACCTTCCTGCGCGACATCGGTAAGCACTTCTCAGTGAATCAGATGATCAACCGCGAAGCGGTGAAACAGCGTCTGAACCGCGAAGATCAGGGCATCTCTTACACCGAGTTCTCCTACAACCTGCTGCAGGGTTATGACTTTGCGGAGCTGAACAAGCGTCACGATGTGGTGCTACAGATTGGCGGTTCCGATCAGTGGGGCAACATCACCTCCGGTATCGATCTGACGCGTCGTTTGCATCAGCAGCAGGCGTGGGGCTTGACCGTACCGCTGATCACCAAGTCTGACGGCACCAAGTTCGGTAAAACTGAAGGTGGCGCAGTGTGGCTGGATGCGAAGAAAACCAGTCCATACAAGTTCTACCAGTTCTGGATCAACACTGCGGATGCCGACGTATATCGCTTCCTGAAGTTCTTCACCTTCATGAGCATTGAAGAGATCAATGCGCTGGAAGAAGAAGACAAAAACAGCGGCACAGCGCCACGCGCGCAATACGTGCTGGCTGAGCAGGTGACGCGTCTGGTGCACGGCGAAAGCGGCTTGACTGCGGCAAAACGCATCACCGAGAGCCTGTTCTCCGGCAGCCTGAGCGCGATGACCGAAGCGGACTTCGAGCAGCTGGCGCAGGACGGCATGCCAACCATCACGCTGACGGCAGAAGACGATCTGCAGCAGGCGCTGGTGGCGGCTGAGCTGGTGCCATCACGCGGCCAGGCGCGCACCATGATCGGTTCTAACGCGGTATCGCTGAATGGCGAAAAACAGTCAGATGCGGAGTACCGTTTCAGCGACAGCGATAAACTGTTTGGACGTTTCACGTTGTTGCGTCGCGGTAAAAAACATTACTGCCTGATTAACTGGCAGTAAGCGTTCAGGGCCGGCTTCCGGCCCTTTTTTATGGCAAGACAGCAGTACAGGGCAAAATGAAAAATATTCTCGCAATTCAATCTCACGTTGTTTACGGACACGCCGGTAACAGCGCTGCCGAATTCCCGATGCGCCGCATGGGCGCAAACGTTTGGCCGCTGAATACCGTACAATTTTCTAATCACACCCAATATGGACACTGGACCGGCACCGTGATGCCCGCCACGCATTTGACCGACATCGTTAAAGGCATTGCGGCAGTTGACCGCCTGAAAACCTGTGATGCGGTGCTAAGTGGCTATTTGGGATCGGCGGAGCAGGGCGAACAGATTCTGGAGATCGTGCGTCTGGTGAAAGAAGCCAATCCGCATGCATGGTTCTTCTGCGATCCGGTGATGGGCCATCCGGAGAAAGGCTGCATCGTGGCGCCGGGCGTGGCGGAGTTTCACTGTAAAATGGCGTTGCCCGCCAGTGACATCATCGCCCCGAACCTGCTGGAGCTGGAGATGCTCAGCGGCCATGAAGTGGCCAACGTCGAGCAAGCGGTGGTTGCGGCACGAGAACTGATTAGCAAAGGCCCGAAAGTGGTGCTGGTGAAACATCTGGCGCGTGCCGGACGTCGTAGCGATCGTTTTGAGATGCTGCTGGTGACCGCCGATGAGTGCTGGCACATTAGCCGTCCGCTGGTGGACTTTGGCGTGCGTCAGCCGGTTGGCGTGGGCGATCTCACCAGCGGTCTGCTGCTGGTCGATCTGCTGCACGGCAAGTCGCTGCAGGATGCGCTCGAGCACATCACCGCGGCGGTTTATGAAGTGATGCTGAAAACCCACGAAATGGGCGAGTACGAATTGCAGTTGGTGGCCGCGCAGGATGCGATTGCCAAGCCGACACAGCATTTCGCCGCTGAAAAGCTGTAAATTCCCCGTGAGGTGCGCAGTCCTGCGCACCTGCCATTCAGCTCACCATGAATGACGATCCAACGATCTGGGGCGTACGCACTGATAGCGACCCGACGAAGAATAGCGCCGGATCAAACCAAACCTTCCGCCTTCAATGCCGCTTGCACCGCTGGGCGCTCTGCAACCCGATTAAACCAGGCTTCCAGCGCATCCAGCCCCGCTAAATCCAGCTTGATGGCTTTAGCCCAGCGCGTCACCACGAACAGATACACATCGGCAACGGTAAAGCGTAATCCCAGCAGCCACTGTTTATCCTGCAACGCCTCATTCACCTGCTGATACTTTTTCTCCAGCTGCGCACGAGCAATGGTTTTGTACTCTTCCGGCGTATCCGGACGGAACAGCGGGCTAAAACTTTTGTGCAGTTCGCTGCTGACAAAACTCAACCACTCCAGCGTGTGATAGCGCGTCAGGCTGCCGGTCGGCGCCAGCAGATGGCGATCCGGCTTAAGATCCGCCAGATATTGCACAATCGCCACGCCTTCGGTCAGGATGCTGCCATCGTCAAACTGCAGCGCCGGAACTTGTCCTTTCGGGTTAATCTGCCAGTAATCTTCTCCCTGCTCGGTCACTTTCTTCTGCAGGTCCACGTTCACCTGGGTGAAGTCGAGTCCGCATTCCAGCGCGACAATATGCGGTGATAGCGAACAGGCACCGGGCTTACAATAGAGTTTCATCATGGCTTCTCCTTGAGTGTTGTGGTGATCAAAGCAGCATAAGTCTGCCAGGGATATTTACCCGTGACTGCGATCAGGAATTGCGGTCACCGTTCAGGTTTATTCAGCAAAGCATGGCAGTAACGGCAGCTTTTCGAGCGCAAAATCCCAAAATTGCCGCACTTTAGGCGTCATATTCTTCACACGCTGGGTCACTAACTGCACCGGCAGCGGCGCGGGTTCCCATTCTGGCAGTAAGCGCAGCAGTTTCCCGCTGTGGATATCGTCAAGAACCTGATACGACAGCAGCCGTCCGATGCCGTGTGCGCTGCGTAGCGCTTCCAGCTGGCTCTCCACATCATTAACCCTCAGACGCGGCGTGATGCGCACGCGCAGGTCGTGAGCGAAGCGCCACTCGCGCGTATGGCGCAAGCTCGTCACTAACGCATGTTGAGTCAGTTCAGTGGGATGAACAGGCGTGCCAGCCTGTTGCAGATAGTCGGGGCTGGCAACCAGCGTTGAACGCACAGTGCCAACCTGACGCGCCACCATCGAAGAGTCCTGCAGTGCACCAATGCGCAGCGCGATATCGAGGCCGTTTTCGATCAGGTCCTTATAGCTGTCGCTGAGCACCACTTCAATCTGCATCTCCGCATGCTGTTGCAGGAAGGCATTCACCAGGGGCATGACGTGGCGACGACCAAACTGCACCGGCGCGGTTAAACGCAGCAAGCCATGCAGGCCGCTGTGGTGAGCGCTGTCGATGGCGCGCTGATAATCGCTCAGCACGCGCTGTGCCTGCTCAAACAGCTGCCAGCCAGCTTCGGTGGGTGCCAGCTGGCGCGTGGTGCGTTCAATCAAAGTGGTGGCGAGGCGGGCTTCAAGGGTGTTGAGGGTGCGCGTGATCACCGGTGGCGATCGCTGTAACAAACGTGCGGCACCGGCCAAACTGCCTTGCTGGATAACCGCGACAAATACCTCAAGCTCATCAAACCTGTCCATGCTTATTCCACTCAGATTAACAGTGAGCCGACATCATGAAGTTAAGCGAGCAAAAAGCGAAGTGTGGGTAGCAGAAATCGTTAAAGGAAATGTGAATGGCGGCGAAATAGTCGGTAGAAAAAAGCCGGGACATGCCCGGCTTTCTGCTTACTGATTGGCGCTGGCGCGTTTCAGTTCAGTTTGACTATCATCCTGCGTCATGCGGTTCAGCAGTGGCGCGGTGATTAACATCAGCAGGGCGATCACGCCGGTGGCGATACCAATCTGCTGGAACACATGGCTGTAGACCGCCAGTGACGTGTGTGGATCGGTCACATCATTCGGCACCGCCATCAGGTTCGCGACTTTACCGGCAATCATTGCCGCACCCGCGGTGGTCAGGAACCACGAACCCATGATGAAGCCCATTAAACGTTGTGGTACCAGTTGTGCCACCATTGCCAGGCCCAGACCGGAAATCATCAGCTCACCAATGCTCTGCAGCGCATAGCTAAGGATCAGCCAGTTCACTGAGACGATACCGGCTTCGTTGGCAAATTTGGCACCAAACGGCAGCACCAGGAAGGCCGCTGAACACAGCACCATACCGAAGGCGAATTTGTGTGGCATCGGCATTTTATCGCCAAGCTTGTTGTACACCGCGGCCAGAATCGGGCTTGCCAGCATAATCCAGAACGGGTTCAGCGCCTGGAACTGCTCCGGCTCAAAGGTGATGCCGAGAATCGCGTGCTCAACGTTGCGGATAGCGAAGAAGTTGAGTGAGGTCGGCATCTGCATGTAGAGCACGAAGAACACAATCGCTTCAACCATCAGCAGGAAGGCCACGATCATCTTACGACGTGCTGCCCCCTTCAGCGCGAAGGCTTCTTTGGCGAAGATCACCACGATACCTGCGGCGATGACGCCCAGCGTCATACGTGCGATGCTCTGGTGATGCAGCAGCCAGGCCGCCAGCGCAATCAGTGCTACCACGCCAATCAGCGTCATCAGCAGTTTACCCATCTGCAGCGGGGCAAAATCCGGCTTGGATCCGTAGTTTTTCACTACACGCTGGAAGAACAGGAAGTTCAGCAGCGTGATCACCAGACCGACAACCGACAGCGAGAACGCGGCGCCCCAGCCATATTTCGCGGCCAGCCACGGCGTCAGCATCATCGAGAACAGCGAACCGATGTTGATCGACATGTAGAACATAGTGAAGGCACCGTCGAGGCGCGCGTCATCTTTCTCGTAGCAGGTCGACAGCAGGGAAGACGGGTTAGCTTTAAACAAACCGCTACCTACCGCGATAGTCGCCATGCCGATATACACCATTGAGGTGTCATGGCCGGAGAAGGCAATCAGCGCATAACCCAGCGCCAGCACCATTACGCCGAGCACGATGACGCGTTTGGTACCCAGCACTTTATCGCCGAGCCAGCCGCCGATGGCGACTAAACCATACACCAGCGCGCTAAACGAGGTGAACAGCGTAATGGAGTCCGCTTCGGACATGCCCAGCTGTTTAACCAGGTAAACCGCCATGATGGCTTGCAGGCCGTAGTAACCAAAACGTTCCCACAGTTCGATGGAGAAGATCAGATAAAACGCTTTCGGTTGCTTAAAAGCGTTGAGGCTTGGCGCCCCGTCAGTGTGTTTGTTTGCAGTTGACACGTATACCTCAGTTTTAACATAGCCTGTTTTGCGACAGGAATTAAGTCTGCGT
Organism: Pantoea sp. BJ2; assembly: GCF_040255075.1. Classification (NCBI taxonomy): domain Bacteria; kingdom Pseudomonadati; phylum Pseudomonadota; class Gammaproteobacteria; order Enterobacterales; family Erwiniaceae; genus Pantoea; species Pantoea sp. BJ2. The sequence goes on from NZ_CP158292.1 coordinate 1,865,376, forward strand.
CGGGCTGGGTAATCCCGCGCAACATTGTTATTAGAAAGGAAAAACGGCGACTAATTTGGCTGAATCAGTCCAACAGGGCAAGCATTTTCTGCACGCTGAAATACTTGCAATAGGTAGGGTTAATGCCGTTATACAAAGTTGTAAATCAGTGTTAAATCTCGCTGAGTGGCATTATATCAGGATAAACAGGTGAAATGCAGATCGTGAAGATCATTTTCCTGATATAAACTGCTCAGAGCGGATTTATCAGAACATAACGCTAAAGACCATAATTTATACAGAGATTATTATTGCCGTTGTGCACAATATAAGCACAACAGCTTGATTGGTGAGCGTAATAAGCAGTCAAAAGATTCCAGAACGCTAATTAGTTGATCCTGCGCACAAAACCACGAATTAATTATCAGGGTAAAAGAAGAAAACGTTTGCGTAGCTGACATCTGGCGAAGATTAGCGCGGTCTGACACCTTATTTGGCAGATAAACAGGCGTCCATAAGCGCAATACGTGGAAACGAAAGCCGCACAAATCGACGTTTAAAGGCGTTTAGACAGCGGATTAACTTTGCTGTAACCTCCTTTTTTCCCTGAAAGGACGTAGTCATGATGAAGTCGATTCGTGTCGCCCTGATTGGCGATTACCGTGCTAATGCCGTTGCGCATCAGGCCATTCCTCCCGCTGTACAACTCGCTGCAAAAACCCTTTCACTCAACGTCAGCGCCGACTGGATCGCCACGCCGGAACTCAATCAGCACAACCTCAATGATTACCAGGCGATTTGGTTGGTTCCGGGCAGTCCTTATCTCAATGATGCGGGCGTGTTTGCCACCCTTCGCTGGGCGCGGGAAAGCGGTAAGCCATTTTTGGGCTCGTGCGGCGGATTTCAGTACGCCATCGTTGAGTACGCGCGCAATGTGCTGGGCTGGGAAGATGCGGCGCATGCGGAAACCGATCCCAGCGGTCGCTGGATGATTGCGCCGCTGGCCTGTTCGCTGGTGGAACAGCGTGGAAGCGTGACCTTCCAGCCGGGTTCACGTATTGCTCGGGCTTACGGTGCGTTACAGAGCGATGAGGGTTATCACTGCAACTTTGGCGTCAACGCCGAGTTCAGCGCAGCGCTGGCGACGCAGAATCTGCAGATCACGTCATGGGATGTGGAAGGCGACGTGCGCGGCATTGAATTGACCGATCACCCGTTCTTTGTCGCCACCTTGTTCCAGTCCGAGCGGGCAGCGTTACAAAACCGGCTGTCGCCGCTGGTGGTCGCCTGGTTGCAGGCCGCCGCAGGTTAAATACGCAGCTTGTCTATGGCGTAATGCGTGTCAGTTAAGCCAGCAGTGAGTGCGCTGGCCGGGGCCCGCTATGAAGCTTTAGTGCGCGCAGTTGAAAAGGGCACATTTGCCGTGACGCAGCAAATGTGTCAGAGCCCGCGATTCAGAGTTCGGTTTTGGCGTCGAATTCACACAGATCTTCGATCAGACAGGATCCGCAACGCGGTTTGCGCGCCACGCAGGTATAGCGACCGTGCAGAATCAGCCAGTGATGGCAATCGACTTTAAACTCCGCCGGCACCACTTTCAGCAGCTTATCTTCCACTTCTTCCACATTCTTGCCCGGCGCAAAGCGGGTGCGATTGCTGACGCGGAAAATATGGGTATCAACGGCGATGGTCGGCCAGCCGAAAGCGGTATTCAGTACCACGTTGGCGGTTTTACGCCCGACGCCCGGCAGCGCTTCCAGCGCCGCACGATCTTCCGGCACTTCGCCACCGTGCTGTTCCAGCAGAATGCGGCAGGTCTTGATAACGTTCTCCGCCTTGCTGTTAAACAGGCCGATGGTTTTGATGTACTCCTTCACGCCATCCACGCCCAGCGCCAGCATCGTTGCCGGGGTATTCGCCACCGGATAGAGCTTCGCGGTAGCTTTGTTGACGCTGACGTCGGTGGCTTGCGCGGAGAGTAACACCGCAATCAACAACTCAAACGGCGTGCTAAAGTTCAGTTCTGTGGTCGGATGCGGATTCTCATCACGCAGGCGCGTCAGGATCTGCGCGCGTTTCTCTTTATTCACACCGCTTTCCCGGTTGCACCTTGCGGCTCCGTTTCAGGCGCTGCCGCACGGGTGGCCGCACGCTGTTTCATCTTCTGATCGATCAGGTATTTTGCCGCCAGCAGCATGCCAAGGCCGATAAACGCGCCCGGTGGCAGCATCGCCAGCAGCATCGGGGAATCAAAGTGCACCACTTCAATACGCAGCGCTTTGGCCCACGGCCCCAGCAGCTGATCCGCCCCGTTGAACAGCGTGCCGCTGCCAATCAGTTCACGAATCGATCCCAGCGTTACCATCGCGCAGGTTGCGCCCATGCCGATGGCAAAACCGTCCAGCGCGGAGAGCGGAATGCTGCTTTTTGAGGCGACCGCTTCGGCGCGACCGACGACAATGCAGTTAGTGACGATCAGCGGGATAAAGATGCCGAGCGACTGATACAAACCGTACGCATAGGCGTTGATCAGCATCTGCACGCAGCTCACCACTGAAGCGATGATCATCACGTAAATCGGAATACGGATTTCGGCCGGCACCCAACGACGCGAGGCGGAAATTGCGCTGTTGGTGATGGTCAGCACCAGCGTGGTCGCCAGGCCTAAACCGAGGGCGTTGGTCGCGGTTGAGGTCACCGCCAGCAGCGGACAGAGACCGAGCAGCTGCACCAGCGCGGAGTTATTTTTCCACAGGCCGCCGACCAGTAAATTTTTGGCTTCACTCATTTGCATCTCCACATTCAGGCAGCGAAGCAAGCTTCGCTGGCAGTGTTTCAATCAGCAGCGCGGTGCGCCTGGTGGCGTTAACCACCGCGCGTGGCGTAATGGTTGCGCCGGTAAATTGGTCGAATTCACCGCCGTCTTTTTTCACCGCAAATTTTTTGTCATCCGTGCCGTGGATCACTTTGCCATTGAAGCTGTTAATCCAGTCTGAAATACGTAGTTCGATTTTATCGCCGAGGCCCGGCGTTTCATGGTGCTCAACCACGCGCACGCCCAGCACTTTGCCGTGGAAATCGGCGCCGACCAACATCTGAATCGCCCCAGAATAGCCGTCTGGCGCGGTGGTCTCAAGCGCGGCGGCCACCGGCTGATCGCCTTTACGCGCTAAATAGAGATGGTGCGGGCGATCATTGCCCAGCGCCAGCGCATCGGTCACCAGATAACACTCTTGCTGGATGTGATTGTCGTACAGATCGGTCGGTACCACCTGATCTAACAGATTTTTCTGTTGCAGCGCGGTCTGATGCTCCACAGTCGGCTTGGTGACATAGTTAACCACCGCCGTCACGCCGGTGGTGATCACCGCAAAGGCCGCCAGCGTCACCGCATTTTTACGAATAGCTTCGATCATCTTCAATCCTTGCGATGGCCGTAAACGCGCGGCTGAGTGTAGTAATCAATCAGCGGCACACAAATATTGGCCAGCAATACCGCGAAGGCGACGCCGTCCGGATAGCCGCCAAAGCTGCGAATCAGCCACACCAGCAAACCAATCAGCGCGCCATAAACCAGGCGGCCGCGATTGGTGGTGGAGGCGGTCACCGGATCGGTAGCAATAAAGAACGCGCCGAGCATGGTGGCACCGGAGAACAGGTGAATCAGCGGTGAGTTAAGCGACTCCGGCGAGAACACCCAGCCCAGCGTGGCGCAGAACGCCAGCGAGACGAGGAAACTGACCGGAATGTGCCAGCGGATAGCATTCTTTGCCAGCAGCAGCGCGCCGCCCAGCAGATAACCGAGGTTAACCCACTGCCAGCCAACACCGGCTAACACGCCACTATAAATCGGCTCCGCAAGCAGCTGTTCGGCGCTGTGCCCAGCACGCAGGCCGGTTTTAAAGGTATCGAGCGGTGTCGCCTGGCTGACGCCATCAACGCCGAGCTGCAGCTGCTGCATGGTTTCACCGGCCAGCGTATGGTGGGTGAAGATCATACTGAGCGAATCCAGCAGGCCGGGTTTGATCGCCTGCAGGCTATCGGGCGGCAGCCAGCTGGTCATCTGCACCGGGAAGGAGATCAGCAGCACCACGTAACCGACCATTGCCGGGTTAAACGGGTTTTGCCCCAAACCGCCGTACAGCTGTTTGGCGATGACGATGGCGAAAATGGTACCTAACACCACCAACCACCACGGCGCGAGCGGCGGCAGGCTGATGCCCAGCAGCAACGCGGTGAGCAGGGCAGAGTTATCGGATAAAGTCGGCAACACCGGCGTTTTACGCAGGCGCAGAATCGCCCCTTCGGTGGCCCACGCGGTGGCGGTGGCCAGCAAAACCTGAATTAAGAAACCGACGCCAAAGAAATACCATTGTGCGGCCATGCCCGGCAGCGCGGCAAACACCACCAGCAGCATGATATTGCCGGTGCTGCGGCGGTTGTGGGTATAGGGAGAACTTGCAATACGAAAAGCCATTTAATCCTCAGTCGTCGAAGGCTGCTGCTGCGCTTTACGCGCTTTGGCACGGGCGACCGCAGCGGCAATCGCCGCTTTGCGTGGGTCGGCGGAGTCAGGAGAGGCAGCAGCCTCCACTTTAGGAGATGTGGCTTCAGCCTGCTGCGCGGCAGCCGCGGCTTTCTTCGCTTTGGCGCGCGCAATCGCCGCTTCAACGGCGGCTTTGCGCGGGTCAACTTCAGCAGCAGGTGCATCAGCTGACGGCTCGGCGGGTGCCGGTGCAGCGGGTTGTGCGGAAGCGGCGGCTTTTTTGGCTTTGGCGCGCGCAATCGCCGCTTCAACGGCGGCCTTGCGCGGATCGACTTCAGCAGCAGGCGCGACGGCTGGCGGCTCAGCGGGTGCTGGTTCTGCCGCAGCGGCAGCTTTTTTCGCCTTCGCACGCGCAATCGCGGCTTCCACCGCCGCTTTACGCGGATCGACTTCTGCCGCAGGCGCATCAGCTGGCGGCTCGGCAAGCGCGACGTCAGCCGCCGGTGCGCCCGCTTTCTTCGCTTTCGCACGGGCAATTGCCGCTTCCACCGCCGCTTTACGCGGATCGCCGGACTGACGACTCAGCGCCTGCGTTTCAGCTTGCTTCTCGGCCTGCTGCGCTAAGGCTTGTGCATGACGCGCTTCGCGTTCCGCAGCATCCTGCTCCGGCGTTTTTTCCTGACGCGCTTTCACGCGTGCCACGGCGGCGTCGAGTTCACCCTGATCGCTACGCGCCACGCGCTGTTTAGCCTGTTCATGACGCGCTTCACGCGCCTGTTTTTCGCGTTCGAGACGTGCCAGACGCGCTTCAAAACGCGCTTTCGCTTCGGCGGTACGTTTCGCTTCGAGATCGATGGCGCGCAGTTCGGCTTTTTCCTGACGATAATATTGCACCAGCGGAATGTTACTCGGGCAGACGTAAGCGCAGGCGCCGCACTCAATGCAGTCATCAATATTGTGCGCGCGTGCTTTTTCGTGATCGCCGCCCTGGCTGTACCAGAACAGCTGCTGCGGCAGCAGTTTCGCTGGGCAGGCATCCGCGCAGGCGCTGCAGCGGATACAGGATTGCTCTTGCTGATCGTTGCCCATTTCGCTGGCCGACGGCGCCAGAATACAGTTGGAGATTTTCACCAGCGGCACGTTCAGCGACGGCAGGGTAAAGCCCATTAGCGGACCGCCCATGATCACCATCTGGCGCGATCCCGGAGTAAAACCGGCATGCTGCAGCAGGTGGCTGATCGGCGTACCGAGCCGTCCCCAGACGTTGCGCGGGCGCGCCAGCGCTGCGCCGGTCAGCGTCACCACGCGTTCGGTGATCGGTTCGCCGTCTACGATGGCGCGTTTTACCGCCCACGCGGTGCCGACATTTTGCATCAGCACACCGATATCGGTGGAACGTCCGCCGTGTGGCACTTCGAGGCCGGTGAGAATCTGCGTCAGCTGTTTCGCGCCACCAGACGGATACTTGGTCGGAATCACGCGAATCTGCAATTCAAGATCGCCGCCCAATGCCTGTTTCAGCGCGGCAATGGCTTCCGGTTTGTTATCTTCTATGCCGATCAGCACGCGTTCCGCCTGCAACACCCACGCCAGAATGCGGCAGCCTTCCAGCACTTCGGCAGCACAATCCCGCATTAAACGGTCATCGGCAGTGATGTACGGCTCGCACTCGGCGGCGTTGATGATCAGGGTTTTCACGCCGCGCAGGCCGCCGCGCAGTTTGGTGGCGGTCGGGAAGCCCGCGCCGCCTAATCCGGCGATGCCGGCATTGTGAATGCGTTTTACCGCTTCTTCACGCGACAGGGCGCGATAATCGGGCTGCGGATCGAGCGTGGTCCAGCGATCTTCGCCGTCGGCACGCAGGAAAATGCACAGCTCGGAGAGGCCAGAAGGATGCGCCGTCATGTGTGGCGCAATCTCTTCGATGGTGCCGGACGTCGGCGCGTGCACCGGCAGCATGCGTCCGCCGCCAAAGGTCAGCGGCTGGCCGCGCAGCACTTTGTCGCCGGGCGCCACGCAAATCTCGCCTTCATGGCCGATATGCTGTTTTAACGGAATGATAAAGCGCTCAGGCAGGGGTAACTGGCTCAGCGGCGTACCGTTGGACTGTGTTTTCATCTCAGGCGGATGAATACCGCCCTGAAAATCCCACAACTTCTCTTTGCGGAACAGGTTTAACAAATTAAGCATGGGTTTCTACCGGGATCACCCGTACAGGAATGGTGTCGAGATTCCACTTCCAGTTGGCCGTGGTGGTGGCAACCGGGCGCATCTCAATGCAGTCGGTCGGGCAAGGCGCAACGCAGAGATCGCAGCCGGTGCAGACATCGCTCAGCACGGTGTGCATGGCGCGCGTGGCACCCACGATGGCGTCCACCGGGCAAGCCTGAATACATTTGGTGCAGCCGATGCAATTCTCTTCATCGATCCAGGCCACAGTACGTATCGGCTCCAGCACGTCTGCGCCGCCGTCGAGCGGTTGCGGTTCAACGTTGAGCAGCGCGGCCAGCTTGAGCATGGTCTGCTCGCCGCCGGGCGCGCACTTATTGATCGCTTCACCGTTGTTACCCACCGCATCGGCATACGGGCGGCAGCCGGGATAGCCGCACTGACCACACTGGCTCTGCGGCAAAATCTCATCGATCTGCTCAACAATCGGATCTTCTTCCACCTCGAAGCGACGTGAGGCGTAACCCAGCAGGGCACCAAACACCAGGCCCAATGCAGCCAGCGCGATAATCGCAATCCAAATCGCGGTCATTAGAATTTCACCAGCCCGGTAAAGCCCATAAAGGCCAGCGCCATCAGACCTGCGGTGATCAGCGCAATCGAGTTACCTTTAAACGGCGCGGGAACATTCGCCAGTACCAGACGCTCGCGCATGCCGGCGAACAGCACCATCACCAGCGAGAAGCCGAGTGACGCACTGAAGCCATACAGCGCCGCCTGCAGGAAGGTGTGATTGAGGTTAACGCTCAATAATGGCACGCCCAGCACCGCACAGTTGGTGGTGATCAGCGGCAGGAAGATACCCAGCAGGCGATAGAGCGACGGACTGGTTTTACGCACCACCATTTCGGTGAACTGCACCACAACAGCAATCACCAGAATATAGGCGAGGGTGCGCAGATAGACCAGATCAAGCGGCACCAGAATCAGGTGATTCACCAGCCAGGCGCAGATCGCCGCCAGCGTGATCACGAAAGTGGTGGCAAGTCCCATGCCAATGGCCGTTTCCAGTTTTTTTGACACGCCCATAAATGGGCAAAGGCCGAGGAATTTGACCAACACAAAGTTGTTCACCAGCACTGTGCCAATAAAGAGAAGTAAGTAATCGGTCATTTTTTAACCTGGGAAGCCGAAAGGCGTCTATTATCCGGAATTGAGAGGTGCATCTCAACCTTCAACGGGTTTGTGTGAGCATTGAGAGCACTCAGAATTAAATTGCTGACGAAACTCACGTCATTATGGCTGGATAAACGTCTGTTTTACGCGCTGAGAGCGTTTGAAATAGGGCACAAACACCGCAGCCGCCAGCAGCGACAGCAGTAAAGTCTGAATCGCTTTGCCATCGGCCACCGGCGTGAAGGCAAAGGTTTTTAACGCCAGCAAGATGGTCATCAGCAGCCACAGAATGTAATGGCGCGGTAAGCGACGCGAACGTTTACAGAAAATCCAGCACACCCAAATGCTATACGCCCATACCACCGCAGCAGTCAGCAGCGAGATCGACCATTGCGTCAGCAAAGTGCCGCCGTGTGAGAACAGCGTAGTGCGTAATTCGGGTTTAAACAGCGGGCTCAGATACATTGCCACCACCAGCGCACTGGTCAGCATGGTCATGATCAGCCACGCCAGCGGCAGCAGTAGCCAGCCAGCAATACGTGGCGGGTTCACCAGTTGGGTCATCGACAAGATCCTGTTTGCAGAGAAGAGGGCGATGCAGAGCGTATCATGTCCAAACGGGGCACGCCCGACCTGGACAACGCAAGAGCGCAGATAGAGAGGGGATAAATCAATTAGATCACGTAACGCCAGACAGTTTTCGGCACGCGGCCCATATCGAACAGACGTCCGCCAGAGACCAGTTCAGCACGTCGATGGTCGGCGGCGCGATACATATTGATGATCTCTTTATCATCAGTCAGCGAATAATTCAGATGGTCGTAGAGTTTTTCCAGACTATCGAGATTATTCACTTTGCGGAATTTCAGCAGGTAATCTAATGCAGTCATGATTGCCATTTAAATATAAAGTACTTGGAAGTGCCCAAGTATAGGGAGCACGCAGCGAGAGTCCATACGCGACTCATAAAAAAATACAAAATTCAGACAACATGCGCTAATTCGCTCATGAAACGACACTTTTTTGGCTTTTACGCGTTTTAAACGCGCATATAAAGTACGATTTAAGGCAAATTCAGGCCGGTATTTAGCGGGCTTGTGAGAAAATCTCACGCTATTAGCGCATTATTGGAAAGCCGTTATTTCTCCGTCTCTATAATAGGTATTTGCGATCGTGCTGCGAATGAATCCGCTGTTTATTCCGCTCTGGTCAGCAAATTTATGCACACGCCGTGAAACCGGCACTCACATTCTGTGCGAGCAGTCACAAAACCAATAATTGATTGTCGCTGCAGACAATAACCATTCTTTACGCGCCCGCTGTAATCGTTTCCAGAAGTGAGAAGCATAACCGATTCTGTTTATTACATTTATTTAACGCCCTCCGCAATAATTAGCAGGCATTTTGTCCATAATGCCACGATCTATAAACCATTGCCTGTTCACGTAACTCCTTTAATCCACTCTGATTTGTGAAGTATGTCGCGCTTGTTTACGCGCTTTTCAGCCAGGCTTAATTCGCGTTTTGTACCCCTACAACACACTCCCTTCAGAGGAATGAAATTATGTGGAAACGTTTACTCTTGACCGCCATGGTGAGCTCGGCACTGAGTACGTCGGTGTTGGCTGCTAATATGACGGTGGGCTTCTCACAGGTTGGGTCGGAATCTGGCTGGCGTTCAGCAGAAACCAATGTGGCAAAAAGTGAAGCGCAAAAGCGCGGTATCACGCTGAAAATCGCCGATGGCCAGCAGAAACAAGAGAACCAAATCAAAGCGGTGCGCTCGTTCATCGCGCAGGGCGTTGATGCCATCTTCATTGCGCCGGTGGTGCAAACAGGATGGGAACCGGTGCTGGAAGAAGCCAAAGACGCCAAAATCCCGGTGTTCTTACTCGATCGCGCCATCGTGGTGAAAGACAAATCGCTGTACATGGCGGTGGTCACTGCGGACAACGTGCTGGAAGGCAAGTTGATTGGCGACTGGCTGGTGAAAACGGTCGCGGACAAAAAATGTAACGTCGTCGAGCTGCAAGGCACCGTCGGCGCCAGCGTGGCGATTGACCGTAAGAAAGGCTTCGCCGAAGCCATCGCAGGCCACGACAATATCAAAGTGATTCGCTCGCAGTCCGGTGACTTTACCCGCAGTAAAGGTAAAGAGGTGATGGAGAGCTTTATCAAGGCGGAAAACAACGGCAAGAACATCTGCATGGTTTACGCGCATAACGATGATATGGCGATCGGTGCGATTCAGGCGATTAAAGAAGCTGGCCTCAAGCCAGGCAAAGATATCCTGACCGGTTCGATTGATGGCGTGCCCGATATCTATAAAGCGATGCTGGCCGGTGAAGCCAATGCCAACGTGGAGCTGACGCCTAATATGGCCGGTCCGGCATTCGACGCGCTGGAGAAATTCAAGAAAGACGGCACGATGCCGCCGAAAATCATCAAAACAGAATCGAAACTGTATCTGCCGGACTCCGCACAGGCGCAGCTCGATACCAAAAAAGGCATGGGTTACTGATCCCCGCAACCGCCCTTCGGGGCGGTTTTTGATGACGTAAGGCGAGGGAGAACCTGATGAGCACCTCCGATGAAACCGCACTGCTGACCATTAGCGGCGTCAGCAAAGGCTTTCCCGGCGTGAAGGCGCTGGATAATGTCTCGTTCAGCATCCGCAAGGGCGAGATCATGGCGTTGCTGGGCGAAAACGGCGCGGGCAAATCCACGCTGATTAAAGTTCTGACCGGCGTGTATACCCGTGATGCCGGCACGGTAACCCTGAACGGCAAGGCGATTACGCCGCACAACACCGCTGATGCACAGGAGATGGGCATTGGCACGGTTTATCAGGAAGTGAATCTGCTGCCGAATATGTCGGTGGCGGATAATTTGTACATTGGCCGCGAGCCGCGTCGCTTCGGCATGATTGATCGCAAGCGCATGGTGCGCGACGCCGATGCGCTGATGCGCAACTACGGCTTTGTACTCGACGTAACGCGTCCGCTGGGGCATTACTCGGTGGCGATGCAGCAGATCATTGCGATTTGCCGCGCGGTCGATCTCTCCGCGCAGGTGCTGATCCTTGATGAACCGACCGCCAGCCTCGATGCCAATGAAGTCGAAATGCTGTTTACCCTGATGGCGCAGCTAAAAGCCAAAGGGATGAGCCTGATTTTTGTTACCCATTTTCTCGACCAGGTTTACCGCATTACCGATCGCATCACCGTGCTGCGTAACGGCCAGTTTATTGCCACGCGCGATACCGCCACACTGCCGCAGATTGAACTGATCAAGCTGATGCTGGGACGCGAGCTGCTGGAAACCGCTTTGCAGCGTCAGGGCAGCACACTGCGCAGCAATCAGCCGGTGGTGTCATTTGAAGATTATGGCAAGAAGGGCACCATTGAACCCTTCAACCTGCAGGTGCGCCCGGGTGAAGTGGTGGGACTGGCCGGACTGCTCGGTTCAGGCCGTACCGAAACCGCCGAAGTGCTGTTTGGCATTCGCCGGGCCGATCGCGGCACCGCGACCATCAAGGGCAAAGTGCAGAACATCCGCACGCCCGCCAAGGCTTCGCGCCTCGGTATGGGTTTCTGTCCGGAAGATCGTAAAACCGACGGCATCATTGGTGGCGCGTCGGTGCGCGAAAATATCATTCTGGCACTACAGGCGCAGCGCGGCTGGCTGCGACCGATCAAGCGTCGTGAGCAGCAGGAGATCGCTGAGCGCTTTATCAAGAGCCTCGGCATTCGCACGCCGCATGCCGATCAGCCGGTTGAGCTGTTGTCCGGCGGCAATCAGCAGAAGGTGCTGCTGTCGCGCTGGCTGGTGACCAAACCGCAATTCCTGATCCTCGACGAGCCAACGCGCGGCATCGATGTCGGCGCGCACGCCGAAATCATTCGCTTAATTGAAACCCTGTGCGCCGACGGATTGGCGCTGCTGGTTATCTCCTCTGAACTCGAAGAACTGGTGGGCTATGCCGATCGCGTGTTGATTATGCGCGATTTGAAGCAGGTGGCCGAAATCCCGCTTGAGCAGCTGTCGGTATCCGCGATCGTCAACGCCATCGCCGATGGAGGAGTACAACATGCTTGAATCCCCTATGACACATGACAAACCCGAACGGCGTAAGCCGAAGCTGCCGCCTGGCATGCCGCAGATTGTGGCGCTGATTCTGGTGCTGCTGGTGGATAGCCTGGTGGCGAATAACTTTTTTGCCATTCACATTCAGGATGGCCGTTTGTTCGGCAGCCCGATTGATATCCTCAATCGCGCCGCGCCGGTGGCGCTGCTGGCGATTGGCATGACGCTGGTGATTGCCACCGGCGGCATCGATCTGTCGGTGGGCGCGGTAATGGCGATTGCCGGCGCAACGGCGGCGACCTTGACGGTGGCGGGGCACAGTTTGCCGTTCATCATTCTGGCGACGCTCGGTACCGGCCTGGCCTGCGGTTTATGGAATGGCATTTTGGTGGCGCTACTAAAAATTCAGCCGTTTGTCGCCACTTTGATTTTAATGGTGGCGGGACGCGGCGTGGCGCAGCTGATTACACAGGGCCAAATCGTTACCTTCAACAGCGATAGCCTGGCGTGGTTTGGTAGCGGTTCGCTGTGGCTGCTGCCGGTGCCGGTATGGATTACGCTGCTGGTGGCGCTCGTGGTGTGGCTGCTGACGCGCAAAACCGCGCTCGGACTGTTTATCGAAGCGGTCGGTATTAACCTGCGTGCGGCGCGCAATGCCGGTGTGAATGGCTGGCTGGTGGTGATGTCGACCTATGTGATTAGCGGCATGTGCGCGGCGGTGGCGGGCATGATCGTCGCTGCGGATATTCGCGGTGCCGATGCTAATAATGCCGGTTTGTGGCTGGAGCTGGATGCCATTCTGGCGGTGGTGATTGGCGGTGCTTCGCTGATGGGCGGGCGCTTCAATCTGGTGCTGTCACTGATTGGCGCGTTGATTATTCAGTCGATGAATACCGGTATTTTGCTGTCCGGCTTCCAGCCTGAACTCAATCAGGTGGTGAAAGCGGTGGTGGTGATGTGCGTATTGCTGCTGCAGTCGCCACGCTTTATTGCCATGTTGAAACGGAGACGCCCGAAATGATGAAACGTCATCTGCCCTTGATGATCACGCTGCTGGTGTTTGTGGCGGGTTATCTGTTTTGCCTGAGCCAATTTCCCGGCTTCGCTTCAACGCGCGTGATCTGCAATATCCTCACCGATAACGCTTTCCTCGGCATTATCGCCGTGGGGATGACGTTCGTGATTTTGTCCGGCGGCATTGATCTGTCGGTGGGCGCGGTGATTGCCTTCAGCGGCGTGTTCCTCGCGCGGGTGATTGGTGATTATCATCTCGATCCGCTTCTGGCGTTTGCGCTGGTGCTGGCGATGGGCGCGCTATTTGGCGCGATGATGGGCTGGCTGATCGATGCGCTGAAAATCCCGGCGTTTATCATTACGCTGGCGGGGATGTTTTTCCTGCGCGGCTGCAGCTATCTGGTGTCGGAGAACTCGATTCCTATCGATCATCCGCTCTATACCACGCTGTCGAGTCTGGCGTGGAAGATCCCCGGCGGCGGACGCCTGAGTTTGCTGGCGCTGATTATGCTGGTGGTGGTACTCGGCGGGATTATTCTGGCGCACCGAACGCGCTTTGGTAATCAGGTGTATGCGATTGGCGGCAGCCTGACTTCGGCGCAGTTGATGGGCGTGTCAACGCGCGCGACCACCATCAGGATTTATATGCTGTCGACCACGCTGGCGACATTAGCGGGCATTGTGTTCTCCATTTATACCTCGGCAGGCTATGCGCTAGCGGGATTGGGTGTGGAACTGGACGCGATTGCCTCGGTGGTGATTGGCGGCACCTTGTTGTCCGGCGGCGTGGGCACGGTGTTGGGCACGCTGTTTGGCGTGTTGATTCAGGGATTGATTCAGACGTGGATTAACTTCGACGGCACCTTGAGTTCATGGTGGACCAAGATCGCCATCGGCATTCTGCTGTTTGCATTTATCGCGCTGCAACGCCTGCTCACCGTGATGTGGGATCGCCAGCAGAACGCACCTGTTAAGCGTTTGACCTCCTAACTTCTTCACCCGCCTTTCCCTCACCCCAACCCTCTCCCGCTGTACAGTCCGGGGACATGGTGAACACTTGTTCGGGGACATGGTAGACACTTACAACTAAGGCATAAGAACCCGTTTATGGAGTCGCTTATGTCCTGGGATGCGAGAGATACCATGTCATTACGTAAAGAGTTTGTTCTGTTAGCCTCGCAAGACGGGGCGAACATCCGCGCACTCTGCCGTCACTACGGCATTTCTTCCGCCACTGCCTACAAGTGGCTTCGCCGCTGGGCTGAAGAGGGAGAATCCGGTCTTCAGGACCGCCCCTGCATACCCCATCACTCTCCCAACCGCTCGTCTGACGACATCACTGACCTGCTTCGTATGGCGCATGAACTTCATCAGCACTGGGGCGCGCGCAAGATTAAGCGCTGGCTCGAAGACCGCGGACACTGCATGCCCGCCTTCAGCACCGTCCACAGCCTGATGGCCCGCCACGACCTGCTGCCGGGCTCAGCTCCGGGTGTCCCGGCCACGGGCCGGTTTGAACATGCGGCCCCGAACCAGCTCTGGCAGATGGATTTCAAGGGGCATTTTCCCTTTGGCGGCGGCCGCTGCCACCCGCTTACCCTCCTTGACGATCACTCCCGCTTCTCGCTGTGCCTCGTACACTGCGCTGACGAGCGGCGTGAGACGGTGCAGAAGCAGCTGGTCAGCGTCTTTGAACGTTACGGCCTGCCGGACCGGATGACGATGGATAACGGTTCGCCGTGGGGCGACACTACCGGGACCTGGACGGCCGTCGAGCTGTGGCTTATGCGACAGGGTATCCGGGTGGGGCACTCCCGGCCTTATCATCCGCAGACGCAGGGCAAGCTGGAGCGCTTTCACCGCAGCCTGAAGGCTGAAGTGCTGCAGGGGAAGTGGTTCGCGGACGACGGTGAGCTGCAGCGCGCCTTCGATCACTGGCGGACGGTTTATAACCTTGAACGCCCGCATGAGGCGCTGGATATGGCGGTGCCGGCGTCGCGCTATCAGCCATCGGCTCGGCAGTACAGCGCCAGCGTAACGTCAGCGGAATACGACGAGGGCGTGATGGTCAGGAAGGTAGATATCAGTGGGAAGCTGACTATAAAAGGCCTGAGTCTGAAGGCAGGCAAGGCGTTCAGGGGAGAGCACGTTGGCCTGAAGGAGATGCAGGAAGACGGGTGCTACGAGGTATGGTGGTACAGCACAAAAGTGGGGGTGATCGACCTGAAGAAAAAGTCGATCACCATGGGTAAAGGATGTTAAAAAGTGTTCACCATGTCCCCGAACACCTGTCTACCATGTCCCCGGACTGTACACCCGCGCGCGGGAGAGGGAGCCGCCGGTGCAGCGATAAGCAGCACTCTTCCCTGAAGCAAAAGCATACGTTGAGTTCGGAGTGACAGCGTTTATAAAAAGGTTCCTTCTCCCGCTTGCGGGAGAGGGAGCCGCCGGTGCAGCGATAAGCAGCACTCTTTCCTGAAGCAAAAGCAGACGTTGAGTTCGGAGTGACAGCGTTTATAAAACGGTTCCTTCTCCCGCTTGCGGGAGAAGGTTAGGATGAGGGGAATATCGCAGAGGACGAAATCAACGTGCCAGGCGGTAATACGCCTCATTCCAGCGCAGCGCATCTTTAAATGCCGGTAAGCGCGTCTCCTCATCAATCACCAGCACTTCAATGCCATTCAGCTCGCCGTACAGATACATATCATCCAGATCCAGCGCCTGGCTGAACACCGTGTGGTGCGCGCCGCCGGCCAGAATCCAGGCTTCTGATGCGGTGGCCAGCGACGGCTGGGCACGCCACAGCGCACGGGCCACCGGCAATTTTGGCAGCGGTTTGGGCTGTTCGATCGCATCCACCACATTCACCAGCAAACGGAAACGATCGCCCAGATCGATGACGCTGGCATTCACCGCGCGTCCGGCCGGCGTGGAGAAGATCATGCGCGCCGGATCGGCTTTGTCGCCAATGCCGAGGAACTGCACATCAATCAGCGGCTTCTCCTCTTTGGCGATGGACGGGCACACTTCCAGCATGTGCGAGCCCAGCACCAAATCATTGCCCGGTGAGAAGTGATAGGTGTAATCCTCCATAAAGGAAGTACCGCCCGCGCGTGTGCCTGCCTGGATCTTGAGAATGTGCAGCAGCGCGGCGGTTTTCCAGTCGCCTTCACCGGCAAATCCATAGCCCTGGCCCATCAAGCGCTGCACCGCCAAACCGGGCAGTTGCGTCATGCCGTGCAAAGTCTGGAAGTTGGTGGTAAAGGCTTTGCAGCCCTCGGCTTCGAGGAAACGTTTCAGACCCAGCTCAATGCGTGCCGCATCCAGTACGTTTTGACGTTTATCGCCGTTGACGGCGGCGGCATCGGTGAAGCGATATTGGCTTTCGTATTCATCGATCAGCGCGTTGACGTCGCCATCGCTGACGCTATTCACCACCTCGACCAAATCGCCCACGCCCCAGCCATTCACGGAGTAACCAAACTGAATCTGCGCCGCGACTTTATCGCCTTCGGTCACCGCCACTTCGCGCATGTTGTCGCCGAAGCGCGCCACTTTCAGCTGCTGGCTGGCCTGTTTTGCCAGCGCGGCATTGATCCAGCGTCCGATGCGCTGCTGGCTGGCTTTATCCTGCCAGTGACCGGTCACCACGCTGTGTTGCAAACCCATGCGCGCGCCGATAAAGCCGAACTCGCGGCCGCCGTGCGCGGTTTGGTTAAGGTTCATAAAGTCCATATCCATGCTGTCCCACGGAATCTCCGCGTTGAACTGAGTATGGAATTGCAGCAGCGGCTTATTCAGGATGCTCAGGCCGCCAATCCACATCTTGGCTGGCGAGAAAGTGTGCAGCCAGGTAATGATACCGACACACTGATTATCGTGGTTAGCGTCGCGGCACAATGCCAGCGCTTCGTCTGGTGATTTCACCAGCGGCTTCAGCACCAGCGACACCGGCAAGGTGCCGGCCTGATTCAATCCGTCCATCACCTGGCGGGCGTGCTGTTCTACCTGACGCAAGGTTTCCGCGCCGTAAAGGTGCTGCGTACCAATAACAAACCACACCTGTTGTGCGTTGTGCTGTTCCATTAAATCTCTCCTTTACTGAGCGGATGCGGTGCGCGCGGCGTACTGCGGTTCAGCAGCCTGGCACCAGTTTTGATAACGTTGATAAAGTTGCTGATAAACCACCACGCGCGCGGCGTTGGGTTGCAGCGTCACATCAATCGGACTGGCCATCACCCGCTGGGCGGCAGGCACATTGGCATACACGCCCGCGGCCACGGCGGCAAAAATGGCCGCACCGAGCGCACAGCATTCGTCAGAGGCGACGATATCCAGCGGACGGTTCATGACGTCGCAGCACGCCTGCATGATGGCGGGGGATTTACGGGCGATGCCGCCGAGCGTCAGGATGCTCTGCACCGGAATCTGCTGCTGTTCGAAACACTCCATAATGGCGCGTGCGCCAAACGCGGTGGCGGCGATCAGGCCACCAAACAGCGCGGGCGCATCGGTGCCGAGATTGAGATCGGTGATCACACCTTTCAAGCGCTGATTGGCGTCTGGCGTGCGGCGGCCGTTGAACCAGTCGAGCACCACCGGCAGATGATCGAGTTGCGGATTGGCCGCCCAGGCTTCGGTGAGATTGCGGATCAGATCTTTTTGCAGCGCGGCTAACTGCGGTTGCAGCTCCGGATGGTGCTGCGCCGCCTGCTGCAGTGGCCAGCCGAGCAGGCGGCTGAACCAGGCATAAATATCGCCAAACGCCGATTGGCCGGCTTCGCAGCCTATCGCGCCCGGCACCACGCTGCCATCCACCTGGCCGCAGATGCCTTTGATCGCGCGGTCGCCAACGGTGTCGCTGTCGGCAATCAGAATGTCGCAGGTTGAGGTGCCAATCACTTTTACCAGCGTGTAAGGCTGCGCACCGGCACCAACCGCGCCCATGTGGCAGTCAAACGCGCCACCCGAAAGAATCACCTGTTGCGATAAGCCGAGGCGCTGCGCCCATTCGCTGCTGAGCGTGCCCACCGGCACATCGGCGGTCCAGGTGTCTGCGAACAAGGGGGAATCAAGCTGCTCGACCAGCAGAGGATCGAGCGCGCGGAAGAAGTCAGCCGGCGGCAAGCCTTGCCACTCCGGATGCCACAGTGATTTGTGCCCGGCGGCACAGCGTCCACGACGCAGCTGCGCGGGTGCGGTGGTGCCGCTGAGAAGCGCGGGCACCCAATCGCACAGTTCCACCCAAGACACTGCCGCGTCACGTACCGCAGCATCGGCGCGTGACACGTGCAGTATCTTGGCCCAGAACCACTCCGACGAATAGACGCCGCCAATATAGCGGGTGTAATCGTTGAAACGACCGCTACGACACAGCTGATTGATCTCTTCGGCTTCTTCAATCGCGGTGTGATCTTTCCACAGCACGAACATCGCATTGGGGTTGGTGGCGAATTCCGGGCGCAGCGCCAGCACGTTGCCATCACGATCGATGGGCGCAGGCGTCGAGCCGGTGGAATCCACGCCAATCCCCACTACGGCGGCGCGCTGTTCAGGCGTTAAGGCGTTAACCACGGTGACAATCGCCTGCTCTAACGCATCGATATAGTCCTGCGGATGGTGACGAAAGCGGTTGGCGTGCGCATCGCAAAATTCGCCGTTGGCCCAGCGTGCATAGTTGACCACCGCTTTTTCCAGCTCTTTACCACTGTGACAGTCCACGGCCAGCGCACGCACCGAGTCACTGCCAAAATCCAGCCCAATTGTTATGGTGCCAGCACCCATTGGGATTCTCCTGTGTGAGTTATCTGGCTCTATCCTGGAATGGGGTGGCAGAAGCGGTTAGTCATCAGTCGCTGAGAATATGCACTTTTCTGCCATCGGCGAGGATGTGTGATCCACTGCAAAAGTTAACGACCGGTTAAATTTGCTGAATATATGGAGGATTTTGTCATCGTTTTGGGATGTGATACCGCTCTACATTTTTCCTGTCCATTCCCGCTACAACTAGCCCAGCGTTTGCGCAGCCTTTGCACAACCTTTGCGCTAACGCGCTGATTTTTAGCTGTACCCCACAGAATGATTTGATTGGTAGCGTTTACACCGATTGGTTAATAACAGCCTAAAACAACATTATGCCGGAGAGCATCATGCATAAATTCACTAAAACGCTGGCGGCGCTAGGTCTCGCTGCGGTTATGTCACAATCCGCTATCGCCGAGACCATGAAACTCGGTTTCCTCGTTAAACAACCGGAGGAACCCTGGTTCCAGACTGAATGGAAATTCGCGGATAAAGCCGGCAAGGATCTCGGCTTTGAAGTGATCAAAATTGCCGTGCCCGACGGTGAGAAAACCCTTAACGCCATCGACAGCCTGGCCGCCAGCGGCGCGAAAGGCTTCGTCATCTGTACGCCGGACCCTAAGCTCGGCTCCGCGATTGTCGCCAAAGCGCGCGGTTACGGTCTGAAAGTGATTGCCGTCGATGATCAGTTCGTGACCGCCAAAGGCAAGCCGATGGATACCGTGCCATTGGTGATGATGGCGGCAACCAAGATCGGCGAGCGTCAGGGGCAGGAACTGTATAAAGAGATGCAGAAACGCGGCTGGGATGTGAAAGAGACCGGCGTGATGGCCATCACCGCGAACGAACTCGACACCGCACGCCGTCGCACCAGCGGTTCAATGGACGCGCTGAAAGCCGCCGGTTTCCCGGAGAAGCAGATCTATCAGGTGCCAACCAAATCCAATGATATCCCAGGCGCCTTTGACGCCGGTAACTCGCTGCTGGTGCAGCATCCGGAAGTGAAACACTGGCTGATTCTCGGCATGAACGATAACACCGTGCTGGGCGGCGTTCGCGCCACCGAAGGTCAGGGCTTTAAAGCGCCCGATGTGATCGGTATCGGCATTAACGGTGTTGATGCGGTGAGTGAGCTGTCGAAAGGATCCGCCACCGGTTTCTACGGTTCGCTGCTGCCAAGCCCGGACGTGCACGGTTATAAGAGCAGCGAGATGCTCTACAACTGGGTGACCAAAGATCAGGAGCCGCCGAAGTTCACCGAGGTCACCGATGTGGTGCTGATTACCCGCGATAACTTCAAAGCCGAGCTGGATAAGAAAGGGCTGAAGTAATCACGTTGTTCGTTGTTTGAGCAGCACCATCTAAATGTTTAGCCAAAATGATTCGTGCTGTAACAAGGCGGCAAGTGCACTTATCCCCGGGAGCTTACTTTTGTAAGTGACCGGGGTAAGTTCACGCAGCCAACGCAGTTACAGTGCGAAGCATGAAGGCTTAGAGGAGTCACCATGAACACTGATCAAGCCTTTCTGTCGTTTCATGGCATCAGCAAAACCTTTCCCGGCGTGAAAGCGCTGCAGGACATCTCATTCAGCTGCCGTGCCGGCGAAGTGCACGCGCTGATGGGGGAGAACGGTGCCGGTAAATCGACGCTGTTGAAGATCCTCAGCGGTAGCTACCAGCCCAGCGGCGGCGAGATCCGCATTAAAGGCCAGCCGAAGAGTTTCAACACCACCGTGGATGCGCTGGATGCCGGCGTGGCGATCATTTACCAGGAACTGCATCTGGTGCCGGAAATGAGCGTGGCGGAAAATATCTATCTCGGCCAGCTGCCGCACAAGCGCGGTCTGGTGAATCGCAAACTGCTGCGCTATGAAGCCGGTTTGCAGCTGCAAAATCTTGGCATGGATATCGATCCGGACATGCCGCTGAAATATCTGTCGCTCGGCCAATGGCAGATGGTGGAGATCGCCAAAGCGCTGGCGCGTAACGCACGCATCATCGCTTTTGACGAACCGACCAGCTCGCTGTCGGCGCGCGAAATTGATCACTTGTTCCGCGTCATCCGTCAGCTACGCGAGCAGGGCCGCACCGTGTTGTACGTGTCGCATCGCATGGAAGAGATTTTTGCCCTGAGCGATGCCATCACCGTGTTTAAAGATGGCCGCTACGTGCGCACCTTCACCGACATGAAAAACACCCATCACGATGATTTGGTACAGGCGATGGTGGGGCGCAATCTGGGGGATATTTATGGTTACGCGCCGCGTGAACTGGGCCCGGTGCGCCTGCAGCTGGACGCGGTGGAGGCGAAGGGCGTGCGCACGCCGATTTCGTTGACGGTGCGTGCCGGTGAAATCGTTGGCCTGTTTGGTTTAGTGGGCGCGGGACGCAGTGAACTGATGAAAGGGCTGTTCGGTGCCACCAAACTGCGCGGCGGCAGCGTGACGCTGGATGGCAAAAAGCTCAACATTCGCCAGCCGATCGACGCCATCCGCGCCGGCATCATGCTGTGCCCGGAAGATCGCAAATCTGAAGGCATCATTCCGGTGCATTCGGTGCGCGATAACATCAACATCAGCGCGCGTCGCCACAATCTCACCGCTGGTTGCCTGATCAAACCGAGCTGGGAAGCGAAAAACGCCGATATCCACATTCGTTCACTCAACATTAAAACGCCAGGCCCGCAGCAGCTGATCATGAATCTTTCCGGAGGCAACCAGCAGAAGGCGATTCTGGGCCGCTGGCTGTCGGAAGAGATGAACGTAATCCTGCTCGATGAGCCGACGCGCGGCATTGACGTCGGTGCTAAACACGAAATCTACAACCTGATTTATCAACTGGCGAAAAAGGGGATTGCGGTGCTGTTTGCCTCCAGCGATCTGCCGGAAGTGATGGGATTAGCTGACCGCATTCTGGTGATGCGTGAAGGTTCCATTGCCGGTGAACTGTCCCATGACACGGCCACAGAGCAGCTGACGCTGAGCCTGGCGATGCCGAAAACCACTCAAGCGGCCGCCGTGGCCTGATGTAAAGGAGAGCAATAATGGCTTCATCTACCACTTCCAACACGCCACCGGTGCAGCGCAACGGGCTGCAACTGGGGCGGATTTGGGACAACTTCGGCATGCTGGTGGTGTTCGCACTGCTGTTTATCGTTTGTGCCATTTTCGTGCCGAACTTTGGTTCTATCATCAACATGAAAGGGCTCGGGCTGGCGATGTCGATGTCCGGCATGGTGGCGTGCGGCATGCTGTTCTGCCTGGCTTCCGGCGACTTTGACCTGTCTGTGGCGTCGGTGATTGCCTGCGCCGGTGTGGTCACCGCGGTGGTGATCAACATGACCGAAAGCCTGTGGATTGGCGTGGCAGCCGGATTGCTGCTCGGCATGGCCACCGGTTTTATCAACGGCTTCGTCATTGCGCGGCTGAAAATCAACGCCCTGATCACTACGCTGGCCACCATGCAGATTGTGCGCGGCCTGGCTTACATCTTCTCCGACGGCAAAGCGGTGGGGATTGAAGACGAGCGCTTCTTTACCCTCGGATACGCCAACTGGCTCGGCGTGCCGGCACCGATTTGGCTCACCATCGCTACCATGGTGCTGTTCGGTTTCCTGCTGAACAAAACCACCTTTGGTCGCAACACGCTGGCGATTGGCGGCAATGAAGAAGCAGCGCGTCTGGCCGGCGTGCCGGTGGTACGCACGCGTATCATTATCTTCATTCTGTCCGGTTTAGTGTCGGCGGCGGCGGGCATCATTCTGGCGTCGCGCATGACCAGCGGCCAGCCCATGACCTCGCTCGGATACGAGCTGATTGTGATTTCAGCTTGCGTGCTGGGCGGCGTCTCGCTGAAAGGCGGCATCGGCAAAATTTCATACGTAGTGGCGGGCGTGCTGATTCTGGGCACGGTTGAGAATGCGATGAATTTATTGAATATCTCGCCATTCTCACAGTATGTAGTGCGCGGTTTGATACTGTTAGCGGCGGTGATTTTTGACCGCTACAAACAGAAAAGTAAAGCCGCCTGATAACCCAGGCTGAGCGTGCCGGAAAGTGGGCACGCTCAGCGCCGCGAAACGGAAAAGTGAGGGCATTATGTACCATCGCGAACCCCCAAGTGAGCAGCAGAATCCCTTATTGCCGGGCTATGCGTTCAATGCCTGGCTGGTGGCAGGCTTAACGCCGATTAATGCCAATGACGCACTCGATTTCTTTATCGATCGTCCGCACGGCATGAAAGGCTACATCCTTAATCTGACCATTAAAGGCCAGGGGCGCGTGTTTGATGGCGAATCTGCCTTCGACTGCGAGCCGGGCGATCTGCTGCTGTTTCAACCGAAAACCCCGCACTATTACGGCCGCGCGCCAGACAGCCCGTGCTGGTTCCATCGCTGGGTCTATTTCCGCCCGCGCGCTTACTGGACCGATTGGTTGCAGTGGCAGGATGAGAGCCAGGGCGTGGGGCGCTTGCATTTGTCAGAAGCGCAGCGTGCCGAGTTTGATCGCCTGTTCGCCAGCATCGAGCAAACCCACAACTCCGGTCGTCGCTTCGCCGAAGAGCTGGCGATGAATCTGCTGGAGCGCTTGCTGCTGCGCGCGGTGGAAGAGGATCCGCGTAGCCATCAACAGATCCGCGATCCGCGCGTGATTGAAGCTTGCCAGTACGTCACCAATCATCTGGCGGGTGAAGTGAAGATTGAAGAAGTGGCGCGCCATGTTTGCCTGTCGCCGTCACGGCTGGCGCATCTGTTCCGCGAGCAAATGGGCATTAATCTGCTGCGCTGGCGCGAAGATCAGCGGGTGATCCGCGCCAAACTGCTGCTGCAAACCACTCAGGAACCGATCGCTTCCGTCGGGCGTGAAGTGGGCTACGATGACCAACTTTACTTCTCACGCGTGTTCCGCAAACGCGTTGGCGTCAGCCCCAGCGACTTCCGCCGCCGCAGCCAGGATGCGCAGGATGCTTTGGTGGCGCACGAGAGCTGGCAATCCGCACGGAGTGCTATTTCCTGAGTTTTCAGGTGATTCCGCCTTGTTCTTATAGATTGATTCGTCTTAAATCAGTCTGATAACGAACAAGAGGAATGAGAATGAGCGATAAATTACGTGTCGGCCTAATCGGCTACGGTTTTGCCAGCAAAACCTTTCATGCACCCTTGATCGCCGGTACGCCGGAGGTTGAGCTGGCGGCGATCTCAAGCAGCGATGCCAGCAAAGTGCATGCTGACTGGCCGTCAGTGCAGGTGGTTTCCGATCCACAAGCGCTGCTGGACGACCCGACACTGCAACTGATTGTTATTCCGACCCCGAATGACACCCACTTCCCATTAGCCAAAGCGGCACTCAACGCCGGTAAACACGTGGTGGTCGATAAGCCGTTTACCGTGACGTTGTCACAAGCACGTGAGCTGGATGCGCTGGCCAAAGCCAAAGGTCTGCTGCTGTCGGTGTTCCATAACCGCCGTTGGGACAGCGATTTCCTGACGCTGAAATCCCTGCTGAACGACGGTACGCTTGGCGAAGTGCGTTACTTCGAATCCCACTTTGACCGTTTCCGTCCGGAAGTGCGTCAGCGCTGGCGTGAAATGAAAGGCGCGGGCAGCGGCATTTGGTTCGATCTCGGACCGCACGTGCTGGATCAGGCTTTGCAGCTGTTTGGCACGCCGGTTGCGATCAATGTCGATATGGCAGAGCTGCGTCCGGGCGCGCAAACCACCGATTACTTCCATGCGGTGTTGACCTATCCTACGCGTCGCGTGGTGCTGCATGCCAGCATGCTGGTGGCGGCTGAATCCGCGCGCTTTGTGGTGCACGGTACGCGCGGCAGCTACGTGAAATACGGGCTGGATCCGCAGGAAGATCGTCTGAAAGCGGGTGAACGTCCGCCGCAGGAAGATTGGGGCTACGACATGCGCAACGGCACGCTGACGCTGGCGGAAGGCGATGTGATGGTGGAGAAAGAGCTGTTGACCTTGCCAGGTAACTATCCGGCGTACTACGCAGGTATCCGTGATGCGATTGCGGGCACAGGTGCGAATCCGGTGCAGGCAGAAGAGGCGATTCAGGTGATGGAGTTGATTGAGCTGGGCTTGCAGTCCGCCGAGAAGCGTCAGACCCTGTCGTTGCGTTAATTCTGTTAAAAGATCGCCAGGAATGGCGACCCTACGATCTAAGGTGCGCGTTATGCGCACCTTTTTTTATCCCGCTACGCGCGCGCGCAGCGCGGCTTTCTCTGCATCACTCAGGAACGAGATGGTTACACCATTATCCTGTGCCTGACGCATCTCTTCTGCCGTCAATCCCGCTTGCGGTGCCGCTACTTCATACTCATGGGCCAGCTCAACGCCCTGAACCGCCGGGTCGTCGGTGTTAATGGTGGCGAGAATGCCGTGCTGCAGGAAGGTTTTCAGCGGATGGCTGCTCAGCGACGATACGGTGCTGGTCTGAATATTCGAAGTGAGGCACGACTCAATCCCAATGCGCTGCTCAGCAAGGAAATCCATCAATGCACGATCTTCAATCGCCTTCACGCCGTGACCAATACGCTCCGCGCCCAGCTCGCGAATCGCTTGCCAGATGCTTTCCGGGCCTGCGGCTTCACCGGCGTGAACGGTAATGCGGAAACCGGCGTCACGCGCACGATTAAAGTGGCTGAGGAATTCACTGCCTGGGAAGCCTAGCTCGTCACCGGCCAAATCGACGGCGGTGATGCCCTCGCGATGTGCCAGCAAAGCTTCCAGCTCGCGCAGGCAAGCTTCTTCACCAAAGGTGCGGCTCATAATGCCGGTCAGGCGTACATCAACGCCGTATTGCTGAATGCCGGCGCGCACACCATCAATCACCGCCTCAACCACGCCGGCAATCGGCAGTTGATGCGTCATCGCCATGTAGCCCGGTGAGAAGCGCAGTTCCGCATAGTGAATGCCAGCGCGCGCCGCATCTTCAACGTTTTCCAGCGCGATACGACGACAGGCATCAAGATCGCCCAGCACTTTCACGCCCCAGTCGAGTTTCTGCAGGAAACTCACCAGATCCGGTTCATTAGCCGTGACCTGCACATGCGGACGCAATGCATCAAGCGTTTCAGCGGGCAGCGCAAGATTATGCTGACGACCTAAGTCGAGAATGGTTTGTGCGCGGATATTGCCATCAAGGTGGCGGTGAATGTCGGTAAGGGGGAGTTTTGGATCAATCATGGCGCACTCGCTTAAGTTTCATAAAGTGCAGAGGATTATAAAAACATCTTGCGCAACAGCGCCAGCGATTTGCGCAAACAGCAAAACGGATGCTGAATTAATCAGCATCCGTGGCATTTTAGAACGATTTTAGCCCGGCAATCAGGCGATCCAGCCCATCATCCAGTTTGCTGCGCGGGCAACCGGCGTTGAGACGCAGATAACCGCGACTCGCCGCGCCGTAGGTCGAACCCGGCATGATCGCCACTTTGTGTTGATGAATCAGACGCTGTTGCAGCACCTGTTCGTCAATGCCAAGCGGATTGAGATCGATCCACGCCAGGTAAGTCGCGGCGGGTGGTTGCCAGTTAAGCTGCGGAAACGCCGTGTTCAGGCGCTGCGCGATGTGCTGCATGTTGCCACGCAAATGGTCGCGCAGCGCATCCAGCCACGGCGCGCCCGCGCGATAAGCGGCGATGGTAGCGGCAAGCGCCATTACCGCTGGCGAGGATAAGCCATCCTGCTGCTTCAACGCATGGAACCACGCCTGACGATCGTGCTCATCAGGGATGATGCCCCACGCGCCGGTCAGCGCCGGAATGTTGAAGCTCTTGGAGGCCGAGGTGAACAGCGCCCAGGCGGACTGCGCTACCTGGCTCCAGGGCGTATGCTGCGCATCACTCAGCACCATGTCCATATGAATTTCATCGCTGATCACCTTCACGCCATGCTTTTCGCACAGCGCCGCCATCTGGCGCAGCTCATCTTCGCGCCACACTTTGCCGCTAGGATTGTGCGGACTGCACAGCAGCATCACTTTACAGCGCGGACGCGCCAGCAAACTTTCCAGCTGCGTCATGTCGCACAGCCATTCGTTAGCGTGGCGCTGCAGCGGCAGCTCCACCACGTGACGCTGATTGCCATTGATGGTGTTATAAAATGCATCGTAAGCGGGGGTGTGAATCAGCACTTCATCGTCCGGCTGCGTCCAGTGGCGCAACAGCTGCGCCACCATATAAATCACCGACGGGCCATAAACCAGCGATTCTGCCGCCACTTCGGTAGCGAAACGGCTGCGCATCCAATGTTGAATGGCAGAAAGAAAATCATCATGCTGCCAGCGGCTGTAGCCAAACACACCGTGTGCGAGGCGCTGTTGCAGCGCCTCGAGGATGCATGGCGCGGTGGCGAAATCCATATCGGAGATAGTGAAGGGCAGCAAGTCCGCCACGCCGAAACGATCGGCCACGAAATCCCACTGCGTACACCAGCTACCGCGGCGATCCACCACCTGATTGAAAGCAAAATCCTGCATCATTACACCGTCGCGCTCATCAAGTGTGCCATCTCATCTTTGACCGACTGCACCTGCGGGCCCATCACCACTTGCAGATTGGTCGCATTTACATGCACCACGCCAATCGCACCGTTGGCTTTCAGCGTTGCATCATCCACCTTGCTCATATCGACCACGGTAATGCGCAGACGCGTCAGGCAGTTATCCAGTGAGGCGATGTTTTCCACGCCGCCCAGCGCCGACAGAATCGCTGGCGTATTAAAGCCAGATTTACCCACAGCCGCGCGATTAACCTGCTGCGCTACGCTGTTGGTTTCCACTTCGCGGCCTGGCGTTTTGATGTTGAAGTGACTGATAGCAAAGCGGAAGATGGCGTAATAACCCACGAACCACACCGCAGCAATCACCGGCACCCAATACCATTTTGTGGAGAGGCCGTGCAGCACGCCGAAGACGAAGAAGTCGATCACGTTGCCGTCGGTATTACCGATAGTCACGCCCAGCATCGCCATTACGGTGAAGCCCAAGCCGGTCAACAGCGCGTGGATCAAATACAGCACCGGCGCGACGAACAGGAACAGGAACTCCAGCGGTTCAGTGGTACCGCCCACCACGCAAGCCACCACGCCGGAAATCAGCAGACCTTTAATTTTATGACGGTTTTCCGGACGGGCGCAGTGATACATCGCCAATGCCGCACCCGGCAACCCCCCGAGGAAGGCTGGCATTTTACCCTGCGACAGGAAGCGCGTGGCGCTCTCGGCGAAGCCGTGGGTATCCGCACAGGCCAATTGCGCCTGGAAGATAGTTAACGCACCGCTAACACTTTTACCGCACACATCCATGGTGCCGCCCGCATCGGTAAAGCGGATGATTGCCACCAGAATGTGTTGCAAGCCAAAAGGTAAAAGCAGACGTTCGCCAGTACCGAAGATCATCGGACCAAATTCACCGGCGCTGTTAATCACCCAGCCGAGGCCGGTAATCGCGCGTGCAAAGAATGGCCAAATCAGCGGAACCACCAGGCCCAGCACGCCCATCGCCATCGCCGTAACGATCGGCACAAAACGCGTCCCACCGAAAAACGCCAGCGCATCTGGCAGGCGAATGTTGTGGAAGCGCTCATGTAACCAGAACACCACGATACCGACGATCACCGCGCCGAGAATACCGGTGTCGATGGACTGAATGCCGAGGATGTTTTGTACGTTATTGGCTTTCAGAACCGCCGCATCGGTGGTTGGCAGAATGCCGTTGATGTTGAGCCAGAAGTTGATACTTAGGTTCAGTACCGCGTAGCCAACAAAACCGGCAAAGGCGGCGACGCCTTTATTCTCGCGCGCCATACCCAGCGGAATGGCAATGGCAAACATCACCGGCAGATAGCTAAAGGCAAAAGAGCCGATCTTCGCCAGCCAGATAAACAGGTATTGCAGGAAAGGCTGATCGAGAAGAGGAATTAGCGTCAGGACGTCATGACTGCTGAGGGAACTGCCAATTCCTAACAGAATGCCGCAGAACGAGAGCAGGGCGACGGGCAACATAAAGGTTTTACCCAGACTTTGGAAAAACTCCCAAAGTGACATTTTGGGGCGGCTGGCGGACATAGATTCTCCTGGCAATAAAAGTAAAAGGCTTCAATGTGGTCAAGGATGATAAAACGTTTTACCACTTATTTTTGTGGCTATAATCACAAAGAGTGACTAATTGCAGGCTTTATTTTTGGTGCAATCAGTGTAACGTTTTATCTCTTTGAATTTGGACGTCGGTAACGGAACACTATGTCCCAGCAGAAAACCACTATTCATGATGTGGCGTTGGTCGCCGGGGTGTCGGTCTCTACCGTGTCGTTGGTGCTCTCCGGCAAAGGGCGCATCTCGCCCGCTACGGCCATACGCGTTAATCAGGCGATTGAGCAGCTTGGCTACGTGCGTAATCGCTCAGCCTCGATTTTGCGCGGCGGCGAAAGCGGCGTGATCGGCCTGATCGTACGCGATCTCAGCCAGCCCTTTTATGCCGCGATGACGGCCGGACTCAGTGAAGTGCTGGAGCAACAGGGCAAAGTGCTGGTGCTGACACAAAGCGGTCAGCACGGACAACACCTTAAACGCTGTTTTGACACGCTGGTGGCACAGGGCGCGGAAGGCATTGTGCTCGGCGGCGCGACGGCGCAAGCAGAAACGCTGGTGCCGCAGGCGCAGGAGCAAAACATCGCGTTGGTTTGCGCTTCGCGCGCCAGCAGCCTCGACAATGTCGACTCACTGCGGCCCGATAACAGCCAGGCGGCGCGAATGGCAACGGAGTATCTGATTCGGCAGGGACATCAGCGCATCGCCTGGATGGGCGGTTTGGGATCGTCACTGACGCGCGCCGAGCGGATTGGCGGCTATTGCGCCACCTTGCTGCAATACGGCTTATCGTTCCGGTCCGACTGGATTATCGAGTGCGACGATCGCCAGCAAAGCGTGTCAGCGTTAACGCTGCAGTTGTTGCGTCAACATCCCGGCATCACCGCGATTCTGGCGCATAACGGCAGCACCGCGCTCGGCTGCTATTTTGGCGCGTTACGCTGTGGGCGAACCTTTGGTGAAGGCGCGGTGGATAGCTACTACACGCAGCAGCTGGCGCTGGTGGGCTTTAATGACGATCCGCAGCGGGAGTTGCACGATCCCACCATGACCTTTGTCAGTAGTGAAGCGCGTGATGTGGGGAGAAGGGCGGCGGAGCGGATGTTGCAGCGGCTGGCGCAGCCGGAAGCGGAGATTCAGAGTTTGATTGTGCCGCCGCAGCTAATGCGCGGCGAAGTGTAAGGGCGGCCAATTGGCCGCCCCATGAATTACTCTGGCATACCTTCGCTGGTTGGTGCGCCCAGCATATAGCGTGACAGGAACTGCTCCAGCGTCATCTTGTCGCCATTCATGGTGACCTGGCCGTTGCCGTACTGCAGGCTGGTGACGATGTTATCATCCTGCTGCTGCGTCAGGCGGAACATCTGGCCCATCGCTGCTAAACCCTTAACCTGCTGATCCGCCAGTTTCTGCGCATCGTCGCCCTGATAACCTTCCGCTAAACCGACATGACGCATGGTTTCTGTCGCCATTGGCATATTGATCGCCAGCTTGCCGTCGAGGGTTTTCAGCACGCGATCCACTGCGGCACCCAAACTCTGCGCCTCGCCGCTCACGGTGGCCGGATCGTTAAAGCCCACGTTCAGGTTAAAGGTGCTTTCACCTATATCATTTTTCCAGCTCAGCGGCGCGATGCTCAGCGTTGGCGAGCCTTTCAACAGCGTTGGCAGGTTATTACGCAGAATGGTTTGCACGCTGGCCTGATAGCGGATCGGATCTTCCGCCACGCCCGGCTGGTTCAGCAGATCCTGCATCTGCGCGTTGTAAGTATCGGAGAAGGCTTTCACCGCCTGCGCATCAAACTGCGCAAACTTCATCGCCAGCTTAGCTTCACCAAACGGCTGCTTCTGTAAGGTAATCTTGTCAACATCGACATCCAGCTGGCCGCCAATCTTGCCTTCTTTATTGTCAAAGGACGAGGTGGTTTTCAGCTTCTCCAGCGACAAACCTTCCTGACCGTTGATGCTGGCATCCAGTTTATCCAGAGAGATCGACTGATCGCCGACGCGCACGCCTTCCGGGCTGAGATGGGTATCGCCGCTCAGCTTCAGGCCATTCAGCGTAAACAGCACCGGCAGTTCAACCTGATTTTTGCTGGTGACCGCGATGCTGGAGAAGTCGCCGTCGAGGCTGACTTTGTCACCTTTGCTGTCGGCGCTGATGTTCAGCGTGCCGCCATTGGTGGCCAGACGATCGCCGGTCTGCGGATTGTTGTAATCCACCGCCAGCAGGTTGAGATCGGTATTGGTCGCACCGCTGTAGCCGACGCGGGTATCGGCGTTGACCAGCGATTTGCCGTTGGTCAGTTCAAACAGTTTCTTCACCGCATCGGTGTTTTCCAGTTCGGTATGCACAGACGCCATACTTGGGATCAGGCTGCCGCGCTTCAACTGGGCGAACGGGAAAGGACCGTGATCGATCGTCTCGTTCAGCACGATGCTTTGACCAGGCTTCAACAGTGGATTGTCATTGGTTTGCGAGCTGGCCTGCACCACCAATTTGGTTTTGCTGCTAAACACGCCACGCTGATAATCCTGATAGCTCAGCGTCAAACGGCTGTTCGGCGCGTAAGCATTTAGCTGCGCGTTGGCGTTCTGCAACATCTCATCCATATGGCTTTCCAGTTGTTTACCGGTAAACCATGAAGCACCAGTCCAAATCACGCCGAGCGCCACAATCACACCTACGGCAACCTGGGTCTTTTTCATCGCTGTGTCGTCCTTATCCTTGCGTCCGCACGCCGCTGGTCGGTGCGCGACGGGTGAAGAAAAACGCCCGCAGGCGTTTTAAATTAATAGTTTAAAAGAATAGCAGTTAATGCTGGCAGCGTCAGCCGGATCTCAGTTGAGCGTATTAAACACGCGCGCTAGACGTCCGGTGCCTGCCGCGTTGACCGGCGACTCATTGGCAGCGACAAAGCAGGATTCACCCGGCTTCAGCACCAGCTGTTGCCCGGACTTCTCAATTATCGCCTGACCTTCAATGCAGAACAGCAGGGCCGCGCTATTTTGTGCCAGCGCTTGCGGCGCAGCGGAAAGCCCATGAATGGCAAAGGCAAAGTCCTCTACCGGGATCGGGAAGTTCAGGGTTTCGCCGTCGCGCTGCGGCTGCGTCAGCAGCGTCGCGGCCGGTTTTGCCTGAAACTTCAGGTTAGCCAGCAGTTCCGGGATATCGATGAACTTCGGCGTCAGACCGGCGCGCAGCACGTTATCGGAGTTCGCCATCACTTCCAGCGCCACGCCTTTCAGATAGGCGTGCGGCGTTTCGGCAAACAGGAACATCGCTTCGCCTGGCTGCAGGGTAATGACATTGAGCAGCAGCGGCGAAAACAGACCGCTGTCATCCGGATAATCGATGGCGATAGATTTGATGGTCTGCCACGGTTCGCCTTCACGCCCATTGAGCGCCGATTTCAGTACGCCGATGGCGCGCGATTTTGCCTCGTCTTGCAGCGACAGCAGCGTGGCGAACAGTTTGGCCAGATTGGCTTCATCAGTGTTTTCGAGGAAATGGGCGATTTGCGGATGGGCACCGGCCACCGGTTCGAGCAGCGAGACAATCTCATGCAGCTCACGGAAACCGTTCATCGCCTGGAAGGGTGTCAGCGCATACACCAGCTCGGGCTTGTGATTAGCATCTTTATAGTTACGTTCGGCGGCGCTGAGTGGAATGCCCGCAACATTTTCACGCGCAAAACCCTGTTCGGCAGCGGCTTTGCTGGGGTGCACCTGAATCGACAGCGGCTGATCGGCGCACAGCACTTTAAACAGGAACGGCAGCTCGCCGAAACGTTCAGCCACCGCTTTGCCGAGCATGGCGACTTTGTCGGCATCAATTACCTCACGCAGCGAACGCACTTCGCCGTTGACCTCAACGGTAGACGGGCTTTTCGGGTGCGCGCCCATCCACAGTTCCGCCATCGGCAAACCTTGTGGATTTTCGATGCCATAGAGTTCGGTCAGCGCAGTTTTGCTGCCCCACGCGTAATTTTGCAGCGAATTGTTCAATTTTTGCATCGTTTACCCTTAATAACCGTAAGTAAATAGGCTTATTAAAGCAGAAAGTGCCATAGAAAATACACGAACAAGTGCAATAAAGGCGATAGGCTCGCATAATGTTAAATTCTTGTATGTGACAATCTTGCTCGCTCAACGGCGTCGCGGGAAGGCGTTTAGAGCGGAAACCTCAAAATCTGAGCTAAGGAGACGTAGTCATGGCAGCCAATCGCATTGAAAAAGACTCAATGGGACCGATCGAAGTACCGGCAGATAAGTTGTGGGGCGCACAAACCCAGCGTTCGCTGGAACATTTCAAAATCTCAACCGAGAAAATGCCCGTGGCATTGGTGCATGCGCTGGCGCTGACCAAGCGCGCGGCGGCGCAGGTGAACCAGGATCTCGGCTTGCTTCCGGCCGATCGTGCCCAGGCGATTCTCAAAGCCGCCGACGAAGTGCTGGCCGATAAGCACAGCGAGGAGTTTCCGCTGGCAATTTGGCAGACCGGCTCCGGCACCCAGACCAACATGAACATGAATGAAGTGCTGGCCAACCGCGCCAGTGAAATTCTTGGCGGCGAGCGTGGCATGTCGCGTCTGGTGCACCCAAATGACGACGTGAATAAAAGCCAAAGCTCCAACGATGTGTTCCCCACCGCCATGCACGTGGCCGCGGTCATCGCCATGCGGGAGCAGCTGATTCCGCAGATTCACGTGCTGAAAAAGACGCTGAGTGAAAAATCCGACGCCTTCAAAGATATCGTCAAGATTGGTCGTACCCACTTGCAGGATGCGACACCGCTGACGCTCGGTCAGGAGATCTCCGGCTGGGTAGCGATGCTTGAGCACAATCTCAAACATATTGAGAACAGTATTCCGCACGTAGCGGAGCTGGCGCTGGGCGGCACCGCGGTCGGGACCGGCCTGAATACCCATCCGGAATACGCGGTTCGCGTGGCTAAAGCGCTGGCCGATTTGACCAAACAGCCGTTTGTCACCGCGCCGAACAAGTTCGAGGCGCTGGCGACCTGCGATGCGCTGGTGCACGCGCACGGTGCGCTGAAAGGCCTGGCGGCTTCGCTGATGAAAATTGCCAACGACGTGCGCTGGCTGGCCTCAGGCCCGCGTTGCGGCATTGGCGAACTGGCGATCCCGGAAAATGAGCCAGGCAGCTCGATCATGCCAGGCAAAGTGAACCCCACGCAGTGCGAAGCGCTGACCATGCTGTGTTGTCAGGTGATGGGCAACGACGTGGCGGTGAATATTGGCGGCGCGTCCGGCAACTTTGAGCTCAACGTGTTCCGTCCGATGGTGATCCACAACTTCCTGCAATCGGTGCGTCTGCTGGCCGACGGCATGGACAGCTTCAATCACCACTGCGCGATTGGCATTGAACCGGTACGCGAGCGCATCGATCAGCTGCTGAACGAATCGCTGATGCTGGTGACGGCGCTGAATACCCATATCGGCTACGACAAAGCGGCGGAAATCGCCAAGAAAGCCCATAAAGAAGGCCTGACGCTGAAAGGCTCGGCGCTGAAGCTGGGCTATCTGACCGAAGAGCAGTTCGATGAGTGGGTGCGTCCGGAGGAGATGGTGGGCAGCATGAAGCAGTAAACCGCTGTTAAAAACTGGCAGACGTAGCACCCTCGTAGCGGCGCAATTGATTGCGCGATAAATCGCGCCGCTACGGATTGTGCGGTGATTTATAGCTGCCCGCTATACAACACCGGACCGGTTGGCTGCCCGGTTGGCGAGCCGCCGCGCGGTTCAAGGCTGATGGCAATGATGCCTGAGCGGGAAATTGTGCTATTCAACGCCACATCCGTTGCCTTCTGGTTATCCAACAAACCCAATGAAATCGGCGCTTTGCCTGGCGGAATCAGCCACAGCTGCAAACTGTTGTTATCGGCGATGGTCACAGGATGTAACGGCGTCAGGCTCAGCTGTGCCAGTTTGCTGTCCGCGCTGACCACCCATTGCTGTTGATGCTGGGCGTCGTTCAGTACCGTCAACGGCGTCAACGTCGGCTGCTGCAGGAACAGTGAGGCGAGCAGGGCGAACGCCGCGACACTGGCAGCCGCCAGCCAGCCCGCATAATGGCGTTTGGGTTGAATGACGCGTTGCTCGGGCAAACTCAATGTAATCTTCTTCCACACCTTTTCCGGTGGCGTGACGGGTGCAAGCTGATTATCCAGGCCCGCCAGCAGGGCTTGCCAGCGCGCAACGTTGGCCGCAAGGGCAGGCTCGTTACGCAACCTGCGTGCAAAGCGCAAACGCGCCAGCCCACTCAAGGTGCCCAGCGCATACTCGGCTGATAAGGCATCATCGCGTTGTAGTTTATCGTTCATAGGCCCACACACTCCCGCAGATGCTCCAGCGCGCGGCGAATCCAGCTTTTTACCGAGCCAACCGGCTGTTGCAGCCAGGCGGCAATATCACTGTGGGACATCCCCTGATAATAGGCGAGCGTGATGCTTTGCTGCTGTTCGCTGCTCAGATGGCCAATGCAGTGTCGCAGGCGATCGGCTTGTGCCGGATCGTGCCAGTTATTCTGTTCGTCTTCGCTGGTGATTGGTAGCAGGTCGCTAAACTCTTCTGCCTCCAGCGTCAGGCGCGCCTGTCCGCTGCGTAACCCGTCAATGCAGCGATTGCGCACAATGTGCGTCATCCACGTCATCGGCGCGCTCAGGGCGGCATCGTATGAAGCGGCGCGGTTCCAGATGGTGAGGTAGCAATCGTGCAGCACCTCTTCCGCCCAACCTTGCTGACGCAGCATGCGCAGGGCAAGGGCGAAAAGATGCGGCGACGTAAGTCGATACAGTTGCTCAAACGCGCGGCGATCGCCTTTCGCGATCGCCGGCAATAAGTTATCTAACCGTTCTGCAAGCCTGTTATCCATCATCTTCCCGGTTGGCTAAAATGCCCAATCCGAGTATAGGCAATTACTTAGGCATCAAGACGGTATCAATCACATCAATCACACCATTTTTCTGATTGACGTCATAAGTGCTGATATTCGCCACATTGCCTTGACCATCTTTCAGCTGAATATTGTGCGGGCCATTATTCATAATCCACAACGGTTGGCCGTTGACGGTTTTCAGCTCGGCATGTCCGCCACCTTGCTTAATTTTTTTCTCCAGCGCTTTCATGTCGTATTTACCGGCCACCACATGATAAGTCAGGATGCTGGTCAACTTCGCTTTGTTCTCCGGTTTGACCAGGCTATCAACGGTGCCCGCAGGCAACTTGGCGAAGGCCGCATTGGTTGGCGCGAAGACAGTAAACGGACCTTTACCTTCGAGGGTTTCAACCAAACCCGCCGCTTTAACAGCAGCAACCAGCGTGGTGTGATCTTTGGAGTTCAGCGCGTTTTCAACGATGTTCTTTTGCGGATACATCGCTGCGCCGCCGACCATCACGGAGTCATCATTCATGGCGGCAAATGCACCTGCGGTTAACAGTAAAGTGCTGGATACGACTGCAATGCTCATTAGCTTTTTCATCATAAATCCTCGTAGTAGGGAGCGAAGAAGTTGCTCACACTCTGATATACGAGGGCAGCCTGCGAATTGGATGCAGCGATTTAAAAATAAATTTTACGCCAGCCGATCGCACCACAAATGCAGGCGCGGAATGATCAGATGCAGCGGCTCGGCCAGCGGTTTATGACGCCAGGCAACGTTATCGGCATCGTAGTTCAGCAGTTCTCCCAGAATCGGCACCTGCGTGCGATCGCGGCACAGCACCAGCAGCGGAGAAGGGCAGGCAAGCTGCACCTGTTTCTTCTCGCTGGCGCGCCATACGCGGGCAATCGGCTGCACCTTCACCGGGCGCTTGATTTTTAGCTTCGCACCGGCTGGCAACGCGAGGATTGCTTCCAGCTCTTGCTGCACTTTCTCCGCCCACTGTTCCCGCGTCCACGGTGCCTGCGCGCGATTGGCTTTCAGGCTGCGTTCCAGCTGTTCTACCACCGCATCACGCGTGACGTTTTTGATGATGTTTTTATTCGCCCAGCCAAAGCGCAAACTGTCCGGCGCGTTGAGCAGCGTTACGCTGCGGTAGGCGTTAAGCGTAATTAACCCGCGCAGATGCTGGTGGACGAACTCAAAGCGCGCCTCGCTCGGCAAGCCCGACTCCACGGTGATCAGCTGTTCCAGCCGCTGCTTCAAAGTATTAATCTCGGCAACCTGCTGCGTAATATGCGCATGCACATCGCCGTCGGCTTCAATGCAAATCGCGCCCGGCAAGCGCACGGCGGCTTTGGTGCTGAGCTTTTCCGATTGATGCTGCATAAACAGGCGGCAGTAATGCATTAGCGCCATGTCGCGTGCCGTTTTACCAAGATGCTGCGTCACCGCGATGCGTTCAATTTCATCATGTTCGCGGCCTTTCTCGATTTCCGGCAGACTAAACACGCGCGCAATCAACAGCGGTTGCTGCTCAATGTGTTGACGTAACGCGCCCAATCCCGCTTCCAGCGCGTTAACGCATTCGTGCAGATCGGCAACCAAATCATAACGAGCCATAAAACGCCTCCATAGTTACAACATGCTTTCAGTGTACTGGCTTGGGTGCCGGTCTGCCAGCATTGCGCAGGGATTTTGTTAAGCAGGGAAACGTGGGATTTTTCAAGCTGGATGAACGTGTTATAACAATGCTTTGCCTGCTAACGGAATAATGTTGTGAAGCCTCAGCCAAAGCCACCTGCCGCCGCCATAGTTACGCTTGGCGTAGTACAAATCCTGTCGTGGGGCGGATCCTTCTATTTGATGGCGGTGATGGCCAATCCGATCGTGGCGGAAACCGGCTGGTCGCAGCAATGGGTGTATGGCGCGCTATCGCTCGGCATGCTGATTTCCGGTTTGCTGGCGCCGCTGAGTGGGCGACTGATTTCCCGCTCCTATGGCCGCGCATTGCTGGCGGCGAGCGGGGCGGTGATGGCAATCGGTCTGGTGATCATGGGATTGAGCCACAATCTGCCGCTGTTTCTGTTTGCCTGGCTGATTATCGGCGTAGGTATGGCGATGGGCCTGTACGATGCGCTGTTTGCCACGCTCGGCACGCTCTATGGCGGCCAGGCACGCGGCGCGATAACCGGTATTACGCTGATTTCTGGCTTCTGTACCACTATCGTGTGGCCGGGCACCGCGCTGCTGATTCACTGGCTGGATTGGCGTAACGCCTGTTTTGCCATCGCCGGATTGTTATGTGTTTCAGTGTTGCCCGCCTATCTCTACGCGCTACCCGCGCCAGAAGCGAAAATCGCCGCCGCCAAAGCAAAACCGACCGCGCAAGGCAACGAACTGGCACCGACACTGTTTTGGCTGCTGTGCAGCATTTTCACGCTCGCATCGGTGATCATGACGGCGATTTCGGTGCAGCTGATCACCTTGCTGCAGGCCAGCGGTCACACGCTGGCGTCGGCGCTGGCCATCAGTGCGATTCTCGGTCCGTGTCAGGTGGCATCGCGCATCGTAGACATCGCCTTTAAGCGCGGTCACCCGATCTGGACCACCTTTTTCTCGGTGGGATTGGTGGCGCTCGGCTTGTTGCTGCTGGCGTGTTATCCGCAGTTTGCGGTGCTCAGCATGGTGCTGTACGGTGCCGGAAATGGTTTGCGTGCCATTGTGCGGGGAACTTTACCGCTGGTGATGGTCAAACCAGAGGCCTACGCGATTGTGGTAGGGCGCATGGCGCGTCCCGCCTTAATTGGTCAGGCCTTGACGCCGCTGGTTGGTGGCTATGTGTTTCAGCACCTCGGTGCCAGCGCCACGCTGTGGTTGTTATGCGTTCTGGCGTTGATTAACGTGCTGTTGGTCGCGCTTTTGCAGCAGAAATTGCCGCAGGCCAGCCCACAGTCGGAAAGGGGAGTGATAAACTAAGCAGCCTGTGCGCTTCTGCCCGATTAAATGGGGAATACGTGCCTGGATCACGGGCGTTGACTTCTAAAAAGCAACAGTGTTTGTTATATTTATTGCTCATTGATTACTCACTGTCGCGGCATAAAAACAACAAGATAACCGCAACTCAGGATATTGAAATGCTTGATTACCGCTTCCCGACAGCTTTGCAGATGGTTTTGAGCGTAGCGATGGCGGAGCAACTGGGCAAACGCTCGACCAGTGCCATACTGGCGTATGGTCTTGAAGCGAACCCCAGTTTCATTCGGAAACTTATGGTTCCGCTCACGCGTGACGGCATTATCGTCTCAACGCTTGGCCGCACCGGTTCCATTCATCTGGGTCGCCCGGCCGCCGAAATCACACTGCGCGACATTTATACTTCTGTGATTGAAGATAAAAAACTCTGGGCGTCACGTCCCGACGTGGCACCGCGTTGTCTGGTCAGTGCCAACCTGTGTTGGTATTTCAAATCGATTGCTGAAGAGGCTGAAGAAGCGTCGCTGAAAGTGCTGGAAACCCGCACCGTAGCGGACGCGCTGGCCGAACTGAAGCATAACGACACCAGCAACTGCGAAGAGTTGCCCGATCTCGAACTCGCCGACCTGTGTAAAAAAGGCCGCTAAAACCACTCTCATCCGTAAGGGCGTCATTCATGACGCCCTTTTTTATTGCCTCAATCTGCACGCAAAAAAATCCGGGCACTTGGCCCGGATTGTTCATTTCACCTAAAACCCTTACACAGTTTGCACTTCCGCCTGTGGTTGCTTGCGCGTCACCAGCTTACGCAGCGTCACATAGAACACCGGCGTCAGGAACAGCCCAAACAGCGTCACGCCCAACATGCCGGAGAACACGGTAATCCCGGTTACGCCGCGCACTTCTGCGCCCGCACCTTCGCCAAGAATCAGCGGGATGGTACCGGCGATAAAGGCAATCGAGGTCATAACGATCGGACGCAGACGCAGACGACAGGCTTCCAGCGCTGCATCGACAATGCTCTTGCCTTGCATCTCCAGCTCGCGCGCAAACTCGACGATAAGAATCGCGTTCTTACACGCCAGTCCCATCAGCACTACCAGCCCAACCTGCACAAACACGTTGTTATCGCCACCGGTCAGCCACACACCGACCAGCGCCGAGAGCATGGTTACCGGCACAATCAGGATCACCGCTAGCGGTAGCGTCCAGCTTTCATACAGCGCCGCCAGCACCAGGAATGCGAGTAGGACCGCGACCGGGAAGACGATCAGCGCGGT
The DNA here is from genome assembly GCF_040255075.1 of Pantoea sp. BJ2. Taxonomy (NCBI): domain Bacteria; kingdom Pseudomonadati; phylum Pseudomonadota; class Gammaproteobacteria; order Enterobacterales; family Erwiniaceae; genus Pantoea; species Pantoea sp. BJ2. Next base: position 1,905,349 of record NZ_CP158292.1, read on the forward strand.
ATTGCCCTGCGTTGATTGCTGATAGCTTAGGTCGGTCCATTCAATGTTCATGCCGTTCGGCAGCACCTGCGTCGACATATCCTCCAGCTTCTGCATCGCCTGCGCCGAAGAGAGCACGCGCGGATCGGCATCACCAATCAGGTCCGCCGCCGGATAGCCGTTATAGCGAATCACCGGATCCGGGCCGTATGTAGTGGTGATATTCACCATGCTGCCAATCGGCACCATTTCGCCGCGATCGTTGCGGGTACGCAGGTTACCGATATCCTGCACGCTATCGCGGAAATCGCCATCCGCCTGCGCCATCACGCGCCAGGTGCGACCAAACTTATTGAAATCGTTGACGTACGACGATCCGAGATAGGTTTGCAGCGTGCTGAACAGTTCGGTCAGCGACACGCCTTGCGCTTTGGCTTTATCCCGATCCACCTGCACATCCAGCTGCGGCACGTTGGCCTGGTAGGATGAAATCGGGAACATCATGCCCGGCGTCTGCAACACCGCACCGGTCATGGTGTTGATGGCGGTTTGCAGCGCACCGTAACCGAGCCCCGCGCGATCCTGCACATACAGCGAATAACCCGAACCTTGTCCCAGACCTAAAATCGGCGGTGGCATAATCGAGAAGCCAAAACCTTGCTGGATTTTCGAGATCTTAGCGTTGATCTCAGCATTAATTTCCGCGGCGGTGCGCGTACGTTCACTGAACGGCTTCAAACCGAAGAACACCGTGCCGGTATTCGGCGTGTTGGTGAACTGCAACGCGTTCAAACCGGGGAAGGCGACCGAATAAGCCACGCCTTCAGTGTTCATGCCGATCTCGCTCATCTTGCGAATCACTTCATCGGTACGCGCCAGCGACGAACCTTCCGGCATCTTCACGCCGCCAATCAGGTAGAGCTTGTCCTGCGTCGGAATAAAGCCGCCCGGCACGGTATGGAACATAAAGCCGGCACCGGCCAGCAGCAGCACGTAGACGCCGAACACCGCGCCACGACGACGCAAGGTTTTACCCACCAGCGATTCATAGCCATCCGAACTGCGCTGGAAGAAGCGGTTGAACGGACGGAACAGCCAGCCGAGCAGGCGATCGATAATGCGCGTCGGCATATCCTTTGCGGCATCATGTGGCTTCAGCAGCAGCGCCGCCAGCGCCGGTGACAGTGTCAGCGAGTTGATGGCGGAGATCACCGTTGAAATGGCAATCGTCACCGCAAACTGCTTATAGAATTGACCGGTCACGCCGGACAGGAACGCCATCGGCACGAACACCGCACACAGCACCAGCGCGATGGCGATAATCGGCCCGGACACTTCCCGCATCGCCTGATGCGCAGCCGCCGTCGGCGACAAGCCTTGCTCGATATTACGTTCGACGTTTTCCACCACGACAATGGCGTCATCCACCACGATACCGATTGCCAACACCAGCCCAAACAAACTTAAGGTATTGAGCGAGAAGCCGAGCAGATAAAGGATGCTGAAGGTACCGACCACCGAAACCGGCACCGCCAGCAGCGGGATAATCGAGGCGCGCCAGGTTTGCAGGAACAGAATCACCACCAGCACCACCAGCACAATCGCTTCGAACAGCGTTTGCACCACGGCACGGATCGAGTCACGCACGAATACCGTTGGGTCGTACGGCGCGGCCCACTGCACATCGTCCGGGAAACGGGTGGCCAGTTCAGCCATCTTGTCGCGCACCGCATTTGACAGATCGATGGCGTTGGCGCCCGGCGCCTGGAAGATACCGATGCCGACCGCATCTTTGTTGTTGAGCTGCGAACGCAGCGCGTAGCTGCCAGAACCCATCTCGATGCGCGCCACGTCACGCAGTCGCACCAGCGTGCCGTCGTCGGCGGTTTTCAGGATGATATTGCCGAACTGCTCTTCGCTCTCAAGACGACCCTGGGTGTTGATCGACAGCAGAAAATCGCTCTGTTTCTTCAGCGGCTCCGCGCCAAGCTGGCCGGCAGACACCTGCACGTTCTGCTCCTGCATCGCGCTGACCACATCGGAGGCGGTCAAGCCACGTGCCGCCACCTTATTGGGATCGAGCCAGACGCGCATCGCGTATTCACCGGCACCGAAGATCTGAATTTGACCGACGCCTGGCAGGCGCGCCAGTTCATCCTTCACCTTCAGGGTGGCGTAGTTACGCAGATAGAGGGAATCGTACTTGCCGTGCGGCGAGAACATGTGCACCACCAGCGTCAGCGTCGGCGACATCTTCTGCGTGGTGAGACCGAGTTGGCGCACCTCTTCCGGCAGACGCGCTTCAGCCTGCGCCACGCGGTTCTGCACCTGAACCTGCGCCTGATCCGGATCGGTGCCCGGACGGAAGGTCACGGTGGTGACCAGCACGCCATCGGAACCCGCCACGGATTTCATGTACATCATGTTTTCTACCCCGTTGATGGCTTCTTCCAGCGGCGTCGCCACAGAATCTGCAATCACTTTGGGGTTGGCACCGGGATATTCCGCGCGCACCTGCACGCTCGGCGGCACCACGTTGGGATATTCACTGATCGGCAGCAGCGGAATGGCGATCAGTCCGGTGGTAAAGATCAAAATCGACAGCACCGCGGCGAAAATCGGTCGGTCGATAAAAAAGCGGGAGAAATCCATAAAAGGCAGTCTCGAAGGTTATTGAGCGGAGCGCATCGCCACCGGTTGGGCGTTCACCGGCATGCCAGGCATAAAGACTTTCTGCAAGCCGTTAACGATCACCTTGTCGCCGGGCTTCAGGCCTTGCTGCACAATACGCAGACCATCGGCTAACTCGCCGGCCTGAATATCGCGGCGCTGGGCTTTACCTTGCGCATCGACCACGTAAACGTACTTACGATCCTGATCGGTGAGCACGGCTTTATCATCAATCAACAGGGCGGTGAAGTCGGCGCGGCCCGGCAAGCGCACGCGCGCAAACAGGCCCGGTGTGAACTGACGCTGCTGATTATCCAGCGAGGCGCGCATGCGGATGGTGCCGGTGCTGGCGGTCAGCTGGTTATCGAGGAAATCCACGGTGCCGCGATGCGGAAAACCCTCTTCGCCGGTCAGCGCTACTTCTACCGGCAGCGACCCGCGATTTTCGCCTTTACGCGCCATCGCCTGATAATGCAGATAGGTGGCTTCATCGACGTCGAAGTAGACGTACATACGATCCTGCGATACCAACGTGGTCAGCACGCTGGCGCTGTCACCGGCGGTCACTAAGTTGCCGGTGGTGATCATCGCGCGGCTGGCGCGACCTTCAATCGGCGCGGTAACGCGGGTGAAATCAAGATTCAGCTGCGCCATATCCACCGCCGCCTGTGCTGACAGCACGCTGGCCTGCGCCTGATTAGCCGCCGAGCGACGCTGTTCCCACTCTTCGCGTGACACGACATTGGTGCCGATCAGTTTATCGGTACGCGCCGATTCACTGCGGGCCAGCGTAGCCTGGCTGCGCGCGTTGGCGAGTTCGGCCTGCGCCTGCTCGAGCGTGGCGCGGTAGGTGCGATCGTCGATGGTGAACAGCACCTGTCCTTTTTTCACCTCATCGCCTTCGCGATAATTAACCTGATCGATATAGCCCGAAACGCGCGGCCGCAGCTGCACGCTCTGCACCGCTTCGAAACGGCCGTTAAAGCTATCCCATTGGCTGACTTTCTGCTCTACCACCTGCGCGACACTTACTTCGGGCGGTGGCGGCGGGGCGTTTTGCGCCACACCGCGATCGCAACCGGCCAGCAGGCTTCCCAGCAACATCACTCCTGACAGGCTTACCGCCCATTGAACCCTGTACGTTTGCAGATGCATTGTTGTTATTCCGCTTTGGTGAAAATGAAAGGAGACGTACGAAAAATCTGCAACTTTTATGATTGCATTAAAACGCCACGAGTGTAGGCTTGCTCAAACTGCATCTGCAAGAATATCTGATACACTTTATGTGCGGTTTTGATCATTACGTTGCAGAAGGATCAAAGCCCCTACGCGCAGTGCGGCATTTAATGCAATAATAAAACTTGCATTAACTGGCATAGTCGTTCAACCTTAAAGTGTAATTGCAACTGATACTGATACTGTTCGCAACGGCGACCGGAGAAAACGAGATGATGACCACCGCATTTATTCACGATTTGATTGACTGGATTGACAACAATATTGAAACGCGTCTGGATCTGGATACCGTAGCGGGGCGCGCCGGTTATTCGAAATGGCACCTGCAGCGTATGTTCAAAGAGCACACGGGTTTGCCTCTGGGCGAATACATCCGTGAGAAGAAGCTGAAGAAGTCAGCGGATCGCTTGACCACCAGCAATGAACCGATTCTTAACGTGGCGATTTCACTCGGTTTCGACTCGCAGCAGTCGTTTAACCGCAGCTTTAAACGCCAGTATGGCGTAGCGCCGGGAGCATGGCGTCGTCACGCCGCGCCATCCGCCAGCGCGATGCAGTAAACCCCGCCAGGGCCAGCTCTGCTGGCCCGCGTTTTTCCCTGCCCTAAATCTGTTATTATCGTCGTCCTGTTTTTCAGGATGCCACCATGTCAAAAAAACTCTGGATTGCCTTAATTCTGATCCTGGCCGCGTTGTGGCTCGGGCTAAAACCGCGTTTGTCCGATAAATGGGCCACCAGCCACCCCGATATTTCGCAGCTCACCGATGCCAACACCGTGGCGCGTTGGGTGCAGCAGCATCACACATTACCCGATCTCTATCTCACCAAAAATGAAGCGCGTCGTCAGGGCTGGAATCCCAGCAAGGGCAACTTGTGTGAAGTGTTGCCGGGCCGCGCGATTGGTGGCGATCGCTTTAGCAACCGCGAAAGAAGGCTGCCGATGCAGGCGGGCAGGCAATGGTATGAAGCTGACGTGAATTACGATTGCGGTCACCGCGACGCCGATCGTCTACTTTACTCAAATGATGGGCTGATTTTCCTCACCACCGATCACTATCGCAGCTTCAAACAGGTGCCTTAACCATGTTGACGCTCCATTTTGACTTTGAAAACTTGTCAGATCGCCAGGCGTTTTACCGCGCGCTGGTGCAGCAGAGTGCCTGCCCAGTGGATTTCGGTAACAATCTTGATGCGCTATGGGATTGGCTGACCGGCGGCATGGCGCTGCCGGCCACCTTCTATTTAGCGCATGCCGATGACGCCAGCGTGAGTGCAGAATTCGCGCCGGTGCTGGCGTTACTGGAAGAGGCGCAGCAGCAGTTAGAAGGCGAGCTGCGCCTGGTGCGTGGGGAATAAACTACACGTGCAGCGGTAACAGCAAAATCGCCAGCATCTGGCGGGCATTCGCGGGCAAATCGCCGCCGCCGGTGTAGCCATTGTTCTCAACGATCACCGAATTTAACCCCACCAGCCAGTCATAAATGTAGTAAGCGGTATGATTGGCGGGAGCGGCAGACAAGCGCGTCAAACGCTGTCCCGGCGAGAAGCTGACGCTCGGTGCAGGCGGACGGGCGAAAATGGTCTGACCGCGATTGACGCGGCTTTCAGGGCGCTCGCTCTCCGGGCGCTGTAAAAAGCCCAGCCACGCCACAAAATCCCCCAGCACCGTCATGGCGCGTGAAACCTGACGATCGGTACGCGCTTCATGGGCGCTGGCCTGCGCATCCGGCTCGTTAAGCGCGCTTTGCAGTTTGCTCAGCACCTTGAGACGGAAGCTAGCGGTTATTAACTCTTCCACCAGCATCTCCAGCGTCGGCTTATCGACGTTGAGCAGCGCCAGCAGGCTGCGGCTCTCCGGCAACTGACGCAAGTGCTCCAGCCACAGCGCAAACACCTGCTGCGGGAACTGCTGATCGCGTTGCCCGCCCGAACTGCGCGGCTCAGCGGCAGCTACCGGCTCATCTTTAAACAGATCGAACTCGAAGCCGATGCCGAAATAGCTCTGCTCAGCGGCCGCCGTTTTGGCGCTGTGTTGAATGTGATGGCTGCTGCTCTGGCTCAGCCACAGCTGACGCACCGCTTCACGCGACGGCTGCAAACGCTCCAATAGTTCGCCGTGCAAACCGGTGCGATGTTGCAAGCATTTCAGCAGCGTATCGGAAATCGCCTGCTTGCGAGCTGCCTGTTCTGGCGTGGCGCTGGATTCGGTCCACGGCTGCAAACGTTCCACCAGCTTGTGCTGTAGCGCGCTGAGCTGCAACGCTAAACGCTCACGGCGCGCTTCCGGCTGCATCTCATCCTGCAACCAGCTGCCCATGCGATCGACGCCCGCGCGATCCAGCGCCAGCATCGACCCCCAACTCTGTCCCGGCTGACCAATCTGGCGTTGCACCGCTTCATCAACGTTAATCTGCTGCTGCTGATAGCGCGCATCATGTGGCGTGATCGCCCAAATCAGACGCGGCTTCTCACCGCTGGCGGCGATGGTTTGGTGTATGTGCCACTCGCGCAGCGCGCTGGCGGCGACATCGGTGTCGTGACGCTGGCTGGCAGCGGTACAGATCAGCATCAGATCAATGCCCTGACGCGCGGCGTACAGGCCCGGCAGCAGTGCGCGTTTCTGTTCCAGCAGCGTGGCGCGCAGCGGATCGCGTTTGCGCAGCTGGGCCAGTTCATCCTGTTGCGCGCGATCGGCTGGCGTGCCCGGTGCAGGTAGCTCCAGCATATCTGCATCATCGTACAGCGCCTGACGCGGCGTGGAGCTGAGCGGCAAGGTGATCTCCAGCGTCAGCAGCGACAGCAATCCAAGCGGTACATGCTGCGCTTTCCCCACGCGATTGGCGACGATCGGACACACTTCGATCATCTCCTGCCAGTCGGCATCATTGCCAATCAGTTTTTCTGCTGGCAGCGCGGCATCGTCCACCAGCACGCTGAGCGGCGCTAACACGCGCGGCGCATGGCGCAGCTGGTGGCGCAAATGCATCAGGCTGCGCAGGCTTTCGTTCAGGGCGTTCTGTCCCGGCCACAGCAGGGCAAACAGCTGCACGCGGTCGTCCACGTTGAGCCACGGCGCCAGCACTACCGCCTGCGGCCAGAAGTGACGATCGAGAATCTCGGCATGACGATGGTGACGACGGCTCCACGCCCATAGCGTGATCAGCGCATCGCTGTCGAGGCCAGGCTGCGCTTCATCCTGACGGTGGCGCTGCAAACGCTGCAATGCGGCATCGATCTGCGCCGTGTCCGGCTGAAGCTCGGTGTTGGCACAGGCCAGCATTAAACGAATCAGTTCCACTTCGCTCAGCAGCGTCATCTCCAGCGGCCAGGCGTTGGATTGCGTTTCACGCTGGTGGCTGAAGCGGGTGGCGATGGCGAAATCGAGATTGCCGGGATTGATGTTCTGAAAATAATTCAGGGTTTTATCGCCAAGACGCGCGATCAACTGGCCTTGCGCATCGCCGACCATCTCACTCAGCAGCCAGGCTTTGCCCGCCTGCGACTGGCCAAACAGCGCCAGCGTCACCGGACGCGCCAGCTGGCGCGCCAATGCATGGCTCTCCACGCGCGCACGGCGCAGCTGCAGCGTCAGCGTTTCAGCTTCCATCGCCAGACGCGGCGCGTGCGCCTGATGGGTTTCCACCCAGTTCAGCGCGCCATCCAGCGTTTCCTGCATCAGGCTAAGACGTTTCGCGGGCGTAACCGGCGAGGCTTTTTTGGCAGTTCTCATCGTTTGCAGACGCTCCCGCTGTCGATCCAATATTGCGCATTCGCGTTGCCGGTGGCAGAAAGCGTGTTCAGTTTCAGACTCAGTTGCTCCAGCGGCACACGCGTGCCGTCATCCATGCGCGCATCGCTCAGCACCAAACGCTCCGGGCCGAGATTATCCGGGCCGGGCTGCACCGCCAGCTTAATGCGCAGTACGCTTTCGCCGGCAACCTGACGCGCCAGCGTCGGGTCAACAATGCTCAGGCTATACAGCGGCGAGGCCGGCCAGCGATCGTTCTCCAGCTGGCGGAAGCCGAGGCAAACGTTGCCGCGAATGCGGAAGCTGCTTTTGCGATCCAGCGCGAAACTGTTGCTGTCGAGATCGATCTCGCTATAGCACAGATTATCGTCGCTCAGCGCCGAGGTCTCATCCAGCACGCCGAGATAGCGAATGGTGGAGTAAGGTTCGAAATCACCGGCACGGAACCAGAAGCTGCTGAGGCGCAGATCGAGCGCCAGCAGGCACAGCATCGCGCCGACTGCGGCGGTGGATTTCGGGTTATCAATGCGGCCTTGCTTGTTGAACGGATACCAGTCGCTGGTGTGATAGCCTTCCAGCGACAAAATACGGCTGCCCGGCAGCGGTTGCAGGTGGCGCACCAGCGCCTGAATGCCAGGAAAGCGTGACGGACGACCGGTGAGCAGCAGCACATCGCACTGATACAGTGACACCACTTCACACATCGCGCGCAGCGCCGGAATTATCGCCATACGGTGTTGCAGGAACTCGCCGTGCAACTGCGCCATGCTGACCACCAGCGGCACTTCGAGCAGATCGAATCGGCTGTCGCCGCCGAGCGTGCGCTGAATTTCGCCGTTCACAAACGCCAGCACGCTGCTGGCCGGTTTTTGCGGCACCAGCTCGCCGAACAGCGCGTTGATCTCGCTATGGCTGTCGAGCGGATCCCAATTTTCATACTGCTCCAGCACCGCCTGCGCCAGCGGAATAAACAGCTGCAACGTCACTTGCTGACGCAGCGTGGCTTGTCCGTCCATGCGGCTGTCGTGACCAAACAGCTTGTTCATCAGCGGTTCGGCCAACTGCAAACCGGCTTTCTGCAAGCTCTGCTGCAACGCTGGCAGAATCCACAGCTGAATCACGTCCAGCAGAATATCGTCACCGGCGACTTTGAAGCCTTCGCGGAACAGCAAGCGCGGGGTGATTTTGACGTTGTTGCCCTGGCCGTCATCAAGACGATATTGGGTAATGGCTAAATCGGTGGTGCCGCCGCCGATATCAATCGAGGCGATGCGCAGGCTTTTACCCGGCAGCTCGTCAACTTCACGCGGACGATCCGGGCGCGCCATGCTGCTGAAGAAATCTTCTGCGCGGCCGGCAAAGTTGACCTGGGTTTCGTTGAATAGCCACACCATTTGACCACAGGTGGCTTCGTCCCACTCCATCTGCACATCCGGTACCGGACGCAGACTGTTTGCCTGGCTGGCGGCGGTAAATTCCTCTTCGGCCGGATGCCAGCCCTCGGCTTTCCATACCAGCGCGATGGCTTCCTGCATGCGGCGACGGAAAATCTCACGCTCCGGCTTCGGCATCGCTGACGGTAGCGTCAGGATCACATGACGCAGCTGGCGCGGCGCCTGGCTTTGCGGCATGCGCTGGCGCTGCGCCACGCTGTTCATCTGCATCATCGCCTGCGCCAGCAGTTCGCACAGCATAAAGGTCATCAGCGAACTGCGGCTGTAGCTGGCGGAGAACACCGGCAGACGGTCGTCTTCCGCCAGTGCGTGCAGCGGCTGGCCTTCGTCGTTAATCAGTAAGGTGAACGGCAGCGCGGTGGCTTGCGGCTCATCGCTGCTGCCGTTGGCGTTGAAGCGCCAGCCTGGCTGATAGCGCGCTTCATCCCATAAATAGCGGCGCGGACTGGACAAACCGGTGCTGCCTTCGGTGCCGGCACGCAGCAACGCCAGACGGCTGGCTTCCCGGCCTACGCGCGTCAGCGACGGCCACATAAAAGCGTTTTCCCGGCCGCTCTCCAGCGAGAAGTTGGCCTTGCCGAAACGGGTTTCAGCAAACTCCAGACGGCTGTCGAACAGCTCGTTGTAAACCTGATGCGGCTCGGAGAGATCGCGCAGCTGCAGCTCGTAGGTTTGACGCAGGCCGCTGCTCTCTTCGGCGTGATCTTCCACCAGAATGCCGCAGGTATGCGAGTTGCCGACGTCGAGAATGATATCGACGTTGACCGCCGGGGTTTGCAGCGAAGTTGCCTGAATATAGATTTCCGCCAGATCGAGCTGCTCGCCCAGCAGTTCCAGCAAGTTAAGATAGTGCGCCTGATATTCGAATTCACGCAGCGCCTGGTTCAGCTCCTGCTCGCGACGTGATTCCAGCGCATGCACCTGCTGGCTAAAGGTTTCACGCAGCCAGCCATCAACCCATGTATGGTCGAGGAATTCACCCAGCTCGTAGTTGTGCCAGGCGAGGGCGAAACTGACGCCGTTCTGCGCATCGGCTTTGCTTAAACCGTGCTGCTCGCCGCCATCCTGCTCAGACACAATGCGCGTATCAAAGGCGAGGGTGATGCGATGGGTGTTGCCTGCCGCGTCGGGTTGCGCCAGCGGCGCCAGATGCAGACGTGCCCAGTTGTCCGGGCCGCCGATAAAACGACGTCCGCTGCTGCAGCGCAGCACCGGCAGCGGCAGCCATTGATGGGCCAGCAGCTTCAGAGAATCGGCTAACGCGATATCCGTTTCCGGACGCACCACTTCCGCCGCGCCGCCATCTTCCGGATAGAGCAGGAACTTGCCGCTGTTACCGTCGACGTTGAGACGCAGCAGCGGGCCGTTGGCGGTTTGCCGCACGAACTGGCGGCGAGCCTGCAACGCAGGTAAACGCAAACCAAAATCAAGAAACTGCACACCGCTATCTTCAATCAGCGTGATTTTCTGTTTGTCATCGATGAGGGGAGCCAACATGTTTACTTACTCTCACGCTTAATCGTCAACGGGAAGACCTGATCTGCACCGTATTGCGCAGTACAGCTAGCGATGCCATCACCGGCTTTACACACCAGTTCCGGCATGCGGTAACGCGATTTATCGCTGCAGGTCGCAGTATAGCGGCTGCGCACTTCCATGCTGCCGGCACTGGTCATCGCGGCGGTGACATCGGCTTTACAACGGATGTTGTCGCCCTGGGTAATGGTGGCGGTGCCTTTGCCGTTGCGGATTTGATAGCGCAGGCTTGGCGGTTTGCCGGTCGGCAGATTGGTTTGACGCAACGTAACGCGCCAGGTGCCGTTAATAAATTTCACCGATCCAACGCGCGCATCTTCGGTGGTCATCACCAAATCATCGACTTTGGCCGGTTCGGTGTGTTCAGCGACCACCTCAGGCGGCGCGACAGATGTGGCAACCGGCGCGGCGGCAACGACGGTGGCGGCGGTTTGTGGCAGCGTGGCGGCGAGTTTTTCCGCTTTAACCATCACGGCAGGCGGCTTACTCACCGGCACCGGCACATCCGCAACGCTAATCGCAGCCGGTTGCGGCGCGCTGTGCAGCCAGTAGGCGACGCCTGCAGCCACCAGCGCCGCAACCGGCAACAGCAGCATCAGCGGACGCACGGCAAAGGCGCGACGTGGCGGCGCGACAGGTTCGGGGAGCGGTTCAGGCGCGGCCTCAGCAATGACTTCAACCGCCGGTTCTTCGGCTTCAGGTTCCGGCTCAATCACCGGTTGAGCAGCAGCAGGCGGCACCTCGATCAGCGGCGCAATTACCGGCGCAACCACCAGCGGAGCAGGTGCTGGCAGTTCAGGCAGCAGCGGCGGCAGCGCATCTTCCAGCGAATCGCGCAGGCAGGCCAGCGCGTCATCACGCGAACGCGCCTGCGGATCAACAAAGCCCCAGAAGGTGATCACCGGTTTGCCATCCACCAGATAAACGTACTGCTGATCCGGGAACTGCAACGTTTTGCTCAGCAACGCACCAAACAAGCGCATCGCCGGATTCTCCGCGTCGCGCGCGCGCAGGCTCAGCGCCTGCAGATCCTGCTGGTTTAGCGTCAGCAGTTCCAGCGCCTGACGGCGCTCGTGATCGCTGGCACCCAGCCAGGATTTTACTTTGCCAGTAAACGGGGCGTACCAATCGAGGCGGTCACCGCGCTCGTTGACCTGCGGGATCGCGAGGCAATTGGCCAGCGTGGTTTGGCGGCGCAGGCGCAGGGTTTCACGGATTTGCAGCGCGGACGTCCAGACCGGCTGGCCGTTTTCACCCAGTGCCAGTACCGTGTCCAGATTGCCGCTGCGCAGAAAAGTTTTTGCCACTCGTTGGGCCCTTATCGATGGTTGTCTGAGGCAGAACAGTGTGTGTTTTTGGCGATGATAGTGATCTTAAGCCAAATGCAGCGAAATCAAACGGCTGATAAAGGGGGAAAAACAGGGCGTTTTTCCCGCGTGCGGAGAAGATTGCTGAAATTTTAAGCGCGGCTGCGCGGGGAAAGGATCACATAGGTCAGCATGCCGCCGAGCAAACCCCAAAAGGCGGAGCCGATGCCGAGCAGCGAAACACCGCTGGCGGTGATCAGAAACGCCACGATGGCGCTGTCGCGCTGATCCGGTTCGGCTAAGGCGCGCTGCAAACTGCCGGACAGCGTAGCCAGCAGCGCGAGACCCGCCAGCGTGGCAATCAACACCGGCGGCAAGGCGCTCAGCATGATGGCGATCAATCCGCCGGTAAATCCGGTCAGCAGATAGAACACGCCCGCCAATGCCGATGCCATCCAGCGGCGCGCCGGATTCGGATCGACATCGTCGCCCATACAGATAGCAGCGGTAATCGCAGCGATACACACCGAAAACCCGCCAAATGGCGACAGCACTAAAGCGATAAAGCCGGTCCAGCCGGTGAGCGCAGATACCGGCGGCTGATAGCCGTGCGCCTGCAAGGTGGCGATGCCGGGCGCATTTTGCGACGCCATGGTGACGAGAAAATAGGGCAAACCCACGCCAATCAGCGCCGTCAGATTAAACTGCGGCATGATGAATTCCGGCCGACTGATCGCCAGCGCATGCGGCGGAAAGTGGATCGATTGCTGGCCGAGCGCCACCAGCACGCCCGCGAGCAACGCCAGAATGATGGCGTAGCGCGGCAGCCAGCGGCGGCTCAACAACCACACCAGACACATGCTGCCGCACAGCGCGAAATTGCTCTGCAAACCGCTAAAGGTGCCGATGCCAAATTTCAGCAGAATCCCGGCCAACATCGCGGCCGCCAGCGATTGCGGAATGTGATTCATCAGGCGGGCGAACAGACCGGTGACGCCGCATAACACAATTAACAGGTTGGTGGCGACAAACACGCCCACAACTTCATTCAGCATCAAACCCTGCACGCTGGTGGCGAGCAGCGCCGCGCCAGGCGTCGACCAGGCCGCGAGGATCGGCATGCGTGTCCATAGCGATAAGCCGAGCGAGGCCAACCCCATACCTACGCCGAGCATCGACAGCCAGCCGCCAATCTGCGCCGGCGAAGCGCCCGCCGCCTGCGCCGCCTGGAAGATCAGCGCTGCCGTGCTGCTGTAGCCCACCAGCACGGCGATTAAACCCGAAATCAGCATCGGAAAAGAGAAGGCACTGCGTGTGGTGGCGGTGGTCATCAGGTCACATCCGATTGTGCGTTATAACGCACATTGTGGCATGGAGCGTTATAGCGCACAAGTGCTACACTGCGCGCGAGCTTTTCGGGAGAACACATGGAAAATTTGCATCAACATTTGAGTCTGGCGCTGAAACAGCTGCGTCAGGCCAACGGCTGGAGCCTGACGCTGGCAGCGGATCGCACCGGCGTGAGCAAAGCGATGCTCGGCCAGATCGAGCGCGGCGAATCGAGCCCCACGGTGGCGACGCTGTGGAAAATTGCCACCGGCTTTAACGTGCCGTTTTCCTTCTTTGTGCAGGGCAGCGATCAACCGCCGGGCAGCGTGGCGACCTTCAGCCAGCCCAACGCGCAGATGCAGGTCAAGCCGCTGTTGCCGTACGATGCCAGACTGCATTTTGATCTGCTGGAAGTGACACTGGCGGGTGGTGCGCAGAGCGATTCATCGGCGCATGAAAACGGGGTGATTGAGCAGGTTGTGGTGCTGGAAGGCGAATTGTTGCTGGGCGTGGAAGGCACATGGCGCCGCTTGCTTTCGGGCGAAGCCAGCCAGTTCGCCGCCGATACGCCGCACAGCTACCGCAATCCCCTCAGCACGCCGCTGCGTTTCCACAGTTTGATTCATTATCTGCAGCGCGCCTAGGATCGCCATGCATGGCGGCCACCTAACAATTTGGCACAATTACAAATTGATACGAAGGTAAACTACACAGTTTGCCTTCGTATTTATATACTCGCGGCTCATCAGTAAGGAGAAGGTGCCATGAGCGACCTCATCAGCGCGGCGGCGTTACTGCGCAGCATCAATGGCAAACTGGCGCGTCGCCTGCGTGAATCGGCGCCGCCGGGCGATCTCACCTGGCCGCAGGTGTCGGTACTTGGCTATCTGGTGCGCGATGGCGCGATGACGGTAACAGAATTGGCTACGCTGGAAGGGGTGCGCACGCAGTCGATGGGTGCCACCGTGGCGAGCCTGCAGACGCTGGGTATGGTGCAGGGTGCAGCCGATCCGCTGGATGGCCGCAAAACCCGCTATCAACCCACCGATGCCTGCCTGAAACTGATTGCTGCCAACCGCGCACAACGCGATGACTGGCTGCTCAACAGCATCGCAACGCAACTGAACCCGCAGGAACAGCACACGCTGCTGGCCGCGCTTCCCTTACTGCAACGACTTGCCGACCAATAATCCAGAGAGGACTCAACATGGCTTTAACTACCCTTGACGACAACACCGCGCTGATTGTGATTGACCTGCAAAACGGCATTGTTGCGCTGCCGGTCGCACCGTTAGAGGCGCATGAAGTGATTGAGCGCTCAGCGCGTCTGGCCGATGCATTCCGTGGGAAAAAGCGCCCGGTGGTGCTGGTCAACGTTGCGGGCGGCGCGCCTGGCCGTAATGAGCAGCCGAAACACGCTGGCGATTTGCCCGCCGATTGGGCGACGTTGGTGCCGGACCTGGCGCAGCAGCGCGGCGACATCATCGTTACCAAAAAAACCTGGGGCGCTTTCCATAACACGGATCTGCACGAGCAGCTGCAGCAGCGTGGCATCACACAAGTGGTGATTTGCGGCATCGCCACCAGCATCGGCGTGGAATCCACGGCGCGTCAGGCCTATGAGCTGGGTTACAACGTCACGTTGGCAACCGACGCCATGACTTGCCTGAATGCCGAAACGCATAAAAACAGCGTCGAGCGTATCTTCCCGCGGCTGGGCGAAACCGGCACCACCGATGATGTGCTGGCGTTGTTGAAGTAAGGATCATCGTAGGGTGCGCATTCATGCGCACCTGGCTTGCAGGACGCCATGAATGGCGAGCCTACCGTTCCTGCCATGGATTCAGCAACATCACGCCAGTGGTATCAAAATCCCGTACGTTACGCGTGACCAGAATCAGCTCGTGATGAATCGCTGTCGCCGCGATCAGCGCGTCTGTATGTGGGCGTTCATCAGGAATATGCAGCTGAGCGCAAAGACGGGCCGCGCTGCTATCAATTGAAAGTGTGCGCCAGGCAAATTCTGTCAGAACCTGCTCTTGATACCAGCGCTGTAAATGATGGGCTTGCTGAGGGTCTTTACGGGCGAACTTAAGGATACCTTTTTCAATTTCCATCAGCGTCAATGCTGAAATAAACATCTCTTCAGCATCAATGCTTTTAGCCCAGGCAATCACCTGAGGATTGGCTTTAGGCGTCCCTGCCTTACGTAATTCTGAAATAACATTGGTATCCAGCAAATAGCGCATTAGAACTCCACATCCCTGTTGATTATGGTCGCACGTTCTGGCTCAAAATCGATATCTACGCCGTCCGGCATGGCGAGTGAATCTACGATGCTTCGGTTTGAACCCGTGAGTTTTTTATACGCTTCAAATGTCAGTAAAACATGTGCAGGATTGCCACGGTCAGTAATATAAACCGGGCCTTCCTCGGCGGCTTTCTTGGCCCGGGATACCTCCTGATTAAAAGCTCGACTGCTGATTCTCGTCACTGTCATCACGACCTCCATGATATGTAGAGATGTTGCTACATAACTATAAAGCAATATGCCGTGCTGGACAATATTCAACCAATAAAAAGCCCCGCAAGCGGCTTGCAGAGCTTAGATATCATCTATCCAACGCGTTTATTTACTGAAACGCATAACTCACCGTCAGGCCCACGCTGTAATTGCGACCCGGCGCCGGTTCGTAATAGCGACCGTTGCTTTCATTCACGATAACTGAACCGATGTAGTTGCGGTCAAACAGGTTATCGACGCGGCCAAACAGATCCAGCGTCCAGTTCTGCACCAGCCACTTATAACCGCTGTTCACGCCGACCACGGTATAAGACGGCGCTTTTACGTCATTCTCATCATCCGCCGCGATATCGCTCAGGTAGCGCACATCGGTTCCGGCATACCAGCCTTGATCGGGCGCGTAAGCCAGTCCGGCGTAAGCCATGTTACGGGCAATGCCGGGAATGCGGTTGCCGTCGCAGCTTTCGGTGCCGCAGGCGTTAGAGCGGTAGCGGGCATCCAGCAAGGTCCATGCGGCTTTGAAGCGCCAGCTCTCGCCGAATTGCTGGTCGAGGCCCAGCTCCAATCCACGACGGCGGGTTTCACCGGCGTTTTTGTAGCTGGTGCGGCCTTCAAAGCTGCTGTCAGAAACGATCTCGTTTTTGGTGTCAGTCTGGAAAATCGCCGCCGTTAACAGTCCGTTGCCGATGCGTTTTTTACTGCCCAGTTCGACCGTTTCGCTGGTGGCAGGTTGCAGGTTGAGATTCAGCCCGGCCTGATCGGCGGCGCGATAGGACAACTCATTCAGCGTCGGCGTTTCGAAGCCGCGACCAGCAGAAACGTAGGCGTTCCAGCTGTTATCAATGGCGTAATTCAGCGCAGCGGCAGGCAACCAGCGGTGATAGCGACGATTGCCGCTGTCATCGGGATCGCTGTCGGTGACGTAATAGTCATTGGAGTCGAAACTCACCGTGCTGAAACGCACGCCAGCATCCAGTGACAGTTTATCGGTTAGCTGCCACGCGGTTTGCAGATAGGGATCGAGGTTCCACATCAGGTTGCGTTCATTACGACGCATCTCGCCCTGTACGCCCAACTCGTCGCCGTTAAAGTTTTGATAACCTTTACGCTTCTCAGTCATGGTTTCATAGTCGAGCCCGCCAGTGAAGGTTACCGGAATGGTGAACAGCGCGTCGCGGTGCGTCCAGCGGGTATCAATGCCCTGATAATGACGCGACAAAGCGATCACGCCGCCGGGATAACCTGCGCGCAGCTGGGTGGCTTTAGGAATGGATTGATACTGCGTGGTTTCACGTTCACCCGCGTACATCATCACGCTCAGGTCGTCGTTTTCACTCATCTGGCGCTGATAGTGCAGGCCCGCTTGCGTCTGATCGACGGTTTTACGCGCGTCGTACAAGCTCACGTTGCTGGCGACCTGGCGTGGATTATTTTTCCACTGCTCAGCGGTCAAACCTCCCGGGTCCTGCGCTTCAACGTGCACGCTGTTGAACAGCAGCGTCAGGGTGCTGACATCGTCGATGCGCACGCCGAGTTTGGCGTTGCCGAGGTTTTTCTGCGCCGAGCTGTGATCGCGGAAGCCGTGCGTGGTAAAACGCGAGGCGGAAACCGTGTAGTTGACGTCGCCGGCTTGCGTACCGTCGCCGGTTGCACCGCTGGCTTTAACGCTGTTGCGCCAGCTGCCGTAACTGCCGTACCAGCTGCTGGCTTCCAGCGTGGTGGGTTGCTGTCCGGTTTCGGTTTCAACGTTAATCACGCCGCCCGACGAGTTGCCGTACAGCGCCGAGAAGGGGCCGCGCAGCACGTCGATGTGATCGATGGAGCCGATATCGATGTTGGAAGTTTGTCCCTGGCCATCGGGCATGGTGGCGGGGATCCCGTCGACGTACATACGAATGCCGCGCAGGCCAAAGGTGGAACGCGAACCAAAACCGCGCACCGAAATCTGCAGGTCCTGCGCATAGTTCTGGCGGTTTTGAATTTGCAAACCGGGCACGCTGCTGAGGTTTTCTGACAAATTGACGCGCGGTGCCGCGTGGCGCATATCGTCGCCGGACACCACACTAACTGCCGCTGGCGTATCCAGTTCAGACAGTCCAGATGCGGACGGCGCCGCGCTCACCACCATGGTGTTGCTGGCCGCGTTTGCCGCCAGCGCCGAGACCGGTAACATCGCAGGCAGCATCAGCAGAGAAGCCTGTCGCAGTAAAGCTATTTTCATTATGAAAGACCGTAAAAAGGGCGTGGAATGTACCGAATGGAACATTAATGGCGCGTATGTTAATCGTTTTATCATTTGTTTGAAAAGCGTAAATAGTATGACGGATTATTCATCATTGCGGCGTTGAAAATGTTTTTTCATCGCATCTCTGGCCTGGCTGCGTCAGGGAAATTCTGTCAGTCTGGCGGTTTTGTCTTAAGGCACAAAAGAGAGGGAATGATGAGTCAACAACCTGTGGTCGCGGTATTGGGATTGGGCGCGATGGGGCATGCGTTTGCCGCTAACCTGTTGAAAAAAGGCTTCACGGTGCGCGGCTGGAACCGCACGCGTGCCAAAGGCGAAGATCTGCTGGATGCAGGCATCACGCTGGCCGACAGCGCCGCGCAAGCGGTTGAAGACGCGGATGTGGTGATCGCCATGCTGGCCGACGGCGATACCACGCGTCAGGCACTGAACGACGCCAGCACCGCGCTCAAGCAGGGCGCGACAATTTGCCAGATGGGCACCATCGGCGTGGCCGCCACCGATCAACTGATTGCGGAATTCAAAAGCACGCGTTCGGACGTGGTGTTTATCGATGCACCGGTTTCTGGCACCAAAGCGCCAGCAGAGAATGCGCAAATCCTGGTGATGGCCAGCGGCGATCAGAGCAACGCGCAGGCCGCCGAGCAGGTGTTCGCCGCGATCGGTAAAGGCACGCAATGGCTGGGCGAGGCGGGCGCCAGTTCGCGCATGAAGCTGGTGGTGAATAGCTGGCTGATTGGTCTGATGCAGAGCCTGGCGGAAAGTACGCGTCTGGCGGAAGAGTTTGGTTTCAGCACCGACGATCTGTGGAAAGTGCTGGATGGCGGTCCGCTGGCGGCACCGTACGCCAAAATGAAACTTGGCATGATTGCCAGCGGTGATTTCACGCCGCAGATGCATCTGGTGTGGGCGCTGAAAGACGCCAAACTGGCGCTGGATGCGGCGGGCGATAGCAAATTGCCGGCGCTGGAAAACATTGTGGATGTCTGGCAGCAAGCGGTAGATGCCGGTTACGGCGAGCAGGATCTGGCGGCGGTTTATCAATATCTGAAACGCTAACATGAGTGCGCGGCTCAACTTCGACTTCGCCTATCGTCCGCTGGTGCCCTATGCGCACGATTATGCGCATGGCGACGCGGAGCCGTGGCATCACCACGCTTGCGCCCAGTTGATCCACACGCTGAGCGGCGTGGTGAAAGTGGAAACGCAGCACGGCAGCTGGATTGTGCCGCCGAGTCGCGGCGTCTGGCTGCCGGCGGGGACGCGTCACGCGCTGCACATTGTTGGCGCGGTGGCCGCGCGCACGCTGTTTGTGGATCCGCTGGCGCGCGCCGATCTGCCCGCCAGTTGTCAGGTGGTGCAGATTTCGCCGCTGCTGCGTGAGTTGATTGTCAGCGCGCTGGCGCTGCCGGAGCAGTACGTTCCCGGCAGCCGCGCCGAGCGGATTTACGAGCTGATCCTCGATGAGATCCGCGTGATGGACGTGCTGCCGTTTGGTCTGCCGCTGCCGGAAAGCGAGCGGCTGCTGAGTTTGTGCCAGCAGATCCAGCAAGCGCCCGGGGAAAACTGGACGCTGGCCCGCGCCGCCACGCAACTCTGCGTGGCCGAACGCACGCTGGCGCGCCATTTCAGTCGCGAAACCGGTTTGCAATTCAGCGACTGGGTGCGCCGCGCGCGACTGAACGTGGCGTTAACCCGCTTAGCGCAGGGCGATAGCGTGCTGACGGTGGCGCTCGATCTCGGTTATGACAGCCCGAGCGCCTTCAGCGCGATGTTTCGCCGCGTGCTCGGCGTCACGCCAGCGAACTACTTTCCTGCGGCAGAAAAGCGTGCGCTGCGTTGAGCAGCGCCTGCAGTGAAGCGCGCGCCACATCATTATCAATGCCCACGCCCCACGCGCGTTCACCGCGTGCATTAATGCAGCTGATGTAGGTCACCGAACGACTGTCGCTGCGTTTGCCCAGCGAGTGTTCGTGATAATCCTCAATGGTGATGATTACGTCATAGCGCTGACGCAGCGCGGCAACGGCGGCTGAGAGCAAGCCGTTGCCTTTACCTTCCAGCATCAACTGCTTCGCGCCCTGTTGCAGCCGCGCCTTGAGGCGCGTTTCGCCTTTATCGTCGCTGTGACTTTCCGCTTCCAGCAAACAACGCACGGGCTGCGTTAAGCCGTAATGCTGACAAAACAGCTGCCACAGCGCGTGATGGGTCATCTCCTGACCGTGCTGGTCGGTTTGTTGTTGCACCAGACGGCTGAAATCCTGCTGCAAGCCGCGCGGCAGTTGCAGACCGTGATTCTGCTCCAGCAGCCAGGCGGCGCCGCCTTTACCCGATTGACTGTTAACGCGGATCACCGCTTCGTAGCTGCAGCCGATATCCAGCGGATCGAGCGGCAGATACGGCATCTGCCAGATTGCTTCTTCACGCTCAGCACGGGCGGCAAAGCCTTTGCGTATCGCATCCTGATGCGAACCGGAGAAGGCGGTAAACACCAGTTCACCGGCATACGGATGACGCGGATGCACTGGCAGCTGGTTGCAGCGCGTCACCACTTCCAGCACCTGCTGGATATCGCTGAAATCGAGCTGCGGCGCGATGCCCTGAGTGTAGAGATTGAGCGCCAGCGTGACGATATCGACATTGCCGGTGCGCTCGCCGTTACCAAACAAACAGCCTTCCACGCGATCGGCCCCCGCCAGCAGCGCCAGCTCGGCGCAGGCGATGCCGGTACCGCGATCGTTATGCGGATGCACGCTGATCGCGACCTGCGATCGCTGGCTGAAGTGGCGACAGAAAACCTCAATCTGATCGGCATAGACGTTCGGCGTGTTCACTTCGACGGTCGCGGGCAGGTTGATGATCATTGGACGCGCCGGGCCCGGTTGCCAAATCGCCGCCACCGCTTCGCAAATCTCCAGCGCAAACTCCGGTTCGGTAAAGCAGAAGGTTTCTGGCGAATACTCGAAGGTCCACGCGGTATCCTTTTGCGCTTCGCAACGGGCACGAATTTGACGCGCACCGGTGCAGGCCAGTTCGATAATCTCGGCTTTGCTCTGGCGGAACACGCGCTCGCGGAACAGCGGCGCGGTGGCGTTGTAGAGATGAATAATGGCGTTCGGCGCGCCACGCAGCGCGTCGAAGGTGCGATCAATCAGATCGCTGCGCGCCTGGGTCAACACCTGAATCGCCACATCGTCTGGAATGTGCTTCTGCTCAATCAGCAAACGGACAAAATCAAAATCGGTCTGCGATGCCGCCGGAAAGGCCACCTCAATCTCCTTAAAGCCACAGCGCAGCAGCAGTTGCCAGAACTCCAGCTTGCGCGCGCTGTCCATTGGTGTCGCCAGCGCCTGATTGCCGTCGCGTAAGTCGGTAGAGAGCCAGCGCGGTGCCTGCGTCAGCTGGCGCGAGGGCCACTGACGATCGGGTAAGTCGATGACCGGAAACGGGCGGTATTTTGCAGCGGGTTGCGTGAGCATAACGATCTCCTTGTAATGTGGCGTTCAGTCTCGCCCAGCATCGCGCGGCGCGGCTCGCGCATTGCTGACAACCACTCGCGCAAAAGTGACAACCGGGTTCAGACTCTTGCGCGCACACTCTGTAGCGGCGCGATTAATCGCGCATTTTTCAGGCGACACCGCGCTCCTCCCGTCATTGCGCAATAAATTGCGCCGCTACGATAATTGCGGTGATTGCATGCACAGTCTTTATGCGCCACGCGGCATATCTCATGCGAAATCGGCATCGGTCATTTGGCGCGTGCGGGTTAGGCTGGGGTTTTGCGCGATGGGATAAAACACAATGAAAAGAGCAGCTTTGGCACTATTAATCGTGACAGCCAGCGGCGCGGCGACGGCAGAAACCGTGACGCTGCGCATTGCCGATCAAAAGGGAAATATGCACGCCGAAATGGAAGCGGCGCAGCAGTTGAACAACCTCAATTATAAAATCGAATGGGCCGAGTTCCCGGCGGCGGCACCGCTGGCGGAAGCGCTAAATGCCGGTGCGGTGGATGCCGGTATTATCGGCGATGCGCCGCTGCTGTTCTCGCTGGCGGCCGGTTCGCAGGTGAAAGCGGTGGCGGTGAGCAAATCGGTACCCGAAGGATTGGCGGTGCTGGTCAGCCCGGATTCGCCCATCAAAACCGTTGCGGAGCTAAAGGGCAAAAGCATCGCTACCGGACGCGGATCGATTGGTCACTATGAGGCGCTCAAAGCGCTGGAGCAAGCGGGCGTCAGCGATAAAGAGGTTAACTGGCGCTTCTTAACGCCGGCGGATGCGCGCATCGCGCTGGCAAACGGTTCGGTGGATGCCTGGTCAACGTGGGATCCTTATACCGCGCTGGCGGAAGTGACCCACACCGGACGCGTGCTGGTGAACGGCGTTGGCCTGTCCAGTGGCAACAGCTTCCTCGCCGCCACCGACGCCGCGCTAAACGATGGAGCCAAACGCGCGGCGCTGCAGGATTACGTCAATCGCTTAGCCGTCGCCGATCGCTGGGCCAACAGCCATGTCGATGAGTACTCGACCACACTGGCAAAAATCATCGGTTTCCCGAAAGAGGCGGCGGCGAAATCCTTCTCACGTCGCAAATCGCACTGGCAGAGCATTGATGATGCTACCATCGGCCAGCAGCAGGAGACCGCCGATTTCTACCAGAAATACGGTTTGATCCAGCAGCATCTTGATGTGAAACCGACTTTTTATCACGGCTTAAAGGTTGCGCAGAACTAACCCTTTGTGCGCCCGCATTTGGCGAAACAGCAGCGCGCGCGTAGCATGGCGCCATGTTGTTTCGTCAAAGAACCCCTCATGTTGCTAAAAACCTTCGACGGTCATAACGACCTGCTTCTCAATCTGTGGCTGCATCATCGCGATGATCCGGCGCAGGCCTTTTTTCACGGCATCGAAAAGGGCCACCTCGATTTTCCGCGCATGCAGCAGGGCGGTTTTGCCGGTGGGCTGTTCGCGATGTTCGTCCCGCCAGCGCGCTATGTCAAAGAGGTCGCGCCGCAGCGAGCTGAGGAAAATCTCGATCCGCTGACGATTCTCTGGCAGCAGCTCGACATCCTGAAAACGCTGGCGGCGCAATCTGAAGGGCGGGCGCGGTTATGCCTTAACACCGCTGACATTGCCGCCTGTCGCGCTGACGGCGTGCTGGCGCTGGTGGCGCATATTGAGGGCGCAGACGGGTTTGATGGCGAGGGTGAAGCGCTTGATGCGTTTTACCAGGCGGGCGTGCGCAGCATCGGGCCGTTCTGGAATCTGCCCAATCGCTTTGGCGCAGGCGTCAGCGGATCATTCCCCAACTCACCGGACAGCGGGCCAGGTTTGACCGAACAAGGTGAGCAGCTGATCGCCGCTGCCAATCGCCATCGCATGCTGATCGATATGTCGCACATGAACGAGAAAGCCTTTTGGGACACCGCGCGCCTGTCAACCGCGCCGCTGGTGGCGACGCACTCCAATGCGCACGCGCTCTGCGCGCAGCCGCGCAATCTGACCGACGATCAGCTGCGCGCCATCCGCGACAGCGGCGGCGTGGTGGGCGTGAATTTTGGCAACGCTTTTCTGCGCAGCGACGGAAAACGCGACAGCGATACCGCATTGATCGAAATTGTTAAACATGTTGAGCACCTGATCGCGATAATGGGCCGCGATCATGTGGCGCTGGGCTCCGATTTTGATGGCATCAGCGTGCCTGAGGCGCTGAAAGACGTGAGCGGATTACCGCATCTTTATGCGTTGTTGCGTTCGTTCGACTACGATCAAACAGCTCTTGAGCAGCTCGCATGGGGCAACTGGCAGCGCGTGTTGCAACAAATTTGGCAGGATTAGCACCATTCCCTTACCGAATCAGGGTTGATCTGCTCGCTACATTGGCGCAACATCTGCGCGCGTACGGATTGCGATGTGATCTAAGTCACAGCCGCAATCCTCTTCAGCAGAGATCTCTCTGCGTTTTTGTTTTATGAGGAAGACCATTATGTGGAAAAAACCTGCGTTTATTGACCTGCGTCTGGGCCTGGAAGTGACTCTGTACATCTCCAACCGCTAAGACTTCTGCCCGCCGTTCGTGCGGGCATTTTGTTTTCTCTCTTTGGTCAACGTTCATGTTTATTAAAGTCCTCGGTTCAGCGGCGGGCGGCGGCTTCCCGCAGTGGAACTGTAACTGCGCCAATTGCAGCGGCCTGCGTAACGGCAGCATTCAGGCGCAGGCGCGCACCCAATCTTCAATCATTGTCAGCGACAACGGTGAAGATTGGGTGCTGTGCAACGCCTCGCCGGACATCAGCCAGCAAATTGCCCACACGCCAGAACTGATCAAAAAGGGTGTGCTGCGCGGCACGGCGATTGGCAGCATCATTCTCACCGACAGCCAAATCGATCACACCACTGGCTTGTTGAGCCTGCGCGAAGGCTGTCCGCATCAGGTGTGGTGCACGCCGGAAGTGCATGGCGATCTCACCAGCGGCTTCCCGATTTTCACCATGTTGCAGCACTGGAATGGCGGCTTGCAGCATCATGCATTAACGCCGCTGGAGCCGTTCCGCGTCGATGTCTGCCACAGTTTGCAGTTCACCGCGATTCCGATTCTCAGCAACGCGCCGCCGTATTCGCCGTATCGCGATCGCCCGCTGCCGGGCCACAACGTGGCGCTGTTCATTGAAAACACCGCCAACGGCCAAACGCTGCTCTACGCGCCGGGACTCGGCGAGCCGGATGCGGTGATCATGCCGTGGCTGCAAAAAGCCGATTGCCTGTTGATTGATGGCACGGTGTGGCAGGACGACGAGCTGCTCGCCACCGGCGTTGGCAAAAATACCGGCAAAGCGATGGGCCACTTAGCGTTGGCCGAAGAACAAGGTTTAATGGCGTTGCTGGCTGCGCTGCCGGCCAAACGCAAGATTTTGATTCACATTAACAACACCAATCCGATCCTTAATGAGCAATCGCCGCAGCGCGCCTATTTGACGCAGCAGGGCATTGAAGTGAGTTGGGATGGCATGGCGATCCATCTGCAGGAGTTTGCATCGTGATCATCACTGAAGCATTATCGCCCGCCGCGTTTGAGCAGGCGCTGCGCGATAAAGGCGCGTTCTACCACATACATCACCCGTATCACATTGCCATGCACAATGGCGAGGCGACGCGCGAGCAGATTCAGGGTTGGGTGGCGAACCGCTTCTACTATCAAACCAATATTCCGCTGAAAGATGCGGCGATCATGGCGAATTGCCCGGACGCGGCGACGCGGCGTAAATGGGTACAGCGCATTCTCGATCACGACGGCAGCAACGGTCACGAAGGCGGGATTGAAGCCTGGCTGCAGTTGGGTGAGGCGGTGGGGCTGGAACGTGACGTGTTGCTGTCAGAGAAGCTGGTGCTGCCGGGCGTGCGTTTTGCGGTGGACGCCTACGTGAACTTCGCGCGCCGTGCTAACTGGCAGGAAGCGGCCTGTAGCTCGCTCACCGAGCTGTTTGCGCCGCAGATTCATCAGTCGCGTCTCGACAGCTGGCCGCAGCACTATCCGTGGATCAAAGAGGAAGGCTATTTCTACTTCCGCAGCCGTTTGAGCCAGGCGAACCGCGATGTGGAGCATGGGCTGGCGCTGGCGCTTGAGGTGTTTACCCGCGCCGAACAGCAGAACCGCATGCTGGAGATCCTGCAGTTTAAACTCGATATTCTCTGGACCATGCTCGATGCCATGACCATGGCGTATGCGCTGCAACGTCCGCCTTATCATACGGTCACCGATCAGGTGTCCTGGCACAGCACAAGACTGGTATAACAACATGAAAGATAATGTGATTCCGGCTTTCCGTCGCGGCTACCGCATGCAGTGGGAAGCGGCGCAGGATAGCCATGTGGTGCTCTATCCGGAAGGCATGGCCAAATTGAACGAGACCGCCGTGGCGATCCTCGAACTGGTGGATGGCAAACAGGATGTGGCGGCGATCGTTGCCACGCTGGATGCGCGTTTTCCGGACGCGGGCGGTGTCGGCGACGACGTCAAAGAGTTCCTGCAATCCGCCATCGAACAAAAATGGATACAGTGTCGTGAATCCGAGTAAAAGCGTGACGCCACCGCTGTGGCTGCTGGCAGAACTGACCTATCGCTGCCCGCTGCAGTGTCCGTATTGCTCCAATCCGCTGGATTTTTCCCAGCAGGAGAAAGAGCTGACCACCGAACAGTGGATTGAGGTGTTTCGTCAGGCGCGCGCCATGGGCAGCGTGCAGCTCGGTTTTTCCGGCGGCGAACCGCTAACCCGTAAGGACCTGCCGGAGCTGATTCGCGCCGCGCGCGATCTCGGTTTCTACACCAACCTGATCACCTCCGGCATCGGCCTGACGGCGAAAAAACTCGATGCCTTTGCCGACGCCGGACTCGATCATATCCAGATCAGCTTCCAGGCCAGCGATGAAACGCTGAACGCGGCGCTGGCCGGGTCAAAAAAGGCCTTCCAGCAGAAGCTGGAGATGGCGAAAGCGGTGAAAGCGCACGGCTATCCGATGGTGCTGAATTTCGTGCTGCATCGCCACAATATCGACCAGATCGACAAAATCATCGATCTCTGTATCGAACTGGACGCCGACGATGTCGAGCTGGCGACTTGCCAATTCTATGGCTGGGCGCAGCTCAATCGTGAAGGATTGCTGCCGACGCGCGAGCAGATCGCCAACGCCGAAGCGGTGGTGGCCGATTATCGTCAGCGCATGGGCGCCAGCGGCAATCTCACCAATCTGCTGTTCGTGACGCCGGATTACTACGAAGAGCGGCCGAAACCCTGCATGGGCGGATGGGGATCGATCTTCCTCAGCGTCACGCCTGACGGCACCGCGTTGCCGTGCCACAGCGCGCGTCAGCTGCCGGTTGCGTTCCCGTCGGTGCTGGAGCGCACGCTGGACGATATCTGGTACAACTCGTTTGGTTTTAACCGCTATCGCGGCTTTGACTGGATGCCGGAACCCTGTCGCTCCTGCGATGAAAAAGAGAAAGACTTTGGCGGCTGTCGCTGTCAGGCCTTTATGCTGACCGGCGATGCCGATAACACCGATCCGGTGTGCAGCAAATCGCCGCATCACGGCAAGATCCTCGAAGCACGACGTGAAGCCAACTGCAGCGACATCAAAATCCAGCAGCTGCAGTTCCGCAATCGCAGCAACTCCGAACTGATCTTTAAGCAGCGCGTCACCTGATGCACGCGCGCCAGCTCACGCTCGCCAACGGCCTGCGCTGCCATCTTTATCATCAGCCCGACGCGCGTGAGGCGGCGGCGCTGATGCGCGTGCAGGCCGGCAGTCTGGATGAAGCGGATCGCTGGCCGGGTTTGGCACATCTGCTGGAACATCTGCTGTTTTGCGGCAGCGAAGCTTTTCACGGCGACGATCGCCTGATGCCTTGGCTGCAGCAGCAGGGCGGCCAGGTGAACGCCACCACGCAGTTGAGCCGCAGCGCCTATTTCTTTCAGCTCCCAGCCGCAGCGTTGTCAGCGGGCGTGCCGCGGCTGTGCGATATGTTGGCGTCACCGTTGCTGACGGCGCAGGCCATTCAGCAGGAAACGGCGGTGATTGAGGCTGAGTATCAACTGCTGCAAAACCATGCCGACACCCTGAGTGAAGCTGCCGTGCTGGATAAGTTGCCGGGACGTTTCCAGCGCTTCCGAGTCGGCAGTCGGCAGGCTTTTAGTGACAATGTCACGGAGTTGCAGTCCGCATTACGCGACTTTCATAGCCGCCTGTATTGCGCTGAAAACATGGAACTTTGGCTGCAAGGCCCGCAATCACTGGATGAGCTCGAACAGCTGGCGGCACGCTTCGGCGGCAGTTTGCTGGCAGGTGGAGAACGCGCTGCGGCTGTTAAAGCTACGCTGTTGCAAGACGATCGTTTACTGCTATCAGGCGGTGAAGAAAATTTCTGGCTGACGATGTTGGTGGCGGGCGATGAGCAGACCGTGCGTGACAATGTCACATTATTAAAAGCATTCTGGCAGGACGAAGCGCCCGGCAGCTTGCTGGCGCAGTTGCGCGCTGAGGCGTTATGCGAAACCTTTGACGCGCATTGGTTATGGCAAGATGAGCAACAAGCGTTACTGGCGCTGCGCTTTAGCGCCAGGCGCATTTCCCCGGCGCAGGCGCAACAGATTGAGCAACGCGTTTGGCAGCATCTGGCTGCGTTAGCTGAATGTACGGCGCTTCAGCTGCAGCACTACGCACAGCTCGCGCAGGAAGATTTCGCGACCTTGTCGCCGCTGGAACAGTTGCGCGGCCGGGCGTTGGGCTTCGCGCCGGGTTGCGCGCTGCCAGACAACTTCACGGATTTTGCCGCAGCGTTGCCAGATTGTCCGCGCACGCGTCTGCTCACGCAGCAACAGATTGACGGCGCACCGCATCACACGCAGGGCTTTACCTTGCAACTGGCCGAGTGGCTGCCGCCGTCGTTGGCTGCGACCAAACCCGCAGCGTTTCACTTCTATCCTGCTTCAGCCGCTGTTCCGCTCCCTCGTCTCCCGCCCGTGGCGCAGCCGTTGCCGCTGATTGCACCGGTAAAAGAGGTTGAAACGCTGCTGCTGCGTCCGGCGTTTTATCAGACCTTGAGTGACGAAGACGCTCAGGCGCGGCAGCGCCAGTTACGCCCGTTGCTGGCGGAATTACGCCACGCGGGTGGCAACGGCAGCTGGCAACAGACGCATGCCAGCTGGCAGCTGCTGCTCAATCTGCCTGCATCCGCCGAGCGTGCGTTGTTTAGCGTGCATCAGGCATTACAGGCGCTGAACACGCCGGTGCTGGCGCAACCCGCAGCGAATACCCCTTCGATTGTGATTCGTCAATTGCTCGCCGCATTGCCCACTCGCTTGATCAAGCCATTACCCGCGCCGCAATGGCTGGCGGCATGGTGCGGCACCAATACCGCATTAAGCCAGCGCGTGGCGCATCTGCTCAGCGATTTTACGCCGGATCTGGCGCGCGACACGCCGCCGGCACGACTGCAACACGGCATCGTGCCCATCGCCTGCGACGGGCGCGATCAGGCGCTGCTGCTGTTTATGCCGTTACCGCAGGCCGATGATGCCAGCCTGGCCGCTTTACGCGTGCTGGCGCTAATGCTGGAAACGCGCTTCTTCCAGCGGTTGCGCGTGGATCAGCAAATTGGCTATGTGGTGTCGGCGCGCTATCAGCGGGTGGCGGATGTGGATGGCTTGATGCTGGCGCTGCAATCACCGGATATCTCCTGGCGTGCGCTGCTGGGTCACTGCAAACGCTTTATGCGTGAGATGGTAGCCGAGATCGCGGCAATCTCGCCGCAAAAGCTGGCGGCATGGCAGGCAAGCTTAATGACGCAATGCGCAAGCAAAGATAATGGCGAGGCCGCACTCGAAACCCTGCGCCAGCAGCACGGCCTGGCCACTCTCAATCGCGCGGCTATTCAGGCACTGACGCTGCAGCAGCTCCAGCAACTGCATCAGCGTCTGCTGCGCGAACGGCATCGCTGGTTGATTTTGGTTAATCAAAGCTGAAAGGCGATGGTTTTGCCGTTGGGCAGTGTCACGTCGATACGAAGTTCGCCACCCAATGCCGCGACGTAACGTTTCAATGTGGACAGGCGCGGATCGTTGCCTGGATTTTCCATCTTTGCCAGCGTGGGCTGCGAGACGCCGATAGTGCGTGCCAGTTCGGTTTGCGAAAGGTTGAGCTCTTCGCGTAACTGGCTTAAAGCAATCTCCTGGCGCAATATTTCGACTTTCACAGCGATGCGCTGCTGGCTTTCAGGTGATTGTTTTTGCATTAATTCTTTTAGAGTAGCCATCTTATCCCTCCATCCGCGCCAAATGCTTGCAGTATTCCACTTCAGCGAGGCGAATCATCGTTCGGTAAAATTGTTTTTGGTTAAAACCGGTCTTATTTCCAGCGCATAACACGATAGCGCGTCGCACCGGATCAAAAGCGAAAAAGGCTCTGATGGGCTTACCGGCGTGCTGAACGCGCAACTCTTTCAGATTAGGGAATTCGCCACCCTTTAATGTATCGACATAGGGGCGGCCAAGTTGTGGTCCCATCTCTCCTAAAATCGTCATCGCCGCTAACACGTCTTCACGTAGTGCTTCACTTTGTGCCATAAACCACTGATCAAAAACATCCGTTGTTAATATTTCCCACATAATGCCATCCCATAGCTTATTTGCTATGGGATAGGTTATAGCTTTTGGGCTATGAAATCAATCCGGATATTGATTATGTGAAGTCACTTTCGCTCACAAATACGATTTCAACCGAAGCGTACGCGAATTAATTCCCCATAAATCTCCTAGGGGCGCCATTTAGGGCGACTTGGTTGCCGCTGCTACATCTCCCGCCAAAACTTCTTCTTACTGGTTTTACCAATCCCTGGATTACAGCTGTTGGTGGGATCAAGCTGTTTCCAATGCGCGACATGCTCACACGACGCCTGATAAAGGTGCCCGACATTGTGCTCGGCGGGATATTTCGCGCCGCGCTGTTCCAGATACCGTTTCACCTCTTCCTTAAACACTTTCACGTCGTAGCCGGGTTTCAGCACGTAATCCTGATGATTGACGAAGCAGAAGAAGTGCCCGCAACACGAATCAACCTGTACCTGCGCCGCCAGATGATCGGGCAGCGTCAAACGCCATGCATCGTCATTACGGCGCAGCGCCACGTCGAAGGCTACCAGCCGCTCGTTGGGGTTGTAACCCAGCGCGTCGCAGTAGGAAATGGTGCAGCCGCCCACGCCGAAACGCACCAAAAACGCATCCGCCGCTTCACGCGTATTGCAGCGGAAAAAGCCGCCGTGCTGCTCAGCAAAGAATTGCTGCAGTAAACTCTGCAACTCGGCGGTTTGCGGCGACTCCACTTTGATCATCAGATGATGTTGATACTCGCTGCGGTAATCCATGATGCGCGGCGCGATAAAGCTCGGCGTCAGCTGGTTGAAGAATTGCAGCACCCGATCAACAAAATTGCGCGGCAGGAATTTCAGGTGGCTGACGCGCACATCCCATTTGGCTTTATTGGCCATCATCTGCGGAATGGCCTGCGGGCCCAGTTTGCGAATCGCCAGATACATATGCTTGGCGTAGCGCACGGTTAAATCGAAGGCATTGCGATGGATATATTCCGCCTGCAGCGGCAGTTCGCTCATTTCGGTTAGCAGGAAACGGCGCAGCGCCACCAGCACGTTCTCATCGTTAGTGCCGATGTAGAAGGTGTCGCTGCCGGCGCTGGCTTCGAAGGTGGGCAAGCGTACAGCGAACACCACCACTTTACCGGCGCTGCCCGAGCTGTCGTGCAGGTAGCGCAGATCGCCATTGAAGCGTGCTGGGGAATCCGCGGTCACATCTCGTAAGCGGTCGGCGTAGTCATCGGCCCAGATTTTACCCTGCCAATCGGCTTGCTCGCCGGTTTGATACTGCTGCTGCGTGAGATTTGCCAGCATCACTTCTGGCGTGTCGCCCAACTCGATGCCGAGGTGATTAACCATCTCTAAGCGACCATCCTTATGAATACGGGCGAACAAGGATTTTTCGGTAAACGCGGGGCCGCGCCGAATCAGCGAGCCACCGGAATTATTACAGATCCCGCCGACCACCGACGCGCCGATGCAGGATGATCCAATCACCGAGTGCGGCTCTCGACCGAGCGGCTGTAAGGTGTGTTCCAATTCAGTCAAGGTGGTGCCGGGGAAGGCGATCACCTGGCGCGCCTGATCGATCACCTGCACGCCTTTGAGCTGGCGGGTGCTGATGATCACGATATCGCGGTCGTAATCATTGCCGTCAGGCGTTGAGCCGCCGGTGACGCCGGTATTTGACGCCTGCATCAACACAATCACATCGTGCGCCACGCACACCTGCAGTGTTTGCCACAGCTGCAACAAGGTTTGCGGTAACGCCACCGCCAGCGCGTCACCGCGTCCGACACGGAACCCCTTTATGTACCAGGCTTTATCATCCGCATGGGTTAATAACTGTTTGTCACCCACCACCGCGGCCAACTTCCGCAACATATCCTTCTGCATGCTCATTTTTCTCTTCTTTATTCTTTATCTGCCACGGTATTGGACAAGCGCAGCTGCACTGAGTCAATCATTCACTGGCCCTGACGCGTAAATAACGCACGGAATCATTATCCCTTTTTACTTTACGGAATAATCGGCAGGAATCGATAAAAATGCGCGGGAAATCACAAAATAGATCGAAATAAAAATCGCCAAGGGTGCGTTTATTTGGCTTGCTGATTTTACTGCGCAAAATAAATATAAGCCTATGATTTTATTTGTTATTAAGGTTTTAAGGTGAAAAATGCCATGTGATTTATATCACAAAAATAAGCCTTTGTTGGATG
Organism: Pantoea sp. BJ2; assembly: GCF_040255075.1. Lineage (NCBI taxonomy): Bacteria > Pseudomonadati > Pseudomonadota > Gammaproteobacteria > Enterobacterales > Erwiniaceae > Pantoea > Pantoea sp. BJ2. The sequence continues at coordinate 1,937,741 of NZ_CP158292.1, forward strand.
CTGTCAATTATCTCACTCGGGAAATTCATCGCAAAAGTGTGACATTCGTTGCAAATAACAATGCGGTTAATCGGAAGAATGAATTCCAGACGTACAGCATAAAGGATGATGACAATGAGAATTGGCATGGTGATCAGCGGTGGCGATGTCACCGGGATTAATAACTTTGTGTATCAAATATCGCGCTTAACTCAAGCGGAAATGGTGTTATTTAATGGTGGTATTCCAGGCTTGCTGGAAAACAATCATCAGGAAATTTCCCAACGTGATTTAGTGGATTACGCCATCGCCGCTATTCCGGTGATGCAATCGGGACGAACCAGCAGGAAATTAATTCGCCCGGAATATGAGATGATCGCCAAACATCTTAAATCGCTGCGCATCGATGTATTAATTATGGCGGGCGGAGATGGTTCATTACAATTCCTGCATACGCTGAGCGAATTTGGTGTCAACTGTTTTGGCGTCGGCATGACCATCGATAACGATGTCTTTGGCAGTGATTACAGCATCGGTTTCTCCACCGCCTGTGAGCAGGTGTTAAAAGAGGTGGCGAAGTTACGTAATACCGGCCGCGCCTTAACCGGTCGTGTATTTATGGTGGAGCTGCTGGGCGGTTATTGCGGTGAATTAACCTTGCAGTCAGCGATTAAATCCAATGCCGATTTCGCGCTGATCCCGGAATGCCAGATTGCACCGCAGGAGCTGGCGGAGCGCATCACTCAGCGGCTGGCGGCGCAGAACAGCGTAATAATTTTGTGCTCGGAAGGCTATACCCGTGAATATTCGCCGGGCTTTCAGGGCGCTATCGATACCTTAATTAAACAAATTGAACCGTTAATTGGTGTGCGTATTCGTAAAACGATTATCGGTTATGGCCTGCGTAATGGCGATCCTACCTGTGAAGAGATTTATCAGGGCACCATTATGGCCAGTGAAGTCGCGCGTTGTATTCAGTCGGGAATGCGCAATAAAGCGGTGATTATTAATGGCAGTAATCGACCGATTCCGATTGATTTAATAAGCATGAAAAAACGTCTGGTCGATACGGAAGGGCATCATTATAAACTCGCTAAACAACTGCAAATTCTGTGAGGAAATAGCCATGCTGAAAATATTATGTGTCTGTGGATGTGGTTTGGGTTCAAGCTTTGCGATTGAAATGAGCGCCAAGTCAGTATTAAAGAAACTCGAAATTGATGCTGATATTGATCACACCACCATTTCTGAAGCCAACGCCTTTAAATCCGACATGATTTTAACTCAGAAAGCCTTTGCTGATGTGTTAAATGCCGATGCCAGCCCGGAACAGATCAAGCGGGTGATTATTCTCAATAAGCTGACCGACAAAGCAGAAATTGAAGAGAAAATCGTGGCGTTTATGAAAGAACGTAACTTAAAGGTTGCTAATCATGAATAGTGTCATCGACTTCCTGGTAAAAGACTTATTGGGGCAGGCATCGATACTGATCGCCTTTATTGCCCTGATTGGTCTGCTACTGCAAAAAAAATCGGCGGGCAAGGTGGTGGAAGGCACCTTTAAAACCCTGCTCGGTTTCTTAATTATGATGGCCGGTATTAACATTATTGTCGGTACGCTGACCTTCCTGAACACCATTTTCACCCACGGCTTTGGCATGCAGGGTTATATCACCGACGTTGCCGCCATTGCCGGGTTAGCAAACCGCGAGCTGGGTTCAGAAGTGGCGCTGACGCTGTTGGTGATCTTTATCGTCAACATCATCATTGCGCGTCTGACACCTTTCAAATACATCTTCCTTACCGGACAGGCACTGCTGTGGATGGCGACCATCGGTGCGGTGATTGGCTATAAAGCGGGGCTGACAGGTTTACCTCTGATCCTTACCGGCGGCATTTTTGGCGGCATTATGGCGGTGGTGATGCCTGCACTGGCCCAACCGGTGGTGCGCCGCATCACCGATTCTGACGACGTGGCGCTCGGGCACTTCTGCACCATTGGCTATCTGCTGACGGCGGCGGTGGCAAAGGTGGTGGGCAAAGGGTCGCGCTCCACCGAAGATCTCAAACTGCCCGATAACTTTAAATTCCTGCAGGACACCTATCTGTCGATGGCGGTGGTGATGGTGCCGATGTACCTGATCCCTGCTGTCGCCGCCGGTCCGGAATTTATCGGCCAGTACAGCAACGGCATGAACTACCTGATGTACGCCTTTATGCAGTCGATTCAGTTCGTGTGCGGTGTGTTCGTGCTGTATAGCGGCGTGCGTCTGTTGCTGAACGAACTGGTGCCGGCTTTCCGTGGTATCGCCATGCGTCTGGTGCCGGATGCAAAACCGGCGCTCGACTGCCCGGTGATGTTCCCGTACGCCCCGAACGCGGTGATCGTCGGCTTCCTCGCCACCACGCTGGGTTCGGTGGTGGGCATGCTGGTGTTCCCGATGTTTGGTCTGGCGATGATTCTGCCAGGATTGCTGACTAACTTCTTTGCCGGTGGCACTGCTGGCGTGTTCGGTAATGCGCTCGGTGGGCGTCGCGGCGCAATGATCGGCGGTTTCGTGCACGGTCTGTTCATTACCTTCCTGCCGGCGATTCTGGTGCCGATGCTGGAAAGCTACGGTTTTACCGGCGTTACCTTCAGTGATTCGGATGTCATCAGTACCGGCCTGGTGCTCGGCCATGCATTCCAGAATAACTGGCTGTTCGTCGCGCTGTTTATCGCCTTTATTACTCTCATCGCCTGGTTTGTTAACGGAAAATCCACCAAGTCTAAATCCCATGAGGAAAAGCTCCATGAAACTTTATAACTTTACCGATCTGTTACAGGTGGCTAAAGAACGTGAATTTAAAGCGCTCGGTTCCTTTAATTTGCACTGCCTGGAAATGTTGCCCGCCTTTTTTAAAGCAGCGGAGAAAACGAATAGCCCATTAATGATTCAGATCTCAACCGGAACCGCCAAATATCTCGGACATAAATTATTGGTAGATGCGATTCGCTCATTGTCGGAAAGCCGTAACGTGCCGACCTGTTTGCACCTCGATCACTGTTCGGATTTGGACGCTATCCAAACCGCGCTGGATGCGGGCTTCAGTTCAATTATGTATGACGGTTCACATTTACCGATTGAAGAGAACATCGCCAATACGCGCCGTGTTATTGATATGGCGCGCCCGCTGGCGGTTTCGGTTGAGGCGGAATTGGGCGCGATTGGCGGTTCGGAAGATGGCAAAGAGGTCGAAATGAACGATGCGGCGTTTACCACCGTCGATGAAGCCAAACGCTTTGTCGATGAAACCGGCGTCGATATGCTGGCGATCTCCATCGGCACGGTGCACGGCTTGTACACCGGTAAAGCCCATATTCAACATCAGCGCCTGGCGGAAATTACCGATGCCACGAAAACGCCGCTGGTGCTGCACGGTGGTACCGGCGTCAGCGATGAAGATATGCGTCTTGCGGTGCGCAGCGGGATTGAGAAAGTCAACGTTGGCACCGAGATGAATGTGCAGTGGGTTGCGAACTGCAAGCAGACGTTTGAAAAGGGCAAGGTCAACGACAGCGTGCGTAATTTCCTTGTGCCGGCCAACGATGCCGTCACCAATGTGCTGGTAGAAAAGATTCAACTGTTCCGCTAATTCCGACTTACTCATGACGTAATAACCTGAGGTGCCCGGCGCCATTCGGGGCAGGAGATGCTATGTTTGGATTCTTGAAAAAGGGCTCTGATAATAAGAGCCAGGATTCACAGGAAATAGATCTTCAGGCTGAAACCATCAGCGGGAAAATAAGCGAACTGGAACAACAGTTGGCCAATAATCCGCAGGCGACAGACACGCAAAAACAATTAATGCTGGAATATAATCGTGCATTAAATATCTTTGCCAAAAGTCGACACTATCGTCAGGAAATTGATCCGTTGTTTGTCAAAATTGATGAACTGCGTAACACCATTCGCAAATCGTTTTAAGGAGGCAGTATGAGTATTAAACAGCTGCTGCAGGAGGCAAGTGCGATTCAGGTGGGGATCAGCGCCAGGGATTGGCGCGAAGTGATCGCGCTGGCGGCGCTGCCGCTGGTGAACGGCGGTTACATCAAAGCCAGTTACCCGGAAGCGGTGATCGCTAACACGCTGGAGCATGGCGCCTATTACGTGTTTGAGGAGGGCATCGCCATTCCCCATGCGCGGCCGGAGGCCGGCGTGCTGAAAGATTGTTTCAGCATGATTGTGCTGGATGAGCCGATCTCATTCGACGGCAGTGACAAAGCCGATATCGTGATTATGTTCGGTGCACGTGACAGCAACGCCCACATTGAAGAGGGCATCCGCGCGATTGTTACGCTGCTGGAGGATGAGGAGACGCTGGTGCGCTTGCGCAACGCCAGCAGTGCCGCGGAGGTGATAGAAATCCTATGACAACCGACACAGAAGAGAAAATTGTCGTGCTGGTGAATGGCATTCCGGCTTCCGGCAAAAGCACGCTAACGCGCGCGCTGGCCGAGCATTTCGGCTTTCCGGTGCTGACGCTGGATAGCCTGAAAGAGCCGTTTATGGCCAGCTTTGCGCCGGTGGATCGCCTGCGCAATCGCCAGTTAGGTTGTGCGGCGTATCAGGCGATCTGGCAAGTGGTGGCGCAAGCGCCGACGCGTTGTATCTATGTCATTGATGCCTGGTTTGGCTTCCAGCCGAAAGAGGTGCTGCAGCAGGGATTGCAGCAGGCGGGCGTGACGCGGGTGCTGGAGCTGTGGCTGGCGATCACGCCGGATGAGGCGGTGACACGTTATCAGGCTCGTTTAACCGATCGCATGCCGGGACATCCGGGCGCGGAGTATCTGCCAGAACTGCGCAAGTTAGCAGAAACCGCCCAACCGATGGCGCTGGGTCCGGTGTTGCAGCTTAACGCACGCAATCCGGATCAGGCGGCAGCCTGCGCCTGGTTGCAGCGTCAACTGCGGCTGCCGATCAGCGCTCAACCGGCTTTATCGGCCTCGGGCTAAATAATGTCGGCAGCAGGCTGAACGTACATTAGCCCTGCAGCCGACAGCGCCATCGCATGATTCGTCAATGCATCTTCTCCTGCCTGAACCAGGCTTTGTGATTACGCTCACAGAGGAAAGCATGATGAATATCGATTTACACGGAAAAACAGCCTTAGTTACCGCATCAACTGGCGGTATCGGTTTTGCCATTGCACAAGGTCTGGCAGCCAGCGGGGCGGAAGTGGTGCTGAACGGGCGCAGTGAAGCCTCGGTGAGTCGTGCGCGCGAGAAGCTCAACGGATTAGTGGCGGGCGCCAAAATTCACACCTTTATCGCCGATCTTGGCAGTGCCCAGGGCGTTAAGCAACTGCTTAACGGCTTGCCGCCAATCGATATTCTGGTGAATAACGCCGGGATTTACGGTCCGCAGGATTTTTATGAAGTGGATGACGACACCTGGGACGCCTATTGGCAAACCAACGTGATGTCCGGCGTGCGCCTGTCGCGGGCTTTATTGCCGGAGATGGTGAAGCGTGGTTGGGGCCGCGTGGTGTTTATCTCCTCTGAATCAGCCTTGAACATTCCCGCCGATATGCTGCATTACGGCGTGAGCAAAACGGCGCAGCTGTCGCTGGCGCGCGGTCTGGCGAAAGTGGTGGCGGGCAGCGGCGTGACGGTAAACAGCGTGTTGCCCGGCCCAACGCTCTCTAATGGCTTTGCCGCGATGATGGAAGATGAGGTGAAGCGCACCGGTAAGCCGCTGGAAGAGCTGGCGAAAGAGTTTGTGATGGTGCAGCGGCCAAGTTCGGTGATCCAGCGCGCCGCCACGGTGGAAGAGGTGGCGAATATGGTGGTGTATGTTTGCTCGAAACAGGCGTCGGCGACGTCCGGTGCCGCGCTGCGCGTCGATGGTGGCGTGGTGGATGATATTGTTTAACGCCGTGTAACGATAAAATATTGATGGCCGCAATCATCGTAGCGGCGCCATTTATTGCGTCGTGTTTAGGTGGGTAATATGCCTTCGTTGAGATGCGCGATAAATCGCGCCGCTACGATGCTGGATCTGGGTTGAGCACCACAAAGACAAAAGTTTACACAGCAAAGCTTGGTGTTTCTGCTGCAGATGCTTAAAATGTCCGCACTTTTCTCTGAGGCTGCGGCATGACGATATCGCTATCACGCGCAAAATGGATTCTGGCACTGGTTTGTCTGGTGCTGGCGTTTTGTCTCGTCCAGCGCAGCTTCAATTTGCCTTCCGCACCTTTAGCGCAGGTCAGCGCGTCCGCGCACACCAACAGCAGTGATGATGCCAGCGGCAGCGAAAAACCCTGTGCGCTAAGCGCCAAATCGCTGAGTGCCGCCGCGCCAATCCTTGATACCGCATTGCCTTTCCTGCTGTTGCTGCTGGCACTGATCGCCACTTTCACACAAACTACCACTTGCGTCGGCTATCGCCGCGCACCGCTGTTTCCGCCTCTGCGACGGCGGCATCTGACCTTTTGCGTCTTCCGGGAATAACACCTGCGCGTTACATCGCGTAAACCCTGTTATTCACTGGAGAATTCACATGACTGTATTGATCAGGAGCCTGCTGCTCCTGCTGGCGAGCTGCGCAATCACTGCGCAGGCGGCAGACACCGGCTGGCTGCGCAATGCGCAAAACAGCCACGCCGAAGTGCGCTTGCGCAGCGCCAGCCACAACGATAATCAGCAACTGCTGCTGGATATTCGCCTGCAATCCGGCTGGAAAACCTACTGGCGCACGCCTGGCGAAGGCGGCGTTGCGCCGGAAATCCGCTGGCAAACCCCGGCGGTCAAGGCGCAATGGTTCTGGCCCGCGCCCGAGCGTTTTGACGTCAGCGGCTTGACCACGCAAGGCTATAAAGGCGATATCACGCTGCCGATCGCGCTGGCGAAACTGTCGAGCCAGCAACTTGCGGGAACGCTGACGCTCTCAACCTGTAGCGACGTTTGCATCCTCACCGACTTCCCGTTCAGTCTCGATCTGACCCAGCCCGCAGACGCCGATTTTGCCCGCGATTTCGCCGAGGCGATGGGGCGCATCCCGGCGGCCGGCGGCTTAACCGATCAACTCGACGCCAGCTTTGTCAATGGCGAATTGCAGATCCGCGCACAGCGTCAGGGCGGCTGGCAACAACCTGAACTGTTCTTCGATTATCCGCCGGGCAGCATGCTGGCGGCACCGACGATCCATGTGAATGGCGACACGCTCAGCGCGCGCGTAGCGGTCACCGATGAATGGGGCGAAGCGGCACCGGATCTGCGCGGCAAAACGCTGTCGCTGGTGGTTGCGGATGCTGGCATTGCGCAGCAAAGCACGATAAATATCGGCGCGGAAACGCTGGTGTCCAGCGATGCGGCGCAAACCTTATGGTCGGTATTGCTGCTGGCGCTGCTCGGCGGCTTGATCCTCAACCTGATGCCGTGTGTGTTGCCGGTGCTGGCGATCAAGCTCAGCAGCCTGGTGCAACAGCAAGGGCAAACGCAGCGTCAGACGCGCCAGCAGTTTCTCGCCTCCAGCGCCGGGATCATTTTCTCCTTCCTGCTATTGGCGCTGCTGATGACGGGACTGCGACTCAGCGGCCAGGCGCTGGGCTGGGGCATTCAGTTCCAGAGCAGCGGCTTCCTGCTGGTGATGGTGCTGGTGATGTTCCTGTTTAGCGCCAGCCTGTTTGATCTGCTGCATTTCCGCTTGCCGTCGGGTTTGAATACCAAACTGGCGACGCAGGGCGGCGACGGCTTGCTCGGCCACTTCGGCCAGGGCGCGTTTGCCACCTTGCTGGCCACGCCGTGCAGCGCGCCGTTTCTCGGTACGGCGGTGGCTTATGCGCTGACGGCACCGCTGCCGCAGCTGTGGCTGCTGTTTGTCGCGCTCGGCGTCGGCATGAGTTTGCCGTGGCTGCTGGTGGCGGCGTTACCGGGCATGGCGCGCTGCCTGCCGCGTCCGGGGCGCTGGATGCTGCATCTGCGCAGCGTGCTCGGCCTGTTGATGCTGCTCGCCACCTTCTGGCTGGTGACGTTGCTGGTGCCGCATTGGGGCAGCACCTTCGCGCTGGTGCTGGCGGGCGTGTTACTCGTGGTGTTGTGTGGCTGGCTGGTGAAACGTCGCGCGCTGCAGCAGGCGGGCGTGGTGTTTATCACCCTGACGCTGGCCGGAGCGCTGTTCCTGATGACGCGTATCTCGCCGGAAGAGGAGACGCTGCACTGGCAGCCATTGACCGAAGCGGCGATCCATCAGGCACTTGAGCAGGATAAACGGGTGTTTGTCGATGTCACCGCCGACTGGTGCATCACCTGTAAAGTGAATAAATCCCGTGTGTTAAATCAGCCCGATGTGCGTGCTGCGCTCAAAGCCGATGACGTGGTGCTGCTACGCGGCGACTGGACGCAGCCCGATCCGGCCATTGGTGAATTCCTGCGCCGCCGCGACCGCGTGGCGATCCCTTTTAACCAAATTTATGGCCCGGCACTGCCGCAAGGCCAGATTTTGTCACCGCTGCTGAGTCGTGAAGCGGTGATCTCCACTCTCTCTGAGGCGAAAAAATAATGAAGAAATCCCTGTTACTGCCACTGATGTTCCTTGCCATGCCTGCACTGGCGGCCGCGCCTTTTACGCCTGAGCAGGAGGCGCGCATCAAAGAATTGATCCGTGAAACCCTGGTGCAGAATCCGTCGATTCTGGCGGAAGCCGCTGATGCCTTTGATAAAGAAGCAGCGCAACAGCAGCAAAACGTAGTGGCGCAGATGGTGAAGAAAAACCACGATGCGCTGTTCAACGACGCCGGTTCACCGCGCATTGGCGCTGAAAAACCGGCGCTGACGCTGGTCTATTTCACCGATTACAACTGCGTGTTCTGCAAGAAGTTTGAAGCCGATATCGAAAAACTGATTAAGGCTTATCCGCAGGTAGCGGTGGTGATCAAACCGCTGCCGTACCGTGCTGAAACCTCTCTCACCTCGGCGCGTCTGGCGCTCACCGTGTGGGAGCAACAGCCGAAAAACTTCCTAAAGCTGCATGAGCGTTTGATGGCGAAAAAGGGCAATCACGATAACGCCAGCATCGACGCGGCGCTGGAGAAAACCGGCATCAAGCTGAAAGAGCCAAGCAAAGTGAGCCTCGATACCATCAACAGCAACCTGACGCTGGCGCAGCAGCTCGGCGTTCAGGGCACGCCAGCCACGCTGGTGGGCGACCAGATGATCAGCGGCGCGGTGCCGTATGAGCAGCTGGAAGCGGCAGTGAAAGGCGCGCTGCAGGCGAAGCAATGAGTCGATTAAAGCGCTGGCTGCGTGAGGCGCTGCTACTGGTGCTGATTGTCGCGGCTGCGCTGTGGGGCATGGATTGGCTGCGGGCACCGCAGCTGCCTGCCGACCTGGCGCAACAACCCCTGACCTCGCTGCAAGGCGAGGTGAATCTGGCGGAACTCAGCCAGCATCGGCCAGTGCTGGTGTACGTCTGGGCAACCTGGTGTGGCGTGTGCAAACTCACCACGCCAACCGTGGCGGCGATGAGTCAGGAAGGTGACAAGGTGGTGAGCGTGGCGCTGCGTTCCGGCAGTGACGCGCGCGTGGCAACCTGGCTGGAGAAGAAAGGGCTGCAAGGCGTGGCGATCAATGATGAGAGCGGGGCGATCGGCCAGCGCTGGGATATCAACGCCACGCCGACCTTTATCGTGCTGCATCAGGGCAAAGTCATCAGCACCAGCAGCGGCTGGACCAGCGGTTGGGGGCTGAAACTGCGACTTTGGTGGGCTTCCCGCTAATCGTTCTGGCGGCACGTTACGGTGCCGCCAGAAAATCCTCGCGTTGCGGCGTAAAGGTATCCAGCAATACGCCCGCTTCCAGACACACACAACCGTGCACAATGTTCGGCGCTTTATACAGCGTATCGCCGGCGCTCACTTCTTTGGTAACGCCATCAATGGTGAAGGCAAAACGTCCGGACAGCACGTAGGTGAGCTGCTCATGCGGATGGTGATGCAGCGGACCGACAGCACCCTGCTTAAAGGTGACTTCCACCGCCATCAGGGTGCCGCCGTGCGCCAGTATTCGGCGCGTTACGCCGTTGCCTAAATCGTCCAGTCGGGTTGCGCTTTTAAAGATAAACATGATTTCTCCTTGCAGGTTGCATCGTCAATATGTGACTTAACTCACAGTCAAAAAGGCATTTAAAGGCTGCATTTTAACGTTCTTTGATTAGAATGAAACGGTGTTTCAATTTAATCTGAGGATGGATCATGAAAATCGCTTTGATGATGGAAAACAGCCAGGCTGCGAAGAACGCAACGGTGTTGAAAGAGCTTCAGTCTGTGGCGCAACCGCTCGGGCATCAGGTGTTTAACGTCGGTATGAGCGACGAACAGGATCACCATCTTACCTATATTCACCTCGGCATCATGGCCAACGTACTGCTTAACAGCAAAGCGGTGGACTTCGTGGTGGCCGGTTGCGGTACCGGCCAAGGCGCGTTGATGTCGCTGAACCTGCATCCCGGCGTGGTGTGCGGCTACTGCATCGATCCGGCGGATGCTTACCTTTTTGCGCAAATCAACAACGGCAATGCGCTGTCGCTGCCGTTCGCCAAAGGCTTCGGCTGGGGCGCGGAACTAAACCTGCGCTTTATTTTCGAAAAAGCCTTTACCGGTGAAAAAGGGCACGGCTATCCGCCAGAGCGCAAAGAGCCGCAGGTGCGTAATGCCGGCATTCTGAACGAAGTGAAAGCGGCGCTGCTGAAAGAGAATTACCTTGATTCACTGCGCGCCATCGATCCTGAGCTGGTGAAAACCGCAGTGAGCGGCCCGCGCCTGCAGCATTGCCTGTTTGAACATGGGCAGAATCAGGAGATCGTGGGTTTTGTGCGTGAACTGACGCAGTAATTCCCCCATGATGTTCGTAGGGTGCGCATTTATGCGCACCTGGTAAAGTGGTCACCATGAATGGCGACCCTACGCTAAAATCCCTTTATCCTGCCGGCTCGCATCCACCAGCATCTGCGTATACGCCACCTGCGCGCGATTGTGCACCAGCGCATCGACATCCAGCGTCTCCAGCACTTTGCCGTGTTGCATCACCGCCACGCGATGGCACAGATGCGCCACCACGCCGAGATCGTGCGTCACTATCAAGTAGGTCAGCTTCTCCTGCTGCTGCAGATCACTAAGCAGATTGAGGATCTCCGCTTGCACCGAGACATCCAGTGCCGAGGTCGGTTCATCCAGTAGCAATACGCGCGGTTCGAGAATCAGCGCGCGGGCGATGGCAACGCGCTGGCGCTGACCGCCAGAAAGTTGGTGCGGATAGCGGGTTTGCCACGCGCGATTGAGGCCAACTTTCTCCAGCATGGCGATAACGCGCTGCTGACGCTGGCCGATGCCGTGAATCTGCAGCGGCTCCTCGAGAATATCGCCGATGGTATGGCGTGGATGCAGCGATCCGTACGGATCCTGAAACACCATCTGCACGCTGCGGCAGCGCTCGCGCGCGATGCGATGCGCCAGCGGCACGCCATCAATCGCCAGCTCGCCGTGCCAGTGGGTGAACAGCCCGGCGAGGCACTTCAGCACCGTTGTTTTGCCCGATCCGGATTCGCCAACCAGGCCAAAGATTTCACCTTGGCGAAGCGACAAATTGACGTCGAACAGCACCTGATTACGTCGCTCCTCCTCACCAAAACTGAGGTTGAGATTACTTACGCGGATCATCTCGTTCATCATTGCTCCTTAGGGTTGCAGCCAGCTGGCCTGACGTTGCAGCACCGGCAGACGGGCGCGACGCTGGTCCATATCGGGCAGCGCGGCGAGTAGGCCCTGCGTATAGGGATGCTGCGCCTGAGCGAGTTCGCTGGCCGCCAGCGACTCCACCACGCGCCCGGCATACATCACCAGCACGCGGTCACAGAAACGCCGCACCAGATTGATGTCGTGACTGATAAAAATCAGCCCCAGACCGCGCTGTTTCACTAAATCATCCAGCAGCGCCAGCACCTGCAAACGCACCGAAACATCCAGCGCCGAAGTGGGTTCATCGGCAATCAGCAGCTCAGGCTCGGTAATCAGCATCATGGCGATCATCACGCGCTGGCCCTGACCACCGGAAATTTCGTGCGGATAACATTGATAGATGCGGCCCGGATCGCGCACCTGCACCACGTCGAGCATCTCCATCGCCCGCTGCCGCGCAACCTCGCGCTGGCCGGGATGATGACTGCGCCAGGCTTCAGCAATCTGCTCACCCACGCGTACCACCGGATTCAGTGAATATTTCGGATCCTGCATAATCATGGAGATGCGCTTGCCGCGAATGGCGCGCATCTGCGCCGGCGTGGCACACAGCAGGTCCACGTCACCAAACTGCATGCGCTGCGCCGTGACCTGCGCGCTGCGCGGATGCAGTTGTAACAGCGCGCGGCCAACGGTGGATTTGCCGGAACCGGATTCACCCACAATCGCCAGTTTCTCCTTGCCCAACTGGAAGGAGATGCCGCGCACGGCGGGCGTCACCAGCCGGCCATTGACGAAATTGACCTGTAAATCCTGCACGTCGAGCAACGGTGCAGCGCTATTCGCTGCGGGGATCGAGGATGTCACGTAAGCCATCTCCTAAGAAGTTGAACGCTAAGCTGTTGATCAGAATCGCCAGACCTGGCACCGTCACCACCCACCAACACTCCAGCATGTATGTGCGGCCGCTGGCGATCATCGCGCCCCATTCCGGATCCGGCGGCTGCGCGCCCAAACCGAGAAAACCGAGTCCGGCAGCGGTGAGAATGATGCCCGCCATATTCATGGTGATGCGGATAATCACCGAAGGCAGGCACAGCGGCACAATGTGTTTCCACAAAATGCGCAGTGACGAGGCGCCCTGTAAGCGCACCGCGGAGACAAAGTCGGCCTGACGCAGCGACAGTGCTTCAGCGCGCGCCAGGCGGGCAATCGGCGGCCAGGCGGTGAGCGTAATGGCGATCACCACATGCTCCAGCCCCGGACCGAGCGCGGCGACAAACGCCAGCGCCAGCACCAGGCTAGGGAAGGAGATGAAGATGTCGGTGACGCGCATCAACACGCTATCCACTTTGCCGCCGAAGTAACCGGCGGTGACGCCGAGCAGCAAGCCCAGCGGACCCACGGTGATCGACACCAGCAGCACGATATACAGCGTGATGCGCGCGCCCCACACCAGACGGCTGAAAATGTCGCGGCCAAATTCATCGGTGCCAAACCAGTGCTGCGCGTTGGGCGGCGTCAGCGCGTTGTTGAGATCCTGAATCAGCGGATGGTAGGGCGCGATCCAGGGTGCGAACAGCGCCACCACCAGCAGCAGCAAAATGATGCCGCCGCCAATCGCGGTTAGCGGGTTGCGCGCCATTTGCCCGAGAAAATGGCCGATGCGCGCGCCGGTGCGGCGACAGCGCGCCAGCCGTTCGCGCGTCTGGCTGGCTAACGGCGTATCGAGAGAAATCGTCATACTTTGGTCCTCGGATCGAACACCTGATAGAGCAGGTCAGAGAGAAGATTGAGCAGCACGAATATCAGGCCGACCACCAGCACGCAGCCCATCACCGCATTCATATCGCCGAGCATCAAACTGCCGGTGAGATAGGACCCAAAACCGGGCCATGAGAACACGGTTTCAATCAGCACCGCGCCTTCCAGCAGCGAGCCGTACGCCAGCGCCACCACCGTCAGCAGCTGCACCAGAATATTGCGGAACGCGTGCTGCCAAATCACCTGCCATTCGCTGAGTCCTTTCACCCGCGCCGTCAAAATGAACTCCTGCGACAGCTGCGCCAGCATAAAGCTGCGCGTCATGCGGCTGATGTAAGCCAGCGAGTGAAAGCCGAGCAGGGAGGCGGGTAGAATCAGGTGATTGAGCGCATTGCTGAAGACCGTGAAGTTGCCCACCAGCAAGGCGTCGATCAGCAGAAAACCGGTGCGACGCGGCACAATGCCATCGAGACTGAAATCCACACGACCCGCGCCGCCAACCCAGCCGAGATGGGCATAAAACAGCAGCAGGCCAACCATGCCCACCCAGAAGATCGGCGTGGAGTAACCCGCCAGGCTGATGATGCGCACCAGATAGTCAATCACGCTGTTGCGGCGCGCGGCGGCCCACACGCCCAGCGGGACGCCGAGGCCGGTACCAATCACAATCGCCAGCGTCGCCAGTTCCACCGTGGCCGGGAAGACGCGCAGGATATCGTTGATCACCGGTTGTCCAGTAAGCAGCGCCAACCCAAGGTTGCCGTGCAGCAGGCCTTGCAGATAGATGCCAAACTGCACCCACAGCGGTTTATCGAAGCCGAGCTGGTGATAAACCTGCTGATAAGTATTGTGATCGGCATCCGGCCCGACAATCGCCAGCACCGGATCGAGCGGCATCACGCGACCAATAAAGAAGGTCAGCAGCAGCAGACCAAACAGCGTGATCGCCACCTGAACGGTGCGGCTACGCAGGCGTCGCCAGTGGCTTTTTGTCAGTTTCATTGCGCACCTCCCGCCAGGCTATCTGGCGTTTTCCATACGTCACGCAGGAAAGTGGTGGCCGACGGATGCGGCACATAATCCTGCACCCGATTATTCACCACCACCGAATCGGTCATTTGCGAGATCGGCATCAGCGCTGGGATCAGCTGGTCATAGCGCTGCTGGATAGCAAAGTAATCCTGCTGCTGCTGTTTCACATCGCGCTCCAATAGCGCTTTATCGATCATGCTGTTTAGCTGCGCGTCATAAAAACCGGTACGCCAGCCCTGAAAGTTGGTGAGACGCGCGCTGTCGGCGTTGTTGGGGTTGTACACCAGCGCGCGCAGGCTGGAGTGCGGATGCGGCTCCACGCCGCTGCCGCCGCGCCCGACCAGCAAATTGAACTGGCGATCGCGCATCGCTCCGTAAATCTGGTTGCCGGTGCCGGTAATGATTTTGGCGCGAATGCCGCCCTGCATCAGCGTGGACTGAATCGCGATGGCGACATTGAGGAACGGCTGATCGGCCAGCACGCGCAGCGTGGTATCAAACCCGTTGGGATAACCGGCGGCGGCCAGCAAGGCTTTGGCGCGCGGCACATCCAGCTTGTAGCCAGGATCGGGCAGCGTTGCCGGCATGCCGGCTTGAATTGGCCGCTGATGCAGCGTGCCGTAACCGGCCATCAGCGTTTTGTTAATCCCCTGATAATCCACCAGATAACGCAGCGCTTCGCGTACCTGCGGATGGGCGAAGTGATCGTCCTTCATGCTCATCGCCAGGTAATAAATCGTGCCTTTTTGTACCGCGTCGATGGTGAGATCGGGATCGTGGCGCAGCGCTTTTACATCGGGGATCGCCATGTTGCTGGCAATATCGAGATCGCCTTTCTCCATCATCAGACGCAAGGTTTGCGACTCCTGCAGATGACGGAACACCACACGCGTCAGCTTCGGCGCACCGCGCCAGTAGTGGGCATCGCGGCTGATGCGCAGCACATCTTTGGCCTGCCACACATCCAGGCGGAACGGTCCGGAACCCGCTTCGTGGGTGGTGAGCCAGCGATTGCCCCAGTCGTTATTCACCGCCTGCGCCTGCACGGTTTTGCTGTCGAGTACCACCATGCTGCCGAGCGCCGCCAGCGAATAGAGCACCAGCTTGGGATCGTTAGGCTTGGGCAGGCGAATCACTACCGTGTGCGCATCCGGCGCGCTGATCATCTGATCCACGTTCTCTTTGCTGAAGCCGTAAGATTTCCATACCGAGGCCTGTGCCAGATTCAGGTGCAGCACGCGACGCATCGACCAGATTACATCGGCGCTGCTCAACGGATTGCCGGAGTGGAAGGTGACATTGTCACGCAGATGAAAGGTGAGTTGACGATTGTCGGGGCTGATCTCCCAGCGCTCCGCCAGCGCCGGGCGCACGTTGGTGAGCTGTTGCGGATCTAACTCGACTAAACCGTCATAGAGATTGACGACAATGCCGACCACTTCGTTGCCGGTCATGGCGGCGGGATCGAGCGTGAGCAGGTTATTCATGTTCATGCCCACAATCAGCTGGTCGTCTGGCGTGGCCGCCAGCAACGATGGGCTACAGGTGAGCAGCAGCAGCGCGGCGCACCACGCTCTGCAGGGGTTCATCAGGTTCATAAGCAAAGTCCAGCAGGTCAGAGGTTTATCGTTTTTATGCCGTACTGCTTGTGTTGGGCGCTTACCAGCGATTTAGCGTGTGTGTCTCAATCCACACGAAATTGATGTCCTCCCCAAGTCCGGGACGCGTTGGCAGATGGACAAAACCCTCTGCGTCCATGGGATCGACCAGCGCGTTGAGATAGGCCGGCGGCTGTTCGTAATCGAGGAACGGATGCAGCAGACCGCGTTCGTACCAGCGGCAGTTGCGGATAGCGCCGACCACCGCGATGCTGGCGGCACCGTTGCCGTGTACTTCGCAATCCATACCAAAGGCTTCGGCCAGGCTGGCGACCTTCATGGTGGCGGAGATGCCGCCGACGCCGTTAGCGCCAGCGCGTAGAATGTCGCAGGCACCGGCGCGCACCCAATCGGCGCGGCTGTGGTGTTTGCCGCCGAGACTTTCCGGGCCGAGCACGTCAATGCTGAGGTTTTCCGCCAGCCACGCGTACGACGCCATGCTTTCCTCTTCCATCGGCTCTTCGAACCAGGCGAAATCGAGTTTTTCCAGCGCTTTGCCGATGGTGAGCGCCTCGCTGCGGCTGTACCAGTGATAGCCGTCGAGCATCAGGGCGATGTCCGGGCCGACCGCTTCGCGCACCGCGGCGCAGGCTTTGATGTCCATTTGGGTGCTGGGCGCGAACGACACCGGCGGCATCCAGGTGTGCAGTTTGATGGCCTGATAACCGCGCGCGACAAGTTTTTCGGCAAACTGCGCGTATTCATCGGGCGTGGATAAACCGCCTTCCAGCTCATCGCCGCACATGGTGCTGCCGTAAGCAGGAATTTTCTCGCGATAACCGCCAAGCAGTTTGTGGACCGGTTGTTTGAGCTTGCGACCAATCAAATCCCACAGCGCCTGTTCCACTGCCGATAACGCGCGTTCGGTGAGCTGATGGGCGCTACCGCGCTGCCAGTGCACCAGATCCTGCCACAGACGCTCGCGATCAAAGGCATTTTGCCCAATCAGCACTTTGCGGAAGAAGGCATTAACCACGTGCGGACGAATCACTTCGGCGGGGGCAAACGCGTAGCCGCAATCGCCATCTTCGCTGGCGATGGTTAGCAGCGCCATTTGCGCATCGGTCTCTGCGCCGGGATGCGAATGTCCGGCGCTGTCAGAGACGCGTCGCGTGGGGTAGCTAAACAGGGTGACATCAATGGCACTGATCTTCACGGTAACTCCTCCTTCAACTCAGTGGCTTGCCCAAACCAGGCATTAACATAAAAAATAAAACATCGTTTCATTTTGTAATTTAGCGTTCACATTTTGTTTACGCATTAGCCAAAGCGCGGGATAGCGTGGCGATTAATTGGGCATTTGCCCGGTGCGCTGTGAGGTTTTTCACGAATGACGGGCGTTTTGTGAGCGAATGCACAGCGGGAAAAAGCGCAGGGAATGTAAAAAAATGTGTATCCAGGGCTTTTCATTTCCTGTCTGCCAGGTAATAGTGACGCCGCGAAATTTAAATAATAATCATTATCATTCTAGGTGTATTAAATGAAATCATGGCTGATAGCACTGGGATTACTGGCGGTGGCGGGGCACGCTGCGGCGAAAACCATTACCGATGTGGCTGGACGACAGGTCGAGGTCAAGGAGGAGTCTAAACGCATCATTCTCGGCGAAGGGCGTCAGATGTATTTGCTGGCGGCGTTTGACACCGCTGCGCCGTTCCAGCGCGTGGTGGGCTGGCGTGACGATTTCCATAAAGCCGACTACGACGGCTATATGGCGTATGAAAAGAAATATCCGCAGATCAAAAAGCTGCCGACCTTTGGTGGCGCGAAAGATGGCACCTTTAACGTCGAACAGGCGCTGACGCTGAAGCCCGATTTGGTGCTGATGAACCTCGAATCCAAAGCCGCGACCGACGAAGGCAAGCTGATCGAGAAGTTACAAGCGGTGGGCGTGCCGGTGGTGTTTATCGACTTCCGCGAGAAGCCGATGGAACATGCTGAGCAAAGCATCCGAATCATGGGCGAGCTGGTTAACAATCCACAGCGCGCCGAAGAGATCGTGGCGTTCCGCCGTGCGCAAATCGAAAAGGTGACCGATCGCCTGAAAAACTTTAACGGCACGCGCCCGAAAGTGATGATTGATCGTGCTGGCGGCTACAGCGACGAGTGCTGCATGTCGTTTGGTAACGAGAACTTTGGTCAGATGGTAGAACTGGCGGGCGGCAGCAACATCGCCAAAGCGTTGATTCCAGGCACGTTCGGCACACTCAATCCCGAGCAGATCATCGCCAGCCGTCCCGATGTGGTGGTGGTGACAGGCGCGAACTGGAAAAACTACAACACCGTGGGTAAATGGGTTGGCGTGGGGCCCGGTGCGGATGTGAAAGAAGCGACGGCGCGTTTACGCCTGCTAATGATGCGTGATGCCTTCAAAACACTGCCAGTGGCGCACAACGGTAACGCGCATGCCATCTGGCATCAGTTCTACGACAGCCCGTATCAGTTTGTCGCGATTCAGGCGCTGGCGAAGTGGCTACATCCTGAACTGTTTGCCGATCTCGATCCGGACGCCACGTTCCGTGAGTTCCACGAAAAGTTTCTGCCTTTGCCGTATCAACCGGGTTATTGGGTTAGCCTGCCGGCAGATAAGTCTTAAGTTAGAGTGTGTTAGATAAGTGTTAAACGTTACTGTTTATCTTTACTAATATTTCACAGGTGGCTGCACGTTGTTTTATAAAAGCGAAACGCGTGCACCATCTGACAATAATACGGTAAGGGAGAGAGTAATGTTTCATACCTCAGGAAGATCGGTGTTCGGTGTGACGTTGTATACGCTGCTGGAACCGTTGCCGCTGGGCTTTTTTGTCGCCGCCTGGTTTTTCGATATCCTCTATTTGCAAACCTTCGTCATCATGTGGACCAAATCCGCTAGTTGGCTGATCACTATCGGTCTGGTGCTGGCCATCCTGCCACGTTTAATCAGTTTGGTTTATTTATTCCGTGGCGCGCGGCCGACCGAGAAAACCCATTTCTGGCTTTCGCTGCTGGCGATCGTGCTGGCGGTGGTGAACGCCTTTATTCACAGTCGTGATGCTTACGCGGTGGTGCCACTGGGCATCACGCTGTCGACGCTGGTGGTGGCGCTGCTGCTGATCGCTAACGTGCAGCTGGTGTTGCGCGAACGTCGCACGCAAGGAGGTCGCGTATGAAACACTTACTCAGTGCGGTAGCCATCGCGATGCTGCTCAGCGCCTGTGACGACGGGGCGCTGATCGATCCTCAAAAGCAAATCGGTGCGAATCCTGAACTGCCGCAGGCGCAGAACTTCTTTATGCCGCCGATGCAGGTGCCGGAAGGCACGCCGTGGAAAGCCGGTGAAATGCCGAAAGTGGCGGATGGGTTAAAGATCGAAAAGATCGCCGACAATCTGCAGCATCCGCGTCAGGTGCTGGTGCTGCCGAACAATGATGTGCTAGTGGCGGAATCCAATGGCACACCGAAACCGACCACCGCACCGAAGCAGCTGATTATGGGCATTGTGCAGAAAGCGTCTGGCAAGGGCGGCGAGGGCGGTAATCGCATTACCTTGCTGCGTAATGTTAACGGCAAATGGGAGCAACATCGCTTTATCGACAACCTGACGGCGCCGTTTGGTATGCAGCTGGTGGGCAACACGCTGTATGTGGCGAACGCCGATAGCCTGGTGAAATTCCCGTATGAAACCGGGCAAACCGAGATCCGCACCCCGCCGGTGGAAGTGACCGAGCTGCCGGGCGGGCCGATTAATCATCACTGGACCAAATCGCTGCTCGCCAGCCCCGACGGCAGCAAGCTGTACGTTGGCGTAGGTTCGAACAGTAACGTGACGGAAAACGGCATTGGCGAGGAGTATCGCCGTGCGGCGGTGCTGGAAGTGGATGCGGCCAGCGGTGCCAGCCGGATTTATGCCAGCGGCCTGCGCAATCCAACCGGATTGCAGTGGGAGCCGCAGAGCGGCAAGCTGTGGGCGATTGTGAATGAACGCGACGAGATCGGTTCTGATTTAGTGCCGGATTACATGACGTCGGTGCAGGACAAAGGCTTTTACGGCTGGCCGTACAGCTATTATGGCCAGCACGTGGATGAGCGCGCGCAGCCGCAGAGGCCGGATCTGGTAGAGAAGGCGATTAAACCGGATTACGCCCTGAGTTCGCACGTCGCACCACTCGGTCTGTTGTTCTACGGCGCGGATAATATGCCGCAGTATCGCGGCGGGGCGTTTATCAGCGAACACGGCAGCTGGAACCGTACGCCGCTCAACGGCTATCAGGTGGTGTGGGTGAAATTCGAGAATGGGAAACCGGTGGGACAACCACAGCCGGTGGTGACTGGTTTCCTCACCGACGATCAGAAGCAGGTGCGCGGCTTGCCGGTTGGTTTAGCCACCGATCGGCAGGGCGGCGTATTAATTGCCGATGATGCGGGAAATACCATTTGGCGTATCAGTTCCGCCAGATAATTAATCGCAGGTAATAAAAAAGGATTTGGCATTAAGCCAAATCCTTTTTTTTATGTTCGCTAAACGGCTGGTAACCGCGCCGCGAACGGGGTGCTCAGCACTCCTCACAACAGCGATAATAAAATGTGCGGCGAGATATTTCAAGTTTTGCCATAATACTGTATGGTTATACAGGTGTTGAGTGACGAGCGAAGCCTCATTGTTTTTCTGATGACTCCAGGGGCGCGGATAGTTAAATCCCGGCAGGTTTCAGGTGGTGCTGGCCTGTGGCTTTTACAATGAGAGCCGCTCAGCACTCCTCACAATTGTGCTTAGGCGGTCGGCGGGTGGAGTCAAAGCCCCGGCAGCTGAAAGGCGCGCTCCTCTCAGAGGAGAAGGAAAGTGATGGAACTTGTTCGATTGCTGCTGGACATCGTCCGCATCATTCTTCAAATCATCGTTGCCCTTTTGCAACTGACCGGTCAGGCACACTGACTGGAACTTGAGACAAGGCGGAGCTCACCCCTCCGCCTTTTTTCGCGTGGATCAAAATCCGCTGCGCTAAAAACGCGACTATTCTCATCTCATTCTGTAATGCGAGGAAGTGCATCATGGCAATCACGTTCGGGCCGATTACCGCGCCGATGACGTTCAGCGACGTTGAACCGGTTTTTCTCACCGATGATACGCTTGTGCAGCGCAAGAACGCGCTGCTGGCGGGCATGCAGCGCGAGGGTTTTGACTGGCTGGTGATCTATGCCGACAAGGAACACGGCGGCAATTTCGAATATTTGAGCGGATTTATCCCGCGTTTCGAAGAGGGATTGCTGCTGCTGAATCACTCCGGAGCTTGCACGCTGGTGCTGGGCAACGAAAACCTGAAAATGGCGCGCTTTTCACGCACAGCGGCCGCGCTGCTGCACACGCCGTACTTCTCGCTTCCCAATCAGCCCATGGACAATGAAGTGCCGCTGGAAAGCCTCTTCAAAGATGCTGGCTTAGCGAACGGCCATAAAGTCGGGCTGGTGGGCTGGAAGATGTTTACGCCCGCCGCCGGCAATGGGCGTGCGATGTTTGATCTGCCGTACTTTATTGTCGATGCCATTCAGCACACGCTAAACGATGACGCCATGTTAGAAAATGCCATCCACTTGTTTATTGGCGATAATGGCGCGCGCACCACCTGCAATGCCAATGAAATCGCCCATTACGAATATGGCGCAAACCTCGCGTCAAAGTGCATGCTGGACGCGCTGAATGCCATCGAGGTGGGCGTGCGTGAAACAGAATTGGGCGCGTTACTGCACGCCGAAGGGCAATGCAACACGGTGGTGACTATTGCCGCCACCGGCAACCGTTTCGACAAAGCGAACCTCTATCCCACCGACAAAAAAGTGCAGCGCGGCGATCCGCTCTCGCTAACCACCGCCTTCAAAGGCGGACTCTCCAGCCGCAGCGGCTTCGTCATTGCCGATCAAAGCGAGCTGCCGCCAGGCCAGCAAGATTATCTGGAGCGCATCGCCAAACCCTATTTCTCAGCCGTGGTGGCCTGGCTGGAAAACATTCGCTGCGGCATGAGCGGTGGCGAGCTGTATCAGCTTATCGAGCAGGTTTTGCCGAAGGCCCGTTTTGGCTGGCACCTCAATCCGGGACATCTGGTGGCGGACGAAGAGTGGATGTCGTCGCCGATTTATCATCAGTCCACCGAATTGCTTAAGAGCGGCATGATGCTGCAAATTGACATCATCCCGTCGGTGCCGGGCTACAACGGTGCCAGCGCCGAAGAGTGCGTGGTGCTGGCCGATGCGGCGCTGCAAAGCGACATCCGTACTGATTATCCGGAGCTGTGGCAGCGCATCGAAACCCGCCGCCGTTATCTGCGGGAAACCATCGGCATTCAGCTCAGCGATGAAATTTTGCCGCTGTCGAATAGCGTGGCGTATTTAAGGCCGTTCTTTTTAGCAAAGGATCAGGCGTTAAGCGTGGTGAGTTGATGTCGTGAGGTCGCCCTGAATGGCGTAATGCCGATCAGTCAAGCGCCGTACCGAATCAGCGCACCTTCCGTAGCGGCGCGATTTAGCACGCAATGAATTGCGCCGCTTCAATGTGTGCTCTCGGTAATTAGCCTTACAAGGTAAGTCGTTAACGCACATTATTTTGGCGGATTATGGGTGGCGTACAGCGGCCAGGATTCAAACAGATAACCATCGAAATCAATATCATCAACGTCTGAGAACTCCAGCAGCCGTTGTTTCACGTTTTCCAGATGTTGCCACATCGCCAGCTTGGCGGCGCGCGCGTCTTTTTTGATCAGCGTCGCGAGGATTTTTTTGTGATCGTCGAGCCACTGTTTGCGGTAATCGTTGTTGACCAGATGGCGATGCAGTTGGCTCCACATCACGTTATCCTCGCGCCACTGCCAGGATTGCTTAAACAGCTCAACCAGCATGCTGTTATGGGTGGCTTCGGCAATCGCCAGATGGAAATTGCGATCGCCGTTTTCACTTTGGTTGACCGAACCCGACGCCAGCTCTTTCTCTTCCAGCTCCAGCGCCTGGCGCATCTTCATAATGTCTTCACGCGTCGCCTGCAGCGCGGCGAACTCGGCAATATTGCTCTCCAGCAGCTGACGCGCCTGCAACATCTCGAACGGTCCGGCATCGTTGCTGGCTTTGTGAAGCGAAACAGGTTGCTGCGGCGAATCGTGAATCACATAGATGCCCGCACCGCGACGTACCTCAATTAATCCTTCCAGCTCCAGCATAATCAGCGCTTCACGCACCAGCGTACGCGTCACATTCAATAGCGCGGCGAGTTCGCGCTCCGGCGGCAGCCGTTCGCCCACCGCATACTGCTTCTGCGTGATCATCTGGCGGAGCATTTCCCCGACTTCCTGATAAGGGCGCTGTGCTGAAGTTTGAGTTTTCATCGTGCTCTTTTCTGTGTGTTAAAGGATTCACAATCTCTGATACAGCCTCACTCAGAGACGCGCACTATAGCATAGCGAATAAGAATCGGCCTGGTCACGGCGCGCAGTGACCAGGCCACCATCACTGGGCTTTCAGCGCGAAATAGCGTTCGGCATTGTTAAAGCAGATGTCGCGCAGCATGTTGCCGAGCATCGGCTCATCGTGCGGCACAATGCCGTCTTTTACCCACTGCGCCAGCAGATTGCACAGAATACGGCGGAAGTATTCGTGGCGCGTGTAGGAGAGGAAGCTGCGTGAATTGGTCAGCATACCGACAAACTGGCTGAGCAAGCCGATTTGCGACAGTTGCTCCAGTTGACGCAGCATGCCGTCGCGCTGATCGTTGAACCACCAACCGGAACCGAACTGCACCTTGCCGGCAACGCCCGCGCCCTTGAAGTTGCCCGCCATAGTAGCCAGCACTTCGTTATCGCGCGGATTGAGGCAATAGAGAATGGTTTTCGGCAGCTGATCGTTGAGGTCCATCGCATCCAGCAGGCGCGCCAGCGGCCAGGCAATATTGTTATCGCCAATCGAATCAAACCCGCTGTCTGGCCCGAGCTGGCGGAACATGCGCGTGCTGTTATTACGGATCGCGCCGATGTGCAGCTGCATTACCCAGCCGCGTCGCGCATATTCGCTGCCGAGCCACACCAACACTGCGCTGCTGAACTGGGCGATTTCCAATTCATCCAGCGCATCGCCACGGCGACGTTTCGCCAAAATCGTATCGAGCACGCGGTCGTCCGGCACCGGCGCAAAGCGCAGGGTTTCAATACCGTGGTCTGAGGCGCGACAACCGTGGGCGGAGAAGTGGTCAAGGCGTCGTAACAGCGCGCGGCGTAGCGCCTCGAAGCTGTCGATGGCGACATCGGCGGCGGCTTCCAGACGAGCAAGATAGTCGACAAAACCCTCCAGCTCGATTTTGAAGACCTTGTCCGGACGCCAGCTCGGCGCAACGTCAATATCAAAGCTGCGGTCATCGGCGATTTGACGGTGATAGTGCAGTGAATCAACCGGATCGTCGGTGGTGCCGACCATGCGCACCTTCATCTGGTGCATGATGCCGCGCGCGGAAAATTCCGGCGTCGCCAGCTGTTCCGCACAGCGCTGCCAGATCGCAGGCGCGGTGTCCGGGCCAAACAGCGTATCGGTGATGCCAAACGGGCGCCGCAGTTCAAGGTGCGTCCAGTGATAGAGCGGGTTACCGAGGGTTTTTGGCACCGTTTGCGCCCAGGCGAGATACTTGTCGTAGTCGCTGGTGTTCTTGCCGGTAATCAACGACTCATCGACGCCCGCGGCGCGCAGCGCGCGCCATTTGTAGTGATCGCCTTCCAGCCAGATTTGGCCGAGGTTGGCGAAGCGACGATCTTCAGCAATCTCCTGAGGATTGAGGTGACAGTGATAATCGTAGATTGGCATATCCGCAGCGAAGTCGTGGTACAAGCGCCGCGCGATGTCGCTCTGCAGCAGAAAATCTTCATCCATAAAGCGCATTATTGGGCTTCCTGAGCAAAATAGGCGCGGTGGATCGCCAGTTCGACGCCGCGAATTTCAGCCAATCCTTTCAGGCGACCAATCGCCGAGTAGCCGGGATTGGTTTTCTTCTTCAGGTCATCCAGCATCTGGTGGCCGTGGTCGGGACGCATTGGAATCAAATCTTCCTCCCCCGCGGCTTTACGTCGCTGCTCCTCTTCGGCAATCGCCTTGATCACCGCAAACATATCGACATCGCCACCCAAATGCGCGGCTTCGTGGAAGCTGTTGGGGTTCTCTTCCCGCTTGGTGGAGCGCAGATGCGCGAAGTAGATGCGTGGGCCGAAGCGCTTGACCATGCCGGCTAAATCATTCTGTGCCAGCACGCCGTACGAGCCGGTACACATGGTGAAACCGTTGGCGGGGCTGCTGACGGTATCGATCATCCATTGCAGATCGTCGGCGTTGGAAACGATGCGCGGTAAGCCGAGAATTGGGCGTGGCGGATCGTCCGGATGTACCGCCATGCGTACGCCCACCTCTTCCGCAACCGCGACAATGGCGCGCAGGAAGGTGGCAAAATTCTCACGCAGCTCGGCTTTACCGATACCTTCATAACGCGCCAGCTGGGCGCGGAATTGGTCCAGCGTGTAGCCTTCTTCCGCACCCGGCAAACCGGCGATGATGTTGCGCATCAGGCGGTTACGGTGCTCTTCACTCATCGTTGCAAAGCGTTTATCAGCCTCGGCGATCTCTTGCGCACTGTAATCCTGCTCCGCGCCGGGACGCTGCAGAATGTGCAGTTCAAACACCGCGAACTCAATTTGATCAAAACGCAGGGCTTTCGCGCCATCCGGCAGCAGATATTCGAGATCGGTGCGCGTCCAGTCGAGGATCGGCATGAAGTTGTAGCACACGGTTTTAATGCCGCACTGCGCCAGGTTGCGCAGCGACTGCTGATAATTGCTGATCCAGTGCTGGCAGCGGCCGCTGCCGGTTTTAATCTCTTCATGAATCGGCACGCTCTCCACCACCGACCACACCAAACCAGCGGCTTCCACCAGCGCCTTGCGCTGCATAATTTCGTCGACTGACCACACTTCGCCGTTAGGGATGTGGTGCAGTGCGGTGACAATGCCGGTTGCGCCCGCCTGGCGCGCATCGGCCAGAGAGACAGGATCGTTGGGGCCGTACCATCGCCAGGTCTGCTTCATGTTGTTACCTCACTCACTATTGGTTGACCAATATTCTTTATTAGCGCGCTACATCAGATAATAACTACGCGATTCCGGATTAAAACTCTGCTCTTTACGGGGTTAAGTCAACCTGGTAAGTGATTTTGGTTAACCAGATCACATTTGCGACATCAATCTGGCGACCACTTTTCGCAACTGTGGTTCACTCCTGGCGGATGGTTAGAAATGACTCACTAACGGAGAATCAGATGAACCGCAGTTTAAACCCAGGGATAACCGCCGCAGGCACCAAACGCACCTTGCGCAATCTGCGCTGGTGGGTATTGGTGCTGTTCTTAGCAGGCGTCACGGTCAACTACATCACCCGTAACTCGTTGGGCTTGCTGGCACCGGAGCTCAAAACCAGCCTCAACATCACCACCGAACAATATTCCTGGATCGTCGGCGCCTTCCAGCTGGCGTATACCTTCTTTCAACCCATTTGCGGCTGGCTGATCGACGTTATTGGCCTGAAAGTCGGCTTCCTGATCTGCGCCACCATTTGGGCCGTCGCCTGTTTGTTCCACGCTGGCGCGGCCAGTTGGGTGCATCTGGCTATCCTGCGTTTTGTCATGGGCGGTGCAGAAGCAGCAGCCACGCCCGCTAACGCCAAAGTGATTGGCGAATGGTTCCCGAAAAAAGAGCGTCCTATCGCCGCCGGATGGGCGGGGGTGGGCTTTTCGCTTGGCGCGATGCTGGCACCGCCGATTATCTACTTTGCGCACGCTTCCTTTGGCTGGCAGGGCGCGTTCCTGTTCACCGGCTGCCTGGCGTTGGGTTGGGTGGTGCTGTGGTGGTTGTTCTATCGCGATCCGGAGCAGCATCCCAATCTGCAGGCCTCGGAACTGGAATTTATTCGTCAGGATAATGAACCGCCAGCAGTGAAACTGCCGTTCTTTACCGCGCTGAAAACCGTGTCGAAAAACAAACGTTTTTACGGCATCGCCATTCCCGCCTTTATGGCTGAACCTGCCTGGGGCGTGCTGAGCTTCTGGGTGCCGCTCTATCTGGCGAAAGAGCTGGGTATGGATCTGAAGCAGATTGCTATGTTCGCCTGGCTGCCGTTCCTCGCCGCCGATTTAGGCAGCGCGGCCAGCGGCTATCTGACGCGGCTCTACACCAAAATCTTTGGTTTTACTCAGGTTAATTCCGTGGTGGCGAGTTCGGTGACGGGCGCTTTCCTGATGCTGTCGCTGGCGCTGGTGGCGGTCACTAAAGATCCTTACGTAGCGATTGCGCTGATCTCGATTGGTGGTTTCGGCCATCAGATCATCTCCTGCATGCTGAGCGCGCTGGTGGTGGAGAAGTTTGATAAAGGCCAGATGGCCACCGTCAACGGCATGCGCGGCTCGTTCGCCTGGATCTCCAGCTTCCTGTTCTCACTGCTGATCGGCGTTACCGCCGACACCATTGGCTTTAATCCGCTGTTTGTCGCCATGGGCTTCTTCGACCTGATTGGCGCCGTATTCCTGATTGCTTTTATTGCTGAACGTCGCGCCCAGCGCGCATGAAAAAGTAGGTAACGATGAAAACGTTAAAAAATTGGTCATTAGCCGGTTCCGATGCACACCACGTGGCGTTAAACGTCGACGGCAAACACACGCTGTGTCTGTATGTGCTGGAAACGGGCATGTTCCGCGTGGCGATTAAACGTCATGGCGCATACAGCCTCGATCGCACCTGGAGCATCGCGCCACAAAGTGATGTGCCGTGGGAAGGGCGTCAGCGTGACAGCCTGGCCGGATTCACCTTGCCATCGTTCACGCTGGAAGAAGAGGGCGACACGCTGGTGGTGGCCACCGATAAGCTGCGGGTGATCGTCCATCAACCGCTGGCGCTGGAGTGGCAATATTGCGACAGCCACGGCGCATGGCAGCTGCTGACCTGCGACCGCCCAACCAGCGCTTATCAAATCAACGCGCACGGCGATGGCGTGGCGCACTATCAGTGCCGCATGAATGACGATCGCTATTATGGTCTGGGCGAGAAAACCGGCGATTTGCAGCGTAATGGCCAGCGCTATGAGATGCGTAACCTTGATGCGATGGGCTACAACGCGGCCTCCACCGATCCGCTGTACAAGCATGTGCCTTTTACCATCACCCGTCGTACCGATGTTAGCTTTGGTCTCTATTACGATAACCTCAGCAGCAGCTGGTTTGATCTGGGTAATGAACTCGATAACTATCACCAACCGTATCGCCGCTGGCAGGCGGAAAGCGGTGATATCGACTATTACCTGTTTGTTGGTGACAAGGTGCTGGATGTCACCAAAGCCTTCGTGCGTCTCACAGGTAAAACGCTGTTCGGCCCGAAATGGAGCCTCGGCTACAGCGGTTCAACCATGCATTACACCGATGCGCCGGATGCACAACATCAGCTGATGAACTTCATTCGTCTCTGCGAAGAGCACGATATTCCGTGCGATTCATTCCAGCTCTCGTCCGGCTACACCTCGATTAACAACAAGCGCTACGTGTTCAACTGGAACTACGACAAAGTGCCGCAGCCGGAGGTGATGAGCCAGGCGTTTCACGACGCCGGCTTGCGCCTCGCCGCTAATATCAAACCGTGCCTGTTGCAGGATCATCCGCGTTATAACGAAGTGGCGGAACAAGGGCTGTTTATCCGCGACTCGGAAGAGGATGCGCCTGAGCGTTCGGTGTTCTGGGATGACGAAGGTTCACATCTCGATTTCACCCATCCGCAAGCCGTCGCCTGGTGGCAGGAAAACGTCACCAAACAGCTGCTGGAAAAGGGCATCGATTCCACCTGGAACGATAATAACGAATATGAAGTGTGGGACGGCGAAGCGCGTTGCCACGGTTTCGGCACGCCAATTGCCATCAAACACATTCGCCCGGTGATGCCGCTGCTGATGATGCGCGCCTCGATGGAAGCGCAACAGCGCTTCGCGCCGGAAAAACGTCCTTTCCTGATTTCCCGTTCGGGTTGCGCCGGGATGCAGCGCTATGTGCAAACCTGGAGCGGCGATAACCGCACCAACTGGACCACGTTGCGTTACAACATCCGCATGGGATTGGGTATGAGCCTGTCCGGTTTGTACAACGTGGGACACGACGTCGGTGGCTTCTCCGGCGATAAACCAGATGCAGAACTGTTTGTGCGCTGGGTACAAAACGGCGTGATGCATCCGCGTTTCACCATTCACTCGTGGAATGACGATCACACCGTCAATGAACCCTGGATGTATCCGGCGGCTACGCCTGCGATCCGCGCCGCGATTGAACTGCGTTATCGTCTGCTGCCTTACCTCTATACGTTACTGTGGCAGGCGCATGCTGACGATGAACCGATGCTGCGTCCGACTTTCCTCGATCATGAACAGGATGCGCAGACGTTCGCCGAGTGCGATGAGTTTATGCTGGGCCGCGATCTGCTGGTGGCCAGCGTGGTCGAACCCGGCCAGCGCGAGCGTCGTCTGTGGCTGCCCGACAACCAAACTGGCTGGTATGACTTCGCTACCCAGCAATGGTTCAGCGGCGGTCAATGGATCACGCTGGCGGCTCCGCTGGAAACCCAGCCGATGCTGGTGCGTGCCGGAGCGGGCTTACCGCTCAGCGAGCGCCTGCGTCATGTTGACACTAAAACTGACGATCGCCGCACCTTGCAGCTGTTCCCGCTGAAAGGCAAAGGGGTTAGCCACGGTATGCTGTTTGAGGATGATGGCGAAAGCTGGGGTTATCAGCAGGGCAATGCGCTGTGGCTCAACTGGAAAATGCGGAGCGATGCTGAGGCGATTCACCTCAACTTCCAGCGTAAAGGCAGCTTCCAGCCAGCCTGGCAGACGCTGAAGATTATGCTGCCGCCGGGTGAACAGCGTCAGCTGTTTATTGATGGCGTAGCGGTGGATAAGGCGCAGGCAGAAGCGGTGTTAGCGGATATTGCTGCGGAGTAATCGGTCGCCCTGAATGGCGGCACTACATCGATGTTGTATTCGTAGGGTGCGCATTCATGCGCACCTGGAATAAAGCAGAGAGATCAGTCGATTAACCCTTTCGCCCGCGCCAACAGAAACGCGGTAACCGTTGTCGCGTCGCTGATCTTTCCTGCCAGAATCAGTTCAAGAAATGCGTCGATTTTAATTTTCTTCGCGGTTAGTCCCACCTCTTCCGCATCCAGATTTTGCCCCTGATTCGCCATTCACATTTTCTGAATTAACGTGCCATCGCCTGTTTTAGGGCGTTTAGAAAAACCGTGACGCGCGTTGGCAGATGCCGTGCGGTGGGAAACAGCGCCCAGACGCCGAGCAGCTGCGGTTGGGCATCTCGCAAGGTAATCTCAGTCAGTTCACCTGCCGCCAACTCTTGCTGCACATCCCACGCAGAGAGCTGGGCGATGCCGCTGCCCGCTACGCATAAGGTACGCACGCCTTCCACATTGCTGCCGCTAAAACGGCCCTCAACGCTGACACTGGAAATATGGTCGTCGACTATAAAACTCCATTGCGGCACGCCGGATAAGCGCAGGCAGTTATGCTGATGCAAATCGGCCAGCAGTTTTGGCGTGCCGAAGCGCGCCAGATAGTCTGGAGAAGCACAGAGCACGCGCGGATTATCCGCCAGCCGCTGCGCGACTAAGCGCGAATCCCGCAGCGGGGCGATGCGAATGGCGACATCGTAGCCCAGCCCAACAATATCGGTGACGTTATCGCTGAGCTGGAAATCGATCTTCAGTTCGGGATTCTCCGCCATCAGCGCGGGCAGCAATGGAATAATGGTGCGGCGGCCAAAACCAGAAGGTGCGGTGATGCGCAGCTGGCCGGTGGCGCCCTGTTTATTCGGCGAGAACAGATTGCGCGCGCTCTGTTCGGTTTCCATCAGGGTTTTGGCGTAGGGCAGAAACTCTTCACCTTCATCTGTTAACGCAATGGCGCGGGTGGTGCGATGCAGCAGGCGCACGCCGAGATCTTCTTCCAGCGAGGCGAGTCGGCGTGAGACCGTCATCGGCGTGGTGTTCAGTCGACGCGCAGCCTGCGTCAGGCTGCGCGTCTGGGTGACCATCAGGAACACCTCAACATCTTTTGAGTTCATTGTAACGATTTCCGTTATACAGACGTATCATCATCGGCCATTTTTGTCCCTGTGGCGACCGAATATACTGCGCTCTGTAGATAATCCGCATCCAGAGAGCAATATGAGTGATAAACATCTTTTTCAGAGCGGCACACTGAATCGGCTGGCGCTGAAGAATCGCATTATGGTGGCGCCCATGACGCGCATCTCCGCCAGCGTTGACGGCATACCAGGCGAACGTATGCAGCACTACTATCAGCGCTTCGTGCGCGGCGGCTTTAGCTCCATCATCACCGAAGGCATCTATATCGATGAAGCCTGGTCGCAAACCTATGCGTTTCAGGCGGGGCTGATTAACGCTAAACAGAGCGCCGGCTGGCGTGCGATCACCGATCGGGTGCATCAGCATGGCGGCAAAATCATTGCGCAGTTGATGCATGCCGGGGCGATATCGCAGGGCAACATCTATCGACCGGACACGCTCGCGCCCTCAGCGGTGCAACCGCGCGGGGAACAACTCGGTTTCTATCACGGTCATGGCGCCTATCCGCTGCCACGCGAAATGAATGAAGAGCAGATCCAGCAGGTGATCGACAGCTTTGCGCACACTGCGGCGCGGGCAGTCGGCGAAGCGGGTTTTGATGGCATCGAAATTCATGGCGCTAACGGCTATCTGCTTGACCAGTTCTTTACCGATTACACCAATCAGCGCAGCGATCGCTGGGGCGGCGATATCGTGGCACGTTTGTCTCTGACGCTGGCGGTGATCGCCGCGGTGCGCCAGCGCGTAGGCAAGGATGTTACGCTGGGAATTCGCCTCTCACAGGGCAAAGTGAATGATTTTCATCACAAATGGCGGGAAGGCGAAGCTGGCGCGCGCCTGGTATTCGCCGCGATTGCTGAGGCCGGCGTGGATTATCTGCATCTGACTGAATATGACGCGCTGCAACCGGCGTTTGCCGATTCGCCGCTGTCACTGGTGCAAATTGCGCGTCAGGCGGCACCGAAATTGCCGATTATCGCCAATGGCGCGTTAAGTGATGCCAGCACGGCGGCGCAGGCGCTGGAGCAGGGCGCGGATTATGTGTCGATAGGCAAAAGCGCGCTGGCGAATCCCGACTGGCCGATGCGTATTCGTGATGGTGTGGAACTGCGCGCATTTGATAAAAATCTGCTGGCGCCATCGGCGGATGTGAAAAACTGCGAATTGGTTTAACGCTGAAAGGTCGCTGATGGGTAAATGGGTCGCCGTGAATGGCGTAATGCCGATCAGTTAAGCGCCGTATCAAATCACCGCACCTTCCGTAGCGGCGCGATTTATCGCGCAATAAATTGCGCCGCTACAATGTGTGCTCTCGATAATTAAGGGTTTTCATGTCTCAACTGACGAGCATTACGCCATGAATGGCGACCACACGATTATTGCGCAAAAGCCCACGTCAGTTTGCCATTGTCGGAGACCAGCTTCTCCAGCTTCTTCTCGTTCACTTTCTTGCGTGCGCCTAACCGATCCGCCGTCAGCGGACCGCTATCGCTGTGCGCAATCACCGTGTCTTTCGGCACGCTGGTCATCTTCTCAGCGATGGTTTCCAGCGCTTTGGCGTAACCGTTGCGGTTATTGAGGTCAAAGTTCTTCAGCGGCAGCTGCGTT
The DNA here is from genome assembly GCF_040255075.1 of Pantoea sp. BJ2. NCBI lineage: Bacteria > Pseudomonadati > Pseudomonadota > Gammaproteobacteria > Enterobacterales > Erwiniaceae > Pantoea > Pantoea sp. BJ2. The sequence goes on from NZ_CP158292.1 coordinate 1,970,676, forward strand.
TCCAGCCATTTGCCCCAGTAGAACTCGAGGAACGGCGGCGGATTCTGCTCCTTCTCAAAGCCAATATCGCGCACGAAATAGACCAGCGAGCGATATTCATCATTCTGCATATGCTGGCGGCCCAACTCTTTCGGCAGCGCGTCCGGTTTAATTTTGCCAGCTGGCGTATCCAGCCACACCAGATGTGCCGTTTCCATTTTTTGCCAGAAGGCGGACATGGTTTTCAGGCTGCGGAAGTCATCGGTGATGCGCACCTGCACCGGCGTATTAAGACCGGCGATATCGGCGAAATTGCTGAAAGTATGATGACCATCGGTGAGGTACAGCACGTTTTCCGGCGCAATCACCGCCGTTTTCATCGGGCCCGGTTCGCTGCCGACCGGTGCTTTACAGCTGAAGCTGCTGGGCTGCGAGAGACGCGATTTATTGTCAAATTTATCAACGCCTTTCTGCCCCATGCTTTCGCAATAATCATCGAACAGCTTTTTCGGTTCGGCTTCATAACGATGCTGTTTGTAATCCAGCTGACGATAGCCAATCGCAGCCTGCGTCGGATGGAGTTGCGCTAACTGCACTTGCACAATATCACCGGCTTTGATGTCGGCGGGCAGCGCGGCGGATGCCTGTCCGGCTGACCATAACAGCGCCAGTATTGACCACGGTGTTCTCATTCCTTTTCCTCGAATCGCCTGAAACAGATACGCACAATAGCATTAGTGTCATTTTGCCGCTGTAGTGTTGTCGCTCGCGGTTGCCCAGTCGCAACCGGTCATCCAGACATCTGACCACACGGAGCTTTGATTATGGCACTTGCTGCTGTGCAACCGACAAAACTGCAACACACTGTTATCGATCCCAGCGTGCGCATGCGCGAAACCCAGATTGGCGCGCAATGTGAAGTGCTGGCCGAAACCTATATCGAATACAGCGAACTGGGCGACTTCTCCTATCTCGGAGAGCATTGCTGCGTCGCCGATGCGCAAATCGGACGCTTTACCGCCATTGCCAATCATGTACGGATTGGCGCACCCAATCATCCGATGGATCGCGCCTCGCAGCACCGTTTCACCTACTGTCCGGAATACTACGATGCGCAGGCGGAGCGCGATAATGGCTTCTTTGCTGACCGTCGCGCCGATCGCGTGATTATTGGCAATGATGTGTGGATTGGGCATGGCGTGATCGTACTGCCGGGCGTGGCGGTGGGTGACGGCGCGGTGCTGGCGGCCGGTGCGGTGGTGACGAAAGATGTGCCGCCATACACCATTGTCGGTGGCGTGCCAGCCAAAGTGATCCGTGCACGTTTCGCGGCGGATATTGCCGCGCAGCTGCAGGCGATTGCCTGGTGGAACTGGCCGCTGGAGAAGCTGATGGCGAATCTGGCCGATTTCCAGTCCTCCGATCTTCGCGCATTTTGCCAGCGGCATGGCAGCTAACCGTGCTGCAAGCGCCATTTGTCGTCGCAGCGAATCTCAAGTAAACTCAAAATACCCTGTTTTTGAGATTGCTTGAGATGAAGCTGCGCCGCCCACCCGCTCAACTTATTGATTCGCTGAGTATCAGTGAGATTAATTCGCTCCTCGCCAGTCATGCCGAGTGGGATGAGCGCTATCTGCATTTCGATGAGTTGTATCGTCGGGTCAATGATGGTCAGATGCGTGAGAAAGTGTGGAGCGCACTGAAATTCAAGCGCCGCAGCAGCGCGCAGCACTTTGTGATCGCCGATCAAACCGTGACCTGTAATCTTACGGCCAAAATCACGGCGGCGATGTCGATGGTTGATCGTATGACCTTTGCGCGCAACGGCGAACCAACGAATGAGGACGCGGCTTCTTACCTGATGTCACAGCTGATCATGGAAGAGGCGATTTCATCCAGCCAGTTGGAAGGCGCGGCGACCACCTCGCGCGTGGCGATGGAGTTGCTGGCGGTGGGGCGTGCACCGCGCAACGAAGATGAAAGCATGATCATGGGCAACTGGCGCTTAATGCAGCACATTGCCACGCTGGGTGACGCGCCGCTGACGCGCGCCGATATTCTGGAAATTCATCACATCGCCTGCGCCGGCATTAATGATGAAAAATATCGGCCCGGCGCCGTGCGCGACAATAACGATGTGTTTGTTGCCGGGCGCGACGGCGAAATCATTCATCAGCCGCCGGATTATCAGCGGCTCAATAGCCTGCTGGACGCGTTATGCGCCGAAGTTGCGTGGCTGGAGCAGCAGGGCACGCATCCTTTGCTGGTGGCCTGCGTGTTGCACTTTGCTATCGGCTACATTCATCCCTTCAATGACGGCAACGGGCGCACCGCGCGCGGGCTGTTCTATCATCATCTGATTCGTCACGGTTACAGCGCGTTCCGCTACATCTCCATCAGCAAGCTGTTGAAAGCCGCGGCGGTGAAGTACGGCATTTCCTATCTTTACAGCGAAACTGATGAGATGGATCTGACCTATTTCGTGCAGTTTCAGTGCGAAGTGGTGATGCGCGCGGTGACTGCCTTCACCGAGCAAATCGCCACGCTGCACAAAGAGCGGGAACGTCTAGTGACGTGGGTGGAAGAGCATATGACCTTAGCCAAAGGTGAGCTGGATATCATGGCCATCGCGCTGAATGCGCCGGGTTCGTTACTCAGCTCTGCCGGGATTAAATCGCGGCTCGGCATCGCGGATAACACCGCGCGTGCGCGCCTGAAAAACCTCACCGAACAGGGATTGTTGCGTCCACTAAAGGAGGGGAAAGGAACGGTGTATCAGGCGCCTGTTTCACTGCGCAAGCTACAGGAGTGGCTGAAAAAGCGCGAAGGGTAACAGCGTTATCGCAAGCAATCTCAAAATGCCCTGTTTTTGCGATTGCTTGCGATGTGGATTAGATCGGCGGATGCATTACCATCGCCGACAGCACCGCTTCCTGCGGCAACCCGACATGCAGCAAAATCTGCTGGCGATAATGATCGTCGGCGTCGCGCGCATCGTCGCTGAGTAACACGCCCACTTCATTGACGTTCTTGCCAGCCACCTGCACCTTGTCACGCGCGGCACTGCGCATCCATTCGTACTCGATATCAATGTGGCCGGTATCAATGCAGCGAATGCCATGCTGGCTGAGATCGTAAGCCAGCACCGTGGCGGTGGGGCCGAGCGACATTAGCACCATATCGTAATCGCGTGCGTGCGCCAGCACCGAGCTGTAGAGATCGTTGTAAACCGAGAAGGCGTTGCGATTGAGCGTGGTGATGCGTTTAATCTCCCGCGCGCCATCAAGCAGATCGTTACCGATGCCGAGACGCGTGCCGCTGCCTTCCACAATTAATATCTTTTTATCGCTGAACAGCTGCTTGAACTTATTAAACACGCGAACCGCCTGCTGCTTGTCCTTATAATCGTGATAGGGACGCGTAACGGAGGTGTTGCCGTAGCGGTAATCTTTCTTTAATAAGCTTTCATAATGGCGAAAATAAAATGCTTTATGAAAAAACCAGAATAGGGCCGAACCAAAACGCATATTCGCGGTGCCGCGAAAGGCATCGGGCATACATAATAAACACGGATTCTTCGGCTGACTTCCGCGCCGTAATATCTCTTTAAGGCGAATAGAGAGTCGTTCATCAAAAGATTGAAAGCCGATATTCTTGAACAAAGTCATTTCCAGTTCGCCGTCGCCATAGCGGCTTACGGAGAGCTTGTGGTTGCTAAGCAGCAGGTCAATGGTCTGTTCAGGCGACATCACCTGATATTGCCGGGCTCGCGCATTGGCAACCGGAAACTTAAAAGCAGCGTGTGTGAGTTTAAAAGGAAAACGTAATTTACGATAAAAGAAATCTGCGCTAATCATCATAACCTTCTTTTTATTAGCGGCCTTGCCGCAGAGCAGTTACGTGATTTATATCACGCTTAATCCGGGATAACAGGCTGAGGAAACTCTCAAAAAGTCATTGTGTCGCAATGGCTAATCAATTTAAAAAAGGGTAAATGGAGAGGCGGAAAATAAAACTGTAATAAAACCGAACTTATTCGCGCTGCTATGATAATTGTTGCCAGGAATAATCGCAGCAGCGCATTAATGATTAATTAAGTTATTTCAATTGATGACGAACGGTTAAAGCGATTTTCCGGCTTTACTAAGCCTAAACGATCGCGCAGCGTGCCCGGTTGATAGTCGCTGCGGAAGACGCCCGCAGCTTGCAGGCGCGGGACAACCTGTTCGAGGAAGCGATCTTCGTTCTCGTCAATGTAGGTGGGCAGAATGACAAAACCGTCGCAGGCCTGATGCTGATACCAGTCAATCATCTGCTGCGCAATGCTATCCGCTGTGCCGGTCGGTGCCGGGAACGACAAGCTCTCGGCGTAGCGTTTCGCCATCTCGCCCAGCGTCAGGTTCTGCTCAATGGCGCTGGCGATCACATATTGAAAACGGCCTTTGCTGCCGGTGATCTTTTCACGCAGGTCAGGCACCGGCCCGTCAATGGGGTACTGCGAAAGATCGATATTCATGCTGGCCGAAACAAAGCTGAGGCCCGATTCCACGGTAATCAATGATTTCAGGTACGCCGCACGCTCCTCGGCATCGCGCTGCGTATTGCCGACAATCGGCACCATGCCGGGCAGAATGCGCAGTTGATCGGGCTGACGCTGATACTGCAGCGCACGCTGTTTCAGGGTTTGATAAAACTGCTGCGCGCGTTCCCGATTAGGTTGCACCACAAACAGCACTTCCGCCTGTTGCGCGGCCAGATCGATAAAGGCTTCCGATACGCCAGCCTGGATCACCACCGGATGACCTTGCGGCGGACGCGGCAGATTAAGCGGTCCCTGCACGTTGAAAGATTCACCCTGATGATCAAGCCTATGGAAGCGTGCCGGGTCGGCAAAGTGCGCCTGCGCTTTATCCAGAATCAGCGCGTCCTCTTCAAAGCTGTCCCACAGCGCTTTCATGACATCAATAAATTCAGCCGCGCGGCGATAGCGAGCTTCATGGCTGAAGTGCTCGCTGCGACCAAAGTTGCGCGCTTCGGCGTGGCTCAGCGAGGTAACCACGTTCCACGCTGCGCGCCCGCCGCTAATATGGTCGATGTTTGCCAGTTGACGCGCGGTGGTGTAAGGCACCGAATAGGAGGAGGAAACCGTGCCGCCGAGGCCGATGTGGTCAGTCACCGCCGCCAGCCCGGCTAATAATGTTAAGGGTTCAGACCAGCCAACCTGACGATGCTGCACGGTGTGCGCCAGATGCCCGCCGTAAACATCATCAATCGCCAGCTTGTCCGCGACAAAAATCATGTCCAGCTTCGCGTCTTCGGCGCGCTGGGCGATTTTGCGGTACAGCGGCCAGTCACTGCCGCCGGTCGCAGCTGAATCGGGATGGCGCCAGCCGCCCTGATGAATGCCGGAGTCGAGGTAGAGCGCCAGATTCATCATGGTTTGGCGGCTCCGTTGGCGTTAAAGAAGGAGGCATCCACCAGTTTGTCAGCTTTTAAGCCGGGTTTGATCAGGCCGCCGCGGGTGAAGGTATCAATCGCCAGCTGCTGGCGTTTCTCTACCAACGCGTAATCTTCTACCGGCGCGTTGTTTTCACGCTGCACTTTACTCAGCGCCACCGCATCTGGCAGACGCAGCAGTTTGGCGATCTCGCTGGCGTAGGCTTGTGGATGCGCCACGCCCCACGCACGTGCGCGAATCAGGCGCTCGCGGAAGTCCATGAGCTGTTCACGCTTGCTGGCGATGGCGCTATCGGTCGCCACCAGATAGTTTGAAACTGGCGAATTTTTGCCGTCGATGGCGATGCGATCGCCGGACTGCGCCACGGTAAAGGACACATAAGGTTCCCAGGTTGCCACCGCATCCACCGCGCCATTATCCAGCGCCAGCGTCGCTTCCGACGGCGTGGTGAAGACAAAATTGACGCTGTCGTCGGGCAAACCCGCTTCGTGCAGCGCATTCAGCACCATGTTTTGCCCGGCCGATCCTTTTACCGTCGCCACTTTCTTGCCTTTTAGGTCGGCGATGCTGTGCAGGGCGCTGTCCTTTTTCACCAGGATGGCATTGCCGAGATATTGAGATGCCTGAATGGCGCGGATCTGCGCGCCTGCGGCCACGGCAAACGACAGCGGACCATCGCCGACTAAGCCGGCATCCAGATGCTGGGAGTTGAGCGACTCCAGCAGCGGCGCAGCGTTGGGGAACTCATACCATTTGATTTCATACGGCACATTGTTGAGCTCGCCAGCGGCGGACATCACCGCGCGAGCATTGCCTTTTTGATCGCCGACGATCAGTGGGTCAGTTGCAGCGTGAGAAGTCACCGCGAGGAGCAACAATGAGCTGGCTAATAAAGTGATTTTCATAACGTTTCCCGGGTAAAAAGAAAACAGCGTAAGTTTTCTACTACAGCGGGCGTAGTAACAAATCTGCGCAAGGTTATGTCTCAGGCGCAAATTCCCCCCAAATCGCGCATCCTCGCCATTTTTCATTATCAAAAAATGCGAATTTTCCTCACTAATGATTAATTCTCTCAACGAAAATGAAACGTGATTTCAGTCACAGATTGAACGAGGCGGTAGCTGGCAGCCATTAGCCAAACTACATTCATTAGCGGAGCTAACGACACACCTCGCAACGGGTTTTTACTAAACGGTAACGTAAGTTAAAATTCTGTTGATTTTATGTGGGGTTATTTTTGAGGTTTTTCGATGAATATGGTTGAGGGATTAGCATGGTTAACAAATTAACCAGTATCGTGCTCGCGATTCTGGCGATTGCCTTGCTGTACATGGGCGGCAAGCTGTTGATGCTGGGCGGCAGCGCCTTCTATGCGCTGATGGCGGTGGGATTACTCATCACCGCAATTTTACTGTTCCGCAACCAGCGCAGCGCGCTGGCGCTGTATGCGGTGCTGATGTGGATTACGCTCGCCTGGATTATCTGGGAAGTGGGCTTTGATAAATGGCAGTGGATCCCACGCGGTGACCTGTTCGGCGTGATCGGCCTGTGGCTGGCGATGCCGTGGGTGGTGAAACCGCTGTATCGCGGCGAACGCCGTTTCCACGGCTTCCTCGGCGGCACCGTGATTATCATGATCGTGGTGGTGATTGGTCTGTGCTTCTACGATCCGGTTCCGCAGCAAGGCACCATCAGCAATGCCCGCGAGCAGAACAGCGAGCAGGGCGCCGCTAACGACTGGACCGCTTACGGTGGTTCGTCTGACGGCCTGCGTTTCTCGGCGCTGAATCAGATCAGCAAAGACAACGTCAAAAACCTCGAAGTTGCATGGACCTATCACACCGGTGATTTGCGCCAGGATGCGGATGCCACCGAATACACCTTCGAAGCTACGCCGCTGAAAGCCAACGGTATGCTGTATTTCTGTACGCCGCATAACGAAGTGCATGCGCTTGATCCGGAAACCGGCGCGGTGAAGTGGAAATTCACGCCAAATAAAGATCGCTCTTACCTGCAGCAGCATCAGACCTGTCGCGGCGTAAGCTACTACGAAGAAACCCCGGTTGCCGCGCAGGATAGCGCCGCGAATCCGGCCATCTGCCGTAAACGTATCTTTAACGCCACCACGGATGCGCAGCTGATTGCGTTGGATGCCGATACCGGTAAACCGTGCGCTGATTTCGGTCAGAACGGTGTGGTTGATCTGCACGCCAACATGGGTGAAGTGCGTCCACATGCGCTGATGCAAACCGCAGCACCGCTGGTGGCGGGCAAGCTGGTGATCGTTGGCGGTTCCGTGATGGATAACGGCTTCAACAGCGGCAACCCGTCAGGCGTGATTCGTGCCTATGACGTGCAAAGCGGTCGTCTGGTGTGGAACTTTGATCCGGCCAACCCGGAAAACACCGCGCCAATTGCTGCCGGTCAAAACTACCCGCAGGACACGCCAGTGGCGTGGGGCACGCTGAGTGCTGACCTGAAAAATGGCGTAGTCTATGTGCCGTTTGGTAACGCTTCACCGGATGAAGTAGGCATTGAACGCGATCCGAACAGCAACACCGAGAAGTTCCGTGATGCGCTTGTGGCGCTGGATCTGCAAACCGGTGCGTTCAAATGGCGCTATCAGAGCTCCAACCACGATCTGTGGGACCGCGATAATCCGTCACAGCCTTCACTGGTGGACATCGATTATCAAGGCCAGAAGCAGCCTGTGGTGATCCTGCCGACCAAAACCGGCAACCTGTTTGTGCTGAACCGTCTTACCGGCCAGCCGGTGTATCCGGTAAACCAGGTGAAGGTTTCGACTGAAGGTGGCGTAGCGGGTGAGAAATTTGCGGCGACTCAGCCGGTTTCCAGCCTGAACTTCATCCCGCAGCCGTTGACCGAGAAGTCAATGTGGGGCATCACGCCGTTTGACCAGATGTCATGCCGCATGGATTTCCGTAGCCTGCGCTATGATGGCAATCCGTGGACGCCCGCAACGGAAGGCGGTTCACTGATCTTCCCTGGCAACATTGGTGTGTTCAACTGGGGTTCTGTTGCTGTCGATCCACAGCGTCAAATGTTGATTGCCGCGCCAGTGCGTCTGGCCTACAAGTACAACCTGATCAAACGCACCGAGCAGACCGCCACCGAGCGCCTGTTCACCAAAGATGGCACGCCATACTGGAACGAAAACTTCCACGGTGACTACGCGATCCATATCCAGCAGATGGCGTCAGGCCTCGGCATTCCCTGTGTTGCGCCGCCTTGGGGCCGCATGGTGGGCGTGGATCTGAAGACCGGTAAAACCGAATGGCTGCGCCGCGTGGGCGTGACCAAAAACCTGAAGACCAGCTTCCTGCCTGGCCGCTTCCCCATCGGCTTCCCGATGGGCATGGTGGCGCACGGTGGTCCATTGCTGACCGCAGGGGATTTGGTGTTCCACGGTGCAACTGCGGATAACTTCTTCCGCGCCTACGACAGCACCACCGGCGAGCTGCTGTGGCAGACCGAGCTGAGTGCCGGTGCGCAAGCCACGCCGTCTACCTTTATGGGTAAAGACGGTAAGCAGTACGTGGTGATTGCCGCAGGCGGTCACGGTTCGCTCGGCACCCAAGCGGGTGACAGCGTTGTGGCATTCCGTTTGAAGTAATCGCAGTAAAATAGAATAAGGCGCCCGCTGTGGCGCCTTTTTTTGTTTTTGTCAGGTTATATTGAACCTCCGTGAAAGACGCCACTGATCAGGAATTCTATGACTATCGCCTGCCTGCATACCGCCGCCAGTAATATCGCTATTTTCGATGACGCCGCGCACTCACTGGGCATGAGCAACGGCGCACTGAGTCATATCGTGATGCCGCATTTGCTGGCGGAAGCGGAGCTGACCGGTGGCATGACCGCTTCTCAGCAGCAAAAGCTGGAACAGCTGTTACGCAGCCTGACGCCGTGGTTCGACGCGATTCTGATTACCTGCTCGACGCTGGGTCCGGTTGCCGATGGTTTTTGTGTTGAAGGGCATGATTGCCCGGTGTATCGCACCGATCGCATGCTGGCCGATGAAGTGCACCGTTTGCCGGGTAAATCTCTGGTGCTGTGTGCGGCGGAATCCACACTGGCGGCGACGCGAGCGCTGTTTTGCCCAGCGACGCTGCCGGTTGAACAGCATCCTGTTGTGCAGCTGATTCCTGGCGCATGGGCGGCGTTTAAAGCGGGTCAACAGGATGCGTATCTGCAAATGATTGCGCAAGCGGTGGCAGACGGGAAACAGCAGGGCGCAGATCATGTGGCGCTGGCCCAGGTTTCCATGGCGGCGGCGTCCAGGCTGTTTAGCGCCGGTAGTCAGCCATTAACCAGCCCGCAGCTGGCGTTAAAGGTGGTACGTGATTTTTTGTAGGGTGCGCATGCATGACCGTGCATCAGGTTAACGTTTACTTTCATGTAAATAATAATCATTTGCATTAGTGGTTATAACTCATTATCGTTAGCAACACTTTGTAACCCATAGCGATTTAACCCCTAAAAATCCTCAATCAAAGAGGTCGCTATTCTGCTGTCGCTTTTCAGGAGCGCTCTTTTCATTTTCCTGACATACGCCAACATCCGCGATTTGGTAGACTCAAGATTGAGAATGAACGTTCACTACAGGATTATTCATGAAGAATTTTCAGCGCGCGGCCATCGCCGGGCTGGTGTTATTGCTCGCCGCCTGTGACCAAAATAGCGCCCCGCCAGCGGGCGACATGACCACCGAAGTCGGCGTGAAAACGCTGCAAACTGAGTCGGTGACGCTCGATAGTCAACTCACCGGACGCGTGGTGGGCAGCATGGTGTCGGAAGTGCGTCCGCAGGTGGACGGTATCATCCAGAAGCGCCTGTTTACCGAAGGCGACGAAGTCAAAGCCGGTCAGGTGCTGTATCAAATCGATGCGGCCAGCTATCAGGCCAGCTACGACCAGGCCGTTGCGCAGTTGAAAAATGCGCAGGCGTTAGTGAAAAGTAGCCAGTTAAAATCCGCGCGCTATAGCGCGCTGGTGAAAGAGAACGGCGTATCGCGTCAGGATGCCGACGATGCGCTGGCAACATATCAACAGAACGTGGCGTCGGTTGATCAATATCGTGCCGCCGTCGAAAGCGCCCGCATCAACCTCAACTACACGCAAATCAAAGCACCGATTTCTGGCCGCATCGGCATCTCGTCAGTGACGCCGGGCGCGCTGGTGACCTCGGCGCAAACCACGGCGCTGGCGACCATTCGCGCGCTCGATCCGATCTATGTCGATCTCACGCAATCCAGCGTGCAACTGCTGAAACTGAAGCGTCAGCAGGCTTCCCTCCAGCAGAGCAGCGATGTGGTGCCAGTAACGGTAAAACTGGAAGACGGCAGCAATTACGATCATCCCGGCAAGCTGGAACTGACTGAAGTGGCGGTTGATGAAGCCACCGGAACCGTTACGCTGCGCGCCATTTTCCCTAATCCGCAGCATGAATTGTTGCCGGGCATGTATGTGCGCGCCAGCGTCACTAACGGCGTTAAAAAGGATGCGATTCTGGCGCCGCAACAGGGCATCACGCGTGATGCCAAGGGCAACGCCACGGCGCTGGTGGTGGATAACGAGAACAAAGTGCAAAGCCGGGAAGTTGTGACCGATCGGGTTATCGGCAATACCTGGCTGGTGACCAGCGGTTTAAACAGCGGCGACAAGCTGATTGTCGAAGGCACCGCCAAAGTGCAGGCCGGGATGACGGTAAAAGCAGTTGAAGTGACGCCAAACAGCGCCCGCAGCGGAGGCCAGTAACTATGTTGGCTCAGTTCTTTATTCGCCGCCCGGTATTCGCTTGGGTGATCGCCATCTGCATCATGATGTTTGGCGTGCTCAGCATTAAAAGCCTGCCGATTGCGCAATATCCCGACGTCGCACCGCCGCAGATCAGTATTCAGGCCACTTACACCGGCGCGTCGGCGGAAACGCTGGAAAGCAGCGTCACGCAGGTGATCGAGCAGCAGCTCACCGGCCTCGACGGCTTGCTCTATTTCGATTCCACCAGCACCGCCTCAACCGGCCAGGTAAAAATCAGCGTCACTTTCCAGCAGGGCACCGATCCGGATATTGCGCAGGTGCAGGTGCAGAACAAAGTGCAGCAGGCCGAAAGCCGCTTGCCGACGTCCGTTACCACGCAAGGCGTGACGGTGGAGAAGGCGCAAAGCGACTTCCTGTTGATTCTGGCGCTGTACGATAAAACCAACCAAAGCACCTCGGCCGATGTGGCGGACTACATGGTCAGCAACATGGAAGATACGCTGGCGCGCGTGCCGGGCGTCGGTAGCGTGCAGGTGTTTGGTGCCGAATACGCCATGCGCATCTGGCTCGATCCCGCCAAACTCGCCTCCTTTTCGCTGATGCCGTCCGATGTGACCAGCGCGCTGGAGAGCCAGAATACCCAGGTTTCCTCCGGTCAGCTGGGCGCGCAACCGGCCAGCAAAGAGCAGCAGCTGGTGGCGACCGTGCGTTCGCGTTCACGTCTGCAAACGCCGGAACAGTTCCGCAATATCGTGCTGAAAAGCCAAAGCGACGGCTCGGTGGTGCATCTGAGTGATGTGGCACGCGTGGAAATGGGTGATGAGGATTACAGCGCCAACGTGCTGGCGAACGGTCATCCGGCTTCAGGGATCGCGGTGCAGCTGGCGTCCGGCGCCAATGCGCTGTCAACCGCCGAGCAGGTGAAAGCCACCATCGACGAGTTCCGCAGCAGCATGCCGCCGGGCTATGAAGTGGCGTATCCGCTCGACAGCACCGACTTCGTGAAAATCTCGATTGAAGAGGTGGTGAAAACCCTGATCGAGGCGGTGATTCTGGTGGTGATCGTGATGTTCGTGTTTCTGCAGAACATCCGCACCACGCTGATTCCGGCGATTGCCGTGCCGGTGGTGCTGCTGGGAACCTTTGGCGTGCTGTCACTGTTCGGGTACTCGATCAACACCTTAACTATGTTCGGCATGGTGCTCGCCATCGGGCTGTTAGTGGATGACGCGATCGTGGTGGTGGAGAACGTCGAGCGTGTGATGCGCGAAGAGGGCTTGCCGCCGCGTCAGGCCACTGAAAAGTCGATGAAAGAGATCACCGGCGCGCTGATTGGTATCGCGCTGGTGCTGTCGGCGGTGTTTCTGCCGATGACCTTCTTTAGCGGCTCAACCGGTGTTATCTATCGTCAGTTCTCCATCACCATTGTGTCATCGATGGTGCTGTCGGTGATTGTGGCGTTAACGTTGACGCCGGCGTTGTGCGCCACGCTGCTCAAACCGCACAACGAAGAAGGCGGTCAAAAGGGCTTTTTCGGCTGGTTTAATCGCAGCTACGAGCGCGTGCAGACGCGTTATCACAACGGCGTGGGTCATGTGCTGCACAGTTCGGTGCGCTATCTGCTGCTCTACGCGGTGCTGCTGATCGGTTGCGCGGTGCTGTATATGCGTTTGCCGACCGGCTTCCTGCCGACTGAGGATCAGGGCTATATCATGGTGCAATACCAGCTGGCACCGGGCGCGACGGAAAACCGCACCAGCGCGGTTCGTCGTCAGGTGCAGGAATACTTCGCCACCAAAGAAAAAGACAACGTCAACGTCAGCATGCTGGTGAATGGCTTCAGTTTTGCCGGCAGCGGCCAGAACGCCGGGATTGGCTTTATCTCGCTGAAGAACTGGAGCGAGCGTAAAGGTGCTGAAAACAGTGCCGATGCCATTGCCGCGCGTGCAATGGCCAATCTTGCCAGCATTCGTGATGCGCAGATCTTCGTGCTGTCGCCGCCGTCGGTGTCCGGTTTGGGGCAGTCAGACGGATTCACCTTTGAGCTGCAGGCGCGTGGTGCCACCGGGCGCGATCAGCTACTGCAAATGCGCAATCAGCTGATTGCTGAAGCCAATCAGGATCCGCTGCTCAGCGCGGTGCGAGCCAACACCTTGCCGGATTTGCCGCAGCTGCAGGTTAATATCGACGATGAAAAAGCGCAGTCGCTGGGTCTCACCATCAGCGACATTAACGACACGCTCAGCGCGGCGATCGGCGGCAGCTACATCAACGACTTCACCGATCGTGGCCGCGTGAAGAAGGTTTACATGCAGGGCGATCAGCAGTTCCGCAGCAAGCCGGAAGATATCGATCGCTGGTACGTGCGCGGCAGCGATAGCAACAGCAATACCACCATGGTGCCGTTTGCGTCGTTTGCCTCCTCAGAGTGGGCGTACGGCCCGGATGTGCTGTCTCGTTATAACGGCCTCGCGTCCTACGAAATAGAAGGTTCGGCGGCGGCCGGCAAGAGTTCCGGGGATGCGATCAGCGCGATGGAAAAACTGGCGGCGAAGTTGCCGGCGGGCACCACCTTTGCGTGGAGCGGCTTGTCCTATCAGGAAAAACTCTCCGGCAACCAGGCGATGTCGCTGTATGGCATCTCGCTGATTGTGGTGTTCCTGTGCCTGGCGGCGTTGTATGAAAGCTGGTCGGTGCCGTTCTCGGTGATGATGGTAGTACCGCTAGGCGTGATCGGCTCGCTGCTGGCGATCAGCCTGCGCGGGCTGGAAAACGACGTCTACTTCCAAGTGGCGCTGTTAACCATCATTGGCTTGTCGGCGAAGAACGCGATTCTGATCGTTGAGTTCGCCGAAGACAATTACCGCAAAGGGGAAAGCCTGGTGAAGGCGGCAACGCACGCGGCATCGATGCGCCTGCGGCCCATCATTATGACTTCGCTGGCATTTACCGCTGGCGTATTGCCGCTGGCGATTTCCACCGGCGCGGGCGCCAACAGCCGTATTGCGATTGGTACTGGTATTATTGGCGGCACGCTGACCGCTACCTTGCTGGCGATCTTCTTTGTACCGCTGTTCTTTGTTCTGGTGCGTCGCGTGTTCCCGGCGATACCGCATGACGATAATCATGCATCTGTGGCCAAGGCGGGGGAATAACATGTCGGCAAAACTCTTAATGGTATTGGTTCCCGCGCTGCTGTCGGGTTGTGTGTCGCTCGATCCGCACTATGAGCGCCCGCAAGGCGCGGTCAGCAGCCAGATGCCGAGCGGTGAAGCCTATCGTTCATTGCAAGGCACACCAGCCAGCAACTACCGCGACCTGAGCTGGCAGGATTATGTGCTCGACGCCAAACTGCGGCAGGTGGTGGCGATGGCGCTGGATAGCAGCCGCGACTTGCGTGAAGCGGTGGCCAGCGTTAAATCCGCGCATGCGCAATACGGTGAAGAGCGCGCCAATCTGTTCCCGGCTATTAGCGCCGGCGTGAGCGGCACGCGTTCGCGCGCGTTAACAGGCGAAGGCAATCAAACCGCCATCAGCAACAGTTATTCGGCAGAAGGCAGCGTCAGTTCGTTTGAACTCGATCTGTTTGGCAAAAACCAGAGCCTGACGCGCGAGCAGTATGAAACCTATCTCGGCACGCTGCAGGGCGCACGCAGCACGCGCCTGACGGTGTTGTACAACACCGTGGATTACTGGCTGCAGCTCGCCGCCGATCGCAGCAATCTGGCGATTGCCAAGGAGACCGCTGAGAGCGCGCGACAATCGTGGCAGGTGACGCGCAAGCAGATGGAAAATGGTATCGCCTCAATGGTGGATGTCTCGTCTGCGGAAACCACCTATCAGTCCGCGCAGGCCGATGTCGCCAGCTACAGCACGCTGGTGGCGCAGGATAAAAACGCGCTGGATTTGGTGGTGGGCCGCAGCGTGCCGGATAATCTGCTGCCTGACAGCATTGAATCGATCGGTAACGCACTGCGCGAGGTCCCTGCGGGCGTCTCATCGGAGGCCTTGCTGAATCGTCCTGATGTGTTGCAAGCCGAGCATAATCTCAAGTCTGCCAACGCCAGTATCGGCGCGGCGCGTGCCAACTTCTTCCCGAGCATCACGCTGACGGGCAGCGGCGGCGTCGGCAGCAGCGATCTGTCGACGCTGTTTAAAAACGGGGCGGGCATTTGGTCGTTTGCACCGAGCATTTCGCTGCCGATTTTCCAGGGCGGCTACAACGTCTCTTACCTGAAATACACCAAAGCACAGAAAGAGTATTACGTAGCGGCGTATGAGAAAGCGGTGCAAACCGCCTTCCAGGAAGTGGCGGATGCGCTGGCGCGTCGTGGCACCATCAACGATCAGCTCAGCAGTCAGCAGCGTAATGTAGCGGCATCGCAAACCTATTATCATCTGGCGGATCTGCGCTACCGCAACGGCGTTGATAGCTACCTCAATGCGTTAACCGCGCAGCGCACGCTGTACAGTGCCCGAACCAATCTGGTGAGTACGCAGCAAGCCTATTACCTGAATTTGATCACCTTCTATAAAGTGATGGGTGGCGGCACGGCGTTGAAAGAATCTGAAATAATGAGCGCGCAATAATTGCACTTTTCGTAGCGGCGCGATTTATCGCGCAACAAATTGCGTCGCTACATGGCCTGCGTGCGGGGAAGCAAGAATTGGAAACATTGTCTGGGTTTCTCACCGGAAACGCATCACGTATGATGACGGGATTAAAACGATAAATTCTTTTTCGGAGCCAATGTGAGTCACTCTGAACATGACGATTTTCTCTTACAGCGTCAGCAGCAGGTGATTTCTGCGGCGAAAGTCTGTTTTAGTCGCTCCGGATTTCATGGCGCCAGCATGGCGGATATTAGCCGCGAATCAGCGTTAGGGGCAGGGCAAATATATCGTTACTTTAGCAGTAAAGAGCTTATTGTAATGGAAACCATAAAAAGCATCGCGCAGAACTGGCGCCTGTTTTTAATACAATATTTACCCGCACAACAATCGACTCAGGATATTATCAACGCTGATTCGCCATTCTGGCAGCATTGGCCGAGTCAGGACCGGAAATTATTACTGGAAATGTATTCTGAGGCGTCGCGTAATGAATCGGTGCGTACCATTCTGGCCCAGCAGGAGCAATTATTACTTGCTGAGTTAGCGGCTATTTTTCGCGCGCAACAACCTGATATCGATCCAACACAGCGCGCCAATCGCATTCAATTTTTATTGTTGCTGGTCGATGGCGTCGCCTGTCGCGCCTTCGGCGATAGCGACCTGAACCAACGTGAAATGCAGCGGGTGAACGGCGTTCTCAGCCAGCATCTGTTCGGCTGAATTTACATCGCACCGTGCGGATAGACATCATTCACCACCGCATTGAAAAACGGCATAAAGCCCGGCGCCATATCGCGCTGCTTCATGCAGCGGCGAATAATAATGCCGTCAATAATCAGCGACATCACATATAAGCGGGTGTGAATGGAATTGGCATCCTGCTCGGGGTGCAGCGCCTGCTCCTGAGCAATAAAATTATTTTTAAGCTCATGCCAGGCATCGAGCATAATTTGTCGGATGCGATTATTACGCGTGGCTTCAGATGACACTTCCATCAGCAGAATAATACTGTTTTCCACTGCCGCCGGCACAATATCTTCCGCTTCGTGATAATGTCCTTTCATATGCGCGATACGTTCAAAGTCGGCATTGAGTAGCGTGATCATCCGCTGCACTACATTGGTGACTAATGCCTCAATGATCGCCTCTTTGTTTTTATAGTATTTATAAATTAAACCAATGCTGACGTCGGCCTGGCTGGCAATATTCTGAATCGATGTCTGGTGAAAGCCTTTCAGCCGCATGCATTGCTCGGCGGCGGCCAGGATCTGTTCGCTTCGGTTCATGATTATTACACTCGCAGAATAAAGCGGCTATTTTACGCAATTAAAGCTGTACTGGCGATGAATAAAAACATTAACCCGACCTGATTATTTCGGCGCTTTAGCGTTGTTCAGTTTTTTTGATTTAAGCGAGCAGTTTTGCCTGCTGTTCATGATTTTTCAGACCTCTATGATGGTGGACAGAAAAAATCATCAAGGAATAACATCATGAACATCCTGCGCGCCCAACGCGATCAGCTGTTTGAATATGGTCCTTTTACCATTCGCCGTCAGCGTCCCGGTGAAGCGTTTGGACCGCTGGCGATTGTCGACCAAATGACGCTGCAACTGGATGCCACTATCCCGCTGCATTCTCATCAGGATAGCGAGATTTTCAGCTACGTTTGGCGCGGTTCGCTGCTGCACAGCACCGAGCAGGGTGAAACGCACTCCCTTAACGCCAAACGCGCGCTGCTGCTGAGTGCCGGTAGCGGCATGCGCTTTGCCGAGTCTGCGCCTTTTATCGAAACCGACATGTTGCAGGCCACCATCATTCCAGCGCAAACCGGCGGTGAGCCGCAGGTCAATACCTTTACCCGTGCGGACGGTGCGGCAGTAAACGCATGGACGTTACTGGCAGGGCCGCACGGCAGCGAGGCGCCGCTGGCGCTGAATCAGGCGGTATACATTTATGACCTGAAACTGGAGCGCGGCAAACAGGTGGATGTGCCACAGCGTGCAGGCTTTTCAAGCTGGGTCAGCGTGCTGGACGGCATTGTGCGTATGGATAATGAACGGTTGCACAAAGGCGATTCCGTGAGCGATCACAAAGCTTTGCCAGCGTTGATGGGCGAGCGGGATGCAACGCTGATTGCGTTTCTGGTGCAGAAAAGCCTGTAAAGCCCCATTCATGGGCACCTAACCCAACCTCCTCATAACATCGTGTTATCATCTGCGGATAAAACACCGGAGGAGGGTAATTCAATGAAAAAGAAAGAGTTCGTTACCCAGGATTTGCTGAGCAAGATCTATCAGGAAGATACCTCCGCGCCACGCAAATTACCGCCTGAACGCCAGCTGGCCGAAGAATATGGCGTATCGCGTTTCACTATCCGCCAGGCGCTGGAGAAACTGGTGAGTATCGGCGCGGTACGTATCGTGCAGGGATCAGGTATCTGGATTAATGAAACGGTACGTAATAACCCGCTGGTTTATAATTCGATCACCGAAAAGCGCTTTGATCAGATGCATTACCGCTCACTCAACCTGCGTAAAAGACGCCCCGATAGTGATGAGCAACAGATATTCGCCATTAACGACAACGCCTTTATCTGGGAGTTTTCCCGCCTGCGCTATGTCGATAATGTGGCAGTACAAATTGAAATATCGCGTATGCCCGCAACCTTATTTACCGATCTCAACGGTGAGGTTATTGAGCGCTCGATACAGCAATATGTGTTGTCCAAAGGCTACCAAATCTCACATTTACTCACCAGCTATCGCGCGATTAGCGTTAACCGCGAACAGGCGACGCTACTGGGTTGTAAAAAAGGCAGTCCGGCGATGCACATTATTAATCGTGGTATTTTGCAGGGCGGGCAGGTGTATGAAATCAGCGACATCGTTGATATTCATTACACCTGCACCTATCTGATTCCGCATAACCCGGATAATCTGCGTTTCCGCCAGCAACAGCGCTAACTTATGGCGTGTGCATGGTGCCGTCTGGCAGGCGACTCTGCGTCCATTCATGCGGACGATAAACTACCGGATATTTTTCCGCTAACGCCTGATCAAAGCCGACGCCAATACCTGATGCTTGCGGCGGATAGAGATAGCCATTTTTAATTTCCGGCGCGCCAGGGAAAATGGCATCCGTCAGCGTTGAGCGTGGAATAAATTCCTGAATCGCAGCATTGTGCAGGTGAATATTCAGATGTGTATTAACCGCCACGCCAATCGGCGTCATATCGCCCGGTCCGTGCCATGCCAGTCGCACACCAAATGCCTGACACAGTGCAGCCAGTTTCAATGCCGGCGTAATACCACCAATCTGCGAGACGTGACAACGAATAAAGTCGATGCGACGATTGACAATTAATTCGTGCCATTCTGCGGGATTATTAAATAATTCGCCTAACGCTAACGGCACCGCGCTTTGCTGACGCAACTGCGCTAGCCAGCCAGTTTGCGCGGGTGGGAGCACATCCTCAAGGAAGTAGGGCATATACGGCTCAAGCTGTTTTACCAGCTGAATGGCCTGCTGCGGGAATAAGCGCTCATGCACGTCATGCAGTATTTCAAAACAGTGACCGTATTTCTCCCGCAACGCGCGGAACATCTCGACCGTATTCGTCATGTACTCTTGCTGCGAGTAGTAAGCGCCGGAGGTGCTATTTTCCGGTGCGTGGAGTTCTTTCGGCGTTCCGCCGTAAAAGCCCAGCTGACAGCGGATATGGCGATAGCCTTTCTCTAAGGCGTTATCAACGGAGGTATAAAGTTCATCCAGCGTTTCACCGCTGGCATGGGTGTAAGCTGCAATCGCATCGCGCGCTTTGCCGCCCCACAGCTGATATAAAGGCATATCGGCTAACTGCGATTTAATATCCCACAGCGCCATATCCACGCCCGAAATGGTATTGTTGGTCACCGGACCGTTACGCCAATAGGCATTAACGTTCATCATCTGCCACAGGTCTTCAATATTGTTGGCATCGCGTCCAACTAATAGCGGCACCAGATACTCATCCACCATGGTTTTTACCGCCAAAGGGCGCTGTTGAAAGGTGGCGCAGCCGTGACCGGTAATCCCTTTATTGGTGGTAACACGTACGGTAATAAGGTTATGGCGATCGGGGCGGGTAATAAAACACTCAATACTTTCAATAAGGGTTGGGGTCACGTGAAATACTCCTGTGGCGCAGTCACTGCGCTCAATTTCAAGGCCTGTTGATAAGCTATTTTGGCGTATCATTACCGGGTTTTTATTGAGACGCAAACCCTTTTTCAGCCAATAAATATTGGTCAGTAAAAAAGAGTATTTATCGCGATAAAAACAGACCAATTTGCTATTTTAAAACTTAATAGCCCTGTTGCAGCGGGTTTTGTGATAGCAGTCATGATTTATTGGTTTGTTTTGTCGAGCGTTATTTATTACCATCCAGTGCAGATTTCATCAGGCTGTTTTTCTTCCCTCAGGAGCACGTATGGGAACGCAGGAAGTAATAAAAAATATAATCCACTTAGTGGGTGGGAAGAATAATATCAATAAAGTCTGGCATTGCATGACGCGTCTGCGCTTTGACCTTATTGATGACAATAAAGTTAACCAGAGCGAAATTAAAACCTTGCCCGGCGTATTGGGCGCGCAAATGCAGAGTGAACAATTCCAGATTATTATCGGGCCCAAGGTCAATAGCTGGTATGAGCAAATCGTTCCGGCGTTAAATAACGATGGCGTTCAGCCCGCGCAAAACGAGAAAGCGCGCAAAAGCCTGATATCGCTGTTTATGGATACCGTTTCGGGCGTATTTGGCCCGATTGTTCCCGCCATTGCTGGCGCCGGAATGATCAAAGGCTTGCTGGCTGGATTAGTGGCGTTACAGCTTGTCTCGGCCAAAAGCGATACGGTGATGGTGATTGATTTAATCGCCAGCGGCGTGTTCTATTTCCTGCCGTTCTTTTTAGCGGTCTCCGCCGCCAAAATATTTAAAACTAATGAGTATTTAGCTGCAGCCGTGGCGGCATGTTTAATGTATCCCTCTTTAATTGATGCGGCAAAATCGCTGGCGGCGCATCAGGAGGGGGCAGTAAGCGCATTTTGGCTGATGGGCGTGCTGCCGGTTTCGGTATTTAATTATGCTTCCAGCGTTATCCCGGTCATCTTCTCTGTTCTGGCTCTCAGCTATATCCATCGCGGGGTGGATCGCATTATGCCGGAAGTATTGAAAACCGTATTTACCCCAACCTTAACGCTGTTCCTGGCGGCATTAACCGCGCTGGTGGTAATTGGCCCGATGGGTATTTGGCTTGGCAAAGGTTTGGCGCTGTTTATTGAGGGCTTATTCAGTATTTCAGCAAGCTTTGCTGGCTTAATTGTCGGTGCCATTCGCCCCGTTGCGGTGCTAACCGGCATGCATCACGCGATGACACCGATTGCGCTGCAGAATTTCAGCGATCGCGGTTATGACATGTTGATGCCGATGATGTTTATGGCAAATATGTCGATTGCCGGAGCGACGTTTGCTATCTGGAAATTGACTAAAAATCGTCAGGACAAAGTGGTCACACTTTCAGCCGCCATTTCAGCGTTATTAGGCATTACAGAACCGGCGTTGTTTGGCGTGTTAACGCGCTACAAAAAAGCCTTTATTGCGGCAACGGTTTCCAGTGCGCTGGCTTCGGCCTTTATCGGTTTCTTTGGCGTGCGTTTATACGGCTATATTCTTTCCAGTATATTCAGTTTGCCGGCCTATATTGGCCCATACTTTATCTGGGCCATTTCCGGCGTCGCCATTGCGCTTATTATGTCGTTTAGTCTGACATTGATGTTGGTAGGCAAAGAACCGGATTTAGTCGCACAGCCCGAGAATAAGTAATGTTTGGTCGCCATTTATGGCGACCAATTTACGCTTAGCTCACACTCGCCACCAGCCAGTTTTCCAGCTCGCTCAGCTCATTCATCTGCTGAGGATATTCTGCTTTCAACTGCGCTAATTGCGCCAGTATGGTTTCAGGTCGATACATCGCGCCCTGCAGACGTAACGCCAGCGCTTCTAATGGCGAAGGGTTCAGGCTGTCGGTGAAAATCTGGCAGCGAGAAATCACGCCGCGTTCGACATCAAAGTGGATCTCAACGCCGCCCCAGACAAAACGCTCATTCAGCAGATGCGAGAAATCCGGTGCGTTACCAAAATTCCATTCCCAGCTGCTTAGCCGCGCAAACTGCTCTTCAAAACCAGGCAAATCAGGCAGTGCGGCGGGGGAAATATGCTCCGGTTCGCACTCTTCCTGGTAGTAAGCGAAATAGGCGGCAATCACCTCACGGCAGATCGCCTCAAAGCTGATACCTGGCACCAAATCGGCAATGTTGGCCACGCGCGATCGCACCGAGGTAATGCCTTTCGCCTGTAACTTTTTAATGTCTGGATTGAGGTAATCTGCGAGACGCGACAAATCAGCATTCATCAAAAAGGTGCCGTGATGAAAACCGCGATCCGGCGTTTCACGGTAAGCAGATCCGGAAATCTTGCGCACTTCGCCATCCACATTCACCACGATATCGTTGCGACCGGAGGCTGCAGCCGGAATGCCGAGCTGTTCCAGGGCGCGCAGGATAATCGCCGTGGAGACTGACTTATCGTATTCCGGTTTACCGGCCATAAAGGTGAAGCAGCAGTTGCCCAAGTCGTGAAACACCGCGCCGCCGCCGCTGCTGCGTCGTGCCAGCTTGATGCCGTCTTCCGCCATGCGTCGCGTGTTGCACTCTTTCCACGGATTCTGGGCGCGACCGATAACCACGGTTTCGGCGTTCTGCCAGAGAAACAGCACGCGCTGCGTTGTCGGCATCTGGCGGAAAATACACTCTTCTACTGCGAGGTTGAACCAGGGATCGTGTGAGTCAGAAATGAGTAATCGTAGTGTGGACATGATTTTTTCGGTTCCGTGAGAAAGTGCAAACCGGGACAGAGTACGCTGAAGCGGATCGAAAGGTAAGAAACAGCAGCGCATTCCATTTCAATAATAAAATGAATTAACCTCTAGACGA
This sequence comes from Pantoea sp. BJ2, assembly GCF_040255075.1. Lineage (NCBI taxonomy): Bacteria > Pseudomonadati > Pseudomonadota > Gammaproteobacteria > Enterobacterales > Erwiniaceae > Pantoea > Pantoea sp. BJ2. Next base: position 1,993,536 of record NZ_CP158292.1, read on the forward strand.
CTGGTCTATTAGCTGTTACTTTGAATTCAAGCGCTAGACGACTGGTCTAGTTTAGACGTTTAATCCAGCAAGCAGGAGATTGATGATGAAGATTCTTATGGTTCTAACCTCACACGACCAATTGGGTAACACCGGCCGCAAAACCGGTTTCTGGCTGGAAGAGCTGGCCGCGCCTTACTACGCCTTCAAAGATGCTGGCGCAGAAATCACGCTGGCGTCACCGAAAGGGGGCAACCCGCCGTTAGATCCTAAAAGCAATGAACCCGATTTTCAGACTGAGCAAACGCATCGTTTTGAAGCGGATGCCGCAGCAACCGCGCAACTCGCCGCCACCGTGCGTCTGGACAGCGTATCGCCAGCCGATTTCGACGCGGTGTTTTACCCAGGCGGTCACGGTCCGCTGTGGGATCTAGCAGAAGATCAGCACTCTATCGCACTGATTGAAGGCTTCCTGGCCGCCAATAAGCACGTTGCGCTGGTGTGTCATGCGCCGGGCGTGCTGCGCCACGTCAAAACCCCGCAAGGAAACCCGCTGGTAGCAGGCCGTAAAGTCACCGGTTTTACCAACAGCGAAGAGGAAGCGGTCGGCCTGACTCAGGTGGTGCCTTTCCTGGTGGAAGACGAGCTGGTTGCGAAGGGCGGTCTGTATTCGAAAGGCGCGGACTGGAGTTCCTATGTCGTCAGCGATGGTTTGCTGATTACCGGACAAAACCCAACGTCTTCAGCAGAGACGGCGCAACAGTTGATCAAGCAACTGGCGCAATAAACGCATCGGGAGGCGAACCGCTGTCCGCCTCCCTTATCGCAGCAGTAAACGCATGCTTAGCGCCTAGACGACTGGTCTAGTATTTGGTAATCTACCGCTATGACGACTACATCCCAATTGCATAGCAATGAAATCCGCGATCACATCCTTGCCACTGGCCAACGCATTATGGCCGGCAAGGGTTTTTCGGCTGTCGGATTAAATGAAATCCTCACCGATGCCGGTGTGCCAAAAGGCTCGTTCTATCACTACTTCAGCTCGAAAGAGGCTTTTGGGGTGGATATGCTGGCGCGCTATTTCGATGATTATCTGGCTGAGCTAGACGCGACATTGAGCCAGCCGGGCTTGACGATGGCGCAGCGGCTGATGAATTACTGGCAGCTGTGGCGTGAATCGCAATCGTTCTCTGATTGTCAGGGCAAGTGTCTGGCGGTGAAGCTAGGCGCGGAAGTTGCCGATCTCTCGGATAGCATGCGCGTCACGCTTCAGACCGGCACGGCCGGCATTATCGTACGACTGGCGGATGCGCTAGAAGCGGGTGTTGAGGACGGTTCGCTGTCTATCGATGACAAACCTGTGCGTGTAGCGGAAAGTTTGTATCAGCTGTGGGTGGGCGCCAGCGTGATGGTGAAAATCGTGCGCAATACCGGCCCATTTGATTCCGCCATGAGCATGACGCAAAAAATCATTCGTATCACCGCTTAGTAAAAAGGGCGACTCCACAGAGCCGCCTTTTATTTTGTCGGGTCACCATTTAGCGACCTCAAATCACAAAACCGATTTCGCCGTGTTAACCACGTTCTCAACGGTAAAACCAAACTCTTTGAACAGCTGATCCGCAGGCGCTGACTCACCGAAGGTGGTCATGCCGACGATCGCGCCGTTCAGGCCGGTGTATTTGAACCAGTAATCCGCGATACCCGCTTCAATCGCCACGCGTGCGGCAACCGCTTTCGGCAGCACGGATTCACGATAAGCCGCGTCCTGCTTGTCGAAGGCGTCGGTGGATGGCATAGACACCACGCGCACCTTGCGGCCTTCCGCCGTCAGCTGATCAAACGCCGCCACCGCCAGCTCCACTTCCGAACCGGTGGCGATCAGGATCAGCTCCGGCGTACCTTCGCTGTCCTTCAGCACGTAACCGCCGCGCGCCACGTTAGCCAGCTGCTCAGCGCTACGATCCTGCTGCGCCAGGTTCTGACGCGAGAAGATCAGCGCCGACGGGCCGTCCACGCGTTCAATCGCGTACTTCCACGCTACCGCTGACTCAACCTGGTCGCACGGGCGCCACAGGCTCATGTTTGGCGTCACGCGCAGGCTGGCCATCTGCTCAACCGGCTGGTGCGTCGGGCCATCTTCGCCCAGACCAATTGAGTCGTGGGTGTACACCATGATCTGACGAATCTTCATCAGCGCGGCCATACGTGCGGCGTTGCGCGCGTACTCGACGAACATCAGGAAGGTGGCGGTGTACGGCAGGAAGCCGCCGTGCAGCGCGATACCGTTGGCGATGGCGGTCATACCGAACTCGCGCACGCCGTAATGGATGTAGTTGCCCGCCGCGTCTTCGTTGATTGGCTTCGAGCCGGACCACATGGTGAGGTTGCTCGGCGCCAGGTCAGCGGAGCCGCCCAGATATTCCGGCAGGATTTTGCCGAAGGCTTCGATGGCGTTCTGCGAGGCTTTACGGCTGGCGATTTTCGCCGGACTGGCCTGCAGCTGCTCGATGAACTTCTGCGACTCGCTGGCCCAGTTCGCCGGCAGCTCATTGTTCACGCGACGTTTGAACTCGGCAGCCAGCTCCGGATGCGCGGCGGCGTAGGCGGCAAACTTCTGGTCCCATGCGGACTCTTTCGCCTGGCCGGCTTCTTTGGCATCCCACTGCGCGTAGATGTCTGAAGGGATTTCAAACGGACCGTGGTTCCAGCCGAGCTGCTTGCGGGTCAGCGCGATTTCATCGGCACCCAGCGGCGCGCCGTGCGAGTCGTGCGTACCGGCTTTGTTCGGCGAACCAAAACCGATAACGGTTTTGCACATCAGCAGTGAAGGCTTGTCGGAAACCGCTTTGGCTTCTTCCACCGCTTTTTTAATCGCGTCCGCATTGTGACCGTCCACGCCGCGCACTACGTGCCAGCCGTAGGCTTCGAAACGTTTGGCGGTGTCGTCGGTGAACCAGCCGTCAACGTGACCGTCGATGGAGATGCCGTTGTCATCGTAGAAGGCAACCAGTTTGCCCAGCTTCAGGGTGCCGGCGATGGAGCAGACTTCGTGTGAGATGCCTTCCATCATGCAGCCGTCGCCCATAAACACGTAGGTGTTATGGTCTACGATGTCATGTCCCGGACGGTTGAACTGCGCCGCCAGCGTGCGCTCGGCAATGGCAAAACCCACTGCGTTAGCGATGCCCTGACCCAGCGGGCCGGTGGTGGTTTCAACGCCGGGTGTGTAGCCGTATTCGGGATGCCCCGGCGTTTTGGAGTGCAGCTGACGAAAATTTTTTAATTCACTGAGCGGCAAATCGTAACCGCTCAGGTGCAACAGGCTGTAAATCAGCATCGAACCGTGACCGTTCGATAAAACGAAGCGGTCGCGGTTAGCCCAGTGAGGATTGCGTGGATTGTGCTGCAAAAAGTCGAGCCACAACACTTCAGCGATGTCCGCCATGCCCAGCGGGGCGCCCGGATGTCCCGAATTGGCTTGTTGTACGCCATCCATACTCAAAGCGCGGATGGCGTTGGCTCTTTCCCGGTGTGTCGACATAAGGTTCTCCAGAGGTGCGACGTCGGCGCTTATTTAGCGTGGGATACTTGTTCGTAGTAACCGATCTTGTCTACTTTGGCGGTTGAGCCGCCACCTTCAAATTCCGATGCCAGCCAGGCATTCACGATGTTCTTCGCCAGCTCAGGCCCGATGACGCGCGCGCCCATGGTCATGATCTGCGCGTTGTTGCTCTTGCGAGCACGCTCAGCAGAGAAGGTGTCATGACACTGCGCCGCGCGCACGCCTTCCACCTTGTTGGCGACAATCGCCACGCCGATGCCGGTGCCGCACAGCAGAATGCCGCGCTCAAATTCGTTCTTCTGGATGGCGGTGGCGAGCGCAAATGCCACATCCGGGTACATCGGACGGTCGTTTTGCGCGTCATTGGTGTAATCCGTCACCACATACTCTTTCTCTTCCAGCAGCTTTTTAATCACATTTTTCAATTCGATAGCCGCATCATCGGCGCCAATTGCGATAGTTTTCATCGTCGTTCTCCAGCAGGGTGTGCAATGACGCCTGCACGTTTGTTCAGCAGGCGAGAAGATGTTCATAGTTAGCCTGCCACAAAATCAATCATATGTTCAATGGTTGTTCATATGAATTGCCTTCAGGATCGCGCCTGAATGCCTCAGAAAACCCTGTTAAACCGCCTGTGCCGAGCCGTATGGGCGCAGTAATCCGATAAATTGACCAAAATCAGATCTCATGAAGCCGCTCACACTTTCGCGTGTTGCAGTTGAGAGATGCACAATTATCCGTGTAGTGTTCATATGTTCGCATGACTATACCAATGTACAAGAAGACCCATCGAGGACTCGAACATGTGTCATTTACACCGTACCTCTCAGTACTCCTGCAGCCAGCGCCTGTTTGGCGATTGGTCAACACCACATAAAGAAATGATCACTCACGCACGTCGTGGAGGTGCGTTATGAACCAACCATCAATGACAGCGGTGGAACAATCCACCATCAGAAAAATCTCCTGGCGCTTAGTGCCGTTCGTGGCGCTGATGTTCTTTATCAACTTCCTCGATCGCACAGCGATTTCGTTTGCCGGCCCCAACGGCATGACGCAAGACCTCGGCCTCACCGCACTGCAGTTTGGCCTGGCATCGGGCATCTTCTTTATTGGCTACATTCTGCTGGAAGTGCCAAGCAACCTGGCGCTGCATAAGTTCGGCGCGCGTCGCTGGCTGGCGCGCATCATGATCAGCTGGGGCATTGTCTCGCTGCTGTTCACCTGGGTGAGCAGTGTGGAAGGCTTGTATACGCTGCGTCTGCTGCTGGGTATCGCTGAAGCCGGCTTCTTCCCAGGCGCGATTCTCTACCTCAGCATGTGGGTGCCGGGACGTCATCGCAGCAAAATCCTGTCGCTGTTCTATCTTGCCCAGCCGCTAACGGTGGTGTTCGGTGCGCCATTAGCCGCGTCCCTGATTCAGCAGCACGGCCTGTTCGGCATGGAAGGCTGGCGCGTGATGTTTATGGGCGTGTCGATTCCCGCGATTTTGATTGGTATCGTCGCGCTGTTCTGGTTGGTGGATTCGCCGCGTCAGGCCAAGTGGCTGACCGCCGAAGAGAAAACCTGGCTGACCACCGAACTGGAAGCCGAGCATCAACAGAAGCAGGGCCATCAAAAACACAGCCTGCGCTCGGTGATGGGCAACGGCCGCGTCTGGATGCTGTGCCTGATTTACTTCGGCTTTATTTATGGCCTGTATGCGCTGGCGTTCTTCCTGCCAACCATTATCGCGGGCTTCCAGCAGCAGTTCGGTACCACTTTTAACGTGATGCAGAAAGGGCTGATTACCGGCGTGCCGTATCTGATTGCGGCGGTGGTGATGTTCTTCTGGTCGAAAGATGCCACGCGTCGCGGTTGCAAAACCTGGCATATCGCCATTCCAGCGCTGGCAGGCGGCATCAGCGTGCCGCTGGCGCTGTATATGGATTCGCCGTTCACCACCATTATGGTGATTGCGATCACCGCCAGCTCCATCTTCGCTGCACTGCCGAATTTCTGGACCATACCCACGCAGTTCCTGACCGGCGCGTCTGCCGCCGCAGCCATTGCCTTGATCAATACCTTAGGAAACGTAGCGGGCTTCTCCGCGGGCTACATTACCGGCGCGCTGCATGACGCCACCAACAGCTACGCCTTGCCGATGTTTGTAGTGGGTGGATTCATGCTGCTGTCCGCGTTCCTCATGCTGTTACTTAATCGCCGTCGCTCGCCGTCTCAGCCGACCTCTTTAGCTCAGGAGCATTAATATGACGTACCTGTTTAACCAACCTTCAGCCTTTGCCGCTGAGCTTATCGAAGGCTTTGTCGCCGCCAACGCCGATAAAGTCCGTCAGGTCGCCGGAGGCGTGGTGCGCAGTACCCGCAGCCAGCCGAATACGGTGGCGGTGATTGTGGGCGGCGGGTCCGGTCACTATCCGGCGTTCGCCGGGTTGGTTGGACAAGGTCTGGCACACGGCGCGGCGATGGGTAACTTATTCGCTTCGCCGTCGGCGCAGCAGATCTACAACGTAGCGCGTGCGGCCCATAACGGCGCGGGCGTGTTGCTGATGTTCGGTAACTACGCCGGGGATGTGCTGCACTTCGGCCAGGCGTGCGAGCGTCTGCGGGCGGAAGGCATTGCCTGCGAAGTGCTGGCGGTGACCGACGATATCTCCAGCGCGGGTAAAGATGAGCTGGAGAAGCGTCGCGGTGTGGCTGGCGATCTGTGTGTGTTCAAAGCCGCCTGCGCCGCGGCTGAAGCGGGTCACGATTTATCGCAGGTTCTGCAGCTGGCACAGCACGCGAATCAACGCACGCGTACCTTTGGCGTGGCGTTTTCCGGTTGCAGCCTGCCGGGCGCTTCGCATCCGCTGTTCGAAGTGGAAAAAGGGCGCATGGCGCTGGGACTGGGCATTCACGGCGAGCCGGGGATCAAAGAGACCGACATGCCGAGTGCGGATGAGCTGGCCGAGATCTTCGTGGAGCGCTTGCTCAATGAATTGCCAGCCGACATCCCGCAGGCCGAAGGTCAGCGCGTGGCGGTGATCCTCAACGGTCTGGGCTCGGTGAAATATGAAGAGCTGTTTGTTGTCTATCGTCGCGTCGCGCAACTGCTGGAGGCCGCCAACCTGCAGGTGGTTGAGCCGGACGTCGGCGAGTTTGTCACCAGCTTCAATATGGCCGGTGCGTCACTGACGCTGATGTGGCTGGACGATCAGCTGGAAACCTTGTGGCGCGCGCCGACCAATACGCCAGCGTACCGCAAAGGCAGCGTATTGGTGGCCGAACCGTTAAGCGCCGCTGAGCGCGTTGAAAGCACGGAAGAAGCCTTGCCAGCAGCCACCGCGGAATCGCAAGAGAGTGCGAAACGCGTACTTCAGTTACTCGAATCCGTGGCGGAAACATTACAGCGTAACGCTGAACGCCTTGGCGATATCGATGCGGTGGCCGGTGACGGCGACCACGGTATCGGCATGGAGCGCGGCGTGCTGGGCGCGGTTGAGAAAGCGCGTGAAGTCGCTGCGCGCGGTGCCGGGGCGGGCAGCTTGCTGTGCCGCGCGGCAGATGCCTGGGCGGATAAAGCGGGTGGCACATCCGGCGCGTTGTGGGGCGTGGCGCTCACTGCATTGGGTACCGCGCTTGGCGATCGTCAGACACCAGATGCACAGCGTGTGGCCACCGGCGTACGTGAAGCAAAAGAAGGCATTATGCACTTTGGTAAAGCGCGCGTTGGCGATAAAACCATGGTGGATGTGCTGGTGCCGTTCAGCGACAGCCTGATTGAGGCGGTTGCCGCCGGTGCGTCGTTAACGGACGCCTGGCTGAAGGCGGCGCAGGTGGCTGATAAAGCTGCGCAGGACACCGCGCAGCTGGTGCCAAAAATGGGGCGTGCGCGTCCGCTGGCAGAAAAAAGCGTTGGCACGCCGGATGCCGGAGCCATTTCGCTGGCATTAATCGTCAATACCGTCGGCGATCTGCTAAAAGAACACAGTGCCTCTGAACAAGGAGCTTGAAGCATGTCTCAGCCAAAAATCTGGCTCGGTGTCAGTTTGAAAATGTACTTCGGCTATCAGCAAACCTTGCAATGGTGTCGTGATGTAGCGGCATTAGCCGACCATGCTGCGGTGAAAAACGGCGACGTGGGCTTGTTTGTGTTACCGGCTTATCCGGCGATTCCGGCGGTTGCAGCCATCTTCGCTGACACGCCGGTGCGCTTCGGCGCTCAGGATGTTTGCCAGGCTGAGAACGGAGCCTGGACCGGCGAAGTCAGCGCCAGTATGTTGCAGGAGTTAGGCTGCTCGCTGGCCGAAATTGGTCACGCTGAGCGCCGTCGTCATTTCCACGAAGATAAAGTGCAAATTGCTGCCAAAGTGGCGATGTCGCTGCGTCACGGCATCACGCCGGTGCTGTGCATTGGCGAAGAAGTGCAGGCAGAACCGCAGCAGGCAATCGCGCTGTGCCAACAGCAGCTGGCCGAAGCGCTGGCTGAGTCAGCGCAGCAAGGCTTAAAGGGCGAGGTGTTCTTTGCCTACGAACCGCAGTGGGCGATTGGTGCGCCGCAACCGGCTCCAGACAGCTATATCCGCGCCGTGTGCGCCGGATTGCAGCAACTCGCCACGCCGCCCGGCATCACCCTGAAAATCATTTACGGCGGCAGTGCCGGTCCGGGACTGATTCAGCGCCTTGGCGCGGATGTAAATGGCCTGTTTCTGGGGCGCTTTGCCCACGATCCCAAAGCGTTGGCACAAATTATTGATGAAGCCAGTGAGCTGGCCCAGGAGCGCCGTTAATGAGCCGTATTGGACTCAGTACCTACGCCTTTTTCTGGCGCATGTCATCGAAAGTCCCTCATCCGCTGACGCTGGAGCAGATGCTGCAACAGACCGCCGATCTCGATGTGTCGGTGTTTCAAATCTGCGATTACCCGGCGATTGAAAGCTGGACTGACGCACAACTGCTGACGCTGCGTCAGCAGGCTGATGCGCTCGGCATCACGCTGGAACTCGGCACGCGCGGCCTCGGGACTGCGCATCTGCGTCGTTATCTGCACATGGCGGAAATCCTTGATGCGCGCGTCATTCGTTCGATGTTCTACACCGCCGATCACCGTCCCACGCTCGACGAAGCCGCCGAGCTGATTGGCGCCGTGTTGCCGGATTTTGCCCGCCAGCAGGTGCGTCTCTGTCTGGAGACATACGAGCAGGTGAACAGCGGCGCGATGATGTCAGTGATCAACAAGTTCCTGTCGCCTTGGCTCGGCGTGTGTCTCGACCCCGCCAACTGTGTCGCCGGCCTCGAACTGCCAGAGCAGGTGATTGCCAACACCGCCGCGCGCGTCGGCAATCTGCATATCAAAGACTTTGCCTTCACGCGCCGTGATGGCTGGATCGGCTTTACCTTTGCCGGCTGCCCGATGGGCGAAGGCTTGCTGGATTACGACCGGATGATCGCCAGCGTGCGCCCGGCGGATAAAGGCATTAACCAAATCGTCGAACATTGGTTGCCGTGGCAAGACGATGCCGCTGTAACCTGCGAGCGAGAAGCCGAATGGACTCGCCGCACCGTGGAATTCTTACGTAGTAAACAAGATCAGGAGTAACAACATGAGCGTGCAACTGAAAACCATCACCGTGATTGGCGCGGGCGGCAAAATGGGTATGCGTATTTCTGCAAACTTCCAGAAAAGCGATTACCAGGTGTTTTACTGTGAGAACTCCCCCAAGGCGCAAGAGCAGGTGAGCGCGCAGGGGCGCGAACTTTCTGATGCCGCCTCCGTGGTGCCATTGAGCGACGTGGTGATTCTGGCGGTGCCGGATATCGTGCTGGGCAAAGTGTCTGAAGGCGTGGTGCCACAGATGAAACCGGGCGCGATTCTGCTGACGCTGGATCCGGCGGCGGCCTACGCCAATCTGATCGCCCATCGTGATGGCATTGAATACGCGGTGGCGCATCCTTGCCATCCGTCGGTATTCCTTGAGCGTTACACCAAAGAAGAACATGCCGATGCCTTTGGCGGTATCGCGGCGATTCAGCACGTGGCGGCTTCCTATGAAACTGGTTCTGATGAGCAGAAAGCCGAGCTGAGCAAGGTGATCAGCGTGATGTACGGCCCGGTGGAGCAGGTGCATTGGGTCACCGTGACGCAGCTGGCGTATCTGGAACCGACGCTGGTGGAAACCGTAGCCTGCATGGTGGGTGCGTTTATGAAAGAGGCGCTGGATGAAACCGTGAAGCACAGCGGCGTGCCGGAAGAAGCGGCTAAAGCGATGTTGTACGGCCATATTCAGATCGCGCTCGCCGTGGCGTTCCGCGCGACCAACCCGTTCTCGGATGCCTGCATGATCGCCATGGAGTACGGTCGTGAGAAGATTGTGAAACCTGACTGGAAACAGATCTTCGATCAGAAAGAGCTGGATATCGTGATTGCCCGTATGCTGAAAATCGACGCCATCAAGCGCTAAGCGTGACGCTCGATCGACTCGCGGCGCTGTGGTCTGGCGAAGCGAGTCGTATCAATGATATAACTCCCTGCCAAAGTCAGATCTCGCCCCATTTTGTAGGGTCGCCATTTATGTTGACCTGGTGCGCATCAATTCGCACCCTACATGGCGCGGTCGCAACATCTTCATATAACGCCCAAAAAGACAGGTTACGGATGGAAAAAAACACGCTTTCTCAGGACTCCGAGCTGCTGACGGAAATAGCTGTTGCCTATTATCAGGACGAAATCACCCAGGAGGAGATTGCGCGTAAGTTTGGTATTTCCCGCATTAAAGTTGGCCGGCTGCTCAAACGCGCACGCGAAGAGGGCATCGTCGAAATCAACGTGCGCTACCATCCCGTCTTCAGCACCCGCCTCGAACAACAGCTGCAAAATCGCTTCCCACAACTGCAACGTGCGCTGATAGCGCTCGATCAGCCCGATCAGGAAGAGCAGCGACGTCAGGTCGCCGCGCTGGTGTCGTCACATTTAGCGCAGTCGCTGAAAGACGACGCCATTGTTGCCGTTGGGCAAGGACGCAACGTGGCCGCTGTCGCCGATTATCCCGGCCAGGTGCCGACGCGTAATTGTCTGTTTATCAGCGGTATTGGCGGCACGCATCGTCCCGGTGATGCCATTAACGCTGACCATATCAGCCGTCGTCTGGCGAAGAAGTTCGGCGGCATCAGCGAAACGCTTTACGCGCCCGCTTATGTTGAGAACCGCGCGTTGCGCGATGCGTTTATGCAAAACGGCACCATCAAAGAGACGCTGGACCGCGCGCGTAAAGCCGACGTGGCGCTGGTGGGCATCGGCGACATGAACGAAAACAGCTATATGGTGAAACTCGGCTGGTTCACACCGCACGAAATCATCGACGCCAGCGTTAATCAGGGCGTGACGGGCGATGTCGCCGGCTACGACTTTTTTAATTCGCAGGGCCAGCATGTGGATACCGTGATGAACGATCGCGTCATTGGGCTGAGCATTGATGAACTACGCAAGATTCCCTGCGTAATTGCCATTGCCGCGGAAAATACCAAAGCGATGGCGATCCTCGGCGCACTGCGCACTGGCGCGATTGATATTATCGCCACCACCGCGCAGAACATCCGCACCATTCTGAGTTTGTCGCAGGAGAAAGTTTAGTTAAACGGTTCACTGCGTTTATTCATTAAGTCATCAACGGCGATCATCGCCGTTAATACGGCGTATTTTAAACCTGGCGTACAGCCTTATTCCGCCACGCGCAGTGCCATAACTTAACGGTCTTGTTCGTGCTATGTTCAGGATATATCCTGTATTTTTCCTTGTTGAGAATCCCTGCCTGATGACTAACGCGCGCTTGCTCTCGGTTGAAAATCTCTCGCTGCACACTCACGATCAGCGCTTGCTGGTGGATAACATCTCTTTTCATCTCGATCGCAAGGAAATCCTGGCGTTAGTTGGCGAATCGGGATCTGGCAAAACCTTGACCTCGCTGGCGCTAATGAGTTTGTTGCCGGCGGGCGTGCAGCAGAGTGGCGGCCGCGTGGTGTTCAATGGCGAGCCGCTGGATGCGCGCACAACCCAGCAATTGCGTGGTTGCCGCATCGCCACGGTGTTTCAGGAGCCGATGACCAGCATGAATCCCACGCTGCGTATTGGTGAACAGATTGCCGAAGTGCTGGTGCGGCATCGTCAGTTTGGCTGGAAACAGGCGCAGCAGGAAGCGATAGCGCTGCTGGATCGCGTCGGCATCGTCAATCCAGCGCAGCGCGCGCGGCAGTATATTCATCAGCTGTCGGGTGGCATGCGGCAACGGGTGATGATCGCCAGTGCCATTAGCGGTCAGCCGGAGTTATTGATTGCCGATGAGCCGACCACCGCGCTGGACGTGACTATTCAGGCGCAAATTCTGGCGCTGTTGCAGGAACTGCAACAGGAGATGGGCATGGGGATCTTGTTGATCACCCACGATCTCTCGGTGGTAGCGCGCTACGCCGACCGCGTCTGCGTGATGCAGCAAGGGCAACTGGTTGAACAGGGTGCGGTGCTGAGTACGCTCGGCGCGCCAACGCATCCTTACACGCGCAAATTGATTGCTGCTTCGGCAGCGCAAATCCCCGAGGCGACTGCGCCGGTTGCCCAGCCGCCGCTGCTGGTGCTGCGCGACATCAGTAAAAGCTATCCGCTGCCGCGCCGCATGCCGCTGTGGCCGGCCAAACGGCAAACCGTGTTGCATCCGGCGAATCTGTCGATTGCGCAGGGCGAAATTGTCGGACTGATTGGCGAATCCGGCTCCGGTAAAACCACATTGGGCAGTGCGGCGATTGGCCTGATTACGGCGGATGGCGGCGAAGTGCATTTTCAGGGGCAGCATTTGCAAGGACGTCAGCTGCATAGCTTACGTCGCCACACGCAGATTATTTTCCAGGATCCTTATGCCAGCCTGAATCCGAAAATCCCGGTTGGTGAGCAGATCGCCGAACCGCTGCGCGTCTGGCAACTGCGCAAAGGCGCGGCGGTGGATGCGCGAGTCAAAGAGCTGCTGGCGTTGGTGGGATTGAAAGCCGAACATGCCACCCGTCTGCCGGGCGCGTTCTCGGGCGGCCAGCGTCAGCGTATTGCCATTGCGCGCGCGCTGGCGATGGAGCCGAAGCTGCTGGTGGCGGATGAAGCGGTAGCGGCGCTGGATTTATCGGTGCGCGGGCAGATTCTGGCGCTGTTTAATACGCTGCGCCACAAGCTGGGATTATCGGTGCTGTTTATCAGCCACGATCTCGGCGCGGTGCGTCAGTTGTGCGATCGCGTGGTGGTGATGTATCACGGCAGGATTGTGGAATCGGGCGCGACCGCCAGCGTGATTAACCATCCACAGGACAATTACACCCGCCAACTGCTCGCCGCTGCGCCGGACGTGCAGCAGGCGCTGGCGCTGCGATCAGCCGCCGTGTAACAGTGGCAGTTCGTGATGTTCGGCCCATTCGTGCCAGGAACCGACGTACACCGAAACATGGGGATAGCCCGCCAGTTTTAACGCCGCCAACACCGTGGCGGCGCGGGCACCACGATGGCAATAAACCTGCAACTTCGCGTTTTTACTCAGTCCTGCCGCCTCGGCGCGTGCGGCAATCTGCTGCGCTGATAAGAAATGGCCGTTGGCGATGACATCTTCCCAGAACAGCAGCTGAGAATGCGGAATCCGTCCCGCACGCTGACAGCAGGCATGCGCAAAGCTGCCGTCAAACTCGCTGGGGCGACGGGCATCCACGTTGATCACCGCCACGCCATCCGCTGCTAGTACCTGTTCACGGCTGCACACCAGCTCGCGATTCCACGCGGGTGCGTTGGCTGCCGGTGGATGCGCCACGGTGCGGCTTAATCCCAATCCCGGCGCGAGTTCATAGCCTGCCGCAATCCAGGCATCCACGCCGCCATCCAGAATCAGCGCATCATCACGCTTGAGCAGCCAGGCGAACCAGGCGCCGCGCGGTGAACGCATGCCAACCTGCTGCTCGAAAAACACCGGCGTGGCGTTGGGATATGCGGTAAACATCGGCTGCAGCGCGGTGGCGGCTTCGGCTGCCATCACCGCTAAACCTGCCTCGCTGCAATCCTCAATAAAATAGTCGTAGACGTTACAGTGCTGCGCGCCAGGCAAGGTGGCGCGTTGCCAGTCGGCAAATTCGCGGACATCGATCAGCAGAAACGCTTCGCCGCGCGCCTGGCGCTGATGCAGTGAAAGCACATCAATGATCATGCAGAACTCCTGAAAACAGCGACTGCAATGAACCGAGCTCGTCGTGCTCGGCGGCCTGTAGCACGCGGGCGGCGAGGGCGATATCAAATACATTGAGTCCAAACGAGGAGAAATAGACGCTGTCATCGGGCTGTGGACGCCAGTGATCCAGCAGCAGCGCGGCGAAATCGGCCGCCACATCCTGCTCAGCAAACTCCCCGGCGCGGAACATCTGGAACAGGCTTTTGGCGCTGCGCTGGGCAAAATCGCCCCACGCATCCACCACCACCTTGCTGCTGGCTTTGATGGCGGCAAAACTCACTTCGTGATAACCGACCTGCACAATGATCCTGCCGGGACGTACCGCTGCGGCGTCGACAATCGGCTGGTCGGCGCTGGTACAGGTCAGCACGGCGTCATAAGGCTGCGCCAGAGCGAGTTGCAGATCGGTTTCGATCTGCACTTCGCGCAATGCACTGAGTTTAAAAGGGGAGCGGTTCCACACGCCAATCTGTTCCAGCTGCGGAAACAGCTGCTGCAGCATGCGCAGATGCGCCTGAGCATGCAAACCGGCTCCGAGCAGCAGCACGCGTTTTACCGGACGCGGTGCGGCCAGCTGTAACGCCAGTGCGCTCACCGCCGCGGTGCGCGCCGCAGTGAGTGCTCCGCTGGCCAGCAAGCCGCGCGGAATGCCGCTCTGCGCATCGTTAATCAGGGTCACGGCTAGGGCGGCGGGCAGCGCATCCGGTCGCTGTGGACGATGTGCCGTCCACTTCACGCCTGCGGCATTGTAGGTGCCGCCGACGCGTGCCGGTAAGGCATACGCTTTACCGAGCGGCGTACCGAGGTCGATGTGATTTTCGGCGGGCATCTGCGCCTCGCCGAGACGCATCAGCTGAATCACCGCTTTGACGTCTTCCAGCGCCAAAGCGACATCCCCGCCGCCTAATTGCGCGACGGTGGCTTCATCCAGTACACGCAATAAGGCTTCCATTACGCCTCCAGCAGGCGATCGGCGAAGGGATAGAGCGCCGGAGAACCGCCACAATGCACGAAGGTCACGCGCGATCCCTGCGGAATGCGCCCCTGTTCGACCAGCGAGAACAGGCCGTGCATCGCTTTACCGGTGTAAACCGGATCCAGCAGCACGCCTTCCAGTTGGGCGAGTTGATAGATGGCAGCGATGCCGCCGTCCGATGGCACGCCGTACGCCTGACCGACATAACCATCCTCAATCCAGATATCCTCCGGCTGCCACTGCTGCGGCCATTGCAGCAGATCGGCACAATCCTGCGCCATGCCGGCAATGCGTGGCTGGAACCAGTCGGCTTTGGCGCTGACGCTCACGCCAATCACCTTAGTATTGGGCCAATAGCGACGCGTGCCCACATGCAATCCCGCCAGCGTGCCGCCGGAACCGGTGGGCGCGACGATGAAATCGGGTGCGGGCATCTGGCTGGGTGCCAGCTGCGCCGCTAACTCTTCCACTGCGCGTACATAACCCAATGCGCCGAGTGGCGTTGCGCCACCCAGCGGAATAATCATGGGGGTTTCACCTTGCGCGAGAGCCGCATCCGCGTGCGCCTGCATCGCACCTTCAATCTGGCTGAAATAGCCGTCGGGATCGAGGAACTGCACCTCGGCCCCGAACAGCTTATCCAGCAGCAGATTACCCTGCCAGCTTGCGGGCGGATTGCCCCGCAACACCAGCACCGGACGCATACCAAACTTGCGTGCGGCGGCAGCCACCATGCGGGCGTGGTTCGACTGATGCCCGCCGGTGGTGATCACCACATTCACGCCTGTTTTGCAGGCCTCCGCCATCAGATACTCCAGCTTGCGGACTTTGTTGCCGCCGCCGCCGAAGCCACTGTAGTCATCACGTTTGATCGTCAGCGTAATCCCAAGTGCCTCACTGAGCCGCGGCAGCGGCTCGTGAGGAGTGGGGAAGAAGCCGAGCGGAACGCGTTCAAACTCTTCTACTGATTTCATTATTTACTACCTTTATTTTTGTGTACTGCGGTGTTTCCCTGGTGTGGCGCGACCCGGCCAATGGCCGAATCATTGAATGCGTTGAGCCACAGGCTCATGAATTGCTGGAAGCGTTCGAGTCCCGCCAGCGTGACAAACTCATTGACGGCGTGCGCGTTGCCGCCGTGGCCTAATCCGCCAATCAGAAAGGCGGGCGCGACGGCCGCGAAAGCGTAGGCGGGCGCACAGCCCGGCGCCCACGGCCAGATTTGCGGTGCCGCGCCCAGCTTTTGATAGCTGGCGATTAGGGCATCGACGCCGCTGGCGCTGCGACTAAAGCGCACGCCGGGATAGCGATCAAACAGGTGCAGCTCGCTGCCGGCTAAATCGGGTTGCGCCAGACGCTGCTGCACGTCGGCAATCATCGCGTCCTGATCGAAACCCGGCGGGATGCGAAACGCCAGCTCCGCGCTGGCACGGAACGGGATGACGCCGCGTCCGCCTGGCGGATCGCTGTGCAGTTCTGCCAGCGTTAACACCGCGCTGCCAAGCAGCGTTTGCAGGCAGCTCAGCGTGTCGCCGGCGATCATCAGGCGCTGACTGCGACGGAACTTCAGTTCGTCATCGATGCTGAATTCGGCGGCTAAGGTCGCCAATAATTGATTCGCCTCATCGTCCGTGGCGTGACACGCCAATACGCCGCTGTGTTCTGCTGGCGCGATGGCATCTAATGCCTGTACTAAACGCCACGCCGGATTGGCGATCCAACCGGCATTGCTGGCATGAATCGCGGAGGACGGTCCGCCCCATGCGCCGCCGGTGACGCTGAGGCGTCCGCTGGCCAGTCCGGTAAAGCCGAGATAGACGCGCGGTGCGCCGCCACCGTATTCGCACAGTGACGGAAACAGCACGGCTTCAGCGGGAGCAATCGGGCAAGGCTGTTGTGCCAGATATCGCCGCAGCGCGCCGCTGCCCACTTCCTCTTCGCCTTCGAGCAGGATTTCAATATTAAAATCGAGCTGCTGGCTCTGCTGCAGTTCGCGCAGCAGGATCAGCAGGGCGGCGACTGGGCCTTTGTTGTTCTCTGCACCGCGTCCGACAAATACCGCGCCGAGATCGTCCCAGTGACACACGCCACCGACAAACGGCGGCACATCCCAGCCGGCATCATCCGCAGGCATTACGTCATACATGTTGTACAGCACCACGGTTTTGCTGCTGCCGTTATCGATGCGTACATGGACCAGCGGCGGGACATCATCGGTTTGAGACGCCACCGGATAGACGATCGCGGCATTCAGCTGCGCCACCATCCACTGTTCCAGCCAGGCAGCCAACCCGCGCTGCGAGGATAACTGACCGGCCACGCTTGGCCAGCGCGTCAGTTCACTCAGCAGTTCAAGCGTGGCGTCAAGGCGACTCATAAACGAATCCTCGGGTTCAGCACCAGATAGAGCAGGTCGATCAACAAATTGATCGCCACGAACACCACGGCGGCGAGCAACACAATCGCCTGCACCAGCGGGAAATCGCGGTTTTGAATCGCCTGAATCGCCAGACGACCAATGCCGGGCCAGGCAAAAATAATCTCGGTTACCAGTGCGCCGCCGAGCAGCGAGGCGAAATACATGCCCTGTACGGTGATCACCGGGATCAGCGCGTTACGCAAACCGTGGCGTACCACGATGCGCCAGGCGCTGAGCCCTTTGGCGCGCGCGGTGCGGATATAATCCTGTTGCAGCACATCCAGCAGGCTGGCGCGCGTCAGGCGTGCCACGGCGCTCATGTAAAACGCACCCAGACTGAGCGCCGGCATTACCAGCGCGGCGAAAGTGCCGTAACCGCTGGAGGGCAGCCACTGTAACTTCAGGCTGAATAGCAGAATCAGCAGCAGCCCGAGCCAGAACACCGGAATCGCCTGGCCGGAGAAGGCCAGCAGGCGGCATAACAAATCCCACAGGCTGTGCGGCCGCAGGGCGCTGATAATGCCGAGCAGCAGACCGAGCAGCGAACTCCATGCCAGCGCACTCACCGCCAGCAGCGCCGTCGCCGGCAGACGTTCGGCAATCAACGCCAATACCGGCTGGCTGTAGCGCAGCGATTCACCAAAATCCCCGTGCAGCACGCCGCCAAGATAGTGGCTGTATTGCCACAGCAGCGGACGATCAAAGCCCATGCTATGACGAAAAGTATCGATCTCCTGCTGGCTGGAGCCGGGCGGCATCATCAGCGCCGCCGGATCGCCCGTCATGTGCAGGCTAAAGAAAATCAGCAGCGACACGCCGAGCAGCACTAATACCGATTGGCCAAGGCGATTGAGCAGAATGTTCAGCATCTTAATCCAGCCTTGTATGCGTGCGACGTAGCAGCGCATCGCCGAGCAGGTTGCAGCCAATCACCAGCGCCGCAATCACCAAACCGGGATAGAGCACCAGCCATTGCGACAGCAGCATGTAAGAGCGACCTTCGCCAATCAGGTTGCCCAGCGTTGGCGTGGGTGGCTGAATGCCCATGCCGAGAAAACCCACTGAGGCTTCGAGCACGATCAGGCGTGGGATATCCAGCGTTAGCAACACCACCAGCGGCGTCAGCAGATTGGGCAGGATATGCCGTAGCAGTATGCGCAGCGGCGAAAAGCCCATGGCGCGCACCGCCTGAATATATTCCAGTTCCCGAATCTCTAAGGTTTTGGCGCGCGCCACGCGGGCATAAATCGCCCAGCTGGTGCAGCCCATAATCACAATGATGTTGGTCAGTGACGCGCCCATCAGCGCAATTACCAGCAAAATCAACAGAATAAACGGTACCGCCAGCTGGATGTCGATCAGTCGCATGATCAGCGCATCAACCCAACCGCCGGCGTAACCGGCGATCATACCGAGCGCGACGCCAATCACCGCGCCAATCGCCGCCGCGACCAGCACCACCAGCAGCGACAAGCGCGTGCCGGAGAGAATGCGCGCCAGCAGATCGCGGCCCAGTTGATCGGTGCCGAGCCAATGCGTGGCTTGCGCACCGGGTGAACCCGGCGGCAGGAACATCTCATTGAGATTGTTACTTAAGGCATCGGGCAACGGCAGCCACGGAGAGAGCAGCGCCGCGGCAATCACCACGATCAGCAAAAGGCTGCCGATTACCGCATCGCCGTAAATCAGGCGGCGTGGACGGCGCTGCAGCACGGTGCCCGGTGAAATCATTTCAGCCTCAGATCAAACAGCGGGATGCGGGCATCGACGCGGCCTTTGAAGTTGAGCGACGTGCTGTGCGCATACAAGGTATCTTCACGGTACAGCGGCAGCAGCGGCTGTTGTTCCGCGACGCGTTGCTGAATCTGCTCTAACACTTTTTTGCGCGCAACGGGATCGACAATCTGGCGGCTTTGATCGAGCAGCTTATCCAGCTCTGCATCATGCACGGTGGAATAGGGCTCGCCGCTGCGCAGGATGGGGAACAGCGCGGCATCGGCATCCAGCGTCTGCGTGGATCCCCACGCCAGCATATACATCGGAGCCTGTTTCTGGGACGCGACCTGCTGGGTGTAAACCGACCATTCCGGTACCTCCAGCTCGGCTTTCACGCCAATGGCGGCTAAATCCTGCACGATGGCTTGCGCCACATCGGCGCTGGCAATATAGCGGCGCGGCGCCTGGAAGCGCAGGGTAAAGCCGTTGGCGTAACCGGCTGCAGCCAGCAGCGACTTGGCTTTCGCCACATCCTGCGCGGTGGCTGGAACCGCCAGATAACCAAAGTCATTGGCTCCGGCCATGGTGCCGGTTGGCGTGCCAAAGCCGTGCAGCAGCTGTTGGGTATAAGCCTGACGGTTTAACGCCAGCGAAAGCGCCTGACGGACGCGCACATCACTCAGCGGTTTCTCATCATCTTTAAGACCGAGGTAAATCGTCAGTCCGCCGCCTTTCACCTGTTCCAGTTCGACGTTGGGGCGATTTTTCAGCGCGGGGACTAAATCGGCTGGCACGCTTTCAATCAGTTGCACTTCGCCGGTCAGCAGTGCGGTGAGGCGTGCGGTGGCTTCGGGAATCGGACGCCAGGTAACGCGATCAATCGCCGGTTTGCCGCGCCAGTAAGTTTCATTGGCGACCATCACCACTTTTTCATCCGGGATAAAGCTATCCAGCTTGTAAGCGCCGCTGCCTACCGGTTTGCGTGCGAACTCGCTGGCGCCGACTTTCTTCACGTACGCTGGCGGCACAATGTAAGCCGGGTAGCGGCTCATGCGCGTGGGCAGCAGAGGATCCGGGCCGTTGGTGTGGATCTGCACCTGATAGTCGTTGATCACGTCCACTGATTTGATGGTGCGGATATAGGAAATCGTCGGTGCGTGATTGGCGGGGTCTAAAATACGATCGATGGAGAACTTCACCGCTTCGGCGTTCACCGGCTCGCCATCGGTAAATTTCACGCCCTGGCGCAGGGTAAATTGCCAGGTGGTGTCGTTAATCGCTTTCCACTCAGTGGCTAAGCCCGGCTGTAATGACATGTCATCGGCGCGGCGCACTAAGGTATCGAAGAGGTTGTCGACTAAGGTGGCAGATTCTTTAAGAAAGCCGGGATCCATCGCCGTGGCAGACGTGGGTTGGCCAATGGTCAATTCCGCTGCCTGTACGGCTGGCATCAGAGCAAATAGCAACGCGGTGGTGGCAAACTTCACTGCAGGTAATCTCATAACGTTTCCCAAAATTGCCAACGGCAAGGTAGTGAAAAGAGTGGATACTGCCAGAATCAAGACTGTGCTTATTTGTAATACATGATATATCCTATAATCTGGCAAGTTGGCAATAAAACATTAAAAATAACTTACCATTTGCGAAATTCAGTAGAAGGCCCTCAACGTATGATCGAAATGGATAAAGCGCAGCGCATGAGTTTGACCGCGCAGGTCGAATCGTCACTGCGCAGCGCGCTGATTGTTGGCAAGTTAAAACCTGGCGCACGGCTGGTGACGCGCGATTTGGCGGCTCAATTGGGTACCAGCATCACGCCGGTGCGTGAAGCCTTGTTGCGACTGGTTTCTGCCGGAGCATTAGACGCCACGCCAGCTGCGGCGTTTCTGGTTCCGGAAATGACGCGCCAGCGCTTTGATGAGATTACGCTGATTCGTAAGCAGCTTGAAGGTTTAGCGGTGAGGGCGGCGACGCCATTTTTGGGAAAAAAACAGATTTCCGAGCTGAAAAAACTCTGCGCGCGCTTTATGCAAGCCAAACAAAGCGGTGATGCCGAGGCGGCGTTAGAAGCCAATCGCGCGTTCCGTTTTACGCTCTATGGCTATGCGCAAATGCCAACGCTGGAGGCGCTGATCGAACAGCTTTGGGTGCAGATCGGTCCGTGCTTTAACTATCTCTATCCGCAGCCGGCCGAGGTGGTGAATGGGCATCATAACTATGATCACCTGCTGGAAGCGTTACAGGCCGGCGATGCGGTCACCAGTGAAAAGATATTGATGAAAGCGATTGATGATGGGGCTGCGATTTTGCATCAACATTATTTTAATCAGTGATTCATGTTTGAAGGTCGTCATTAATGATGACCCTTCGGTGGCCTTTAACCGCGCGGTCACCGCAATGACATAAAACCTTCATTTCCTTCCGCTAGCTTACCGCCATTCTGATTTCTGGATTGCGGATGCATGAGCCACCTTTCGCTTCACCACATCACTAAAGCCTGGGGCGAGAAAATCGCCCTGGACGACATCAGCTTCGACGCGGCAGAAGGCGCGTTTGTCGCGCTGCTCGGTCCGTCGGGCTGCGGTAAATCGACGCTGCTGCGTACCATCGCCGGGCTGGAAACAGCCGATCGCGGGGCGATCCACTTTAATCATGTCGATATCACCCATCTGCCGCCGTCGCAACGCAAGCTATCGATGGTGTTTCAATCTTACGCGCTGTTTCCCCACCTCAACGTGCGTGAAAACCTGCTGTTTGGTTTGAAAGCGCGCGGCGAGGAGAAACAGTCGTTTGCTGCCCGCCTGGATAATGTCAGCAAGCTAATGGAGCTGGATAAGCTGCTGGATCGTTTGCCATCACAGCTCTCCGGCGGACAACAGCAGCGCGTGGCGCTGGGCCGTGCGGTGATCGCCAATAACACGCTGTGTTTAATGGATGAGCCGCTGTCGAACCTCGACGCCAGGCTGCGGCAAAGCATGCGCCGTGAAATCCGCGCGCTGCAGAAAAAACTCGGTTTGACCATGCTGTACGTCACGCACGATCAGACTGAAGCGATGAGCATGGCCGACAGCATTATCCTGCTCAACGATGGCCACATTGAACAGCACGGCACGCCAGACGATCTCTACAACAATCCCGCCAGCGTGTTTGCCGCACAGTTCATTGGCGCACCGCCGATGAACATCCTGCCGCTGCAGCGCAATGGCGCGCATCACTATCTGCTGCATCTCACCGCGCCGGTAGTGGAATACCGCGACGCGCCGCTGAGCCTTGGATTGCGTGCCGAAGATATCCAGCCGATCGCTGCAGAACAGGCGGCGCTGACCGCGCGGGTGATCAGTTCTGAATATATGGGCGCTGATACCTTGCTGGTGTGCCTGCTTGCTGGCATCAGCGAACCGCTGACCATTAAAGTGCCGGGCATGCAGCGCTTCACCGATGGCAGTGAAGTGGGATTGCAGTGGTCCGCCGCGCGGCAATATCTGTTTCATCGCGAGAGCGGTAAGCGCTGCGTGCCAGCCGAACAACAGATGTTTGCTTCACAGAAAAAATACGCCGTTTAACCGTTGTCATTTGCTCAAGGGAAAATCATGTCTGCGATTCGTTATTCACGTCTTTCTGCATTAGTTCTCGCCGTCACCACCTCAGCTTTTGCGGCTGAACCGGTCAAGCTGCAAATGTATTACCCGATTGCGGTGGGCGGCAAAGTGAGCCACACCGTGGATTCGCTGGTGGCGGATTTCCAGAAAGTGCATCCGGACGTGAGTATTCAGCCGGTGTATACCGGTGACTACGCCACCACCGTGACCAAAGCGCTGACCGCCTTTCGGGGTGGCAACGCACCGCAGCTGGCGGTGATCGGCGATATCGAAGCGTATTCACTGATTGATGCCGGTGCGATTGTGGCGGCCAGCGATTTAGCGCAGGGCGAGGAAGGCAAAAAATGGATCGACGGTTTCTACCCGGCGTTTCTGCGTCACATTGACGGCAAAGTGTGGGGCGTACCGTTCCAGCGTTCAACCGTGGTGATGTACTGGAACAAACAGGCGTTTGAGAAAGCCGGTTTGAATGCCGATACGCCACCGGCCAACTGGCAGCAGGTGGTCGAGTTCAGTAAGAAACTCACGATCAAAGATGCCAACGGCGTCAGCCAATGGGGCATCGAGATTCCGTCCACACCAAACGGCTACTGGAACTTCCAGGGCTTGTCCGCCACCAACGGTGGTCGCCTGGATAACGGCAAAGGCACAGCGGTGCACTTCAATACGCCGGGCAACGTGGAAACGCTGCAGTGGTTGACCGATCTCGGCCAGAAAGAGGACGTGTCGCCAAAGGGTGCCATTGCGTGGGGCACCACGCCGCAGGACTTCATCAGCGGCAAAACTGCCATGATGGTGACCACCACCGGCAACCTGACCAACGTGCGTGATAACGCGAAATTCCCGTTCGGTGTGGCGATGCTGCCGGAGAAAACCCAGCGCGGCAGCCCAACCGGCGGCGGCAACCTGTATGTCTTTAAAAATGCCTCGCCAGAACAGCAGAAAGCGGCGATGGAGTTTATCCGTTGGGTAACCTCCCCCGAGCAGGCGGCGCGCTGGAGCATCGCCACCGGTTATGTAGCGACCTCTCCGGCGGCATGGGATACCACGGTGATGAAGGATTACGTTAAAGAGGTTCCTCAGGCATTGGTGGCGCGTGAACAGCTGAAGTATGCGCAGCCAGAACTCTCGACTTACAACAGCGTGCAGATTCAGGATGCGCTCAATCACGCGGTAGAAGCGGCGGTGACGCAGGCGAAAACGCCAGCCGAAGCGCTGGAAGACGCGCAGAAGCAAGCCGATCGTCTGCTGAAGTCTTATCAATAATGACGAGCACGATTCTCACCGTCGCGCCGGTTCGTCGTCCCCGGTTATGGTCGATGCAGCTGTATGGCTACCTGCTGATTTTACCGGCACTGAGTTTTTTACTGCTGTTTACGCACTATCCGGCGGTTGCGACCGTATGGGAAAGCCTGTTCAGCGCAGCACGTAACGGTCGTCCAGCCCATTTTGTTGGGCTGGATAACTATCTTGCGCTGCTGGATGACGACATCTTCATTCAGTCGCTGTGGAATAACCTGCTGTATGCGTTGATCACCATTCCGCTGGCGGTCACGCTGGCGCTGCTGATGGCGCTGGCGGTCAATCGTCACATGCGTGCCAATGCGCTGGTGCGCACTGCGTTCTTTATTCCTTCGCTGCTGCCGATGATCGCCATCGCCAATCTGTGGCTGTTCTTCTACACGCCGCAGCTGGGTTTGCTGAATAAGCTGCTGGCGCTGTTTTCGCTGCCAGCGATGAACTGGCTCGGCGAACCGGGTAGCGCCTTGTACTGTTTGATGGCGGTATCGGTATGGCGCGAAGCGGGCTTCTTTATGATCTTTTATCTCGCCGCTTTGCAGCAGATCGATCCGCGCCTGAGCGAAGCCGCGCAGATAGAAGGGGCGTCACGCCGCTATTTCTTCCGCCGCGTGCAGTGGCCGCTGCTGATGCCCACCACGCTGTTTGTGCTGATCAATGCCTCGATGAATGCGTTTCGCATCGTCGATCAGGTGATCGCGATGACCAACGGCGGGCCGAATAACAGCAGTAGCCTGCTGCTGTTCTACATCTATCGCACTGCCTTCAGCTTCTGGGATATGCCCGCCGCAGCGGCAATGACGGTGGTACTGCTAGTGATCCTCGCCACGATTGCACTGCTTAAATTCAACCTGCTGGACAAGCGAGCCCATTACCAATGAAGCCGACAATCACGTTTGGTCGCCTGTGTCTGAATATGGGCATTGGGCTTGCCGCGTTGCTGTGGTTTTTACCGATTCTGGTGGCGATCTGGGTGGCGATTCATCCGGCATCCGATCAGGCGAGCTTTTCGCTTTTTTCGCCGCTGACCTTGCAGAACTTCGTTAATGCCTGGCACGCCGCGCCCTTTGGTCGCTACTTCCTCAATACCAGCTTGCTGGTGCTGATGATTGTGGTGGTGCAGCTGATTCTGGCGACCATGGCCGCTTACGCATTAGTGCGCTTCCGCCTGAAATTCTCCGGCGCGATCTTCGCGCTGATTCTGCTGCAGCTGATGATCAGCCCCGACGTGCTGATTCTGAATAACTACAAAACCATCGGCGCGCTGGGTTTCCGCGATACGCTAACCGGTATCGCGCTGCCGTATTTCTCCTCGGCCTTCGCCATCTTTCTGCTGCGCCAGACCTTTAAAAGTATTCCGCTGGTATTGGAAGAGGCGGCGATTGTGGAAGGTGCCAGCCGCTTTTACATTCTGCGCAAGATTTATATTCCGCTGGCGAAGCCGATTTATGTGGCGTTTGCGCTGGTGTCGATCAGCTTCCACTGGAATGATTTCCTCTGGCCGCTGGTGATCACCGATTCCGTCAACGTGCGGCCGCTCACCGTGGGCCTGCAACTGTTCTCGGCGCCGGAGCAGGGCGTGCAATGGGCGTTGATTGGCGCTGCTACGTTAATGACGACGTTGCCGCTGTTAGTGCTGTTCCTGATCTTCCAGCGTCAGTTTATTCAATCGTTTATGCGTGCTGGTATTCGCTAAGGAGTGATTTTCGTGTCTTATCCGCATCCGCTGACTGAACTGCAGCGTGAACTGCTGGGCGATGTCGCCGAGCTCTATGCCTTGCCCGATGTGCGTTCCGCGCCGCTGAGCAGCACGCTGCGTTTTGGTTTGATTGCCGATCCGCAATATGCCGACATCGACGCCGATATGGCGAAAAATCTCTACTATCGTCACGCGCTGCATAAGCTGCCGCAGGCGATTGCGGTGTTGAATCAGCAGCCGCTGGATTTTGTCGTTACGCTGGGGGATTTAGTCGATCGCGACTGGAACAGCTACGCGGCGATATTGCCGATTTACGATCGCCTCGAACATCCACATGCGGTGGTGCTGGGTAATCACGATGCGCAGACCATCGCGCAGCATCTCAACGAAGCCGCTGCGCTACCCAAAAGCTATTACGCCTTTGGGCTGCAGGGCTGGCGTTTTATTGTTTATGACGGCAACGACATCAGCCTCTATTGCAACACGCAGAACGGTGACGATCGCAAGCAGGCGGAGGCGATGCTGGTGGACCTCACCGCGCGCCAGCAGCCGCAGGCGAAACCCTGGAACGGTGCGGTAGGAACGCAGCAACTGGCGTGGATTGAGCAGCAGTTGCAGCAAGCCCGCCAGCAAGAGGAGAAAGTGGTGGTGTTTGGGCATTATCCGCTGGCGCCGCATAACAGCCACAACTTACTCAACGGCAGCACGCTGGCAGAGCTGCTTTCTAGTTACAACATACTATGCTGTTTCTCTGGACACGATCATCGCGGCGGCTTTGCGCGCATCGGTCAAACAGGCTTCTATACGCTCAAAGGGATGCTGGATGGGGCAGAAGAGGTGCCGTTTGCGGTGGTTGAAATTGAGGGCGATGAAGTTATCGTGAAAGAATATGGTGTCGAGTCGCCATTTATGGCGACCACTCATGATGATGCCGGCATCTGCCCGCGCTGACGAAGAGTCGCAATCTCTTCGGCGCGTTGCAGCAACTGCTGCAAATCATCCTCATCGATATCCAGCACTTCACCGCTTTCCAGCGCCTGATGCAGGTCTTCACGCGTAATCGCTACGTCGATCACCACAGGCGGCGCTTTGGTTTCCGTTGCCGCCAGCGGATGCGGATAACGACGTCCGGCGAGATTGTTAAACAGCAACGCCAGCAGCGCGAGGCAAACCGAGTTCAACAGCACCGGCGTCAGAATAAAGTGGTAACCCAGCTGCTGGACGCCGTTACCGCCCAAAATTGCGGTCAGCGCCACCGCGCCGCTCGGTGGATGCAAACAGCGCAGTTGAAACATCAACGCGATCGTCACACAGGCCGCGATACCACACGCCAGCGCGGGATGGGGAACCCACAGCGCGGTGGTGACGCCAACAACGCCCGCCACCAAATTGCCGCCGACAATTGACCACGGCTGCGCCAGCGGACTGTTCGGCAGACCAAACAGTAATACCGCTGAAGCGCCCATCGGCGCGACAAACCACAGATTCACTCCACCCAGCAGCCAGTGGCTGGTCAGGCTGGTCATCATTAAACCCAATCCCGCGCCAATGCTGGCGATGACCATCTGCTTTCTGCCTCCCGGTAACGGATGAGGCCAAAGGCGGGCCAGAAAGGTGCGCACGGAGGTTATCCACGTCACCGATGGCTGATTTGTCATTACGAAATCACTCTGTCATAAGAAAAAACGATGGGTGCGAATTGTCGCTGATCGATCCGCTGACAACAACCACATTGTTAGTGTGCTGTTATATCGTGGTAAGAGAAATGCTGATGATTGTCGCGAGGCTTAACCAACGCCTAAGGTTGCTGTATAGTCCGTTTTTTTTCGGAGGAACCATGCTGCCTAACTCATCCACACGCCTGAACAAATACATCAGCGAGAGCGGAATCTGCTCACGCCGCGATGCCGATCGTTACATCGAGCAAGGCAACGTTTTCATTAACGGTAAACGCGCTGCCGTCGGTGCGCAGGTGTTTGCAGGGGATGAAGTCAAAGTGAACGGGCAGCTGATTGAGCCGCGTGACGAAGAAGATTTAGTGCTGATTGCGCTGAACAAACCGGTGGGCATCATCACCACCATGGAAGAGGGTGAGCGTGACAACATTGGTGATTTCGTTAATCACAGCAAGCGCGTGTTCCCGATTGGTCGCCTTGATAAAGATTCGCAGGGACTGATTTTCCTCACCAACCACGGCGATCTGGTGAATAAAATCCTGCGTGCCGGTAATAACCACGAAAAAGAGTATGTGGTCACCGTTGATAAACCGATCACCGATGAATTTATTGCCGGAATGGGCGCGGGCGTACCGATGCTCGGCACCGTCACCAAAAAGTGCAAAGTTAAAAAAGAGTCGACCTTTGTCTTCCGCATCATTCTGGTTCAGGGGCTGAATCGTCAGATTCGTCGAATGACCAAGCACTTCGGCTTTGAAGTGACCAAGCTTGAACGTACGCGCATCATGAACGTCAGCCTGAAAGGGATTCCGCTCGGCGAGTGGCGCGATTTGACCGATGACGAGCTGATCGATCTGTTCAAACTGATTGAAGACTCATCATCCGAAGATCAAAAAACGCAGAAGACGCAGGCGAAAAAGAAACCCGCCAGCGCGGCGAAAAAGCCCGCGACGGTTGGCGCTAAACCGGGTGAGAAAGCGGGGGCAAAACCGGCTAATCGCCAGCGTTTCGCCCAGCCAGGTCGTAAGAAGAAAGGGCGTTAATTTTCTTTCCCCGCGCACAGCGCGCGGGGAAAAACCGTCACTTGTCGTTGCCAAACCCTTGCTTCTTCAGCGCGTCCAGCACGTGCGGGAAGTAAATCTTGTGATAATAACCGCTAACGCTTTCACTCCAGCTCTCGCCATCCTCACGTCCGGTATTTTTCCAGTGCTGCACCATCTCCTGATTGTAGGCAGCGATGTGTTGCTCCAGTCCATCACGTTGATAGCGCTCTTCATGACGGAAGGTGGCCAGCGGCAGACGCGGCTTCTGATGCGCAGGCTGATCGACATGGCCAATCACCACGCCCGCCACCGGGAAAGTATATTCCGGCAAATCCAGTAAGCGGATTAACGCCTGCGCATCGCGACGAATACCGCCAATCGGCACAATGCCCAAACCTTCTGCACGCGCTGCCGCCATGATAGAACCCAACGCAATACCCACATCGGTTGAGCCCGACACAATGCTTTCGATGCTCTGCTGCGCGATCTGCTCGCGGTCGATAGCGTTCATCGCCAGACGCGATTTATGCATATCCAGCACCAAGGTAATAAACACCGGCGCTTTGGCAATCCACGGCTGACCGCCAGCAATCTGGGAGATTTGTGCGCGTCTTTCAGCATCGCGCGTCACCACCAAAGAGACCTGCTGCGAGTTCACCGAGGTTGGCGCGCGATAGGCGGCCGAAATGATGCGATCCAGCACCGCATCCGCAACGGGAAGGTCGGTAAAACTGCGATCGCTTTTATGACTGGTGAAAATATCGATTAATGAACTCATGGATCCTCCTGATTGGGAGGCGAGAGCGTAGCAGAAGAGAGAGTGATGTGACTTAACCGTTGTTGCCGTGGCTAACTACTTCTTTTGAATAAGCAAAGTGCGGAATGGGATAAGCGATGAGACCGGTGCATAAAGCACCGGCTAAGCGACTCTGGCTTCAGCGACAGCCGGATGAACGCTGCGATCGGGTCCGCTCAGCATCACCGGTTTACCGGAACGTAATCCGCGCTGGAACTGGGTCATGCGTTCATGGCTGATCCCGGCACCGCACCACAACAGGTGATGATCGTGGCGGCTTTCTGAACTGTACAGCATCGGTTGTGAGGTTTGATCTACCTCGACGCAGAACCCTTGTCCGGTAAGGCGAATGGCTTCCAGCCACACTTCCGTTTCATCGCCGGTGCTGACCACTTCCAGTAACAGTGGCATCTGCTGCTGACGGGCTGAAGCGCGTTTTACACAGTCGCTGTGATGAACGATCGCTTCATGAAAGCGCGTTAACCTGCGTGATGCCCCGCGACGCGTATCATCACGCAGCCAGCGGTTGAGCGGTTTCATCAGCACATTGACGAAATCGTCGCTGCTGTAATCGCCCGCCAGATTGCGCACAGTACGCGCCAGTTCTCGATCAGAGCCTAACTCCAGCTGCCGTAACAGATCGCCGCGGCGTGCCACCCAACCAGACGAAGAGTAATCGAGCCCGCAGTGTCGGCCTTGATAGATTTGCCACAGCGTGGCGCCACCCGAGGTCAATGCCATCATGGCGAGCACTTCATCAACCTGATGTCGGCTCCAATCCTTATTGACGTGATTCTCAGAAATTAATCCACCGCGCAACCAGCGACGTAAATTGGCGCGGTTGGCACCGGTAATGGCGCAAACGGTTTCAGTTGAATAAAAGTTCATTACGAGCCCTCAGATAGAGGGTGAATGGCCGTGGGTGCTAATCCAGGATGAGTGACCATCCTGAACCTTATCTGTATGGATTACCAGTATCTTTACGTAACTGTGCATAAAAAACCGACAAAGCGCAGCGGGAAAAAACGCACCGAACTAGTGCGTATTGGCTATTACCAATCGCCAGCTAGCCTAAGGAGAAAATAGCATTATGGATAAAAAATGGCTGTGATAATTTTTATTTCACACGCCAGATAACAGGCGTCACACAACATTATTTTATTGTTTCCAGGGATATTAAGAATGAAAAAGCACCGCCTGGCAGGTCTGTTATTGGCTTCTCTATCACTATTATCAGGAATGGCGCACGCCGAGGATCAACTGATTCCGTCGCTGGCGGGTAAACGCATTGGCATTACCGTCGCGGGTACCGATCACTACTGGGATTTGAAAGCTTATCAGGGACAAATCGATGAGGTGAAGCGCCTTGGCGGAACGCCGATTGCGCTGGATGGCGGGCGTAAAGAGTCGCAGCAAATTGCGCAGATTCAGACGCTTATTGCGCAAAAACCGGATGCCATCATTGAAACACTCGGCACAGCGTCGGTGCTGGAACCCTGGCTGAAAAAAATCCGCGAAGCGGGCATTCCTTTATTTACCGTTGATACCGCCAGCCCATCCAGTATTAACGTCACCACATCGGATAATTTTTATATTGGCGAACAGTTAGCATTAAAACTGGTAAACGACCTGCGCGGCGAAGGCAATATTTTGGTATTTAACGGTTTCTATGGCGTGCCGGTAGTAGCAATGCGCTACGACCAGTTAAAAGCCGTGCTGAAGTGGTATCCGAAAATTAAAATTATCCAACCTGAATTGCGCGATGTCATCCCGAATACCGTGCAGGATGCGTATGCGCAAATCAGTCAATTACTGAATAAATATCCGAAAGGTTCAGTGCAGGCGATTTGGGCGGCGTGGGATGTGCCGCAAATCGGTGCCACGCAGGCGGTAGACGCTGCCGGACGCAACGAAATCAAAACGTACGCGGTGGATGGCAGTCCGGATGTGGTGTCGCTGGTTAAAGATCCCAAATCCAGCGCGGCAGCGGTGGTGGCGCAGCAGCCGTATGTGATTGGCCAAACGGCGGTGCAGAACGTAGCGAAATACCTCGCTGGCGATCGTTCGTTGCCGCCCGCAACCTATGTGCCGTCGATTCTGGTGACTAAAGAGAACGCTGCCGAAGCGCAGAAAACCCTGGGTCAAACGGATGGTAAATAACGCGCCGCTGTTGCAACTGCACGCCATCAGCAAAGCTTTTGATGGCGTGCCTGCGCTGCAATCGGTGTCGCTCAGCGTGCATGCCGGTGAAGTACACGGCTTGATTGGCCATAACGGTGCGGGTAAATCGACGCTGATCAAAGTGTTAGGCGGCATTCACGCCGCCGATCGCGGCAGCATCGAGCTGGATGGCCAGCCGCTTACGCTCACTACGCCCGCGCAGGCGCAACGCCAGGGCATCGCCATCGTGCATCAGGAGCGATTGTTGCCCGGCTCGCTAACGGTGGCGGAAGCGCTGTGGCTTGGCAACGAACCGCGCTTAGCCGGTACGCCGTTTATCCTGCGACGTCGTATGCGCCAGCAGGCAGAGCAGCAGCTGCAGCAGCACTTTGGTTTGCAACTCGATCCTGATGCGTTGATCGCCACGCTGAGCGTGGCGGAGCAGCAACTGGTGCAAATCTGTCGCGTGCTGCAAAACGCGCCGCGCGTGGTGGTGCTGGATGAACCGACCGCCGCGCTGGCGCGCCATGAAGTGCATGCTCTGTTCCGGGTAATTGAACGCATGCGCCAGCAGGGCATCGCGCTGCTTTATGTTTCGCACTATCTCGATGAAATTCAGGAACTGTGTCAACGCGTCACGGTGCTGCGTGACGGCAAAGACGTGGCGCAGTTCAACGCAGATCAACTATCACCGGCGGCACTGATCGCGGCGATGGTAGGCGACGCGCGTCATGAACTGGCACCGCGTCAGTCGCGCCGCGCCGGTGCGCAAGTACTGCAGGTTACTGCGCTCAGCGCGCCCGGCAGTTTTCACAGTGTGTCGTTCACCGGCCGACAAGGCGAGATCATCGGCATCACCGGCTTGTTAGGTTCCGGCGGTAAAGCGCTGATTCGCGCGCTGTTCGGGCTGGAAAACGGCGTTAGCGGCAAGGTTACGCTGGGCGAAGTGAGCGGCGTGCCGGCTTCTCCACATGCCGCAGTGAAGCGCGGTATCGCCTTTGTACCGGAGGATCGCCGCGCCAACGGCGTCGCGTTAAATTTGTCATTGCGTGACAATGTCACCTTAACCACGGTGCAGCGCTTGCTGCGCTGGGGCGGCGTTTCGCGTCAGGCGGAGAGCGAGTTGGTGGCGAAGAACATTCAGCAACTGGATATCCGCACGCCGGGGCAGCTGGCGGCGCTGCGTCAGCTTTCGGGCGGCAACCAACAGAAAGCGGTGCTGGCCAAATGGTTAAACACCGGTGCGCGTCTGTATTTGCTGGATGAGCCCACGGTGGGCGTTGATATTGCGGCTAAGGCGGCGATTTATCACACATTGCAGCAGTTGGCTGATGACGGCGCCCTGATTCTGGTGTTCTCCACCGATTTACTCGAACTGCAAACGCTGGCCGATCGCATTATGGTGTTGGCGCGCGGCGAACATGTCGCCACGCTGGAGGCACAGCACACCAGCCATCAGGAAATTCTCTCCTGGGCTTCGGGCACCGGCGCGTTAACGGAGCGTGCTTCATGAGTGATGTTACCCAATCTGCACCGCTTGTAGCACCGCGCAGCGTGCGTGGTCAGCAGTGGCTGCAACACGTTTCGCTGCTGATTATTGTGCTGGTTTTAGCCGTCTTTGCCTGGTTGTCGCCGATTTTTCTTACGGTGATGAATCTTGGCAACGTGCTGCAGCAGACTGCGGTGGTTGGCACGCTGGCGCTTGGCTTAACACTGGTTTTAAGCGGCGGCGGCTTGCAGGGTATTACCGGCGGCATTGATCTGTCGATTGCCGCCAACCTTGGCCTAAGTGCGGCGGTGTTTGCCAGCCAGCTCAACGCCGGTCAGCCCATCGCGATTGCCTTGCTGCTGACGCTGTTAACCGGTGCGGCTGTGGGTTTGTTTAACGCGCTGGCGATTGTCTGGCTGGGGATTTTGCCGCTGCTGGCAACGCTCACCAGCATGAATATCGCTATCGGCCTGGAAATGGTGCTGACCAGCAACGCCTCGGTGTCGGCCAGCAGCGATCTGCAAAATCTGTTGTTAAGCAACGGCCCTTTAGCGGTGTCGTGGCTGGGCTGGTCGTTTCTGCTGCTGGCGTTTGGCATGATCGCCTTGAGCCGCCTGACGTCCTTTGGCCTGCGCTTGCAGGCGGTGGGCAGCCATCCGCAGGCGGCGAATGCGGCGGGCATCGGCGTTAAACGCTATCAGGGTTTGAGCTACGTGTTGTGTGGCGTCAGCGCGGCTATCGCGGCAATTGCGTCGGTGTCGCTACTAAGCGGCAGTTCGCCTGGCGCCAACGACAATCTGTTGATGGTGATCGCGGCGGCGCTATTGGGCGTGGTGTTTTCCCGTCGTCTGGTGCCGACACTTGGCGGCGCACTGATTAGCGCGCTATTTCTCAGCCTGATTGCCAACGGCTTTCAGCTGATCAATGTCTCAAGTTACTGGATAAACGGCGTCGAAGGCGTGTTGATCCTATTAGTGGTGGCGTTAACCGCGCTGTTACGTCGTCGCCAGTCAAGGAGAACGCAAGGTGTCTGACTCTTTGTTATCACCTGTCGCGCCACGCCCGCGCCAGACCGGCTGGCTGCGCGCCATCATCGTGCTGACCTTTGTAGCGCTGCTCGTGTTCTTTATTATCGCGGTGCCCGCTTTTGCCACTGTCTCCAATATTCGCAGTGTGTTGCTCAATAACGTCGCGCCGCTGGCGATCGTCGCCCTGGCGATGACGTTGGTGACACGCATTGGCGCGATTGATCTCTCGGTGGGCACGGCGATCGATATTGCCTGTCTGGTTTTGGTGACACTGGTGCTGCATCAGGTCAGTTTGCCAGTGGCGCTGTTCGCGGCATTAATTGCCGCGCTGCTGGTTGGCGTGTTTAACGCCTTTTTGGTGACACAGTTAGGCGTGGAGCCGTTTCTCGCCACGCTTGGCACGCTGTTTATCGGACAAAGCGTGCAGCAGCTGTCGTCAAATGGCGGACAACCGGTTTATCTGCTGAGCCAGAAACTGCCCGATGGTTTTTCGGCGATAGGTCACGGCGCGCTGCTCGGCATTCCGCTGCCGTTGTGGCTATTGTTCCTGGTAGCGCTGGCGCTCTATCAGTTGCTGCATCGCAGCGCCACCGGCCGTTCATTGCGGGTAATGGGCGAGCAGTACAGCGTTGCGCAGCATTCGGGCGTGCCAGTGAAACGACTCACTGCGCTGGCGTTTATTCTCGCGGCGTTGATTGCCGGTATCGTCGGTTTGATTCTGGCGGCCAACGTCAAAG
This sequence comes from Pantoea sp. BJ2, assembly GCF_040255075.1. Lineage (NCBI taxonomy): Bacteria > Pseudomonadati > Pseudomonadota > Gammaproteobacteria > Enterobacterales > Erwiniaceae > Pantoea > Pantoea sp. BJ2. The sequence continues at coordinate 2,027,946 of NZ_CP158292.1, forward strand.
CCTGGGTGCCGCTGTCGGGCAATGCCTATCTGCTGAATGCGATTGGTGCCAGTTTTATTGGCGCCACCTTCGCGCCATCACGTCGGCCCAATGTGTTAGGCACGCTGCTTGGCGTGGTGCTGCTGAGCTTTATCGCCAACGGCTTGCTGCTGGTCGGCTGGAATTTTTACTGGCAACAGGTCGCCACCGGCGGATTAATTTTCATTGTGCTGGCCGTCGGGGCTCTGCGCGCGCGTCATCACAGCTGAGAGAGGTCAAAGATGAGCCGGGCACCGTTTTTACTGTTTGGTTTTATGATGAATGTGCCGGGCCACATCTCCGCAGGATTGTGGCGGCATCCGCAGGATCAGGCTCATCGCTATACCGAATTGCGTTACTGGACCGATATTGCCCAACAGCTGGATCGCGCCGGGTTTGATGCGCTGTTCATCGCCGATGCGCTGGGTCAGTTGGACGTGTGGCAAAACAAGCCGGACGCGGCGTTGCGTCTGGCGACACAAATGCCGGTTAACGATCCACTATTGCTGGTTTCTGCAATGGCAGCGGTGACGCAACATCTGGGCTTTGGCATCACCGTTTCTACCACCTACGAACAGCCGTATCTGCTTGCGCGCAAATTCACCACGCTTGATCACCTGAGCAACGGGCGCATCGCCTGGAATGTGGTGACGTCAATGCTGGATTCAGCGGCACGTAATCTGGGGCTGACGCAGCAAATTCCGCACGATGAACGCTACGATCGCGCGCAGGAGTTTCTCGATATCACCGGCAAGTTGTGGGAAGGATCGTGGGAAGAGGACGCGGTGCGGCGCGATAAGCAAAACAGCGTGTATAGCGATCCGGCCAAAGTGCACGCTATCAAACATGCCGGGCGCTGGTATCAGGTACCGGATGCGCACCTAAGCGAGCCCAGTCCGCAGCGCACGCCGGTGCTGTTTCAGGCGGGAACCTCCAGTCGCGGGGCGCAATTCGCTGCACGCAACGCGGAAGTAATTTTTCTCGGCGGCGTTACGCCGCAGGCCATTGCTGCGGATATCCAACGTATTCGCCAGTTAGCCGCAGCAGAAGGGCGCAATGCGGCTTCGCTGCGTTTCGTCACGGCTATCACGGTGATCACCGCAGAGAGTGATGAAGCCGCGCAGGCTAAATATCGCGATTATCAGCAGTACATCAGCGAAGAGGCCGCGCTGGCGCTGTTCTCTGCGTGGACCGGTATCGACTGTTCACAGGAGGATTTGGATACGCCGCTAGCGTTTCGTGAAACCGATGCCTGTCGCTCAGCCTTAGCCAGCCTGACGCGCATTGACGATCAAAAACGCTGGACGCTGCGTGATGCGGCGCGCTACATCGGCATTGGCGGATTGCATCCGCTGCTGATCGGCGGTCCGGAGAGTATCGCCGATCAGCTGGAACAGTTTGCCGCGGAGTCAGGTGTTGATGGCTTCAATCTGGCGTGGGCGATTAGTCCCGGCAGCTTTGAGGATTTTATCCAGCATGTGATGCCGGTGCTGCGTAGCCGAGGGCTTATCCGTGAAACGCCCGCGCAAGCCGTGACGTTGCGCGAACGGTTGTTTGGTCAGCCGCGACTCACGGCTGACCATCCAGCGGCACGTTTTCGCCACCGTTAATTCCATGCATGGCGCGGCGGCGGGGTGCCATTTAGGTAATAATTGCCGACGTGGTAATACTTCCAGCGCACCGGATCGTGCAAGGTGTGGGTGCGCGCATTGCGCCAGTGGCGATCGAGGTTGAACTCCTGCAGCGTTGAGCGTGTACCCGCCAGTTCGAACAGCTTGTTACCTGCCAGAATAGCGATTTCGGTAGTTAACACTTTGGCTTCAGCGGTAGCGACCGTTGCCGCAGCCACCGTGCTTTCATCGGGTTGCCGCAGCGCCAGATCAATCGCTTCGCCAGCGCGCCACAGTAAGGCTTCAGCGGCGTGCAGGCGAATTTTCAAATCCCCGACTGCCGCCAGCGTAAAGTGATCATCGGATGCGCGCTCCTGGCCGCTATCAATCCACGGACGTGACCGCTCGCGCACAAAATGCAGCGTGTCTTCAACAGTGCCGCGAGCAATGCCCACATCCACCGCCGCCTGAATAATCTGCGAAATCGGACCGGCGGCAGTCGGGCGCTCAAACGCCTGATAAGCCGGGATCACGCGGGATAGCGGGGCGCGCACGTTCTCCAGCAGCACGGTGCCCGATGCCGTGGTGCGCTGACCAAAGCTCGACCAATTGTTAATGATGGTCACGCCCGGCGTGTTGCGATCCAGCACAATCAGATGCGCGCGATCCTGATCGTCGAGCGCCACTGCGTGAATTCGATGCGCCAGCAGTGCGCCGGTGGCGTAGAATTTCTCGCCGTTGATCACCACGTCATCACCTTCACGCTGAAAACGCGTCTGGAAATCGGCGACGGTGCGCGAATTCTTCTCGGAGAAAGCGTTGCCCCAGCGCAAGCCAACCAGCACTTCGCCCAGCAGTTCTTGTTTCTGCGCCTCGCTGCCATCCGCCACCAGATGCGCCACGCCGGCTAAATGGTTCTGCGGTAGCTGACCGAGCGCGGAATCTGCCGCCGAAATGATGGCGATGACTTTCGCCACCGTCACCCAGGATACGCCCGCGCCGCCATAGATTTTAGGGATCGCCATCGCCCACAAGCCACTTTGTGAGAACGCATCCAATTCGTTGAGCGGCAAGATGCCTTCGCGGTCGCGCAGTGCGGCGTCACGCGCAAACTCTGTGGCCAGACGTTGAGCAATCTCAATGGCTTCGGCATCATCACGAATGATATGCGCCGGTTCAGCAGGTAAGGGAACGGGTGCTTCAGGCTGTTGGGAATTGACCTTCAGGATGTGGGTTTGGCTGAGCGACATGAGAACTCCCGATAATGACGATGTAGGGAAAATATCTTCTCATGCGCTCAGCGCGCGCCATATCTCAATTGCGGCTATGCAAAGTGAAAAATAGCGTTAACACAACGGTTTACTGCGCGACTTTCACCACGGTTTTACCGAAGTTTTTGCCTTTCAGCATATCGAAAAACGCCTGCGGGGCATTTTCCAGCCCGTCGATCATGTGCTCGCGGTAGTGGATTTTTTGCTGCTCCACCAGCGGCGTCATCGCTTTGAGGAATTCAGGATAACGATCGCCGTAATCCTGGAAGATGATAAAGCCCTGCATGCGAATACGACGTTTAAGAATGCCGCCCATGATTTGCGGGGTGCGATCCGGTCCCGGCGGTAATTCGCGGCTGCTGTAACCAGAAACCAGGCCACACACCGGCACGCGCGCCGCGGTGTTCAGCAACGGGAATACGGCATCAAACACTTTGCCGCCAACGTTTTCGAAGTAGATATCAATGCCGTCTGGGCAGGCAGCCGCCAGTTGTTCCGCAAAGTCGTCACGATGGTGATCGATACAGGCGGAGAAACCGAGCTTCTCAATCGCATAACGACACTTCTCTTCACCCCCCGCAACGCCGACGACATGGCAGCCTTGGAGTTTCCCAAGCTGACCCACCGTTGCACCGACCGGGCCGGTAGCCGCCGCGACCACCAGGGTTTCACCCTGTTTTGGCTGGCCGATATCCATCAAGCCCATATAGGCCGTAAAGCCCGGCATACCGAGAATGCCCAGCGCCCAGGAAGGATGGGGCAGATCGCCCAATTTCGCCACGCCGTTTCCGTCCGAAACCGCATAGCTTTGCCAGCCGCTTTGCGCGAGGACCACATCCCCTTGCTGGAAATCCGCGTGTTTAGATTCCACCACTTCGCTCACCGTGCCGCCAACCATCGGTTGGTCGAGTTCAGCAGGTGCAGCATAAGATTTGCTGTCATCCATGCGCCCGCGCATATAGGGGTCAAGCGACAAATAGAGCGTGCGCAGCAGGATTTGGCCGTCCTTCACGTCAGGAATGGGCTGCTCCACCAGGCGGAAATTCTCTTTTACCGGTTCGCCATGCGGGCGTGAAGCTAATAGCCAAGCTTGATTACGTTGAGTAGATTGCGACATTTTTACCTCTATTAGCGTTTCCACGTGAGGCAAGTGTAGACGAGGAAAAGGCAAGTTTGAGGGTAAGGTCGCCATTAATGGCGACCTTACGAAACATCTGTAGGGTGCGCATTAATGCGCACCTGGTAAAATACCAGTGAGCCAGCGCACAAACCAAGCGTAAACTTTTCGACGCGAATTAATATAACACCATGAATTTTAACAATCATAGGGCATTTGCCTAAGCGGTCTCGGGCAATGCCACATACACCTGGCCACACTCTGCTGCGTATACCTATAGCGATGCTTTTCTCCCTACAGGTGACGCATGACACAACAACAATACGTATTATCGCCCGATCATGACGCGCATATCGCCTCGGCTATCGGCAAGTTCTTCCGCCGCATCATTCCGATGCTGGCGCTGATGTTAATTGTGAACCAGATTGACCGGGCTAACATTGGCTTCGTAAAAGCCGAACTGCAAACGGATGCAGGCATTAGTGCGGCCGCCTTCGGCTTAGGCGCGGGGCTGTTCTTTATCGGTTATGCGCTGTTTGAAGTGCCGAGCAACATGATGCTGAAGAAACTCGGCGCACGCGTGTGGCTGACGCGCATCATGATTACGTGGGGCATGGTGGTGGTGCTTACCGGTTTTGTGAGTACGCCGCTGCATTTCTATCTGCTGCGTTTCCTGCTCGGCGTGGCGGAAGCCGGCTTCTTCCCTGGCGTGCTGTTCTATTTTCGTCAATGGGTGCCGAATGCGTGGCGCGGACGCGCCACCGCGATGGTGTTAAGCGCTACCGCCAGCGCTTTTCTGTTCTCCGGTCCGCTCACCGGTGCCATTCTGATGATGCATGATGTTGGCGGCATCGCGGGCTGGAAATGGGTGATGTTTGTGGAAGGCGGCGGATCGATGGTGATCGGCTTGCTGGCCGCCTTTGTGCTGGTATCCAAACCGCAAGGCGCGAAATGGTTGAGCGATGCCGAGAAACAGGCGCTGGCGCAGCAGTTAGCGCTGGAAGATGATGCGCGCGAAGAGCACGCGGTGAAACACGGCCGCTGGGGCTTGATCAGCGATCGCAGCCTTTTGTCTTACTGCCTGATCTTCTTCACCATGACCATGACCGGCTACACGTTAGTGTTCTGGCTGCCGCAAATCATTCAGCGTATTCAGGGCTTCAACAGCTTTGAAACCGGATTGCTGACCGCCGTGCCGTGGCTGTTCGCTATCGTCGCGCTGTTTCTGCTCGGCAAAGCTACCGACCGCTATCGCGATAAACTGGACAAAGGGCTCGGCATCGCCATGCTGATCGCCGCGTGCGGCACCTTTATGGCCACGCTGGGAACACCATGGTTTGGCTTTGTGGCGATGATTGTGGCCTGCATCGGATCCAAAGTGAGCGCGGCGTTCTTCTGGCCGATGCCGCAAAGTGAATTACCCGCCTCGATTGCCGCGCCCGGCATTGCGCTAATCAACTCGATTGGCAACCTCGGCGGCTTCTTTGCGCCCACGGTATTCGGCTACCTCGAAATGCACACCGGCAGCACCACCGGCGGACTTTACGCGCTAACCAGCGTGTCTGTGGTTACCGGACTCTATTTGCTGCTGCGTCGCAAACCTGTTCCACCCGCTTTCGGTCACACGGAGAGAAACCATGTCAGACAGTCCAGTCATTAAATCGATGCGCATCGTGCCGGTTGCCGGCTACGACAGCATGTTATTGAACATTGGCGGCGCCCATAACTGCTACTTCACGCGCATCATCGTGATATTGACCGATTCCGCCGGACATACCGGCGTTGGCGAAACGCCGTGTCATGCATCCACCTTGCAGCTGCTGGAACAGTTTCGCCCGCTGATAGAAGGCAGTTCGCTGCTGCGTCTCAACGCGACACTCAGCCAGCTGTTCAGCAGCGAGGCACGTCAGCAACAAACCTCTCACACCAACGACATTCATATCCCGCAGATGAATCCGGAGAAGTTTTATAACGCCGCCGCCGCCATTGAAGCGGCGCTGCTGGACCTGCAAGGCAAGCTGTTTAACCTGCCGGTGGCGGATCTGCTTGCCAGCGGTAAACAGCGCGATCGCATTCCGGTGCTGGGCTATTTGTTCTACATCGCCGATCGCAAGCGCACCAATATGCACTATCGATCAGGGGAGCATGAGCAAGAAGGCTGGTTCCGTCTGCGTCATGAAGCGGCGATGGACAGCGATGCCGTGGTGCGACTGGCCGAAGCGGCAGTTGAGCAATATGGCTTCCGCGACTTCAAGCTCAAAGGCGGCGTGCAGGCAGGCGAAGTGGAAGTGGCAACGGTGGAAGCGCTACTGTCGCGCTTCCCTGAAGCACGCGTCACCGTCGATCCTAACGCCAGCTGGTCGCTGGATGAGGCGATTCGCTTTGGCAAACAGCTGGCGGGAAAGGTGCCGTATCTGGAAGATCCTTGTGGCGCTGAACAAGGCTATTCCGGTCGGGAAACGCTGGCCGAGTTTCGCCGCGCCACCGGTGTGCCGGTCGCGACTAATATGATCGCCAACGACTGGCGCCAGCTGCATCATGCGCTGCAACTGAATGCCATTGATATTCCGCTCGCCGATCCGCACTTCTGGACGATGCGTAACGCCAACGTGGTGGCGCAGCTATGCAACGAATGGGGGCTGACAACCGGCTGCCACTCCAATAACCATTTTGATATTTCGCTGGCGATGGTGGCGCACCTTGGTGCAGCCGCTCCGGGCGATCGTCAAACCGCCTTTGACACGCACTGGATTTGGCAGGACGGTCAGCAGCTCACGCAGCAACCGCCGCAGATCCGCGATGGTTATCTGGAGTTACCGCCGGGGCCGGGATTGGGCATCGAGCTGGATATGGATCGCATCGAACAGGCGCATGCGCTATATAACGCGCTGCCGGATAAAAATCGCAACGATGCGCTGGGGATGCAGTTTTTGATCGATAACTGGCGCTATGACGCCAAACGTCCGTCATTGGTACGCTAAGGAAGCAGCATGAAGAACCTATTACGCGCGGCGACGCTTTTAGCATCGTTGGCCGCCAGCGCGCCGTTGCTGGCGCAGACTTTTGTCTACGTTTCAGAAGCCGATGATGGCACCATCGCGCGCTACGCGCTGAATGAGCAAACCGGTGCATTGCAACTATTAGGACGCACTCAGGTCGGCGGCAAAGTGATGCCGATGGCGTTGAGCGCCGATCATAAACATCTGTACGCCGCGATTCGCAGTAAACCGCTGCAACTGGTGAGCTGGAACATCGACAGCAAAACGGGCGATCTCAGCCCGTTGAATAGCGTATCCGCTGCGGCCAGTTATCCCTACATCAGCACGGATCCGCAGGGTCGTTTTCTGCTGGGCGCTTCCTATGATGGCGATGTGGTGCACGTTTATCGACTCAATAGCGACGGCAAGCTGATTGCGCCGCCGGTCGGGAGTTACAAAACCGGACATGCCGCGCACTCGGTGATTGTTGATGCGAGCGGCGAGCAGGCTTATGTCGGCAATCTCGGCACCGATCGCGTGCTGCAATTGAAACTGAGCGCCGAGGGAGAGCTTTCGGGGTTAGGCAACGGCTATGTTAAAACGGCGACAGAAAACGGACCGCGCCATTCGGTGTTGTCGCCGGATAATCGCTATCTCTACAACATCGGCGAGATGGGCGGCATCATTACGCAGTTTCGTCGTGAAGCCAGCGGTGAGCTGGTGAAAGTGGCGGAGACGCCAAATGCGGTAGCGGAAAAATATCAGCTGCAACACGGCAAAGAGCGACCGCCGGGCTACAGCGACACCACGCCGCGCATCTGGGCGGCCGATATTCGTCTGACGCCGGATGGCCGTTTTCTCTATGTCAGCGAGCGGACCAGCAGCACCATCAGCGGATACCGGATTAACAAAGCAGACGGCAAACTGACGCTGATTGATAGCTGGCAAGTTGAGAAACAGCCGCGCGGCATCGCGATCACCGCTGACGGACGTTGGTTGATTGCCAGCGGCGAAAAGAGTGCGGTGACCGGCAGCTATGCCATTGATCAAGAAAGCGGGGCGCTGAAGCGCGTTGGCGAAGCACCGGCTGGCGGTGATGCCAATTGGGTGACGGTGGTGAGTTACAAATAATCCCTAAGGATTGCCATTAATGGCGACCAGGTGCGCCTTACAGTTGCTTATATTTCTCATTGGTTAAAGTGTAGCGGTGGGCTGGCTGAATGATAATGCGCTCAAAGTTGCAAGCACTTGTGAGCGCGATTCATTAATATGACATGCGTGACAATGTCACTGATTGGGGTAAGCAGAGTGCGACAATGTCCCTCGACGATCGACCTTTCTTGCGGCTAACCACAACAGTGCGGTGACAATCCAGCCAATAATCCACGACACATCATTACCGGCAAAAATCCAGGTTAACGAACCGTGATGCAGTGGATTATCAATGAACGGCAACTGTACCAGCACGCCGCAGAAGTAGACAATTATGCCCGCCCAGTTCCAGCGACCGTAACGTCCGTTGGGCTGGGAGAGTGCCGGTACATCGACTTTACCTTTGGTGATCAGGTAGAAATCGGTCAGGCTGATTGCGCTCCACGGCACAAAAAAGGCCAGTAAAAACAGCAGGAAATGGGTGAATGATTTCAGGAAAGCGGGTTCGCTAATCAGCGCAATCACACAAGAAACCGTCACCATCAACACCACAAACAGAATGCGGCCGCCACGACTTAATGCGGTTTTCTGACGGAAGCCAGAAACGATGGTGGTGAGTGACATAAAGCTGCCGTAAGCATTCAGCGTGGTGAAAGTGATTTTGCCGAAGCAGATCGCAAAATAGATCACCATCGCCATCGTAGCGCTGCTGCCTAAACTGACAATATAGCCAACCTCGTTGCCAGAGAAAGCCTTTCCGGCAATCGCCGCGACAATTACACCCAACGTCATTGAAGCCTGCGTTCCTAAAACCGTGCCGAAGAAAACGCAGCTGAAAAGTTTTTTGGCTGAGACGTTAGCCGGTAAATAGCGCGAATAGTCAGAAACATACGGGCAAAATGCAATCTGCCATGACGACGACAACGAAACCGCAAGCAGGAAGTTAGCGACCGTGAAATGCTGGTTCTGCCACACCGCGGACAGATCATGGGTTGAGAGCAGCGTGATAAACAGGTAAACAAAGGCAAGCACGCCAATCACGCTGGCTACTTTACCGAGCTTGTGAATCACGCGATATCCCAGCACCGCGATGACGACGATAATCGCACTGAACAGGATCATGCCTGACGCATTGCTGGTATTAATCAGTTTGGCGAGCGCCTGTCCGGCCAACACCGTGCCGCTGGCAGAGAATCCGACATACATGATGCACACCAACACCAACGGAATCACCGCACCGTATACGCCAAACTGCATGCGGCTGGTAATCATTTGCGGCAATCCGAGACGCGGTCCCTGAATGGCATGCAGTGACATGATCGCCGCGCCCACAACTTGCCCAACCAGCAAGCCGATGATCGACCACACCACATCGCCGCCCAACACCACGGCCAGCGCGCCGGTTACGATGGCGGTGATCTGCAAATTGCCACCAAACCACAAGGTGAACTGGCTGAATGGATGTCCGTGGCGTTCGCTCGGAGGAATGTAATCAATGGATCGCGTTTCTGACAGGCGCTGTTTCTCTGCGCCGGCGTAATCTGCTGCAGGTGATTCGGCTGACATAGTTTCCTCGCTAAAACGGCTAAAGATGGGAAATTATTGTTAGTATGATGTGGTTTCTCTTGGTGGTACATGTATATACATGTAGCGATATTGTCATGCAGCATGGAAACTTACAATACGATCGGTCATTGGAAAATGTGATGACGCGGGCAAGGTTGGGAAGCTATGAAATGGAGAGAAAGGAGGAGTTGATATGACGTCGCTACGTGAATTCTGCAAAAAGAGCAGGGTGGAAGTTGCCGAGAATTCACGTAGCGCTGCCGGTTTTGTCGCCAGAAATTACTGATCTTTGCCCATAGTCCAGGGATTTGGCGCGGAATCATCTGCCTTATCCGCAGCAAAATCATCCAGTGAATCCAGATACAGTGCTTCAACCTCAGCGCGTGCCCAGGGTGTGCGGCGTAAAAACTTCAGGCTCGATTTAACGCTTGGATCGCTTTTGAAGCAGTTGATATTAATGAGCTTACCCAGTTCGGCCCAGCCATAATGGGCGACCAGCGCATTAATTTGCATCTCAAGCGTGACGCCGTGCAAGGGATCTTTGGAGCGATGATCGTTCATAGGAAATCCTTAAAATGTTGACGGCAAAGGTTACAAGAAAGCCACGCGAGCGGCAATGGTGCGATCGTCATTGCCGGTAAATGCTGTACACTTGTTGCCAGAAAATCACTATTGGACGGTACGCTATGAACGACAAGAAAATGATTTCCATCGATCAGTTCAATCTCAGTGAACGCGTTGCAGTAGAAGAAGCGTTTAAGGGATTGATGGAGAAGTATCGCCAGCGCACTGGCAAAGAGCCGGATGCAAAGAAAGAGAAAGAGTTCACTGCGGAAGCCCGGCAGCAGATTATGACGACGAAACTGGCCAAAGAGAAAGCGCTGGCTGAAAAGTCAAAGAAAACGCCAACGCGCAGGAAGAAACCTGAATCGTTGAAAGAGAGCGAAGTCAGTGATTTCAACTGGAAGGCGTCGGTGATTAAAGGGCGCAGATAACGGCAACGTGCGTTCAACAATCCGTCGCCGGGATGATCGCGGGTTACGGATTGTTGGTGACGGAGGTGAAAGAAGGCAGGTGATGAGCGGATAATGGTTGAAGTGCGCAATGAGATACTTCATTTAACATAATATACATTATGCGCCCTTTGGTTTGTAACGGCTAAATTCGGATATTCGCCTCAACATCATCATTACGGATAAAATTCATGAGCCATTTCACCTGCGGATGCCTTTGCGGAAACGTTCGATTCGAAGCAACCTCAGGACGTTTTGAAAACTAAATAAAAGAGGAACTAATCAGTGGTTCCTCTCCAATCTTAAATACGTTTACGGACGTGCCGCCGTGCCATCTGGCAGACGCGCGTTAGTCCAGTCTGGAATACCGCCCGATACCGGATATTTTGCCGCCTCTTTCAGATCGATATCCACGCCCAACCCCGGACGATCGCTGAGGTAGGCATAACCGCGATCAATCTCCGGACAACCTGGGAACACTTCCTGCAGCGCCTCATTCACTGGCGTGTACTCCTGAATGCCAAGATTGGTGATGCTCAAATCAATATGCAGGTTTGCCGCCACACCAATCGGTGAGATATCGCCCGGACCGTGCCACGCAGTGCGCACGCCAAACAGTTCCGCAAAAGTCGCCAGCTTCTTCGCCGGTGTAATGCCGCCAATGGTACTGACATGGCAGCGAATATAATCGATCAGCTGGTTTTGAATTAATGGCTTCCACTCGTTGATTTGCGTAAACAGCTCGCCCATGGCAATTGGTGTGCTGCTTTGGCTGCGTAATTTGCTCAGCCAGTCGATATTTTCTGGCGCAACCGGATCCTCAAGGAAAAACAGCTGATACGGTTCGAGAGATTTTGCCAGCTGAATCGAAGCGATTGGCGTGATGCGTTCGTGCACATCATGAATAAACTCAACGCCAAAACCGAGCTTGTTGCGCAGATGATCAAACAGGCGCGGTACGGCACGCGCATAAGCATCCGGATCGAAATAGATGCCGTGAGTAGGATTACGCGGTGACACCTTCGGCTGGATATTGCGCGCCTTAGCCAGCTTGCCGGCGATCAAACGCAAATCATCGGTACCCGCGCCGCCATACATGCCCATCTGACAGCGCACATATTGATAGCCCTCCTCCATGCGCGCGCGGATGTTGTCTTCAACTTCTATCTCATCGGCACCGTCGCAGTGGCGATAAAGCGGCACGCCATCACGACATTTGCCGCCAAGCAGCTCATACACCGGCAGGTCGGCAACTTTACCCTTCAGGTCCCACAGCGCCATATCCACACCGGAGAGCGCATTATTCATCACCGGACCGTTACGCCAGTAACCGCTGACCGCCGCCGATTGCCAGATGTCTTCGATACGCGCCGGGTCTTTGCCGATCAAAAACGGCTTCATGTAGTTTTCAATCGCGGCGGCGACCGCGTAGATACGCTGAGTAAAGGTGGCGCAGCCCAAACCGTATAAACCGGGTTCGCTGGTTTCGATTTTTACCACCACCAAATCGATGCCGCCTGGCGCGGTAAGGATGGTTTTTACATCGGTAATTTTCAGGTTACTCATCATGATCCTCACAGTATCTGGATAACATGCTGTATGATGTCCTACATGTTATGTGTATTAAAAAGCCCTGTGCAGGGCTTTTGGTTATTCAGTTATGGAGTACATCCTCGATGGCGTGCACGTTATGTGTCATCGCGCTATTAAGCGTCTCGGCTGCCAGCGAGGCATCGCGGTTTTTCAACGCCATAAAGACTTTAATGTGGGCTTCAACGCTTTCCAGCGTAATGCCCAATACGCGGTTCAACTCTTCGAGGTAATGCACATAAATCCCCTTGAGGGATTCCATGACGTGGATGAACACTTTGTTGTGCGAGGCTTTCACAATCGCCAGATGGAAATCGTAGTCCGCCAGCGAGTACTTCTTGTAGTCATCTTTACTCACCAGCATGCGATTTAGGGCGCTTTCCAGCACTTTGACATCCTCATCGGTGGCGTTCTGCACTGCCAGCTCCATACATTTGAACTCGACGGTCTGACGGAAAACCCGCATATCATCAAACTCTTCCTGCGAAAGGTGCAGAATGGGCTGGTTATCGCTGAACGATCCGTAGCGCGCCACTTCGCGGGTAACATAGGTACCCTTCCCTTGATGCGTCACCACCACGCCAAGGTCTCGCAGCTTCTGCACGGCACTCCGCACGCTGACGCGGCTCACCTGAAAGGTTGCGGTCAATTCCGCTTCTGACGGCAACTTACAGCCCGGCTCCCACAGACCATCCTGAATGTTCTGCTTCATCTGCTCGTAGATGACATCAACCACATTATGTTTTTGGATACTTTCCAGCGCCACGGCTTTACTCACTTGTCCTACATGTCTACCGCTTTTTAACGCGTCACTGCTTGCAACACAAGCAGCAATTTTTCGCGCAGCAAAAGCGATACTGCAAAACCCCGAAATTTAACTATTACTTTCATTAAGTTAATCATCAAAGGTAGATAATTACCTTCTGATGATGACATTAATAATTTGTGAGATATCTTACAAATCTCTCGCCTGCCAATTGCTGCCTTTCTGCGCATAACGTAAAAGTAACTCATCCAACTTGTTAGTCATGTTACATGAAGGACGTTTTGTTATGCAGACCTTATTTAACCTCTCCGGGAAAACCGCCCTGATTACCGGCTCAACGCGCGGTTTGGGATTTGCTTATGCACAAGGCCTGGCGCAGGCCGGCGCAAAAGTGCTCCTGAATGGCACGCGTCAGGAGCACATGGATAAGGCGCTGGAGCAATTACAGCTACAAGGATTTGATGCCCGAGGATTTCTGTTCAATGTGGCAGATGAAGCCGCGATTGAAGCGGTATTCCAGCAGCTTGATGAAGAGAACATTCACGTCGACATTGTGATCAACAACGCAGGCATTCAGTTCCGCAAACCGATGCTGGAACTGGCATTGAGCGACTGGCAGCGGGTGCTGGATATCAATCTCACCAGCGCGTTCCTCGTCTCACGTGCTGCAGCCAAACGCATGGTGGAACGCCAGCGCGGTGGGAAAATTATCAATATCGGATCGCTGACCAGCGAAGCCGCGCGCCCTACCGTCGCGCCCTACACTGCGGCAAAAGGCGGCATCAAGCTGTTAACCAAATCGATGGCGGCTGAATGGGCGCCGTTCAATATCCAGACCAACGGCATTGGGCCGGGCTATATCCTAACGGATATGAACGAAGCGCTGGTCGAAAACGAAGAGTTCAACAAATGGGTCTGCAGCAGTAATCCTTCTGGTCGCTGGGGAAAACCCGACGAACTGGTTGGTACCGCCATCTATCTGGCGTCCTCTGCTTCCGATTACGTCAATGGCCAGATGATTTACGTGGATGGCGGCTGGCTCGCCACCTTATAACGGGCTGATTTAAACGACCTAAGCTGGGCATCAAGACTCAGCTGTATCCTACTCAAGCGACCTGAGGTCATAGCATGAACCAGAATATTGCAGGGATTTTACCGGCTAGTCGGTGGGGAAAACTCATCCCGATTGCCTTTATTACCTATAGCCTCGCCTACCTCGATCGTGCCAACTACGGTTTTGGTGCCGCCGCAGGTCTGGCTGAAGATCTCAATATCACGCCCGCCATTTCGGCATTACTTGGCGCACTGTTTTTCCTCGGTTATTTCTGTTTCCAGGTGCCGGGCGGCATTTACGCTGAAAAGCACTCGGCGAAGAAGCTGATTTTCTGGAGCCTGATCCTGTGGGGCGCATTGGCCACCGCCACCGGCATGGTGCACAGCGTGGCGTTGCTGGCGGTGATCCGCTTCCTGCTCGGCGTCGCAGAAAGTGTGGTGATGCCGGCGATGCTGATCTTCCTCAGCCACTGGTTCACGCGCGCGGAGCGTTCCAAAGCCAACACCTTTCTGTTCCTCGGCAATCCGATTACCGTGTTGTGGATGTCGATTCTCTCCGGCTATCTGGTGAACGCCTTTGGCTGGCGCGGCATGTTCATTATTGAAGGCGTGCCTGCCATCTTATGGGCGTTCATCTGGTGGAAAATTTATGCCGACCGACCGCGTGATGCCAAATGGCTGAACGAGGCCGAAAAGCGTGCGGTGGAAAACGCGCTGGCGGCAGAGCAGCAGTCGATCAAACCGGTTAAGAATTACCGTGAAGCTTTCCGCTCGCCTAAAGTGCTGGCGCTGGCGTTTATCCACTTCTTCTGGAATATCGGCATGTACGGTTTCATCATGTGGCTGCCTTCCATGCTGAAGAGCGCGTCCGGCATGGGTATTGTCGCGACCGGCTGGCTCTCAGCCGCGCCCTATCTGCTCGCCGTGCCGCTGATGCTGACCGCATCCTGGTTCTCCGATAAATACCAGCAGCGTAAAAACATCGTGCTGCTTTTCCTTGGGCTGGGCGCGGTGTGCTTCATTGCTTCCTTTACGCTCGGTGCGACGCACTTCTGGCTCTCATGGGTGCTGCTGGTGATCGCGGGCGGTGCGATGTACACGCCGTACGGGCCCTTCTTCGCTGCGATCCCTGAGATGCTGCCACGCAATGTTGTGGCGGGCGCGATGTCCTTCGTGGTCTGCTTCGGTGCGTTGGGATCCTTCGTCGGCGCATGGATTGTGGGCTATCTCAATGGCCTGACCGGCAGCCCAGCGGCCTCTTATGTATTTATGGGCGGATCGCTGGTTGTGGCGGTATTACTCACCGCACTGACCACCTTTAGTAGCCTGAGCACGCCAACGGCACAAACCCGCTCTGCACACTCATAGAGAATGAAGTCATGACCATGAAACCCACGCGCACGCGTTTAAGCGTTTTATTCATGCTGTTTATTGTCACCGCTATCAACTATATGGATCGCGCTAACCTGGCGGTAGCCGGTTCCCATATTCAGGGCGAGTTTTTCTTATCCGCCACGCAGTTAGGTTTACTGTTTTCGATGTTTACCTGGTTTTATGCTCTGAGCCAGATTCCGCTCGGCTATCTGCTTGACCGTATTGGTTCGCGCTGGCTGTACGGCAGCGCAATTGTGCTGTGGAGCCTGTTTACCCTGCTAATGGGATTGGCGTCGCATCACTTTTTCACCACCGCCACCGCGTCATTTATGATGCTGTTGGTGTGCCGCGCGCTAATTGGCGTAGCAGAAGCGCCCTCTTTTCCCTCCAACACCAAAATCATCGCCACCTGGTTTCCCGACCATGAACGTGCGCGTGCAACGGCAACCTATTCCAGCGCGCAATACATTGGTCTGGCGCTGCTGACGCCAGTGCTGTCGTTTATCGTCTCTCAATGGGGTTGGGAGATGTCATTTTATCTCTCTGGCCTGGTGGGCATTGTGTTCGGCATTTACTGGCTGATTGTCTATCGCGACCCGCAGCACAGCAGCAAAGTGAATGATGCGGAACTCGATATCATCCGCAAAGGCGGCGGCCACGGTTCAGTGAATCAGCAAACCGGAAACGGCAAGGTTAACTGGCTGTCGGTAAAATACATTCTGCGCCAGCGCACCACCTGGGGTTTGTTTATCGCGCAGTTCGCGGCCTCATCGACGCTCTACTTCTTCCTGACCTGGTTTATTGTCTATCTGGAAAAAGGGCTGCATCTGTCGATCGATAAAGCGGGGATTGGCGCAATGTTCCCTTATATAATGGCGATGGCTGGCGTGCTGTGCGGCGGAACGCTGAGTGATTTCCTGCTCAAGCGTGGCCGCAGCCGCACCTTTGCACGCAAGCTGCCGGTAATGCTGGGGATGTTGCTCACCTGTTCGATTGCGCTAGTGAATTTCTTCCAGGACAGCCCGGTAATTGCCATCGCTATTCTCTCTATCGCCTTCTTCGCCAACGCCTTCTCTAATCTCGGCTGGGTGGTGTGCAGCGATGTGATTCCGCGCCACTTAATCGGCACCATCGGCGGCTTTCTGAATATTTTTGGCAATCTCTCCGGCATTGTCAGTCCGATCATCATCGGCGTTATTTTGCAGCGCACCCACAACTTCCAATACGCGATGTGGTACATCGCTGCCGTCGCACTGATGGGCTTTTTGGCCTACCTGCTGCTGGTTGGCAAAATTGAAGTGATGACGCCGCCCGGCCAACAACCGGCTGAAAATAAAAAGAAATTTGAAACCCCTTCAAACGCATAGAGAGAAGCATAATGCAGCAGAAAACAGTGAACGCGGTGATCGTCAATGCCGCACATGATGTGCGCTGTGAGTCGCGGGAAATTGAGTGGAACGCGCAGCAAGTGTTAGTCAAAGTTGAGCGTGGCGGGATTTGTGGCTCGGATATTCACTATTTCCAGCATGGCCGCGCGGGCATGTCGGTACTGAAAGCGCCGATGATTTTAGGCCATGAATTTGTTGGCATCATCGAGCAAGTGCCAGAAAACAGCGACCTAAAGGTTGGCCAGCGCGTGGCGATCAATCCTTCCCAACCGTGCCAGCTGTGCGCGCTGTGTCAGGAAGGAAAACAGAATCTTTGTCGCTCAATGCGCTTTATGGGCAGCGCGCAGTTTTTCCCGCATGTTAACGGCGGATTTGCCCAATATGTGGCGGTTAATCCCGTGCAGTGCGTACCGTACAGCGATGGCGCGGATGCCAAAGTGATGGCCTTTGCCGAACCGCTGGCGGTGTGTATTCATGCGGTACGCCAGGCAGGCGATCTGACCGGCAAGCGCGTGCTGGTCACCGGCGCCGGACCAATCGGTTGTCTGGTCATCGCGGCGGCACTGGCTTCGGGTGCCACCGAAGTGGTGGCTACCGACATCAGCGAACGTTGTCGTCAGTTGGCGATCAATATGGGTGCCAGCGCGGCGCTGGATCCGCGTGACGAACAGCAAATTGCGCGCTGGGCAGAAAATGGCGGCAATTTTGATGTCTGTTTTGAAGCTTCCGGCGCAGGCGCGGCGGTGGCTTCGCTGGTCGCCTTTACCCGTCCGGGCGGCATTATCGTGCAGCTTGGCATGGGCGCGGCAGAGGTAAACTATCCCATCGGGCCGTTGCTGGTCAAAGAGATACAGCTACGCGGATCCTTCCGCTTCACCAGCGAATTCACCACCGCAGTACGCTGGCTTGAGCAAGGTAAAATCAATCCGCTGCCGCTGCTTTCAGCCGAAATGCCCATGCAGGATGCCGCATTCGCGCTGGAGCTGGCGGCGGATAAAGAGCGTGCGGCTAAAGTCCAGCTGGTTTTCTGAAGGATAACCGGAGAGAAAGCCTCTCCGGTTATTTCCTGAAACGGACTAAATCCTTCAGGGTGGCGTGCTCGAATTCGGGTAATGCAGCAAAAATGCCATCACCTTGCATGTCATAAATTTGCTGAAAATAAAATTTTGCGCCATCAACTGCGCCCAGAGCATAGAGCGCACGCGCAAGCGTCATTCGGGAAAGTATTTGGTTTTGTTGCGCTTCCCAATCGAGGGCTTCTTTCGCCGCTTCAATTGCTTCTTGATAGCGCTGACACTGGATTAATATTGCGCCATAGCCGCTCATAATCCAGAAATAGATATCGTCATCTCGCAGATGCGCTTTGGCTAATTCAGCGGCTGCACCCCATGAACAGGCTGCAGCCTGATGCTCACCCAGCGAACCAAGTGAAATACCTCGATTCGCTAAATCGAAGGCTTTCTCATGCCAGTTTTTACGGTGGAACTCCATGTCATCACCTCTTTTTGCGGTAGGAACAGTATTGATATCCTATGCAGCATAAATGAGAGTGAAATAAAGTTCATAGTTACGCGAGAATATTGCCTTACCTGCTAACTTCGTGCCCGATTAAACCACCGATCGCCGCGCCACCCAATGTACCGAAGGTGCTACCACCGGTAAGTACCGCACCGCCTACCGCACCAACACCAGCACCAATCGCGGTATTTCTGCCACGATGCGACATGCCACACGCGGTAACAGAAAACATGACCAGTACGACAATAGCAATATTACAGCTGCGTTTTAAAAGCATACAAAGCCTCACTGCCATGAATAGATGGCATGCAAAAGTGTTTATTTGATTGTTGTTAAAATACCCAATCTGTTGTGACTGGCACTGCTCGTCGGCGTGAATTTAAGGTGTTTTATGATGAGACGGAAGGTAAAAATTCTTATTTGCGGGTGGCACTAGCGAGGCGGCGAAAAAGTCGCCGCCTTGCACACGCTCCATCATGTCAGGAAGCCGCTCGCTTTACCCGTGCCACCGTTCTCACCATCGCCAATGTGGCAACAATCAGCAGTATGCCGCCGACCATCGACATGGCTTTAAAACCTAGATGTTTAAACATCATCAGGCCGACAATCCCGCCGATCAGGAAGGAAAATATCGTGGTCAGATGCGTCCACAGCTGACGTTTCTGACCCGACAGCTGTTTCGACGGATCGCGGCGGAACAGCGCGGCTAATACCGATGCCAGCGAAATTCCTGCATCGGTCAGCGTGCCGGTAATATGGGTTGAACGTACGCGGCCATTGGATAACTGCGTAGAGGTTGAATTATGCACGCCCATCAGGAAGCCCAGAATGACAATAACTTCCCGGTTGTTGGCCGACGAATAAAAGAACATTTCAAACAGCGATAACGCTATTAAGGCCAGCCCTTCAACCCACAATATTTGGCAGAATATAATGCGATTGCCATTGGCTAATCCGCTGATCACCACCATTCTCGCCGTGACCGCACCACAAACAAAGGCAAACAGGATGGTGGCTAAAAAGGTGATATCACGGAAATTAACGTTCGATACTTCACTGGATAATTGAGAGGTATTACCTGACATATGCGAGGGGAAAAAGCCAAACGCCCCCAGGGCGATTGCATTGAGCACGCCGGCGGCCGTGGCAAGCCACATTGCCAGATTCCTGTCCTCATCATGCGTTCGTGTGCGTTTAAGTTTAATCAGCATCAGATACCTCATTATTCTGAACCAGGGCCGAATAATAACCATAGAGCACTACGCAGCGTACATAACCAGGAAATCCCCGAATAAGACGCTGAGCAGATTAAAGAAAGTAAAAAAAATCAACGAGGCGGGATATATTTAAATTAATGTAAAGATTGGCATGCCATATAAAGGTCGCCATTTAGGGTACCCGCCTTTTCACGAATTAACCGAATGATTTATTTTCATCGGGGCGACCACCACATTTACGCCTAAATCCTGCATCCGCCGCAAAATAGGCACCGGTGTGCCCTGATTAACAATTACCACATCGAATTCACTCAGATGCGCAAAACGGTGCAGCGCCCGGCGTTCAAACTTGGTGTTATCCATCATCAGAATGCGCTTCTGCGCGGCATCAAACATCGCGCGCTTAGTCTCCACCGTTTCGGCGGATTGGTGGAACACTGCATCATCGATAATCGCTGACATGCTGACGAAAAACACGTCGGCGCGCAGGCTGGCAATTTCATCCCGCGTCATGCGGCCCATAAAAGCATTGCACCAGTGATAGAACTGTCCGCCGAGGCCCATCAAAGTGATATCGCGGCCATTGCGCAGCTCGTTCATGAGGGTCAGGGAGTTGGTGATCACCGTCAGCGGCGCGCGCGCCGAGAGCAGCCGCGCCATCTGCTGCACGGTGGTGGAATCATCGAGGAAAATCGCCTGTCCCGGTTCGAGGTAGGTCGCGGCGACATCGGCAATCGCCTGTTTCTCTTCCAGCTGACGCGTGGCGCGATAGATATCGCTGGATTCAACCAGACTAGTTGGCGTCGCGGACACCACGCCGCGTGATTTATGCAGCAGGCCGCGCTCAACCATTTCGTCGATATCACGATGGGCGGTCATCAAACTAATGCCGAAGCGATCGGTGATGTCTTCGATGCGGATCGCCCCTTCTGCCATCACCGCTTCGGCGATTAACTGGCGACGGGCCAGTTGACGCGCCTGGCGGCTATCGCTGGGTAAGGTTTCGGCCATAAATACGCCAAGTGAAGAGTCCTGCGGGTTATGCGCCATATTTCATCCGGGAAAGTGAAGCGAGAAGCGTTTTCGGCACTCATTACAGCGTTTAATACGGATTTTGGCAAATTGCGGGTAACGTTACACTGCGTGATAAATCGCGCCGCTACAGATACGTGCGTTTCAAAGGTGGTTGTTATAAAAAACGCACATAGCGTAGTGGCGCAATTTATTGCGCAACTTTTACTGCTTCAGAACAAACGGTGAAGCAAAGTTACCGGCGTTCTCTTTAGTGATCAGGATGCAGTCAAACAGCTGCTTCTCCGAGGCCGCACCGGTCTTACCGGTTTTCAAGAAGCTATCCGCCTGCTCTACCGCTTTCTGCGCGAACTGCGCCACCGGCTGCATCACAGTGTAGGCCAGCGTACCGGCTTTCACAGCGTCAACCGCATCCGGTGAACCGTCAAAACCGCCGACTTTGATCTGATTCAGCTTGCCAGCTTCTTTCAACGCAGCGATCGCGCCCAGCGCCATTTCGTCGTTGCCGCTGATCACGCCTTTAATGTTGGGATTGGCTTGCAGCAGTGACTGCATTTTGTTGAAGCCTTGTGTGCGATCCCAGTTAGCCACTTCCTGACCGACTTTCTTCAGCGTGGGATATTGCGACAGCACCGTATCAAAACCGTTGGCGCGGGTAGCGGCGTTATTATCTGACGGCGGGCCGACCAGCTCGACATAGTTCGCACTATCGCCCACCTGCTTCACCCACTCCATTGCGCCAACCGCCGCGCCCTGCGCGTTGTTAGAAACCAACTGCGCTTTGGCGAGCCCGCTCTGGTTCAGTTCGGCATTGATGATAAATACCGGAATATTGGCGGCGATGGCCTTTTTCACCGAGCCGACCGAACCATCGGCGTTCGCCGGATCGAGAATAATCGCCTTCGATTTATTGGTGATCGCCGTATCAATCAGCTGACTTTCGGTATTGGTATCGCCTTTGTGCGCACTGACTTTGGCGCTGTAGCCCAGCTTTTCCGCCGCTTTCTGCGCTACCTGGCCTTCCGTTAGCCAGTAAGGGTTGGAAGGATCGTTAACGATGATGGTCATTAACCCGTTATCTGCCCAGGTGGGTGCAGCAAAAGTGGTGATAGCCATAGCCGCAGCCGCGATGAAGAGACGTTTAGTGAACATAGTTGGTGCTCCGTTATTATTTGGGGTACAGGTTTTACGGATATCCGCGCGCTGCTGAAACAGCACGCGTGAGTTAGCGAGCGCGTCGTCCGTATTGCAAGGTGTTGAGCAATACCGCCAGCACGATCACGGCACCAGTGAACACCGTCTGCCAGTAAGCAGAGACGCCGATAATCACCAGGCCATCAGAGAGAAAACCAATCACGAACGCGCCAAGCAGCGTGCCGCGCACGTTGCCGCGTCCACCGGTCAGGGCCGCACCACCAATCACCACTGCCGCAATCGCAGTCAGTTCATAAGTGGTACCAGCAGTTGGGCCGGCCGAGGTGAGCTGTGAGGAGAGCACCAGCCCGGCGAGTGCCGCGCAGACGCCAGACAACACATAGACGCTGATTTTGATGCGCTTCACCGGCACACCTGACAGATCGGCCGCACGTTCGTTACCACCCGACGCGTACAGCCAGCGACCAAACGCTGAGCGGCTAAGCAGGAAACCACACGCCAGCGCCACCACGCCCAGCACCAGCACGCCAACCGGGATATTGAAGAGGCGATTAAAACCGAGCCAGTCGAAGCCGGTATTCCCTAGCGCTTCGCTGCCGGAGAGTTTGTTGTAGGTCAGACCATTAGTGATCAGCAGCGCAATGCCGCGCGCCACATACATGGTGCCGAGCGTGGCGACGAAGGCCGGAACGCGGAACCAGGCGATAAGCACGCCGTTGACTAATCCCACCAGCGCGCCCACCACCAGCGTCAAAATCGCCACCGCCCACACCGGCAGATAGAGCACCACGCCGAGCGCTTCGAGGTTGATGCCCTGCATCATAAATCCGGCCATCACTCCAGCGAGACCCAGCGTGGAGCCCACCGATAAATCAATGCCACCGTTGAGGATCACCAGCAGCATGCCGATCGCCGGCAAACCGAAGATCGCCACGTGCGACGCCATGGTGAGAAAGTTAGCGCCGGTAAAGTAGTTGGGCGACAACATGGAGAAGGTAGCAATAATCACCAGCAGCGCGATAAACGCGCGCCCTTCCAGCAGCAGACGCGTTACATTCAGCTGCTTGTCGCTTTTTTTCTTGTTGACCACCGGCGGCGTGTCCAGCGTTTGGGTTCTGTCAGTCATACCTTTTGCTCCACTTTTCATGTCATGCCACCAGAGACTCGCCTGAAGCGGCCATAATGCGTTCTTTACTGACGCTTGCGTCGAAGATGGCGGAGATGCGCCCTTTGCTCATCACCACAATGCGATGGGCAATACTCAGGCATTCGCCCACTTCCGAGGTGGTATACACCACCGCCAGCCCCTTTTTGGCGTTCTCCGCCAGCAGGCGAAACACTTCCGCTTTAGCGCCGATGTCGATGCCGCGGCTCGGCTCATCCAGCAGTATCACTTTGGGACGGGTGGCGAGCATTTTGCCGATCACCACTTTTTGTTGATTGCCGCCGGAGAGCGATCCAATCGCCGCATCGCCACCAGCGGTTTTCACCGTCACGTTACGAATGCTGTCGTTGACCAGCTGTTTTTCCCGGCTTCTGGAGAGCACCAGTCCGCGTACAAAGTCGCCGATGCTGGCCAGCGACAGGTTTTCACCCACCGACATGGTTTGTACCAGGCCATCGCGCTGCCGATCTTCCGGCACCAGCGCCAGCCCAATTTGAATGCGTTGTGAGATGGTAAGCGCGGAGATATCGGTGTCCTGCAATAGAATGTGACCGCTGCTTTGCTGCAGACGTCCGGCGATGCACTCCAGCAGCTCGGTGCGCCCCGCGCCCATCAGCCCGTAAATGCAGACAATCTCCCCGGCTTGCACCGCCAGCGATAAGTTGTCCACCAGCCGAATGCCGGTTTTACTTTTCAGCGTCAGATCTTTCACCGTCAGCGCCGGCAGCCCGAAGTCGTAGCCCTGCGGCGGCGTTCCCAGATCAAAGTGATCGCCCACCATGTTGCGCACGATCCATTCGAGATCGATCTCATCGCGTTTGGCATAGGCGGTCATTACGCCATCGCGTAGCACCACCGCCCGATCGGTAATCTCCAGCGCCTCCTCCAGATGATGCGAGATATAGACAATCGCGACGCCCTGGCTGGTTAAATCACGGATGACCTGAAACAGCACCGCCACTTCCGCCGCGCTCAGTGCCGAGGTCGGTTCATCCATGATCAAAATCTGCGAATTCACCGACAGCGCGCGGGCAATCTCCACAATCTGCTGCTGTCCCAGACGCAGGTTTTCCACCGGCGTCAGCGGATCGATCTCCTCCTCCAGCGCCGCCATCAGGTGCGCCGTCACGCGCGCCTCTTCGGCATAATCGACGCCGCCCGGCTTCATGATTTCGCGGCCCATAAAGATGTTGTCGCGCACGTTCATATTCGGCGCGAGATTCAGCTCCTGATGGATAATCGAGATGCCACAGTCACGCGCTTCGGTGGCGGATCGAAAGGTCTTCTCCTCGCCGTGTAGCAAGATTTCCCCGGTTGTTGGCGTAATCACACCAGACAAAATTTTCATCAGCGTCGATTTACCCGCGCCGTTTTCACCAAACAGCGTGGTCACTTCGCCACGACGAATTTCGAAATTGACGCCCTTCAGCGCGTGCGTGGAGCCGTACACTTTGCTGACGTTGCGCGCTTGCAGGATCACTTCGCCTTTCAGCAAGGCGGGATTGAGGTTGAACGGTTTCATTTCACCTCCATGCTGACCGGCGTCACCATCCAGTTTTTCGCGTTGAGTAAGCGGAACACGCCAACCACCTGCACGGTTTTTCCCGGCAACGCATCACGATCCAGCTTGTCGAGCACCGCGCTTTTCATCGCACGATTGATGGCGGAACCGGCATTTTGATATTCGATTTGGTTCGTGAAATCACCGAACTGGATCTTGCCGTTAGCGTCACGCAGATCGGTACCAGTGATCGCTGGACCGGTTTGCAGCCGCACCTGCATATCACCTGCTAATCCATCGATTTTCAGCGGGAAGATGCCCATCTGCCCGGCTTGCACCACGCCGGAGAACTTGACGGCAAAGACCGGCAGCGGTGCGCCAACGCCATATTTCTGCACCGCTTCCTGCTGATTAGTTTGCAGCGCATCGGCTAACGTTTTGGCGTCTACTGCGCGTGATGCCACATCCTGCTGGATGGTCGGGAAGGTTTTCTGGCCGTAACTCTCGGGCGAGAAGCCTTGCTCCTGCGCATCATCGGCGGAGCCAATTTTTACCACCTTGGTGTCGAGCGCCATCGCCGCGATCAGCGCAATCACCACCACGCCGAGGGTGGCGTAACGCTGGACGCGCTTGCGGGAAATTTGCTGGGCCTGGATTGAGACATCGGACATAACGTGACCTCTCACTGACATCAGCTGCGATAATCGCGCCGATAATGTTATAAATGTGATAACTTGTGTGATGAGGATTGTGCTGATGTGACTAAATTGTCAACAGGTGACGCGCAATTTTTTCAGGAGAGCGATCTGGATCGCTTAATTGATGTCGGCCCCATCACAAAGCGCAATAAACCCCGCCTTATCAGCCTGTTCGCCGTGTTATCTCATTTCTACCTGTAAGGTTTTGACGCCTGATTCGTGATCACAATCGCTATTTCAGGTGAAATTTATTGGTTTTATCGAAAAATAATACAGTTGATATGTTATCTCAGTGAGAAGTGGTGTAAGACATTATTTAGCAAATTCATCACATCCCGTTAACACCTTTCGGTGTTGGCGGCGATGAATTGAACTCTTCTTCTTTCGGAGGTGTATGTGGACAGTGGCGATATCATTCTGGGTCTGGATTCCGGCACCTCGGTGGTTAAAGCGGTGGCGTTTGATCTGGAAGGCACGCAACTGGCATGCGCATCGGTGCGTAACCGTTATTACCGCAGCGAAGGCGGCGCAGCGCAGCAGTCAATGAGCCAAACCTGGCAGGATGCGGTCACAGCGATACGCAAACTGGGCGAGCGTGTCGACAACCTGGCCGCGCGGGTGGTTGCCGTGGCCGTCACCGCGCAAGGCGACGGCAGCTGGCTGGTGGGTGCCAACAATCAGCCGGTCGGCGATGCCTGGATCTGGCTGGATGCGCGCGCGGCACCAACGGTTGAAAAACTCAATCAGCACCCGTTAGCCGCCGCCCGCTTTCGCGCTACCGGCACCGGACTCAACACCTGTCAGCAGGGATCGCAGTTGGCGCACATGGATCACTTTTATCCCGAGCTGTTAGCTAACAGCGAAGTGGCGCTGCACTGCAAAGATTGGCTCTACCTCAATCTCACCGGCATCCGCGCCACTGATCCTTCTGAGGCCAGCTTTACCTTTGGCAACTTCCGCCACCAGCGCTATGACGATCAGGTGATTGCCGCGCTAGGCCTGGAACAGCATCGTCATCTGCTGCCGGAGATCATTGAAGGCACAGACACCACGCATCCGTTAACCGCGGAAGCCGCGCAGGCCACCGGTTTACGGGCTGGCACGCCAATCTGCCTCGGCTATGTCGATATGGCGATGACCGCGCTTGGCGCTGGCGTGCACACCGGCGAAGCCAATACCGCCTGCTCGATTGTTGGCTCGACCGGCGTGCATCTGCGCAGCGTCGCCATTGATGAGGTGTGGCTGAATCCGGCACAAACCGGCTACGTGATCCCGCTGCCGTGGCCGGGCTATGTCACGCAGGTGCAAACCAATATGGCATCAACGCTCAATCTTGACTGGCTACTGAATCTCGCCAGCGATCTGCTTAACAGCTTTGGCTGTGAAATCGATCATGCCCGTTTGGTGGGCCATATCGATCGCTGGCTCAATGCGGCGAAGCCCGGCAGCCTGCTCTATCACCCGTATATCTCGATTGCCGGTGAGCGCGGACCGTTTGTTAATGCCGAGGCGCGCGCCAGCTTTACCGGCCTGAGTTACACCCACAATTTTGGCGATCTGGTGCGGGCGGTCATTGAAGGCATCGGTTTTGCAGCGCGCGATTGCTATCAGGCGATGGGCAGTTTGCCGGGAGAAATCCGTTTAACCGGCGGCGCGGTGCGTTCGCAGCCGTTACGCCAGATTTTATCTGCCTGCATTGGTGCGCCGGTGCGCATCAGCCAGCGCGACGAAGCCGGAGCGGCCGGTGCCGCGATGATGGCGGCGGTGGCGATTGGCGCGTATCCGTCGATGGAGAGCTGCGTCAAAACCTGGGTAATGCCGCTGCTGGATGCGCCCGAAGCGCCAGCGAGCGAACTGATGCAGCGCTACAACCAGCTGTTCCCCACCTATCAGCAGCTGCGTAACGATCTTCCTGCCGCCTGGCACGCGCTAAAACAGTTTTAAGGAGTAAATCATGAGTGAACACATGCTGGATCTGTTTGTGATTGGCGGCGGTATCAACGGTGCCGGTATCGCGCGTGACGCTGCCGGTCGCGGATTGTCGGTGATGATGTGCGAGAAAGATGACCTCGCGCAGGGCACCTCATCGCGCTCCGGCAAGCTGGTGCACGGCGGGCTGCGTTATCTGGAGTATTACGAGTTTCGACTGGTGCGTGAGGCGCTGATCGAGCGCGAAGTGCTGCTCAACGCCGCACCGCATATCATCTGGCCGATGCGGTTTGTCTTGCCGCATAGCCCCACCGATCGCCCGGCGTGGCTGGTGCGCCTTGGCCTGTTTTTATATGACCACCTTGGCGGCCGTCAGAAACTGCCGGGCACGCGTTCGCTGGATTTACGCCGCGATCCTGAAGGTGCGCCGCTGCTGGACAGTTACAGTAAAGGATTCGAGTACTCCGATTGCTGGGTGGATGATGCGCGGCTGGTGACGCTGAATGCGCTGGATGCCGCCGAGCGCGGCGCCACCATTCTGCCGCGTACCCGCTGCGTAGCGGCGACACGTCATAACGGCAAGTGGGAAATCACCCTGCAGGATGCCAGCGGTACCTCACGCACCGTGTTTGCCAAAGTGTTGGTCAACGCCGCCGGGCCGTGGGTGCTGGATATCGTTAATCAGGTGACACACACCAAAAGCAGTCGCAACGTGCGGCTGGTCAAAGGCTCGCACATCATCGTGCCGAAATTCTGGGAAGGTCAGCAGGCGTATCTGGTGCAGAACACCGACAAGCGGGTGATCTTTATCAACCCGTATGAAGGCGATAAAGCGCTGATCGGCACCACCGATATTCCGTGGCAAGGCAAAGCGGAAGCGGTTACCGCCGACGACAGCGAGCAGCAATACCTGATCGACGTGGTGAATCGCTACTTCAAGGTGAAACTGCGCGCCAGTGATGTGATCACGCGCTTCTCCGGCGTGCGTCCGCTGTTTGATGACGGCAAAGGCAATCCGTCGGCAGTGACGCGTGATTACGTATTTGATCTCGACGATCAACAAAATGCCCCGCTGCTGCATGTGTTTGGCGGCAAGATCACCACTTTCCGCAAGCTGGCTGAACACGCGATACAGAAACTGGCGCCGTTCTTCCCCAACATGGGCGCGGACTGGACGCGGGGCGCCACCTTACCGGGCGGCGATATGCCACATGCCGATTTCGACAGTTTCTTAGAGCAGGCCAAAGCGCGCTGGCCGTGGCTACCGCAGGCGCTGCGCAAACACTATGCGCGGCTTTATGGCACACGCATCGATAAGCTGATCGGTCATGCCAATGCGCTGGGCGATCTTGGCCGCCACTTTGGTGGACAGCTGTACGAAGCCGAGGTGCGTTATCTGGTGGAAAACGAGTGGGCGCAGCAGGCCGAGGATGTGTTGTGGCGCCGCACCAAGCATAAGTTGCACCTCGATGACGCGCAGCAACAGGCTTTCACCCTGTGGTTCAACGCCACCTTTGCTGCTCCCGCGCCGCTGCGTGCGCATGCCGGATAAGAGGTGAATCATGCCGTTAACGCTGTCACTGAATACTAATCCGTTGGTGAACCGCTTTGCCGACCCGCAGGATTTGATTACCACCGTGGCGCAGCAGATCCGCATCCGTGATGTGCAGCTCACCCATGAATTTATCAATCCCGGCTGGCCTGCCGCGACCCTCACGCGCATGACGCGCAAGATGCAGCAGGCGCTGCGCGCCACCGGCGTGCGCGTGACCTCCGGCATGACCGGCCCCTATGGTCGCCTCAACCATTTTGGTCATCCTGATGTCGAAGTACGCCGCTATTATGTTGGCTGGTTTAAAACCTTCGCTGATATCACCGCCGAGCTGGGCGGCGACGCGGTAGGTTCGCAGTTCGCCATCTTTACCCAGCAGGATTTCAACGATGTTGCGCGCCGCGACGCACTGATCGACATTGCCATTGATTGCTGGGCCGACGTTGCCGAACACGCCAAAGCCGCCGGATTGAAATACCTGTTTTGGGAACCCATGAGCGTGGGCCGCGAGTTCGGCGAAACCATTCCGGCCTGTCTGGCGCTGCAGCAGCGTTTGAGTGCTGCCCCAATGGCGCTGCCGATGTGGATGATGGCGGATATCGATCACGGAGATGTCACTTCCGCCGATCCGCGCGATTACGATCCTTATGCGTGGGCTGAAGCGGTGCCGCGCTACTCGCCGATTATCCATATTAAACAGAGCATGCTGGATAAAGGCGGACACAGACCTTTTACATTGCAGTACAATGCCGGCGGCCGCATTCAGCCGCAGCCGCTGCTGGACGCGCTGGCGCGCGGCGGAGCGCAGGATAATGAGATCTGCCTTGAGCTGAGCTTTAAAGAGCGCGAGCCAACCGATAGCAACGTGGTGGCGGAGATCGCCGAAAGCGTCGCCTTCTGGGCCGGGCACATTGATACCGGCGTGCAGGATCTGCATTTGGCGGAGTGAGGGGCGCGGTTTCCCCCTCACCCTAACCCTCTCCCGCAAGCGGGCGAGGGAACTGTCCGCGCACGCTGCTCGAACGGCCCCTTCTCCCACTTGTGGGAGAAGGTTGGGATGAGGGCTTAAGCGCACCATATAAACCAAAGGACAACCCATGAAACCGGCACCAACCTCGACTGAACGCGACGAATCTCTGGCGCTGCGCGCCGCCTGGCTGCACTACGTCGGCGGTTTAACGCAGGCGGAAGTGGCGAAACGACTCGGGCTGCCGTCGGTGAAAACGCACCGCATGATTGCGCGCATGGTGGCGGAAGGCGCGGTGAAGGTGTCGATTGATGGTGATATCGTCGCCTGCGTCCAATTAGAAGATCGTCTGCGCGCGAAATTCGCGCTTAACTTCTGTCATGTCGCACCCGATCTCGGCGAAGAAGGCTTGCCGGTGCGCACGCTGGGCATGGCGGGCGCGGATTACCTGCGTAACCTGATCACCGCGTCGCCTTCTACCACCTTAGGTCTGGGGCATGGTCGCACCCTTTCCGCCGCCATCCATCAATTGCCACGTATTGATGCGCCGCATATGCGCTTTGTCTCGCTGCTCGGCTGTTTAACCCGCAACTACGCGCTCAATCCTCACGACGTTATGCACCGCATCGCCGAGAAAACCGGTGCGCAGGCCTACATGATGCCCGTGCCTTTCTTTGCCAATACCCAGGAAGATCGCGAAGTGTTACTGGCGCAGCGCGGCGTGAGCGAGGTGTTTGCCATGGCGGCGCAGAGTGAAGTCAAACTGGTGGGAATTGGCACCGTGGAACCCGCGGCTCAGCTGGTTGAAGCCGGCATGATTGATGAAGCGGAGATCAATGATATCTCCTCATCCGGCGCGGTCGGCGAGCTGCTGGGCCACTTCTTCGATGCCAACGGACAGATGATTCACACCAACCTAACAGCCCGCACGTTGTCGGTGGATCTCGATCTCTCGCATCGCGCAGAGATTGTCGCCCTGGCGGGCGGCGCCAGTAAGGTCGCCGCGATTCGCGCAGTGCTGGCCAGCGGTCTGGTGACCGGTTTGATCACGGATGAGGTCACCGCACAGGCATTAGTGGATTGAAGTATAGTGATGAAATGTTCTCTATGTAATACCAATAAGCGTAATTGGTATTACATAGAGAACATATCTGACATGATGCGCCGTTGATAAAACCCTTCACACCAGGCTATGATGTTCCATATATAGTACATATAACGTTTATTGGTACCCTGTATGGAACAAATCATGGCTTCTTTCACTTCACCCACCTCACGCTATGCTCAGGAAGCGATTGCCCTATTAGCTTCCTTGATTCGTGCTGAACGTATCGAGAAGCAAATTCCAGTATCCGAGTTAGCAGAAAGAGCCGGTATTTCGCGTGGGACTTTACATCGCATTGAGCAAGGCGACGTGAAATGTCAGATTGGCAGTTATTTCGAGATTGCGGCCATATTGGGCATTCCCCTGTTTGATGCAGAGGTGAGTTTGCCATCATTGGTCAGTCATCGAAATCGTGTTGAAGAAAAGCTCAAGCTGTTACCCAAACACACCAGTAAAAAAAAGAGTAGCAGGAAGGTGAAG
The DNA here is from genome assembly GCF_040255075.1 of Pantoea sp. BJ2. Lineage (NCBI taxonomy): Bacteria > Pseudomonadati > Pseudomonadota > Gammaproteobacteria > Enterobacterales > Erwiniaceae > Pantoea > Pantoea sp. BJ2. Next base: position 2,059,161 of record NZ_CP158292.1, read on the forward strand.
GATGACTTCTGAAGCGCGTTTTAGAGACGCTTACGTATGGATATGGCTGCCTGGTGAAACATCACCAGTGGTGGCGGGCAGGCTTGAGGCTGAAGGCGGTACGCTGCTTTTCAACTATGGTCGTAGTTATCTGCAGCGAGAAAACCGCATTCCGCTCAATCCCAATGAACTTCCACTGCGGACTGGCGTTATTCCGCCGCTGAATGGGTTAAACATTGCGGGCTGTATCCGTGACAGCGCACCTGATGCCTGGGGACGCCGGGTCATTATCAACCGTCGAATGGGACGGAAAGGCGCCAACGTCGATACCGGAATACTCGATGAGCTGACGTATCTCATTGAGTCCGGTTCAGATCGCATTGGTGCCCTGGATTTCCAGCACTCGGCAACGGAATACATTCCGCGCTCAACTGCGAATGTCACCCTTCCTGAATTACTGGAGTCGGCTGATCGGGTTGAAAAAGGCGTGCCGCTAACACCCGAACTGGATCAGGCGCTTTTCCATGGGACGTCGATCGGTGGCGCGCGGCCAAAAGCGCTGATCGAGGCCGAGGGAAAAAAATACATCGCGAAATTTTCTGCCAGTGCGGATATCTGGAACGTGGTGAAAGGCGAATTCCTGGCGATGCGGTTGGCGCAGTTGGCAGGATTGCATGTCGCTCCGGTGAAGCTAGTCAAAGCCGCCGGACGCGATGTGATCATGATTGAGCGCTTTGACCGCGAACATAAAGCCGATGGATGGACGCGAAAAGTGATGCTTTCGGCGCTGACCCTATTTGAACTCGACGATATGCTGGCGCGCTATGCCAGCTACGAAACACTCGCTGAAATTATTCGTCAACGTTTTGCCTCGCCCAAAGAGACTTTGCTAGAGCTGTATAAACGGCTTTGCTTCAATATTCTCAGCGGCAACACCGATGACCATGCCCGCAATCATGCCGCCTTTTGGGATGGTAAAAGCTTCAGTCTTACGCCTGCTTATGATATCTGCCCGCAAGGTCGTGCTGGCAACGAAGCCTCACAGGCGATGCTAATTAGTGGCAACAATAATCTTAGTCGCTTAAGCAGCTGCCTGGATGCCGCTCATCACTTTGCTTTGAGTCGCGCTGACGCGCATGCGCATTTCATGCTGTTAAAAACGTCGATTGAAACCTATTGGCATCATGTTTGTGATGAAGCCGATTTGAGCAAGGTGGATCGGGAAAGCTTGTGGCACAGGCAGTTCATCAATCCTTTTTCACTTGAATAGCTGATTGCGTGAGCTAGACCAAACTCACTTCCACGCCCTTCTCACGCAGCGCTTTTTGATAGCTCGCCTCCAGTTCGGCATCGGTGATCAGTTGGTTAAACGGCTGAAGCGGTGCCAGCGCAAACGGATGAATCTGGCCAAACTTTGAGGAATCCGTCAGCGCGATGGTGTGTGTAGGTTTTTCCATGATGGCGTTGACCACGTCACAGCGCAGCATATCGCGACCGGTAAAGCCGGTGATCGCATCCCAGCCATCAATGCCGATAAACGCCTTATGGAAATTGAGGTGCTGAATACACAGACGCGTTAGCGGCCCCACCACCGATTCACTGCTTTTCTGGAACAGGCCGCCAAGGATGATCACATCGCCGCCCTTTTCGCGCAGCAATCCGGCGATGTAATGGCTCACGGTAATGATGGTGATATCGTTGCGTTCACTCAGTTCACGCGCCAGCAAAGCGTTAGTACTGCCGCCTTCGATAAACACCGTTTCACCGCTGTTCACCAGCGACGCCGCGTACTCGGCCAGACGCTTCTTCACCGCGAAGCGGGTTTGCATACGCGCGCCAACATCATCACTTTCTGGCGCCACGGCGGAACCGTGCACGCGGCGCAGAAAGCCGCCTTTCTCCAGAAGATTGAGATCCTGACGCACCGTCACTTCTGAGACGCCGGTGGTGTGCGCCAGCTCATTTACGCTGACGCTGCCGCGCTCGCTGACCAATTGGATAATCTGCTGATGACGTGCGTTCATAACACCCGCTGCTGTGAAATTTTTGTCAAGCTTACCAGAAATTTAGCCCAATCCCAGACTGCGGCGACCATTGGCATTCAGCGCGTCGAGGGTGAAGCGATCGCGCCACTGCGTTTCATAATCCTCCTGCGGGAAATCGCCAGGCGACGCACCGCTGGCCAGCGCCTGCGCCACTTTGGTAGCGTAGGCGGCATTTTTCTCACACAGCGGTGCGGCGGGAATGTACATTACATTGCCCCAGCCTTGCTGATCCTCTACCGGCGCGACCGAGTGGATCACATCACAATGCCACCAAACCGAATCGCCCGCCTGCAGCGCGGGAATCGAACACAAGCCCTCAATCAGTTCCGGATGCCACTGCGCTGAAACCGGCAGCACTTTGCCCGGCGCAACGCCGCAAAGCTCATCTTCCGGTACATCTTTCAACAACGGACGCAGTAACAAATAGGCCATCGCTTCCGGCACCGGCACCACATGCAGCAAGCCCTGACCAATCTGCATATCCGACAGCGCGGTCCAGCCCTGGAAGGTACGGAATACCGAGCACTTGGTGGTAGTCCCCGATTGATACTCATTCACTTCAGTGCGATGCGCCGCATCCCAGGGATCGTATTGATCAAACTGGTTGGTGAAAATTTTGCTGAACACCTGTTGATACGCCGGCAGTAACCAACGCTCCAATGCGCCTGAATCAGTGTGCGCGCCAAGACCTTTGGAGGTGGTGCCCGGCAAGCGGCGACGAATACGATCGGGATAAATGATGCTGACGTCAGGATCAAACCAGCGCGAGCCGCGCGACTCAAACGTCCACAAGCGATTGAGGAAAGATTGCGTCTGGGCCATTGCCTCGCTCTGGCGCGCGGACATCTGCGCATCGCTCCAGTAAATCGGATAGATTTCCGGACGTGACGCATCAAGATTGCCGAAGAAGTTATCGCCCGGCCCTTGGTAGACGTTGTCGAAATCATTGTCATCGAGGTATTTGAGCATTGATTCATCCCAGGCCAGCGCCTGATCGCGCGGGAATGTCTGCTTCACCACTACACAACCGCGTCGACGAATATGATCCTTCACCTCATCGGTGATACGTCCCGCCGCAATATCCTGCTGACTCACCTGCGGCCACGCGCTGCCATTTTGCGCCTCTTCCGCGCGAGCAGCGGCAATTTCGCTGACGATTTTGCTTCTGACTTGTTCAAACAGACCTTCGACATCGCCGATCTGCTCTCTTAACACCCTTTTCATCAGGCGAACGTTATGTTTGAAATCATCAGGTTGTTGCAATGAAGTGAAAGTATGATTCATGACATGCTCCGATTCGTTAACTTGCTCGTTTCATTCGAAACTAAAGTACACTTCATTCATAACAAATGCGCAGCAATAAACAATAATGCAACCGCCGAATCCGGAGGTTGATCACATTAAGATCGAAGAATGGGTGTCAGGTGAAAGTGGCGGCGCGTTTTACGCCACCACTGAAAGATCAGGATTGTGACGTTTTAGGCAGCGCTTGCAGAATGGCATCCACCGACTGCTGCGCCGAGAGTAAGGCGCTATCAAGCTGCACATGATCGCGCTCCCAGGCTTGATATTCGCGCTGTTCAACTGCCTGCCAATCCGGCAGCTTCAAACCTTTAATATCGGAAGCGCGATTTTCGACGCGAAAGCGATGTTTGTTATGATCGGAACAGATTACTTCGACTTCCAGCAGCGGCGCACCGCTCAACAAGGCGATATCGCGATAAGCGTTGCGGATCAGTTGCAGGTCGTTAACCGAGTCGGTAATAACGGTGGAACCGAGCAGCAAATTGTCGCGTGCCAATCCGTAGATGACAAAATACCCTTCCGGCCCGATCGCTTTCTCGCTCTCTTCACCCGATCGCAACGCCTGTTCGATAGTATCGACGCGTAAATACACCGCGCCGATCTGCTGCGCTAATAAGCGCGCAATGGTGCTTTTGCCGGTGCCGGGTAATCCACTAAACGTGATAAGCATCAACCATCTCCTTGAAATGAAATAAAGATGAGTGAAGTTAACTTCACGCAATTCAAGTTGCCAGCCCTTAATCTCTTATTTCCCGCTTCTCCTTCTGAAAGCGAGTAATGCCATCGCTTAACACAGATTTGTCAGTTTCTCAGAGACGAGTTAAGTGACCGACCTCTCAACTCTCAATCCTTCCATTAACAATTCGTTCACCTTTCGTCCTTCAGCGCGGCTCCAGCGACTACGATCTCATCCTGGCGTACTGGAACTGGAGCATCTCATGGATAACATTAAAACCCGCGAACAACGCCTGAGCGCCCTGCGCCTGCGTTCATCGACACCGGTGTTGATTGTCGGCGGCGGCATCAACGGCATCAGCACTTTTCGTGAGCTGGCGCTGCAGGGCATTCCGGCGATTCTGGTGGAAAAAGGCGACTGGTGTCAGGCCGCCAGCGGTGCGCTGTCGCGCATGATTCACGGCGGTTTGCGGTATCTGGAAACCGGTGAATTTTCGCTGGTCAAAGAGTCGGTCACCGAGCGCGATCGCCTGCTGAGAAATGCTTCGCACTATGTTTTCCCCCTACGCACCACGGTGCCGATCGATAATCTCGCTGGCGGTTTAGTGAATGCTACCCGCCGTTTTCTACGCCTGAGCGATAAACCGACGCGGCGCGGGGCGTTGCTGATCAAAACCGGGCTTAGCCTGTATGACATTTACACCCGCCAATATGGATCCATGCCGAAGCATCAGGTGCGCAATGAAGCCGCCACGCGTGACCGCTGGCCGGGATTCGCGCCCTGGGTGAAATACAGCGCCAGCTATTACGATGCGTGGATCAGCGCGCCGGAACGGCTGGGATTTGAGCTGATTGATGATGCCGAAAAAGCCTGTCCAGAGGCGCTGGCGCTCAATTATCTGCAGCTGGTCAGCGCCGAGGGCGAAACGGTTATTTTGCAGGATGCGTTGAGCGGTGAGCGATTTAGCCTGCAACCGCATGTGCTGGTGAATGCCGGTGGTGCCTGGATCGATCAGCTCAACCAACGCATCTCTTCACGCAACGATCTGCCCAAGCTGATTGGCGGCACCAAAGGATCGCATCTGATCCTCGACCATCCCGAATTGCTGCAGATGCTGGATGGCGAAATGGTCTATTTCGAAAACCAGGAAGGCCGCGTCTGCATCATGTTTCCGTGGTTTGGCAAGGTGCTGGTGGGTTCCACCGATATCCGCGTGGACGATCCCGATGCAGTGGTGTGCGAAGAGGAGGAAAAGAGTTATATCCTGGAGTCACTGCGCTTCGTCTTCCCACATATCGAGGTGGCGGATTCCGCCATCGTTTACACCTTCTGCGGCGTGCGTCCGCTGCCCGCCAGCGAGGCCAAACTCAACGGCCAAATCTCGCGTAATCACTCGTTAGTGGTGTTGCCGGCTGACGCTAATCGCGCCTGGAGCACGCTCTGTTTAGTCGGCGGCAAATGGACCACTTTCCGCCAGTTTGGTGAAGAGGCGGCGGATCGCGTGCTGCGGCTGCTCGGCGAAAAACGCCAGGTCTCCAGCGGTGATGTGCCGATTGGCGGCGGACGTGATTTCCCCAAACCTTCAGGACAAACCGCGTGGCTGGCGCAACTGGCGCAGCGTTATGGCGTGCCGCTGCCGCGCGTAATGCAACTCGCCAAACGTTACGGCAGCCGCGCCCTGCCGCTGCTGGCGCTGATCCAGCAGCACGGCGAGCAAATGTTGCAGCATCACGCCGCCTACAGCGATGTCGAATTGCGGTATCTGATTGAGCACGAGCAGGTTTGTCAGCTGGAGGATTTGCTGGTGCGCCGCACCTCGCTGGCGATTTGCGGTGAACTTAGCGCGCCGCTGGTGCAGGAGATCGCGCAGATCATGGCCGCGACGCTGGGCTGGAGTGATAGCGAACGCACGCAGCAGCTGCAGCGCGGTTGCGCCAATTTGGCACGGTTGCACGGGCTTACCGGCCTTTACCCCACGGTTTTTCAGGAGGAAACACGACATGTTAGTAACCAATAAAGTGCGCATGCAGCGTCTGTTTCAGCACGGTAAATGTCTGGATGTCGCCATTGATCACGGTATCGCCAACGAGCCCGATTTTCTCATCGGACTGGAGAATATTGAGGGCGTGATGGATAACCTGATCGCCGCGCAGCCGGATGCGATTCAGGTCAACTACGGTCAGGCCGATCTGCTGCAGCGTGTGGCGGGACGTAAACCGGCGCTGGTGTTGCGCACCGATGTGGGCAATGCCTACAACGCGGCGCGTCATCGGGAAATGTGGGCGGTGCTGCACAATCCGGATGAACCGATTCTTGCCGCATTGCAGATGGACGCCGCCGCAGTGGTTGTAAACCTCTATCTGATCCCGGATGAACCGGGCATTTTCCGCATGTGCGTCGAAAATATTGGCCGCTTGCGCCAGGCTTGCGATCGCTACGCCATGCCGCTGATGATTGAGCCGCTTGTGATGGCCCCCGCCGGACAAGGCGCGGCTTACGGCTCACTCGGCGATGTCGAGAAAATTGTGCCGCTGGTGCGGCTGGCGCGTGAGTTAGGTGCCGATATCATCAAAGCCGATCCCACTGAGAACGTGGAGGATTTTCATCGCGTGGTGGAAGCGGCGCGCTGTCCCACGCTGGTGCGCGGCGGCGGCAAAGGTGAACTGGCTGGCGTGCTGACGAAAAGTGCTGCGCTGATGGCGCAAGGTGCCAGCGGTATGGTGTATGGCCGCAATGTTTATCAACACGATAATCCGTCACGCGTGGTGAAAGCGCTGATGGCGATTATTCATCAGGGCGCCAGCGGCGCGGACGCCCTGGAAATCTATCAGCAGGGTTAAGCCTTACCTGCACCGGCGCTTAAGCGGTGCGCCGTCTTCGCCAGTTGCACGGAGTCGGATATGAAGATAGTTGGTATTGATGCCGGAAACACCATGATCAAAGCGGTGCTGTTTGATCTCAGCGGTCGCGTATTGTCGGTGGCCGAGTGCGCGGGAGAAACCCATCGTCCGCAGGAAGGCTACGCCGAACGGCCGGTGGCGGATATCTGGCATGGCGTCAGCGATGCGGTGAGCCGTTGTCTGCAGCAGGCGGAGACGCCCGCCAGCGATGTAATTGCGGTTGGCGCGGCCGGTCACGGCAACGGTTTGTACGCGCTGGATAAGCATCAGCAGCCACTGTTTGGTATTCAATCTATCGATCATCGAGCTTGTGACAAGGTGCATGCGCTGGAAATGAGCGGCGCGGATAAGCGCATCTACCAGATTTCGCTGCAAAAACCCTGGCCTGCGGCAACGCCGGTATTGATCAGCTGGATTAAGCAACATCAACCCGAGCGCTGGGCGCAAATCGGACATTTATTGCTAGCGAAAGACGTTATCGCCCATTTTCTCAGCGGTGCGATTAGCGCTGATTTTTCAGATGCCGCCGGTGCCGGCTTAATTGATTATCGTGCGCGCAGCTACAGCCGTGAATTGATGGCGCTGTACGACATCGAAGACGCGCTCGCCCTGCTGCCCGCACTGCATGAATCCTGCGAGGTGGTTGGCCATGTCACGGACCGGGCTGCTCAGCTCACCGGATTACCGGCGGGCATTCCGGTGGTGGCGGGCATATTTGATGTGGTGGCCAGCGCCGTGGGTTCAGGCGTGGTGAACAGCGGTGAAGCCTCAATTGTCGCCGGTACGTGGAGCATCAATCAGGTAGTGGTAGATAAACCCGATTATCTGCGCCCGGTATTTATGAACTCCATTATTGAGTCCGACCGTTATATGGCGATTGAGGCCAGCGCCACCTCGGCGGCGAATCTCGACTGGTTCCTGCGCGAATTCGACGATGGTCGCGGCGGTCAGGGCGCCGCGCGCAGCAGCGATAGCGTGGCGCACGTGCAACCCAATGCCCAGCTACCGCTCTATCATCCTTATCTTTATTCCGGACGCAAATCGGAACCGGCCAAGGCCGGGTTTTATGGCTTAGGCGGCTGGCATACGCGCGCCGATATGCTGTTTGCGCTGTTTGAAGGCGTGACCTTTGCCCATCGGGCGCATATTGATCGCTTGCGTGCGGCAGGCATCCCTTTTACGCAGGCCATTTTGTCGGGCGGCGCGGCGCGCAGTTGCATCTGGCCGCAGATGTTTGCTGACGTGTTAGGCATACCGATTCGCGTGGCGGAGTGCAAAGAGACCGGCGCGCTGGGCGCCGCCTTGTGTGCCGGTGTGGGCGTCGGCGCATGGCGCAATCTTGCCGAGGCCGCGAAGCAGGCGGTGCAGATCAATCCCGGCAAATTGTTGCCGCGACCAGAGCGCGTTGCGTTTCACGACGTACGTTATCGGGTGTTTAAAAAGCTGGAGCTGGCGATGCGCGAGATGTGGCAGCAAGCCAGTTGATTATTGTTTATTAACAATGCATTAGTTTTAAGATCGTATAAAAAATGACAACCCCTGCGCAGTGATGTACACTTGAGCTATCAAAATGTTCAAATGAACATTGTTCAGGAGGTTGTTATGACAACTGCATCCCCATTCAATCACGGCAATGCCGCACGCGTCTTCGATCCCACGCTGATCCAGCACGCTCAGCAATCGTTTATGGATCAAATGGGCTTACCGCGTAATCCGCTGAAAGCGCACCAGTTGATCACCGAAGGTCTGGATGTCGGCATCGTTGAACGCGCGGCCACGGTGCTGAAAGCAACGCCGCTGGATGTGGCCCAGATGGTGTCTATCGATCGCAATACCTATCGCCGCCGCGAGAAAGCCGGATCGCAACTTTCGGTGGAGCAAGGTGCGCGCGTGTATCAGGTGTTCGAAATTCTGGATGCCGTATTGCAATTATTTGCCGGTGACGTTGACGCTGCCATGCACTGGATGTATCAACCTGCGTTGGCACTGGATGATGCATTGCCGATGGAGATGCTGAGCACGCCTGCGGGTTGTGATGCGGTGTTAACGCTGATTGGTCGCCTGGAACACGGAGTAATTGTGTAATGACGCAACGGAAGGAACCGGATGCTCCCTATCGGCTGTTTTATCGACTCGTGAAAGAAGAGTACGCCAGCGAGGCATTTAGCGGCGCTGGCGCTGAAAAATGGGGCGGACGCTGGAATCCGCCCGGTATTAAGACGGTTTACCTCAGCAGTTCAAAGGCGCTCGCCACGCTGGAACTGGTGGTGCATGCCGGTAAAGCGATGCTGGAGAAAAGTCGCTTTGTGATTTTTACTCTGCCGATTCCTGAGAGCGAAATCATGGCGCTGGACAGCAATAAACTGCCCGACGATTGGCAAAAGTATCAGCAGCAAGAAGAGACACAGGCGATTGGCGCCGCATTCCTCGATGTGCAAGGCGGCTTTCCTTTGCTATTAACGGTACCCAGCATTTTGACCGGCGAAGACAACGCCATTCTCAATCCCGACCACCCCGCCGCTGCGGCCCTTCTGGCACAAGCCACGTCATCGCCCTTCGCGCTTGATCGCCGAATTAAAGCGTGACGAGGGTATTGCTTCAGTGCGAGTTGTTGAAAAGGACACATTTGCTAAAGGCGCTGGCGCGTCTGCTGCGGCAAAAGGGCTATCCACAGCGCTGAGGATTTTACGTTGGGCCAGGGGCCTCACGCATGGATGCGTGAGGCAGTTCGGGGCCGGCCAGGACGGCCGATCCCCGAACGGTCCGTTGGCACAACGTAGAAGCCGAAGGCACCGCGCTAGCGGCGCGAGGACGGCCCGTGACGCAGCAGATGTGTCTGCGCCCGCACCGAATTTAAAGCAAAATATCAACGCGCCGGTTTCGCTAAAGCATACGCCGCCGTTAAATCCACACGTTGCCAGAATGACTGATCTGCATCATTGCCAGACAGCGGATAGCCGTTTGGCAGCGCGCTTTTCACCATCAGGCTACGAATCTGCGCATCAGACAGCTGCGGCAACGCGGTTTTTAGCAGGATCTCCGCGCCCTGCGGGACTTTGACAGGCGCGTTCTGCACATTGGCTCTCGGCAGGTTGTAACTCATAGTGAAACGATAGAACTGCTTCATCGCCGGTGAGCGATACGGATCGTCCTTGCCATTGCTGCGCGCACACTCTGCCAGCGACGTGCCGCACTCTTTTTCCAGCGCGGCACGCAACTGATTACGCGCTTCGCTAAACAGTGCCTGATAGCGCGCATCGTTGAGATAATTCGCCACGTTGCGCTGCGCCACCATGCGCGAACCCATCACATCCAGCGGGTAATGCACGCCCAACACTAAACGCGAATAACCGTAGCGTGCGCCGCGCGTCACCAATGCTTCAAAACGTTCCGGCACCATTTCGGCCAGCAACAAAGCATCGGTATAACCGGTGTTGGTGTGACCACTCGGGAAAGAGCCGCCGTCGGCGGTGTAACGCACGTTATCCTTCACCGCTACATCGTCCGGCACCAGATGGATGCTGTTGCCTTCACGCAGGAACGGCCGCGGATAGTTAAAGTGCTTTTTCGCCGCGCTGGTGCTGACTTCACTGGCTTTAATTAGCGCGGCGGCCTTACCTATCTCACCTTTGTCGTAAGCGGCGAGGAAGGCTTTGCCAAGGCGCGGACCAAGCGCATCGGAGAGGAAATAGAGATAGCTGATGGCTTCTGCATCGGCCAGAGCCTGATGACGCACATTTAGCGTGGCGTTCAGATTGATGTGGGTAACGGTGGCTTGACTGGCATCAAGCACGCTAGCGGGCAACGTGCTAAAGCCTGAAAGCAGCGCAATTCCGGCCTGCTGGTTCTCTTTCATTTTGAAATCGTAGCCGCTGTTTTTCAGCCACTGCGTGTCTGCCTGTTTCGCGGTCTGTTTGGCTTTTTCCAGTTGCTCGCGCGTCAACGTGCTGCTGTCACCTTGCAGCGCCTGACGTTCAGCCTGTAGCGATTGCTGCTCGAGATCGCTATAAGCGGAGGTGGAACCGGTAGAGGTTAAGCCTGCCAATGCGGCCGCATCGGGCAGTGAAACCGCATGTGCTTGCTGTGCCAGCAGAATAACCGTTGCAATCAGTGTGAAGCGGGTTTTCATTATTTTCCCCTGTAATCAAAATATTACCTTGCCGGGGAAACACGCTAGCACTCGGTTATGACAGATTTATTTCATTTAACGACACTGACTGGCACAGTTTTGTACGCAAATTTGTGCCAGCGAGCCGCAGCCGCCGTTATTGTCATTTTTACACTGTGATTGCTGCACATAGCAGTTTTGCTGACAGGCTGAAACATCGCACTTCGCGGCAATCGGCGTCAGCTGCACCACCGGTGCTTTTCGCTCCGGCTGCCATTGCGGTTGTGCCAGCACGCTGGCGCTGAACAGCAAGGTAAAAGCCATTATCCATTTCATGATTGAGTCCTCGCAGAACGGGTGTAATGAGTATGGCTGCTGCGGTGCCAATTACCATGCTGAAACAATCGATTCACTCTTTCGCAGAAGTTGCTCTGCTGCAGTGCATGGGTGTGCGCCACTATAGTGCAGAGCGGCAAGATCAGATGCTGCTTCGATGATTTTAAATCAATGAGTTAGCCGCTATTCGGCTAATCTTCCAACCTGGTACAAAAGTTGCAGTCTTCAATGCATAGCAAAGGAGACGGATATGAAAGCGATTGTGATTGGCGCGGGCATTGGCGGTATGAGTGCTGCGATTGCGCTGGAGAAAGCGGGTTTTGACACCGCGGTGTTTGAAGCAGTGAAAGAGATGAAGCCGGTGGGTGCGGCGATCTCTATCTGGCCCAACGGCGTGAAATGTCTCAACGCGTTGGGCATGAAAGAGCCGCTGCGCGCACTGGGCGGCAACATGGCGTTTATGGCCTACAACGATGCGCACAGCGGCAGCACGCTCACCCGCTTCAGCATGAAACCGCTGGTGCAGCAGGTGGGGGAATATCCCTATCCGGTGGCGCGCGCCGAATTGCAGGCGATGCTGATCGATACCTACGGACGTTCGCGCATTAGCTTTGGTAAACGCGTCACGCAGGTTGAGCAAACCGAGCATGGCGTCACCGCCTGGTTTGATGACGGTAGCCAGGCCGAAGGTGATTTTCTGATTGCCGCCGATGGTACGCACTCGGTGATCCGCCACTATGTGCTGGGTGAAAGCGTGGAACGTCGTTACGCCGGTTACGTCAACTGGAACGGCCTGGTGACAATTGATGAAGCGATTGCGCCCGCCGATCAATGGACCACTTTTGTCGGCGAAGGCAAACGCGTGTCGCTGATGCCGGTCAGCGATAACCGCTTCTACTTCTTCTTTGATGTTCCGCTGCCAAAAGGCTTGCCGGAAGATCGCGCAACGTTGAAAAACGATCTCAAAGGCTACTTCAGCGGCTGGGCCGAACCGGTGCAGCGTCTGATTGAACGCCTCAATCCGGAAACCACCAACCGTGTGGAAATCCACGACATCGAACCGTTTAGCCGTTTTGTTAAAGGTCGCGTGGCGTTGCTGGGTGATGCCGCACACAGCACCACGCCGGATATCGGGCAAGGCGGTTGTGCGGCGATGGAAGATGCGGTGGTGCTGGCGCAGACGCTGGCGTCACACTCTTTAGGGATTGAGGATGCGTTGTTGCGCTATGAAGCCCGTCGTGTGGATCGCACCAAAGATTTGGTGTTGAAAGCCCGTAAGCGCTGCGATGTGACCCACGCTAAAGACGCGGAAGTGACGGCGGCGTGGTATGCAGATTTGAAAAACGAAACCGGCGAGCGCGTGCTGGCCGGCATGTGCGATACCATTGAAGGCGGTCCGCTGGGTTGAACCAGGTCGCCATCAATGGCGGTTCTACGACTCTAATCCACGATTTTTCAGCATTGGGCCGATCTCCGGCTCTTTGCCGCGCCACGCCAGCCACAGATGCTGCAAATCGGTGCTGTTACCGCGTGACAGAATATGTTCGCGGAACTGCTGACCGTTTTCACGTGTTAATCCACCGCGTTCAACAAAGGCTTGATAGCCATCATCGGCGAGCATCTGCGTCCAGATATAGGCGTAATAACCGGCTGCATAGCCGCCGCCCCAGATATGGCGGAAATAGCTGGAGCGATAACGGGGCGGAACCGTCGGCAGCGCAATGTTTTCGGCGGCCAGCGCCTGCAGCTCGAAGTGGCTGACGTCCTGCGGATTGTCGTGCGTGGTCAGTGAATGCCACTGCAGATCCAGCAGCGCGGCGGCCAGCAGTTCGGTCATGTCGTAACCTTTGTTGAACTTCGCGGCGCGCACCATCTTGTCACGCAGCTCAGCCGGCATCGCCTCTCCGGTTTTGTAATGGCGCGCATAGTTGGCAAATGCCGCTTCGTTGCTGGCCCAATGCTCATTAATCTGCGACGGGAACTCGACAAAGTCGCGCGGCGTGGCGGTACCCGACAAGCTCGGATAGCGTTGCGTGGCGAACAAACCGTGCAGCGCATGACCAAACTCGTGGAACAGCGTGATCACTTCATCCCAGCTCAGCAGCGCCGACTGGCCTGCCTGCGGCTTGGTGTAGTTGCACACGTTGTAGATTACCGGTTTGGTGCCGAGCAGCGTGGTTTGGTCGACGAAATTACTCATCCACGCGCCGCCGCTTTTGTTATCACGCTTAAAGAAATCGGTGTAGAACAGCGCCAGCGGCGTGTCGTCGGCATCGAAAATCTCGTAAACGTTAACGTCCGGATGATAAACCGGCAGATCGTGGCGCTGGCTAAAGCGAATGCCAAAAAGCTGGCTGGCCGACCAGAACACACCTTTTTCCAGCACGTTATTCAGCTCAAAGTACGGGCGGATTTGGCTCTCATCCAGCGCGTATTGGGCTTTACGCACCTGCTCGGCATAAAAACTCCAGTCCCAGGCGCGCAGCGGAAAACGGTGATGCGCGGCTTCAATGGCCTGCTGAATGTCGGCGGCTTCGCGTTCAGCGCGAGCCCGCGCGGCAGGGACAATATTGCGCATAAAGGCAAAAGCCGCCTCCGGCGTTTTCGCCATCTGATCCTGCATGCTCCATTCGGCATAGGTTTTGAAACCGAGCAAACTCGCCTGCTGCGCGCGCAGTTGCGCCATGCGTAACACGATGTCGCGCGTGTCGTTATCATCGCCCTGCTCGCTGCGTGTTAGCGCCTGCTGGAACAGCGCTTCACGCGTGGCGCGCACTTCCAGCGCCTGCAGCGCCGGTTGCTGCGTGGTGTTTTGCAGTGCAATCAGCCATTCGCCGTGCAAGCCGCGTGCTTCGGCCGCCGCTTTGGCATGCGCCAACTCTTCCTCGCTTAATCCGGCCAGCGCCGCAACATTGCTCACCACATAAGCACCGGCTTTGGTGGCCGCCAGCAACTTATTACCGAAGCGGGTGCTGAGGCTCGCCAGCTCCTGATTGCAGGCGCGCAGCTGGGTTTTATCCGCGTCGCTCAGGCTGGCACCGGCCAGCTGGAAATGCTGCCAGGTGACTTCCGCAAGCCGCATCGCTTCGGCATCCGGGCACTGCGAGCCGCGATGCTGGTAAACGGTATCGAGGCGAGCAAATAGTTGGCTGTTCAGGTAGATTTCATCATTGAGCGCGGTGAGTTGCGGGGTAATCAGTTCATCGATTTCCTGCAGGCGATCGCTGGTGTTGGCGGAAGTCATGGCACCAAACACCAGATTCACGCGCTTCAGCAACTGGCCGCTACGCTCCAGCGCCTCAAAGGTGTTGGCGAAGGTTGGCGCGTCAGGATTGCTGGCGATCGCCGCCACTTCGCGCCGTTTCTCTTCAATCCCCGCCTCCAGCGCCGGCAGAAAATCCTCTTCCTGAATCTGGTCAAATGGCGGGGTTTGATACGGCAAGGTGCTGGCGGTGAAAAACGGATTGGCTCGTGAATTCATTATCGCTCCTGATAATCAGCAACGCCGCACGGTGGCGGCGGGATGGTTCTATCCTGGCAGTTTCCTCGTCACTCAACAACTTATCGCCTGCTGCTGATAGACGCTGATGATTTCACCCGCCACCGCGACGGCAATTTCCGCCGGTAACTTGCCCTTCACATCCGCCAAACCAATCGGGCAGCGCAAACGTGCGAGGGAATCTGCCGCAATGCCTTTGCCCTCTAAGCGATAGCGAAAGCGCTGGGCTTTAGTGGCAGAACCAATCACACCGGCATAGCGAAAATCGCCCCGGCGCAAGATCGCTTCGCTGAGCGCCAGATCGAGTGGATGATCGTGCGTCATCACCACAAAATAGCTGTCGGGTGCGGCTTCCTGCACGCAATCAATCGGATCCTCAACCTGACGCACCGTCACGCCGGGCGGCACGGCGCGAAACTGCGCGGCGCGGCTATCAATCCACGTGATGCGGCACGGCAAAGTGGCAAGCAGATTCACCAGCGCCTGGCCAACATGACCTGCACCGTACACCTGGATTTCCGGCTGCTGCTGCATCAGCGGTTCAAACAGCAAAGTGGCGTGACCACCGCAGCATTGGCCGAGACGTGCAGCCAGCGCAAACTCTTCACTGCGCGGTTGAGTGCAGCGCTGCTGCAGCATCTCTCGCGCCTGAGCAATGCATTGATATTCGAGATGGCCGCCGCCAATGGTGAGAAAAGTGTCGCTGGCGCTGACCACCATCTTGCTACCGCGATCGCGCGGCACGGAGCCCCGCTCGCTGAGCACGGTAATCAGTACACAGCTTTCGCGTTTTTCCCGCAGGCTGTGCAATACGCCGATCCAGTCATGATAAATCATGTTCCGCTCCCGATAAGCGCTGAATCCCCCAGAATACCCGCTCCGGCGTGGCGGGTGCGTCCAGCTGCGGATGGCGACGATAGTTATCAACGCTGGCAACCGCATCCTGTAGCGCGCACCACACGGCGATGCCCAACATGAACGGCGGTTCGCCGACGGCTTTGGAGTGGAACACCGTGTCCTGCGGGTTTTTGCGGTTCTCAACCAGCGTGACGCGCAAATCACTGGGTACATCGCTGATCGCCGGGATTTTGTAGCTGGCCGGGCCATCGGTGAGCAATTTGCCCTTGTCGTTCCACACCAGTTCTTCGCAGGTGAGCCAGCCCATGCCCTGCACAAAACCGCCCTCAACCTGGCCGATATCAATCGCCGGATTCAGCGACGCGCCCACGTCATGCAAAATGTCGGCGCGCAGCAAACGGTATTCGCCGGTCAGCGTATCCACCAGCACTTCACAGCAGGCCGCGCCGTACGAGAAGTAATAGAACGGTTTGCCGCGTCCGGCGGCGCGATCGTAATGGATGCCCGGCACTTTGTAGAAACCGGTAGCCGACAGCGGCACCTGATTAAGCCACGCTTGCTGTGCAACCTGGGCGAAGGTGAAGTGTTTCTCGCCGACTCGCACGATTCCGTTGCTGAAATGCACCGCGTCTGCCGCGCATTGATGTTGCTGACACAGCATCTCGGTAAGGCGATCGCGCAGGATTTGTGCGGCATTTTGCGCCGCTTTGCCGTTGAGATCGGCCCCGCTGGACGCTGCGGTTGGCGAGGTGTTGGGCACTTTGCCGGTATCGGTGGCGGTCACCTGAATCTGGCTGATATCAATCTGCAGCACTTCCGCCACAATCTGCGCCACTTTGGTGTTTAAGCCCTGGCCCATTTCGGTGCCGCCGTGATTGAGCTGCACCGTGCCATCGGTGTAAATCAAAATCAGCGCGCCGGCCTGATTGAGGAAGCTGGAGGTAAAAGAGATGCCGAATTTCACCGGCGTCAGCGCCAGTCCGCGTTTCATAAAACGGTTGCTGGCGTTAAATGCGCTGATGTCACGACGCCGCGCGGCGTATTCGCTGCTGGTTTCCAATTGCTCCGTCATCTCATCCAGCAGATTGTCTTCCACCTGCTGGTGGTAATGGGTGATGTTGCGATCGGTTTTGCCGTAATAGTTACGTTTGCGTAGTTCGAGCGGATCTATTCCCACTTCGCGCGCGACGTGATCCATGATCTGCTCAATCGCCACCATGCCTTGCGGCCCGCCGAAGCCACGGTACGCGGTGTTCGAGGCGGTATGTGTGCGGCAGCGATAGCCGGTAATCAGTGCATCGCCGAGGTAATACGCGTTATCGGCGTGGAACATCGCACGATCGACAATCGATCCGCTGAGATCGAGTGAATAACCGCAGTTGCCGGCCAGATCGATCTTCACGCCGCAGAAGCGACCATTGTCATCGACGCCGACATCGTAGCGGACAAAAAACGGATGGCGTTTGCCGGTGATCTGCATATCGTCGCGGCGCGCCAGACGCATTTTTACCGGTTTTCGCAGCTGACGCGCGGCGATGGCACACAAACACGCCACGCCCGCCGCCTGCGTCTCTTTGCCGCCAAAGCCACCGCCCATGCGCCGCATATCAATGGTGACTTTGTTCATGGTGATGCCCATCACTTCCGCCACCAGTTTCTGCACTTCGGTGGGGTTTTGCGTCGAAGAGAACACCTGCAAGCTGTCATCTTCGCCGGGGATCACCAGCGCCGTCTGGGTTTCCAGATAGAAATGTTCCTGACCGCCGATGTGAAATTCGCCCTGAATACGGCGTGACGCCCGCGCCAGCGCAGCGTCAGCATCACCGCGTTGGTGAATGTGCGGCTGCTGCACAAAGAAACGCTGTTCCAGCGCTTCACGCACGTCGAGCACCGCCGGTAGCGCTTCGTACTCAACGATCGCCGCTGCGGCGCCGGCACGCGCCGCTTCTGGTGAATCAGCGGCGACGGCAATGACGATTTGACCGAAATATTCGATTGTGTCCTGCGCCAGCAGCGGATCGCCCGGTTCGAGCGGACCGACATCGTTGAGGCCCGGCACATCGCGCCACGTCAGCACGCTGACTACGCCCGGCACCGCGTAACATGGCTGCACATCCAGTTTGGTGATGCGCGCATGCGCATGCTCGCTCAGACGCGGACAGAGATGCAGCAATCCCGGCAGATCCGGCTTGTCGTCGATATACAGCGCTTCACCGGAGACATGCTTGTCGGCACTTTCATGTTTATTGCTGCGCCCGACGCCCGTTTGCATGTCGGTGGCAAACTGGGCTTTCAGCAGCGTTTCGTTCAGTTCCGGACGGTTATGAGACATAGCGCGATACCTCAGTAATGGTCAGCTCGCCAGACGCTTGTGCGTAGTAGCGGCGCAACAGATTGCGCGCCACCTGCAGGCGATAATCGGCGCTGGCGCGGAAGTCGCTTAGCGGCTGGAAATCCACACTCAGCGCGGCGCAGGCTTTTTCGATGGCGCTGAGATGCAGCGGCTGGCCCAGCAGTTGTGCTTCAGCCGCCAGCGCGCGTTTTGGCGTGGCGGCCATACCCCCAAAGGCGAGCCGCGCTTCCACAATTACCCCTTCCGCGATGTGCAGATTGATAGCGGCGAAAACCGCGGAAATATCATCATCCAGCCGTTTAGCCACTTTCCACGCCGCAAAGTTGGGTGACACCGTCACTTTGGCGATGGTGATGCTGCGAATGAATTCACCCGGCAGCAAGACCGTTTGGCGATAGGCGGTAAAGAATTGATCGAGCGGGACTTCTCGCTGCTTGTCGCCCTGCTGCAAAACCAGATGCGCATTCAGTGCCAGCAGCATCGGCGCGCAATCACCAATCGGCGATGCGTTACCAATGTTGCCGCCGAGCGTGCCCTGATTACGAATTTGCAATGAGGCAAAACGCTCCAGCATGCTGCTAAAGGCTGGAATGTGCTGTGCTAAAAACTGATAGCAATGCTGCAATGAGGCGGCAGCACCGAGATAAAGATTCATTTCATCTTCGTGGCAGACCTTCAACTCATCGACCTGCTCCAGCGCGATCAGCAGCGGCAAGCGCTGATATTGCTGAGTGATTTGCAGCGTCAGATCGGTACCGCCAGCCACCAGACGGGCTTCAGGATATTGCTGATAGAGCTCGGCGAGTTGCGCTACTGTTTTCGGCAGATAGCAGCGGCTGCCCGCGGCTTCGATGATCTGTACTTCATCGTTGCTGAGCGCCTGTAAACGCTGTACTAGTGCGGGTGCATTGGCGCTGAAGGCATCTGCATCAGGTTGTTCACACGCCTGCTGCGCCGCATCCATGATCGGACGATAGCCGGTGCAACGACATAAATTACCCGCCAGCGCCTGTTCCGCCTGATGTCGATCCCAGCCAGCGCTGTTTTTCTGCAGAGTAAACAGCGACATCACGAAACCCGGCGTGCAGTAGCCGCATTGCGAGCCGTGGCAATCCACCATCGCTTGCTGCACGCTGTGCAGTTCGCGGCCCTGTTTGAGATCTTCCACGGTAATCAGTTGCTTGCCTTGCAGGCTGCTGACCAGCGTTAAACAGCTATTCACCGCCTGATACTGCATCTGTCCATCCACCACTTTACCGAGTGTGACGGTGCAGGCACCGCAATCGCCAGACGCGCAGCCCTCTTTGGTGCCGCGACGCTGCTGCTGGCCGCGCAGGTAGTTAAGCACGGTGAGATTAGGATCAAGCTCACGTTCGGTGATTAAACGATCGTTGAGTAAGAACTGGATCATGCGATTTGTTCCTCACTTTCGCGTTGCCAAACCGGCTTGCCGCTCACCCAGGTTTGCGCGATGTTGCGGTCGTCGCCAAGCGTCATCATTACAAACAGCCGCTCCCAGATGTCTTTGCTGTTGGCATTGCGCAGCTTCTGCAGCGGCGACACCGCCGCATCGAGTACCACGAAATCGGCCTCTTTGCCGGGATTGAAGTTGCCGATAACGTCATCCAGGTCGAGCGCGTGCGCGCCGCCTAAGGTGGCGTGATAAAACGCTTCGCAAGCGCTGAGTTTGTATTGCTGTAGCTGGCCGACTTTGTAGGCTTCGCCCAGCGTTTGCAGCAGATTAAAGGTGGTGCCTGCGCCCACGTCGGTGCCAATGCCCATGCGCACGCCCTGCTGCCAGCAGCGTTTGATGTTGAATAATCCGCTGCCGAGGAACAGGTTTGAGGTCGGGCAGAAGGCAATTGATGAATCGGTGTCATGCAGGCATTGCCACTCTTGATCTTCCAGATGCAGGCAGTGCGCGAACACGCTGCGTTTGCCGGTAAGTTGGTGATGATGATAAACATCGAGATAACCTGCGCGCTCCGGGAATAATGCTTTTACCCAAGCGATCTCCTGCTGGTTTTCACTTAGGTGCGTGTGCATCCAGACATCAGGAAACTCCTCGCGCAGCTGGCGCACTGTATCCAGTAATTCCGGCGACGAGGTCGGAGCAAAGCGCGGCGTGAGCGCATAGCTCAGGCGACCGCGCTGATGCCAGCGCTCAATCAGTTCACGCGAGTGCTGATAACTCTCTTCCGGCGTTTCGGTCAGGTATTCCGGCGCGTTGCGATCCATCATCACTTTGCCCGCGATCAGTCGCATATCCAGCTGCTGCGCGGCGCTGAACAGCGAGTCGACCGACTGCTTATGCACGGTGCCGAACACCAGCGCGGTGGTGGTGCCGTTCGACAGCAGCTGGTGCAGGAAGAACGCCGACATTTTTGCCGCGTGATCGGGACAGTGATATTGGCTCTCCACCGGGAAGGTATATTGGTTGAGCCACTCCAGCAGCTGTTCGCCAAAGGCGCCGATCATCTCGGTTTGCGGGTAATGAATATGGGTATCGATAAAGCCGGGCACGATCAGTTTGCCGCGCAGATCGGTGACGCGCGTGGGATCAACGCGCCCTTCCGCGATTTGCCAGCTTTCGAGGCTGACCACTTTGCCGTCACGCAGCGTTAACAAGCCATCTTCGAGATAGCGCGCATTGGCAGCGATGTCGTCTGGCTGCGCGGCCAGAGCGGTGAAATCAAAGAAGCTGGCGCGCAGCAGCGTTTCGGGTGCGTAAGGCATAATGGTTCCTTGGTGCTTTTTTATGAGTGCAGGTGATTGCCTTAAAGATAGTTTGCAAAGCGCATGCCAATGCAAAGAACAAAAAATACTGTTTACTTTCAATATAATAGGTTGTTCCGATGCGTTTTTGTGTCAAGCTTGACGAGCAAACGTATGCGCAACCGGTTGCCTGCTATCGCAAACGGTTGCGATTTAACATTGCGGCGAGTTTTACTGCGCATGGCGTGATTATCGCCTGTTGGGATGCGTCTTTGTGGTGCGCCATTGCACTCGTAATGTGCAGGAAAAATCCTGCAACACGCTGCTTTGGGTTTTCATGAGCATGGGTTCGAGGTTAATGCTAAGGTGTGGCTGATAACCTGAAATCGTTTAAGGAACAGTGAGATGATTATTTTTGTTACTGGCGCAACTGCTGGTTTTGGTCAAAGTATCACCCGCCGCTTCATTGCTACAGGTCACAAAGTGATCGCCAGCGGACGTCGCGCTGAGCGTTTAAAAGAGCTGAAAGTTGAGTTGGGCGACAATCTGTATACCGTTCAGCTGGACGTGCGTAATCGCGCCGCCATCGATGAAGCGATCGCCTCCCTGCCCGCTGAATGGCGCAATATTGATGTGCTGGTTAATAATGCTGGCCTGGCGTTGGGTGTGGAACCGGCGCACAAAGCCAATATCGAAGACTGGGAAAATATGATCGACACCAACAATAAAGGTTTGGTGTATATGACGCGTGCGGTGCTGCCTGCAATGGTTGAGCGCAATGTTGGTCATATCGTGAATATCGGTTCGATTGCCGGTAGCTGGCCTTATTTGGGTGGCAACGTGTATGGCGCGACCAAAGCGTTCGTGCGCCAGTTCAGCCTGAATCTGCGTACCGACCTGCACGGCACCGCGCTGCGCGTGACCGATATCGAGCCAGGTTTGGTGGGCGGAACCGAGTTCTCAAACGTGCGCTTTAAGGGCGATGACGATAAAGCGGGCCAGGTTTATGAAGGCACCACCGCGCTGACGGCGGAAGATGTCACCGAAGCGGTGTATTGGGTGACGACGCTGCCGAAGCACGTCAACATCAATACGCTGGAGATTATGCCGGTGACGCAAACCACCGCGGGACTGAAGGTGCATAAAGGTTAATCGCGGTTACACGCTGTTTGATCGAAATACCCGGGGCGACCATCCTGTGAGGCGCTCCGGCGGCTTTTGCCGCGACGACCGCATCGGGATGTTTCCCCTGATCTCGCACGCCGGTGTGGCCGATGATTACGCGCGGCCCCAACCGGTTACGATAATCAACATGCCGCTCAAGGCGACCAGCGCGCCGACCCAATCCCACGTACTCAGTTTTACGCCATCCACCACGCGCAGCCAGATTAGCGCCGTCAGCACATATACGCCGCCATAGGCCGCATAAACGCGCCCGCTCGCGGCGGGATGCAACGTCAACAACCAGACAAATAGCGCCAGACTTGCCGCGGCTGGCACCAGCAGCCACGCAGTCATGCCCTTCTTCAACCATAGCCACGGCAGGAAACAGCCAACAATTTCCGCTATCGCAGTGATAAAAAACAGCAAGGCGGTTTTGACCAGCATAGAAAATCTCTCGCTAAGCTAAACAAAGCGCTCACCGCTGGTGAGCAAAGAAGCAGCGATGATATACTAGCGGCCATGGTTGTTACAGCCGCGATCCCGGCTGTGCTGGTGTTAACTGAAGGAAATGACGATGAAAAAACTGTTTTCCGCCCTGCTGGCTACCGTGGTGACGTCGAGCCTGTTAATGGCTGCGCCCATCGCTGCGGCCAAAACCGATCGCCTGATTATTGAAGATGGCAGCAGCGCCTCCAGTAATGAAGCCGCGCGCCAGAGCAAAGAGCAGTGGAACGATACCAAAAACCTGCGTAATAAGGTCAATACGCGCGTTGAGAAAGAGTTCGATAAAGCGGACAAAGCCTTTGATACCCGCGATTCCTGCGAAAAGAGCTACAACGTTAACGCCTATTGGGAACCGAATACGCTGCGCTGCCTCGACCGCCGCACCGGACGTCCAATTGCACCTTAATCGTTTATCACTGCTATAGTTTTGACAGGATTTCTGACCAAAGGAGTGAATGATGAAAAAACGTAATGCAGTTCTGCTGATGGCGATGTTGTCGCTGCCGGTATTGGCGCAAGCTTCTTGTGAAAGCGTCAAAGCGGACATCAGCAAAAAAATCATTAACAACGGCGTCGCCGAATCGGATTTCACGCTGGATATCGTGGCCAATGATCAAGCCGATCAGGTCGGCGGCCAGGTTGTGGGTCATTGTGAGAACGACACACAGAAAATCGTCTACAAGAAAAATGGCCGTGATGGTGACAGCACTGTGCCAGACAGCGCGGGCAGCTCTCAGGACACGCCAGCGCAGTAAACTTTCGGGCGGCTCTCTGGCCGCCCTGCTTTTACTCCACTTCCGGCCTTTGCCGCGGCATTATCCACGCCACCCACAACGTTAGCAGCGCAATCAGCAACGACACTACAAACACCCAATGTAAAGAACTGGCGATTTGTCCGGTCCAGTCATGCAATGTCGCCTCCGACAGCGCCTGACGGCTTTCAGGCGACATGATTTTCTGCATCGGATCGTCGGCCTGCGGCAGACGCAGCGACAAATTGAGGTTCAGCACCGCGCCCAATAACGCGGTACCAATCGCCGACCCGATCATGCGGCTGAACATGATTGAGGCGGTGCAAATGCCGCGAATATCGTAATGCGCATGGTTCTGTACCGATACCAGAAACGTGGTGCTGGTCATGCCCATGCCGGTGCCAATCACAAAGGCGGTGAATCCGGCCTGCACGATTGAGCTGTCGCTGTGCAGTAGCAGCAGCAACGCGCTGCCCGCAATCAGCAGCAGCGCGCCCAACTGCGCGGTGAAGCGATAGGAGGTGATAAGCATCAACCTACCGCTCAATGTACTGGCCAGCGGCCAGCCAATCGACATCATCGCCAGTGCGCTGCCGGCCTGCAGCGGCGTGCCGCCGGTGATGCCCTGAATCCAGGTTGGTAGAAAGGCGCTGATGCCCATCATACTGGCACCGATGATCAGGTTGCCGATGTTGCCAGCGACGATAAGCCGGCTGCGCCAGATTTCCAGCGGGAACAGCGGCGCATCAGCACGCTGTTCATGCTGTTTTAAACGCCAGGCAGCAATGACCGCCAGCAGCAGGAACGGCACCAGCCAGAAACCGAGCACTTCTGCCTGTAACAGCGCGACCAGCAACGCCGTTACGCAGATCATCAGCCAGCAGCTGCCGGTGAGATTGAGCGTGGTGGCCTGATTTTGTTCGCGCGATGGAAGAAAACGCGCCAGCAGCAGTATGGCGATGGCGCCAATCGGCACGTTGACCCAGAAAATCACCGACCAGCTAAAGTGCTGCACCAGCCACGCGCCGCTCAGCGGACCAATGATTGCCGCCACGCCCCAGACGCTGGAGAGCCAGCCCTGGACGTTGGCGCGTTCGCGCGGCGAATAGACGTCCGCCACAATGGTGGACGTTAGCGGCATAATCGCCCCGGCACCTAACCCCTGAAAAGCGCGAAACAGGATCAGCCACGCCATGCTGTGGGCAAATCCGCACAGAATCGATCCCAGTAAAAATAGCGAAACACCGATAAACAATAGCCGTTTGCGGCCCCACATATCTGCCAGTCGGCCATACAGCGGCACGCTGACGGCTTGCGTCAGTAGATAGATTGAAAATACCCAGCCAAACTGCGAAAAGCCGCCAAGATCGGCAATAATGGTCGGCATGGCGGTGGCCACGATGGTGACTTCAATCGCCGCCATAAACATAGCGAGCATGCAGCCGATAAGAATCCAGTGGCGATGTTCCGTGTTCAATTCTGCAGTTTCAGTCATACGTCTCCTTAATTTCTAACAAGGCTAGCTCAAAATTCGCCAGACCAGTTTCCTCTGCGTGCGACCTATCTGTGACGACGTCACTTATTTCGATGAATATTTTTTATTGTCGGATGATGCCTTATTCCACGCGGGTTAGATGGCGTTTTTTATTATTTCTATCTGTCTGATTTTGCCGCAAAAACTAGCGCTTATCGACAAGCATTGCTATAGGTCTAAGCGGTGCTTTCCAGATATTCACTGAAAAAGCATCTGATAACAGTCATTTTAACTGCAATTTAACGGGGTGAAGGATTTTCGTATGTGTGCGTTTTAACACTGCGCCGCCATCCTGGGAATGACATTACCTATCGAACGATTTCTTGAATCAGGGAGACACTGGCTATGCAAAATGCATCGCTCGCCCGCCGCGCTGGGCTGGCTCTGCTCGCGATTGTTGCGGTGCTTGCCCTGCTGGTTTGGGGGCTGGGGCTGAACACGCTGCGCGACCGGCGGGAAGATTTGGTTTATCTCGGGCAGCAGCATCTGTTTTTGGTGTTTTGGTCAATGTTCTTTGCGCTGCTGGTAGGCATTCCCAGCGGCATCCTGCTTAGCCGTCCATTTGCCCGTCGCTGGGCAGAATACGTGATGCAAATTTTCAACGTGGGTAACACGCTGCCACCGCTGGCGGTATTGGCGCTCGCGATGGTGATTGTCGGTATCGGCGATCGTCCCGCGCTGATTGCTCTGTTCCTCGCCTCGCTGCTGCCGATTGTGCGTAATACTTTTGCCGGTTTAAGCGCGGTACCGCCGTCGCTGATTGAAGCCGCCAACGGTATAGGTATGACGAAGTTTCAGCGTTTGCGTCAGGTGGAAATTCCCAATGCGCTGCCGGTGATTCTGGCAGGCGTGCGCATCGCCACGGCGATTAACGTCGGTACCGCGCCATTGGCGTTCCTGATCGGTGCCAGCAGTTTTGGTGAGCTGATTTTCCCCGGCATCTACCTCAACGACTTCCCTACGCTGATCCTCGGCGCTGTGGCCACCGCACTGGTTGCGCTGGTGCTCGACATGCTGCTCGCGGCATTGGGACGTTATCTCAGCCCGCACTCTGCGGCTTAACACGAGGAGTTTTGTGATGGCCACTGCCAATAAGCTGGCGCGCTGGGTTAAACGTACTGCGCTGGCACTCACCGCGACGCTGGCAATCAGCCAAAGCGCCGCGGCTGCAACACCGATTACCATGGCAACTAAGAGCTTTACGGAGCAGCACATCCTCTCCGCGATGACGGTGATTTGGCTGCAGAAGAAAGGTTTTCAGGTGATTCCCAAGACTAACATCGCCACCACCATTGGTCGTAACGCGATGATTAATAAACAGATTGATATGACATGGGAATACACCGGTACTTCGCTGATCATCTTTAACCACATCAATAAGCCGATGTCGACCGAAGACGCGTACAAAACGGTAAAACAGCTGGATGCGAAGTTAGGGCTGGTGTGGCTCAATCCTGCACCGATGAACAATACCTATGCGTTTGCCATGCAACGCGATCGTGCGGAGAAAGAAGGCATCAACACCATGTCGCAACTGGTGGCGAAGCTGGAAGAGGTACGCAAGAACGATCCGGATCATAACTGGAAACTGGGTTTGGACCTGGAATTCTCGGGCCGCTCCGATGGTCTTAAGCCACTGCAGAAAGCCTACAACATGCCGCTCGATCGTCCGCAGATTCGCCAGATGGATCCCGGCTTGGTTTACAACGCGATTCGCGATGGCTTTGTTGATGCCGGTTTGATCTACACCACCGATGGCCGCGTGAAAGGGTTCGAACTCAAAGTGTTAGAAGATGATAAGCACTTCTTCCCAAGTTACAACGTCACGCCCGTAGTGCGTCAGGATGTGCTCGAGAGCCATCCGGGTTTGGATACGGCGCTTAATCAGCTTTCCGCGTTGATTAATGACGAAGCGATCACCGAGATGAATAAGCGTGTCGATATTGATCATCAGTCGCCGCAACAGGTGGCGCGTGATTTCCTTCAATCCAAGAACATGCTGTAAGGAGGCGCTGTGGATACCTTGCATTACATCATGAATAACTGGCACACCTTGATAACGCTCACCTGGCAACACACATGGCTGGTGCTGGTGGCAGTCGGTTTCGCCATTATCGTTGGCGTACCGCTGGGCATTTTGATTGTGCGCTTTAAGTGGCTGGCCACGCCGGTGCTCGGCATCGCCACCATTGTGTTAACCATTCCCACCATCGCGTTGTTTGGTTTGATGATTCCATTGTTTTCTATGATCGGTCAGGGCATTGGCGCCCTTCCCGCTATCACCGCCGTGTTCCTCTACTCGCTGCTGCCGATTGTGCGTAACACCCACACCGCGCTGGAGAATTTGTCTCCCGGACTGCGTGAAGCCGGTCGCGGGATTGGCATGACCTTCTGGCAGCGTCTGCGCTGGGTTGAAATTCCGATGGCGCTGCCAGTGATTTTTGGCGGTATTCGTACAGCGGTGGTGATGAACGTCGGCGTGATGGCGATTGCCGCCGTAATTGGTGCGGGCGGTTTGGGCCTGCAACTGCTCGACGGGATCAGCGGCAGCGATGTGCGCATGTTGATTGCCGGTGCCTTAATGATTTGTTTGCTCGCGATTGTGCTTGATTGGCTGCTGCACCGTTTGCAGTCGGCGCTGACTCCTAAGGGGATTCGATAATGATAAAACTGGAAAACCTGACGAAAACCTTTACGCAAAAGAACGGCACATCACTCAATGCCGTGGACAACGTCAGCCTTGAAGTGCCTGCCGGGGAGATGTGCGTGCTGCTCGGGCCATCGGGTTGTGGCAAAACAACCACCCTGAAAATGATTAACCGTTTGATTCCTTCATCAAGCGGCAGGATTTTGATCAACGGTGAAGACACCAGCGGACAAGATACCGTCACCCTGCGCCGCAATATTGGCTATGTCATCCAGCAGATTGGTCTGTTCCCAAACATGACCATCGAGGAGAACATTACCGTGGTGCCACGCATGTTGGGTTGGGATAAGAAGCGCTGCCGTGAACGCGCCACGGAATTGATGAGCATGGTGGCGCTCGATCCGACCAAGTTCCTGCATCGCTATCCGCGCGAAATGTCCGGCGGTCAACAGCAGCGTATTGGCGTGATTCGCGCGCTGGCTGCGGATCCACCGGTATTGCTGATGGATGAACCTTTCGGTGCGGTCGACCCAATCAACCGTGAAGTGATTCAGAACGAATTCCTTGAGATGCAGCGCCAGTTAAAGAAGACCGTGATGCTGGTTAGCCATGATATTGATGAAGCGCTGAAGCTCGGCGACCGCATTGCGGTGTTTGGTCAGGGGAAAATTGTGCAGTGCGCCAGCCCGGATGAGCTGTTAGCCAAACCGGCGAACGACTTTGTTGGCTCCTTTGTCGGTCAGGACCGTACGCTGAAACGTTTGTTGCTGGTGCAGGCCGGCGATGTCACCGATCAGCAGCCCACCATCACCGTGCAGCGTAATACGCCACTGCAGGAGGCCTTCGCCACCATGGACGATAACGATATGCGTTCGGTGACGGTAGTTGATGAAGATGGCAAGCCACTGGGATTTGTGAAGCGGCGTGAAGCGCGCGGCGCCACTGGCCGCTGCGAAGAGATGCTGCATACCTTTAAAGTGACCGGCAAAGCGGAAGAAAACCTACGCGTGGTGCTGTCGAAGCTGTATGAGCACAACACGGTGTGGATGCCGATCGTCGATGAGGAAGGTCGTTATAGCGGCGAGATATCGCAGGATTACATTGCCGATTATCTCAGTTCTGGACGTACGCGCCGTCGGTTGAATCCATAAACCGCACAATGCCTGAAACGCAGGAAGAGGCGGCAGAGGAGTAAAGTGTCCCGCGCCATGGATGGCGCGGGCCAAGCCCCAGGGATGGTTTATGGCGTCTTTACGATCTGCCGCCTCTTCTTGCGTATGCACCCTGCACGTTAGTGCGACTCTTCAGCCGTTTTTGCCGCCATTGCATCGCTGCGCTCAGAAGGCAGCACGACATTCAGAATAATCGCCAGTATCCCGCCGGTAGTCACTGCGTGACCAAACAGGTTGCTAATCAGCGTCGGGAACTGTTTCAGCACCTCAGGTACCGCTTCGACGCCCAAACCGATACCAAACGACACGGCAACAATCAGCATCTCGCGACGGCCAAGTGGCGTTTGCGTCATCACGCGGATGCCGGCCGCCACCACGCTCCCAAACATCACGATGGTCGCGCCACCCAGTACCGGCGGTGGAATCTGCTGCAGCATATAGCCAATCGCCGGGAACATACCGAGCAGCACCAGCATTACGCCGATCACCATGCCAACATAACGGCTGGCAACGCCGGTCATTTGGATGACGCCATTATTTTGCGCAAAAGTGGTGTTGGGAAAGGCAGAGAACAGGGCGGCAAGCAAACAGCTGATGCCATCAGCGAAAATACCGCCCTGCATGCGGCGCTCAAACGCTTCGCCTTCAATCGGCTGCTGCGACAACATGCAGTTCGCCGTGAGGTCGCCCACCGCTTCAATCACGGCTATCACCGATACCAGCGCGATGGGAATAAAGATGGTCCAGTCAAAGGCAAAACCAAAACGGAACAGCGCCGGCATTACCAGCCACGGCGTATCATCCATTGGCTTAAGGGTGAGATGGCCGGTTAACGCTGCGGCGATACAGCCCGCAGCAATGCCGGCCACCACCGCAACCAGCCGCGTCCAGCGATTTTGCGAACGGTTAAGTACGATAATCACCAGCAGCGTCAAGGCACCGAGCGCCAGATTGCCGGGCGCGCCAAAATCGTTGGCGTTATGGCCGCCAGCCCAATCGGTGATGCTGACTTTGATCAGGCTGATACCAATTAAGGTAATAACGGTGCCGGTAACCACCGGCGTCAACACTTTGCGTAATGGCGCGATGCAGCGGCTGATCAACATCGGAATCATCGCCGCTACTAAGTTGCAGCCAAAGATCATCGCCATGATCTCTTCTGGCGATCCGCCGCGCGCTTTGACCATCAATCCGCCCGACAGAATCACCCCGAGAAAGGCAAAGCTGGTGCCCTGCAGGCAGATCATGCCTGCGCCAATGCCCATAAAGCGGCGCGCCTGCAGGAAAGTACCGAGACCGGAAACGAGCAGCGACATGCTGATCAGATAAGGGATCCATGCCTGTAATCCCAACACGGAACCAATAATCAGCGGCGGCGTAATGATGCCCACTACGCTGGCCAGCACATGTTGCAGTGCGGCACAAAATGCAGGCAATGGACCGATGCGGTCATTCAGCCCATACAACAAACCTTTCTCATCTGATTGCGACATACAGGTGCTCCGGCAAGATATTCATCAGAGCTGCTGATGCATGAATCACGCCAGAACAAGGGGTTTATTAAAATTTGCAAGTAAGATATTGAATATTATGGCAATTAATTCAGTAAAGAGGAGGGCTGAATCTGAAATCTTAGATTCAGCCATTGATCATTTGCGGCTTTTTGTTTCATCAAGCCGCAGGCTTTGCACTGTTGTCGTGCGTAATATTTTCATCGAGCAGTGAAATATCCAGATAACCACTCAGTTCCCGCTGTTCTGCGCGCGGCAGATAAGGCAACTCGCCTAGTAAAGGTGCGCCTAGCTTTTCTCTCAAAACATCAATAATTTCAGCGTAATGCGCCAGGCCGGGATTAATACGGTTGGCTACCCAACCCACGAGTCGCAATCCATCCTGCGCAATCGCCTCGGCGGTCAGTAAAGCGTGGCTGATGCAACCTTCTTTAATGCCGACTACCAACACAACGGGTAAATGTTCCTGCCGCACCCAGTGGGACAAAGGCTGTAAGTCGTTCATTAAACTGCGCCAGCCGCCGGTGCCTTCCACCACCACGCGCGCGGCGCGCTGCTGCAAATCGTTTAGACTGCGACTGAGCAACGGATAATCTATACGCTGCGACGCGCTGGTGCTGATTTCATCCTCTTGTAAGGCGATAGGGTTGACGGCGGAATAATCGAGAGCGAGACCTGAAGCCTGCTGTAATAACAGGGCATCTTTATTACGTAAGCCTTCAGTTGTGAGTTGCGCGCTTTTGGCGACAGGTTTGAAGCCTGCGGCGCACAGATTCGCCTTGGCAAAGCATTGCAATAACGCGCGTGATACCACGGTTTTACCCACCGCGGTGTCGGTACCGGTGACAAAAAGCGTTTTCACCATTCTCCTCCTTCATTAAAGCGATGTGTAACGTGCGAAGGAGGCAGTTTAAGGAAATGTTTTCACGGGCAGATTGCGTTAGGACAAACTTAAGGTGAGCTGTAATTATCCCTGCAACAGTTTTACCAATAAATGGCCGCTATAGAGCGCGTCTTTTATCAGTGCGGCGCCGCCAAAGGTGCCGGGATCGCTGAAAGCCGTTGGTGTGAGCTGGATTTCACTGCTATATGCGGGCAAGGCTTGTTGTCGAATGGTACTGCTCACCGCAGGGAACAGCACATCGGCGGCCTGATTCAGCGGCGAACCGATAAGGATTTGTTGAGGATTAAAGATGTTTACCATCATCGCCAGCATACGGCCAATATGGTGTCCGACGCCCGCAATCACATCACGCGCCAGGCGATCGCCCTGCTGCGCGGCTGCGCATAAGCTCTCAATCGTCAACGGCGTCTGATGCAATACACTGTCCGGCTGCGACGGCAAACGCTGGGCGGTGAGAGTAAGCAGGCTTCCGATGCTGGCGACGGTTTCCAGACAGCCATTATTGCCGCAATAACACTGCTGGCCGTAAGGATCGATTTGCGTATGACCAATTTCCACCAGCGTACGACCATTTTTGTGCAGCAGTTGTCCGCCGCTGATCACGCCCGCGCCGACGGTTTCATCAATCACAATCTGAATCACATGTTGCGCGCCACTGGATGCGCCAAACAGCGCTTCGGCTAACGTCCAGGCGGAAATATCATGCTGCACGAACACCGGCAGACCGGTGCGCTGCGCCAGCGTTTCTCCCAGCGGCATATCCTGCACGTCATAACCCGGCATACGATGGACCACGCCAGAAGCGGCGTTGATCAATCCTGGCAAGGTAATGGCGATGGCGGTCAAACGCTCCAGCTTGCTTTGGTGGCGAATAAAGAAGTCATTCACTGTCTCGTGCAAGGTTTGCAGCAGTGGTTTGTCGGCGCTGGCGTGCAGCGGCAGGCGATCTTCCTGCAGCGCGCGGCTGCTGAGATCGCGCAGCGTCAGCGTAATAAATCCGGGCTGAATGCGCACGGCGAGATAGTGCCAGGCGAGCGTATCGAGGATCAAACCAATCGCGGGACGACCGCGACTGCCCGGCTCCTGAAATTCAGTTTCCTGAACCAGATGGGCATCGAGCATTTCACGCACGATTTTGGTAATGCTGGCGGGTGCTAACTGGGCACGTTTAGAAAGCTCAATACGCGAAATCGGGCCGTAAAGGTCAATCAGTCGGTAAACCACACCTGCGTTGGTCTGTTTTATCTGATCAATATGACCAGGTTGACTGTACAGATTCACGCCCAGCTCCCATTATTTTCGCGCTTCTAAATAAACAGCAGCTATGGTGATGCAGATTGACCAGCAGCGTCAAATATTTGATTAGAAATGTGATTTATCGCACATAAAGTTTGGGCCCTCATTCAACTGCGGACTCAATTCTCTGCATTTTGCAGCATCAGCGACATCATATTGGTCATTTGCGCCGTAGGTTCTCGCGTCGCTGACCAGACCAGCCAAACTTCAGAAATCGCGTCGCTCTCCTGCAACGGGATCCACACCACATCAGCCAGACGTGCACGGCTGAATGACGCCGGCAGAATCGACACGCCGAGTCCGGTCGCCACCAGACCAAGGATGGTCATCGCCTCGCCCACTTCCTGCGTAATAAAAGGTTTGATTTGATAGCGATGCAGCAGCGCCAGGATTTCACCGTACAACGCAGTGCCGCCTTGCGGATCGAAAAATACGAACGGCTCGTTGGCTAATGCCTGAATGGAAATCGACTCTGCATCGGCCAGCGGATGCGCCCAATGCACTACCGCGCATAGCGGCTCACGCAGTAACACGCGGTGCTGCAGATCGCTGGGCAGCGGCGTATTGCGCATCACACCAAGATCGAGTCGAGCATCATGAAGTGGCGCAAGCTGCTGCCGCGTGTTGTTCTCCTGCATCTGAATGTGTACTTCTGGCCAACGCTGGCGGAATTGGTACAGCGCGTCAGAAACCAGACCGGTAAACGGCGCTGAGGAGGTAAAGCCGATGCGCAACTCGCCCTCCTGCCCGCTATGCACGCGTGCGGCGCGGCGGGCGGCCTGTTCGACCTGTAACAAAATGGCACGCGCATCCTGCAAAAACAGCGCGCCGGCGGGCGTGATCTGTACGCTGCGATTGGTGCGGGTAAACAGCTGCGCGCCAATTTCCTGCTCCAGCTGCTGAATCTGCTGGCTTAGCGGCGGTTGCGAAATATTCAGGCGCTGCGCGGCGCGGCCAAAATGCAACTCCTCCGCGACGGCAATGAAATAGCGTAAATGACGCAACTCAACATTCATATTTTAAACGTCTCATTTGAGATTATTAATATATTGTACAACCTATTCGCCCTTTCCTACAGTAACGCCATGATTGTTCAAACGAGGATGTTCCGTGAGTCGCTCTTCTCAGGCGGTGATACTCGATGAAGACGAGTTGTCCGTAAAGCCTGCTCCAGCTGCAACCCCTTCAGAATGGATTGAACGCGGATCGCCGCAGTTTATGCGCGTTACGCTGGCGCTGTTCTCTGCCGGTCTTGCCACTTTCGCCCTGCTGTATTGCGTGCAGCCCATTTTGCCGGTGTTATCGCAACAGTTTGGTGTTTCTCCAGCGCAAAGCAGTATTTCTCTCTCGCTATCGACCGGCTTAATGGCATTGGGATTGCTGTTTACCGGGCCGCTGTCGGATGCGATTGGGCGTAAATCGGTGATGGTTACCGCGCTGTTGCTCGCCGCTATCTGTACCTTGATTTCCGCCACCATGAGCAGCTGGCAGGGGATTTTGCTGATGCGCGCGCTGATTGGCTTATCGCTGAGCGGGGTAGCGGCGGTTGGCATGACCTATCTGAGTGAAGAGATTCATCCACGCGTTATCGCCTTTTCCATGGGGCTGTACATCAGTGGTAACTCAATTGGCGGTATGAGCGGACGTCTGTTGACGGGCGTATTGACCGATTTCTTCTCGTGGCGCGTTGCGGTGGGCGTGATTGGCTGTTTCGCGTTGGCGGGCGCGCTGATGTTTTGGAAAATCCTGCCTGCGTCGCGTCATTTCCGTCCAGCTTCGCTGCGTCCGCGTAGTTTGCTGATCAACTTCCGTTTGCACTGGCGCGATAAAGGATTACCGCTGCTGTTCGCTGAGGGCTTCCTGCTGATGGGCGCGTTCGTCACGCTGTTCAACTACATCGGCTATCGCCTGCTGAGTGCGCCCTGGTCGCTGAGCCAGGCGGTGGTGGGATTGCTGTCGGTGGTCTATCTGACCGGCTCCTGGAGTTCACCGAAAGCCGGCGCGGTGACCAGCCGCTTTGGACGCGGTCCGGTGATGATTGGCGCAACTGCGATTATGCTGACGGGATTGCTGCTGACGGCGTTTAACTCACTGTGGCTGATTTTACCCGGCATGATGTTGTTCACCGCCGGATTCTTTGCGGCGCACTCTGTTGCCAGCGGCTGGATTGGCCCGCGTGCGCGTCGGGCTAAAGGCCAGGCATCGTCACTCTATCTGTTTAGCTATTACGTTGGATCCAGCGTGGCGGGTACATTGGGCGGCGTGTTCTGGCACAGCTATGGCTGGATGGGCGTTACGGCATTCATTAGCTTGCTATTATTAATGGCTTTGCTGGTCGGCTGGCGATTGCAGTGCCGGAAACTGTAATACCTTTCATCTGTTAAACGGGGCTAATGCGCCCCGTTCTCTCATCAAGTCCACGCCATCCGGTGATCTCACAGTCCCAGATAAAACAAAACGGCCATTCGTCGCTATAATTCATTCCATTCCAACAATAGTTAGACTTTTATTATTTCACAGCAATGAGGACGATAGATGGGACTCTATTATTACGTCGATAAGCATGCCGGCTATAACGACAACCATGTAGTACACGCAACGGGATGCCCGTACCTACCCGCCGATGAGGCACGCCGTTTCCTTGGGACTTTCTACACGCCAAATGCCGCCATTCAGCAAGCGCGTAAATTTTATGCCAGCGCGCTGGGCTGCGAGCACTGCTGTCCGGTGGGGTTAAAAAAAAACATGACAACTCAAAATAGTGTGGCACTAAAACACATGGTGCGACTCTGATAATCATGATGTGAGAGTGGTCAGCAGACCTAACTCTTTTGTTAAGCAGCACTGCGGCGTTTCATAATAACTATAAATTTAAGTGTAATAATAACTGGACCTTAAGGCGCTCAAGGTGGCGTCAGGTCCAGTTGCCTCTTTCTCCCCCGTTGTTAATCTTGCTCGCTCTCGTATTGATGACAGAAAGCGTAAAAACCTCAGGCTATTAATTACGCCACTCTTGATAAAAAATATTCAGTAATAAAAGCCCGACAAACGGTTTCCCTCCGCTCATTAATGCTCCACAATAGCGGCAATTTGTGACTCCGGTCACTTTCTGGGGTGCTTTTTGCCCTTTCATTTGCCGTCTGACTGATTTGAACTCCATGCAATCTACTACTGTTTCCCGTAAAACGGCCTGGCTACGCGTTGTACTGCTGGCTATTGCTGCTTTTGTCTTTAACACCACAGAATTCGTGCCTGTCGGTCTGCTGTCGGATATCGCCGCCAGCTATGACATGAAGACTGCCGATGTTGGCATTATGCTGACCATCTACGCGTGGGTTGTCGCGCTATTGTCACTGCCGTTGATGCTGTTAACGCGCAATATTGAGCGTCGCCTGCTGTTGGCGGTGTTGTTCATTGTGTTTGTTGCCAGCCATGTGCTCTCGTCTTTGGCATGGGATTTCACCTCACTGGTTATCTCGCGCATCGGTATTGCCTTAGCGCACGCCGTGTTCTGGTCAATTACCGCTTCGCTGGCCATTCGCGTGGCGCCTGCAGGCAAGAAAACTCAGGCGTTGAGTATGCTGGCAACCGGTACCGCGCTGGCGATGGTGCTGGGCGTGCCGATTGGGCGTATCGTCGGTCAATATCTTGGCTGGCGCACTACTTTCGGCATGATCGGCTTGTCTGCTTTGGTGTTGCTGATTTTGCTGATGCGCATACTGCCGCGTCTACCGAGCGAGCACACGGGTTCACTGAGCAGCGTTCCGATGCTATTCCGCCGTCCGGCGCTGGTGGCAATGTACGTTCTGGTTACCGTGGTGGTGACGGCGCATTACACCGCTTACAGCTACATCGAACCGTTTATGCAGGTGGTGGCTAATGCCGATGATAATTTCACCACGCTGCTGTTACTGCTGTTTGGATCAGCGGGTATTCTCGGCAGCGTGCTGTTTAGTACGCTGGGCAATAGATTCCCTTCTGCGATGCTGATCGCTGCAATTGCGATGATCACACTAAGCATGGGCTTGCTGGTGTTTGCCGCAGTACGTCCCGCTGCAATCACCGTGTTGTGCATCGTTTGGGGCATGGCAATGATGATGATTGGTCTGGCGATGCAGGTGCGCGTTTTGGCGCTGGCACCGGATGCCACCGACGTCGCGATGTCGCTGTTCTCGGGTATCTACAACATCGGTATCGGCGCGGGTGCGCTGCTGGGTAATCAGGTCAGTTTGCATATGCAAATGTCGGATGTCGGTAACGTCGGCGGCATTATTGGCCTCGCCGCACTGTTCTGGTGTATCGCTATCTTCCGCCGCTATCCTCAGCTGCGTTCTAACGGATAAGAAAAAAGGCTTCAGAAGGTTATCTTCTGAAGCCTTTTATTCACTTCCTGCGGAATGCTTAATTGCCCTCCGCTCAATTCTCTTAGTTATAAATTACTGCTGTGCCATTTAGCTTGTTGTTGCCAGAGGTCGAAGTGATGCGGAATGACTTTGCTCCGGCAGCACTGGCCTTTTCCGCTAGCTGATTCTCCAGCGATGTCAGGTTAGTGCTACCTGATGCGCTAACCACACCAATCTGTTGTTGGTTCAACGGCGCTTCGTTTACTAAGTCTGCAGCCATGCTACCAAACGCGATTGAAGACAATGCTACAGCGGCCAAAGTCAGTTTGATGCTTTTCATAATTTTGCTCTCTTAAACGGGTGAATTGGGGTCGGTCGCGATTAAGTTAACAACCGTTAATTAAATGCTACTGCCGAATGGACCCGCGCGTCAATCATTTTATTAACGATCATTATTTTAATCGGAAGTGGCGTGATTATGGGCTTCCCAGCCCTTTTTGACTTATCCATTTGGGTGCTTTCGCAAGCAAAAAGCACAAACGGGCAAAGACGATAGACTCATTCCGGGCTGCGCTTGCATATTTATTTAATGATCGGTAATTTAATGGGGTGTTTCTACGCTTTGAGGTGCCCAATGACAGAAGTTATCGATGTGGTGAACAGGAAAACGCGCGGCCGTCCGAAAGTGTTTGATCGCAACGATGCCCTGGACAAGGCATTGATGTTGTTCTGGGCGCATGGCTATGAAGGCACTTCGCTATCCGATTTGGTTAACGCTACCGGCGCTAAGGCCCCAACCCTTTATGCTGAGTTTGAAAATAAAGAAGGGTTATTCCGTGCGGCGATGCAGCGATACATTGAAACGTTCAGCGCACAACGCAACGCCGTGCTAAATGATGATGCTTTAGACGTGAAAACGGCCATTGAAGCCTATTTTCGCGCAACCGCCGCATGCTTCACCGCATGTGATAAGCCTGCTGGCTGTTTCTTTATTTGTACCTCGAGCGCGCTCTCTTCCGGCTCAGAAGAAGTGGCGCAAATGCTGGCTCAACAGCATCACGCGCAGGAATCAGCGTTAAAAGCATTTCTTGATACCCGGCAGCAGCGCGGCGAGTTACCGCAATGTGCCAATAGTGCAAGGTTAGCCCGCTACCTGGCGTGTTTACTGCAGGGAATGTCGGTGCGTGCGCGTGAAGGCGCTAATCGTGAGGACCTTGACCAGATCGTGGATACGCAGATGGCAATCTGGCCCGCTCTGGCGGGATATTGTGAATTGAGCACCAAATAAAATTCAGGCCGACTTCCGTGTCGGCCTAAAATTATTGCCTCCGTACAAATACTGAGGTGAGCGAGCGTTAAGGCAGGAAAAACATCGGTTTCAACGCTGCACTCACCGGACTATTATCCGGATTCGATGGCATTAAATCCTTCATCGATGCCCACCAGCGCTGACACACTTCCGTTTTTGCCACTGCTTCCCAGCGCGCTTCAGACTCAATTTCCACGCTGGCAAACAGCAGATTGCGTTCAGCATCCAGCCAGATAGCGTAATTGTGCGCGCCATGCGCTTTTAGCGTCTCAGCCAGCTCCGGCCAAATTGGCGTATGACGGCGCAGATACTCATCGTGGCAGTGTGCATGCACCTGCATCACAAAGGCTTTACGCAACATCGCTGCGCTCCGCCTGCAGCGCGGCTTGCCACGGCTTAACGTTGAAGCGTTCACCCAGCGCGATCAGCTGCTCAGTAGTGATGCTTTGACGAATACCGCCCATTGACAGCGCTTTTACCACCACTTCGGAGGATTTCTCCGCCGTATCGATCAGGCCGAAAGTCTCGTCGAGGTTTGGACCCGCGCCAAAGATGCCGTGGAACGGCCACATCACAATGCTGTGATTTGCCATTGCGTCTGCCGTTGCCTGACCAATTCCATCGGTACCGGGCACCATCCACGGCAGAATACCTACGCCATCCGGGAACACCACCAGACATTCGGTGCTGCCTTCCCACAACAGGCGTGTGAAGCGTGCGGAATCCAGATCGACCACATAGCTCAGCGCCATAAAGTTGGTGGCGTGGCAATGCATGATGACGCGATCAACGCCGTTTGAGACCTGCTTGCGCACGCTGTGCGACTGGAAGTGAGCTGCCAACTCTGATGTTGGCAGGCCGCCGTTACTCAAACCCCAATGGATTTTGTATGACAAGCCTTTGTCATCCACCTGAAGCAGCGCCAGACAGTCGGCCGGGTCGAGCTGAACGTTACGGAAAAACTTACCCGACCCGGTGACCAGGAACCAATCATTGGCCAGTGCTGGAGCAGGTTTGGTTAGCTCAATACAGCGCGGCTCGGCATAGAAATCACCGGCGAAATCTTTAACTTCTTCCGGCAGTAAACGTAAGCTGACGTTGCCGCCATTACGCTCATCCCAGCCCTTCAACCACATGTCGCTGGTCGCTTTAACCATTCCCTGAACAAAAGCGGAAGAGAGAATATTTTGCATGGTGTGTCCCTTAACGTTGACGCAGTGTTTGTTGTTCATAATGACGGACTTCGCTCAGCCAGCTGGCATCAGCAGGGACATCGTGGCGCAGACACCAGGCTTCCCACACCGCTTGCCACGGCAACGATTTTTGTTCTTCCAGCATCGCCAGGCGGCCGGTGTAATCCCCTTCGCTCTCCAGCTTGCGTAACTGGTCGGTAGGTTCCAGCAGAGCACGCAGCAGCGCTTTTTTGGCATTGCGTGTCCCAATTACCCACGCCGCGATGCGGTTGATCGACGCATCGAAGAAGTCGAGACCGATGTGCACCTTGTCGAACAATTTGTGGCGCGCGATCTCGGTAGCGATGGCCTGGGTTTCATCGTCGAGAATCACCACGTGATCGCTGTCCCAGCGCACCGGACGGCTTACGTGCAGCAGCAGGCGCGGCACATAGAGCATGGCCGTGGAAATTTTGTCGGAAATCACTTCGGTTGGATGGAAGTGGCCGGCGTCCAGAGTCAACGCGGTCTGGCGGCTGCTGGCATACCCCAGGCAGAACTCATTGGAACCCACGGTGTAGCTCTCTGCGCCAATGCCAAACAGTTTGCTCTCTACCGCATCAATGTGGTGCGCAGG
This sequence comes from Pantoea sp. BJ2, assembly GCF_040255075.1. Classification (NCBI taxonomy): domain Bacteria; kingdom Pseudomonadati; phylum Pseudomonadota; class Gammaproteobacteria; order Enterobacterales; family Erwiniaceae; genus Pantoea; species Pantoea sp. BJ2. The sequence goes on from NZ_CP158292.1 coordinate 2,098,880, forward strand.
ATTGAGTTTTTCACTGATCACTTCATCAAGCGCACTCGCCAGGCGTTGACGCGGTCCTAAACGATCGACGGTGAGATCTTTCATTCCGTCCGGCACCCAGATATTCATGACGGATGCGGTACCCAGATGCTCACCAAAGTGTGCAGAGATACGACGGCTGGCCTTGCAGTGTTCAATCCAGAACTGACGAATCCCTTTGTCGGCGTGTGACAACGTAAAGCCATCGGCGCTCAGCGGATGGGAGAAACAGCTTGGATTAAAATCGAGGCCCAACTTGTGCGTTTTGGCCCATTCCACCCAGTTGCTGAAGTGTTTCGGTTCAATCGCATCACGATCGACCGGCTTATCGCTCTCCAGATAAATCGCATGCAGGTTGAGGCGTTTAGCACCCGGAATGAGTGACATCGCTTTTTCAACATCAGAGCGCAGCTCATCAGCATTACGGGCGCGTCCCGGATAGTTGCCGGTAGCCTGAATACCGCCGGTCAGTTCACCGTTCGGATTTTCGAAGCCGCGCACGTCATCACCTTGCCAGCAGTGCATCGAGACCGGAATGCCATCCAGCTGCGCCATTACCTTTTCCACATCTACACCTATGGCGGCGTAACGTTGTTTGGCCAGTTCGAAGGCCTGTTCAATCAGCTTAGTCATATGCAAGTTCCTTAGCAGGTTGGCTGAGCGCGGCAAAGCGTGCCTGATGGGCAGCGAAGGCGCTGTTGTTCAACGGTTCAAATTTTTCTAACGGGAAGTTTTGGCTAATGCAGCGGCGTAAATCGCTGACGTCACGCAGTTCGCCCAAAGCAATGAGCTGGCAGCCGACGTTGCCGAGCGTCGAGGCTTCAATCGGCCCCGCCAATACCGGCAGCTGGCAGGCATCGGCACACAATTGATTTAACAGCGGGTTCTGACTGCCGCCGCCCACCACATGCAGTTGACGCAGCGGTGCCGCGCGCAATGTGCCAAGTTCGCCAATCACCTGGCGATAGAGCAAGGCCAGACTGTCGAAGATGGTGCGAGCCAGCGCAGCCGGCGTCTGCGGTACGGGCATGTTCTGTTCGGCGCAGGCGTTTTGAATCTCCTGAACCATGCTGTCTGGATTGATAAAACGGCTGTGATTGGGGTTAACCAGCGCACGACAGGCGGGCTCTTTTGCGGCTTCTTTGATCAGCGAACAGAGATCGGTAATTTGCAGCTCAGTGCAGACACGTTGCAGCAGCCACAAACCCATAATGTTTTTCAGAACGCGGTAGCCTTCTGCTCCACCTTCATTGGTTACGTTGGCATTGAGCGCCGCCGTGCTGACACAAGGCTGCAAGCTCTCAATCCCCATCAGTGACCAGGTTCCCGAGCTGAGATAAGCGGCATCATCCTGCATTAACGGGGTGGCCAAAACCGCGCTCGCCGTATCGTGAGTCGCAACCGCGATCACCGGAATGTGGTTGCCGCTGGCGCTGGTCCAGTAACCGACAGTGTTACTTGGCGATGTTGGTTTGCCGAACCACTTAGCTGGCACGCCAGCCCACGCAAGCAAATCGCTGTCCCATTCGCCGCTGTGAATATTAAGCAGTTGTGTGGTGGTGGCGTTGGTGTATTCCCAGTTCATCTGGCCGGTAAGGCGATAGTGCAGATAGTCAGGAATCATCAGCGCATACTGCACTTTTTCCTGCCAATCTGGCTGCTGCTGATGCAGTGCGTGCAGTTGATAAAGGGTGTTGAACGGCAAGAATTGAATGCCGGTGCGCTGATAGATTGCTCCTTTGCCGAGATCGTTAATGGCCTGAGCCATGTGCCCTTCTGTACGCTTATCGCGATAACTTACCGCCTCGCCGACGCGTTCACCGTTGGCATCCAGCAACACCAAATCAACGCCCCAGGTATCGATGCCAATGCTGTCCGGCACAATGCCTTCATCATCAAGCTGGGCCAGCCCTAAACGAATCTCTTGCTCCAGTCGCTCCAAATCCCAACAATCATAATCTGCACGGCGCACACGCTGATTGGTGAAGCGACGCACTTCGCGCAGGCTGATCTGCTGATTCGCTGAACTCCATTGTGCGAGCATCACGCGCCCGCTGGATGCGCCTAAATCAATGGCAACAATGTTACGCATACTCATGGCGTGTTCTTCCTGTAATGAGATGACTACAGATTAGAAATCTCCGCTTTTTGCCACCTTCCCCTTACTGCCAGTGCGTAATAGTCACTGGCAGGCTGACAAAGAAGTTCGTGAGAAAGCTCACAGAACCACACAAGTGGCGAGATGTGAGCCTTGCCGCATTTCTGTCAATCGCCGGTGAGATCTTGAAAAATTAGCCATTTTCCTGCGTCACTAAGATGAAAATTCAAGGTAAGGTGCGGGGCGCCTGCGTAGACTCGGCAACGGTTGAGTTAATTAAGAGGCGAATCATGACCGTTCTACATATCGCAGATTTCTTCCCTGAAGGGAATTACGCCATCGCCATCGAGCCGCGTGTGCCGCAGCAGGCATTTCCGGAGCACCATCATGATTTCCATGAAATCGTGTTGGTGGAACACGGTTCTGGCATTCATGTGTTTAACGGTCAGCCACAAGCTTTATCCGCAGGATGCGTATGCTTTGTGCGCGATCACGATCGTCATCTTTATGAGCAAACGGAAAATTTGTGCCTGACCAACGTGCTGTATCGCAGTCCGGCGTCATTTCGTTTTCTCTCGGGTTTGCAGGCGCTCCTGCCGCGCGAAGAAGAGGATCACTACGCGTCGCACTGGCGCATTAATCACAAGGTGATGGCGCAGGCGCTGCAAATCGTTACACAGATGAAGCAGCAAGATGTGTGGTCACTGGAACGTCACGCACGCCAGGAGCAACTTTTTCTGCAACTGCTGGTGTTGTTGCGCGAAGCGGCTCACAACGATCAATTACAGGATCAGGAAGCACGCTTACATCGGTTGCTCGACTGGCTCAATGAGCACTACAGTGAAGAGATTGTGTGGGATGCATTAGCCGATCGTTTTTCATTGTCGCTGCGCACTCTGCACCGCCAGATGAAGCAGCAAACCGGTAATACACCGCAGCGTTACCTTAATCGGCTTCGCCTGTTACAGGCGCGGCATTTACTGCGTCATAGCGATATGCGCATAACAGACATCGCCTACCAGTGTGGATTTGGTGACAGCAATCACTTCTCCACGCTGTTCCGGCGGGAATTTGGCTGTGCGCCCAGAGCGGAGCGCCAGCAGATGCTATAACTGGAGCGTTTCCTCATGTCGCTGATCTTAACGCGGGAAGACTATTTTCCGGCCTCCAATCTGCCGATTACGGTGGCCGAGCGCATGCCGCAGCCCTCCTTTCCTCCGCACCGTCATGAATTCAGTGAAATCGTTATCGTCTGGCGCGGTAACGGCCTGCATGTGTTGAACGATCGTCCATGGTTGGTAACCTGCGGCGACGTTTTTTACATTCACGATAACGACTGCCACAGCTATGACAGCGTCAACGATCTGGCGCTGGATAACATTCTTTACTGCCGCGATCGCTTTCGTCTTAGCCTTGACTGGAGTCAGTTGTTGCCGCCGCAAGAAGAAGATTCGCCGGGCTGCTGGCGTTTGACCACCCGCGGGATGGCGTTAGCGCGCGGTGTGATTAGCCAGCTGGAACGCGAAAGCCGCAAAAGTGATTCGCTATCGATTCAACTCTCTGAGGCGCTGTTTTTGCAATTAGCATTGATTCTGCGCCGTCACGGTTATGCTGCCGATCGGCCCTGGGCATTACCTGAAGGAGAACAATTAGATCTGCTGATGTCGGCGCTGCAAGGTGCCATCAGCCGTCCATTCGATTTGGCAGTGTTCTGCCAGCAGAATCAGTTGAGCGAGCGTGCGTTGAAACAACTGTTTCGCCAGCAAACCGGTATGACCGTGGGACACTATCTGCGGCAACTACAGCTGTGTCAGGCGAAATATCTGCTGCGGACGCAGGATTGCTTAATCAGTGAAGTGGCCGCGCGTTGCGGCTTCGATGACAGTAACTACTTTTCGGTGGTGTTTACGCGGGAAACCGGTTTAACGCCGAGCGCGTGGCGGCAGCGTTTCCTGCCGCAGCGTGAATTCTCAGCAGAGAAAGTGAAGGCCTGACGTGCCGTAGCGGCGTCAGGCTTTACATCAGGCTGCCATGCCTAATCCAACGATGTTGGCAGCAATGATAATCACCACACAACCCAGCGAGAGAACGCGAACCGGACGTTGACCCGCCGATTTCCACTCTTTTAGTACCAGACCAACCAAACCACCGCACAGCACGTAGAGGCTCATATGCAGCATCCAGCTGATGAAGTCATACTGTGCCGGAATTTTGGCGTGTCCCCAGGCATAGAAGAAGAACTGCAGATACCACATGGTGCCGCCCAGCACGGCAAACGCGATATTGGCCAGCAGCATTGGTTTGGCGACTGAGAAATCACGGCGTACTGAAATATCGGTTTTTACCGCCAGACGGATGAAGCAGTAAGCCAGATTGATTAACGCACCACCGCCCATGATCACCACATAGCTTGGCAACGCAACATAGAGTGGATTGATACCCAGATTGGCTGCAGCTTCATGCATCGGCTTGGCGGCATCCATCGCAAACGACATGCCGGCCGAAAAGATGCCGCACATTACGGCCAAAATCAGCCCTTTTTTCAGGTTGAACTCTTCGGCATTGATGCCCAGCGCCCGCTCTTTTAACAGACCGGCACGCGATACAATCCCTACGCCGATCAGCGCAACTAACACGCCGAGCAGTGTCATACGTCCGCCTGGTGAGCTGAATAGCTCGACAAAGCGGCCCTGCAGCAGCGGCGTCATCAAGGTTCCCACCACTAACGTGATACCGATGGCAATACCAATGCCCATCGACATCCCGAGGTAGCGCATGGTCAAACCATAGTTGATGTTACCGATGCCCCACATGGCACCAAACAGAAATACTGGCATCAGTTGAGAGAAACTAAAGCTGCCGTAATACGCCCAGAAGTTCGGCAGTAATACCGCACTGACTGCCCAGGGAAGAATCAGCCACGACATAACGCCGCCTACCGACCACATCGTTTCCCAGGACCACTTTTTCACCTGCTTAAATGGAGCATAAAAACAGGCGGCACTGGCGGCACCCACCAGATGCCAGAAAATACCTGCAATGATGGCACTGTTCATTGTTATTCCTTCGTAAGGTTGAGGCCAACAGGAAACCGGCGGTTTCCCGATTACCGGCAGTCTACGGTGGGCAGCTTTTCGTCAGCCTTTGGATGGCTGCCGGAAAGCGGAGGTTGCTGGCAAAATTCGGTGGGTCGTCAACATAAGGATCACAAAATCGCATTTGCAGGCAGGTCACGGGGTGATTTTTATAAGTGGCTTATTCTTCAACATATTTTTCTATTATGCTGTGCCGATCAGCACAGTTTTTGATTCACTGCCACTGCAACAGTTAACATGGCAGTCACACAAAGCCGCGTACCAGACTTTCCCCGCAGGCGTTTAATCCGTATAACGTTGGGAAAATCATCAGGACGAAGGATTGAGATGAATACCAAAAGATTGCGGCTGTTGCTGTCACAATCGGTGAGCCGCGTGATGCTGGATGACATCCGGGCCATCGTGCCGGCGCAGGCGCTGAACGTCTTTATTAATGGATTAGATGAAGCACATTACGCCACGCTGGATTGCGTGCAGAGCGAGGAGAATTGCGCCCTGCTGGCTTCGGTGATTGTGGTGTGGCGACAGCTGGGTCACGTTCATGCGATTCATTATCAGAAAGGTGAGCATCTGCGTCAGGTCGACGACGCCACGCAATTCCAGCTGTTCAGTATGATGAAAACCCATCGCGCGATCGTGCAGATCGCTTAACTCTCGGGATGACTATGAAAATCGGACTGCTTTTCCCTATTGCCATCATCATTGCTGGCGTCAGTTTTTTGGCGTGGTTTATTGTCAGCGGCGCGGCGATGCCAGGTTCCTGACATTTTTTAACATACCTTAAATCACCACTAAGCCGCTGAAAGCGCGGCATTTCGCCAGGAATGCTGCGTCTGTCGTGCTGTTCTTCCCTTCTTTGCCATCCCTCAAGTCGCATTGGCAATAGCAAAAAGGTGCTACACCCTGATCTGTTTCACTCTGCAATTCACAAATCTTTAACGAAACCGATCGCGGAGAACCTGCACATGACAACACACCATCAACATTATATTAATGGCGCGTTTGTTGCCGATCAGAACGATAAGTGGATAGAAGTGATTAACCCAGCAACTGAGGCATTACTTTCGCGCGTGCCGGAAGGCAGTAAACACGACGCCGCGCAGGCCATCGACGCTGCTGAAGTGGCGCAGCCGGATTGGGAAGCGCTCCCCGCCGTTGAACGCGGCAACTGGCTGCGCAAAATTGCCGCTGCTATTCGTCAGCGTGAACCAGAATTGACCGCCACTATCGTCGCCGAAGGCGGAAAAACCCAGGGTCTGGCGCAAACTGAAGTACTGTTTACAGCTGATTATCTTGAGTACATGGCCGAATGGGCACGCCGTTATGATGGCGAGATCGTTAATAGCGATCGTCCCAACGAAAACATCTTTGTGTTCAGGAAAGCGATTGGCGTCACCACCGGCATTCTGCCGTGGAACTTCCCCTTCTTCCTGATTGCACGTAAAGCCGCGCCCGCGCTGGTAACCGGCAATACCATTGTTATCAAGCCAAGTGAGCTGACGCCTAACAATGCGGCGATTTTTGCGCACATCATCCATGAAATTGGTCTGCCGAAAGGCGTGATCAACTTTGTTTACGGCTATGGCCCGGAGATTGGTCAGGAGCTGGCAGGCAACCCGAAAGTCGGCTTAGTCAGTCTGACCGGCAGCGTCAACGCCGGTATAGCCACCATGGAAGCCGCAGCGAAAAACGTTACCAAAGTCTCGCTTGAACTGGGCGGAAAAGCGCCAGCCATCGTCATGGATGATGCCGATCTCGATCTGGCGGTCAAAGCGATTGTTAGCTCCCGCGTGATCAACACCGGACAGGTGTGTAACTGTGCTGAGCGCGTTTACGTGCAGGAAGGCATCTACGACCGCTTTATCAGCGCGCTGACTACCGCCATGCAGCAGGTGAAGTTTGGTAATCCGGCCGAGCAAAACGATATCGATATGGGGCCGCTAATCACTGCGGCCGCGCTGGAACGCGTTGAGCAGAAAGTGGCGAACGCGGTCGCGGATGGCGGCAAAGTAGTGCTAGGCGGGAAGCGTGCAGGCAGCAAAGGCTTCTATTTTGAACCAACCATTATCACGGGCGTGCGTCAGGATATGGAGATCATGCAGCAGGAGATTTTTGGTCCAGTGCTGCCAGTGATGACCTTTAAAACCCTTGATGAAGCCATAGCGCTGGCGAATGACTGTGAATATGGTCTGACCTCATCGATTTACACTCAGAACCTCAACACCGCGATGGTTGCCCTGCGTAAGTTGAAGTTTGGTGAAACCTATATCAACCGCGAGAACTTCGAGGCGATGCAAGGTTTCCATGCGGGCTGGCGTAAATCGGGCATTGGCGGTGCTGATGGCCGTCACGGTTTGGAAGAGTTTTTGCAGACGCACGTGGCATATTTGCAGTTCTCGTAGGATCGACATTCATGGCGTAATGCTTGTCAATTAAGCCAACGACGAGGGCGCAGGCCGGTGGCACTTTTGGTCCGGCGGTCCTCGCGCCGCTAGCGCGGTACCTTCACTTCGCTCGTCTGCCTGACGGACCGGTGGAGACGGGACGTCCTTGTCCCGGCTCCACCTTTCGCCCGCGTCCTGCGGGCTCTCCTGGCTTACTCGCTTCGTTCAGCGCTGCGGATTGCCTGCCCAAAAGTGCCCCCGGCCTGCTTTAAAGCTTCAGTGCGTGTTTCTGAAAAGGGCACATTTGCCAGAGGCTCTGGCGCGTCTGCTGCGGCAAAAGGGCTATCCGCAGCGCTGAGGCTTTTACGTTGGGCCAGGAGCCTCACGCATGGATGCGTGAGGCAGTTCGGGGCGGCCAGGACGGCCGATCCGCGAACGGTCCGTTGGCACGACGTGGAAGCCGAAGGCACCGCGTTAGCGGCGCGAGGACGGCCCATGACGCAGCAGATGTGTCAGAGCCCGCACCAGATTTAAAGCAAAATGGTTTCTTAACGGACAAGCATTACGCCATAAGTGGCGACCTGTAACCCTGAAACCTTTATGAAACCCGCTTCTGGCTGCGCAGCAGCGCCAGGCCGCTTAACACGGACATCGCCATCAGATAATAACCGGGCGCCAGACTGGTGCCGGTCACGCTAATCAGCAGTGTACAAATCAGCGGGGCAAAGCCACCAAACACCGTAACCGCCACGTTATAGCTGATCGCCATGCCGCTGGCGCGCGTACCCATCGGGAACAGATCCGCCATCACCGACGGCACCGTTGAGAAGTAGATCGACTTCAGCAGCGCCATCCAGCACACCAGCAAAATCAACGTAGTCGGCGTGGTGTGATCAACCACCAGCTTAAACGCCGGATAGATGGTGACGATCAGCAAAAACAACGATCCCCACATCAGCGGCACGCGCCCCACCCGCTCGGCCCATAACCCCATAATGGGCGTGACCACCGTCAGAATCACACCCGCCAACAAGGTAGCAGTAAACGCCACGCTGCCCGACAGATGCAGATTTTTGGTGGCGTAAGTCGGCACATAGTTCAGCATGTAGTTCACCGCAGTCGAAATCACCATTAGGCCGATCGCCAACAGCATCAACTCCTTCTGGCGGCCAAACAGGCTTTTCAGCGGCGCGGCTTCCGGTTTGTGCTCAGCAAAGCTCGCCGGTTCATGTACGTGACGTCGAATATAGATCCCCAGCGGGCCAATCAGCAGGCCGAAGGCGAAGGGAATACGCCATCCCCAATCCTGAATCTGGCTTTCGCTGAGAATCTGCGTCAGTCCGAGGCCAAACGCCGATGCCATCAACGTACTGGCGCCCTGCGTGGCGAACTGCCAGCTGGCGATAAAGGCTTTGCGCTCCGGGAAATGCTCAACCAGGAACGCCGTCGAGCTGCCAAATTCGCCCCCGGCAGAGAAACCCTGCACCAGACGCGCCAGCAAAATCAGCAGCGGTGCCATCAGGCCAATGCTGCTGTAGCTCGGCATAAAGGTGATGACCGCGCCGCCGAGCATCATTAGGTTGATCGATAACAGCAGCGCTTTTTTTCGACCGTGACGATCGGCATAGTTGCCCAGCACAATCGCGCCCAGCGGACGAATCAGGAATGACACACCAAAACTGCCAAAGGTGAGCAACATTGAAACCGACGGATCGCTGGTAGGAAAGAAGGCATGCGCAATGTAGCTGGCAAAAAAGCCGTACACGGCGATATCAAACCACTCCAGCGCGTTACCGATGCAGGTCGCGAACAGCGTTTTGTGCAGATTGGGCTTCGCTGCGTTCAACGGCATCGTGGTATTTAATGTACTCATTGGCCACCTCCAACGTGCGCACGATGCTGCGCCACCAGTTCCGTTCCCTGCTCGCCGAGATCCCACAGCAGACGCGTCATAATCTGCAAACCTTCGCGGGCAATCGATTTCAACATATGCTCGTTGACGCCATGCTGGCCGCAAGCTGGATACGAGTGCGGCACCCACAAGGTTGGCAAACCGAGAATGTCGGAGAACACGTCATTGGGCAGCGAGCCGCCAAGATTAGGCAGCAGCGCCGGTTTCTTGCCGCTGGTTTCCACCATGCTGGTCAGCACCCAGTTGACCAGCGGATCGGTGGGATCAAGGCGTGTCGCGGGCGATCCGCGCATAAACTCCACCTCCACATAGTCAAAACCGTGCTGATGCAGATGGGCGCGCACATGCTGAGCGAGGTTTTCCCAGTCGGTACCCACCACAAAACGCAGCTGACAAACGGCGGTGGCGCTGCCCGGAATAGCATTCATCGGACGCGCCGGATTGCCGGTGAGAAACGACAACACTTCCAGCGTGTTCCAGCCATACAGGCGTTCGGTTGGCGTCAGTCCCGGCTCGCCCCAGTTCACATCGATATCGGGATCGCCCGGCATGCCGCCCACCTCGATATCGCCGAGAATATCGCGCACCTGCGGCGTCAAAGAGTTGGGTTTCAGCGCCTCAACCTGCAACACGCCCTGCGCGTTGACCAGCGAGGCGATGGCGTTGGCCAACTGCGTACCCGGATTGCTCAACAATCCGCCCCAGTTGCCGGAGTGATAGGCGTTGTCACGCGCGTTAACGGTCAAACGGAAATTAACCGCGCCGCGTGAGCCCAGGAACAGCGTTGGACGAACTGCATTGAGGCGCGGACCGTCTGAAGCAATAAACAGATCGGCTTGTAGCAGTTCGCCATGCTGCTGGCACAACTGCGCCAGCCCTGGCGAGCTGATCTCTTCACCCATCTCAAACAGTATTTTGCAGTTAAAGCCCAGGCTGCTGCCGCGCAACGCAAACACCTGCTCCAGCGCCGCCAGATTAACGCAGTGCTGGCCCTTATTATCCGCGCTGCCACGCGCATACCAGCGATCGCCCTCTTCAACCATCTGCCATGGTGATAAGCCGTCGCGCCAGTTTTCATCATCACCAAACACCACATCGCCGTGACCATAGCTGAGCAAGGTTGGCAGCATGGGATCTTCAATGCGTACCGCCACGAGGAACGGTCGATTAGCGGCTTCCGCGTTGTCGATGAAATGCAACGTGAAGCCCAGAGCGATCAGCTGCGGACCGATCTCATCCTGCAAATAGCGCTGTAATTCGTTGTCACGATCGTCGCGCTGGCTTTCGGTACGTTGCGCCACGCGACGCGCCAAAATTCGTTGAAACTCCCCGCTGTCAAAATAAGCGGTGGCTTGTTGAACCGCCCGTTGTGCTGTCATGTTTGCCCTGTCTTTTATTGTTTTGTCGTTAAGGCATCTTTGCGGAAACACTGCTTTGCCACAATTATCAATTTATCGAGTAAGATTTGCTTTTATAGCAAAGCTAGCCTGCCCGATTTCGAGGCATGCACCACCATGAGGCATCCGCATGTTAAGCAGTGAAATCCGCTATTTTCTCGCCGTCGCTAATACTGGCTCGCTCAGCGCCGCCAGCGAACAGCTGTTTGTGGCGGTGTCGGCGATTAGCAGGCAAATTCAGCGGCTGGAAAATCAGGTTGGCGTGCCGCTGTTTGCGCGTCACGCGCGCGGCATGGTGTTGAACGAAGCGGGCGAAATTTTTGCACATCACGTACGAAAGAACCTGCTGGATATGGAGTATGCGCTGGCGGAAATTAAGGGACTGAAAGCGGTGCGCCGCACGTTGATTCGCGTGGCCTGCACCGATGGGCTGGCATTTACGCTGCTACCGCGTTTGATCGCAGATTTTCGCAATGATAATCCGGGCGTGCTGTTTGATGTGAAAGTCGCCAGCACGCAAGGCGTGGCGGAAGCGCTGCGCAACGGCGAGTGTGACGTGGCGCTGCAATTTAGTCTTCACGCTGAGCGCGGTGTGGAAGTGATGGGTTCGTGGCCGGCACCGGTATTAATCGTGATGCATCAAACGCATCCGCTGGCCAACGCGCCGCAGGTCACGCTCGCCGATCTCAGTCACTATCCGCTGGCCTTGCCGCAGCAAAACACCACCGTGCGGCAACTGTTTGAGCTCGCCAGCCATATGAATGGCAGCCTGGTTGAGCCGGTGATGACCTGCGATACCTTTTCGATGTTGTTTCAATTCCTGCTGCGCACGCCGCAGGCGGTGACAATTTGCAGCGCCTTTACCGTGCTGCAGGAAGCGGAAACGCACGGTTTGATTTTGCGCTCGGTAGGCATCGATCAGCTGAGCCAGCGCACCTTGCAGCTGCAGACGCAATCAGGGCGACCTCGCAGTGCCGCCCTGAATGTGTTTCTCACCTTTTTGCTGCAACAGCTGGATGCGTTAGAGGAACCGCTGCGCCAGCGCTGGAAGCCGTGACTCAGTTCTTGATATCCACCGGGTAGAAGATGTGTTTACCGAACGGATCGACCTGATAACCAGTCACCGATTTGCGCACCGGCTCGAAGATGGTTGAGTGAGCAATCATCACCGCTGGCATTTGATCATGCATAATCTGCTGCGCTTGCTGATACAGCGCCACGCGTTTGTCGTGATTTTGCTCGGCGCGCGCTTCGGTAATGATCTTCTCAAACGGCTGATAACACCATTTCGACGAGTTGGAGCCGCCATTTGCCGAGGTGCAGCTGTAAAGCGGACCGAAGAAGTTATCCGGATCGCCGGTCGCCGTGGTCCAGCCCATCAGCGCCGCCTGATGCTCACCGCCTTTCACGCGCTTGAGGTATTCGCCCCACTCATAACTGACGATATTGGCTTTGATACCCACTTTGGCCCAGTCCGCCTGAATCATCTCTGCCATTCGTCGCGCATTCGGGTTATACGGTCGCTGTACTGGCATCGCCCACAGGGCGATTTCGGTGCCTGGCTTAATCCCCGCCTCCTGCAGCAGCGCTTTGGCTTTCTGCGGATCGTAGTCGTAATCCTTCAGATCTTTATCCGCACTCCACACGTCCGGCGGCAGGATGTTTTTCGCTACCGTGCCAGTACCTTTGAAGATGGCATCAATGATCGCCTGTTTGTTAATCGCCATCGCCAGCGCCTGACGCACCTTGACGTTATCCAGCGGTGCTTTGGTGGTGTTGAACGACAGAAAACCGGTATTCAGGCCCGATTTCTGTTCCAGCGTTAAATCGGGATTGGTGCGCATCTTCTCCAGATCGGCCGGATTGGGGAACGGCATAATCTGGCATTCGTTTTTCTCCAGCTTGGCATAACGCACCGAGGCGTCCGGCGTGATCGAGAAGACAATACGATCGAGCTTCGCCTTGCCCTGCCAGTATTCCGGGAAGGCTTTATAGAGAATGCGCGAATCTTTTTGATACTGCACCAGCTCAAACGGCCCGGTGCCAATCGGCTCCATATCGACCTTCTCCGGCGTGCCGGCTTTCAACATCTGGTCGGCGTATTCAGCCGAATGGATCGAGGCAAAATACCAGGCTAAGTCGGCGAGGAATGGCGCTTCAGCGTGAGCTAGGGTGATGCGCACGGTATTGTCATCGACCTTCTCAATGCTGGTGATCAGCTTCGCCAGCTCGAGGCTTTCGAAGTTGGCATAGTTACCGCCGGAGACATTGTGGTAGGGGTTTTTGGCATCCATCTGGCGCATAAACGAGAAGATTACGTCGTCGGCGTTAAAATCGCGCGACGGCTTAAACAGCTTGTTGCTCTGGAATTTCACCCCTTTGCGCAGATGGAAGGTGTAGACCTTACCATCCGGGCTGATATACCAGCTCTCGGCGAGGCCCGGCACCAGTTCGGTGGTGCCGGGCGTGAAGTCCACCAGTCGGTTAAAAATCGGTACCGCGCTGGCATCGACGCTGGTTCCCGACGTGTACAATTGCGGGTTAAAGTTCTCTGGCGATCCTTCTGAACAGTACACCAGCGTTTTTGCCGAAACCCCGCCCGCGACCGCCAAACCGATTGCAGTGAGAGTGAGATTTGCCATCATTTTTTTCATCATGATCCTCGCTTTTTATTGACTTCCATGAGTCTGCTTCGTTATGTAATGTTCATCTGATTAATAAATAACATGATTTAACCAGCACGCGTACTACAGACGCCGCAATGCTAATAAGGAATTGTGATGACAGACCAACTTGCCAGCCAATTGACCCAGCGTTTCTACCGTTATCTGGCGGTTTCCAGCCAGAGCGATGCCAAATCAACCACGCTGCCGAGTACGCCGTCCCAACATGCGATGGCGGAGTTACTGGCAAAAGAGCTGGGCGAACTGGGTTTGCAGGATATCGTGATTGACCAGCACGCCACGGTCACTGCGGTGAAACCCGGTAATCGCCCTGATGCGCCGCGTATCGGTTTTATCACCCATATTGATACCGTGGATGTTGGCTTGTCGCCGGATATCCACCCGCAAACCCTCAGGTTCACCGGAGAAGATCTGTGCCTTAACAGCACGCAGGACATCTGGCTGCGCGTGGCGGAACATCCGGAGATCAAACCTTATCTCGGGCAGGAGATTATCTTCAGCGACGGCACCAGCGTGCTGGGCGCCGATAACAAAGCGGCGGTAACGGTGGTGATGACGTTGCTGGAGAACCTGCGTGGCGATCACGGTGATATCGTGGTGGCGTTTGTGCCCGATGAAGAGATTGGCCTGCGCGGCGCTAAAGCGCTGGATCTGGAGCAGCGCTTTAACGTCGATTTCGCCTGGACAATCGACTGCTGCGAGCTGGGTGAAGTGGTGTATGAAAACTTCAATGCTGCCGCCGCTGAGCTGGTGTTTACCGGCGTGCCGGCGCATCCGATGTCGGGCAAAGGCGTATTGGTCAATCCGCTGCTGATGGCGCATGACTTCATCTCCCGCTTCGATCGCTTAAAAACCCCCGAACATACCGAAGGCCGCGAAGGTTATATCTGGTTCAACGATATGAATGCCAACGCCAGCCGCGCGGTGTTGAAAGCCTCGATTCGTGATTTCGATTTGCAGGGTTTTGATGCGAAGAAACAGCAACTGGTGGAAGTGGCCGATGAAATCGCCGCGCGTTATCCCACCGGCCATGTAGCGCTGACGATTAACGATATTTACAGCAATATCAGTAATGCAATTGGTGAAGATCGTCGTGCGATTGACCTGATTTTTGCCGCGTTAGAGCAAGTGGGCGTGGAACCGAAGGTGATCCCGATGCGCGGCGGCACCGACGGTGCAGCGCTGTCAGCGAAAGGATTATTGACCCCGAACTTCTTCACCGGCGCGCACAATTTCCATTCGCGTTTTGAGTTTTTGCCGGTTCCCTCATTTGTGAAGTCGTATCAGGTGGCCGAAGCGTTGTGTTATTTAGCCGCGAAATAAAAAAAGGTCGCCCTTCATGGCGACCTTTTTTAGGTTATTTGCTCGCTGAAACATCAATCCCAGGGAAGAATTTCGCCGCCAGCTTAGTGACGGTGCCATCGGCTTGCACCTTGGTGATTGCCGCATCCAGCTCTTGTTTCAATTTGTCATCGCCTTTACGCAGACCAAAACCGATACCGGTGCCGAGAATGGTGTCATCTTCTACCGGCTTGCCGGCAAAGGCGAAACCTTTACCCTGCGGCTTTTCGAGGAAGCCCGATTGACCGGCAGCTGACATCACCAGCGTGCCGTCAAGACGACCGGCAACCATGTCGTTGTAAACCTGGTTCTGATCCTGATAAGAGGTCACTGTAACGCCCTGCGCTTCCCAGTGTTTCTTGGCATAGGTTTCCTGGATCGAACCCTGCAGCACCCCGATGTTTTTCCCTTTCAGTGATTCGGCGGTTGGCAGCAGCTTCTCGCCCTCTTTCACGATTAACATAGTCGGAATGCGGTAGATCGGCTTAGTGAAGTCAATGCTTTTCGCCCGCGCTTCGGTGATGTTCATCGCAGAGTTAATGGCATCAAATTTTTTCGCCTGCAGCGCCGGAATCAACGCATCAAAGCTGCTTTCCACCCACTTACAGTCGAAGTTGCCTACCTGACAAATCGCTTTACCCAGTTCGATATCGAAACCTTCCAGTTCGCCCTGCGCGTTGCGGCTCTCAAATGGCGGATACTGCGATTCAAGACCATAGCGTAAGGTTTCCTGCGCCAGCGCGTGCGCCGAAGTCAGCATGCCCAAAGCGACAAACAGTGCGTTCAATTTTTTCATTATATTTACCCCTAAGTTACCCTTTGACCTGGCAGAGCGCTTCTGCACCGGCCTGAAGTGTTGCGTCGTCTTTTGCGAATGACAGGCGAATTAATTTATTGTCAGTGCCGTCCATATAAAACGCCGACAACGGAATGGTGGCCACACCGTGATCGACGATGAGACGTTTTACCATTTCGCTATCACTTTCGTCACTGAAATGTCCGTAGCTGGCTAACATAAAGAACGAACCGGCGCTCGGCAGCAGTTTAAACGGCGAATCCTGCATCAAGGTCAGCAGGCGATCGCGCTTCTCCTGATAGAACGGCGACAGCTGCAGATAGTTCTTCGGATTTTGCAGATAGTGAGCAAAACCGACCTGCATCGGCGTATCGGCGGCATACATCATGAACTGATGGACTTTGACGATCTCTTCCATCAGCGCTGCCGGTGCCAGCGCATAACCCACGCGCCAGCCGGTGACATGGAAGGTTTTACCGAAGGAGGAAACCACCACGCTGCGCTGCGCCAGTTCCGGATGCGTTGCCATGCCGCAGTGCGTACGGCCATCAAACAGGATGTGTTCATAGACTTCGTCAGACAGCACCACAATATCGGTGTTGCGCGTCAACGCGGCTAACTGATCCAGATCCGCAGCTGACAGCACCTGCGCGCTGGGGTTGTGCGGCGTATTGATGATGATCATGCGGGTGCGCGGCGTAATGGTGGCGCGCAGTTCGTCCCAATTGATGGCGAAATCCGGCACCTGCAACTTCAGGCCAATTGGCGTAGCGCCCTGCAGACGGACCACCGGCGCGTAGCTGTCAAACGCCGGCTCGAAGAAGATCACTTCATCGCCTGCGTGGACCAGCGCGGAAATCGCCATGTAAATGCCCTGGCTGGCGCTGCCGGTGATCAGCACTTCGCTGCCGGCATCATAGTGCTGGCCATACAGCGTGTGAACTTTCTCCGCCAGCGCTTCACGCAGCGACGGCAGGCCGGTCATTGAAGCGTATTGGTTATGACCGTCACGCATCGCCTGGCTGACCAGCTCAACCAGCTTGGGATCACACGGAAAGTTGGGTGCGCCTTGCGACAGGTTAATGGCTTTATGCTGCGCCGACAGCTGGCCAATGACGCTAAAAATCGTCGTGCCGACATCGGGCTGTTTGGAAGAGATGTTAACACTGCTGTTCAAGGTCATCGGTGCCTCGTAAGGTTGCATAACCACGTATCGAAAGTAGATTTCTATTCAACGGTGTGCGGCTTGAGTCGACAAGCGAATTGTTGTCATAATAGCCATGATTAAAAATCATAGCTTGAGGTTATTATGTCCCGCTCTGCTCTGCCGCTCAATGCCATCCACGCGTTTCTGGTCACCGCGCGCCATCTCAATTTGACGCGTGCCGCCAGCGAGCTGTGCATCACCCAAGGCGCGGTGAGCCGTAAAATCGCCACGCTGGAGAGTTGGCTGGGCTTCGCGCTGTTTACCCGCCACGCCCGTGGTCTGCATCTCACCGAACAAGGTGCCGCGCTGCTGCCGGAATTGCAGCAAGGTTTCGCCATGCTGGTGAATGCCACAGAAAAAGCCAGCCGCAGCAACGCCTCGATTCGTCTGAAAGCGCCTACCTGCGCCATGCGCTGGCTGGTGCCGCGTCTGGTGGCGCTGGAACAGCAGCGGCCAGATATTCACGTAGCGTTGACCACCACACTCGATCATGGCTCGCAGCTCGATAACTTTGACGCGGCAATTGTGTTTGGCCCGTCGCCAGCCGGTTCGATTTGCCTGTTTGAGGAGCGTTTAACGCCGGTGATGGCCAGCAGCGTCACGCCGCCCACGCAGATTGGCGAACTGGCGAAGTTTACTTTTCTGCATCCCACGCCGGATTCACGCGACTGGCAGCTTTGGCTGGCCGGGCTGGATGCCGCGTTGCCAATGACGCGCAATCAGCATTTCGCCACCATGGATCTCGCGATCAGCGCTGCGATTCAGGGATTTGGCGTCACGGTGGCGGATGTCACCTTGGTGCAGAACGATGTGGTGAATGGGCGACTGATTGCGCCGTTTGCCACCAGTGTGGCGACCGGCGCAAGCTACAGCCTGTTACAGCGGGCGGAAAAAGATGCGCCACCGTTCCTGCCGGAACTGGTGGCGTGGTTATCTGAGGTTTAGAACGAGACCCATTCGTCAGAGGCTGATTTCGGATGTGCGAGGCCTGCGCCGGTCAACACCGGCCGACGCAGCGCGGTTGGCGATACCACGGCCTTATTTACCGGCGCGCTGTCCGATAGACGGAATTTCGCCACCGAGGCCTGCAGCTCCTGCGTCTGGCGCTCCAGCGCGCTGGCAGCGGCAGAAACTTCCTCAACCAGCGAGGCGTTCTGCTGAGTGACGCTGTCCATCTCGGTGACGGCGGTACCGACCTGCGAAATCCCTTTGCTCTGCTCTTCTGACGCCGCAGCGATGTGCTTCATGATTTCATTTACATCCTGCACCGACTTAAGAATGTCGTGCATGGTGCTGCCCGCGCTGCTCACCAGCGCCGACCCTTTTTCCACGCGCTGCACGGAATCTTCGATCAATGTGGCGATCTCTTTCGCCGCACCGGCGCTGCGCTGTGCCAGATTGCGCACTTCACTGGCCACCACGGCAAAACCGCGGCCCTGTTCACCGGCGCGTGCGGCTTCTACCGCGGCGTTCAGCGCCAGGATGTTGGTCTGGAAAGCGATGCTGTTAATCACGCTCGTGATCTCAGCGATCTTCTTCGAGCTGCCGGAGATGCCTTGCATGGTGGTAACCACTTCGCCCACCAACCGTCCGCCCTGCTGTGCGGTGCCGGTAGCGGTTTCGGCCAGCGAACTGGCCTGACGCGCGTTGTCGGCGTTGAACTTCACGGTGGCAGTTAACTGCTCCATGCTGGCCGCCGTTTGCTCCAGCGCGGCCGCCTGCTCTTCGGTACGCGATGAGAGATCGTTGTTGCCGGAGGAGATCTCCGCTGCGCCGCGATAAATGTTTTCAGTGCCGCTGCGAATCGCGCTTACCGCTTCGCGCAGGCTGTCCTGCATGGCACGCAGCAGCGGCACCAGTTTGCCGACGCAGTTACGGCCAAAATCTTCCACCGGCTGGCTGAGGTCGCCCTGCGCAATAATCGTGAAATGGTTACGGATACGCTCCAGTGGTTTCACCAGCATCGCCACCAGATAGCGATCGGTAAACAGCAAGATAAACAAGCCAATCACCACCGCCACCAGAATAATGACTTTAGTGATGCTGGTGAGCTTATCGACGGTGACGCGCGTCTCATCCAGTTTGCTGCCTGCGGCTTTATTGAAAGCTTCCGCGCTGGCACCAAACGCACGACTAAGCGGCGGCGTGACGTCATTGGCTTGCGCACGATAGGCTTCAAGCGTGCCCTGCTGCGCCAGCGAAACCTGCGGTGCGATGCCTTCATCGAGCAGTTTTTGCCAGTTGGTGATGACGCTATTGGCGGTCTCCGCATCCATCGGACCTGGCGCCATGGTTTTAAACTGCGCCAGCAGCGTTTTCATATTGTCGAGCGCTTGTTGCACCGGGGTAAAAGCATCAGCACCGACTGCGCTGCCTGAGGCGCGGCCTTCCATCACGCGAGACAGACGCGTAACCACACGAAAATATTGATCATTTCCTTTGCTTAAAATGGTCATTTGATTGACCAGTTGGCGGTCAATCTCGTTGCCCTCGCCGAGGGCGTTCAGTGAGTGGACGCTAAACAGCCCAACGGCACACCACAGCAGGCAAAACAGCCCAAGAATGGTGAGCAATACGGCGCGGATGGTGAAATTTTTTAAGATACCCATACATAATCCCTTGGTGTGAAACGCGAAGGAGGCCCGATAAAATCGGGCATATTGCGTTTATCGGCATCGGATTGGGAAAATGTAACGGTTTTGTAAGCTAATTAATTGCTTACTGACGCGGGTGAGGAATATGCGCTTTTAAGATTTATCAGCAAGATAGGCGAAAATTTGCCTTATAAATTGATTTGCCAGATTACACCATTAGCACGCTCATTAAAGCTTAACGTGGCTGCGCATCATCAAACGGAACAAACGCAGCCGTCCACGCATAAAGCGCGCCTTCACCACCGCCTGGGCTTTGCCCTGATCGCCCAGCGCCAGCGTCAGATCGTCGCCCGGTCGCCAGGCTGGCCAATCTACTTCACCCGCTAAGTGCGAGCTGAACTCGCTGGCTTCACGCGCGAAGGTGACCCAATAAGCGCTGACTGTGGAGGCGAACGCTTTATCCTGCTCGCTGTAGCTGCGTTCCGCTGGCGGCGCTAGCGTATCCAGCGTGTTAAAGACATAGGGAATTTCGTTGCCGTGCCATGTTCCGTGCGGATAGAGGTCGCGCGCATTTTCGGAGACGTAATCGAACCAGTAACGCCATGCGGGCAGGCCGATATTGTGCTGCGCCTGAGCGATGATTAACGGTAACACCGTGAACGCCATATCGCGCGCCACCGCACGTCCCAGCAGCGCATCATCATGAATGTCGTACAGCCACTTCATCAGGCGATAACTGATGCGGTTTTTGCTGCGCATCTGTCGCAATACTGCCGTGGCATCCACGCCAAAATAGTCCAGTACGCTGGCTTCATCGCTGTTGCTGCCGATCATTAACGGAATGCGATGCTGCTTGCCGGAGATAAACGTGGTTAACATCGGTTTCGGCAGTACCGCATCGCCGCTGATGGGCACCGGGCCGAGCGCCAGCGGGCGTTCTAACGGCCAGAATTGTTCGGCCGGTAGCTCACGCAGCTGCTCGGCGCTGGCATCTTCGGGTAACGCAAAATGCGCCGCGACCTGTAAACCGATCTGTTGTGCCTGCTTTTGCGGGATGTCGGGCAAGCTGTAGGCGCTTTGTACGATGCCCTTGTGAAACAGCGCCTCGGAGAGCGGCGAGCAGCACAGCGATAACACACTACGCGCACCGGAGGATTCACCAAACAGCGTCACGTTATGGCGATCGCCGCCAAAGGCAGGAATGTTGCGCTGAATCCACTGCAAAGCAGCAATTTGATCGAGTAAGGCAAAGTTGTTGATCACGCGCCCGTCGGGGTATTGCGCATCCAGCGCCGGATGAGAGAAGAAACCGAAGTGACCAAGGCGATAATTGAGCGTTACCACCACCACACCTTGCGCCGCCAGCGCTTTACCGCGATAAGGATCAAGATTACCGGCGCCGATGGAAAATCCCCCGCCATGCAACCAGACCATCACCGGCAACGGCCGCGAAGGCTCAACATCCGGCGTCCAGATATTCAGGTAGAGACAATCCTCACTAAAGCGACCGGGATCGCCACCGCCGGCGGCCACGCAATAGTCACGATTTTGCCAGCTTGCTGCGCCCCATTCGGTCGCATCACGCACCTCTTGCCACGGCTGGACCGGCTGCGGCGGTCGCCAGCGTAAAGCGCCAGTAGGTGCAGCTGCGTACGGTATTCCTTTAAAGACAAAAAGATCTTCGTCCATCAGGCCTCTGAGTTCCCCTTCTGCGGTCATGATCCTCAGACGTCGTTCATTTTTCATCTCGGGTTCCCTGATAATGCATCGTTCCATTATTTGCAGGCCTTGGACGAATGTCCATGTTCTGAAAGCATTTGCAGATTAAGCCGAAACGCGGCGCGATTCTTTGAACAACTCCATCAAATATTTTGGCTAACCCCATCGAGGCCATTTGCTTTAAGGTTGTAAGTTAACCTGGCGCGACGGAGAAACACCATGTTTGGTGGCATTAATCAAATGTTCAACCGGATGTGCGATCACCCGGACCTTGGCAAACTGCTTTTGCGCCTGACGTTTGGCGGATTGCTGCTGTTTCATGGGGCGTTCAAAGTGGTGCATGGCGTGGGTTGGATTGCGCACATGCTCGCCGTCAAAGGAATGCCAGGTTTCATCGCTTACGGTGCTTACATCGGGGAAATAGCGGCACCTGTAATGGTGATCATCGGATTTTTGACGCGCCCTGCGGCGTTCATTATTGCGGTGAACATGATTGTTGCGACACTGCTGGTAAAAATGGGCGCTGTCTGGCATCGCACCGACGTCGGTGCGTGGGCGCTGGAGACAGAAGCGCTTTACCTGCTGGGTGCGCTCGCCATTATGTTTTTGGGTGCCGGGAAGTACACGCTGGTGCGTGACGCGCGCTTGCAATAACCACAAGAAAAGCAGCCGGTCTGCTGAATTTCAGGCCGGCTGTAACATTTCTCCTCAGGCTACGCCGCAGCGATCCAGACTGCGCTGCTGCATCTGCTGGTACAACGCCATTTCATCCTGCACCGCGCAACCTAACGCGCTTTCAAAATCCGCTCGGCTGGCATTACCCGCGCTGCGTGTTTGCGCCACGTCGCCCAAATTCGACTGGAAAATCCCCGCGGCACTGACCGGCAGGAAATCCTCGTAAACGATCGGTTCGGCACTCAAACGCTCTTCAGCCAGCAACTGCGTCACGCTTTCGCCCGCGCGTGGCGGCAAATGCTCGCCTTTTTCGGTCAGGCGATAGCGGAACCACGCCAGCTGCTGCTCGCGCAAAGACTCTTCGTCGTCGGGGAAATCACTAAACACCGCGCTAAGATGTTGCTGGTGATGCTGGTTATCGCTGCCGGTACCGGCTTCGGCCAGCAGACGATCGTAAAGTTCGCGTCCTTTCGGGGTGAGCGCCGCGCCGCGCTGTTCGATCTCACCAAAGCGCGCGGTGTGCGTCCCCGGCGTACCATCGTTAAAGTGCACCGCTTCTTCCAGCGCTTTGAAGCTGGTCTGGCGCAGCAGAATCGGTACTTTACGCTGCGGCGGGCCTTCAATCAGGGTTTTGGGATCGATGCCGCGTGAAGGCATCAGCGCTTGCACCCGATCAATATCCAGCGTGCGCGGCGTCAAATGGTTGATGTGGCAACCACGGAAACACACCACATCGGCAATCAGACGATGCTGCTGGCTCAGTGCGCGATAAGTGGTGCTGTCTACGGTGGTGTGCGCATGCCAGCGGAAGGTTTCCAGCGCTTCCTGCACGAAAGTGGCGGCATCCGCGGCGTTCAAACCGCCCTGCTGATGATGCTTAGCGATCAACGCGCGGCAACCTGGCGTAAAGATATCGCGCGCGGCGAGAATTGCAGCGGCCTTCTCGCGCAGCGCCGCATCATCAATCAGTTCCAGACGCAGCAACGAAGTGAAAACGCGGAATGGATTATGGCGCAACGCGCGATCGCTGACCGGACGAAACGCCGTGGAGTGCACCGGCACACCGGCTTGCGACAGGTCGTAATACCCCACCGCTTCCATGCCCATCACGGCGAACATCTGGCGCAACGTGCTGAGTTCATCAGCCTTTCCGACGCGAATCGCACCGTGACGCTCGACGCTCAGGCGACTCAGTTCATCGGCGGCCGACAAGCGGTTTTTTAACTCGGGATTGGCTTCCAGCGTACGTTCATTAACAGCGGTGACCAACTGCGTCAGCGTGCCGTATTGCGGCACTTCCTGCTGATACAGGGTCGACATTGCCTGCGAGAACAGCGTGCGGATGGCATCGCTGCTGAGAAAGTTTGGCATCATCATCACCTTGGGCTAACGGGTTGTTGCTACTGTAGATCAACCCTTTAGCGGCGGGTAACAATTTCGTGGAACTGTGATCGCCTTGTCACTCGGTGAGGTTTGACTGGTCACCAAAGCGACATTTCAGCACCAGCATGATGGTGGTTAACACGGCAGGAATCGCCAGCAGCAGGAAGATCTGACTGAACGTCCAGCCAAGCGTTAATAACTCGGCACCGACAAAGGCGCTAATGATGGCGCCGATGCGACCAATGCCGTGCATCCAGCTGGAGCCGGTGGCACGCGCATGAGTTGGGTAATAACTGGCGGAGAGCGCATTCATGCCGGTATTGGCGCCGTTAAAACAGAAGCCGCTGCAGAAAGCGATGGCGCTCATTAAGCCGACCTGCGCGGGTGAAAAACCCAGCGCCACAATGGCAATGCCACCGCAGAAATAGATTACCGCCAGCGCCAGATTGGCGTTGATGCGGTCCATCAACCAACCCGCAAACAGCGAGCCAAGGGTTCCGCCGGCCTGATACATCGCCGTGACAATCGCCGCTTCCGTCACCGACATGCCGAGCGTGCTGATCAATGAAGGCATCCAGCTGCCAATCAGGTAAACGAGGAACAGCCCCATAAAGTAGCCGCCCCACAACATCAAACTGCCGAACAGATAGCGGCGCGACACCACGGTCGCCACCGAGCCTTTACGCGCGGTCGGCAACTCAGTGCTTTGATAATGGCTATCCGGCTGCACGCTGCCGGGCAGCATACGTTCGAGGATGGCGTGAATACGTGCGGCAGGCGCGCGACGGCTAATCAGAAAACGTACCGATTCCGGTAAGCCGCGCACTAAAAAAGGCAGCACCAGCAGCGGCAGCACGCCGCCCATCAGCATAACGGAGTGCCAGTCATAGCGCGGCAGCAGCCACGAAGCGGCAAAGCCTCCCGTCGCGGCACCAAAGGTAAAGCCACAGAACACCACGGTAATAATAAATGAGCGGCGACGTTCGGGCGCGTATTCGGCAACCAGCGTGCCCACGTTGGGCATCGCGGCCCCAAGCCCTAAGCCGGTGAGAAAGCGGAACAGCATCATCTGTTCGATGTTTTGCGCCATCGCCGTGGCCAGCGTCCACAGACCGAAAAACAGCACGCTGATGAGGATCATCACGCGGCGACCATAGCGATCGGCCAGCGGTCCAGCGACCATCGCCCCCAATGCCAGACCAATCAGCGCCGCGCTGATCACCATGCCGAGTTGATGATTCGTGACGCCCCAACTGGCTTTCAGCGTGGGCGCAATAAAGCCCATCAGCGCAATGTCCATGCCGTCCAGCGCCACTACCACGAAGCACAGCGCGATTAAGCGCTTCTGCCAGCTGCTAAGCGCACTCTTATTGATAAGCTGGCGAACGTCTACTGCTTCAACGCTGGTCACGTAACGACTCCTGCACTTTTAACCGTTTAGGGCATCAGTTTTAGTAAAAAAAACGGCGCTTATCATAGCTCATCGTTAACAATAACAGGCACTCTTTTTGAATGTAATTGAGAACTATTCAACTTTTTACGCTGTATGTTATTGATTTAAGAGCGCGCGAATATGCTGCAAAAAGTGTCTTTTTCAGCTTTACCCATAAATACATCAGGTTAGCGGCAAAGCTTGCATAGCGGTGTTTTTGTTAATATAAATTTGCAGGCAAGTTAACATAATTAACTTTTCCTCATTGCTGCTCCTCGGCATAACTCATTATGTTGGGCGTATGGACAAAAATATCCTTTTCAATCAGCGCATTCGCTTGCGTCATTTACATACCTTTGTGGCGGTGGCGCAGCAAGGAACGCTCGGTCGTGCCGCTGAAACGCTCAATCTGAGCCAGCCCGCTTTATCGAAAACACTGAATGAGCTGGAAGAGTTGGCGGGCGCGCGACTGTTTGAGCGCGGACGACTCGGCGCGCAGCTCACCACGCTGGGCGAACAGTTTCTGGTTCATGCGGTGAAAGTGCTGGATGCGCTTAATCATGCTGGTCAGAGCTTCAACGCGCCCCAGCCGGGCCGACCGGTGGTGATTCGGCTCGGCGCGCTGACGACTGCGGCGATGGGCATGCTGCCGCAAATTCTCGATCGCTTCCATGAACAGCAACCTAACACCACGGTGCAGGTTGCGACATTGCATAACAACGTGTTGTTGGCCGGTTTACGTGCCGGTGAGTTTGATGTCGGGATTGGTCGTATGGCGGACAGCGATATGATGGCCGGACTCACTTATGAATTGCTGTTTCTGGAATCACTCAAACTGGTGGTGCGCCCCGATCATCCGCTGTTAAGCGAGAACGTTATGCTGTCGCGCGCGATGCAGTGGCCAGTAGTGATTTCGCCGGAAGGCACCGCACCGCGCCGTATCGCGCAGCATATGCTGAATGAGCAAGGTTGTACCTTGCCAGCAAACTGCGTTGAAACCTCATCGACATCGCTGGCGCGGCAGCTGGCACTGCGTTACGACTATGTGTGGTTTGTGCCTTCTGGCGCCATCAAAGAAGATTTGAATCACGATGCGTTGTGTGCGCTACCGATCGCCTCGCCGGGGCCAGGCGAACCGGTGGGCATTATTACGCGCAGCGGCAGTCCATTAAGCCTGAGCGCCGAAGTGTTGATGGCGACCATCCGCAAATTCCACAGCTAGCGACTGTGTTTTGCATGACGCTCACGGTTCTCCAGGCGCGCCTGTTCGGTTTTTCGTAAACCAACATACAGCGCGCCCGCCCCACCATCTTTCGGCTGCGCCGTACAAAAGGTCTGCACTTCTGCAAACTCCGGCAACCATCGCGCCACATAGCTGCGCACGATATTGGCGTGCGACTCATCGTCGCGCCCTTTTCCATGAATAATCAATAGATTGCGCAACCCATGTTTATTGGCCTGCCGCATAAAACTGAACAGCGCCTGACGACAGGTTTCCACTGGCTGACGCAACAGATTAAGGCTGGCTTCAGGCGGATATTTGCCCAGTCGCAGCTTATCCAGCACGCCTTGCTGTACGCCTTCAACTTTAAATTCCAGCGGTGTTGTCAGTGGAACGATGTCGAGATAGCCACGCGTGAGGAAATTTTCCTGCTCGTCACTTTCCTGCGGCGCACGCGGCGCTTTAGGCGAAGGTGCGCGTAGCCATTGGGTATTAGCGCAATTTTTTAATGGTGTCACATCACCCATGGCATCACGGAAAAGGTCTTCATCATCAAGGTTCATGGTGTTTCCTCTCGCCTGGTGTTTGCCTGCGCGTCCAATTCGACGCTAAAGCAAAAGAGTAGCAAAGGATTATGGGCAAAACATCTGTCACTTTTTGCGCTGTATTAAGCGCGCTATAGCTGTAAACCTGGCAACAAAACGTTCCAGATCAATAAATGCGCTTCAATCAGACCAGCGCAAACCCCGTAATACCTGACATTTGTGGGGTTTTAAGGACATTTACTGCTCGGATGAGTTCCCTTCGCTTAGAAAAATGTTAAAATTGACCGCAGTCAATAATCATCGAGCGTAACTATATGATCCAGGAAAAACGCAGCATTCGACGTATTCAGTCTGGCGGTTGTGCCATCCATTGTCAGGATTGCAGTATCAGCCAATTGTGTATTCCCTTCACGCTGAACGAGCACGAACTGGATCAGCTGGATAACATCATTGAGCGCAAAAAGCCGATTCAGAAAGGCCAGACGCTGTTCAAAGCCGGTGATGAACTGAAATCTCTCTACGCAATCCGCTCCGGCACCATCAAAAGCTACACCATCACTGAACAAGGCGACGAGCAAATTACTGGCTTCCATTTGGCAGGCGATTTGGTGGGTTTTGACGCCATTGTTGGTGCCAAACATCCAAGCTTTGCGCAAGCGCTGGAAACCGCGATGGTGTGCGAAATCCCGTTTGAAACGCTTGACGACCTCTCCGGTAAAATGCCGGCGCTGCGTCAGCAGATGATGCGTTTGATGAGCGGTGAAATCAAAGGCGATCAGGATATGATTCTGCTGCTGTCGAAGAAAAATGCCGAAGAGCGTTTGGCGGCATTTGTCTGGAATCTGTCGCGTCGTTTCGGTCAGCGCGGCTTCTCACAGCGTGAATTCCGTTTGACCATGACGCGTGGCGACATTGGTAACTATCTGGGACTAACCGTAGAAACAATCAGCCGTCTGCTGGGTCGCTTCCAGAAAAGTGGCATGCTGGCCGTAAAAGGCAAATATATCACCATTGAGAACCACGCTCTGCTGGCAGAATTAGCTGGCCAGACCGAACAGGCCGCGTGATTCTGTGCCGGGTTAATAAAAGTTATTTTATTGATCCGGCAACAACTTTTCCGCTTCTGCCCTGTCGAAACTTAGGCTATCTTTAACCCAACTTGCTTTGGTTTTAGGAGATCGGCTTATGTCCCGGTACCAAAATATTCTGGTGGCTATTGATGCCCAGCAGGACGATCAGCCCGCGCTGCGTCGTGCGGTTTATCTCAATCAACGTATTGGCGGAAAAATCAAAGCTTTCCTGCCTATTTACGACTTCTCATATGAAATGACCACGCTGCTGTCGCCCGACGAGCGCTCCAATATGCGCAAAGGGGTGATCAGCCAACGTACCGAATGGATCCGCCAACAGGCCCAGGCATATATTGAGGCTGGCGTTGAAATTGAAATCAAAGTGGTTTGGCATAACCGTCCCTATGAAGCCATCATCCAGGAAATTCTGGCACATCAGCATGATTTAGTGCTGAAAATGGCGCACCAGCACGATCGCCTCGAAGCGGTCATCTTCACCCCGACGGATTGGCATCTGCTGCGTAAATGTCCATGTCCGGTATGGATGGTGAAAGATCAGGCGTGGCCCGAAGGCGGCAAAGCAGTGGTAGCGGTCAACTTAGCCAGCGAAGAGCCGCATCATGATGAGCTGAATCAGAAGCTGATTCGTGAAACCACGCTGCTTGCCGAGATGGTGAATCACACCGAAGTGCATTTGGTCGGCGCTTACCCCATCACCCCGATCAATATTGCTATCGAACTGCCCGACTTTGATCCCAGCGTTTACAACGACGCGATTCGCGGCCAGCATTTAGTGGCGATGAAAGCGCTGCGTCAAAAATTCTCCATCAGTGAAGAGTTCACCCACGTGGCGAAAGGCTTGCCCGAGGAAGTGATTCCGGATATTGCCTCGCATCTTGACGCCGGCATTGTGGTGCTCGGCACCATCGGCCGTACCGGTTTGTCAGCCGCGTTCCTGGGTAACACTGCGGAACAGGTGATTGATCATCTGCGTTGTGATTTGCTGGCGATCAAGCCAGACGATTTCAAATCGCCGATTGATCACGATGACGAAGAAGATGAAGACGATTGATTAAAAAAAGGGCGGCTCGCCATGGCCGCCCTACTTATTTCTACTCAGGGCGGTGAATCACATCACCGCCCTGCTTTTTTACAGCGCGCGCAGAATGCCTTCCACGCTCGCTTTTGCATCGCCAAACAGCATCTGCGTATTGTCTTTAAAGAACAGCGGATTCTGGACACCCGCATATCCGGTGCTCATCGAGCGTTTAAATACAATCACGTTCTGCGCTTTCCACACTTCCAGCACCGGCATGCCAGCGATTGGACTGCGCGGATCTTCCAGTGCGGCTGGGTTAACGGTGTCATTCGCGCCGATCACCAAAACGGTATCGGTATCGCTGAAGTCATCGTTAATCTCGTCCATTTCCAGCACCACATCGTAAGGCACTTTCGCTTCCGCCAGCAGTACGTTCATGTGACCCGGCAAACGACCGGCAACCGGATGAATACCAAAGCGAACTTTGATACCGCGCGCGCGCAGCTTTTCGGTAATCTCCGCTACCGGATACTGCGCCTGCGCCACCGCCATGCCATAACCCGGCGTGATCACTACAGAAGAAGAGGCTTTCAGCATTTCTGCCGTCTCTTCCGCCGTAATTTCACGGTGCTCGCCCACTTCATCGCTTTCGCCGCCCACGCTTACGTCGGTACCAAAACCACCGGCGATCACGCTAATAAAGGAGCGGTTCATCGCTTTACACATGATGTAAGAGAGGATGGCACCCGAGGAACCGACCAGCGCACCGGTAACGATCAGCAAATCATTGCTCAGCATGAAGCCTGCCGCCGCCGCCGCCCAACCGGAGTAAGAGTTCAGCATCGAGACCACAACCGGCATATCCGCGCCGCCAATTGACGCCACCAGATGCCAGCCAAACACCAGCGCAATGACGGTCATCAGCAGCAGCGCAAACACCTGCGCACCGGTGCTATCAGTTTGTACGAACCACAGCATCAGCAGGAAGGAAATCACCAGCGCCGCGAGGTTCATTTTATGACGATGTGGCAGCATCAGCGCTGATGAGGAGATCTTGCCGCGCAGTTTGCCAAACGCCACCAGTGAACCGGTAAAGGTCACCGCACCGATGAAAATGCCGAGGAACACTTCGGTCAGATGGATATTTTCCATCACCGGCGCGAGGCCCGGCGCGTGATCGATGTAGCTGTTGAAGCCTACTAACACCGCCGCCAAACCCACGAAGCTGTGCAGAATGGCAACCAGTTCCGGCATTTCGGTCATTTCGACTTTCTTCGCCAGACGCAAACCAATCGCACCGCCGATCACCATCGCCAGCAGAATCCAGGCAACGTTCCCGGTGTTCGGGCCAAAAATGGTAGCGAGCAGCGCAATCGCCATGCCGCTCATACCAAAAATATTACCCTGCTTGGAGGTCTCGTGTTTCGAGAGACCGGCAAGGCTGCAAATAAACAGAATCGCGGCAACAATATATGCTGCAGTAACTAATCCGCCAGACATGTTGCTACCCCTTAATTCTTACGAAACATTTTCAGCATGCGCTGGGTGACGGTGAAACCACCGAAGATATTGATGCTGGCGATCAGTACGGCGATAAACGACAGAATCGTGACCCAACCGCCGTGGCCCATCTGCAGCACCGCACCCACCACAATAATGCCGGAAATGGCGTTGGTGACGGCCATCAAAGGCGTGTGTAATGCGTGACTCACGTTCCACACCACGTAATAGCCGACCACGCAAGAGAGCGCGAACACGGTGAAGTGTGACAGGAAGTCCGGCGGCGCGACGTTGGCCAGGCAGGCAAACAGCACCACCGCCAATGCCAGCAGCAGATACTTGCGCCATGGTGAAACCGGTTTGGCTTCTGCCTTCGGCAGCGGCTGTGCGGCGGGTTGCGCTTTCGGCGCGGCGGAAACCTGAATCGGCGGCGCTGGCCATGTCACTTCGCCATCACGAATCACCGTCACCCCGCGCACCACCACGTCGTCGAAATCCACGGTAATTTCGCCGTTTTTCTCTTTACACAGCAGTTTCAGCAGGTTGACAAGGTTGGTGCCGTAAAGCTGTGAGGATTGCGTTGGCAGGCGACTTGGCAAATCGGTGTAACCGATAATCTTCACGCCGTTAGGGGTTAAGGTCACCTGATCGGCCACCGTCAATTCGCAGTTACCGCCGGTTTGCGCAGCCAGATCGACGATTACGCTGCCTGGTTTCATGCTGGCAACCATCTCGGCAGTAATCAGCTTCGGGGCCGGACGGCCAGGAATCAACGCGGTGGTGACGATAATGTCCACTTCTTTCGCCTGCGCGGCAAACAGCTCCATCTCTGCCTTAATAAAGGCTTCAGACATCACTTTGGCATAACCATCGCCGCTGCCTGCTTCCTCTTCAAAGTCCAGCTCAAGGAACTCGGCGCCCATACTCTGTACCTGCTCTTTCACTTCCGGACGCGTATCGAACGCACGCACGATGGCACCTAAACTGCCTGCCGCGCCGATGGCCGCTAATCCCGCGACGCCCGCACCGATCACCATCACTTTGGCTGGCGGCACTTTACCGGCAGCGGTGATTTGGCCGGTGAAGAAGCGGCCGAATTCATGAGCGGCTTCAACGATGGCGCGATAACCCGCGATGTTCGCCATTGAGCTCAACGCATCCAGCGCCTGCGCACGAGAAATACGCGGCACCGAATCCATCGCCATCACAGTGACGTTGCGTGCTGCCAGCTTTTCTAACAGCGCGGGATTCTGCGCAGGCCAGATAAAGCTCACCAGCGTGCTACCGGCGCGCGTCAGTTCAATCTCCTGATCGTCCGGCGCATTCACTTTCAAAACGATGTCCGATTGCCACACATCGTGAGTGTTAGTAATGGTGGCGCCGACGGCGATAAAGCTTTCATCATCAAAGCTGGCGCGAAGTCCTGCGCTCTGTTCAACGGTGACGCTAAATCCCAGCTTGATCAGTTGCTCAACGGTCTTTGGCGTGGCGGCCACGCGCGACTCGTTGGCTAACCGTTCTTTGGGTATCCCAATTAACATACTGTTTCCTTTCAACAATTAAAGGATGAGGTTCTGTAAGTGGCAAAAGTTCAAAAGCCGAAACAGTGTTTCAGCTTTTTATGAGCAAAATGCACAATGTAACAAAGTCTTTATAACCTACTGAAAATATGAAGAGTGATCCACAGCGATAACGCCCACTTATGACATTCACACAAATATTCAGACACAAAGATTGAATGCCATGTTTTGCCACTGCATTTGGTGTTTATTAAAAAATATTCTGCTGCGTAAAATCGTGTCATGTCGAATTAAGTGTTTTTAAAAACCTTTAATTAACAATGCGTTAACTATTATGGCACTAAGTGTTACCAGAATAAGTGGTTATCTGTGCAAAAAAGAGCCGTAACAGAAGTCAATGACAGGTCGATGAATAAACGGCAGAGATTGTCAATGTTATGCGCTTAAATTGGCTGAGACAGGCCGATTATTACATGCAATAATCAGCGGCTAATCTGTTATACATCAAGAGTCCAGCACGTTTTCGTACTCATTTTGCGTAAGGCGAAGGATCATTTTTATGAAGCTGAAGAACACCATTCTGGCGTCAACCTTGTTATCACTGCTGGCAGCGAATGCGTTTGCTGCTAAAGAGTTAACGCCAGAGCAAGCGGCCGCGTTGAAACCATTCGAACGTATTAATATCAGCGGCCGTTTCAATGCGATTGGCGATGCAACTGATGCCATCTCCAAACAAGCCGATGCCAAAGGCGCTGACTCTTTCTATGTTCAGGGTATTAATGATAGCAACGGCAACGGCGGTAACTGGCGCGTAACGGCTGATTTGTATAAAGCTAACGCACCGAAAGCGGATGACTCCACTAAATATCGCACCTTCTTAGGCGTGAAAGAGCTGCCGAAAGCAGAAGCCTATCGCCTTGAGCCGTATGACACCGTATCGGTAAATGGCTTCTTCTCCAGCCAGCCAGATGTTAATGAAGCGATTGCCAAGGCAGCCAAAAATAAAGGTGCGGCATCGTTCTTTATCGTGCGTCAGGTTGATGCTAACAACGGCGGCAACCAGTACGTGACCGCGTATGTTTACAAGGCTGATGCGCCAGAGCGTAAAGTACAGAATACCTCTGATTCAATCCCAGCAGATTCTGAAGCCGGTAAAGCAGCACTGGCCGCTGGTGGCACCGCCGCCACTAAAGTGGCCATTCCTGGCGTGGCCTCTTCGGATACCCCAAGCCGCAACGTTGGTCGTTTCTTCGAAACGCAAAGCTCAACCGGCCAACGTTACACGGTGAAAACTGCCGATGGCCGTAGCGTGCAGGAAGTGAATGCGATTACTGCTGCGCAGATGCAGCCGTTTGACACCATCACCTTCTCCGATCACTTTGGTACCCCAACCGAAATCTCGGAAGCGGTTGGCAAACGCGCAGTGGAAAAAGGCGCTAAGTACTACCACATCACGCGTCAATGGCAGAACCAGAGCGGCGGCAACCTGACCGTCACCGCCGATCTGTTCAAGTAATAGCGATTAAGGGCGGCGTCCGCCGCCCTTTTCAAAATCTCCTTCATACTAACTGCATAATCTGTGCGCAGATTTGCATAGTCTTGCATTGCCTTCCCCGTTTGCACTCCGTAAAATCTGCCGCCTGTTTTTAGGGGATTCCGTTTCAAAGTTGGCTCATTGCCACGCGACACTCCAGCGGAATCGTCACCACCCAGCATACTCTGCTGTTTAGGATGGGCGTTTTGGATAAAAAATTAGGTCTTAGTGCGCTCACCGCGTTGGTACTCAGCTCTATGCTGGGCGCTGGCGTGTTCAGCCTGCCGCAAAATATGGCAGCGGTTGCCGGCCCGGCGGCGCTGCTGATCGGCTGGCTCATCACCGGCGTTGGCATCATCTTCCTGTCGCTCGCCATGCTGTTGCTGACGCGGCTGAAACCAGAGTTGGATGGCGGCATCTTTACCTATGCGCGCGCCGGCTTTGGCGAGCTGATGGGCTTCTGCTCGGCGTGGGGATATTGGCTGTGTGCGGTCATTGCCAACGTCTCTTATCTGGTGATTGTCTTCTCGGCGCTGAGTTTCTTTACCGACACGCCGGATCGCGTGGTGTTTGGTGATGGCAATACGTGGCAGGCGATGCTCGGCGCGTCGGTGCTGCTGTGGCTGGTGCATTGTCTGGTGCTGCGCGGCGTGCAAACTGCGGCCAGCATTAATGTGCTGGCGACCCTGGGAAAACTGGTGCCGCTGTTGCTGTTTGTGGTGCTGGCGCTGCTGGCATTCAACTACGATCGCTTCCGCTTTGATTTCAGCGGCGTGGAACTCGGTCAGCCGCTGTGGCAGCAGGTGAAGCAAACCATGCTGATCACCTTGTGGGTATTTATTGGTGTGGAAGGCGCGGTGGTGGTTTCTGCGCGTGCGCGTAATAAACAGGATGTCGGACGCGCCACGCTGATGGCGGTGCTGGCCGCGCTGCTGGTCTACTTGCTGGTTACGCTGCTGTCGTTAGGCGTGATTCCGCGTGCCGAGCTGGCGCAGATGCGCAACCCTTCTATGGCGGGTTTGATGAAGCATTTGCTCGGTCATTGGGGCGATGCGGTGATTGCGGTCGGATTGATTATTTCGGTGTGCGGCGCTTATCTGAGCTGGACGATTATGGCCGCTGAAGTGCCGTTCCTCGCCGCACAACAAGGTGCCTTCCCGCGCAGCATCGCGCGTCAGAACCGCCACAACTCCCCTTCGGCGTCGTTATGGCTGACCAACGGCAGCGTACAGGTTTGCCTGATTTTGATCGCCTTAACCGGTGCGGATTACAACACGCTGCTGACCATCGCTTCAGAAATGATTTTGGTGCCCTATCTGCTGGTGGGTCTGTATCTGATTAAGGTGGTGCGCGGGCAGAACAAACCCTGGGCGATGTTTACCGGCGTCGGTGCCAGCGCGTATGGCATTTGGCTGCTGTATGCGTCGGGTCCTTTGCATCTGCTGCTCTCTGTTGTGCTCTATGCGCCTGGATTGCTGCTGTTCCTGTTTGCACGACGCGGCGGCCGTGGCGACAAGGTGTTGTCACAGCTGGAGCGCATCGCGATTGTGTTGTTGATTGCGGCGTCACTGCCCGCGTTGTGGCAGCTAACGAATTAGTGCGGCTGGACGGGAATGGAAACGCACAGCAGGTCATCCTGCTGTGTCAGATTGAGCGGCTTACGGTATTCCTGATGAATAGCGTCAAGCTGCTCCGCTGACAGCGGATACGGCAGCTGAATATCAAAGCGGCTGATGTGTTGTTGTTCGGCCAGGGTTATCAAACGCGCGATATTAATCTCGTCGCTCACCTGTGTTGAAATGATTTGTAATGCTAATTCTTTCAGATGGTCGTCGCTGGCCTGAAGATTGTGCGCCGATTTACGCGTCACCATGCCAAAAATAGGCATCACGCCATAAATGGCATCGACAAAACTCCAGCGTTTTTTGCAGGAAGCGGAGAGAAAATCACTGTAATTGAAGCAGATGCGATCACTGTATCCGGCTGAAGCCAGCTCTTTATCAGACACTCTCGCACTCCTCCTGTTTTTCGTTACGGTTCCGAACCTTGCGCGACAACGCGCCGCTAATGATGGCACATTTCACGGTATACATACCAGTCACGCAGGGATATTTCGTGCGGTAGCGTAGAGCTCAGGACCAGGAAAAGCTATGCTGCTGAGATTCTCATCCGTCACAGTGAATTATGAACAAAATCGTCTATGTGGAAGATGAGCCAGAAGTGGGCGAACTGATCGCCGCTTATCTTGGCCGCCACGATATTGAAGTAATTGTTGAAACGCGCGGTGACCGCGCCGAAGCCACCATCGCCCTGCACGATCCCGATTTAGTGATGCTGGATATCATGTTACCCGGCAAAGATGGCATGACATTGTGCCGCGATCTGCGTGCTAGCTGGCAAGGTCCGATTGTGCTGCTCACCTCGCTCGATAGCGACATGAACCACATTCTGTCGCTGGAGATGGGCGCTAACGATTACATCCTCAAAACCACGCCGCCGGCGGTGTTACTGGCGCGCCTACGTTTGCATCTGCGTCAGGCGCATGCCGGTCAGCCGGAAGTGACGCCCGCCCTACAAAGCTCACAACGCGTGCTGCGTTTTGGTTCCCTGACCATCGACTCGCTCAATCGCCAGGTGACGCTGTTTGAGGAGAATATTGTGCTATCCACCGCCGATTTCGATCTGCTGTGGGAACTGGCGAATCACGCCGGACAGATCCTCAATCGCGATGCGCTGCTGAAAACCCTGCGCGGCGTGACCTACGATGGCATGGATCGCAGCATCGACGTGGCAATTTCTCGCTTACGCAAAAAACTCTACGACAGCGCCACCGAGCCATTCCGCATCAAAACCATCCGTAACAAAGGCTATCTGTTCGCGCCGCAGGCCTGGGATACCCGTTCCGCATGAGAAAGCTCTTTATTCAGTTCTATTTGCTGCTGTTCGTCTGTTTTCTGGTGATGACGCTGCTGGTTGGGCTGGTGTACAAATTCACCGCCGAACGCGCCGGACGCCAGTCGATGAACGACTTGATGGCCAGCTCGCTTTTTTTGATGCGCAGCGAACTGCGCGAGATCCCACCGCGCGACTGGAGCAAAACCATTCGCAGCCTCGATCTTGACCTGTCGTTTGATCTGAATATCGAGCCGATGAGCAAATATCAGCTGGGTGATGCAGACATGAAGCGCCTGCGCGCCGGGGAAATCGTGGCGATTGACGATCAGTACACCTTCTTACAGCATATTCCGCGCAGCCACTATGTGCTTTCCGTTGGCCCGATTCCGTATCTTTTCTATCTGCATCAGATGCGCATTCTGGATATCGCGCTGCTGGCATTTATCGGGATGTCGCTGGCGCTGCCGGTGTTTATCTGGCTGCGTCCGCACTGGCAAGAGATGCAGCGGCTAGAGAAAGCCGCGCAGCGTTTTGGCCGTGGCGAACTCGACGTGCGCACCCATTTTGAAAGCACCTCTAGCCTGCACAGTCTTGGCGTGGCGTTTAATCAGATGGCGGAGAACATCAACACGCTGGTTGCCAGTAAGAAACAGCTGATTGACGGCATCGCACACGAGTTGCGTACGCCGCTGGTGCGACTGCGCTACCGGCTGGAGATGAGCGATAACCTCACCGCCACGGAATCCGCCGCGCTGAACCGCGATGTGGGCCAGCTGGAGAGTTTGATTGAGGAGTTGCTGACGTATGCGCGCCTCGATCGTCCGCGCGTTGATCTTCATCTGCAATCCTTCGATCTTGCGCAATGGCTACGTGTACATATTGAAGACGTGCAAACCATGAATCCTCAGACGCAGATTGCGCTGGATATCCCGCAGCTGGAGAACGTCGGCAGCGCTGATACGCGCCTGATGGAGCGTGTGCTGGATAATCTGGTGAATAACGCCCTGCGTTATGCGCAACAGCGCCTGCGCGTCAGCTTATGGTTTGATGGCGCGCTGGGCTGTTTGCAGGTGGAAGACGACGGTCCGGGCATTCCGCAGGAAGAGCGCGCCCGCGTGTTCGAACCTTTTGTACGCCTCGATCCAAGCCGCGATCGCGCCACCGGCGGTTGTGGTTTGGGTCTGGCGATCGTGCACTCCATTGCGCTGGCCATGCAGGGAAAAGTGTCGATTGAGAGCAGCCCGCTTGGCGGCGCCAGCGTTCGCTTTTGCTGGCCGGTTGATCTACCCTTGCGGGACATTGCGCCACGCTTACCGTCATAAGGAGCTTTTTACGTGACTTCAGCTTATCAAGAACTTAGCCGCACTTTTCAGCGTCTCTCCCGCTTTGGCCATTTAGGCGCCATTGCCGGTGTCGATATGCAAACCACTATGCCGCCGGGCGGCAGCCAGGCGCGCGGTGAAGCGATGGCCGAACTGAGTGTGTTCATGCACGAAGTGCTGACCGATAAACGCCTCGGCTGGCTGTTTGATGCCGCGCAGCAGGAATCATTGAATGATGTCGAGCAGGTTAACCTGAGCGAGATGCAGCGCGCCTGGCAGCAAGCGACGCTGCTGCCCGCCTCACTGGTTGAAGCCAAGTCGCTGGCCGGTTCGCGCTGTGAACACGCCTGGCGTCAACAGCGTCCGGCGAACGACTGGCAAGGTTTCTCAGCCAATCTGAAAGAAGTGGTCAAGCTGAGTCGTCAAGAGGCGCAGCTGCGTGCCGATGCACTCGGCGTATCGCGCTACGACGCGCTGCTGGATGTGTTTGAGCCTGGCATGACCAGCGCGCAGCTGGATCAAACCTTTGGCGATCTGAAAAGCTGGTTGCCTGACCTGCTACAAAGAGCAGTGGCGAAGCAGCAGCAAACCCCGATCGCGCAGCCGGTGGGGCCGTTCGCTATCGAATCGCAGAAACAGCTCGGCCTGAGCGTGATGAAAACGCTGGGCTTTGATTTCAATCACGGTCGTTTAGATGTGAGTGCGCACCCGTTCTGTGGCGGCGTGCCGGAAGATGTGCGTATTACCACGCGTTACAACGAGAACGACTTCCTCAGTGCCATGATGGGCGTGATCCATGAAACCGGCCATGCGCGCTACGAGCAGAATTTGCCAAAACAGTGGCGCGGTCAGCCGGTGGCGCAGGCGCGTTCTACCGCGATTCATGAGTCACAAAGCCTGTTTATGGAGATGCAGCTGGGGCGCAGTGAAGCCTTCCTGCAACATATCCATCCGCAGGTGGTGGCGCTGATGGGCGATCAGCCTGCGCTGGCGCTAAACAACTTTATCCGTCAGGCGCAGCGCGTGAAGCCGGGCTTTATTCGTGTCGACGCTGATGAACTGAGTTATCCGGCGCACGTGATTTTACGTTACGAAATCGAGCGCGCGCTGATTGAAGGCGAGATTGAAGTTGAAGATATCCCGGCGCTGTGGGACGAGAAGATGCAGCAATCGTTGGGCATTGATACGCGCGGTAATTATCGCGATGGCTGCATGCAGGATATTCACTGGACCGACGGTGCGTTCGGCTATTTCCCAACCTACACCTTGGGTGCGATGTATGCAGCCCAGCTGTTCCACGCGGTGAAGCGTGCCATTCCGCAGGTTGAGACGCTGATCCAGCAAGGTGAGTTGCAGCCAGTGTTTGACTGGTTACAGCAGAACATCTGGCAGCACGGCAGCCGTTTCCCAACGCAGCAGCTGCTGATCAATGCCACCGGCGAAGCGCTGAATCCGCGCTATTTCCGTCAGCACCTTGAACAACGTTATCTCTCTGAGTAAACTGCGCGGCGGCCGATGCGGCCGCCCTTTTCACTTCCTTTACGCCGCTTTGTACAATCCGTTACACGCCGATACCAATGCCTCACGGAAAGCCTGAATTGTTTTTCATATAGTGTTTTCACCGGCCCCGCAGTGGGCTACACATGAAAAAATAGTTCGAGGATTTTGCAATGAAAAAATTATTTGCACTGGTGATCGCCGCTGCTATGGGTATGTCTTCTGTTGCTTTCGCTGCTGAGACCACAGCTGCTCCAGCAACGCCAGCAACCACTGCAGCGCCAGCGAAACACAAAGCAGTACATCATAAGAAACCTGCTGCTCAGAAAGCGCAGGCTGCTAAGAAGCACAAAAAAGTAGAGAAGAAAGCGCCAGCTGCACAGAAAGCTCAGGCCGCTAAAAAGCATCATAAAAAAGCAACCAAGCCAGCGGCTCAGAAAGCCCAGGCTGCGAAAAAGCACCACAAAAAAGCGACCAAGCCAGCTGCACAGAAAGCTCAGGCTGCTAAAAAGCACCACAAAGCAACCAAGCCAGCTGCACAGAAAGCTCAGGCTGCTAAAAAGCACCACAAAGTAACCAAGCCAGCTGCGCAGAAAGCTCAGGCTGCTAAAAAGCATCACAAAGTGAAAAAAGCAGCTAAATAAGATCGCCTTTAGCGCCAACACCGTATTGATGATTGAAAACACCCGGTTATGCCGGGTGTTTATTTACTGGAGTAGCGAAAAATGGTGCGTCGCTATCGCTTCGAAATTATTCTGATTGTGATGATCCTCTGTGGCATAGTTGCAGCCAGCTTTTTTATCTAGTCGTTGTAGCGTGCTGATTACTCCAATATTTCTCCCTTTTTCACCGCTCACCGACTATAGTTATCGCTCAAGCGTGATGACAACAACTTCTACTTATTCTCGCCATTGAGAGAACTATGCGCCTGGCTATCCTGTTACTCGTTGGTCTTTTCAGTTTTACCCACACAGCACATGCCGATGATGAAGATGGGCCAAGCCCGGAAGACATCAAAACGTTGTTCTTTGGCAAAGATCATCGCCAGGCGATTAGCGACGTGAGCGCCGCGCCCTGGGATGCCATCGGTCAGTTAGAGACCGAAAGCGGTAACCTCTGCACTGCCACCTTGATTTCTGCCCATCTGGCGTTGACCGCCGGACACTGTTTATTGGCTCCGCCCGGCAAGTTTGATAAGCCGGTGGCGCTGCGTTTTATGGCCAGCGCGAAAGGTTGGCGCTACGAGATTCATGATATTGATGCGCGCGTTGAACCCTCTTTAGCGCGCCGGTTGCAGGCAGACGGCGAAGGCTGGATCGTGCCGCCGGGAGCCGCACCCTACGATTATGGGCTGGTTATTTTGCATAATCCGCCCTCCGGCATTGTGCCGATTCCATTGTTTGAGGGTTCGCGTGGCGATTTAACCGCCGCATTGAAAACCACGCAACGTAAAGTGACGCAAGCCGGATATCCGGCCGATCATCTGGATACGCTCTATTCGCACAGCGATTGTTTAGTGACCGGTTGGGCACAGCGTGCAGTGTTGTCGCATCAGTGCGATACCTTGCCGGGCGACAGCGGTTCGCCGCTGCTGTTGAAGAACGGTGATGAGTGGCAGTTGATTGCGGTACAGAGTTCAGCACCCGCGCCGGCCGATCGTTACCGTGCCGATAACCGCGCGATTGCGGTGCCGTCCTTTAAAGATAAGCTGGAAGAGTTAGCCCAGTAATTCTGCGCTCTCAGGCAAAAAGGCGGGGCCGCTACGTAACGTCGTCGTGGACCCATCCCTGGGGCCTCTGCACCGTCTTGCCGTTTTCTTCGCGAATTTTGCGATGTTAAAACCGCGCTGTTTCGTAGCGGCGCGATTTATCGCGCCATCTAACAATTAACTCAACTGCTCCATCGCCTGCAGAATACGCTTATCCGAAATTGGATAAGGCGTGCCCAACTGCTGGGCGAAATAGCTAATTCGCAGCTCTTCCAGCATCCAGCGAATCGCCTGCACGTCGGCATCATCCTGACGCTGGGGCGGCAATTTATTCCGCCACGTCTGCCAGGCTTGCTCCACCGCCTGCACTTTCAGCATACGCGCACGATCGCTGTGAGGATCGACCGGCAGCTTCTCGAGACGACGCTCAATACCTTGCAGATAGCGCAGCGTATCACCGAGACGCGACCAGCCATTGCCGGTGACGAAACCGCGATACACCAGGCCATTCATTTGCGCTTTGATATCGCCTAACGCCAGCGCCAGCGACATATCCACGCGTCCTTTAAGGAACTTGTTGATATTGAACACGCAGGTCAGGATCTGTTCGACCTGTTTGGCGATGGTGACCACGGTTTCATTCAAATCAGCACGCACTTTGTCGCGCAGCTGTTCGAAGTTTTCCTGTTGCCACGCCGGGCCGCCCGCCTCCGCCATCAGCTTATCCACGCCGCAGGCGATGCAGTCATCGATCAGTTCCAGCACTTTGCCGTAGGGATTGAAGTACAAACCGAGTTTGGCTTTGTTCGGTAGCTTCTCGTGCAGATACTTGGTTGGCGACGGAATGTTGAGCAGCAGCAGGCGACGCTGACCGCGCCACATCATTTTCTGCTGTTCCACTTCGCTATCGAACAGGCGAATCGCCACGCTGTCCTTTTCATCCACCAGCGCCGGCCAGGCTTTGACCTGATAGCTGCCGCGCTTCTGTTCGTAGCTTTGCGGCAAATCGCCAAAGCTCCAGATGTGCAGACCGCTCTGTTCCAGGCCATCATCCGCCACTTTCGACAGCGTTTCCTGCACTTTGCCTTTCAGCAGCAGCCGCAGCTGATGCAGATTTTTGCCTTCCTGCAGCTTACGGTTGTGCTCGTCAACCACCCGGAAGGTCATTTTCAGGTGATCGGGCACCTGATCCCACTGCCAGGCTTCCCGGTCAATGGTGACGCCGGTCATGCGGCGGAATTCGCGTTCCAGCGCATCCAGCAACGGCAGTTCCATCGCCGTAACGCGACCGAGAAACGCTTCGGCGTAGTTGGGCGCGGGTACCAGATTGCGGCGCACCGGCTTGGGCAGCGATTTGATCAGCGCGATAACCAGTTCGCGGCGCACGCCAGGAATTTGCCACTCGAAACCGGTCTCTTCGATTTGGTTCAGCAGCGGCAGCGGAATGTGCACCGTCACGCCATCGGCATCCGCGCCCGGTTCAAACTGATAGCTCAGTTTGAGTTTCAGGTTGCCTTGATGCCAGAAGTTGGGGTAATCGAGCTGGCTGACTTTGTCCGCGCCGTCTTTGATCAGCATTTGCTTATCAAAGCTCAGCAGATCCGGATTCTCTTTGCTGGCCTGCTTCCACCAGCTATCGAAATGGCGTGCAGACACCA
This sequence comes from Pantoea sp. BJ2, assembly GCF_040255075.1. Lineage (NCBI taxonomy): Bacteria > Pseudomonadati > Pseudomonadota > Gammaproteobacteria > Enterobacterales > Erwiniaceae > Pantoea > Pantoea sp. BJ2. The sequence goes on from NZ_CP158292.1 coordinate 2,141,125, forward strand.
CGTCGCTGCCGATGCGGCGATCGTAGAAAGCAAACAGCGTTTCATCATCGACCAGAATGTCGCGACGACGCGATTTGTGCTCCAGATCTTCAATTTCGTTGCGCAGTTTCAGGTTATTGCGGAAGAACGCGTGACGCGTCTGCCAATCGCCCTCCACCAGCGCATGACGGATAAACAGCTCGCGGCTCAGTTGCGGATCGATGCGGCTGTAATTAACCTTACGCGCCTGCACAATTGCCAGGCCGTAAAGCGTCACTTTTTCCGTCGCCATCACCGCTCCCTGTGCTTTTTCCCAGTGCGGTTCGCTGTAACTGCGTTTAATCAGATGCTGCGCCAGCGGTTCGATCCATTCCGGATCGATACGGGCGGCAACGCGGCCCCATAAACGGCTGGTTTCCACCAGTTCCGCCACCATGGTCCACTTCGGCGGCTTCTTAAACAGCCCGGAACCGGGGAAGATGGCGAAGCGCGCGTTGCGAGCGCCGGTAAACTCCTGCTTGTCGTTATCTTTCTGACCAATATGCGACAACAAACCGGTAAGCAAAGCGCAGTGCACTTCACGATACGGCGCAGGTTCGCTGTTGACCGGCATCCCCTGTTCCCGCACCACCTGACGCAGTTGCGTGTAGATATCCTGCCATTCACGCACGCGCAGATAGTTAAGGAACTCGGTTTTACACAAGCGACGGAAGTGATTGCTGGAGAGCGCTTTTTGCTGCTCCTGCAGATAATTCCACAGATTTACGAAGGCGAGGAAATCAGACTCTTTATCCTCAAAACGACGATGTTTTTCGTCAGATGCCTGCTTTTTATCCGAAGGACGCTCGCGCGGGTCCTGAATCGATAGCGCCGCGGTGATGATCATCGCTTCACGTACGCAGCCAAATTTTTGCGCTTCCAGCACCATGCGCGCCATACGCGGATCGACGGGCAACTGCGCGAGCTGGCGGCCCGAAGGCGTCAACTTGTAGGTTTCGTCTTCACTCAGCGTGATGGCACCCAGCTCTTCCAGCAGGCGCACGCCATCCTGAATATTGCGCTTGTCCGGTGCTTCGACAAATGGGAAGGCAGCAATATCGCCCAGTCCCAGCGCGGTCATCTGCAGAATCACCGAGGCGAGGTTAGTACGCAGAATTTCAGGATCGGTAAATTCCGGACGGCTGAGGAAATCATCCTCGGAATAGAGGCGAATACAGATACCTTCCGAAACGCGGCCGCAGCGCCCTTTTCGCTGATTAGCGGAAGCCTGCGAAATCGGCTCAATCGGCAAGCGCTGCACTTTAGTGCGGAAACTGTAGCGGCTGATACGTGCGGTGCCAGGATCGATAACATATTTGATGCCAGGCACGGTCAGCGAGGTTTCCGCCACGTTGGTCGCCAGCACGATGCGGCGTCCGCTATGCGACTGGAACACGCGGTTTTGCTCGGCGTTCGACAGGCGCGCATACAGCGGCAGAATCTCGGTGTGCGCAATATCGCGCTTCATCAGCGCATCGGCAGTATCGCGGATTTCGCGCTCGCCGCTCATAAAGATCAGGATATCGCCGCGGCTCTCTTGTCCAAGCTCATCGACCGCATCAAAAATCGCCTGCAGCTGATCGCGATCGGTGTCGTCAGCCTCTTCCACCATTGGGCGATAACGTACTTCGACCGGATACGTCCGGCCGGACACTTCAATCACCGGCGCATTGTGGAAATGGCGTGAGAAGCGCTGCGGATCGATGGTCGCTGACGTGATAATGACTTTTAAGTCGGGACGACGCGGCAAAAGTTCGCGCAGATAGCCGAGCAGGAAATCGATGTTCAGACTGCGTTCGTGCGCTTCATCGATAATGATGGTGTCGTACTGCAGCAACAGGCGATCCTGCTGGATTTCCGCCAGCAGGATACCGTCGGTCATCAGCTTAACCTGGGTGGTTTCGCTCACCTGATCGTTAAAGCGCACCTTGTAACCGATGGTGCCGCCGAGCGAGGTTTCCAGCTCATCGGCAATGCGGTTGGCCACGGTGCGCGCCGCCAGACGACGCGGCTGAGTATGACCAATCAGCCCTTTAACCCCGCGCCCCAGCGCCAGGCAGATTTTCGGCAGCTGCGTGGTTTTACCCGATCCGGTTTCACCCGCAACGATCACCACCTGATGCTGACCGATCGCATCAGCAATGTCCTGCTGCTTCTGACTTACCGGCAGGTTGTCCGGGAAAGTGATGCGCGGTGTCGCCGCCGTGCGCTGCGCCAGGCGCTGCTCCGCCGCGACAAATTCCGGCTCCAGTTCAGCCACAATGCCCTGCTGCGCCGCAGGATTTTTCACCTTTGCAGCGCCCAGCAGTCGACGTCGCAGACGTTGACTGTCGCGCAGCGTCAGATTATCGAGCCGCGGCCAGAGGGAGGCTAAAGGTGAAGAGTCGGATGATGACATAGCGATGCGTACCTGTTGTTGCAGCGGGCAGATGATTTCCCGGCGGATTCAAGCAATTAATGGTCGGCATCATAGCACAATTTGGAACACCTGCCTGAACGGGACGTGCGAGGTTATTCAATTATTTCGAACATTGATCTCGAAATATTGCGCTTTTACCCCGCGGGCTAACTCCGTACAGTGTAAAGCATTGAGCGGTAAGCCAACCGCGTAACGCACAGGAAAATACCATGAGCAAAGTTTTAGTTCTGAAATCAAGCATCCTCGCTGGTTACTCTCAGTCAAATCAACTGGCTGACTTCTACGCTGACGAAGCACGCGCTAAAGGTGACTCTGTTACCGTACGTGATTTAGCCGCGCAGCCGATTCCGGTGCTGGATGGTGAGCTGGTTGGCGCGCTGCGCCCATCCGATGCCCCACTGTCACCACGTCAGCAGGAAGCGCTGTCTCTCTCCGATGAGCTGATTGCTGAACTGCAAGCCCATGACACCGTGGTTATTGCCGCACCCATGTACAACTTCAACATTCCAACTCAGTTGAAAAATTACTTCGATCTGATTGCCCGCGCTGGCGTGACCTTCCGTTACACCGAAGCAGGTCCGGAAGGTCTGGTGACCGGCAAACGTGCGGTGATCCTCTCCAGCCGTGGCGGCATCCATAAAGATACGGCCAGCGATCTGCTGACGCCATACGTGAAGCTGTTCCTCGGCTTCATCGGTATCACTGACGTGGAGTTCGTGTTCGCGGAAGGCATCGCTTATGGTCCAGAAGTGGCGACCAAAGCGGCTAACGATGCAAAAGACGCCATCAAACAAATCGTTGCTGCGTAATCATTTTTTTCGCATGATCAATGCCCGTCAGGCTTAACCGGCGGGCATTTTTTTTGCTGTTGTTTTTCAGCACAGCGAAAGGAGATGAAGTGACACAACACAATCAATATGGTCAGCCTATCGGTTTTGCGCTACCCGACTGGCAACCCGCAATCTTCCCGCCCGCTGCTATTCTCACTGGCCGCTTTTGCCATCTCACACCGCTTCAACTCAATCACGCGCCTGCCCTGCTTACCTCCTTTTTGCTGGCACCCGACGATCGCGACTGGACCTGGCTTGGCGCATCGCAGCCGCAATCGTTAGCCGAGATGAACGATTGGATTGCTAACAAAATAGGTGACCGTGGATTGGTCAGTTATGCGGTGATCGATCAGGCTAATCAGCAAGCGGTTGGCGCGGTCTGTTTCGCCAATATCGACGTGCAGAACGGCGCGATTGAGATTGGCCATGTGACCTGGTCGCCGCTGATGCAGCGCAACGTATTGGGCTCTGAAGCGTTATATCTGCTGTTGCAGCAGGCCTTCGCGCTCGGTTATCGCCGCGTGGCTTGGCGTTGTGATTCCCTAAATCTGGCTTCACGACGCGCCGCTGAACGTATCGGCTTTACCTTTGAAGGTCGTTTTCGTCAGGCCATGACGCGCAAACAGCGCAATCGCGATACCGATTGGTTATCGATCATTGATGGTGAATGGCCGCCGATTCAGCAGGCTTTAAGCCAATGGCTGGCGGTGGAGAATATGGATCAGCACGGACGCGAAAGGCAAAAGCTGCGCTGCTTTTTCTCCGCAAATTGACGTTGTCTATACTGACTCGCTGTTATCCACGCAATTTAAGAGGTACTCATGTCCAAGGTATTTATCATTGGCGGCGCAGGCAACATTGGCCGTCGTCTGGCATCACTGCTGGCCGCAAACGGGCACGTTGCGCGCCCGCTGTTTCGCAAAGCGGAACAGGAGCAGCCTTTGCGTGAACGGGGTGCGGAGCCGGTTAACGGCGATTTAACCGCGCTGGACGCAACATCGCTGGCCGCGCTGATGAAGGGCAGCGATGTGGTGGTCTTTACCGCCGGTGCCGGTGGCAAAGGCGGTGAAGAGATGACGAACGCCATTGATGGCAAAGGATTAACTACCGCAGTTGCTGCCGCGCAGCAGGCCGGCATCTCACGCTTTCTGCTGGTTTCGGCTTTCCCTGAAGCCGGCAGAAACAAAAACCTCTCCGCCAGCTTCGAAAACTACATGCGCGTGAAGAAAGCAGCAGATGTCGAGCTGGCGCAAAGCGATCTGGATTGGGTGATTTTACGCCCCGGCACGCTAACGGATGAGCAAGGCCAAGGCCGGGTGCGCGCTGGTTTGGCCATCCCGTATGGCGATATTCCTCGCGATGACGTAGCGGCGACGCTGGCTGAAATCATCGATCAACCGGCGGTCAGCCGGATGATCATTGAATTAACCGGCGGTGAAGTGCCGGTGTATGAAGCGGTTAAGCAACTGGCAACACGCTAGCGTCTTCAACCATCTGCTTCATCCAGCGAACGCAGATGGTCTTTTTTGTTTAGCGTCATCAGCGCCGGAATACTGATTGCAGCCGTGACCATGATGTACCAGGCGGGGATATCCAGATTCCCCGTTTGCTTAATCAGGGAGGTGATAATCAGTCCGGCACACCCCGAGAAAACTGCGTTAGAGAGTGAATAGGCCAGCCCCAGCCCGGTATAGCGGACGCGCGTGGGGAACATTTCAGCTAACATTGCCGGGCCCGGTCCTGCCAGCAATCCCACAATTCCACCCGCCACAAACACCACCAGCGCCTTGATCAACAGCGTTGAGGAATCGGCCTGCAACACTTTCAATAACGGTAATGCCAGCACCAGCAACAAACATGCCGCGATAACCATCACGCTGCGGCGTCCGATTTTATCGCTAAGCATGCCCGCTGGAATGATGGTGGCGGCAAAGCCAAGATTGGAGATCACCGCAATCAATAGCGCCTGGTTAAAGCCGGTGTGCAGCGAAGATTGCAGATAGGTTGGCATGATCACCAGATAGGTATAGCCCGCCGCTGACCACACCATCACGCGGCTGATTGCCAGCAAGATAATCCTGAGCGTCGCGCCAAAACTGGCGCTGACCGCCATTGGCTGATGCGCTTTTTGCGTTTGCTGCTGACGCACGAAGCTGGGCGTTTCTTCCATGCTGTAGCGCAGCCACAGCGCCACCATCCCCATCGGCAAGGCGAGGAAGAAGGGAATGCGCCAGCCCCAACTGTGCATCTGATCCACACTCAACACCGCCGACAGCAACGCGACAATGCCAGCGCCCGCCAGCAGGCCCAACGCCACGGTGAATGATTGCCAGGCACCGTAACGTCCTCGCTGCCCTTTGGGGGCAAACTCTGTCATCAGTGACACCGCACCGCCGTATTCCCCCCCAGCAAACAAGCCCTGCAGAATACGCAGACCGGTAATGATCAGCGGCGCCGCCACACCAATGCTGGCATAGGTGGGAATAATGCCGATCGCGGTCGTCACCAGCGTCATCATGATCAAGACAAAAATTAGCGTCGGCTTGCGCCCAATACGATCGCCCATGCGGCCAAAAAATATTGCGCCCAACGGACGGAAGAAAAAGGCAATGGCGAAGGAAGCGTAGGTCAAAATAATGCCGGTCAGCTCGGCTTCGCCTTGCAGGCGAAAGAAGTTCTGCGCGATCACCGTCGCGAGAAAGCCATAAACCGCAAACTCGTACCACTCAATGAAATTGCCCACTGAACCGGCGATTAAGGCGCGCTTCTGTGCATCCGTTGTCGTTTGAGGCATTGGCATTTTAAGCTCCCAAAAAGATTATCTGCGGATAAACCTTACTTACGCAGCCACTGCCCATTGATGCCGCGCACATACTCGCCGCTACCTGCGCGGTTCACCAGCTTTTCGCCGGCGATGCGCGCCACTTCGCTGGCAGTCAGGTTATTTTGCTGCGCCACGCGCTGATATTGCTGCAGGCGGCCATCGTTGATGCGCTTGACCAGCGCCAGCGTTTCTTCGTCCTGCTGACGCGCCGCCACATAGCCGCTGAGCGTTTCGCCCACGCGCCCCTGTTGACGCGCCTCATCCAGCGTGAGCGCCCAGGCAGACGGCATCAGCAGCAGCGCCACAAGCAGCGCGATCCCCTTGCGTTTCATCATGCTTCTCCTCAAAACAGTCCGCTCTGATTCTTCAGCAGCGCTTCCACATCTTTATCCACCTTGATGTGAATCTCATGCTCAATTTTGACGTTCATATTGATGGTGATGGGCTCTTTCGGCGCCGCAACTTCAATGCGCGGCACGCAGCCAATCAGCGGCAGCCAGGCTGCCAGCACCAGTAATGCCCTGAGGCTCATGGTTGGGGATCCTTCTTCGAGGGTAAGGTGGCATTTTGCTCCACCCAGGATTGCAAATTATCGCCAAAGCGCAGGCTGCGCCACAGCTGGAACAAATTTTCCTGATGCCGGTAGTTCAGATTAACGGTCTGTCGGCGGTTACTGAACTGGCTAACGCCTTTCACTTCCGATTGCATGATTAGATTGCCGAAGTTATCCAGATCGATAGTGGCCCATGAACGCGAGATTTCCATGTAGCGCAGCCAATCCAGCGCCGCTCCGGCCGCAAAGTTATTGCTGACAATCGCGTCCGCCATATCTTTATCCAGCCGGAAGGTGAGCGGACCGCTGTTGGCGATCCAGCCCTTTTCAACCAGCCATTGCGGATTATTCACCCACAGCGGCAATTCGCCATTGACCTTGCCAGACATGGCAAACTGCTTGGGTTTGATCGCGCTGACCAGCTTGCTGAGATTGATCTCCTTCAGCGAGACGCGCGCCGCTTGATGCTGTGGCATGCGCAGTTCGGGCATGCTGACGTGTCCGCCTAACAGATCGAGATTGACGTTGCTGAGCGTTAGCGGCTGGCGCTCCTGCCATGGATAGTGACCTTGCAAATCAGCGGTGATGTTTTGCAGTGAGAACTGATTTTTTACTTCGGCGATACGCAGTGAAACCGGGCCGCGCCGTCCAAGCTGCCATTGATGATCCTTCAGCCGAAACGGCAGCGAGAAATCGATGCCGTTGATTTCACTGTCCGGCATCCACAGGCTGCCGTTTTTCACCGTCCAGTGACCGCCCGCTTCAAAGCCCTGCTCGCTAGCCGCCGAGAATGCCACCTGCGCGCGCAGTTCACCCGACTGGATACGCATTTTTAAATCGCTGCTGAGCAGTGGCTGGAACACCGTCAAAGATTGCGCCGGCCACCAGGCTTCGCCGCGCAGACGTTCGCCGTCCCAGCGGCCATGCACGCGTACCGGGCCAATATCCTCCGCCGTCAGCTGACCGCGCCAGATAAACTGGCTGGGATCGCTGCCTTTGGCTTCAAAATTAAGTTCTGATGGCGGCAGCCAGCCGCCGTAGCTGAACTGGGTTTGACCGGATTTGAGCGTGAAGCCACCGTTAAACGCCGGATGCGAGGGATCGCGCTGCCAGCGCACCGGCGCATTGAGCGTCAGGCGCGGTTTAGCCACTTGCACCATGCCGTACGCCAGCTGATCGAAACCGGTATTCAGCGTGTCGAGGCTGATCAAAGTGTCCTGCCAGCTGCCGGTGCCCTTCACGTCCCATTTGGCGGTGAGCGGCTCGATCAGGCCGTCCCCCCAATAACGCCAGTTCCACACGCCGCTGTCGGGCCAGAAATCGCTGGCGCGGCCATCGAGATGCAACCTGAAGCGACTAAAGCTGGGATCGTGTGCCTTAAGTATCGCCTGCAGGCGACCATTAATTCCGCTCGACGCCACCGTCACGCCCGCCAGCGGCCAGCGCGCTTCATCCACTTCCAGCGTTGAGAGCAAGCGACCGCGCAAACGCAGCAGCGCGCCTTGTTTCAGGGTCAATTGCGGATCGGTCAGCACGCCGTGCAGTAAGCCCGGCATGCTGCCAAACAGCTGCAGATCGGCGAATTTGCTCTCGCCGGTCAACTGGAACGGCAAGGCGCTATCGACCATGCTCAGTTTGCCCGGGCCAACGCTCAATACCAGATTGCCTTTGCCGCCGCGCCCTTGCGTCAGCAAATTAAATCGCCCGCTGACCAGCGTGTTTTCCAGGCCTTGCTGCCAGTTTTCCAGCGTTAGCGCCACGCCACCTGATAGCGGTTGATCGGCCTGCGGCCAGCGCCATTGACCTTGCGTAATACGAATCTGCCGCTCATCGACCTGCCACGGCAGCTGCAGCAGCGGCTGATCGTCATCCTGCTGCTTCACCGTCAAGGTGCCTTGCTGTTGCTGCCAGTTGAGCGCCAGCGCTAGCGGCTGCGGCCACTGCACAATATTGAGGTCAGCGCTGAGTTCGCCCGCTACCGGCAAACCATCGGCAAAGGTTGGCAAGGTGACATCGCCATGCAGGTTGAGCGGTTTGGGCAGTAAAGGATGACTGAGCTGCAGCTGGGCAATCTGCAGCAGCTGGCCTTGCAACCGCGCATCCACACTCAGGTTGTCGCCCTGATAATGCAGCCGCTGCACATCGTTATTTAAGGTGAGATCGAAACGTCCGGCATATTGTTGCCACGGCAGAATGGTGATTTTTTGCAGGTGGACATCGGCGCCAGGCAACATCTTCTGCCAGTCAGTCAGGCTGCGCGGCGCACCGCTGGCTTCGCTGTGCGGCAGCGATTGCAGGCAGTCGCTATTGAGTTGGACTTCTCCCGCGCTAAGTTGCCAGCGCTTTTGCTGCCAGCCGAGCGCCGCATCGCTGACGTTTGCCAGTACACAATCGCCCGCCAGATAGCGCACCGCCGGGAAATGCAGCGCGCCTTGCTGCCAGCGCGGCGTGCCGTTAAGTTCCACTCGGGTGTTTTCAGGCAGCCAGATACCGGCCAGACGCGGCAACCATTGCGTGAGCGTCAGCAGCAATCCCAATAGCAGCAGTATCAGCGCCAGCAGCGCAGCAAGTGTTCGGCGAAGGCCACGCGTCATGGCAGTTAACGTTCCTGTTCTTTACACAATCCTGACGAGGAGCCAAATGATGGCATGTTACGTCCGGCAAATGAAGGTGTTAGCGACATAGTCTGGCTGAAGCACAGCAAAATGACGCGGAAAACGTTATCCTGTTGTGATACCGACGTTGCATTTTTCAGGAGCGAAACAATGAAAGTTGCGGTTTACAGCACCAAGCATTACGACCAAAAATACCTTGAACACGTCAACGACAGCTACGGATTTGAGCTGCAGTTTTTTGACTTCCTGCTGACACCGGCGACGGCAAAGAACGCCGCGGGCTGTGATGCGGTGTGTATTTTCGTCAACGATGATGCCAGCAAAGCGGTGCTGGAAGAGTTGGCGGCGCTGGGCGTGAAGCACGTTGCGCTGCGCTGTGCCGGTTTCAATAACGTCGATCTGTCGGCGGCGAAAGCGCTCGGCTTAAACGTGGTGCGCGTCCCGGCATATTCGCCAGAAGCGGTAGCGGAACATGCGGTTGGCCTGATGATGACGCTGAATCGTCGCATTCACCGCGCCTATCAACGCACGCGCGACGCTAACTTCTCGCTGGATGGCTTAACCGGCTTCAACATGCATAACAAAACCGCGGGCGTAGTCGGAACCGGCAAGATTGGTATCGCGGCGATGCGTATTCTCAAGGGATTTGGCATGCGCCTGTTAGCGTTCGATCCCTATCCAAGCCAGGCGGCGCTGGAGCTGGGCGCGGAATATGTCGATCTCAAAACGCTGTTCGCTGAAGCCGATGTGATTACGCTGCACTGTCCGCTTACGCCGGAAAACCACCATCTGCTTAACGCGCAGGCGTTCAGCCAAATGAAAGATGGCGTGATGATCATCAACACCAGCCGTGGCGGTTTGATTGATTCACAAGCGGCAATTGATGCGCTTAAACAGCAGAAGATTGGTTCGCTGGGGATGGATGTGTATGAAAACGAGCGCGATCTGTTCTTTGAAGACAAATCGAATGACGTGATTCAGGATGATGTGTTCCGTCGTCTGTCGGCCTGTCACAACGTGCTGTTCACCGGCCATCAGGCTTTCCTGACCGCCGAAGCCTTGACGGCAATTTCAGAAACCACGCTCAGCAACTTGCAACAGCTGGAACGCGGCGAAATCAGCCCGAATCAGGTCACCGCCTAACCCTTCTGCGCCTGCCTTAGCGGGCGCAGCTTCCACCCATCAGCGCCTGTTCGTCACAGCGACGACCATTCGCCAACTGGCACATACCGATGCGTGAACCGTCTAACTGACGGGAAAACGCCAGCGATCCCCCGGCATTACTGCAATTCACTTCAGCCATTGATGACATCACAACGCGCGGTTGTACGTGGGCGGCAGTAGCTTGTTGCGGCGGTTCGTTGTCACTGTTACTGCTGCAGGCAGAAAGTAACAAGGTGGCGCCAGCCAGCAGGAAGAGAGCGGCTTTCATCGATGGGGCTCCGGGGATTGAGCGAAAAAGTCGCACCAGCATATGTCAGGTGCGCTGAGGGATCGATAGGCGACACAGCTTTTTACAAAATTTAATTTCATTGTTTGCAAGCAGAATTATCCTGTTTGAGTTATTTCCGCCCTTTTCGCCCGGCAGAGGGTTTGTTTTTCAATAACTAAGGAGAGAACGATGTTGACGGATATGCTTATCCGCATCGCGCTGGCTGGAATTCTCGGCGGACTGATTGGGCTAGAGCGGCAGCTGCGCGCCAAAGAGGCCGGTTTGCGCACCCATATCCTGGTCGGTATCGGCAGCGCGATGTTTATGCTGGTATCGAAATATGGCTTTGCCGATATGTTAGTCAGCGACCATGTAGCGCTCGATCCCAGCCGTATTGCGGCGCAGGTGGTGAGCGGCATGGGCTTCCTTGGCGCCGGTACCATCATTATTCAGAAGCAAGTGGTGAAAGGTCTTACTACCGCCGCCGGTTTATGGGTCACTGCGGCGATTGGTCTGGTGATCGGTAGCGGCATGTATGAAATCGGTATCTACGGCACCGTGCTGGCGCTGGTGGTGCTGGAGACGTTCCGTCGCATCAGTCACTGGCTGATTGGCCGTCACCATACGCTGCTGGTGCACCTCAAACCGAAAAGCGTGCCGCTGGTGCTGCTGGTGCTGCAACGCGAAAATGTGCGCTACGGTCACATCGCCGTAGTGAACCGTGATGAAGAGGTTGGTCTGTGCGAACTGAGCGTTGAGGTGACGTTGTCACGACGTACACCAATGCATAATATCTATGACAAAGTGATGGAAATCAAAGGCGTTCAATCGCTAGAGATGATGTAAAAATCATCAATGTTAGATTGCGGTGCGCTGCCATCTCGCTAGCACACAGATGAAAAAGTCGCGTCCAAGCCCTTTGCTAAACTGAACTGATAACCCCCGTAAAGTTTGCGGGTTTCTCAGCGTAGCAAAGGACGATTTATGATTACCGTCGACGGTAACGGTGCAGTGGCTTCAGTCGCCTTCCGCACCAGCGAAGTGATTGCCATTTATCCCATCACGCCCAGCTCAACCATGGCCGAGCTGGCGGATAGCTGGTCCGGCGAAGGCCGCCGTAATATCTGGGGCGATGTGCCGCGCGTGGTCGAGATGCAATCTGAAGGCGGCGCGATTGCCACGGTGCACGGCGCGCTGCAAACCGGTGCACTCTCAACAACCTTCACCTCGTCGCAGGGATTGCTGTTGATGATCCCGACGCTCTACAAACTGGCGGGCCAGCTGACGCCGTTTGTGCTGCACGTCGCGGCGCGGACCGTGGCGACGCACGCGCTGTCGATATTTGGCGATCACTCCGATGTCATGGCAGTACGACAAACCGGCTGCGCGCAGCTCTGCGCCTCCAGCGTGCAGGAAGCGCAGGATTTTGCCCTGATTGCACAAATCGCCTCACTGAATAGCCGCATCCCGTTTATCCACTTCTTCGATGGCTTCCGCACCTCGCACGAGATCAACAAGATCGTGCCGATCAGCGATGAAACCTTGCAGGCGCTGATGCCCGCCGAGGCAATTAACGCCCATCGCGCTCGTGCATTAACGCCGGATCGCCCAACGATTCGTGGCACATCCGCCAATCCTGATACCTATTTTCAGTCACGCGAAGCCACCAACCGCTGGTATGACGATTGCACCCAGCACGTTGAGGCTGCAATGACCGCGTTTGGCGAAAATACCGGCCGCCATTATCAGCCGTTTGAGTTTTATGGCCATCCGCAGGCCGAGCGCGTAATGGTGATGATGGGCTCCGGCTGCGGCACGGCTGAAGAGGCGATTGATGAGATGCTGCAGCGCGGCGAGAAAGTCGGGCTGGTGAAAGTGCGCCTCTATCGCCCGTTTTCGGCGGCGCATTTGCTGCAAAAGATCCCCGCTTCCGCCCAGCGGATTGCGGTGCTCGATCGCACCAAGGAGCCCGGCGCGCTCGGCGAACCGCTATTCCTGGATGTGATGACCGCGCTGGCTGAAGCTTACAGCCGTGGCGAGCGGGCGTCGCTGCCGAAGGTGATCGGCGGTCGCTATGGTTTGTCATCGAAAGAGTTCGCACCCGATGCGGTGCTGGCAGTGTTTCGTGCCTTGCTGCGCGAAACACCGCCAGCGCGTTTTACCGTCGGCATTTACGACGACGTCACCCATCTTTCGCTGCCGCTGGAAGCCAACATCGTGCCGAATCGCGCACGGCTTGAAGCGCTGTTTTATGGTTTGGGCAGCGACGGCAGCGTCAGCGCCAGTAAAAATAACCTGAAGATAATCGGTAACGCCACGCCGTGGCAGGTGCAGGGCTATTTCGTCTACGACTCGAAGAAAGCCGGCGGCCTGACGATTTCCCATCTGCGCGTCAGTGAATATCCGATTCAATCCGCCTATTTGATTCAGCAAGCCGATTTCATTGGCTGCCATCAGCTGCAGTTTATCGATAAGTATTCGATGCTCGATCAGCTTAAACCGGGCGGGATTTTTCTACTCAATACGCCCTACAGCGCTGAGGAAGTGTGGCCGCGCCTGCCGCAGGAAGTGCAGAGCCAGCTCAACGATAAACAGGCGCGATTTTATGTGATCAACGCTGCGCGTATCGCGCGCGAATGCCAGCTGGGCGCACGCATCAACACCGTGATGCAGATGGCCTTTTTCCAGCTGACCCAGATTTTGCCGGGCGATAGCGCGTTAACTGAACTGCAAAACGCCATTGCGCGCAGCTACAGCAGCAAAGGCGAAGAGCTTGTGCAGCGAAACTGGCAAGCGCTGGCGATGGCACAACAAGCGCTACAGACGGTGCCGCTGCAACCGGTAGACGATCGCAGTCCGCATCGCCCGCCGGTGGTAGCCGATAGCGCGCCGGATTTCGTCAAAACCGTCACCGCAGCGATGCTTGCCGGCCTTGGCGATAAACTGCCGGTTTCGGCGCTGCCGCCTGATGGAACCTGGCCAGTTGGCACCACGCAATGGGAAAAGCGCAATATCGCCGAAGCCGTGCCGATCTGGCAGCCCGATCTCTGTACGCAGTGCAACCATTGCGTCGCCGCCTGCCCGCACTCGGCCATTCGCGCCAAAGTGGTTGATCCTGGAGCGCTGGAAGATGCGCCAGCTTCGCTCGCTTCACTGGATGTTAAATCGCGCGATATGCGCGGACAGAAATACGTGCTGCAGGTGGCGCCGGAAGATTGCACCGGCTGCAATCTGTGTGTGGAAGTGTGCCCGGCCAGCGATCGCCAGCATCCGGAAATCAAAGCCATCAACATGAAATCACTCCTGGAGCATGTTGAGACGGAAAAGGTCAATTACGCAGCCTTCCTTGCGCTGCCGGAGATCACCGCCGAGCAGCTAGAACGTATTGATATCCGCACCTCGCAGCTGATTACGCCGCTGTTTGAATATTCCGGTGCCTGCTCGGGCTGCGGGGAAACGCCCTATATCAAACTACTGACGCAGCTGTATGGCGATCGCCTGCTGATTGCCAATGCCACCGGCTGCTCCTCCATTTATGGCGGTAATCTGCCTTCCACGCCTTACACCACCAATGCTGAAGGTCGCGGTCCGGCGTGGGCGAATTCGCTGTTTGAAGATAATGCCGAATTTGGTCTGGGCTTTCGCTTGAGCGTCGACCAGCAGAAACAGCGCGCGCTCAGACTACTTGATCAATGCGCTGCGCAGCTACCGGCGGCATTGGTTGACGCATTAAAAGGTGACAGCGTCACCATTTCCCAACGACGGGAGCAGATTATACAGCTGCGCGCCCTGCTCGCGGCTTCACCGCAGCCTGAAGCCAAAGCCCTAAACGACACAGCGGATGCGCTAGTGGCGAAATCGGTCTGGCTGATTGGTGGCGATGGTTGGGCGTACGACATTGGCTACGGCGGCCTCGATCACGTGATGAGCCTGAGCGAAAACGTCAACGTGCTGGTGCTGGATACGCAGTGCTACTCGAACACGGGCGGTCAGGCTTCAAAAGCGACGCCGCTCGGCGCGGTGACCAAGTTTGGCGAACAGGGGAAACGCAAGGCGCGTAAGGATCTCGGCATGTCGACGCTGCTGTATGGGCATGTGTATGTGGCGCAGATTTCGCTGGGCGCGCAGCTCAATCAAACCGTGAAAGCGATTCAGGAAGCGGAAGCCTGGCCGGGACCCTCGCTGATCATCGCTTACAGCCCGTGTGAAGAGCATGGCTACTATCTGGCTTATAGCCACGAGCAGATGCGCCTGCTGACCACCAGCGGTTTCTGGCCGCTTTATCGTTTTGATCCTCGACGCGCCGAGCAAGGTAAAGCCGCGCTGGCGCTGGATTCGCGTCCGCCGACCTCGGAACTCGAACAAGCATTAATGAACGAGCAGCGTTTCCGCCAATTGCAAACTCAGCGGCCAGAAGAAGCGTCGCAGCTGTGGCGTGATGCAACGGTAGCCGCCAGTCAGCGTTATCAGCGGCTGGCCGAGTTAGCCGGGAAAACCGAGAAAAGCGAGTAGATGAAAAAGCCCGGCGCGATGGCCGGGCGTTTCTTTGCTGGGTTAATGTTGATGGATTAACACGGCTTGAGCTGAACGATGGCCATCTCTACCGCCCGATTCGGTGAGCCGGTGAGTTCACGATAGCGCAACTGTAGATTGCGCAACTCGCTGGCTAGCACCTCTTTTTCGGTTGCTGCGCCACGCTGTGCCAGCTCCAGATAACATTGCCCCACCAGCCGACACGCCTCTTCAAAAACCATATCGTACGTTTGCATTTGCCGCTCCTCACCTAAAGAAAGTAAAAAAAGCACTTCGGCCATCCTGTCAGGCCCAGATGAGGTAAATATTTGCCCAGATCAATAAATAGCCAGATTGTTCTGACAAAGTGTGCGCCTTTGTCTCAAGCGCATTGAGTTATCATCAGAAAAGAGATCACTTCAGGCTAGCATTCGCGCCCGCAATCCGTACCATACGCAGTCATGTTTACAGGGTTTATTGCCGTTGAAGATTGCTTCAGCCGCTAACGGCCCTCGCCTTCACTCTTAAGCGTGAAAATAATGTCAGAAAATCAAGAAGTAACAAAAAAAGAGCAGTACAACCTCAACAAACTGCAGAAGCGTTTGCGTCGCAACGTTGGCGAAGCCATTGCTGACTTCAACATGATTGAAGAAGGCGATCGCATCATGGTTTGTCTGTCTGGTGGTAAAGACAGCTACACCATGCTGGAGATCCTGCGTAATTTGCAGCAGAGCGCGCCGGTGAATTTCTCGCTGGTAGCAGTGAATCTCGACCAGAAACAGCCCGGTTTCCCGGAGCATATTCTGCCAGCCTATCTGGAACAACAGGGCGTTGAGTATCACATCGTTAACGAAGACACTTATTCCATCGTTAAAGATAAGATTCCTGAAGGCAAAACTACCTGCTCGCTCTGTTCGCGTTTGCGCCGCGGTATTCTGTATCGCACCGCCACCGAGTTGGGTTGTAGCAAAATCGCCTTAGGTCATCATCGCGACGATATTCTGCAGACCATGTTCCTCAACATGTTCTACGGCGGCAAGATGAAAGGCATGCCACCAAAACTGATGAGCGATGACGGTAAACATATTGTGATTCGTCCGCTGGCATACTGCCGCGAGAAAGACATCATTCGTTTTGCGGAAGCGCGCCAGTTCCCGATCATTCCGTGCAACCTGTGCGGTTCGCAGCCGAATCTGCAACGTCAGGTGGTTGCCGACATGCTGCGTGACTGGGATAAACGTTATCCGGGCCGTATCGAAACCATGTTTACCGCGATGCAGAATGTGGTGCCATCACACATGGCCGACATTAATCTGTTCGATTTCAAAGGCATCAAACACGGTGATGCCGTGGTGGATGGCGGTGATTTGGCGTTTGATCGCGAAAGCTTGCCGGTGCAGCCCGCGGGCTGGCAGCCAGAAGAGGATGATGCGCCGAATCTCAGCGTGCGTCTTGATGTGCTGGAAATTAAGTAATAGGTTTTGCTGCAAAAAAGGCGCGTCGCTTCGGCTACGCGCCTTTTTTATTAACGGTGCGGCGGTGGATCCTGAATCGGTGGGAATTCGGGATCGTGTGGTGGCTGTGCGGGTGGTATCGGCTGCGGTTGTGGAATCGGTTCGGGAATCGGTGGTGGATCGGTAGGAATCGGTTCGCTGGCAATGATCTCTTGCATGCCCTTCTCCTTGTCGCTGAATGTTCTTTAAGCATAGGAAAGGTTAGCAGAGCAAGCCAAGCGGGCAAAAAAAAGCCGGCGGATAAGCCGGCGTCGTACGAATCAAATGTGCTATGCAGTAATTCAAAAAAGGAAGTAAGACAATATGGAGCGCAACGCCCATCGCTTGACGTTGCATTCACCTGCGGGAAAGAGTTTGCCCCGATTGCGCTGGCGGGATATTGATATCGATCAGGTTTAATCCGCTTTTCTGCCTTACAACCATTTCCGCCGTTTCAGCCATATTGCCACGCCGCCAACCATCACCAATAGCAGCACGCAGAAAGCGGTAAAGCCCAGCGCCCAATTGCCGCCCGGAATGCCGCCGAGGTTGACGCCGAATAAGCCGGTAAGGAACGTGGCCGGTAAAAAAATCATCGCCATCAACGACATGGTATAAGTGCGGCGGTTCATCGATTCCGCAAGTATTGACGCCACTTCATCCGCCAGAATCGAAGTACGCGCCACGCCCGCATTAAGATCGTCCAATCCGCGACCTAAGCGATCGGCAACTTCTTGCATACGGCGACGATCGTCGTCGTTCATCCACGCCATCTTCTCGATAGCCAGCCGCGCATACACATCGCGCTGTGGTGCCATATAACGACGCATCACAATCAGCTGCTTACGCAGCAGCGCCAAATCGCCGCGCGCTGGTACTTCCTGATTCATCAGCGCATCTTCCAGCTCGATAATTTTATCGTGCATCTCTTCGATAAATTCGCTGGCGTGGTCGGTTAACGCATCGCACACATCCACCAGCCAGCTGCCGCCGTCAACCGGACCGTTACCTTGTTGTAGATCGGTCAGCACGGCATCAATGGCGTACACTTTGCGCCGGCGCGTCGAGACAATCAGCTTATCGTTGATAAATACGCGCATCGCCACCAGCTGATCGGGACGTGAATCGGCGTTATGGTTCACGCTGCGCAGCACAATCATGAAGCCGTCACCGAGCCGCGTCACGCGCGGACGCATGCTGTCACCCGCCAGCGCATCACGCACCGAATCGGGGATCAGCGGCGTGTTTTGCAGCCATTCCGCACTTTTCCGTTGGGTGTAATTGAGGTGCAACCAGCAGGGACGTTCGCAGTTGATGACGTCTTTATCTTCGATGGGAATCATGCCGCCTGCGCCATCCAACTGACAGGACACAATAGCATCGGATACTTGTAACGCTTTTCCTTCAATGACGTTCACGAACTCGCCTCACTATCAAAATCAATACGATACAGTCTAGCGTGGCGCAGACCAGTTGCAATCATCAGGCTGTGAGCAAAGATGACAGGCGGTGACAATCACCGCCTGCGGATGTGCGGGGTTAATGTTTCTCAATCCAAAGCTCGCGGCTGTACGCCACGTCTTCAGGATTGGTGATCGGATAACCTTTCACCCACGGCTTGATTAAGCGGCCGTTGGTGTATTGGTAGATCGGCGCGATCGGCGCCTGATCGGCGATGATCTGCTCGGCTTTGTTGTAATCGGTGTTACGCGCCGCCACGCTGGTTTCAGTGCTGGCTTTATTAATCACCGCATCGTAATCGGCACTGCGGAAGCGCGCGATATTGCCGGTGTGGGTCGAGGTCAGCAGACTGAGGAAGGTTGAAGGCTCATTATAATCGCCGATCCATGAAGCGCGGATCACATCGAAACTGCCGCTATTACGGCTGTCGATATAGGTTTTCCACTCCTGATTTTGCAAGGTGACATCCACGCCAAGATTCTTCTTCCACATTGACGCCACCGCGATAGCAATTTTCTGATGGCTTTCCGAGGTGTTGTAGAGCAGCGTCAAATGCAGCGGTTTGCCCGGTCCATAACCTGCCGCTGTCAGCAATGCTTTGGCCTGCGCGTTCAGTTCCTGCTGACTATGTTGCTGCAGATAGCTCTTCATCGGGGTGAAACCGGCGGTAACGTCCGGCGTGAAGTGCCAGGCCGGTTTCTCGCCTGTGCCCAATACTTTCTCCGCAATGATGCGACGATCGATGCTCCACGACAGTGCCTTGCGCACGCGTACATCAGCGGTTGGCCCTTTCTCAGTATTGAACGCGTAGTAATAGGTGCCAAGCTGATCCGGCGTATACACCTGACCAGGCAACTCTTTTTTCAGCAGCGCATACATGTTTTTCGGGAAGGATTCGGTGATATCGATATCGTTGGCACGATAGCGTTTGGTAGCACTGGATTCTTCATTAATCGGAATAAACGTGACTTTCGTCAGCACCGATTTTTTGTCATCCCAATAGTTAGCGTTGCGCACCAATACAATTTTTTCGTTCACCACGCGATCCTGCAGCTGATAAGCGCCATTGCCCACCAGCTTGCCCGGTGATGTCCAGCTATCGCCTTCTTTTTCAATCACTTGCTTCGATACCGGATACATCGCGGCGTTGGCGACCATGCTCGGGAACCACGGTACAGAACGTGACAATGTCACCTTAAGGTGGGTCGCATCGGTTGCCGTTACGCCCAGCTTATCGGCGCTCATCTGTCCTTTGGTGATTGCTTCGGCGTTTTCAATGCCGCTTAAGGCGGCGAACCAGGCAAACGGCGAACTGTTCTTCGGCTCAACTAAACGTTGCCAGCTATAGACAAAATCCTGCGCGGTAACCGGCTCACCATTTGACCAGCGCGCATCTTTGCGCAGGGTAAACATCCAGGTTTTGTTGTCGTTGCTGCTCCAGCTTAACGCCACGCCCGGCACGATTTTTCCGTGGGCGTCCTGATTGGTCAGCCCTTCGAACAGATCGCGCATCACCTGAATTTCTGGCAAGCCAACCGCCTTCATCGGATCGAGTGAAGCGGGTTCATCTTTAATATGGCGAACGATTTCCTGGGTACTGGCCAGTTGTGCGCCCGACGGCACGTTGGCGGCGAATGCGGGTGAGACTGCACTGGCTACAATTAAGGCAGTCAGCGTTTTGCGGAACGTTAGTTTCATCACCACTCCTTTACGCGAAAAAAATGGCGACCGCGAAGAGATTGTGTCGCCAGCAACTTTTGGCACTTTATCGCAAATTGCTGATTGATATATAGCTATTTCCCCGCAGGCTATTTACCGTTATGTTGAGGCTGGATTCCCGGTCACATTTTTACCTTGAGCGCCAGAAGGCTTTTGGCGGTGTTGGAAGCATTTCATAGAGGAACGTCATGTCGTCATACCATCCACGTGCGCTGCGCGGCAAGCTGGACGCTGTCTGGCAACAATACGGGCAATCGGTGCTGGGTGCACCGCTGCTGTGGTTTCCGGCACCCGCCGCCGATGCCGAAAGCGGGCTGATTATTGCTGGCACGCACGGCGACGAGAATGCCGCGATTGCCACCTTATCGGGCGCGATGCGCACCTTGCCGGACGCGCTGCGGCGTCATCACGTTGTTCTGGCGGTCAATCCCGATGGTTGTCAGTTGGGGCTGCGCGCCAACGCCAACGGCGTCGATCTTAACCGTAATTTCCCCGCCGCTAACTGGCAGCATGGCGACACGGTGTATCGCTGGAACAGCGAAGCGGATGAGCGTGATGTGGTGCTTTCAACCGGATCAGCGCCCTCTTCCGAACCAGAAACCCGCGCGCTGTGCCAGCTGATTCATCAGATCAAACCGCGTTGGGTGGTTTCGTGGCATGAACCGCTGGCCTGCATTGACGATCCGCACCACAGCGAATTAGCGCAGTGGCTGGCGCAGCAGACCGCGCTGCCGGTGGTGAGCAGCGTGGGTTATGCTACGCCGGGTTCGTTTGGCAGCTGGTGCGACGATCTCGGTCTGTTATGCATTACCGCCGAGATGCCGCCGATTTCGGTGGACGAAGCCACCGAAGTCTATCTGGAAACGATGATCAATCTGCTGCGCTGGCAGCCAGCGGCTTGAGTACGCCGTGAGAGAAATGCAGCGACGGTTCAACATCGGCCGCAAGCCAGGTTGGACCGTCGAGATCCGCGAAGGTCGCGCGCGCCGTAAGCGGTAATGCCGCACGAATCGCCCGCGACGTGCAGAGCATGCAGCCGAGCATAATCGCGAATCCCTGCTGCTGCGCCGCCTCTGCCAGCGCCAGCGCTTCCGTTAATCCGCCGGTTTTATCCAGCTTGATATTCACCATCTCATAGCGCCCTTTCAGCTGCGGCAGGCTTTCACGCGTATGGCAGCTTTCATCGGCGCAGATTGGCAGCGGATGGATAAAGTTGCCCAGCGCGCTGTCTTCTGCGGCCGGTAGCGGCTGTTCCAGCATCGCGACATTGAGGTCGGCCAGCAGCTGACAGCGTGCCGCCAGGCCTTCGGCATGCCAGGATTCGTTGGCATCGACAATCAAAGTCGCGTCAGGTACCGCGCTGCGTATCGCCACCAAACGTTCGCTGATCAGGTGATCGTCCATTTTAATCTTCAATAAACGCGCGCCATGTTGCCACAGCGCCTGCGCGCTGCTGGCCATCGCATCTGGCGTATCGATGCTGATGGTATGTGCGGTGACAATCTCTTCAGCCAGTGGCACCGCGCACAATTGCACCAGACTTTCGCCCTGCTGCTGTCGTGCCAGATCCCACATTGCGCAGTCAATCGCGTTGCGTGCCGCGCCCGCCGGTAACGCCTGTTGCAGCACTTCTCGCGTCATGCCGCTTTGCAACGCGCTTAGCTGCGAGGCGATCTGCTTGAGCACCGACTCCTCACTTTCACCGTAGCGCGCGTAAGGCGTCGCTTCGCCAACACCTTTAACGCCATCTTGCTCGATTTCCACTACCACAACATGCGCCTCGGTGCGGCTGCCGCGCGAAATAACAAACGGCGAATGTAACGGCCAGGCTTCCGGATAACTCTTCACTGTTCTCATTATTTCTCCTTAAATCCGTCGCTTTAATGCGAGCCGGCTCGATTATCGCCAGGAAATGCGCTCGTAAACCCTTAAAAATTATGTCATAAACAAGCGCTATACCTGTTCTGACGTTCCAAAAGTCAGATATTTCATCGTTAAAAAAGGAAATCGCATGTCTCAGACTGTTCACTTTCAGGGCAATCCGGTGCCGGTTGCAGGCCAGTTCCCACAAGTTGGCGAGCAAGCTAAACCTTTCAACCTGGTCGCAAAAGATCTTACTGACGTATCCCTGGCTAATTATGCAGGCAAACGCAAAGTTCTGAACATTTTCCCAAGCATTGATACTGGCGTGTGTGCGGCATCGGTGCGTAAGTTTAACGAGCGTTCAGGTGAAGCGAACAACACGGTTGTGCTGTGCATTTCTTCCGACCTGCCTTTCGCCCAGTCACGCTTCTGTGGCGCAGAGAACGTCAGCAACGTGATCACGCTCTCTTCCCTGCGCGGCGCTGAGTTCAAAGAAAACTATGGCGTGGCGATTGCTGATGGCCCGCTGAAAGGCCTGACCGCACGTGCGGTGGTGGTGCTGGATGAAAACGATAAAGTGATTTACAGCGAGCTGGTGAATGAAATCACCGAAGAGCCAAACTACGATGCCGCGCTGGCTGCGCTGAAGTAAATCTCTCGCCTGCCAGGCGAAACAAAAAGCACCGAATGATTAACGCGTCGGTGCTTTTTTTATGCTCACCTTCAGGATGGCTCAATTTTCAACCTGTTGATTTATCGCGATACGTAGCACTTCTTCCCGCCATGTTGCATTTTTACTGTGATTCTTGTTACCCGTATCACATTAATTAAAAAACATAAAACCCGTAACAAATCCCGCAATTGTTCCCATCAGCATCGCTACCTATAACTAACCGTCAATTGCACTTAAGCGATTTAAAGACAGGCGGGAATCTTTATGCAAGCAAGCTTATCCATTAAAGAAAAGTTCAGTTACGGCCTCGGTGATATGGCCAGCCATATCGCCATCGATAACGTCATTATTTTTCTCACCTTTTACTACACCGATGTGGTGGGTTTGCCCGCAATCTTTGTTGGCACGCTGTTTTTACTGGCGCGCGTCGCCGATGCGGTGATCGACCCGGCGATGGGGATGGTGGCTGACCGAACCCGTTCACGCTGGGGCAAATTCCGTCCCTGGCTATTGATGCTCGCGGTACCGTTCGGCGTCAGCTGTATGTTGATTTATGCGGTGCCGGAAAGCCTGTCGCTGACTGGCAAGATGATTTACGCCGCCGTGACCTACAGCCTGATGATGCTGATGTACACCGCCATCAATATTCCTTACTGCTCGATGGGGGCGATTATCACCGCCGATGATAATCAGCGCATCTCCCTGCAATCATGGCGCTTCTTCCTCGCCACGCTGGGCGGCGCGATGTCCACTTTCCTGATGATCCCGCTCGCCACCTGGCTGGGCGGCGGTAACAAACTGGACGGTTACTTCGCAGCAATGTCGATAATGGCGACGCTGGCAACCCTGCTGTTTTTTATCTGTTTTCTCAATACACGCGAACGCATCAATGCTCCCGCTAACCACGGCAACTTTCTTGCCGATCTGCGCGATTTGCTGCGTAACGATCAGTGGCGCGTGGTCGCGTTGCTGGTGTTCTGCAATATCTCATTCGGCGTGGTACGGCTCGGCGCGATGATGTACTACGTCACCTATTTTCTGGGTGATGCCAGCCTCTTCATGTGGCTGCTGGCCGCGCATATTGTCGGCAAAAGCGTCGGTAGCGTGCTGGCGAAACTGCTGACGCGCCGCCTGAACAAAATCACCGCCTTTACGCTCAGCGCCATTACTGCTGGCGTGCTAAGCATCAGCATCGTGTTCCTGCCCGGCTCGCTGGCGCTGTTGGTTGGCATGACATTCATCGTCTCCAGCTTCTATCAGGTCACCACCACGCTGATGTGGGTGATGATGGCCGACGTGGTGGATTACGGTGAATATCGTCAGGGAAAACGCCTCGATGGCACCGTCTTCTCGACTCTGCTCGCCGTATTGAAAATGGGCATGGCCATCAGCGGTGCGATTGTCGGCTGGACGCTTGGCCTGAGCGGTTACGTCGCTCAGGCACCGCATCAGCAACCCGCCGCCATGATGGCCATCGTGGCGCTGTTTTCGGTGGTTCCCGGCCTGCTGTCGCTGTTAAGCGCGCTGGCGATGCGCGGCTACAAACTTAACGATGCCACCATGCGCACCATCAATCAGCACAAAGTGTCAGCCCAACCGGCTGCCACTGCTTCCCCCCTTTTACAACCACAGGAGTTGTCATGAGTGAATTACGCGCCGAATCCCAGCGTATTATCTGGACATTTGACCGTCAGACGCTGGTTATCGAACCCTGGGGCGCGCATAGCCTGCGAGTACGAGCCACCTGTCAGCCCGAACTGATCGACCATGACTGGGCGTTGTTATCGCCTGCGGCTTGCGAGGTGGAGATCCAGCGCGAGCATGAATCTCTCAGCTTGCGTAACGGCAATATCACCGCCACGCTGAATATTCGCGGCCAGCTGGCTTTCTATAATCAGCACGGCGATTTGCTGCTCGAGGAGTTCTGGCGTCAGCGCAGCACCGTGGGCATCGGTGCCAGCGAAAAGAGCCAGGACAAATACATCAGCGCCCTGAAGCTGGATGCGCGCGCCTTTCGACCGATTCCGGGAGGGAAATATCAGCTGAGCGTGCGCTTTGAAGCGCGTGCCGAAGAGAAAAATTATGGCATGGGCCAGTATCAGCAGGATTGTCTCGATCTGAAAGGCTGCACGCTTGAGCTGGCACAGCGCAATTCGCAGGCCAGCGTGCCGTTTATGGTATCCAATCTCGGCTACGGCTTGCTGTGGCATAACCCGGCCATCGGCGAGGTGACCTTTGGTAAAAACGGCACGCGCTGGCAAGCCGAAGTAACCGATCAGATGGATTACTGGATCACCGCAGGCGACACACCCGCTGAGATCGTGCGTCAGTATGGCCGCGCCACCGGCACAGCTCCGATGATGCCCAGCTTCGCGACCGGTTTCTGGCAATGCAAACTGCGCTATCGCACTCAGCAGGAAGTGCTGGAGGTCGCGCGCGAATATCGCCGCCTGCAGCTACCGCTCTCGGTGATCGTCATCGACTTTTTCCACTGGCCAAATCAGGGAAACTGGTGTTTCGATGCGCGCGACTGGCCGGATCCGCGTGCCATGGTGCAGGAGCTGAAAGAGATGGGCATCGAAACCATGGTGTCGGTGTGGCCCACGGTGGATAGCCGCAGTGATAACTATTGTCTGATGAAATCCAAAGGCTTGCTGGTTAACAGCGAGCGCGGCGTATCGGTGAACCTTGATTTTATGGGCAACACCACCTTTTTTGACGCCACGCATCCCGCCGCACGCGAGTTCGTCTGGCAGGAAGTTAAGCGCAACTATTATGACCACGGCATCCGCACTTTTTGGCTCGACGAAGCAGAGCCAGAATACCGCGCCTACGATTTTGATAATTACCGCTATCATCTCGGTCCGGTACAGGAAGTGGGCAATATCTATCCGCAGCTGTTTGCCCGCGGATTTTATGAAGGTCTGCAACAACAGGGCGAGAGCGAGATCGTCAATCTGGTGCGCTGCGCCTGGGCGGGCAGCCAGCGTTACGGCGTGCTTGCCTGGTCGGGCGACGTTCACTCCTCGTTCCATGCCTTACGTAATCAGTTCACTGCCGGGCTGAATATGGCGATGGCAGGTATTCCATGGTGGACCACCGACATCGGCGGTTTTCAGGGCGGGAATATTCATGATCCGGCGTTTCATGAACTGTTGATCCGTTGGTTCCAGTGGGCGGTATTCTGTCCGGTGATGCGTTTGCATGGTTACCGCGAGCCACAAATTGCACCTGAAGAAACCTGGCGCGATGGCATTGCGCAGTGCAACAGCGGCTCGCCCAATGAGGTATGGAGTTACGGTGAGGAGAATTACGCGCTGATGAAAAGCTGCCTGCTGCAACGTGAGCAGATTCGCCCCTATATTGATGGCCTGATGCGCGAAGCGCATGAGCTCGGTGATCCGGTGATGCGCCCGCTGTTCTATCACTACCCGCAGCAGCCAGAGAGCTGGCAAGTGGAAGATCAGTATCTGCTGGGCCGCGACCTCCTGATCGCGCCGGTACTGCACGCCGGGCAGCGTGAACGTGAAGTGTGGTTACCTGCTGGCGAGCAATGGATTACCCGCAATGGTGAGTGCTATCAAGGCGGCCAACGCATCAGCGTCGCCGCGCCACTGAGTGAAATTCCAGTGTTTACGAGAGCAGGAAGTCAGGTAGACATCCGCGTGCCAGAGTAGATGCAGATTTACGAAAGGTCGCGATGAATGGCGTAATGCTTGTCAGTTAGAGAGCATGTTGCTTTAAATCTGGTGCGGGCACTGACACATCTGCTGCGTCACGGGCCGTCCTCGCGCCGCTAGCGCGGTACCTTCGGCTTTCACATTGTGCCAACGGACCATTCGGGGATCGGCCGTCCTGGCCGGCCCCGAACTGCCTCACGCATCCATGCGTGAGGCTGCTGGCCCAACGTAAAAGCCTCAGCGCTGCGAATGGCCCTTTTGCCGCAGCAGACGCGCCAGCGCCTCTGGCAAATGTGCCCTTTTCAACAACACGCACGGAAGCTCCGGCCAGCGCACTCGTCGTTGGCTTAACTAACAGGCATTACACCATGAATGTTGAACGTAAACGTAGAACAGCGTTGCGAGATGCACGCGCTCTATTACTCGCTCTCGTTGCGCTTCTGCCCTAACCCATATTCACGCAGCTTATTGGCAATCGCGGTATGCGACACGCCGAGGCGTTTCGCCAGTTTGCGCGTGCTGGGATAAGAGAGATAGAGACGCGTCAGCACCGAACGTTCGAAACGGCTGGTGATATCGTCCAGCGAACCTTCCATCGCCTCTTCGCCCAATGACACATCCAGCGCCTGCTCTGGCAACACAATATCTTGTGGTCCCAGCTCGTAACCTTCCAGCTGCGTCAGCGCGCGGTACAGCGCATTCTTTAACTGGCGTACGTTACCGGGCCAGTTATAACGCGTCAGGAATGGCGTCAGCTGCGATGAGAGGCGCGGACGCGGCAAGCCTTGTTCATCGGCGAAACGCGCGACAAACATTTCGGTGAGCGGCAGAATATCCAGTGGACGTTCACGCAGCGGCGGCAGATTGAGCGTCAGCACATTCAGGCGATAAAACAGATCTTCGCGGAACTCACCACGCTGCACCAGCTCAATCAAATTCTTCTGCGTGGCGCAAATCACGCGCACATCAACGTGGACTTCATGCTCTTCACCCACCCGGCGGAACGTGCCGTCGTTGAGGAAACGCAATAGTTTGGTCTGCATGCGTGGCGACATTTCGCCAATCTCATCCAGCAATACCGAACCGCCGTTAGCCTGCTCGAAGAAGCCTTTCTTGCCTTCCAGCGCATTGGGATAAGCACCGGCAGCGTGACCAAATAGCTCGCTCTCCGCCACATCATCCGGCAATGAGGCGCAGTTCAGCGCCAGGAACGGTTTTTTGCCGCGCGCGCTACGCAAATGACAGGCGCGCGCCAGCATATCTTTGCCGGTGCCGGTATCGCCCACGATTAACAGCGGCGCATCGTGCATCGCCAGCTTGCGCGCCTGATCGATCACCTGACGCATTTTTGGCGTAACCGCCACGATATGATCGAACTCCGATTCATCGGTAACGGTAAGATTCTGCAACTGTCGGCCCATACGCGCCGTCGATTTCAGGGTGATCATCGCGCCGACCGGCAGGTCGCTCTGGCCCTCTTCTTCTGCCAGATAAATTGGTCGCGCTTCCATCAGGAAATCGCGTCCCTGAATCACCACATGCTGCGCCTGTGCGTCAACGCGATCATTCTCCAGCCAGCGCTGGAAATTGAAGCCGGTGATTAAAGTGCCAACGTTTTGATTGCGCAGCTTCTGTTCATCAAGGGTAAACAGATTTTGCGCTGCCGGATTGGCCAGCTCGACTTTGCATTTCAGATCGATGGATAACACCGGTTCTGGCATCGCCACCAGCAGCGCGCTCAATGCGCGATGCTCGCGTTCAGAGGGCATAAACGAAACGGTACGCACATCTGTCACGCCAGGTGTACGGCGGATTTCCGCCATCAGATTGCTGAAGGGTTCAAACTCCAGCGCGGTAAAATTGAGGTAAATGCGACCGAGTGGCGCAATTTCGATGCCGCGCAGGTCGATATTGCGGGCAACCAGCAGGTCGAGCAACTCGCGCGCCAGACCGATTCGGTCCTGGCAGAAAACTTCCAAACGCATTGCGATGAGCCTTAGTCAGGTTTTGATTTTAGTGATAATACGCTAACTTGCAGCGCCTCAGAAGAGGCCTGTCAGGAAAAGTTGACAGCCAGAGGCAGGTGATAAAGGGAAGTGTAACGGAGCGACCAACAAAAATCCCGCCGAATATGCGTGGTAACAAAGATAATTTTACCTTTCACGCCAGTTGCAGCGTGAAAGGCACGCAAGTGCTGATTATTTAGCAGCCTGCCCTGCTTTATCCCCACTTTTTACCAGGGATTCTTTCAGCTGACCGATTAACTCGCGACGGAAATCGCCCAGACGCGGCTTATCATCTTCCAGCCACGGTAACGGGCGACACAGCTCCATGGCTTTAATGCCGAGACGTGCGGTGAGCAAACCGGCACCAATCCCTTGCGCAGCGCGGGTTGACAGGCGTGCGGCAAGATCCTGTGACATCCAATCCATCCCGACTTCACGCACCAGTTCGGAAGCCCCGGCAAACGCCATATTGAGCAGCACTAAGCGTAACAGGCGGATGCGGCTAAAGTAGCCCAGCTCAATGCCATAGATCGCCGCGATGCGATTGACCAGCCGCAGATTGCGCCAGGCGATAAACGCCATGTCGACCAAAGCCAGCGGGCTGACGGCGATCATTAACGTCGATTCGGCGGCGTGACGGCTTATTTCCCGGCGCGCCTGACGATCCAGCACTGGCTGCACCAGTTGGGCATATAAGGTGACGATTTCACGATCGTTGTGGGTTTCATGCAGCGCCGCATGCCAGCGCTGCAGTGCAGGATGCGCCTGATCAAGCTGCGCCTGTTGCGCCAGTTTTTCACAGAACGCGCGACCTTTGCCGACGCCGTGACTGTGCAGCAATTCGCGGCCAATATCGCGCTCTTCGGCCCGCTGACGCAGACGATATAAACGCCGCCATTCGCCAATCAGCGCACCCGCCCCCGCGGCAACTATCAATGTGCCTGCCACGCCGGTGCCGAGGGTAAACCAGTCGCGCACCAGCCACGCATCGTGCAGCGTTTGCGCGCCCTGCGCCACCACGCTGACGCCGAAAATAGCGAGGCCAACGCCCACCATTTTACGCCACAGGCTGCGCTTAGGCCGCAGCGCGGCTTCCACCACTTTTTCGCCTTCGCCCTCTTCCAACGGCTCGGCTTCCGCCGTGGCGAGAAAGGCTTTCTCGCTGTCCGCGCTAAAGGTTTGTGCGGCGCGCAGCGGTTTTTCCGCTTCCACCGTCAGCGGACGGGCAAAATCAATGCGTCCTTTCAAAGGTGTTTCGTCGCTCATCGCAATTTATCTCCCAATAAAAACTCCAGCGCGGCATCCATGCGAATGTGCGGCAGCGGGCGATCGACATCCAGCTGCTGCGGCCGGAACTGTTCAAACTGAAATCCCTGCTGCTGCCAGAAATTGTGGCCAGGCAAGCGTGGCGGCACTTCGCCGGGATAGAACGTCAGCGCTTCATTATCGGCTAAACGATGACCGCGCAACGCCGGTAATTTCTCGCCACGATGATCAACCAGCCCACTTTCTGTGGCCTGCACCGAGGCTAAACCGAGGCAATCCATATTGATGCCTTCGAACGCCGCGTTTTGCCACGCGTCCTGCACCAGCTGCTGCAAAAGGGACACCATATTGGCGTGCTGATCCGAAGTCACATGATCGGCTTTGGTGGCAGCAAACAGCAGCTTATCGATCACCGGAGAGAACAGACGGCGGAACAGCGTGCGCTGACCGTAGTGGAAACTCTGCATCAGTTGCGTCAAGGCAAGACGCATATCGTTGAACGCTTGCGGCCCGCTGTTAAGCGGTTGCAGACAATCGACCAGCACGATTTGGCGATCGAAACGCAGGAAATGATTTTTATAGAATCCTTTCACCACGTGCTGGCAGTAATAGTTGAAACGCTGCTGCAGCATGGCGAAGTTGCTGCCTGCTGGCGCTTGCGCCAGCTTGCTAACCTGCATCTCGTCGACCTGCGGCCACGGGAAGAACTGCAGCGCGGGCGCGCCGGCCATATCGCCCGGCAATACAAAGCGGCCCGGCTGGATAAAGTGCAAGCCTTCGCTTTTGCATTGGTGCAGATAATCGGTCCAGGCAGCGGCAATGGCTGCCAGACGATTTTCATCGGCGGGCGCAAAAGGATCGAGATCGGCGCACAAGCTGCGCCATTGTGCTGACCAGCCCGCGCGATCGCCCTGCAGCAAGCCCACCATCTGGCGTGACCAGCTGAGATAATCCTGCGCCAGCATCGGCAGATCCAGCAGCCATTCGCCGGGGTAATCGACAATTTCAAGGTAGAGCGTGGCGGTATCTTTGAAATGGCGCAGCAGCGATTCATCCGGACGATAGCGCAGCGCCAGACGCATTTCGCTCACACCACGCGTCGGCGTCGGCCACATCGGCGGCGTGCCGTACAGTTGCGCCAGACCTTCGTCGTAGGTGAAACGCGGCGTGCCGAGTTCACGCTGCGGCACGCGCTTGACGCCCAGCAGGCGATCTTCGCGCACCACGGAAAACAGCGGCAAACGTGCGCCGCTGTGAACATTGAGAAGCTGGTTAACCAGCGAAGTGATAAACGCGGTTTTGCCGCTACGGCTTAAACCGGTTACAGCCAGGCGCAGATGGCGGTCAACACCGCGGTTCATCAACGCCACAAATTCATTTTGCAGTCTTTTCATCGTTCTCCCTGATGAATCGTGCCGATAAGCGTTTAAACGCTTTGCTCAGCAACGGTTCCAGGGCGGCCGCCAGCAACAGGCGCAGCGGACGGCGCGCCACCGATTTCACCGCCCAGCCAGCGATACCGCCGGGCCCGTAAGTTACTGCACTAATGATGATAAATTTCCCCGCCGACATCAACGCAGGTGTCGCGCGACGGCGCAGAGCAGTAAAACGTTGAGTTTGCATAGAGCCTCTTATCACAATAGAAGAAGTGGGCCCGAAAGCCCGGGAATTTAGATCTGGCGAAAGCGGCTGCGCACGCTAAACGTCTCTGAAGTGACGTAGCGTTCAACTTCACGCACCTTTCGCTCATCGCTTTGCAGCGTTGTTTCCAGCTCGTCGAGCAGTTCACGTGCGCTGGGTGCCCGTTCAGATGTCGCATCAACGGGTTTCTCGTCCAGCACAAAGCCCAGAATAAAATAGGCGACGATGGTGAACATAAACAGCCCAAGGAACAGCGACAGCACCACAATCACACGCAGCAAGCGCACCGGAATGTCGAGGTATTCGGCGATACCCGCGCAGACGCCGCGTACTTTGCCCTGCTGCGGAATGCGCCACAGTTTACGGCCATTCATCATGGTTGCCTCCAGTTTGGATGTTCGGCATCCAAAATGGCTTCCAGTGCTTCAACACGCTCACGCATGCGGCGCGCATCCTGGGTAATTTGTTGCAAACGCTGCAGGTCACTCGACGATAGATCGGCGCCGCCGTTGCGTTTGTTGCTGTAATGCAGCCATAACCAAATTGGTGCGACAAACAGCACGAAAATCGTTAAAGGTATGGCTAAAAAAAGTGCGCTCATTGACTCTCCTTAATCACTAACACCATTTTTAACTCGGGCCCGCAATCAGGCCCGTGGCGATCACTCAGGGCGGTTCATTTTAGCTTTCAGCGCGGCCAGCTGCTGGCTGATTTCATCATCGGCTTTCAGCTCGGCGAACTCCTGATCCAAACCTTTTGGTTTACCAAAACGCTGGCTTTCTGCTTCTGCTTCCATGTGATCGATGCGACGTTCAAAGGATTCGAAACGTGCCATCGCATCATCAATTTTGCCGCTGTCGAGTTGACGACGCACATCACGTGATGACGATGCTGCCTGATGGCGCAGCGTTAACGCCTGCTGACGCGCACGGGTTTCAGTGAGTTTTTTCTCCAGCTCACCGATCTCGCCTTTCATGCGGTCCAGCGTCTCTTCAACCTGGGTCGATTCCTGCTGCAGCGCAGCAATCAAATCGGTCAGCTTTTGCTTCTCAATTAAAGCAGCACGCGCCAGATCTTCTTTACCTTTATTAATCGCCAGCTCCGCTTTTTCCTGCCATTCGGCCTGCTGAATTTCAGCCTGCTCGCTGCGGCGCAGCAGCTGTTTCTTTTCGGCCAGCGCACGGGCTGAGGTTGAACGGACTTCTACCAGCGTATCTTCCATTTCCTGAATCATCAGGCGTACCAGTTTCTGCGGATCTTCGGCGCGCTCCAGCAGAGAGTTGATGTTAGCGTTCACGATGTCGGCGAAACGAGAAAAAATACCCATAATGATGTTCCTCAAATTTTGTGTGTAGGTGCGCGAAGCGCCCTTCACTAATACAATTCGCGTGCCAACTTTTAATTTATTGATTTTACGCGATTTGTTTATTTTACATCCGCCTGGACATCGCTTAAGGTAGTGAAATTGATTAATCAGTGGCGAATTTCATCATGGCGAACAGTTCAGACAACCTGTTAGGCGAATCGAATAACTTTCTGGAGGTACTGGAACAGGTTTCGCGCTTAGCGCCGCTGGAAAAACCGGTGCTGGTGATTGGCGAGCGCGGCACCGGCAAAGAGCTGATTGCCAGCCGCCTGCATTATTTGTCAAACCGCTGGGAAGGTCCGTTTGTTTCGCTGAACTGCGCCGCGCTAAATGAAAACCTGCTCGATTCCGAACTCTTCGGTCATGAAGCTGGCGCGTTTACCGGGGCGCAAAAACGCCATCTGGGACGCTTCGAACGCGCCGATGGCGGCACGCTGTTTCTTGATGAACTCGCCACCGCGCCGATGCTGGTGCAGGAGAAATTGCTGCGCGTGATTGAATACGGACAGCTGGAACGCGTTGGCGGTAATCAATCTTTGCAGGTGAATGTGCGTTTGGTGTGCGCGACCAATGAAGATTTGCCGGCGCTTGCCGCCGCCGGTAAATTCCGCGCCGACCTGCTCGATCGCCTCGCCTTTGATGTGGTGCAACTGCCGCCGCTGCGTGAACGCCGCAGCGACATACTGGTGATGGCCAACCATTTCGCCATTCAGATGTGCCGCGAACTGGGCTTGCCGCTGTTCCCTGGCTTCAGCGATCGCGCTCAGCTGACGTTGCTCAATCACAGCTGGCCCGGCAACGTGCGTGAACTGAAGAACGTGGTCGAGCGTTCGGTTTATCGCCATCACAGCGCCGACGATGAGCTGGATAACATTATCATTAACCCGTTCGCCCCCCGCACGCCGCCCGCCGACGTCATTGCCCAGGCGGACGTATCTGCCTTGCCTTCCCTGCCGCTGGATTTGCGTCAGTGGCAAAATCAACAGGAACGCGAGCTGGTTGAAGCGAGTTTGCAGCAAGCCAAATACAACCAGCGCCGCGCCGCCGAGTTATTGCGTGTGACGTACCATCAGTTGCGCGCCATGATGAAAAAGCACGGTATTCAGGCACGCGACGAGGATTAGCCAAATCGCCATAAACGTCGCCTATACGTATTCATTTGATTTTCCTTTTTTTAAAGCAAATCGCACGGTGTTTTTTTCTAACTGTTTCGAGTGGATGCAAGGCGGCAAGCGAGGACATCCCTGGGAGCATACATAAGTATGTGACCAGGGTGGACGAGCGCAGCCAACGCGGCAGCCGCTCGAAACAGGACGAAAAAAGGCCCGCGGGTTAACGCGGGCAACTAATACTGGAAGCAATGTGAGCAATGTCGTGCTCTTCTTCGGTAGAGCCACCGTCGAAGCGCAGAGGAATAATAATCATTCTTATTATCATCTGTAAACCCCTAATTGAGAATTTTTCTCATCTCCACACAGAGATTGTGATTACCCCATCGCCAGTTTGGCGAAAAACACAGCAGAAGCGTCGCGAATTTGGGGAGTACGTGGCGTTTAAGATACACTCACGCTATTGCCTCAGAATCGTTGAGTTCTATGCCAAAATTATTCCCCTCTCTGCTGCTGGGTCTCAGCATGATGAGCGCGTCAGCGTGGGCCGCGCCAACGGACAACATCCGCAACAGCGGTTTTGTCTATTGCGTTAACGGCACGGTTAATACCTTCAATCCACAAATGGTTAGCAGCGGCTTAGTCGTTGATACGCTGGCGGCGCAGCTGTATGACCGGCTGCTGGACGTGGATCCTTATACTTATCGGCTGATTCCCGACCTCGCCCAGAGCTGGGAAGTGCGTGATAACGGCGCAACCTACCGTTTTCACCTGCGTAAAGATGTCGCCTTCCAGCACACCAACTGGTTTAAACCGACGCGGAAAATGAACGCCGATGATGTGGTGTTCAGCTTTGCACGCATGTTTGATCGCAAGCATCCGTGGCACAACGTCAACGGCGGCAGCTATCCCTATTTTGATAGCCTGCAGTTTGCCGATTCGGTGCAGAGCGTGAAAAAGCTGGATAGCGATACCGTTGAAATCCGCCTCAACAGCCCGGACGCCTCATTCTTGTGGCATATCGCGACGCATTACGCGCCGATTTTGTCGCAGGAGTACGCCAATAAACTCAGCGCTAAAGGCCAGCAGGAACAGCTGGACCGCGAACCGGTCGGCACCGGCCCGTTCCAGTTGAGCGAATACCGTACCGGGCAATATCTCCGCCTGGCGCGTAATCCGCAGTACTGGAAAGGCGTGCCGCGTCTGCAGCAGGTGGTGATTGATTTGGGCGTCGGCGGCACCGGAAGGTTATCCAAACTGCTGACCGGCGAATGCGATGTGCTGGCCTATCCCGCCGCCAGCCAGCTGAGCATTTTGCGTGACGATCCGCGCCTGCGCATGACGCTGCGTCCCGGCATGAACATCGCCTATCTGGCGTTCAACACGCGCAAACCGCCGCTGGATCGCCCGGAAGTGCGTCACGCGCTGGCGCTGGCGATCAATAACGAACGCCTGATGGAGTCGATCTATTACGGCACCGCTGAAACTGCCGCCTCCATTTTGCCGCGTGCGTCCTGGGCGTATGACAACGATGCGCGCGTCACCGAATACAATCCGGCTAAGGCGCGTGAAGAGTTGAAAGCGCTGGGGCTGGAAGATTTGCATTTACGTTTAGTGGTGCCCTCTTCCTCGCAGTCGTGGAATCCCAGCCCGTTAAAAACCGCTGAATTGTTGCAAGCGGATTTGGCTCAGGTTGGCGTGCGCGTCACTATCGCGCCGGTGGAAGGCCGCTTCCAGGAAGCGCAGTTGATGGAGATGAATCATGATCTCACGCTCACCGGCTGGGCAACCGACAGTAACGATCCCGACAGTTTCTTCCGTCCGCTGTTAAGCTGCGCGGCGATCCGTTCGCAAACCAACTACGCACACTGGTGCTCGCCCGCCTTTGATGAGGCTTTGCAGCATGCACTGTTGTCCCAGCAGCTATCGGCGCGCATTGACAGCTATGACAAGGCGCAGCAGATTTTGGCGCAGGAGTTGCCGGTGCTGCCGCTGGCGTCATCGCTGCGTTTGCAAGCCTATCGGCATGATATCAAAGGCCTGGTGTTGAGCCCGTTTGGTAACGCTTCGTTCGCTGGCGTTTACCGCGATGAGAGCAGCGAGGAGTAAGCATGATTATCTATATTCTGCGTCGCGTGGTGCTGCTGCTCATCACCCTGTTTTTGCTGTCGCTGGTGAGCTTCAGTCTGAGCTACTTCACACCAAATGCCCCGCTCGAAGGCGCATCGCTGTTTGATGCGTGGTGGTTCTGGTTCAAGGGCTTGCTGCAGTTCGATTTTGGCGTCTCCAGCACCAACGGCCAGCCGATTGATCTTCAGCTGCGCGAAGTGTTTCCCGCCACGCTGGAGCTGTGCGTAATGGCATTTATTCTGGCGCTACTGGTGGGCATTCCGCTGGGAATTTGCGCCGGCGTGATGCGCAAAAAATGGCAGGATAAAGCCATTAGCGCACTGGCGCTGCTTGGCTTCTCGATGCCGGTATTCTGGCTGGCGCTGCTGTTTACGCTGTTCTTCTCGTTAACGCTCGGCTGGTTGCCGGTGTCCGGACGTTTCGACCTTCTCTATCCGGTGCAAAACGTTACCGGCTTCGCGCTGATTGATGCCTGGCTAAGCCCGTCGCCGTGGCGTCATGAAATGCTGGTCAGCGCCTTAACGCACATGATTCTGCCGGTGGTCGTGCTCGCCGTTGCGCCCGCCACCGAGATGATCCGCTTACTGCGCAGCAGCACCAGCGATGTGATGGACAAAAACTACGTCAAAGCCGCCGCCACGCGCGGCCTGTCGCGCTTCACGGTGATCCGCCGCCACGTGCTGCACAATGCCCTGCCGCCAGTGATCCCGCGCCTTGGCCTGCAATTTTCCACCATGCTGACGCTGGCGATGATCACCGAAGTGGTGTTCAACTGGCCGGGCCTCGGCCGCTGGCTGATTAACGCCATTCGCCAGCAGGATTACGCGGCGATTTCCGCTGGCGTGATGGTGGTGGGCGGTCTGGTGATTCTGGTCAGCGTGTTATCCGATATTCTGGGTGCGGCGCTTAACCCGCTGAAACATAAGGAATGGTATGCCCTTAGATAATGTCTACGACGAGAAGCGGCTGCCCAGCACGCTGCGTCGCAGCTGGCAGCGCTTGTATCGCGATACCAGCGGCATGGTCGGCTTATACGGCTTTGGCCTGCTGCTGTTCCTGTGCCTGTTTGGCGGCCTGCTGGCGCCGTATGGCATCGATCAGCAATTCCTGGGTTATCAGCTGCTGCCGCCATCGTGGTCGCGCTACGGCGATGTCTCCTTTTTCCTCGGCACCGACGATTTAGGCCGTGATGTGCTGAGCCGCCTGCTGAGCGGCGTAGCGCCGACCGTGGGATCGGCGATTCTGGTGACGGTGCTGGCGGCAATTTGTGCGCTGGTGCTTGGCGTGTTTGCCGGTATCACGCACGGCATGCGCTCGGCGGTGATGAATCACGTGCTGGATACCTTACTGTCGATTCCCTCGCTGCTGCTGGCGATTATCGTGGTGGCATTTCTCGGCCCGCGCCTGGAACACGCGATGCTGGCGGTGTTTCTCGCGCTGATCCCACGTCTGGTGCGCGAGATCTATACTGCTGTGCATGATGAGATGGAAAAAGAGTATGTGGTGGCGCTGCGTCTTGATGGCGCGCGCAACCTGAATATCTTGTGGAATGCGGTGCTGCCTAACGTGCTGCCGCTGCTGGTGAGCGAATTTACCCGCTCGCTGTCGATGGCGATTCTGGACATCGCAGCACTCGGTTTCCTCGATCTTGGCGCGCAGCTGCCCTCGCCCGAATGGGGTGCGATGCTGGGTGACGCGCTGGAGCTGATCTACGTTGCGCCGTGGACGGTCATGCTGCCGGGCGTGGCGCTGATGGTCAGCGTGTTGATCGTTAACCTGCTGGGCGACGGCATTCGTCGCGCTGTAGAAGCGGGAGTTGAATAATGCCGCTACTGGATATCCGTAACCTGACCATCGAATTTATGACCGCTGACGGTCCGGTCAAAGCGGTTGATCGCATCAACCTGACGCTAAGCGAAGGCGAAATCCGCGGTTTGGTGGGTGAATCGGGTTCAGGCAAAAGTCTGATCGCCAAAGCCATTTGCGGCGTCACCAAAGATAACTGGCGCGTCACCGCCGATCGCATGGTGTTTGATGATATTGATCTGCTGCGCCTGTCACCGCGCGAACGCCGTCGGATCGTCGGCCATAACGTTTCGATGATTTTTCAGGAGCCGCAATCCTGTCTTGATCCGTCAGAAAGTATTGGTCGCCAGCTGATGCAGGCGATTCCGCGTTGGACGCACAAAGGCCGCTGGTATAAACGGCTGTGGTTCTGGCGCAAAGTGCGCGCCATTGAGCTGCTGCATCGCGTCGGCATCAAAGATCATAAAGACATCATGCGCAGTTTCCCGTATGAACTCACCGACGGCGAATGCCAAAAGGTAATGATCGCCATCGCGCTGGCCAATCAGCCGCGTTTGCTGATCGCCGATGAACCAACCAATGCGATGGAGCCGACCACGCAGGCGCAAATTTTCCGCCTGCTGAGCCGCCTCAATCAGAATAACAACACCACCATTTTGCTGATCAGCCACGATCTGCGCACCATGAGCCACTGGGCTGACCGCATTAATGTGATGTATTGCGGCCAGACGGTGGAGATCGCGCAAAGCGAAGAGTTAATGGAGTCACCGCATCATCCTTACACGCAGGCGCTGATCCGGGCGATGCCCGATTTCGGTAGCGCGCTGCCGCACAAAAGCCGCCTCAACACGCTTTCTGGCGCGATTCCTTCACTGGAACATCTGCCGATTGGCTGTCGTCTGGGGCCGCGCTGCCCGTATGCGCAGCGTAAATGCATCGAAACACCGCGCCTGACCGGCAATAAAGCGCATCTGTTTGCTTGTCACTTCCCGCTGAATATGGAGAGCCAGTAAACATGGAAACGCTGCTGGAAGTGCGCAACCTGAGTAAAACCTACCGCTATCGCACCGGTTTGTTCCGTCGTCAGCACGTTGAGGCGGTGAAAGGCGTCAGTTTTACCCTGCGTGAGAAACAGACGCTGGCGGTAATTGGTGAAAACGGTTCGGGAAAATCGACGCTGGCAAAAATGCTCAGCGGCATGGTCGAGCCGAGCGAGGGCGAAATGCTGATTGACGATCATCCGCTGGAGTACGGTGATTATGGTTATCGCAGCCAGCGCATTCGCATGATTTTTCAGGATCCCTCAACCTCGCTGAATCCGCGCCAGCGCATCAGCCAGATACTCGATTTCCCGCTGCGCCTGAATACCGAGCTGGATGATGACGCGCGTGAAAAACGCATTACTGCCACGCTGCGTCAGGTTGGTTTGCTGCGCGACCACGCCGGATACTATCCGCACATGCTGGCACCGGGCCAGAAGCAGCGTCTGGCGCTGGCGCGAGCGCTGATTCTGCAGCCGAAAGTGATCGTCGCCGATGAAGCTCTCGCCTCGCTGGATATGACCATGCGTTCGCAGTTGGTGAACCTGATGCTGGAACTGCAGGAGAAGCACGGCATCGCCTATATTTACGTTACCCAGCATCTCGGCATGATGAAGCACATCAGCGATCAGGTGCTGGTGATGCATCAGGGCGAAGTGGTCGAGCGCGGCGGCACCGCCGATGTATTGGCCTCGCCGCTGCACGATCTCACCAAGCGCCTGATCACCAGCCACTTTGGTGAAGCCTTAACCGCTGAAGCCTGGCGCCGCGAGCGTTAAGGCGCCGAAAACGCGGTGCGATTTACCGCATTTATAGAGACGTGCTAGACTTCGCACGAGATTAACGTCGGTCGCCTGTTTTTCAACCACCGCGACCGCCAACAACAATGACCAAAAGGATTACAGCTATGGGTTTTCTTTCCGGTAAGCGCATTCTGATTACTGGCGTTGCCAGTAAACTCTCAATCGCCTACGGTATTGCGCAGGCGATGCACAAACAGGGCGCAGAACTGGCTTTCACCTACCAGAACGACAAACTGAAAAGTCGTGTGGAAGAGTTTGCTAAAGATCTGGGTTCAGACATTGTTCTGCCATGCGATGTGGCTGAAGACGAGAGCATCACTGCGCTGTTCACCGAACTGGCAAAAACCTGGCCGAAATTTGACGGTTTCGTTCACTCCATCGGTTTCGCACCTGGCGATCAGCTGGATGGCGACTACGTGAATGCTGTTACCCGTGAAGGCTTCAAGATCGCTCACGACATTAGCGCGTACAGCTTTGTGGCGATGGCGAAAGAGTGCCGTGCAATGCTGAACCCGAATTCTGCCCTGCTGACCCTGTCTTACCTGGGTGCAGAGCGCGCCATCCCGAACTACAACGTGATGGGTCTGGCGAAAGCGTCTCTGGAAGCTAACGTACGCTACATGGCGAACGCAATGGGTCCAGAAGGCACACGTGTTAACGCCGTTTCTGCCGGTCCAATCCGTACGCTGGCTGCATCAGGCATCAAAGATTTCCGTAAAATGCTGGCGCACTGCGAAGCGGTTACCCCGATTCGTCGTACCGTTACCATCGAAGACGTGGGTAACTCAGCTGCATTCCTGTGCTCTGATCTGGCGGGTGGTATCACCGGTGAAGTGGTACACGTTGATGGCGGCTTCAGCATTGCCGCAATGAACGAGCTGGAACTGAAATAAGATTTACCCAAGGTCGCCTTTCATGGCGACCTCCTCTTCAAATAACGCCCTCCTTATACTCGTAAGCTATTAATTATTCCCCAACATTCTTTTGCCGTGGACAGCCGTTCAGCGACGATAAGCTAGCCCTTTGTTGCATGCCTGCTTTTCAGATTCGCACGCTGTGCAGCAAGTCCGTTTTTAGCGCAAGGAATGACCATGGAACAACGCCGTTCTCCCGGCCATGACCACTGGTTTTATGAAAGCCAGACTCGCCCGAATAGCACCGCCACTGCGCCGCTGGTGCCCGAAGCCGCCTATATCGACGATCGTTTCTTACTCGGTTTGCAACAGGAAGCGACCGCGTTACAGCCGCTGCTGTCGCGTTTTCAGCCTGCGTTATTGGCCGCGCGCGATCTCAGCCAGATTCTGTTTCCCGATACGCTTGCCACCAGTTTGACCCACACCTTAACGCTGTACGATCGTCTCAGCACCGCGCTAACGGTGGCGCAGGTCGCCGGCGTGCAGCGCCTGTGCAATCACTACTCAGCCCGGCTCAATCCGTTGCCGGGTCCGGACTCATCACGTGAAAGCAATAATCGCCTGACGCAAATCACCCAATATGCGCGTCAGCTGGCGATGCAGCCGGAACTGATCACCGCCAACAGCATCAGCGCGCTGGACGCGGTGGGCTTAACCGAGCCCGATATCGTCACGCTGAATCAACTGGTGGGATATGTCAGCTATCAGTCACGCGTGGTGGCATCGCTGCAGGCGATGATGGGCTTGCCGGTGCGCTGGATTCCGGGCGTAACACCGCCGCCGGATGCCAGCGCAGCGCTGTTTACCGGCAACGACGGCTGGCAGCACGCGTTGAAACCGGTTGAACTGCGCTATGCCAGCGCCGATCAACTGGCGGCGGTTACTTTCTGTCAGGGTATTGAGGGATTAGATGATGCCATTTGGCTGCTGGTGCACGATGCGCAAGTGCTGTATGGCTTCGCCACGCTAAAACAGCGGCTGAGTGAACATTTTGCCGGGGATGAAGCGCTGGCGCAGGCGGTTAGCGCACGCGTGCTGGGTTGTCGACGTCAGTTTGATTTTGTTACCGATGAATGGCGTGACGCACTGCTGCAGGATGTCGAAAGCGCTGGCGCAGCATCGCCGGTGATTTCACTCAGCGCCCAGCTCACGCGCCTGCCCGACCGCTTCAGCGCTGCACATTTGCAGCCGCTGCTGAACGCGGGCTGGGGCAGCGAACGTATCTTCACGCTGTTGCAAGCGGTGGCTTTCGCCAGCTGGCAGGATCGCCTGCTGATGGCGCTCGGCGAAACCCGTTAATCGGGCAGATGTCGCCGCGCTTCATCAAAGAAATGCTGAGCCAGCGGCGATGCTCTGCCCGGCTCGGCAATCACTAATGCCGCCTGCCGGCCCATCGGCGCCATCTCAATCGGCCGCCGCGCCAGATTCTGCATCAGCTCCGGCAACAGATGTCCGCATGGCGACACCATCACGCCTAAACCAACCTGCGCACTTTGCAGCAGTTGCATGATCGACGCGCTCTCAACGATCACGCGTGGAATCAAGCCGGTTTCCCTCAGTTGCCCATCAAGATAGCGTCGAAAATAGCGCGTGGGCTCTGCCAGACACAGCGGCTGGCAGGCAAGCGTGGCGAGCGAGATGTTCTCTTGTTCCAGCAGCGCCGGAAAGTGCGCCGGATTGAATAGCGCCTCGACGCCAGGATCTTTCAACAGCGCAGTTTGAAAATGCAGCTCGCGCAGTGACGTCAGTTCAAAAAAGCCGATACCGCCATCCACGGTGTGGCTGTTGAGCGCTTCCAGCAGTTGATCGGCGCTCATCGCGGCCACGCGATAATCCAGCTGTGGATAACGCGCTTCAACCGCTTTCAACAACGCAGGCAGCGCCACGCTGCACTGCGGCATAACGCCAAGCCGCAAGGTGCCGTTGACGCCATGCTTGAGCGACTCCACTTCCAGCTTCAATCCCTGATACACCGAAACAATTTCCCGCGCCCAGGTCAGCACGCGCTCGCCTTCCGGCGTAAAGCCATCGAAATTATTACTGCGGTTGATCAGCGACAGCCCTAATTCGCGTTCGAGGTTTTTCAGGCGCATCGACAGCGTCGGCTGGCTGACAAAGCTGACCTCTGCCGCGCGGCCAAAGTGGCGTTCGCGTTCAAGATTTGTCAGATAGATTAATTGTTTGATGTCCATGGAAAGCAGAATTGGCTGGAAAACAGCAGTGTATCATGGCGGTTGCCGCTGCGCTGCGTCCACGCGCAGCGGCCATTGTGTTACGCCACACCCAAGGCACTTTTTACGTCGTTGGCGATCTTCTCGACCTGCGGGCCGTAAATCACCTGGATATCATGTTCGCTGACGCGATTGATGCCGTTCGCGCCGGTGGTCAGTAACGTTTGATCGACCACCTCATTCATCTGTTTGACCCGCACGCGCAGCCGGGTGAAGCAGCAATCGACGTCCTCTATATTGGCTTCGCCGCCCAGCCCGCTAATGATCACTTTGGTGCGCTCATCCGCCGCCACCTGTTCGGGTTTGTGCTCCTCATCGGATTCCCGTCCCGGCGTTTCAACCCGCATCCGCGTGATGACAAAACGGAAGCCGTAGTAGTAAATCGGCACATAAATTACGCCGAGCACAATCGTCCACCACCAATGCGTTTTGCTGCCACCGAGAATGCCGAACACCACCAGATCGATGGCGCCGCCCTGCACGTTGCCAATCATCAAATGCAGCATCGACATCAACATAAATGACAGGCCGGTTAATAGCGCATGCAGGATATAGAGCACCGGCGACACGAAGATGAAACAGAACTCCAGCGGCTCGGTGATGCCGGTGGTAAAGGAAGTCAGTGCACCGGCCAGCACCAGCGCTTTAACGCGCTGCTTATGCTCAGGGCGCGCAGTGTGGTAGATCGCCAGCGCGGCGGCCGGTAAGCCAAACATCATTACCGGAATTTTGCCCTGCGCGAGGAATTGCGTCGCGCCGCGCACCGTATCGTCCGGTATGGCGCCGGGATGCGTTAGCGAGGTGTTGAAGATGTTCAGCGCGCCGACGATGCTTTGTCCATCAACCGTTGCCATGCCGCCAATCGGTGTGAAGCGCACGGTTTCGTTGAGGATATGGTGCAAACCGGTGGGAATCAGTAAGCGTTCGCTGGTGCCAAGCAGGAAGGCGCCGTATTGCCCGCTTTTACCAATCATCAAACCCACCCACGCGATGCCTTCGCCGATGGTCGGCCAAATCAACGCCAGCAGCACGCCCACCAGCGGCAGCACCACCACGGTCACGATCGGCACAAAGCGGCGTCCACCAAAGAAGCTGATCGCCGTCGGCAGTTGCTGAGTGTAAAAACGGTTATGCAGCAGCACGGTAATCAATCCAGCAATCACGCCGCCCAGCACGCTCATGTTGTAAGTAAAGATGCCGAGCATGTCGATGTATTCGGCCGACGTCATCATCGCTGCGGTTTGATCCATACCCGCTTTCTGCAGCGCTTCTGGCGTGGTGGTAGCGGCTGTCAAACCTTTCGACGCCAGCGTGGAGCTGATACCAACATTCATGGCGATATAGCCAATTACGGCGGCAAAGGCGGCGGTCGGTTTCTCCGCTTTCGCCAGCCCGATGGCGCTGGCCACCGCAAAGAACAGCGGCAAATTGGCGAACAGCGCGCCCGCCACCTTGCGGATAAACCCGATAATCAGCTGTGGCACCTGCAGACTGGCGAAGGCATCGCCGGTGATGGCCGGATTTTGCATTGCGGCGGCCAGGCCAAGAAAGATCCCTGCGGCAGCAATCACCGAGATGGGCATCATTAAGGCTTTACCGAAGGCGTGAATTTGGCTTGCCAGATTCTTCATGCTGCGTGCCCTTTTCAGAATGGAAAGAGCAATTATTAGTCAGTTATCTCAGCAGCACGTAACTGCCGCCCCTTAACAGCCGGGAAAGTTTGACTTAGGTCACGCTTTACGTGCGTTTCACGATAAACGCCGCCTATCGCACCATTAAACCAATCAATTAGACAACTTTTAAGGAGAGTCGCACACTTCCCGCTAACAGAAGACATATTCTGATAACAACTCATAAACAAATAAGCCTGCAACTATGAAATTTAAACGTAAGATTCAACCCTATCGCGCTGCTGCGGGCGGCTGGGGTTCATTGGAAGCCACCACCCGTTTCGTCCTTGATAGTAAAGCTGCCCTGAAGAACATGCGAAACCTGATGCGCATGAACAAAGCGCGCGGTTTCGACTGCCCAGGATGCGCATGGGGCGATGACAACAAAAGCACCTTCAGCTTCTGTGAAAACGGGGCAAAAGCGGTGACGTGGGAAGCCACGCGTCGTGTGGTTGCGCCGGAATTTTTTGCGCAGCACAGCGTCAGCACTCTTTATCAACAGAGCGATTACTTCCTTGAGTATCAGGGACGCTTAACCCATCCGATGCGCTACAACAGCGCGACCGACCACTACGAACCGATCAGCTGGGACGATG
The DNA here is from genome assembly GCF_040255075.1 of Pantoea sp. BJ2. NCBI lineage: Bacteria > Pseudomonadati > Pseudomonadota > Gammaproteobacteria > Enterobacterales > Erwiniaceae > Pantoea > Pantoea sp. BJ2. Next base: position 2,185,795 of record NZ_CP158292.1, read on the forward strand.
CGTTAGCCTTGATTGCTCGCCATTTGAAGGCGATGGATCATCCAAATCAAATGGAGCTTTACACCTCCGGCCGCGCCAGCAATGAAGCATCCTGGCTTTATCAGCTGTTTGGCCGTGTGATGGGCACCAACAACTTCCCCGACTGCTCCAACATGTGCCACGAAGCCAGCGGCACCGGCCTGAAACGCAGCATCGGCGTGGGTAAAGGCACCATTCGTCTGGACGATTTTGATCATGCCGACGCGATTTTCGTGTTGGGTCAGAATCCGGGCACCAACCATCCGCGCATGCTGCACAGCCTGCGGCACGCTGCCGATCACGGCGCGAAAATTGTCACCTTTAACACGCTGCGCGAGCGCGGCCTCGAGCGTTTTGCCGATCCGCAAAAGCCGCTGGAGATTGTCACGTCGATGGCGGGCACCATCAGTTCCGCCTATTACCAACCTAATCTGGGCGGCGATATGGCAGCGGTGCGCGGCATGGTGAAAGCCCTGCTTGAGCTACAGCGTGCAAGTTTAGCTGCCGGTGAAGAAGGTATTTTCGATCAAGCGTTTATCGATGCCAACACTCATGGCATTGACGCGTATCTTGCCGCCGTTGATAACACCCGCTGGGACGATATCGTGCGCCAATCCGGTCTCAGCGAAGTGCAGATTCGTGAGGCGGCGGCGATCTATCAAAGTGCTGAACGCGTGATTGTCACTTGGGCGATGGGCATTACTCAGCATAAACACTCGGTGGATACCGTTCGCGAGATCACCAACCTGCAGCTGCTGTTTGGTCAGTTGGGCAAGAAAGGCGCAGGCCTGTGTCCGGTACGCGGCCACAGTAATGTGCAGGGCAACCGCACCATGGGCATCGATGAGAAACCGGGCAAGCCGTTCCTCGATGCACTCGGCGCACACTTTGATTTCGAACCCCCGCGTGAGCATGGTCACAACACCGTTGAAGCGCTGAACGCGATGCTGCGTGACGAAGTGAAAGTGCTGATTGCGCTGGGCGGCAACCTCGCGGCGGCCGCACCGGATTCACCGGTCACCGAAGAAGCGTTGCAGCATTGCGGTTTGACCGTGCACATCAGCACCAAACTCAATCGCAGCCATTTGGTGCCGGGCCTCGAAGGGCTGATTCTGCCAACGCTGGGCCGTACCGAACGCGATCGTCAGGCAAGCGGTAATCAGTACATTACCGTGGAAGACTCGTTCAGCATGGTGCACGCCTCAGAAGGCGTCGGCATTCCATTGGCGGAGACGCAGCGCTCTGAAACCGCGATTGTGGCTGGCATAGCCCATGCGACATTAGGCAGCGATAAAATCGACTGGCTGGCGATGGCAGGCAATTACGATCTGATTCGCGATCACATCGCCGCCACGATTCCCGGCTTTGCTGATTTCAATAACAAGTGCGACATTCCGGGCGGTTTCTACCTGGGTAGCGCTGCCGCCGAGCTGCGCTTCAATACGCCAAGCAAACGTGCTGAGTTCAGCGCCGCCGCCCTGCCAACGTCGCTGTTCCCGCAGTTGGGCGATGTCGCGGTGCCGTTCACGCTGCAAACCCTGCGTTCACACGATCAGTACAACACCACGATTTACGGCCTCGATGACCGTTATCGTGGCGTGTACGGTCAGCGCGAAGTGGTGTTTATCCATCCGGATGATATGACGTCGTTGGGCTTCACTGAAGGCCAGTTGGTGGATATCGAGACGCTGTGGAATGACGGTTTAACCCGTCGCGTCAGCGGTTTCAAGCTGGTGCCGTATAACATTCCGCGCGGTAACCTCGCGGCGTATTATCCGGAAACCAACCCGCTGGTGCCGCTCTCGAGTTTTGGCGACGGCAGCGGTACGCCGACCTCAAAATCGGTGCCGGTGAAGCTGGCATTAAGCGCCGCCACACCGTCACAACGTATCGCCTGACCAAAGCGTTATCAGAAGGTAAAAAGCCGCGTAAAGCGGCTTTTTAGCCTGTTTTGGCCTTGCCGCGCGGACCCGATTCGCGTAAAACTGTCAGCCGCTCTTAGGCCACGAAACTATATAAATTATGTTCCAGGATAATCCGCTGCTCGCGCAGCTTAAAGAGAAGCTTCACGCGCAGACTCCGCGCGTCGAAGGTGTTGTTAAAGGTACGGAAAAAGGCTTTGGCTTCCTCGAAGTTGATGCCCAGAAAAGCTACTTCATTCCGCCACCGCAGATGAAGAAAGTGATGCACGGCGACCGTATTTCGGCCGTGATCCACACCGATAAAGACCGCGAGAGTGCCGAGCCGGAAACCCTGGTTGAGCCGTTCCTGACCCGCTTTGTCGGCCGCGTGCAGAAGAAAGACGATCGCCTGTCAATTGTGCCGGATCATCCGCTGCTGAAAGAGGCGATTCAGTGCCGCGCCGAACGTGGCGTGACCCACGATTTCCAGAATGGCGATTGGGCGGTAGCAGAGATGCGTCGTCACCCACTGAAAGGCGATCGCGGTTTCTATGCTGAGCTGACCGAATTCATTGTCACTGCGGACGATCACCTCGCGCCGTGGTGGGTAACGTTGTCGCGCCATAACCTCGAACGTCAGGCTCCGGACGTCGGTTTTGGTGAGATGCTCGACGAAAATCTGCAGCGTGAAGATTTGACCGCACTGAACTTCGTCACCATCGACAGCGCCAGCACCCAGGATATGGATGATGCGCTGTACGTGGAAGAGGCTGCCGACGGCAATCTGATCCTGACCATCGCTATCGCTGATCCAACCGCTTACGTGGCAGAAGGCAGCGAGCTGGATAAGCTGGCGTCGAAACGCGCGTTCACCAACTATCTGCCGGGCTTCAACATACCGATGCTGCCGCGCGAACTCTCTGACGACGTCTGTTCCCTGCGTCCGAACGAGCGTCGTCCCGCGCTGGCATGCCGCGTTACCGTGCTGAAAGATGGCAGCCTGGCTGATGACGTGCATTTCTTTGCTGCGTGGATCGAGTCGAAAGCCAAGCTGGTTTATGACGAAGTTTCTGATTGGCTGGAAAACAGCGGCAGCTGGCAGCCTGAAAACGACGCCATTGCTCAGCAGATTCGCCTGCTGCATCAGGTTTGCCTGGCGCGCAGCGAATGGCGTCAAACCCACGCGCTGGTGTTTAAAGATCGTCCGGACTACCGCTTTGTGTTGGGCGAAAAAGGCGAAGTACTGGATATCATCTCTGAGCCACGTCGCATAGCGAACCGCATCGTTGAAGAGTCGATGATTCTGGCTAACGTCTGTGCCGCGAAAGTGCTGCAGGAGAAGCTGGGCTTCGGTATCTATAACCTGCACACCGGTTTCGATCTGGCCAATGCTGAGCAGGCCGCTGGCGTGCTGGCGGGGCATGGCATCACCGTGGATCCGCAGGCGATTACCACGCTGGAAGGCTTCCGCCAGCTGCGTCGTCAACTCGACGCGCAGCCAACCCAGTATCTGGATAGCCGCATTCGTCGCTTCCAGTCGTTTGCAGAAGTCGGCACCGAGCCGGGCCCGCACTTTGGTCTTGGCCTCGAAGCCTACGCGACCTGGACTTCGCCGATTCGTAAGTTTGGCGACATGATCAACCATCGCTTGCTGAAGGCAATTGTGCGCGGTGAAAGCACTGGCCGTCCGCAGGATGAGCTGACCACCATCATGAGCGAACGTCGTCGCCTGAACCGCATGGCCGAGCGCGATGTTGGGGACTGGTTGTATGCCCGTTTCCTCGCACCGTTTGCCGCTACCGATCGCAAGTTCAGCGCCGAGATCATCGACGTATCTCGCGGCGGCATGCGCGTTCGTCTGCTGGAGAATGGCGCGGTAGCCTTCATTCCTGCGCCGTTCATCCACGCGGTGCGTGATGAGCTGGTGTGCTCGCAGGAAAGCGGCACCGTGCAGATAAAAGGTGAAGTCGCTTACCGTGTCACTGACATCATCGACGTGACCATCGCCGAAGTGCGTATGGAAACCCGCAGCGTGGTCGCGCGTCCGGCCGCCTGAGCATGAAAACTCGCGGGATAACAGCCGTTATTCCGCATTTCTCTCCGCCCGCTTTAGCAAATGTTAAATTTGCTTTCCGCTTCACATTTCTAATGCCTTTGTCTGTCGTTAACAATTCATTACATTACTTTTAACTTGTTGTATTCGATCGCCTCTTTTCCCGGTCCCTACAAGGAGTTAACTCATGAACAACGTCAAAACCAGTCTCATCTGGTTAGCGGTGGCGTTAATTGGCGCGGGCGCATTTGCCATGCTGGCCCTCAGCCGTGGCGAGCACGTCAACGCGGTGTGGCTGGTGATTGCCTCCGTCGCCTGCTACAGCATTGCCTATCGCTTTTACAGCCTGTTTATCGCCAAGCGTATTTTCGAACTGGACGATCGCCGTCGCACGCCAGCGGAGCGCTTAAGTGACGGCCTCGATTATGTACCGACCAATAAATGGGTGCTGTTCGGCCACCATTTTGCGGCGATTGCCGGTGCGGGCCCGCTGGTTGGTCCGATCCTCGCGGCGCAGATGGGCTTCCTGCCGGGCACCATCTGGATTCTGGTTGGCGTAATGTTTGCCGGTGCGGTGCAGGATTTCCTGATCCTGTTTATCTCAACGCGTCGTGATGGCCGCTCATTGGGTGAGATGGCGCGTCAGGAACTCGGCTCATTCGCTGGTGTGGTCACCATGCTGGGCGCGCTGGGTGTGATGATCATCATCCTTTCCGCGCTGGCGCTGGTGGTGGTGAAGGCGCTGGCCAACAGTCCGTGGGGCTTGTTCACCATTGCCGCAACCATTCCGATTGCGCTGTTTATGGGTGTGTATATGCGCTTCCTGCGTCCGGGAAAAATCGCGGAAGTGTCGATCATTGGCTTCGTGCTGATGATGGCGGCGATTATTTATGGCGGCAATGTAGCAGCCGATCCCTATTGGGGCCCGCTGTTCACGCTGAAAGGCGCGGAGCTGACGTGGGTGCTGGTGATCTACGGTTTTGTCGCCTCTTCGCTGCCGGTGTGGCTGCTGCTGGCACCGCGCGATTATCTCTCCACCTTCCTGAAAATTGGCGTGATCATCGGTTTGGCCATCGGCATCGTGTTTGCCATGCCCGAGATGAAGATGCCCGCAGTGACCAAATTTATTGATGGCACCGGGCCGGTCTTCTCCGGTGCGCTGTTCCCGTTCCTGTTTATCACCATCGCCTGTGGCGCCATTTCAGGTTTCCATGCGCTGGTTTCGAGCGGCACCACGCCGAAACTGGTGGAGCGCGAAAGTCATATCCGCTTTATCGGCTACGGCGCGATGCTGATGGAATCCTTTGTGGCAATCATGGCGCTGATCTGTGCCTCGGTGCTAGACCCGGGCGTCTACTTTGCCATGAACTCCCCTGCCGCGCTGATTGGCACCACGGTGGAAAATGCGTCGCAGGTGATTAACGGCTGGGGCTTCGTGGTGACGCCCGAGATGCTGAGCGGCATTGCGCGCGACGTCGGCGAAAGCACCATTCTTTCGCGTGCCGGTGGTGCACCAACCTTTGCGGTCGGCATGGCGCATATCATTACCGAAGTGTTTAACAGCCGCGCCATGATGGCGTTCTGGTATCACTTCGCCATCTTGTTTGAAGCGCTGTTTATCCTGACCGCTGTGGATGCCGGCACCCGCGCCTGTCGCTTTATGGTGCAGGATCTGGTGGGCACCGTGGTGCCGTCGATGGCGAATAACCGTTCATGGTTGGGCAACATGGCGGGAACCACCGTCGCGGTGGCGGGCTGGGGCTTCTTTGTGTATCAGGGCGTGGTCGATCCGCTCGGCGGCATCAATACGCTGTGGCCGCTGTTTGGTATCGGCAACCAGATGCTGGCGTCAATGGCGTTGATTCTCGGCACCGTGGTGCTGTTCAAAATGAAGAAGCAGCGTTATGCGTGGGTGACGATTGTTCCAACCGCCTGGCTGTTCATTACCTCGATGACCGCGGGCTGGCAGAAGATTTTCCACGAAAAACCTTCGATTGGTTTCCTGGCGCAGGCCAACAAGTTCCGCAAAGGCATTGATGACGGCATCGTCATCGCCCCGGCGAAGAGTGTCGCTGACATGCAAACCATCGTCTTCAGCAATCAAATTAACGCGGCCCTGTGCGCCTTCTTCATGCTGGTGGCGGTGACCATGCTGGTGGCGGCCTTCTTCGTGATTCGTCGGGCGCTCAACAGCACGGTGCCAACCACCCATGAATCTGAGATCTCACTGCGCAAAGAGGTGCGAAATGTCTGAGTCCATTTATCGCTGGAGAAAACCCAACGGGCCGTGGCACATTCAGCAGTGCTTACCAATCGCCCCCGCCACGGCTGGGCAAAATCTTACGCGCTGGCAGCGCATCTGGCGGGGATTGCAGCAAAGTTTTCGTTTAATGGTCGGCGTTCATGACTATCAAACTTATCTGAAGCATATGCGCGAACATCATCCAACGATCGCCCCCATGGATGAGCGCGCTTTTCACCGTCACTGCCTCGATGCCCGCTTTCCCAGCCAGGCCGGAAAACTCGGTAAGTGCCCTTGCTAACAGAGATTAGCCCCGCTTGTCGGGGCTTTTTCGTGCCATTCTTTAATAAAAACAAAAATATATTTGGATTGCATCTTGTGCTGACGCAGGAGGTTGAATACTGTTGCTAAAATAATGAGATACCGCCCGCTGAGCATTCCCCCGGAGGAAGTTTCCATGACCGATGAACAAGGGCAAACATTGCTATATACCTTGTTTGGCACCACCAGCCCTCATTGGCGTTTAACTTCAGATAGTGATGCTCTGCATTTTGCCGAAGATGAGAACGCAAACACCAATATGGCGGTGCCGCTGACTCCCGCACAGGCCAGTTTATTACGTGCGATGACGGTCATTACCTCAAGTATTAACCTCACGCTGTCGCTGCATGGCGAACCTGTTCCGATGCATTTTGTCGGCCGTAAAGTCAATCAATCTACCTGGGCAGGCACCTCGTCAGCCTGGGGCGATACGTCGTCTGTCGCGCGTGATTTGACGCTGGGTTTATCCTTCGCCGAGCAAGTGGTTTCTGAGGCGAATTCCGTCATCGTGATCCTCGATCAACGCGGCAATATCCAGCGTTTCAACCGTTTGAGTGAAGAGTACACCGGGCTGAAAGAGCAGGAAGTGATTGGCCGTAACGTATTCCAGCTGTTTATGACCAAGCAGGAAGCGCAGGCATCACGCCGTAATATCGCCGGTTTCTTCCGTGAAGGCAGTTCTTACGAAGTTGAACGCTGGATAAAAACCCGTAAAGGTCAGCGACTGTTTCTGTTTCGTAATAAGTTCGTTCACAGCGGCAGCGGGAAAAATGAAATTTTCCTCATCTGTTCCGGAACCGACATAACCGAAGAGCGCCGCGCTCAGGAACGTCTGCGCGTGCTGGCCAATACCGATACCGTCACCGGCTTGCCCAATCGCAACGCGATCCATCAGCAGATTAGTCTGGCACTGGAGCTGGCAAATGGCAGTCAAACCGGCGTGGTGTACCTCGATTTAGACAATTTTAAGAAGGTGAACGACGCTTACGGCCATATGTTTGGCGATCAGCTGTTGCAAGCCGTGTCGCTGGCCATCCTTAGCTGTCTTGGCAAAGACCAGACGCTGGCGCGCCTTGGCGGCGATGAGTTCGTGGTGCTGGCGGAACACACCAGCCAGGCAGCGCTGGAAGCGATGGCGTCGCGTATTCTTGAGCGGCTGCGTCAGCCATTCCGCATTGGCCTGATTGAGGTTTACAGCGGCTGCTCGCTGGGTATCGCCCTCGCCCCGCTGCATGGTGAAGATCGTGAAAGCCTGATTCGTAACGCCGATACCGCGATGTATCACGCCAAAGAAAACGGCCGCGGCAAATTTTGCGTGTTCGCTAATGAGATGAATCAGCGCGTGTTTGAATATCTGTGGCTCGATACCAACCTGCGCAAAGCGCTCGAGCTGGATCATCTGGTGGTGCATTACCAGCCAAAACTCAATGCCGAAGGCGAAGTGCTGAGCGCCGAAGCGCTGGTGCGCTGGAATTCTCCAGAGCGTGGTCTGGTGCCGCCGGGCGATTTTATCTCCTACGCCGAAGAGTCCGGTTTGATTGTGCCCCTGGGCCGCTGGGTAATGCTCAACGTGCTGCAGCAGATCATTAAGTGGCGCAGCGAAGGCATCTTTCTGCGCGTCGCGGTTAACGTCTCGGCTAAGCAGCTGATCGACCAGAGCATTTACACCGATCTGAAACAGGCATTGAATGAAGCCGGTTTGACCGATTGTCCGATTGATATCGAACTGACGGAAAGCTGTCTGATTGAGAATGAAGCCGGTGCGCTGATGCTGATGAAACAGTTCCAGGAGCTGGGTGCGCAAGTGCATCTCGATGACTTTGGTACCGGTTACTCCTCACTTTCTCAACTGGCGCGCGTCCCGATTGATGCCATTAAGCTGGATCAGAGCTTTGTACGTAATATCAACAAACAACCCGTGGCGCAGTCGCTGGTGCGTGCGATTGTCGCGGTGGCCAAAGCCCTGAAGCTGCAGGTGATCGCCGAGGGCATTGAAACCAAAGCCGAAGAGAAGTTTGTTATGGCCAACGGTGTCGATGGGCGTCAAGGTTATTATTATGCAAAACCAATGCCCGCAGAACAGCTCGGGCATTGGCTGGCTAAGCATCCTGCCCGCGTTTAACGCTGGTCTGCGAGATTAGCCGGCTTTGCGCAAGGATGCGCTATGACGGTTCTGCAGTTGTACCAGTCGTTCCATGTAAGCAATGTCTTTAGGTTCCAGTGTGAAGGCATAATCGACCCAGTCCTCCGTGATATCCATTAGCTCAGCGCGTGATAACTGCAATACGCGTTGACGTGCTTTCAGCATTGCCCGCACGCCGTTCAGTTTTGGACGTAACGTATCGATGAAGGTGCGTGTGGTGCGATAACCATCGCCCGGCTGGAACACCTTGTCGACCAGACCACGCGTTTCATACCATTCCGCGCTGTGTGACTCACCTTCCATAATCAGCTCTTCGGCCAGCTTCATGCCAGACCGACGCGCCACTAACGAGTAGCCGCCCATACCCGGGAACAGGTTGAATGCGATCTCCGGGAAACCCATGCGCGCGCTGTTCTGCGCCAGAATGAAGTGATGTGCCAGCGCCGCTTCAAAGCCGCCGCCGAGCGCACTGCCCTCAATCATCGCCAGCGTGACCGCACCGGTATCGAAACCCCGCGCTGCGGAGTGAATGCAGTCGACACAGGCACGCGCATAAGCGCGCAGTGCTTCACGACGGTTGTTGCGAATGCATTCCACAAAGAAACGCAAATCGCCTCCGGCGTTAAACATCTGTGGCACTAACGAACCCGTCACCCAGAAATCAATCGGCAGACCGGAACGTTGAGCGGAATAGCTCAGGTTCATGATCTCCTCAATTAATTCGTGGTTAAAACTCGGACGGGGTTGCGCACGCAGCATCATCCACATGGTGCGGCGACCCTCTTCATAGTAGGCCGCGAGCTGTGTGGTTTGTCCAACTTCGGTGAACAGTCTGCATGTTGGTTGGTTAATTACTGTCATTGTCTCATCCTCTGTTTATGTTTATGTAGTGCGTTAAACGCCACATCAGCGTAATCCAGAGTGAGGCCAGACCAAATGAGAGATTGATTTATAAAGCAAAATCCAGAGATATCCCCGACCATCGGCCGGGGAAGCATTAGCGGGCTTACTTGATGGCAGCGCGTTGCCCCACAGCAACATGAGAACGCTTAACGCGTCGTGAATAAACCGCGGTGATGATGGGGACAATGACGGAGGTGACAATGACCGAAGTAGCAACTAATGCCGTTGCGGCGGGTGCGACCGGTTTAAACTGTGGCAGCATCTCGGCGATCAACACTGGCGTGGCTACGGCAGCGCCTGCGGTGCTGGATGCCGCAATCCCCGCTGTCCCATCGCCACCGCCAATCAGGCGATCGGCAATAATCAGCGGAATGCCGGTGACAATGATCACTGCGACACCCAGCATAATGCCCAGCAGGCCAGTTTGCGCGATAACGGTTAAATCAATGGTGTTGCCCAACGCGAAGGCAAAGAACGGAATCAGCGTGTGCACCGCTTTGCCAAAGAACTCGCGCAGTTCGGGATCGAGATTACCCAACGCGAACCCGACGATAAACGGCAGTACCGCGCCAACGAAGACATGTGGCTCAAACGACGCAATGCCTGCGGTGCCGAGAATCACCATCGTCATCAGCGGCCCGGACTCCAGTGACATCAGGACAAATGCACCAGCCTCTTCTTTCGAACCGTATTGCTGCATGATGGATGCGTATAAACCGCCATTGGTCATATCCATCGCCGCCACTAACGCCAGCGTCGAGAGACCGGCAAACATGCCCACTTCCACGCCATTTTCCGGCATCACACGTGAAGCAATCGCCGCGACCACCCCCGCCACCGCAATCTTGGTGAGCACGAGCGTGCCCGATTTACGCAGTACTGTGCCGGTGGCGCTGAGTTTGATAGATGCGCCCATGCAGAAGAACCACACCGCAAGAATCGGGACGGTGCCGGTCATCAACCCATTGGTGAACGAACCAAAGTATTTACCTGCGCCCGGAGAGAACGTATGGCACAGCGCGCCCAAAAACAGCGGAATCAGCATCATGCCGCCAGGAATTTTATCGATTGCACGTTTGATATGCATAAAGGTGTCACCTTAACTGAGCCAGAGGGAGGTGTTTTTATGAATTGCCAGATGGCATGGCGAGCAAGATAACGATTGGCAGAAAGGAAAAAAGTGATCGCAAATGCATTTATGAAACGCTGTTTTATTTTTATTGATCGATCATTTTGTATTTATGATACGCATCGCCATACCAGGTGATTTGAAGTTAAATGAGAGGCACCCGGAGGCGTTTTTTTTGTAAGGATGGATTATCTGTGCGGGCTTTGACGCATCTGCCCTTGTCAACAACACGCATTGAAGCTCATGAGCAGGCCGGTGACACTATTGGGCCGGCAATCCGCAGCGCTGAACGAAGCGAGGAGGCCAGGAGAGCCCGCAGGACGCGGGCGAAAGGCGGAGCCGGGACAAGGACGTCCCGTCTCCGCCGGTCCGTCAGGCAGACGAACGAAGTGAAGGTACCGCGTAAGCGGCGCGAGGACCGCCGGACCAAAAGTGCCCCCGGCCTGCGCGCTCACCATTAGCTTAATTAACTGGCATTACGCCAGCAGGCGTATATGTTTCAGAATTGACTTTAATTCTGCCCATACCAGGCATTTTTACCGTGCTTACGCAGGTAGTGCAGATCAAGCAGTGTTTGCGATATCGGCGGTAACTCAGTGCGCAGCTGCTCGGTATGCAATGCCATATAAGCCACCTCTTCAAGTACCACCGCACTGTGTACCGCAGCATGCGCATCTTTACCCCATGCAAATGGACCGTGGGAATTCACCAGTACGGCGGGGATTTCCGTTGGTTCAATTGCGCGCTGCGCAAAAGTTTCAATGATCACCTGGCCGGTATTCCACTCGTATTCCTGCTCAATCTCTTCGCGCTTCATCTGCCGCGTGCAGGGAATGGTGCCGTAAAAATCATCGGCGTGCGTGGTGCCTAACGCGATGATTTCACGTCCAGCCTGAGCCCAAATGGTGGCATGGCGCGAGTGCGTATGCACGATGCCGCCGATCTCTGGCCAAGCGAGATAGAGCGCGCGGTGGGTGGCGGTATCCGAAGATGGGCGCATTTTCCCTTCTATCACCTCGCCGCTGGCGAGATCGACGACCACCATATCGTCGCGCTGCATCTGCTCGTACTTCACGCCCGACGGCTTGATCACCAGTAAACCCCGATCGCGGTCCACCGCACTGACGTTGCCCCAGGTAAAGGTGACCAGGTTGTAACGGGGTAAATCGAGATTGGCTTCCAGCACCTGCTGCTTTAACGCTTCCAGCATCTTTTTTCTCCTGCGAACTGTGATAGCTGAATTGTGCGGAGCAGGAAGAAAAAGCGTTATGGATGGAACGGCTGTAAAAGCTGCGGAAAGTGGCTAAGGCGTTAAATGTGTGGCGCGGGTTGGTTTTGATGATTAAACAAGAAGTGGCTTGCAAACTCGCATTTTAGGACCGTTTTACCCTGCCGAGTGCGGTGTAACATCTATACTTATATGGTTACCACGGTGTTAACAATCAAGGAGAAGTTAATGACTACAACAATGAAACGTCTTACTGCTGCCGTATTGGCAACAACACTAGTTGTCGCGCTGAGCGGCTGTTCGAATTGGTCTAAACGCGACCGTAATACCGCAATCGGTGCGGGTGCAGGTGCCATTGGTGGTTCAGTGCTGACCAACGGTAGCGGACTTGGTACCGTTGGTGGCGCAGCTGTCGGCGGCATCATCGGCCACCAGATCAGCAAATAAATTATAATTATCAGGCTACGCAGCGCATCTACTTAACAACGGGCCACCTAAAAGTGGCCCGAACTGCTTCAACCGCCCGCCAGTTTGACTTTCATGCCTTTGGCTTCCAGCAGCGTTTTTATCAAATCGCGTTTATCGCCCTGAATCTCAATCACGCCCTCTTTCACTGCTCCACCGCAACCACACTTTTTCTTCAGTTCAGCAGCCAGTTTTTCGAGAGCGCTATCATCCAGATCGACACCGGTAATCAGACACACGCCCTTACCTTTACGTCCGCTGGTTTGGCGTTGAATACGCACGATGCCATCGCCTTTAGGTCGTGGCGCTTTCTCTTCTTCATGGGTGATACGACCGCTATCGGTCGAATACACCAATCGATTGTCCTGAGCCATTAAGCCTCCTGTAAACTTTGCAGGATTTGCTGCAGCGTGGCGGCCGGATCGGCGGATTGGGTGATCGGACGCCCGATGACCATATAATCCACGCCGGCGTGTTTTGCCTGCTGCGGCGTCATGATACGGCGCTGATCGCCCGCATCGCTGCCGGCCGGACGAATGCCTGGCGTAACCAGCGCGAAATCCTGACCTATCACCTGCTTAAAATGCGCGGCTTCCTGGGCCGAACAAACCACGCCGTGCAGGCCGCAATCGCGGGTCAAACGTGCCAGCCGCTCAGCCTGCGCGGCTGGAGATAAGGTAATGCCCAAACCTTTGAGGTCGTCTTCATCCATGCTGGTCAATACGGTGACGGCAATCAGCAGCGGCGCATCGTTGCCGAATGGTACCAGTGCTTCACGAGCCGCGTTCATCATGCGAGCGCCTCCGCTGGCATGCACGTTCACCATCCACACGCCAAGATCCGCCGCTGCCGCGACTGCATGTGCGGTGGTGTTTGGGATGTCATGAAACTTGAGATCGAGGAACACTTCAAAACCCCGTTCCTGCAGCGTTTTCACCAGCGATGGACCAAACAGTGTGAACATCTCTTTGCCCACTTTCAGGCGACACTGGCTTGGATCGATGCGGTCTACAAACTGCAGCGCGCTGTTGAGATCATGATAGTCGAGTGCCACCAGAATAGGTGAAGTGGTTACAGGCATAACGTTTCCTCAGTAACTGGCACCCGCAGGCGCGATGGACAAACGGCAAGCATTCTACCTGCGCAGGCCGGTGCCGACAATCACGCTACCGCCAGAACTTGCCTGTTTGACTGCTGGCTGCACGATGCCAGGGCAGTTTCTTAATCAAACTCACAAGTATGTTGTAACTAAATAGATGTAACCAGACGCGTGATGCGGCCATTTATTGGCCGTCGAGTCCACGGATGGGTTTAACTGAAGACCAGGCGCGACAAGATGGGCAATGCCAGTACAGAGCATGGGCAGTGAAGCCACATTTCTGGCAGCGATATCGCGGCTTAGTGCGGATCTGCTCGCCGACCATATCGCGCAGCACCATCAAGCTCTCTTTCGCACGTCCGTCTTCCGCTTCGTGTAAGTGGAAATCCATCAAACGATGAAACACACGCATCGTCGGATGACGCTGAAGCTGACGATTGATATACAGCTGTGCCGCTTCCGGTCCCTGCTGTTGCTCAAGAATATCAGAGAGATAAAGCTCTGCTGCGGCGCCGGTATTCTCGTCGACACAACGCTGTAAAAATTGCGCCCAGTTTTCGGGTTGGTTCAGGCGCTGGTAGCAGGTTTCCAGCATGGGTAACGTTTCACTCACCAGCTCTTTGTCCTGCTCCAGCACGCGCTGCAGTCGGCTGGCGGCTTTGGCGTACTCGCCCTGCTCCATCAAAATGCGGCCCATCATGATTGAGACGCGCGCACTTTGATGATCGGCTGACTCGCCCTTCTTCAGCAAGCTCATCGCCCGATCAAGGTCATCACTGCTTAATGCCTGCAACGCCAGCTCACAGTAAAAATGGGCAATTTCCCCTTTCTGCTTGTCTTTGCCGAGCTTAACCAGCTTTTCCGCCACGTCGATGGCTTTTTGCCAGTCGCTGGTTGCCTGATGAATCAACAATAACTGCTGCAACGCGCCAATACGGAAATCGGTCTCTTCAACCAGTTGCCCAAACATATCTTCGGCACGATCGTACAATCCGGCTGCCATGTAATCGCGGCCGAGTTGCTGGATCGCCAGCAAGCGCTGCTCGTAGCTGAGCGACGCACTTTCCATTAGGGATTGGTGAATGCGAATGGCGCGATCAACTTCACCACGCGAACGGAACAGATTGCCAAGCGTCAGATGCGCCTCAACCGTGCCGCTGTCCTCTTTCAACATGTCGAGAAAGAGATCAACCGCTTTATCCTGTTGATTGGAGAGCAGGAAGTTTACACCGGTCACATAATCGCGCGACAGGCGGTTCGCTTCCTGTTGCTTATCCTGGTGGGCACTGCGGCGGCCCATATACCAGCCATACGCCGCAGCAACAGGAAGAAGCAGAAACAGCAATTCAAGCATCGAAAATTAATCCCGACGACTGGCAGTTGGTGATGGGGTCACTGCAGTTGATTGTTCATTCTGTGCCTGCATACGTTTAAGTTTACGCTGCGCATTTGCCAGAGAAACACGTAAGCGTAACCAGAACAGGCCGCAAATCGCCCATCCCAGCAGGAATCCAGCGCCAAACAAGCTGGCGAGCAGTGTTGAAATGCGGAATTCGCCCTGCGCTAGCAGATAGTTAAAGGTGATGATTTGGTCGTTATGCGCTCCGAGCGTGACGGAGATAATGAAAATGACCAATACCACGAGAAAAATAAGCAAATATTTCACAATGCGTCCTGTCGAGAGGTTATCCAATAGAAGTATGCCAAAAAACCGCCGTCGATGCTGCTTATCCCCACATCAGTTAGCGCTTTTTTCTACAAGCACAATCAATCATATGGGGATGAATAGGCTGATTACAATCCATCATCACGTTGCGCGATCTCACGATGTTCCTCTGGTGGAATGGTGAGCGGGCCGCAGAAACGCTGGGCCAGCAGCGTAGCTACGGTCACCAATAACCAGGATATCAGCGTTGCCATCACTAAATCACGCGGCCAGTGCATACCCAGCACTAAACGGCTGCCCATCACCGCGGTCGCCCAAACGAATAATACGGCAACGGTGGCAAAATGACGGCGCGGCCATAACAGGCCGATGGCTAAAAGCGCCCAGCTGGCGGCAAACATGGTATGCCCGGAAGGAAACGCATAACCGGTTTCAAATGCCCAATGATTCTTCAGCCATTGCGGCAGCTGAGTGTCATTGGCCAGCAAAGTTGAGACCATTTCGCCACGCTGCTGGCGATGAAGCTGATAAAACTCATCACCGTTAATGCCATGACTTTTTTCCAGCCAGATGACGTAGGGGCGCGGTTCCTGCACATGCTCTTTGATTGAGGATTTGGTGTACTGACCAGCAAGAATCGCACCATTCATGATAAGAATGAGCAGAATCGCGGGTTTGAGCCGAAAGCGTAAACACCACAACACCCAGGCGCTGAGGATGATACTGGTGAGGATACCCCACGGACTGGTAACGGTTTCCGTCATCCAAAACAGCACGCGAAGTAGATTGCCGCTTTCCCCGGGTTGCCATTGCCAGTTAGATATCCACACGCCCAACGGCATCAACAACAATAAAAACGCCCCTAAGGTGGTGCGCTGAATGATTTTTAACATTCGCTTCCTTTTAGATCCGGATTAACAGGTGCGTTAAGCATAACTTTAGCTGAAAAAAGAATAACATACCTATTGCGGCTTGGATAATTGTGCTTTATCACTACAATCACTCTGACCGATTAACGGCAGCCGTTCGGGTTGTGGCACAATAGCGTAAGTTTCATCGGGCCACATGGCCCGTGCGTTATCATGATGATAGCGCATCCTCTGAAGGTTCTGGAGAGTCACATGCAGCTTAAACGGGTAGCAGAAGCCAAACTGCCCACGCCATGGGGAGATTTCCTGATGGTTGGTTTTGAAGAACTGGCAACCGGCCACGACCATGTCGCGCTGGTTTATGGTGATATTAGCGATCACAATCCGGTGCTGGCGCGCGTCCATTCCGAATGTCTCACCGGCGATGCCCTGTTCAGCTTGCGCTGTGACTGCGGCTTCCAGCTGGAAGCGGCGTTAACGGCGATTGCGGAAGAAGGTCGTGGCATTCTGATGTATCACCGTCAGGAAGGTCGTAACATCGGTTTGCTGAATAAAATTCGTGCTTATGCATTGCAGGATAAAGGCTACGACACGGTCGAAGCCAACCATCAGCTCGGTTTCGCCGCTGATGAGCGTGACTTCACGCTATGTGCAGATATGTTCAAACTGTTGGGCGTCAATGAAGTGCGCTTGCTGACAAACAATCCGCGCAAGGTTGAAATCCTGAGTGAAGCCGGTATCAATATCGTCGAACGCGTGCCGTTGGTTGTCGGGCGTAACCCGAAAAACGCGCACTATCTCGATACGAAAGCCGAGAAAATGGGTCATCTGTTGCCGAAGTCTTAAGCAGATTTTAAAGCAGATAAAAAAAGCCGGGAAATCCCGGCTTTTTCTTTTAGTTCAGCATGTTGCGGATAACGTAATGCAAAATGCCGTCGTTCTGGTAATAGGTTAGCTCGTTGCCCGTATCGATACGGCAGCGCGTTTCCAGCGTCTCCTGGCTGCCATCCGCGCGCGTCAGAATTACGGTTACCGTGCCACCCGGCTTAAGCTGCGACAGATTTGCCACATCTATAAACTCTTCACCCGTAAGCTGCAGCGTTTTACGCGTCACGCCAGCCGGAAACTCGAGCGGCAGAATCCCCATACCAATCAGGTTAGAGCGGTGAATTCGCTCGAAGGATTCGGAGATAACCACGCGCACGCCCTGTAAGCGCGGCCCTTTTGCTGCCCAGTCACGACTTGAGCCTGAACCGTACTCTTTACCAGCAATCACCGCTAACGGCACACCTTCCTGCTGATACTTCATCGCCGCATCGTAAATCGCCAACTGCTCGTTAGTCGGGAAGTGTTTGGTATAACCGCCCTCTACACCCGGCACCATTTCGTTACGAATACGGATATTAGCGAAAGTGCCGCGCATCATCACTTCGTGGTTACCACGACGCGAACCGTAAGAGTTGAAATCGGTGCGCTCAACGCCATGCGACAGCAAATAGCGTCCGGCTGGACTTTCGGCTTTGATGCTTCCCGCAGGAGAAATGTGGTCGGTGGTGACGGAGTCACCCAGCATCGCCAGAATGCGCGCGCCTTTGATATCCTGCACCGGCTTCGGCGTTTTCTCCATGTCGTCAAAGAAGGGCGACAGACGAATGTAAGTAGAATCACCATCCCAATCGTAGGTTGCCGCTTCGCTGACTTTGATCTGCTGCCACTCTGGCGTGCCGTTAAACACCTCGGCATACTCTTTGTGGAACATATCGCTGGTGACTTTTTGCACCGCTTCCGCAATCTCTTCCGGTGAAGGCCAGATATCCTTGAGGAAAACATCGTTGCCCTGGCGATCCTGGCCGAGCGGATCGGATTGCAGATTGAGCTTCATATTACCCGCTAAGGCATATGCAACCACCAGCGGCGGCGAAGCCAGCCAGTTGGTTTTAATTAACGGATGAATACGGCCTTCGAAGTTACGGTTACCCGAAAGCACCGCGGCAACCGTGAGGTCACCCTCTTTAATCGCGCTTTCTATCGCGTCCGGTAACGGGCCGGAATTACCGATACAAGTAGTACAACCGTAACCGACCAGATTGAATCCTAACTCGTCCAGATATGGCGTAAGCTGGGCCACAGCAAGGTAGTCGGAAACCACTTTGGAACCGGGTGCCAGTGAGGCCTTAACCCAGGGCTTGCGCATCAGACCGCGTTCAACGGCTTTCTTCGCCAGTAAACCGGCAGCCATCAGCACGCTAGGGTTTGAGGTATTAGTACAAGAGGTAATCGCCGAGATCACGACCGCACCGTCATCCAGCTGATAGCTTTCTCCAGTTTCGCTATCGCGGTAGCTCACGGTTTTATGCGGTTTTTGCGCCTGATTCACTTCCAGTTCGTTGCTGGCATCAAAGGCAGTAGGAACATCACCGAGTGATACACGATCCTGCGGACGTTTTGGACCGGCCAGGCTGGACTCGACGTCGCCCATATCCAGCGCTAGAGAGCTGGTGAACACCGGCTCATCACCCGCGTTACGCCACATACCTTGTTGCTTAGCATAAGCCTCAACCAGTTCAACCTGCTCCGCATCGCGGCCGGTGAGCGTCATATAACTCAGAGTGACATCATCGACGGGGAAAAAGCCGCAGGTCGCACCATACTCAGGCGCCATGTTAGCGATGGTGGCGCGATCGGCAAGCGGCAGGTCGGCTAAGCCGTCGCCGTAAAATTCTACGAATTTACCCACAACACCATGTTTGCGCAGCATTTGCGTAACGGTTAACACCAGATCCGTTGCGGTGATGCCCGGACGCAATTTACCAGTGAGTTTGAAACCGACTACGTCAGGAATCAGCATTGAGACCGGCTGACCAAGCATCGCCGCTTCAGCCTCAATCCCGCCAACGCCCCAACCCAATACGCCGAGCGCATTGATCATGGTGGTGTGCGAATCGGTGCCCACCAGCGTATCGGGATAGGCGATCTCTTGCCCATTCAGCGTCTCATGCCAGACAGATTTACCGAGGTATTCCAGATTGACCTGATGACAAATCCCGGTGCCTGGCGGAACTACGCGGAATCGATTAAAGGCTTTTTGCCCCCAACGCAGGAAAACGTAGCGCTCATGGTTGCGCTCCATTTCGAGGTGCACATTTTCATCAAAGGCTTTGTCATCACCGAAATGGTCCACGGTGACAGAGTGATCGATAACCAAATCTACCGGGGATAAGGGATTGACTTTGGCGACGTCGCCGCCAAGGCGTTTCACCGCTTCGCGCATGGCAGCCAAATCTACCACCGCCGGTACACCGGTAAAATCTTGCATTAATACACGCGCGGGACGATAGGCAATCTCACGATCGGCGTGAGCATCTTTTTGCCAGGCGACCAGCGCTTCAATATCTTCAAGCGTGACAGAATCACCATCCTGCCAGCGTAAAAGGTTTTCCAGCAGGACTTTCATCGACTTGGGCAAGCGATCGATATTGCCCAGTTGCTGAGCTGCTTTGGGCAAGCTGTAGTAATGATATTTTTTTGCCCGAACATCCAGCGTGTCCTGACTCTGCTCGCGTAACGTTAACGACATAGCGCCTCCATGTAAGTGAATCTTTTTTAAACCTCAGTGACTGCAAGGTTTAACTTAAAGATAGACTACATTGCCGTTAACGTTTTGATAACAACACGAATAGACACATTAAAACACAATGAAAAATGCCCCGACGTTTGTCAGGGCATTTATAAAATTCAGTATAATTTGAGTTAGGGCTTAAATCATCGCCCAAAAGGCGGCGGCCCAAAAAGCCAGGGAAAAGGTATAAACGCTCACCCAGGATAATGTCGATGTATTGATGTTCATCATTCACTCCCTCCCGGATTCCGGGCAAAAAAAGTCCACCGTCTTCAGCGTTGTACTGATGACACCGTTTTTTTAATGCTGAGTGTTAAAGGACGGGCTTTTAACTTGCCCACCGGATAATCCGGCAAAAAGAGGGACTAAACGACTAAATATAGTACGGAACGCATGCTGCGTTATTTCGACTTCATATCCATGAAGGATTCAATAAAGTTGCGCTGATTCTCGCTGAGTTCCCACGAAGTCGGAATGGTGACCTGAGGTTCAGTGGATACAACGTCTTTAACTTTGCACGCAGGCGTTTGCGGCTGACGTGCAGAAACCGGATGCTTACGACTGAGTGTATTTGCCCACATGGCTTAACCCCACATACGCCAAATCATTAACGCCACCACTACCCAGAACAGTGCTGAAGCAGCGAAGACAGTCATCCAAGCTTTGCGACGGGTATTACCAGTACGCTCAACTTTGGTGCTTTTAGTCCGGAAGCCCGGCTGTACAGTTATTCTCGTGTTCATAGTTTTTGATAATCACTCTCAATAAAACGATTGATGACAACGATTAAGATTTAGGACGAATCCTAAACTTGTTAAGACCGAAAATCCAGTTATTTTTATTGAGCACAACGATTAACGCTATTTATCAAAACGCCAAAAATTGATGAGATAAATTTAATTACCAACACAACTATTAATTAAAACGTTACATTGTAAATTTTGGTTAACAGCAAATTAGATCCAATCTAAATTTGAGTTTAATTTACCATGCCAGTTAAAAAGCCCTTCTTCATCAATTCTTAACTAGAGTATGGGAATATTCCTGGCGAGCTGCAAAGCAGCATCGTAAAAATTGTGTACTGATTCGCATTTAATAGATAACAATGAAAAAACATGTGACCCATGTTTCATTTACAAAAAAATAATGATTTTTTTTGAAGTACTCGTGGCGCTAAGCGCTAAGGGATTCCGAAGGTGCCCACTGGACACCTTGGCAAAAGAATGAGTTAGGAATTTACTTGGAGGGTAACTTGATGTCGCGGAACATGGCTTCGATGTCTTCATTGGAGCGCAATGCGACCGCCGCATCCACCACATCACGTGTCAGGTGTGGTGCGAAACGTTGAATGAAATCATACATATAGCTGCGGAGGAAGGTGCTACGTCTAAAGCCAATTTTGGTCGTACTATTCGTAAAGATTTCTGAAGCTTCTATACGCACCAAATCGGGGTCTGCAACCGGATCAACCGCCATACTGGCAATTACGCCAACGCCCAGGCCTAAACGCACGTACGTCTTAATGACGTCAGCATCCGTCGCGGTGAAGACGATGCGTGGCGTTAATCCGGCGCGATTAAACGCGGTGTCCAATTCTGAACGGCCTGTAAAGCCAAATGTGTAAGTCACTAACGGGAAATCCGCCAGCTCTTCTATCGTCACATTTGATTTACCCGCCAACGGATGATCTGGCGTTACCACAATGGCGCGGTTCCAGTGATAGCACGGCAGCATAATTAAATCGTCATACAGATGCAGCGCTTCTGTGGCAATGGCAAAGTCTGCATTGCCCTTTGAAACCGCCTCAGCTATTTGCGTCGGCGATCCCTGATGCATATGCAAAGAGACGCGAGGATAGCGCTCAATAAAGCCTTTAATCACGCCTGGCAGCGCATAACGTGCCTGCGTATGGGTAGTTGCTACATACAGCGAGCCTTTATCTGGCCAGGTGTGTTCACCAGCAACAGATTTAATCGCGTCAACTTTGGACAGCACTTCGCGCGCAATCCGGATAATCTCTTCACCTGCAGGCGTTACTTGCGTCAGATGCTTACCACTGCGCGCAAATATCTGCACGCCCAGCTCATCTTCTAACATACGGACTTGCTTACTGATGCCTGGCTGCGAGGTATATAAGCCTTCGGCGGTCGATGAGACATTAAGATTGTGATTAACCACTTCGACGATGTAACGCAACTGCTGCAATTTCATAGTTATATCTTCCTGGTAGCGACAGAGGTGCATTCCCGGCAGGCGTGTTTCCGCTTTAATTGCGGTGAGGGAGGGAAAGCGAGTCAGCGAAACGAAAAGTGTTCTATAACTACTATATCAGTTAAAGGAAGAATGTAGAACGATTAGCTATAAGGATAAGAGAAAGGCCAGCGAATGCTGGCCTTGCGGGGAATTACTTTTTCGCTTCCTGCCATTTGCCGTCAATATAGAACATTGACCAGCCGGTGGCTTTGCCATCCTTTTCGGAAGAGACGTATTGCTGTTTGGTCTTGCGACTGAAACGTACCATCGTCTTATTCCCTTCCGGATCGGCGGCTGGCGCTTCTGACAGATATTTCAGCTTTTCTGGCAGGCGGTCGGCAAAGCGTTGCAGCTCTTCCACCAGCGGCGCGCGCGTTTCACGTGATTTCGGGAAGGTATTCGCAGCAAGGAACACGCCCGCTGCACCATCACGCAACACAAAGTAAGCATCCGATTTTTCACACTGCAATTCTGGCAGCGGCACCGGATCTTCTTTTGGCGGCGCGACATCACCGTTACGCAGAATCTTACGGGTGTTTTTGCACTCGTCGTTGGTACACGCCATGTACTTACCGAAACGACCCATTTTCAGATGCATTTCAGAACCACACTTCTCGCACTCAACAATCGGACCGTCGTAGCCCTTGATGCGGAATTCGCCCTGCTCAATCTCGTAGCCGTCGCACTCTGGGTTATTACCGCAGACGTGTAACTTGCGCTGGTTATCGATCAGATAGCTGTCCATCGCGGTGCCACACTTCTGGCAACGACGACGAGCGCGCAACGCATTGGTTTCAGCATCATCGCCTTCCAGCACGTTGAGCACTTCATTTTCCGGGATCAGGTTGATGGTCTGCTTGCAGCGCTCTTTCGGCGGCAAAGCATAACCCGAGCAACCCAGGAACACGCCGGTACTGGCGGTGCGAATCCCCATAGGGCGGCTACAGGTTGGACAATCAATTGACGTCAACACCATCTGGTTCGGCTGCATGCCGCCCTCTTCCGGATCTTTCTCAGCATCATCTAGCTGCTGACTGAAATCACTGAAGAAGGAGTCGAGTACCGCTTTCCATTCGGCTTCATTATTCGCCACCTGGTCGAGGCTATTTTCCATGCGCGCGGTGAAGTCATAGTTCATCAGCTCGCGGAAATTAGACTCCAGACGGTCGGTAACAATTTCACCCATTTTTTCAGCGTAGAAACGGCGGTTCTCAACACGCACGTAACCACGATCCTGAATGGTGGAGATAATCGAGGCGTACGTCGATGGACGACCAATGCCACGTTTTTCCAGCTCACGCACCAGTGATGCTTCACTGAAGCGCGCCGGCGGTTTGGTGAAGTGCTGGCTTGGCATCAGCTCTTTAAGATCCAGCATGTCGCCAACATCTACCGGCGGCAGCGTCAGATCTTCATCATTTTTACGCAGCGCAGGCATCACGCGCGTCCAGCCATCGAAACGCAGCGTGCGGCCTTTGGCTTTCAATTTGAATTCAGCCGCGCCCACGGTCAGCGTGGTGGAGTCATACTGAGCCGGAACCATCTGGCAGGCAACAAACTGGCGCCAAATCAGCTGATAAAGTTTCTGCGCATCAGCTTCCATATCTTTCAGCTGCTCAGCCACGATATTCACGTCAGAAGGACGAATCGCTTCGTGCGCTTCCTGTGAATTCTCTTTGCTGGCATAGGTATTCGGCGCTTCTGGCAGATACTTTTTACCGAAGCTGCTCTCAACATAACCGCGCGCCATCGCCACAGCATCCTGGCTCAGGTTGGTGGAGTCGGTACGCATATAGGTGATGTGGCCCGCTTCATACAAACGCTGCGCCATCATCATGGTCTTCTTCACGCCGAAGCCCAAACGCGTACTCGCCGCCTGTTGCAGCGTTGAGGTAATAAAAGGTGCAGAAGGCTTGCTGCTGGTCGGCTTGTCTTCACGATCCAGCACTTCGTAACGCGCTTTCTGCAAAATCGCTACCGCCGCGTGAGTTTGCTCACGATTAACCGGACGGAACGCTTTGTCATTCTGATGCGTCACCTGCATGGCCAGATCGGCGCCTTTCGGCGTGGCGAAATCAGCATCGATTTCCCAATACTCTTCTGGCACAAAAGCTTTGATTTCGTGCTCGCGCTCAACAACCAGACGCACCGCAACCGACTGAACGCGACCGGCTGACAGGCCGCGGGCAATTTTCTTCCACAGCAGTGGCGACACCATGTAACCCACCACGCGATCCATAAAGCGGCGCGCTTGCTGTGCGTTGACACGTTCAATATTAAGCTCGCCAGGCTTGTCAAACGCCTGACGAATCGCATTCTTGGTAATTTCGTTAAATACTACGCGGCTAAAGCGCTTATCGTCCCCACCGATCACTTCCCGCAGGTGCCAGGCAATGGCTTCCCCTTCGCGGTCAAGGTCGGTTGCGAGATAGATGTGGTCTGCATCGGCAGCCAGGTTTTTCAGCTCAGCGACAACTTTTTCTTTGCCCGGCAGAATTTGATAATCCGCTTCCCAACCATGCCAGGGATCCACACCCATGCGGTTTACGAGTGCGGCTTTCTCATCCTTTTTAACCTTTTTTCCAGGTTTCGCTTTTTCCCCGTCGGCACTTTTACGGGCAGTTGAACCGCTGGTCGGCAAATCACGGATATGACCGACACTGGATTTCACCACGTAGTCATTACCGAGGTATTTATTGATTGTTTTGGCCTTTGCCGGGGACTCAACGATTACGAGTGATTTACCCATATGTACCTTTACCTAAATGAAACGTCCTGATAAACGGGAGAGAATTGGAGGTCCCAAAACCCAATGGGTTCAATATTGCTGCCGGCATTTCGCATTTCAAGGCAGCAGGGATAATCTCAGGTCAGATTGCGTCGACTTCTGCAACTTTATGATTAGGAGCGAGTTTTCCATCTGACAGAACCACACATCCGGGTGTGATCTCCCTGAAAGCTGAATCGCCCACACTCTACCTGATAAAATCCGTTACGCAACTTAATTAGCATTCTGCCTAATTTTGCGTCAGTTTTACGACGCCATGCTGATTTGCTGAACGCGATAGCTCGCAAGTAATATAGAAGGAGAAAAATGGCTGTCAAAAAAGAGGTGAAAAATGTCAGTGCCAACGGAAGCTATTTCACGCCACGCGTTACTGGAAATAGCCAATCAGATAATCACGCAGCACGACGATTATTTTGTCGGATTAGAAGCCAATGATGTGATTCAGCAAGGTGATGTTTTGGTGTTTCGCGGTCCCTATTTTCTCGATGATGAAGGCTTGCCCACCGCAAAAACCACCACGGTATTTAACGTGTTTAAACACCTCGCGGTCGAACTCTCCTCTCAATATCATCTGGCATAAAAAAGCCCGGCAGTTGCCGGGCTCGGTTACAACAGCGGCTTCTCGCCGCGCTGCCATATTTTCAGAATCAACCGTTCTGCCGCCAGACTGGCGCTGTTGGTGAAGCGATCCATCATTTTACGCTTACGTGCGTAATGGACGCCCAGCACGGTGAAGCGATCCATATGCTTGATAATCAACGCATCGCTGGTGCCGATTTCATCAATCAAACCCAAATCCAGCGCCTGACGGCCATACCAATGCTCGCCGGTCGCCACTTTGTTCAGATCAAGCGACGGACGCATCTGCTGTACAAAATCTTTAAACAGCTGATGCGTTTCATTGAGATCTTCCTGGAATTTCTCGCGCCCTTCTTCCGTATTTTCACCAAATAGCGTCAAAGTCCGTTTGTACTGACCGGCGGTATGCAGCTCGACGTCAATATCGTTGCGCTTTAACAGGCGGTTGAAGTTGGGAATCTGCGCGACCACGCCAATTGAACCAATAATAGAAAACGGTGCGGCCACAATGCGATCCGCCACGCAAGCCATCATGTAACCGCCGCTGGCAGCGACTTTATCCACCACCGCCGTCAATTGCAGACCGGCATCGCGCAGGCGTTGCAGCTGCGAAGCCGCCAAACCGTAGCCGTGTACTACGCCGCCGGGGCTTTCCAGGCGAAGTAGCACTTCATCGCCCGGCACCGCAACTGCCAGCACCGCGGAGATCTCTTCACGCAATGAGGTGACCTCACTCGCGTCCATGCTGCCTTTGAACTCCAGCACATACAGCGTGGGCTTCAGCGTCTCGCTCACGCCCGCTTTAGCATTGCGTTTATCGGCTTTCGCCTTTTGCTTCTCTTCTTTCTTATGCTGCTTGAGCCACACTTTTTGCGCCTGTGGCTTCATTTTGGCGAGCTGCAGATCTTCCTTCATCTCACGATAATCATCATCAAGATGCGTCAAACGCAGCTGACCGCTGCTGTGACGTTTACGCAGCGCGGCATTTAGCACAATCAGAACAATAGCTGCGATCGCCACCACCACGGTAACGGCCTTAGCCAGAAATAATCCATAACTGGAGAAAAAATCCATTCTGCCGCCTTATTAAACAGTAAATTACAACAGCTATAAGTTTACCCGCTTTACGCGCTGTCGTCGCCTGAAATGCCCGCAGGCGGCACAGAATGCGAGGCTCAAGCGTTGCACCGCGCGGCAAATTCAGGCATAAAGCCAAAAACCTTCTGACCCGAGCAAAGGACATCGCTGTGCATTATCAACCGAAAAGCGATCTGCTGGAAAATCGCATCATCCTCGTCACCGGCGCTTCCGATGGCATCGGCCGTGAAGCGGCGCTGACCTATGCGCGCTACGGCGCGCGCGTCATCCTGTTGGGCCGCAACGCCGACACCCTGCAGAAAACGCAGCAGGCCATTAACCAGTTAAACAAGCAGCCAGCCGCTTCTTTATTACTGGATTTGGCCGAAGCTACGCCAGAAAGCTGCCAGCAGTTAGCCGACCAGGTTACTGCGCTGGTGCCGCGTCTGGATGGCGTGCTGCACAACGCTGGCATTCTGGGCGAAATCGTACCGTTGGAGGAGCTCGATCCACAGATCTGGCGTGACGTGATGCAGATAAACCTTGATGCCACCTTCTATTTAACCCAGGCATTACTGCCGCTGCTGCTGAAATCAGATGCCGGATCGCTGGTGTTTACCACGTCCAGCGTGGGCCGCACCGGCCGTGCAGGCTGGGGCGCGTATGCGGTTTCGAAGTTTGCCACTGAAGGTATGATGCAGGTGCTGGCTGACGAGTATAAAAACCGTCACTTGCGGGTGAACTGCATCAATCCTGGCGGTACGCGCACCAAAATGCGCGCCAGCGCTTTCCCGGATGAGGATGCCAATTTACTCAAAACCCCCGCGGATTTGATGCCGCTCTACCTCTATTTGATGGGTGATGACAGCCGACGTAAAACCGGTACCAGCTTTGATGCGCAGCCGGGACGCAAAGCGGGGCCGGCAACCGCATGAATGATCGCCATCAGCAACGCCAGCAGCGACTAAAAGAGCAGGTTGATGCCCGAATCGCCGCCGCCACCGAGACGCGCGGCATTTTGATGGTGTTCACCGGTAACGGCAAAGGGAAAACCACCGCGGCTTTTGGCACCGCGTTGCGCGCCTGCGGGCACGGTAAAAAAGTGGCGGCGGTACAGTTCATTAAAGGCGAATGGCCCAACGGTGAACGTAATTTGCTGGAACAGCACGGCGTCGAATTTCAGGTGATGTCCACTGGTTTTACCTGGGATACGCAGAACCGCGAGACCGACACTGCCGCCTGTCAGTTGGTGTGGCAGCAGGCGCGTCGTATGTTGGCCGACAGCCGCGTCGATCTGGTGATCCTTGATGAAATCACGTACATGGTGAGTATGGATTATCTGGATTTAGCGGAGCTGGTTGATGCGTTGCAACAGCGCCCTGCACAGCAAAGCGTAATCATAACCGGTCGCGGCTGTCATCGTACGTTACTGGATTTGGCAGATACCGTAACGGAAATGCGTCCGGTGAAACATGCGTTTGATGCGGGAATTCAGGCACAGCAAGGAATAGATTGGTAACACGCTGACGCCGCAGAGCGCGGCGTCAGGCTTAGGATCAGGAACCGCGTTTGGTATTATTCCGACGCGGATTGTTGCTCACCACACCGTGACGTTTTACCGCACGACGAATTTGGTTAGCCTTGGTGCGACGACGATCCTTTTCAACGGCCACTTTCGTTACCGTCTCTTCCGGCATACTGACTAACGTACGCAGATAGTTGACTGCCGGTAATTCCATCTCGATCCAGCCGCCGCGTGGCAAGCCTTTCGGCAACTGGATATCACCGTAACGCACACGCATCAGACGGCTAACCTGCACACCAACCGCTTCCCACAGACGGCGCACTTCGCGGTTACGTCCTTCGGTCAGCGTCACGTTGTACCATTGGTTAATGCCTTCGCCACCGGCAAACTTAATGGTTTTGAACGATGCCGGGCCATCTTCCAGCTGCACGCCTTTGCTCAGCTGACGGATTTTATCGTCATCCACTTCGCCAAACACGCGAACCGCATATTCACGCTCCACTTCACGGCTTGGGTGCATCAAACGGTTAGCCAGTTCACCATCGGTGGTGAACAGCATCAAACCGCAGGTATTCACATCCAGACGGCCGACGGCAATCCAGCGTGAACCACGCAGACGCGGCAGACGATCAAATACGGTTGGACGCCCTTCCGGGTCGTTACGCGTGCAGAGTTCACCTTCTGGTTTGTAGTACGCTAATACGCGACACACTTCGGTCGCCGACTCAGCGATGGAAACCAGATGGCCATCGATACGAATTTTCAGGGATTTATCACTTTCGATGCGATCGCCAAGCGTCGCCAGTTTGCCGTCAACGCTGACGCGTCCAGCTGAAATCATGGTTTCGATTTCGCGACGCGAACCGTGACCGGCGCGCGCTAATACTTTCTGTAATTTTTCGCTCATGGAGCCTCGTTGTCGCCTTCCCAGGCGTCGTGGTAAGAAGAGGTGCGATAAAGGGATTACCAATTCCCATATCAGAATCTGTTACCGCTCTGCATCGCTGCTGCAATCGCAGACGGCCCGCGATTTTACACTAACGCAAGTTTTGTTAACACCTTTTCCTTTGCTGCCGATAACAGAGGGTCTGGTAAAAACGTGGCCATTAAGACCATGACGATAAACATTCAGCTGGCTGATAGATCGATCTTATTTGCATCCGCAGCATCCACGCCAAGTGACTGAATTATTATTACTTGTCCCTAACCTTTCCCGCCTGAGCCTATTATCAACTTAAGGCAACTGATACATTAGCACTTTGCAAGACTGCTTAACCGCTATTGCTCGCCACGCTTAAGGATAATCACAAACTTTAAATCTAAGTAAAAACAATAAAACAGCATAAAAAACTATTTAATAGCATTAAATAAGGTCCATTACAGTAATAAATGCAAACTGATAGTTTATTGGCACTACAGGTTGGATTAAGTCTGTATTTTTGTATTATTTGATTAATATTAAATTTGATGAATTGTTCTGCAGAAAAAACTGTGTAAAATTTAAGCCTGAAATCCAGTGCGTCGTCATAATAACATAGCTTTCATTTACTATTTATATTCGTTCAACTTACAAATCATTAACGAACCACTGTGTAATTTCACTGATATTACAAACCGGCGCGCGCGGGATTAGACGCGTTTATTCATTTACGGAATGAATTTAATTTGCATGTCGAAAGTCTTCACCAGGGATTTTACGGACATGCTTTAAAGAAGATCACAGCCATGAAAACCTCTCTGCTTTGGCCTGCGCTCGCTGCGCTGGCACTGAGCGGTTGTTCCGTGGGCCACACTGAGTACAGTCGTACTGCGATGCAACACGTTGATATGAGCGTGACAGGCATCCCGACCGTGCTGGGTTTGGGCATTCTCGGTACAACCATTCCTTTGACGCCAGAATACAGCCTGACGGCGGCGCACGTGGCAAAAACGGCCGTGCAGCGTGTCAAGGCCTATCATCCTTATTGCGACGTCGCGATTATTTATCATAAAAACAGTCCAGAAACGCTGGCGAAATTCCGCAACGGTGCTATTGGCGAACCGATTAAAATGTACGGTTACAGCTTTATTTCCGCTATGCCGGTGGAATCGAGCGGCGTTAATTTAGCGCGTACCGCCATTACCAATAAATGGAATAAAAAGCCCTGCATGGCAATGGCATCAAATGCTGGCGTGGTGCAAGGGATGTCCGGTGGCGCGGTATATAATGCGGACCAAACCATTGGCGGGGTGATTGTCGGTTACAGCCATGAAATATCTAACGTTCGCAGCAAGAAAGTCATCTTAAAAGATGTCTCGCTGTATATTCCGTACGGGGATTTCAAAACCTGGCTGGAATCCAATATTGGTCAGACGCAGAAAGCCACGCCTGACCATGCATGATTACTGGAACGGGCGCGTGTCACCGACACCTTCGCGCACCACCAACGGCGCATCGCTGGTGAGATCGATCACCGTGGTCGGCTGCTGTCCCAGCGTGCCGCCATCGATGATCAGATCCACCAGCTTGCCAATGCTGTACTGAATCTCTTCCGGATCGGACTCGGTGAAATCATTGCCGGGCAGCATCAGCGAAGTCGACATCATCGGCTCGTTGAGGCGCTCCAATAGCGCCAGCGCCACCGGATTGGACGGCACGCGTAGCCCGATGGTTTTACGTTTGTCATTCATCAGACGACGCGGCACTTCTTTCGTCGCCTTCAAAATGAAGGTGTAGTTGCCCGGCGTGTTGTTTTTCAGGAGGCGAAACGCGGAGTTATCCACCTGCGCGTAAGTCGACAGCTCCGACAGATCGCGGCACATCAGCGTAAAGTTGTGATTGCCATCCAATTGGCGAATGCGACAAATGCGCTCCATGGCATTTTTCTCTTCCAGACGACACCCCAGCGCATAGCCGGAATCGGTTGGATAAACAATCACGCTGCCTTTATTGAGATAATCAACGGCCTGATTTACCAGGCGCGGCTGCGGATTGTCGGGATGAATGTGAAAATATTGACTCATAAAAACCTCATATCACCTGTCTGTAACAGCACTGCTGGGCGCCAATGCGGGGAAGCGTTCCCAAACCGGCTCCACGCCGCCCGGTAGCCATAACTTGCGTCCCAGTTCTATCCACGGACAAGGTTGGTGGAAATCTGATCCCTGCGACCCGGCTAACTGATGGTCACGCGCATAGGTTGCCAGCTGCGTGCGCTCGTTGGGCGCTTGCTGGCACTGCGCGACCTCCATGGCATCGCCACCCACGTCGGCAAAATGCGCAATCAGCCGCTTTAACCATTTAGCCGACAAACCATAACGACCGGGATGCGCCAAAACGGCATAGCCGCCAGAATGATGAATAGCATCAATGGCTTGTTTAATTGTACACCATTGCGGCGGCACGTAGCCGGTTTTCCCGCGCGCCAGATAATTCTTGAATACCTGCGCCATATTGTCGGCTTTGCCAATCTCCACCAGATAACGCGCAAAGTGGCCACGCGTGATCAAGCCGCCCTGCGCCAGTCGCTGCGCACCGGCTAGCGCATCAGGAATGCGAGCGCGCTCGAGGCGTTCGGCAATCTGCTGCGCACGATCAAGGCGTGTCTGATACTGCTGCGCAAGGAATTCAGTCAGCGCGGGATGCTGGCAATCGACATTCAGCCCCACAATGTGGATTTCGTGATTTTCCCATAAGGTTGATGCTTCTAAACCGGCTAGCACGCGGATCGGTAGATCCTGTTGCATCACTGCCGCCTGCGCTTCTGCCACGCCCGCCACCGTGTCGTGATCGGTAATCGCCAGCACACCGACTTTCATCTCAACCGCGCGCTGCACCAGCGCGGTCGGCGTCAATAAGCCGTCAGAAGCCAGCGTATGGCTGTGTAAATCGTAAAGGGGAAAACGAGCGATGTCCGACAAAATAACTCCAGCAACTGCATAAACCGGCAGGCATGATAACGATTTTGCCCCTGGCTGAAAAAGGGTATTGACATTTTTCGCCCGAACCAGTTAACTAGTACACAAGTTCACACGTAACGGGTATTTAATCATGACTATTTTTGGTACGCATCTAAATGGTTGGTGGCGCGAAGATCCCTTTATCGGGCGACGTCGTCGTGCACAATTTGCGTAACCGCAGTGCAGATTGATACCTAAGCCCGCCACCGAGCGGGCTTTTTTTTGAGCGAAATTCAGAGAATCCATTATGGCTATTGCGAAACCTACATTGAAGTTGATAACCGGTACCGCGCCCTACCGCGAAGATCCGGCCGCAGTGTTTCATCAGTTATGCGGCGCACGTCCAGCAACTCTGCTGCTTGAATCCGCAGATATCGACAGCAAACAAAACCTGAAAAGCCTGTTGATTGTCGATAGCGCGCTGCGCGTCAGTGCGCTGGGCAACATTGTCACCATCAAAGCGCTGTCGGAAAATGGTCGCGCCATCTTGCCGCTGCTGGACGAGGCGCTGCCCTCTGAGGTGCGTATCGAGGTGCGCCCTGATGGCCGCGAGCTGCATTTCACCCAGCCGCAAGGCATGCAGG
Source organism: Pantoea sp. BJ2 (assembly GCF_040255075.1). NCBI lineage: Bacteria > Pseudomonadati > Pseudomonadota > Gammaproteobacteria > Enterobacterales > Erwiniaceae > Pantoea > Pantoea sp. BJ2. The sequence continues at coordinate 2,218,196 of NZ_CP158292.1, forward strand.
ACGAAGATTCCCGCCTGAAGGCCCTTTCCGTATTTGATGCGCTGCGCCTGATCCCGCAACTGGTGAACAGCCCGGAAGAGGAGCGTGAAGCGATGCTACTTGGCGGCTTGTTCGCTTATGACTTAGTGGCCGGTTTCGAAGATCTGCCGCAACTGCGCAACGAACAGCGTTGCCCGGATTACTGCTTCTATCTGGCCGAAACCTTACTGGTGATCGACCATCAGCAGCGCACTGCTCGCCTGCAGGCCAGCTTATTCAGCCCATCGACCAGCGAGTTCCAGCGTCTGCAAGGCCGCATCGAACAACTGCGCGGCCAGATGACGCAAGCAGCGCCCGCATTGCCGGTCCAGCGCGTCGAGCACATGACGCTGAGCACCAGTCAGAGCGACGAAGAGTATTGCAGCGTAGTTAGTGAGATGCAGGAAGCGATTCGCATTGGCGAAATCTTCCAGGTTGTCCCTTCACGTCGCTTCTCGCTGCCGTGCCCTTCTCCACTGGCCGCTTACGACACGTTGAAAAACAGCAATCCAAGTCCTTACATGTTCTTTATGCAGGATCAGGATTTCGCGCTGTTTGGTGCCTCGCCAGAAAGCTCACTGAAATATGACGCGACGTCGCGTCAGATTGAGATCTACCCGATTGCCGGTACGCGTCCACGCGGCCGCCATGCCGATGGCTCGCTGGATCGCGATCTCGACAGCCGCATCGAACTGGAAATGCGCACCGACCATAAAGAGATGGCTGAGCACCTGATGCTGGTGGATTTAGCACGTAACGATTTGGCGCGTATCTGCGTGCCGGGCAGCCGTTACGTGGCAGACCTGACTAAAGTTGACCGCTACTCGTTTGTGATGCATCTGGTGTCACGCGTGGTCGGCACGTTGCGCGCAGATCTCGACGTGCTGCACGCCTACCGCGCCTGCATGAACATGGGCACGCTGAGCGGCGCACCGAAAGTGCGTGCGATGCAACTGATTGCCGGGAAAGAAGGCACACGTCGCGGCAGCTACGGCGGCGCAGTCGGCTATTTCACCGCTAACGGCGACCTTGATACCTGCATCGTTATCCGTTCCGCGTGGGTTGAAGACGGCGTAGCCACCGTACAAGCCGGCGCCGGTGTGGTGCTGGATTCCCAGCCTCAGGCAGAAGCGGACGAGAGCCGCAACAAAGCGCGCGCGGTATTGCGTGCCATCGCAACAGCCCATCACTGCAAGGAGATTTTCTGATGGCCGATATCCTGCTGCTCGATAACATCGACTCTTTTACTTACAACCTCGTTGATCAGCTGCGTACCTTTGGCCATAACGTGGTGATTTACCGCAACAACGTGCCCGCTGAGGTGCTGATTGAACGCCTGCAACAGATGGAAAACCCGATTCTGATGCTGTCGCCGGGTCCGGGCGCGCCGAAAGATGCCGGATGCATGCCAGATTTGCTGCAAGCGCTGCGCGGTCGTCTGCCGATTATCGGCATCTGTCTCGGTCATCAGGCGATTGTTGAAGCTTACGGCGGCCATGTCGGCCAGGCCGGCGAGATCCTGCACGGCAAAGCCTCTTCTATTACCCATGATGGCGAAGGCATGTTCGCTGGCCTAAGCAATCCGCTTCCGGTGGCGCGCTATCACTCGCTGGTCGGTAGCAATACGCCAGCCGACTTGACCGTTAACGCCAGCTACAACGGCATGGTGATGGCCGTGCGCCACGATGCCGACCGGGTGTGTGGCTTCCAGTTCCACCCCGAATCCATTCTCACCACTCAGGGCGCGCGCTTATTAGAACAGACGTTGGCCTGGGCGCTGGCGAAGTAATAGGGAGATTATGATGCAAACTATTCTGGAAAAACTTTATCAGTCTGAGACGCTGAGCCAGGGCGAAAGCCACCAGCTATTTAGCGCTATTATTACCGGTCAGCTGGAGCCGACGCAGTTAGCCGCCGCGCTGATTGCCATGAAAGTTCGTGGCGAGCGTCCGGAAGAGATCGCCGGTGCCGCTTCCGCGCTGCTGGCTGATGCAAAACCGTTCCCGCGCCCGGATTACACCTTTGCCGATATCGTCGGTACCGGCGGTGACGGCAGCAACAGCATCAATATCTCGACCGCCAGCGCCTTTGTTGCGGCAACCTGCGGCCTGAAAGTGGCAAAGCACGGTAATCGCAGCGTCTCCAGCAAGTCGGGTTCTTCCGATCTGCTGGCGGCATTTGGCATCAATCTGGATATGCCTGCGGAACAAGCACGCCAGGCGCTGGACGATCTCAACGTCTGCTTCCTGTTTGCTCCGCAGTACCACAGCGGTTTTCGTCACGCGATGCCGGTACGTCAGCAGTTGAAAACCCGTACCATCTTTAACGTGCTGGGTCCGCTGATTAACCCCGCGCGTCCACCGCTGGCGGTGATTGGCGTGTACAGCCCGGAGCTGGTACTGCCAATCGCCCAAACGCTAAAAGTGCTCGGCTATCAACGTGCGGCTGTGGTTCACGGCGGCGGCATGGATGAAGTGGCGCTGCACAGCCCAACGCAGGTCGCCGAGCTGCGTGATGGCGAAATCACTGGCTATCAGCTGACGCCAGAAGACTTCGGTTTTGGCTTCCATGATAAAGACGCGTTGGCAGGCGGCACGCCGGAAGAAAACCGTGACATTCTGACCCGTTTACTTCAGGGTAAAGGCCAGCCCGCCCATGAGCAGGCGGTGGCGGTCAACGTCGCAATGTTACTGAAAGTGTTCGGAAATGAAGATTTGCGCGACAACGCACAGCGCGCCATCGCTGCCATTCGCAGCGGACAGGCCTACGAGCGCGTTGTCGCTCTGGCAGCGAGAGGATGAGATGAGTATTAAGGGCACTGTTTTAGAGAAAATCGTACAAGATAAAGCCGTCTGGGTTGAAGCGCGCAAAGCACAGCAGCCGCTGGCCACCTTCCAGAACGATTTGCAGCCTGCGGAACGTCATTTTTACGATGCACTGCGTGGCTCACGCACCGTATTCATCCTGGAATGCAAAAAAGCATCGCCCTCCAAAGGGCTGATTCGCGAGGATTTCGATCCCGCCACCATCGCTGGCGTATATCGTCATTACGCTTCTGCGGTGTCGGTGTTAACCGATGAGAAATACTTCCAGGGCGATTTTGCGTTCCTGCCGATTGTTAGCGCCGCCATCACGCAACCGGTGTTGTGCAAAGACTTCATCATCGATCCGTATCAGATCTATCTGGCACGACATTATCAGGCCGACGCCATTTTGCTGATGTTGTCGGTGCTCGATGATGAGCAATATCGTCAGCTCGCCGCCGTGGCGCACAGCCTGAAAATGGGCGTGCTGACCGAAGTCAGTAATGAAGAAGAGATGGAACGCGCGATTGCGCTGGAAGCCAAAGTCGTCGGCATTAATAACCGCGACCTGCGCGACCTGTCCATCGACCTGAATCGCACGCGTCAGTTAGCCCCGCGCCTCGGACATGGCGTCACCGTCATCAGCGAATCTGGCATTCACAATTATGCGCAGGTTCGTGAGCTGAGCCACTTCGCTAACGGCTTCCTGATTGGCTCCGCGCTGATGGAAGAAGCCGATCTCACTGCTGGCGTGCGACGCGTATTGCTCGGTGATAATAAAGTCTGCGGCCTGACCCGCGCCGAAGATGCACGCGCAGCGCAGGAAGCCGGCGCCATTTACGGTGGCTTGATCTTCGCTGAAGGCTCACCGCGTAAAATCAGCCGCGAGCAGGCGCAGATTGTGCAGGCGGCTGCCCCGCTGAAGTATGTTGGCGTATTCCGCAACAATGCGGCAAGTGACATTGTCACGCTAGCGGAAAGTTTAAAACTTTTTGCGGTACAGCTGCACGGCGATGAAGATCAGGCGTTCGTCGCAGAATTGCGTCAGGCGCTGCCAGCAGACACCAAAATCTGGAAAGCGCTGAGCATTAAAGAGCAGTTACCTGCGCGCGACTGGCCGCACGTCGATCGTTACGTGTTTGATAATGGCCAGGGCGGCACCGGCCAGCGTTTCGATTGGTCACTGCTGCAAGGCCAGGATCTCAGCAATGTGCTGCTGGCCGGTGGCCTAAGCGCGGACAACTGCGTAGAGGCCGCGCAGCTGGGCTGTGCCGGCCTCGATTTCAACTCCGGCGTAGAATCTGCGCCAGGCATTAAAGATGCCAGCAAAGTCGCGGCGGTATTCCGCACGCTGCGCGCCTATTAATTTCGCTTGCCCGCCATGGTGCGGGCCGAATAAGGAAGATGAAAAATGACCACGTTATTGAATCCCTATTTTGGCGAGTTTGGCGGCCAGTACGTACCACAAATCCTGATGCCAGCCTTGCGCCAGTTGGAAAATGCGTTTGTTGAAGCGCAGCGCGATCCCGAGTTTCAGGCCGAGTTTACTGACCTGCTGAAAAACTACGCTGGACGCCCAACGGCTTTGACGCTGTGCAGCAACCTGACTAAAGGCAGCAAAACCCGCCTTTATCTAAAGCGTGAAGATTTGCTGCACGGTGGTGCGCATAAAACCAACCAGGTGCTGGGTCAGGCGCTGTTGGCTAAGCGCATGGGCAAAAACGAGATCATCGCGGAAACCGGCGCCGGTCAGCACGGTGTCGCGTCAGCGTTAGCCTGTGCCCTGCTGGGTATGAAGTGCCGCATCTACATGGGCGCCAAGGACGTTGAGCGTCAGTCGCCAAACGTATTCCGTATGCGTCTGATGGGCGCGGAAGTGATTCCGGTGCATAGCGGCTCAGCCACGCTGAAAGATGCCTGTAACGAGGCGCTGCGCGACTGGTCTGGCAGCTATGAAACCGCGCACTACATGCTCGGCACCGCCGCTGGCCCGCATCCGTTCCCGACTATCGTGCGTGAATTCCAGCGCATGATTGGTGAAGAGACCAAAGCCCAGATTCTGGAGCGCGAAGGTCGCCTGCCGGATGCGGTGTTAGCCTGCGTGGGCGGTGGTTCGAACGCTATCGGCATGTTCGCTGATTTTATCGAAGAAGAAAGTGTTGGCCTGATCGGCGTAGAGCCGGCCGGTCACGGGATCGAAACCGGAGAACACGGTGCGCCGCTCAAGCACGGTCGCGTGGGTATCTATTTCGGTATGAAAGCGCCGATGATGCAGACCGAAGAGGGGCAGATTGAAGAATCCTACTCAATCTCTGCAGGTCTGGACTTCCCGTCAGTGGGTCCTCAGCATGCGCATCTGAACAGTATCGGCCGCGCGGAATATGTTTCGATCACCGATAACGAAGCGCTCAGCGCCTTTAAAGAGCTGTGCCGTGCTGAAGGGATTATTCCTGCGCTCGAATCCTCACACGCGCTGGCACATGCACTGAAAATGATCCGCGAAAATCCGGAAAAAGAGCAGCTGCTGGTGGTTAACCTTTCTGGTCGCGGCGATAAAGACATCTTCACCGTTCACGATATTTTGAAAGCCAAGGGAGAGATCTGATGGAACGTTACAATCAGCTGTTTCAACGTCTGTCGGCGCAGCAAGAAGGCGCGTTTGTCCCCTTCGTTACTCTCGGCGATCCGTCACCTGAACTGTCGCTAAAAATTATCGATACCCTGGTGGAAGGCGGTGCGGATGCGCTAGAGCTCGGTATTCCGTTCTCGGATCCGCTGGCCGACGGCCCAACCATACAGGGCGCGACGCTGCGTGCCTTTGCTTCCGGCACCACCGTGGCGCAGTGCTTTGAAATTCTGGCGACCGTGCGTCAGAAATATCCCGAGCTGCCGATTGGCTTGCTGATGTACGCCAATCTGGTGTTCAGCAAAGGTATCGACAACTTTTATGCGCAGTGTGAAGCGGTGGGCGTCGATTCTGTGCTGGTTGCGGATGTGCCGCTGGAAGAGTCTGCGCCGTTCCGTCAGGCTGCGCTGCGCCACAATGTGGCGCCGATCTTTATCTGTCCACCAAATGCTGACGATGAACTGCTGCGTGAGATCGCTGCGCACGGTCGCGGTTATACCTATTTGCTGTCACGCGCAGGCGTCACCGGTTCGGAAAATCGTGCCAGCCTGCCGCTGCATCACCTGATCGAAAAGCTGCGTGAGTTTAACGCTGCGCCGCCGCTGCAGGGCTTTGGTATCTCTGAACCCGGCCAGGTGAAAGAAGCCATCGCCGCCGGTGCGGCGGGTGCCATTTCCGGGTCGGCAATTGTGAAAATTATTGAGCGTAACCAGAACGATCCGGCAACGCTGCTCAGCGAACTGAAAGCCTTTGTGAGCAGTCTGAAAGCAGCTACCCGCTAAAATCTTCAGGGCCTTATTCGCAGGTGCGGATAAGGCCTTTTTATTGCCACAAACATCCCCAAACTCAAATTCCCGGCTACTCTCAGATTTTCATGCCCAGCGAAAACTGCGATTGGCTCATTAAGTGGTAAAAATGCCCTCTTTCTGACTTTTTCGCGCGCGCCGATTTGCTGATTTCGCATCTCCAGACCACAATTAACTGCGCCGCCCCATTGCGGCGAAACATCATCTAAGACAGGGAGATAACCAATGAAATTTTTCAAAGTCGTTGCAGGATTTATGATGGCTGCGGTAATGGCGCTGGCACTTAGCGCGTGTGCACCCACAGCGACCAAAGAAGGCACTGGCGGTTACATCGACGATACCGTGGTAACCACCAAAGTTAAGGCTCAGCTGTTGAATGACGAGTCGCTGAAATCGACCGAAATTGACGTTGAAACCTTCAAGGGTAAAGTTCAGCTGAGCGGTTTTGTCAGCTCACCGCAGATGGCAAATCGCGCGGTGGCCGTAACGCGTGGCGTGGCGGGTGTGAAATCTGTGGTTAACAATATGCAGATCAAATAATACAACGGGCGACCTTCTGGCCGCCCGCTTCATTTCTGGTTGCCGATTAGAATCGATATCCCGCACCAAAGAAGAACACCCACGGATCGATACGCGTGTTGATGTTTTGCTGCTCACCGCCAGCTTTAAATTTCACTTCGGTATCAATATCCATGTACCACAGCGATGCGTTCAGCATCCAGTCGCGGTTGATTTGATAATCCAGACCAACCTGGCCCGCCATGCCCCACGAGTCTTTCACGCTCAGGTCGCTTAAACCGGCATCCTCACCCGTTTGGTTGAATTTGGCATCGTAGAAGGTGGTGTAGTTGATACCGACGCCAACGTACGGACGGACTTTACTTTTGCTATCAAAGAAATAGTACTGCGCCATTAAGGTTGGCGGCAGCTGACGAACGGTGGCCAGATTACCGGTGGCGCCCAGTCCAACCTTATGACGGAACGGGGTTGCAGCCAGCAGCTCAACGCCGATGTTATCCGTTGCCATATAGGTGAAGGTCAAGCCCAGCTGCGTATCGTTGCTAACGTTAAAGCCGCCCATACCCAGCACATTGTCAGAGCCTTCGGTCGGACGAACGGTGGCGCTACCTGCACGCATAAAGAAATCACCGGCTTCATGAGCCAGAGCCAGTTGCGGAATTGCCAGCGCCATCAGCAGTGCGCATTTTGCCAGTTTCATAATCACTCCTTTGCCAAATAAAGATGGGTCACAATGTTGAATGCGGCACAACATTTACCCCTTTTTTGGTAAAAGATCATCTGCATCAATCTAAATTAATCACTTAAAAAACAATGAATTGATTCAGATCAATTTTGGCTTTACAGCGCGTAATAAAAGTCCGCTTGCGAAAATTTTTCGCCGTGACTATTTTAACTTTCCCCTGTGTGATTTTGGTTCGATACCTTAAAGGTGGCGGGCGATCAGATGAGCGATTCACTAAATCCTTGCGTGACCTGTGGCGCATGCTGCGCGCACTTCCGTGTCTCATTTTACTGGGCCGAAGCCGATGATGGCGCCGGTGCTGTTCCCGTTGAATTAACCGAACCGTTAACCCCGTTTATGCGCAATATGCGCGGCACCAACCAACGCCAGCCGCGCTGTATTGCGCTGCAGGGCGACGTCGGCGGCTGCGTATCCTGCGGCATTTATCAGCAGCGTCCTTCGCCCTGTCGGGAGTTTTCGATGTCCGGCGAGAACGGTGAACAGAACGAAGCTTGCGATCGCGCCCGTGCTCGCTACGGTCTTCCTGCGCTTTTTCACCCTTCTTTACCTGTTATGACAGAAAGTTATCCCAATGCGGGTGCCAGCACGCCAGTAGAACATGTACAATCGCCGGGTTAATTAATCCGGTTCTTTCAAGGAGTTTACATGTCTATCACGGCAAGCTCGTTATACCGTGACACAGGAAATTTTTTGCGCCATCAGCTGGTTACTATTTTACTGCTGGCGCTGCTGACCTCGTTCATTACTGTGATCGTCGGCCACGCGTTAACGCCAGGTGAAGACCAGCTCTCGTTGTTGAGCCAGTCCGATGACAGCGCATCGTCGCTGTTTGAGCTGGTACAAAATATGTCTCCGGATCAGCAGCGTATTTTGCTGCGCGCTTCCGCTGCAGGCACGTTCGCTGCGTTGATTGGCAACACGCTGCTGCTGGGTGGCATGCTGCTTCTAATCCCAATGGTATCGGGCGGACAACGCGTCAGCGCGCTGCGCGCTATTGGTGCATCTGCGCCCATCCTGCCAAAGCTGCTGCTGCAGACCTTCCTGATTACCCTGCTGGTTCAATTGGGCTTTATGGTGCTGATGGTACCGGGCGTGATTCTGGCGGTCCTGTTTTCACTGGCACCGGTGATTCTCGCCAATGAGAAGCTCGGCGTGATTGGCGCGATGCGTGCCAGCATGCGTCTCGCCTGGAAGAATATTAAGGTTATCGCACCGGCTATTGTGCTGTGGCTGCTGGCCAAAATTGTGCTGATGTTCTTCTTCTCATCGCTGACCGTGCTGCCCGCCAATATCGCCTCCGTGGTGTTGAACGCGCTGGGTAACCTGGTCTCCGCAGTGCTGATTATCTACCTGTACCGGCTGTATATGCTGTTACGTTAATCGTTATGGCGCTCACCCGGGCGCCATAACTGTACGCTCCTGCCTACTTGGAAACGCTATGAAGCAGTTACTCGATTTTCTTCCCCTGGTGGTTTTCTTCATCTTCTACAAGCTGTACGACATCTTTGTTGCTTCTGGCGCACTGATCGTTGCCACCGGTCTGGCGCTGGTCGTCAGTTGGGTGCTCTACCGCAAGCTGGAAAAGATGACCATTTTTACCTTTGTGCTGGTCGCGGTATTCGGCACGCTGACGCTGGTATTCCATAACGATGAATTCATCAAATGGAAAGTCACGGTGATCTATTCGCTGTTTGCCGTCGCGCTGCTCTACAGCCAGTGGTTTATGAAGCAACCGCTGATCCAAACCATGCTGGGTAAAGAGTTACAACTGCCTTCAGGCGTGTGGCGCAATCTCAACATTGCCTGGGCAATCTTCTTCCTCGCCTGCGGCTTAGCGAATATTTATGTTGCGTTTTGGTTATCGCAGGAATTTTGGGTTAACTTTAAGGTGTTCGGTCTGACCGGCCTGACCCTACTCTTTACTCTGTTAAGCGGCGTGTATATCTGGCGACAGATGCCGCAACAAGAACAAAAATAATGCCACTCCGCCCGACAGCGTCGGGCTTCTCTTCACCTGCAGAAGAACTGAGCAATGGACGAAAAACATAAGTCGCCGCAAGGCGAGATGGTGTTGCGTACCCTGGCCATGCCAGCGGATACCAATGCTAACGGAGATATCTTTGGTGGCTGGTTGATGTCGCAGATGGACATGGGCGGCGCAATTAAGGCGAAAGAGATTGCCGAAGGACGTGTCGTCACCGTGCGCGTGGACGGAATGACGTTCCTTAAACCGGTGGCGGTTGGCGATGTGGTGAGCTGCTACGCACGCTGCATCCGCACCGGCAACAGTTCCATGACCATAAACGTCGAAGTGTGGATCAAGAAAGTGTCGTCCGAACCGATTGGACAGACCTACTGCGCAACCGAAGCGGTGTTTGTTTACGTCGCCGTCGACAATACCGGGCAATCTCGCCCGTTGCCGCCCGGCAGAAGCAATTTAAGCGATCTGTAACATTAAAAAAGCGGTCATCTGACCGCTTTCTTATTGCCTCTCAGCCACGAGTGCTTATTCGATATTGGCGCCACCATTGATGCGGAATACGATGTTCATGGTGAGATTCTTGCCCGGACGACCTGGCTGATAACGCCACTTCTTCATCGCCTGCTTCACTTCGCGCTCGAACATGTTGCGCGGTTCTGCCGACAAAATCTGGACGTTATCCACACGACCGTCGCTATCAACGTCAAACTGCACCCGCACACGTCCCTCAACACGCAGCGCGAACGCACGTGCCGGATAGGCAGGCTTGCTGACGCTCATCGCTTTCGGACCATCTGAAATGCTCGGCGTTGCGGTCGGATTGGCTTTCGGCGCGGTTGTTGGACGCGTCTGCGTGGTTGGGGCTTCCTGCTTAAACGGATTTTCCTGTGGCTTCACTTGCTGACGCGGTTTCGGCTCAACCTTCTTTTCAACCTTTGGCTTCGGTTTAGGTTTTGGCTTCGGCTCCGGCTTAGGAATCGGTACCGGCTCAACCTTCGGCGGCTCTGGCGCCACTTCAGGCTCCGGCTCAGGTTCAGGTGGCGGCGGCGTGACCTGGGCAGGCGCAGGTTCGGGTTGCACTTCCGGAGCCACCAGCGAAACGCTGATAGGCTGGGACGCTTTTGGAACTTCAATCACCTGATGAAACGATGCATAGAGAATGCCAGCGATCAACGAACCGTGAAGTACCACGGATAAAATTACAGCAATGGGGGTACGTGAAGGTAAAGGCGTAGTCAACGTGGTCATATCATTCATGTTCATTGAGTGAAGCGCAGATTTTAAATGCAAATAGCAATCAGTTTCAATAAGCGATGTGCAAGCGCCCCGCAGAAAGGTCTTTTTTAACCCTGATTGCGCTGAATGACAGCGTATTTATCTTTCGTTTGCACTCTGATTAACGATCACTTAACGTGTCACGCAATTTCGGCAAGTCTAACGGGAGTATCCCATCGTGCTTTACGTCATTTATGCGGAAGATACCGCTGATTCACTGGAAAAACGCAACTCGGTACGTCCCGCGCATCTTGCTCGTTTGAAGCTGTTGCAAGATGAAGGTCGACTGATTGCTGCGGGTCCGCTGCCAGCAGTTGACAGCAACGATCCAGGCCCGGCCGGTTTCAGCGGTTCCGTGATCATCGCCGAATTCTCTTCGCTGGAAGTCGCGGAATCATGGGCCAAGGATGATCCCTACATTGCCGCAGGCGTGTATGAGAAAGTCGCGGTCAAACCGTTCAAACGCGTTTTCTAATCTATGTGGTTGTCAGTTTTACTGCTGGTGATAGCATTCGCTCTCATCGGCAGAGCACTTTGGCTATGGCGTCAGCAAGGCTGGCGCAACGCTCGTCAGCACATTGTGATGTTAATTGTGCTGGCAGCGGCAGTAGAGATGGTCAATGTCATCCGGGTGCTACGCGGCGCATGATGGCCGCGTAAACCCATCAGTCCATTTGCGAGATAAACAGGATGGAGCGGCGATGTTGCTGCGCCACCTGATGACGAATGGTATGGATGCGCTTATAACGACGCGACTGCCCTTCCAGCCAGCGAGAACGACGACGGTGTACCTGACGTAACATTCTCCAGCGCGCCACTTCATTTTTGCTGCGTCTCATCACATCCTCTCAGACAGGCTAAACTCGGCAGGCATTATAAAGATCTGCCAGGAAATGCCAAATCGAAAGCTTCATCGAAACCTCATTCACGATTAAAGGTTTCACTCCCTGTGATCAGCACGTAAACTTTGCACAACAAAGCGCGAACAGGACGTCCACTTAATGACCACATTTTATACCCTAATCAGTTGGTTGCTGCTGTTTGGTTACTGGCTGCTGATTGCGGGTGTCACGCTACGTATTCTGATGAAACGCCGCGCAGTCACCTCAGCAATGGCCTGGCTGCTGATCATCTACATTCTACCGCTGGTGGGTATAATCGCTTATCTCTCTTTTGGTGAGCTGCATTTAGGTAAAAGGCGTGCCGAACGCGCGCGCACCATGTGGCCCTCCACCGCCAAATGGCTTAACGATCTCAAACAGTGCCGTCATATCTTCGCCACCGAACACAGCGACGTGGCGCGGTCCCTGTTTGATTTGTGCCGCCATCGTCAGGGCATCGCCGGCGTGAAAGGTAATCAGCTGCAGTTGCTGACCAACTCCGATGACGTGATGCACGCACTGATCCGTGATATCCAGCTGGCACGGCATAATATCGAGATGGTGTTCTATATCTGGCATCCCGGCGGGCTGGCCGATGAAGTGGCGGAATCGCTGATGGCTGCATCGCGTCGCGGTGTACATTGCCGTTTGATGCTGGATTCAGCGGGCAGCGTCACCTTCTTCCGCAGCCCTTGGGTCAATATGATGCGCAATGCCGGCATCGACGTGGTTGAAGCATTGCAGGTAAGCCTGCTACGTGTTTTCCTGCGCCGCATGGACTTGCGACAGCATCGTAAAGTGGTGCTGATCGATAACTACATCGCTTATACCGGCAGCATGAACCTGGTCGATCCACGCTTCTTTAAGCAGGAAGCCGGCGTGGGACAATGGATTGACCTGATGGCGCGCATGGAAGGCCCGGTGGCAACCACCATGGGCATTGTGTATGCCTGCGACTGGGAGATTGAAACCGGCAAACGCATTCTGCCGCCCGCGCCGGATGGCAACGTGATGCCCTTCGAACAGGAGAGCGGACATACCATTCAGGTAATCGCTTCTGGGCCCGGCTTTCCGGAAGATATGATCCACCAGGCGTTACTCACAGCGGTCTACTCCGCGCGTCAGCAGCTGATTATGACCACGCCCTACTTTGTGCCGAGCGATGACCTGCTGCACGCCATCTGTACCGCAGCGTTACGCGGTGTGGAAGTGAGCATCATTGTGCCGCGCCATAATGATTCGCTGCTGGTAGGCTGGGCGAGTCGTGCCTTCTTCACCGAACTGCTGGAAGCCGGCGTGAAGATTTACCAGTTTGAAGATGGCCTGTTGCATACCAAAAGTGTGCTGGTTGACGGGCAGCTGAGTTTGGTCGGCACGGTAAATCTGGATATGCGCAGCCTGTGGCTCAACTTTGAGATCACTCTGGTGGTTGATGATGACGGCTTCGGCAGCGATCTCGCTACCGTGCAGGATGATTACATCGCCCGCTCACGCTTACTGGATGGTGCTCGCTGGGCTAAACGTGCCTGGTGGCAACGCATCGTTGAACGACTGTTTTACTTCTTTAGTCCTTTACTGTAAAACGAGCGAAAATATTACCGCCTCAGGGCAAGCAGGAATGACCATGGATTTAAATAATCGCCTTACTGAAGATGAAACGCTGGAGCAGGCTTACGATATTTTTCTTGAGCTGGCTGGTGACAATCTCGATCCCGCTGACATTATTCTGTTCAATCTGCAGTTTGAAGAGCGCGGTGGCGCGGAACTGTTCGATCCTGCGGAAGACTGGCAGGAACATGTTGATTTCGATCTCAACCCAGACTTCTTCGCAGAAGTGGTGATTGGATTGGGTGAAGCCGACGGCGAGCCGATCACTGATGTGTTCGCACGCGTCCTGCTTTGCCGCGAGAAAGATCACAAACTCTGCCACATCCTGTGGCGCGAGTAAGCGACAGACAAAAAAACGCCGGGCAATCGCCCGGCGTTTTCATTTACAGCGGATCGACTTTTAAACAAGAGACCGCATGACGGAAGCTGCCTTCCAGCAGCGGCCGGGTTTTCGCGCACTCTGGTCCGGCAATCGGGCAACGGGTGCGGAACACGCATCCCGATGGCGGATTGATCGGGGAGGGCAGCTCTCCTTCCAGCAGCTGGATTTGCTTGTTCTTCTCCAGATCCGGATCGGGAATTGGCACCGCTGACATCAGCGCGCGGGTGTACGGATGCTGCGGATTATTATACACCGCATCGTAAGTACCCAGCTCAACCGCATGCCCGAGATACATCACCAGCACGCGATCGGAGATGTGTTTTACCACCGCCAAATCGTGCGCGATAAAGATCAGTGACAGCCCCATTTCTCGCTGCAATTGCTGCAACAGGTTAACGACCTGCGCCTGAATCGACACGTCCAGCGCCGATACCGGCTCATCGCAGATGATCAGCTTCGGCTCGAGAATCAGCGCACGCGCGATGCCAATACGCTGACACTGGCCGCCCGAGAACTCGTGCGGATAGCGGTTGATGAGGTTAGGTAACAACCCAACCTTCATCATCATGGTTTTCACCTTATCCTTCACTTGCTGGCCCGGCATCTTCGGGTAATAGGTGCGCAGCGGTTCAGCAATGATATCGCCAATGGTCATACGCGGATTGAGCGATGCCAGCGGATCCTGGAAGATCATCTGGATATCGCTGCGCGCCTGACGCCATTGCTCCCGGTTTTGCCCGAGCAGATCGCGTCCTAACCAGGCGACGCGCCCTTCTGTGGCTTTCACCAGGCCAATGATGGCGCGGGCCAGCGTTGATTTACCGCAGCCTGATTCGCCTACCACGCCCAATGTTTCACCTTCGTACAAACGCAGACTGACGCCGTCGACCGCTTTCAGAGTATGCGGTGGCTGCCAGAACCACTGTTTGCCATCCTTGATCTCGAAGTGCACCTTAAGGTCGGCGATCTCCAGCAGGACTTTTTTCTCTTCGACTACGGTGCTCATACTAACTCCTCCACCGGCTTGAAGCAGGCACGCAAGCGCCCTTCAGCGAAAGGCTCCAGCGGCGGTGCCTTGGCACAAATGTCCATGGCGTAAGCGCAGCGAGGCTGGAACGGACAGCCTTGCGGCAGGCGCAGCAAATTTGGCGGGTTGCCTGGAATGGTGGTCAGCGACTCGCCCTCCTCAGCATCCAGACGCGGCACCGCACTCAGCAAGCCAATCGAGTATGGATGGGCAGGATGATAGAACACATCGCGTGCGCGTCCATATTCCATGGTACGACCGGCGTACATCACCAGCACTTTGTCACAGATACCCGCTACCACGCCGAGATCGTGGGTAATCATCACAATCGCGGTATTGAATTCGCGCTTCAGCTCATTCAGCAGCGTCATGATCTGCGCCTGTACGGTCACGTCGAGCGCCGTAGTCGGCTCATCGGCAATCAGCAGCTTCGGCCGACACAGCAGCGCCATCGCAATCATCACACGCTGACGCATACCGCCCGAGAACTCATGCGGAAACATCTTCATACGCTTACGCGCTTCCGGCATTTTCACCGCATCCAGCATGCGCACCGACTCTTCGAACGCCTGCGCGCTGTTCATGCCTTTATGCAGCTTCAGCACTTCCATTAACTGCTCGCCGACGCGCATGTAAGGGTTAAGCGACGTCATTGGATCCTGGAAGATCATCGCAATCTGCTCTGCGCGCAGTTTGTTGAGCTTGTTTTCCGGCAGATTGAGGATCTCTGCGCCGTTAAATTTCGCTGAACCGCCAATGCGCCCATTTTTTGCCAGCAGGCCCATCAAGGCAAACGCGGTTTGCGATTTCCCCGAGCCGGATTCGCCAACAATGCCCAGCGTTTCACCCGCATGCAGTGAAAAGTTGAGGTCGTTCACAGCGGTGACATCGCCATCGTGGGTGCTGAAGGTGACGCGCAGGTCTTTTACATCAAGCAGCAGGTTATTGTTTCCCGCACGTGCAGCCAGGGCTGGCTGAAATTCATGAATGGTCATCGGGAAACTCCTTAACGATCTTTCGGGTCGAGGGCATCACGCAAGCCATCGCCGATAAAGTTAAAACAGAACAGCGTGACCACGAGGAAACCTGCCGGGAACATCAGTAACCACGGCGACACTTCCATCGAGTTGGCGCCATCGCTTAGCAATGCGCCCCAACTGCTCAGCGGTTCCTGAGTGCCGAGGCCAAGGAAGCTGAGGAAAGATTCGAACAGGATCATGCTCGGCACCAGCAGCGAGGCATACACCACCACCACGCCTAATACGTTTGGCACAATGTGACGCAGCACGATTTTGAAAGTGCTCACACCGCCGACCTGCGCCGCTTCGATGAACTCTTTGCGCTTCAGGCCCAGCGTCTGCCCACGTACAATACGCGCCATATCCAGCCACGACACCATGCCGATCGCCACAAAGATCAGCAGAATATTGCGACCAAAGAAGGTTACCAGCAGGATAACGAAGAACATGAACGGGAAGGAGTTGAGGATCTCCAGAATACGCATCATCACCGAGTCGATTTTACCGCCCAGATAACCCGCCAGTGAGCCATACAGCGTGCCCACCAGCACCGCGATCAGCGCGGAGGCGATACCCACCATCAGCGAGATACGGCCACCAATCGCAACACGCACCAGCAGATCGCGACCCGATGAATCGGTGCCAAACCAGTGGCCGGAGACGGTATCCGGCGCGGCAGACATCATCGCCCAGTCGGTGTCGTCATATTTGAACTGCGACAACATCGGGGCGAACACCACGAACAAAGTGATCACCAGCAGCACCAGCAGGCTGATGAAGGCTGCACGGTTGTGAATAAAGCGGCGACGCGCATCCTGCCAGAGGCTGCGCCCTTCGACTTCCAGTTTTTCACTGAAGGCATCCAGAGCTTCGCTGTTTTTCTTACTTAACATCATGGGCGAGCTCCACAATCAGTAACGGATTTTCGGATCGATCACGGCGTACAGCACATCAACGATCGCGTTAAACAGAATGGTCAGCACGCCAACCAGAATGGTCAGACTCATCACCAGCGAGTAGTCACGGTTCAATGCCCCGTTAACGAACAGCTGGCCGATGCCCGGCAAACCATAGATGGATTCAATCACCATGGAACCGGTGATGATGCCGACAAACGCCGGTCCCATATAGGAAAGCACCGGCAACATGGCAGGCTTCAGCGCGTGACGCAGCACGATACGACGCAATGGCAGTCCTTTAGCGCGCGCGGTACGGATGAAGTTTGAATGCATCACTTCAATCATCGAACCACGGGTAATACGCGCGATGCTGGCGATGTAGGCCAGCGACAGCGCCACCATCGGCAGCAACATGTAATTCCATTGGCCGCCGTTCCAGCCGCCGCCTGGTAGCCAGCGTAAGGTAATCGCAAACACCAGCACCAGTAACGGTGCCACGACAAAGCTGGGGATCACCACGCCGGTCATCGCGACCCCCATCACGGCATAATCCCACAAACTGTTTTGCTTCAGGGCGGCGATCACGCCAGCCGTTACGCCCAGCACCACGGCGAGGAAGAAGGCAGCCAGACCAAGTTTGGCTGACACCGGGAAGGCGTGGCCGACCAGATAATTGACCGAGTAATCTTTGTATTTAAACGAAGGGCCAAAGTCGCCATGTGCCAACTGCACCAGGTAGCTCAGGTACTGCTTGCCAATTGGATCGTTGAGATGGTACTTCGCTTCGATATTCGCCATCACTTCCGGCGAGAGGACACGTTCGCCGGAAAATGGACTGCCGGGTGCCAGTCGCATCATAAAGAAAGAGATGGTGATGAGGATAAACAGCGTCGGGATGGCTTCAAGGAGCCGACGCAGGATGAATTTTAACATTGCCGTACCTACCAGGCTGTTGCTTCACAAAGTAAAAAGGCGGTGCCGCAGCACCGCCACTGTCGATAGCCTGAGTGCTATTAATGTTTAATGATATACAGGTTTTTATCGACGGTTTTATCCAGCGGATCGTTGCCGGTGTAACCGCCCACGTAAGGTTTCACCAAACGCGCATTGACGTAGTAGTAAACCGGTACAATGGTGCTGTCTTTATCCAGAATCTGCTCAGCTTTCTGATAATCCGCTACGCGCGCTTTATCGTCTGTGGCTTTAACCGCATCGTGAATAACTTTATCGAAGTCAGCGCTTTTGTAATGCGAGGTGTTACTGCTGCTGTCAGACAGCATGATGTTCAGGAATGAAGTCGGTTCGTTGTAATCCGCACACCATGCCGCACGAGAAACATCAAAGTTGCCCTGATGACGCGTGTCGAGGAAGGTTTTCCACTCCTGGTTTTCCAGCTTGATGTTCACGCCGATGTTTTTCTTCCAGATAGATGAGGCAGCGATCGCCAGTTTTTTGTGCAGATCGGAGGTGTTGTACAGCAGGTTGAAGGTCAGCGGTTTATCCGCGGTGTAACCCGCTTCAGCCAGCAGCTTTTTCGCTTCTTCGTTACGCTTGTTCTGATCCCACTTGAACCAATCCGGCGGCAGCAGTTCCATGCCATCGGTGGCTGGCGGGGTGAAGCTGTAAGCCGGTTGCTGACCTTGTGCCAGAACCTTGTTCACCATGATGTCGCGATCCAGACCGAGTTTCAGCGCGGTACGCACGCGTGGATCGGTGAATGGCGCTTTCTGGTTATTGATTTCGTAGTAATAGGTGCACAGGTATGGCTTAACCATCAACTCTTTGCCGTTGTCCCGCTGCAGTTTTTTGAACAGTTCGATAGGCATGTTGTTGTAAGTGATATCGCTGCCGTTCTCAGAGAAGTAACGGTTAACGTCGCTGACTTCGGAGTTAATTGGCAGGAAGGTGACTTTGTTCAGCACGGTGTGCTCGTTATCCCAATACTGCGGGTTACGCACCAGCGTTACGCGTTCGTTGATCACGTGCGATTCAAGTTTAAAGGCGCCGTTACCGACCCAGTTTTGCGGTTGAGTCCACTGATCGCCAAATTTGTCGATCGCCGGCTTATACACCGGAGACATCACGGAGTTGATCAGCAGCTTATAGAAGTAGGGTACGGGCTCGCTCAGCGTCACTTCCAGCGTGTGATCGTCGATGGCTTTTACGCCCAGCTCGGAAGTTGGCTTTTTACCGGCGATGATGTCGTCAACATTGACGATGTGGCCGTATTGCGGATAGCTGGCATAAGGCGATGCGGTTTTCGGATCGACCAGGCGCTGCCAGCTATATACGAAATCTTGTGCAGTAACCGGCTCACCGTTGGACCATTTAGCGTTCTTGCGCAGGTGGAAAGTCCAGACTTTGAAATCTTTGTTTTCCCAGCTTTCTGCCACGCCCGGTACCGGTTTGCCATCGCTGTCGCTGGTGATTAAACCTTCATACAGGTCACGCGCGATGTTGTCTTCGGGTACACCTTCAATCTTGTGGGGATCCAGCGACTGTACTTCATCGCCGTTACCGCGAACCAGTTCCTGTTTTGCTGCCAATTCAACGCCTGCTGGCACTGTTGCTGCCAGCGCGGCATTCCCTGCCAGCGCGCCGATTGCGGCTAATACGCCCGCGGCAATCAGGCTTTTTTTTGTGATGTTGTTCATTATTACGCTCCAGTTTTATTATCTTTACCGGGTCGATTTTACGCCCGGCGTACCCCGTTTCCAGGTGATCTTCGCGTGTCTGAACGAAGACCCTAATCACCCTTCAGGGTTTACCACGGTAAAGTGCCGCCCGACTGTAGCGCCGGATCGGCCCATTACTCAATGTTTCTTTATGTAATAGTATTTCAACGCCAACATGTCCTGCGGATCTTTGCCGATAAAACCACCCACCCAAGGTTTTACCAACCGCACGCTGACGCGGTAATAGACCGGTACGATTGGCGAGTCTTTATCGAGTTGCGCTTCCGCCTGCTGATAAAGCGAGGCGCGCTTTGCTTCGTCTGCGCTGGTTAATGTTTGCTTCATCAACTGGTCAAACGCCGGGCTGTGGTAAAACGCGGTGTTATTGGATGAACCGCTCAACAGCATATTCAGGAAGGTAGAAGGTTCGTTGTAATCTGCGCACCATGTGGCGCGTACCACGTCATACTGCGCCTGATGGCGCGTCTCCAGCAGCGTTTTCCACTCCTGGTTCTGCAATGACACCACCGCCCCCAAATTTTTCTGCCACATCGAGGCCGCAGCAATCGCCTGTCGCTTGTTTTGTTCGGAGGTGTTGTACAGCAGCGTAAAACGCAGCGGGTTTTGCTGGTTAAAGCCGGCATCGGCTAATAACTGTTTGGCGCTGGCATTACGCTCGGACTGCGTTTGTTGCGCCCAGGCCGGAGGGGAAAGCGTGATACCGTGGGTAAACGGCGGCGTCAATCCGTAGGCAGGAATCTGGCCCTGGCCCATGATCTTCTGCGCAATGATGTCGCGATCGAGGGTTAACTTTAGCGCGGCGCGTACGCGCGCGTCATCGAATGGCGCTTTTTTGTTATTAATTTCGTAATAGAAGGTGCACAGCAGCGGGCTGATTTTGACCTCATCGCCGAGATCCTGCTGTAACTTTTTGAACATTTCCGGCGGCACAACGCTGTTGGTCATATCAGTGCCACCGCTGCGATAGCGGTTGATATCGCTGTTCTCTGAGGAGAGCGGTAAAAATACGCCCTCTTCCATCACCGTGTGGGCATTATCCCAATACTGTGGATTGCGTTTCACCACGATTTTTTCATTTACCACCCACTCCGCCAGCGTAAAAGCGCCGTTGCCAACATAATGTTGCGGCTGCGTCCACTGCTCGCCCCATTGTTCTATCGCCGGACGGTAGACCGGTTGCATCGCGCTGTGAGCCAGCATGGCAACAAAGTAGGGAACGGGTTCAGAAAGGGTGACTTGCAGATGACGATCATCGAGGGCTTTAACGCCGAGTTCAGAGGGTGCGGCTTTTCCAGACAGAACGGCGTCAACGTTCGCCACATGCGCAGCCTGTAAGTAGCTGGCGTAAGGCGAAGCAGTTTTAGGATCGGCCAGGCGCTGCCAGCTGTAGACGAAATCCTGAGCAGTAACAGGCTGGCCGTTACTCCAGCGCGCATCGTCACGCAGCGTGAAAATCCAGATGCGCCCTTCTTCGCTTTGCCATTGCTTAGCGACACCGGGGACCAGTTGACCGATATTATCGGTTTCAACCAGGCCTTCCAGCAAATTACGCATGACATTGGATTCCGGCACGCCTTCTGCTTTCTGCGGATCAAGCGTTGCCACCTCACCGCCATTATTAATCACGATACGCTGTAATTCTGATAATTGTGTGCCCGCGGGAATTTGGGCTGCCTGGCTTGCTGCCAGTGCGTCTGTAAGGCAGAAGGCAAGCACTGAAAGTACGGCCGTTTTCGCTACCATGCATTTCATCAACAAATATCAACCTTAATCATAAGCCTGATAGCCTGTAAGCAAGAAGCGTACACATTTGTCACTATCAGATAAAAAATTTGTGATGTGCCGAAAATTATCAGAACCGATGCCCGCACGCCAAAGCTAAACTGCAAAAATGTTAGCAGATTCTCTTTTATCACGTTCGCGAGAGTAGGAGAAGTGTTAATTCTTTTATTGAATTATCGATTAACCAAATGATTTTAAAGTTATTTGTAGGATAACTGCATGTATTTTACTCGTTATTGTTCTTTCAATATGATTTTTACGAATTCGACTATAAAAATAGCCATTATCCGCATAAAGAGTCATCGATTAACTTATCAACTTTTCTCAAATGCTAATTTCAAAGTTATGTGCAGAACAATTATCTGTGACAATTATCACAGTTTAGTGTGAGGTTTTACTCGGATGGGATGAGGATAGTAGTAAAAGTGATGCTGGACGTTTGCAGTTAAGGTTAATGAATAAATTAACCAAAATGGTGCAATAAAATGAAGATATGCACCATTTTGGATCGTGAAATCTCTTAAAAGAAAAAAATAACTTCGTTTAATTCAGCAAACCAGGAAAAATAGATTTCATACCTGTAACAATAAACTCGATGCCCAACGCCATTAACAACAAGCCCATAATACGGGTAATCACGTTAATCCCGGTTTGTCCAAGCACCCGCACCATCAGCGGTGCTGCGCGGAACAGCAGCCAACAGCAAAAGGCGAAAATGGCAATCGCGATACTAAAACCAATTAAGTTCTGCCAGCTGTGATAACGCGTACTCCAGACAATGGTTGAACTAATTGCACCGGGACCAGCCATTAACGGTAACGCTAGCGGTACCACGCCAATGCTTTCGCGAATAGCGCTCTCTGACTTCTCCTGCTTGTTCTGCTTATCCTCACCCAGTTTTCCGCTGATCATCGACATCGCGATAGTGACCACCAGAATACCGCCAGCAATACGGAATGAATCTATCGAAATGCCAAACAGATGCAGGATGCCATCGCCAAGAAACAGTGACGTCCAGAGGATGATGGCCACGGCCAGGTTGGCGGTAAGATTAGTTTTATTACGTTCAACCACCGCCTGATAGCTGGTCATGCTGATAAAGACCGGGATGATACCTACCGGATTTACCAGGGCAAACAAACCGACAAAAAACTTAATGTAGCCGGAAAGATCGAGTAGCACGGGATTCAAAGTAGGCTCCGGTAAAGTCTGAGTAGAAAAGCGCGCTTAATGTAGTGCATAAGCCGGGCGAAAAACCAGAGTTGACGGCAGAAATTTATGCTATACGTCTGGCTTTGAGCCAGTTTTTTCAACTGCTGTTAACCGTTGGTTATTGCGATGCAGCCGATGCGTGCAGAATATGTGGCACATCGCGCTAACTTTACTTGCGAAAGTTAGTGCTGAAAGGTGTCAGCTTAGATCCGGATTGATCTGCATCAAAATTTACCTACCTCATCAGGGGTAATCTTACCCCGTCGAAACAACTTCCTGACGCTTAAGTATCTTGACCAGGAAACCCTTTTAGTAAGCAACGGCAAAACAGACGCCAACCTGCCCAATATATAAGCATAGCGTGACTATACTTCTGGATTCAGGCTTGTTTACTAAAAGAGTTTAACTTCCTTCAGGAGAGCACTATGGCCGTTACTAATGTTGCCGAACTTAATGCACTGGTTGAACGTGTAAAAAAGGCACAGCGTGAGTACGCTAATTTTAGTCAGGAACAAGTTGATGCAATCTTCCGCGCTGCCGCCCTCGCCGCTGCAGACGCACGCATTCCACTGGCCAAGCTGGCCGTTGCCGAATCAGGTATGGGTATTGTTGAAGATAAAGTCATCAAGAACCACTTTGCTTCTGAATACATCTATAACGCCTATAAAGATGAAAAAACCTGCGGTATTCTCGCCACTGATGACACCTTCGGCACGATTACTATTGCTGAACCGATTGGCCTGATCTGTGGCATCGTTCCTACCACCAACCCAACTTCTACGGCGATTTTCAAAGCACTGATCAGCCTGAAAACCCGTAACGGCATTATCTTCTCTCCGCATCCACGTGCGAAAGATGCCACTAACAAAGCCGCTGACATTGTGCTGCAGGCAGCGATTGCGGCGGGTGCGCCAAAAGATATCATCGGCTGGATCGACACCCCATCCGTCGAACTTTCTAATCAGTTAATGCATCACCCTGATATCAACCTGATCCTTGCAACCGGCGGTCCGGGCATGGTCAAAGCCGCTTACAGTTCCGGTAAGCCCGCAATTGGTGTTGGTGCCGGTAACACGCCAGTCGTAATTGATGAAACAGCGGATATCAAACGCGCTGTCGCATCCATCCTGATGTCGAAGACCTTCGATAACGGTGTGATTTGTGCGTCTGAGCAATCCGTAATTGTGGTTGATTCGGCCTATGACGCGGTACGTGAGCGTTTTGCCAGCCACGGCGGCTATCTGTTGCAAGGTAAAGAGCTGAAAGCGATTCAGGATATCATTCTGAAGAATGGCGCGCTGAATGCGGCGATTGTCGGCCAGCCGGCGACGAAGATTGCCGAATTGGCGGGAATTAGCGTGCCGGCAACCACCAAGATTCTGATTGGTGAAGTGAAACTGGTTGATGAATCAGAGCCTTTCGCGCATGAAAAACTCTCTCCAACCTTAGCGATGTACCGGGCGAAGGATTACCACGACGCGGTCGATAAAGCTGAAAAACTGGTAACCATGGGCGGTATTGGCCACACCTCATGTCTGTATACCGATCAGGATAATCAGATCGAGCGTGTGCATTACTTCGGCGACAAAATGAAGACCGCGCGTATTCTGATTAACACGCCGGCGTCACAAGGTGGTATCGGTGACCTGTACAACTTCAAATTGGCTCCATCACTGACGTTGGGCTGTGGTTCATGGGGCGGTAACTCCATTTCTGAGAACGTGGGACCAAAACATCTCATCAACAAGAAAACCGTGGCCAAGCGAGCTGAGAATATGTTGTGGCATAAACTTCCGAAGTCTATTTACTTCCGTCGCGGCTCACTGCCGATTGCTCTGGAAGAAGTGGCAACTGATGGTGCCAAACGCGCCTTTATCGTTACCGACCGCTTCCTGTTCAATAATGGCTATGCCGATCAGGTGACTCGCGTACTGAAATCTCACGGTATTGAAACCGAAGTCTTCTTCGAAGTAGAAGCTGACCCAACGCTGAGCATCGTCCGTAAAGGTGCAGAGCAGATGAACAGCTTTAAACCTGATGTAATTATCGCACTCGGCGGTGGTTCACCGATGGATGCAGCAAAAATCATGTGGGTGATGTACGAACATCCTGAGACGCATTTCGAAGAGCTAGCACTGCGCTTTATGGACATCCGTAAACGCATCTATAAGTTCCCGAAAATGGGTGTTAAAGCGCGTATGGTTGCCATCACTACCACTTCCGGTACGGGTTCTGAAGTAACGCCGTTTGCCGTGGTAACGGACGATGCGACCGGCCAGAAATATCCATTAGCGGATTATGCGCTGACGCCAGATATGGCCATAGTTGATGCCAACCTGGTGATGGATATGCCGCGTTCACTTTGCGCCTTCGGTGGCCTCGATGCGGTAACGCACTCACTCGAAGCCTATGTCTCCGTATTAGCGAATGAGTATTCTGATGGCCAGGCCTTGCAAGCACTGAAACTGTTGAAAGAGAATCTGCCAGCCAGTTATCGTGATGGCGCAAAAAATCCGGTAGCACGTGAACGCGTTCACAATGCGGCAACTATCGCGGGGATTGCGTTCGCAAACGCCTTCCTGGGTGTATGTCACTCAATGGCGCATAAACTGGGCTCGGAGTTCCACATTCCACACGGTCTGGCAAACGCCCTGCTGATTTCAAACGTCATTCGCTATAACGCCAATGACAACCCGACTAAGCAAGCGGCTTTCAGCCAGTACGACCGCCCACAAGCACGTCGTCGTTATGCTGAGATTGCTGACCATCTGGGACTCTCCGCCGCTGGCGACCGCACCGCGCAGAAAATTGAAAAACTGCTCGCCTGGCTTGAAGAGATGAAAACGCAGTTGGGCATCCCAACCTCAATCCGCGAAGCGGGCGTGCAGGAAGCTGATTTCCTCGCGAAAGTGGACAAACTGGCTGAGGATGCATTCGATGACCAATGTACCGGTGCGAACCCACGCTATCCGCTGATTGCTGAGTTAAAACAAATCATGCTGGATACCTTCTACGGTCGTGAATTCTCTGAGTCATTGAGTGAGAATGCTCAAGAAGTTAAAGCCGAAGTGAAAATTGACAAGAAAACCAAAAAAGCCTAAACCGCTTTAAACAAAAAACCCGCTACGGCGGGTTTTTTTATGGCTTGCTGATGAGTTAAACCTGCGGCGATTGTGAGCCATATATCGCCTGAAGTGAACCCTCATCGATTGCCTGCTTATAGTGTTTACGACAGACCGATATATAACGCTCATTGCCACCAATCACCACCTGCTCACCTTCGCTGAAAGGTTTACCCTTAGCATCAAGACGAAGCACCATGCTGGCTTTTCTGCCACAGTGGCAGATGGTTTTAAGCTCAACCAGCTTATCCGCCCATGCCAGTAAATATTGGCTGCCAACAAACAGCTCTCCACGGAAATCGGTGCGCAGGCCATAGCAAAGCACCGGAATATCCAGATTGTCGACAACATCAGATAATGCTTTGACCTGTTCGCGCGTAAGGAACTGGCTTTCATCGACTAACACGCAATGCACGGGTTGCTTCGCATGTTCTGCAGCTATTTCCTCATCGAGCTTTGTCTCATCGTTATATAAAAATGCAGGAGACGAAAGCCCGATACGTGAACTGACTTTGCCTGCACCAAAGCGGTTGTCGATCTCGGCGGTATAAACCAACGATCGCATACCACGTTCATGATAATTATAAGAAGACTGTAGCAAAGCCGTTGATTTACCCGCATTCATCGCAGAGTAATAAAAATAAAGTTGAGCCATTAGAAAATCTCATCGCAGCCTATATCTGTTGCGGCGCAGTTTACCATAAACCTGTATAGCTGTAGCGATGCATTATTTTTATCATCTGCTCAAAATAACATCACCATTAAGATGGATATCACAGTCACTATAGAAAGAAAGCACGTTTTGACAAAATAACGATTACGCCGATATTTTATTCATTTAAATTAAAGCCGAAGCGTCAGGTTCAGCGTTCAGTCTGGTCAGCAAGTTAGAAAAGATTACCAAATAAGTAAATATATTCTGAAGAGCGTTATCAATCTGCCCTTCTTTTTTATTTTTACGTTTTGCTTTTAAATCTGGCTATTGCAGTTATTTTTTTGCACCATTATTATGAGTCGGCAGAACAACTCCCATTTATTATATTTTGAGATTAGGACAATGAGCGAAGCACTTAAAATTCTTAATAATATCCGTACATTGCGCGCACAAGCTCGGGAATGCTCTCTGGAAACATTGGAAGAGATGCTAGAAAAACTCGAAGTTGTGGTCAATGAGCGTCGTGAAGATGATACTCATGCACAAGCGGAAAATGCAGAACGCACACGCAAACTCGAACAATACCGCGAGATGCTAATTGCCGATGGTATTGACCCAAATGATCTGTTACAGGCATTATCTGAAACGAAAGTTCCGGGCAAAGCTAAGCGCGCTGCGCGTCCAGCTAAATATTCTTACGTTGATGAAAACGGTGAAAACCGTACCTGGACTGGCCAGGGCCGCACTCCTGCTGTGATTAAAAAAGCAATTGAAGAACAAGGTAAACAACTGGACGATTTCCTACTGTAATCATTCCAGCGCTCAGCATTGTAATTAGTTCATCGCTAATTCACTTTGACCAGGTAAGAAAAAGGAAGCCAATGGCTTCCTTTTTTCATGCTTAATTATTGTTGATAGAAGCGGCGATACCAATCAACAAAATGCTGCACACCTTGCTCTACGCTAGTTTGAGGACGGAAATTGATCGCGTCGTACAAAGGTTGCGTGTCAGCGCTGGTGCCCAGTACGTCGCCAGGTTGCATGGGCAGCATATTTTTCTTCGCTTCAATGCCCAATGCTTTTTCCAGCGACTCAATATACGTCATTAAGCTGGTCGGCTGGCTATTACCAATGTTGTAAACGCGATAAGGAGCCGAGCTGCTGGCGGGAGAACCTGCTTCCACCGTCCACTTTTCATCCGGTTGAGGAATCACATCCTGCAAGCGCACGATGGCTTCAGCAATATCATCGATATACGTAAAGTCACGCGTCATTTGTCCGTTGTTATAGACGTCAATTTGCTCACCCGCTAACATCGCGCGTGTAAATTTGAACAATGCCATATCCGGACGGCCCCATGGGCCATACACGGTGAAGAAACGTAATCCCGTAGTGGGCAATTGATAAAGGTGTGAATAAGTATGCGACATCAATTCGTTGGCTTTTTTTGTGGCCGCGTAAAGTGAAACCGGATGGTCAACGGAATCGTCCGTTGAAAAAGGCATTTTGCGATTCAGGCCATAAACTGAACTGGATGAGGCATACAAAAGGTGGCCAATTTTATGATGACGGCAACCTTCAAGAATATTGAGGTGGCCGATCAAATTTGCTTCGGCATAAGCATGGGGATTTTCGATTGAATAACGCACGCCGGCTTGAGCGCCCAAATGAATAACGCGTTCAAACGCATGCTCAGCGAATAAAGAGGAAATGGCCTGGCGATCCGCCAGGTCCATTTTTACGAAAATAAAATCAGGATGTTGGGTGTTCTGGTCTAAACGAGCCTGTTTCAGGCTGACATCATAATAGTCATTCAGGTTATCGATACCGACAACCTGGTGACCAGCGGCCAGCAAACGCTGACTGACGTGAAATCCAATAAAACCTGCCGCGCCGGTGACCAGAAACTTCATACATCCCTCATTATTCTACAATTTTAATTGACGCTCCGCGGCCGATAGCATAGTACTTGAAACCGCGCTTGCTGATACGCTCAGGATCATACAGGTTACGACCATCAAAAATCACGGGTTCTTTTAACGCACTTTTGATGACGTCAAAGTCTGGCGCACGGAAGTTTTGCCACTCAGTACAGATCACTAAGCCATCCGCACCCTGCAGCGCGGCTTCCTTAGTACCCATCAACTTCAGATCGTTACGATGTCCGTAAATGCGTTGCGCTTCGTCCATCGCTTCTGGGTCGAACGCCTGAACCGTTGCCCCTGCTTCCCACAGCGTCTCCATCAGCACGCGGCTGGAGGCTTCACGCATATCGTCAGTGTTCGGTTTGAACGCCAGTCCCCACAGAGCAAAGGTTTTGCCGCGCAGATCGTCGCCAAAATGGCGTTTAATAAAGGTTGGCAGCTTGTTCTTCTGCGAATCGTTGACGTCTTCAACCGCCTGCAGTAGACGCGGAGTGTAACCAATTGACTCAGCAGTGCGAATCAGCGCCTGCACGTCTTTCGGGAAACAAGAGCCGCCATAGCCGCAGCCTGGATAGATGAAGTGATAACCAATACGTGAATCTGAACCAATACCCTGGCGAACTTTCTCAACGTCGGCTCCCAGACGTTCTGCCAGGTTAGAGATTTCGTTCATGAAGCTGATTTTGGTTGCCAGCATGCAGTTAGCCGCATATTTGGTCAGCTCTGCACTGCGGATATCCATCAAAATCATACGATCATGATTACGGTTGAACGGCTCGTACAGCTCGCGTAACAGCTCAACCACTTCATCATTATCGGTACCGACAACGATACGTTCAGGACGCATGCAGTCATTGACTGCCGCACCTTCTTTGAGGAATTCCGGGTTTGAAACCACGTCAAAGGCGATGTTTGCATCACGCTTTTGCAGGGTTTCCGTCATTACCGCTCGCACGCGATCTGCGGTACCCACTGGTACAGTAGATTTGTCGATAACAACTTTGTGATCGTTCATGTGCTGCGCAATCGTGCGCGCAACGGCAGTCACATACTTCAGATCGGCAGAACCGTCTTCATCCGGTGGCGTACCCACGGCGATAAACTGCATCACGCCATGATTAACGCCTTCTTCCGCATTCGTACTGAACTTCAGGCGACCCGACTCGTAATTAGACATAACAAGCGGCGTCAGGCCTGGTTCAAAGATCGGAATATTGCCTTTCTTTAAGTTCTCGACTTTCTTTTCGTCGACATCAATGCAGAGAACGTCATGTCCGACTTCGGCCAACACCGCAGCCTGAACCAGACCGACATAGCCGATACCAAATACAGTGACTTTCATTGAATTATCCTGTGTTTATTGAGTTACTTTTTGTTGCCTACCGCGCCTTCAAGCCACTGGGTGAAATCTTTACCCAGCACTGGATGGCGAACGCCGTACTCAACAAACGCTTGCATGTAACCCAGTTTGTTACCGCAGTCATGGCTGACACCGTTCAGGTGATAAGCTTCAACGGTCTCTTTTTCCATCAGCATCGCAATGGAGTCAGTCAGCTGAACTTCGCCACCTGCACCTGGAGGCGTTTTCGCCAGCAGCGGCCAGATTTCAGCAGACAACACGTAACGTCCTACAACGGCCAGGTTTGATGGGGCTTCTGAAGCTTTAGGCTTCTCAACCACGCCAACCATTGGCGCGCTCTGACCTGCAGAGAGTTCAGCACCCTGGCAATCAACTACACCGTAAGCGGTTACATCAGCAACCGGCTCGACCATGATCTGGCTGCGGCCGCTCTCTTCGTAACGAGCCAGCATCTCTGCCAGGTTGTCTTTGGTTGGATCAGATTCGTATTCGTCGATGATTACGTCTGGCAGGATTACGGCGAACGGCTCATCACCAATCAGCGGATGTGCGCACATTACTGCGTGGCCCAGACCTTTCGCGATCCCCTGACGAACCTGCATGATGGTGACGTGTGGAGGGCAGATTGACTGGATTTCGTCCAGCAGCTGACGCTTAACACGTTTTTCCAGCATAGATTCCAGCTCAAAACTGGTATCAAAGTGGTTTTCGATGGCGTTTTTAGAAGAGTGCGTAACCAGCACAATCTCGTTAATGCCTGCTGCAATGCACTCATTTACGACATACTGGATCAACGGCTTATCGACCAACGGTAACATCTCTTTTGGAATAGCTTTGGTCGCAGGCAGCATACGCGTGCCGAGGCCTGCAACTGGGATTACCGCTTTTTTAACTTTAGTCTTATAGGCAGACATCAAAAATACCTCTCTTAATAGGCCGTTCAAGTTAATACTTGATATGTCGGTTTAAAAACGAAATGAGTATATCAGTTACTATCAGGTGGAATTATCCTGGAAGAAGTTAATCCACGGAATTTAGGACTATTACCCAAGTGTAAAGCTTGCTCCTGGTCCTGTCTTTAACCCACGGAAAAATTAAATCTAACCGGTTATTCTTCGGCTGAAAGCATCAAACGTAACCTGCCTCCGGCGCCCCAAATATGACACTGCCAGGCGTCGGCACGTTGGCTGATTTGATTAAGATGAGTGCTGCCCATAGTACCAAGCGGCACACCATTACTGAGTTGGATTTGATGAGTATTGACATGCAACGTCGCGTTAAGCCCTGCTGAAACCAGGATTAGGTTTTTTAACTGGCGATGATAATAGCCCACCAGCAACGGGAACTGCCCGCTGAGATTCGCCTGCCTTAACAGCATGTTGACCTGACGCAGCAGCCCATTCAACTCAGGCAGTCGCTGCTTCTGGCCGGAGAGCTGCTCCTGCAGCAAACCATTAAACAGTGCGCGCAGTAACAGCGCGGCTAACACGCCATTATCGCCAGCGCGCGTTACATCAAGGCAATAGAATGCCAAATCGTTATCTGATAGCGCCGCAATATCCAATACTAAGCCCGGCTGTTCCGCCATGGTGAGCTGACGGTAATTGATACGGCAATTGGCAATGGTTTGCTGCACCGGCGGCTGGAGCTGTTTAAGTAATTTAGATGCCGCCAGCGGATCGCTGACCAGCGCATCCCAATCCTGAAAGAGCTGTTCATCCTCCTCGACTTTGGAGGTAAACATGGATGGATAGAGACACTCAAAGACCGCTTCACGGAAACGTTCCATATTTTTGAGCGGTTTTAGCAATACGTCCTGCACGCCCAAACGCAACACATGCGCGATGTCCGCCATATTTTGTGTGGCGGAGATAATCAGAATGGGCACATTATTGCCGCGCGTGCGAAGACGCTCAACGAACGGGATACCGCCCATACGCGGCATTTCAAGATCGCAAATAACCAGATCCACTGATTGCGCCGACAACAAGGTTAAGCCATCAACACCATCACCTGCCTCAAGCGTTGTTGCACCTAAGCTGGTTAATAAATTGTCTATCAATGAACGGAAAACGACCTCATCTTCGACAATGAGTATCTTTTTGCCGATTAGCGGTTTTTCCATTCTCTCCCCCTGCGTACCAGATAATTCAATAGTGGTTCATAAAATGCCGTTGCGCCTTTCAGAATTGGCTGAAGTCGCAACACCTGTGAATGAACAACCTGACTATCTGCCACGGACCAGCGGTAATAGTTCATCCATTTTTTTCTCAACGGCGGCCTTGCCAGCCGCAATGGCTTCTTCTGCACGATGGAAGTCCAGTGTGGAAATTTGTGGACAAAACGGCTGAATCAGCACATCCGGCGGATCGCCCGCCATGCGGTTACGTTTCAGGCGATTTTCCAGAACCTGGATTGATGTCGACATAATCTCCATCGCACCCGGCGTTTGATTAGCACGGCGATGCGTCAGGCCAATCAGGCGTTGACGCAGTTTCTTTCCCCAGCTCAGCGCTTCTACTGCCGCCGCTTCTTCACCGCTCTGCGGCGTAACTGACAATAAATCCTGTTGCATCAGATGTGCGTCATGCTGTAAATCCACGGCGATAACGATGTCAGCACCCAATGCGCGGGTTAATGAGATCGGCACGGGATTCACCACCGCGCCATCCACCAACCAGTATCCATTGTAAGCAATGGGTGGCAATAAGCCTGGCATACTACAGGACGCACGCACAGCTTGATGCAAATCGCCTTCGGTCAACCACACTTCTCGTCCGGTACTGAGATTGGTCGCGACGACGCCAAATGGCTTATCGCACTCATCGATGAGGTCGTTGGGAATCAACTGGCGGATGTGGCTAAACACCCGGTCGCCGCGCAATAAACCACCGCGCTGCCACGACAGGTCCATTAATCGAATGACATCCCAATAACGGAATGCACTCACCCACTTCTCCATCACGCCCAGCCGTCCATTCACGTAAGCCGAACCGACCAACGCGCCAACAGAACATCCGGCCACCACATCGATTTCAATCCCTGCGCGTTCCAGCGCATCGATCACGCCGATGTGGGACCAACCTTTGGCAGCACCTGAACCCAGTGCCAGCCCAATCCTGACCTTTCTCATCTCACCTCATGATTGGCATGGTACGTAGCATCACGCCTGACAGTCGGCTACCATAGCGCACGCTTAAATTTACTTTAATCACTTCCAGGAGATGACGTGTCTGAAAAGTGCCCTTGCTGCAGCGGAAAGGAGTATAGCGTATGTTGCCAACCCTTTCTGAATGGCCAAGCGAACCCGTCCAGCGCGGAACAATTAATGCGCTCACGTTACACCGCTTACGTCGTGAAAGATGCCGCGTGGCTGGCGAAAACCTGGCACTCCAGTAAACGCGTGGCCGACCTTGAGACGTTATTATCCGAAAGTTTTGCCGGTACTGAATGGCTGGGCTTGAATGTAACTCGTTGTAATCATGGAAGCCACGAGAATGAAGCCTTCGTGACGTTTTTTGCGCGTTACCTCGAAAAAGGCCGCACTTCAGCCATCTATGAATGTTCGCGCTTTCTTCGCGAGGATCAACGCTGGTACTATGTCGACGGAACAACGCCTGAGTTGGGACGTAACGATCGCTGTCCTTGTGGCGCCGATAAAAAATACAAAAAATGTTGTGGGTAATCTGGACAGATACACAACGGCTTTACCATTCATCGCTTTGACAGGACTCTGATCGAGATGCAAGCGCAAACCATCCAACGAAAAGTTTTACGAACCATTTGCCCTGATGCGAAAGGTTTGATCGCCAAGATCACCAACATTTGCTACAAGCACGAACTCAACATTGTGCAGAACAATGAGTTTGTCGATCACCGCACCGGACGCTTTTTTATGCGCACCGAGCTGGAAGGCATTTTCAACGACAATACCTTGCTGGCCGATCTCGATAGCGCGCTACCCGTCGGTTCAGTGCGTGAACTGCAAAGTGCCGGTCGTCGCCGTGTCGTGATTCTGGTGACCAAAGAGGCGCATTGCCTGGGCGATCTGCTAATGAAAAGCGCGTTTGGCGGTCTGGATATGGAGATTGCTGCAGTCATCGGTAACCACGAAACGCTGCGTTCACTGGTTGAACGTTTCGATATTCCGTTTGTGATGGTGAGCCACGAAGGCCACACGCGTGAAGAGCACGACAACCGCATGGCGGATGAAATTGACCGTTATCAGCCTGATTACGTGGTGCTGGCAAAATATATGCGCGTGTTGACGCCCGCCTTTGTGCAACGTTATCCAAACCAGATCATCAATATTCACCACTCCTTCTTGCCGGCGTTCATTGGCGCGCGTCCGTATCATCAGGCTTATGAGCGCGGCGTGAAAATCATCGGCGCTACCGCGCACTACGTGAACGATAACCTCGATGAAGGTCCAATTATCATGCAGGACGTGATCAACGTCGATCATAGCTACACCGCAGAAGAGATGATGCGTGCAGGACGAGACGTTGAGAAGAATGTGCTGAGCCGCGCGCTGTATAAAGTGTTAGGCCAGCGCGTGTTCGTTTACGGCAACCGCACGATCATTCTTTAACCACTTCGGCGCTGAACTGCACAACTCTTCAGCGCCACGCATAAAAAGTGGGCAAACAGTTTTTATTTTCAGTGACGGCGCTTTACAGACTGAGCGCATTTGTTATGATGCGCCCCGCTTTAAGACGCAATGATTCAGGCCAATGGTGGGATTCCCGAGCGGCCAAAGGGAGCAGACTGTAAATCTGCCGTCACAGACTTCGAAGGTTCGAATCCTTCTCCCACCACCATCTGAATCGTCTCTGCCTGAAGCCACAATATGTCATATCCCCGGTGGGATTCCCGAGCGGCCAAAGGGAGCAGACTGTAAATCTGCCGTCACAGACTTCGAAGGTTCGAATCCTTCTCCCACCACCATCAATACCATTCTCCTGTTTTTCCCACTTGTTTTAATCGTTGTGACCTCCTGATTCACACCATGACTTTTCCCCAAAAACTCGTTACCATCGCGCCATACTTTTGCGGATAAAAATGGCAGCGAAATGAAATTTGTCTCTTTCAACATCAACGGCTTGCGTGCGCGTCCTCATCAATTAGCCGCGCTGGTTGAACAGCATCAACCCGATGTCATCGGCTTGCAGGAAACCAAAGTGCATGACGATATGTTTCCGCTCGAAGACGTCAGCAAACTGGGTTATCACGTGTTTTATCATGGACAGAAAGGTCATTACGGCGTCGCGCTGCTGACCAAAGCTGAGCCTGTCAACGTCTACCGTGGTTTCCCTGGCGATGAGGAAGATGCACAGCGTCGTTTGATCATGGCGGAAATCCCGAGTCCGATTGGTGATATCACGGTGATCAACGGTTATTTTCCGCAGGGTGAAAGCCGCGACCATCCCACCAAGTTCCCGGCGAAAGAGAAGTTTTATCGCGATCTGCAAAGCTATCTTGAGCAACAGCTAGCCGTGGATAAACCGGTATTGATCATGGGCGACATGAACATCAGCAGCACCGATTTTGACATCGGCATTGGTGAAGACAATCGTAAACGCTGGCTGCGTACCGGAAAATGCTCGTTCCTGCCTGAGGAGCGCGAGTGGATGGATCGCTTGCTGAAGTGGGGTTTAGTAGATACCTGGCGCGCTAAGTTCCCGGAAACCAACGATCGTTTCTCATGGTTTGACTACCGTTCGAAAGGCTTTGACGACAACCGTGGTCTGCGCATCGATCTGCTGCTGGCAAGCCAACCGCTTGCCTCGCGCTGCATTGAGAGTGGCATCGATTACGATATCCGCAGCATGGAAAAACCGTCGGATCACGCCCCGGTTTGGTCGACATTTAAGCTGTGATGAAGCAGCGTGGCGTCTGGCGCCACGCGCTTTTATTTGATGATTTTCCAGATAAGCGGATTAGTGCCTAATACCTTCTCATCCCTGCCGCACTGCAATAACACGCCTTCTGCTTTGACCACCGCACCTTCAGAATAACTGCGGTTCTCATAGGTACAGCACTGCATGCAGTTGCTCTGACGATTATTTTGCCCTTGTGTCCACACTTCTGGCGGCAGATCCACCACCACATCAGTATTACCCGTACGATTGTTTTCCGGCTGGCGGTTGGCCAGCGCCGAGGTGCTGCATAACAGCAATCCGCCCAGCAACATCATTGCATAACGCATCACTCTGTCTCCTTGGTTTTGCGACGAGCCGTTTTCGGTTTGGCTTTCTTTTTGGCCCCAGGCGCTGTCAATCCGCGAAAGGCCTGTAACGACGGTCGCTGGCGTGCTTCACCAATCAGCCCAATCAAGGTGCTGACCAGCGGCTGCATAAACTCATCATAGCGACAAGACTTCTCGCTAATCCGGGTAAGCGTCGATTCCCATTGCGCCGTCATATCGGGCCGGGCGGCCATTTCTGGCAGTGCATGGATCAACGCCCTGCCCGCATCCGTCGAATGAATATAGCGGCCTTTTTTCACCAGGAAAGTGCGGCGGAACAGCAATTCGATAATGCCCGCACGCGTCGCTTCCGTACCTAAACCATCGGTTGCACGCAGCACTTTCTTTAATTCTTTATCCTGCACAAAGCGGGCAATGCCGGTCATCGCAGACAATAGCGTCGCATCGGTAAACGGACGCGGCGGTTGCGTCTGCTTCGCCAGCACTTCGCCGCGCTCGCACAGCAGCTCATCACCTTTAGCGACGACCGGCAGCGGCGTGCCATCGTTCTCCTCGTCACGCTCTTTGCTGCCGAGCAGCGCACGCCAGCCGGCTTCGGCCAGAAAACGCGCTTTGGCGATAAATTTTCCGCCGCCGATATCAAGATCAATAACGCATTTGCGGAACACCGCATCCGGGCAAAACTGCATTAGATACTGGCGGGCGATCAATCCGTAAATATTGGCCTCATTTTCGGTCAGACTAACCTTACTGGCACGCGCAGTGGGAATGATGGCATGGTGCGCATCGACCTTTTTGTCGTCCCAGCAGCGGTTCTTCTGATCGGGATTGAAATCCGCTGGCGGTGTCAGATTGGGCTGATGCGCCTGAATGGCGTTCAGCACCGCATGGCGTCCGGCAAAGTGCTCATCGGGCAGATAGCGGCTATCGGAACGCGGGTAGGTGATCAGCTTATGGGTTTCATACAGCCGCTGACAGCAATCCAGTACGTTCTGCGCGCTGAGGCCAAAGCGCTTACCGGCTTCGATCTGCAGGCCAGAAAGCGAAAATGGCAGCGGTGCGGTATCGGATTCACGTTTGTCGTTATATCCGGTGACCAGCGCCGGCTTACCATTAATGCGCTCAAGCACGTGATCCGCCAGCGGACGATGCAGCAAACGCCCCTCTTCATCCTGCCACGGCTCGCAAGCATCGCTTGGCACCCATGTCGCGACAAAACGCTCGTCTTTTGGCGTGACGATGTGCGCTTTAACTTCGAAATAGTCCTTAGGGATAAAGTTTTCGATCTCTTCATCGCGGCGCACCACTAAACCCAGCACCGGCGTCTGCACGCGGCCAACCGACAGCACGCCGTCGTAACCGGCGTTACGGCCCAGCAAGGTAAAGGCGCGCGTCATGTTGATGCCGTACAGCCAGTCGGCGCGCGCACGCGCTAACGCAGACACACACAGCGGAATGAATTCGCGGTTCTCACGTAGGCGCCCAACCGCACGTTCAACCGCCGAGGGATTAAGATCGTTAATCAGGCAGCGCTGCACCGCTTTGCGTTTCTCTGGTGCGAGCTGCAGATAATCCAGCACTTCATCCACCAGCAGTTGACCTTCACGATCGGGGTCACCCGCATGCACCACCATGCTGGCTTGTTGCAGCAGGCCTTCAATCACTTTTAACTGCTTAGCCACGGATGGACGTGGCTGCAAACGCCATTTTTCCGGAATAATCGGTAAATCAGCCAGATTCCAGCGCGCATAGCGGCTGTCATAACTGTCGGGCTGCGCCTGCTCCAGCAGGTGCCCAACACACCAGGTCACAACCTGGTCATTCCCGCAGGCAATATAGCCGTCTCCGCGTCGATGCGGTTTTGGCAACACGTCGGCAATCGCACGCGCTAAGCTGGGTTTTTCGGCAATAAACAAACGCATGGATGGCGTCGTTCCTTAACGTCAGGTAACTACGGTAATCAGTGGACGATCGGCTTTAGCGGCAAACAGTTCGCCAATCGACGTTGCTTGCACGCCTGCTGCAGAGGCGCAGCGCTGGAATGCCTCAATGGCGCTGGGTTGAACCGCCACCAGCAGACCACCGGAGGTTTGTGGATCGCACAGCAACGCGCGGGTGGCATCATCTAAGGGTGAAACCTGCTCGCCATAGCTGGCGAAGTTGCGGCTGGTGCCACCGGGCACCGCTCCCGCAGCGATATAGTCATCGACGCCCGCCAGGCGCGGTACCTGCGCTGCAATCACTTCGGCACGCAATCCTGAACCCTGGCAGATTTCACTTAAATGGCCGAGCAAGCCAAAACCGGTGACATCGGTCATCGCGCTGATGCCCGCCAGTTTGGCGAACTCCGCTCCGGCTTTATTCAGCTGGCACATCACATCGGCAGCCAGCGAATGGTGTTCAGGCCGCAGCAGGCCTTTTTTCTCGGCGGTAGTGAGAATGCCAATGCCTAATGGTTTGGTGAGGAAAAGCTGACAACCGGCCTGCGCCGCGCTGTTCTTTTTCACCCGTGCCACATCGACGATACCGGTCACGGCCAGGCCGAAGATCGGCTCTGGCGCATCAATCGAATGACCGCCCGCCAGGGCGATTCCCGCCGCCTGACAAGCGGCACGCCCGCCCTCGACCACCTGCTGCGCCACTTCCGGACTCAGTAGATTCACCGGCCAGCCTAATATAGCGATCGCCATGATTGGTTTCCCGCCCATGGCGTAGATATCGCTGATGGCGTTAGTGGCGGCGATACGACCAAAGGTAAAAGGATCGTCGACGATCGGCATAAAGAAGTCGGTGGTGCTTACCACCGCAGTACCGTTGCCCAGATCGTAGACTGCAGCATCATCACGCGTTTCATTGCCAACCAGCAGTTGCGGATCGTGAAACGGGCTGAGCTCACTGCGCAGAATGGTTTCCAACACCTGCGGCGAAATTTTGCACCCACAACCCGCACCGTGGCTGTATTGCGTTAAACGAACAGGTTCACTCATGGCGACTTCCTTATGCGATGAACAGAAGGCGCTATGTTAGCCTGGCTGTCAGTTGGGAGTAAGTGTTGCACGACCTGACCTCGATCTTTCGCACAGGCTTTGTGCAATCTTTGCAACGGCGCCCAACCTGCCGCAAAAGTCCAGCATTGTCTGTCAGAAATAACTGACAAACTGCGCGGTGTCCGGCGCAACCACGGTGGTGTTGGCTTTCAACTGTGGCGTGCCGAGATAGAGGAAACCAACAATCGCATCTTGCTCGCGGCAGCCAAAGGCTTCGCGCACGGACGGATGATCGGTCCACGGACCGCTGCGCCAGATGCCATTAAAACCTTGCGCCACGGCGGCCATCTGCATCGCCATCACTGCACAGCTGGCAGACGCCAGTTGCTCCCACTGCGGCACTTTGGCGTTCTCTTCACAATGCGCCACCACGGTGATGATCATCGGCGCGCGATAAGGCGCGGAGGCTGCTTTGTCAATCGCCTTCTGCTCAAGATTGCTGTCACGCGCGGCCTGTTCCAGCAAGTTAGCAAAGCGCTCGCGCCCCTCATTTTCGACAATAATGAAACGCCATGGCTGCAGCGTACCGTGATCGGGGGCGCGCATCGCGGCGTGCAGAATATTTTGCAACGCTTCACCTGCCGGCGCCGGTTCTGCCAGACGAGACGCCGAGCGGCGATTAACCAATAAATCCAATGCATCCATTATTCTTCTC
The DNA here is from genome assembly GCF_040255075.1 of Pantoea sp. BJ2. Taxonomy (NCBI): domain Bacteria; kingdom Pseudomonadati; phylum Pseudomonadota; class Gammaproteobacteria; order Enterobacterales; family Erwiniaceae; genus Pantoea; species Pantoea sp. BJ2. The sequence goes on from NZ_CP158292.1 coordinate 2,257,448, forward strand.
CCGTGAATAAAAAGCGTGGGCTAATCCTGGCACAGCACGATCTTTTGTAACAGTCTGGCGCGATTTCCTGCTGACTTTTCGCACGCCGCTCTTTAGGATGAACCCGACATCGGGGCAGACCGCGTGCTGGCTGCCCTGCTACGTGAATATGGAGAGTTTATGCGCACTTTGTGGCGAATTATTTCCGGTCTGTTCCGCTGGACCTGGCGGGTACTGAATTTTATTCGGGAATTTATTCTTAATTTATTTCTTATTGTTTTGATCCTGGCGGGCGTCGGGATTTGGCTGCAGGTTTCCAGTTCCAATAGCAGTGAACCTGTACAGCAAGGCGCATTGAAAATCGATCTGAGCGGAGTGCTGGTCGATAAACCTTCTGTCAGCAATCGTCTGAGTCGTATTAGCCGTCAACTGTTAGGCGCCAATAGCGATCGTCTGCAGGAGAATTCCTTGTTCGATGTCGTCGATGCGATCCGCCAGGCAAAAACCGATAAAAACATCACTGGCATCGTGCTGGAGCTGCGTGACTTTGCCGGTGGCGATCAACCTTCGCTGCAATATGTGGGTAAAGCACTGCGCGAATTCCGTGACGCCGGCAAACCTATTTATGCAGTCGGCGACAGTTACAGCCAGGCGCAATACTACATCGCCAGTTACGCCAACAAGGTGTATCTCTCACCTCAGGGCACGGTTGATCTACACGGTTTCGCCACCAACGGCCTGTACTACAAGACTTTGCTGGAAAAGCTGAAAGTTAATTCGCATGTATTCCGTGTAGGCACTTATAAGTCTGCGGTTGAGCCGTTCCTGCGTGACGATATGTCACCGGAAGCGCGCGACGCTGATGGGCGCTGGATTGGCCAGCTGTGGCAGAATTACCTGAATACTGTGGCAGCCAATCGTCAAATTACACCAGAACAGCTGTTCCCAGGTGCAGCCGGCATCATTAGCGGCTTGCAAGCGGTGCAAGGTGATACCGCGAAATATGCGCTGAATAATAAATTGGTGGATGTACTGGATACGCGTGCAGCCGCCGATCAGGAACTGGTGAAAACCTTCGGCTGGGATAAGGCGAATAACGATTACCGTAGCGTGAGTATCTACGATTACACCGTTAAACAGCCGCCGCAGAGCCAGGATGGCAATATCGCCGTGATCCTCGCCAGCGGTGCGATTATGGACGGTGAAGAGAGTGCCGGAAACGTCGGCGGTGATACCACGGCGTCGCAAATCCGCGATGCGCGCCTGGATGCTAAAATCAAAGCCATTGTGTTGCGTGTCAACAGCCCTGGCGGCAGCGTCACGGCATCGGAAGCGATTCGTGAAGAGCTGGCGGCAGCCCACGATGCGGGTAAACCGGTGGTGGTCTCAATGGGTGGCATGGCGGCTTCCGGCGGTTACTGGATTTCAACGCCTGCCGATTACATCGTGGCGGCACCCAGCACGCTGACCGGTTCCATCGGTATCTTTGGCGTGATTAACACCGTTGAAAACAGCCTGAGTTCGGTGGGTGTGCATACTGACGGCGTCGCCACATCGCCGCTGGCGGATGTCGCCACCACCAAAGCGCTGCCAACCGAAGTGCAGCAGCTGATGCAGCTGACCATTGAGAACGGCTATCGTAACTTCGTGGGCCTGGTAGCGGCCTCGCGTCACAAAACGCCTGAGGAGATCAATGCGATTGCGCAGGGTCACGTCTGGACCGGTAGTGATGCCAAAGCCAATGGTTTGGTCGATGCGTTGGGTGACTTTGACGATGCCGTGGCGAAAGCCGCTGAGCTGGCGAAAGTCGCTAAGCCGGAGTTGAGCTGGTATCAGGACGATCCGGGCATGATCGATCTGCTGCTGAATCAGATGAACGCGTCGGTTCAGGCGATATTGCCGGCTGCGCTGAAAGTCTGGCTGCCTGCGCCAATGCTGGACGTAATGAGCGCAATGAAACAGCAACCTGGCTTACTGAATAACCTCAACGATCCGCAAAATCGCTACGCTTTCTGCCTGAACTGCGGCAACGTACGCTAATCTTTACAGCCCGGCCGCTGGTCGGGCTGCTTTTCGTTCGCAATCCCCTTATACTGCGCGTTTTACGGCAAGTCTGAGTTCCTTCATGCAAAAGAAAAATATCTACGTAGCCTACACCGGCGGCACCATCGGGATGCAGCGCTCTGCGCAGGGCTACATTCCGGTATCGGGTCATCTGCAACAGCAGCTGGCAAACATGCCCGAATTCCATCGGCCTGAAATGCCGGATTTCACCATCCATGAATATCAGCCGCTGATGGACTCCTCGGACATGACGCCGCAGGATTGGCAATCGATTGCGAACGATATTAAGCAAAACTACGATCGTTACGATGGCTTTGTAATTTTGCATGGTACCGACACCATGGCCTTCACCGCTTCGGCGCTCTCCTTTATGCTGGAGAACCTCGCTAAGCCGGTGATTGTCACCGGCTCGCAAATTCCCCTGGCAGAATTGCGTTCTGATGGGCAGCAAAACCTGCTGAACTCGCTGTATGTGGCGGCCAATTATCCGATCAGTGAAGTTGCCCTGTTTTTCAATAACACGCTGTTCCGCGGCAACCGTACCACTAAGGCACATGCTGACGGCTTTAATGCCTTCGCATCGCCAAACCTGGCGCCCTTGCTGGAAGCGGGTATTCATATCCGCCGGTTAAACACCCCGCCCGCACCGCAAGGTCACGGCGAGCTGATTGTGCATCCGATAACACCACAGCCGATTGGCGTGGTGACGATTTATCCGGGTATCTCTGCCGACGTGGTGGGTAATTTCCTGCGTCAACCGGTGAAAGCCTTGATCCTGCGCTCTTACGGCGTTGGCAACGCGCCGCAAAATGCTGAGTTTCTTTCGGAACTGCAACAGGCCAGCGATCGCGGCATTGTGGTGGTGAATCTGACGCAGTGTATGTCCGGCAAAGTGAATATGGGCGGCTATGCCACCGGCAATGCGCTTGAGCATGCGGGCGTGATCAGCGGCTTTGATCTCACCGTTGAGGCCACATTAACCAAACTGCATTTTTTATTGAGTCAGAACCTTACCAGCGCGGAAATTCGTGCCAAAATGCAGCAGAATTTACGCGGCGAACTGACCGAAGATTGATACGGAGCGAAACCAATGAAGCGGGCATTGATAATCATCGATATTCAGAACGATTTTTGCCCCGGCGGCCCAATGGCGGTGCGTGAGGGTGACCAAACGGTTGCCGTCGCCAATCGATTTGCGCGTGAGTTTCACGATCGGGGTGAATGTGTGGTGGCATTGCAAGACTGGCATCCAGCCAATCACGGCAGCTTCGCCTCGATCTCCGGCGAGCCGGTCTACACGCTCGGCGAATTAAACGGTTTAGCGCAGATCTGGTGGCCCGATCACGGTATTGAGAATTCTGTCGGGGCGGATTTTCATCCCGATCTCGATCGCTCTCTGATAGATGCCGTGTTCCATAAAGGGGGCGATGTTGAGGTGGATAGCTACAGCGCCTTTTTTGATAACGGCCATCGACGCAAGACAGAACTCGACAGTTGGCTGCGCGAGCGCGGCATTAGCGATTTAGTGATGTTGGGTATTGCGACCGATTACTGCGTCAAATACAGCGTGCTGGATGCGCTGGAGTTAGGTTACAACGTGGAGGTGGTTAAAGAGGGCTGCCGCGGTGTGAACCTGAATCCGGATGACAGTGAAATTGCTTTCGCTCAGATGGAAGCACAAGGTGCGGTATTAATCTGAAAATAAGGGGCTGGTGAGAACCAGCCCTTTTGATTTTTAGTGCAGGTTGATGCGCGTGACGTCGGGCTCAATGCCAAACTCTTCTTTCAGCTGTTTCTTCGATTTCATCACCATATCCCCACCTTTGCTAATGGTCATATGTTGCGGATCGTCATTGTGGCGAGCCTGCCACAACATCACCAGCTGCAGACAATTCTCTTTCTGCTCTGGCGTCAGCGCGACGCCATCTGGCCATTTGCCGATTTCAACCGCCGTGGAGAGCCGCTCGTACACTTCCGGCGTCATCGCCTCCAGCATCGCTTCCAGTTCCTGTTTCATGCTTAGCCCTCTTGCTGATTGCCCTGCTCATCAGTGAAGTTTAGCGAGGCGGAGTTCACGCAGTAGCGCTCGCCGCTCGGTTGTGGGCCATCCGGGAACACATGTCCCAAATGCGCATCACAGTTGCCACAGCGAATCTCAACCCGTTGCATGCCGTGTGAATCATCTTCCAGATAGCGGATAGCGTCGTCACTGAAAGGCTGATAGAAACTTGGCCAGCCACAGCCTGAATCGTATTTGGTTTCGGAGAGAAACAGCGGCGAATTACAAACTAAGCAGTGGTAAATCCCTTCCTGCTTGTTGTGCAGCAAGGCGCCCGAGAAAGGGGGCTCCGTTCCACGATGCTGAGTGACATAGCGCTGCATTTCGGAAAGCTGCGCAATTTTTGCGTCGGGTGCGGTGTCTTTAGCCATTTTGAGTTCCGGAGTGTCATTCTGAAAAAATCGACTAGTATTCTAACAAACGTACAACATCTATCGGGTCTTTTTTCGTGCTAACGCCTCCGACATCTGTTCCACAGCACGATTTTGTGATGGCGATCACCCTTTGTAAAAGTCATCCCTTTTCAGCCCGCATTCGGCGTAACATAGGCGCGCAATAAGGGTGCTGCGTAAGCGATTGCGCAACGAATTATTCCTGGTGTTGGAATTGACCTGTCGCAACAATTGACACGATTCCGCTTGACGCCTGGTAAGGTTTTTGTAATTTTACAGCCAACCTTTTATTCACTAACAAATAGCTGGTGGAATATATGACTATCAAAGTAGGTATTAACGGTTTTGGCCGTATCGGTCGCATCGTTTTCCGTGCTGCGCAGCAGCGTTCTGACATCGAAATCGTCGCGATCAACGATCTGCTCGACGCCGATTACATGGCATACATGCTGAAGTATGACTCTACTCACGGTCGTTTTGACGGCACTGTAGAAGTGAAAGACGGTGCACTGATTGTTAACGGTAAGAAAATCCGTGTTACCGCTGAGAAAGACCCGGCTAACCTGAAGTGGGACGAAGTGGGTGTTGACGTTGTTGCTGAAGCGACCGGTATCTTCCTGACCGACGAAACTGCACGTAAACACATCACCGCTGGCGCGAAGAAAGTGGTTCTGACTGGTCCATCTAAAGACAGCACCCCGATGTTTGTACGTGGCGCTAACTTTGACAAATATGCTGGCCAGGACATCGTTTCTAACGCGTCTTGCACCACCAACTGCCTGGCTCCACTGGCTAAAGTTATCAACGACAACTTCGGTATCGTTGAAGGTCTGATGACCACCGTTCACGCAACCACCGCGACGCAGAAAACCGTTGATGGCCCGTCTCACAAAGACTGGCGCGGCGGCCGTGGCGCAGCGCAGAACATCATCCCATCTTCTACCGGTGCAGCTAAAGCAGTTGGCGTTGTTCTGCCAGAGCTGAACGGCAAACTGACCGGTATGGCGTTCCGCGTTCCTACTCCAAACGTGTCTGTTGTTGACCTGACTGTTCGCCTGGAAAAACCAGCGACCTACAAAGAAATTTGTGCAGTGATTAAAGCTGAGTCAGAAGGCAAAATGAAAGGCGTTCTGGGCTACATTGAAGACGACGTGGTTTCTACCGACTTCAACGGCGAAACCCTGACTTCAGTATTCGATGCTAAAGCAGGTATCGCTCTGAATGACAACTTCGTGAAACTGGTTTCCTGGTACGATAACGAAACTGGCTACTCACATAAAGTTCTCGATCTGATTGCACTGGTTGCTTCTAAGTAAGCTAACCGGCTAAACGGACAAGGGGTGACTTCGGTCGCCCCTTTTTTTCGACTGGATAAAAGAGAAGGTCTGACCATGCAAGATACGCTTTATACCCTTCCGGTAGTGAATCAAATCACCCCTTATCTGTCACAGCGCCAGCAGGGTGATTTGCCGATTGTGGTAATCAGCCATCCTAAAGTGCGTGCGGCGATTGCCCTGCAAGGTGCGCATCTGCTTTCGTGGCAGCCTAGCGGCCAAAAACCGGTGATTTGGCTCAGTGAAAAAACCCCGTTTACCACAGGTAAAGCAATCCGTGGCGGCGTGCCGATTTGCTGGCCGTGGTTTGGTCCGGCAGGTGAACCGGCGCACGGTTTTGCACGCAATATGCCGTGGACGCTGACCGCCCATGATGAAAACGAAGATGCGGTAATGCTGACTTTTACGTTGGAAAGCAACGCACAAACCAAAAAGCTCTGGCCGCACGAATTCACCCTGCTTGCTCGCTTCCGGATTGCTGAGCATTGTGAAATTGAGTTGGAAGCTTACGGCGACTATGAAGCCACCGCAGCGCTGCACAGCTACTTCCAGATTGCGGATATCTCACAGGTCGAAGTGAGCGGATTGGGCAATAGCTTTATCGATAAGGTTAACGATAATGCTGTTGGCGCATCCGACGGCAAGCAGACCTATCCCAACCGCGTGGATCGTATTCACACCGCAGCGGATGACTGCAGCGTGATTCACGATAAAGCGGGCAAACGCCAGATTGAAGTCTATCACCACTATCAGAGTGACGTTGTCACGTGGAATCCAGGTCCGGAGTTATCATGCAGCATGGGGGACATGCCAAATGAAGGCTATAAAACCATGGTGTGCGTGGAAACGGCGCGCATTAGCAAGCCGTTAAAAAGCGCGGGTGAATCCCCTGCGCGTTTGGGCACCACAATTCGTATCGTTAATAAGTAATAAGATGCGGCGCCGTTGCGCCGCTAAACCACATCTAATGCAGTTTTAGATTGAGGCGCAGGAAACGCCCGATCAATGATGCTCAGCTCTTCATCAGTCAGATTGATGCTAAGCGCGGCCGCATTTTGCTGCACATGTGCAACGCTGCTGGCTTTAGGAATGGCCAAAACGCCTTGCTGACGGATCACCCAAGCCAATAGCACTTGCGCCACGCTGATGCCCTTCTGTTGTGCAATCTGTTTAAGATACGCATCGTCAAACAGCGCCTGTCGCAGTCGTCCAGCCTGCGCTAACGGGCAATAGGCCATAATCGGCATCTCGTGCTGCTGACACTGCGGCAACAGATCGTACTCGATCCCGCGTGACGCTAAGTGGTACAGCACCTGATTGGTTAAACAGGATTTGCCGCCGGGGTCTTGCCACAGTTCCAGCATATCGTCATGGTCAAAGTTCGAGACGCCCCAATGGCGGATTTTGCCCTGCTGCTGCAAGGATTCCATCGCGCGAATGGTTTCTTCTAAGGGCACATTGCCGCGCCAGTGCAGCAGGTAGAGATCGAGGTAATCGGTTTGCAGACGGCGCAGACTGCGCTCGCAGGCCTCGATAGCATCGACTTCACCGGCATTCCAGGGATACACCTTCGATACCAGCCAGGCTTGATCGCGACGGCCGCGTAATGCTTCGCCGACCACCTCTTCGGCTGCGCCTTCCGCATACATTTCCGCCGTGTCGATAACCTTAAGTCCAAGATCTAAACCCGCCTGCAGTGCCGCCACTTCCTGGCTGCGCAGCGCTGCATTTTCACCCATATACCAGGTTCCCTGACCAATAGCGGGTAAAGCTGATTCACCGTGAAATTGGATAGTCTTCATCACTCCTCCTGTTGCGCTGATATGGGGCTCTGAATTGGTGCAATGTAAGAAAAACGCCTCATTACGAGGCATTTATTTAATCGTCAGAAGCTGTAACTGATGCCGGTCCAGAGTGTGAACTGGCCACTCTTATCGACCATCGGGCTGTCTTTGATTTCGCTGTCGAAGCGCGTGTAACGACCAGACAAGCTGGCGTTCCAGCTTTGGCTGATTTGGTAGCTGGCATTCATCTCGACATACGGCGACCAGCTGTCGTCTGGATGATACTCAGCGATGCCGGTTCGCGCACTTTCATGGGATGAAACACCGTAGTAATAACGGTTCTGATTGGCGCTGTTCCACATGGCACCAATGCCCGGCGTCAGGCTGAATGCGCCGAAGTCAAAGCGATATAGATAGGTGAGATCCCAGATTAACCCATTGCTGTTATTGAGCACATCACCCAGCAAAGCGGTGCGCACGATACCCCAATCGGCAACGTGGCGATAGTTGGCGCCGGCCATCAGCGTCATACGGCGCTTATCCAGCGCTTTCATGTCACCCAAATCGTTGTCTTTCGGATCGTACTGCTGCGGCGATCCCAGCACCGTCAGCGACAGCTGATTCTGCGGGTCTTTCCACAGGTAATAGCCGCCTTGCAGGCTACGGAACCAGAAGTTTTCGCCTTCATAATTAATCACCGGAATCGGCAGATAGCGGTCTTGTCCGCCCCGATAAGGTGACTGCGCATAAATCACCGAAGCGCCAAGAGATAAGGGTTCTGCATGAGTGCCGAACGCCGCAAAATAACAAGGAATAGCCAGAGTAAGCGCTTTAAGTTTGAATTGGTTCACAATTTATTCAGTCCATTAATATAACAATCACACGCAGAGTCTAACCAAATTTTTGCTATCGGTTAACGTTTAATGATGCTCTCTAACCAGCATAGCGAAATATTCTCAGTGGCTTCATCGCTCTCACGGCTTAGGTTGATTGCCTCAGTGCTTATGAGACTTTGTTATTGATATATCGCTGAATAAGGAGAAAAGTGGCTGCAGGTTTTCTGAATGCCTTCTACAGTTAAATGTAAGACGAGACTTTTTTGTACGAGCAGAGTAACCATAAGAATTGTGTATCCCGATAAAAAAACGTCAGGTTGGCATAAGGGTTGCTGTACTCAATAAAGAATATCTTCCGGGAGCTGCTACAAACTTTTATTACGCTCCTTTACCTGTGCTAAAAACGAAAGGACGGGCATCGCTATGAATATATTCGATCACTATCGTCAGCGTTATGAAGCTGCCAAGGACGAAGAGTTCTCATTGCAGGAATTCCTCGCCATCTGTAAACAGGATCGCAGTGCATACGCCAACGCTGCCGAGCGACTATTAATGGCCATCGGTGAGCCGGTGATGGTTGACACTGCGCAAGAGCCTCGCCTTTCCCGAATCTTTTCCAACCGAGTTATGGGACGCTACCCGGCCTTCGAAGAGTTTTACGGTATGGAGGAAGCGATTGAGCAAATCGTCTCCTACCTGAAACACGCCGCGCAGGGTTTGGAAGAGAAGAAACAGATCCTTTACTTACTGGGCCCGGTGGGTGGCGGTAAATCCTCATTGGCCGAGCGCCTGAAAGCGCTGATGCAGCGTGTGCCGATCTATGTGCTGAGCGCCGACGGCGAGCGCAGCCCGGTAAACGATCATCCGCTCTGCCTGTTTAATCCGCAGGAAGACGCCAATATTCTGGAAAAAGAGTATGGCGTGCCGCGGCGTTATCTGGGCACCATCATGTCGCCCTGGGCGGCGAAACGCCTGCATGAGTTTGGCGGCGATATCACCCGCTTCAAAGTGGTGAAAGTGTGGCCGTCAATTCTGGAGCAGGTAGCAATTGCCAAAACAGAACCAGGCGATGAGAACAACCAGGATATCTCTGCGTTGGTCGGTAAAGTAGATATCCGCAAACTGGAAAATCACGCGCAAAACGATCCTGATGCTTACGGCTATTCAGGTGCCCTTTGCCGCGCGAATCAGGGCGTGATGGAATTCGTTGAGATGTTTAAAGCACCGATTAAAGTGCTACATCCACTGCTGACCGCCACGCAGGAAGGTAACTACAACGGTACCGAAGGGATCTCTGCCCTGCCGTTCAACGGCATCATTCTGGCGCACTCCAACGAATCAGAATGGGTCACCTTCCGTAATAACAAAAACAATGAGGCATTCCTTGACCGTGTTTACATCGTCAAAGTGCCTTACTGCCTACGCGTTTCCGAAGAGATTAAGATCTATAACAAACTGTTGGATCACAGTGAGTTGACCACGGCGCCATGCGCGCCGGGCACGCTGGAAACCCTGGCCCGCTTCTCGATCCTATCGCGTTTGAAAGAGCCGGAAAACTCCAGCATCTACTCGAAAATGCGCGTTTATGATGGCGAAAGCCTGAAAGATACCGATCCAAAAGCCAAATCCTGGCAGGAGTATCACGATTACGCGGGCGTTGATGAGGGCATGAACGGCCTTTCAACCCGCTTCGCGTTTAAAATCCTTTCACGCGTATTCAACTTCGACCATGCCGAAGTAGCGGCCAACCCGGTGCATCTGTTCTACGTGCTGGAGCAGCAAATTGAGCGCGAGCAGTTCCCTCAGGATCAAGCCGAGAAGTATCTGGAGCACCTGAAAGGCTATTTGATTCCAAAATACGCCGAGTTTATCGGTAAAGAGATTCAGACCGCGTATCTGGAGTCCTACTCTGAATACGGTCAAAACATCTTTGATCGCTACGTCACCTACGCTGATTTCTGGATTCAGGATCAAGAGTACCGCGATCCTGACACCGGACAGCTGTTTGACCGCGAATCGCTGAACGCCGAGCTGGAAAAGATCGAGAAACCTGCCGGGATCAGTAACCCGAAAGATTTCCGTAACGAGATTGTCAACTTTGTGCTGCGTGCCCGTGCGCAGAATAGCGGACGCAATCCGAACTGGACCAGCTACGAAAAACTGCGCACGGTCATCGAGAAGAAAATGTTCTCGAACACCGAAGAATTGCTACCGGTGATTTCGTTCAATACCAAAACCTCAACGGACGAGCAGAAAAAACACGATGATTTTGTCGATCGCATGATGGAAAAAGGCTATACCCGCAAGCAAGTACGCCTGCTGTGCGAGTGGTATCTGCGCGTGCGTAAATCTTCATAATCGTTATCTGTGAGCGTCGCGGCGCTACGGTGCTGCAACAGGAGGCCGGGTTTTCCCGGCCTAAGCTTGCAATGCAGTTTGGGGGATTTTTATGGCCTATTTTATCGATCGGCGTCTCAACGGTAAGAACAAAAGCGCCGTCAATCGGCAGCGCTTTCTGCGCCGTTATAAGTCGCAAATCAAGCAATCGATCTCCGAGGCCATCAACAAGCGTTCGGTCACCGATGTCGAGAGCGGCGAATCGGTCTCGATTCCAATTGACGATATTAATGAACCGAGCTTCCATCAGGGCCGCGGCGGCAGTCGCCATCGCGTGCATCCTGGGAATGACCATTTCGTGCAAAACGATCGCATTGAACGTCCACAAGGTGGCGGCGGCAGCGGCGGTAGCGGCCAGGGCAACGCCAGTCAGGATGGTGAAGGCCAGGACGAATTCAGCTTCCAGATATCTAAAGATGAATATCTCGATCTTCTGTTCGAAGATTTGGCGTTGCCGAACCTGCGCAAGAATCAGCATCGGCAGTTAAACGAGTACAAAACCCATCGCGCGGGCTACACCTCAAACGGTACGCCGGCTAACATCAGCGTGGTGCGCTCGCTGCAGAACTCGCTAGCACGTCGTACGGCGATGACGGCGGGTAAACGCCGCATGTTAAACGAACTGGAAGCTACGCTAGCCGAAGTGGAAACCAGCGAACCGGCGCAGTTACTGGAAGAGGAGCGTTTACGTAAAGAGATCGCTGAGTTGCGCGCGCGCATCGACCGCGTGCCCTTTATCGATACCTTTGACCTGCGCTACAAAAACTTCGAGAAGCGACCAGAACCTTCCAGCCAGGCCGTGATGTTCTGCCTGATGGACGTGTCAGGTTCGATGGATCAAGCCACCAAAGATATGGCGAAGCGTTTCTACATTCTGCTGTATCTGTTCCTGAGCCGTACCTATAAGAACGTCGACGTGGTGTACATTCGCCATCACACTCAAGCCAAAGAGGTCGACGAACAGGAGTTCTTCTACTCACAGGAAACGGGCGGCACCATTGTTTCCAGTGCACTGAAGTTGATGGATGAAGTAGTTAAAGAGCGTTATGACCCGTCACAGTGGAACATCTATGCTGCGCAAGCGTCGGATGGTGATAACTGGGCCGATGATTCACCGCTCTGCCACGAGATCTTAGCCAAACATATTCTGCCGGTTGTGCGTTATTACAGCTATATCGAGATCACGCGTCGCGCGCACCAGACCTTATGGCGCGAGTATGAACATCTGCAGGCAATGTTTGATAACTTCGCAATCCAACATATTCGCGAGCCAGAAGACATCTATCCGGTATTTAGAGAACTTTTCCACAAACAGGCTGCAGAAGCCTGATTTTATAAGCCGGTCACTGACCGGCTTTTTCTTTGCAGCAGCCCGACTCACTTCGCGCCATTTCCTGTTGTTTTTTCATACAAATTTAGCTGTGTATGGGATGCGGCCCCACAGAATGAAAAAATGTGCAATTAAGCGCTGACAAGCTATTGATAAGGCATTATCTTTCCACCTTGTCTGTGTGAATCGCCCGCAGTTTGTCTTTTTTGCCCCACCGCAGGAGAACGCCGTTGAATACCAGCATGATTTACAGTTTGTTCATTATTGGGTCCGTGCTGGTAGCAGCAAGTATTTTGCTCAGTTCCTTTTCATCACGCCTTGGCATTCCGATTCTGGTGATCTTCCTTGCTCTCGGCATGTTGGCCGGGATTGATGGTATCGGTGGCATCGCTTTTGATAACTATCCCGTCGCCTATCTGGTCTCCAACCTCGCTTTAGCCATCATCTTGCTTGATGGCGGGATGCGCACCAAAGCATCTTCGCTAAAGGTGGCGCTCGGCCCGGCATTATCGCTGGCGACGGTTGGCGTGATGATCACTGCAGGGTTAACCGGCGTTGCCGCTGCCTGGCTGTTTAAGCTCGATCTGATGCAGGGCTTTCTGATTGGCGCGATTATCGGTTCTACCGATGCCGCCGCCGTATTTTCGCTGCTGGGTGATAAAGGCCTCAATGAACGTGTCAGCTCCACGCTGGAGATTGAATCCGGCAGCAACGATCCGATGGCGGTGTTTCTCACCATCACGCTGATCGACATGATTCAGCAAGGCCAGTCCGGCCTGAGCTGGATGTTTGTGGTGCATCTGGTGCAGCAGTTTGGTCTTGGCATCGTATTAGGCCTTGGCGGCGGCTGGGCGCTGCAGCAGCTGATCAACCGTATCAATCTGGCGCAGGGTTTATATCCGCTGCTGGCGGTGAGTGGCGGCATCATCGTGTTTGCGTTAACCACCGTGATGGAAGGCAGCGGCATTCTGGCGGTGTATCTGTGCGGCTTCCTGCTGGGCAACAGCCCGATTCGCAACCGCCACGGTATTTTGCAAACCTTTGACGGCATGGCATGGCTGAGCCAAATCGGCATGTTCATTGTGCTGGGCTTGCTGGTGACACCCTCCGATTTGTGGCACATCGCGGTGCCGGCGATGATTCTGTCGCTGTGGTTGATTCTGGTGGCGCGCCCGCTGTCGATTTTGGTTGGTCTGTTACCGTTCAAAGGCTTCACCGGACGCGAACGTATCTTCATCAGTTGGGTAGGTTTACGTGGCGCAGTGCCAATCATCCTCGCCGTATTCCCAATGATGGCTGGCCTGGAGAACGCCAAGCTCTACTTCAACATCGCCTTCTTTGTGGTGCTGGTGTCGCTGATGCTGCAAGGTACCTCGCTAGGCTATGCCGCCAAGCGCGCCAAAGTGGTGGTGCCGCCCACTGCCTCGCCGATTAGCCGGGTTGGGCTGGATATTCATCCGGAGAATCCGTGGGAGCAATTCATTTATCAGCTAAGCGCCGACAAATGGTGCGTCGGCGCAGCGCTGCGTGATTTGCAGATGCCGCGCGAAACCCGCATCGCCGCCCTATTCCGCGATAACGCGTTAATGCATCCCAACGGCAATACGCGCCTGAAAGAAGGCGATGTGCTGTGTGTGATTGGCCGTGAACGTGATCTCCCCGCCTTAGGTAAAATGTTCAGCCAATCGCCGCCGGTATCGCTGGATCAGCGCTTCTTCGGCGACTTTATTCTGGATGCCGAAGCGCGCCTGCGCGACGTGGCGCAAATCTATGGGTTGGAGTTAGATGAACAGACCAACGATCAGCAGTCGCTAGGACAGCTGGTAATGAGTTTGCTCGGCAGCACGCCGGTGGTTGGCGATCAGGTGGAATGGAAGCAGTTAACCTGGACGGTGGCAGAAAAAGAAGATAACCAGATTGTGAAGGTCGGCGTGCGCGTCAGCGAAGACAAGGATTAATCCGAGGCTTTATCGCTCGTAAACTGCGTGTGAACGACTATGCTCACTATTCAACCCAGCAAATACGGGAGAATGTAATGGGACGCGTGGTGAAGATTGGTCAATATGAAATCGTTGATGCAGAGTTCAATAGTGACAATGGCGACACTGTCAGTATTCCCTGCCATACCAATCCCGGCCTGAGTGACCAACTCGACGGCTGGGATGTGGATACCAGTGTACCGGCATGGATTGATGAAGAGGCTGTCGATCTGCAAATCGGACACTATGACAAGCAGCAGGACCTGTGGGTATTAAAAAAACCCGCCTGATTGGCTGGCGCCGCCATTGATGTGAATGGCGGTCATTCCGAAAAGCTGTCTTAAAATGAAGCGTAATATGCGCGACTAATTAACCTTTAACCATACATTTCAATTAAATAGCCAATTATTTCTTTAGTCATTTATTTCCTTTTCAGACTATTTCCATATTAACTCTGTCAAATAACTCCTGCATACTCTTAAACGTTGCTGCAGCTTTTCGTGACGTGCATCACGTCTCAAACGGTCCTTTCCTTGCAGCGCTTATGGCAGCACTGACTTATATCTCGCTGAAAGAATTATTCTTTCCATTTTTCAGCGGACCACTCCTGAGCGCGTACTTGATTCTGGTCAGGCCATCTTTTACTTAAGAAAAGAGAGCAGGTTTTATGGCAAGTACTTTGATAATGAATGATGCAACCCGCTCGTGGAGCGGACTGCGCAAAAACCTCATCGCAAAAGTCGCACTTAGTTTCTCGGATTTAATTGCATTAAATCTGGCATTGTTTTTATCTGCCGCCACCGTTCAAGGTATTTGGGGCGAACTGGATACCTTTATTCCGCCCCAGCAGATTGAATACCGGTTTATTGCCCAATTTAGCCTTTCTATTCTTTGCACCGCCTGGTTCTGGGTGCGTATGCGTCACTACACTTATCGCAAGCCGTTTTGGTTTGAACTGAAAGAAGTGATTAAAACCCTGTTCGTCTTCTCTCTGCTTGATCTGGCGTTGATTGCCTTTTCAAAATGGGACTTCTCGCGCATGGTTTGGGTATTTAGCTGGACTTACGCTCTGCTGCTGCTGCCGCTGATGCGTGCCGTGGTAAAACGCGCCATCAACCGCGCAGGTCAGTGGCAGAAGGAAACCATCATCATTGGTTCCGGTAAAAATGCCATGGAAGCTTATGCGGCGCTGCAGAGCGAGGAGATCCTCGGTTATAACGTGCAGGCGTTTATCTCGCTGGATGATGACCAACAGCATGAGAAGGTTAATGGCGTTCCGGTGATCACCTGGAAAGACATCAACTGGCAAACCATGGACCGTGACAACACGCAATTTATCGTCGCCACCGAATTTGAGCAGCAAGTGGTGCGCGATAAATGGCTGAAGTTCCTGTCCAAAATGAAGTGCCGTTCAATCTCCGTGATCCCAACGCTGCGCGGCGTGCCGCTGTATGGCACCGATATGTCATTCATCTTCAGCCATGAAGTGATGATTTTGCGCGTCAGCAACAACCTGGCGAAACGCTCTTCGCGCTTCCTGAAACGCACCTTCGATATCGTGGTGGCATCCATGCTGCTGCTGTTCCTCGGACCGGTATTTGGACTGCTGTGTGCGATGGTGAAACGTGACGGCGGCAATGCGATTTATGGTCATGAACGCGTTGGGCAAGATGGCGTGAAGTTTAAGTGCCTGAAGTTCCGCTCAATGGTGACCAACTCGCAGGAAGTGCTGCAAAATTTGCTGGCGACCAGCGAGGAAGCGCGTGCCGAATGGGACCGTGATTTCAAACTGAAAAACGATCCGCGTGTGACCAAAATTGGTAACTTCCTGCGCAAAACCAGCCTTGATGAGCTGCCACAACTGTGGAACGTGATTCGTGGCGAAATGAGTCTGGTCGGTCCGCGTCCGGTGATTGAAGCAGAGCTGGAGCGTTATGCCGGTGATGTGGATTACTACCTGATGGCCAAACCGGGCATGACCGGCTTGTGGCAGGTCAGCGGACGTAACGACATTGACTACGATACGCGCGTCTACTTCGATTCCTGGTACGTGAAAAACTGGGCGTTATGGACTGACATTGCGATTCTGTTCAAAACCGCTGGCGTAGTGGTTCGTCGCGACGGCGCTTACTAATACCCTCGAGGCGATGTCTGTGCACTTCGGCAGGCATCGCTTTTATTATCCCTTTCTTTTTCCCCTAAGAGTCATTACCCTTCCGGATTGTTTAACAGGTCGTCCGGTTCGTAATGCAAAAATTCACCTTAATACTTCTTAGCCTGGTGCTGCTGGCGCCGCTTGGCATTGATCTTTACCTCCCGACATTGCCGCAAATCGCCGAAGGTCTTAACAGCCCGGTGAGCCTCATCCAAATCACGATTCCTCTGTTTTTATTGGTGATGGGCATTGGCCAATTGATTACCGGTCCGCTGGTGGATAATTTTGGTCGTAAGCCGCTCGCGTTAATTGGTCTTGCGCTTTACATCATTGGCAGCGCGATTGCCGCCACGAGCACGCTGTGGCCGGTGTTCTTTCTCGCCCGCATCATTCAGGGTTGCGCGGTGTGCTGCACGGCGGTGGTGGCCTTCAGCGGCGTGCGTGACCGTCTCAGTGGCGAGGATGCCGCACGCGCTTACGGCTTTCTCAATGGTGCGCTGAATATCGTTCCCGCGCTGGCGCCACTGCTGGGTGGGATCCTCGCCGAAGCCTACGGCTGGCGGATGCCGTTCTGGTTCCTGTGCGGCTATGCGGTGGTGATCGGCTTGATCGTCCTGCTGTGGCTGCCCGAAACGCGCCCGGCGGACACCTTACGCGTTAAAGGTTTACCGCTGACGCAGTATGCTGCCATAGCCCGTGAACCGCGCTTTCTCGCCTTTGCCTTTGCCAATGCCGGCGCGCTGGGCATGGTGCTGACCTATGTGTCTCTGGCGCCACACGTGCTGATGACCGAAGGCGGCCTGACGCCGTTGCAATTCTCTTTCGCCTTTGGCGCCAACGGGTTTTGGATCATGCTGGTTAGCGCGTTCGTAAACAAAACCATTCGCAAAGCGGGACGCCCGTTCTGCCTGGCGATGGGTTTCGCCACCATGTTGATCGGCGCAATTCTTCTGATGATGGGCACCACGCTGTTACCGGCGGCGTGGCAAAACCATTGGGCGCTCTACATGATTCCCGTGGCGGTTTCCGTTGCTGGCCTGGCGTTCACGGTCGGTCCCGCCACCAGCTACGCGCTGGAGCCGTATCAGCAGCAAGCGGGCGTGGCCTCAGCACTGCAGGGATTTATTCAGATGGCGTGTGGTGCGGGCGGCAGCATGGCAATCGTAGCATTGCCCGTTGCTGAGAAGTCGTCACTGGCATTGATGATGCTGCTGGGTGCAGCGCTGGCACTGACCGCCTGGCGCTGCAGTAAGAAAATGCACGGTCGCGTGACCGCGCTTAAATAACCTCAACCGGAACGCGTGGCGCGAGCGCGCACATCAGCTCGTAGCCCACCGTTCCGGCGGCTTTTGCCACCTCATCGATCTTCACCTGATTGCCCCACAGCTCAACCTTTGAACCGATGCCGGCCTGCGGGCAAGGTTCTAAATCGATCATCATCATGTCCATGGAGATGGCGCCCAGCGTTTGCGTGCGTATGCCATCCACGCTGACTGGCGTGCCGGTGGGCGCATGACGCGGATAACCGTCGGCGTAGCCACAGGCGACGATGCCGATACGCTGGGTGCCGCTAGCGTGATAGCGATAACCGTAACCCACGCCGTCACCGGCATTCAGCTGCTGAACGCCAATGATTTCGCTGGTGAGCGTCATCACCGGCTGCAATCCGGTGCTGGCGATATCCTGCCAGTCGCCGCTCGGTGACGCGCCATAGAGAATAATGCCGGGACGCACCCAGTCAAAATGCGCTTCAGGATGCCACAGCGTAGCCGCAGAGTTAGACAGGGAACGCGGACAATCGAGCCCTTCCGCCGCCAGTTCGACGCGCTTCATCGGCTCAACAACTCCTTGCGGATTTTCTGCATCAGCGAAGTGCGCCATCAGCGTCATTGCACCGACGTTCGGCAGAGCGCGCAGTTTTTGCCACGCCGCATGAGCCTGCTCAGGACGGAAACCAAGCCGGTTCATGCCGCTGTTGATTTTGAGGTACACATCGACCGGTGCCGACAGCTGCGCTTTTGCCAGCGCCTGAATCTGCCAGTTGCTGTGCACGCTGGTGGTGAGGCGGTAACGATCGATTAGCGCTAAATCCTCGGCATGAAAGAAACCTTCCAGCAGCAGGATCGGTTTTTTCCAGCCCTGCTCACGCAGCAGGATCGCCTCTTCCATATTCAGCAGCGCGAAACCATCGGTTTCTGCCAGGCTTTGCCACACGCGAGCCACACCGTGACCATACGCATTGGCTTTTACCACCGACCAGACGCATGATTGCGGGGCCGCCCGGCGAACAACGGCCAGATTATGACGCAGTGCCTGTTGATTGATGGTGGCACCGGTTGGACGTGACATGCTTTTACTCTCCCTGAGGTCTCAGCGCGCCGCGCTGGCGTTACGCAGTGGCGAAGAATGTGGCTCAAAACCTGGCAGGTAGCGCAGCACTGACAAATCATCTGCGGCAATCGCCGGTTTCTGACCGGAAATTAAATCAGCCAGAAGCTGACCGGAACCACAAGCCATCGTCCATCCCAGCGTACCGTGACCGGTATTGAGATAGAGATTGGAGAGCGGCGTGCGCCCGACAATCGGCGTACCGTCTGGCGTCATTGGACGCAATCCGGTCCAGAACGTGGCCTGTTCGACAAAACCGCCTTCAGGATAGAGATCGCGGACCACCATCTCCAGCGTTTCGCGTCGTGCCGGCAACAGTTTGGTGTTAAAACCAACAATTTCTGCCATGCCGCCCACGCGAATGCGATCGTCAAAGCGCGTTACCGCCACTTTGTAGGTTTCATCGAGGATGGTGGAAACCGGTGCGGCGTCGGCATTCTTGATTGGAATCGTCAGCGAATAGCCTTTCAACGGGTAAACCGGGATGGCGAGAATGTCTTTCAGCAGCGCGGTTGAATAGGAACCGAATGCCACCAGGTAAGCATCGGCTTTGATCACTTCATCGCCACACTTCACGCCATAAATGCGATTGCCCTCACGCAACAACTGATCAACCGAGGTGTTGTAGCGGAAGGTTACGCCCGCCGCCGCTGCCATCGCAGCCAGACGTTGGGTGAACAGTTGGCAGTCGCCGGTTTCGTCGTTAGGAAGACGCAAACCGCCGGTGAGTTTATGCGCCGTTGCCGCCAGCGCAGGTTCGACATTTTTGAGCTGATGCGCTTCCAGCAGCTCATAGGGCACGCCCGCATCGCGCAGCACGGCGATATCTTTGCTGGCACTTTCGAACTGTTGCTGCGTGCGGAACAGCTGCAGCGTGCCGCCCTGCCGACCTTCATAGGCAATGCCGGTGCTGGCGCGCAGCGTTTTCAGGCAGTCGCGGCTGTACTCCGCGATGCGCACCATGCGGCTTTTATTCTCTTGATAGTGCTGCATGTCGCAGTTTCGCAGCATATTCCACATCCATTCCAGCTGGAATTTGCTGCCATCGAGACGTACCGCCAGCGGCGCGTGACGCTGGAACATCCATTTGACCGCTTTCAGCGGAACGCCCGGCGCCGCCCAGGGCGCAGCATAGCCCGGTGAAATCTGTCCCGCATTACCAGCGCTGGTTTCCAGCGCGGCGGCAGGTTGACGATCGATAACCGTGACCTCATGTCCGGCCTGCGCCAGATACCATGCGCTCGCTACCCCAACCACACCACTACCAAGAATCACTACGCGCATAAGCCCCTCGTCGCAGCAAAAGAATAATTAACTATTAACCCAGCCCAACACAGCATAACCCGACCGCTATTGAAATCTTACATTCGACCGACTTATTTCACATGTTTTTTACCTGACTGCACACTGAAATCATGCAACAGCGGCAAAATCAGGATTTTTTATGCCTTAAATCCCTTAATCAGCCATTTATTATGCGGAAGGGAGCGGTTTTGACTTTTTTCAGGAGAAAGCGCCGCAGTCATACAATCCACTTATAAACAGAGCATTGTTCTGCTAAATTAATAATGGCCAACATTTGCCATCAGTATTGGCTTAACTAACGCTTTTTGAATGATTTTCTGCCAAAAGAATTCGATTGAGATTCAGTTTCGGATAGGCGACAGTGGACTATCATTGAAGTGTTCGCTCAGTTTTTTGGGCCATCTTTACTCAGGATGAGGCCTTAAACGATCGTGACAGGTAACTCCTGCCGCTTGCAAAACAGAGGTGCGCTATGACGACAATCTTTGACGAGCCAACCCGCAACAGTAAACGACTCAGTGATGGTCCCGACTGGACCTTCGAACTGCTGGATGATTATCTGGCGGAAATTGACCGCGTAGCCAAAAGTTACGGACTGGAAACCTATCCGCACCAAATTGAAGTGATCACCTCCGAGCAGATGATGGATGCCTACTCCAGCGTGGGTATGCCGATCAACTATGCGCACTGGTCGTTCGGCAAGAAATTCATCGAAACGGAACAGCGCTACAAGCATGGTCAGCAAGGCCTGGCGTATGAGATCGTCATCAACTCCAATCCGTGTATCGCCTATTTGATGGAAGAGAACACCATGACCATGCAGGCGCTGGTAATGGCGCACGCCTGTTACGGTCACAACTCTTTCTTTAAAAATAACTATCTGTTCCGCAGCTGGACCGATGCCAGTTCGATTGTGGATTACCTGCTGTTTGCGCGAAATTACATTACCGACTGCGAAGAGCGCTATGGCGTGGAGGAAGTTGAGCGGCTGCTCGATTCCTGCCATGCGTTGATGAACTACGGTGTGGATCGCTATAAGCGTCCGCAGAAAATTTCGCTGCAGGAAGAGAAGGCGCGCCAGCAGAGCCGCGAAGAGTATTTGCAGAGTCAGGTGAATACGCTGTGGCGCACCCTGCCGCGTAAAGAGAAAGAGTCGGTGCACGTTGAGGCATCGCGCTACCCTTCTGAACCGCAGGAAAACCTGCTCTATTTTATGGAAAAAAATGCGCCGCTGCTGGAATCCTGGCAACGTGAAGTGCTGCGCATTGTTCGCAAAGTTAGCCAGTATTTTTATCCGCAGAAACAGACGCAGGTGATGAACGAAGGCTGGGCCACTTTCTGGCACTACACCATCCTTAATCATCTGTATGACGAAGGCAAAGTGTCGGAACGCTTTATGATGGAGTTCCTGCACAGCCACACCAACGTGGTGTATCAGCCACCGTATAACAGCCAGTGGTATAACGGCATCAACCCGTATGCGCTGGGCTTCGCGATGTTCCAGGACATCAAACGCATCTGTCAGACACCGACCGAAGAAGATCGCTACTGGTTCCCGGATATTGCCGGTTCCGACTGGCTGAAAACCCTGCATTTCGCGATGCGTGAATTCAAGGACGAAAGCTTTATCAGCCAATTCTTGTCACCAAAAGTGATGCGTGATTTCCGCTTGTTCACGGTGATGGATGATGACCGCAACAATTTCCTCGAAATTGCAGCGATCCATGATGAAGCGGGTTACCGCGCCATTCGTCAGCAGCTGTCGGCGCAGTACAATCTGAGCAATCTGGAACCTAACATTCAGGTCTACAACGTGGATTTGCGTGGCGATCGCTCACTGACGCTGCGTTATGTGCCGCAACAGCGTGCGCCGCTCGATAAGAGCCGCAAAGAAGTGTTGAAGCATGTGCACCGTTTGTGGGGCTTTGATGTGATTCTGGAACAGCAGAATGAAGACGGCAGCGTCGAGTTGCTGGATCGTTCGCCCACGCGCGGCCCAACGTTGTAAGGCAAAAAAACCGGACTGTCGAAGTCCGGTTTTTCTTTTATCGCTTGCTGGCTAAATCGTCCGGCATGCTTTTCTGCATCTTGTGCCAAATCTCACCGCTGCGGCGTCCGTATTCACGCACGCTATCGACAATCTGCTCCTGCGAAGGATTAGCCACGCACAGGTCAGCCAGCTGGCGATAGAAGTTACGCGCCAGTTCACGCGCTTCCAGACTGGAGAAGTAGTGACGACCCACGCGGGTATACAACCCTTTCAGGCCATTCAAAATCAGACCATAAATCGGGTTACCTGATGCAAACGCCAGGCCGCGGAACACGCGATAATCCAGCTCGGTATAGGCTTCGGCTTTGTCTTCCTCGATTAGCGCATTTTCCAGCACTTCGCGCGCTTTATCAGGATGATGACGCAGCGCACGGCTGATAAAAATCGAGGAGATGTTAGTCCGCACTGACAGCAGATTATCAATCAACTGTGGGACACTATCGTGATCGAGTCGGGCCAGGGTTTCGAGGATGTTTAAACCGGAGGTTTCCCAAAAATCGTTAACGCGCGTCGGTTTACCATGCTGAATGGTCAACCAGCCATCGCGCGCCAGACGCTGCAATACTTCACGCAACGTGGTGCGGGTCACGCCAATCAGTTCAGAAAGCTCACGTTCGGCAGGTAGAATGGATCCCGGCGGAAAACGACTGTTCCAGATGCTTTCAATAATATACTCTTCAGCAAATCCCGCGGGGCTCTGCGCCTTAATCACCATAGCATTTATTTCTCGTTGCTTTCTTTATCGTAATGCGACTCATCATACCAGAGCGGCTATAGCGGAAATAGCCTGCCAACCGATTAAAAGCGCGCGCTGGCGCAAAATTCAGCCGTGAATTCAGACGAAACTACGCTGGCAAGCACACGTTTGCGCTGCGCCTGCGGCTTGCACTTATCGGATGAAGCGCATGGCCGGATCTTTTTTGGCCTCAACGCGACTTAAGTCATTTTTGTACATGATTTTTTCCCGTTACCTGGCTGGCACGGTTGCGCTTTTGGTTTACACTGCGAAACATTAACGGTTACAGGAAAAGCAATATGTTGCGATATTTGAATCAATGCTCGCGTGGACGCGGTGCCTGGCTTCTGCTGGCCCTGACGGCGTTGGCGTTTGAATTGACGGCTTTGTATTTTCAGCACGTCATGGGGCTGCAACCCTGCGTAATGTGTATTTATGAGCGTTGCGCGCTGTTTGGCGTGATGGGCGCGGGCATCGTGGGTGCGATTGCACCGAAAACCCCGCTGCGCTGGGCGGCGATCCTCATCTGGATCTATAGCGCGATTGAAGGCACACGCCTCTCTTACGATCACACCATGATTCAGCTGCATCCCAATCCGTTTGTCACCTGCGACTTTGCCGCACGTTTCCCAAGCTGGTTGCCGCTGGATAAATGGTTGCCTTCGGTGTTTGTGGCCAGCGGTGACTGCGCTGAGCGCGGCTGGACTTTCCTGACCTGGAGTATGCCGCAGTGGATGATCGTGATTTTCGGCGCTTATCTGCTGGTGGCGCTGCTGGTGTTGATTGCACAGCCGTTTAAACCGAAACGCCGTGATCTGTTCGGACGTTAAGCACAAAAAAACAGGCAGCCTTGGCTGCCTGTTTTATTTTTAACCGTTGCGATCCGGCCGATCAATTATATGCTCTTCCCAATCCCGCACCTCACTCTCCCGCACTGCAATAAAACGCACTGAAATGCGCTGCGCATGCATCGCCTTTTTAGAACCGGCGATCAGCGGATGCCAGGCCGGCAAGGTTTTGCCTTCCCCTAGCACGCGATAGGCGCAGGTACGCGGCAGCCATTCAAAGCTGGTGAGGTTTTCACGCGTCAGCTTGATGCAATTCTCTTCTAACTCAAAACGATGCTCGTAGTTACGGCATTGGCAGGTTTTGATATTCAGCTGATTGCAGGCCACATTGGTGAAGTAGATTTCGTCGGTGTCCGCATCCTGCAACTTGTTCAGGCAACATTGGCCGCAGCCGTCGCACAGGGATTCCCACTCTGCGTCGTTCATTTGGTCAAGGCGTTTAGTCTGCCAGAAAGGTTGTTCAGTCATGATGGCGGTCCGGGTTAGCAAAGAGACCGCACCTTATAAAGGTTCAGGTGCGGTGATGCAAGTTTTACAGAACGCGCGTCGAAATACCGTGACCCGCCAGCGATACTTCCAGCTTATCGCCAGAACGCATCGGGCCAACGCCTTCCGGCGTACCGGTCAGTACGACATCGCCCGCGCGCAGGGTGAAATACTGGCTCATATAGGCAATCAGCGGCAGAATTTTGTGGATCATATCGGCGGTCGTCCCGTGCTGACGCACTTCGCCGTTAACGATCAGCTTCAGTTCGGTGTTCTGTGGATCGCCGCTGAACTCGGCAACCGGAATAAAGCCTGACAGCGGACACGAGTTATCGAAACCTTTGGATTTTTCCCACGGTTGGCCCGCTTTCTTCAAACCGGCCTGCACGTCACGTAAGGTCAAATCCAGCGCGACGCCATATCCGGCAATCGCCTTCGCCACATGCTCTTCGCTCGCCTGCTTCAGCGTCGAGCCAATCAGCACCGCCAGCTCCACTTCATGATGCACTTCACCAAATTGTGCCGGGATCGACAGCGGCTGGCGTAGATCGCACACCGCGGTTTCCGGTTTGATAAACACCACCGGTTCGGTTGGCGTGGCACTTCCCATTTCCTTTATGTGCTTCGCATAGTTGCTGCCGACGCAAACCACTTTGCTGACCGGATAATCCAACAGAGCGCCCTGCCAGTTACGATGCTGATACATGCTATTCCCCTGCTTTGGTTGTATTTGCCGCCAGTGCATCTGGCGATGAAGTCTGGCTCAGTGCCGGAACGCGGCACGCTGAGGTGGAATATATTAGCGGGTTTATGGCGGCAGGCGTGGCGGAAATTGTCAAAAGTCGTTAATCGTATACAACAAAATCAGCTAAACGCCGGGATAATTGCCCGCAATAAAGGGTTAAAGCGGGCAGTTAATTAACGCAAATAGCACTGATTA
This sequence comes from Pantoea sp. BJ2, assembly GCF_040255075.1. Taxonomy (NCBI): domain Bacteria; kingdom Pseudomonadati; phylum Pseudomonadota; class Gammaproteobacteria; order Enterobacterales; family Erwiniaceae; genus Pantoea; species Pantoea sp. BJ2. The sequence goes on from NZ_CP158292.1 coordinate 2,282,510, forward strand.
TTTCTACAGGATATATTTACAGAGGAATCTGAATTAATCTTTTTTACCCTGATCGAGATGAATGTTGAGCAGACTTTCAACCGGCGGTGGAATTTGCAAATAAAAGCCGTGTTCGCTTAAACCTTGCTTAACTTTATTGATATCTGCGTTAGCCAGTTTGTCACGCTTATCCAGCGACAGCACCATTGCCAGCTGGGGTTTGCCGAAGCCACGCAGCAGTTCTTCCGGTACCCGTGAGAAATCGTCTTTTTTTTCAACATACAGATAAGTCTGTTCACGTTGCGGGCTTCTGTAGATCACACAAAACATATTTTTTACTCGAATTAACCGATGGCGTCACTTGCCTGAATATAGCAGTAACTATAACATGCTTGCAGAACTTCGAATATTGACCGTTTGATGTTATTGCCGATTTTATCGGCGTACATTTAAGGGTCGTAAAACAGGACTGAGTCAGCACAGATGTCGCAAACGCCAATCGAATTCAAGGGAAGCAGTTTTACCCTGTCAGTCGTTCATCTGCATCATTCGCAACCCGAGGTGATTCGTCAGGCGCTACAGGACAAAATCGATCAGGCACCAGCCTTTTTGCTGAATGCGCCGGTGGTGCTGAATGTTTCAGCGTTAACCGGCGACATTAACTGGAAACAGATGCAACAAGCGGTGATGGCGACCGGTCTGCGTATCGTTGGTGTCAGCGGTTGCAAAGATGAAGCCCTGAAAAAAATGATTGCCCGCGCGGGGTTACCGGTTCTTTCTGAAGGTAAAGAGAGCCGCAAACAAGTCGCGGCGCCGGTCGCTGAAGCCGCGCCAGTTGTTGCGGCAGTGGTGGCGGATGCCGCCAGTAAAACCCGCATCATTAATACGCCGGTGCGTTCGGGCCAGCAAATTTATGCGCGCAATGCCGATCTCATCGTCACCAGTAGCGTCAGCGCCGGGGCCGAACTGGTCGCCGACGGTAACATCCATATTTACGGCATGATGCGCGGTCGCGCGTTAGCCGGCGTCGGCGGACAACGCGACAGCCAGATTTTTTGCACCAACCTCGCCGCAGAGTTGGTCTCTATTGCCGGAGAATATTGGATGATCGATCAAATCCCGGCGGAATTCTTTGGTAAAGCGGCGCGCCTCAGCCTGATAGAGGGCGCGCTTACCATTCAGACACTTAATTAAGCCCCTTTTCTTTCGTTAAGGAAATCAACATTTATGGCACGCATTATTGTAGTTACATCGGGTAAAGGGGGCGTTGGCAAGACCACGTCAAGCGCGGCCATCGCTACCGGGTTAGCGCAGAAAGGCAAAAAAACCGTCGTCATCGATTTCGATATCGGTCTGCGTAACCTGGATTTGATCATGGGCTGTGAACGCCGCGTGGTATATGACTTTGTAAACGTCATTCAGGGCGATGCAACGCTGAATCAAGCGCTAATTCGTGACAAGCGCACAGAGCAACTCTACATTCTGCCGGCTTCACAGACGCGCGATAAAGATGCACTGACGCGTGAAGGCGTTGAAAAAGTGCTGAACGATCTGGCGGCGATGGAGTTCGACTTTATCGTCTGTGACTCACCAGCAGGTATCGAAACCGGCGCGCTGATGGCATTGTACTTCGCCGATGAAGCCATCATCACCACCAACCCGGAAGTCTCTTCAGTACGTGACTCCGACCGTATTCTCGGCATCATCTCTTCGAAATCCCGTCGTGCAGAGAACAGCCAGGATCCGGTGAAAGAGCATCTGCTGCTGACCCGTTACAATCCTGGCCGCGTAACCCGTGGCGATATGCTGAGCATGGAAGATGTGCTGGAAATTCTGCGCATTCCTCTGGTTGGCGTCATCCCGGAAGATCAATCTGTCTTGCGCGCCTCTAACCAGGGTGAGCCGGTGATCCTCGACGCAAACGCTGACGCCGGTAAAGCCTATGCTGATACCGTAGATCGCCTGCTTGGCGAAGAACGCCCCTTCCGCTTTATCGAAGAAGAGAAGAAGGGTTTCCTTAAACGCCTGTTCGGGGGATAACCAATGGCATTACTTGATTTCTTTTTATCCCGTAAGAAGAACACAGCCAATATAGCCAAGGAAAGGCTGCAGATTATCGTAGCCGAACGCAGAAGGGGCGACAGTGAGCCCCACTATCTGCCGCAGCTGAAGCGCGATATTTTGGAAGTGATCTGTAAATACGTAAAAATTGACCCGGATATGGTGACCGTTCAGCTGGATCAGAAAGGGGATGATATCTCTATCCTCGAGCTCAACGTGACACTGCCGGAGCCGGAAGACGTTCCTAAATGATTAAAGCGGTTTCCTGATTTTCCCCTGCGGTGTTGCGCAGGGGAAAATGCTCGCGTTAAAGTGCCTGCAGAATCTCGCTGATACCCGCTTTCAGCAAATCGCCCCGCCAGCCTGTCTGTAACTCAGGTGTGCGCGACGCGTTTTTCAATCCCCAATGCACACTCAGCACCTGATTAATCTGCCGACGTGATGCCAGCAGTTCCTGGCTAAAACCACTCTCTTCACTCACCTGTTGCACCAGCGCTTTGATGGCTTTGAACGCCTGTTTGTAGTGAGGATGATCGATAAGATTGGGCAGCGGCTGCGGTAAAGTCGCTTCATCCTGCGCCTGCGCTTCAGCCACCAGCGCCACCATCGCTTTACCGTGGAAGCGGATTTCGTGGCCGTTCAGCCCTAAATGATCCAGCTCGGCAAGGCTGCCCGGCATAAAGCGCGCCACTTTCCACAGATTCTCTTCGCGCACCACGAAGTTCACCGCCATATCTTTCTGACGCGCGAGGTTTAAACGCCACGCGGCCAGACGTTGCAATGCCGCAAGCTGACGCGGACGCAGTTGCCACGCATTGGTGATGTCGCGCCAGGCTTCTTCCGGTTGCAGCACATCCAGGCGGCGCTGGCACAGCATATTGCATTCGCTTAGCGCCGCCGCCATGTTGCCAGCTTCTTCAGTTTGCGCCACCAGCTGATGGGCAATCGGCAGCAGATAGGCGACATCGGCAGCGGCATATTCACATTGACGTTCGGTCAACGGACGCGCCAGCCAATCGGTACGCGATTCGCTTTTATCCAGCTCGATCTGGTTGAAATGCGTCACCATCGAGGCAAAGCCCCACGACAACGCCTGGCCGGTAAATGCCGCCAGAATTTGCGTATCAATCATGGGATCGGGCAGGCATTTAAAGCGATGCAGGAACACTTCCAGATCTTCGCCACCGGCGTGCAGGAATTTGGTGACCTGCTTGTCCTGCAACAGCGCCACAAACGGCGTCCAGTCACTGATATTAAGCGGATCGATCAGGATCAGCTGGTCGCCATCAAACAGCTGAATCAGGCCGAGCTGCGGATAGTAGGTGCGGGTGCGCACGAATTCAGTATCCAGCGCCACGGCGGCGTGCTGGCGTGCTTTCTCGCACACGGCGGCCAGTTGGTCATTTTGGTCGATCAGGGTGTAATTCACGTTGTCTTTCTCGCTGCGGCAAACAACGCGCAGCGCTCCATGTTAAAAGCAATAAAAACGCCGGACTGTGCCGGCGTTAACCTGAGGAGAATGGCGCGTTACTGCCCTTCTCGCTTCGCCTCATCACGCAATTCGCGACGCAATATTTTGCCGACGTTGGTCTTCGGCAACTCGTCACGAAACTCGATAATCTTCGGCACTTTGTAGCCGGTGAGCTGGCGACGGCAATGATCCAGCACTTCTTCTTTCGTCAGTGAAGGATCTTTCTTCACGATGCACACTTTTACCGCTTCGCCCGACAGATCGCTGGGAACGCCAATCGCCGCGGCTTCACGCACTTTCTCGTGCTGCATCAGCACATCTTCGATCTCGTTAGGATACACGTTAAAGCCTGACACCAGAATCATGTCTTTCTTACGATCGACGATGCGAATAAAGCCTTCGCTATCAACGGTAACAATATCACCAGTATGCAGCCAGCCATTTTTCAGCACTTCATCGGTAGCGTCGGCGCGCTGCCAGTAGCCGGTCATCACCTGCGGACCGCGAATACACAGCTCGCCCGGTTCACCTGGCGCCACATCCTTGTCTTCATCATCGACGATGCGCACATCGGTGGACGGTACCGGCAAACCGATGCTGCCGGTATGACAGGTAATGTCATACGGATTCACTGACACCAGCGGCGAACACTCGGTCAGACCGTAACCTTCCAGCAGATAGTGTCCAGTGAGTTTTTCCCAGCGTTCGGCGACCGCTTTTTGCACCGCCATGCCGCCGCCGGCTGACAGGCGCAACGTAGAGAAATCGAGCTTATTGAAATTGGCATCATTCAGCAGCGCATTGAATAAGGTATTCACGCCGGTAATGGCGGTAAACGGGAACTTGCTGAGCTCTTTAACAAAGCCGGGAATATCGCGCGGATTAGTGATCAGCAGGTTGGTGCCGCCAAGGTCAAGGAACAATAGCCCGTTCACCGTCAGCGCGAAGATGTGATAGAGCGGCAGCGCGGTCACCACTTGCTCTTTGCCCGGACGCAGAAGCTTGCCGTAAGTAGCTTTAGTCTGTTCCAGATTAGCCTGCATATTGCGGTGCGTCAGCATCGCGCCTTTGGCCACGCCGGTGGTACCGCCGGTATATTGCAGGAAAGCGAGATCGTCGTTGGTCACGGTTGGGCGTTGATAGGTCATCTGTTCGCCCTGCGACAAGGCGCTGCGGAACGGGACCGCGCCCGGCAGATGGTATTTTGGCACCAGCTTTTTCACGTATTTAACGACGAAGTTCACCAGCGTGGCTTTCACTGGCGCCAGCTGATCGCCCATACGCGTTAACATCACATGTTTGATCGGCGTTTCGGCCACCACTTTTTCCAGCGTATGGGCAAAGTTCGAGACGATCACAATGGCGCTGGCGCCGCTATCAACAAGCTGATGCTTGAGTTCACGCGGCGTATAGAGCGGATTGACGTTGACCACCACCATGCCAGCGCGCAGTACGCCAAACAGCGCGACGGGATATTGCAGCAGATTGGGCATCATTAGCGCCACACGATCGCCCTGCTTCAACCCTAAACCTTGCTGCAGCCAGGCGGCAAAGGCGCGGCTTTGCTTTTCCAGCTGCCGATAGGTCATCGGCTGGCCCATATTGATGAAAGCCACCTGATCGGCGTATTGCTCTGTTGCGTGCTCGAAAAGATCGACCAGAGAAGCGTAACGATCCGCATTAATTTCCGCAGGGACATCTGCCGGATAGCGTTTGAGCCAAACCTTATTCAAAGAATCACCCCGATAATCCTGTTGCGTAGCCATCGCCGCCTCGACAATCAATGTTGTTAACAATATTTTAACTGATTGTACCAGTTTGCCTGTTTCGGCATTTTCAGGTTGCGAAGCGCATCACTAAATTTCGCGCATCGGTTGCGCGCCCAATAAAAAGGCCCGTTCGCACGCACCGCGACCGGGCCGTAAATAACACCATTAATAGCTTATTCGGTGAGGATAGTTTGTACCTGCGCCGGTTGGCCAAGGTTCATACCCCAATACGGATTGGGTCCCCAATATCCCGGACGATGGCGCGTTGGGCCATACCAGATGTAGGGATCAATCGGCTGCGGCGGCGTCATCACCTGTTGCGTCAGATGCCAGCGCTGATAGCCGCGCACATCGATCACCACAAAGTTGTAGCTGGCCTTACCAATATCGCCTTTCTCGGTGCCTTTGATGTTGCCCAGCACCGTGATGTATTGGTTATTCAAATCGACCGGATCGACAAAGCCGCGGATGTCAGCAAAGATGCGGCCAACCGAAGCTGCGCCTAAACGCGGACGCGCGCTCTCATCCAGCGGCTGGGTCGCAATTTCCACGCGCGTTAAGCCGTTGAGATTGGTGACCTTCACCACTTTCCCGCCGAAGCGTGATTCCTGACCGACAAACAGTTGCGGCGCGTTCATCACGCGCAGTAAATCTTGCTGTGGAAGCTCAGAACTTCCTTTAATTGAATCTGGCACCGAAACACAGCCGCTGAGCAGCATTGCGCAGGCTAACAGAGCGCCAGACATCCCTTTACGACTTATTGGCATAGCACTTCTCCTGTTATTTCTCTGATTAGACTGAGCACGCGAAGATAAGTTGCGCGCGGCCTAGCGTCCCGGCAACTTTTTCCATGCCACTTCATTGCGCAGATAAACCGGCTCGGCATTCTCCACCGCAACTGCTTCATCACGCTGCCAGGCGCTGAGCGCCAGCGGCAGCATATCTTCTGCTGCGGGTAACAATACCTCTGAGGCGATAAGCTGCGCGCCTGGCGAGGTGAGCAGATGCGGATAGGCTTGCCAGCCGGTGCCAACAGCCGTCCATTCGCCACCTAATGCGGCAATACGTTGCTGCGCCACGTCGGGTTTGATCACCGCTTCGTTTTCCGCGCCCTGCCATTCACCGTTTTCGTCGCGCTGATATTCAGCCCAATAGAGTTCGCCCATGCGCGCGTCGATTGCGGCCAGCACGCGCGTCGCGCCGGTCAAACGCCACGCGCCCTGCGCCATGGTCGCTAACGAGGAGACGCCAATCATCGGCAGATTCGCGCCAAGCGCCAGCCCTTGAGCAATGCCAATGCCGATACGCACACCGGTAAAACTGCCCGGTCCACGGCCAAACGCCAGCACGTCAAGCGCGGTCAGCTCCAGCTGCTGCGCCTGCAACAGCTCCTGAACCAGCGGCAGAATACGTTGGGTGTGATCGCGCGGGGCGATTTCAAAGCGGGCATCAATCTGCTGCAGATTTTGCAGCGCGGCAGAACAGGCTTCTGTCGCCGTGTCCAGGGCTAAAATTCGGGCGGACATAACAACCTCAGAGAGTCAAAATGGCGCGCATCTTATCACAGCCTGGCACAATTAGTGATCCACTGGCTGACGGACAAATTCGATGGCACGCGCAATATCGCGGGTGCGCGGCGTGGGTGGCAAACTGTTCAGGAACAGGCCGCCGTAGGGGCGAGAAACCAGGCGCTGATCGCAAATCACCAGTACGCCGCGATCTTCGGTATCACGAATTAAACGCCCCACGCCCTGTTTCAGGGTGATTACCGCATCAGGCAGTTGCACATCATTGAAGGGATCGCCGCCGCGCAGGCGACAATCTTCCATGCGGGCTTTGAGCAGCGGATCTTCCGGCGAGGTAAATGGCAGCTTGTCGATGATTACCAGCGACAGCGCATCGCCGCGTACGTCAACACCTTCCCAGAAGCTGCTGGTGGCGACCAACAGTGCGTTACCGGCTTCCAGGAACTGCTTTAGCAGCTGTCCTTTACTGGTTTCACCTTGCAGCAATACCGGCAACGTCATGGAAGCACGAAACTCAATGGCTAACTCGCGCATCATCTTGTGCGAGGTGCAGAGGAAGAAGCAGCGCCCTTTGTTGGCATCAATCAGCGGCTTCATCATGCGCGCCAGCTGGCGCGCGCCGCCGGGATGATTGGGTTCCGGCATGTTGCGTGGCACACACAGCAGCGCTTGCTGGGTGTAATCGAACGGGCTGTCGAGGATCATCGTAGTAGCGTTATCCACGCCAAGGCGGCTGGAGAAATGGCTCATCTGCTCATTCACCGCCAGCGTGGCAGACGTGAAAATCCACGCGGCTTTGCGGTTATCCATCACTTCCCGGAAGCGTTCCGCCACCGACAGCGGCGTCAGCGCCAGCGTGAAATGGCGGCTATTGCACTCATACCAATAGCTGAAGCCGGGCTCGTCAATGGCGCGCAGCCGTTTCAGGCGCGTGCGATACAACGCCGCGCGCTCAAAGGCGGCGTCCAGCAGCGCGGAGCGCCCCAGCGACAGTTTGATTACGTCGTAACAGAGTTCGAGCGCATCATCCAGCAAGGTAAACATGCGCATGATGTTGTTATCGCTCAGCAGATCGCGCAGGTTGCCGCGAAAACCCGGTTCGCCGAGTGTCAAACGAAAATCCTGTGCGCACTGCGCCAGACGATCGGCAGATTTCTGTAGCTGCTGCACATCCCGCACTTCGGTGCGATAGGCGATGATGATGTCTTTGGCGAGGTCCTGCAGTTGACGGCTCGACAGCTGCTGACCGAAATACTGGCTGGCGATATCGGGGAGCTGATGCGCTTCATCGAAGATCATCACATCGGCCTCCGGAATCAGTTCGCCAAAGCCGCCCTCTTTCACCACCAGATCGGCAAGAAACAGATGATGGTTCACCACCACCACATCGGCGTCCATGGCTTTTTTGCGCGCTTTGACCACGAAGCAATCTTTATACAGCGGGCAATCGCTGCCGAGGCAGTTATCGTTGGTACTGGTGACAAACGGCCAGATCGGGCTGTCTTCGGCCACGCCGTTGCAGTTGCTGACGTCGCCATCGGTGGTTTCTGACGACCAGCCGCGCACGCTGATCAAATCGCCTAGCGCCTGAACGCTGAGATCGCCGCCGGTTTGATTCTGCTGCTCAAGACGTTCGAGGCATAAATAGTTGGAGCGCCCTTTCAGCAGCGCAGTTTTGCCGCTGAACTTCAGGGCACGCGCGATGGTAGGCAGATCGCGATTATAGAGCTGATCCTGCAACGCTTTGGAACCGGTGGAGACAATGACTTTTTTCTTTGCCCGCAATGCCGGCGCCAGATAGGCATAGGTTTTACCGGTTCCGGTGCCCGCTTCTACTACCAGCTCGCCGCCTGTTTTCACCGCCTCGGTTACCGCTTTGGCCATTTGGCGCTGTGCTTCACGCGGTTTAAAGCCCGGAATTGCCTGCGCCAGTGCGCCATCAGCTGCAAAATCGTCTGCCACACTTCCTCACATCAAAAATTAAAACCACTGTAATTATGTCAGGATTCCCGGCGGGCAACCACAACAGATGACATGCGCCCCTGGGATATGGCAGGCTAGCGCAGCAAAATTAAAGGAGAACAGCATGACCATTACGCGTATTGATCCAGAGCACCGTATGTCCGAAGCCGTGGTGCATAACCAAACCGTCTATTACACCAGCGTACCGGAAAACCTGGATGAAGATGCGGAAGCGCAAACCGCCAATGCGTTGGCGGTGATTGATGCCATTCTGACGCGCGTGGGATCGGATAAGAGCAAGATCCTCGACGCCACCATTTTTCTGGTGGAGAAAAGCGATTTTCCGGCGATGAATCGCGCCTGGGATGCGTGGGTTTCGCCAGGCAATGCGCCGGTGCGTTGCACCGTGCAGGCCGGTTTGATGAACCCGAAGTATAAAGTCGAAATTAAAATCATCGCCGCGCTGTAAAATCCGTTCGGGCGTTATTCGTTGTCGTCTTCTTCATCATCGTCGTCTTCGAACATCGCCCGAATGGCTTCACCTTTATAGGTTTGACGAATCTCCTGCGCCACCTGCGCAATCGCCTGTCCGCTCGACATACCGCCCGCCATTAATTCCTGGATGCGTTCAACCGCTTGCTGCTGTTGCTCATGGGATAACGCTGGAAGACCTGTAAACATAATTCACTCCTGGTGCATGGGGGACGCATTATTACCACGTGGAACAAACGGGTGCCAGCAACAAAAAAATATGTCAGGCTAGCGACCTGCTTGCTGAAGTGATTTGTCCCATGATGGTAAAAAGCCTCGTTCTGAAGTATACGCCCGAAACGCTGTTACACCTTTTTGCTCCGCTAGCCCACCAACGCTGGGCGATGTTGCTGACCTCCGGCCAAGCCGATCACGCGGATAACCGCTTTGATATCCTCACCGCCGATCCGCGCGCGACGCTGACTACACGCGGTGCCAGCACTGAACTTATCTGCGGTGATGACGTCATTCACTCCGCCGCCGATCCGCTGCTGCTGGTGCAACAGCAATGTGCCGCGCTAGGTGTCACGCCGGCTTTTGATGCCGGATTACCGTTTCAGGGCGGCGCCCTCGGTCTGTTCGGTTACGATTTAGGACGACGCTTTGAAAACCTGCCGCAGCGCGCGCAGCAGGATCTCACCACGCCGGATATGGCGGTAGGCATTTATGACTGGGCGCTGATCGCCGATCATCATCTGCAAAAACTGACGCTGATTTCGCTCAGCGATGCCGGGCAGCGCTGGCACTGGCTGCAAGCACAAACCGCGCCGCCCGCCGAGCCTTTCGCCTTGACCAGCGAGTGGCAATCCAACCTCAGTTATGACCAGTATGCGCAGCGGTTCCACGCGGTGCAGGCCTATATTCAAGCCGGTGATTGCTATCAGGTGAATCTGGCACAGCGTTTTCAGGCGGGCTATCGCGGTGATGAGTGGCAGGCATTTTTGCGTCTGACGCAGGCGAATCGCGCGCCGTTCAGCGCCTTCCTGCGTTTGCCAGACAGCGCCCTGCTAAGTTTATCGCCCGAGCGCTTCCTCGCTTTACAGCAGCAGGAAATTGAAACGCGTCCGATTAAAGGTACTTTGCCGCGTCTTGCTGATGCCGAGGCCGACCGTTTGCAGGCAGAGAAGCTCGCTAACTCGGAGAAAGATCGCGCGGAGAACCTGATGATTGTCGATCTGCTGCGCAATGATATTGGCCGCGTGGCCGTGCCCGGCAGCGTCAGCGTACCGGAACTGTTCGTGGTTGAACCTTTCCCGGCGGTGCATCATCTGGTCAGCACCGTACGTGCACGTTTGCCTGAGACGCTGAGCGCAACCGATTTGCTGCGTGCTTGCTTCCCCGGTGGTTCCATCACCGGCGCACCGAAGATCCGCGCGATGGAGATCATCGAAGAGTTAGAGCCGCATCGCCGCAATGCGTGGTGTGGCAGCATCGGCTACATCAGCCTGTGTGGCCGTATGGATACCAGCATCACCATTCGCACGCTGATTGCGGAAAACCACCAGCTTTACTGCGCCGCCGGTGGCGGATTGGTGGCGGACAGCGACCTTGATGCCGAATATCAGGAAACCTTCCATAAGGTGAACCGTATTTTGCCCAGCCTGCGTGATGGGACCTGAAATGAATTTAACCCTTGAGCAGTTCCTCAGCCGCTTTGTCCTGCAACCGCCGCTGCATGCGCCGAAAAGTGCCATCAGCGGACGCCGTGCGGCGGTACTGGTGCCGGTGATCGACGGCGCAGAACCTGGCTTGCTGCTCACGCGGCGCTCATCGCACCTGCGTAAACACGCCGGGCAAGTCGCCTTTCCCGGCGGCATGCAGGACGCCACTGACCCCTCGCTGATCCACACCGCACTGCGTGAAGCGCAGGAAGAAGTGGGAATTCAGCCGGAACAGGTGCAGATCATCGGCGTTCTGCCGCCGGTGACCAGCAGCACCGGTTTCGCTGTGACGCCGGTAGTGGGCATTATTCCGGCTGATTTTGCTTTGCAGCTCAATCCGGACGAAGTGGAAAGCGCCTTTGCCATGCCGCTGGCGGAAGCATTGCGTTTGAGCCGCTACAGCGATCTCACCTTGCGCCGTGGTCATCGCCAACATCAGGTTTGGTTATCCTGGTATGAGGATTATTTTATCTGGGGCATGACCGCCGGGATTATTCGTGCGCTCGGTCAACAAATCGCCCTGCCGTAAATCACCTAATGCTTGCCAGTTAAACTGTCTTTTTGCTTCAGATCTGGTGCGGGCTCTGACACATCTGCTGCGTCACGGGCCGTCCTCGCCCCGCTAGCGCGGTGCCTTCGGCTTCCACGTCGTGCCGACGGACCGTTCGCGGATCGGCCATCCTGGCCGGCCCCGAACTGCCTCACGCATCCATGCGTGAGGCTCCTGGCCCAACGTAAAAGCCTCAGCGCTGCGAATGGCCCTTTTGCCACAGCAGACGCGCCAGCGCCTTTAGCAAATGAGCCCCTTTCATCAACATACACTGAAGCTTCAGAGCAGGCCGGGGCCGCTTTTGGGCAGGCATTCCGCAGCGCTGAACGAAGCGAGGAAGCCAGGAGAGCCCGCAGGACGCGGGCGAAAGGCGGAGCCGGGACAAGGAAGTCCCGTCTCCGCCGGTCCGTCAGGCAGACGAGCGAAGTGAAGGTACCGCGTTAGCGGCGCGAGGACCGCCGGACCAAAAGTGGCCCCGGCCAGCTCACTCTTCGTTTGCTGACCAAACAAACAATGTGCCGTAAAACCCCGTTTCGTTAGCCTTTCGCCGGGAAAACAGATCCGCTTCACAACTGTACAAACGGATAACTATTTCTGTGGTTTATAATTAGTTTATTTCATGCGAAAAGCTGCTCGTTATACGGCATGGGCGATTACTATTAGCCGCATAAACGGCTTATGCCGTGCAGAATAAGATTTGTGAGGAGTGTCACCGGTGATTAGTGTTTTTGACATGTTTAAAGTGGGCATCGGCCCATCCAGTTCACATACCGTCGGCCCGATGAAAGCGGGCAAGCAGTTTGTTGATCTGCTGGCCGAACAAGGCAAATTGCAGGACGTGACGCGCGTGGCGGTTGACGTCTATGGTTCGCTGTCGCTCACGGGCAAAGGTCACCACACTGATATCGCGATTATCATGGGCCTGGCGGGCTTCGAACCGGCCACCGTCGATATCGATGGCATTCCCGCGTTCATCAAAGATGTGGAGCAGCGCGAACGCTTGCTGTTAGCCAACGGCGCGCGCGAAGTGGATTTCCCGCGTGAAGGCGGCATGGTGTTCCGCAGCGAAAACCTGTCGCTGCATGAAAACGGCATGACGGTATTTGCCTTCGCGGGCGATCTGCTGATTCTGAGTAAAACCTACTACTCCATCGGCGGCGGTTTCATCGTCGATGAAGAGCATTTCGGCCAACCGGTGTTGAACGAAGTTTCCGTGCCGTGGCCTTTCCACTCTGCTAAAGAGCTGCTCAGCCACTGTCGCGAAAGTGGGCTGTCGCTGTCCGGTTTGGTAATGAAAAACGAACTGGCGCTGCATACTCGCGACGAGATTTACGCCTATTTTGGCAACGTGTGGCAAACCATGCAGGCCTGTATCGATCGTGGTCTGAATACCGAAGGCGTGCTGCCGGGTCCGTTGCGCGTACCTCGTCGTGCGGCTTCACTGCGCCGTCTGCTGGTGTCATCCTCAAAGCACTCGAAAGATCCGATGGATGTGATCGACTGGGTGAATATGTTTGCGCTGGCAGTGAATGAAGAGAACGCGGCCGGCGGTCGTGTGGTGACGGCACCTACTAACGGTGCCTGCGGCATCGTGCCAGCGGTGCTGGCCTATTACGATCACTTTATCGAACCCGTTACGCCCGATATCTTCATCCGGTACTTCCTCTCATCTGGTGCGATTGGCGTGCTGTATAAAATGAACGCCTCAATCTCGGGTGCCGAAGTGGGCTGTCAGGGCGAGGTGGGCGTGGCGTGTTCCATGGCAGCCGCCGGTCTGGCGGAACTGCTGGGCGGCAGCCCGGAACAGGTGTGCGTGGCGGCGGAAATCGGCATGGAACACAATCTGGGATTAACCTGCGATCCAGTCGCCGGCCAGGTTCAGGTGCCGTGCATTGAGCGTAACGCCATCGCTTCCGTAAAGGCCATTAACTCCGCGCGCATGGCGCTGCGCCGTACCAGCGAACCACGTGTGTCGCTGGATAAAGTGATTGAGACCATGTACGAAACCGGTAAGGACATGAACGCTAAATACCGTGAAACCTCTCGCGGCGGATTAGCGATTAAGGTCCAGTGCGATTAACGCTTCGCTGGTGATTTAAACAACAGTTGGCTATTTTTATTCATCTGTAGCTACCTCCAACTGAGTAAAACAGATACATTGATTTCGAGCGCGGCCCTTTGTGGCCGCGCTTTTTTTAGTGCCGTATTTTTTATTCAGCCGCGCTAAACCTGGCCGCCTCAATGCCGATAACCTACACGTTAATTTGGCTTCAATCTTTGTTTTGCAAGGTGGTTACTGATGCTCATTCCCCAGCAATTTGTGGGTCAATTTCGCCGTAAGCGACTGCTTATTGCGTTAGTGATCGCCTCGCTGGTTCTGGTCCTGACGCTAACTTTTCGTTATATCGAAGAGAAATCGCGCATTGAGCAGCAGTCGCTGAATTTCGCCACCCGCGCGATTGAACGCTTTGATCGTATGTTCTCGCCGCTGGATGTTTCCGCCAACAACACGCTCGGTTTGGTTGGCGTACCTTGTGCGCAAGTGCGTTATCCGCTGATTGAGAAAATTGCCGCGCTGCAAACCGTGCGCACCGTGCTGCTGGTTAAGGACGACGCGCTCTACTGCTCCAGCATTTTCGGCCCGCAAAACCTCTCCTTCAGCCAAACCTATCCTGAATTAGCTATCAATAATCAGCGCATGATGTTGGCCACGGACAGTGATCTGTTGAAAGGATCGCCGGTGCTGCTGCTGTGGACGCCAAAATCGCTGGATAATCGCGAAGGTCTGCTGCAAGTCATTAATATTGAATTGATGACCAATTATCTGCTGGAGCCGCAGTTGCCGTGGGTTGAGCGCGCCATTTTCAACGTGGGTGGTCAGAGCCTTGAATACGGTAATCCGCTGATTGAACAAACTGAACCGTCTGAAGATGAAGTGGCGTACGATCAGGCATCACTGCGTTATCCGTTTAGCATCACCTTGTACGGCCCTTCTCCGGCCCGGCTGGCGCTTAACACGCTGCCTTCACAGCTGCCGCTGGCGCTAATGCTCAGCCTGCTAATGGGGTACATCGTCTGGCTGGCGACCGCCAATCGCATGAGCCTCAGTTGGCAGATCAGTTATGGCATCACCGCTAACGAATTTATGGTTTATTGCCAGCCGCTGATTAACGCCAAAAGCGGCGAGTGTGACGGCATGGAGCTGCTGCTGCGCTGGCATAACCAGCGTCAGGGCTGGATTGCGCCGGACGTGTTTATTCCGCTGGCCGAGCGGCAAAACCTGATCGCGCCGTTGACCCGCTTCGTGCTGGCGAAAGTCGTGGCTGAGCTGCCCAATCTGCCGCAATGTCCGTCGTTCCACATTGCGATTAACGTTGCCGCCAGCCATTTTCGCGATCGCGCCATTGTGGAAGATCTGCAAAATATCTGGTGGCCGGCCAATCCCATGCCAAAACTGGTGGTTGAGCTGACGGAGCGTGATGCCCTGCCAATCATCGATCAATCGGTGGTGTCGCAACTGCATGAAATTGGTGTGCGTCTGGCGATTGATGATTTCGGTACCGGCCACAGTTCGCTGGCTTATCTGAAAGACCTCCAACCGGATGTGCTTAAAATCGACAAGATTTTCACCGCCGCCATTGGCACCGATGCGATTAACGCGACCGTTACCGATATGGTGATCTCGCTGGCGCAGCGCCTGAATATTTCACTGGTGGCGGAAGGTGTGGAAACTGCCGAGCAGGCACACTATCTGCGTGAGCGCGGCGTCGACCATCTGCAAGGCTATTTCTACGCGCGCCCGATGCCGATTGAGGATTTCCCGCAATGGCTGGAGCAGCATCAGGCGCAGCTAAGCGCATAAAAAAACGGCCACTCCTTTTGGCGTGGCCGTTATTGTTTACTTCAGTCCGATGACTTACCCGGCGTGTTCTTCGTGATCGAATGGCTTATCTTTGGTGACGCGCACCAGGTCGATACGGTAATCGGTCGCCTCAATCACCTGGAAGTGCAGCGGCGGCAAATCAATCACTTCGCCCGGCAGCGGCAACTGGCCTTTCTGTGCAATCAACAAACCGGCTAGCGAGGCGTGATCTTCATCGGCTTTCACCAACTCGTGATGATCCAGCAGCTGTTGCAGCGAGTGTAAATCGGTCCCGCCCTTCACTAACCAACCGTCACCATCGGCAATGATATCTGGCGTTTCGTCTTCATCCGGGAACTCACCGGCAATCGCTTCCAGCACGTCCAGCGGCGTGATTAAGCCCTGCACCACACCAAATTCGTTGGTGACAATTACAAAGCTACCTTTAGCACGGCGCAGCACGCCCAGCAGATTGATTGGGTCCAGGGTTTCCGGAACCACTATCGCCGGCGTGTTAGCCGCAAAGGTCGCCACATCCATGCCGTGTTCCAGCGCCACCAGCAGCTCTTTGGCACGCACCACGCCGATGATTTCATCCAGCTCACCGCGACATACCGGGAACAAGCTGTGTGGCGTATCCAGCAGCTGAATACGAATTTCATCCAGCGGACGCGAAACATCCACCCACGAAATGTTACCGCGCGGCGTCATGATGCTACGGATTGAACGCTGCGATAACGTCAATACGCCGTTGATCATGTAGCGCTCTTCGTCCTTAAACGCTTCCTGCGGCATCGCTTCGGTCAATGAGGTTTCTTCAGTTGTCGTCGCTTGCTTACGCTGGCGTCCACCCATCAAACGCAGAATCGCTTCGGCGGTGCGTTCCCGCATCGGGCGATGTTCCTGATGCTTAATAAAGTTACGGCGCGCAATCTGGTTAAACAGCTCGATGATGATCGAGAAGCCGATCGCGGCGTACAGGTAACCTTTGGGAATGTGGAAACCAAAACCTTCGGCCACCAGCGACAAACCAATCATCAGCAGGAAGCTCAGACACAGCACCACCACCGTTGGGTGTTCATTCACAAAACGCGTCAGCGGTTTCGAGGCCAGCAGCATGACGCCCATGGCGATCACCACGGCGGTCATCATCACCGGCAGATGGTTCACCATACCGACCGCGGTAATCACCGCGTCGAGTGAGAACACCGCATCCAGCACCACAATCTGAATCACCACCGCCCAGAAACTGGCGTAGCTCTTATTGCCCTGATGTTCGAGCCCGCGGTTCTCGAGCCGCTCATGCAGTTCCATGGTTCCCTTGAATAACAGGAACAAACCACCAAACAACAGAATTAAATCTCGTCCGGAAAAGCTGAAATCGCCTACGCTGAATAGGGGCCGCGTCAGCGTCACGATCCAGGAGATCAGCGACAGCAAGCCAAGACGCATCACCAGGGCGAGCGACAAACCAATTAGACGGGCTTTATCGCGCTGCTTCGGCGGCAATTTGTCCGCGAGGATGGCGATAAACACCAGGTTATCAATGCCGAGAACAATTTCCAGCACGATCAGCGTGAGCAAACCCGCCCAAATTGAGGGGTCGAAGAGAAATTCCATCAATGACTCCTTACCGGACGTGAAGGCGCACGAAATTGAGTCTGCACCAGAGGGCGAGACGAGAGATCGTTACAGGCGGTGATAACGCTGAAGAGCGTGGAAGCGGGCGCGATAAAGCGCTGAGAACATGTTGAGCGACGTCGGTGACGGTCCATAAAGGTGAGCTGAAGCCCGGTACTCCTGAATAAAAAACAGAACGCTAATGTATCAGTTACATCAACGACGTCAAAAAAATTTATTACATTTACAAATATCTACGTTAACGCGGGAATATCGAACAAAAGTGCACATTAGCGCCGTTACGCGCGAAATAGCTGACAAACATCACATAATTTATTTTTTCGATCACTAAAATAAATCGCGACCTTATCGCTGTGCAGCGGATTGTTGCGTTTTATTTATTGATGCTTTTTCTCTATCACATCATCAACGATCCACCTGAAACACTAACGGTAATATTCAATGATTCCCGGCAATGCCAGAGAATCTCTCACGCGAACGGAGGTAGCAAGTGACCATTGCTATTGTAATTGGTACACATGGCTGGGCGGCAGAACAGTTGCTTAAAACAGCAGAGATGCTGTTGGGTGAGCAGGAAAATGTCGGATGGATTGATTTCGTTCCCGGCGAAAATGCAGAAACGCTAATCGAAAAGTATCAGGCACGGCTGGCCGATCTCGACACGTCAAAGGGCGTGTTGTTCCTGGTCGATACCTGGGGTGGCAGTCCATTTAATGCGGCCAGCCGCATTGTGGTGGATAAGGATGGCTATGATGTCATCGCTGGCGTCAACATCCCGATGCTGGTGGAAACCTTGATGGGACGTGATGACAACCCATCGCTGGAAGAACTGATTCACATCGCGGTAGAGGCCGGTCGTGAAGGCGTTAAAGCCCTCAAAACTGAAACGCCAGCGCAAGCCGCAGCTGCGCCTGCTCCGGTTGCAGCGAAAGCGCCTGCTCAGCCGCAAAAACCAATGGCTGCAGGCGATCACATGAAAATCGGCCTGGCGCGTATTGATGACCGCTTGATTCACGGGCAAGTGGCCACGCGCTGGACCAAAGAGACCAACGTTACCCGCATCATCGTGGTATCTGATGAAGTGGCGAACGACCATGTGCGCAAAACGCTGCTGACGCAGGTGGCCCCGCCAGGCGTTACCGCGCACGTGGTGGATATCGATAAGATGGTTCGCGTGTGGAACAACCCGAAATATGGCAATGACAAGGTGATGCTGCTGTTCACCAATCCCACCGATGTGGTGAGGATTGTCGAGCAAGGCGTGGACATTAAGTCGGTCAATATTGGCGGCATGGCGTTCCGTCAGGGCAAAACGCAGGTGAACAACGCGGTATCGGTGGATGAAAAAGATATCACGGCGTTCCGCAAACTTAATGAGCGCGGTATCGAACTGGAAGTACGTAAAGTGTCCAGCGATCAGCGACTGAAAATGATGGACCTGATCGCCAAGGTCAATCCGTAGTTCGCCCTTTGCCTGCATACGTGGGCGAATTTTAGAGACCTTGCAGAGGAGAAATGCAATGGAGATAACCACGCTACAAATCATTTTGATATTTATTGTGGCCTGTATTGCCGGGATGGGATCGATTCTTGATGAGTTCCAGTTCCACCGTCCGCTGGTGGCTTGTACCTTAATCGGTGCGGTCCTCGGTGATATGAAAACCGGTATCATCATCGGCGGTACGCTGGAGATGATTGCACTGGGCTGGATGAACATCGGTGCGGCCGTTGCACCGGATGCGGCGCTGGCTTCGATTATCTCAACCATTCTGGTTATTGCCGGTGGTCAAAGCGTGGGCGCCGGTATCGCACTGGCGATTCCGCTGGCTGCAGCCGGTCAGGTTCTGACCATCATCGTGCGTACCATCACCGTGGCCTTCCAACACGCCGCCGATAAGGCAGCCGAGAAAGGCAACCTGACGGCGATCAGCTGGATCCACGTATCCGCGCTGGTATTGCAGGCGATGCGTATTGCCATCCCAGCACTGATCGTGGCGATTTCTGTCGGTACTCACGTGGTTCAGGAACTGCTGAACTCGATTCCAGACGTGGTCACCAACGGCCTGAACATCGCCGGCGGCATGATCGTGGTGGTGGGTTACGCGATGGTCATCAACATGATGCGCGCAGGCTACCTGATGCCGTTCTTCTACCTTGGCTTCGTTACTGCAGCCTTCACCAACTTCAACCTGGTTGCGCTTGGCGTGATTGGCGTGGTGATGGCGGTGCTGTATATCCAGCTGGCACCGAAATATAACCGCGTTGCAGGTGCTGCAACCAGCGGTCCTGCAAACAATGACCTCGATAACGAACTCGACTAGGAACAGGTGAAATCATGGTTGATACAACTAACACTCCAAAGAAACTCACCCCCGGCGATGTCCGCGGTGTGTTCCTGCGCTCTAACCTGTTTCAGGGTTCGTGGAACTTTGAACGTATGCAGGCGCTGGGTTTTTGCTACTCAATGGTGCCGGTGATTCGTCGCCTCTATCCAGAAAACAACGACGAACGTAAACAGGCGATTAAACGTCACCTCGAGTTCTTCAACACCCATCCTTACGTAGCGGCGCCGGTGCTGGGCGTTACCATGGCGATGGAAGAGCAGCGTGCCAACGGTGCGCCGATTGATGATGCGGCGATTAACGGCATCAAAGTGGGTCTGATGGGTCCGCTGGCGGGTGTGGGTGACCCGATCTTCTGGGGTACCGTGCGTCCGGTGTTTGCTGCGCTGGGTGCCGGTATCGCGATGAGCGGTAGCCTGCTGGGTCCATTGCTGTTCTTCATCCTGTTTAACGCCGTGCGTCTGTTGACGCGTTATTACGGTGTGGCGTACGGCTACCGTAAAGGCGTTGATATCGTCAGCGATATGGGCGGCGGTTTCCTGCAGAAACTGACGGAGGGCGCGTCGATTCTCGGCCTCTTTGTCATGGGGGCCCTGGTTAACAAGTGGACGCATGTGAATGTGCCGCTGGTAGTGTCGCGCATTACCGACCAGACCGGTAAAACCACGGTTACCACGGTGCAATCTATCCTCGATCAGCTGATGCCAGGCCTGATTCCACTGCTGCTAACCTTTGGCTGTATGTGGCTGCTGCGTCGTAAGGTGAATGCGTTGTGGATTATCGTCGGCTTCTTTGCCCTCGGTATCTTCGGTTACTGGATCGGCCTGCTCGGTCTGTAATCATCCCGCCGGGAGCCCTGCTCCCGGCTATTATTGAGCGGCATTATCTGAGCGCCCACGTTGAGATAATTTCGATTGAGGAAGAACACCTAATGTCACTGACTGACGCCCTGATCGCCCTGCTGATTGCAGGCTTCATTCTGTTCGCCATTTATGATGAAGCGATCCTGCCGCGCCGCAATGGCCCTACAAAACTGCGCGTCGCACTGCGCCGTCGCCATAAAATCGATAGCGCCATTTTCGTGGTGCTGCTGCTGATTCTGCTGTGGAACAACATTGATAAACATGGCACACAACTCACCACCAATTTGCTGATGGTGCTGTGCTTTATGGCGATTTGGTTATTCTGGGTTCGCAGCCCGAAGCTGTTGATGAAAGAAAATGGACTGTTTTTTGGCAGCGTGTGGATCGACTACGATCGCATTCAGAGTATGAATCTGTCAGAGGATGGCATTCTGGTGATGCAACTAGAGCAGCGCCGCCTGCTGATTGCTGTCAAACAGCTTGATGACCTGGAACGGATCTACAATACGCTGGTGGAAGCGCGTTAATCGCGCTGCCATAACGTCAGCATAAAGTCGGCGTCACAGTTAAACTCGCTGGATGCCGCCAGGTTCTGCCACACTTCTTCGCGTGCACGCCAGGCAAATGGCGTCATCTGCAATAAGCTCACCGCCTTACTTCCGCTCAACGTCATGCTGTAATGCAGATTTTGTTGATCGACCTGCCTGAAGCCGGCATACACCTTCTCTTCCGCCGCGTGCAGCTGCACTTCGCGATAGATCAGCGCCTTGAATTGCTGCAAGTGATGCGGTCCCGGCGTCACCGTTAGCAGGTAGCCACCTGCTTTAATTACGCGGCTCAGCTCATCTTCATTGCAGGGCGCATAGATGCGCACCACGCCATCCAGAGAAGCATCGGCAAAAGGTAAACGCTGGCTGGACGCCACGCAAAATTTCACCTCGCGATAACGTTTTGCTGCCATGCGAATCGCCGCTTTCGCTACATCCAGCCCAAAGAGTTGCGCCTGCGGTAACGCATCTGCCATCGCCGCAGTGTAATAACCTTCTCCACATCCGATATCTAACAGCTGCGCACCTTGCTCACTCAGATGCTGCGCGAGGATCCCGGCGACACCCTCTTGCAACGGCTGATAGTGTCCGGCATCGAGAAAGGCGCGTCGTGCCTGTAGCATCTCGGCGCTATCGCCCGGTTCGCGCGAACCTTTGTGCTGCACCGGCAGTAAATTGACGTACCCTTCTTTCGCCTGATCAAACTGGTGACCTGCATCACAGCGGAAACTATTCGCCTGCTGCAATAAAGGCTGATGACAAAGTGGGCAAATCAAATACATAGACAACTCCGGGTTAGCAATTCGCGGCGCAGTTTACCCTGATCATCTGGCTACAGAAAGAATAAAAGAAAAAGCCCCGTTCAGTGAACGGGGCTTTAGGATTCGTTTCAGTGGTGCATGGCACCGAGCCTGAGGGCGAAATCAGATTGGGGTAACGTTGACCGCAGCAGGACCTTTCTGGCCATCCTGGATTTCGAACTCAACGCTTTGGCCTTCGGCCAGAGTTTTAAAACCATTGCCCTGGATTGCAGAGAAGTGTACGAACACATCTTTGCTACCATCAGCAGGAGTAATAAAACCAAAACCTTTAGACTCGTTGAACCACTTAACCTGACCTTTAATCTTTGCCATTTCGCAAATTTCCTTTCAATGATTATATTGCCCGCAGGCAGACTTACAGATAAACCAGAGACATTACTGAATGAGGCACTAATTTAAGGTTCGGCAAGGAAGCGGTATTCAACGTCAACGTCTTTACTCGTAACTTCTTTACTGAAGATGCCATACATAAACAGAACTGTACCTCGTTTGACCTACGATTTGTTATCACATATCCGTAAATTAATGGCAAGCCATTTTTAAACGGTGATCGACGTGACGCACATAATTAGTTACTTGGCGCGGCACTTCATCAATCAACATATTGACACCCAGCGCGGAAGGTGCGCAAAAAAAGGTTATCAGTCAGTATAGTTAGTGCTTGATTGCCGCTTAGTCAAGCGCAGCGGTAATGTCTATATTGGTACAGTTTTAGGGGTTAACAGTACGACAAAAATATTGCACTAATATGGCATCAATAAGATATTCCACTGAAAACTTCGCTCGCCACACAACAACTGCGCGCCGTTCAAATCTTGTACAAATAGTTTTCTCAGGTATAAGTTATTAATTGCTTTGCACCAAAATCAGGAGAAACCAATAATATGCGCCCCATATAAACGCATTAACATTAGGTGGCATTTATCTCAATTTTAACTATCTACCCAACAATTAAATGTTAAAAAGAACATTGAAGAGCTTGATTTAACAAAAACTCCTTAGGATAAATCTTAGTTGATATTCATTCGGGCAGGGATGGTTGCTATTCATACCTGGCTTAGAAGGGAATTTACTAAAAGTCATTATCCCGCCACGCACCATTTCAGTGCGCAGCGGTTGCCATAATGGCGATTATTTCACCCCTTTTAACGGCTTAACGTTCCGGGATCATCCGAATAAAATCGCGTTTTTCATCCGCGTCTTCATCCGCTGGTGGTTTTGCTGTGGATGGCTGTGCGTCAACCAGACGGCGCAGGAGCGCATTCTGTTTCTTTTGCTCTTCGATAACGGCTTCCAGCAAACGGATCTGCTCACTGGCGCGCACGCTAGCCCGGTTGACAAAGAACCAGACAATAAAGGCCACAAGAATGATGATGGCCAGAACGCCATAGTTAAACAGCGGGCTGGTGTTTGCGGCTAATTCGTTCATAACTGCCTCTATAGTCAAAAATCAAACATCTACTCCGCCGCTGATTCTACTCGCTGCCGACGCAAAAGATAATGGGTAGCGACGGAAAGCAGATTATCCCGCCTGCCCTCTCTTTCAGTTATCTCTGATCGATTCGATGGCTAAAGCGCGGCATGCTGTTACAGTAGATTCGCAGCAAGGTTGGATGCGCTGCGTTGTGTATCACAAGGAGATAAGATGAAACTACTTATTCGGACGATTATGCTGGTGGCATTAATTTGGTTAGCGATGCTGCTGACCGGCTATGGCGTACTCACCGGCAGCAATAAGAATGCGGCGGGACTTGGGCTGCAATGCAGCTATCTGACCGCACGCGGTATGATTACGGCACAGTATCTGCACACAGACAGCGGTATCGTTGGCGTAACGGATTGTCCACTGCTGAAGAAAAGTGGCGAAGTGGTCGACAATTAAGCGTTGAAACGGGCTGGCAACAGCCCGTTTTTCATTTCAGAAAGGATAGTTGTGGTAGCCCATTTGTTCAGACAGATTGCGCGCCGCACGATGCAGCATCGCCACATATTCATTTTTGGCTTCTTCGGAAAAACGAATGGTGGGGAATGAGATGCTTAGCCCCGCAATCACCACGCCAAAACGGTCAAATACCGGCACCGCGATGCAACGTAAGCCCTCTTCCTGCTCTTCATTATCTTCGCCAAATCCCTGTACTTTGACCTGATCCAACACCGCCAGCAACGCTTCTGCAGTGACAATGGTTTTCGCAGTACTGCGGCGGAATTCCACTTCGCTCAGGATCTGCTGCACTTCAGCGCGATCGCGCCATGCCAGCAGCACTTTACCAATCGCGGTGGTGTGCAGTGGATTGCGGCGGCCGATGCGCGAATACATACGCAGGTTATAAAGAGAATCGATTTTATGGATGTAGACGATGCTGTCTTCTTCCAGCGCGCCGAGGTGAATGGTTTCTTTAGTCAGACGCGACAGCTCACGCATCTCAATATCGGCGCTACGAATCAGATCGACGTTCTGCAACGCTTTGGCGCCGAGTTCGAACAGCTTGAGCGTCAGCGAGTATTTCTCACTTTCTCCTTCCTGCGCCACATAGCCAAGCGATTTCATGGTCTGTAAAAAGCGATAAACGGTACTTTTTGACATCATCACGCGTTGGGAAAGTTCGGTGATGCCGTGATCGCGCTCTTCGCCCAGCGCCTGCAGAATGCCAAACACTTTCATCACTGATGAAACCGAGTCTGGCTGTTTATCATTATCACTGCTCGCCATGGCGCGTATCCTTTTTGACAGTGTTTCAAAAAAAACGGAACAGAAGCGCCAGTATATGCGTTTCAGCCTGATGGCGGCAACGACTGACGCTAAGTGACACATCCACACGTAATTTTATGTCAATGAATGCGGTGCTTTTCGGCAGCAAATTGATTAGCATGATGATATTCACTCTCTTTACTTACTTTACTTATGCCTTCTACTGTTGCCCAGGATGGATTACCCCTTCCACAGCGCTATGGCGCGATCATCACCATTGCGCTCGGTATCATGATGGCGGTGCTAGATGGAGCTATCGCCAACGTGGCCTTACCAACCATTGCGCGTGAGTTGAATGCCAGCCCAGCCGAATCGATCTGGATTGTTAACGCCTACCAAATCGCCATCGTTATTTCGCTGCTGTCGCTGTCGTTTCTCGGCGATATGCTCGGCTACCGCCGCGTCTATCAGGTTGGACTCGCGCTGTTTATCGCTACCTCACTGTTTTGCGCCCACTCCTCATCGTTGAATACGCTGACCGTGGCGCGGGTGCTGCAAGGCTTTGGTGGTGCCGCGTTGATGAGCGTTAACACGGCGCTGATCCGCATCATCTATCCGCAGCGCTTCCTCGGACGCGGTATGGCGATCAATTCGCTGATTGTTGCGGTCTCCAGCGCGGCCGGTCCAACCGTAGCGGCGGCGATCCTGTCTGTTGCCAGCTGGAAATGGCTGTTTCTGATCAACATTCCACTCGGCATCGTTGCGCTGTGGTTGGCATTGCGTTTCCTGCCGGATAACACCCAGAAAGCCAAACAACAGAAATTCGACGTGCCAAGCGCCGTAATGAATGCGCTGTTCTTTGGCCTGCTCATATCTGCACTGAGCGGTTTCTCGCAGGGACAAAACGGCTGGCTGATTGTGGCCGAATTGGTGGCATTGGTGTTGGTGGGCATTGTTTTCGTTCGTCGCCAGTTAGCGATGCCGGTGCCATTGCTGCCGGTGGACTTGCTGCGCATTCCGATCTTTTCGCTGTCGATCGGCACCTCAATTTGCTCATTCTGCGCGCAGATGCTGGCGATGGTGGCGTTGCCGTTCTTCCTGCAAAACGTGCTGGGCCGGGATGAAGTGGCAACCGGCTTGCTGCTCACGCCGTGGCCGCTGGCAACCATGGTGATGGCACCCATTGCAGGTCGCCTGATCGAGAAGTTCCATGCCGGATTATTAGGCGGATTGGGATTAGCGATGTTCGCTGCCGGGCTATTCCTGCTGGCGCTTTTACCGACGCAGCCAACTGACGTGGATATCATCTGGCGCATGATGCTGTGC
This sequence comes from Pantoea sp. BJ2, assembly GCF_040255075.1. Lineage (NCBI taxonomy): Bacteria > Pseudomonadati > Pseudomonadota > Gammaproteobacteria > Enterobacterales > Erwiniaceae > Pantoea > Pantoea sp. BJ2. The sequence goes on from NZ_CP158292.1 coordinate 2,308,112, forward strand.
GGTGCCGGTTTCGGCCTGTTCCAGTCGCCTAACAATCACACCATCATCACCGCAGCACCGCGTAACCGCAGCGGTGGTGCCAGCGGAATGCTGGGTACCGCGCGTCTGGTGGGACAAAGCAGCGGCGCGGCGCTAGTGGCGCTAATGTTTAATCTGTTCAACGACAGCGGAACACACGCCTCACTGCTGCTAGCGGGTAGCTTTGCCAGCGTCGCTGCCGTAGTGAGCCTGGCGCGCATGACGCAGTCACGGCAGGCTGCCGAATCCTAGAAACAGCAAGGGCGCCATCTGGCGCCCTTTTTTCTGTCTATTACCGACTACTTCAGGTATTCACCGCTACGCAGCGCTTCGATACGTTTATCGAGCGGCGGATGCGACATGAACAGCTCGCTCAACGATTTGTTTTTACCGTTGATGCAAAACGCCATCATGCTGCTTGGCTCCTGCGGCTCGTAACTGGTTTTCAGACGCTGCAGTGCGGCAATCATCTTCTCGCGTCCAACCAGTTTGGCAGAACCCGCATCGGCGTGGAATTCACGGTGACGTGAGAACCACATGGTGATGATGCTGGCGAGGAAGCCAAACAGCAGTTCCAGCACCATCGAGACCGCGAAATACACCATCGGATTTCCGTTGCTGCTCTCTTCACCGTCGCGGTTACCCGACAGGAAGCCGGAAGCGATCTGCGCCAAAATGCGCGAGATGAAGATGACAAAGGTGTTCACCACACCCTGAATCAGCGTCATGGTGATCATGTCACCATTGGCGATATGGGCGATTTCGTGCGCCAGCACCGCTTCAGCTTCATCACGGCTCATGTTTTGCAACAGGCCGGTGGAAACAGCGACCAGCGACGCGTCACGGCGTGCGCCTGTCGCAAAGGCGTTAATGTCGGGCGCGTGATAAATCGCCACCTGCGGCATCGCAATGCCAGCCTGTTGTGCCTGGCGGCCGACGGTATCCATCAGCCAGCGTTCCGTCTCATTACGCGGTTGTTCAATGACTTCACCGCCAACGGATCGTAACGCCATCCATTTAGACATCAGCAGTGAAACAAACGCACCGCCGAAGCCAAACAGACCTGCCATAATCATCAGACCCATAACACTGCTTGACTGGATTCCTGTCAGACTCAAAATCAGTCCGAATACCAACATCACCGCCAGGTTGGTGAGCAGGAAAAGAGCAATACGCATCATAAACGTTAATCTTCCTCAGTTGTGCACGCGCATATGCGCGGATATCTATCCTATGGTCATCGCCGCGCATTTCAAGCAACCTTAATCTTTAAGTGCCTAAAAAGACATAACTTTACATTAGGCAGTGAAGTGCGCAACTCGCTGCATCAGCGGCGCTTAACAACGATTTTAGCGTAAAAAAAAGCACCGCCGAAGCGGTGCTATTTCACAAGCCAGACGGTTACTTCGCGCTTGCGGCAGCAGGCTGAGATTTCTCCAGCTGCGCCATATCGTTAGCGATTTTCACCGTTTCATCCAGATACGGATCCGGCTCTTTATAGTCTTTCGGCAGATCTTCGATGCTCTTCAGCGGCGCTTTACCTTCCGCCTGATAGCGCGCGTTAATGCGCTCCAGACGCAGTGCATCATCTTCACGGTTCTCTTTCTCACGTTGGGCAAGATTGAGCGACACGATATTACGCTTGTCTTTCATCGCATCGAAACGCGCAATATCTTTCATGATGTACTGGAACTCGCGATCTTTAGCGATGCGATCGGCGTGCTCTTTGGTCAGCTGCGGTACCAGCGGCGCGATATCGCCGGTTTTGGTGTAGCTTGCCGCATTCACACTGTCCCAAGGCAGCGCGTTGTCCTCGAACTTCTCGCCAGTTTCTGCCGCTTCAACGCCGGTTGGCATCAGCAGATCTGGCGTTACGCCTTTACGCTGCGTGCTGCCACCGTTAATGCGGTAGAACTTCTGAATGGTGTACTGTACAGAACCCAGCGCTGGCCACTCTGGACGCAGCATCTGATCGTAGATACGGTTCAGCGAACGATACTGCTGCACGGTGCCTTTACCAAAGGTCGGCTCACCGACAATCAGCGCACGGCCGTAATCCTGCATCGCCGCAGCGAAGATCTCAGAAGCCGAAGCACTGAAGCGATCAACCAGCACCACCAGCGGACCTTTGTAATAGACGATGCCGTCGTTATCGCTGTCTTCACGCACGCGGCCATTGTTATCACGCACCTGCACCACCGGACCGCTTGGAATAAACAGGCCCGAAAGTGAAACGGCTTCGGTCAAAGCGCCACCGCCGTTGGTACGCAGATCGATCACCACGCTGTCGACGTTTTGCTTCTGCAGCTTCTGCAGCTGCACCTTCACATCGTCAGTCAAACCAACGTAGAAGCCAGGAATGTCGAGAACGCCAACTTTCTGTTTGCCGACGTTATGCACGGTGCCTTTCACAGCGCGATCTTCCAGACGGATTTTTTCACGCGTCAGCGTGACGGTGCGGGTTTTAGTGCCCTTGCCCGCTGGCAGGATTTCGAGGCGTACTTTGCTGCCTTTCGGTCCTTTGATTTTAGAAACCACATCATCCAGACGCCAGCCAATCACATCTTCCATCGGTTTGCCCGGCTGAGCGACACCGACAATGCGGTCGCCCACGCTGATCGCTTTACTCTTCGCCGCCGGACCGCCTGCGACCATCGAGTTGATCACCGTGTAATCGTCATCCATCTGCAGCACTGCGCCGATACCTTCCAGCGACAGGCTCATTTCAGTGTTGAATTGCTCGGTGTTGCGCGGCGAAAGATAGTTAGTGTGCGGGTCGATTTCATGCGCGAACGCAGTCATCGCCAGCTGGAACACATCTTCACTGTTGCTTTGCGCCAGACGACGGATGGCAAAGTTGTAACGCTTGGTCAGCGTTTCGCGAATCTCTTTCTCATCTTTACCGGCCAGTTTCAGGCTCAGTTCGTCATATTTAACTTTGGCATCCCACAGCGCGTTGAGCTCATCGACGCTCTTTGGCCATGGCGATTTTGCCCGGTCAATGTCAATGGTGTCATTGCCGGTGAAATTCATTGGGCGATTCAGCACGCTCAGCGCATATTGATAGCGCTCAAAGCGGCGTTTCTGCGCCAGATTGTAGAGATCGTAAAACACATCCAGCTTACCGCTGCGGAACTCATCACCCACGGTGGTTTTCTTATCGGCGAACTGCGCGATATCCGATGCCAGCAACACGTTATGGCTGTAGTCGAGCAGATTCAGGTAGCGATCAAAAATTTTCGCGGAGAAGTCCTGATTCAAATCGAACTGACGATAGTGAGAGCGGGTGAAACGCGAAGTAACGCGTTCGCTGACGGTGGGATGCTGTGGCTCTTCGTGTAGCTGGGGAATCTGGTCGGCGCGGGTAATATTATCTGCACCAAAGGTGGGGCCTGCTAAAAGCAGGCCCGCGATCATACCGATCTTTAAAATGTTGTTCATGCCAGGGTCAGCCTCCGTTTCAGAACTGCAAATGTTCTGCGCGCACAATCATAGCCATGCCGGAAGCGAGCTGAACCCGAACGCCATCTTTAGTAATTTCAAGAATGGTAGCGTCCATTGCACCTTTGCCTGCAGTCACTTTGATGTTCTGGCCGGGCTGCAACGTTGAGGTATCAGTGACAGGTTTGGCCCGCGGTGGCTGCGGTGCGGCTGCACGCTCAGTCGCGGCCGCACGCGGCGCCTGAGGACGTGGCTTACGCGCTGCATCACCTTCGGCAGCTTTACGCGGAGCAGGCTTGCGCGGACGACGTTCAGCGGTCTCTTCACCGGCTTCACGCTTCTTCGCTTTCTGCTGATCGCGCTGCGCCTGAACGCGGGCTTTCGCTTCTTCCAGTTGCTTGCGCGCATGTTCTACGTGTTGCTCATCCAGCACGCCACAGGCGTTGCCATCGAGATCGACACGAATGGCACCCGCTTTGATGCCATAAAGATAACGCCAGCTAGAGGTATAAAGACGTAAGGCAGAACGCAGTTGCGTCTTGCTCAGGCTCAGTTCGCCTTGAACACGCTCGACCAGATCTTGAAAAATGCCGATTTTGAGCGGACGCGCCTCGCCTTCGGCGCTAAAGCATTGCGGAAAACGTTCCGCCAAAAAGGCGATGACTTCTTTACTGCTATTCAACTTAGGTTGATTTTCCATGAAATTTCCTGATTACAACGGATTTGCCGACCAGAGCAGGCATGAACAGGCGACATTATAATGACAACATCGCCAAATGCTATGTGATCCAGTCGATTAGCTGTGCGTCAGCTGAATAAATTTTACGATGTCGCTGCCCGCCAGCACTTCACAAAGCCCGTCGGTAAGGGCCATCAGCCCCGCTTCGTCCTCGCTATCGAAGCGAGAATAAACCGTACTATCAATGTCTAAAACACCCACGAGGGTGCCATTTACTTTCAGAGGAATCACGATTTCAGCATTACTGGCGGCGTCACACGCGATATGGCCAGGGAACGCGTGCACGTCTTCCACCAATTGCACTTTGTCCTCGGCTACCGCGGTTCCACACACGCCTTTGCCAACCGGAATACGTACGCAGGCGATTTTGCCCTGGAACGGGCCCAGCACCAGCGTGTTCGGTTCCGTCAGTAAATAGAATCCAGCCCAGTTCACGCCTTCCAGGCGTTCGAAAAGCAGTGCACTGCAATTGCCGAGCGCGGCCAGGAACGAGGTTTCACCCGCCAACAGAGCGCGGACATCGCGATTCAAATCCTCGTAAAAAGCTTTTTTGTTCATTGTTCAACCATAACTCGTCACTGGGGTGACCTTGTTGTCACTCAGTTGTTAAAATAAGCACTAATAATCCAGGCGCAGAAGGTGAATCATTCTGTTAGTTACTATACCCTTAGCAGTCGGTGGATAAGCGTATTCTGGTACCACCGAATATTGCAGGCAACTTTGCGCTACTCAGCATGCCGGTAACCGTAACGAACGATGGGCACTTGCGTCACCTATGAAAATTCACGCTATCAGCCAGACGTTGCCCCACGCACGTTATCAGCGTTGTCCGCAATGCGATACCCTTTTTTCCTTACCGGATGTGAAATCGCATCAGACAGCCTATTGCCCGCGCTGCCATGCACAAATTCAGAGCGGTCGTGACTGGTCGATGACGCGACTCACCGCCATGGCGGTGGTCATGATCGTGTTGATGCCGTTCGCCTTTAGCTTGCCGTTAGTTGATATTCGCCTGCTGGGCATGCGTATTAACGCTAGCCTGCTGGAGGGCGTAATCCAAATGACGCAGCAAGGCAACATCCTTACCGCTTCAATGGTGGCTTTTTGCACCATTGGCGCGCCGGTTACGCTGGTCATCGGCATTCTCTATCTGTGGGTGGGCAACGCGCTCGGAATGAACCTGCGCCCGGTCCTGCTGATGATGGACAAGCTCAAAGAGTGGGTGATGCTGGATATCTATCTGGTCGGCGTGGCGGTGGCATCGATCAAAGTGCAGGATTACGCCTCACTGGAAGTGGGCTACGGTTTAGTGGCCTATATTGCGCTGACGGTGCTGAGCCTGCTGACGCTGATCCACCTGAACGTCGAGCAACTGTGGGAACACTATTATCCGCAAGCGATGCCCACCTCCCCGCCTGAAGAGTGGCAAGTGTGCCTGAATTGCCATCAAACCGGTGTAGCCGATGAGCGTGGGCGCTGCACGCGTTGCCACACGCCGCTTGACTACCGCCGACGCCACAGTTTGCAGAAATCCTGGGCAGCGCTCATCGCCTCGATTGTGCTGCTGATCCCCGCCAATTTGCTGCCGATTTCGGTGGTCTACGTTAATGGCGCACGCCGTGAAGACACTATCTTCTCCGGCATTCTGGGACTGGCATCGGGCAATATACCGGTGGCCGCGGTGGTGTTTATCGCCAGCATTCTGGTGCCCTTTACCAAAGTGTTAGTGATGTTGACTCTGTTACTCAGCATTCACTTTAAATGCGAACAGGGCTTAAAAACCCGCATTCGCCTGCTGCGCGCCGTCACCTGGGTGGGCCGCTGGTCGATGCTGGATCTGTTCGTCATTGCTGTAACCATGTCGCTGGTCAATCGTGATCAGCTGCTGGCTTTCACCATGGGACCGGCCGCCTTCTATTTTGGTGCCGCCGTTGTCCTGACCATTATGGCTGTAGAGTGGCTTGATAGCCGCCTGATCTGGGATGCACATGCAACAGGAAACGCCGACTACACCGACTAGCGCTAATCTGCGCAACAAGCGCAAGATTTCGCCGTTCTGGTTATTGCCTATCATCGCCCTGCTGATTGCTGGCTGGCTGCTATGGACCAACTATCAGGAACGCGGTACGACGATCACCATTAACTTCCAGACTGCCGACGGGATTGTGCCAGGCCGTACGCCGATTCGTTATCAGGGCGTGGAAGTGGGTACGGTGCAAGGCATTGTGCTGAGTGATGACTATCGCAGCATCCAGATTAAAGCCAGCATCAAAAGCGACATGCGCGATGCACTGCGTGAAGACACTCAGTTCTGGCTGGTGACGCCGAAAGCGTCACTGGCGGGCGTCTCCGGGCTTGATGCACTGGTCGGCGGTAACTACATCGGCATGATGCCGGGTAAAGGTAAAGAGAGCGATCACTTCACCGCGCTCGATACCCAACCGAAGTATCGCGTTAATACCGGCGAACTGTTGATCCACCTGCGCGCGCCCGACCTCGGCTCGCTCAACACCGGTTCGCTGGTTTATTACCGTAAAATTCCGGTGGGTCGCGTTTACGATTACAGCCTCAACAACAGCACCGACGGCGTTACCATTGATGTGCTGATTGAGCGCCGCTTTATCAATCTGGTGAAAAAGCAGAGCCGCTTCTGGAATGTTTCCGGCGTTGATGCGGATGTCAGCCTGAGCGGTGCCAAAGTGAAGCTGGAAAGCCTGGCCGCGTTAGTGAATGGCGCGATTGCCTTCGATTCACCTAATGACGGCGAGCAAGCTCAGGTGGATGCCAACTACCAGCTCTATCCGGATTTGGCGCGCAGTCAGCGCGGCGTGCAAGTGAAACTGAACCTGCCGAGCGGCGATAACCTGAAAGCCGATAGCACGCCACTGATGTATCAGGGACTGGAAGTCGGCACCTTAACCAAACTCAACCTGCTGGATGGCGGCAAAGTCACCGGCGAGCTGACGGTTGATCCTTCAGTAACCGGTTTGATGCGCAGCGGGACGCGCATTGAAATGCGCACGCCGAAGATCAGCCTGACCGACACCAATCTCAGCAGCCTGTTAACCGGTAATACTTTTGAACTGGTGCCAGGCGAAGGCGAGCCGCAGGATCAGTTTACCGTGTTGCCAGCCAGCGAAACATTGCTGCAGAAACCTGACGTGCTGACGGTAAAACTCAGCGCGCCGGAAACCTACGGTATCGATGCCGGCCAGCCGGTGATGTTGTATGGCATGAAAATCGGTCAGGTGATTTCACGCACGCTGGATGAAAATGGCATCAGCTTTGTGGCGGCCATCAATCCGGAGCACCGTAATCTGGTACACGCTGACAGCAAGTTTGTGGTGAATAGCCGCCTCGATGTGAAGTTTGGACTTGACGGGATGAAAGTGCTGGGCGCCAGCGCGCGCGAGTGGGTAGATGGCGGCATTCGCCTGATTCCTGGCGCGAAAGGCAATCCTTCCAGTCGTTATCCTTTATATGCGGATGCGGAACGTGCCGAAGAAGGCATCGTGGGTGAACAGCCGCCAACCACGCTGAAACTTACCGCCAAAAGCTTGCCGGATGTACAGGCCGGTTCAGTGCTGCTGTACCGCAAATTCCAGGTCGGTGAAGTGGTGGATGTAGTGCCGCGCGCGGATGCGTTTGAAATCTCGATTCATATTCAGCCGCAGTATCGCAAGCTGCTGACCAGCGAGAGCGTGTTCTGGGCCGAAGGTGGCGCGAAAGTGCAGCTCAACGGCAGCGGTTTGACGGTGCAAGCGTCCCCGCTCAACCGCGCGCTCAAAGGCGCGATCAGTTTCGATAATCTCACCGGCGCGCAGGCGGCGAAAGGCGTGAAACGCGTGCTCTACTCGTCAGAAACCGCGGCGCGTGCAGTTGGCAGCCAGATCACATTGCACACCTTCGATGCCAGCAAACTGGCGGCGGGCATGCCGATTCGCTATCTCGGCATCAATATTGGTCAGGTTGAATCACTGGCGCTGAGTTCTGATAACAATCAGGTTGTTGCCAAAGCGGTGCTTTATCCGGAATACGTGCAGGACTTCGCGCGCATCGGCAGCCGCTTCTCGGTGGTGTCGCCGGAGATTTCTGCGGCGGGCGTTAACCATATCGAAACGCTGCTGCAGCCTTATCTCAACGTCGATCCGGGCAAAGGTTCGCCGGCGCGCACCTTTGAACTGCAGGAAAGCACCATCACCGATTCACGCTACCTGAACGGCTTGACGATATATGTCGATGCCGCTGACGCGGGATCGCTGTCGGTGGGCACGCCAGTGCTGTTCCGGGGCGTTGAAGTGGGCACCGTCACCGGAACGTCGCTGGGCAATATGGCGGATCGCGTGCAGATCGCGCTGCGTATCAGCAAAAAGTACCAGCATCTGGTGCGCAACAATTCGGTGTTCTGGCTGGCTTCCGGCTATAACTTCGATTTCGGTCTGATAGGCGGCGTGTTGAAAACCGGCACCTTCCAGCAGTTCATTCGCGGCGGCGTACAGTTTGCCACACCGCCGACGGTGCCATTAGCACCGCAGGCCGGCGCCAACAAACACTTCCTGCTACAGGATGAAGCGCCGAAAGCGTGGCGCGACTGGGGCACGGCGATTCCGGACCCTCATTAACCTTAAGCAAATCGGGCAGCCTGGCTGCCCGATTCTTTTTCGCGTGTTACACTTCGCGCTCATTTCGTTTCCCGGTAGATGCCCGTGTCCGATCGCTTTCCCGAAGATTTCCTCGCGCTGATGCGCGCCAGCCTTGCTGACGACGCCGAACTGCAGCGCTTTCTCGCCATTAGCCAGCAACCGCTGCGTCGCAGCTTACGCGTCAACACCTTAAAAATTAGCGTGGATGATTTCCTCGCCCGCACCGCCGACTATGGCTGGCGCTTATCGCCCATTCCGTGGTGCGCCGAAGGGTTTTGGATCGAGCGTGACGACGAATCGCTGCCGCTGGGTAGCGTGGCGGAGCATCTGAGCGGACTGTTTTACATTCAGGAAGCCAGCTCGATGCTGCCGGTTACCGCGCTGTTTGACGCCGCACCTGATGCGCGTCAGGTGATGGATGTGGCTGCTGCGCCCGGTTCTAAAACCACCCAGATGGCCGCGCTGATGCGCAATGAAGGCGCCATTCTGGCGAATGAATACTCGGCCAGCCGCGTCAAAGTACTGCACGCTAACATCAGCCGCTGTGGCGTCAGCAATGTTGCGCTGACCCATTTTGATGGCCGTGTGTTTGGCGCCGCACTGCCGGAGCGTTTCGATGCCATTCTGCTCGATGCGCCCTGCTCTGGCGAAGGCGTGGTGCGCAAAGATGCTGATGCGTTGCGTAACTGGACGCTGGCCAGCACCGAAGCGATTGCGGAAACCCAACGCGATCTGCTCGACAGCGCTTTCCATGCCTTACAGCCAGGCGGCACGCTGATTTACTCTACCTGCACACTGAATCAAATCGAGAATCAGCAGGTGATTCATTGGTTGCAGCAGCGTTATCCCGACGCGGTTGAAATCGTGCCGCTGAACGGTTTATTCGACGGAGCCGATCAGGCGTTAACCGCCGAAGGTTTCCTGCACGTATTCCCGCAGATTTTCGATAGTGAAGGTTTCTTCGTTGCGCGTCTGCGTAAAACCGCCAGCATTCCCGCGCTGCCAACGCCAACCTACAAAGTCGGCAAACTGCCCTTCTCTCCGGCCAGCCGCAAGCTGAGCGCCGAAGTGCAGCAGGCCGCGGCCAAAGTCGGCTTACAGTGGGATGACAACCACACGCTGTGGCAGCGCGATAAAGAGCTGTGGCTGTTCCCCGCGGCGCTGGAGGGTTGGCTGGGTAAAGTGCGCTTCTCGCGCATCGGCCTCAAGTTGGCCGAAACCTTCCCGAAAGGCTATCGCTGGCAGCATGAAGCGGTCGTGGCGTTGACGCAGCCGGGCAGCGCGCTGGATTTCGAACTCACCGATGCAGAAGCGGAAACCTGGTATCGCGGTCAGGATATTCATCCGGACACGTTGCCCAGCCGGGATGAGGTGATCGTCACTTACCAGCAGCAGCCGCTGGGATTGGCGAAGAAAGTGGGTAATCGGATTAAAAACAGTTATCCGCGTGAACTGGTGCGCGACGGACGTCTGTTCCGCTAAGCGTTACTGCAACTGCACCAGGGTGAGGCGATTGCCGAAGACCGCGCCGGTATCGATATAATGCTGATTCGCCACATTAAGCGGTTGTTCTAACGGCGTGTGGCCGAAGTAGAAATCACTGGCGCCATCGATGCGGGCTGAACTGCCGCGTTGATGGCGTCCCAGTCGATCGCGACTCCACACCACTTGCTGCCAGTCAACCTCTTTCCCTAACGCATAATGACTGGCGGGATAATCGGCGTGGGCAATCACCACCACGCGATCGCCGAAATCCAGATGCAGGATCAACGGTAACTCAGCACAGCGCTTCAACGCATGGCGCGCAGCAATCAACGCTGCGCCTTTGAGTTGCCAGAACCACTCGCCGCCGTTCATCATCCACAAGGTTTGGTCGCGCCCATCCAGCGCAGCGAGCGCCATCTGCTCATGATTGCCGCGCACGCAGAGAAACCAGGGCTCCTGCATCAGCGCTAAACAGCCGGGGCTGTCCGGGCCACGATCGATTAAATCGCCCACCGACAGCAGTAGATCATGCTGCTTATCGAAATCCCGCTTGAGCAGTTGCGCATCGAGTTGGGCGCGGCAACCGTGCAGATCGCCAACCACCCAAATATTTCGCCACATTTGCGCGTTCACCTTTTGGTAAAGCATGTAATCTTCCCCGGTTGACTGGAAGTTTAGTGAGCCCGGCTTAAAGTATAGTCCGGCAACGTTAGCCAGCGGAGGGAACAGCATGAGCGGACGGAAGCAATTTATTGGTGTATTAATCGTTATTTTCATCGGTAGCTTGCTGCTGCTGGAATCACTCGCTCGTCTGGTACATCTGTTATTTGTGGGATAATTACGCGACTTTACATTCCGCGCTAAACGCCTAAACTCCTTTGCGCATCATATAAAGGAGCCTGTATGAGCCAGAATATTTACGACAACCCCACTTTTTTTGCCGGTTACGCCACTTTGCCACGTTCCGTTAAGGGATTAGACGGCGCGCCAGAATGGCCCGCACTGCGTGCGCTACTACCCGACCTGCATGATAAACGTATTCTCGATCTCGGCTGCGGCTACGGCTGGTTTTGCCGCTACGCGCAGCAGCAAGGCGCGCGCGAGGTGCTGGGTCTGGACGTTTCCGAGAAGATGTTAGCGCAAGCCGCGACCATGACGCAGGGAACCGGGATTCACTATCAGCGCGCCGATTTAGAATCGCTACAGCTCAGCGAATCCTTTGATCTCGCCTATAGCTCGCTGGCGCTGCACTACCTCAGCAATATTGACGCACTCTTCGCAACCGTGTTTGAGGCGCTAACGCCGGGCGGCGCGCTGGTGTTTTCCTGTGAACATCCGATTTACACCGCACCTACTCAACAACAGTGGATTGTGGATGAACAGCAGCAGCGCAGCTGGCCAGTTAATCATTACCAGCAGGAAGGGGAACGCATCAGCAACTGGTTTGCCGATGGCGTGAAGAAGCAACATCGCAAGCTGGCAACCTGGATCAATGCGTTAATTGGCGCAGGATTTGAGATCGTGCATCTTGATGAATGGGGCCCGAGCGAAGAGATGGTTGCACTCAATCCTGCGCTGGCGGAAGAACGCGATCGCCCGATGATGTTCTTGCTGGCCGCGCGTAAACCGCTCTGAATATTCTCGTGGCGGCAGGATGCTGCCACATCGTTATTCCATCTATCGCCATTCTTAATTATCAGACAAATTGGTCGCCTGTCTTGGGCGAATTCCTTCTCTGAGCCGCTGACCGTGACTGATTGCATTTTTAATTTTCGCCCTCATCTCGATATACACTATCGCTATAAACCGGCTTCAGTAGACAATCAGCATTTATTGATTGTGATGTCAGGGTTTAACCTTCCTGATCCCACCATCTACGATTTCACCCTTTTGGAGCATACTCAATCGGCGGTGTTGTGGATCAAGGATGATTTCAACGGCTTGCCCGCTTACTATCTGTGCAACAATATGAATTTTGAAATTGAGCATGGGGTAAGCCAGCTTATTCGCTCGGTAATTGAGCTGACAACACCCTCAAACGTTTCCATAGTTGGCGCCTCAAAAGGTGGCAGCGCGGCGCTCTATTTCGGTGTTAGGCATAATATTAAAAATATCATTACTGCCGTACCACAGTTTTATCTCGGGGATTATGCAGCCACAATGTGGCCGAATGTGGGTGACGCAATGATGGGATCGACAACCCCCGCAGCCATCTCGCTATTAAATAAGCTTTTGCCGAACGCTATTCGACGCGATCGCCAAACGGACAAGAATATTTACCTATTTACTGCTCTCGCTGATTATCAGCGTGAACAGGAGATTCTGCCTCACCTGGAGTTGCTTGAAAAATATCAAAACTTCAATTTGATCGAATCAGCATCGCCTTGCATCACTCATCATAATGAAGTCACGCGATATAATCTTAATCTCATCCTTGCTCTGATTTATCAGTTAGAACAGGAGATTATCCCACGCTGGGGGCACATCCGTAATGGTAGTCGCTGGGACACTGTACAGAAATGATCCCAGCAAATATTGCTCGTTACAGCGTTCAATGCTTTAGCGAGTAATTAAAAATATCGCCACTAAGAAGAAGGCTAATAAACCCGCGAAAGTCATTGTTCCAATACGCGGCGTTTTTGCCCGCCCAACGACCACACCAATAAAGATACAAAGCAGAGTTAACGTGCCAATCATTACCCAAAGAAGATATTGTGTGTTTGCCATGAAGGATCCTTATTAACCGGCAATAAAACAGATGCGCCAACTTTATACCATTTTTCATGCATGCTGGCTGCAGCTATTTGACCGCAAAATTGTCGGGGTAGATGCTCAGAAGGCTAATTATTAAGTTGCACCGTGCGCGCAACGCACTGATTGCAGTTTCTGCAACTGCTCCAGGCGCGCCTTCACTTTGCTGTTAGCGCTGGCCTTTGCAAGGCCGTTACCGATACCAAAATCCCCGACGAATCCCAATACCGTTAGCGCATCAAACTCGCCGGTTTTATCAATCTGCTGCTGAACGCTTTGGCTTTTAGCGATCTCCTGATTCAGTGCTGCACAGTCATAGGTTTGCGCTTCGGCATCACTCGCTTTGGCGGACTGCGGATACTGTTTCAGTGCGCAACCACTCAGCAGCAAGGCGATCAGGATAACGGGCTTGTGCATCTCGCAAGATTCTCTCTATGACGGTAATTTATTTCGAAATAAGAGAAAAAGTAGCATGTGGGTAAGATGGTAAACGTGGGAATAAGTGAAGATATGCGGGGGTATTTAAAATAAAAAAGCACTGCCTGAGCATTGCTAATGATTCTGATATCAGGCAATTGCCTGATAAGCCCAGATAATTATCTGGGCAGAATATCCGCTATTAAGCAGTTTTCAACACAATCATTGATGATTTGCAGAAAATACATTTAGCGCCATGTGGGTTCATTTTCGTAATATCGAACGCGGAGGTACGATATTGTGAACTCTGGCAATGCGGACATCTTAAACGATTATAAATGCGAATAATTACAGACCTAATACATTTGTTGCAGACGGACCTTTTGGACCATCTTCAACTGAAAACTCAACACGCTGACCTTCATCAAGTGAGCGATAATCAGTGCCCTGAATGGCTGAGAAGTGGACGAAAACGTCCTTGCTGCCATTTTCAGGAGAAATAAAGCCGAAGCCTTTTTCTGAGTTGAACCATTTTACCGTTCCAAGAATTTTATTAGACATAATTTTTACCTTTTAAATGAGCCTATTGGCGTAAGGGCCGAGTTGCAGATACGAATCAGAACTTAGGATAAGACTCAAAGAGAAAGGGCTTGAAGCGGCACTAACCGGGATGAGAAATACAATGGGAACTAACCTTCTAACTGTCTGCTATTCAGACCGACGACGCATTAACGCATTTATCTTACCAGGTAGCAAGGTAAAAAAATTTTTATTTCATATAAAAAAGAAAAACAGAAAATAGAAAAACCCACCGAAGTGGGTTTAATCATCAATCAGGCTGCTTGTCGCCCGACTCCGGTGCCAGACTCTCATCATCTTTTTCATGCTCATCCGGCTTCACCTTAGTCTCTTCTTCAAGCTCATCCGCTTCGATCGGTCTATCAGACATAAATCCTCCTGAGTTGCTTAGAGAATTAAGTGTAGATGCCAGCATAAAGGTAAGCCTAACGCGTGCAGACAATTCATTATTATGCAGATAAAAAAAGACCCAATACGATTCCTGTATCGGGTCCAGGGAAATGGCTCTTTGGGAGCCGTGCGCTAAAAGTTGGCATTTTTGCAGGCGAGGACGCCTTGCCATTTAAAGGTAGACCAGGATTGCTGGTTTTCCAGCCAATCATGCGGTTTGGTTGCGAAAGGTGACAACTCTGTGATCGTGGTGACAGAACGAGAAAGCAAGCGTAGCGGCAGAATTGTGCGCTACGCCTGAGAATATAGGGATTACTTACCGCACAGTTGCTGCGCGCGGTCGATGATCGGTTGCAGACTCATTTTCTGGCCTGGATGGGCTTTATCAACGGCGACAATGGTGTCGATCGATTGCAGCGTGCCCTGCCCGGCCGTTTTGCGCGCAAAGGCTTTATCGTTGAGCGGATACTGCAACAAAGTGCCTGGATTAATCGCGAACAGCGCGCCGTCTTTCTCGCAGGTCAACATCACCTCTTCGCGGGTGAAGGGCCATTTGTCTTTTCCAATCTCAAAACGGCTGACGGTAATAATCTGTGCCGCCATCGCCTGGCTGCACAGCGCCATCAATACGCAAGCTGGAATCAGTTTCTTCAGCAAAATATCGACCTCATTTCATCTTCTTGAATGTTACATTCAGGCCGGTGACAGCGTGGCAAACACGCTCACCAACCCAATTACAATAATGGCCAGCAGCAGCTCAAGCTGAGTCAGGCGAATAAACAGATGCGCTGCGTTAATGGCCGCCAGGCGAAAGCGCGGCACCAGCAGATAGCGATTGGTCAGCGCAATAGCGATCATCAGCATGACCAGCAGCACTTTCACCATCAGCAGCTCGCTCCACAGCGTGGCTTGCCAATGCAACGGCGATCCGGCAATCAGCACGCTATTGATGATGCCCGTCAGCAGCGCGAGCGCCACCGCCAGGTGACCGTAACGCGAGAAGCGCATCATGCAGCGAATCGCATCGGTGCGATAAGCGATCTGCCGCGCTTCACGCATCAGTAATAACAGCGGCAGTAATCCGCCCGCCCAGAATGCAGCCGCAATCAAATGCAGCGCGTGATTGCCTTGTTGCAGCAATCCGGGCCAGCCATCACGCATCGCGGCATGCCCAACACCGGCTAACGCCACCAACTGTAACAGGCCGCTGCACAGCAGCAGATTTTGCCGCAGTGTGCCACGCAGCAGTGGCGCTAACGTGCTCAGCAGTGCGAACGCGATTTCCCAACGCCAAACCCGGCCGAAGCGCGTGCTGAGCACCGCCTGCCAGGTTGCGCTGTCACTGACATTACGCCAGTCGCCGCTCATCAAGCCGGTTTGCGTTGCCAGCATCAACAGGGCGCTGAATAAACTCAGCAGCGCGCTGGTACGGAGAAGTAAAGCTAAACGCTGTGATAGCAGCGGACGATAGCGGCGCGGCGCCAGTAGCGCGGTATAAAAGGCGCTACCGGCGAGCAGCAGCACCGACAAAAAATGCAGCGCTCGCAGTCCAATCCACAGCGTGCTCAAACTCATCAATCATTTCACGCTGAAGGTGTAGCTGCCTTTAGTTTTATGTCCATCAACGGACAGCACATGCCAGTTCACCTGGTAGTTGCCCGACGGCAGCGGCTGGCTGATCGGTACAATCAGCTGATCGTGTTGTTTATCGTTGAGTTTGGCTTTTCCAACCGCCACCGGTTGATGTTGTGCATTGAGCACATCCACGCCACTGAATGCCGCTTCAACATCCTCGGTAAAGGTCAACGTTAAATTCTGCGGGGAGGTTTCCACCACCGCTTTGTCGGCTGGGACCGGGGTTTTCAGGTGAGCGTGTGCCATAGCAACCTGGCTGAAGGCCAGCGTTGATGACGCCAGAAGTAGCGCGACGACAGCGTTGAACGCAGTTTTCTTCATGACTTCTTCCCTATTAACTGCGGCAAACCACCGCAAACGTGGCAGCAGGATACGCCGCCGATCCGCAGGTGTCGAGACTTGCGGTGCGATCCAATCCGCTTGATCCCGGGGTCCGAAACCATTACTTTTGCCCCTGTTTATCAGGAGAAAAGCATGAGCCAAAACCTTGCCCTGCTCTCGCAGGAAGAGAAAGACAAAGTCAATGTCGATCTGGCCGCCGCGGGCGTTGCATTCAAAGAGCGCTACAATATGCCGGTGATTGCCGAAATGGTGGAGCGCGAGCAGCCTGAAGCGCTGCGTGACTGGTTTCGTCAGCGCTTAATGAACTATCGCCAGGCTTCGCTTAGCCTGGCGCGCCTGCCCTACGAACCGAAGCAGAAGTAATTTATGTTACGTGTAATTGATACCGAAACCTGCGGCCTGCAGGGTGGCGTGGTGGAAGTGGCGTCGGTGGATGTCATTGATGGTCAGATCGTCAATCCGATGAGCGACTTAATCTGCCCGGATCGCCCCATCAGTCGTCAGGCGATGGCGGTACATCGCATTACGGAAGCGATGGTGATGGGAAAACCCACTATCGAAGAAGCGATTGGCCGCTATCACGGCAGTCCGCATTACGTGGCGCACAACGCCAGTTTTGATCGCCGCATGTTGCCCACTATGCCGGGCGAATGGATCTGCACCATGACGCTGGCGCGTCAGCTGTGGCCAGGCATCAAATATGGCAATCAGGCGCTGCGCCACAGCCTGAAGCTGGATGTCACGCCACCGGCCGAACTGCATGCGCACCGCGCGTTGTATGACTGCTACGTCACCGCTGCGCTGCTGATCCGCATTATGGAAACCTCCGGCTGGAACGCCGAGCAGATGGCGAATTTGTGCCAGCCCGCGCCCGTAAGCGGCGATGTGTTCCCGTTCGGCAAATATCGCGGTCAGAGTATTGGCAGTATCGCGCGTAAAGATCCCGGCTATCTGCGTTGGGTGCTGGAAAATGTGCGTGATTTGCGCCCACCGTTACGGCAGGCGCTGCGCAAGTATGTGAAGAGCGATCAGTAATCGACGCGGTCTGGCAAGCTGCCCTGCGCCAGGCCAATCAGGAAAGTGAACTCCTGCGCCACCCCTTCATACGCTTTGAAGCGGCCCGATTTACCGCCGTGGCCAGAATCCATCTCGGTGCAAAGTAACAGCAGCGAATCATTGGTTTTCAGCTCACGCAGTTTCGCCACCCACTTAGCCGGTTCCCAATACTGCACCTGCGAATCGTGCAGACCGGTGGTGACCAGCAAATGCGGATAGGCTTTGGCCTCGATGTTGTCATACGGACTGTATTGGCGAATGGTGTGATAGAACTCCGCCTGTTCGGGATTGCCCCACTCATCGTATTCGCCGGTGGTCAGCGGAATCGTCGGATCGAGCATCGTCGTTACCACATCGACAAATGGCACCTGCGCCACCACGCCGTGGAACAGCTCCGGCGCCATGTTCACCACGCCGCCCATCAGTAATCCGCCGGCGCTGCCGCCCATCGCGTAGAGCTGCTGGCGACGACCATAACCCTTCGCCACCAGCGCTTCGGTGACATCAATAAAGTCGGTGAAGCTGTTGATTTTATTCTTCAGGCGGCCACCGTCGTACCATTGCTGGCCGAGCTCGCCGCCGCCGCGCACGTGAATTATCGCGTAGACGAAGCCGCGCTCCAGCAAGCTGATGCGGCTGGTGCCAAAGCTGGCATCCATGCTGCTGCCGTAAGCGCCGTAACCGTACACCAGCAACGGATTGTTGCTGCGCTGGAAATGCTTGCGGTGATAGACCAGCGAAACCGGAACCTCTGTGCCATCACGCACCGTGATCCACAAATGCTCACTTTTGTAATCCTCCGATTTGAAGCCCGGCACCGGCGTGCGCTTCAGTACGCGACGATCGCCGGTTTCCATGTTCAGTTCAAACAAGGTGGTCGGCGTGGTCATGGAAGAGTAGCCGTAGCGCAAGGTGTCGCTTTCTGGCGAAGGATTGTAGGCAAGCCAGGTGACATAGGCGGGATCGTCGAAGGCGATACCAAAGCTTTCGCCGCTCTCCCAGTTTATCTGCCGCAAGGTGTTTACGCCGTGCTGGCGTTCTTCGACTACCAGCCAATGACGAAACAGCTGGAAATCTTCCAGCACCACGTTGTCACGCGCCGGGATCAGCGATTGCCAGCGTGCTTCCGCCAGCCACGCGCTGCGATAGAGCCCGAAATTTTTGCCATCGCGATTTGAGCGGATATAGAACTGATGATTGTAGTGATCGATGCTGTATTCGTGGTCGCGGCGACGTGGACAAAAGGTTTGCGGCTGCGCATCCGGATATTCGGCGTCGATCAGCAGAATCTCGCTGGTGTTGGTGCTGTACAACGCAATCAGAATGAAGTGCTCGGAGGTGGTTTTATGCACGCTGAGGTGGAAAGAGTCATCCTTCTCTTCATACACCAGTTGATCGTCAGATTGCGGGTGGCCCAGCTCATGGCGCCACACCTGATACGCCAGCAGCGTTTTCGGATGCTTACGCACGTAATAGAGCGTGCGGGAATCGTTGGCCCAGGCAACGCTGGATGACGCGTTGGTCAGCACTTCCGGATACCAGCTACCGCTCTGCAAATTACGGAAGCGAATGCCGTATTGGCGGCGCGACAGGAAGTCTTCCGCTAAGGCCATCACCTGATTGTCCGGTGTAATCGCCAGCGCGCCCATGGTGTAAAAATCACTGTGCGCAGCCCGCTGGTTTCCATCCAGCAATAGCTGCCAGGGCTCATCAGCTGGCGCGTCAACGGGCTGCCGGAAATAAGCCGGATACTCGTTGCCCACTTCATAGCGGCTTTGATAGCGATAACCGTTTTTAACATAGGGCACAGAGTGATCCTGCGGTGGAATGCGGTCAACGATCTCTTTCAGCACCCGTTCCTGCAGCGGATTCTGCGACGCCATCATCGCACGGCCGTAATCATTTTCGGCGTGCAGATGGGCCAGCACCTCTGGATTCTCGCGGTCGTCATCACGTAACCAGTGATAATTATCGATGCGCGTTTCACCGTGCAGCTTCATGACATGGGGAATTTTTTTCGCGTGTGGCTGATTCATTAGGCTCTTCTCCCTGAAGGACAACATTCAGCAAGCGTGGCACTAATCACGCACGATGCCAAGCTACACGCAGCATCACTTTACGCAGGGTAAGCAAAAGATGAAAAGCGAAGGCTGCGGATGCAACCTTCGCACGGAATTAAGCAGCTTTTTCCGCGTCGATATCGCGCTGGATACCGTCGCGCACATCCTGGGGGATTTTCAGCGCATCGCCGAGCGCGGAGAGATAGCTACGCTCCATAAAGTGGTCGACATCAATGGCTGCACAGCTGAGGAAATAGAGTTCCAGCGCCTCTTCTTCATTTTTTACGTCAGCGGCCAGCCAGTTGGGATCGAGCGGGCGATTCATCGCCTGCTGAATCAGCGCTTCGGCTTGTGCGCCGTAGCCGGCCTGCTTGATATTTTGCTCAATGGCGGCACGCTCTTGATCGTCAATGTGACCATCACTTTTCGCCGCGAACACCAGCGCCGTGACTAAACGCTCTGCGCGTTGATCCATCGGCGTTTGCAGCTGGCCAAAGCCCGCATCGTCCTGATGGGTTTCACGTATGCGCTGTTTGTATTTGTTCCACAATAGCGCGCCCGCCGCCGCGCCGCCGCCCAATAGCAAGGCTTTGCCGCCATATTTGGTCAGCAGCTTACGCGTGGATTTGCTGCCTACCAGCAATCCCGCCAGCCCGCCCAATGCGCCCGGGGCCAGCATGTCACTTAAACCGCCCGATTTTCCGTCTCCACCCTTTTTCGCCAGCACCGATTGAATTTGCTGCAGCCAATTGCTCATCGTTTAACTCCTGTTTAATTTTCCGTTCTCCATGCTGCCGCAGGCTGTGTCAGTTAACGTCAGAGCGGGAAAAGTATGGCAAACCTGATCGCGGCGAAAGCGTGAGTACGCAAACGTTTTCGTTTATACTGCGCGCGCATTTTGACTGCTAAGGTGAAATTATGACGACTCTCGGAACCGCGCTGCGCCCTGCCGCTACGCGTGTCATGCTGTTAGGTTCAGGCGAATTAGGCAAAGAAGTGGCACTTGAGTGCCAGCGTCTTGGTGTGGAAGTGATCGCGGTGGATCGTTACGCCGATGCTCCGGCGATGCACGTGGCGCATCGCAGCTATGTGATCAACATGCTGGACGGCGACGCGCTGGCCGCGCTGATTGCCGAGGAAAAGCCGCACTTCGTGGTACCAGAAATTGAAGCCATTGCCACCGAAAAACTGCTGGAGCTGGAAGCGCAAGGTCAGAAAGTGGTGCCGACCGCACGCGCCGCACGTCTGACCATGAACCGCGAAGGCATTCGCCGTCTGGCGGCGGAAGAGTTGTCCTTACCGACCTCGACTTACCAGTTTGCTGACAGCAAAGAGAATTTTGTGGCCGCGGCTGAGGCGATTGGATTCCCGTGCATCGTTAAGCCGGTGATGAGCTCATCCGGTAAAGGCCAGAGCTTTATTCGCGAAGCCAGCCAGCTAGATAAAGCCTGGGATTATGCGCAGCAAGGCGGACGTGCCGGTGCGGGCCGCGTGATCGTTGAAGGCGTGGTGAAGTTTGATTTTGAAATCACCCTGCTGACCATCAGCGCAGTAGACGGCATTCACTTCTGCGCGCCGATTGGTCATCGTCAGGAAGATGGCGATTATCGTGAATCATGGCAGCCGCAGCAGATGAGTGAACTGGCGCTGCAACGCGCGCAGGATATCGCCGCTAATGTGGTAAAAGCGCTCGGTGGATATGGCCTGTTTGGCGTGGAGCTGTTCGTATGCGGTGATGAAGTGGTGTTCAGCGAAGTGTCACCGCGTCCGCATGATACCGGCATGGTCACGCTGATTTCGCAGGATCTGTCCGAATTCGCCCTACATGTGCGCGCTTTCCTCGGCCTGCCGATTGGCGGCATTCGTCAATACGGTCCCGCTGCGTCGGCAGTGATTTTGCCTGAGCTGAACAGCCAGAACGTCGTTTTCGGAAATATCGAAGCCGCGCTGGGTGCCGGATTGCAGCTGCGCCTGTTTGGTAAGCCGGAAATCGCCGGTCAGCGCCGATTAGGCGTGGCTTTGGCAACCGGTGAAAACACCGATGACGCTATCGCGCGCGCCGTGGCGAGTGCGGCCGCGGTACAAGTCGAAGGTTAAGTAAGATTAAGTGGTCGCCATCAATGGCGACCGATTCATGAACTTATGCGCGAGCGCCTTCAACCGCTTCACGCGCCAGACGCGTAATGCGATCCCAGTCACCGCTTTCCAACGCATCATTCGGTACCAGCCACGAACCGCCAATGCACAGCACGCTTTTCAGCGCCAGATAATCCCGATAGTTGGCTGGCGAGATGCCACCGGTTGGACAGAAACGCACCTGCGGGAACGGACCGCCAATCGCGGATAATGCTTTCACGCCACCATTGGCTTCCGCCGGGAAGAATTTGAACTCCCGCAGGCCGTAATCCATGCCAGTCATCAGTTCTGAAACCGTGCTGATACCTGGAATCAATGGCACCGGACCTTCAACCGCGGCTTTCAGCAGCGATTCCGTCAACCCTGGGCTGATGACAAACTGCGCACCGGCGTCAGTGACTTCTTTCAGTTGCTGGGTGTTGATCACCGTGCCCGCACCGACAATCGCTTCCGGTACTTCTTTAATCATTGCACGCAGTGCGTCCATCGCCACCGGGGTACGCAGCGTCACTTCCAGCACGCGCACACCGCCAGCCACCAGCGCTTTCGCCATCGGCACCGCGTGTTCCAGCTTGTTCACCACGATGACCGGCACGACCGGGCCAGTTTTCAGGATCTGTTCAGCACTTGTTTTCCAGTTCTTCATCACGTTTCCTTGGTTGCATCAGCCCGGCGTTTGGCCACGCTGTCAATTATTGGGCTCTACCATACAAGATCGGCTGGAGCGGCGTCCATTGGATATCAGAATTTTTTGAAACTCTGGTTCACTTTTCAGAAAAATGAATTCTGGACGTAAAAAAAAGCCCGCACATTTGGCGGGCTCAATATTAGGTTTCTATTCGAACTCGTTCCAGGAACGGCCATCGCGAGTAATCATCGCGACAGAGGCAACCGGTCCCCATGTTCCCGCCTGATACGGCTTCGGCGCTTCGGCATCGGCGCTCCAGGCATCAATGATCGAATCCACCCAGCCCCACGCTGCTTCAACTTCATCACGACGCACAAACAGCGCCTGAATACCGCGCATGGTTTCCAGCAGCAGACGCTCGTAAGCATCGGCCAGATGCGACTGGTTGAAGGTTTCGGAGTAGCTCAAATCCAGCTTGGTGGTCTGCAGTTTATGCTTGTGGTCAAGTCCCGGCACTTTGTTCAGTATTTCGATATCCACGCCTTCGTCCGGCTGCAGACGAATGGTCAGCTTGTTCTGCGGCAGTTCAGCGTACGAATCCTTAAACAGGTTCATCTCAGGATTCTTGAAATACACCACCACTTCAGAGCATTTGGTTGGCAAGCGCTTGCCGGTACGCAGATAGAACGGCACACCAGCCCAACGCCAGTTATCGATATCCACGCGAATAGCAACAAAGCTTTCCGTGGCGCTCTGCTTGTTAGCGCCCTCTTCTTCCAGATAACCTGGCACTTTCTTGCCCTGCACAAAGCCGGCGGTGTACTGACCGCGTACGGTTTTCTCGCGCACGTTGGTTTGATCAATACGACGCAGTGAGCGCAGCACTTTCACTTTTTCATCACGAATCGCATCCGCGCTCAGATCGGACGGCGGCGACATGGCAATCATGGTGAGGATCTGCAACAGGTGGTTCTGAATCATGTCACGCATCTGGCCGGCTTTGTCGAAGTAACCCCAACGGCCTTCGATGCCCACCTCTTCTGCCACGGTGATCTGCACGTGATCGATGGTGCGATTGTCCCAGTTGTTGACGAAGATGGAGTTGGCAAAACGCAGCGCCAGCAGGTTGAGCACCGTCTCTTTACCGAGATAGTGGTCAATACGGAAAACCTGGCCTTCTTCGAAGTATTTGCCGACGCTGTCATTGATCTCTTGTGAGGTTTCCAATGAGGTGCCGAGCGGCTTTTCCATTACTACGCGTGCCGGTTTGGCGTTCAGCTTGGCGGCGCCCAGACCGTCGCAAATCGCGCCAAAGGTGCTTGGCGGCATGGCGAAGTAGTTAATGGTGACGCGGTTTTTCTGGTCAAGCATTTTGCCCAGTTTGGTGAAATGCGAGGTGTCATTTACGTCGAGGTTACAGAAGTCGAGACGGCTGCTGAGGGTGTCCCACAGCGCTTCATCGATCTTCTCTTTCATGAAGGTTTCCAGCGCTTCACGTACCACTTTGGTATACGCGGCTTTATCCCAATCCGCGCGACCCACGCCAATAATGCGAGTGGTTTCATGAATCTGACCGGCTTTTTCCAGCTGATACAGTGATGGCAACAGTTTACGGCGCGCGAGATCGCCTTTGGCACCGAAAATCACCAGATCGCATGCCTGGGCTGTTTGAGTAACCGCCATTTTCCTCTCCTCGTTGCAGGATATACCCGGCTTGAGCGTTCTCATCACGCCAGGTCCTTATTGTAATTTTCTTACAGCACAATGTACGTTTTTAGCGGGTTTAGGACAACCCGAACGCAGTGTTTTGCTGGCGTTAACTGTGAACGTAATAAAGGTGTTAAGTGTGTTGTAGCGTGCCATTTGAGCACATTTTCTGTTTCGATATTTGTCGTGGCAAAACACGTCAGCGATCAAAGTATCGCAAAAAAATCGCGTTTACATTTGTCCTCCGCTGCGTGCGAGGGGCTATTACACGGTATATTCTTGTGAATTGGCAGCGATTTCATTGATTGATGAACGCGAAAAAGTGATTGACGCTCATTAGGTTAAACCATGCTGGAACAGATTCAGGCGCAACTCGATGCGTTAAGCAAATCAGAACGTAAAGTCGCAGAGCAGATTCTTGCCGCGCCGCAACAGGCGATGCACTCCAGCATCGCCACGCTGGCACGCGCCGCTGACGTCAGCGAACCGACGGTGAATCGCTTCTGCCATCGTATGGGCACGCGCGGCTTCCCTGACTTCAAATTGCAGCTCGCGCAGAGCCTGGTCAAAAGCCCGAACTGGGTGAGTCGCGATGTGGAAGAAAATGACAGTGTGGAAAGCTACAGCCACAAAATCTTTGATTCCGCGTTAGCGGGCCTCAGCCGCGTCCGCCAGCAACTCGATTCTCAGGTGATTCGTCAGGCGGTTCAGGCGCTGTCAAAGGCGCATAAAATTGCCTTTTTTGGCCTTGGTGCCTCCGCCGTGGTGGCACATGACGCCACCAATAAATTTTTGCGATTTAATCTGCCGGTCATCTGGTCAGAGGATATTGTGATCCAGCGCATGAGTTGCATAAATAGTGGTCCAAACGATGTGTTTGTTCTCATCTCACATACTGGTCGCACCAAAAATATGGTAGAACTGGCTCGCCTGGCGCGTGTAAACGCTTCCACTGTGCTGGCTATCACTTCTCCGGGTTCCCCGCTGGCGGCGGAAGCCACGCTGGCTTTGACGCTCGACGTACCCGAAGATACCGATATCTACCTGCCAATGGTTTCCCGCCTCGCACAATTAACCGTGATTGATGTTCTGGCGACAGGGTTTACCCTTGAGCGCGGCGCTGCTTTCCGTGAAAATTTGAAACGGGTGAAAGAAGCGCTGAAAGATTCACGCCTGGAGAAACAGGCGCAGGAAAATAATTAACATCACATTCACAATGTGAGTCGAATCACAGCCCATCGATCATATAGAATAGATGAACACTACGTGTCACTTGAGAGCGACACGATACTTTGCTAACGGAGTCCTTCATGTCCAGACGTCTCAGAAGAACCAAGATCGTTACAACCCTCGGTCCAGCCACCGATCGCGACAACAACCTCGAAAAAATCATCGCGGCGGGTGCTAACGTTGTACGACTCAACTTCTCCCACGGCACACCGGAAGATCATCAGCAGCGCGCCAATAAAGTCCGTGAAATCGCGGCGAAACTGGGTCGTCACGTAGCGATCCTTGGCGACCTGCAAGGCCCAAAAATTCGCGTATCGACCTTCAAAGAAGGCAAAGTGTTCCTCAACGTCGGCGATCGTTTCCTGCTGGATGCTGATTTAACCAAAGGCGAAGGCGATAAAGAAAAAGTCGGTATCGACTATAAAGGCCTGCCAGAAGATGTAGTGCCCGGCGATATCCTGCTGCTGGACGACGGTCGCGTGCAGCTGAAAGTGCTGGAAGTTCAGGGCGTAAAAGTATTCACCGAAGTCACCGTCGGCGGCCCGCTCTCCAACAATAAAGGCATCAACAAACTCGGCGGCGGTCTCTCTGCCGATGCGCTGACCGAGAAAGACAAAGTTGATATCGTTACCGCCGCGAAAATCGGCGTGGATTATCTGGCGGTCTCCTTCCCGCGTAACGGCGAAGATATGAATTATGCCCGCCGTCTGGCGCGCGACGCCGGCTGCGACGCCAAACTGGTGGCGAAAGTGGAACGTGCTGAAGCCGTTGCCTCACAGGAAGCGATGGATGACATCATCCTCGCCTCTGACGTGGTGATGGTTGCGCGTGGCGATTTGGGTGTGGAGATTGGCGATCCTGAACTGGTGGGTATTCAGAAAGCGTTGATCCGTCGCGCTCGCCAGCTGAACCGCACCATCATCACCGCCACGCAGATGATGGAGTCGATGATTACCAATCCAATGCCAACGCGTGCCGAAGTCATGGACGTGGCGAACGCCGTGCTGGATGGTACCGATGCGGTGATGCTGTCGGCGGAAACCGCTGCTGGCCAGTATCCGGCTGAAACCGTCTCAGCGATGGCGAAAGTGTGCCTCGGCGCAGAGAAAATCCCGAGCGTTAACGTTTCTAAGCACCGCCTGGAAGTACAGTTCGATAACGTCGAAGAAGCGATTGCCATGTCGGCGATGTATGCTGCCAACCATCTGCAAGGGGTTTCAGCGATCATCACCATGACCGAATCGGGCCGTACCGCGCTGATGACCTCACGTATCACGTCCGGTTTGCCGATCTTCGCCATGTCACGTCACGAACGTACGCTGAACCTGACGGCGCTGTACCGTGGTGTTACGCCAGTGTTCTTCGACAGCAACAACGATGGTGTTGCTGCCGCGCACGATGCAGTGAATTTGCTGCGCGAAAAAGGTTTCCTGGTTTCTGGCGACCTGGTGATTGTCACCCAGGGCGACGTGATGTCGACCACCGGCACCACCAATACCAGCCGTGTTTTGCGCGTAGACTAATACGCACCACCCACAGCGGCTGTAACAACATGGACAAACGCGACTGCCTGGCAGTCGCGTTTTTATTTTTTTGACAAGGAGGCCAGATGGCCCGCTATCAACCTATCACTCAACTCACCGGGCGCGTGCTGCTGTTCCCGCTCGCGCTGGTACTCTTCGAGTTCGCCACCTATATCGCGCATGACATGATTCAGCCCGGCATGCTGCTGGTGACGTCTGAATTCAGCGTCGGCCCGGAATGGGTTTCGACCTCGCTGACCGCGTATCTGATGGGCGGCGTGGTGCTGCAATGGCTGCTCGGTCCGCTCTCTGACAAATATGGCCGCCGGCCGGTGCTGCTGTTTGGTATCCTGTTCTTTGCCGCCGCCTGTATTCTGACAACGTGGGTGAGCAGCATTGAGGAGTTTGTCGCGCTGCGCTTTGTGCAGGGTATTAGCCTGTGCTTTATTGGCGCCGTCAGCTACGCAGCGGTGCAGGAAGCCTTTGACGAGGCGCTGGCAGTACGCATGATGGCGCTGATGGCCAACGTCGCGCTGCTGGCACCGCTCGCTGGTCCGCTGGCCGGAGCCGCGTGGCTCACCGTTGGCGAGTGGCGCAGCATGTTCTGGCTGTTTGCCATCTGCAGCGTGATTGCGTTTGCCCTGCTGTGGCGCGTCATGCCGGAAACCGCTGGCGATCGCAGTCACTCTATCGCCCTGCCAACGCTGGCCCGCGGCTATGCGCGTTTGGCGCGCGATCGTCAGGTGATGTACGGATCTTTTGCCATTGGTTTAGTGTTTATTCCGATCCTGACGTGGGTAGCGCTGTCGCCAGTGATTCTGATGCACGATGAAGGATTGTCACGCATGCAGTATGCGCTGCTGCAGCTACCGGTGTTTCTGGCGATGATTGCCGGCAACATCACGCTTGGCAAACTGGCTGGACGCGTGCCGATTGAGCAGCCGGTGAAGTTTGCCGCCTGGCCGATTCTGATTGGTTTGAGTATTTCGCTGCTGGCTAATTTGCTCGATAGTCACACCTATCTGCTGCTGACAGCCGGGTTAAGCTTGTATGCGTTCGGCGCAGGCATGGTGAATGCCGGTCTGTACCGTTTGACGCTTTACTCCAGCAACGAAGGCAAAGGCAGCGTGGCGGCGATGCTCGGGATGATCAGTATTCTGACCTTAGCGGTAGGCATTGAGCTGGCGAAAAGTGGCTACTTCAGCGGCGGCACACCGTGGTTTAGCGGGATTAACTTCGCCGCTGGCGTGCTGTGGTTTGGTCTGGTGACCCTGTTCCTGCGCGAACGTAAACGTCGCAGTCACGTGGCGGCAATAGAATGATAAAGGGGCCAGACGGCCCCATGTTTATTTCCTACGAGGATAAAGATCTTTGCGCGCATAAGGTTCGATATCCCCTTCCTTACGCGTTTTCAGCAGCTTCAGAATCCAGGTGTACTGTTCCGGATGCGGTCGCACGAACACTTCAACTTCTTCATTCATGCGACGCGCAAGCGTATTGTCATCGGCATCCAGCAAGTCATCCATTGGCGGACGCACATAGATTTCCAGACGATGGGTTTCACTGTTGTACACCGGGAACAGCGGCACAACGCGTGCGCGGCATACTTTCATCAGGCGGCCCACTGCAGGCAATGTGGCTTTGTAAGTAGCAAAGAAATCCACAAACTCGCTGTGTTCCGGGCCGTGATCCTGGTCCGGCAGATAATAGCCGTAATAACCCTGACGCACCGACGCGATAAACGGCTTAATGCCGTCATTTCGCGCATGCATACGGCCACCAAAACGGCGTCGCACGGTATTCCACAGATAATCCATTAACGGATCGCTTTGATTGTGGAACATCGCCGCCATCATCTGGCCTTCAGACGCCAGCAACATCGCTGGAATATCCACGCCCCAGCCATGCGGCACCAGGAAAATGACGTTTTCTTTGTTGACCTGCAGTTGCTCAATGATTTCCCGGCCGTACCAGTCAACACGCTTACGCACATGCTCAGGATTACGCATGCCCAATTCGGCCATCATCGCCATCGCCTGCGGTGCGGTGGCAAACATACGATCAGCAATCTCTTCGCGCTGCGCTTCACTCAATTCCGGCAGGCAATAATAGAGATTGATCAGCGCACGGCGGCGCGCACTTTTCGCCAGCTTACCGGCGAACTTGCCCAATCCGCCCAGAATCGGATCGCGCACTTTAGCGGGAAGCAATGCCATGCCGGCCAGCGCGCCCACCGCCAACCAACTTCCCCAGTATTTCGGCTTTAAAAAAGAACGTTGAAAAACGGGAATAAACTCGCTGTTATTTTTCTTTCGGGTTTCCATGCACTCGCCTCTGACAATGACCGGTCAATAATAGTGACGGTGGTTAATTTTGCAATCTTCATGCGCCAGATAGCAAAAAACCGACGAAGAATCCGTCGGTTTTTAAGTGTTACGCGCAATAATGCGCTATTTCAGCGTCAACTGCGGCAACCAGGTTTTGACTTGCGCCATGTAAGTGCTGCGATCTTTACCCGTCAGACCCTCCATGCGCGGCAGTTTTGCCGTCAATGGATTTACCGCCTGATTGTTGATCCATACTTCATAATGCAAATGCGGACCGGTCGAACGTCCGGTGTTACCCGACAACGCAATACGATCGCCGCGTTTCACTTTTTGCCCCGGTTTCACCAACGCTTTACTCAGGTGCATATAACGCGTCATGTACTGACGACCGTGACGAATTGCCACGTAATTCCCGGCAGCACCGCCGTTTTTCGCCATCACCACTTCACCATCGCCCACGGCTAACACAGGCGTACCAATAGGCAGCGCGAAATCGACACCTTTATGCGGTGCAATACGGCCGGTTACCGGATTAAGGCGACGCGGATTGAAGTTGGAAGAGACACGATACTGCTTAACCGTAGGGAAACGCATAAAGCCACGCGCTAAACCAGAGGCGTTGCGATCGTAGAACTTGCCGTCTTCCGCACGGAACGCGTAGTAGTCTTTACCGCCGGTGCGTAAACGCACGCCAAGCAATTGGCTTTGGGCACTTTTGCCATCGAGCATTTCACGTGACATCAGCACGCTAAAGTCATCACCGGCGCGTAGTTTGCGGAAATCCATCTGCCACTGCATCGCTTTGATGACGTTGCTGGTTTCTGCGCTGGTTAAACCCGCACGCTGGGCACTGGCAGCAAAACTGCCGCGCACTTCACCTTTCAGTACGTTGTTTTGCCACTCACCCTTTTGCAGCTCCTGCTGCATCTTAAAGCTGCCGTTGTCGGCGCGCTGATAAGTACGGGTTTCACGACGATCAATTTCCCAGCTGAAGGTTTGCAGTTGTCCATCAGCATCCAGCGTCCAGCTCAGTTGCTGACCAACGCGCATGTTGCGCAGATCTTTATCGCTACTGACTAATGCGTTGATATCGCCCATCTCAATACCGTACTGATTTAACGCGCTGCTCAGCGTATCACCTGAAGAGACGGTGTACTCATGTACGTTGGGATTGTCCGGAACGTCATTATCAATGTCGTCAGCAGGAATATCGTCGGACGGTTCTTCCGTTGTCTGGTCAATCGGCTCACTGGCTTCGGGCAACAGCGTGCGCAGTTCGTCTTTATCCAACGTAATGGTTTTCACGATGGGGGCAACATCACGCGGATGGTAAACGTAAGGCCGCCATACTGCGACGGCCAACGTGACAACGGTTAATGAACCCAGCATAACGCGGTGGGGGCGCGGCAAATTGTTAAATGCGAGGGCGACAGAGCGGGCTATCTGCTGCACTTTTACCTATTCCTCATGCTCCATTCAGGCAGCTCGCATACTGGCTCGACAGCTGTGAAAGAAATTTCACGTAGCTGTCTTTGGATAAGCTGATGTCCATACCCAACGGATCTAACGTGCCTTTACGTACGGAAGTTCCACGGGACACGGCATCGATGACGGCCGGTCTGAACTGTGGTTCAGCGAAAACGCAAACGGCTTTCTGCTCAACCAACTGTGTTCGTATTTGATGTAAACGCTGGGCGCCCGGCTGGATTTCAGGATTGACGGTAAAATGACCTAAAGGTGACAAACCGTAATGTTTTTCAAAGTAGCTGTAAGCATCGTGAAAAACGAAATAACCCTTGTTCCGCACAGGCGCGAGTTGCGCGCCGATGTGTTTGTCTGCATCGGCTAATTCTGCCTTAAATTCCTGCAGATTAGCGTCAAGTTTGGCTTTGCTTTGCGGCATAAGTTCCAATAATTTTCCATGGATTGCAACCGCAGATTGTAAGGCCATGTCAGGGGACATCCACAGGTGCATATTAAACTGTCCGTGGTGGTGATGCGCATGAGACCCGTCCTGGTCTTCGGAATTTTCTGAGTCGTGATCGTGATCGTGACCATGCTCATGTTCCTCATCTTCATCATCGCCGCTAATCAATAGCGGTTTTATGCCCGGCAATGCGGCAATTTCGAGGTTTTTACTGGCAGGTAATTCGGCCGCTGACTTAGTAAGAAAGGCTTCCATCTCTGGGCCTGTCCATACTACTAAGTCTGCGTTTTTAATACGTTTTACATCAGAGGGACGCAAGGCATAATCATGCTCTGAGGCGCCATCAGGCAGCAATACTTCAACCGGCGTAATACCCTCTGCGATAGCCGCTGCGATAAATCCGATAGGTTTGATTGAAGCGACAACTGCGGAGTGCGCGGGTAATGCGCTTGCCGCGCCAATTGCCGCAGCAGTAAGGGTGAAAATCAGGCGCTTTTTATTGTGTAACATAATACGTCATTCCATCGTGAACCGTTGATGGAATGTGATATTATAACATTCGAAATTCTATGCAACCCGTAAATAACATGTCGCCACTTGTTACCCTTGAAAACATTTCTGTGAAGTTCTCCCAGCGTCCGGTGCTTGCAGGTATTAGCCTCGCACTTGAGCCGGGGAAAATTCTCACCCTGCTCGGCCCGAACGGCGCCGGTAAATCCACGCTGGTTCGCGCGGTGTTGGGGCTACTGAAACCCACCAGCGGCAGCGTCAAGCGCGCCGCTGATTTGCGTATCGGCTACGTGCCGCAAAAACTGCACATCGACCCAACGTTGCCGATCACCGTGGAACGCTTTATGCGCCTGTCGCGCGGCACCAAACGCGATGCCATTTTGCCGGCGCTCAAGCGCGTACAGGCCGGGCATCTGCTGCATGCAACGCTGCAAAAACTCTCTGGCGGTGAGACACAACGTGTTTTGCTGGCGCGTGCATTACTCAATGAACCGCAGCTTTTGGTACTGGATGAGCCGACACAAGGCGTTGATGTCAACGGCCAGGTCGCGCTGTACGATTTGATCGATCAGCTGCGCCGCGAACTGAACTGCGGTGTGCTGATGGTTTCACACGACCTGCATCTGGTGATGGCGAAAACCGACGAAGTGCTGTGTCTCAACCATCACATCTGCTGTTCCGGCACGCCGGAAGCGGTGTCACAACATCCCGAGTTTATTGCGATGTTTGGCCCACGCGGCGCACAGCAGCTGGCGATTTATCGTCATCATCATAATCACCGTCACGATTTACAGGGACGCATTGTTCTGCGCAAGGGAAATGGCCCGTCATGATTGAACTGTTATTACCTGGCTGGCTGGGCGGCGTGTTGCTGGCGCTGGCGGCCGGTCCACTTGGCTCGTTTGTGGTTTGGCGCCGCATGTCTTACTTCGGCGATACGCTCGCGCATGCGTCCTTACTGGGCGTGGCGTTTGGTTTGCTGCTCAACGTGAATCCTTACTATGCGGTGATTTTGGTGACCGTGTGTCTGGCGTTGGGATTGGTGTGGCTGGAGCGACGCCCGCATCTGGCTATTGATACGCTGCTCGGCATTATGGCGCACAGTGCGCTGTCGCTGGGTTTAGTGGTCGTCAGTCTGATGCAAGGCGTGCGTGTCGATCTGATGGCTTACCTGTTTGGCGATCTGCTGGCGGTGACGCCCGATGATTTGTGGATGATGGGCGGCGGCGTGGCGATTGTACTGGCGGTGATGGCGTGGCAGTGGAATTCGCTGCTGTCGATGACCATTAGTCCTGAGCTGGCGCAGGTGGATGGCGTTAACATTCAGCGCACGCGTTTGATGTTGATGCTGGTCACCGCATTAACCATCGGCGTAGCGATGAAGTTTGTCGGTGCTTTGATTATTACGTCGTTACTGATTATCCCGGCGGCGACGGCACGTCGCTTCTCGCGCTCGCCAGAACAGATGGCCGGTTTTGCGGTGATTGCAGGTATTATCGCAGTGACCGGTGGACTGACCTTCTCCGCCAGCTACGATACGCCAGCCGGTCCTTCAGTGGTGTTATGCGCGGCAGTATTGTTCATCATTAGCATGGCAAAAAAACCGGCGGCATAACGCCGGTTTACTCTTCGCGACTGATACCAAAGTGTTTGTAAGCATGCTGCGTGGCCATCCGGCCACGCGGCGTGCGTTGAATGAATCCTTGCTGGATCAGGAAGGGTTCAATCACATCCTCAATAGTTTCCCGCTCTTCGCCAATCGCCGCTGCCAGGTTATCTAAGCCAACCGGACCACCCGAGAACTTATCGATAATCGCCAGCAGCAGTTTGCGATCCATGTAATCGAAACCTTGGCTGTCGACGTTAAGCATATCCAGCGCGCTGGCTGATACTTCGCCGCTCAGATTGCCATTGGCGCGCACTTCCGCAAAGTCACGCACGCGGCGCAGCAGGCGGTTAGCGATACGCGGCGTTCCGCGTGCACGACGCGCTATCTCCAGCGCGCCCTCTTCGCTCAGCGCCAGGCCAAGACAGGCCGCGCTACGACCCACGATATGCTGCAGATCGGGCACGTTATAGAACTCAAGGCGCTGCACGATGCCGAAACGGTCGCGCAGCGGCGAAGTTAAAGAACCGGCGCGCGTCGTGGCACCAATCAGGGTAAACGGCGGCAGATCGAGCTTAATCGAACGCGCTGCCGGACCTTCACCAATCATGATATCCAGCTGATAATCTTCCATCGCTGGATACAGCACTTCTTCCACCACTGGCGACAGTCGATGGATCTCATCAATAAACAGCACATCATGCGGTTCGAGGTTAGTGAGCATCGCCGCCAGATCGCCGGCTTTTTCCAGCACCGGGCCGGACGTGGTGCGCAGGTTGACGCCCATTTCGTTAGCGACGATGTTAGCCAGCGTGGTTTTACCCAGTCCCGGCGGGCCGAAAATCAGCAGATGATCGAGTGCATCGCCACGCAGTTTCGCAGCCTGGATGAAAATCTCCATTTGCTCGCGCACCTGCGGCTGGCCAACATATTCCGTAAGCAGCTTGGGACGAATGGCACGGTCGAGCGTTTCTTCTTCATTAAAGGAACTGCCCGAGACCAGACGATCGGCTTCAATCATGCTTTACCTCAAATAGCTGCGCGCAGGGCTTCACGAATCAGGGTTTCGCAATCCGCATCCGGTTTACCGACTTTGCTGATCATACGGCTGGCTTCCTGCGGTTTATAGCCCAGAGCCACCAGCGCTGAAACCGCTTCGGCTTCAGCATCGTTATTGTCTTGTGCAGCGGATGGCGTGGTCAACGTAAAGGTTGAATCACCACCAAACAGATCGCCGTGCATGCCGATAAAGCGGTCTTTCATCTCCACAATCAAACGCTCGGCGGTTTTTTTACCCACGCCCGGCAGTTTGATCAGCGAGGCAATCTCTTGTCGCTCAACGGCGGTCACGAACTGCTGGGCCGACATGCCAGACAGAATTGCCAGTGCCAGTTTTGGCCCAACGCCATTCACCTTCACCAGCTCGCGGAACAGCGTGCGTTCCTGCTTGTTATTGAAACCGAACAGCAGTTGCGCATCTTCGCGTACCACAAACTGCGTAAAGATAATCGCTTCCTGATTGATCTCCGGCAGCTCGTAAAAGCAGGTCATTGGCATGTGCACTTCATAACCGACACCGTGCGCCTCAATCAACACCAGCGGCGGCTGTTTTTCCAGAATGTTGCCTCGTAAACGACCAATCACCTGAGCAATTCCTTAATCTGATAAGTAAGCCTGTTTATATACCATAAAAAAGGCTGGATGAATATCCAGCCTCATACTGCGTTTCGTTTCCGCTAACCCGATCGCATACGTCCGCGCGTCATCACCAGTTTCGTATCGCTGATACGCGCCGCGTTTTGGCTCATATGGCAATGCGTAATGGCGATGGCCAGCGCATCGGCGGCATCCGCCTGCGGATTGGCCGGCAGTTTTAGCAAGGTTCGTACCATATGCTGCACCTGACTTTTCTCAGCACCGCCGGTGCCGGTAACGGTTTGCTTCACCTGGCGCGCCGCGTATTCAAACACCGGCAAATCATGATTTACCGCCGCGACAATCGCCGCACCGCGCGCCTGGCCCAGCTTCAGCGCTGAGTCCGCATTCTTGGCCATAAATACCTGCTCGATAGCGAAATAGTCGGGTGAGAACTGGGTGATAATTTCGCTGACGCCCGCGTAGATCAGTTTGAGGCGCGTCGGCAGATCGGTGACGCTGGTGCGGATACAGCCGCTGCCCAAATAGGTAAGCTGGCGGCCGGTTTGGCGAATAACACCGTAACCGGTGACGCGCGAGCCGGGATCGATCCCGAGAATTATCGCCACGGCGCGTCTCCGGTGAGTGGGGTTTTAAGCAACGCCATTACAGCGTTTCTGCGATCTCATCAGAGATTTCACCATTATGGTAAACTTCCTGCACGTCGTCACAGTCTTCCAGCATGTCGATCAGGCGCAGCAGTTTCGGCGCGGTTTCGGCATCCATTTCGGCTTTAGTGGAAGGGATCATCGAGACTTCAGCCGAGTCGGCTTTCAGACCGCCCGCTTCCAGCGCATCACGCACCGCACCCATCTCTTCCCACGCGGTAAAGACATCAATCGCGCCGTCGTCATAGGCCACAACGTCTTCTGCACCTGCTTCCAGCGCCGCTTCCATCACCGCATCTTCGTCCTGACCTGGCGCGAAGGAGATTACGCCCTTCTTGCTGAACAGGTAAGAAACCGAACCATCGGTACCGAGGTTGCCGCCGGTTTTGGTGAAGGCATGACGCACTTCGCCCACGGTACGGTTGCGGTTGTCGCTCAGGCACTCAATCATCACTGCTGAGCCGCCCGGACCGTAACCTTCATAAATGATGGTTTCCATGTTGGAATCATCTTCACCGCCCACGCCGCGTGCGATGGCACGGTTCATGGTGTCGCGCGTCATGTTGTTAGACAGCGCTTTGTCCATCGCTGCGCGCAGACGTGGATTAGAACCCGCATCGCCACCGCCCAGTTTCGCGGCGGTGACCAGCTCACGAATGATTTTGGTGAAGATTTTACCGCGCTTAGCATCCTGAGCAGCTTTACGATGCTTGGTGTTCGCCCATTTACTGTGTCCAGCCATCTTACTTTATCTCCGATCTTTTACTGGGTGCAGGCTATCTTACTTGCGATCTTGTCCCCCGGCAGTGCTCGCAATCCTCACGTACATAAGTACGCTCCGGTTGCTGTGCGCTGGCGGTGAACAACCTCGCGGCGCCGATTACGCCTGACTGTTCGATATTGTTCGGTGCGTTCATTGAAAACTCACCAGATTCATAAAACTTAATGCATTCGCCACCGGAAAAACGCGCGGCGGCAAGCATTCAGATAAATTCTTCAATCGCCTGGCGGTTACTCCAGGACTTGGTGAGGGCTGCGGCAGCGGCGGGTTCGAGCCAGCGCGCGGCGAGATGCTCGGTGAGCAGCAGGTCGCGTTCTGCGGGTATAGCCAACCTGAACCAGTGTTCGCGATTGTGCGTGGTGCCCGGTGCGTAACGATGGCGATAGTGCGGGAAGATCTCAAACTCGATTTGCTTGTGGCAATCGTCCAGCACTAGCTTTTCGTGCGCAATATCGATGGCGAGTTCTTCTAACACTTCGCGCTGAGCTGCCTGGCGCGGGGTTTCGCCCGCTTCCAGGCTGCCAGTGACCGATTGCCAGAAGCTTTCGTCATCACGTCGCTGCAGCATTAACACCCGGCCGGTATCGCGGGCAAAAATCACCACCAGCACCGAAACCGGATGTTTAAAGCCCATTATTTGTTCTCTGTTTTTTCTTTTTTCGGCGCCACCAGAATGCCGAGGTCCAGCAACGCAGCGGGATTCGCTTCGCTTGGGGCTTCGGTCATCATGCACGCGGCGGCAGTCGTTTTCGGGAACGCGATCACATCACGGATGTTATCGGTGCCGGTCAACAGCATGGTCAGACGATCCAGGCCGAACGCCAGGCCGGCGTGCGGCGGCGTACCGTATTTCAGTGCGTCGAGCAGGAAGCCAAACTTCTCACGCTGCTCTTCTTCGGTAATGCCGAGGATGCTGAATACCGTCTGCTGCATTTTACCATTATGAATACGTACGGAACCGCCACCCACTTCGTAGCCGTTAATCACCATATCGTAGGCATTGGCTACCGCTTGTACCGGATCGGTTGCCAGCTGTTCCGCGCTCAAGTCTTTCGGCGACGTGAACGGATGGTGCATCGCTGCCAGGCCGCCCTCTTCATCTTCCTCAAACATTGGGAAGTCGATCACCCATAGCGGCGCCCAGGCTTTGTCATCAGTAATCTGCAGATCGCGGCCCACTTTCAGACGCAGCGCGCCCAGCGCATCCGCCACCACTTTGGCGCGGTCCGCACCGAAGAAGATCAGGTCGCCATCTTGGGCGCCAGTACGGTTGAGAATGTCTTCAACGATTTCTGCGCTAAGGAACTTGGCAACCGGGCTCTGTACGCCTTCGAAGCCTTTCGCGCGTTCGTTGATCTTCATCCACGCCAAACCTTTGGCGCCATAGATTTTGACAAATTCGCCATACTCATCAATTTGCTTACGCGTCAGCGCTGCACCGCCCGGTACGCGCAGGGCAGCCACGCGGCCTTTGGCATCATTGGCTGGGCCAGCAAACACCTGGAATTCTACGTTTTTCAGCAGATCGGCAACGTCGACCAGCTCCATTGGGTTACGCAGGTCTGGCTTATCTGAGCCGTAACGGTTCATCGCTTCCGCAAAAGTCATCTGCGGGAAGTCACCGAGATCCACGCCTTTGATATCGATCCACAATTCACGAATCAGACGTTCCATCTTTTCACGCACCTGCTCTGCGGTCATGAAAGAGGTCTCCACGTCGATCTGGGTGAATTCTGGCTGACGATCGGCACGCAGATCTTCGTCACGGAAACACTTAACGATCTGATAGTAGCGGTCAAAACCCGACATCATCAGTAGCTGTTTGAACAGCTGAGGCGACTGCGGCAGCGCGTAGAACTTGCCTTTATGCACGCGGCTTGGCACCAGATAGTCACGCGCGCCTTCAGGCGTGGCTTTGGTCAGCATCGGCGTTTCGATATCGAGGAAACCCTGGTCGTCCATAAAGCGACGCACGAAGCTGGTAATTTTAGCGCGGGTTTTCAAACGCTGCGCCATTTCCGGACGACGCAGGTCCAGGTAACGATAGGTCAGGCGCGCTTCTTCGCTGTTGACCTGGTTAGAGTCCAGCGGCAGCGGTTCAGCGCGGTTGATGATATTCAGCTCGTGGGCAAACACTTCCACTTCGCCGGTCGCCATATCGCTGTTTTTGTTCTTTTCGTCACGTGCACGCACGGTGCCGGTGATCTGGATACAGAATTCGTTACGCAGCTCAGATGCCAGCTGGAAAGCGTCCTGACGATCGGCATCAAAGAACACCTGCGCGATACCTTCACGGTCACGCATATCGATAAAAATCAGGCTACCCAGATCGCGACGGCGATTTACCCAGCCGCAGAGAGTGACTTGCTGACCCACGTGAGACAGATTGAGCTGTCCGCAATATTCTGTACGCATAACGTATCCTTTTAACTTCGCCGCTGCTGCCAGACAGCATCAGGCCGCGTAACCTTCTGAGATGCTGTCGCAAAAAAGGCGGCTATTATAATGGAAAAACCCAGGCAGGATAAGTGGAGCCCGATCAAAGCGGACAAAACATTATGCTTTATCGCGCTGTTTTTCCTGCCGACATCAAAACAGGTTACATTAAGCCGCCCTTTCCCGCCCTAAAGGATTCAGGAGTTCGCGTTGACACTTCGTATTGGATTACCGCAATGGCAGCACGCGCAATGGAAACAGTTCGGTATTGAGACCTTAGCCGACTACGCGCAGCTGTTTGGTTGTGTGGAAGGTAATACCACGTTGTATGCGCTGCCAAAGCCGGAAGTGGTGCTGCGCTGGCGCGACATGACGCACGACGATTTCCGTTTCTGCTTCAAGTTTCCCGAAAGCATCAGCCATAAAGCGGCGCTGCGCGACTGTGATGAATTGCTGAATGAGTTTTTCCGTCTGCTCGATCCGCTCAGCACGCGCATCGGTCAATACTGGCTGCAGCTGCCGGCAGCGTTTTCACCGGCTCAGCTCGGCGATTTGTGGTCTTTTCTCGATAGTTTACCGCGCAATTTCCGTTATGGCGTCGAGGTGCGGCATCAGGCATTTTTCGCCAAAGGTGATGCTGAACGCGCGCTGAATCGCGGTTTGCTGGAGCGTCAAATTAATCGGGTGATGTTGGATAGTCGTCCGGTGCATGCCTCCACCTCACAGTCGGCCGCAGCGGTGCACGCCCGATCGCAAAAGCCGCGTGTACCGCTGCATGTGGTGCGTACCGGTTCGCAACCGATGGTGCGTTTCATTGGCAGTGATAGCGTGGCGGAGAGCGTGCCGCTGTTTCAGCCATGGCACAGCAAGCTGCAAGCGTGGCAGCGTGATAGCGATCCGCTGCTGTTTATCCATACGCCGGATATGGGCGAGGTGTTTCCGCTGCTTCAGGCGTTGTGGCCACAGTTGCAGCAGCTGGAACCAACCTTACGCGATCTGCCCGACTGGCCGCAGCAATCGAGGCTGTTCTAGACGCAACGCAAAGGGTGCAGCCTGCCCGCGTTTCTGCCAAAATAGCGCCCTTTCCGTTTTCTCTCCGGACCTTTTCATTATGTCTGATCGCGATACGCTATTTTCCGCGCCCATCGATAAGCTGGGCGACTGGACCTTTGACGAGCGCGTAGCTGAAGTTTTTCCCGATATGATTCAGCGCTCGGTGCCGGGTTATTCCAACATCATTTCGATGATTGGCATGCTGGCGGAACGCTTCGTTCAGCCGAATAGCCAGGTTTACGATCTCGGCTGTTCACTGGGTGCCGCCACGCTGTCGGTGCGCCGCAATATTCATGTGCCGGGCTGCCAGATTATTGCCGTGGATAATTCACCGGCGATGGTGGAGCGCTGCCGTCGCCATATCGACGCCTTCCGCGCGGATACGCCGGTGCAGGTGATCGAAGCAGATATTCAGGACATCCACATTGAGAACGCCTCATTGGTGGTGCTGAACTTTACCCT
The DNA here is from genome assembly GCF_040255075.1 of Pantoea sp. BJ2. Lineage (NCBI taxonomy): Bacteria > Pseudomonadati > Pseudomonadota > Gammaproteobacteria > Enterobacterales > Erwiniaceae > Pantoea > Pantoea sp. BJ2. The sequence continues at coordinate 2,348,297 of NZ_CP158292.1, forward strand.
GCAATTCCTTGAGCCACCGGCACGCCTCGAACTGCTGAAGAAGATTGTTGACGGATTAAATCCGGGCGGCGCGCTGGTGTTGTCGGAGAAGTTCAGTTTTGAAGATGCCGATGTCGGCGAGTTGCTGTTTAACATGCATCACGATTTCAAACGCGCTAACGGTTACAGCGAGCTGGAGATCAGCCAGAAACGCAGCATGCTGGAGAATGTGATGCTGACCGATAGCGTTGAAGCGCACAAAGCGCGCCTGAAAACCGCCGGTTTCAAACATGCGGAGTTGTGGTTCCAGTGCTTTAACTTTGGTTCGTTGGTGGCGTTGAAATGATTGAGTTTGGCCGTTTTTATCAGCAGATTGCCACCGGCCCGCTCGCCAGTTGGCTGGAAGTGTTACCGGCGCAAGTCGCCGCATGGCAGCGTGAAAATTTGCACGGTAAATTCCGCGACTGGGAGAAGTCAGTTGATTATCTGCCGCTGCTGACGCCGCAGAAGCTGGATTTGTTGCATAGCGTGAGCGCCGATGTTGAGGATCTGACCGATCGTCAGCGTCTTGGCATTGAGAATCTGCTGCGCAATTTGATGCCGTGGCGCAAAGGTCCTTATTCGCTGTACGGTACCGAGATCGATACCGAATGGCGTTCCGACTGGAAATGGGATCGCGTGTTGCCGCACATTTCGCCGTTGCAGCATCGTACGGTGTTGGATGTTGGCTGCGGTAGCGGCTATCACATGTGGCGCATGATAGGCGCGGGCGCCAAACTGGTGGTCGGCATCGATCCAATGCAGCTGTTTTTGTGTCAGTTCGAAGCGGTGCGTAAGCTGTTGGGTGACGATCGTCGGGCGCATTTGCTGCCGCTGGGCATTGAGCAACTGCCGGCGTTACAAGCGTTTGATACCGTGTTTTCCATGGGCGTGCTTTATCACCGCCGTTCGCCGCTCGACCACTTGATGCAGCTGAAAAATCAGTTAGTCAGTGACGGCGAGCTGGTGCTGGAGACGCTGGTGATTGAAGGTGATGAAAACGCGGTGTTGGTGCCGGGTGAGCGTTATGCGCAGATGCGTAACGTCTACTTTATCCCTTCTGCGGCGGCGCTGAAGAGCTGGCTGGAGAAGTGCGGATTTGTCGATGTGCGCATCGCGGATTACGCGGTGACGTCCGTGGAAGAGCAGCGTCGCACCAGCTGGATGACCAGCGAGTCGCTGGCTGAGTTTCTTGATCCTAACGACAGCACCAAAACCGTGGAAGGTTATCCCGCCCCGCTGCGCGCCGTGCTAGTCGCGCGCAAGCCGTAATGTTTAACGCCGCGATAGCGCCAGCTTCGCGGCGAAGCCAATAAACACGCAGCCCGTCAGGCGATCCATCACTTTCAGCACCGCTGGGCGACGCAGATGCGCCGCAAAGTATTGGCTGCTGCCAATTAGCACCGCATTCCACACCAAGCCAATCACCATGTGCGTGAGCGCCATCAGCGTACACCACAGCGGCACCGACGCGCCCGCCGGAATAAACTGCGGCAGAAAGGTAACGTAGAATACGCCGACTTTAGGATTTAACAGGTTACCAAAGAGTCCGCGCGTGAAGCAGGCAACATAACTTTGCTCTTTACTCTGCGCGTGCTGCCCTTCTTCCGCTTGGGTGCGTGGGTTGATGAGTAATTTGACGCCGAGATACAGCAGATAGGCCGCACCGATCCATTTCAGCAGGTTATACGCCATTTCCGAGGCCAGCAGCAGCGCGCCCAAGCCTAAACCCACCGCAACGCCCCACACCTGACAACCCAGCGTAACGCCAAATGCCGTAGCCCAGGCACGTTTCCAGCCTTGCGCGGCGGCGGAACGCAGCACTAATGCAGTATCAAAACCGGGCGTGAGTGTGAGGATGGTGATGGCGAAGAGGAATGAAAGGATGAGTGTCATGTGCGGGCTCCCTGTTTGGTTCAGTGCGTTCCAGGCAAAGAATCAGGGCCGCTCCGTAAAGGCGTCGTGAACACGTCCTTGTGGACTCTGCCGCCGCATCCATGCGGCGGAAGCTTTACTCCGCGGCCCTGATTCTTTGCCTTAATGTGGTTTTTGTGTAGTTTGCTTTAATCTTGTGCGGCGGTTTCGTTGGGTGCGTTCCAGTATTGGTATTTATAAGCGGAGCTGAGATGGCGTTCAATGGTGCCTTTGGCGAACACTTCGGTTTCATGCAGATAACTGAGCGTGCAGTTGCCCACTTCATCCCACAGCTGACACTCATCCACCGAGCGCAGCGTGCTGACTGGCGTGGTCGCGGTGCTGTTCAAACGCAGTTCCCGCCACTGGTTATCATAGCTATAAGTATCTTTGCTGCGCGCGCTGGTGGATAAGGTTACCAATCCTTGTGGATTCCAGCGCCAGCTGCTTTCGCCGTTGGTCATATTATCGCTGCCGCGCGCCACGCTTTTTTCCACTCTGAACTGTTTGTCATAGCGATAAGTGGTATCGGTAAAGCCATCTTTGCCCATGCTGGTGAATTTATCGGATGAGCTGATGATGTTGCCATGCTGGCCGATTTGCCAGCTGATGGTGCCCTGGCGGTTGTCGACCACTTCCTCTTGCCCAGCTTTGATCACTTTAACCATGTAGGCATATTCCGCCACCCAGCCGCGTTGAACGCGGGCGATATGCTGTTCCATCGTCAATAGAACATTGCCTTCATTTTTGTCGTAGGAGATATCGGCCACCATCAAATCGCCGCACTGATCAAACTGGCCGAGTACGCGCTTTTGCGAGTTCACATCTTTGCCAAATTCGCCTGCCACCACCTGACGCACCGCGCCTTTGGCATCGCCACCCAGCATGATCCAGTTGTTGCTGCTGGTGATGTTTTTGCTCATCGGCGGACACGCGGTGCTGACCGCCAGCGCGACGCCGCAGTACGGGAGTAGCAGCATTAAAAAGGTATAAGGGATGGATTTCATGAAGGTTATCCGTACGAAGCCATAGAGTAATCAAAGCATCATTTACGCGATCACGCTATCTCCGCGGAAACTGCAGATAAAAAGAACCCCAGTTAGAAGAACTGGGGTTGGTACTTGCAAACATCACGTCATTTGAGCTGGCGTGCTGCGCGGCAAAATCGGGGGGAATTCAGGCTACCCGGACGGCGCTCAACTGCGTCATGCTTTTCATGGCTTCAACCACATCACCATCAACGCAATAGCGACTGAATTCATCGGTTTCCGCTTCGGAGCACATGGAAACACCGGCTTTACGGTAGCGCATCGGCGAAGCGACTAAACGGCTGGCGGAGCTGTGGACTTCCTGCAATCCACTGTCGATGAATTTCTGGATGTTGCTCAAACGTACGCCCGCACCGGCCATAATAATTGGACCTGTGCTGTGTTCATTTAGTTCCCTTAATAATGCAATTCCTGCTTCGGCACTCTGTTGCTGACCAGACGTCAGGATCCGCGCGATGCCTAAATCAGCCAGCACCTCAAGTGAGCGTTTCGGGCTGTGGCATAAATCAAAGGCGCGATGGAAGGTGACGTCCATGCCATCACACAGCTTCATAATCTGCTGCATACGAGCAATATCGACATGCGCATCTTCATCCAGCATGCCAATCACTAAGCCGGGAAAACCGAGTTCACGCATTAGCGCAACGTCCGATTTCATCGACTCAAACTCAAAGTGGGTGTAGCAAAAATCGCCGCCGCGCGGACGGACGATAGGATGTACCGGGATCGAAATTTCACGTCGTGCCGCTTCCAGCACGCCGGCTGAAGGCGTCAACCCACCTTCGCGCGGTGCACTGCACAGCTCCACGCGATCGGCACCGGACAGCTGCGCAGTCATTGCGCAGTCGATGCCGTAGCAACAAATTTCCAGTTTCGTCATACCATGCTCCTTCTCATGACTTCTGGCTCGGGATGAATGCTTCAGTTAGTCTACTTAATTGGACAGTTTACGTGGAACTCGCACTATGGCATTCGATTTTAATCAATGGATAGACCGTCGTCACAGCGATAGTTTGAAATGGCACAAATATGGTGATCGCGATGTGCTGCCGCTCTGGGTCGCAGACAGCGATTTTCGTTCGCCGCCGAGTGTGATTGAGGCCATTAAACAGCGCGCTGAGCACGGTGTATTTGGCTATGGCGCAACGCCAACCGGATTGATTGATATCACCCTTTCGCGTTTAGCGCAGCGCTACAACTGGCAGATTGAGCCGGACTGGATTGTGTTATTGCCCGGCGTGGTGTGCGGTTTGAATCTTTCGGTCCGCGCATTCACGGAGTCTGGCGAATCCACCGTTTCCCCGACGCCGATCTATCCGCCGTTTCGCGGTGCAGCAAAGCTGGCCAACCGCGCACAGGTAAATTTACCGCTGCGTTTACAAGACGATCGCTGGGTGATGAATCTGGATAATAGCGCGATGCAGGGCAATGAACGCCTGCTGATGCTGTGTAATCCGCAGAATCCGGGCGGCACGGTTTATCGTCGTGACGAGCTGGAAGCGCAGCTGGCGTTTGCGCAGCAGCATGATTTGATCGTCTGCTCCGATGAAATCCACTGCGATTTATTGCTGTCACCCGGCGCACAGCACATTCCCTTTGCGGCGTTAAGTGAAGATGCCGCACAGCGGAGCATCACGCTGCTGTCGCCGTCGAAAACCTTCAATATTGCCGGATTGGGCGCGTCGCTGGCGATCATTCCCAATCCGGAGTTGCGTGCGCGGTTCAAACGCGTGCGTGAAGGCATCGTGCCTGGCGTGGATATTCTGGCGTTGGTAGCTGCCGAAGCGGCGTGGCGCGATGGCGATGCATGGCTGGCAGCGCAGCTGGATTATCTGCGCGCCAATCGCGACTGGCTGGTGGCGCAGGTGAATGCACTGCCAGAATTGCAGATGGCCGCGCCGGAAGCGACCTATTTGGGGTGGATCGACGCCAGCAAACTGGATGTTGCCAATCCGATGGCGTATTTCGAGCAGCACGGCCTCGGTTTTTCACCAGGCCACGATTTTGGCGATGATAATTTCGTGCGCTTCAACTTTGGCTGTACGCGCGCCACGCTGGAACAGGCGGTCGCGCGTTTGCAAAAAGCGGTCGCGGCGCGGCGTTAAGCCTGCTCACTGGCGACAATCTCTTCCAGTCGCCATGGATGAAACTTAATGGTGGTTTGCCCGTCCGTCACCGCCAGCGTCGGATTGGGCAACCGCTCGTTCTCGCCTTTGGGCGCGCTGGTTTTAAACGAGATGCCCGGCTGTGTCAGCGCATCATCAGAAAGCAGCGCCATCGCCCGCATGCCCAGCGTTTCCGGTTCTCCACGCAGTACAATCTCTACATGTTCCCACCCTTCGTGGCGATACAGCTTTTCGCCTGGCCACGGCAGTTCAATCACATCAATTTGCCAGCCCGCCAGGTTCAGTGGCTGATGCAGTTTGAACAGGCAAATCGGGCGACCATTGATCATTGCCTCGGAAAACTGTGTGCCCATCTGCAATAAGCCAGATTTCCAGCGTTCTGCTGTTGCAAACTGGTGGCAGCGCACCGCGACGTGATCGGCTTCATGTTCAGCCAGGTTAATGCCTAAACGCTCAGAAAAATTCATCAGCGATTGTTCAAAACGCGCCATGTCTTGTTTTAAATCATCCAATTCCACAGGAAAGTGGGTCTGCATCATGCCTTACCTCTAATTCAGTTCAGGTTTACTAATCAATATGAAATTTGCTAACCGTTGATTCCGCTTGACAAAATTGTCGGATTCATCCGATTTAGGCGCCAAAAAGGCTAAAAACCGCATAAATAGACCATTCATTTCAGATTTATCACCTAATCAGGTCCAGCAGTTACTTTATGAAAGTAGGCTAAGTATATGTTTTTAATCATAATAGTTAATACAATGAGATAAATCTTATTTAAATTGCAAACAATTGCAGCTTGAAACCCTTTCTTATAAATTTGGGTTTCACAACTACAAGGAACGGCCTTATGTCTATGCTCATTGTTGTCGCAGTCCTGATTGCATTAATGGGATTTGCAATTTCCCGCCATTGGAAGGTGCGTGAAGACAAAAGCGTTAAAAATCCTCGTCGTCACCCGCGGCGCCGTTAATCGGCGCTGGGGGCCCGATGTTGCCTGTCATCAGATACCGAATAGCTGACTCACTTTAACATTTCACGTATACTTCCCCTCTTATTTTTCCGTCCCGCCGCGCAGTTGCGGGATGACGACATCGGCTCGCCGCCTACAGGCGGGCCTTTTCAGCATATGAAGGTAACGCGGTGAATATTCAGGCTCTTCTTTCCGACAAAGTCAGTCAGGCAATGATTGCGGCGGGTGCGCCTGCCGATTGCGAACCTCAGGTTCGCCAGTCTGCGAAGGTACAGTTCGGTGATTACCAGGCAAACGGCATGATGGCCGTAGCGAAAAAGCTCGGTCAGGCACCGCGACAACTGGCTGAGCAGGTGATTCAGCATCTGGATCTTAACGGCATCGCCAGCAAAGTCGAAATCGCCGGTCCCGGTTTTATCAATATCTTCCTCGATCGTGCATGGCTGGCGGCGCAAACCGCGCAGGCGCTGCAGCTGCCGCGTCTTGGCGTGAGTGCGGTTGCGCCACAAACTGTCGTGGTGGATTACTCCGCGCCTAACGTAGCGAAGCAGATGCACGTCGGTCACGTCCGCTCCACCATCATTGGTGATGCCGCAGTGCGTACGCTGGAGTTCCTTGGCCATAACGTGATCCGCGCCAACCACGTCGGCGACTGGGGCACGCAGTTCGGTATGCTGATTGCCTATCTGGAAAAGCAGCAGAACGAACATCACGAAGAGATCGCACTGGCTGACCTGGAAGCTTTCTACCGCGAAGCCAAAGTGACCTACGATGCCGACGAAGCCTTCGCCGAGCGCGCGCGTAATTACGTGGTGAAACTGCAGGGTGGCGACGAATATTGCCGCAGCATGTGGAAGAAGCTGGTTGATATTACCATGAGCCAGAACCAGCAGGTGTATGACCGCCTTAACGTGACGCTGACGCGCAAAGATGTGATGGGTGAAAGCCTGTACAACGACATGCTGCCGGGCATCGTCGCCGATCTGCGCGAAAAAGGCCTGGCGGTGACCAGCGAAGGCGCCACGGTAGTTTTCCTTGATGAGTTCAAAAACAAGGAAGGCGAACCGATGGGCGTGATCATTCAGAAGAAAGATGGCGGCTATCTCTACACCACCACCGACATCGCCTGCGCCAAATACCGTTTCGAAACCCTGCATGCCGATCGCGTGCTCTATTACATCGATTCCCGTCAGCACCAGCATCTGCAGCAGGCGTGGACCATCGTGCGTAAAGCCGGTTACGTGCCGGAATCGGTACCGCTTGAGCATCACGCCTTCGGCATGATGCTGGGTAAAGATGGTCGTCCATTTAAAACCCGCAGCGGCGGCACTATTCGCCTCGCCGATTTGCTGGATGAAGCGGTTGAACGCGCGCATGCGTTGGTCAGCGAAAAGAATCCAGAGATGTCAGCGCAAGAGTTGAAGGATCTGTCGGAAGTGGTCGGCATCGGCGCAGTGAAATACGCTGACCTGTCAAAAAGCCGCACCACCGATTACATCTTCGACTGGGACAACATGCTGGCCTTCGAAGGCAACACGGCGCCTTACATGCAATACGCCTACACGCGCGTGCTGTCGGTGTTCCGTAAAGCCGGCATTGATGCCGATAGCCTGAGCGGTGACATCGTGCTGACTGAAGAGCGTGAAGCGCAGTTGGCTACGCGTCTGCTGCAGTTCGAAGAAGTGATAACGCAGGTCGCACGCGACGGTACGCCACATGTGATGTGTGCTTATCTGTACGATCTGGCCGGTCAGTTCTCTGGTTTCTACGAACACTGCCCTATTCTCTCCGCCGAGGACGAGAACATTCGTCAGAGCCGCCTGCAGCTGGCCGCGTTAACCGCGAAAACGCTGAAGCAAGGTCTGGATACGCTGGGCATTAAAACCGTCGAACGCATGTAATACCTCTGGCGGAGAGCGCCACAAACGGCTCTCCGCTTACTTTCCCCCCTTTTTCCCCCTCTGACGAAATTCTGCTCTTCAGCCCGCTCTGAATAGCGCTTCTGCCGTGCCCAATACCCGCCATTCCTCAGCCTCGATACGCTTTCTCATTTTTCCGACACAGCTCACCAAATAAACAAAACTCATACCTTCATAACCATTTTATGGCAGACAAACTCGCACGCCATCCCTAATTTGGTTATGGAAGCAAGAACACAAAAACATGCAACAAGCTGTTTTAACAGCTAAAAACTATAAAACTTATCCCCTGCAATCGGGTTAAAGTGATGCCCCCGGCCAATGTCAGGGCAGAATAAAATCTCAACCCGATAACGTTATTAATAAAAAAATCAGAGCGTATCCTATGAGCAATCACGACATTATCGATGTAAAAGGCTGGATCGACGCCCGCCCGATCACCGGATACCAGTGGCTGACCCTCAGCCTGTGTTTCATCATCATCATGTTTGATGGCTACGACGCGGCAGCGATGGGTTTCATTGCGCCCGCGCTGATTGAAGACTGGGGCATCAGCCATGCGGAAATGGGGCCGATTCTCGGTGCCGCGATGTTTGGCGTGGCGATTGGCGCGCTGATTGCCGGTCCGTGGTCCGACAAATTTGGCCGCAAACGCGTGCTGCTGCTGTCGATTGCCGTCTTCGCCTGCTTCAGCCTGATGAGCGCCTTCGCGCGCACGCCGCTGGAAATGGGTGTGTTACGTTTTCTCACCGGTCTCGGTCTCGGTGCGGTGATGCCCAACTGCGTCACGCTGGTGTCGGAATATATGCCGGAACGCCGTCGCAGCCTGATGATCACCGTGATGTACAGCGGGTTTAATATCGGTTCCGGATTGGGCGGATTAATTGCCGCCGGCATGCTGCCACACTTTGGCTGGCAAGCGGTGCTGGGTTTAGGGGGCTTGCTGCCGCTGCTGATGTTGCCGCTGCTGCTGTGGCTGCTGCCGGAATCGGCGATGTATATGGTGGTGCGCAAAGTCAGTCGCGACAAGATTGCCGCCGTGCTCAAACGTCTGGGCGGCGAATTCTCTGCTGGCACCGCCTTTGTGCTCAATGCGCCAATCATCCCGAAAAAGGCGCAGGTGCTGCAGCTGTTCAGCCGCGGCTATGCAGGCGGCACGGTGGTGTTATGGCTCACCTACTTCATGGGGCTATTCGTCATCTACCTGCTTAACGGCTGGCTGCCAACCATCCTGCGTTCTGGCGGCGTAACGCTGGAGCGCGCGGCGATTGTGGCGGGCTTATTCCAGCTGGGCGGCACCTTTGGCGGCCTGATGGTTGGTGGGCTGATGGACCGTTTCAAAGCGAAATATGTTATCGCCCTGTTCTATCTGCTGGGCAGCTTCTGCCTGGTGTCGCAGGGCATCTGGAGCTTTGGCCCGAATGTGCTGGCGCTGCTGGTGTTCTTCGCTGGCGTCTGCATCAACGGTGCGCAAACCGGATTGCAGGCCTTCTCCCCGGCCTTTTATCCCACCGAAATGCGCGCCACCGGCGTGTGCTGGATGCACGGCATTGGTCGTAGCGGCGCCATTATCAGCTCGTCGCTGGGCGGCGTGCTGCTCGGCGTGTTCCCTGGGCAAACAGCCATTTTTATCGTTTTGTCGCTCCCGGCAGTTTTGGCGGCACTTTCCATCACCCGACATCACCCTGCACAGGTGGCCCGTCAGGTTAAAGGCATCGACCTTAACGACCTGCCGTCCCTGTCGCGTACCCTCAATAATCGATGAAGTAGAGGTCAAAAAATTATGGCTAAAATCATAGGCGGTTTAGCGGTTTCCCATACTCCCACCATTGGCTTTGCGGTTGATCACAATAAGCAGCAGGAAGGCGCATGGGCCCCGATTTTCGATGGCTTTGCGCCAATGCAGCGCTGGCTAGAGGAGAAAAAACCGGATGTGCTGCTGTATGTGTTTAACGATCACGTCACCTCCTTCTTTTTTGATCACTACTCGGCGTTTGTGCTGGGCATTGATGACGAATATGCCGTTGCGGATGAAGGCGGCGGCCCGCGCGATCTGCCGCCGGTAAAAGGCCATGCGGCGCTGTCACAACATATTGGTGCCAGCCTGATGGCGGATGAGTTCGATATGTCATTCTTCCAGGACAAAGCGCTGGATCACGGCCTGTTTTCGCCGCTGTCGGCGCTGGCACCGTGGCAAGGCGGCTGGCCGATGCAGGTGGTTCCGCTGGCGGTCGGCGTGTTGCAGTTCCCGATCCCGACGGCGCGTCGCTGCTATAAACTCGGTCAGGCGCTGAAGCGTGCGGTAGAGAGTTTCCCGGAGGATCTGAAGGTTGCGGTGGTCGCGACCGGCGGCGTGTCACATCAGGTACACGGCGAGCGCTGCGGCTTCAACAATCCCGAATGGGATGCGCAGTTTATTGATTTGTTGATCAACGATCCCGAGCGCCTGACCGAAATCACCCTGGCGGAATACGCCACGCTCGGCGGCCTGGAAGGTGCGGAAGTGATTATGTGGCTGATCATGCGCGGTGCGCTGTCGGCCAACGTCGAGAAACTGCATCAGGATTACTATCTGCCTTCGATGACCGGGATCGCCACGCTGATCCTCGAAAATCAGTCACGCGAAGCGCCGGTCGATGTGCACCAGCGTCAGCGCGATAAGATCAACCTGCAGCTCAGCGGCGTGGAAAAACTGCCCGGCACCTATCCGTTCACCCAGGCGCGCAGCCTGAAAGCGCTGCGCATCAACCGCTTCCTGCACCGCATGATTCAGCCAGAGTGGCGCAAGCGATTCCGCGAAGCTCCGCAGGCGCTGTATCAGGAGGCCGGGCTGAGCGCTGAAGAGCAAACGCTGATTACCCAGCTCGACTGGCGCGGCATGATCCATTACGGCGTCAGCTTCTTCCTGCTGGAAAAACTGGGTGCGGTGGTGGGCGTCTCTAACCTGCATATCTACTCAGCGATGCGCGGTGAAACGCTGGAACAGTTCCAGCAGACGCGCAATCAGCAGGTACTTTACTCGGTGGCGGGGAAAGCAGACTGATGTTTACGCAACCGGTCATCGACTGCCATCACCACGTTTTTGATCCAGTACACTTTCCCTGGGCGCCCGAGAGCGCCTATAACCCGGACGGGCACGAGCTGGCGACGCCGGATTACTATCGTGCCGTGATGCAGGCGTACAACATCCGCCACTCGCTGATTGTAGGCCCGACGTCGGGATATAACACCGATAACCGCTGCCTGCTGGATACCATCAAGCGCGGTGAGGGCCGTTTCAAGGGCATTGCCGTCACGCCGCGTGACGTGGATAGCGACACGCTCGCCAGCCTGAAAGATCAAGGCATCGTCGGCATTGCGCTTAACGTGGCGATGCTGGGCACCGAGCCATTTATTCAGCTTGATGCCCTGATGGGCAGGCTGGCGGAGTTAGATCTCTTTGCCCAGATTCAGGTGCAGAACGACCAGCTGCTGGCGCTAATGCCGCTACTGTCACGCACCCGCACGCGTTTGCTGATCGATCACTCCGGTCGGCCAGACGTCAGCGCGGGCGTAGCTCAACCGGCCTTTCAGGCGCTGCTGTCGCTGGCCGGCCAGCAGCGCACCAGCGTCAAGCTCTCCGGGCTGGCGAAATTCTCCCGGCAGCCATATCCCTTCAGCGATGGACATCCCTATTTGCTGGCCTTGCTGGACGCTTTCGGCGCGGAAAACTGCATGTGGGGTTCGGACTGGCCCTTCCTGCGCGCCAGTGAACGCATGGATATGGGCACGCAGCTATTGCTGATCGAACAGCTGATCCCCGATGAAAAGAGCCGCCGTCAGGTGCTTTGGCACACGCCACAGCGGCTCTTTGGTTTTACTGAATTACAGGAGTCACGATGAGAACCATCTATGTACTGAACGGCCCGAACCTCAATCTACTGGGCACCCGCGAGCCAGAAACCTACGGTTCCGACACGCTGCAAAGCGTCGAAGCGCTGTGCCGCGCAACGGCGGAAGAGCTGGGCGTGACGATTGAGTTTCGCCAGACCAACCACGAAGGGGAAATGATTGAGTGGATTCAGCAGGCGCGTCTCGAAGCGCAGGCGCTGGTGATCAACCCGGCAGCGTGGACGCACACCTCGGTGGCGATCCGCGATGCGGTCACCGGCGTGGCGTTGCCGTTGTGGGAAGTGCACATCACCAACGTGCACAAGCGTGAGCCGTTCCGTCATCACTCCTATCTTTCCGACGTCGCACAAGGCGTGATCTGCGGCTACGGCATTCGCGGTTACCGCTATGCGTTGATGGAAGCGGCGCGCGCAGGTTGATTATTGGTCCTGCCCGCACACTTCACGCAGGCAGCGGATCAACGCATCCGCTGCCGGTGAGTGCAGACAGCCCGCACGCACCGTCAGCCCGATAGCGCGATCGGTATCCGGCAAAGGCACCGGCAACGCCACCAGCGCGCCGGACGCCAGTTCCACTTCCAGCTGGTGCGCGGAGACCGCCGCCAGCATATCCGACTGCATCAGCAAGCCGCGCACCAACGCCAGATCGCCGGTCTCCACCACCGGATCGGGTGCCGGAATGCCCATCGCCTGAAAACTGTTATTCAACAGATAACGCGCTGGCGTGGCCGAACGCGGCAGCACCCAACGCGCCGCGCGCAGATCATCGGTAGAGAGCTCACGTCCCACCAGCGGATGATCGTGACGCGCCAGCAGCACCATGCGTTCGGAGAACAGCGTCTCGCGCGTGACGTCCAGCGCATCTTCATCGCGGCGCAGCGCGCCAAAAATAAAATCGATATCGCCCGCGCGCATTTCCGAGGCCAGCACGCCAAAGGCGCTTTCACTGGTGACCACGCGCACGCCCGGATAGCGCGCCGTCAGCATCACGATCGCCTGCGGCAGGATACGTGTGCGTCCCAGCGGCAATGCGCCCACGCGCACCGTTCCCTCGAGTATCCCGCTGCGGGCAGCGATATCGGCCGGAATGTGGCGCAATTCATTCAGCGCACGCCGCACGTTGGCTTCGATTTCACGTCCGGCCAGCGAAGGCATCATGCCGTGCGGCGTGCGCTCCAGCAGCGCGATGCCCGCGCCGTTTTCCAGCACGCGCAGCGCGGCGCTCACCGCCGGCTGGCTCAGTCCGAGACGCGCTGCTACCGTCTGCATATGCCGCGTCTGACACAGGGTGATAAAAATTTGCAGCCGACGCACGTTAAACAGCCACAGCGGTTCCGCATCGCTACGCTGCGCACCGCGTCCCTGCAATTTAGCCAGCCGCTGCGGCACCTGATGCAGTTCCTCAATCGCCCGCAGCGCACGCGGCAGCACACATTTACCGAAGTCAGTCAGCATCATGCCGCCGGCGTGACGTTCAAATAGCGTGACGCCTAACGTGAGTTCCAGGTCGCGAATAGCGCGGGTAATGGCCGACTGGGTGCGAAATAATTCATCCGCTGCCCGTGAGACACTGCCTTGTGCTACCACCTGACTAAATGCCCTGATTTGCATCAGATTTGTCAGCTCCTGCGTGCCCTTTTCCGCCATCTTTCCCTGCCTGTTTTTACCACCGTTCGATGTCGCAATATAAATAAAACGCATACCCGCTGCAATGAAATGAATTATCGCCGCCAGGTGGGCAGTGACAGCATGGAAAAAAACAGCGGAGGAGTATGCCATGACTAACAACACCCCAAAAAAAACCGCGCTGGTGGTCAGCGCTCACTCAGCAGATTTCGTCTGGCGCGCCGGCGGTGCCATCGCGCTGCACCATGCGCAGGGCTATGACGTTCACGTTGTCTGCCTCTCATTTGGTGAGCGCGGCGAATCGGCCAAGCTGTGGCGCAAGGGGGAAATGAGCGAGGCGAAAGTCAAAGCCGCCCGCCGCAGCGAGGCGCAGGCCGCCGCCGAGATCCTCGGTGCCAGCATTGAATTTTTTGATCTCGGCGATTATCCGCTGCGTGCCGATAAAGAAACCCTGTTCCGCCTCGCGGACGTCTATCGCCGGGTGCAACCGCACTTTGTTCTGACCCATTCCTTGCAGGATCCCTACAACTACGATCACCCGCTGGCCACGCATCTGGCGCAGGAGGCGCGCATTATCGCCCAGGCCGAAGGCTACCGTCCGGGCGAAAAAATCGTCGGTGCGCCGCCGGTGTACTGCTTCGAACCGCACCAGCCTGAACAGTGCAACTGGAAGCCGGATGTGCTGCTGGATATCACCTCAGTGTGGAACAAAAAATATCAGGCGATTCAGTGCATGGCCGGGCAGGAACATCTGTGGGAATACTACACGCGCGTAGCGCAGCAGCGCGGTGTGCAGGCCAAGCGTAACGTCGGCATTACCACCAGCCGCGAGATCATTTATGGCGAAGGTTATCAGAGCATCTTCCCGCGCGTAACGGAGGATCTGGCATGAGCATCATCGCGAAAAAAGGCGTCGCGGTGCGCCACATCCCGCGTGCGGCAGCCACCGATATCGACGCGCTGGCGCGCTTTGGCGTCGCCACCGTGCATGAAGCGCAGGGGCGCAAAGGCTTGCTCGATCCCGCCCTTCGCCCGATTCAGCAGGATTGTGCCATCGCGGGCAGCGCGGTCACCGTGCTGGTCGCACCCGGCGATAACTGGATGTTTCACGTCGCGGTGGAGCTCTGCCAGCCGGGCGATGTGCTGGTGGTCGCGCCGACCTCGCCGTGCAGCGACGGCTTCTTCGGCGATCTGCTGGCGACCTCGCTGCAGGCGCGCGGCGTGCGCGGGCTGGTGGCGGATGTCGGTGTGCGCGATAGCCGCACGTTGCGTGAGATGGGCTTTGCCGTCTGGTCGCGTACGGTATATGCGCAGGGCACGGTGAAAGAGACGCTCGGCTCGGTGAATGTGCCGTTGGTGTGTGCCGGGCAGCTGATCTGGCCGGGTGACGTTATCGTCGCCGATGACGACGGCGTGGTGGTGGTGGCACGCGATGAAGCTGCCAGCGTGGCGGCCAAAGCGCGTCAGCGTGAAGAGCTGGAAGAGAGCAAACGCCTGCGTTTAGCGGCCGGTGAGCTGGGCCTTGATATCTATCAGATGCGCCCGCGCCTGGCGGAAAAAGGACTGCGCTATCTCGACACGCTCGATCAACTGGAGGAGTAAACCATGCGCCAGCGTCGCATTCCCTGCTTACTGATGCGCGGCGGCACCTCCAAAGCCGCCTGCTTTCTGGCACAGGATCTGCCAGCCGAACCGGCGGCCCGCGATCGGGTACTGCTGGCGGTGATGGGTTCGCCCGATATCCGTCAAATTGACGGCCTCGGCGGGGCCGATCCGCTCACCAGCAAAGTGGCGATCGTCAGCGCTTCACACCGTGACGATGCCGATGTCGATTACCTGTTTGCCCAGGTCAACGTCGATCAAGCCCGCGTCGATTACGGGCAAAACTGCGGCAATATCCTCGCCGCCGTCGGCCCTTTCGCCGTCGAACGCGGGCTGGTCAAGGCAGGCAGCGAACGCACCCGTGTGCGCATTTTTATGCAGAACACCGGGCAGATTGCCGAGGCGGTGTTCGCCACGCCCGACGGTGAAGTCGACTATGACGGCGACTTACGCATTGATGGCGTACCGGGCAGCGCAGGCGAGATCGCCCTCACCTTCAAAGACATTGCCGGTTCGAGCTGTGGCGCGCTGCTGCCAACCGGTCAGCCGCGCGATCGTTTTGATGGCATCGACGTCACCTGCATCGACAACGGCATGCCGGTGATCCTGGTGCGTGCAGCTGATGTCAATCGCAGCGGCTATGAAAGCCGCGACGCGTTAGATAACGACAGCGAGCTCAAGCAGCGGCTGGAGTCGATCCGCCTGCAGGCCGGGCCGCGGATGAATTTAGGGGATGTCAGCCAGCGTACGGTGCCCAAAGTCACGCTGCTGGCCGAAGCGCGTCACGGTGGCGCCATCAGCTCACGCACCTTTATTCCACACCGCTGCCACGCCTCGATTGGGGTGCTTGGTGCGGTGAGTGTCGCCAGCGCCTGCCTGATCCCCGGCAGCGTCGCCGACGGACTGGCACGCACCAGCCAGCAACCTCAACAGCGCCTGAGCGTGGAACATCCCAGCGGAGAATTCAGCGTGCTGCTGCAGCGCGAAGGCGATAACCCGCTGGCGGGCTGCGGTCTGTTGCGCACCGCGCGTGCCATTTTCGTCGGTGAAGTCATGATCCCGGCGGCGGTCTGGCCCTTCAGCAAGGAGTAATTGATGAACATCACCTTTATCGGTTTTGGCGAAGCGGGCGGCATTCTCGCCCATGATTTACAGGCGCAGGGCAATGCGGTGACGGTATGGGATCGCAAAGCCCTCGCGGTAGAAACCCTGCCCGCGCTGCAGCAAAAAGCGCAGCAGAGCGGCGTGCGGCTGGCCGCTTCGCTGGCGGATGCATTACAGGACGCCGCGCTGGTGTTCTCCACCGTTACCGCGTCGCAGGCCCTCAACGTGGCGCAGCAGGCAGCAGCGCTGTTACAGGCCGGGCAGCACTTTCTCGATCTCAACTCGGTGGCACCGCACACCAAACGCGCCGCGGCTGAAGTGATTCACGCTGCGGCTGCCAGCTATATCGACGTGGCGGTGATGGCGCCGGTGCCGCCTAAGCGGCTGGCGACGCCGCTGCTGATTGGCGGCGCTCAGGCTGCACAGGTGCAGCCGCTGCTGCAACAGCTGGGCCTCAACAGCCGCCTGCTGGGTAGCGAAGTGGGTGAAGCTTCAGCGATTAAGATGTGCCGCAGCGTGATGATCAAAGGCCTCGAGGCGCTGACCACCGAATGTTTGAGCGCGGCGCGCCAGTATGGCGTAGAGCAAGCGGTACTCGACTCGCTGCACGCCAGTTTCCCGTCGCTGGGCTGGGACGATCAGCTGCCGCACTACCTGATTAGCCGCGTGGCGGAGCACGGCCAGCGACGCGCCGAAGAGATGCAGGAAGTGGTGAAAACTCTGCAGGACGTCAAGGTACCAGCCGCCATGAGCGCAGCGATTGTTGCCACGCAGCAAGGGCTGATTGATGCGTTAAACGTCCGCTCTCTGCGCTATCAACAACTGACGCCGTTCGTCTGGCAACAGACGCTGGATAAGATCTATCCACCTCAATGAGTTATACGCATAGAGGTATGCGTTTTGTTTATCGGCAATTGTTTACATTTTTGCAACAGCGTAGCGTAAGCGAGACGAGAAGCAGGTTTTAAAACAATAACTATCGGAAGCAAAACATGAAGATTAGAGCATCTGTCGCCCTTTCCCTGCTGCTGGCAGCGGGTATTGGCCAGGCCAGCGCCGCCGCGCTGGACGCCAGCCACACCAACCAGGTAATGACCAGCGTCAAAAACAGTATCAGCGCGCAGCACAGCACCGGCTGTGTAGCGGTGGTTGATGCCAGCGGTACGCTGCTGGCCTTCCAGCGCCTTGACGGCGCATCGCCGGGCTGCGTCGATGCCGCCATTGGTAAAGCGCGCACCTCGGCGCTGTATCACGCCCCTTCCCTGAAATTTATGCAGCGTCTGCAGAGCGGCGAAACCACGGTTCTCGCCATCCCGCACGCGGTGGCGCTCGGCGGCGGTTTCCCGCTCACGCTGCAGAATGAAGTGGTCGGCGCGGTTGGCGTCAGCACGCCCAAACAGGATCTGGATAATCAGGCTTCAGAGGCAGCCGCTCAGGCGCTGAAATAACTTTCGGGGATTTCCATGATGACTCTTTCACGCCGCCGGTTGCTGACCGGCACGGCGGGCCTGTTGGTGGCTGGCGTCCTGACGCAGGCGCTCCCCGGCAGCCTGGCTTTCGCCTCGCCACCGCTGGCCGCCGCAGTGGCACCGTCCGCCAGTTTTACTGCGATTTCCGTCCGATTAACCGGACTGGACCAGCCGGATGCCCTGCTGGCGCAGCGCCTCTACAGCTGGCTGCACGCACATTTTCCGCAGCTGGACAGCCAGCTTGATACGCTCAGCGCGCTACTGCAGCAGCAACCTGCCGCCAACGGCAGCAGCCTGCTGGCGCTGCTGAGTACCCAACCCAAAGCCCTCGACGATCTTTATCAGGCGCTGGTTTCCGGCTGGTATCTCGGCGTTGTCGGCCCGCTGCCGCGCCCGCAATGTATCGCTTTTGAGAATATCGTCAGCTATCAGCTGGTGCGTGATTCCCTGTTACCACCGAGCTACGCGCCGGGGCAACCTAACTTCTGGACGCAGCCGCCTGCAAGGAGAGCACATGTCTGATTCATTAAGCGCCGACGTGGTGGTGATTGGCGCCGGCATTGCCGGTTCACTGGCGGCGCTGAAGATGGCCAAAGCAGGCGCTTCGGTATTGATGCTGGAGTCCGGCCCGGAGATTAAGCGCGATCAGGCGGTGGAGTATTTCCGCAACTCGCCGTTTAAGGGCGACTTCACCGAACCGTATCCGCCGCAGCCGTGGGCACCGCAGCCTAAATTCATTCCCAGCGATAACAATTACCTGATTCAAAAAGGCCCGGATCCCTATCGCGCCCAATATCTGCGCGGCACCGGCGGCACCACATGGCACTGGGCTGGACAAGCGTTCCGCCTGTTGCCGAACGATATGCGCATTCAGTCGCTGTACGGCATTGGCCGCGACTGGCCGATCAGCTATGACGAGCTGGAACCCTATTACTGCGACGCCGAATACCAGATGGGCGTGTCCGGTGACAGCGATCTGGCTTCGCCGCGTTCGCGCCCTTATCCGTTGCCGGGCATTCCGCTGCCGTATGGCTTCGATCGTCTGAAGCAGCGACTCGGTCCGCTGGGTTATGAGGTGGGCATTGGTCCGCAGGCGCGTAACAGTATCGCCTATGACGGTCGCCCGGCCTGCTGCGGCAACAACAACTGCATGCCGGTTTGCCCGATCGATGCGCAGTACCACGGCGGCATCGCCGCGCGTAAGGCGCTGGATGCCGGTGTCAAAATCGTCACCAATGCGGTGGTGTTCCGCATTGAGGCTGACGACAAAGGCACCATTCAGGCGGTGCACTATCTCGATCAGAACAAAGCGCGCCATCGCGTCACTGGCAAACAGTTTGTCCTGACCGCCAACGGTATCGAAAGCCCGAAAATCCTGCTGCTCTCCACCAGCGATCGCTACCCGGACGGCATCGCCAACAGTTCCGGCATGGTGGGCCGCAACCTGATGGATCATCCAGGATCGTCGGTAGAGTTCTACGCCGATGAGCCGGTGTGGTTTGGCCGTGGGCCGATGCGTCCTGGCAGCATCAACAATATGCGCGACGGCGATTTCCGTGGTGAGCGCTCGGCGCTGCGTATCGACCTCGCCAACACCTCGCCGGTGCGTTATCTCACCGAACGTCTGGTGCGTCAGGGCTATTACGGCAAGGCGCTCAACGACAAGCTGGCCTTCCAGGCTGAGCGTTTTGTTCAGCTCAAGTGCCTGCTGGAGATGCTGCCGGAGCCGCAGAACCGCGTCACGCTGAGCAAAACCGAGAAGGATGCCTGGGGCATTCCCCGCCTCGAGGTTTACTACCGCTTCCCGGACTACGTGCATCGCGGCTACGACCAGTCGATGATCGACTTCCAGCGCATGGTGAAAGAGATGGGCGGCACCGAGGCGGTCTACAGCAAACGCGGCGTCTACGACAACAACCAACACATCACCGGTACCATGATCATGGGCAGCAATCCGCAGGATTCGGTGGTGGATGGTCACTGCCGCACCCACGATCACCCGAACCTGTTTATCGCCGGCACCGGCATTATGCCGTCGGCCTCGACGGTCAACTCAACGCTGACCGGAACCGCGCTGGCGCTGCGTATGGCCGATAGCGTTCTGGCAAGCTTGTAAGGAGCACCCGATGAAACCTGTATTGATTCAGGCCGCTATCGCGGTGGTCCTGATGCAGTGCGCCGTGGCGCAGGCGGCAGACAATGCCGCTCAGATTAAGCGCGGTGAATATCTGGCGCGCGCCGGTGACTGCACCGCCTGTCATACCGCCACCAACGGCCTGCTGTTTGGCGGCGGCTTTGCGGTCAGTACGCCTTTCGGCCAGATCTGGGGCAGCAATATCTCCTCTGATAAGCAGTACGGTATCGGTAGCTGGAGTGACGATCAGTTCGTTGCTGCGGTGCGCGACGGCATTGGCAAAAACGGCGAGCAGCTCTATCCAGCGATGCCGTATGACTCCTTTACCAAAATGAAGCGCGACGATGTGCTGGCAATCAAAGCCTATCTCATGTCGATGCCGCCGGTGCATCAGGCTTCACCGCAAACCGACCTGCCGTTCCCATTCAACCAACGCTGGGGCATGCGCTTCTGGAAGTGGTTTAACTTCGATAAAGGCGAATTGCAGAACGATACGCAGCAGAGCGCGCAGTGGAATAACGGCCGCTATCTGGTTGAAGCGCTGGCGCACTGCGGCACCTGCCATACGCCGCGTAATCTGACCATGGGCATGGACAACGATAAAGCATTGGCCGGCGGCGATCTCGGTGGCTGGATGGCGTACAACATCACACCCGATAAGCAGGCAGGCATTGGTGACTGGAGCCAGCAGCAGCTGGTGACCTACCTGAAAACCGGCTTTGTCGCCAACAAAGCCAGCGCCTCCGGGCCGATGGCCGAAGCGATTGAACACAGCCTGCAATATCTGCCCGAGAGTGATCTGCAGGACATCGCCACCTATCTGCGCAGCGTTAAGCCGCAGCCGGACGCGCAACAAGCCCGCGCGCGTGACAGTTGGGGACAACCTTCCACCGCGCTGATTGCACTGCGCGGCGCCGATGAGGCGACCCGCCATGCTCAGCCCGGCGCGGTGGTATTTGCCGGTAACTGTGCCAGCTGTCACGGCGCGGAAGGTGCGGGATCGGGCAGCGGTTTCCATGCCTATCCATCGCTGTTCCACCACACCAGCACCGGCGCGGCAGATGCGCTGAACGTGGTATCGGTGGTCCTCAACGGTGTGCATCGCCATATGCGCGAGGGAGAAGTCTTTATGCCGCCTTTTGCGCCTGAGCTGAGTGACCAGCAGGTGGCGGATGTCAGTAACTTTGTTACCCAGCAGTTTGGTAATCCGGCGGCGGCCAAAGTAAATGCGAAGCAGGTGAAAGGGTTAAGAGAGGATGCAAAACTGGCTTCACCCCCAATTTACGGTCAGGGAGATAAGCCTTAATCCATGCACTCGGCAGCGCAGGGCGCGTCGCCGAGGTAACACGCGTTACTGATAATTCACCGTCACTTCACTGCTCACCACGCGTAAGCCGGGCGGCAAGGCGCCCTTCCCCTTAAAGCCAAATGCAAGATGCAGCGTCTCTTCCGCCGCCACGTTGGCTAAGCCGCGCGTACTGCCGCTAGCGCCTTCAATCTCGACACAACGATCGCCCGCACATAAGCGCACCACCAAACCCGAGGGCGCAGGACGGCTTAGCTGATAACGCCAGTACACCAGCGAAATATTGCCCGGCGCGCTGGAAGGCGCACGCAGCGCAGGCGTCATCAGCCAGTTACCGCGCACGCCAAGGCTTGGGCCGCTGGCGTTGGCTGTCCAGGCACCGCTGGACGCATCAACAGCCAGCGGCAGCGCCATCAACGGCATCATCATTACTGCCCAGCACCAGCGACGCATTACTTGCCTCCAATGGTGGCGGTCATGCGGATTTGACGGTTATCGGTCAGCTCCATATTCGACAGCACAATCAGCTGCGGCAGATTGCGCCGCAGGAAGCGTGCCAGCAACGCACGCAGCGGATGATTGACCAGCAGCACCGGCGGCGCGCCTGCCATCTCTTGCTGCTGCAGTGCGCCTTGCGCCTGCACCAGTAAGCGATCTGCCAGACCTGGCTCGAGTCCACCGCCACCTTGCAGCGCCTGCAGCAACAGGCGTTCCAGCGTGGCATCCAGGCCGATCACCTGCACTTCGCCGTTGCCCGGGAACCACTGTTGGGTAATCGCCCGTCCCAGCGCCACACGCACAACGCTGGTGAGCTCTTGCGGATCGTTCTGCACCGGCGCATGTTCCGCCAGCGTTTCAATAATGGTGCGCATATCGCGAATCGAGACGCGCTCGGTCAGCAGGTTTTGCAGCACTTTGTGCAGCGTAGTCAGCGTGATGACACCCGGCACCAGATCTTCGGTCAGCTTCGGCATCTCTTGCGTGACGCGATCCAACAGCTGCTGCGCTTCCTGACGGCCAAACAGCTCGCTGGCGTATTGGCCAATCAGGTGATTGAGGTGCGTCGCCACCACGGTGCTGGCTTCCACCACGGTAAAGCCCTGAATCTGCGCCTGCTCTTTCAGGGCGCTGTCGATCCAGATCGCCGCCAGACCAAAGGCCGGATCGACGGTTGGCTCGCCCGGCAGGGAACCAGCGGCGGTGCCAGGGTTGATCGCCATCCAGCGGCCCGGATAAGCGTCGCCGCTGCCAATTTCTACGCCTTTCATCAGGATGCGGTAACGCGCGGGTGGCAGCTCCATGTTGTCACGGATATGCACCACCGGCGGCAGGAAGCCCACCTCTTGTGCCACCTTCTTACGAATACTGCGGATACGCCCCAAAAGTTCGCCGTTTTGCAGGTGATCGACCATCGGAATCAGGCGATAACCCACTTCCATACCGAGCGAATCTTCCAGCTGCACATCGGTCCACGACGCTTCCACCGTGGCCGGCGTTTCCTGGGTTTTCACCAGACTGGAGGCTTCTGCCGGTTTCTTCGGCTGCATTTCGCGACCGCGTAACCACCAGGCAAGTCCTAATAGCGCAGCGGTAAACAGCAGGAACACCAGGTTTGGCATGCCCGGCACCAGGCCGAGCAAACCAATCACGCCGCCGCTCAGCATCAGCACGCGCGGGTTCTTGAATAGCTGCGTTACCATCTGCTCGCCGACGTCCTGATCGGTGCCCACGCGCGTTACGATGACACCGGCGGCGGTGGAGATCACCAGCGCTGGAATCTGTGCTACCAGGCCGTCACCGATGGTCAACAGCGTGTAGGTTTCACCGGCGTGACCGAGATCCATGCCGTGCTGCACCACGCCGACCAACAGGCCGCCGATGATGTTGATCACCATGATCAGGATGCCGGCGATGGCGTCACCACGAACGAACTTACTCGCACCGTCCATTGAGCCGTAGAAATCGGCTTCCTGCGTCACTTCGGTACGGCGTTGCTTGGCTTCCTGTTCGCCAATCAAGCCGGCGTTGAGGTCAGCATCAATCGCCATCTGCTTACCGGGCATCCCATCCAGCACAAAACGCGCGCCGACTTCGGCAATACGTCCCGCACCCTTGGTGATAACCATGAAGTTGATGATAACGAGGATGATGAACACCACGATACCGATGGCGAAGTTACCGCCAACGAGGAAGTGACCGAAGGCTTCCACCACGCGTCCGGCCGCATCGGCGCCGGTATGGCCCTCCAACAGAATGATACGGGTTGACGCAACGTTCAGCGCCAGACGCAGCAGCGTCGAGAACAGCAGAATGGTCGGGAAGGCGGCGAACTCCAGCGTGCGCTGGGTGAACATTGCCACCAGCAGCACCATGATCGACAGCGCAATGTTAAAGGTGAACAGCAGGTCAAGAATGAATGCGGGTAACGGCAGCACCATCATCGACAAGATCAACATGATCAGTACCGGGCCCGCCAGCACTTGCCATTGCGTGTCTTTAAAGTTGCCCGGTAAACGCAGCTTCTCGGCTAAATTAGCCATCGTTAGTGTTCTCTCCTGCAAAGTCCATGTCTGCCGGAACCGGCAGGTTTTTTGGTTTGTTTGGAATCAGGCCGCCTTCGCGCTTCCAGCGTCGCAGCTGCCAAACCCAGGCCAGCACTTCCGCTACCGCGCCATACAGCGCGCCGGGGATGAACTGACCAATTTCGGTGTGTCGATACAACGCACGCGCCAGCGGCGGTGCTTCAAGAATCGGGATGCGGTGCTCTTTGGCGAGCTCACGAATCTTCAGGGCGATATCGCCCGCGCCTTTGGCCACCACTTTGGGCGCGCTCATCTTGCCTTCCTGATACTTCAGCGCCACCGAGTAGTGCGTCGGGTTAGTGACGATAACGTCGGCTTTCGGTACATCGGCCATCATGCGACGGCGTGCCGCCGCGCGCATCGCCTGGCGAATACGCCCTTTAACGTGCGGGTCGCCTTCGTTCTGTTTATGTTCGTCGCGGATCTCCTGGCGCGTCATCTTCAGCTTTTTGAAGTAGCTGTAGAGCTGCCAGAACACATCAAAGCCCACCATCGGGAACAGGCCCAGCATGATCAGCCCACAGCAGGCGGCGATCATCGACAAACCATGATGTAGCGCGTTGATCGGCGATTCGCTCATCAAACGCAGCATCTCTTCCCAATGGCTCCAGATGTACCAACCGGCCACCAGCCCAACCAGCACCGCTTTCATGATCGATTTCACCAGCTCTGCAGCGGTTTGGCCGGAGAACATGCGGCCAATACCGGTGAGCGGGTTGAGCTTTTTGAGATCGAACTTAATGGATTTGCCGCTGAAGTTAAGGCCGCCCAGCGCCATCGGCCCGGCAATCGCCACCACCACTAAGCCGCCCATCAGCGGTAGCAGCGCGATCACCGCCTGCTTAATCAGGCTGCCGATATGACCAATGATCACTTTGTCATCGTTCACCATGCCGTGATCAAAACGAAATCCGGTGGCGACCATGCTGGCCAGACGCTCCGCCATGCTGTTGCCGCCGACCCACAGGATCAGCAATCCAATCAACAGC
This sequence comes from Pantoea sp. BJ2, assembly GCF_040255075.1. Classification (NCBI taxonomy): domain Bacteria; kingdom Pseudomonadati; phylum Pseudomonadota; class Gammaproteobacteria; order Enterobacterales; family Erwiniaceae; genus Pantoea; species Pantoea sp. BJ2. Next base: position 2,372,995 of record NZ_CP158292.1, read on the forward strand.
ATCATCACTGAAGTCAGCTCGCGCGAACGCGGAATCTGCCCCTCCTCACGCGCTTTTTCAAGTCGGTGGGGCGTGGGCGATTCTGTTTTGTCCTCGTTACTCTCTTCAGCCACGACTTACCTCAGCTGGCAGGAATTCTGAGCATAGAATGCCAAAACCCTGACAGGCTAAAGCGCGGATTAAAGGGGGGAAATGTGAGCTTATTTAGCCATAAGTGAAATTGCGGGCTGATTGGTCGCCATAAATGGCGCCGCTACATTGCTCGAATGTGCATTAATCCTGACCGGTTGGCGATAAAAGTGCACCACGTCACCCACCAACAATAACGCCGGCGATTGGGCTTGTTGCACCTCAACAGTGTGTGCCAGCTCAGCCAGCGTAGTGATCATCACCCGCTGATCGGCACGCGTGCCATTCTCAATGATTGCCACCGGCGTCTGCGCGTTGCGGCCCTGCGCCTGCAGCTGTGCGCTGATGCTGGCGCTCCACTTCAGCCCCATATAAAACACCAGCGTCTGGTTATTGGCGGCGAGGCTGGCATCATCCAGCTGCGGTTCACCGCTTTTGCCGTGACCGGTAATTAACCGCAGCGACTGTGCGCAATCACGGTGCGTTAGCGGAATGCCGCTGGCTGCCGCGCATCCGGCGGCGGCGGTAATACCCGGCACGATCTGGCAGGCTATTCCAGCCTGTTGCAGATAGAGCATCTCTTCACCGCCGCGCCCGAAAATAAAGGGATCGCCGCCTTTGAGCCGCACCACTTGCCGCCCGCTGCGGGCTAAATCCACCAGCAGCTGATTAGTTTGCGCCTGCTTTAACCCGTGGCTGCCGGGCTTCTTGCCGACATCAATCGCCAGCGTCTCCGGCGGCACTTCCGCCATGATCGCCTCGCTCACCAACCGGTCATACACCACAACGTCGGCGCTGTTGATCAGCCTCCATGCTTTTAAGGTGAGCAGTTCTACGTCTCCCGGCCCAGCCCCAACCAGCCAGACGCCACCTTGCGCGTGTTCGCCGTCACGCGGATTAAACAGCTTGTCGAGGGATTCACTGGCTTGCGTCATGATGTTTTCCGTTACTGCGCCACGCGCAGAGATGAGAGCAGTTGTTTGAGCTCCGGGATACAGGAGCCACAGTTGGTGCCGCATTTCAACACCGCGCCGAGCGCTGCCGGGGAATCACAGCCCTCAGCGATGGCCCGGCGAATCGCCACTTCACCGACGCCAAAGCAGCTGCAAAGGGTACGTCCGTGGCTGCCGCCCTGCGCCGGTCGCCCGCCCAACAGCGCATGTCGCTGCTGCGGCAAATCGGGCGGCTGGCTGAAGGCCCGCGCGATAAATGGGTGATCGATGTCTGGTAGCCAGGGCGCGGCATAAAAGGCGCATGCCAACTTGCCCTCGCGCCAGCCAAGCCAGTGCAATTGCTGTCCCGCCTGCGCCTGCTGCCATTGCAATGCGGACATGCCCGGCAGTTGCATCAGCCATTCGCCAGCATGAGCGCTGCCCGCCAGCACATAGCGCTGCACGCCGGGCTGTGGGGCTCGCGACCAGTAGAGTAGTGCAGGCGGCGTGATGATGTCCGGCAGCCACAGCCAGCCTTGCCACGCTGGACGCAGTAGTTGCAAGCGCACCGCCGTTTGTTTTAACGCTGGCTGAGCGGAATCGGGACAACAGCTGGCCGCGACTAATCCATCGACGTTGGCCTGCCCGCTGAACTGTCTTGTCCAGTGCATCGGCACAAAGATTTGCCCACGCTGCAGGCCGCTGTCGAGGGTGACGCGTCCGCTGCACCAGCCCAGCGCCGACTGCACGCGCGTCACATCGCCGTGGCTCAAGCCGTACGCCGCCGCATCCAGCGGATTTAGCGCGACAAAGGGTTCATCGTAATGCTGCATCAGTCGCGGCACGTTGCCGGTGCGCGTCATGGTGTGCCACTGATCGCGGATGCGGCCGGTATTCATCAGCAGCGGATAATCAGTGGTCATGAGGGTTTTAACCGGTATCGCGGGCGGCAGCAGACGCGCTTTTCCATCGGCATGGTAAAAGCGGCGATCGGCAAACAGCCGCGCGGTGCCGTTGGGTGACGCGGCAGTGATCGGCCACTGCACCGGGGCTAACTGGTCATATTGCTCACGCGTGATGGTTGCCAGCGCGCTGATATCAAAGGCGCGCGTGCCGCGATTCTCAAAACCAGACAGCGCGGCATGCTCGGCGAAAATCTCGCCTGGATGCTGCCAGGCAAAGGCCGCGCCAAAACCGAGTCGCTGCGCCACCTGCGCCAGCAGCCACCAATCCGCTTTGGCCTCACCGGCTGGCGCAATAAAACTGCGCTGGCGTGAGATACGCCGCTCCGAATTGGTCACGGTGCCGTTTTTCTCGCCCCATGCCTGCGCCGGCAGTAGCACATCAGCAAATTGTGCCGTGTCGCTGTGGGCGCTGACTTCCGACACCACCACCAGCTCGCATTTCGCCAGCGCGTGCGCCACGCGGTTACCTTCCGGCATCGAAACGGCAGGATTGGTACCCATGATCCACACTGCCTTGACGTCGCCGCGTTCGATGGCATTGAACAGATAAACTGCCGTCAGTCCCGGCTGCTGCGCAACACGATCGCTCCCCCAAAAGCGCGCAACACGATCAACCTCTGCTGCGCTAAAGCCCATGTGCGCCGCCAGCTGATTGGCTAAGCCGCCCACTTCACGGCCGCCCATGGCGTTGGGCTGTCCGGTCAGCGAAAACGGTCCGCAGCCCGCACGGCCGATTTTGCCGCTGAGCAGATGCGCATTGAGGATGGCGTTGTTGTTATCGCTGCCGGTTTGTGACTGATTGATGCCCATGCACCACAGCGTCAGCACGCGCGGCTGCGCTGCGAACAGCTGCCAAAATGCCACAATGTCATGCTCACTCAGCTGGCAGGCAGCGGCGACCGTCGCCACATCCCACGCCTCACAGGCGGCTAAGGTCGCTTCCACATTGGCCAGATGCGGCAACATACTGGCATCGATACCCGCATGGTGCGCCAGCCAGTTCAGCAGCCCGGCAAACAGCGCGCTATCAGATCCCGGTTGCAGCGCCAGATGAACATCAGCAAGGTCACAGCTGGCAGTACGACGCGGATCGATCACCACCAGCTGCATCTCAGGGCGTTCGGCTTTGGCCTGCACCAGCCGCTGCCACGCCACTGGATGCGCCCATGCCGCGTTGGAGCCGACTAACACCACAACATCGGCTTGTTCAAGATCGTCATAGCAGCACGGCACCGCATCGGCACCGAAAGCGCGTTTGTAACCCACCACCGCCGAAGCCATACACAGCCGTGAATTGGTATCGATGTTGGCAGAGCCAATAAAGCCCTTCATCAGCTTATTGGCGGTGTAATAATCCTCCGTTAGCAGTTGACCGGAGCCGTAAAAGGCCACCGCCTGCGGGCCATGTTGATCGATGATGCGCCGGAAACCCGCCGCCACATGGTCCAGTGCGGCATCGATACTGACGCGCTGACCATCAATCTTCGGCCAGAGCAAACGACCGTCATGCATCAGGGTCTCGCCCAGCGCTGAACCTTTGACGCACAGCCGACCGAAATTAGCCGGATGCTGGCGGTCGCCGCTCACCGGCGCATCGAGGGCTTTCACCTCCACGCCACAGCCCACGCCGCAGTACGGACAGGTGGTTTTCATGAGGCCGCCGCCAGCGCAATAATCGGCTGATGCCCGAGCCACACTTTGCCGCCCTCCACGCGCACCGGCCAGCAGCGCAGCTGATGCTCGGCGTTATCGAGACTTTGTCCGTCGCGCAGCCGCACGCGCTGCTTGTAGAGCGGTGATATCACCACCGGCTCGCCCGCTACGTCGCCGAGAATGCCACGCGACAGCACGCTGGCTTGCGTGCCGGGCTCAATATCTTCCAGCGCATAAATCGCCTCGCCCAAGCGGAACAAGGCCACACGCTGACCGCCTAACCGCGCACCCATGCCCGCAGACGGCGGGATAGCGTCGACAAGGCAAATGGCACTCCAGGGTTCTGCCGGCAACGTGGTAACGGGAATGCTGTCCGCCGTCGCGGGCTGACGCTGACCGCGCACCTGCACATAGTTGAGCGTCTCGTCAGGCTGCTCGCTGTTGACGGTGGCGGTAAACAAGGCGCGACGCGAAGGATCCTGCAGCGTGCTGTGCCATTCGCACTGATAGCGCTCCACCACGCGCTGCATCTCCTGCTCCAGTTGCACGGCTATACCGAGTGAATCTTCGATCACCACCTGACGCAGGTAGTCGAGTCCGCCTTCCATGTTATCCATCCACACGCTGGTGCGCTGCAGACGATCGGCGGTGCGCACATAGAACATCAAGATGCGGTCAACGTAGCGCAGCAGCGTTTCATCATCGAGATCGCTGGCGAACAAATCGGCATGACGCGGTTTCATCCCGCCGTTGCCGCAGACATACAGGTTCCAGCCTTTTTCCGTGGCGATTACGCCAATGTCCTTGCTCTGCGCTTCAGCGCATTCACGCGTGCAGCCGGAAACCGCCATTTTAATTTTGTGCGGGGCGCGCAGCCCTTTGTAGCGATTCTCTAATGCGATGGCGAAGGCGGTAGAATCCTGCACGCCGTAACGGCACCAGGTTGACCCCACGCAGGATTTTACCGTGCGCAGCGATTTGCCATAAGCGTGACCGGTTTCAAAACCCGCCGCGATTAAGTGTTCCCAGATATCCGGTAACTGATCGAGCCGCGCACCGAACAGATCGATGCGCTGACCGCCGGTGATTTTGGTGTAGAGATCGTAACGAGCGGCTATTTCACCAATCGCAATTAGCCCATGCGGCGTAATTTCACCGGCTGGCACACGCGGTACCACCGAATAGGTGCCATCTTTCTGGATGTTGGCGAAGTAGCGATCGTTGGTATCCTGCAGCGGCAGATGTTCGGGCTTCAGTAAGTAGTCATTCCAGCATGATGCCAGCAATGATCCCACCAGCGGCTTGCACACTTCACAGCCCTGTCCGCGTCCGTTGAGCTGCAATAGCTGCTCAAAGGTGGTGATGTTGCCGACGCGGATCAGGTGATACAGCTCTTGACGCGAGTAGGCAAAGTGTTCACAGATATCCTTCTTCACTTCCACGCCCTGACTGGCGAGCTGGAACTCCATCACCTGTTTGACTAATGCGCTACACCCACCGCAGCCGGTTGCCGCTTTGGTGCAGCTTTTGATCGCCGCCATGTCACCGCAGCCGCCCTGCACTGCCCCGCAAATGTCCGCCTTGCTGACGTTATGGCACGAGCAGATTTGCGCGCTGTCTGGCAACGCCGCGACACCCAGCGCTTTAGCCGGCGCACCCGCTAACTGGGGCAAAATCAGGCTTTCCGGCTCTTCTGGTAACGGTAACTGATTCAGCATCATCTGCAGCAGGCTGGCGTAATCTGCGCTGTCGCCCACCAGCACGCCGCCAAGCAGCGTTTTGCGATCTTTGCACACCACCAGTTTTTTGTAGATGCCCTTTGGATTATCGATCCACTGATAACTTTGGCTGTCAGCGGTGCGCCCGTGCGCATCGCCAAATGACGCCACTTCCACGCCGAGCAGTTTCAGTTTCGTGCTCATGTCGGCACCGCTGAACGCCAGTTCTTCCTGCGCCAGCTGCGCCGCCAGTACGCGCGCCATTTGATATCCCGGCGCAACCAAACCGAAAATTTGCCCTTGCCACAGCGCGCATTCACCAATCGCATAGACATCTGCGGCGCTGGTGGCGCAAGCGTCGTTGATCAGAATGCCGCCGCGTTCACCCAGTTGCAGACCGGCGGCGCGCGCCAGTGCATCACGCGGACGAATACCCGCTGAAAATACCAGCAGGTCCGTTGCCAGCAGGCTGCCATCGGCAAAACGCAGCTGCAGGCTGCCATCCGGCAGACTCTCAATCGCTTCAGTTTGCTTGCTGGTATGAACTTGAACGCCCAGCGCGCTGATTTTGCCGCGCAGCATCTGCGCGCCGCCGTCATCCAATTGCACCGCCATCAGACGCGGCGCGAACTCCACCACATGGGTTTCCAGACCGAGCTGTTTCAATGCGTTGGCGGCTTCCAGTCCGAGCAGCCCGCCTCCAATCACCACCCCGCGCGTCGCATTACGGGCACAGTCAGCAATCGCATCCAGATCGGCCAGTGTGCGGTATACAAAACAACGCGCGTGATCGTGGCCGGGAACCGGCGGTACAAACGGCACCGAGCCGGTCGCCAGCACCAGTTTATCCCAGGTCAATTCCGCGCCGCTGGCATCACGCAGGCTGCGTTTTGCACTGTCAATTGCCACCACTTCACAACCGCTGCGCAGTTCGATGCCGTGTTGCTGAAAGAAGTTATCGCAGACCAGTGACAAATCGTCCGCGCTTTTACCGTTGAAGTATTCGGTAAGATGCACGCGATCGTAGGCCATCTGCGGCTCATCGCCGTATACCACGATGTGATAGTGCTGATGCAGTTCACGACTCACCAGCTGTTCGAGAAAATGGTGGCTGACCATGCCATGTCCAACCACGGCGAGAAGAGGTTTGCTCATCATCTGGCTTCCTGCAGCGCTTGGCTGCGTTGTGTTGTCGTCAAGACCAAACAGTGCGTTAATGCCCACCTGCGCGGCCTGTTGAAGTTGTGGTAGCAGCGTGCCTGCCGCCTGGCTGTCGCCAAACAGCAGCACGCCGCGCAGTGCGCCATTGCGCAAAAACAGTCGGCGATAGTGCTGGTGCAGCGGGTCAAAGCTGCTGATGGCGTCGCCTTCGCTGATATCGCCCGCACTGAACATCTCAATGCCGCTGACTTTCAGCCGCGTACCGTTTTCCTGATAGTGAAAGTCGGCCACGGGTTTACCCGCCAGTTGTGCTGCCAGCACGGCGGCCTGCGTCAGACAAGGCGCAATCAAGCCAAAGGTTTCGCCGCTGATTTCGCAGCACTCACCCAGCGCATACACATGCGGAAGCGCGGTTTGCAGTTGACGGTTAACCAGAATGCCGCGCTGGCAAGGCACGCCCGCCGCCTGCGCCAGCGCGATCTCCGGCAGCACGCCGATGGCGATCACCACCTGTTCCGCTGCGATAACCGCCCCATCGCCGAGCGTGACGCTTTCGGCGTCAATGGCCTGCAAAGTGACGCCGAGCCGACAGCGAATACCGCGCTGTGCCAGATGCTGCTGCAACAGCGCACCCGCTTTGGCATCCAGCTGGCGATCAAGCAGCCACGGACGATGATGCAGCAGCGTGACGTCACGTCCACGCTGACGCAGCGCCGCTGCGGCTTCCACGCCAATTAATCCGCCGCCCAGCACCACCACCGGACCTTGCTGCGCGAGCATGGCCTCCACGTCTCGCACCGTGCGGAAACCCTGCACCTGTGGGCGATGGATGCCGGGCAGATCCGGCATGCGCGGCCTCGAACCGCAGGCGAACACCAGCTTGTCCCAGTGCAGGGTGCGCTGGTCGGTTAGTACTGTGCGCGTAGGGATATCCACCTGCAGCGCCTCTTCCCCCATCAGCAACTGCACCTGATGTGCCGCATACCATGCGGGTTCGTGGATCACCGTGTCAGCGAAGGCTTTTTCGCCCGCCAGCACCGGCGACAGCAGCACCCGGTTGTAATTGCCGTGCGGCTCACGGCCAATCACCGTGATGGCGTAGCGACCCGGCGCACGTTGCAGCAAGGTTTCCACCATGCGCATCGCCGCCATGCCGTTTCCGATCACTACCAGTCGCTGCACCATGGTTGTCCCCTTACGCCACAGCCGTTTGCTTTTCATACAGGAAATGCAGAATCCGCTGACGCAGCTGGTGATAGCGCGGCTCGTCGGCTAACGCTACCCGTGAACGTGGACGCGGCAGGTCGATGTTGAGAATGTCACCGACCTGCGCGGCGGGGCCGTTGGTCATCATCAACACGCGATCTGACAGCAACACCGCCTCATCGACATCGTGCGTAATCAGCACAATGGTGGTATTGAGCTCCTGCTGGATGCGCATCACGCTGTCTTGCAGATGAGCGCGCGTTAGCGCATCCAGCGCACCGAACGGTTCATCCAGCAGCAGCACACGCGGCTGCATGGCCAGCGCACGCGCAATCCCGACACGCTGCTTCATGCCGCCGGAGATCTCCGACGGACGCTTATGCAGCGCGTGACTCATCTGCACGCGATTGAGGTTGTGTTCGATCCACTCGCTCATCTCTCTTTTGCTCATTTTTCCTTTGAACACTTGCTGCACCGCCAGCTCCACGTTTTGGTAGGCGGTCAGCCACGGCAGCAACGAATGGTTCTGGAACACCACCGCACGCTCCGGACCGGGACCGCTGATTTCGCGGTTGTCACACAGCAACACGCCGCTACTCGGCTGCGTCAGCCCGGCTATCAAATTGAGAAGCGTGGACTTTCCGCAGCCGGAGTGACCAATCAGGCTGAGGGTTTCACCTTCGTGGATATCAAAACTGACGTTATCGAGGGCGAGGAACTCGCCGCCTGCGGTATTGAAGCGCTGGCTGACCTGCTGTACGCGAATAATTGGATTCATCATCGGCTCCTTATTTTTCCCAGCTAAAGCGGCGTGCCAGTAACATCAGCGCCTGTTCGAGCAGTAACCCGACCACGCCAATCACCACGATGGCAATCAGGATGTTTTCCACATTGAGGTTGTTCCACTCGTTCCAAATCCAGAAACCGATACCGAGCCCACCGGTTAGCATTTCCGCAGCGACAATCACTAGCCATGCGATGCCCATCGATAAACGCATACCGGTTAACACTGCAGGCAGCACCGCCGGGAACAGAATGCGGCGCATCACTGTCCACTCATTGAGCCGCAGCACGCGCGCCACATTGAGATAATCCTGCGGAATTCGCTGTACGCCTTCGGCGGTGTTGATCACCATCGGCCAGATGGAGCAGATGAAAATGGTCCAGCTTGATGCCGGTTCAGCGCGCTGGAACAGCAGCAGGCCAATCGGCAACCAGGCAAGTGGACTGACCGGACGCAGCAACGCGATGATCGGGTTGAGCATGTGCGCGATAAAGGTAAAACGGCCAATCAGGAATCCGGCGGGAACGCCCACCAGCGCCGCCAGACCAAAGCCGATTGCCACCCGCTGCAGCGAGGCGACCACGTTCCAGCCGATGCCCTGATCGTTGGGCCCGTTGTTGTAAAACGGATCGGCAAACAGCGTGACGGCGGCTTGCCAGGTGGCATATGGCGTGGGGAAGCCTTTACTGGACATTGAAGCCAGTTGCCAGACAAACAGCAGCAGAATCAGGCCGCAACTGGCGGGGATTAGCCGCTGCAGCAGGGGACGGAGCCAGCGTTGACCCCGACGCGGTGCGGGCGTTACCTTGAGTGCAATCACCTGCGCCGGTGGCGCGGCGATCGGCGCGGTATTGAGCGAGCGTGCTTCAGATTTCATCATGACCTCACTTAACGGCGTTTAAGGGCAAAACTGTCGGCATAAGCGGCGGGATTGCTGCCGTCCCATACTTTGCCGTCGAACAGTGTGCTGCTGCGCATCTCGCCGGCTGGGACGCTAATGCCGCCCACCGCGCTGGCGGCCTGTTTGTAGATATCAATACGGTTGATCTGACGCGCCACTGCTGCATAATCAGGCGCGGTTTGCACCATGCCCCAGCGCTTCATCTGCGTCAGGAACCACATGCCGTCGGAAATCCACGGGAAGCTCACTTCACCGTCGCGGAAGAAGCGCATACCGTGCGCGTCCTGCCAGCGCTGACCGAGGCCATTTTCGTACTGACCGAGCATGCGCCCTTCCAGCGTTTCCACTTTGGTGTTGATCCACGCGCGTCCGGCCAGCACCTGCGCGGTCTCTTTGCGGTTAGCGTCGGAGGCATCGATCCAGCGCGCGGCTTCCAGCACTGCGGCGGTCAGCGCACGGGCGGTATTGGGGTTCTCTTGCACCCAGGCGGCGCGCGTGGCGAGAATTTTTTCCGGATGATCCGGCCAAATTTGCTGTGTGGTGGTGGCGGTAAAACCGATGTTGTCGCTGATAGCACGCTGGTTCCACGGCTCGCCAACGCAGAAGCCACTCATGTTGCCCATCTTCATGTTCATCACCATTTGCGGTGGCGGGACCACCACGGTGCGCACATCCTCAAACGGGTCGATACCGGCGTTGGCCAGCCAGTAATAGAGCCACATGGCGTGTGTACTGGTTGGGAAGGTATGCGCGAAGGTAAAGCTGCCTTTGGCTTGGCTGGCGATTAATTTTTGCAGGCTGGCCGCATCAGTAACTTTCTGATCTTTAAGCTGATTCGCCAGGGTGATGGCCTGCCCGTTGTTGTTGAGCGTCATCAGGTTAGCCATCTCATGCTGAGGCCCGGCAATGCCCAACTGCAGACCATAAATCATGCCGTACAACGCGTGCGCGGCATCCAATTCGCCAGCGGTGAGCTTGTCGCGCACCGCCGCCCAGCTGGCTTCTTTACTCGGTTGCAGCGTCAGACCGTATTTTTTATCGAAGCCTTTTACTGACGCCATCACCACCGGCGCGCAGTCGGTGAGCGGAATAAAGCCGACGCGAATGTTGCTCTTTTCGGGCGCATCGGAACCGGCAGCCCATACCGCATTGCGTAATCCCGGCAGTAGATAGCTGCCACCGACCGCCGCGCTACCCAGGAGAAATTGACGTCGTGACAATGTGAACCGCGTTTTGCTCATCATGCGCATCCTGAAAAAAAGAATAAAAAAAGGCGTCCTCCCGCATGTCGCAAAAACATGGGGCCGGACGCCTTTATCCAAAGCACTCGCTTCACCGCCGTTGGCGAAACAAATGCGCAATGTCTGTAAGGTATTGCAAAACCTGTGCCAAAAATATCAGGCGGTTTTATCAAGGCTGGCGCTATAAATGCGCTGATGATGCGTCGTTTTTGCACTGCGCTGACGCACTCTACGCACAGGGTTTGTGCAGCTACCTCCTTCGAGTTATGCCTTGAGCGTGGCGGCAACCGCCAGCACCGCCAGGGCTATTTCCAGCACCCGTTTGTTCTGGTTCATGGCGCTCTTACGCAGCGCCTGCCACGCATCCTGCTCGCTGAAACCGTGCTGCTGCATCAACCAGCTTTTCGCCTGATCGATAATTTTGCGTTCATCCAGTGACGCGCGCATCGAGGCGAGTTCATCGGCCTGCGTCTGCAGACGCTGCGACTGCTCACGGATCAACGCCAGCACCGAACGCCCGAGCTGGGGCGCGAGGCCATTGCTGTCCAGCGTGGTTTCAACGCCTGACAGCCAGCTGGCACCCGCGATATAAAGCGAGAAACTGGCCTCTTCTCCGATGGCTATCGGCGGAGATTCACTGTGCTGGGCAGCCGCAATCGCACACTGACAGCGATTCATCAGCGTGGCGCACAGTGTATCTTCAATCTGTTTCATCTGATCGAGACGCGAACTGAGCAGACTAAACCACTGCAACACGCCATTTTCACCGCACTGTGCGCCGGTGCAGGCGATGCGTCTTAGCCGCTCAATTTGGCTGCCGGCATCGGCTATCGCCTGCCAGCGTTGTAGATTTTCCGCATCAGAAAATTGGCTGAAAGTCGCAAAGCTTTGCTCCTGCGCAGCGATCAACACCTGAATGCGCTGCCGTTGCGTCTCGGTAAATTCACCGGCAGCGAATCCCGCCGAACCGGTGGCGCGCTCCTGTCCGGCCAGCTCTTTGCCTTGCATAAAGCTAAATAGCGCGATTAACGCACGCGAGATGTCCGGCTCACTGGCGGTATCCGCCGCTTCAAATACCAGATTGAGTAAGGTGCAGATGATGTGATTAAACGCATCCATCGCCTGCGCCTGCGTCACGGTGCGGCTGTGTACTTGCTGACGCAGCGCCGGCAGACTGTCCAGCGCCTGAAGCGCAGTCGCGATCAGCATGCAAAATCGGCTATAGCCGGGCTGCGCCTCTGCTTCCGGCAGCACCGCCATTGCACGCTGTTCGCGCAGTTCTACCTCCGCAGCGCGCTGTGCTAGCTCTTCACCAAACAGTCGACCAGCCGAGCACAGCCAGATATTGCTGGCTCCACGTTCACGCTGCAGCACATGGATCAATTCACTGATGGCGGTAATCTGTTCGCCGGTCCGCAGCAACCGTTGCAGGCTCGCAATCTCGCTGGCGCGGCTAGCACGTAGATAGTTCAAAGCCCGATTCATTGCTTTCTCCAGCGGTTTAGCGGTGTAAACAGAGGGTTAAGCAAAAGCCATGCCGTTCTGCGTTTAAACGTGGCAGAATTGGGCCCGGAAATTCCGAAATTGAGAAAATTGTTTCGCAAGGCAATCTTTTTTGCTTCATACAAATAGATTAATCTTATTTACCATTTTCGTTTGGTACTAACAGCGACCAAATGCCGTTGCGCTGCCTCGCATCGTTAACTGCAGCGAATAAATTAACTAAGCTTATCTATCACCGTGACTATGTGTTTTATATCATCGGCCTGCGCTGCTTTTTCGCCCGCTAGCACGGGATTTCTCATGGTGCAATGGTTTGAATTCTCAAAAGTCTTAGGTAGACTTAGTTCAGCACTATCTTTCTGTAATCTGTCTGTTTTTTTGATGGCTTTCTCGCTGCTTAATCTGCCTGCCTTAACGGCCCGTGCCGCAGATTACTCTGCAGCTAATCTGATGAAATTTGAGGATCATGGTGAATAAGAGTCTCGTGCTTGTGTTGCTGGCGGTATTAAGTCTGGCTGCTTGCAAAGCGCCACCGCCACCCGTTACAGATGACACGCTGGTAACCAGTGAAGTGAATGGCGTCCAACTGGTCCATCGTCATGCGGTGGCAGCACCTGGCGAATTCACGCCGGTCAATGAGAGTTATCGCGCGCTGTATGCTGCCTCGGTAATGACCACGCCTGATTATGGTGGCAAGGTAGTGCGCTATCTTGATAACGCCAAACCGTTTGAAGTGCTCGGCCGTGTTGAACACAGCTGGCTGGCAGTGGCTGATGAGCCTAACGGCCAGTTAATTGGCTATATTCCGCCGAAAGCGGGCGTGGAGAGCAGCCGTTACGACGCGACCATTCGAAGCGATCGTCCGCGCCCCCGCCGCAACAGCAAACAGGTTTGTGTGGCCGTTGGCGGCGCCAGCAAGGCTTGTCGCACTAACGATACCGCGACCTGGATTTTAGACTGATAATGCAATCCGGCGCACAATGCCCGCAGAAGCGCTTGCTCTGCGGGCTGTGATTTTCGCCCTTGCCTGGATAACCAAGATTTAATGACTCAGGATTCCCTTGCTCGCGATGGCATTGTCGCGGGCAATGATAACCTTTTGCTTAATGCCGCAGCACCCATCCTGAATGCCGTGGTACGTATACGGCAGGCCGCGACACATGACGATCCTGCCGGATTGCGCCAGTTACTGATCGAAGAGATCCGCCAATTCGAACAACGCTGTAAACAAGCGGGCTTACCTTTTGAGATGATTATCGGCGCGCGCTACTGCCTGTGCAGCGTGCTGGATGAAGCCGCAGCGCAAACGCCGTGGGGCACGCGCGGCGTGTGGTCCGGCAACGGCATGCTGGTCACCTTTCACAATGAAAGCTGGGGCGGAGAGAAAGTTTTCCAGCTGTTGTCGCGCGTATCGCAAAGCCCGCAGCAGCATCTGTGGCTGCTGGAACTGATCCACTATTGCCTGCTGCTTGGTTATGAAGGCCGTTATCGCGGCAGTGACAGCGGCCGCGCGCAGTGTGAAGCCATCCGCAAACGCCTGGCACAACTCATTACGGAACATCGCCCGGCAAGCGCCAATCCGGCGGTGCCGCTGGTGGAAGTGCATCCGCTGGTCAGCACCCTGACGCGTCCGATGGTGCCGCTTTGGGCCTGCGTTACTTTGGCCACTCTGGTGGCGAGCCTGATTTACAGCGGGCTGAACTGGCGACTCGGCAACGCCGCCGAACCGCTGCTGCGCACCATCTATCAAACCCCGCTGCCACAAATCACGCCAGGACGTCGCCCTACTTCCCCTCAAGCGCTGCTCGATCTCCATCAACGTCTGAATGATGTGATTGCCGCCGGACAGCTGGAAGTGAGCGACGGCGCGTTCGGCAGCAAAGTGATCATCCCCGCTGACAAACTGTTCTCCAGCGACGGCACGGTGGTGAATCAGGTGGGACGGGCGCTGCTGGCGCATGTCGCCAGTGCAATGAAAACCGTTAAAGGCACGGTGTTGGTGTCGGTGTATACCGATAACAGCCCGGTCGATGGCCGTTTCGCCTCCAGCTACGAATTCTCCTCTGCGCGCGCACGCGCCATCATGCAGCTGCTCAATCCGCAGCTCGCGGAAGGTCACAGCGTGAAAGCGGAAGGTCGCGGCGACAGCAATCCGCTGCTGCCGAACGACAGTAATGAAAACCGCGCCCGCAATCGTCGGGTGGAAATCACCCTGTTTGTGACACCGGAAACCCTCGGCAATCATCAGGGAGGCCAATGATGCGCGCATCACTGCAACATCTGTTAACCCATCGCCTGCTGTGGAGCCTGATTGGCGTCACGGCATTGAGCTGCGTGCTGTGGATGCTCGGACCGCTGTGGAGCTGGGGCGATACGCGCCCACTCGAGCCAGTATTACCGCGCCAGTTAGCGGTGGGTCTGCTCTATCTGCTCTGGCTGCTGTTCCAGTTTATCCCTGCACTGTGGCGCGGCTGGTTTAATAGCAAGTTGCTCAACCGTCTGCAGCAGATGAGCCAGGAGGAGTTATCCGATCGTCAGGCCACCGAAACCCTGCTGGCGCAGCGCTTCAGTGAAGCAGCGCTGCGTTTAAAGCGCACCCAGTTTGGTCGTCGTCATCAGCAGAGCTGGCTGGCACGTTTTCAAAGTCACTACCTTTATCAGCTGCCGTGGTACGTAATGATTGGCGCGCCGGGCGCCGGTAAAACTACCGCGCTACTCAACGCTGGCCTGCAATTCCCGCTCACTGACAGCCTCGGCAAAGCGGCAATTCGCGGCGTGGGCGGCACGCGCCACTGCGATTGGTGGTTCACCGACAGTGCAGTGCTGATCGATACCGCCGGACGTTACGCGTTGCAGGAGAGCCAACGCGCGCGCGATGGCGCGGAGTGGCACAGTTTTATCAATCTGCTAAAGCGCTATCGCACCCGTCAGCCGATCAACGGCGTGATCATGACCATCAGCGTCTCCGATCTGCTGACCGATTCAGCCGAAGCGCGCCATGCGCAGGCCAGCGCGCTACGTGAACGCATGGCGGAGCTGCATCTGCACACCGGCATTCACTTCCCGGTGTATGTGATGGTGACCAAAACCGACCTGCTGAAAGGGTTTATGAGTTTTTACGGCACGCTCAGCAAGCCGCAGCGCGATGCGATTTGGGGCTTCACTTTCCCGTGGGAACCGGGCAAACCGCATAAAGACGACTGGCACCGCAGCTTCAGCCAGCAATATCAGCACTTAGAGCAGCGTTTACAGCAGCAGTTGGCCGACGTCATGGCTGGCGAGCGCGATCTCACCCAGCGCGCCGACAGCTTCCTGTTCCCGCAAGAGTTCAGTTCGTTGCGTCCGCTGCTGAATGAGTATCTCGATGTGGTGTTTTCCAGCCATCAGGAGCCGATCGCCTGGTCGGCGCGCGGCCTGTTCTTCACCAGCGGCACGCAGGAAGGTTTACCGTTTGACCGCATCATGGGCGAGCTGAACCGCAAGCTGCAGCTGCCGCATACCGGCGAAAGCAGCCTCGCGGCGTGGAATAGCGTCGATCGCAGCAGTCCGATCCCCGGCAACAAAGGACAGAGTTTCTTTATCCGCGATTTGCTGAGCGATTTAGTGTTCCGCGAAAGCGGCCTGGCGGGCAGCAATCGCCATTGGGAATACCGCAACCGCCTGTTCCACTGGATCGGTTATGGCGTGCTGACCGGCGCACTGCTGCTGCTCTCCTGTTTGTGGCTCACCAGCTATATTCAGAATCAGCGTTATCTGGACCAGGTTGCCGAACGCCTCGCGCCGATCACCACCCAGAGTCAGCAGGTGATCCATCAGCCCGCCGATAATATTTTTGATCTGCTACCCTTCTTAAATAGCCTGGTGAAACTGCCGCTCTCCGAGCGTTTTTCCCTCGACAATCCACCGCTTACCATGCGCGTTGGGCTGTATCGCGGCAACCAGGTCAGCGATGCGGCGTGGGCGCTTTATCAAAATGCGCTTAAGTCTTTACTGCTGCCGCGCGTGGCGCAGCAGATCACCAATTTGCTGCGTGACGATCCGGGCACCGATAACGAGTACAGTCGCAATGCGCTGCGGGCCTATCAGATGCTCTATCAGCCGCGCAATTATGACGGCGAGTTTCTGCGTGGCTGGCTGATGCAAAACCTGCAGCGCACGCTGCCGGATGATGTCAGCGCGCGCGATTTGCAGCAGCTCGACTGGCATCTGAGCCAGCTGCTGGATCAGCAAATTCAGTCTTCGCCGTATGCGCGTGACAATGCGTTGATGATGCGCAAGCTTGCGGAGAATCTGAAAAATGCCGGTGACAGCAGCAACACGCTGGCGATTGCACCGCACGTTGTTTCGCAGCGATTGACCAGACACAGTGAGTAATGGTGAGGTAATCATGCCGACACACACTGCGCCGGGCTGGTACGGCAAGTTACCGGCCACCGGCGATTTTTTGCGCCAGCGTCTGAGCGAAAATACCGTGACGCCGTGGAGCCACTGGTTTCAGCAAGGATTACTGCACTGGCATCAGCAAGCCGATGCCAGCACCGCACAGTTTTTACGTGCGCCGGTGTGGAATTTTGTGTTACCGCTTTCGCCGCTGCGTCAGCAGGTGCAGATGGGCTGCCTGCTGCCGTCATGCGATCGCGTGGGCCGCAGCTGGCCGCTCCTGGCGCTGCGCAGCTTCCCGCTGAGCCACTGGCACAGCGCGCAGCTGGCGATGTCCGGCGACTGGTTTCAGGAACTGGGCGCGCTGCTGCTGCACGCGGTGCGCGATCGGCTCAATCCCGATGCGCTGGAGCAGCAGATGCAGCGCCTGTCACCGCTGCTGGTGCCGGATACGCAGCGCAGCGACATTATGGATGTGATTGGTTTTGATGATTTACCCTGCACGCTGAGCTGGCGTGAAGTGGCTGACAGATTCGATCCGCAGCAGCACATGAGCTACTGGTGGAGTAATCGCAGTGACGGTTTTAGCCATGCCACCCATAAACACAGTGGCCCGCTGACTGCGCAACTTTTTTCATTATTGTTTAACCCGGCGTCTGGTGCACAGCCGGGCCGCAACGGCCTCTATCCACCGATGTTTGAATAGGCCGTGGCGTTTGCCTTGTTAACGGGATGACTCATGCAATTTACCATTGTGCAGTGCAATACGGATGTGCCCGCCAAGACGGTAGCCTTTAAACCGCCCGGCGGCACCATCGGCCGCAGTCAGGATAACGATCTGGTGCTGCCTGACGAATCGCGCGCCATATCGCGTCTGCAGGCGCTGGTGCATCTTTCGCCGGAGGGCGAGTGCCGCCTGACCAATCAGGGCAGCGTCACGTCGGTGGTATTGAACGGCGTCGCGTTGCAACGCGGCTCGCAAGTGGCGTTGCAGGATGGCGACACGCTGCAAATCGGTGAGTATGGGCTCGAAGTCCGCGATCCTAACAACCTGAAAGCCCGTCAGGACGATCCGCTGGCGTTCTTTGCCGACAGCAGCGACGACCCGCTCGGTATGATGCAGGAGTCGGAGGTGATTCCCGAGCCGGTTGCGCGTCAGGAGCGCCGCAACGATCCGCGTCTGGCTATTGATCCGCAAAGCGATGCGCCGACGCTGCCCGCCACGTTGCCGGGCGTCTCTCAGGACAAACTGATTGCCGCGCTGCTGGAAGGGATGGGCCTGAATAACGGCCATCAAACCACCATCACCGAAGAGCAGATGCGCGTAACCGGTCGCATGCTGAGCCTGTTTTCGCAAGGCACCGTCGCCCTGCTCTCCTCGCGCTCGATCCTCAAGCGCGGCGTGAAAGCCGACATGACGATGATTCTCAATGAGGCGAATAACCCGTTCAAAATTCTGCCGTCCGGTAAAACCGTATTGATGCAGATGTATCAAAGCCAGATGCCGGGCTTTATGCCGCCGGAACCGGCGGTGCGCGATGCGCTGGTGGATTTGCAGGCGCATCAGCTCGGCATGATTGCCGGTATCCGCGCCATTATTGCCGCCATGCTGCAATCGTTTAACCCGCAGCGCTTAGAAGAAGAAGCGCGCAAAGATGGCGTGCTGCCCAAAATGGCGTTCAGTACCGGACGCAAAGCGGCGCTGTGGGATTACTTCTCACGCCACTATCAACGTACCGCTGGCGAAATTGAGGATGACTTCCATACGCTGTTCGGCGAAGCCTTCCTGCATGCCTATGATATGGAAGTGAATCAATACAAAGATTCTCAAACGCGGACCGAAGACGCATGAAGATGATGTTTGCCAGCCGCTGCCAGCAAGGCATGCGCGACGAAAATCAGGATCGTACCGGCGCCGAGCTGGACGATCATAAAGCCTGTTTTCTGGTGTGTGACGGCGTCGCCGGTTTGCCTGGCGGTGATATCGCCGCGCAGCTGGTGCGCGATACGCTGCTAACGCAGCTGCAGCACAGTGCGACGTTCACCCCTGAAAGCACGCGCGCCGCCATCGAACACTGCCAGCAGGTGCTGATTGAGGCACAGGGAAACAATCCGAATTTTTCACGTATGAGCACCACGCTCGCCGCGCTGTTTATCGACCGCGAAAAACAGCGCGCATGGTGGGCGCACGCTGGCGACAGCCGGGTTTATCACTTCCGTCATGGGGTGCTAAATCAGGTGACGCGTGACCACAGTCTGGCCCAGCAGTTACGCGAGGCGGGCTATGAAAATACCGGCATTAACAGTAATTTACTCTATAATGCGCTCGGTGTTGAGCCTGCCCGTCCGGCCACTTTTAGCGAGGTGATTACGCTGGCCGATGGCGATGCGTTTCTGGTTTGCAGCGATGGATTCTGGCTCAATCTCACCACCCACGAAATGGAACTGGCCCTGCGCATGGTGAATGCCTGCGAAGAGTGGCTGACTTTGATGGAACAAGCCGTTAACCGCAGTGTTAAAAGCGACAATCTCAGCGCTCTGGCCGTCTGGATTGGCGAACCGCAGGAAGCGACGCTGCTTTATTCCCAGGCTGATGCGGCACGTTTTCTGCCGTCACGTTATTGATCCAAGGATGCTTATGAAAGTGTGGTTGACGGGCTTCGCAACCCTGTTGCTGGCCGTAAATGCGCAGGCAGAAGATTACCGCGTGGTGTATTCCCCGAGCCTGTCATTAGAAGTCTACATTGATGACGTGGCGAGCAAAGCGCCCAACGACTGGTGCAAAGAGACGCTGCCGCTGCGCATCGTTTCGGGCAAAAGCACTGACTCCAGCATCCTAACCAGCTTCCTGCCGCGCGTCGGTACGCTGCTGGCGAATCAGTGCGGCCTGCTGGATGAACTGCCGTGGCAGATGACCAATAAAGAGGGCAGCGTGCTGGCTAACGGCAGCGCAGCCAAATTACAGAACTGGCGCCCGATCGTGCTGAACGATGCCACCGCCAGCGCCACCACCAGCAACGCCGCGCCGCTCGATTTGTCACGCCCGGCGGATAGCACGCCGCTGCAGCACTTTGCCTTGCCGGGCGGCTGCCATTTCCGTACCTGGTGGGATGACAAAGGCGAATCGCTGTTTATCCCGGATAACCCGAATCAGCACTGCTCCACCGAAGGCTGGCTGGAAGGCCCGAGCGAAATGACGCTGATGAGCGCTGGCAAAACACATAATCTGGCGCTGAACTTCTATCAGGGCTACCCGATTGCAGATTTGAAAATGAGCGGTCCGCCGCTGGAAGTGGTCTCGGTGAATAACCAGCGCATGATTGTTACGCGTCCGGATGCCGATGATAGCTGGTTAGTGCTGCCGTTTGATGCACAACAGCATGTGTGGCGTTTTAGCGGCACACTACTGGTGAAGATGGACAAAACCGCCGATCAGAGCAGCGATGTGCTGAAAAAGCGGGTTGAGACGTTACGCGGCGTTTGGTCGCCGCAATTTATGCCACAGCAAAAAGTGACTGTGTTACTGATTGACACCCTGCATGCGGATCTCGCCGATCCGGCGATTGGTGCCTGGCGTAACATTAATTAATTAGCGGTCGTTGCCTGCCGTCATCGTGATGACGGGGCGCTACAGGACGTGTTCAGAGAGTTCACTATGTCGGCAAACGAAAACCATACACCTAACGCCCTCCCTGCGGGCTACCGGTTTAATGAATTTGAAATCAAGGAAGTGATTGGCGGCGGCGGCTTCGGCATTGTTTATCGTGCCTGGGATCATCAGCTGGAACGCACCATCGCGATCAAAGAGTACATGCCCGTCTCGTTGGCGGTGCGTGCGGCGGATATGTCGCTGGAACTGCGCGGAGAGCGTTTCCATAAGCTGTTTACCGCCGGTCGTAATAGCTTTATTCAGGAGGCGCGCCTGCTGGCACGCTTCAATCATCCCGGCTTGCTGCACGTGCTGCGCTTCTGGGAAGAGAACGGCACCGCCTACATGGGCACGCTCTATTACAGCGGCATGACGCTGAAAGAGTGGCAGATCACCAGTCCGGACAGCATTGACGAGAGCTGGATCCGTCGTCTGCTACCGCCGCTGTTTGGCGCCATTGATACTATCCACGCCGCCGGTTATCTGCATCGCGATATCTCGCTGGATAACATCCAGATTCAGGAAAACCAGCTGCCGGTGCTGCTTGATTTTGGCTCGGCGCGCAAAGAGATCGGTAACCTCTCGGATGAAACCGAGATCATGCTGAAGCCCGGCTTTGCGCCGATTGAGCAGTACAGCGAAGAAGGCGAAATAGAGCAAGGTCCGTGGACCGATATCTATGCGCTAGGCGCAGTGCTGCACAACCTGATCACCGGCCATGCACCGCCGGTGAGCGTGGTGCGCTGCATTGAGGATAACTATCAGCCGCTGGTGGAGCGCAAGCCGGAAGGCTATTCGCTGCCGCTGCTGCACGCTATTGACTGCGCGTTAGCCATGAAGCCAGCAGATCGTCCGCAAAGCATTGATGCCTTTGCCAGCTTGATCGATCTGCCGGTCAGCGATGTCGAAGCGCTCTCCACCACTATTCCGCTCGTGGCTGAGCCGGTTGTGCCGATGGAGCCGAGTGTTGCAACGCCGGAACCGCAAGTGTTGGCCGTCAATCATGCCGCTGCCACCGTTGAACCTTTGACGCCGCGCAACGTGCGTCGTTTGTCGCCAGGTTTAGTGGTGGCCGCTGCGATTGCGGTGCTGGCGGTTGTGGTGGTGGTTTGGAAAGCGAATCATCACAGCGAAGCACCACCGGTCGCCGCCAGCACCGCGCCCGCTGCGCCTGCTGCCGCAGCAGGCAACAGTGTAGCGAGCAGCGCACCGACGGTGGCGACGGTTTATCTGCGTTTACAGGCGGGTGAGAATGTGATGCTGAATGGCGAAGCCCGCGATGTGAAGCCCTCCTCCAGCGGATTCGCTTCACTGAATCTGGCGGCGGGGAACTATCGCATTGAGGTGCGTAACGGCAACCAGGTGCATAGCCAATCGCTGACCATCGATAAGCCGGGAACCTGGCTGATTAATCCGGCGCAGTAATCCGTATCAGCGCGCTGCCGAATGACTCTGCAGCGCTCTGACATCTGCTGCCAGGCGCGTCAATGCCGCTTCCTGCATGCCACGTTTGCCTAGCTCCTGCTCCAGCGCGTAGAGGTATTGTGCGTTGGTGCCGAGCGGACCGCTGGCCTGGGCAATCAACGGCGCAATGGTGCTGCGGCAGGAATCGGTTTCATACAGCGGATGACGCGGATCCATGATAAACACCAGCGCGGTAACGTTGCGTCCATCCTCCAGCTCCAGTTCACACCAGGTTGGCAGA
The DNA here is from genome assembly GCF_040255075.1 of Pantoea sp. BJ2. NCBI lineage: Bacteria > Pseudomonadati > Pseudomonadota > Gammaproteobacteria > Enterobacterales > Erwiniaceae > Pantoea > Pantoea sp. BJ2. The sequence goes on from NZ_CP158292.1 coordinate 2,394,922, forward strand.
TAGCAGCCGGTGATCATTTCACGCTTCCACAGCAGCTCCAGCTCATCATGCAAACGCGATTCCGGTAAACGGAACGCCAGTCCGCTGGTGGAACCGCCCTCTTTCAGCGCCAGCATACGGCCAGGCGCGGTTACGGTGCCGCGACCGGCAATCAGACGCAGGCAAAACGCACGGTGCCAGCCCTCTAAACGACCCGGCGCCATTTCGGCCGCTTCAAAAATGGGATTCCACATCAGCGAGCCGTAGCCAAAAATCCACACCGGGCTTTGGTCAGGACGACAGGCCAGCGTCGCGGACAGCGATGCCGCACGCTTTTCACAGCTCCAGAACAGCGCTTCATCAATATCGCCAAACGATGTTTTACAATCTGCTTTTAACAAAAATTCCCGCGTTAACACTGTGGTCTCCTCTACTACTCTGACATCTTGCCGGTGTGGTTCCTCAAAACTGATGTCTACAGGCGACGCTCATTGCATCGTCTTAAGAGAAGACATTAATTCATTTTTAACAAAACATTCAAGATTGACCCCGATCACAAAAGGGAAATTCTGTGTAAATAGCATCGGCTGCCTGGTGAGGAACTTGAATGGCGAAGGGAAAAGTGCGAGGCGGGCCGCACCGGCCCGCAAGACAAACTAGTTTTTAGGGTGCCACTTGTCATCGTCACCTTTTGAGTACTCATGCTTGACTGCTGCCCAGGCGACTTTGTGGGCCACCTCTTCGCGCGACTCATCGCCACGCCGGTCGTCGGGATCTTTGTATTGGTCCCAGGCGCTGTTAAAGGCTTTTTGATAGATGGTTTGCGCGTGAGCCGGCAGGACATGACGCACGCTGTCTGGCAGCTCTTTGTTTGATGAATAAGGCATATTTCCTCCGGTTTTATACTCAGAGTTTAAGTCTGGATCATCTGGGTCAAAACGCAAACTGGTACTTTCACGGGAAGATGGCGTAAAACAGGTTTAAACCTTCATAAACTTCACCCTATACGACGATTAACCAGACCAATCTCATCTTTAATTGGGTGAGTGAATCATGCAACATGATGAATACAGGCATTAATCCAGCGATAACGCACTCTTTTGCCGTGTTATGCATAATAAACGCTTTTGGTAAAATCGCGTAAAGTCACAGCAGCACAGCTGATGAAAAGTTACACTGCGTTACGTCAGAAAACTCATTATATTTATCAGGCAATGATTGCCTGCTTTGTACTTTTTCCGGAGAGGATGGTAAATGCCTGGACATGAGAAAACCCGCCATACCGAGTACTCACTGATTTTCCCCGTTGCTGCGCTGGCGGTGCTGAGCTTCTTCGGCAACCAGACAGCGCTTCTGCCGGTTATCGGCATCAACCTGTTGGCATTAGTTGCCATTCTGTTTAGCGCCTTCAGCGTGGTGCGTCACGCCGACGTGCTGGCACACCGTTTAGGCGAACCTTATGGCTCGCTGATTCTCAGTCTTTCCGTCGTCATACTTGAAGTGAGTCTGATCTCCGCGCTGATGGCCACCGGCGATGCCGCGCCCGCGCTAATGCGCGACACGCTCTACTCGATCATCATGATTGTGACCGCCGGTTTAGTCGGCTTTGCCCTGCTGCTGGGCGGGCGCAAGTTTGCCACGCAGTACGTTAATCTGGCGGGCGTAAAACAGTACATGATCGCCATTTTCCCGCTGGCGATTCTGGTACTGGTGTTCCCCAATGCGTTACCTGGCGGTAACTTCACGACTACGCAGGCGCTGATCATCGCGGCGATTTCTGCGGCCATGTACGGCGTATTCCTGCTGATTCAAACCAAAACCCACCAAAGCCTGTTCGTTTATGAGCATGAAGATGATGGCGACGATCCGCACCACGGTAAGCCTTCTGCGCACAGCTCGTTGTGGCACACCGCATGGCTGATCGTGCATCTGATTGCGGTGATTACCGTGACCAAGATGAACGCCAATCCGCTGGAGAGTCTGCTGACAGAACTGAACGCCCCGGCGCAGTTCACCGGCTTCCTGGTGGCGCTGTTGATCCTGTCACCGGAAGGTTTAGGTGCAATCAAAGCGGTACTGATGAATCAGGTGCAGCGTGCTATGAATCTGTTCTTCGGTTCGGTGCTGGCGACCATTTCGTTGACGGTGCCTGCAGTGACCATCATCGCTACCCTGACCGACCAGCAATTGGTGTTCGGCCTTGAGCCACCGCAGATGGTGATCATGAGCGCCGTGCTGATCCTGTGTCACATCTCGTTCTCAACGGGCCGCACCAACGTGTTGAACGGTGCCGCGCATCTGGCACTGTTTGCCGGGTATTTGTTGACGATTATGCTGTGAGACTAGCGGTCGGCATAAATGCCAACCTTACGGAAATCGTGCATGTTGTAGGATCGCCATTAATGGCGACCAGCCAATAAAAAAGGCGCCATCGGCGCCTTTTTCATATTTAAAAACAATCAGTTGCTGGTATCCAGCTCTGGGAAGCCCTTCACCAGATCGTCGATTGCTTTCATCTGCACCAGGAAGGGTTCCAGCTTATCCAGCGGCAGCGCGGATGGACCGTCGCATTTGGCGCTGTTTGGCTCTGGGTGCGCTTCGATGAACAGGCCAGCAATGCCAACCGCCATGCCGGCACGCGCCAGCTCGGCGACCTGCGCACGACGACCGCCTGACGCAGCGCCGAACGGATCGCGCGTTTGCAGCGCGTGGGTAACGTCGAAGATCACTGGGCTATTTTGGGTGACGTTCTTCATCACGTTGAAGCCGAGCATATCGACAACCAGGTTGTCATAGCCGAAGTTGCTGCCGCGATCGCACAGGATAACCTGATCGTTGCCGCCTTCGACGAATTTGTCGTAGATGTTACCCATCTGGCCTGGGCTAACAAACTGGGGCTTCTTGACGTTGATTACCGCGCCGGTTTTCGCCATCGCTTCCACCAAATCGGTCTGACGCGCGAGGAAGGCCGGCAGCTGAATCACATCAACCACGTCAGCCACAGGCTGCGCCTGCGATGCTTCATGCACATCGGTGATGATTTTCACGCCGAAAGCCTGCTTCAGCTCCTGAAAAATCTTCATGCCCTCTTCCAGGCCAGGACCACGATAAGATTTGATTGAAGAGCGGTTCGCTTTATCAAAAGAGGCTTTGAATACGTAAGGGATCCCGAGTTTGTCGGTGACCTCAACGTAGTGTTCGCAGATGCGCATGGCGAGATCGCGCGATTCCAGCACGTTCATGCCGCCGAAGAGAACGAATGGCAGATCGTTTGCGACCTTGATATCGCCGATATTCACTACTTTCTGTGTCATGCCCTTTCCTTTCCTTTTATCGGGTAACGCTTAGTGCAGCGTTACCTGTTTCTGTTCAATTGCGTGAATCTGCACTTTAATCATCTCGCTGACCGGATCTTCAGGACACTGTTCAACGAAATAGGTCAAATCATTCAGCGCGATGTGTTCACACTCTAATTGCGCGTAAATCAAACCACGGTCGCGAATCTCGTAAGGATCGTCAGGATCGATCTGCAGCAGCACTTTGCTGACGTTCAGCGCCAGCTCCATCTGCTTCTCTTCCATCAGCGCGGATTTCAAGGTGTCGAGCATCTTGCGCATCACGTTGATGGTCTTGGCTTCGTCGAGATCGTCGTTATACAGCTTGGCGGTTGGGCTGATGTTGCCTTTCAGCCACACTTCCAGCGTATGCGTATCCAGCGTTTCGCCGTTGAACGGGTTGATCAGCCACATTTCGCCATCTAACCAGTCGGCACGCAGAATCAGCTGTGTCGGGAAAATCACCGGCATCAGCGGTAATTCCAGCTCATCGGCGATGTGCAGCAGGATCACGCCCAGCGACACCGCCGTGCCCTGACGGCTCTTCAAGACTTTGTCGATCCACAGCGCGTCGGAGAGATTGTAGACGCCGCTGGCGCCGCCAAATCCCCACTGACGATAGAACAGCTCCAGCAGCTTACCCAGCTGCAAATCGGCGTCCTGTTCGCTGCTGACAAACTCACGGGCTTCATCTACCAGCGCCGCCAACTGTTGTTGCACAGAAGGCGCGGAAAAATCATTGCGTATGGCGCATGTGGCACCAATCACCGCTTCACTCAACGGTGTTTTACTGTAATCGAGTTGCTCTGGCGAGGTCATACAATCCCCAATAACGGCATTTTGGTCATCGCCAGCTTAATCACAAACAGCAACGCTACGATTGCAATCAGGAAGGCGATCCAACGTGTCCCCATTTTACGTGGGCGACGGCTCAATGCCACGGAACCTAAGGCGATGTAGATAATAACCGCTAACAGCTTCTCCGTCAGCCAGCTTCCTTGCGGTGTGAACGGATAAAAATGCGTAATCATCACCAGCAGCGCACCGCTTAACAGCAAAAAGGTGTCGTTAACGTGCGGCGCAATGCGCACCCAGCGGCGTTGCAGCATCGCTGAGCCGGTGGTTTGCCAGTAGAAGCGCAGCAGAAACAGACAAATCGTCAGCGCGACGGTCAGCAAGTGAAAATGTTTAATTAGGGGATACCAGCTCGCCATCGTTATTCCTTATTAAAAAATTGTCCTAGTGTGACGCGCGGATTACCGCCGTAATCGTCAACGGTGCTCACCGCCTGATAACCGTGCTGCGTCATGATGGCGCGCACGGCATCACCTTGCTGCCAGCCATGTTCCAGCAGCAGCCAGCCGCCAGCGTGCAGCCAGTGCGGTGCGGTGTGAATGATAAAACGTAAATCGGCCAAACCCTGATCGTCCGCCACTAACGCGCTGCGCGGTTCAAAGCGCACGTCGCCCTGCTGCAGATGTTCATCGGCGGCATCAATATAGGGGGGATTACTGACAATCAGATCAAAACGTTGGGCGGGAAGATCGTTAAACCAGTTGCTGAGGATGAAGCGGGCGTTATCAATGTGCAGACGCTGCGCATTGTCCTGCGCCAGTTCCACCGCCGCCGCGATGCGATCGCAGCCGATAACCTGGCAGCCTGGCCGTTCGCTGGCCAGCGCCAGCGCAATCGCGCCGGTGCCGGTGCCTAAATCCAGCAGTGAAGTCGCGGCGGCCGGCAGATGTGCCAGCGCTTGCTCCACCAGCACTTCGGTGTCCGGACGCGGGATCAGCGTGGCATCACTGACGCGCAACGGCAGCGACCAGAATTCACGCTCGCCTACCAGATGCGCAATCGGCTCGCCGTTGACGCGGCGCGCCAGCAGCGCATTCAGTTGTTCCAGCTGCTGCGCGTCCAGTTCCGCATCGTCAAAGGCAATCAGCCAACTGCGCGCTTTGCCCGTCACAAAACTCAGCAATATTTCCGCATCGCGCTTCGGGCTGTCGCCGCCACAGAGCGCTACCACAGCCTGCTGTAGCCAGCGACGGATGATCATTAATCCTGTCCAGCCAGCGCGGCCAGCTGATCGGCTTGATACTCCTGCACAATCGGCTCTATCAGTGCATCCAGCTTGCCTTCCATCACCTCGTCGAGACGGTAAACCGTGAGGTTGATGCGGTGATCGGTGACGCGGCCCTGCGGGAAGTTGTAGGTGCGGTTACGATCCGAACGGTCGCCGCTGCCGAGCAGGTTACGACGCGTCGAAGCTTCAGCGGCATTACGCTTTGCCGTTTCCGCCGCGTGAATACGCGCACCCAACACCGCCAAGGCTTTGGCTTTGTTTTTGTGCTGTGAACGTTCGTCCTGACACTCCACCACAATGCCAGTTGGCAAGTGGGTGATTCGAATCGCGGAATCGGTGGTGTTAACGTGCTGACCACCGGCACCGGAAGAACGGAAGGTGTCGATTTTCAAATCGCCGGCGTTGATTTCCGGCATTTCCGCTTCGGGCAGTTCCGGCATGACCGCAACGGTACAAGCCGAGGTGTGAATACGGCCCTGCGATTCGGTTTCTGGCACGCGCTGTACGCGATGGCCGCCCGATTCAAACTTAAAGCGGCCATACGCGCCATCGCCGATGATGCGGGCGATCACTTCTTTATAGCCGCCGTGCTCACCTTCGTTGGCGCTGATGATCTCAACCTGCCAGCGACGCGCTTCGGCGTAACGGCTGTACATACGGAACAGATCGCCGGCAAAAATCGCCGCTTCATCACCGCCGGTTCCGGCGCGCACTTCGACAAAGCACGAACGTTCATCGTCGGGATCTTTCGGCAGCAGCAGCACTTGCAGCTGTTGTTCCAGCGCTTCACGCTTCTCACGTGACAGCTTTAATTCTTCCTGCGCCATCTCGCGCATTTCCGGGTCTTCCAGCATCATTTCGGCAGTTTCAACGTCTTCCTGCACCTGCTGCCATTCGCGGAAACAACGGGTGACGTCGCTAAGCTGGGCATATTCGCGTGATAACGCACGGAAACGATCCTGATCGGCAATCACGCCGGCATCGCCCAGCAACGCTTCCACTTCCTCGTGGCGTTCCTGGAGCGCTTCCAGCTTGGCAACAATAGAGCTCTTCATGTAATAGCGGGTATCCCAGTGATAGGTCGTGACTGACCAGATTACTCTAAACCGAGGCTGTCACGTAAGATCTGCAGGCGTTCGCTGTCGCCGTCGCGCGCGGCCTGCTGCAGTGATTTGGTTGGTGCATGAATTAAACGGTTGGTCAGCTTGTGTGCCAGTTCCTGCAGCACTTTTTCGGCGTCAGCGCCCTGCTGCAGCGCGGCCAGCGCGCGTTCCTGTAACTCGGCGCGCACCTGATCGGCCTGCGAACGGTATTCACGGATGGTCTCAACCGCGCTTTGCGCGCGCAGCCAGGCCATAAATTCGCCGCTCTCCTGCACCACAATGCTTTCAGCCTGCACGGCGGCGGCTTTGCGCTGCGCCATGTTCTGCTCGATGATCGCTTGCAGATCATCAACGCTGTAGAGATAGGCGTTCGCCAGCTTGCCCACTTCCGGCTCGACATCGCGCGGTACGGCGATATCCACCAGCAGCATCGGCTGATTGCGACGTGCTTTCAGCGCGCGCTCCACCATCCCTTTACCGATAATCGGCAGCGGGCTGGCGGTGGAAGAGATAATGATGTCGGCATCGGCCAGACGGGTTTCGATATCGCCGAGGCCAATCACTTCTGCCCCCACTTCATCGGCCAGCAGCTGTGCGCGTTCGCGGGTGCGGTTGGCGATCATCAGCTTCTTGACGGAGTGTTCGCGCAGATGACGCGCCACTAACTCGATGGTTTCACCAGCGCCGACCAGCAGCACGTTAACGGTGCTGAGCGATTCAAAAATTTGACGCGCCAGTGAACAGGCAGCGAAGGCGACCGATACGGCGCTGGCGCCAATCTCGGTTTCGGTGCGCACACGCTTGGCCACCGAGAAGGTTTTCTGGAACATGCGCTCCAGTTCACTGCTCAGCGCGTGGTCGCGTGACGAATCAACAAAAGCTTTTTTAACCTGACCTAAAATCTGTGGTTCACCCAACACCAGTGAATCCAGCCCGCTGGCCACGCGCATCAGATGGCTGACCGCCGCGTTGTCCTGATGCCAGTAGAGGCTGTTGCGCACATCCTCTTCACGCAGATTGTGATAGTCACACAGCCAACGCACCAGCTTCTCCTGCAGGTCGGCTTGCTGCTCTACACTGAGGTAGAGTTCCGTGCGGTTGCAGGTCGAAAGGACCACACCGCTCTGCACCATCGGCTGGGACAGCAGGCTATTCAGCGCCAGTTCCAGCGTGTCTGGTGTAAACGCAACGCGTTCGCGTAGCGCAACAGGTGCAGTTTTGTGGTTGATTCCGAGTGCAAGCAGCGTCATGTGATTCGGGTTGGGATATCCCAAGTGTTGTCAGGGTTTTGTGCAGCGCATTCTACAAGATGCCACAGGTCAAGAAAAGCCATACAAAGCCTATGACAGTAATAAGATTAAACTGATCGTGCGCAATTATTGCCATAACAGCATTGACGGCTTACATGCGGATGGTTAGCGTTACCGGTTACGAAGTAAAAACGTGTCTGAGGAGATGACCACGTGATGCATTTGCCCCCGCGCAAGTTACTGCGCCTTTTACCCCTTGCCAGCGTGTTACTGGCTGCATGTACCATTAACAAACCACAAGGTCCGGGCCCAAGCACCACATCACCGCAATGGCAGCAGCATCAGCAAGCCGTGGCGAAAATCAGCCATTATCAGACGCGCGGTGCGTTCGCTTACCTGTCGGATAAGCAAAAAGTGTATGCACGCTTTAACTGGCAGCAAACCGCTGCGGATCGCTATCGCCTGCTGCTGACCAATCCGCTCGGCAGCACCGAATTGCAGTTGGATGCACAAGGTTCCGTGGTGCAGATCGTGGATAACAAAGGCAAACGCTACGTGAGTAACGATGCCGAGAAGATGATTTCACAGCTTACCGGCATGGATATCCCGCTCGCCAATCTGCGTCAGTGGATGATGGGCTTGCCGGGCGATGCCAGCGATTATCAGCTGAATAACAATTACCAGCTGCAAAGCCTGAACTACAGCCGCAACGGTCAGCAGTGGAAAGTGAACATTTCTGATTACGACAGCAAAGTGAATCCGCCGCTGCCGGCGAATCTGGAGCTGTCTGAAGGCGGTCAGCGCATTAAATTACGCATGGATAGCTGGACCACTCAATGATCACCACGTGGCCCGCGCCAGCAAAACTGAATCTGTTCCTGTATATCACTGGCCGTCGTGCTGACGGCTACCACAATCTGCAAACGCTGTTTCAGTTCCTCGATTACGGTGACACGCTGGAAATCACACCGGACAGCAGCGGCAAGATAACGCTGCTGACGCCGCTGACTGGCGTGCCGGATGACGAGAACCTGATTGTGCGTGCTGCGCAGGCGTTAAAAACCGTTGCCGCTGCGCGTGGCACCTTGCCCGCGCAGGCCGGTGCCAGCATCGCGCTGGAGAAGGTTTTGCCGATGGGCGGCGGGCTTGGCGGCGGCTCTTCAGATGCGGCAACGGTGTTAGTGGCGCTGAATCATCTGTGGCAAACCGGATTAAGTGTTGCTGAGCTTGCGACGATTGGCATCAAACTGGGCGCGGATGTGCCAGTGTTTATTGGAGGTCACGCGGCCTTTGCAGAAGGCGTGGGCGAACTATTGCAGCCGGCTGAACCGGCAGAAAAATGGTATCTGGTGGCGCATCCAGGCGTGAGCATTGCGACGCCTGATCTGTTCCGCGATCCCGAACTGACGCGCGATTCACCAATCCGCACATTAGATGAACTGTTACAGCGTCCTTTTCACAATGATTGTGAGGCTGTGGCAAGAAAACGTTTTCGTAAGGTTGATGAGCTGCTTTCCTGGCTGCTAGAATACGCGCCGTCGCGCCTGACTGGGACCGGAGCTTGTGTGTTTGCTGAATTTGACACCGAATCCGACGCACGTCAGGTGCTGGAGCTTGCCCCGAAATGGATTTGCGGATTTGTGGCGCGCGGGCTTAACCTCTCGCCGTTGCAGCGCACACTTTCTGGGCTAAAAGCGTCTACGTGACAGTGTCACCCGTTCCAGACACTGCATGTTGCGCATTAACACACCCGTATGAACATGCTCTTTGGTATTCGCCGGTTACTCTAGAGCCGTTCATTCTCTGGACGCCAAGCCTGAGGTTCTTCTCGTGCCTGATATGAAGCTATTTGCTGGTAACGCCACCCCGGAACTAGCACAACGTATTGCCAACCGCCTTTACACTAGCCTCGGAGACGCCGCTGTTGGCCGTTTCAGTGATGGTGAAGTAAGTGTACAGATTAACGAAAATGTACGCGGTGGTGATATTTTCATCATCCAGTCCACCTGTGCCCCCACCAACGATAATCTGATGGAGCTGGTTGTGATGGTCGACGCCTTGCGTCGGGCTTCTGCTGGTCGTATTACTGCTGTCATTCCTTACTTTGGCTATGCGCGTCAGGACCGCCGTGTGCGTTCTGCTCGTGTACCGATCACTGCCAAAGTGGTTGCCGATTTCCTTTCTAGCGTGGGCGTTGACCGTGTTCTCACCGTTGACCTGCATGCTGAACAGATTCAGGGCTTCTTTGATGTCCCGGTGGATAACGTCTTCGGCAGCCCAATCCTGCTGGAAGATATGCTGCAAATTGGCCTGGAAAATCCCATTGTAGTTTCCCCAGACATCGGTGGCGTAGTGCGTGCGCGCGCCATCGCCAAACTGCTCAACGATACCGATATGGCTATCATCGACAAACGCCGCCCGCGCGCGAACGTTTCTCAGGTGATGCACATTATTGGTGACGTTGCGGGTCGTGACTGTGTACTGGTCGACGATATGATCGACACCGGCGGTACGCTGTGCAAAGCGGCTGAAGCGTTGAAAGAGCGCGGCGCGAAACGTGTTTTCGCTTACGCTACTCACCCGATCTTCTCCGGCAACGCGGTGGAAAACCTGCGTAAGTCGGTGATTGACCAGGTGATTGTCTGCGATACCATTCCGCTGTCTGAAGAGATGAAATCTCTGCCAAACGTGCGTACTCTGACGCTGTCTGGCATGTTGGCCGAAGCGATTCGTCGTATCAGCAACGAAGAATCAATCTCCGCGATGTTTGAGCATTAATTCATCGCGTGAAACCGGGCCTCGTGCCCGGTTTTTCTTTGCACCCTGCCCTCAATCTGACTCACCGATTAAGCCACTTTCCCCATTGATATTTGCGCGATAAATTTCGTTAAATCCCGCTATTCTCGCTGCCATCCACTCTTTTCCATCAACTCGCATTGCCGCCCTTTAGCGCTCCAATAATTAATGGTATTTTCTTCCCCACTTTTTTAAGAGCTCCGACCACTATGACTCTCGACCTCTACACGCTGTTTGTTTGCGAGCTCTTTGTGCTGGGGTTTTTGAGTATCATTTTGATTTTTGCCTGGGTCGGTGCGCAGTACGATCGCGTATTGGGCTGCACCACGCTGGCGCTGGTTTTAACCCTGGCGGCGGTGTTCCTTAGCAGCTTACGCAGTGCGGGATTCCATTTTTTACCGGTCGCGGTCGGCAACGTCATGCTGTTGCTGGCTTATGGCAATCTGCTCAATGCCTTCCGCATCTTCTGCGGTAACGCGATTGGCCTCAGCTGGTTAGGCGGCGGTTTGTTGTGGGCGATTCTGTGCCTGTTCCCCGCGTTTTATCACAGCCAGCCGAAGCGCGTGCTGGTGGTTTGCCTGCTGTGCATCATCTATACCGGCGCGCTAATCCGCTTACTGTGGCGCGTGCGTGCGTCGTTAACCGTCACCTTCTGGCCGGCGCAAATCCTGCTATGGATCCATTTGCTGTTTCACGTGGCGCGTATCTTTCTGGACGATGCGGTGGCGACGCCGGTGCGCGGTGCGATTGGCGGTTCCAGCTTCTCGGTGTATGTAATTCTTGAATCGATCCTGTTTGTTATTGGCCTGAGTTTCACCATTCTGGCGATGGTCAACGAACGCACGCAAATCGCCCATAAACAGGCATCAATGCACGATCCGCTCACCAGCGTGTGGAATCGCCGCGCGCTGTTCGAGCAGGCCGATAAAATGATATCGCGCAGCGCGCGACAGTCACAACACTTTGCCTATAGCGCGGTGCTGTTCGATCTGGACCATTTTAAAAGCATCAATGACCGTTTCGGCCATCAGCAAGGCGATCAAGTGTTAATCGATTTTTGTCAGGTGGTGCAGGCGTTGATGCCGGAGAGTGGACATTTTGCCCGTTTGGGTGGCGAGGAGTTTGCTGCGATCATTCCCGGCGATGCCGAGCAGGCGCAGCGGGTATGTGAACGTATCCGTTTGGCGACACAGCTGTCGCAACCCAACGACGTGCGTTATACCGTCAGCATCGGTTATGCCACCGCGCTGCAGCCTGGCGAACCCTTCCCGCTGTTGCTGGCGCTGGCCGATGAAGCGTTGTACCGTGCAAAAGCCAGCGGCCGTAACCGCATCGAACGTTATCTCGCGCAGTTACAGCCGCTGCAGCAAACCGTACTCACTTAATGTGATGAGTGATTGCGACGGCAACGCTTATCGCCGTAATGACGTAACCAGTAATAACGATCTTCCACGCGCTCACGTCCGCTGACGCGCGCGCCCACCAGCCACAGTAAAGCGCCAACGAAGATACTGAACATCGCACCGTGCGCAAGGAATTGCGGCAGGTTGAGTGAAGGAAGCTGGTTGATAATGGAATAGCCGACGCCTAATACCATCGTCAGTAAACCCAAACACATCAAACCGTTACCTACAAAGCGGCAATTTTGACGTTTCATGATCCACCTCCATCCTTTTAAAAGCAAAACAGCACGTATGGTTAACTAGCCATAAGCTTAGGCAATACCTGCCGCTTAAGTTGCGTACAGGATCACATATCCTTCACAACCTTTGACAAATCTTTACCGCCAGCGCCTTGATTTCGATAGAAAATGATTAGTCACGTAGAGACATTATCTGTGGTGCGTGGCCTTTGTCATCTGTGCCACCAGGCAGTAAACTATCGCCCTTTCCGCAGCAAGACAGGATAAACATCGTGAGCAGCATTAAACTGATTGTGGGGCTGGCCAACCCCGGCGCTGAATACGCCGCAACCCGCCATAACGCTGGCGCCTGGTATGTCGATTTACTGGCGAGCCGCAACAATCAGTCGTTAAAAGACGAGCCAAAGTTTTATGGCTATACCGCGCGCCTGTCGCTGGCGGGAGAAGATGTGCGCCTGCTGGTGCCCACCACTTTTATGAATCTCAGCGGCAAAGCGGTGGCGGCGATGGCGACCTTTTATCGCATTGCGCCAGAAGAGATTTTGGTAGCGCACGATGAGCTGGATTTACCGCCGGGCGTGGCGAAATTCAAGCAAGGTGGCGGCCACGGCGGCCATAACGGCCTGAAAGATATCATCAGCAAGCTGGGCAACAACAATAATTTTCACCGTTTACGCGTGGGTATTGGCCATCCTGGCGACCGCAATAAAGTGACCGGTTTCGTGCTGGGTAAGCCGCCAGCCAGCGAACAAAAGCTGATTGATGATGCCGTAGACGAAGCGGTGCGCTGCACCGAACTGTGGCTGAAAGAAGACAAGATTAAGGCGATGAACCGCCTGCACGCGTTCAAGGCGGGCTAAGGCCAATTCCCGCGCCGCAGAAGGCAATTCTGTGTATAATGCGCGAAATTTTTTGAATCTGTCGGCGCTATCCAATAGCGCTGCGCACTCAGTGAGAAAGGTAATCAGACCATGGGATTTAAATGCGGTATTGTGGGCCTGCCGAACGTCGGTAAATCCACCCTGTTCAACGCGCTGACTAAAGCGGGTATCGAAGCAGCCAACTTTCCGTTCTGCACCATCGAGCCAAACACCGGTGTGGTGCCAATGCCCGATCTGCGCCTCGATCAGCTGAGCGAGATTGTTAAGCCACAGCGCGTCGTGCCTACCACCATGGAATTCGTCGATATCGCCGGTCTGGTGAAAGGCGCGTCCAAAGGTGAAGGCCTGGGCAACCAGTTCCTGACCAACATCCGTGAAACCGAAGCCATCGGTCACGTGGTGCGCTGTTTCGAAAACGACAACATCATCCACGTTGCGGGTAAAGTTAACCCGGCGGAAGATATTGACGTGATCAACACCGAGCTGGCGCTGTCGGATCTCGACACCTGCGAACGTGCGATTCAGCGTTGCCAGAAGAAAGCCAAAGGCGGCGACAAAGATGCCAAAGCTGAGCTGGCGGCGCTGGAGAAGTGCCTGCCGCACCTGTCAGAAGCGGGCATGCTGCGCGCACTGAATCTGGATGCTGACGAGAAAGCGGCCATCCGCTACCTCAGCTTCCTGACGCTGAAGCCAACCATGTACATCGCTAACGTCAACGAAGACGGTTTCGAAAACAATCCGTACCTCGATCAGGTGCGCGCGATCGCCGAAGCCGAAGGTTCAGTGGTGGTGCCAGTGTGTGCTGCGGTTGAATCTGATATCGCTGAGCTGGAAGATGACGAGCGCGACGAGTTTATGGCTGAACTGGGCCTGGAAGAGCCGGGCCTGAACCGCGTGATCCGCGCCGGTTATGCGCTGCTCAACCTGCAAACCTACTTCACCGCAGGCGTGAAAGAAGTGCGCGCATGGACCATTCCTGTTGGAGCCACCGCGCCACAGGCGGCGGGTAAAATCCACACTGACTTCGAGAAAGGCTTTATCCGCGCTCAGACCATCGCGTTTGAAGATTTCGTTGCCTTCAAAGGCGAACAAGGTGCGAAAGAAGCCGGTAAAATGCGCTCAGAAGGTAAAGAGTACATTGTAAAAGATGGCGACGTGATGAATTTCTTGTTCAACGTCTAATCTCTTAATCGTAATAAAAAGCCCAGTTAATTAACTGGGCTTTTTTTTATAACCAAAATCTCACGTCTTTCAGGCCGCTTTGTCCGTCATCGCCACCCGCGCATCCAGCTCTTCAGGCGTTTTCAGGAATGGCGTCAATAAGCCGCTCAGAACATAAAGCCCGGCATAAATCCCCAGTACCCCGCCCGCGCCCAGCGATGAGTAGAACAGCGCGGTGATGGCAGGTGCGATAAATGCGCCCAAACCTGCGCCCAGATTCAGCACCGACATGGCCGCGCCTTTGCTGTCCGGGGCCAGCAACGGGAACAGCGCCGACAGCGGCACATAACCGGCCATGGTAATACCGCACAGGCACAGCACGAATGCCATCACATAGAAGTTATGGCCCAGCAGCTGCGGCACGGCCCAGACCAAAATCAGCACCGCGGCATAGCCAAAGCCACCGACCCACATGATGGTGGTTCGCCAGCCAAACTTATCGCCGAAGAAGCCAAAGAACAGGTTGGCGAAAATCGCCACCAGGAACACCGCCGACCACATATGCAGCCATTCGGTTTTGCTGTAGCCGAAACTGATCAGATAGAGCGGCAGGAAGGTCGCCAGGCCATATTGGGCGATGCCGTTGACCGATTTCACCACCAATCCCATCGCAATCACCGGACGCTGCAGAATGGTGATGCCTTTAATTAACTCCGCCGCGCTGAAGGGATGAATTTCTGATGCCGGTACCACGTCGCGGTTCACCCAAATGCCTAACACGGAGCCGACGACCACAAATACCATGCCGACCCACAGCACATGAATTTCGCCCATCACCGGCAATGCCAGCGAGGAGAAGAACGGACCGATGACGCTCAAACCCAGCGAGAAGGTAAACCAGAACCAACCCACTGCGGTAGAACGGCGCTCCACCGGCGTGCTGTAGTTAATCCAGATGAGAAACGAGTAGGCAAACAGCGGATAACCGATGCCGCGAATGGCATAAAACGGCAGCATCCAGGCCATGTGCATGGTCTTGAGGCCAACGCCGATAAACCCGATACTGCCGATAACAAAGGTGATCAACCCATACAGCATCACTTTGCGCGGGCCGAGGGTTTGCACCAGTACGCCGGTCACCCAGGCCGCCAGCGTCACGGTGACACCGTATGCGGTGATCAGATAAGAGGCTTGCGCGACAGACAGCCCTTTATCCACCAGCCAGATGGCAATCCACGCTTGTTCTACACCATCGCCGATCATGAATATCGCGAGGCCGATATAGCCCCAAAGCAAGTTTTTAGGCAAACCTATTTTGTCGAACATAGTTTCCCCCGTGTCAGACACTGACTGGTGGTAGTTAATAGAGGTAAGTTTTGATTTTGTTTTTATTCAGCGATGATTTTCATCAGCATGCCCTGCACTTTCAGCGCATCCTGGCTTTTAATCAGCTGATCGATTTCATCAATGCTCAGGCGATCAATAAAGCTGGAGAGCGCTTTATACATGCGAATGTTTTGCGCGCATTCGGCAACCGGATCTTCACGGCTTGGGAAGGTATCGAAATAGATCAGGCCGCTGAAGTTAACGCGTTTTGCGTAATAGATGTATTCCAGCGTCTGCATCAGATGCACAGAACCCAGCATCAATCCATCATCAAAATGACCATAACCATCATTCAGGTGGAAGCCCACCAGACGGTTTTTGCGTGCCGACTGGAACAGTGAGAATGCGGGATTCTCTTTCTTCATGATCATGTGACAGAAATCGAGGGTAATACCGAGATTGTCGGAGCCTACATCATCAATCAGCATCAGCGTTGAAGAGACATCACCAATAAAGGAGAAGGTGCGCGGTTCATACGGCTTATATTCAAAACTGAATTGCATATCCGCGTGTGCCTGGGTCACGGTCTGTAATGCGCTGACCAGCCACTCATAGGCGCGGAAGTAATCCTGCTGGAATGGATAATCATAACCATCATAGCCAAACCACAGCGTGACGGTATTGCCGCCGAGGTATTTGCACATCTCTGCGGCTTCGAGGGTAATTTCGATCGCTTTTTTACGCAGTGCGGCATCAGGATTGGTGAATTCACCCTCGATGAACTCTTTGTTATAACGCAGTGCGATGCCGCCCACCTGCAAATTGTTATCGGCGATGGTCTGTTTAATCAGCGCTTTATCCTGACCAATAAAGTGTTCCGGATAATTCAGCTCGATATGCGTTAAGCCCGCAACGCTACCCATACGCGTAATAAGATCGCAAGTATCCATATTGTTCTTCGCCGCAAACAGATCGGCTCTGGAGCGAAATGAATTTATACGTGATGAGAATTTCATTTTTTATATTACCTTTAATGGGATTTCCATGTTCTTATAAATGAGAATATTCATCAGGTAAATGCGATCAGCTAAATACTACCGCTAATAAAATAAACGGTAGATTTATAATAGTAAAAATTTTACTGCGAGTAAAATCATTGCAATACAATAAGTTAAATAGCTATTTTACTGTTAATGAAATAACAATCGCAATAACGATGCTTTTATTTTACTGTCAGTAAAATGCATCAGTAAAACGTTTTACAGCGTGTGATCCAGTTAACACTTTTCCCCTAACTGCCATGCTAGCTTAGCGACAACATTTTTAATGAGCGCGCAAAATGCATAATCGACTTAAAGGCAATGAGATATTCCTGCTGGCTCGCACCCTTGCGCCTGAGCTGGGAAAAAAGGAACGTTCAATTGCACGTTTTATTGACGACAATCCGCAGTCTTTATCTAAAATGTGCATCACTGATATTGCGAATTATCTGAATGTTAGCGTGTCGAGCATTACTAAAGTATCGAAGAAACTGGGTTTTACCGGTTTTCACGATCTGAAAATCAATATTGCCCGGCAAGTCAGCACGCAGGAAGATATCATCGATATTCCGGTAATCCCGGATTCAGAAAAATATGTCGAGCAGGTGATTGAAAGCACCTTTTTAAATTCGGTGCTGGCACTGCAGGATTCCCTGAGCGTGATTAACAGTGCCGTGATAAAAGCAGTGGCGTATCTGTTTATTAATAAACCAGAAAGCGCACGCATAGTTATTGCCGGGTGCGGTGGCTCAGGTTCTATCTGTGATGACTTCAATCATAAGCTGCTGAAGATCGGCATCTTCTCGTCGGTGTTTAGTGACAGCCACAAGCAGCTGATGACCGCCTCATTGATGCAACCCGGCGATATCCTGCTGGCGATTTCTCACTCCGGCCAAACCACGGACATTATTCAGATGGTAAAAGCGGCGAATGAGAACGGCGCAGAAACCATCTGCCTGACCAATTATCCCAACAGCCCACTGAGTTTAATTGCCCGGCACTCAATTATCTCGTCGGTTAAAAACAATCCGATTACCGGAGAGAACGCCACCACGCGCATTGTGCATCTGAATATTCTGGATGCCATCTTTACCCTTATCGCCAGCAAGACCAGCGAAAAAAGTCAGACCAGTTTACACAACACCAGAAATGCGGTTGCGTCCAAGCGCACCGCCAATTAAGGGCCGAAATGATGAAACATAATATTGTTGTTATTGGCAGTCTTAACTACGACATTCTTGTCCAGCAGGATCGCCTGCCGGAAATTGGGGAGACGTTTACCGGCAACGAATTAATGTTGATGCCGGGCGGTAAAGGGGCAAACCAGGCGGTTCAGTGCGCCAAGCTGGGACTGAACGTCAATATGGTGGGCTGTGTGGGCAATGATATTTATGGCAGCGAACTCATAAAATCACTGAATGAAAATGGGGTATCGGTAGATAACATTAGCCAGCGCGGAAAAACCTCGGGCATTGGCATCGTGCAGATTCTGGAATCCGGTGATTACTGCAGCACCATTATTAAGGGCGCAAACTACCTGATTAGCGAACCCGATATTCACGATGGGTTATTTAGCGATCGGCCACTGTTAATCCTGCAGTCAGAAATTCCCGATCGTGTGGTTGAACGTGCCATCAGCGTGGCCCGCCGTCACGATTGCCAGATTTTGCTGAACAACGCGCCAGCACGCGAAATCTCTCCGCAGGCGCTGAGTCAGGTCGATTTACTGGTGGTGAATGAGACCGAAGCCAGCTTTATGAGCAATACCGCTGTCACGTCGGTTAAGGAAGCGATGACCTGTGCGGCAGCGCTACAGCAGAAGGTGAATGGCCGGGTGATTATTACGCTGGGCGAGAAAGGCGCGGTGTTATCCGGTGATGCCGGTGCCAGACATTATCCCGCCGTGTTCTGTCCGGATGTGGTGGATACCACCGGCGCAGGGGATTCCTTTATTGGCGGCATCGCCTATTGCCTGGTGAACAACATCGATTTGGAAGAAGCGATTCCTTTCGCGGCTGAAATCAGTTCCTGCTCAATCCAGAAATATGGTGGTCAGAGTTCTTTCCCGATGCTGCCTGATGTGGCGCACGCGCTGACGCAAAATCGCCAGCGCCTGTTTGGTTGAAAAATACGGACCTGAAGCTCTGAACGGCACCTTTACAACATCAGACCATATACTTCGCAGCCTTCGTAAACGCCGATTAAGTACTGGCGCGCACCACAAAGTGCCAGTCCATCATAATGCGTTGAGCCGGCGAATCAGGTTGATCGATCTTATTCAGCAGCAAGGTAAACGCCTTGCGCCCCATATCGCGCGACGGCTGCGCCAGCGTGCTCAGCGGCGGCGTGACCATTTCGGCGAGGTCGGATCCATCAAACCCCGTCACCGCTATATCCTGCGGCACGCGCAGCCCGGCGGCATGAATGGCTGACAGCGCGCCCGCCGCTAAGGTATCCGACACGGCAAACACGGCATCTGGACGCTCGGGCGCTCTCAGCAAGGCTTCCATCGCCTGTTTACCGGCATTAAAACTCAGCTCGGTGGCGTACGTGATGGCCTGCCAGCTGCGTGCTTCATGGATAAGTTGCTGCTGATAACCCGCCTGCCGCAGCTGCGCATATTTATAGCTGAGATCGTGGTTGATTAAGGCAATACGCTGTCGTCCCCTGCCCGCCAGAAACGCCACGACGTGCTTTGATGCCTGCACATCATCAATGCCCACGCAGGAGACATCACCGGCATCGGCGTATTCCGCGCATTGCACCCACGGCGTTTCGCCAATCAGCTGCGCCAGTTCTGGCAACTTACTGAACGCATCCATAGTGATAATGCCATCCACCATTTTCCCGGCCAGCAATTGCAAACTTGAGCGGGAGCGCTCGATGTCTGAGCCAGAATTGCACAACAGAATGCGATAACTGTTTTTCTCCGCCTGCTCCTCAATGCCTTTCACCAACTCGGCGCAAAAGGGATTGGAGATATCCGACACCATCACGAGAATCATTGAGCTACGCGCAGTTCGCAACTGACGCGCTAATAAATTTGGCTGGTAATTACTCGCTTTAATAGCGTGCAGGACTTTCTCACGATTCAGCGCTTTTACCGTATCGCTGTTATTCAGCACCCGTGAAACTGTTGCCACAGAAACGCCCGCTAAGCGGGCGATTTTTTGGATGGACATGCTTGCAACTCTTGCTCAGTCAGATACTACGGAGGCTAGCATAATTTCGCGCCCGCCTTAATCATGTGAATCTGCCGCATTTAACCCCAACTGGGCGCGGATGCTGGCCGCCTGCTGCGGTTGTGCGGCAAAGTCATCGAATGTCCGTTCGGCCACCGGAATGATGTGGCGACGAATGAAGTCGGCGCCCTCACGCGCGCCAGTTTCCGCCTCTTTCAGGCAACACTCCCACTCCAGCACCGCCCACCCGGCATAATTGTACTGCGCCAGCTTGCTGAAAATGGCCGGGAAATCGATCTGTCCGTCACCGGGCGAGCGGAAGCGACCAGCACGATCTATCCAGCGCTGATAACCGCCATACACGCCGCTGCGTCCATTCAGCAGATATTCGGCATCTTTAACGTGAAAGGCCTTAATCCGCTGATGGTAGATATCGATGAACTGCAGATAATCGATATGCTGCAAGTGCAAGTGGCTGGGATCGAACAAGATGTTGCAGCGCGGGTGATTGTTCACTAACGCCAGGAAGCGTTCAAACGTCACGCCATCGTGAAGATCTTCACCAGGATGGATCTCGTAGCAGACATCAATGCCGTAGCGGTCAAACTCGTCCAGAACCGGCAGCCAGCGCCGCGCCAGCTCCGAGAAAGCTTCACTCAATAGCTGAGGATTGTGTGGCGGCCACGGATAGAGATATGGCCAGGCCAGCGAACCGGAGAACGTCGCGTGGGCCTGCAATCCCAGGTTGGCTGACGCGGCCGCTGCCAGCTTCACCGTCTGAATCGCCCACGCGGTGCGCTTTTCTTTGTCGCCACGCAAAGCGGGGGGTGCAAAACCGTCGAAGGCGCGATCGTGCGCCGGATGGACGGCAATCAGCTGGCCTTCCAGGTGCGTCGATAATTCACTGATCTGCAAGCCGTAGTTGGCCAGCAAACCCGTCACTTCATCGCAATAGGTTTGACTGGTTGCGGCGCGCGGCAGATCAAAAATTAGAGGGTGATTACAGGGTATCTGTAGCGCCTTGTAACCGAGCGCAGAGGCCCATTGCGCCAGCCCTGCCAGCGAATTAAACGGTGGCTGTTGCCCAATAAACTGCGCGAGAAAAATTCCCGGTCCTTTTAACGTTTTCACCTACACCTCCCATCAATCAAACCGCTTCATCCCGGTATTTAAAGGTGAAGAGGAAAAGAACGGCGATCGCCGCCGCGGCAATCGCGGGGATCCACCAGAATGTTGCCCAGTTTTGCGCCGTGCCCTGTCCGGCAATCAGGCGGTTATACAGCGCGCCCGAGATCTGCGAGCCCAGCAGCATGCCAATACCGTAGGTGAACATCACCACCATGCTCTGCGCCTGCCCTTTCACTTTCTCGCCGGCGATGCGGTCGGTGTAAATAAAGCCCACCACAAAAAAGAAGTCGTAACAGACACCGTGCAGCAGAATGCCCATGTAGATCAGTGCGCGGCTTTCATCGTTCATGCCCAAGGCAAACAGCGCGTAGCGCACAAACCACGCCACCATGCCGACCAGCAACATGTATTTGACGCCAAGGCGGCGGAACAGCAGCGGGATCACCAGCATGAAGACGATTTCGGACATCTGACCAAATGACATCGCGGTACTGACGTTACTCACGCCCGCATCCGCCAGCCAGGACGCGGTGTAGGCGTAATAGGTGCCGAGCGGGATGGAGATCAAGGTGGCGCAGAGAGCAAACACGAAGAAGTGACGGATTTTCAGCAGCGCAAAGGCATCCGCGCAGAACAGATCGCGCACTTTTAGCGGCATGCCTTTCGCCGGTGCAGGCGTATGCGGCAGCGTCAGACTGTAAATCGCCAATGCCACCGAGCAGATTGCGGCCAGGGTGAAAATCGCGGTACTGGAGGCGATGCCGGTAACACCAATAAAGATGCCCGCCACAATCCAGCCAATGGTGCCGAACACCCGCACCACCGGAAAACTTTTGTCACTGCTGGCCAGGCTGTGAAAGGCAATGTTGTTAGAGAGCGCCAGCGTCGGCATAAAACACAACGTATAGCCAAACAGCAAGCCAATCAGCAGCGCGCCGTTTTCGGCCACCAGCGCGCCCGGGACAAACCATAAAATCACCGCGCCCGCCAGGTTCATCACCGCCATGACTTTCTGTGAAGGGAAGAAGCGGTCAACCAACATGCCCAGCACAAAAGGCGACAGAATTGAGGCGATCGGCCCTGCTGAGAAAGCATCACCAATCAGCAATGACATGTTGTGCTGCGTCATCACCAGCCCGAGCGTTACGGACCAGCTTCCCCAAATGAAAAACTGCATGAACATCATCAATGACAAGCGGGGAATCAGCAGACGCTGCTGCCTCGCCGCGATCTCAGAACCTGTAGTTGTCGAAACCATGCTGACCTCGCGCCAAAAAGAAATCGATTACATTCCACAGTGAGAAACAAAGTAATCGATTACTTTGAGCAGTTCCTGGTGACCGATCACAATTCTTTTACAAGTGACCCGAGCACCACCGAGCGGCTTAGGCTGACAGTGATTGCACGCGCAGCCTTGCTGATTTGCACTATCCTGTGCGGGAGAGATTTTAATGACGATTCAGGGGAATGGGATGAGCGCCGATAACGAACATGAAAACAGTGCAGAAACGCTACTGCAAAGCGGGCAAGCCTGGAATGGCCAGCATATTGAACACTATCCAGCCGGTAAGCCCGAGATCACGGTGATGAAGATGACCATTCCTGCACATTCCGAGCTGCCGTGGCATACGCATCCTATGCCGAATACCGCGTATATTTTATCGGGATCGCTGACTATCGAAGACAAAGCCAGCGGCGAGACTAAAACGTTTAACGCTGGCGAAGCCTTTAATGAATCCATCGACATTGCCCATCGTGGTTTCACCACGGATCAGCGTGCCGAGCTGATTATTTTCTACGCCGGGGTTGAGGGCATGGAACTCTCTATTCCGCTGCCGGGTGAAGAAGCCGAATATTAATTATTCAGCAGCGCCTGTTTAAACGAATAGATATGCACCCGCGCCGCCTCTTCCGCTAGCTCGGCATTTCCCTGCTCCAGCGCCGCAATGATCGCTTCGTGTTCGGCGATGACTTCGTTCATGTGCGCAGCGCTGGAAAGCGTGGTGGCCCAGAAGCGCTGCGCCTGCGCGTGGATAATACTGAGAATATCGGCCAGCCGACCGTTGGCGGCGATGTCCGCCAGTACCTGATGAAATTCGCGGTCCAGCAGCATCATCTGTTCGCGATCGCGTGAGGCGCTGGCATTGGCAATGCGCTGATTCATCTCCCGCAGATAGATGATCTGCGCCGCATTGACCCGCTGCGAAGCCAGCCGCAAGCAAAGCGCCTCATTCACCAGACGCACCTCAATTAACTCCAGCGCATCATCAATTGACAGCGGCGACACCATCACGCCCTTGCGCGGGATAATCTGCAACAGCCCTTCCGTCTCCAGTCGATGCACCGCCTGATTCACCGGCGTTCTGCCCATCTCAAGATCATCCATCACCTGCGCGATATTGAGATAGTCGCCCGGTTTGTAGCGCAGCGTGATCAGCCGGTGCTTGAACGCCAGATAGGCGCGCTCGTTAAGCGAAATGCTTTTCGGGGTCGTCGGCGAGCTCACATTTTCAGCCATCACATTACTCATCACGCAAATCCTTATTAGGTAACTGAGACATATTACACAAAAACCTGGCATGAAAATGGCTAGATTGAAATCACAGTGAAATTTCACACGCATTTCTCACCTGGAGATCGATCCCATGCAATTACGGTTTACAACAGATTACGCCGATGCGGCAGTACTGGATGTTGAGATTAATCAACTTGTTATCGCGGGCTGGGTAGGACGCGATCAGGAAGCGGTGCTGCACCATATCAGGGAGCTGGAAGCGCTGGGCGTGCCCGCTCCTGGTGCAGTGCCGCTGTTTTATCGCGTCGCAACCAATCAATTAATTCAGGAAACGCAGCTAGAGGTGGTCGGCGATCAGACGTCCGGTGAAGCTGAACCCTTTGTGTTTTTCCATCGCGGCGAATATTGGGTTTCGCTGATTTCTGATCATACCGATCGTCATCTGGAAACGTTCAGTGTGGCGCTATCGAAACAGGCGTGCATCAAACCGGTGGCCGGACACGCGTGGCGCATGGCGGACGTCAAAGCGCACTGGGATCAACTGGAGCTGCGCGCCTGGATCAACGTCAACGGTGATTGGGTGACTTATCAGCAAGGCGCCCTCTCCTCGCTGCTGACGCCACTTGATCTGTTGAGCCGCTATTTTGCCGCGGGCCAGGTTGAGGAAGGTTTCGCCATGTCGTGCGGCACGCTCAGCGCCATCGGCGGGATCCGTCCTTCCAGTGAATTCCGTATGGCGCTGCACGATCCGGTGCTGAACCGCACGCTGGAACACACCTACATCACTGGCTCGCTGCCGGTTATCGCCTGAGGTTCTCTATGACAACGTTATGGCAAGCGAGCCGGCAGCTGCTCGCCGGGCAAATCAGCCCTGAAACCCCGACCCAGCATGCACTGCGTGCCATTGCAGCGGAAAGCGGAGAAGGCAAACGCGTCTACACCAAGGTATATACCGCTGCTGCGCAGCAGCAGGCCGCACAAGCCGGCGCGCGCTGGCAGCAGCAACAGCCGCGCAGCGCGATTGATGGTCTGCCCATCAGCATTAAAGATCTGTTTGATGTCGCCGGAGAAGTCACCACCGCCGGCTCCCGCTTGCTCAGTAGCGCCAGCCCAGCCACGGCGAACGCCAGCATGGTGGATCGGCTGCAGCAGGCCGGTGCCGTCATCGTTGGCAAAACCAATATGAGCGAGTTCGCCTTCACTGGCCTCGGCGTCAATCCGCATTACGGCACACCTGCCAATCCGTGGCAGCGCGCGCAGCAGCGCATTCCGGGCGGTTCCTCTTCCGGTGCGGCAGTCGCGGTGAGCGACGGCATGTGTCTGGCGGCGGTTGGCACCGATACCGGCGGTTCGGTGCGCATTCCGGCGGCGCTGTGCGGCTTAACCGGCTTCAAACCGAGCGCCAGCCGCATCGATCAACGCGGGACGCTGCCGCTGGCGGCATCGCTCGACAGCATCGGTGTGATCGCTCACGACGTGCGCAGCTGCTGGTTGCTCGATAGCGTGATCGCCGATCGGCCCCTCACAATCGATGAGCGGAATCTGTCAGAAGCGCATTTCGTTATCCCGCAGACGCGCGTGCTGGCTGGCCTTGACGAACACGTCAGCGCCGCCTGGCTGCATGCGCTTGATGTGCTGCGCGCGCAGGGCGTGAAAATCACCGAGCTGCCGCTGCCAGAGCTGGCAGAACTGGACTCCATTAACGCGCGTGGCGGCATTACCGCGTGGGAAGCCTGGCAATGGCATCAGCATTACGCCCAATCCCAGCCAGAAGCCTACGATCCGCAGGTTCTGACGCGCATTAATCGCGGCAGCTTACTGAACGAAGAGGATGCCGCCGAACTTTACCAACTGCGCGCCGACTGGAAACAGCGCGTCGAGCAGGCGGTTGCGCCTTTCGACGGCATCCTGATGCCGACGGTGCCGTTGATCGCGCCGACGCTGAGTGAGCTTGAGGATCCCGCGCGCTACATGCAGGTCAATCTGCTGATGCTGCGCAATACCAGCGTGATCAACATGCTGGATGGCTGTTCAATTTCTCTGCCTTGCCATCAGCCCGGCGCTGCGCCGGTTGGCCTGATGCTCTCTTCCACCCATGGCAACGATGCTGCGTTACTCAGCTGGGCTGCCGCGATTGAAACCACCCTGAAACGGAGTAGCTGATCATGACTCAACCCCACGGCATGCTGTTTGTCGCCACCAATATCGATGCTGCAGATGAAGCGGATTTCAACCAATGGT
Organism: Pantoea sp. BJ2; assembly: GCF_040255075.1. NCBI lineage: Bacteria > Pseudomonadati > Pseudomonadota > Gammaproteobacteria > Enterobacterales > Erwiniaceae > Pantoea > Pantoea sp. BJ2. The sequence continues at coordinate 2,420,584 of NZ_CP158292.1, forward strand.
ACGACCACGAACACGTTGAAGAGCGCGTGGCCATCAGCGGCTTTCTTAGCGGCACGCGTTACCAGGCGGTGGATGCCGAACGCACATACCTCGGCCTGTATGAAACCGCATCGCTGGAAGCCTTTACCAGCGCGGATTATCACGCCGCCTTCACGCGCCAGACCGAATGGTCGGTGAAGAACCTCAACAAAATGGTCAATCCGATGCGCCGCGTCTGCGCCATCTCGCATCAGCATGGACAAGGCACCGGTAGCCATCTGGCGGTGCTGACCTTAAAAGCGGGTACAGATGTTGCATCGCTGGGCAGCTGGCAAAGCAGCGTGCAGCAAACGCCCGGCTATATCGCCTCACGTTTGCTGACGCCTGACACCACGCTGAGCTCGCCGCTGCCACGGGAAACCAGCGCAACGCGACCAATGCATCCGATGCTGCTGCTGACCTGCCGCGACGCCCAGGTGTGTAAAACCCTCGCCGCCGATGCCGCGCAGGCACTCAACGCGGACGTACAGCTCTACTCCCTCAGCTGGCAGTTAACCCAACAGGAGATGGCTCATGGCTAATACCGATTCAACCTTGCCGCACGCGTCAGGCGCGCGCGCCAGCCACAGCAAAACCGGTCGCCTCGCGGCGGCCAGCTCCATCGGTACCGCGCTGGAGTGGTATGACTTCACGGTCTACAACATCATGGCGGCGCTGGTGTTTAACCACGTCTTTTTCCCCAGCTTTGATCCGCTGGTCGGAACCATTCTGGCGTTTTCCACCTATGCGGTCGGCTACATTTCCCGTCCGGTTGGCGGCTTTATCTTTGGTCATCTCGGCGATGTCGCCGGGCGTAAAGCGGTATTGATCACCACCCTGGTGATTATGGGCGTCACCACCGCGCTGATGGGCCTGCTGCCTGGCTATGCGGTGTGGGGCATCTGGAGTCCGGTGCTGTTGGTGGCCTTACGCTTTATTCAGGGTATTGCATTAGGCGGCGAATGGGCCGGTGCAGTGTTGCTGTCAATGGAGCATGGCGATGCCGACAAGCGTGGCCGTAACGCCTCGTTTGCGCAGGTGGGTCCCTCGTGCGGTACCTTGATTGGTACCGGATTTATCACGCTGGTAACGGTTGCGTTGAGCGGGGAGCAGTTTCAGGAGTGGGGATGGCGCATTCCGTTCCTGCTGAGTCTGCTGCTGGTGATGTTTGGCTTATGGCTGCGTCGCGGCGTAGAAGAGACGCCAACCTTTGTCGCGATGCAGCAGGCGGAGAAAACCACGCATACGCCACTGAAAGAGGTGTTTGTTCGCTATCCGCGTGAGCTACTGATCGCTGGCGGTTCACGTATCGGCTCCGACGTGTTGTACGCGTTGGTGGTGGTGTTTACCCTCACCTACGTCACCACCGTGCTGCAACTGCCGCGTCCGCTGGCGTTAATGGCCACTATGCTCGGCGCAATTGGCAATGCGATTACGGTGCCGATGTTTGGTGCGCTCTCCGACAAGCTCGGCCGTCGTCCGGTCTACATTGCCGGTGCGCTGCTGGCAATCGTTTGGTCGTTTGTGTTCTTTGTGCTGCTGGATAGCTCGCAGCCGGTGCTGATTGTGCTGGCGGTCATTGGCGGCTTGCTGATTCATGCGGTGATGTACGGGCCGCAGGCGGCGTTTGTCACCGAACAGTTCCCCAGCCACGTGCGCTACGCCGGATCGTCACTGGCTTACACGCTGGCAGGAATCATTGGCGGTGGCTTTGCGCCCCTGATCATCACGACCTTGTATAAAGAGATGGGCAGCACGCTGTGGGTATCGCTGTATGTCAGCCTGGCGTTGCTGATCACGCTGTTTGCGCTGTGGAAGGCGAAAGAGACCGCGCATCGCCCGCTTTAATCAGAGAGGTGTTTGGCGAGGGATTGCCAGACTTCAGCAGAGGAGAACAACAAGGCGCGGCACGCGCGACCCTATTAGTGCAGTTTTTTCGCCAGGATACGAATGGCTTTCTCGCAGGCGACTTTGGTTTTGCTGTCGGTGGAGCGCAAACTTAGGCGATACAACGCACCTATGAGTTCCTGAACGGTAAGCGCTTCATCAGGACGCAGGATACGTGTCACTACCCTGCCCACCAATGCGCGAATCTCTTCCGTAATATCTGAATCTTCGTCTTTCACTTGCCCTCCGTCTTTACGCTTCGCTTATTTAGGAAGTATCCGACTCCTAATTAGACAAATTTTAGTCCAGCAGCTTCATAACTAACTTGATGGTTTCTGGTTCATCTTTTACATCGGTGATCTTGCCCACAACGCGCATGCCAAAGGCGATGCAGAGGATCAATCCCGCGGCGGTGTCCACATCCAGATTGGGCGTGACCGAGCCATCTTCCTGGCCCAGTTTGAGCAGCGAGGCGAGGAAGTTTTTATTACGAATGACCGCTTCACTCACCAGTTGCGAAAGATCGTCATCCAGCACCTGCAGCTCTACCGCGCTGCCCACCACTAAACAGCCGGTGCGACCTTCCACCGCCCGCGCGGAATCAAGGTAAAACTGCAGCAGCTCGCCGAGCTTCTCGCGGCCGCTGGTGAACTGTGCCAGACGCTGGCGCAGATCGGCATTACGCACCGAAAGATAGCGTTCAAACACCAGCAGAAACAAGCTGCGTTTATCTTTAAAAGCCTTGTAGATGCTGCCCGCTGTCAACCCCATCGCTTCGCCCAGATCGTTAAGTGAAGCCGCATGAAACCCCTTCTGACGAAAAACAATCATGGCTTTGTCCAGAGCCTGTTCGATATCGAACTCTCTTGGGCGGCCACGTTCTCTGCTTTTCATGTCGGTGGGTTGCGTTTTACTCATACGGATGGCATCAGGGAATGCGGGTTTCCAAAAGTTGACGGAAATGTCTTATCGACGATCACTATATCGCAACCCACCCTTGCCTGTATAGCCGGGCGAACATAATGCCTTACAGAGCAAAGAGTTAGTGAATAACTTTTGGCTATTAACGGTTTTTTTTCTCCACGCTGGTTCACACAATCGCAAATTTATGAGTCAGCTCACAGCTCAGGCAAGCAAAGCGCAAATCCTGTGCCAGGATTAATTCACCCGCTGGCATCAGGCCAGCGAAGGGCAGCACACAGTCACCACGAAATAGGGAGATCAACATGAACGAAGATCGTATTAGCGGCAACTGGAAGCAGTTCAAAGGGAAAGTGAAGGAAAAATGGGGCGACCTGACCGATGATGACATGACCGTGGTTGAAGGAAAACGCGATCAGCTGGTCGGCAAAATCCAGGAACGCTACGGTTATGAAAAAGACCGTGCGGAGAAAGAAGTTAAAGAGTGGGAAGATTCGAATAAGTACCGCTGGTAACGCCGCGCCGTTATGCCGGACAACTTTGTCCGGCATACAGCGATCAGTGCTGCGTTGAGTCATCTGCCGAGACGTTTTTCGCCCTAAAGCTCATCACGTTCTCTTCCGATTGCTCAACCTTGTCTGCTGTGCTGCTGTTCGTCACCAGCTCTAAAGCCAGTCTGGCGATCCGTACCTCTTCCGCCGTCACACCCGCATGTATCATCTTCTCTAATTGCGCGAGCAGCGTGGTACGCGAAACCGGCGCATCCTGGTTAAATAATTCCATCACCGCATCACCAATCGCGATGTCGCATAACTGTTTGTCATTACTGTTTTTCATGGGCTCTCTGTAATCGTCTCAACCAACCCTGGCCGGGGGATCCTGACGTGGCTGAGCATACCCACTGAGAAAAAAACGTCAAATACAAAAAAATGTCGATGCAATCGAAAATGCTTCGACATTGCAGGCTATGCGTTAAACGTCGAGTTTGCGGCCTGTCAGCCACTCCGGGATCGCGGTGTTAGCGGAAGGAATTGTGAAGATAATGGCCTGAAGAGTATTGGGTCTATGAGGATTCATTAATATTTATTGCGCGATAAATCACGCCGCTACCCATACGTGCACTGATTCCGTAGCGACGCAATTTATTGCGCAACCGCATTAACTCAGCGTCAACGTCCGTTGCGGATGCGTCGCCGGCAGTTTGCTCTTCTGGCCGAAAATCTTCTCGCGCAGCGTGCCTGGCTTGTACGCCGTCTGCGCCAGGCCGCGTTTTTGCAGCACCGGCACCACGTGTTCAACCCACTCATCCCACCAGCCGAGCGTGGTGACCGGCACCACGTTAAAACCATCAACGCCAGCATCAGCAAACTGCTGCACCCGGTCGGCGATCTGTTCTGGCGTACCGGCGAAACGGCCCGGTAGCAGCGCATGTTGAATCAGGTATTCGCGCCAGGTCAGCACGCGGCCTTGCCCATAATCGGCATCGACCGCGATACGGAATTTCGAGCGCATGTGCTGGCTGAACTCCTCGCGCCGGCTCAGTTCGGTCAGCGGCGTATCGGGATCGATATTCGCCAGATCGATGCCCGAACCGCCGCTGTAGAAGCCCTGCAATGCATTGATATCAATGTTATCGAACAGATATTGCTGCTTACGCTTCGCCTCTTCCTCGGTCGATCCAATCACGGTGGAAAGCATCACCAGCTTCTTCAAATCCTCCGGCTGGCGACCGTAATCCACCACATCCTGATTAAGGATGGCGATATCTTTGCGCGCGGTGTCTGGCGTTTGCGATGGCAGGAACGTCACTTCGGCGTTACGCGCGGCAAAGCGGCGTCCGGCATCCGAGTTGCCGGCCTGGAAGAACACCGGGCTGCGCTGCGGTGACGGCTCAACAATGTGCGGCCCTTCCACCCGATAGCGCTTACCGACGTGGTTGATTTTGTGGATCTTGTCAGCATCGAAAAAGCGGTTAGTAGCGGGATCGTGCAGCACTGCGCCCTCTTCCCACGACAGCTCCCACAGCTTATATGCCACATCGAGATACTCCTGCGCCCATTCGTAGCGCTCATCGTGCGGCACAATGTCCTGATAACCGTAGTTGCGGAAGCCGTTGGAGAGATACGAAGTCACGATATTCTAGCCGATGCGACCGCGGGTAAATTCATCCAGCGAGGAGATTTGGCGCGCAAACGAGAACGGATGAGTCTGAATCACGTTGCTGGTGACCACCAGACCGAGATTTTCAGTCGCTAAACCCAGCGCCGAAAGAATGGTGATCGGATCGGGCTCGGGGAACTGGGTGCCGGCGCGCATGGTGGTTTTGCCGTCGCCATATTCGATGTCATACACGCCCACTACATCGGCGATGAACAAGGTATCAAACAGCCCTTTTTCCAGGGTTTTCACCGTCTGCACATAGGCTTCAAGCTGGTTGTAGTTGTACTGCACCTGACCTTCCGGCGTGCGCCAGTAACCGTGGCTGTGATGATTCGGCGTGAGATGCAAAAATCCGTTATAAATTAGTTCGCGTGACATGTTCGCTCCAGTAGCAAAGTTAGGCAGTTTCCAGCGCGGCCAGGCGTGGCAGCGAGGCAAGTAACGTCTGGGTATAGGGATGGCGCGGGCGGTAGAACACCTCATCGGCGGCGCCCTGCTCGACCGCCTGGCCGTTCTGCATCACCAGCACGCGATCGCTCATGTGATGGATCACGCCGAGATCGTGCGAGATAAACAGATAGCTGACGCCGAGCTGCGCCTGCAGATCGCTGAGAAGATCGAGAATCTGCGCCTGAATGGTGACGTCCAGCGCCGAGACCGCTTCGTCGAGCACAATCACTTTGGGATGGGTCGCAATCGCGCGGGCAATCGCCACACGCTGTCGCTGGCCGCCCGACATGCGCGCCGGCCATTGATTAAGATGCTCCGCGCCGAGCCCAACCGCTTGCAGCAGGCTAATCGCCCGCTCGCGCGGCGTCTGCGTCGGCGACTGCCGATCGAGCGCAATCGCATCCAGCAGGATGTCGGCCACGCGCCAGCGCGGGTCAAACGAGGAGAGCGGATCCTGGTACACCACGGCAATCTGGCGACGAATGGCACGCTGATCGGCGGCGGACGCATGGCTCCACGGCTGGCCGGCAAACAGCACCTCGCCGCTGTCCGGTGATTCCAGCGCCAGCGCGATGCGCGACAAGGTGGTTTTACCGGAACCCGACTCGCCGACAATTCCCAGCGTCTCGCCGCGCTTCAGGGTAAAGGAAACGTCATCGACGGCGCGGTGCCCGCGAAAACGCTTCATGATATGCCGCGCTTCCAGCAGCACTTCATCCGAGGGCGTTACAGTTGGGATTGGCACGCTGGGTGCGCTGCCGGAAAGGCGTTGTCCTTTGGTGTGTTCGCTGGGAATCGCGTTTATCAAACCTTGGGTATACGCATGCTGCGGCTGTTGCAGCACCTGCTGCGCTGAGCCGGCCTCCACAATCGATCCGCCCTGCATCACCAGAATTTGATCGGCGATTTTTGCCACCACCGCCAGATCGTGACTAATCAAAATCACGCTGGTGCCGCGATCCAGCATCAGGCGCAGCACTTCCAGCACCTGCGCCTGTACCGTGACATCCAGCGCGGTGGTGGGCTCATCGGCGATCAGCACATCCGGATGCAGCGCAATCGCCGAGGCGATCAATGCGCGCTGGCGCAAGCCGCCCGACAGCTCTCCCGGCCGCTGGCTGGCGCGATAAGCCGCCTGCGGCACGCCGACCTCTTCCAGCAAGGCCTGTACTTTCTGCTGGCGGCTGGCGGCGTTGCCCCAGCCATGCAGCGCCAGCGCTTCGGCGATCTCTTTGCCCACCGGGCGCAGCGGATCCAGCGACACCAGCGCGTCCTGCAAAATGAAACCCACTTTGCTGCCGCGCACTTTGCGCCACCAGCTGTCGCTACGCTGCTGCAGCGTCTCACCGTGCAGGCTCAGCGTGTCAGCCTGCACGTGCAATCCGTCTCCGGCTAATCCCACCAGCGAACGGGCGGTGACGCTTTTTCCCGATCCCGATTCACCCACCAGCGCCAGACATTGCCCGCGTTGCAGCGAGAAGCTGACGTTCTTCACAATATGGCGCGGTTGCCCGCTTTCGCTGCTGGCCCAGATATTCAGACTGCGCACATCAATCACATTGTTGCTCATTAGCGCTTCTCTCCTTCCGCTCGCTGCTGGATGTAGCGGCCAATCTGCGTAAACGACAGCGCCACCAGCACAATGGCAATGCCCGGCAAGACTTCCAGCCACCAGGCGACGGTGACGTTAATTTTTCCGGCTTCAAGCAGCGCGCCCCACTCCGGCGACGGCGGCACCACGCCTAATCCAAGAAACGACAGACCTGATGCCCACACCACCGATTGCCCGATGCCTAACGCCACCAGCGAGAACAGCGGCCGAAACACGTTGGGCGCGATGTGCTGGGTAAACAGCCGCGGCCACGGATGCCCGAGCGCACGCGCCGCTTCGACATAACCGGATTGGTTGACCTGCAATGCCTGCGCCCGCACCAATCGCGCATAGCCGGGCGCGGTGCCAATGCCGACCGAGATCAGCAAACTGCTGGCGGAGGGACCCAGCAGCGCGACAAACAGCAGCGCCAGCAGCAAGGTGGGAAACGCCAGCAAGATCTCCAGCAGACGATTAACCGGCTCCGCCAGCCAACGCGGTCCGAGTGCGGCGCTAAAGCCGAGCACCACCGCACCCAACAGCGCAATCACCATCGCGCCGATGCCAATCAGCAGCGACTGACGCGTGCCCCAGATAATGCGGCTATAGAGATCGCGGCCAATGTCATCGGTGCCGAGCCAGTTGGCCCACGAAGGGGCTTGCAGCGCGCGATAGAGATCGGTGCTGAAGGGATCGTGCGTCGCCAGCACACCAGGCGCGATGGCCGCGACAATAAAGAACAGCGCCACAATGGCGGAAAGCAGCACTGAGAGCGGCAATTGCCAGCTCACGCGCGTAATGCGCGGTCCGGCGTAATCCGTGAGATGAGTTGTCATGGGCGACCTCGCAGGCGGGGATCGACGATCAGGTAAATCAGGTCAACCACCAGGTTAATGACGATGTAGAGGAAACTGATGAGAATCACGATGCCGGAGACCAGCGCAAAATCCTTGTTGCTCACCGCATTGACCAGCACATTGCCGAGGCCCGGCCGGGCAAACACCGCTTCCACCAGCACCGCGCCAGAGAGCAAATTGCCAATTGCCCAGCCGCTCAGCGTGATGGCCGGAATCAGGGCGTGGCGTAATACATGGCGCAGCCGCACGCCCGCCAGACTCATGCCGCGCGCCCGCGCCGACAGCACAAACGGCTGCTGCATGCTGCGTTCAAATTCGCCGCGAATGGCGTGACCCATAAAGCCCGCCAGCGGAATCGCCAGCGTGATGGCGGGCAGCACGGTGCCGAGCAGGCTGGTGCCGCCGACCACCGGGAACCAGCGCAAGCCGATGGCGAAGACGATCAGCAGCAGAATACCAATCCAGTACTGCGGCAATCCGGCCATGATGGTTTCCACTGCCGAACCGAATGCCGCCAGCCGACGGTTACGTCCGGCGGTGAGCAGCGTCCACGGAATGGCAATAATCCACGCCAGCAGCAGCGCGGCAATCGCCAGAGTAAAGGTCGGCAGCAGCTGCTCGGCAATGATGTGCACCACCGGCCGCTGCAACTCAAAGGAGAAACCAAAATCGGCGTGCAGCAGCCGCCAGAAATAGTGCAGATACTGCTCGACAATCGGCTTATCGAAACCGTACTGCGCGTTGATCGGTGCCAGCTCCGCTGGCGTGCGTTCAATCACCTGCCCGGAAGTGATATTCAGCAGGATGGTAGCGCGATCGCCCGGCAGCACCGACAGCACCAAAAACGTCACGGTGATGGTGCCCCACAGCACGAACAGCGCGGAGGCGATGCGCAGTGAAATCCGCCGCAGCAGCGACGCCGTACGGCTGCGTGGCGCGGCAACGCTGGCCACATCGGCGGTGCTGTTTTGCGGCGACGATGACGTTAATTCACTCATGGCTGCTCCTGCACGAAGTAAGCATCGTTAAAGTTCAGCAATCCGTTGCCCTGATCCTGCCAAAGCCCGCGAATGTTGTTGGCAATGGCAACGTTGTAGGTGAAGTTGTAGCCGCCGATGGCAATCGCCTGATCGTCAAACCACTTTTGCAGCAGGTCGAACTTTTGCTGGCGCCGTTGCGCATTCGGCTCACGCTGCGCATCAAGGATTTGCGCTTCCACTTCGGGATTATTGAAAAAGCTGGTGTTGTTGCCGTTGAACGCGCCGTTGAGCGCATGGTTGTAGACGATGTCGAGGATGTTGGGCGACGGCCAAACCCAGTAACCAAAGCTGATTTCTTTTTCTGCCGGACGCGAACGTGCGCCGGCAAAGCCTTCGGTTTGCGTTAGCGGGATCAGATCCAGCTTGATGCCAACGCGTTTGACCTGATCCTGCACCGCCTGCAGCATCAGCGCGCCTTCCTGGTCGATAATCGCCTGAATAAACGGCAAGCGCGCATCCAGCGTTTTGCCGTCTTTGGTGCGATAGCCGGCGGCATCGCGCCCGGTCCAGCCGGCGGCGTCCAGCAGCTGATTGGCTTTGGCAATATTGAGTGAATAGCGATCGTCAACATTGAGATAGAGCGGCGTGCTTTTACTCAGTGAACCGTTGCCCTCATACGGCACCGCGCCTTTGAACACGGTTTTGACGATCTGCTTGCGGTCCAGTGCGTAAGCAAACGCCTGGCGCACCCGCTGATCGGTAAACGGACCGCGCTGCACATTAAAGGAGAACGCCTGCGGCCGTCCGGTGGCGACGTAGGAGAGCGTTTGATAATGATGCTGCAGCGCCTGCCACTGCGCGGATGGCGGCTGATAAATCACATCCGCGCCGCCGCTCACCAGTGCGCCCCAGCGCGTGGTGGCATCCGGCACGAACTTCCACTCCAGATGCTTGATATATGCCGGGCCGTTGTGGTGCGCGTTTGGCGGTGCCCAGCGATAGTCGTCATTGCGCACAAAACTGATGCCATCGCCGCGCACCCAGCGCGCCACTTTCCACGGTCCGGTGCCGACCGGTCGTAAGCACTTCTGCTCGCTGCTGTTATGCGCCAGTGAATCGGGTGATTGAAATCCATAATGACCATTTGCCAGCACGTTATAGATTTCAGGATTCGGCTCAGATAAATGTAGCGCCACGGTATAATCATCGACCTTGGTAAATCCGGTCATATAAGTAAAACCGTGCCAGCCTATGCCTTTTTGCCACGCCGGATAATTCGCAATAACTGCATCGGCATTAAACAGATCGCCATCGGTAAATTTAACGTCGTGGCGTAGATGAAAAGTAATGGTTTTACGATCGGCGGATTCACTCCAGCTGGCAGCCAGCCACGGACGAATCTGTCCGTTGTCATAACTCACCAGATAATCAAAAACCTGACGCGATAAATAAGCTTGCTGCACCCAGCCGCCCCACAAGCATGGCGGCTCCTGCTCATGCAGATAAACCAGCGTGCCGTCGCTATAATGGGGCGGCACGGTCTGCGCGCTGACGCTAAAGGGCAACGCACCACTTATCGTCGCCCATATCGGTATGAATAAGCGCTGAAGAACCTGATATTTCATTTCTGACTATTTCCCGGTCAAACGCTAATAACTGATTTCGCGTGGATCTATTCCGCTTGAAATTATATTTTCTGGAAATTAATGGGTAATTTTCGGAGTCGCATTTGAATAGAGCACAGATATAAAGCGCGGCAAATAACAATAGTGGCAGTCAATATGCAGAAATGAATCATCTGTTCCATATAGTGAAATAAGCTGAGTTTAGTTATTTGGCGAAATAGCTTACGCAGAAAAAGCATTAAATCGCGCCCGATGGCGATGACATAGTAATGAAAATTTCTATGCTGGAGAGAAGCGTCATGTCGCACATCGAATCAGGTTGGGGAGCTGGCCCGTCATCTCGTTATGAACAGCTGGCGGAGCGTTTCCGTCCTGTGTTCAGGAACATACGCGCGGGCGCGATTGAGCGAGAGCTGCAGCGTCAACTGCCGCTGGAGCAAATTGCGTGGTTGAAACAGAGCGGTTTCACCGCACTGCGCGTGCCGGAGAGCCATGGCGGACTCGGCGCGACGCTGCCTGAGCTGTTCGCGCTGCTGATTGAGCTCGGCGAGGCGGATTCTAATCTGGTGCAATCGATTCGCGGTCATCTCGGCTTTGTGGAGAACGTGCTGAACAGCGGCAGCAGCCCGTTTCGGGATAAGTGGCTAACGCGCCTCGGACGCGGTGAAATCGTTGGGCCGGCGTGGAGCGAAACCGGCGATGCGCGCCAATCTGAATTCTCCACGCGCATTGCGCGCAGCGGCGAATCCTGGCGGCTCAATGGCCGCAAGTTTTACACTACCGGCTCGCTCTATTCTGACTGGATTGATATCGGCATCACCGATGAAAACGGCAAAGGCGTATCGGTGACGGTATCCCGCACCGCCGAGGGCGTGACGGTGCTCGACGACTGGAACGGTTTCGGCCAAACCCTGACCGCCAGCGGCACGGCGATTTTTGCCAACGTGGCGATCGCCGCCGATGACATCAACGAAGAGATTCATTTCAGGTATTCACCGGCGTTTTATCAGCTGATTCATCTGGCAACGCTGGCTGGCATTGGCCGCGCGCAGAGCGGTGAAGTGGCGCAGCAGGTGGCGTCGCGCACCCGCACTTACAGCAACGGCAATGCGCCGCGTGCCGCGCAGGATGCGCAGATTTTGCAAGTGGTTGGACGCCTGCGCGGCGCAGCCTACAGCAGCGGCGCGATTGTGCTGCACGCCGCCAGCGCGGTGCAGCGAGCGTATGACGCCCACTTTAGTGGCGATCAGGAGGTGGAGAACCATGCGGTGGCGATCGCCGAGCTGGAAGTGTCGCAGTCGCTGAATGTGGTGAGCGATCTGCTGCTCAATGCCAGCTCGACGCTGTTTGATGCGCTGGGCGCGTCGGCCACGCTGAAACCGCTGGCGCTGGACCGCTTCTGGCGCAATGTGCGCACCCTTTCCTCGCACAATCCGCGCATCTACAAGGATCGCATCGTCGGTGATTTCGCGGTGAACGGCACGTTGCCACCCGAGCAGTGGCGCATCGGCGTAGCGGATAAATCATCTGTATAATCAATGTGGATGAATGCACCCTCCCGTAACGGCGCAATTTATTGCGCAATAAATTGCGCCGCTACGGATTGTGCATGATATTGCCGCCATGAGACACTCTGGCTTATTCCGTCAAAATATCTATTTCACGCCATGAAAACCTTTCTGATTATTGTGCCCGACGGCGGCATGCTGTTTGAAGCGGCAGGTATCGCCGATATCCTTATGCGCGCCAATCAGCATCTGCCGGCTGGCGTCGATCAGCAGCGCTATCGCGTCAGCCTCGCCACCACCCAATCGCATCAGGTGATCCACGGCCAATCCGGCCTCAATCTATTAGCCGATCTCAAGCTGGCCGATCTCGATCCGCGCACTGCGTGGGACACCATCATGATCACCGGGCGCGGCGACAGCGTGGAAGAAGGCAATATGGTGGTCGATTTCATCAAGCTGGCGGCTCCGCAGGCGCGCCGCGTGGTGTCGGTATGTGGCGGCGCGATGCTGCTGGCGGAATCCGGCTTGCTGGCAGGTCGCCGCGCCACCACGCACTGGCGCTTGCTCGATACCTTGCAATCGCGCTATCCAGCGATTCAGGTGGAAGGCGGTCCGCTGTTTATTCAGGACGGACCGATCTGGACCTCCGGCGGCGTCAGCTCGGGCTTTGACCTGACATTAGCGCTGGTGGAAGAGGATTTCGGCTTTAGCGTCGCGCGTGATATTGCGCAGGACATGGTGATGTATCTGCGCCGTCCCGGCGGACAGATGCAGTTCAGCCGTTTTCATCTGCAGACGCCGAGCGGCATTGGCCCGATCGCTGAACTGCAGCGCTGGATCCGCGCCAACCTCGCCGAAGATCTCTCAGTCGAGAAACTGGCGGAGCGCGTCGCCATGAGCCCGCGCAACTTTACCCGCGTGTTCACCCGTGAAACCGGCGCGCCGCCCGCTCGCTATGTGGCCGAAGCGCGCCTCGCCGCCGCGCGTGAACAACTGGAACAAAGCAACGACACGCTGGATCGCATCGCGCAACAGACCGGTTTTGGCAGCAGCATCAATTTACGCCGCAGCTTTGAGCGTCAGCTGCATCTCACGCCGGGCGAATATCGCCAGCGCTTCCACTGTCGGAAATTGGCGTAAAGTGATCCTTTTTTGGCGTTTACGCCATCACACCATCGGCTTAGAGTGACTCCAGCATCTTCGGAAAAGGAGTCAATCATGACTAAGATCGGCATTAACGGCTTTGGCCGTATCGGACGTAACGTTTTTCGTGCAGCGCTGGGCAGCGATGATATTGAAATCGTCGCCATTAACGACCTCACCGACAGTAAAACCCTCGCGCATCTGTTGAAACACGACTCCCTGCTCGGCAGGCTACCGGCGGAAGTGGAAGCCGGTGAAGGCGAATTACGCATTGATGGCAAAGCGGTGCGCGTGTTTAGCGAGCGCGATCCGGCGAATATTCGCTGGCGCGATGTCGGCGTGGATATCGTGATTGAAGCCACCGGCTTCTTCACCGAACGCGACAAAGCCGCAGTGCACATCACCAGTGGTGGCGCGAAACGCGTGATTATCTCCGCGCCGGGCAAGAACGATGACCTGACAATTGTGCTGGGCGTGAACGATCAACGTTACGATCCGCAGCAGCACTTTGTGGTGAGTAACGGCAGCTGCACCACCAACGGCTTAGCGCCAGCGGCGGCGGTGCTGCACCAGGCGTTTGGTATCGAGCACGGTTTAATGAACACCACGCATGCTTATACCAACAGCCAGGTGCTGCACGATCAGCCGGAGAAAGATCTGCGCGGCGCGCGGGCGGCGGCGTTGTCGATTGTGCCTTACTCAAGCGGGGCGGCGAAGGCGTTAGGTCGGGTGATTCCGGAGCTGGAGGGTCGATTGACCGGCTATTCCCTGCGCGTGCCGGTGCCGGTGGTGTCGATTGTGGATTTGACCGTGACGCTGAAACGCGACGTGACCGCAGAAGAGGTGAATGACGCGTTTAAAGCCGCGGCGGCAGAAGGTCCGCTGCAGGGGATTCTTGGATACAGCGACGAGCCGCTGGTATCAAGCGATTATCAGGGCGATGCCCGTTCATCGATTATTGATGGGCTTTCGACGCTGGTGATTGGCGGCAATCTGGTGAAGATCCTTGCCTGGTACGATAACGAATGGGGCTTCTCCAATCGTCTGGTGGATTTAGCGCGGTTGATGGCAAAACGCGGGTTGTAAGGTATAACGGTCGCCGTTAATGGCGACCGTTATCCTGGCTACTTCAACCCCATCGCATCCTTCAGGGTAAAGAACAGATCGGTCTGATCGGTCAAGCCCACCACGTTAGCCGCATGCGGGCCGTACGCCGCAATGCGCACCTGCGTACCAGTGTGCTCCTGCGAATCCTCTTCTGAATTGCCGTAGCTGATGGTCATCACCGCGCCATCTTTGGTATTCACCGCTTGCGTCAGACCCGGCGCTTTGGTGCCATTCTCCACGATCTGGCTGCTGTGCGCGTGGTCGGCGGTCACCACCACCAGCGTGTCGCCATGTTCGCGCGCAAAGGCCAGCGCCTGCTGCACCGCTTCATCCAGATCGACGGTTTCACCAATCTGACCGCATGGATTGGCCGCATGATCCTGCTTATCAATTGACGCGCCTTCCACCTGCAGGAAGAAGCCTTTCTCATTAGTGCTTAGCAGATCGATGGCTTTTTTGGTCATCTGCGCCAGCGTCGGTACCGAAGCCGGACGCTCTTTATTCACTTCACAGGTCACCACCGGCTTATCAATGTTGCCGTGATAGCTGGCTTTCGGTCCCTGCCAGCGCACCGGCATATTGCCGTCGGCGAACAGGCCAAGCACCGGTTTACTCTGGTCGGCCTGCTGAATGGCGTTCATGCCATCGAGATTATCAACCCACTGATAACCCAGCGCCTGTGCCTGTTCGCGCAGGGTTTTACCCTGATACTCGCCAGCTTTGGCGGTTTCACTAAAGGATTTCGCGCCGCCGCCCAGCGTGACGTCCGCACGGGTTTTTAGCATCTGCTCGGTAATCGATCCTTTACCGCCCTGCTCCAGCGCGTTAGTCGGGCACAATTCGCTGGTTTTCTCCGGGCCGTAGCATTTGCGCGAAGTGACGTGGGCGATCAACGCTGCTGGCGTGGCATCCTGCAGTTCAGCAGTGGAAACGTTGCCGGTGGCTTTACCGGCGGCTTTCGCCAGCTCAAGAATCGTTACCTGATCTTTGCCGTTCACGTCGACGCCAATCGCACCGTTATAGGATTTGGTGCCGGTGGCCCACGCGGTGGCCGATGCGGCGGAATCCGTCACGTAATTCGGCTTGTGGGTTTTCTTATCCAGTGAATAGTGCGTGTATTGACCGGTGAGCGGCAACGCATCAAGGCCGGGAAAGAAACCGCCTGCGCCCCGCGCCTGATTACGCGCGGCGGTGATTTCCGAATCTCCCATGCCGTCACCAATCAGCAGAATCACGTTTTTTGCGGTGCTATTACTTAATGACGCTCTTAGCGCTTCGGTCTGGTCGCCGGTGAGACGACGCGCGCCGCCGTGCTCGGTGACATCGCCGGTAGCAGCGCGGGAATAGTGTGCATCGTCTGCCACTGCTGATGTCGCGATCAGAGAAGCCAGCAGCGTAACCGTAAAGAGAGGTATCTGTTTCATTTATAAGCATCCTTTTCCATAGATATAACCAAATGTTTCCGCGGACAAGTCTGCGACAGTGCGGTGACATTTTTGTGACAGAGAGGGAATGATTTGATGACAGAATCGCCATGATGAGCAGGCCAACGTCAATACGCTCAGAGCTTAAGCGAATAGAACAAAAGGAGAAAATAGCGCTTGACCCTTTTCAGCGATCTCCCTATAGTAGCGCCCCGTTGACCCAGCGCGGTTGACAAAAAAATGTGGTGAGGTGTCCGAGTGGCTGAAGGAGCACGCCTGGAAAGTGTGTATACGGCAACGTATCGGGGGTTCGAATCCCCCTCTCACCGCCACATTAAGTAGGACGTTGCGTGGACAACACCGCATGTAGACTGACTCCAAAGACTACTGCGAGACAACGGAACTACAGAAGAAGCACAAAATAGTGCACGCGAAATGCACGCGCATCTTGGATGCAAAGAAAAAGCCTCTGGTTAACTCTCAGAGGCTTTTCTGTTTGTGTCAGATTGCAACAATATGTTTCTTTATAAACTATCTATACATATCTTCTTTCCTAAGAAATTTTTAAAGTCATTTAAACGCCATTTTTTGATCTACATCAATAACGTATCCGCTTCGCCCTTACTTAACTCAAATCACCTACTATGATTTTCTCGTAGTCAGTTAGCACATGAAATTTTCCAAAAACTTATGTGAGGTAACCCTATGGAAGAATACGCTTACAAAGGTGGTGCGGGTAATTTTGCAAATAATCCAGATCGTGCCCGAGAGGCTGGTAAGGCTGGAGGAAAGGTAAGCGGAGGAAACTTCCGAAACGATCCGGCACGAGCCGTTGAAGCCGGGAGAAAGGGAGGCAAAATCAGCCGCAGACCCGCAGCAAAAAATGACTAAATAGTCCCCTGCCTTGTTTGCCAAGGATTGGCGCTTAGTTGTTAACTCTTTATTCAAAGAATTACCTCGTCCTGCTCGAGGTAAGCCATGGCATCTAATATAGATGCCCATCCTGTTGACTTGGTTAAAGGATAATTTATTATCCGCATGCCATTGTGTAAGTAAATATCACACGTCTTCGATTTACCATCAATTTGGATGTCTTTGAATAAGCTTCGAGCGATTGCCTGATATTCTTTTCTGTCACTAATATTTAAGACATCTAAGGCCGCTGTAGATTTCATATCCCGTTCAAATTGTAAATCAGCCATTGATTTTTTCAATTGACTAATCTCAGAAGATAGTTCAGTGGCTCTTCGCGTAAACTCACTAACATCTGGCGCCAATTCAATTGCTTTTATAATGTTTCGAAGTTTCCCTGATAACTCTATATGCTTAGCTTTCATCGAAATTAAAGCTGTGTCCTTCGATAGGTTCCTGTTCATATTCGATGCTTCATTTATTACGCCTGTTATTAAGTAGCGGTCAGTTAAGTCTCTCCTTACGGCTACTGAAGAGCACCTATGCTGACGGCGCATTGTACAGACATAGTAGCCATAACCTTTTGTATTGATTCCAGTCAGAATGATAGAGTGACCGCATTGCTTACAATGCATTAGGCCTTTGAATACATTAATAAGATGAGGATTAAAATTTAAGTTTCGTCTGCTTTCGGGTTCGTAGCTGATTCGCTGTACTCGGTTGAAATCATCCACATTTATTATAGCTGGATAATAATTAGGAATTTCATCAACATCCGGCACTGTTATTCGATAGGAAGGAACAAGATATCCAATTACTGTTTTTGCTTTAACAAGCCGCTCAATTGAAGCTGAATTCCATCTAGCAACTTTACCACGTAAGTTTTCTTTTCCTTGCTCATTCAATGTTTGGCTTATTTTTTGAAATGACCTTCCATCTAATCGCATTTGAAATATAAAGCGAACAATCTCAGCTTTTTCTTCTATAATATCAAATCCATCTCCTAGAGCATTTACTTTTAACCAGTATGGACAGTGGCGAGTCATGATTTTTCCGGTCTCAGCAGCCTGCTTACGCTTTTCTGCCCAAACCGCTCGCTGCCGCTTTGACTTTATCTCACTTTCCTCATTTGCTCGTTGAGCAATAAGAATTGCTTTGATAATAGAGTAGGGATCGTCAAGAGAGTTACGAGTATAATGTGTGCTATCACTTAACGTGACCACATCAATTCCAGCCTTAAGTATTGCCCTTAGGCGCTCTGTCGCATCACCAATTTTCTCGCGAGATAAACGATCAAGACTTTCTATAAGAAGAACGCTTCCTTCGTCAATCAAGCCTCTTTGCACTGCCTCCATGAATTCTGAAAAAGCACCGGAAATAGCATGCTGTCCCTTATAAGCACTTAATCCCAAATCCTCAAACGTTACTGGGTCAAGATAGTAATCACTATTATTTTTAAGCCACTCCTCAATAAGTTTCTTCTGCCTTCTGACAGAATCACCCTGAACCTGCTGAAGAGATGAAAAACGTAGATACGCGATAGCCCTTTTCATAATGTTCTCCGCGCAACGGAAAACTAAATTATAGGCCGCGCTTCGTCATATATGCATGTCACCTCATGAGTCACCACTCCCACCACTGCAATATCTTCCAGTAGGTCATCCATCAGAAATGCGCCATCGTCGGTAATCAGCCGCCGCGGCTGAATCATGATCATCGCCCACTCATACATGCCCGACATATCAATCAGCACAGTGTCACCGTTTACCGGGTAACGCTGCTTATCGATTATGCACCTGCGGCCGTTCAGCTCCACCATGCTGGAAGTCTCCCGCGTAGACAGGATGTGCTGCAGCGGCTGGAGCAGAAACGTCACTTCGCCACTGGCAGGTCCGACAGTCTGGTGGTGTATGCCGGCGACAACATTTCGCGCTTCATCTCCCAGGATTTCTGGATACCCTGTCCTGCAAACCATAATTTCCCCTTCCCGCTCTGGTTGAGACCGTCAACGACACGCATCAGCGATTCGCTGTTAGCCTGTGGCTTGAATTCGTCAAAGAGATTGAGCTGAGACACACCCTGACTGTAAAAGTCGCCCAGCATCACGCCTGCTTTCATATACCGGCAACCGTCGCGCCAGATGTGGTCGAGGCCCTGCATGGCAACGCGTATTATTTCTCGCGTGTCATTCGTTGGAGTCATGAGTCTGCCCATGGCCTGGTTGCCATAGAACACTTCACCTTCTGCATGTGGGCTTGTTCGGACGAACACAGCTACCTGACTGCAATACTGGCGTTCTCGCCTCAGCTTCTCAGCAGCGCGTTCTGCGTACGAGCAAACCGCCTGCCTCATGTCCTCGTATTCAGTGATGCGCGAACCAAATGAACGTGAGCAGACAATCTGCTGCTTGGTCGGCGCGAACTCTTCCAGCTCGAGGCATGGCTCGCCGCGCAGCTCACGGATGGTTCTTTCCATTACGACAGTGAAGTTATCGCGCATCAGCTTTATGGGGCTGTTCGCTAAATCCAGGGCTGTGTTAACGCCCATGATTTTTAGCCGTTTGGCTATTCTCCTTCCTACGCCCCATACATCCTCAACGTCTATCAGCGCCATAAGCTTGCGCTGGCGCTCAACGTCCGACAGGTCAAGCACGCCGCCGGTCTTCGTCCACTTTTTAGCAGCGTGGTTAGCCAGCTTCGCCAGCGTCTTTGTCTGTGCGATGCCAACGCCAACAGTGAGGTGCGCCTCCTGCTTTATACGCGCTCTCACCTTTCGGCCGAGTTCATCGAAAGACTGCAGTCTGTCCAGCCCGGTGACGTCCATGAACGCCTCATCAATCGAATAGACTTCCACCGACGGTGCCATATCTTCGAGTATGGTCATCACCCTGTTGCTCATGTCGGCGTACAGCGCATAGTTGCTGCTGAACACGTGAATCTTGTGCCGGCGGATTTCATCCTTCAGCTTGAAGTAAGGCGCACCCATCGGGATTTTCAGCTCTTTCACTTCGGCGCTGCGGGCAATCACACAGCCGTCGTTGTTGCTGAGCACCAGAACCGGCTTGCCGCGCAAATCAGGCCTGAACACCGTCTCGCAGCTGGCGTAAAACGAATTCACGTCAACGTGCGCAAACATCACATACCGCCGTTGGGATTGAAAACCTGAAACACGCGCTCATCGCCTTCCGATGTTGAGATATCCCGGAAGACAGACTTGTGAGCTTCGATCCAGTTATTCGCTTGCCGTGGCGTGTAATGCCAGTTCAGGCGCTCAAGTTCACGGACAAAATCGAGTGTGCTTACGGTGTACCGACCAGCAGCATCGCGTTTTATTGCGAACCTGAAGGCGTCTTTGATTTCGTAGTCGCGGGGCATGGTCATCTCCCTCCCTGATAGATACTGTATATAAATACAGTAATATCGATCGGTGGAATTGATCAAGTCGCTGCGCTTGAGGAATTTGTAAAGCCATTGGTGGGTAAAGAAATTTAGTTTTTTAACTGGTGGTGTTTTGACTTAAGCGATTAGAAATCTACGCTTAATTAGCAACATATCGTTGCCTTAACGGGGAAAGGAAATGATGAAGAGCTTCTTAGGTGGGATGATCATAATTACAAGTTTAATGACATTAGCAGGTTGTCAGCATGAAAGCCCTGCTGTTGGCCCGGATGGCAGACCGCACGCGCCTAGTGGTGAGTCCGTGCCAGGTGGCCCGTTAGGTAAGGGCCCGGTTGGTCAGCCTCAGGCATGATTGAAGGTCAGCAGGCACCTTTTAGTGCTTGCTGACGCCAAAGAGATACATCGCCAACTCAGCAACGCAGCTCCCGTCCTCATCTTCAAACATCGCAGCCATGTACCCGACCAGAGATTCATTGGTGATCGGTATTCCCTCATCAAGCATGTTAATCACCGCCTGCCCCATGACGGTACGCACTGCATCCATCGCAAGGTCGCAAACTTCAATGTCCATGCATCCTCCTGCAGTGGAGTCTTCACGGTACGCCTGCAGCAAGGTAATCACATAAGAAACGGCTCAAATGGTCTAACCTCAAGGTTACACCCGCAGCCTGCATGAAGATGGACGCGGTTTTAAGCTGCCCCGTCGCCGGGGCTTTTTTATGCCCAGACAATCAATTACCAATAAGAAACTTTCACTCTTAGTAATCAAAGCGCCATTTGTTTCGACATCGTTTTAAAATTGAAGCGCATGCTGAAAGTTCGATCATTCGCTGGCATTGATTCCATCAAATCACGCAGGTTCATAATGAAAAAGCAGCAATTGTTTCTTTGGGGTGTGCAGGCGATTCTGGCGTCAGGAGTAATGCAGGCTGCTGAGTTGTGGATGATTAAGAAGCTCTCAGTGGAAGCGCTAACCGCAAGCAAAAGGATTCCACGGAGTTTATCTGCCGAAGCAGCAGTTGATGCATTCTATCTTCACATAATTGGCGCAAAAGGTGGAAGCACTGAAACATTCTCTAATTGGTAGCTTGGATTACACAATCTCTCTCAGGGTTAAAGCTCATCATCACGGATTGAACCAAAGCCCCGTATTGGGGCTTTTTTACCAATAGGTTATGGTTGCCTTGTCAAATGAGTATCTGTAAGCTTAAGAACTAATTGATTAGTCTGATATTTTTACTTATTCACGCAGGATGAGTTATAAAAAATGAATTTTCATTTGGCATGGGTGTTTTTTTGTATAATTTCCGCCTCATTAATATTTGGCTCAAGAAAATATAAAATTGAACCAAACAGAGAATTAAACATAGACGGTTTGAGATATCTCTTAGCTGCATTCGTTGTTTTTCACCACAATGATATATCTAAAGCGTACTTTGAAACTGGCAAGTGGGCGCTAAATGACCCTATTTTGGGTTACATGGGGCAATTTGGTGTTGCTGTGTTTTTCATGATAACTGGTTATCTTTTCGGCGACATAAAAAAAGACACTAACTGGATATCTTTTTTGATAAAAAGATTTTTTAGAGTTGTGCCTCTGACTTACATTTCTGCAATAATCTGTATATCAATAGCAACGTATGTTGGCATCAAGCTTGGAAACAATGCCGATTTTAGCAATGTTATATATTGGTTCGATGGTGGCCTGTCGGGCGTTAAACCACCTATTTATGGCTTTAAGGATGCGCAATTCATTGGCGCTGCTGTAATGTGGACACTCTACTGGGAGTGGATTTTTTACTTCTCACTACCATTACTTTCTTTTGCATTCAATAAGACGTACACAGTAGGCATTTGCATTGCTGCAATATCTATTCTTGCTCACACGGCTGATTTTTTAAAAATACCTTTACATCACACTTCGTTACTTTTGTTCTTTGCAGTTGGAGTGCTAATTAAGAACCTGAAAGTAATTTCTTCATCACATTCTATAATAAAAAGCACACTTGCTTCATTGATACTCATTTACTGCCTGTTTGTATCAAATATTCACTCAGCCTATAACTTGACTTCATTTGTTCTTATTGGGGTGTTTTTCTTACTCGTTGCAAAAGGTGGGAACCTCTTTGGCATGCTCTCGACGCGAGGATTTGTGGTGTTGGGTGATGCCAGTTATAGCATCTATCTGCTGCATGGTATTGCATGGTTTATTATGAATAAAGCATCATTCCACTATGGGATACAAAATAAGGATGTTGCATATTATGCAATTCAGACTTTCGTATGGTACGCAATATGCTTTATATCCCTAATGAGTTATAAGCACTTTGAAAAGCCATTTATTTTATATGGTAAAAAGGTTGCATCAAAATTCGAGGCAACCTGTACTAAAGAGGCTTAACATCAGTTTGTATTGGCCGGGATTTCCGGCCAATCAATCACATCTGCAGTGTTTGCATCAATGCGGCTTAAAGTAACTCTATATTTCTTCCAGACTGACAGGGCGGCCTTCTCTTCATCAGTTGCAATACCTTCATCTACTGCGTCCTGTAAAATATCACGATACTGAGTTGCTTCGTCCAATAGCGATTTCTTAAGAGCAATGTTAGATTCAACTGCTTTCATTTGAATTGCTTCTTTATCATCGTCGCTCAATATTCGTTCGATGAGTAAGGGCTCCCCTTTTTTGGTGCTAGTTATAACCTTCCCTTCAGCTTGGCCGTTTAACATTGATCTCCATAAATCCTCACTGATATCAATGGCATCATTCGGAATTTCAGTGTTAATATCTGTGTCATAAAAAGCGTTTTCTAAAGCAGAAAATTTCTTCATTTTAATATCCTAAAGCTATCCACCAAATACCTTTATTAGCACCTGTAGTGCCGCCGCTATTGCTTATATCCATGGTTGAGTTGCTTTTAATTTGCGCGCCCACCCCATATTCTCCAGAAAGAGTAATTGAAGCACCTTTACAAGCAACCGCAGTAAAACCAGCATTCGGAAATGCTATGGGTAATGTCACGGTGGTTGTTGTTTGATTGGTGAACAATCCACTACCCCACTGGATAATTAAACCGCCTGGCAGTTTCTGATAGCCTCCTCCTGCGACCAGCGAACTCAAAAACTGTGAAAGATTTACCGCGTGGTTAGACTGAGTGCCGGCAATAATTGGTAGCGCGCCACCGCTATTTCCGCAAAGCACCCACGCGGTCAGCGTGCTATTCCACTCAGCCTCAACCAGTCCGTTGGCGACAATCTCCCCGCCCTGCAAAGCCTGATTGGCATGTGAATACAGCGGGTATGCAGATCCGCCATTTACCGCGAGCGTAGATGCGCCGGAGTTCGCTGTTTTTGCCTTAAAGGTGACGCGCATTCCGTCCACAAGCGTTGGCAACGCAGGAACAAAGGATGCCACATAGGCGTTGGCCGCACCGGTGTCAGCCGCATAGGTCATCGCCCCCTGCTGGATGGCTGATAAAATACCCGCTGCAGGCAGGAATGGTGCATTAGCAGCCACCGCAATATTTGATGCGGTGATGGTAGTGGCACCCTGTGCGACCGTAATGACCCATGCTGCTGTGTAACCAGTGTCAACTGCTGGCGTGGTCTGCGTGCCGGTGGTTGCCGCCACACCCGCCTTCAATGCAACAGTACAAACGCCGGAGCGCACTGTGTTCTGCGCGGTACCCGCGTTGTTTGGTCCGCTGTACGCTACAGAGGGATTGGCAGCATTGTAATAAGGCAGAACAGTTGCCCCGGAGTCCGTGTCACTGTATGCAATCTGGATCAGGTAGTTGATGCTCTGTCCTGCGGTGGTAGGCGCTGTCAGCGTAAAGGCGGTGGAGCCCAAAATTACGCCCTGCTTCAGGATAGTGTTAGTCGTATCCGCAGCCAGTGAAGAATAAGCGGTGCCGTCCACGTTCTGAAGGCTGTAAATCTGTCCTTTGGCCACGTTCACTACCATTGAGGCTGGCGATGATGGTGTACAGGCCAGCCCATGCAGATAGGTGTTCGAGCCCATAATCACAGCGGCGAGCTTAGCCAGCCCCATCATGGCGTACTTGTTGGTATTGAGCAGGTCAGTTTCGAGCGGAATTGCGCCCGGATAAACGATTTGACGATCCATTTATGTTTCCCAATAAAAAGGCCACCTGTTTGAGGTGGCCTGTTGAGGACGGTGAATTGATATGTGTTTACTGCAATCGAACCCAGACGATAGTGCCTTCCATTTTCACTGCGGCTATGGCTTCGTAGATCTGTGCATCAGTAACGCTCCCGGTAATCATGCTCTGTGACGCGTACTCACCGCGTGATGCGATGCTGTAGCCAGATGGTGTGGATGAGTAACCTGCAATATAGGGAATACCTGAGCCTGACGGGCGATAGGCAGTGACGAACGCCTGATATGGCAGCATCATCGAGCCATAGCCCCCCGCAACGCCATAACCAATCGTGGGGCCGCCGTATGAACCGGTATCCAACGGTCTCTGCGGCTCAAATATATAAGGCGTCTTGCCGGTCATATCCTCCAGAATATCGATGATTGCCTGCCGGGTGCCGCGTTCCCTGAACAGACTGATTTTCATCTGGTTTCTAAACAGGTCATCCGACTGCCCAGCTGACCGCTGCAGGTTTTTACCAAAGAAGTCATATGCAGTTAAATCAAGCCAGCCATCGGTGGCGGTGCTGATTCTCGTCTGGAGCTTTGCATACAGATACAGTGAATAGCACCAACTTAACGCGCTGGCGCAGGCAGTAAGTGCTCCTGTAAGGATTGGGTTACTATCGCCGAACCACGTTGGAGGCAATAGCCCTTTTAAGCGCGTGTAAATGTCGTTCTGATCACCTGTCGCCATTTAGCTCACCGAGATTGTGCCGGCGCGAATCACCTGTTTTCCGGTTGCGGCAATATCCGCTGTCGCGCTATTGAGAGTTACAGAAGAGACGTTAGTCACAAGTGAACTTGCGCCATATGCAATATTGGATAACTTCGAGTACGGCAATAGCTGACCGAGCGACAGGCTGGCGATGTACTCCTGAATCGCTGCCTGCACCATCGCAACGATCGTCGCGTGGTCGGCTGAGGAATCAGTGGTGATGACCATCACGACATTCGCCGTGACCACCGTAGGCGGGAAGACGCCAAAGGTGATTGTAAAGCCCCTCACCGCATCAACCGCTGCATATGCCTGGCTGATAAACGTGCTCGACGGGGTGCCGCTGCCATCATCAACCACCGCATAGAAGTAACCCGGTTGAGCGGTGCCGTTATAGGCGTAATTCTCGGTCAGCGTATATGTGACGCCGCTTTGCATGCTACTCAATGCGTAACCAATCGCGGCTTTCGTCGATTTTGACAGTGATGCAATCCACAACACGAAACGGGCCCGGAAATCATCATCTGATTCGGCATCCTCACCGTTAATAAACGTGGTGCTGTTCGTCACCGTATCGACATACTGGATTGAGCCGGAGATAACGGTGATGGTGCCTGCCTGTGCGTTTCCTGCAGCCCCTGCCGTATCTGCCTGTACCGGAACTGACAGCGAACTCACACCCGCCGCAATCACAAAACCAGCCTGTGTCGCGTCATAGGCTGAGTTGGTGGTGTCAGCGATGACCGTATAAGCCTGCGTGCCGTCTGTAGTGGTCACGCCGGAACCGACCGGAATCAGCGCCTGATTGGTTGCTGTAAACCGGCTGAATGTGACCTGCCCCGTGGCCTGCACTGCTGACAAACGCGTGAAGCTGAAATCTGCCATCCATGAATCCAGATCGTCGCCCGAACAGGTAGCCGCCCGGGTTACCACCAGAAGATTCACTATAAGCTGCTGAATCCACATCGCCACGCCTGCATTTGATTCAGCCAGCGCGCGCAGGATGCTGCCGATAGCCAGATCGACGAGGCCAGCGGCTTTAGCCTGCATTGCAGTGACCTGATCGCTGACCAGAGTGGCGAACGTTTTAGTATTGAGTGATGCCACTTGTTACCTCGTTACGTCAAAGCTGAGAGTTTCCGGTGTGCCGGAGGTGGCGTCGGTATACTTGACTGAGACGCTGACCCCGCCATCGATGAGTGCCAGGCTGACAGAAGGCGCAGGGTTTGATGCTACCGCTTCCTCAAGCAGCATCTGGCCGCTGATAAGCGCCTTCCATTCGATGAGGTTGACGTTTTGCCCAACCTTTTGTCCCAGCCCTGCGCCATAGTCCGGATGGAAAACGTATTCGCCGGGGTTGGTCATCAGACGGCGTAGTATTCGCTGCTTTCCCCTTTCCGTTCCGGTGACAGGCCTAAGGTCGCCTGCAGGCGAGGTGCTCAGGTCACCTCCCGTGTAGTGATAAATGTCGTACATGAGTCACCGCTATGAGAGTTGTTGGTTCGGCTTGCTGGTTGTGCCGCCGCCGTCGCCGTTTTCCGGATGGGTGTGACCGTTATAGGTGACGCGAACCTTCTGCACAGTGCCGTAAGCGCCGTTGTTATCGCTGATGTCTTTCACAACAATGAGGTTGTTTTCCATCGTCACATCACCACCGGTAAAGTGGTGCGCCGGGGCGTCATAGGTGATTTTGGTGGCCGAACTCAGGAGCACCTCACCACTGTTGAGAAACTTAAACAGCGAACCGCTTTTGTGGATGAGCCAGAACTCACCAGACGGCGGGCCGGGGCTACGGTCAACATCGTTAAAGAATTGCCCTGCTGCCATGCCAGCCCCCATGAGGCCGGAGTCAAATTCGACTTCAACCACAGCGCCTATCGACGGCCCCGCTGCCATCCCCCAACCTTTGCCAACCCACGGTGAACTTAGCGGTATCCAACCCGTCTCTTCACCTGTAGGTTGCAGTTGCACTTTCACCGCGTAAGTAACCGGATCGTAAGCGGTGATTATTCCCTGTCTTGTTCCACTAATGCCGGCACTAGTTTGTTGTGCTGTAGCCGCCATTGCATTAAGAAATGCTCTCACTGCGTCACCTCCAGCGCCGGACTATGGTTTTTACCGGTCATGCTCATTGTGTAGCCGCTTTCCCAACTCAGTGAGCGGCGCACGCTGTCGCACCAGTAAAGCTGGTCGAATGGGCTTTGCGTCCCCTCTATGCGCACAAGCGTTTGCGGAGTTAGCAGGTTGTCACCAGCAGTCGAGCCGCTAAACTTCATTTCATGCTGAACAACGTTGCGGTAAATGGTTTGCGCCAATGCGCTTGCTGATTCTGGCGTCAGTCCATTACGAATTACGCGGTAAACCTGCGTCTTGGCTGTTGCATTGCCGGGCGTAGTGCCTTTGGCGTACTTCGGGTAGGAGGCGATGAATTGCTGATTCTTACGCTTTGCATTCCAGCTCAACACCTCAACAGTGATGCCTTTTGAAATTGTCAGCGCGCGCGCGAACGACAGGTCATCAGACATATTGCACTGCGGATATGCGAGAGCGCCGGGAGGTTGCCAGCGAATAACGTAGTTATCCGTTTTAGCTGGGTCTTTAATCGGCTCGAAATGAAGATTTTCCCCATCAACGTAAACTGAGTAATCCTCGATTCCCGCCAACGTGGTGATCAAGTCCCATTCCGTTTGCTCTCCGGTCAGATGAGCAGAGTCAATCTGGTAAAATTCGCCAAATCGCTGCGTTGTCGCTGTTACAACCGGTGTTAGTCCGTGGCGCTGCGCCAGCATCGTTGCAATCTGCGAACTGGTGTAGTTTTTGAAGCTTTCCCCGGCAGATTTGGCGTCAATCATCAGTGCCGTAAAGTCACGACCATCGGCGGTCACTTCAAACCGCGCCGGATCGTAATGCCAGTTATCGATGTTGCCGGTGATTAGCTTCTTCTCATCGGTTCCTGATTTGGTGATGATCGAAACAGATAACTCAACCTTAATAGTGGTCTGCGTTGCCCACCAGTTCAGCATCTGCATATCGGCCGGCATCGCGGAAGGTGCGAGAACAAGGTCAAACGTCGATGCGCCACGAAAACCAACATCCTCAACGCTGAACGATACGAATGGAACTTCAGTGCCATTTAAACGACAACGCCCGCTGATATGGCGGGCGCTGGATTCCATTATCGGGTTGTTTACATCCATAGCTAACTCGTTGGGTTGGATGGGATGGTCAGCGTGTTAATGCCACTCAGTTGTGGGTCGGTCAGGTCGTTTACAGAAGCAATGCTGCTCCATAACGAAGCGTCACCGTACTGGTCAGATGCTACCTGATAAAGACTGCCGCCGGATTGCGTAACCGTTCTGACACCGTCCGCCGTTTGTCCTGAGTTAACGTTTTTATTCAGACGGCTCAGGACATTCTGGAGGCTGTATAGCGCCGGTATTCGCGTACTCTGGTCAGCCTGGCTAAGCAAATTACTTACCGTCTTCAATATGGGGTTGCCCGGAACCAAACCACCAAGCGTAGTAATCTGGCTGGCAGCATCTTCCAGTTGCGTAATCTGCTGTTGGATGATGGTCTGTGCGGCGATGATTGGGCGGACTACGGCCTGAACTTGCTCAACAGTTGCATGGGCAAAATCGGTCACCTGCTTGACCGCGCTTTGCACAGATGTCACAGCATCAGTCACCGTTGGCACATCGATGATGTCCGACAGTCCCAGAGCCTGCCCTATATCACTATCAAGCAAGCCCTGTAGCGCGCCGGTTAAAGCATCAACCTTGAGTGGCGACGCGTTGTTAGCAACGATCTCAACTTCAATCGTGTACGGCCTGCGATAGATAAATTCATAGACCGGCGTGAAAGTTTTGATGACGACCGTGAAGCTATAGTCATCAAGCGTAAGAACTAACTCTTCACCAGCATCACGCATCCGTTCCAGCGCTTTAACGCGATCGCCAGATTGTGCTCCGGTGATAATGCCAGACCATGTCAGCGGGTCGTAATCAACGCCTAAAACGTCAGCGGTACGCTTTCCGCCAATCATCTTATGCAAGACTACTTGCTGACGAGCGGGAATAGGCAGGCGCTCAGGGACTTCGAAATCAAGGAATTCAAAATCACCAAGCACCAGCCGGGTGACGGTCGGGTCTAACCCCTGCGCGAAGTTATTCAGGGCGCTTGTAAACGACATGGAAACTCCGTTATTGGGTTGAGAGTTTGCTTACCTGACCAGAATGAGTCATCAGCATGGATGAGTCGAAGGCGCTAGTAGATGCTGGGGCTTTAGTGGCTTGCTTACTCATGCCACTTACCACTGTGGCGACAATT
Source organism: Pantoea sp. BJ2 (assembly GCF_040255075.1). NCBI lineage: Bacteria > Pseudomonadati > Pseudomonadota > Gammaproteobacteria > Enterobacterales > Erwiniaceae > Pantoea > Pantoea sp. BJ2. Next base: position 2,449,768 of record NZ_CP158292.1, read on the forward strand.
ACCTGGCGGCCTTCATGGGTCATCATGAGATTTACCGGCTGGACGGCATTTGCTCCCGCCACTGGTGGTATTGCCGGATATTTACCGGTTTTACGGTAGGTTTGTTCACTCGCGCGCTGGTTATCGAAATCAGCCTGCGTGGGTGACCACGGCTTATATGCACTGCCATTATCTCCAGCGTTCTGCCGACCTAACCTCATTCTTTCTGCATCTTCCTGACTTTGAGACGCCGTGCTTGTTGGGTACAAGGCTGCCGCAATAACGGCTCCAATAAGCATAGGCAGCCCACCAAGCGCGGCGGATAGGCCAGTTAGACCAGTGGTAGCTGTTCTGCCAACAAGCAAATCAATACCCCAACTTGCCATTTTCAACGGCGATACCAAAGCGCCGGCAGCGTGCTTAATCAGCCAGAAGCCACCACTCACCGCCGCCAAACCCGTGACGGCCAAAGCGGCTTGACCGACAAACTTCGCCAGTTCTGGATTTTTATGCGCTATTTCGGTCATGCGCTGCATGGTATTGGTGAGGCCTTCCAATCCCTTGGTGAACGTATCCAGCAGCCCGCCGTCTTTACCCATTACCAGCTGCAGGTTTTCCCACTTTTTCTCAAAGTCGATTTTCTTTCCGTTGTAGGTAACCCCTACCGCGCCATAAGCTGAATCAAGCCCGCGGGCCTGTTCATAAGACTCAACTGAGTGATGGATGGTTGCTAGCTGCTTATCAACCAGGTTAAACATCTTGCCGCCTGTTCGACCAAAGATAAGGGCGTTCTGGCGCTGGATTTGATCTTCCGAGTAGTTGTTCTTCCGGTAGATTGGAAGAATCATTTTCTCGTAATATTCAATTGGTGATTGGCTGAACAGCTCAGAATTGATAAGTGGGTTTCCGTTAAATCGCTTAATGCCCCCCATCTTGTTCAGTTCGATTTTGCTTGCATCCCACACGCCCATTTTCATCAAGTCATGCGTAACCTGATTAGGAAGCTTCACGATGCCATTGAGGCGGTTATACGACGTCATTAGCGCATCACCAGCAGAGCTACCCTTCAGCTCGCCAATGATGGGTTCAAGCTCAGCAAACAGAGCTTTGTTACTCAGGTTGAATGCTGATGTACCAGCCTTAGCCATAAACTGTCGGTACTGGGTGAAGTCGACGTTACCACCAGATGATTGGATCGCTTTGAATCCTGAATCCATCAGCTCATTGAAGCGCTGCGGACTTTTGAGTCCACCTGCGGTTTCGACGAATCGCAGCATGTCCATTTGCTTGGCTGTTGTAATTTCTTTTGAGTGCTCATCAAGCCCCTGAGATGCAAAATTGATCCTCGCTAAAACCGGCGCGGCTAATTTTGCTGCTCGCAGTTGCTCATCTAGCGTTTTCGCTCCTGATTCACGAAATACACCCTGCGCCTCGGTGAAATACTTCAGCATATCAGTGGTTGACGTGCCTAAAATCTTGGTTGTTTGCGCGAAATTTTCAGCATCTTTGCGGGCCGCTTCGCCCATCCCGTATTGATTGAACTTCTCGGTCATGGTTTGATATTTGGCGGCTTCATCTACGAAACCATCAAGCATTTTGAAACCAAGATAACCAGTGGCAAGGTTTGTCATTCCGTTAGAATGGCCGCCGTAACCTCCATTTCTCCCAGCGTTACCACCACCCGAACCAGCACCACCTCCGCCCCAACCTCCCGGAGGCACGCCATTGTTCCATCCGCGCCAGCCTGATGATGAACCTGGCGGTGGAGGCAAAGCCATCAGCCCACCTGTATTACGATAGCCACCACCGCCCCCACCTCCTCCATTTGCCAGCATAGCTCCGGCTGCTAATGCAGGAAGCGCCATTGATGGGCCATAGCCTCCACCGATTGCTGGAATATTGCGAGTGGCGGTGCTTGCGCGCTGAGCGTGATCTGCTGCTGCTCGCATGGCGCTGGCATATTGATTGGCCCCACTAATCGCTCCAGAAAATTTGTTACTTAATGCAGAGTTTAGTGAGCGAATGGCGGATGTTGCCTCTTTAGCTGCGCTCGTCACTGCCTTGATGTTCCGCGCCATCTCAACGAACTTTTTGTTCAATTGAACAGCGTCTCGACTCACCTGCATCATGTTTCGCGTAATCTGGTCATCAAGCGCGATGCGCACGGCTACGCGGTAAGCCTGAACATCCATAGAAACCTCGTTTTACGGGCATAAAAAAACCCAGCCTGAGCTGGGTTCAGTGGTTGTTTATTCTCTACTTATCCGGGACACACTCACCGAAGACATACCCTTCGCTTTCGTTTCGAAGGACATAAGAGTTTTTGAGCTTCACAAAGAGTAAATCTTTTTGCTTCGCTGCGAGAACTGTCTCGCCATCTTCATACTTAACTGGCTTAAGCTCTGGGCTAGTGATTCTGTTTTTGCTATCAGTCGAGAAAGTGAAGGCGTTGCCGTTATCAAGCACAGCCGCATCACGACTGAGTATTTCGACAGAGGGTTCAGATCCGCCACGGTCGAGGATATGGGTAAGGCTGCATTTGAACATCTGAGCTGCCGATGCTGGCAAAGTAAACACGACCAAAGCCGCTAATATTAGGCTTTTCATACCCTTCCCCCAAAAGCATGTAGAGAGATAAATCCTAAAGAGAAACTAATGCAAAAGGAAGCAAATCGGGCGAGTTAGGGGTGATGCACCGACTTCTCCCTTGCAATCTCTTCTCTTACTGATGTCATCAACCCCTTATTGTAATCAAGATTGTTCACACAAGTCTTTAACCCGGCAAGTACATCGTTGGTTTTCATCTCCCGCCCTGCCATCTCGAAGTCATCAACCATTTTAACAGCGGCTAAAGAGGTGTCTTCAAGGCAATTAAGCTGTTGTTTAGCAAAAAATGCATTATGAATGGTAAAGCCGAGCATTTGTGTTGGTATATAAATCCCCAAAGCAAATGCCGCGACTCCTATCACTAATTTCCACTTAAATGGCATGATTTTCTCCCTCGAAATGATGAGGGTAATATCGGCTCACAAAGCCAAATGCTGAGCTGATTTGCAGAGGTTTACGGTATTGCGGATGCTATAAGCAAGAAACCCGCAGTTAAGCGGGTTAAGAGCGTTTGCGCGATTCAGTGATGAAAGTGACGATCTGGGAACTTAAGCTCTCGCGAACTTTTAAAGTTGTCTGGTCCCTGATTTTTGAAATGGCTTCTTTTTGTTGAGCACTTAAACCAGACCACTGCGCTTTATCTGGACCAATTGAATCATGGTACTCAGAGAGTTCAGCGCCACATTTATCAAAAGCTTCATCTGAAATGCTGCTGGCTGATTTGGTGGTTTTGACTTGGCTTTCAGCATAGGTGGTAACGCATCGGCTGAGATTGTCAGCGGCACCTTCTAAGTTAGCGTGTGCCACAAAGCACGTCATTAAGCCTAGAACGGCTATAACTAATTTCACATCCCTATCCCCATTGGTATCGGTGGGATAAATCCTAGCATGGAGTGGGCGCAAGTTGGCGCAATCCTGCAGCGAATAAGACTGACAACGATCAAATAATAGGAGTATTCCTATTAATTAAATTGATCATTCAAAATTACAGGGTTATCGTTGCTATGCCGATTGGCATCAAATCACACAGTGAGAAGAATCATGAAAAAAACGATGGCTATCTTATGCCTTATCTTAACTATGGGTGCATCAGTTAGCGCCTTTGCGGGCAATTGCCAGCATAGTAGCGACACTGCTGCTGATGGCTCGCGTTGTGGAAATCGTTCAGCCGATGCTCGCCCGGGCGGGAACTGAAGCTAAGCTGCCCATCGAGAGGTGGGCTATTTTTGTTTATCTAACCGCCTCGCCTTCCTTGCCAGATAGTCATCAATAAGCTTTGAATCCTTTAGTGATAGCCAATCCGATAGCATTCATTAGCGGGTCGATCTTGCGAACGTACGCTGGACCAATGAAAGGTCGCGGCGGAATGCGATCGGTGCCCCTCTCCTGCAACAGTCCAATCTCGCTTTTGGTGCCAACGATTGCCGCTAGCCCCAGCACTTCACTCTCTATCGAGTTTTTCAGCTCACCAGAACGCAATAGCGGGTCATCTTCGGTGTAACCAGATCGAACTCGATCAGCTTTCGTTGATTCAGCCAGTGGTGCCCACGCTTCAAATGGGCCAACTGCTGGCTGATAAACGCCGATCTCTTCTTTGGCAGTTTCCTCAATCTCTTTCACGATGACATGAAAGCCAATTTCAATCTCTGCTGCAATTTTGGCGGAGGCGAATGATAGTTCGCGTGCAAACACATCAAGCTCCATCAATCCTCCTCCCATTTGCTGGTATTCCAGTTGTAACGCCCACCTTCGAACTCACGAATCACAACGCCCATTGCGATTCGTTCATGTGGCATAAGCTCATTTAAACCGGGAAAAATAATGCTGAAAGGAACCCCGGATTTCATCAACCAGCACTGGTTAACGAATTCGGGGTTCTGCGCTAGTTTTTTGCGGCGGCCTCCGTGGCTTCGTCATCTTCCTCTTTAGATTTTTCGCGAAGATAAGCATTCACAGCTTTTAATCCGTGCTTACCGAGAATGGCGAGCATGGTTTCAATCTGCTTAGCATTTAGAGGAACCGGATACTCTTCACCGTCAATTTCAGCTACAGCGGCAACCGGAAATGCAAACAGGTTCATGTACATGACGTTCATCGCCATTTCCGGGCCAACTGCCACAGTAAGGCGAGACTCCTGAACCGGATCTAGTTCGCGCATGGTAAGCAGACGCCCTTTCGCATCCTTCACCTGGTTTGATTTAGCGCTCACCGCTGCCACTTCCGTTTTACTGTTTTCGTGCACTTTTACCTGAGCCATTTTTTATCCTTAGTTAACTTTCTTGCGGCGGTTAGCGGTGAATGACAATGTCTGATTGACTGTCTTCTCGCCCTGCTTGTTGCCAGCATCGGTCAGATGGAAGGACACGCCCTCATAGCGATAAACGCTGATAGTACCGTTCGATTCAGTGATGCTTTCGGTGATGGTGCCGCGCTGCTGGTCGATGCCGTTGAAATAGTTTTCTTCCCACTGCGCCCAGAAGTCGTCCAGCGTGCCATCCATGCGCTCGGCGGTGATAGTGCCATTCCAGCCGGTCGGGATTTGCAGCTCGTCACTCACGCCGTTCAGCGGTGTGATTTTCTGATTGGAGACCTGCGGCTTAGCGTCAAAGGTCATGATTTTAGGAATGCGAAGTTTGCCAGTTGGCGTGGTGATATCAACTGCGACATCGCGGCCTACTGTGTATCCCAGTTGGGGCATGGTGTTTCTCCAAAAGAAAGCCCCGCATTAATCGAGGCCTGAATGGTTAGCTGGATGGGTTATTGGGTACCGCGATAGTGACGCTGCCGCCGCCTTCCAGATTCACCAGGAAGTAGCGCACCACGTTCAGATACTTGACCTGCACATCCGCCACCATGTAGCCGAGCGCAACCTGTGAATCGGTGTTGTTCGAAGCATCGATTTTCACCGAGAACGCTGCGCCACCATTCGGATCACCAATCATGCCCTGAAGTTCAAGGTTAGAGAGGAATGATTCAAGGGTGCTTTTCGTCTCGCGGCGCAGCTCAAGGGTATGGTTCTGCCCCACCACATCACCAAAGCTTGCCGCGATGGTCAGCGACAGGTAGTTGGTCATGCGGGTGTAGGTGTCGTCGTTCTGGCTCTGCACAGAGCTGCAGTTACGGCCCGAGCGCATGCCGAAGTAATTACCGCCTGGGCACGGGTTGGTAATCACGTCAAGTCGCGCTGAATTAATCGCGCCAATCTCAGATGTCGAGTACGGCTGATTAGCCAACTGGCGCTGAGTCGCAATGATATTGCTGATGCGCTTGTTCAGGGTTGAGATATGCGGTGAACGGGCGGCAATATTGGCCGCTTCGAACGTGGCCGGTGAAATCATGCGGTTCACGCCGTTGACCGTGTCTTTCCAGTAAGGCCAGTCGCCCACGATTGCCTTGAAGTGCCAGTCATCCACACCGGCATTATTCAGCAGCGTGCTCAGCGCTGAATACGTGGTGCCTGACGCGCCCTGGCTGATGCCATACGAACCTTCAGCAGTTGCGAAGGTCGCCATGGTTGGCCACGCGCTACTGTCCGTCAGATCGACAAGGTTCATCACCTGCGAGTTGGTGCCGCGCAGCGCATACATCCCCTTGCGGGTGGTGCTGGTGCCGTCAGTGCCGAGCAGGGTTGAGTCAGTGATGGTTGTCACGCCATCGGTACCGCCCGCCATGGTGTAGGTTTTTGTCACATCAGGCAGTGCGGTGCTGGCTCCAACATTTGCAACCGCCAGCTGACTGGCCCCGCGAACGCTGGTCTGTCCGTTGTTGACCGCGCTTACGATGTTCTGCCAGAGGGCAAGGCCCGTGCCGGTGATGTTATCGAAAATCTCAGCGCTCTGGCCCGGCAGGTTAATCGTCAGTTTATACGAGTTAACAGCGGTACCTGCAGTGATGGCCGCCTGCAGCGTGTTACCGCGCGTGCCGGTGTAAATCGCTGTGAGAGTCAGGCCTGTAGCGGGGGTGCTGGCCACATCCTTCAGCGCAACGCTTGCAGCAACATCCGTTCCGTCAGTGACGCGTACGCAGTGCAGATTAGACGCGCCCAGCTGCAGCGAAATGGCCGCGGCTGTCGCCAGATCATATTTGCGTACCTGAGGCGACCCCAGATAAAGCGCCTGGTCGGTGTCGGAACCAATCAGGAACGCGCTGTTTACCGGTCCCCAGCTGCCAATGCCTACAAGGCCCAGCCCATCAGTTGCCACACCATTGATATAGCGTGTTTTCGGCGCTATCACCTGCACGTACAAATCAGGTGCAGTGAGCGCAGAGGTGTTCAGACTGCCTGCTTGATAAACCGGCATGTTCTTCTCCAATAAAAAAACCCGCCACTATGGGCGGGTCTGGTTGGGACTGAGGTGAATTACGCGGCGCGTTTAATCACGTAGACAGCCTGATCGCCACCAAGAATTTCTTTGATGGTGGCGACATCTGTGATTTCTTCGCCAATCTGATAATCAGCAAAGGCAATGCGAACGACGAGGATGTATCCCAGCGTTTCAGTTTTTGCGGCAGTGGTCGTCGCCGCTGCGGTAGTTGCAGCAGTTGCAGTCTGCGCGCTGTCGGTATCAGCCATGGTTACTCCAGAAGGGTTTAAATCAGGTTGCCAGAGGCGTCAGTGACGTGCATAACGGGTGCGACGATCTGCGGCGCGGCAATGGTTTGAGTGGTGGCGTAGTTGACCGTGTAAATCAGGTCGCGCCGGTATACCAGATAGTTTTCACTGGCGTCAGAGTCGAATTGCCGAGTGTAGAGCATCATTGAAGGCGCGCCGTCACCCAGCGATATGTTGCTGGATTCAGACAGCATCCCATCAACGACAGAAGCGATGAGAATGCGCATAGCTGGCGTTGGCGCCCAGATGGTTATCTGGAAATCCTTTGCCTGCCTGCGGAGTTCACGCATCGCTGTACCCACGCCGCCAGTCCGGGCGACAACAGCGCTACCACTCGCCAGCGTGATGACTGCTCCGTTGCTGGTTGCCCCCGGAATCTGGTTAGCCATAGCCGTTGCAACTGTCGCCAGCGTGTCGCCGCTCTGCACGGGGTAGTGATATCCCGCGCCATCAATCAGGAAATACACGTTTGTCGGCACTGAAGCAGAGCCGGAAAGCGTGATGTTCAGACCATTGACGGTGGCAATCATCGGCGGCTCGCCCTTCTCAATCACCCGATAAGGCCTGCCTAACTCACTGCCAATCTTCCTTTCAGACGGCAGCGCCCAGACAGATATATGTGCGCCACTGGCGTTGATATCCTCCTGAAGCACGTTAGGCACCGGCCAGCCTGGGTAAATCTTGATGGTTGAGCCTGAAATGCTGGGCTCCGATGTGCCGTTTGGGTAAACCGTTGAGGCGATCATCCCGGCAATCGTGTTGCTTACATCAGATGAATCAGCCATATCACACCAGTGCCTGCATTGCGGTTATGCGCCAGCCCATGTCAGTGAGTTCAGCGCTGGAAATGACGTATCGGCGGCCAATGTCGTCGGTGATGATGTCACTGGTGCGCAGAACGATGCCACCGAAGTTCGGAAACAGGATTGCGTACCATGGCGTTTTAGCATCAGCGGGCAGATTGACGGGGCTTTTCTCCCCTTTCGTACCCTGCAGGATGCTGGCAGGCCATCCAGACATGATCGCCACTTCATTTGCGGCCGTTGTGCCGCCGTAACCCTGTACACCGCCACCACCGGGCGCCTGCGACGTTCTCAGCACACTGATAGTGCGATTGGTCTGCACACAGTAAATCGGCAGCGTGGTCTGCATGGCAGCAACGAAGAACGTTCCATCCTCCGGCGAAACCAGAAAATCACCCGGTTCAAATTCGCGACTATCGAACACGCCAAGCCAGGTGGCCTGACCGTATTTGTTCGGCGCGCTGTAGGTAAAGTTCGTGGTGAAAGAGGCTGGCAGCATCTGCAAGGAAGCTGTTTCGAGAGGATTGAATGCGCTGGCTGCCCGATACTGCTGGGCGCTATACCCGATACGCTTCGCCGCCTTACCGTAGCCGATGTAAACCTTCTCTCTCAGCTTTGCAGCATCCATTTCAGCACCTGACTATCTGCGTGGTCCCGTTACCAAGCGCTGGCCCGGGAGCGATGCCAATGAAGCCGCACAACTCGCGACGCCACTGATTGAACAGCCGCGTTCGGTCGCGCACTTCGTTGGTGTTACGCTTCCAGACCGCCGCCTGATCCGTATCGAGGTTGTCACCTGCACCAGTAATGGCGGATTCAAGCGTTTTTAACGTGGTGACATAGTTCACCACCACGGCCTCTTCCTCAGCGCTCAACGTTGAGAGGCGGTGATAAAGCGTCTGCCAGGCACCTGAGGATACCCAGCCGTAAGCCATATCGCTGGTATCCGTGGCAGGAATATCACCCTGCATCGGATAGCCCATAAATCGGCGCACATCCACAAGTTGACCGGCAGTTAGCATTATTCAGCCTCTTCCTGCTTTACCGCCCAGCCACCTGAGTAGTAGTTTTTCACTTCTTCAGGATGCACCTGAGCGGTGTGCGGTGCCGGGTGAACTTCCGAATCACGCACCATCGTTACAAAAGCAACGGATGAGGCATTCTGCACACCTGCACCAGCTTCGGCGTTAGTGGCAGTCGTGACTTCACTGCCATCGGTAATTACTTCAGGCGTGTTGTCTTCGGTTTCGTCAGCTTTCTTAGCCATGTTTATCTCCGGATTGAAGCCGCCGGTTTCCCGGCGGGTAAAGGATTAGCCCAGCAGAAGTGCGGTATGCTCAGGCTTGATGTTGGCGCAACCCCACGCGGCGGCAATTTCGTAATGCACGCGCTTGTACTGGCGGTACATCGACACTTCGAACGCCATGCCGGTGCGCGGATCGGTGATGGTGATGCGGTCATCGGCCATATCACCTTCCTGCGGCAGCGCCGGTGCGCGGGTTGCCAGCAGAATGGCTGAGCGGCTGAACGCGAAGTTGGCGGTGAAGTTGGCCGCCAGCGTAACGGTGGCACCGGTCGCCACGTTCTCACGCAGGCCCGGCGCGCCGATAGCCAGAGAACCACCTGACAGGACGCTGCTCACTACGTACTTGTAGTTGCCGATAGTGATGATATCGCCAGCCAGAATGGTGCCTGTACCGGTCTGTACCGGGATGATAGTGGTGCCCACGGTCAGCGCGCCATTGGTCACATAACTTGCGCCGGTGCCCGGAGCGTGAGTAACCACGCCTGCGGATTCACGCACTTTGAAGCCGTGCAGCTCGAGCAGCGTACCCTGAGCGCGCAGCTCATCGGTGCCTGCTTCGTTCGCTTTGGTCAGTTGCGCCAGCGTACGCAGGTTTGCACCCGCCGTGGTGTCGATAACACACTGCAGTTCGCTCAGCGGTGCGCCGTTATCAGACAGGATTTTGCGGACCTGCGCGGTGTCGCTCAGGTTAGTTGCGAAAGGCGTGGCGCCAGCGGTACCGGCAGCGCGGGATGAATTCAGCGCCAGTTTTCCGAGGTCTGACTCCATCTCGTTGACCAGCGTACGCATTGCCTGCGCAATCTGATTGCGACGAATATTGGCGTAGCCCGGACCGTTGTTTATGCCCTTCTGCTCTTCACCCGTCCACTGGAACGGCACCATACGCGACTTCTGAATGGTGAAAGGCGTGTTGCCGATGTTCTGATCACCGGCATTTGGCGGCAGTTGACCGGGAACAACATCCTGCGCAGCAGCAGCAGGTGCAATCGGGATGCGGATTGCTTCGCCCACCGCTGCACGTTCTGCAGATGGGTCCAGCGTGACGGCGGGGATGAATCCGGTCAGTTCGCGGGAGACGATATCGCGCGCAGCGAACAGATCAGGGATAAGGCCGGTGAGGTTGTTAGCCATTAAAGTTCTTCCTGTTAATCAGTAATTGTGACACCGGCACCGATCTGGCTGCTCTGGTCCTGAGGACTGAGCGACTCAAACTGCGCGCGGCTGATAGTTTTGCCGCCCGTACCGCCGTTGCCGCCACTGGAGCCGCCGCCTGATGCGCCGGTGCCTTTGAGGATCTGGTCTTTGTACGGGTAATGTTCGACGAGGATGCCCAGCGCTTCATCAAAACCAGCCGGTTCTCCGGGGTTACTGGCGCTGAAAATCTTGTTGCCTGATTTGTCGTATGCGATGACGCTGTCACCTTCGAGTTTGAAGCTCTGACCGAAGCGAGATTCCACCAGGTCGGCGGGAATGCTCATCTTGTCGGCGATGAACTTCGAACGTGCGAAGCTGCCACCTACTTTTTCGGCGATCAGTTTGCCGCTGAGTTCGTCGCGCTCTTTAACGATGGGCGCATACTTCTCTTCAACTGCTTTGATCGCTTCTGCGCGGACTTTGTCGACTTCACCGGCATCCACCAGTTTTTTAGCGTCGAAGTTTTTAATGGTTTCGAGAGCCTGCATTGCCGCTTTCGGGTCGGAGATGCCTTCAAACGCTTTCAACGCACCTTCTGCCGCCTCTTTTGCCTCGCGGTGTGACTTTGCCTCACCATTCAGTCGAGAAATCGTCTGAACGGTTCCAGCAGCGTCAAAGGCCACTTCTTTGCCATCGTCGTGCACATACACAGGCTTGCCATCAGATACGACCACATGGCCGTTTTCGTCGAGTTTGAGTTTCATAACTGGTCATCCAACCTTATCGATGAGCCATCCGGCTCGTTGCGCCGTTCCGCATCCGCAGATTTCGGCAATAAAAAAGGCCCATGCGCGAGCATGGGCCTGTGTTCGTGTAGCGGAGTTATTAGCCGCTGAGAGTGGTGCTTGTTTGTCCCGGTCGCGGCGGTTGGGAAGCAATGAGTTTCTGCTCGGCTTCCCAATTGAGTTCAATATCAATCAGGCCACGGCGCTGCATCTCTTTGAATAGCGTTTCATTCGAGAGCGCCCCGGCGACATTCATGTCCATCAATAGCGTTGCAGATGCTTCGGCAAGAGTTGCAGCGCCGAAGTCGCGGAAGATGGTGATAGCGCCGCCATCTTTCTCGTTAATCCACTCTGCCATGTACTCAAGCGCGAGGTTAGCGGCGTCATTCAGGTCGCCAACGATGCGCTGCAAGGCACATGTCCCGGCCTCGTTATCAGCGACTGTCTGCGCTACTGTTTGGCGCCCCGGTTTGATTACCAGTAACTCAGCACCTATTTGACGCATGCGATCTTCAAGGTCGATGAGGTCAACACGACCGGCTTCAATTGCTTTGCCGGAGTGCTCGACATACTTCAGGTCAGCACCATCGTTATCAGAGGTGACTGCTGATGCCGCGCCAACCGTAATTGGATCATCACCCATGTTTCGACCGAAGAGAATCGGAACGCGGGCAACATGCAGAATAGTTTGCTGATCGCTTTTCGACTGCCAATGCTCAACGTTGAGGTGGGCTATTTCCAGCAGCGGTGCGCGGCCCTGCATAAATCCTGTTTTGTTGCCGTAGACTGGGACGGCAGTGATTTTCTTGAGGCTGGTGACGCCCTCATCATGAAGTTGCCACTCTTCAGCGCCAGTGGCTTCGCTTTTCTTCTTGCGATAAATGCGCCAACGTCCCGGATTAAGCACCCGAACCTGCTCTATCTGATTTTCGACAAACTCATTCGTCGGATCACGCTCACTCACCACCTCTACAAAGCGCAGCATGGTGAATGTCTCGCGCCCGTTGATGCGTTCTGAAGACCAATCGAGCAAGCTGTTTGGCGATACCTTCGTCATATACGGACGCAAACCACGCTGCTTTTCTTCAGCTACCGTTAACTGGCCTTCAGTCTGGGGATGCTCGACGAGGATAATCGTAATACCAAACCCCATCGCCTCTTCACAGACATCAGCCAGAAATGAATGGAGGTTGGTACCCTGCAAATCAATATCCGGGAACATAGCCTGAATTCTTTGCGGCACTTTCGCTTCATCCCACGAAACTTGGCGCGAGAACGGCTTGCCGCTAAGCACATCAACAGTGCGGGAATAAGCCGGGAATAGTGTTGCTGTAGCGCAGCGGTTTTTGTAGAAGCCATCGTCTTCATTGGGCCACTGTGGTAGATATGCTTTGCCAGCAGCTCGCATCGCTGACGTGCCGTCAAGCAACGCAGTAATCATCGGCCAGCATTCAGCCATAGCCTCGACTTTTGCCGATCGCTTGCGAACGTCATTGCTCATCGTGATATCCGGTTATGCAGAGAATGGGCGTACAGTCGTCCCTCTCCGTTTAATCATTGGAGACAGTGCGTAACGTGTACCGTCAATAAAGTGGTTATTAGCATCAATGATGTCTGTGAGCACATCACCGGTAAGGCGGTCTGTTTTGTAGCTATATAGGCGTGCTTCTTTCAGCCAGCCAGAGCAACGTGGGTGAATAATGATTTCTCTGTAGCTGCGCAGGTGTGCTATGCCATCTTCTACGCTGCCCTTCCATTTTTCGACGCCGGTAATTTTTGGCAAGCTTGCCCGCTTACCTTGCCCATTGCTTTTAACGTGGCTGATGGTCTCTGGACGTGCAGAGTCGGCGCGGATTGCATGCAGCTCGATGCCAGGAATGCGCTTAATCATGAACTCGGCAATGTCATCGTTTTCCAGAGCAACTTTACTGGCCTCATATTCAATCCAAAGCCGGCTGTCATGCACCCAGCACTTTACACCTGTCGTTGGATCTTGGGAGAAGCCCCAATCGATGCCGTAGTATGGACCATTCCAGCCTTGCGCTGGTTCAAACTCAGCAACGCGGTACTTTCCAGACAGAATTTGCGCTTCGCTGTTCTCGCGGTAGCAGCCATCCCAAATCCATGCATAGGTCTGGTCATCTAAACGCGCTTGGTCGTTCCTGCGCTCCTGATCGAGCACGTCAGGAAACCATGGATTATCGGTGTAGTTTAGCTCAACAATTTTCGCGCCTTCCGGCATGTGTTTACGGAAGCGATCGTCAGTTGGGCTACCATCTTTTTCCGGGTTCCACGTTATCCAGACTTCAGAACAATTTTCACGAACAGTCGGAAGCAGTTTAATCCAGGCGGTCTCACTAACTGTTTCGGCCTCATCAACCCAGGCTACCAGCAAACGAGCCTTGGATTTGATGCTGTCGAGGTTATGCCGCAACCCGGCAAACGCATACCAGACAAGACGATTTTTGGTGCGAATGTATTTTTCGCCAATTTCGAAGTACTCATCCAGCCACGGCACAGAGCGAATCGCCTGCTTAATTTCCTCCATTGAGGAATCTTCCAGGCTATTCATGTACTCGCGCGCGCCTAGCATCACACCTGACACACCGGCCTCTGCAAACATGTAGGCTTTGATTGCCGTCATCAGAGCGAAGCTGCGTGTCTTGGCTGAGCCACGCCCACCGTAAGCACCGCGATAGCGAGCATCACCTGTAAAAACCGGTATCAATTTCGGTGGGAGTTCAATCTGTGCTGTTGTCATAGATGGTTGGCGCCACTAACTGAATGGTTGTTGGCTTCGGTGTCATGCTTCCATCAGATGACTTCAGATCGATGTCCTGCGTAACTTTGTCGCCATACTTCTTCGGTGACATTCGAGCAAGAATCCACTTGCGTGCATCTAATTGCAGTCTTGCTTTTGCAACTGCGGCACCTTCGGGCGGGACGTCATCAACAATTTCGAGCATCTCCTCAAACATCGCATCTGCCCGGCTCTCTGTGGCTTTCTCGTACTGGTCGCGAAACTCTTTGTTCTCACCTATCCAGCGGAACACTGTGGCCTTGTTAGGCATTCCAGGTCGAGCGCACACACTACGCAAACTCTCACCTTCGGCAAGCTTCGAACAGATGTCGGCAGCCACCTCTGGTAGATAATCAGAAGGGCGGCCAGTTTTTTTGGTCGCCATAAAATTTCCTAAAGTTGTAGATTAACGTCCCGATAATTACTTTTTTAAGGAGAAGAATATGATTGAATGTTATTTATGCGGCGGCGCCGCAACACTAATTTCCAAACCAGCAGTAAGTCGCTCATTCGTAGAGTGTGGATATTGCATTGACTACATTTTAGAAGACGTATTAATTAATTTATCTCAAGGGGTTAGGCGTGATGCATCGAAATACTCTCATAATCACAGCCGCTACCCTGGTGAAACATTAATTTTTTATAAAATAACCAGAACATACAAAGAATGTCCAAACAAGATCCAATTGCTCAGCTGTAGGATCAAGAAACCATAAATCTTGTTAGCAACGACATATATGAAAATTTGTAAAAAAAGGAGCTATCTTTGTCAACGGATGAATTAGTTATTCTTTGCCTTTCGATAAGAGATGCGCTGGATGAATGGTCACAGGATGGTACTTTAGGCAGCTTTACTGGACTTTCAGGCTCTGAGTTCCCATCTGGCTTTTGCGGAATCATCTCAGAAGTTATGGCTATAGTCTTGTACAATCAAACCGGCATGCACCCCAAGCAGGTGACGGGGCTATGTGAAGTTGGTGACACTTATTATAATAAGTTAAATGCCAACTCTCATAAATGGCTTGAACTTAATGGAATCACTATCGACTTAACTGGGGATCAGTTTAATAGTAATTTAATTAATGTCCCTCCAGTCCTCGTAAGTTCCACGGCTCATCCATTATCAAAAATGATGAAGACAACTAAAGAAGATGCTTACATTATAGGCGTCACTAAAGAGGCATCATCATTTGATGTACCGCAGCTTAGATTGTCGTCCAAAATAATATCATTTTTAATAAATAAGATTTAAGTGATAATCACCTCAAGTTGTCTTGATAGGGACTTGAGGTGTATCAACTTATCAAGTCATCAAGGCATTCGCTCTTACGCCGTGCTTATCAGCTATAGCACGTATGGACAACGAACCAGCACGGTAAGCCGATTCGATGGCTTCCCAATCTGGTGATGCCATAATGTTTTCTCTGCACGGAGGTTAAATGACTACTACTTACTTACAAGCAGCAGCGATTTTGTGTGGCTTCATTGGAAGCTTTGTTATGTTCTCAAACGGTTACGTGCTTAAGCCCTATCCAGGCGGAATGTTCGCGCCAGATAACTACGAAGAAATTGCGAATCAGATATCAAAGGATAATAAACGCATTGTGTTCATGCAGCGTTTCGGGATGTTGTTTCTTTGCGTGAGCTTTGTCCTTCAAGGGGCTGCTCTATGCATTTCAACGTGATTCCGTTGCTACAGGCTCGAATTCCATCTTAAGCACGTCATCAGGCGCGAGGTATACCCAAGCGCCATCTTCCTGAGCGACACCAATGAAGCCCTTTACGATTTCAGGTTGTGATCTGTTCATCAGGCCAATGTGAGTTTCACCTGGCTTTGTTGTTACTGTGATGCGGTAGGTGTGAGTCATATTGGCTCCAATAAAAAACCGCCCGGAGGCGGCATAAATAATTGCTAAGTGCTTAGCTTTGCTTTCTTTTCAAAACCATCCGCAATTTTTTTCCGTCGAACTCAACTTCTTCGTAGTCCTTAAAGAGCGCAACCAGCAGTCCTAATCCTACGAAGCAAGCGGCAAGAATTGCTGCAATTTCGAATCCAGTTAATGCTGCAACTGGTGCTGCAGCAAACATAGACATACCGCCTGTTACCGGAACTGCGGCGATTGCTACTCCAATCACCCCTAATGTTCCCACTCCTGCATAGGCAATCTTTTTACTTTTTTTAACTTTTTTAGCTAGCTCGCCCTCAATGATGATCATTGAAGATTTATTTTTCCTTGCGGCATCAAGCTCGCTTTTAGTCCTAACTAAAACCTCGTTCATAGCTTAGTTCTCTCTGTCACAAACGATTTACAACTCCTTAAGAACCATCGGCTACAAATTATAAAAGTTTAGCCGCCATCATCAGGCGTACTCGCGAAAGCGCCTTTTGATGAAATTCTCGACATCTAAGCAGAATTTTCGGCTAACCAATCGGCAGCAGCTCGCATTTGTTTAATGGCCTCGCTTCTGGCTAACTTTTCCAGCTCATCTAGCGTTGTTTCCACCTTATAAGGCAACTTCAGATACAGAGATACGTTTTCACCACTGGAATTCGGATCGGTGTAAATCGTTACTTCTGCATAGACAGTATTTTCCTCAACGCGCGTAAAACTACCAATGTCTATTTCCAAAGATCGCTCACCTAATATGCATCGAGCTAGGATTATGCATCACTGGCAGTCTTGCTTAAACATCAAGACGCTGTGTTATTTGAGGCACTGCTCAATGATGTACTGCTGCAACCCGGCTATTTGCTTTCCGGCGATTTCGATACGACTTCGGAGGGTCCAATAATTTCGCTCAGCGGTGTCAGCAAGTCGGGGGCTGGTTGCATCATCCACGCCGGTGGTGCCGGTGGAGTTGTTCGCGGGGCACCTTGCGTTGAGCTGCAGCCGACGCTTACCAGTAGCAACATCATCATGCAGCAGATCGATAGTCGCCTGAGCATCTGCTAATTCCTTCGTGTATTTGGCATCGAGTGCAGCAACATCACGCTGACGCAACTGCATGTCATCAATCGTGGCATTCGCCAGCTTGAGCGCATCAGATGCTTTATCGCGCTGGGCTTTATAGTCGATGGCGTTGCCACGGTAAATAGCAGCCTGCACAGCTAATGCTGCAACTAACACCAGCAGAACCGCGATGATAATGGCCTCAGCTTTAGCTGTCATTTCTGGCCCCACAAGCAAACCTCTCGCTCTATCTCTCGGCGATTCATTAGCCCTTTCCACTTCTGCTTGCCTGCATAAACCCAGCGGCGAAGTTGGTCACAAGCACCGGCAGTGTCGCCATCATTGATGCGGGTGAGTAGCATTGAGGTTCTGAAATTACCCGCACCGACGTTATAGGCGAACGAGTAAAGCGCTGCGCGTGTTTCGTCGGGAATTGGCTTTTTGATGTATGGGTCAATCTGCGCGGCAGTTGTTCGAAGGTCTTTGTCCAGCAGCGCCCGGCACTCCATCTCGGTGTATGTTTTTCCGAGCATGATGTCTTTGCCGGTGTGCCCATAACAAACCGTCCAGATACCGGCGACGTCTTTGTATGGGTTGTACTCAACGCCTTCCAGCGAAGTAATCAGTGTGGCGGCAATAGCGAGAGCACCAGCCCCGCCACCTACGGTAGCAAGCAGCTTTTTCCGAAGTGACGGTGACATTGCCATGATTACTGGTCCTGTGGTGGGTTTGACACGTAGCCGCGACGCAGGGCCGCTTCATATGCGCGAGTTTGTCTGTTCTTGAAATACAGATTCACCAGAAAGGTGGCGATACCGATTACCACACCACTGATTACTGCGATCTGATTCCAGTCGAGGTCATGAATCCATTGCGACACACTACCTCCGCAGACCAGTGTGCCGGACACGCAATAGCTGGCACCTGATGCAAGTTTGTCAGGCATAAATTTCATATCCACCCCCGTTGAGGGGATTCGCTTTTAAGATTTAGCCGAAGGAAGAAGCAAGCGAACCCGGTTAAAGTTTCTACTGCTGAGCAAGAACTTTTCCGAATTCGACATAACCCGCCAAGTGCGGGTTTTCTTTTGTCCGGTACCATAAGAAAAGAGCGCTCATCCCCACACAGTCAGGGAAATTCGATTTGGATTCGGGATGGCGCTAAAACGAAAAAAGGCCGCCTTTGGCGACCTCTTAAATTTGATGTGCCCCACCCGGCGCTTATCTCCGGCACTCGCAATGGCTTAGCTCTTGAAGGGGCGAGGCAATATTCTCAGATTCATAACAAGGAACTTTAACTTTATTTGCTCTATTTACTATTAGCCAGCTAACCAAATTCATTTTCAGCACAAGATGATCAGGCTGTCAGCTAGCACCTGGGCAATAAAAAAGGCACCGCCGAAACAGTGCCTCAAAAAGATTTATGATTTGTTTATTAGCTCTTGGATACCACGTCGCCAACACACTTCACTGTTGACCAGCAGTTGTGGCCCCAATCTACTCCGCCGGATTTACACACAGCGTTAACTACTGCATCGCCACCCATTTTAGCAGCCTTGTATCTCATGTCTTCTAATGCCTCAGCACCAGTAGCGACATCAGGTCCGGAAGTTGTAGCAAAAATATTTCCGCCAAATTCCGTAATCATCGTTGATGATCCACCCCTACGAGCGCAGCTCATGCCCATTACCTCACCAAGCATCTTGGCTTTCGGGTAAGGGTTATTTGAGTAACCTTCCATGTTGGCAAACTTAACCCTAGCATCTCTAGGCATATCCTCTATGTCATTCGATGCGCAGCCTGCAAGCAATGCGACCAATGTAAAAACCACAAATCCACTTTTCATTTTTCATTTAACAAACCCAGTTAATCATTGTGCAAAGAATCTTATAACTGTGATTGAAAATCCTGAAGTTGAAATTGGCGTCTTAATGATCTTAGGCAATTGCAGAAGCGCCTCATCTCTAAATCTTAAATAACAAAAAGCCCCATCGGTTAAGACGGGGCTTTCGGCCTGATATGCGAGATGAATGATTGGACTAAAGAACAATACACATCAGGCGATTCACTTTTTACAAAAACTTTTTTCGGGTGTCAATATCGCAAAAAAGCCCCGCTAGCTGGTGAGGCCACGAGGCTCTTAAACTATCTCACTGTGATGGATTTTGTCGCTGCTGGCTCATTTAAGAACACTTACGGCAGCTTACATCCAAATTGTGGCTCATTGGCTCAATGGAGTCAACCCCCTACTATGCGACTTTTCTAATTTTCACTACACGTTTGCGATCGTTGAATGCATTTAGCAACGGAGTGTAGAGAAGATACAAACTCGCATTGAGTATTTCGTCCACTTCTCGACGGCAAGTAATCATCGATGGTATGCGATAGCTTTCACCACCGCGGCCCGACATTTTGCGAGGACTTGCGCACTTGTGATAGTAAGATGCGATCGCACGCTTGGAAGAACCGTGAGCGTAGTAACTGAGCAGGATGCCAAGGGCTTTTTTATCGATGCACATGACGGAGTCCACGACCTGAGAAATCAAGAGTCCGTCATCATCGTTGCACATTGGCCGGCATGGATATGATTGTGGTTCAACAGTAGCCATGTATTGCGCTATGACGCTGGTCATGCGCTTTTCCAGCCTTCCTGAATATACCCACGCTCCCCACAGTTCTAACCAGCCATTCAGCCAGTCATGTTGCTCTTTGCTGAGATTAAGCTCGCGTACTGGCATGTTTCACCCCCATGATTTTCGCTGTGTTACGCAATATGCGGTAGTTGATTTCGAACATGCGGCGGGCGCGGTACATGCGCAGCAAGCGCCATTTGTCGTGCAGGTAATCGACTATCATGCTGCCTCTCTTCGCTTATTCAGCTCTTTAGTTTTCTGCCGGTAATGCGCCGCCAGCTCCTGCAGCTCTTCACGCGTCCACTTTTTCAGCTCATGCGGGCCCATCAGGCGATCAAACGCAGCCTGACCGATTTTCTTAATCAGGTTTGGCGTGTAGTTTTCGATGTTGCCGGAGAGGTGCTGGTTGCAGGGAACGCACTGCTTATGGCAGTTGGTTTCGTCGTACCGTGTGGCCGGTGATGCGCCGCGGGTGCGGTAATGGCCTGCGTCGTATTTACCTTCATGAAAGCGCCCACAGCTGATGCATGGCGCTTCTGCGTCACGGGTTCGGATGTATTCGTTGAAGGCGGCTTGTGCTTGCTTGTGGAAGTGGCTGAGGGGCTGTAGTGCTAACTTGCGGACTTTGATACTGCGTCGTTCCTGCTGGGCTTCATCCTTTCGTCGTCGTTCTGCTTCCTGTATCGACTTCTGCCGGTCTTTTTCTCTTTTGGTTAATGCGATTACCGTTCCGCATTCCGGGCTGCACCACGTTTGATTCTGAAAGGCTGGATGGAACCATTCGCGGCAGTCGGGGTTTTTACATCGTCTTCTGACTTTCCTCATCGCTTCCTCCGCACATCCTGAAATTCGGGTCGCTCATTAGCTCCACCTCGCAAGCGCTGCAGCAATAGGTCTCGCAATCGGCCAGGGTAATGGCGCAGAACACGCACACCAAAGCAGATAGCCCTCCAGCGCCAGTAGGCGGATTTGATGGGGTTCGGTTGCTCATACTCCTCCCACTTGAGGTCTGTCTCGCACGACTCACATGCAACTGAGTACCAGTGCTTATCTTCACTGGTGAGGATGGTGTGGCAGCGCTGGCAGCGTTCACGCGGCATGAGAGATGCCCTTACCTACATAATCCGGCCAGTGTTTTTTGAGTACTGCGGATGGCACTTTAAGTTTCAGGCCCAGCGAGTGCGCTTTTCCAATTACTGCTGATACGGATTTATTGACAGCAGCAGCCATAACAGGAACCGGCACTTTTCCGGCCACGCGCTCGATGTATGCCAGGTCTTTTTCACTCCAGGTTTTCTTAGGCATTTTGTTTATCCTTCAGCTTTTGATATTCGCTATCGTGCGGGATTGTCAGCGCCAGACCGAACTGCGCACACCACCGCTCAACCTGATTCAGAAAGAAATGCATCTCTCCTGTATCAAGGTTGGATGTGTGCCGGGGTTCGTAGGTGGTGACCTTCTCGCCGGTAACGAAGTCGGTGTAGGTGATTTCTTCGCATCCAAGATAGGTGCGCTTGAGGTTTCGCTTTACCCATTCAGGCGTGGCGTCAGCACGGCCGGACTTGATCAGATAGGCGCTGATTTCGGCGTACCACATATGGGATAAGGAGTTCTGGTTGATGCTGCGTTTTTCTTTCCACGGCTTAACGATTAGCCGGTAGCTTTCGCCAGATTCGAGCAGAGGAAGAAGCTGTTGCCCGATGGCGCAGAAGTTCGATTTGTGCAACCGAACCCCATTTTTAGAGATATCGGTCATGTGATTTATTATGTTTATATTTAAGCGGTGCTTATTTCCCTGGTGTCGTTCCTAGTTACTTATTCGGATACGGCCAGGAATGATCTATGCCCGCAGATGAAAGGATTCCGGTAACGGCCAGATAAGCCAAAACCAGCGCGAATATAACAATTGCTGATATTTCAAGTGTTTTAATGAAGTGATGCTTAGCCATAAATATCCCTCTTCAGTTTGGGTGTATTGAACTCTCCATCTGAAAATAAGATGTTACCGGTAAAGAGCAAGTCAAATTTACACCATGAAACATAAAGCAGAACTTATTGATTTTTTGCGATGCGAAAATACAACTTCCAAGGTTCACGGTAATTATCGCCGCTGGTTTGGTGGATGGTGAACTGTTTAATTATTCCTCCGGTTAAACTGCCAACTGCAGTTGCATGTTGAATTTATCCCGCAGCTCGCAGTAATCGAGTGAGCCGGGGCTGTTGTGTGACTCGATGCGCTCGACCATCAGAGCGGCGCGGGTTTCTTTTGATGCCGGCGCATAAGCACCAGACCATGCTTTGTCGATGCCGATGTTTCTGGCAACGTTCGTGCTGTCAGCACTTGCCAGTGGCAACTTGGTGAAGATGAGCGGGTTAAGCATGCGCAGGCCGTGTAGCTTAGTGATCGGCTGCCCGTACTCATCGGTAACATGGCGAATCAGGTCTTTCATGCGCACCACGGCGATATTTGGCCGCTTAACGTCATACTCTCCACAACTTCCGATCGCCACTCGCGGATACTCGTTGCATAGACGGATAAACCGTTCGTCGCTTTGGTTCATGTGCCATACCGGCACGCCATAGAAATCACCGTGCGGCCATTCATCAAGCAACGCCTCGTTCTCAGTTTCTCCCCCGTCGATGACGTCAGGGATGATTGCGAAGTCGAAGCCCGGATGGTTTTTCCAACGCGCCACGAACTCGTAATAATCACTCCAGTCGATTTTGTTCCGTCCAGCTGCTTTCCACGCTGTAAACGCTCCGTTGTCGAGGGCGAATGACTGGCAGTATTCAGAGGCGAGATTGATTTGGCTGGCATGGGCGAAGGAGATGAATGCGTGGCGGGCTTTCCAGGCTTTGATGGCGCATGTATCAGGTGTTATCGGTCCGCCGTGATAGTGAATCATCAGTGGGCTCCTTTTTCGTGCTGACCGGATAATCCGTTCTTTGGTGACCTTGACCTAATACGCGCTTAATCAGCTCAGCGCGGGTCAGTCCGTGAATTACCTGTGTCATGATGCAGCCCTCTTGCCAGAGAAAAGCTTGCCGGATGCAAACAGCAGTGCGAGGTGAACGTGCGATGCTGCGCTACGCATGTGCAGCTCTTCAAGATTTTCGAGATCGATGATTACCGGGCCACGGTGATTGGGGTGATCGGCAACGTAATACGATGCGATTACTTGTGAGTCTTCATAGGTTAAATTCATACGTCAGCCCCTTTGTTGTAGCGGCGTGATTGCTGTTGAGGTTGCTCAGGCTTGGCGCGGCACAATCTGGCGGCCTCTTCCTGATCGGTTGGCTGGAAATGACCGTTGTTGAAAGCTTGATAGACCGTACCGAGTTGACCGAAGCGGTTTTTGGTGACGATGATTTCTGCCAGCTTTGCGGCGGGTGACTCTTCGTCGTAAACGGCTTCGCGGTAGAGCATGATGATGCTGTCGGCGTCCTGCTCAATGCTGCCTGAGTCTCGCAGGTCGGCGTTGGTCGGGCGGCGCTGACCTTTCGGGCGCTTCTCAACGTCACGAGATAGCTGGCTCAGTGACATAACAGGCGTCTTCAGGTCTTTTGCCATGCGCTTCAGGCTTCCGGAGATGTGCGCGATAGCGAGGTCGTTGCGGTCTGCCTTTGGCTTATCAATCAGGCCTAAGTAGTCGACAAGGATGAGAGACAACGCCGGGTGGTTGCGCTTGTGGCGTTCTGCAATGGCGCGGATTTGCTCCACGTTCATCTTGCTGGCATCGACAATCCACACATCCAGATCCAAAAGTCGCTTCATGCCCAGCGTAACTTTCGCCCAACCTTCGTCGTCCATCTTCGCCGGGTTACGAAGCGACGATACGGGAAGGTTTCCAGCGCCTGCCAGCTGACGTTCGATAATCTGGTTAGCGTCCATCTCCATGCTGAAAATCAGCACGCCGCGATTATCTTTGCTGCCGGGTAGCTGCTGCCGTCCAACACCTTCCGCCACGGTCAGCGCAAATTCCGTTTTACCCATGCCCGGACGTGCCGCGACGATCACCAGGTCGACCGGGTTTATGCCGCCAGTAATCTGGTCAAGCTCTGGAATGCCGGTTTTCAGCGTGTCGGACTCTTCACCCTGTCTAACGCGCTTCTCCAGCAGCTCCTGATACCCGTCGAGAACGTCACGGATGTGCATCGGCCTGATTTCATCACCGGGGCGGTCAATGTCGTTCAGCGATGCCATGAACTGGTTGATGGCGTTGAGCGCTAACTCATGATTGCCGGCCGAAGATATCTCGCGCTTTCCAGCGTCCATGAGCTCGGTAAACCGGCGCACCTTGTGATAGTCAGCCACAACGCGTGCATAGCCTTTCAGGTTTGCCGCTGAGGGGCATTTACGCGTGGTTTCCATGATGTGAGCGACGTAGTCATTCCCCATGGCTTCCGCAACCATCATGCCGTCAATCAGGCCTCGCTGTTTCGCCTGGCGCTTAATCTCACCAAATGCGCGACGGTACAGCTCAACGCTGAATGCGCTGTCGTCCAGCGTGGCGATAACGTCACTCGCATCAGGCGTATATCCGCCAATCAGCAAGCCGCCGATTACACTGGCCTCGATATCGGTGTTAATCATGCTGGCTCCTTGTGGTTTGCAAACTTGCCTTCCCTGACGCCTGTCAGCGTTGCATCCCTGAGCAGGTAATCGAGATCTGCTGACCAGCCAGTGTCATTGGCGCCGAAGTAAAACGGCTTGGCCTGACAGACAAACGCCCGGACGTATGACCGGAATCCGGCGACGTTAGGCGTTTTCAGTTGGGGGATTAATTTCTTGATGCGACGTTTGCGGGCTTCGTTTGCAGCGACGGCATGTGGCAGCCGATCACCAACTTCCTCGTTGTAGGCTACCAAGTATGAATCGTAATCGATGCACTCTGCCTTTCGCTTTTCAGGTGAAACCTGATCGCCATCCCGTCCCCCTTTGGGGGTATGGGGGTAGTTATTATTAAATTCTTGTTCTAGTAACTTCTTGTTCTGTTCACCGGTTGGTTCTTCGGATGGTTCATCGGGTATGGCACTCAAAGCCGCGCCAGTACTGGGTTTGTTGTTATCGGATGGTCTTTCGCGAGGTTCATCGGGTGAAATGGCCTGATATTCGGCATAATTCGTGATGGTAATCACCGTGCCGAAGCGCGTTCCTTTGGTGGTGATCATCCCTTCTCTGGCGAAGAAATTAATCATCCGAGTCACCGCCTGTGGGCTTTTCTCATGACTGTCCTGATCACGCAATTTACGCCCCATAATCGCCGCAGTGGTCACCAGTTCGCCGGGCTGTAGATTCCACTCTTTGCCGGAAAACTCTACTGTGCGTGGTCTGTAGGAAGCCTCACCGATAAGCCGAATCCACATTGCCAGCTTGGCAGTATCTTTGGCCCAATCCTTGGACAGAAGACTCCTGAACAGTGCAAAGTGCCCCTGCTTTTGGTTTTCCATCCTTGCGCTCCTGAGCTTGCGAGCTGCGTTGAAGTCTAAAAGTTCAGCAGTTGCCATAACTGCCCCCTTTACTGTTTACATATCCAGTTAGTCCTGGCATTATTACCTCCAGTGATTGGTGTCACTAAATTGGTTTAGGCCTCAAGCGTTCCCGCGTTTGGGGCTTTTTCTTTGGTCATTTCTAACTGCAACTTTGCGAACTCCATCGCTACAGTCATCAGCCAACGGTATTGATCCAGCGGCAGCTTCTTCTCTCCCTGCATGACAAAATCCTCAACACCGCACGCTGCCAATGTCTCCATCACTTCCGGATACTTTTCTGCTCTGCGATGAATTGTTGAGTCAGCCACGTTGAGCAGCTTTGCTACTGCCGTTTGTCGCGTACTATTTAAAGCCTGGTGAGCGGCCGTCAGAAGGTGGCGGCCGATAAACGCAATGTTTTTGCGTGGGTTTGCGCGTTCCATGTGACATCATTCCGTTGTTGGTTAAGGTTCAGACGTGGCAAAGCCGCAGCTAATGCCACGAATCATTTTTTGTTTCGTTTGGATTTCACTTTTCAGTGACGTGGGACTTCGTGTCCGTTGTTGAAGAGCGGGTGTTTCTTAAGCTGCTGATGCTCGCTGGGGTGCGAACACTAGGTTTTCTTTGTTGACCGGCACATAACCGGAGAAATGCTTACTGGCTTCCTCGATTGCGGATGCTTTGCCCGGTGATGCTCGGCGGAATCCATATGCAATCTGATCGAGGTAGCCAACGGATGTTTTGGCCAGTGCTGCAAGGCGAACCCACTCATCATTGGTTGCCTGTTTGCGCCAGCGGAGTAATTCGTTACCCATTGGTGCCTCCTTGTAATAACGGATTAAGTTTAGCTTTATGCTAAATGACAAGCAAGCATCATTTAGCATTCTGCATATTTATCGATTTGCTAAATGATGTGAGAATTAGGGAATGGAAAATAAAGACATTCGCAAAGCAAATCTGGAGCACATGCTTGAAAAGCATCTGGCTACCAGTGGAAATACAAAGGCCAGCTTTGCTGAGCTATTGGGGATCAGTGCGTCCCAGTTCAGCCAGCTCTTGGGTGAAAAAAGTGTAAGGAATGTCGGCGACAAAATGGCACGCAAAATCGAGACATCTCTCGGTTTGCCCAATGGCTGGTTAGACTCATTACATTTAACAGAATCAATTGATGCCAACGTAACAAGGCCGCAACCCTATACGCGTGGCGCTAGCTACCCTCTGATCAGCTGGGTTAGTGCTGGCGCTTGGTGTGAAGCCCTAGAGCCATACACTCTTAGCGAGATACTTGAACGCTATGAGTCTAACGCTCACGTTGAGGGCGATGCTTTTTGGCTTCGAGTGAAGGGGGATTCCATGACATCGCCTTACGGTCAAAGTATCCCGGAGGGAATGATGATTTTGGTCGATACCGGTAGAGAGCCAAAAAATGGCAGTTTAGTTGTGGCAAAGCTTACTGATGCGAATGAGGCTACCTTTAAAAAGCTGGTTATCGATTCTGGCTTGGGCAAGAAGTATCTACAACCACTTAATCCTCAGCAGGAAAGAATCGAGGTTAACGGCAACTGCAAAATAATTGGTGTGGCAATTGAGCAGCGCGGAAGCCTAATCTGAGGCTCAGTGGCCGGAAGAGACGTTCAGCAATCTATACAAGGAGAGGTTATGAGCATAAGCAGAGTTGTACTTGTTTTGGCATTTGCAGCGTGCATCGCCCTGCTACTTAAGGCTGGAACGCCCCACTTTACTGCATACCTTGATGGCAAGATTGATAGCCAGATTACTAAATGGGCTGGTGGCAAGTAGGCCGAATGAAAAGGTATTAGTAAAAATGAAGCCTGAATTTTAAAAGAAGGTCCGGCCACTATGCCGGGTTCTTCATGCTTGCAACATCAAGCCCGCCACTGAGCGGGCTTTTTTGTGCCTGTAGAAAAATAAATTCCCTTCTAAATCATTCTGCTAAACACCCTGCACAATTTATTTAGCATTTTGCTATTGCCATATATTTAGCATAACGCTAAATTACATCTCAACAGCAGGACGCTGGCGAACAACGAAACGGACTGCAGCTCTTTACACAACGGTGATGGATCACCTACGTGGCTGAAAAGCCAAAAAGTACAAAAGCGTGAGTTTTGGGATGGGAAAGTGCAGCCCTGAAAGGCAAGCAGAAGATAAGCACCAGCACCCATTACCAAAATTCACTGAGGAGGTATCTATGACACGCAAAACTCAATTTGCTGGTTCAGCTGCTGGTCGTCGCCGGGAACGCCGTGCAGGCCTTCAGAGCGAAGCTAGCGTTAGCGCAGAAGTGTTTCATCGCCCTAATCCAAGCCGCGTTGTTTTGCAGTGCAAGCGCAAGCCGGCAGATCGTGTAATGAAGGCAGTCGACACCGAGACGGAGTATCACAAGCAGATTCTGGCGGGTGCGGCGAAGTACATCGGCGGAGAGATCAGCAACGGGATGTGCATACCGGATGTTGCGCTCTACCATGCTGGACATCGCAAGGTTCGCAAAGAAGCAGTTCACACCACTAAATAATTCCAATTCTGATAGTCATTATTAAACCGATGGATAACGCATTAATAGAGGTGTTTATTTGATTCTGTTCAATGATTTAATGCCCCTGATAAGGAGTAGAATTGATTTGATTGAACTCAAAACACAAGGATCGAAAGCATGACCAGTAAAATCATAGGATATTCTCTAGTTGCTGCATCTGTTGTTCTTGGTGCCGCGATATTTTCTGCGGCGATGGTTAATAGTGGGCTTATATTGCAAAAGGAGATGGTGCAGCCGAGGGAAAACATCCTGACTACAACTGTTGGTCATGTGAATTTAGGTAAGGTTTATAGCGAAAGTCGTGGAATGGATATCACTCTACGCAATTCTTCAGACAAGTCCCCAGCAGCAATAAATTTAGTAGACGTTGATCCTAATAATTTCTCAAAAGAACTTCATGATGCCTTGGTGAAATTAGCAAAAGATGTAAACGAGAGCCAAAAGCTATCTGGTGATAAGGCAATAAAACCAGAAGGTTTAGCAGGTAACGTAGATTTCACTCTGAATATCAAAACTTATGTGAAGTACATTGCTGAGTATATGCCTATGTACACTCTTATGATTAAAGACGAAGATATTGTCATTGATAAAAATGAGACATTCGAAAACAGAATCACCGCTGAAGCAGGGCGAATTGCAAAAGACAGCTCGCAAGCTTTTGCATTTAATAGCTTCATTAGCGACCCATCAGTAAAAAAGAAATAATCTCAAGAAAGTACGCGAATAAAAGAAATAGGCTGCCTTTAGGCGGCCTTTTTTATTGGCTATCGGAAATCTAAAGACAATGTGACGGCGAGGTAATGATGGGAAGGAGCACTATGCGTTTGGAGCTTTTCAAAAGAGACCCAAACGGGACGGAGGATTTTAGCAAGTACACTGTCATCAGCCATTCAGACCCGCAAGCTGATAGGGAAACAATCATTGATTGGGAAGTCTAGTTAGAGCATCGACCAATGACCCAACTCAATCAGGCCAGCATGAACATTCATTCTGATTTGTTCGCCACTAAGGAGGAGGCCTTTGAGCAGCTTGGAAGGTGGCTGGTGAGGCTCGGTGAGGCGCTTCAGGAGCATAATTTCAAATAGGCCGACTAACCACCGGCCTTTTTTTACGCCACCTGTTCACTAAACAGCGTGGGAGAAGAAGCATCATCGAGTGGGATGCCTTTCTACTTGCGCCGGCACCGCTCCGAGCACTTACGCACTTCATCCCAGCACTTCTCCCACTTTTTCCGCCAAGTGAAAGGTCGCCCACACACGGTGCATATTTTGGTTGGTAGTTCGTTTTTCTTCACGACGGTCCTCCTATGCATAGTGTGAAAAGTTAGCATTCAAAACGGATTCATCAGGTACCAGCCCTTTTCTGGCAAGCCAAATTATTTGCAATAGAAGGCAAATATTCCGCATCAAAGGACTAAGTATGTGAATTCTCTTCACGGGGCTTGGCCTCAACAAGAATCAGCGGACACTTCCTAACCTTACATGCTTGTGAATATGCCAACTCACATACGTCACAAATACTCCTGACTTCTGTCTGGTATTCGTACTCCATGTAATAACGGAAATTTCCTCCGCACGACTCTGTTCTCCAGAAACGTAGAGGTTCAAGCACCTCATCAAGTTGCCTGAATGTCAGGCCTGTTGGGTTATGAAAACCCACTCTTACACGGTATGTAGTCATGATTTGATAATCCCTAACCCTCTGATTCTTTACAAGCCTGTTATGGGTCTTGCTGTGATAGGGATTTCCTAAATACACCCGCCTATGTGCGGATATTTTTTTGCTCACAGGAGAAGGAAATGAGTGAAACAACGGATTTAGCATTACTCGAAATCAAGCCTGAGCAAGCGCCAGCGCTTTATATAGCGAATGGACTTGATGCATATCTTGACCAGATTCGCGAGCTGGCCGCTGAAGTTCCTGATGTGACGACTAAGAAAGGTCGTGATCGCATCGGTTCATTGGCCCGCATGGTTGGCTCCAGCAAAAAAGCTATCGAAGAGCCGGGTCGTGCGTATCTGAAGCAGCTTAAAGAAGCCGTGAAGCCAGCGGAAGATGAGCTTCGTCGCTTTACGCGTGAATGCGACACGATACGCGATCAGATTCTTGCACCGCGCGCAGCCTGGGATGTTGAACAGGAGCGCCTCAAGGCTGAAGAAGAAGCGCGTATCGCTGCTGAAAAGCTAGCGGCACAAATCGAAGCCGACCACGAAATCGCCCTACTTCTGAATGAAAAATTCGACCGTGACGCAGCTGAAGCCAAAGCCGAAGCAGCAGCACGGCGCGAGGCTGATTTGAAGGCAGCGAAGGAAAAGGCCGAGGCCGACGCAAAAGCCGCACAGGAACGTGCAGAGCGTGAAGCCAAAGAAGCGCAGGAGCGCACCGCAAGACTGGCGCAGGAAGCGCGTGAACAGGCTGAGCGCGATAAGCAGGCAGCTATCGAGGCTGAGCAGCGCAAAGCCAAAGCAGCGGAAGATGCCCGTCTTGCTGAAGAGAAGCGCATCGCCGACGAAGCCGCAGCGCGTGCCGCCAATGAAGCGCACAGAAAGACGATCGGAACTGTGGTCGTTAACGCCCTGATGGGTCACGCCGGACTGACTCGCGTGCAGGCCATCGACGTTCTGACTCAAATCAAAGACGGCAACATCCCGCATACCAGCATCACATACTAACCCCCGTTTAACCAACACCAAGGAAACCCACGATGACCTTCTCTATCGCGGGCGGACCCATCGTGGATTTCGCCCATCAAGAATCGCTTTTAGACGCTATCACTCGCCGCCTACGTTCTGGCTGGCGCTCACTTATGGACACTTTAAATCAGCCGGGGCAGCCATGAGCCAGCAGCAGACTAAGCAGTATCAGAAGCAGCAGGAAGAGCTTGAGCGCCAGCGCATGTTAGAGCGCACTCAAGATTATCCATTCATCAACCAGATGCTGAGAATGCTCGGCATGCCGGAGCGAAAATGAGCCGATTCACTCTGAACGCACGCGACAAGGTTCGGGTGTTGAGTATTGCAGCCTCACTTCCCGATTACGATAAGCAGGAAGTTGTGAAAGAGGTTGATGGATACCTCGATACGCATCACGTCAACCCGCTGATGATGGCTGCACAAAATTTCCTTCAGCAGTATTACGGCGGCGCGGCGGCTCAGATGTTGGATTCTGATGATGATGCTCACATTGAGCTTGATAAGGTGCTGCGTGAGTTGATGGTCACGGCAGGTGAGCGCATGCGCGGCGTCAATGTGATTTACAACGAGGTGGCATGATGGGGCCTGGAATTTACTTTGACATTAGCAACGAGGCTTACCATCACGGTGCCGGTATCAGCAAATCACAACTGGACGATATCGCAATAAACCCCGCTATCTACCAGTGGCGTAAAGAAGCGCCGGAAGACGAAGAGAAGAAATCTGCGTTAGACATGGGCACAGCACTTCATTGCCTGCTGCTCGAACCGGAAGAGTTCGATAAACGCTTCATCATTGCACCGGAATTCAACCGTCGAACCAATGAGGGCAAGGCGAACGAAAAAGCATTCCTTGCGGATTGCAGCGGCATTGGAATGACGGTCATGGATGCCGAACAGGGTCGCAAATTGCAATTGATGCGTACCAGCGCCCTCGCCCATCCTGCCGCGCGCTGGCTGCTTGAAGCCGAAGGCCATCAGGAAGCCTCGATATACTGGAACGATGAGCAAACCGGCGAGCTATGTCGTATCCGCCCGGACAAATTCCTGACCGGGCAGCCAGTCATCGTCGATGTGAAAAAGGTGGCAGACATGAGCCGCTTTGCGCGCCACGTCGAAGAGTTCCGCTATCACGTTCAGGATGCCTACTACCGCGAAGGCTACAGCAAGCACTTTGGTGAATACCCACTTTTCATTTTCATCGCCGTAAGCGAGTCGATTGATTGCGGCCGGTACCCGGTGCGCGTGTTCCAGCTTGGTGAGGATGACGTTCATGTCGGTTATGACCTGTTTCGTCGCGATCTTGCTGCCTACCACGAATGCATGCAGTCCGGTAACTGGGGCGGCATAGAAGAATTAACGCGCCCTGAGTGGGCTAAGAGAAAGGATTACGCATGAGCAACGAACTGACACAGTCACCAGTCAATGAGGCTGACACTAAGGCTGCCATCTTCAGCCCGAGCGGCCTGCAGAAGTTACAGGCGTTTGCCAATGTCATGGCAGAAGGCCGCGCGACGGTCCCGGCACATCTGGCGGGGAAGCCTGCTGACTGCCTGGCTATCGCACTACAGGCGGCTCAATGGGGTATGAACCCATACGCAGTCGCGCAGAAAACGCACCTGGTAAACGGCACGCTGGGTTATGAAGCGCAACTCGTTAACGCAGTAATCACCAGCTCAACAGCCGTTCAGGGACGCTTCAAATACGAATACGGTGGCGATTGGGAGAAATTCAAACCGGGCGCCGCGAATGCAGCTAATGAGCGCGGGCTGTTCGTGCGTGTCGGCGCAATTCTGCGAGGTGAAACGGAAATCACATGGGGCGAGCCTCTGTTCATGGAATACGTCACCACACGTAACTCGCCACTGTGGAAGACAGCGCCTAAGCAGCAACTCGCATACCTCGCCGTAAAATATTGGGCACGCCTGTATTGCCCGGACGTTATTCTCGGTGTGTATACGCCAGACGAGTTCGACCAGCCACAACGTTCAGAACGCGATGTCACCCCGGCGCGCAGCCGTGCCGACCTGAACAACCTGATTAACAGCAAGCCTGAAAAGCAGGAGCCTGAGCGCGAAATTAACCCGGCAACGAACATCAATGACGCACCGCGCACACCGGATCAGCTGCTGGCAGATTTCACCGAAGCGTCAGCCAATGCTGATTCAGTTTCGAATCTCGACCGCTTTTACAAATACGCAGCGAAGGTGCTGGCTGAAAATGCCGGTCACCTTGAGAAAGCCACTGACGTTTATCTGATCCGCAAAGCGGAATTGGACGAAGCGGGAGCATAGCCATGCGCAAACAACCCCACTACCGCCGCAACCAGCATCCGAACAGCGGCTTTAATGAAAAGGTCGTGTGACAACTCAGCAAACATCCAATGACAGGGCGCGAATTAAGCGCCCTTTTTCATATGTCGCTCGGTCAGTTCAATAGCCTTATGCGTGGATGCCTGCGCGGTGAGACGGCGGTAATTGCCGCCAGCAATCCGGTTCCGGTGGATGCCTGCACCGACTACACCTACACGCTGGTCAGCACAAAGCGCACAACGCACAAGAACCCGAAGGCGATCGTCGTTTCATGGCGAGCTTTCGGCATGGCGACAGATGACAGTCAGCGCATCAACACAGAGGCGGCACAGCGCCGCGCCAGATTAATCGACGCTGGCCTGTACCCGGTTGGCGAGTGAGGGGAAAGAGATGAAAGAGCAAAAAGTTGTGATGTACGAGTCTGAAGAAGCAGCAAGCATTCAGACCGTAACCGGATGGGTGGATAGAAATGGTAGGTTCTGGGGCGAGGATGAACACATGGCTCGCTATTGCGGAAGCACCCACCGCATCTGCGAAAAAAATCCCGCTCATGGTATTCGTGTCAGCAATGGATACTGCGAAAAATGCTGGGAAGAAAGCCGCCAAGATAAATTCAGAACCCTTGAGAAAAAGGTTTGGTCCGGCGAGCCGCTGGTGATTTTCGATGATGATACGTATTTCTTCGATGCTGAATCTCTGGCTGAGTATTGCTGGGAAAACAACGTCCTTCCTTCTGAATTGAAGCTACTAATCTGCGAACCTAATTACCCGAACCAAGTCGATTTGAATGACCACTTCGAAGAAATTATTCCTGATGGTGGTGACCACCATGACATCCCTGAGGCAATCTGGATGGCTGCAGAGGCGCTGAATAAAGCTATTCGTGAAAGCGATCCAATATCATGGTGCGGTGGCAAATGCGCAGCCATCGTTTCAGACGACATGCTGACTGATGAGCAGAAGGCTGAAATTTTGGCTGATCGAGCTATCACCAGCAACGAGGAAGGAGCCAGCCATGACTAACCAGCAACTAAAAGCACATTGCGAAGACGTTATCGCCAATCCGCAAGACCATCTTGATTGGGTGGTGGATATGGCGAAGGAAGCATTTGCAGCACTCAACCAATCTGTAAGCCCGGAGTTGAAGTTGCCTGATGGCTGGGTGGCGGTGCCGATGGAGCCGACAGAAGAAATGATTGCTGCATGGCGTGATGACATGGATAAGTCATACGCAAAAGAGCATGCGATTAAAATTGGTGAGGATGAAATCGTATTCGCCCATCAGGCTATGCTAGCCGCAGCACCCGCTGTTCCACACACAGCACCAATAGAGCCTATATGTGCAACAGGTGGTGCAGAGTGGGTGAGTATTGAAGATGAGCCACCGAGAGATGGCTCGTGGTGTATAGCCATTGAAGAAGGCGATTTAGCTGGTGATGTCGTTTACTGGGAGAACGGCGCATGGAAGAGTGAGTTTGGTAGAGATGAATACACCCATTGGATGTATCACCCAGCCGCTCCGGAGGAAGAATGATTAATCCAGACGATATCAAGGCGGGATACACGCTAGGTCATGCTGATGCGCAGATATTGCGTGTTGCAGTTAAGGAGCTGCTGGCGCTGCGCAAGGCGTTTAGTGAGCCGTTTTGTTTCACTGATGATGCCGGTATCGACCTTTGGCATATGAACGAATCATTTGAAGTTTGGCCTGAAATAGATGGCGACATCAGCATCCCTCTCTTTCGCAAGCCAGTAATTGATTGACCGCTATCACGCCACCGGGTCATCAATTTCTTCGACCAACTCATCACCCTGATTATGGATATTGCCAACCTTCTTGCTTACCGGATGCCAAGTAAAGTCCTTCTCTGGTACTGCGGCGTCGTTTGCGATTTCCTGCGCACGCTCAGGTGTGGTTTCTTCACTCATCCATTCACGCACAGCATCAGCAGTAAGTACCAGCGGTCGCCGGTCATGGATATCGACCATGCCCTTGTTGCTTGATGATGTGACTATGACGAAGCCCGCTTTATCATGGTCTTTGCCATATGGCGCCTTGCCGATAGCTGCGAAGAACAGCGGCGTTTTCTTTTTGCGGTAGATGAAATATGGCTGCTTCTTGCTACCGTCTTTCTTCCATTCGTACCAACCGTCAGCCGGCACAATAGCGCGGCCGTGATTCCACAATGGTTTGAACATGCGGCCGGTTGCAGCGGTTTCGCCGCGGGCATTGATGAGCGGTTGCTTATTCCACCACTCTGGCCCATAGCCCCAGTAAACCGGATCTAGATGCAACTCTTCCTCACGTTCGTTGAGCAATAGCACCTTCGTACCGGGGGCGACGTTAAACCGCCATATCGGTTCCAGGTCATACTGGATTTCGTCAGCTTTGAGGCCGAGCGATTCAAAGTAGTCATTTCTGCTGCTGTACTGCGCGAATCGTCCACACATAAGCACCTCCTGTTTTAAGGATAGCGCGGTATACTCGCATCAGGAGGACAACATCATGTCTCACAACTTAGCAGCACGCATCAGAAAAGAGCGCGACAGGATAAACGTCGATTTGGCGGAATCTGGCGTTGCTTACAAGTAGCGTATGAATCTGCCGGTTATCGCGATGGAAGTGGAGATGCAACAACCAGCAGAGCTTCGCGAATATTTCAAAGAGCGCCTGCAGCATTATAGGAATGTCGCGATGCAATTCCCGCGTGGCAGTGACCCGGTTTATCAGAAGGAGGGGAAGTGAGTTTGGATGCTAATAGTTGGTCAGCTATAGCCTCAGCATTTGCAGCAGCAGGGAGCTTAGCAGTAGCGGGCTTTAGTTATTTTCAGCAGCGAGCAAATAATAGGAATAATGAAGTTGAAAAAAATATTGATAGGCTCATAGCATTGGCTGGGCAAGCAAATTTGATATCTTCCCTTAAGGATTCTTCGGGAAGAGATTTTCGACAAGCAGCAAATCTAAGCTATGCAATTGACGCGGCTGCCACGAGAATAATCAAACTTATCGATAAGCTAAAATTGGGCGATGATGAGTCGAGAGAAATAGCAGGCTATTTCACAGATCACCTATCATTCATAGTTTTGGAAGAGCTTCGGACGAAAGAGATTCCACAATTCAAAATGGACGTAAGCTATAGCATCGACGACGTTCAACATATTCAGTTTATATGGAAGAGAGCTGCAGATTTTTTGCTACACGATAAACGGCCTGACTAAATAATTGAACCTGCTTCGGCAGGTTTTTTTCAGACCTAATCCCCCCCCCCATTAACCTTTATCGCGCTCTGCGTGAGGAGTTGTTATGTCTGAAGCAAACAGTGAGGTGTCATGAATGAGTTGGCTTTATTCGCTGGCGCTGGCGGAGGAATACTCGGCGGGCACCTCCTTGGATGGAGAACGGTTTGCGCCGTTGAGCGTGATGCCTACGCCGCACAAGTTTTGGCGCAACGACAAAATGATCGAATTCTCCGACCTTTCCCGATTTGGTCTGACGTGTGCAGTTTTGACGGAAAACTATGGCGAGGAATTGCTGACGTCGTATCTGGCGGATTTCCCTGCCAGGACATCAGCTCTGCCGGAAAAGGTGCTGGAATCGAAGGAGGCCGATCGGGACTTTGGAGGCAAATGGCAAGAATCATCGGTGAGGTTCGACCCAGATTCATACTGCTGGAAAACTCACCTTTGCTTGTGGGAAGAGGACTTGCCTTGGTCCTCGGTGACATTGCCAAGATGGGGTTTGATGCTGAATGGTGTTGTATTTCAGCATCAGAGTGCGGAGCGCCCCATAATCGCGACCGAATCTGGCTTGTTGCCTACCCCAAGGGCAAGCATGGGAAGTCATGGGATAGCATGGTGCAGAGCGAGAACGGGAGAGCATCGGCACAATCTGGAGGATTATCTTGGGTGGCAGCATCTGGAGGATGGCGGAGAGGAGACTCCTGGCCTGAACATATGCCCAAACTACGCCGAGTGGCTGATGATGTGGCCTTTGGGGTGGACAGAATTAAAGCCCTTGGAAATGGACAAGTTCCTCGAGTGGCAGCAACTGCATTCTCGATATTGAAGCCATCAGTGTGACCACCACCTGCGAAGAAATCACCCCGGCTGAGCTCATCATCAATTTCAGCCTTCTCGCTGCAGTAATCATCGCTTTTATCCTCGGCAAACCACCTAAAGATTGAGTGTGGCTATATGGTCACATCTGCTCTGGTTGTATGGGGCTTTTGATATATACCCACAAAAATCATCATTTTCAAACTTGAGGAAACCGTATGAGCCTCGATTGTGTACCGATTTCCACCTATTGCAAAAACACCGGCGAATCAGAAGAAGCCATTAACAAACGGATACAAAGGAAAATCTGGAGGATGGGCATTCACGTATTAAAAGTGGACGGCGTCCGGGAACGATGGGTTGATTTAGATGAGGTGAACAGATGGGCCAGAAAAGGGAAGGATCCGCTTTGCCGCGCGGAGTAACACTAAGGCGACATAAAACAGGCGATACGCTCCAGTTAACTTTCACCTTCAATGGCGTTCTTTGCCGGGAACCGCTATCAGGAATGGAAGTGAATGCACGCAATATTAAATATGCGGAGCGCTATCTGGGTGAGATTCAGAACCGCATTTCTACGGGGGATTTTAACTACCTTCAGTATTTCCCCCGATCCAAAAAGGCAGCTCTCTTCGGTCATCAAAAGAAGAAAAAAACGGTAAAGGATTACCTTGAGGAATATCTGGTCATTAGCGAAAACCGCAACCTCTCTCCCTCCACTCTCGATGGGTATCGTAAATGCCTTCGGGCGCTTCGGAAGTTGCACAACATCTACGTTACCGAGTTGAAGCCAGCGGCGCTTAAAAGCTGGGTATCGACCCAGAAGACAAAGCTTAAAACCATCCGAAACCGGCTGTCGTTTTTGCGTAGCGCCATTGATGAGGCTGTGACTGATGGGCTCATCAGTGACAACCCTGTTGCACACATCAGCGCATCGCGCTACTTCTCTGTTGAATATGGAAACACTGAGGAGTACGAGGTTGACCCGTTCACGCCGACAGAAATTAGCATCATCTATATGCACTGCCTCTTTCCGCAATGGGAGGCGACATTCAAGTTTGCACTGAATACTGGCGTGCGCCCTTCC
The DNA here is from genome assembly GCF_040255075.1 of Pantoea sp. BJ2. Classification (NCBI taxonomy): domain Bacteria; kingdom Pseudomonadati; phylum Pseudomonadota; class Gammaproteobacteria; order Enterobacterales; family Erwiniaceae; genus Pantoea; species Pantoea sp. BJ2. The sequence continues at coordinate 2,487,553 of NZ_CP158292.1, forward strand.
GAGCTATGCGCTCTGCGGTGGAGAGATATAGATTTTGAGAGGAAAACGGCCTTTGTTCAGAACGCCGTTGTCGAGGGCGTGGAGAAATCAACCAAAACGCGCGCCGGCACAAGGAAGATAGATTTGAACGAGGAGGCGATCGAGGCGCTCAGCACCATGAAGCAGTTTACGCAGCTGAAGAGCGAGTTCGTTTTCGAAGACCCGCGCACTGGCGAGCCGTGGGCGGGTTCTGATGCCATCAGGCAGAAGGCATGGCGCATAATCATGCGCGACTCAAGGTTAAGGTATCGAAACCCGTATCAGACGCGTCACACGTTTGCGACGATGCATATCAGTTCGGGCGCCAACCTGTTCTGGCTATGTAAGCAAATGGGTCATAAAGGCCCGGATATGCTGTTCAGAAATTACGGCTCTTATCTGGTCGATTACGACGGGCATCTGTCTCGACCGATGATCAAAACCGGGAGCGAATAACGAGGCAATTTGAAGAAAAATGCACGTGTAATGCACGTGAAAAAGGATCCTTTTATGAAGCTATTAAATATCATAAGGTTACGAGGAAATGAACGCGGGTTCGAATCCCCCTCTCACCGCCACATTCTAAAGAAGAGCCTGAATGAAAGTTCAGGCTTTTTTTTGCCTGTTTTCTGCAAGGAGGATTCAAACCCCCGCAGAGTTTGATAGCTGCGAATACCGGTTGGCTGCGGATTTTGCTAGTCCTGCTCTTTTGACGATGTAGCTATCGTTTGGTAACTGGCGATAAGCTGCTTCAGGTGCATTTCCGCTTGTGATAGCTGATTCTGTGTAGCGTCATCGTCCGATTGCTGCAACACGCGCAGTTCCTCTTCCAGTGGCACCGTTCCGTTGAACGCCTGCGTCATATTGTAGACCGCTGTTTTCAGTTCGCTCACCGTCAGATATTTGTCGCGCTTCTCGTCAAGTCCATTCAGGCGCTGCGACAACGCGTTGAGCTGCTCCATGCCCTGTTGCCATCCCTGCATTTTATCTGCTGGCATTGCTGCCGCGTTAAGCTGCTTGTTCCAGCGTGCGCTCATCGTTTTAACCGCATCCGAATCAGGCCACAACAGGCTGGCCTGCATTACCAGCGCATTACCGAGCTGCAGATTCCAGTCCGGCGATACGTTTTGTAGCCGGTTCAATTGCTGCTGCGTTTGCTCCAGCCATGCCGCTTCGTTTAGCCATTCGGCGGGATTCGCTTGCAGCTCAGCCATCATTTCCGGTGTGAGAGGCGCAGGAAGTGGTGATATTGAAGCCAGTAATGCCTGCTGCAACGGAGATTCCTGCTCAGTTTTTTGCACAACCAAATAGCCTGTAGCGGCGATGAGTAACACGCTCAGCAGCGTCGCGCCCACGCCACTGATAAACGCCCGACGGCGCAGCCGCCGCAAATCGGGTGCCGGCGCACCCGGAGATGGAACGTACACCCAGCCACTGACTTCTGCACTTGCTAACGTCAGTGCGGGCTTCTCAATCGGAACGACTTCAGGCAGCTTAGTCACAGCATCAGATGTTGAAACATCGCAGTGTTCCAGCATCACCACCGCACTGCGAATGCGGTCCAGCAGCGGATCAATCTGACTAAGCTGACGCAGTTCAAGACGTTGCAGATGATCGCCAACCTCGCTGAGCAAGCGCGCCGCCTGGCTCAGCGCCGTCAAGTCTGCTTCGGTTATCGTTTGAGTACGCAGGAATTGCTGCAACCGACGACTCAGTCCCGCCAGCAGTTCGATACGTGAATGTGCCGGTTGCGGCCATAACGTCGGCCAATCGCGGGTAATCAATGCTACTAGCACCGCCAGGCCTTCCGTCATACCTGCCGTTCCTGCCGTGTTCGCGCGCGATAGCGTGTACCAGACCGCGCTTTGCAGCTCGACACCGTTTTTTTCGAACAGCGTTAAACAGAGCGTGGAGACGTTCGGCCAATCGACATCCGGACGCGCCGGATGCGTGAGTTTCAGCATTTCCTGGCGCAGCGCGGCATATTCAGCGAACGCGCGTGGATCGCCGCCGGTTTTGACGAAGCGAGGTTGAGATGAAGTCATTGCTGTGTTCCGAAAAGCCCTAATCAGGCGAAAAAATTAAACAGATGCCCTGGCATCCAGATATTGCTGCTGTTTCATGTGACGGATCATCACGCGCCCTTCCGGCATAAATTCGGTGCCGAAGCGCACTAATCCGATCTCATTTAGCTCAGCATCAATCGCATAACGCAGTTCGCCGGGTATGCTCTGTTCCAGTAACACCACGTCAATGCGCTTCAGGCGCGGCTCGTATTTCAGCAGCACCTCAGAGAGCGTATACAGCAGCTGATGCGCGGTGCCGGGCATGCCCTGCAGGATGCGCGTCATATCGGGCAGGCCATAATCGGGGATATGCGACAGCGATCCGGCGCGAGTATTGAGGATGCGCTGCATGTTATCGAGCACGGAGAGGATCACCTGATCCTGTTCCTTCACACGGTCCAGCTCCAGCCCACCCGCGAAGCTGCCTTTTAGCAGCTCATACAGCGAAGGTTGATGATTGCCGCCACTCATGGTTTTGCCTCGGTGATCAGGCGCAGGCTGTTGCTGCTTAATTCAATCACGCGCGCTTTATCCGGGTCTAAATCGTTGCGCTCCAGCACCAGCCGCCAGCTGTTTTTCGCCATATCCGGCTGCTGGAACAACGCGACTACCGCGACAAATTTAGCTTCTTTTTCCATCGGCATATTCAGCGAAACGTCGCCGCCCGGCGTCAGCACCACATCGCGGTCGGCGAGGAGTTCGGCTTTGAGCACGTCCGCCGCATCGCCGGTCAGTTGCTGATATACCGCGCCTTCAAAAGCTTTGCGCTCGCTGAGCTGGAACACGCGCACCATCACCGGCTGCGACAGCGGATTATGCTCGCGGCTGTCGCTGTTGAGGCTTTCACGCGCGCTGAAATCCAGATGCAGGGTTTTAATCTGCTTGTAGAAAATCGCGTCAAACGCCGCGACGGATCCATCGGTGACTTTCTGCTGCAAACCGCAGCCGCCAAGCAGCAACAGTGCGCTGCACATCATAAATTTAATCAAAGTGGTAACTGACACGTCGCTGCTCCTCGCAGGGTTTGACCGGGCGCATGCCTGCATAGCAGCCCAGTTCAGTGGTAAAGGTTTGGGGGATGTCGCTGCACGCCTCGTCCGCGCCCAGCACACCGGTCATGCCGAGCCAGAACGGCGCATCGCCCAGAACCGGCGGCGCCAGCAGTTGGGTATCAAGACACAATCGAATACGCGCGCGATAGCGCCAGCCGAGATACACCCGCAGCATCACCAGAAAATCCTGATACAACTGCCCGTCCGGCAGCCAGTGTTCGGCTTCGTTCGGGCAAGCGGTTTGCAGCTCAATCAGCAGCTGGCTGTTGGCATCCATCGCCTCATCGCCGAGCGGTGCGTTGCCGTCCAGTACAAACTCGCATTCCAGCGGATGACTAACCGGCACCGGACGTAGGCAATGTGGCTGCACGGTCACCGAGGTGTTAGGCGCAAGCAAACGCACCAGCGCGCGAATGCCCTCTTCCGTTCTGCCCGGCTGACGCATGACGCCGAGCAGCGCCAGAAAGCGTGAAACCGGCGTGGCGATATGCTTGCCGGTGCCGGGAATGCCCAATCCCACCAGCCCGAGCAGCGACTGCGAAGTGCTGTCGCCACCGCCCGCTTCGAAGGTCGCCGGATACGAGTATTTGCGCCAGATGCGATAAAACTGCGTCAGGATGCGGTGGTTAAAAATATCGAGAAAGCCCTGCAGCGCTTCATGCCCTTCATCGCGCTGGGTAATATCATCTATGTAGCTGCCCGGCAGCGGCGAATCCACGCCGTATAAACCTAAAAAAGTGGTACGCACCACCGGCGGCGCGACGGCATCTGTTTCACTGTACTCAAACGCCTTCAATTCACCCGCCGGAAACCCCATGCCGGGATGCGGCAGTAGCCGCACCGCGTCGTTCTGCGGTTTGCTGGTGCTGCCGAGCGGCGGCTTATCTTTATGCTGATGCTCTATCAGCTGACAGAAACGGTAAAAGTTCAGCCGCGTCAGCTCCTGCTCCAGTCGTGGCGTCAGCCGGAGATGCGGCGATTGTGCTTCTCTTCCCATTCGAGGCGCTCTCCGGTTGGCTGCAGGATTAAAATCAGACGGTTAAACAGGTGAATGTCGGTATACAACGCGAAGAAGCGGCTGAGCATTTCGCCAAACAGACAGATATCGCCGCTGCCGGCAAAGCCGCTGCTGTCGAGGGTGATTTCAATCTGCACGCCGCGTAGAAGATAACCCTGCTCAAAGCGTTCGGTCTCTTTGTGGCAGACGTGCAGGATGGCGTCCAGACGGCGGCGGTTCATTTCGCTGTGTGTCCAGTCGTACAGCGCCAGCGTGCCGCGCAGCACCTCGGCGTTATCCATCATCCACAGAAAACTCGAGCCGAGATGGCTCAGCACGCGCCAGTGAAAGCGATCACGATTGGGCGGATAGCACGGCAGCGTTGGCGCGCACAGGTTGCGCACCTGCATCGCCACGTCGGTGCTGCTGACGGCGGTATCCAGCAGCGTGCTCTGCAGCGCGCGACGCGGCAGCTGGCCGTTGGTGCCGGTGACGCTCACCGACAGGCTTTCGTTCTCCGGCAGGCTGTGATTATCAAAGGCTTCGCCGCCGAGGATCATCCAGGTTTCATGCAGCCCGGACGGCCCGCGCCGCACGCGCGTGTGATAGTAATGTTCCGGCGCTTCGTGACGCAGCATGCCGCCTTTGTGGCGGAAGCTGCTGAACGGCACGTACGGCAGCCCTTTCGAGGAAATCACCGAATCCACCGAGTAGATTTCGGTATGGCCGTCCTGCACGCGCATCGGGCGCAGCATATATTCGGTCTGCAATCCGTTGATCATCAGCGGATCGGATTCCATCGCAAACAGGTTAATCACCGGCACGGCGTTAAGGCGCAGATGTTTTTCACTGAACTGAAAATCGTGCTCCCAGCGCTCGGCCAGCACTACGTCGATTTCAAACCATGGCAGCGACGCGGGCAGTGCAATCTGTTCCAGCCCGCGCAGATTCACCGCCATAAACTTCTCGCGGAAGGTGAAGTATTCCAGCAGCAGCTGATAGCCGCTGAAGCTGCCCTCATCGCCCGGCCACAGACGATCTTCCTCGCTGAAGCCCTGTGCGCTGAAGTGCCCGTCAAAGCGGCGGCTGTCGGTTTCACCCGGCAAACGCAGTGCGATGCTGGCGACGTTAAGCGTCAATGCTTCATGCAGCGCACAGGCCAGCGGCGCATCAGCGTTTAGATAGAGCGGAATGCGGCTGACGTCGATACGGCTCCAGTCGGCCAGCGCGCCGCCGTTGAAACGCAGGCGAACAACTGAGCGTCCGGCGGCATCGGTGGTTAATTTTGCCGACTCCAGCGCCAGCGGCAGCACCTGCACGTCGCGCGTGGTGGTGTAGCGACAGCGCGTGCCTTTTTCCCCTACCGGACGTGAGATTACTTCAAAGCCGCGTGCCAGCCGCATTGGCTCTTTCATCTCACGCCAGTCGGGCGTGAACTCCACCACCGACATCGACGGAATGGTGCGCAGATAGTGTGGCCACAGCAGGCTGACCAGCCCTTCGGTGAGTTCCGGCAGATCGTCGTCGAGCTTTTCACGCAGGCGACCGACCATAAAGGCAAAGCCTTCGAACAGTCGTTCAACGTAGGGATCGCGCGCGCCGGCTTTGTCCAGATTGAGCATCGCCGCCTGCTCAGGATGCGCGCGTGCGAACTCTTCGCCAGCTTCCTGAAGGTAGCGCATTTCAGCGTCGTAATAACGCAGAGTTAAATCGTCCATAATTATATTATTTTTAAAGTGCGTTAGTTAGATATTCAGAATTTAAAATTCATTCTGATGCGGAGTTTAAATATTTATAACAGAAGATGGTTCTATCGGGTCGAATGGTGCCTTCAACTTCTTTGATAATGATCGTAGCAGAGCAGACGCCTTGTTCGGATATAACATTTAACTTATTATACCTGCATTTTGGGTTGTAATATGACATTATCTGTTTGATTATAAACTGAAACTGACGGCATCATTAATTTTGCAACCTGGAAAATCAATACAATTACAATTATTAAAAAAACATTCACATGTAATTTCCGCAAGATGTTATTGAGGCATTAACTCACACATGTAAAATTATTTATCCTTTAGCAAGCTTATATGCATAGCAATCAGCACAGACATGCTAATTATTGAACCTAAGCTTAAGACATATATTATCATATCAGTATCTTTTAGTATTTCGTCATATAATGGGTAGCAAAGCGTTTCACCTAGCGTAGTCAGTAATTCATAAGTTAATAATAAAGAGAGTGTAGGGACTATACTTAGCAAAAATGGAAAAGACAGAATAGAAAAATATATAATAACTCTATTTGAAATCCTCATTACCTAGCCCGCTCACATAAACCTTTCTCTTTCACGTATTTTGTTGCCATCCCAGGCATCCATCCTGATGGTATACCGGCGCAAGTATAATACCCTTTACTCTTCACTTTGCTAATGAAGAAGACTTTAAAAAGAAAACCCATAAATAATTAATAATAAAAACCCAGATAGAATTATCATCATGGAGACCTTCTGATGTTTATCACTCATGCGCTGCCCTATTACGAAAATATAAAGGCCAGACAAGCAGAATCGCAACATTATAAAAGAATATAAAGTTAAAGAAACTATCACCGTTGAATATGTCAACTCACTGGGAAATGCCAGTTACTCTTTTGTTGATAGATAACCGATATAAGAGGAAATCAAGGATAAAACCCACATAATTAAACTCCAGATCTGAAGTATAATGCTCTGGAAAAATGAAATGCTTCCTATTAAGAGTCAATCATCATCTGATGTTACTTCAAATGATTTAATGCAAAATGAATTCCTTTGATACGAGACGTTATCTTTATCTTTATAAATATCAATTGCTAATACGCAGCGACTTGAACCAGATAAAATATTTAAAGTTGTATAATTTACTCGCTTGATTTCCGCCCCCATCAACCCTCCTAATCGCCACCCGATATTTACTTGGCCATTTTCAAGAAAATAATCGAAAATGGAGATAGATAGTTCAACCGATTCTCCCTGAGATATTTTTAATGCATGACGGGATTGCTTAATCTCCTCATAGTCTGGTTCAACCCCTTTCTCACTTGTGCCAAAAAAAACAAAAACATCACCATGTGATTTATTACTAATTACCACCATGGGTTTCGAGTGGTTAAAAAATATTACAATCAAGAGCGAGATAAAAAATATAAATATTGTTTTTTTCATGTTAACCTCATGGGCGTGGGATACGTTCTGGGTTCTTAATGTTCCAGCACCAATGATCATCCCTTGAATGAGGTAGCTTATTTTCAGCTGTAAATTCGAGAGCATCAAGAATATGTTGAGCGGTTAGTCCGTCAGCAAATATTCCATACTTATGGTATAAACCAAATCCAATATTCATACTTGTAACGTCATCAACAGTGTCATCCCCTATTACACCCGGAGTCATTTTTTGCTCCCATGTAGATCCTTTCAAAAGCAGCGACTCATCAAATCCAACACTAAGTCCTACATATCCATAATGGATATTTGACCAAACATCAAAAAAATAATCGTGCATTTTATACTTATGATAATGTGACTTTGAAATATTACCTCTATCCGTTTTTCGTGTAACGGCAACATTTACAAACTTCTTTCTGATTATAGGTTTATGATCCCATATTGAACCCGTTTTAACAGTCTGATACCATATTACTACTGCTGCGGCCAAATTAGGCCTCGGTGGTGGTGACGACTTAACATAAAAAGGGAGTTTATTCCAATCATTTAATTTTCTTCTCAATGTTTCACTATCGATAAAATTGCGAATATTCTCTGCTATATTGCTTCTGACATTTTTTTAATCTCATTGAGAATATACTCTGCTACTTGTCTAGCTCCATCAGCATGGAAGCAATTATGCTCAACATTATCTTCCTGATGGAGTGCTTCATACGGTTTCTGTAGTTCTATCATGAGTCCATCGAGAGAAGATGATGACTCTGAAGCTTCCCCACCTTTCTCATAAGTATCCTGCAGCATCGACGGAATAAACTTCGCCTTACAAGGGCAAGTGCTTTCACTGTCTAACGTACCTGCCATACGGCGGCCATGAATGGTGTCATTAACGATTCCACCGGCAATAAGAAAGGTGCCGGGATGTTTGCCGCAAAGAACCCGATCTTTTTCACGCGCAGCCGCCTTGCCAAATATTGTATGGTCAGTTGCGCCCTCAATGATTCGTCCCCCGCAGGTGGTTTTATCCCCCTGAACCAGATAAAAACCTATAGCCATATTACACTTCCTCCCTGAATAATTGTTGACGTTTACTACATAGAACAACTGGCAATAGCAATATTAACTTTTCCAGATAGTAATGGGCGCATATTAGGTTGTAGCAAAACTTATCACTTTCCTGACCCACTGATTCACTTTCAGTGCATTAAATTTTAAAGATAATAACATAATAATCAGAAAATAAACGAACTAATAATTAACACGATGACCATGACTTTTTAAAAAGCTCATATCATTGGCATGTATATTTTTATTGCATAGATTTTCATTAATTACATATTTCGTAGCCGTGCCTGGCATCCATCCTGAAGGAATACCTTTGCAAGAGGCATAACCTTTATACTTCAATGTAGAAACATAGGAAAAAGATATCATAATTGATGTAATAATAGAAAATATACACACCCACTTGAAATATCGTATGACACGATTCACTTTTACGAATGCCACATCATGTCCAAAAACCAAAAATAAATAAAACCAATATGTAGGAAATGGCAACGTCAGCGGGATGAAAATTAAGCTAACTGACATCCATGAAAAAAGAATGACATCCTTAAACTTAAGATACCCTGATAGTTCATCAATCCAAAAAATAGAGAGATAGAAAAGACATTGACATCAAAATCATAATTGAGAATATCGCCCTTGCTTTTTCTGTCATTTTAATAACTCTCTGGGATAATATCATTAATTGTATTTCTTAAATAAATTCGAATTTTATGCTCGATAACCAACTTGCTTTTTCAACCAGTCATTCACTTTTAGCTCTCATACACCCAATAATTGGAGTTAGTCGATAGTAACTAAAAGATGTATGTTGATATTTCTACTTAACACAATTCGAGAGTGATCTTACATATTCCGTAGCCATACCAATAGTCCACTCTCTGGGATTCCCTGAGCAAATAAAATAGCCTTGACTAATGAAGTAATTCTTAAAAAAACAATAAATACAACAGCAAAAAAAACATAACCAACCAATAAATATATAAATAGTTTATTAATTACCTTGCATTTTTTTATAGCTAATTTCTCCCCATAACGAATAACCATAAACCAATAAATGCAAGGGAAGAATAAAATTATTGGTGCCAGCGGCAATGATAAAGCATAGGGAGAGAAGACAATACGTACTGCAAATGAAAAATAGTTATTAAATGATACTAAAGCCCCCCAGCAAGAACCGAAAGACAATATTAACCAGATGATTACTGAGACTAAAAATTTATACTTTGCATTTATCATATCAGACATCATTAACAATCATTTATTTTTATTGCACAAGTCTTTATTAATTACATATTTCGTGGCCATTCCTGGCATCCATCCTGTTGGTATGCCGGTGCAACTATAATAACCCTTATCATTTACTTTGCTAACAAAGAAAAATTTAAAAGAAAAGCCATAAATAATTGATATAAAAACTCCAGAAAGAATTATTAAAATTGCAGCCCTCTGATATTTATCATTCATCCGCTGCCCTTTTAAAAAGCAATAAATACCTGACAAACAAAATGGCAACATTATAAATGCGGATAAAGTTAGAGAAATAATCCCCGTCGAGTATGTCATTACATCAGGGAATGCCAAATATTCTTTTGTTGAAATATAACCGATATAAGAGGAAAACAACGATAAAATCCACAAAATTACGATCCATGTCAGAAGCATCACGCGTACAGCCAATGAGAAACTATACACTGAGAATTAATCCTTTCTCATATAACAAAGTTCTTTAGATTTTACGTACTTTGTTGCAGTCCCTGGCATCCATCCTGAAGGAATTCCTTTGCAGAGTAGATACCCTTTTCCTTTCATCTCTATTTTATAAAAAACTATAAAATATAATACTTGCAGAAACCAAAATTATGCAAAACCATTTAAAACATCCCATGTAACCTTCAATGATTTTAAAAGCTTTACTCTCTCCTTTCAAAAGAAACAACGAAAAATAACTTATAGGGAAGATCATTACGAATGGGAGAATAACAAGTGAAACTGATAACCAAGAGAATACAATAACATCCGCAAATGAAAAATATTCAATAAAAATTACACATGCCAAGTAAACGCATGCAAAACTTATTGCAAGTGCGACTATAATAGCGCTGAGCGGCCTTATCTTCTCTTTCACTTTAGAACCAAATCCTTCTTTTATGAGACGCCCATACATTTTTAAACATTAATTTTCAACAAGAATTTATTTGATGATATTATTTTATAAAATCAAGACACATCATTTCCCTCATTACTCAACTTGCAAATACTTTCATCAAGCGTATATCTCTCAGCAGTTCCAGGCATCCATCCACTGGGAATTCCAACACATTTTTTATAGCCTATACCCTCAAGTTCATATTTATACCATACAGAAAAAATCAATGCGCCAACCAAAGAAAAAACGAATGTAATAACAATCACTCTCCCTAGATATTTCATAGCAATGTCTGGCATGCCGATACCGTAGATAGCAACGTAACCAGGAGCTATAGAAACACTTAATAAAGTAATAGAAAACAGCAAAGAAAAACACCCCATCCATGAGTAGTTTATATCTGGAGGGTATGTTAGATAATTAGCAATAGACTGAAATGAAAAATAAAAATCAACCATGGCGACTAAAAAAAACATCAAAAACGAGAAAAATGCTTTAATTTTTTTTGAGCTAATCATTTAAACCTCAATGAAATATCCTTTATTGACTCTCTAAAGTATTTTCTTATTTGATATTCTAGAACCTCTCGTCCTTTATCTAACATTTGATCAGCATACATATTCCCCAGATCCCAAATACCACGATCAAGCTCCAATGCTTTCTGAGCTACCTCTTGTTGTGCATGTTCAATATAATTAACTAAAGCATCTGTTACTTTAAACTTATCATCAAGAGTGTTTAGCCCCCACACTGCTAAAAACCCACATCCAACAACAACTACTAGAGGCGCAGCTAATAACGGTAAATATGCCACAGCTCCAGCTCCAACTGCCCAGCTTAATCCGGATGCAATACCAATTTTTATAATATCTGTAGACAACCTGCCCAAAAATTGAGCGAGTGATGTTTCATCATTTAAAATAAAATCTAAGGTTCTGTATGCTGCAGCCACATAAAATGTTAATCGAGCACCTTCTACGATTGACATAGCCATGCCGTACTTACCGATGCCTAAGTCTACTATCTTTGGGTTTTTAATTGAAAAGACTGGTGCGGTTAATATTTTCCTTACACTAGGGTATCCACTAATTTTTACTAACTCCGTTCCTTTGTGATTAACATAATAAGTTGCCTTAATCGAAAAACTGCCGAGCTTACTAATAATCAGCGCGGTAGTAATTGCATCTCGGATATTCGTTCCATAATTAACTAAGATTTGGCCTGGAACACCTTGGGTAATATAATTCCAGCCAGACTTCCACGATCCCCAGGAAGCCAACACCTCAAATGCTTCTTCAAGCGTAAGCAGCATTACGTCTTGATTATTATTTTTCAGCATAGATCTTAGCGCCATATCTGGCAGATCATGCGTGTTTCTCAACACAGGATAAGCAGGCACAAATCCAAAAGGTGCTTTTTCGCCCGTTAAATAAGCAGGTAATTGCCGCGCTACAGGATTTGAAGCAGATGATTCACTGCCCGCTGCTGAGCCGCCACTCGCTTTTTCATAAGTATCCTGCAGCATCGATGGAATAAACTTCGCCTTACAAGGGCAAGTGCTTTCGCTGTCCAACGTACCGGCCATACGGCGGCCATGAATGGTGTCATTAACGATTCCACCGGCAATAAGAAAAGTGCCGGGATGTTTACCGCAAAGAACCCGATCTTTTTCACGCGCAGCCGCCTTGCCAAATATTGTATGGTCAGTTGCGCCCTCAACGATTTGTCCGCCGCAGGTGGTTTTATCCCCCTGAACTAAATAAAAACCTTTTGCCATGTTTCACTCCCTGAATAGTTATTGTGGCTTAACCGCACAACACGGCGGCACGGGCAGGATCGATAGTGATCAATCCCGAGATCAGCGCGTCCATTTCTGGTTGCAGCCGAACTCTGTCGCTCTCGCCCCGGGCGGCTTTCACTCGCAGCAGTTTGAGCCTGCGCGCACGCACTTCGAACATTAAGTCAGGTGACCACTGAGGTAATGTCAGTCCATCCGCCTGGGTATTCAATTCTCCCAGCAAATGCAGCGCCATATCGTTGCGGCCAAACTGTTCGCATACCCGAGCCATTAACAGGCGCAACAACCATTGATCGCGCACGCTACTGACACCCGGCCGCAATTGCAGCCAATACAACGCCGCATCCACACCTTCCGCATCCGCTTTTTCCAGTGCTTCAGCTTCCAGTGAAAGCACATCGCTTTCCGGCTGACTGCCGTTAACCATCGTTTCTGACTCATGATAAGCTCCGCCGCCAGTGACACGCTGAGCGATCCAGTTGAGTGTGACGTCATCAGCAAACGGTGTGCCGTCGGCGAAGGTCAGCGTTTCCAGCCCTGGTAAACGCAGCAGCAGCGCATTGAGATCCTGTTCGATAATGGTCGCCAGACTGCTTTCTCTATTACTGCGGGTCAGTGCTTCCCACGCATACCATTGCAGATCAAGCCACAGATGATTCGTTGCCTGGCTGAACAGCGAGTCCGTCAGCTCAATCAGTTCAAGCCAGCTTTGTTGCAGATAAAGACGTTTTAAATGTGCGCGGTGCTCGGGTTTTGGTGTCAGCAGGCGGGTATTGCCGCCAGCTCCTAATGCAGGAAGCTGTGTCATGGTGTCCCAGCGCACACTCTTCATCAGATGATGCGCGGCTAACCATCCGCCTGGTTGTTCGCGCAGATAAGTCGCCAATACTTTGGCCTGCGCTTTGAGATTTTCACCTGAATTAACTGGCTTGAGTGATGACGCATCAATATCGCGTCCGGCATTAAATTCCTCAGCACTATGCTGTGGAACCATCGCGTCAGCACCACCGTTTTGGGCCAGCCTGACTTCCAGCGCGTTAATCAGAGGCTGAATTGTCGCACGCTCGTCCTCCTGCAATGCTTCGCTTACCAGCAGCAAGCCACCGCAAATACGTCGGGTACAATCTAAATCGGCTTCCGGCCACAGCGATAAACTGTCCAGCACACGCGCACTGCCCAACCAGGCGAGTGCGGCTTGTCTACTGCGCGGACGCTGCGGATGGAGTTCAGTGCCGTAGTGCTGCAACGCCGCCGCCAGTAATTCAACGCCTTCAGCCAATCCGGTTTCGCCATCCTGATGCAGCCGCGCCCAGAGATAAAAGGTAATGATGCGAATATCTTTGCTGATGGAATTAAGCAGCGGCTCCGTCAGTGAAGTGATTAACGCAGTATCATTGCTGGAGAGTTTGTTGACCTCTTCACGGATCAACAAAAACTGGTCATCATAGGAGGGATCTGCACCGCAAGGCGTTTCTGCCGCGATAGGTTGTAACCAGTTTGACCAGTGATTCAGGCGCTGCTGAGCATCAGCCCGCAGCGCAGAAACTTCGGCTCCACACGCGCCGATTAATACATTAATGTCCGCCATTATTCCGTTCCATCCATGTCTGTGGGTATTTCATCCATTGCCGCTTCGCGCGGTGCCATCGATTGCGAGGCGGAAACCGCATCAACACTGAAGATCTCGTCCGGCAGCGTAAATCCACGCAGCCGCAGCAGCACCAGCGGGCCGTCGCTCATTTGCGTGCGCAGCACCCATTGCAGGTTGCGTTTATCCGGTGTGACAAAGTTCAGTATCCACTGGCTGCGATCCAGCCGCTGACGCTTGCCCTGCTCCAGCCAGCGGATAAAGCCCCAGGTTCCGCTGTAATCACCGTAAATCTGGCTGCCGTTGCCCACGCCCGTCCAAGTGAGCAAAGTGCCGGGTTTTAAATTCTCTCCCGGCCAGCGCATCGCCTGCCATTCCGCCATCTGGTTGAAATAGCTCAGCGTCTGTCCGTCGATTTTCAGCTCGGTTTTGACCACATCAGGTGTTGGACGTCCCTGCAATTCAAAGCTGATGCCCTGCGTGCCGTCGGTGAACAGGATATCCGCCAGTTCACGCAGCTGATTCACCGCTTTAAGGAAGGCCGGGTTAAAGGTTAATCCCTGACTATGCGCACTGTCCGGCACCCAGCGACTGCCCTCTTTTTGCAGCACACCCCCGAGGCGACCGCTAAGGAAACTGTCGATGCGTCCAGCATCTTTTCGAATGAACTCGGCCAACATTGGTAGTGATGCATCACTGTTGCTGGCTGCAAACGGATAGCGTCCGTCAAATGCGGTGCGCCAGTTTTCGACGATCGAGCGTTTCCATTGTGCATTGAGGCTGACAGCAGAAGGCTCCAGGATGGTTTCCCACGCTTGGTTCAGCGGCTGGACAAAAAATGTCTGACCAAATCCACTCCACTCTTCACCAAGGCTCGCTGCCATTAGGCTGCCGTACTGCTGCGTATCCGTGAGATCGACGCTTTTGCCCTGAAACACCGTTTGCGCCAGCGTTTGAAGCATCTCCTGCGGATCTGGCGCAGCCGCAACCTGTTGTAAACGCAGGCGCACGCGGGTAATTCGCGTCAGGAAAGTTTGCAGGCTCAGCGTGCTGTCAGCGGCCATCAGCTGTGCGCCGCTGCTTTTGCCCATCAACGCCAACAGTGGGCCGAAAGTGGCATCCAGCGGGCCTTCAGGTCCTGTGACCTGCTGATCAATCGCCGGTTTCTCTTTCTGGCTAATGAGATCTTTGGCCGAGTTAATCAGCGTATCCGACAGTGCGGCGCGCTTCTGTCCGGTCTGTCCCTGCCAAGCCACCGTGTTCATCAGAGCAATCAGCGGCGACTGACGCACATCGCTGAGCAGCGTTAGTTGATCGGTAACGTCTGCGATATTGTTCGCCGGATTGAGGCGCAGGCTATTGAGGAAACTCAGCCAGCTGGCAGCGAAATCGGTGAAGTAGCGTTGCGTCAGACGCGCCTGTAGTGCTTCCGGGGAAACATCCTGAGAAACCGCGCTGCGGCTGTCGCTGAGAACCCAGTCAATCTGATCACGCCGCGCACTCGCCGCCTTCTCAATTTCCTGACGTACGCCGCCTTCCCACGCCTGGCGGGTGAACATGCCCGGCACCGTTTCATCGCTGGTAAACAGGCGACGCGGATCGGTGCCGGGTGCCATATCTT
The DNA here is from genome assembly GCF_040255075.1 of Pantoea sp. BJ2. Classification (NCBI taxonomy): domain Bacteria; kingdom Pseudomonadati; phylum Pseudomonadota; class Gammaproteobacteria; order Enterobacterales; family Erwiniaceae; genus Pantoea; species Pantoea sp. BJ2. The sequence continues at coordinate 2,503,113 of NZ_CP158292.1, forward strand.
CTAGTGAAACATCAGCATAGTTGCGGCGCACGGCCTGCAGCACGTTCTGATACAGCGTGCTTTCGGCATTGCGCTGACCAATCTGTTGTAGCAACACCTGACGCACCTGCGCCAGTAAAGCCACATCGGGTTTGATACCCCACGTTGGTTGCTGAGGAAGATTCGCGGCGTAAAAGAACCACAAATCCGGCGACAGACTCTGCCACAGCGCCGTAGAAACACCGTTACGCTCCGGCTGCACGGCCTTCATGGTCTGCACAAAGAAATCGGGCTCGGAACGGTTCGGGCGCGACATCATCAGCCAGGCTTTGAGCTGGTCATAACCTGGTTGTGCCAGGGTGGCGCGCAGCGGGCTGGCGGGCGGTAGATCGGCCAGCCGCGTTAGCTTCGTTTCCAGTGCTGCACGTGCCGGATCGCGAATTAAGCGGTTGCCCGTCACGGCATACCACGGTAGCAACGCGGCATGCAGTTCCTGCGTGTGGCTCAGCCCAAATCGCTGATACCACGGCGAACGGTGCGCCAGCCAATATTGCTGCAGGCCAAGATCGTTGCGCAGGCCGTGCAGGGCAATCAGTTGCTGGTCATTAACGGCGGGATTCGTCACTAGCGTCTGTGCTTTTTCCGCAGCACTGACAATCTGATAACGGTTGATGCCGAACGATACCATCATGCCTGTGCCCCACAGCAGCATTCCCCCCATCAGCGTCCACGCCAGCGTCTGTTCCCAGGGCAAACCGGTACGCCTGCCACGCATTTTGTCCCGGCTAATGCCCTGCCACAATGCGCTATCGTTTAGCGCATGTGGATGCACGCTCGCTGAAGCATGCGCTCGCTCCGGCAGACTGAATACCAGCCCGCGCAACGGCATTTTGCGCTGAGATGCAAACCACGGCGCCAGACGCTGCTGCCATTGCTGGTTTTGATCGGCGAGTTGCTGAGAGAGGCGCAGCAACCAGTCATGGCTCCGCTGCTGCGAAATCTGCGTCATGCCCTGCTCGCGCAGCAGAGGGATAAGGTTTTCTATCTGCGTGCCTACCTCTTCGGGAACTGCGCGGGCGCTGAAAGTCAGCCCCGGCGCGTTTTGTTCACGTCCGTCCTGCGACCACGCGCATTCACCAAGCTGCCACAGCCAGATGGGCGCCTGCCAGCGCAATGCAGCACTGATTTTTTCTAGCGAAAGGCGATATACATCACTCTGCTTTGGCGATAGCGTTTCATCCGATTCCAGCACATGAACAATGCCATCAAGTGGGCGGCTGCGGCGCAATTTGCGTAATGCTGCGAGTATTTCGGCATCTGGCTCGCTGCTCAGGCTGCCACCGTAAATCAGCACGGTTCGATTACCTTCCAGCCATTGCTGGCTCTGTAAGCCGGGAACCAGCGCCTCAACGGCCGCCTCTTCACCGGTCACCAGTAGCACCCGAACCTTGCCGCGCCAGAAAAACTGATAGCGGCTGCGCAGATGCTGTTTAAGCTTCCTCAGCATGGCATGCGTAGGAGACGTCGAGGTCGCATCTTTCTTCGGTAAGGGAACATCATCACCGTTGACGCTCTTCAACTGTGCATCAAAGGCTGATTTTCCGACCTGACGCATCAGCAGGGTACCAACGACAGCGATCAGGAAAAAAATTACGGCGAGAGTCAGCGAAGCCGCCATCCAGCGCTGCTGAACTGTGCTTTCGTTCACAAGGCTGACGCTTTCCGGATGTTGCCAACACACAAACCACGCCAGCAAAGCCAGTGTAGAGAGCAACAGCATGATCAGCCCGAACCAGAGCTCGGCTGATTTTGGCATTAATTTTAATAAGAATCGTTTCAAGTATCCCTCTCGTGCGGTGGCGTAACGGGCGAAACCGCCATGCTCCACATGTCATCCGTTGAAGTGTCCCCGGTAATAATCATCTGGGGACGATGGGTCAGTGTTGCGGCTTGGAATGCAGCCGCTATCGCCAGCCAGGGCGCAGCGGCTCCAGCATGGCCGATTGAAATATCCGGGGTAATTACGTTTTCCGTTTCCACGGCTTCAACCGGAAACGCTTTTAAAACGCTGAAGGTGGAAAGATATTGCTCATTCGTCACCCCGACGATCCAAAGATGCTGCACCACATCACTTTCCAGCGGGACATTGTCTGCCGCCTGTTTCAGACACGCGGCAAGATCATTGTCCATATCTCGGTCGGGGCGGTGCAGTAGCGCCGCCGGATGCAGCGTGTGTTGCGTCATTCGGTTGCCGAACAGCAGTGCCACGCCAGCTTCCGCGCTGTCTTTTACCACTGGTGGATCAATCTTTAGGGCGATAACCAAGAGTAACGCGTCGTCGGTAAATCGTTCATTCAACCACTGGTTAATCACTGCAACACCCTCTCCGGCAATAAATTCAACTAGGTGAGTTAATTCGGCTTCGTTAAAGGCATGAGTGATTTCGTGTTTTACTTCTCGGATGCTGACAGAAGATGAAATATTCAGCGCTATTTTTATTGTCTTCTTGGTATCCAGCTTTTCAAGTTGCGGAATAATGGAAGACATCAGGTGATTAATGGTGTGGCACATTACTTCATACGGCTTATCAGATGCCTGTGAAGTAATCTGACTGTGGTTCACACCGCCGGTTCCTTTTCTGTCATCCTGTGCTCGTCTGGCTCCGGTATTTGCCATGATCGCTTCCAGCGGCGTGGGATGATAAATATCAGGTGAATGACAGGTCAGATATTCCGCCGCCAGAATTTGCAGCGCCCGACGACTCTTTTGGGTCTCATAAAGCAGCCACCGCTCGCGCTGGTTATCCTTACCATTAGCAATAATATTCCCTGCCAGCCAGACAAGCAGATAGCTGCCAAATATTATTATCCAAAGCGCTATGCCACCGCCGATAGCCAGCCACCACAATATGTGACTCTCGATGGATTGCCCCAATAATCGGGTAGTTACTGTGCTCAAGACCATTAGAATAGCCAGCAGGGCCAGCCAGCGCGCGAATTTTATGGATTGAGGCCGAGGTGATATGGGTGGCAGTTTTTTTAATGAGTATTTTTTATTTTGCATATGAACGCTCGGCCAGCTGGTTCTCTGTAATCACTAGTAACGTCGAATTGAAAAAGATGGCCATTTATTAAGCATATAATTCAGGAGTGGTTTGTTATTTTTGAGTTTATAGTCAGGTTTTGGAGGATCTTCACCTCCGTAAGTATTCTCATCTGGTGTAATTATTTTTTCCTCACCTCGTAATGCGTACTTCTTTCCATCCTCATAAGCCAAATATTTAATCTCGCCGGGATCTACTCCACCTACACATAGTAATCGATATGCAAATAATAAATACTTCCCTCCATGTCACGGCAAATCAATAAACTCAAAGGTCTCGGGATAAATGGTGATATCGTAGTCAAGCTGACAGGCTTCTACCGCATCGCGTGCTTTCCAGCTTTGCACATCATTTATGATCCCTTCACCAGAAAGATAAATGGAACCAATATCCTCTCCTTTTGGACCATTTCTGACATTAAGATTTACCACGTTGTTGCCATTGCTGTCAGTCCAGGCGACTTTGAAAGTGCTTTCCTCTGCAGCAGAGTTAAACGCAGGTAATATTAACAAGATTACAGCTGCAATTATTTCATTAACACCTCATAAACTTACTTAATAAAAGCACTTCGTTAATAATCCTCTATGCATTATCCATTAATTAACCTATGAAAAGATATTATTCAGGGTTCAGATGGAAGGATGTTACCTTCGATAGACTTACAAATGGCATTCCCCATATCATCGGATGAAATTATTCTTTCTTTTTTTAATAGTTTTACGAATTTCATTTGGTGATGAAAGATCGAAAGTATAAATTATGACACTCTCATCTTTCAAATCGTAAATCATTGCACCATTGAAACCTGACACTCGGTCATCTTGAAAATTGCTGAGTTTCTTCGCCAATTCTGTCCTGGACATATCAGAACTTATAGCACCATCTATAAGTTTATTATCAATATTTTTTGGAATTGTATTCAAATATACAATATCAATGTAAGGCACATAGTCATCAGGTGTACATGATGGGGTTTTAGGATTATCGACACCATAATAATTCCTAAAGTAACCATCAAACACATACTTTATGTTTTTAGCATTTGTTGTAGGCTGTACAAAAAGTGTAATGCCGCCCGGTGAACCGGCTTAAGGAACCCATGGGATCAGCAGCATTGATAAAAAATTTAATCTCATATTATTTTATACTCACACGAATATAACGTGTTAAAAAATTAATAAAACATGTTCATTAATTTATCTTTATCAAACACTTAAATTTAACGTAGATTCTTACAGTCTGCATACTAACAAATAAACGTCACCAACAATGAGAGCCAGAGTAATATCATTAGAATATTCCAATTTTTTATTGATATCGATTAAAACCCCATGATTTATTCTTTTCGCATGACTCAAATTTTGAGTCTAATGTTGGATCAAAGTCAGAATTAAACTCTTTAAACCTTCCATTCGAAAGATTTACTAAAATGCCTTGATTGCTGCCAATGTAAGCGTAGTCATTTGATTTAAGATAATCTATGTCATAAACACCACTACTAACAGCAATCATGTATTTTTTATAATTTTTATTTAAATCTAACAAGATAAAATCAGTATCTTGTGGGTTAGTTTCGTTAATTTTTTTGGCCTTCCCCATAACATAATTTTTGAACCTTCACAGTTTACGCTGTAGCCATTGATTATAGTGTCAAACTTTATCTTCTTAGAAACCAATTTATTACTAAAAAAGATCGAATCACATTCGATCAACTCAACTTCAAACGCACTTAATTTCAATGGGGTTATAAAAAATGAAATCGCAATAACGTATTCCCGTAATGACAAATCTCTGCCTCCCGCTTCATTTTGATTAACTCACCTTGAAATATATATATCCCTATCAAAGTTAACGTCTGAAGATTTAACCCCACCATTATTTAGCTTAACAGTATTATTTTCATATTTAAAAACAGACGGATCTTCAAATGTCATAATGATTACCCCCCTCTCCCAACTGACTGTCATTAAGTTCGCATTTATCACTGGAGGATAGAATTAACTTGATAATTTAACTCCATTTGTCATGTCTATTAATTTATATTTTGGCAATTAGCTCTCTGATCTACATAAATGCAATCACTGGCATCGTAGGATATAATTATTATATCGATCAATCTTTTATCATTTTTCTGATAAGGAAGATCATAATACACAAATGCTTGATTAACATCAGTAGTAGAAATGCTAGCAATTTTTTCGTCATTTATATAAAGCGACACTTCATTTTCAGAATTATTATTCGACGCCAAGTTACCTAAAACTGTTATGCAGCTACCTTTTCCTATTTTGCAGCTAAGTTCCGCATAGGCAGAGTTGTTAAATATCTCAAAAAAAAGCAAAGCAGTAAATAAACGCATCATTATTCCATTTTTGTAACACCCATTCACATTAATCATATTTTTATTGATCTAATCCCAATCTATAACCATGGTATCAAAAGATCATTGACACCTTCCATTAACTCAATTTTACTTTTATCTGTAAATTTTATTGGCTGAGATCCATAAACTGCTGCATAGTTATCTTTCGAGTAAAAGAAAGCATCTTTAATAATAATAACACCTTTACCATCCATATCTTTAAAGATTACATCTGAAATAACAAGCGCTCCGCTAGGCCTAGACTGATAATTTATTTTTACGCTAAAAGTTAAATGAGAGAGATATTTATATTTAGGATTATAAATAACATCTCGAATGGTGTCTTTAAGTTCATCTTCATCATAATGATATTTCCCATCCGTTTTATCCCAAGTTAAATAACTAGCTCCGCCGGTAGCATAAGCTGATGATGTCAGATTGAAATAATCTTTAATACCTTTGTAATAAATTGGGACTGGATTATCACGACAATCTACTTTACGAGATGCCTTTTGAATTTTTGAATAATCAAAAATCCCAGCATGGAAATTTATAGTTCCACAATAGTTTATTTCTTTCGCATATGAAATCGGTGTTAGCCCATAGAGAAAAAGCATTAAAAAATACATTAAGAACTCTCGTAATATAACTTACCACAGGGGATCATCAGATATTAATTGGACGATAAATTATATACGAAAAATAGTCCTTTGAATGATTTTAACTTTACTAAAAGGCCATTTATTTTTTCAAAAAACTTCCTTTCGAGAAAAGATTTTGGCAACTTTATTCAATCCCTTCACCATTATTAAATATCACCTGCTTTTTTATTTCTATAATCCATATACCAGGAAAAGAGTCAACTGAGCAATCTAAATCATTTGGTGATACATACTTCCCATTTTTAGATATTTTTCCAACATAGAAATCATCTCCAATTAGGAAAAAGTCATCTACCCCATTTTCTGCTTTATCAACTCCTTGCCAAAAACCTTTCCCGGTTAATATATTCGCGCCCCCTTTAAAATGGGAAAGTATTGCCTGGTAACTATTTAGTGATGCATCAATAACCACCAAAGCCAAAACTAATTTCTTATCGAAGTTTATATCCACAAGTGAAGAAATATCATCATCGAAGAATTTGACACTCTTCAATTCTAACCTTTCATTCCTGTGGTTTTTAATATCATCTATCATAAGATATTTATTACCCGGATAAATAATTATAGCTTCTCCATCACTAGTAATTGGAATATTTTCCGAGCCTGAGGACAAACGATCATTCCAACCTATAATTTCACACCAAAAAACATTACCTTTTGAAGTGTAATCAACATCAACACTCCCTTTATTTCCTTTTTCAAAATGAATTTTATAGCCATCAATTAGCACTGAGTTGTAATACTTCACATTACAAAACTCTGTAAAAAGCAAAACACCCAAAATCATTAGACATTTAGCCCTGAGCATAAATAAACTCTCTAATTGCAATCCTGACCCCAATCACTTATCTATTACATTAAAGGAAAGATATATTTTCTTATACTGCTCAAAAAATGATGAATTCCCTATTCCAGTAAAAATATATGAAATATTTTCTGGTAAATCTATCTCAGCCTGAAAACACTGCGTGGAATGATATCCGGCATCATCTCTTATCCTGCATGAAACGATAGCACTCATACCCTTAAATTTTGATGTAAAATTTACATCAGCTAAAACAGGCGCCCCTTCAGTAACGGCCTCCCATTCTCCATCATCGTTCATCGAAAAATACACTTTGTCATTGTCTGATGTATATTTGCATATCTTAAGATAATCATTAGTGTCAACAGACCTCTCACCGATTAACAGACAGCCTTTTCTTTCAAAATTTATCCATTGACCAGGAATACCTAACATGGCCTCCTCGAAAGAAACTTTTCTCGTCTCAGTTCCCCCATAAGTTGTGCTAACTAATAAATACAAAGATAAAAATAAAATCACTTTCATTCAGTTATCACCTAAAATTTTATATGCATGTTGAGTCGATTGAAATCGGCGATTAAAAGACTGTTCATCCCATCGATTTATTACCATGCTAACTTCCCGTGAATTATTTTGTGCTACCCCGGCATCAGCCTTCCTTAATATTCCTTTCTTTGCTGCAAACTGCCCTCCTGAGTCAATACAATTGTATGGAACCGTGGATATATTTTGAGGATTATCGATTACTGGCACTCTCAATCTAGTTGGATTCAACCACCATCTATTATCATAATCTGAGCGGCGTAACCAGCCTCTATAAACCCAATAACCAGTATAGTTCGCCAAACCAGTTAGTTGTTTAAACCCTCTTCCACGAAACTTCATCCCATCCCCAACACTTGAAAAAGTTGAATCAATTAGCCTTCGTTCAGGGGACGATAACACTGGTCTATTGCGTGAATCCCTTCCAATCCTTACTGTCAATGCATTATTCCTTGAATCTCTCAAATCACTTTTTGCGACATTACCCAAGTCGTTTCCATCACGCTCATAATTATGGAAATAGCCATATGTATCTGTAGGATCTGAATAATACCCATCAGTTTCCTCAGCAAATGAAGGATGTTCTGGATTACGAGAAAAGGACACAGTTCCCTCAACCATCAAATTCAAACTCTGCGTTTCTACTGCCCCCTGACCAAGGAAATGAGCCGCCCGAATTGATGTGTTCATGCCATACTTCATCAAGATTAAATTTAAAGAATTTCGATATTTTTCTCTAACCTCTTCTGATGTAGAAGAATAAATCCTACTTAGATCGGTCTGATCTATCCACCCACACTTTCTGAAATGCTCAATAAAACTACGAGGTTCGAAATGCCAGATTAACCCTACACCTAAGGTTCCATAATTAAAACAAAGCGCTTCAACATGCTTTTTGAACTTGTCGTATTCTTTTTGACTCATCAGAACCTGATCTTTCGATTCCTGTGAGCCTACATTTTGTTCAGAAGTTGTATTAAACGAAGTGCATTGATTCCAAGGTAGACCAGTCATTAGCCAATTGTATCTAATATCAATCGTGCTACTTTCCCAATCAAACGGAAAGCGGCAAATTAGTTTTCTACTTTGAATTGAATACATGTCTTCTGTTTGTAGTTTTTTTATTGTTGCTGAATTACACTGACTAAAGGAATCTTTGTCATCATTAACAAGATGCCATCCTGTCCAATGTGGGAGATCTGCATCACTAAATTTTTTGACTGCACCTGCCGCAAGGTTTACAACACCGTTCCCCCCAGGATAATTTACAGTCATCCACAATGGTGCATCAGCAGGAGAAAGAGTTTCATTTTCAGTATTAATAATACGCCCAAACCGAAGTAACTCATAGCCTGCACTAGGGCTATCCTTATAGCGAGATGTTGCAGTTTGATAAAGATTATATTCATAATTTTCTTTATCTGCATTAACTAGCGCTTCGCCGACTGTATTATACTTATCTTCATTTTTAGAATCCTCCTGCCTCGTCACCATGGTACAATTTCCTTTAGCCAGAGTCATACTGACATATAAAGGAACCGTACTGGTATGTAATTCATTAAGGCCTTCGATGGCAGAACTATTGTTATCAGGTGCTTTATTATAAAATTTCGTCCCAATAGGCAAATAAAAATGAATATCGCCATAAACAGCATCTGTTCGACCATCACGAGTGATATCCAGTTTCTGCGTATTTCTTCCTGTTAATTTTTCAATATTGTCATCGTCACAAAATATCTGACAGTGGAAGGCATTTTCTCCATCCACCATGCCAGCGGTTCCTAATGCATCTTTACGATAGATTAGAGCATCACTTTTAATAGCTGCGTTGAGTGATTTCAAATGCATATATAACGAGTAAAAAACCACCTTGCCGTTTTCACCACTGCCAATTTCCGTTTCATGCTTCAGCAACACATAACCACTGTCTGTCGCACCATTCAAATTCAATGGCTCAGCACGTTTTGCTTCATCATTAGCAGGTGCGCGAAAAGATACGACCTTGCCATCTGCAATTGCCCTAACTTTTTCTGGGCTACTGCTGTTATCGGTATGTTTAATATGAATTCCGCCATGCCATGAACCGGCTGCACTAACAGGAAAACCGCGGTGTACGTCAGAAGCCATCACACGACTAATCCATGCGGCATCCGTTTCTGTCGCAGATTTGGCTTTTAAAATGGGTGGACTGATGATCATTTAGTGACTCCCTGTCAGGAAAAAGTAAATTTGCCCGAAGGCTCTTTTTTTATTACGGCCAGGCTTGGGAATTCTTCCGGGTTGCTCGCCTGTTCCAGCCGGACATACTGGCCCGCTTGCGTGCGGTAATCACCTGCCGTAGCTGACTCAATTGAATTAGCATCCAGCGTGATATAACTCCCGCCGCCGTTCAGCGTGATTTTCTTTTTCGCAATGATTTTGATTTCATCTTCGGTGCTGATGATGCTGATTTCCCTGCGCGCCAGCAGCTCCATCAAATCGTTTTGCGCCTGCAGCTGCACCGGCCCCTGATTGGCAATCAGCCTGATGCCCAGCCTGCGCACGAACACGCTCAGCGCGTTGCCCACACCGATAAACAAGTTTTTCATTACGTTGACGTCGGCGTTTTTGCCCGCCGTCGCCACCAGATTCTGCGTCGCTGAAAGTTGCAGATGCCCGCCGCTGGTAAGCGCCATGCCGTCCGGTGCGCTCAGCAGCAGTACCGATTTTTTCAGGTCCTGTACCTGCTGCTCCAGCAGCGCTATCTGCGCGCGCAGGTCCGCCGGGTTTGCCGTGGCCTTTTGCGCGTCGCCGGATATCTCCGCCATCTGCTCGCGCGCCTGGTTCAGGTTGTCCAGCGCCGCCTGCATGTCCTTCTGCTTACCCTGCGCCGCCGCTTGCCCATCGGCGCTGATAAACAGCCCTTTGCCAGCCCGGATGGCGCCCCAGCTGTCGGTGCGCAGCTCGAAGCCTTCGCCGCGCGCCTGACGCTCACCATCCACTAGATGACCGAGGTTAAGCTGGCTTTTACCGCCGTATTCGGTGCTGAGCTTGATATGCTCCTGCCCCCGCGTGTCGTCAAGCCGCAGCTTGTTGTTCGACGGCGTGCGCAGCACGTTGCGCCTGTAGTTGCGGATGGTGACGTGGTCGGCGCGCGATGAATCATGCAACACGCCGGCGATGTACGGACGGTCCGGGTTGCCGTGCTCAAAGCCAATTGCCACCTCGGTGCCCGCCAGCAGCGGCAGGTGCAGGCCGTAGGTGTCGCCGGCAAACGGGCGCGACTGGCGCACCCAAAGGCTTTCATGGCCGCTTTCCCAGCCCGCACGGTCAAACAGCATGTTAACGCGATAGCGGCCGTCGCGGTCTATGTGGCCGTAGGTGTCGTTGGTGGTGGTGCTGGTGATGCGCGCCGGTAAGGTGCCCGCCATTACCGGGCGCGGTGCCGGTTCCGGACGATAACCGTAGCGGCCCTCCGCCGGGATGCCGTGGAACGCGGTTTCCATGCTGCTGTCGCGCGCTGCGCGGCACAGCAGCGAGGTGATAACCACGCCGCTGCGAAACACCTCCGCCACGTTGTCGCCGCCGCTGGCGCGCACCACCACGCCAGGCATCAACGCCGCGCTGCTGGATTTGGCGCTGAGCCGCGTCTGGCCGTTGAGGTAGCGCTCGTGGCGCAGCCGGGCGTAGAACGCGCCGCTTTCAGTCGCGGGACTGGCGCTGTAGGCCTCGCCCGCCTGCAGGTAGTTATCCGCCCAGTGATAGGCTTCGCCGTAGGTAGTGTCGTCGCCGCCGGTGACGTCGGCCTGCGCGTTCATGTCGGCGGTGGCGTCGCGGTAGTTGTAGTCGCGGGTGCTGACGGTTTTCTCCACCACGCTGAAGCGGCTTTCCATCTCCCACACCGACTCCACGCCGCTGTCGTGCAGACCAGACGGCGGCACGGCGGGCAGCGTGAGGCCGGTCTGGTAGCCCTGCGGGCCGTCGTAAAACTCCACCACGTCGATGTTGAGGCGCGTGTCGGTGGTGAAGCGGAACCAGATGCCGACCTCCGCCAGCAGGCGCGAGACGAAGCGGAGGTCGTCTTCGTCAAACTGCATCACCTGCTCGCGCTTCGGATAGTCGCGGCTGAGGGCAAACACGAAGTCCTGACCGCGCATGCCGTGACGGTCGCGCAGGATGGATTCGACAATCTGCGGCACCGACATGTCCTGCCAGATGGCGTTCTGCCGGGTGCGCGAAAGCAACGCGAGTCGCGGCTGCAGCGTGATGGCGTAGCGCGCTTCGTCGGCGGACACGCCGAGCATATCAAAGCCAGTCACCACGCCCTGCACCACGCGCAGCGGTTCGGCCTTGCGCAGCAGGTCGGCGAGGCTCTGCGATGATGGCTGCAGGGTCAGCGACGCGGTTTTCATCAGCATCGCTTCGCGGCTGATGTGCTTGTCGGTACTGGTGAAGATAATTTTCCAGCTGAAGGGCGCGCTCAGCGCTTCTGTGCCTTCGAAGCTCAGCACGTCGAGCGGTGAGGCGCTGTCAGTGATCTTCAGCCGGTGATGGCTGTGGCTGAACAGGGTAATGGTCGTATCTGTCATGATTAAATCCTTTTAAATGCCGCAGGCAGGAACCGTCGATCATTCAGAACGTAAAGGTCACTTCACCTTCATCATTGGTATCCATCGTCAGGCTGTCGCTTAAGGTGCCGCTGGCGCGGTGCTGCAAAATCACCTGGCTCAGCACCGGCAGGATCTGCTGATTCAGCAGGCTGTCGACGTTGCGCGCTCCGGTGTCCGGCAGCAGACAGGCGTCGGTGAGCATTTCATACAAACCATCGCCGATAGTGGTGCGGATGCCGTAATGCCGTTGCAGCCGCTGGCTGACCTGGCTGAGCTTCACCTCCACGATGATCCGCATCGCCTCACGCGCCAGCGGGCGGTAAATCACCGTCTGGAAGCGCGCCAGCAGCGCGGGCTGGAAGTGGTCGCGCAGGATCGGGCGCAGGCACTCCTGCAGTTCGGCTTCGGCGGCATCTGGCGTTTCGTCCAGTAACTGCATCAACTGATCGCTGCCGAGGTTCGAGGTCATCAGAATCACGGTGTTGCGGAAGTCGATTTCGCGCCCCTCGCCGTCGCGCATGAAGCCACGGTCAAACACCTGATAAAACAGATTAATCACGTCGCGGTGCGCCTTTTCCACCTCGTCGAGTAGCACCACGCTGTACGGGCGCTTGCGCACCGCTTCGGTGAGGATGCCGCCCTGGCCGTAGCCGACGTAGCCCGGCGGCGAGCCTTTGAGCTGGGAAACAGTGTGTGCTTCCTGATATTCGCTAAGGTTGATGGTGATTAACGATTTCTCGCCGCCGTACAGCAAGTCGGCCAGCGCCAGCGCGGTTTCGGTTTTGCCGGTGCCGCTGGTGCTAACCAGCAGGAACACGCCCTGCGGTCCGTTTTCTGAGGTGAGTCCGGTTTTCGAGGCGCGCAGGCGCTGCGCGATGGCGCTGAGCGCCGCGTCCTGCCCGACCACGCGGGTGGCGAGCAGGGTTTCCAGCGCCAACAGTTCAGCCTGCTCGTCCTTCATCAGCGACGACAGCGGCACGCCGGTCCAGTCGGCAATCACGCCCGCCACGATGCGCGCGTCAACGTCGGCGGTCAGCAGCGGCTCTTCGGGTTGTAATGCGCCGAGTTCGCTCTGGAGCTGCGCGATGTTGTGTTTCTGACTGGCGTCTTTGCGTCCTTCGAGCAACTGCTGCATGCGTTCCTGCACGTCAGCGTAGCGCTGCTCCAGCGCCTCAAGCTCTTCATCGGTGGATGCAATCTGCGTGGCAATTTCAGTCAGGCGTTCCTGCGAGACCGCGCCGCCGAGCGCTTCGTCGTCGAGGATGGCGCGCTGCTCAATGTTCAGCGCATCGAGCTTCGCACGCAGGCGGGTGATGGCTTCCGGTACCGTGTCCTGGCTCATACGCACGCGCGCGGCGGCGGTGTCGAGCAGGTCAACCGCCTTGTCAGGCAGCTGGCGGCCTGTAAGGTAGCGGCGCGATAGCGTGACGGCGGCGCGCACCGCCGCGTCGGTGATGTGTACGCCGTGATGGTCGGCGTAGCGCGACTTGAGTCCGCGCAGCATCAGGCACGCGGTGTCGTCGTCCGGCTCGTCGACCTTCACCATCTGGAAGCGGCGCTCCAGTGCGGCGTCCTTCTCAAAGTACTGTTTGTATTCGCTCCACGTTGTCGCCGCGATGGTGCGCAGCTCACCGCGCGCCAGTGCCGGTTTCAGCAGGTTAGCCGCGTCCGCACCGCCCGCTGCGTTGCCCGCGCCGATGATGGTGTGCGCCTCGTCGATAAACAGCAACACCGGATTCGGCGCGGCCTGCACCTCGGTGATGATGTTCTTCAGGCGCTGCTCGAATTCACCCTTCACGCCCGCCCCCGCCTGCAGCATGCCGAGGTCCAGCGTATGCACGCTCACCGGCTTCAGGCTGTCCGGCACGTTGCCTTCGGCAATGCGCAGCGCCAGCCCTTCCACCAGCGCGGTTTTGCCCACGCCCGGCTCGCCTACCAGAATCGGGTTGTTCTTGCGGCGGCGCGACAGGATATCCACCATCTGGCGGATTTCGTTATCGCGGCCAAATACCGGGTCAATTTTGCCACTACGCGCGTCAGCGGTGACGTCGCGGGTGAAGCGGGTCAGGGCTTCGGTGGATGCGGCTTTGGTCTCACCTGCGGTGGCAGGTTGTTCGATAGTGCTGACCGGCATCTCCGGCTGCTCCGCTTCGGCACGCTCGTCGGACTGCGCTTCCAGCATCGGCTGTAAACGCTCCAACTGGCTCATGCGCAGGCTCAGCAGCGGCCACAGACCTTCGCACTGTGCAAGTTTTGGTTGCTCGGACAGCGCCATCAGCAGATGGATGCTGCGAATTTGCGGGGAATTATCAGATGCGGAGGCCATTAGCCACGCCTGCTTCAGCAGCGCTTCCAGCGAAGAAGAAAGCTGCGGACGCCCTCGCACCGCGCGTGGCTGGCGGTCGAGAAACGCCAGCAAATCCTGCCAGATGACATCCATGTCCCATTCATAGCGGCGGGCAATCACCGTGATGTCGCCCTCGCCCTGCTCGAGCAACTTGAGCAACCAGTGCTCCGGCTGGATTTCAGCGTGGGCGCGGGTCTGGCATAGCGACGCAGCGGCTTCCAGCGCCTGCGCGCAGAACGGGTTGAGGCGACGCAAAAGCGCGGCTGACTGACTGTCCATAGCAAAATTCTCCTGACTGGTGGCACGCTACCGCCCGTCGCCGTAAACCGAAGCGCATAAGGCAGCAGGAAAGATGGGAAATGACTTGTGATTTCACCCGCTATGGATGAATTCATAAATCATCTGCCGGGCTGCAAAAACAGCCCAGCGGAGGGGCGATTACGCTAAATAGTTCGTGTCGCGGCAAGGCGGCAAGTGCGCGAGTCCCCGGGAGCATAGGTAACTATGTGACCGGGGCGAACGCGCGCAGCCAACGCAGCAGCGGCGCGAAATATGACGCGTAATCAGGCGGTGGCGCGTTCGTTCCACGAATCGGAATGAATAATGTTGCCGTCTTTGTAGGTCCAGGTGATTTTTTCGTAGCGCAGCTCAATCTGCTCCAGATGGTTGTGTTTCTCTTTCGACGGGTCCTTAACGTCGTGCATCACCGGATTGACCTTCACCACCTTCACGTTTTCCAGCTTGGTGTTGAAGTACTCCACTTCCTGGCCGGCGTCGCTGATGCGATACCACTTGAACTCGGCAGACTTCAGCGTCTGGCCGGTGGTAACCGCTTTGTAGAGGTACGGGCTGGACGAGTCGATTTCCTTGGTGAACAGGAACGGCGTGTGAATGCGCGTGCCGGTCAGCTTGCCGGTGTTGTTGTCGGTCGGGATGTACAGGTTGTGTTGCTGTGCCACCACTTCGATGCTGCCTTCACGGTCCTGCACGTCCACCGAGCCCTTGATGTCCGCACCGCCGTCGTCCTTCAGCCACAGATAAACCGGAATTGCCATGTTGTTACTCCTTTTCTTCATGATTGCCGTCACCATCCTGTGATGACGGAGGGATTGCGTCCGCTGCCTGGCAGGCGTCGGCCTGCGGCACCAGACTGATTTCAACGCGCCGGTTGGCCGCGCGACCTTCGGCGGTGTCGTTGCTCGCCATCGGACGGCTCTGGCCGAAGCCCTGCACCGCAAAGCAGCTCTCATCCACGTCGCCGGTGTCGCGCATCCAGTCGCGCACGGATTCCGCCCGCTTCAGCGACAGACGCTGGTTCAGCGCCGGATTGCCGGTATCGTCGGTATAACCCGCGACCACAATCAGCCAGCCCGGCTTCGCCTTGATGCCGACCAGCGCGTTGACCAGCACTTTGGTTGAGCCGGTTTTCAGCTCGGATTTGCCGGAATCGAACAGCGACATCGCGTCCAGCCGTACCAGCGTGGGTTGTGGTTTCGGCTTTGGCGCAGGTTTTGGCTTAGGTTCCGGTATCCAGGTACTAATGGCGTGCAGCACCGGCAGATGCAGATGCCCGCCCTGATAGAGCCCCAGACTCAGGCGCAGCGGCGCGCCCTGACGCGCATAGTTGTCGAGCTGACTCGCGTCCTCGCGCAGCACCTGCACAGCAGCGAGCTTCGGCGCGTAGTCGGTCATAGCAATGCGGTTGTAGTGTTCGAGGTCGAATACGATGCGATGGATTAGCGACTGGTTGTTCCAGGCCACCGCACAGAGTGCGATGACTGCGGCAACGGCGAAGGCCGTGATCGCCGTGCGCAATGCGCGGATGCGCGGCGTCAGGCCACGGCCTTCTGGAAGCAGCGGAAGGATAAAGTCAGGCAGGATGACGGCTATGTTCGCTGCGGTACCGGCACTGCGGATAGTGGTGTGCTGCCTCAGCCAGGCGCACCACAGAGAGTCATTGCAGGCGCCCGGCGTAGCGGGTTGCAGCTGCAATACATAGGCGGCGGGTATCACGGCGGCGACATCACTGTGCGCCTCCGTCAGCACGCGCAGCACATGTTGACGCGCCCATGCATCCAGCGAGTTGAGCAGGACCTGCTGCTGCATCGCCACGCTGCCACCCGACTGCAGCCATTCGCTGGTGCCACGCGGCGAGTTGTCATCCAGCCAGATTTGCGCAGGATTGCCCGCCAGCTGAACCTGCCAAAGCGGTGCAGCGCACTGCGTCATCTCACCGGCAACGCTGATGTTAAGCAGCAACGGCAGCGACTGACGGGTTTCACGGCGCAGTAACGCAATTTGCCAGCGCAGAGCAAACAGCTCGTTTTCCAGCACCGCTGCATCCTGCTGTTGCTGCGGACTAATGCTGAGGCAGACGGAAATCTGGCGGCCCCAGTCTGGACGCATCAGCAACAGCTGGCGCAGGCTGTGCTGGAGTTCGCTGCTATCCGCAACGTGAATAAAGCAGCCGTGCGGCAGCACGTGTACCGCTTCTTGGTCCGACAGGCCACTTGCATTGCAGCAAAGCACCACCGGCTGCCGATACGCTGCATCGGGCAAATCAGTCCATTCCTGAATCGTCACATGCTTGCGGCGGCGCAGCACTCTGATCGTTATCGTGCCAGCCAGCAGCAGTATCGCCAGCAGCACGATTGAATCGCTGCTGCGTGTAAAGGTCAGAAACTGCGTGCACAGCACCGCCACAAGCAGCCAGATCCAGAGCACCAGCAAGCGTGGAAGCAACGTCGTCATCCTTTGACTCCGGGCAGCAGCGTCGTGATGAGGTGATCGAGCCAGTAATTCAGTCCCCACCACAGCGCGGCCAGCAGAAGCGCGGTCAGGCCAATACGTGCAGGCCAGCTGCTTAACCAGCCCGTGCGCAACCCACCGCTTGCCAGCGATAACAACGGCGCATCCGCCGCACGCGTGAAAGGTGGTACGCGCTTAGTCAGCGCGCTCACCAATTGCTGGCGCGCGGGTGCATCAATGGAGGTATATCCGCCGAGAAAGCCCAGCATCATCACGCGGTGAAAACAGGTCAGCACCATTTCATCGGCTTCCGGCTGCGCCAGCACCTGCTGCATGCGGTCGCACAGGGTTTCGCCCGCATCCATGGTCTGTAAAAAATGGCCCTGCAGCGGCATGTGATACCACTGCACGCAGGCATCATCTTGCACGCCGCGCCCTTTCACCGCCTCATCCAGCAGCGCGCACTGCGCCAGCAGCACGTCGTGACAGCTTTCGCGGCTGACGCCCGCCTCGCGCAGCGTAAGCTGCACGCGTTCGGCGTCATTCACGCAGCGCTGCCACAGCGCCAGCCCTTCGCCTTCGGCAAACTGCGGGCCGTGGCGCAGGCTGATCACCTGCAGCCAGGTGTTCTGCAGCAGCGCATCAATATCGATAGTTTTTGCTTCAGCACTCATGATCTCAGCACCGCAAACAGTTCCAGTTCCGGGTCACCCAGCGTGCCGGGGACGTAAAACACGCAGCTGCCGCTCTCGAGCATCGCTCGTGCCGCCGGATGGGACAGATCCAGCGAGAAATACTGGTTCTCCAGTCGCAACGGGATCGCCGCAGGAACGTGGCTAAGTGGCTTGAGCGGAATGCCGAGCTGCGAGCTGTTCACCAGCGCAGTCACGTCATCCGGACTGCCGACTTTGCACTGGCGCGGGAACTGCTCCTGCAGCTGCGCCACCGGCAGCGGCGAGCGCACCGACAGGTAGAAATCGGCTTCCTCGCGCAGGCGTGGATCGTTGAGGCGCGCCTGCCACTGACGCAGACGGCTGTCGTGCGTCATGTCGATTACCACCATGCGCGACGGCAGGCTGGCTTCCAGCAGCGTGCCGAGCAGGCTGAACAGCGGAGGGAACACTTCATTCAAATTTTCATGGCGATACACCGGAATGGCGCTCACCTGATGTTCCAGCGAGAACGTCAGTAGACTACCCGCCAAGCGCGCCAGTTCGGGATAAAGCCGTTCCGGCGGGCTTTGCGGATGACGCTGAAAATCGGCCAGCAGTGGCTCGGCGCTGTTTAGCGCGTTGAGCAGCCAGAACAGCGATACGTCGGCAACGGCAAAATCGGCCATGCGCTGGTTGCTTTCGCGGCGCATCGCCATCAGACGCACCAGCCGTGCACGCAGCTGCGTCACCAGTTGTTCAAGTGCCGTCATCAGCCACGGGCTGGATTGCAGAGTCAGGAGTGGCGGCAGGAACTGGCTGTCCAGCGCCCAGCCGCCCTGCGCATCCTGCTGCAGACGCGCCACCGGACAGGTCAGCCAGTCGCTGTTGTCCTGATGTGCATAACGTAGAGTCAGTTCAGGCTGCAATACCGCAACCTGCCGGGTATCGTCCCCGAACAGGTTGCGGATATCGCGCCAGCGCTGGCGGAATCGCACCGGACGCTCCGCCACGTCGCTTTCCTGCAGGCAGTTGCCGCCGTTGGCGTACAGCTGCGGCAGCGCCAGAACAACCGTCACTTCCTTATGCTCCGCCTCAAGCGTCAACGTCGGTGGCAGCGGATCGGCGTTGTGGGTATCGATCAGCGTGCCATCACGAAAACGCAGGTGCAGATGACGCGGCTTAAGCCGCCCAAGCTTCAGCGCATCCGGCTCAAACTCAACCTGAAATACGCCCCACGGCTGATTAAGCCCCATGCGCGCGATGCACTCGCTGTGCCACGCCTGCCAGGCGGACTGCTGCTGAAAGTGCTGGGGCGAGATCATGGTACCCCGGCCCCAGAGTGGTTGTTCTGTTTTCATCCCTGAGTTCCGCCTTACGCTTTAGCTTTCGGCATCTGCGACACCAGCGACAGGTTCACGTCCATGCCTTCCACCTGGAAGTGCGGGATGGCGAACAGCTTAACGCGGAAGAAGCCCGGGTTGTCCTCGATATCTTCCACCAGCACTTTCGCATCGCGCAGCGGATGTGAAGACTGCAGCTCGTCGCCCGGATCGGTCATCTCGGTCACCAGCGTGCGCACCCAGGTGTTGAGCTCCAGCTCCAGCAGGCGGCGGTCTTTGGTGGTACCGATGTTTTCGCGCTGAATAAGCTTCAGGTAGTGCGCGATGCGCGACAGCAGGAAGATGTACGGCAGACGCGCGTTGATGCGGCTGTTGGCGGTGGCATCAGCGGTGTCGTAGATCGCCGGTTTCTGCGTCGAGTTGGCCGAGAAGAAGCAGGCGTAATCGCGGTTCTTGTAGTACGAAAGCGGGATAAAGCCGAGGTTGGCGAACTCGAATTCGCGGGTTTCCGGGATCATCACTTCGGACGGGATTTTCACCTGGTTGCCGGTGCCCAAATCGTAGAGATGGATCGGCAGATCCTGCACCGCGCCGCCGGCCTGCGGGCCACGGATTTGCACGCACCAGCCGTTGCTGATGAAGCTCTGCACCATGTTGGCGGCGAAGGCGAAAGAGGCATTGGTCCACAGGTATTTGTCGTGGTCCGGGCCTTTTACTTCTTCGATGTAGTTGAAGCTGCGCACCGGCACGGTGTCCGGGCCGTACGGCAGACGACCGAGCACGCGTGGCATGGTTAGGCCGATGTAGCGCGAGTCGTCGGTGTCACGGAACGACTTCCACTTGATGTATTCGGCACGGTCAAAGTAGTTGCCGATATCTTTGATGGCAGCCACTTCTTCCATCGACTCTTTGAGGAAAAACTGCGGGCCGACCGAACCGATAAACGGCATGTGTGCTGACGCCGCGACTTTCGACAGGTTGCGCAGCAGCGCCACATCCTGCGCCGAGGCATCAAACTCATAGGCAGAAATCACCGCGCCAATCGGCTCGCCGCCCGGCGTGTCGTATTCGGCGACGTAGGTTTGCAGATAGAGGCCGCTCTGGATGATTTCTGGCGCATCTTCGAAATCCTGACGCAGATCGTCTTTCGATACGTCGAGCACTTCAATTTTCACGTTCTGGCGGAAGTCAGTTTTATCCACCAGCGACTTCAGGCCGCGCCACGCCGACTCCACTTTCTGGAATTCGTCGTGGTGCATCACCGCATCGAGCTGGCGGCTGATCTGGCGGTCCAGCTCGGCGATATGGTGATCCAGCAGGTTTTTATCCAGCTTCTCCACTTTCGCACCACTGATTTTCAGGCGCGTCAGGAATACCTGCATCGCGGCTGTCACGCGCTCGTCGGCGGTGGCATCAGACATCGCCTGATTGTCCTGCCAGACGTTGAGATCACTCAGCTCTGACACCGGATTGAGGTTGATTTTTTCAAACAGCGACGCGTAGACGCCGCCCGCAGCCGGGCGGTCCAGCACGGTGGTTGCACCATTGGCATGGGTTTCATTCTGAACTGACATCAGCATTCTCTCTCAATAGTCCGTTACGGGGATGATCAGGCTTGATCGGTGGCTAACGCAGACAGTTCGCTGCGCAGTTCGTCGCTGAGTGCCGGATCTTTCAGGATGGCTTCCAGCTCTTTGCGGAAGGTGACGTTATCCAGCAGGTTGGATTTGAGGTCGCGCAGCAGATTGCGCATCGCCAGCATGGCGCGCAGCTGGGGAATTTGGCGGGCAACCTGCTCCGGTTCGAAGTCCTTCATGTCGCGGAAGTTAAGCTGAACGTTCTCTTCGCTGCCGTCACCGGCCAGGGTGTTCGGCACGGCAAATGACACCGCTGGCGCGATATCGGCCAGCACGCTGTTGAAGTTGTTTTTGTTGACGTTGATTTTTTCGCGTTCAGACAGCGGGCGGTCTTCCGCGCCGTTACTGAAATCGCCGGTCACCAGCAGCTTGAGAGGGAGCTCGGTTTTCTTCGCCGCTCCACCGGTGTGCAGGTCTAGCTTGAGGTTGATACGGGCTTTAGGGATTTCGTTCTGGTAAGAGTTGCTCATGTTTACTCCTTGTAAAAATGGCGCGGAAAGCACGCGTAGGCACACTTTCCCTGTGTGTTACCGCGCGAATATATAGCTGGAATTTTAGGAAGGCAATAAAGCGAGATGATCTTTGCGGTCTGATTTATATAGGAAATTTCTTATGATTTGAGTTAAGCCCCTGATGAACCCTGATAAAGTGACTAGGATTGTTCTTAAAATTATTTTTGACCGGGAGTGCCATTTATCACCAAAAATACTTTTACAGGTATCAATAATACAATGGCGCTAATTGTTACCGCAGGGGGATGGTGTCGAGCCGAGGGGGGACACAATAAAAAAACCCGGCGCGCGCCGGGTTTTACTTAAGCTACGTTCTCAATCAAACGGTTAACTGTAAGCGTGCAGCGTGCGTTGGCACAGCGCTGAACGGACGCAATCCTCTTTGCCGAAACGCACCACGCCGATCATCTCATCCTCTTCGAAGCGCGCTAACGCATCGGCAAGGCCTGACCTGGCGTGGGATGGCAGGTCGCACTGGGTAATATCGCCGTTGACGATAACCGTCACGTTTTCCCCCAGGCGAGTCAGGAACATCTTCATCTGTGCGGCGGTGACGTTTTGTGCCTCATCAAGGATCACCACCGCATTTTCAAAGGTACGTCCACGCATGTAGGCGAAGGGCGCGATCTCTACCTTGGCAATTTCGGGCCGCAGGCAGTATTGCATAAAGGAAGCGCCGAGACGTTTAACCAGAACGTCATAGACCGGTCGGAAATAAGGCGCGAATTTCTCGGAAATATCTCCGGGAAGGAAACCGAGATCTTCATCCGCCTGCAGCACCGGGCGCGTTACGATAATCCTTTCGATATCCTTATTGATCAGGGCCTCAGCCGCTTTGGCTGCGCTAATCCAGGTTTTTCCGCAGCCGGCTTCACCGGTGGCGAAAATAAGCTGTTTCGTTTCTATGGCATGGAGATAGTGTGCCTGAGCTTCATTTCTGGCTTCAATCGGCCCGCGGTCACGTGCATCACGTGCCATACCAATCGAATCCAACCCACCCATTTGCACCAGCGAAGTGACCGATTCTTCTTCACGCTGACGGTGACTGCGAGAGTCGCTACGAATAACGCGTCTTGCTTCACGACGTGCTTTGATCACTGCTTTCTGTCTTCCCATAGTGGCACCTTACAGTTGGTTTCATTTATCGCGGCGGATCACCCGCGGCGATGACTTGAACGCTTTAGAGGTTTAGTTGGCTTCCTTGTAAGCCGTGTCGAGCCAGTGAGAATGGTGTGCATCAGCGCCGAGACGCAGGTGCGCACCGGTAAAGAAAATGAGATTGAACAAGAACGATGTTTGAAAAGTAGCGAGGTTACGTTGGAGGGAAGAAATCCCCCGCAGTGGACTGCGTGTGGTGAAACTATTTAACTGTCCCAAAGAGAGACGAATCATGCGCGAACTCCAGTGGCTTAGCCACACAACTGACAACGCTTATGAATAAAGTGCATCATATTTGCGGTGGTTTGCAACATTATTTTTACGTAGCAGTAAAGAAAAAAAGATAAGCGAAGCCTAAGGTCTTTTACCTTAAATTAAATTTGTCATATTTATCATATAGATGATTTATTAACGGGTAACATAACTTTTTAAGAACATTCGGAAGTGATTACTTCCAGCGGAAAGTTTAAGGAATACTTAACAAATGCGCCTGCGAAGCGGTGACCATCGCAGGCGCTGCACATTTATTAATCAGGCCTGCAATAAAGGTTGCCCGAGATAATGGTTTTTATCCGCCACGCCCGGCAGCGCGAAAAAGTATCCGCCGCCAATCGGGCGAATATATTCTTCCAGCGCTTCGCCATTGAGACGCTGCTGCACGGTAATAAATCCCCTGGTTAAATCATGCTGGTAGCAAACAAACAATAAACCCATATCCAGCTGACCTGAGCCGGTTATACCGCTGGAATAGCTGTAACCTCGCCGCAGCATCAAGCTGCTGTCGGTTTCCGGCGTGCGTGGATTAGCAAGACGAATATGCGCATCCAGCGCAATCAAATCGCCATCGGGATCTTGGCTGTAATCCGGTACGTCATGCTCGTTTTTCATACCCAGCGGCGCGCCTGATAACTTCTCACGACCAAAGATGGTTTGCTGCTCGCCGAGCGGCGTACGGTCCCACATTTCTACGTGAAAACGGATGATACGCACCGCCTGATAGCTGCCGCCGTGCGTCCACGCCGGTTCCTGCTGTTCGTGCGTGACCCACAAGAGTTGATCCATCAATGCCGGATTATGCGTATCGGGATTGGCGGTACCATCTTTGAAGCCCAGCAGGTTGATCGGCGTTTCTTTGCCGTTGCTGCGCGCCGCGTGGTCGGCAATAAAACCGTCGCGACGCCAGCGCACCGCCAGCAGATCGGGTGTGCGTTTAATGATGTCGCGCAGCGCGTGGATCACCGTATCCTGGGTGTTAGCGCAAATCTGGAGCAGCAGGTCGCCATGGCACTGCTCCGCATCCAGCGAATCGTTGGGAAAACGCGTCATGGTTTGCAGCTGCGCAGGCTTGTGTTTGCTTAAGCCGAAGCGCTCATCAAACAGCGAGGTGCCGACCGATAACGTCATGGTGAGATTGTCGGGCGCGATATCGGCACCGAGAATCCCCGAATCCATCGGCGGCAGCTGCGGATTGGTGACCGCCGGCGCCGGTCCACCTTGCGTAAGAAAAGCGAAGCGATCGGTTAGCAAGCGGAACAGACGTTCAAGCTCGGCTTTGTCGCTCGCCAGCACATCAAACGCCACCAGCATCATGGATGCCTGCTGCGGCGTGACGATACCGGCCTGATGGGCGCCGTAAAAAGGTTGCGCCTGCTGGCGCGAGTTGGGTGCAACCGTGCCGGGAGAGAAGCTATCGGCGGCTGCGGTATGGAACGGACAACCGCCGCCGAGGGCGGCTGTGCCACCCAACATGCCTAATCCCTGCAATAATCGACGACGCGACGGCTGCGCCGCGTCATTTTTATCACTCATGATCAGTCGAGACCCAAGGTTCCACGCAGCAGTGAGAGATCTTCCGCCAGCGTGGTAATCGGGCCTTTCAGCGCGTTACGGTCAGCGGTGGTCAGTTTTTCGTACGATTCAAAGCCATCTTTGGTGCGATATTTGCTGAGAATGCCGTCGACTTTCCTGAAGTTAGCATCCACTTTCGCCAGCAGCTGCGGGTTGTTTTTCTGCAGAAGCGGACGCAGCAGATCAACGATTTTCTGCGCGCCATCGATGTTGGCCTGGAAGTCGGAGAGATCGGTACGGCTGTAACGATCCTCTTCACCAGAGATCTTGCTGGAGGCCACTTCTTCAATCAGACCGGCTGCGCCGCCAACCACCTTCGCCGGTGGGAGCGCCAGTTCGCTGATGCGGGTTTGCAGATCGAGCACATCCTGATTTAGCTTGCTGGCGAACTCTTCGGCACCTTTGGTGGTGTTATCGGCGAACAGGATTTTTTCCAGGCGGTGGAAACCGGTGAATTTCGGATCTTCATTTTTCTTCTCGAAGTCATCTTCACGCGCATCAATGCTGCCATCCAGATCGGAGAACAGCTCCGCAATAGGTTCAATACGCTCATAATGCACGCGCGTGGGTGCGAACAGCGCTTTGGCTTTCTCGATGTCGCCGGCTTTCACCGCATCGGTAAACGCTTTGGTGCCCGCTACCAGCTCTTTCACTTCATTCATCACGTAGACTTTGTAGTCGGCGATCGGGCCAACCAGCTCCAGCACATCCGGTTTACCGTTTGCCGCTTGCTTCGCATCGCCGCTCACCACCAGCTTGCCTTTCGGGTTGCTGAGCAGGCCGCAGGTCATGTCATATTCGCCCGCCTCCAGATTGGCGGTGAGTTTCTGGCTGAAGCCAGGCGCGATGTTTTCACGCTCTTCCACCACCATCACTCCTTTCAGGATCTCCCACTCCAGCGCTTTCTGGCTGTTGTTTTTGATGATGAACTGGGTTTTACCGGCCTGCACGTTGAGCGACATCGGCTCACATTGTTTGTCCGTCACGGTGACCGTGACTTGCGGGACGGCAGCAGTAGCCGCACCGGAAAGCGCCAGCATAGCAACCAACAGCGCCTTGCGGCGGAAGCGAATCGTCATAGTGATATCCCTGTTACATGGAAGAACAGGCGCGCAATCGCGCCTGATTAAATTTCAGCGTGTGGTACGTGCCGCGTTGACTGCAGGCCGGGCCGGGAAGAAAAACAGCAGCAGCGCCGGGATGAGATAGGCAAGCCACACCGCCACTTCGCTGACGCTTGGCGTTTCCTGGTAACCTAAAATCCCTTCCAAAAGCGTGCCGAACACCGAGTGCGTTGAGAGTGTATTGCTCATATCAAACGCCACATCCTGGAAGTGATTCCACAAACCGGCCTCATGGAAGGCGCGAATGGCGCCGGCGGACAAACCCGCTGCGACAAACAGAATGAACAAACTGGTCCAGCGGAAAAAGTGCGCCAGGTTCAGGCGGATGCCGCCGTAATAGAGCAAAAAGCCCAGCGCCACGGCGGTTGCAAGGCCGAGCACCGCGCCGAGCGGCGGCGCATAACCCACATCTTGCGTGAACGCGGCCAGCAGGAAGAACACCGACTCCAGCCCTTCACGCGCTACCGCCAGAAACACCATCAGCACCAGCGGGAAGCCGCTGCTGCCCTGCTTCTGCAACGCCTGATCGACCGATTTTTCCAGCGTGGCTTTGATATTGCGCGAAACTTTGCGCATCCAGAACACCATCGACGTCAGGATCACCACGGCAATCACCGCGACAATGCCTTCGAACAGCTCCTGCTGTTTCTGAGGAAACTCACCGGTAGTTTCATTAATAAAGATGCCCAACGCTAAGCAGAGCGCGGCAGCGATAAATACGCCGGCCCAGATGGCGGGAAACCATTGGGTGCGCTGGATGCGTTTGAGATAGCTGGCAATTAGGCTGACGATGAGCGCTGCTTCCAGACCTTCGCGCAGCATAATGAGAAAGGGAACGAACATCACCAACCTCTTGAATTTTAAGAAGGGTAAACCTTAGGTAAAAAAACGTAAAGTGCGAACGATAGTGATTATCATTACTGAAGAGAGAAATACAAGTCACTGCAGGAAATTAATTTTGTTTTGCGGATGGGGGAGCGGGTTTTAGAGGGTGCGCACTCCTGCGCACCCGGGGGTTCATCAAACACGTCGCCATCAATGGCGATAGAGGTTACTTGCTGTGGTATTGGGCTTCGGCGGCAGCAAAGCGCTGCTGTGCCGCTTCTGATGGGCCGCGACCCAGCAAGCTAAATACCACAATCGCGATACTGGCGAACGCGAAGCCTGGGATGATTTCATACAGCTCGGCGTAGCCATAATCTTTCCACAGCAGTACGGTTAGCGCGCCAATCACCATACCGGCCAACGCGCCGTTGCGCGTCATGCGTTTCCAGCACACGCCGAACAGCACCACCGGACCAAAGGCGGCACCGAAGCCAGCCCACGCATAGCTCACCAGACCTAACACGCGGTTTTCCGGGTTGGCAGCCAACGCGATAGCAATCAAGGCAATCACCAGCACCATTAAGCGCCCTACCCACACCAGCTCTTTCTGGCTGGCGTTTTTACGCAGGAAGCCTTTATAGAGATCCTCGGTCAGGGCGCTGGAGCACACCAGCAGCTGGCAGCTTAAGGTCGACATCACCGCGGCGAGAATCGCTGAGAGCAAGATACCGGCAATCCACGGATTGAACAGAATCCGCGCCAGTTCGATAAAGATACGCTCGCCGTTCTGGCTTACGCCCGCCGCCTGATCGGGATGGTTCTCGAAGTAGGCGATACCAAAGAATCCCACCGCCACCGCGCCACCCAGGCACAGGATCATCCAGATCATACCGATACGACGCGCGCTGCGGATGGTGTGATGCGAATCGGCCGCCATAAAGCGCGCCAGAATATGCGGCTGCCCAAAGTAGCCAAGTCCCCAACCGAGCAGCGAAATCACCGCGACAAAGTTCAGCCCTTTCAGCATATCGAGGTTTTCGAGGCTCTTCGCCCTGATCACCGCCAGTGAATCATCCAGGCCGCCGACGGCGACAATCACGATAACTGGCGTCAGAATCAGCGCAAAAATCATCAGACTGGCCTGCACGGTATCGGTCCAGCTCACCGCGAGGAAACCGCCCACCAGCGTGTAGAGAATGGTGGCAGCGGCACCTGCCCACAGCGCGGTCTGGTAATCCATACCAAAGGTACTTTCAAACAGACGCGCACCGGCAACCACGCCAGACGCACAATAGATAGTGAAGAAGATCAGAATCACCACCGCCGAGATAACGCGCAGCAGTTTGCTGTTATCTTCGAAACGGCTGGAGAAGAAGTCTGGCAGGGTTAAGGCATTATCGTGATGCTCGGTCTGCACACGCAGACGGCCCGCCACAATGCGCCAGTTCAGCCAGGCACCGATGATCAGGCCGATGGCGATCCAACTTTCGGAGATCCCGGACAGGAAAATGGCGCCCGGCAGGCCCATCAATAACCAGCCGCTCATATCGGAAGCGCCCGCAGAGAGCGCGGTCACGACGCTCCCTAAACTGCGCCCGCCGAGAATATAGTCATCGAAGCTTTTGGTTGATCGCCAGGCGATGAAACCTATCAGCACCATCCCAAGGATATACACTACAAAGGTCACCAACATCGGTGTACTTACACTCATGAGTCTCTCCACTTATTATTTGATCCATCAAGAGAAATCTTTTTGATCAGCGCTGTCGGAACGGGACAGCAGCCTGGTTTCACCGCATCCAGAGAAAGCGATTTCTCTTAAGGCGCGGTATCCTGCCGCAAAGGGTCGGCGCGCACAATGCATTTAACACAGCTGTTACACCGGTTTCACCTTCCTTCGCTTTTTTAATGCCAGCAGGTTGCGCCTGCTCACAGTTTGAGTTGCACCTCATCGGGTTCAGTAACCGTCTTGTTGCTGGCGGTTGCAACATTGGCGAGTTTCTTGCAGCAATTTTCATGCCGCATTTATCGATTTAACACTTTCGGCGGTTCAAAGCGTGCAACCGAGGTCACATTTAACCTGGTTGCACAAAGTTGCAACATAGGTGATATTGCTGCCACGCAAGCGTTGAATCACTACTTTTGAGGACGAGGACATCATGGGAACGACTACCATGGGGGTGAAGCTGGATGAAGCCACCCGCGATCGCATTAAACTGGCGGCGCAGAAGCTTGACCGCACATCACACTGGCTGATCAAGCAGGCCATTTTTAATTATCTGGAGCAGCTGGAAGCCGGTGAATCCGTGCCGGAAATTCCGCAGTTGCTGATTGATGCCGCCGGTGATGAAAGCGTGCCCGACGAGGCGCTGCAGCCTTTCCTCGACTTCGCCGAACATATTTTACCGCAGTCAGTCAGCCGCTCAGCGATCACCGCCGCATGGCGTCGTCCGGAAACGGATGCGGTGCCAATGCTGCTGGAACAAGCGCGTCTCCCTGCCCCGCTGGCCGAGAAAACCCATCAGCTGGCTTACAGCCTTGCCGATAAGTTGCGGCACCAGAAAGGTGCAACCGGCCGCGCCGGCATGGTGCAAAGCTTGCTGCAGGAGTTCTCGCTCTCCTCGCAGGAAGGCGTGGCGCTGATGTGTCTGGCGGAAGCGCTGCTGCGTATTCCGGATAAGCCGACGCGGGATGCGTTAATCCGCGACAAAATCAGCAATGGCAACTGGCAATCGCATCTTGGCCGCAGCCCGTCGATGTTTGTTAACGCCGCCACCTGGGGCTTGCTGTTTACCGGCCGTCTGGTCTCTACCCATAACGAGGCTAATCTGTCGCGCTCGCTTAATCGCATCATCGGTAAAAGCGGCGAACCGCTGATCCGTAAAGGCGTGGACATGGCGATGCGCCTGATGGGCGAGCAGTTTGTTACGGGTGAAACCATCGCCGAAGCGCTGGCCAATGCGCGCAAGCTGGAAGAGAAAGGGTTCCGTTACTCATACGACATGCTGGGCGAAGCGGCGCTGACCGCCAGCGATGCCAAAGCCTATTTGGTTTCTTACCAGCAGGCGATTCACGCCATCGGCAAAGCGTCGAACGGTCGCGGTATTTATGAAGGTCCGGGCATCTCCATTAAACTGTCAGCGCTGCATCCGCGCTACAGCCGCGCGCAGTATGAGCGCGTGATGGACGAACTCTACCCGATCCTCAAATCCCTGACGCTGCTGGCGCGCTCGTATGACATTGGTATTAACATCGATGCGGAAGAAGCCGATCGCCTTGAGCTGTCGCTCGATCTGCTAGAAAAACTTTGCTTTGAACCGGAGCTGGAAGGCTGGAACGGCATCGGCTTTGTGATTCAGGCGTATCAGAAGCGCTGTCCGTTCGTGATTGATTCGCTGATTGATTTGGCGCAGCGCAGCCGTCGCCGTCTGATGATTCGACTGGTGAAAGGCGCGTATTGGGACAGCGAAATCAAACGCGCGCAGATTGAAGGTCTGGAAGGCTATCCGGTCTATACCCGCAAGGTGTACACCGACATCTCTTATCTGGCATGCGCGCGCAAATTGCTCGCGGTTCCGAACCTGATCTATCCGCAGTTTGCTACCCACAACGCGCACACGCTGGCGGCGATCTACCAGCTGGCGGGCAATAACTATTATCCAGGCCAGTACGAATTCCAGTGCCTGCACGGCATGGGTGAACCGCTGTATGAGCAGGTTGTCGGTAAAGTGGCCGATGGCAAACTGAACCGACCGTGTCGTATTTATGCGCCGGTCGGTACCCACGAAACGCTGCTGGCGTATCTGGTGCGTCGTCTGCTGGAGAACGGTGCCAATACCTCCTTCGTTAACCGCATCGCTGATAACACCTTGCCGCTGGATGAGCTGGTCGCCGATCCGGTGGCCGCCGTGGAGAAAATGGGCGTCGCGGAAGGCGCGATTGGTTTACCGCATCCTAAAATCCCGCTGCCGCGCGATCTGTATGGCGCCAAGCGCGCTAACTCTGCCGGTCTGGATATGGCCAACGAACATCGTCTGGCGTCGCTCTCCAGTGCCCTGCTCAACAGCGCCAGCCAGCCGTGGATCGCCCAACCGCTGGTAGAAGGTGAATTGGGCGAAGGCGTCAGCCGCCCGGTGCTTAACCCTTCTGCACCAACAGATGTGGTGGGCAGCGTGCGTGAAGCTACCGAAGCCGAAGTCTCGGCTGCACTGGATGCGGCAGTCAATGCCGGTCCAATCTGGTTCGCGACGCCACCGCAGGAGCGTGCCGCGATTCTGGAGCGTGCCGCCGAAGCAATGGAAGGCCAGATGCAGCAGCTGATTGGCCTGCTGGTGCGTGAAGCCGGTAAAACCTACAACAATGCCATCGCCGAAGTGCGTGAAGCGGTTGATTTCCTCTACTACTACGCGGGCATGGTGCGCGACGATTTCGATAACGAAACCCATCGTCCGCTTGGTCCGGTGGTGTGCATTAGCCCGTGGAATTTCCCGCTGGCGATCTTTACCGGACAAGTTGCCGCAGCGCTGGCGGCGGGTAACAGCGTGCTGGCAAAACCGGCGGAGCAAACGCCGCTGATTGCCGCGCAGGCGGTGCACATCCTGCTGGATGCCGGCGTACCGGCTGGCGTGTTGCAACTGCTGCCGGGCCAGGGCGAAACCGTGGGTGCGCAACTGACCGGCGACGAGCGCGTACGCGGCGTGATGTTCACCGGTTCAACCGCGGTGGCGACATTGCTGCAGCGTAATCTGGCTGGTCGTCTCGATCCTCAGGGTCGTCCGACGCCGCTGATTGCCGAAACCGGCGGCATGAACGCGATGATCGTGGATTCCTCAGCGCTAACCGAACAGGTGGTGGTGGATATCGTGGCTTCGGCCTTTGATAGTGCCGGGCAACGCTGCTCGGCGCTGCGTCTGCTGTGCGTGCAGGACGATGTGGCCGATCACACGCTGAAAATGCTGCGTGGTGCAATGGCCGAGTGCCGCATGGGCAACCCGGAACGTCTCTCGACCGACATTGGTCCGGTAATCGATGCCGAAGCGAAAGCCAACATCGAACGTCACATTCAGGCGCTGCGCAACAAGGGCTTCACCGTCTATCAGGCGGCGCAGGAGAATCCACAGGACAGCAAAGAGTGGAACAGCGGCACCTTTATCAAGCCGACGCTGATCGAGCTGGATCAGGTAAGCGATCTGGATAAAGAGGTGTTTGGACCGGTGCTGCACGTGGTGCGTTTCTCGCGCAATAACTTGCCGCAGCTGGTGGAGCAGATTAACGCGTCGGGTTACGGCCTGACGCTCGGCGTGCATACGCGCATCGATGAAACCATCGCGCAGGTTACGGCGAGCGCTAAAGTCGGCAACCTGTATGTAAACCGCAATATGGTGGGTGCGGTCGTCGGCGTGCAGCCGTTCGGCGGCGAAGGCTTGTCGGGCACCGGTCCAAAAGCCGGTGGTCCGCTCTATCTCTATCGCCTGCTGGCCAACCGTCCAGATGGCGCGCTGCGTATCACCTTTGATCGTCAGGATGCCGAGCGCCCGGTGGATAGCACGGTGCGTGCCGAGCTGATGCGTGCGCATCAGGCATTGCAGCAGTGGGCGCAGGATAAGCCTGAGCTGCTGGCGCTGTGTCAGCGTTACGACGAGCTGGCGCAGGCCGGTACGGTGCGTCTGCTGCCGGGCCCAACCGGCGAGCGCAATACCTTCACCCTGCTGCCGCGCGAACATGTGCTGTGCATCGCCGATAACGCAGAAGACGCGCTGACGCAACTGGCGGCGGTAACCAGCGTCGGCAGTCAGGCCATCTGGCAGGATGATGAGCTGCATCGTGCGCTGCGTACGTCTTTGCCTGCTGCAGTGCAAGCGCACGTCAAGCTGGTGAAGGATGCGCTGGCGGCGGAGTTTGATGCGGTGATTTATCACGGTGATGCCGATCAGCTGCGCAGCCTGTGTGAGCAGGTCGCGGCACGCGATGGCGCGATTGTCTCGGTTCAGGGCTTCGCCCGCGGCGAAACCAATCTGCTGCTGGAGCGTTTGCTCATTGAGCGTTCACTCAGCGTCAATACCGCCGCTGCGGGCGGTAATGCGAGTTTGATGACCATCGGTTAAGACGCGCAATAAAGTGCGCCGCTACAGTCAGTACATGATTTGGTAGCGGCGCGATTCATCGCGTGAATTTTCAGGCCGCAGACTTATTCCGCTTCAACCCGATCAGCGTTGGAAACACAAACAGCGACTGCCCCAATCCACGATTCGTCACCTGCCACACCGCCACCGAACACAGCGAACAGATGCCAACAATCGCCAGCGGATAGAAACAGGCCCACAGAATGGAGAACCATGCTTGCTCAAACAGGTGATGGCGCTGGGCGAACAGAATCGCCGACATACCGAAGAACTCAATGAAGATGCGGTGAATCACGTAAATTTGCAGCGTGTTGCGCCCAACCCAATTCAAGTAACTCATCTTGAAACGCGCGTTCAACCAGCGACACGCCGCCACGCTTCCCAGCACCGCAAGGATGCACAGGAACAGGCTCTTATCCAGACCAAAGATGATATGCAGGCCCGAGACCGCCGCCAATATCGTCCACGGCACAATGTTGTCACGACGCCATTCACTGAGACGCAGCATCATCGGGCTCCAGAATGCCCCCAGCAGGAAGAACAGGAAATACTGCGCCACGCTTTGTGGTCCCCAGTACGGAATGATCTTCTCCACCGCCAGATAGTTGAGCGCAATCGCCACCACCAGCAACGCCACTTTCTGCTGTTTGAAGATCTTGGCGCACAGGAAATAGAGCGCCAGGCCGTAGAGATACCACGAAGTGCTCATGGCGAGGAATGTCAGCTTTAAGAACTCCAGCAGCGAACCGGCATACGCCGCGTTGAGGTTCTGTGAAATGCGCTGCCCGGTGATCTCGGTTGAGATGCCAACAATCGACCACCACTGAATAAAGCCCCACAAAATATAGAGATAAAACAGGTTGGTGATGCGACTGGTAAATACCTGTTTCCACGGCCGATTTAAAATACCGTTAGTGGCTAATAAGCCCGAAACAAAGAAAAACGCCGGCATACGCAGCGGCGATAATACGGTATTAAACTGCACCCATATTTCTGCCGGGATCCAACCTGCCGTCAATAATTTCACCGTGCCTTCGAATCCAGGTAATACGGTGTGATACAACACCACCAGTAATATGCAGGCTCCCTTGAGGGTATTTATCCATGCGATATCTTCTTTCCTGGCGTTATTCATATGATGACTCCCGCTGCTGTTGCTGTGTAGGTCTTAAAGAAGAAGGATGAGGAAATAAGCGTTGTAGCATTTATGATTATTAAACGATTATTCAACAGGCGGGGCGGGCATGATGTAGCGAAAGTCCTAAATGTTTTTTTGTGGTCCTGATATAACAATACTTTACACATCCAGACAAAAATAGAACCCTGAGCAGGCTAAGGAAATTTGTCTTAATTTGAGTCACTAAAAGATGATTAAGTAAAATAAGTGTGATCGTTGTCGCGCAGGGAAATTAAGAACAATCCACCCTTTCTTATGCCAGATTAAATTCAAATCCTAAATGTGGATTTATTTAATGTGGCAAATGGATAAGCAGCAATATTCGCGTTGTGCTAAGCGATTTATTACCGCGCATTCCGTAGCGTCGTGATTTATCGCACAATGAATTGCGCCGCTACGGAATATGCGGCGCGTGATCAACAAAGTTATTGCAGCGGTGCGCTTTTGCTTTCGAGCGCAGGTTTGCGCAGCAGGCGCGGATAGAGAAACAGCATGCGGCCCGGACCACGGTTGAGCAGCGTCCACACCAACAACGAAATACTGGTACACAACGCAACGCCGGTAATTGGCATCAGCAGCGCCCATGCCCAGCTAAAGACGGTATGGTCAAACCAACCATAATGCACCGCCAGCACAATCGCACTCAGCCCCAGCAGCTCAATAAAGATACGGTGCAGCACGTAGATTTGCAGCGTGTTACGGCCAATCCAGTTGAGCCACGCCATATTGAAATGTTCATTGAGCAAGCGGCACAGCACAATGCCAAACACGATGGTCAGCAAGCTGTAGAACGGATTCTTATAGATGCCGCCGACATGGTGCAGCAGGCCAATCAGCGCAATGCCGCCCAGCATCAACCAGTGCTGACGCTTCAGTTCGCTCAACTCGATCAACGCCTGGCTGAAGAACACGCCGAGCAGGAAATAGAGATAGTTCTGCGCCACGCTGGCGGGTCCCCAGCCGGGAATCAGGCTAAACTGCGCGGCGTAAGTCGCGACAATCGCCAGCGCCATCAAAGCCATCTTCTGTTTGTGGAACAGCTTAGTGAACAGGAAGAATCCGGCCAGCGCGTAGAGATACCACAGGCTCGTCATCGAGGTCATCAGCAGCTTAACGAACTCAAACGGCGTGTCCGCATAGGCGGCGTTTTTAGTACTGGAGAGCCGTTCCCCGAGATGGGTGGAGATGTAGTGAATGCTCAGCCACTGAATGACGCCCCACAGCAGGTAGAGATAGACGATGTTGCTGAACTTTTTGGTGAACACCTCTTTCCAGCTCTTTTTGGTGATTGAACTGGCAGCCAGCAAACCTGAGACAAAAAAGAAGGCCGGCATGCGCAGCGGCGACAGATAGGTGTTAAACGCCACCCACCAGTGCGCTGGCATCAGCCCAGCCGTGAGATGATGCAGCGAAGGCGCGAACGTGGTGATGATGGAATGGTGTAATACCACCATCAAAATGCAGCCCCCTTTGAGCGTGTTGATCCACAGGACCTCTTTCCTGGCAGTTGTCATTGCTATGTCCTAATTGCGCCATGAATTTGTAAAGAATTATTTATATTTACAAAGATGTCTCAATCGGGACTTTCCTAATAAGAAACCACCCTAATTCGCGTAGGATACTGGTGAAATTTAATCGTTAAAATTCAGTAATTTATTAAAGTCAGGCGAATTGACTTTAGGAAAATACTGAGAAGAAAAATACCGGGAGAGAGAAGAAAAGCGTCGCCCTTATCAGGCGACGCTGGAGACTATTGGTTAAGAAACTTGTCGAGAAATTGCCGGGTACGCGCCTGCTGCGGATTACTGAACAGCGCTTTTGCAGCGCCCTGCTCCACGATGCGTCCCTGATCCATAAAGATGGCGCGATCCGCGACGTCGCGCGCAAAGCTCATCTCATGGGTGACGATCACCATGGTGCGTTTCTCCTGCGCCAGCGCGCGAATGGTGTTGAGCACCTCGCCCACCAGCTCAGGATCAAGCGCCGAGGTCGGCTCATCAAACAGAATCACTTCCGGACGCATCGCCAGCGCGCGAGCAATCGCCACACGCTGCTGCTGTCCACCGGAGAGACGACGTGGAAAACTCTCTTCCTTGCCGTGCAATCCCACTTTCTCCAGCAAACTGCGCGCACGTGCGATGGCTTCCGCCTTCGGCTCGCCCTTCACGATCACCGGCCCTTCAATGATGTTCTCCAGCACCGAGCGGTGCGGGAACAGATTGAAGTTCTGGAACACAAAGCCAACCTGCTGACGCAACTGGCGCACCAGCTGCTTCTGCTTATTGAGGCCGAGCGCCGCATCAATGGCAATATCGCCAACTTTAATACGTCCGCTTTCCGGCACTTCCAGCAAATTGATACTGCGCAGCAGCGTAGTTTTACCGGAGCCGCTTGGCCCGATAATAGCCACCACTTCGCCTGGTGCCACGTCGAGATCGATGCCGTGCAGCACCGTCTGGCCGTGAAACTGCTTCACCAGCTGACGGACTTCAATTGCACTCATTTGCCCTCCCGATCCTGTCGATTCACATGCGCTTCCAGGCGATTTTGCAACGCCGACAGCACGGTCGCCATCACCCAGTAAATCAGCGAGGCCGCCAGATACATGGTGAACACTTCCAGCGTACGTGAGGTGATCAGCTGCGCCTGACGGAACAGCTCCGGCACCTGAATGGTGGCGGCCAGCGAGGTATCTTTCACCAGGCTGATAAAGCTGTTGCCCAGCGGCGGCAGCGCGGTGCGCGCGGCCTGCGGCAGGATCACGCGACGCAGCGTTTGCCACGGCGTCATGCCGATGCTGGCAGCGGCTTCCCACTGCCCGCGCTCAATCGCGGCAATCGCACCACGCAGCGATTCAGAGGCGTAAGCGGCGGTATTCAGCGACAGACCAATCATCGCCGAGGGAATCGGATCCAGCTCGATACCAAACTGCGGCAGACCGTAATAGATCATAAACAGTTGGGCGATGAGCGGCGTGCCACGGAAAATCGACACGTAGATGCGTGCCAGCCAGTTGATCGGCCAGAAGTGTGACAGGCGCATCAGCGCCAGCACGAAGCCGAGTATCAGGCCGAAGAACATCCCGCCGATACTCAGCTGCAGCGTGAACAGCGCGCCTTTCAGTAAAAATGGTGCTGAATCCAGCACCAGTTGTAAGCTTTCCTGCATTATTTAGTGACGTCCGCGCCGAACCATTTTTCAGACAGTTTGCTCAGCGAGCCATCTTTCTGCATGTCCGCGATGGCGGAGTCGATCGCTTTCAGCAGATCGTCGTTGCCTTTACGCAGCGCCACGCCCGACTCCAGACGGGAGAAGGCCGGGCCCGCTACCGCCATGGTGTCTCCGGTTTTCTTCACCAGATCCAGTGCCGCCAGACGATCAACCAGAATGGCGTCTAAACGGCCTGAACGCAGATCCTGATACTTGGTTGGGTCATCATCATAGGTACGCACATCGGCTTTCGGCACATTATCCTTCAGCCACTGCTCGTAGTTGGAACCGAGACCGACGCCGACTTTCTTGCCAGCCAGATCGTCTGGCTTGGTGACGGTTGCTGCGTTTTTCTTCAGCGTCAGCGCCTGCACGCCAGAAATGGTGTACGGCGTGGAGAAGTCATACTTTTTCTTGCGCTCAGGGGAAATGGTGACCTGATTGATCACCACGTCAATGCGTTTGGAATCCAGCGACGCCAGCATGCCGTCCCATTTGGTCGGACGCAGATCGGCTTTCACGCCAAGGTGTTGAGCCAGCGCCTGCGCGAACTCTACTTCGAAGCCGGTCAGCTGGCCTTTTTCGTCCTGGAAGCTGAACGGCGGATAAGTGCCTTCCAGACCGACGCGCAGCTCGCCTTTACTCTTTACTTTTGCCAGCAAATCTTCAGCGGCAAAGGATTTAACGTTAACGCCCGCGACCAGCGCGACCGCCATCATGCCCATCACCATTTGGCGACGAATTGGAGAGAAAGTCATGTTTACCCCATTTATTGTGATGTGTTGTTGTGTGCTTATTTTGAGTGCGCATAGCATAAATGCGCACCTTACGACTACCTTGATACAATCCTCGCACATTGTGTAGCGGCGCGATTTATCGCGCAATAAATTGCGCCGCTACGGTGGGTGCGGATTGCAATAACCGCTGGATTATAAACCGTTTTTACGTTCTGTCTCAGACCGAAGGGTGATAAGCAAATAACGCCGGCGATCCACCGGTGTGCACGAACAGCAACGGACCTTCACGACGGAAGCGATTTTGCGCAATGCCATCAATTAATCCCGCCATCGCTTTACCGGTATACACCGGATCGAGCATGATGCCTTCCAGCCGCGCCAGCAGTTTCACCGCCGCCATGCCCTCATCGTTTGGCTCGCCGTAACGCGGCGCGAAGTAATCATCCCACAAGGTGATCGGCGCTTTGGCCTGCACTTCGAGCTGCTCTGCCAGCGCGCTGCGAATGCGCTCCACCACCGGCAACTGCGCCTCAACTTTGCGCGACACGGTGACGCCGACCAATTCGGTTTCGGGCAACAGCTGTTCCAGACCCACCGCCAGGCCCGCGTGCGTGCCGGCGCTGCCGGAAGCGACCACCACCGCGGCAAAATCCACCACGCCTTCGCTTTGATGCGCAATCTCCTGCGCGCACTCAACGTAGCCGAGCGCACCGAGCGCATTGGAACCGCCGACCGGCACAATATACGGGCGGAATCCCTGCGCTTCGAGGTGTTCAGCCTGAGCGGCCAGCTGTTCAGTGGGATTGTGCAGCGCATCAACCATGACGATTTCCACATCCATCAAATCAAGCATCAGGCGATTGCCGTTGCTGAGGTAGTTTTCTGACGTTGTGCCAATCGGGTTTTCCAGCAGCGCCACGCACTTCAGGCCGAGCTTCGCCGCCACGGCGGCGGTTTGACGCACATGGTTAGATTGAATGGCGCCCGCCGTCAGCAGCACATCCGCGCCTTCGCGCAGCGCATCCGCAGCCAGGAATTCGAGTTTACGCAGTTTGTTACCGCCGAGGGCCACCGGCGTGAAGTCATCGCGCTTAATAAAGATATCGCGACCAAGATAGTCAGAAAGCCGGGGCAAATGCTCAAGCGGCGTTGGTGCACCGAGTAATTCAAGACGGGGGAACTGGTGCAGAAGATGTAAGGACAATGCAGCCTCCATTCGGGCAATGTGCAGTTATCCATACAGTGTTGCAGAAGATGAGAAAAGTCGCACCCGGAATTCACCGCGTGCTGCCCTTGTTGCTGTCATGCTCGACAACAACAAGGGTGGGATCTCCCTCAGCCCTGCTGCCAGCCTAAAAACTGGTCATATTTGCGCAGTGCGATGCGGTAATTGTTATTGCCCGCATCAGGCAGATCGTTCTCCAGACATTCATGCCAGCTATTGCCCCGTAAACGATCGGCCGGGAAATTTTTTGCCTTCAGCATGTCATCAAGCCGACGCAAACGTACCACATACTCACGTATGGTACTGTGGCTCATCTCGGTCTGCTCAAACAGGTATTGCTTAAACGCCATAATGTCGAAGTAATTCGGATGGGTATTACAAAATATATCGCTGCAGAAACGACACAAGGCGGTCAATTCTGGCTGGAGTTTCATCCACACCTGATCGTCAATCATTTGGTCCATGCGTGCGATGGCCTCTTTATTGATGATCTGGCCGCGAAAGACTAACGCCATACGATCTAAAACTTTGCCACAGTGTGAACAATTGCTTTGGCTGTGCTTATAGTCTTTAAGATAGCGACTTAACGGTCTGGCTTTAACTTTGGCTCCCATTGCTGAGTCCCCGGTTTTATTGTTTTTTTCGATCGCCAGGAACTGAGACTGTTAGCGCGCCCCCGATAATCGGGCACGCAGGCGTTTGATCGCCTGACTGTGCAGTTGACTGACGCGGGATTCCCCCACTTCCAGCACCGCGCCAATCTCCTTCAGGTTCAGTTCTTCCTGGTAGTACAGTGTGAGCACGAGTTTTTCACGTTCAGGCAAGGCCTCAATCGCTTCAATCACGCGGTCACGTAGGTTTCCTTCCAACAACTGATGAAGCGGGTTGGCTTCCTCATGCCCCTCCGTCACCAGCTCCGCACTGTCGCCGTGTTCTTCCCGATACTCGTCGTAGGAAAAGAGTTGGCTGTTGTTGGTATCGAGCAGAATCTGCCGATACTCCTCCAGCGAAACATTCAGTCGCTCAGCCACTTCCTGCTCAGTAGCCGAGCGCCCCAACGCTTGTTCTACCTGATGCATGGCACCTGCCACTTCGCGCGCATTTCTGCGTACGCTGCGTGGTGCCCAGTCGCGACTGCGCAGCTCATCCAGCATTGCTCCCCGGATACGCTGCACGGCGTAAGTGGTAAAGGCGGTGCCCTGTAGCGCATCGTAGCGCTCCACGGCATTTAATAAGCCAATGCCACCGGCCTGCAGCAGATCGTCAAGCTCAACGCTGGCTGGCAAACGAACCTGCAGGCGCAGCGCTTCATGCCGCACCAGAGGAACGTAGCGCTGCCAGAGCGAATGTTTATCCAT
Source organism: Pantoea sp. BJ2 (assembly GCF_040255075.1). NCBI lineage: Bacteria > Pseudomonadati > Pseudomonadota > Gammaproteobacteria > Enterobacterales > Erwiniaceae > Pantoea > Pantoea sp. BJ2. The sequence continues at coordinate 2,543,177 of NZ_CP158292.1, forward strand.
CACGCCATCGGCGGTATAGAGATCGTTCACGTTGACTACCCTGCGTTAGTAAAGTTATCGGCATGATTATCCAATTCTGTAGGGGTTTTGATTGGCAGAATAGGCGGGCAAAAGCGAGGTTATTTCAAATTTGTTATGGATGGCGGTGGATCGCACCGCCATCCGCGCGGGCGTTAGCGCAAATTACGCAGTCTTTCCCGCGTGCCAGGCGGCACCGCGTCCCATAATGCGCAAACTTTGCCCTCAAGTGCCTGATAAAAAGGGGTAATCAACGCTTCAGTTTCCAGCGCAGGATTAAACAGCACCTGACCGGTTTCCGCGTTGATGCTTATCATTTTGTTGATAAACAGCCGCTGCAGGTCGCTACGCAGGAATAAGCCGTTATCGGCGCTGTTATCCGCCAGAAAGCCCTCTTCGTTCTCTTGCGTGTCGATGTAACAGGCTTCCACCCACGGCCAGCTGTGACGTTCGGTCAGCTGCGTGCCGGTGATAATGCAGGCGCCGTAGCGCGCTTTTACCGCCGAGGTGAACTCCGCCTGGCTGGAGCGCTGTAGCACTTTGGCTTTCACGCGGCGTCCGACTTCGGTGCCGGGCATCACGCCGCTCGGCACTTTGTATTGCGGCGTGCTCAACACCACCAGAAACTGGATTTTGCGCGACAGCGGGAAGCACGGATGCGCCTGCGCATCGAACAGCTGCCAATACTCATCCTCTTCGGTCTGCCGCATCAGCACCAGCTTAAAGCCCCGGCTGTTGAGCAGATTCTGCGCCGCTGCCGAATTGGGATCGAGCATGGCAAACACCTGGGTTTCGCCGACCACTTTCCAGCGCCCTTCTTTACGCGCTTCGTCGTTGCGCCGGAAGTAGAGAAACGCCTGCTGGTTTTTCAGGTAATGCTCAAAGCGACGCAGATAGTTTTTGCGCTCGTTGTCGTCCGAGACAAACAGCAGATCCTCGATCGGGCTGTTGATCTCCTCCTGCGCGAACAGCGCGCGGATCACCAAATTGCGAAAGCTGGTCGACGGGCTCAGCAACCCGCGTGCGGTAAGCTCTTTCTCGTCGGGATGCTGCTGCGTGTAGCGCAGGGCAATCTCTTCGAAGGTCAGTAGCTCACCCGGTAACAAGTCATAATTGAAGCGCATAGACACCCCAGAAACGGAAAAATGTGGTTCAAAAATTGGAATGATTCTGAAGGGAGTTATCGGCAGATTGGGCATGGACTGTAACAGTCCTGTTACTTTTTCGGGGTTATAGGGTGGTGAGGGAAATTAGAGATTAGCCGATCACACGATTTGCATTACGGCAGCAGAAAAATCTCATTCTTTTGCTAAGAGCTCATCATGTGACTTATTTTAGCAGTGACTGGTTGTCTGATTAAAACGCCCTTTAAATCCTAAAGGGCGTTTGATAAATCATCTAGCTTACGAAATTAACGCTGCTTCTCAAACAAATACGTTGCAGTAGCGTTGAAACGCTTCGTTGCCAAATAACCAAATTTGGAAAGGAATACAGATATGGCCTCAAATTCTGGCGGCGTACCTGCTTCGGCATAAATTACAGGGCTATGCCGCTCTAATGTTTTGACCGCACCGCCCAGCACTTCCATTTCCATTCCTTCAACATCGATCTTTATGACAGAAATAGAATTTTCCGGTTCATCCTTCACCATTGAATCTAACGTCGCGATTCTGATGCCACCACTCTCACTCACTTGCAGTTTTGTCATGCCTATGTTCTTGGCATCTACCGCCCCCAGTTTGGCTGTCGTTTCATAACTGCCTAAGCCCATTTGGAACGCTGTAACCTTGTGATTCAAATGATTTAGCGCGATATTTGTCGACAGCGTGTCATAAACCTCATCTTGAGGTTCAAATGACATGACCTTTTTCGCACCGCAGAACAGGCCAAAATAGACAGAATGGTTTCCAATGTTCGCACCAATATCGAGAATCGTTGAACCCAGTTTAGTTCTCGCCGCAATATCCGCCAGCATTTCAGGTTCATAGAAACGCCGATTAGACTTAATGACGTTTTGGATAAAATCTTGCTGATTAGGCAAGTTCATATGAACCAATTTGTTGCCGTGAGCGAAAGTGAATGTATCAATCATTGCAGGCAATTCATCATTAAGCTGATGCGCATCCTCACTGATGAATCCATAGTGTGAAATCATCTTAGCGATGTTTTTATCATTCTGACCATTCGATAGATTGCTGTGCCAAAGTGCATCATCCGACGTACCTTTCCATTCGCGGACATCCATTTCACCACCTACAACCTTAAATTTAGCGCCATTCAATCGGCACATCCAATAAAGCCATATATCGTCTGTTTGAGGTGCCAATTTTTCAAAAAGCTTCTCATCTGTCACATCATGGTGGAAACAGTGAGGCGGGTACAATGTACCAAATCCAGTCGTCGGGAATATCAGCCCAGAACGAACGGAACTGTCAGAATATTGCCATTCCCACTTTTTATAATCTACTGGCATTCCAGCACTATCAAGGCGTGCTTTGTGAGCACGATAGGCAACGACTGTCTTGTAATCACCATCCCAAGCCGAGACAATTTTCTCCAGCCAGTCAGACTGATATGCCAAATCATCATCCGCTGTGACAATGAATGCATTAGCATCTTCAACCAACATAGGGACAATTTTTTTATACGACTTAATATCACCGCAATATTTTATCTCAACGCCTTTACTTTTAAACTTAAGCACATCATCAGGAACTATGGCACGTTCCGACTCGGCGATCCACAGAACAATACGGTCAGGACGAACTGACTGATTAATCAAACATTGCAATGTCATATGTAACGTAGCAAAACGTTTGTGATACGAAGTTAAACTAACGATTAACTTTTTTGGTAGCGAGTGCAAAGGCACTTTAACACCATTTAAAGAGTCTGATTTGGCTGCAGGGATAGCTTCATCAGCATAGAGTTTTGCACGGTCAACAGAACTAATTTTCAATACTTGGGCAACAACATCATGCATCTGATATCCAGCATGAAGGATAAACGCCAATTTTTCACGCTGTTCAAAGCTTAAATGATTCATACGTTGAGTCGTTGGTATAAACAAAATTTGAGCCGAAATCATTTTAGATGATGGCAACGACTTTTGTACATTAATCATAACTGGTTGAGCGTATTCAACATCGGTGAATGTATGAAAGCGGAAGCCCAACTCTTTCATTATCTCTTCAATTTGACTGAATGACAGTTGATCTTTATGAGTTTGTTCAAAGCGATATTGAACATTAATAAATAAGCAACTCGTCAATACACGTTTACCATGAGAAAATACAGCCTTGAGGTCTAGTGAGTTATCTACTGAGAACCATTCCAGACGGTCCAACCCATGAATTTCATCCAGTTTAGATGATGGGAATTTTACTTCAGTTAAGACTTTCTGCGCAGTCCATACGTCGTTTGCATCAGCGGAACCTAGTGCGGATAAATCACTACTAAACTGAGCATCAAGGCACATGAAGAATGGCTTTTCTTCACCATTACTTAGCAAATGCGCCTTGATATGCTGGATATCTTTTTTGCGTAACGGCAAGTGCTTGTCTTCCACCACTGACAACGGATCCATAATGACCGCATGAATAGCATCAATTGATGTCAAATCGATAAACTTGGCACTTCGCGCCAACCAACCGCCGTAATCCATCATTAAGACTTTACCGGACAGCTGAAATTCAAAGTCTTGAACTTTTACCGGCTGTTGTTCCAAATTTTGCTGAACAGGATGTTGCAAGGTTATTGGTTGCATGTCATCCAGGAAAAAGGGGGCGCTGGTTTCGCTGAGGCTTAACGCCTCTGGCGCTTTGCCTTCACAGTAACGCTGCCAAATGGCGCGCATAGCATCGGAGAAATGCTTAGCAAAGCGTTTACCATCACACACTGGCGATGCTAATAGTATTTCGCGCATATGATGTCGAATGATGCCGAGGCTTTTTGGGTCTTTGGCTAAACCAACCGCAATATTAATGTATTGCTCCCAGCTTTCTGCAACCAGTTCCGGCATACCTGCATTGATTAAATGTGATGCCGAATGACGACCAGCAAATGTTGGCCCAGGTAAAGTAACAACGGGAACCCCCATCGCCATTGCTTCGCAAGTCGTGAGACCACCAGAATAAGGCCAAGGATCCAAGGCAATATCAACGCGATTATAACTAGCAAGCAATTCTTTATGTGGGGCATACCCCTCTAGAATTACTCGCTCGCGGCATATCCCATTGTTTTCCAGAATAGTCCAAACACGCTCGCACATTACTTTGACATCAAAATTAGAACTTTTTAATAATAAACGAGAGTCTGGCACAAGCTGTAATAATTTAGCCCATTGTTTTAAGAGCTCATCATTAATCTTTGATCCGTTATTAAAACACCCAAAAGTGATGTAGCCAGCAATGTTGACGGGGCCTTCATTTACAGGAGGAAGATAGTAAGGTGGGTCATAGCAAATATAATCCCCCGGCATGCGAATTAACTTTTCCGAATATTGAGCATCAACGTTTTCAGGGGTTTCTATATGGTCACTCAAAAGATAATCCATACCGACCAATGCGGTAGAACTAATCAACCCACCAACCCATTTGATTTGTATGGGTGCAGGTTGTTGCATAAAGACCATCATTTTGCTGTTTGCATTATAGCCACAAAGGTCAAATAGGATATCAATATTATCTTCTCTAATTCTTTTATTTATAGCGCTATCTGATAGTCCTTCAATGACTTTCCAATCCTTTGCAATACTTTTTATTTTATTAGTAACATGGTCTTCTTTGAAATTAGTGCTATATACATAAATTTCAATGTGTGCATCAGAGATATTCGAAAGCCCTGTGGTTATCATGTTTCCGACAGGGTGAGATCGAAAACCATCAGAAACCAAGCCAATCCTTAATTTTTTATTAGGAGAAATATTTTTTGATATTGCTCGATCGATTTTCCCATCAAGCTTGAATTTACCTTGCCACTCTTTACATAAAGAAAAAATGCTGGAAGCTGTGGATGCGGGATCATAATGCGCACCAACAATTTTATTAAAATACGGAGTGGTATGGTTAGGTTGTAATTTTATTGCATTATCATAGGCTTCATTCATCTTATCGAAATCAGCCAAGCTCTGATAAAGCATACCAAGATTACTCCAAAGCACATCGTTATTTGGCTGCTCTTGAGTAAGCTCGAAATATTCTTTCACTGCTAGATCATATTTTTTACTTTGTTGTAATACCGCCGCTCTTAACGTTTTAAATTTAAATGAATCATTAGAATTCAAACGTTGAATAGCTTTATTTAGAAATATTTCAGCTTCATCCAATCTTTCATTTCGAAAAAGAAGCTCTGCCATACCGTTTAAAGCTTCATCAAAATTTTCATTAATATCAAATGCTCGATTAAATGCAATCTCTGCATCACTCATCCTGCCAAGCTTGGCAAAGGCGCGCCCCTTTACAGACCAAAAAAGTGGATTATATTTTAATTCATTAATCAGCGGAAATACAATGGCCAGTGATTTTTCTGGATTTTCATTAAGAAGCTCTACTGCTTCTCTTAATTTAAGCAAACTCTCTTTTTCATGTTCAAGGGTTCTTGTTTTCGCGTCGTTTTTTTTCATAATTGCTTAATTCCAAATGATTTTTCAATATTTAGGTAAAAGCTAAGCATTCACCTCGCATTGTCATCATTGTAATAAGCACAAAAAAAAATAACGGGTATAATACCCGTTATTTTTAGTGCTAATTAAGCGGATTGATGCTTTAGATTTACTGCAGCAGAGACAACACGTTTTGTGGAACCTGGTTAGATTTAGACAGTACCGAAGTACCCGCCTGCTGCAGAATTTGCGCACGGCTCATGTTGGAAACTTCAGTCGCGTAGTCTGCGTCTTCGATACGGCTCTTCGCAGCAGTGATGTTGGTTACAGTGCTGTTCAAGTTGTTAACCGTAGATTCGAAGCGGTTCTGACTCGCACCCAGTGAAGAGCGAAGTGAGTCAACGTTAGAAATAGCGGTGTCAATTTTCGCCAGCAGGTCAGTGCCTACAGTAACAGTTGCATCAACAGCCGCACCGGAAGTAGTTGCGGCTGTGCCAGCAGTAAATGTCAGAATACCAATGGTACCTGCAGAAGTTTTACCGGTTGACGATTCTGTAACAGAAGTCATACCAGCAACACCTGAGAACAGAGTCTTGGAATCAATTTTCTTCAGTGAAATACCGATTTTTTCGCCATCCTGCGCACCAACTTGAATGTTCAAAGTCGTATCAGCAGTTAAAACTTTAGTGCCGTTGAAGCTGGTCTGCGCTGATACACGGTCGATTTCTTTCAAACGGTCAACAATTTCATTGTTGATTGATACTAAGTCGTCTGAAGAGTTAGTACCGTTTTTCGCCTGAACAGTTAATTCACGCACACGCTGCAAGTTGGTGTTAATCTCGTTCAAAGCGCCTTCAGTGGTCTGCGCAAGTGAGATGCCGTCGTTGGCGTTACGTGAAGCCTGGGTCAGGCCTTTAACTTGTGCATTCATACGGTTGGCAATTGCCTGACCAGCAGCATCGTCTTTCGCGCTGTTGATACGCAGACCAGAGGACAGACGCTCGATCGCAGTGCTCAAAGAGGACTGAGATTTGTTCAGGTTGTTCTGAGTAACCAGTGAAGAAATGTTGGTATTGATAACGGCCATGATAACAGTCCTTTAAAGAGGTTTAGTTAGTTGAAACACGCTTGGCGCATCTCGCAGTCAAAAAGGGTATCGGCACGGTTTTCACAGGCTTTAGAAAAAAATACAAAATAATAAATACTCAATACTATTCAATAGGTTAAATAGAAACATCGTCGACAATTCATTTCATCGATGTTAACTCATCATCGCTCAATCACGTTTTTTTGTTCGCAGCCTTCTTTATTATCACTTCCTTTTATAGATCTACACATCAGCCTTGAGTGGCTAACGCTATCGTCAGAAACAGGAATAAATCACGCGTCAACTCTGCCCATTAGGAAATTCAAATAGAGGTAAACTTCTGTTTCGACTTGCCGATAAAACCAGAACATTTAATCGTTCGAGGAACGTGTCATGGCTACGATTAGCAATCTGGGTGTGGGTTCAGGTCTGAACCTCAGTGATTTGTATGACAGTTTAGAAACGGCTGAAAACTCAAAACTTACGACAATCACGACGCAACAAACCAAGTATCAAAGCAAGATTACCGCGATTGGTCAGCTACAAAGCGCATTGGCTTCACTGCAAACTGCGACTGATAAATTAAAAAGTGTTGATACTTTCAACGCAACCGCCGTCACCAGCAGCAATACCGCTTTCAGCGCGACGACAGCAAGCGGTGCGGTCGCCGGTAGCTATAGCATTAATGTTAGCCAGATTGCCGTAGCGCAGACGCTGATTTCACAGCCGATTACCGATGCTTCTAAGCTGGGCAGCACAACCGGCACATCACGCACTATCACGATTTCACAAGGTAGCGGTGATCCGGTCAACATTACATTGTCAGACAGCGAAACCTCGCTCAGCAGCGTGGTGAAGGCCATTAACAACAGCGGTGCTAACGTCTCTGCCACTACCATTAAAGGCAGTGACGGTAACTATCGTCTGCTGCTGAGTTCAAAAGAAACCGGCACGGATAATGACATTACGTTGACGGTCACCGGCGACGATACTTTGCAAGCGGCGATTGGCTATGACAGCACGGCCAGCAGCAATGCGATGTCAGTGCAAACCGCCTCGCAAAATGCCAAGTTAACAGTCAATGGCATTGATGTTGAAAGTGACAGCAACACAATCTCCGATGCGCTCGAAGGCGTGACGCTGACGTTGAAAGCGAAATCCACCAGCGATGAGTCATTAGTCGTTGATAAATCGGTTGATTCGGTGAAAACCGCAATTACAAACTTTGTGACCGCTTACAACAAAGTGCGTTCGGTGATTGGTAGCGTGACCAAATACACCGCCGTTGATGCCGGTGCCGATCAATCGACCTCCAATGGTGCATTGCTCGGTGATAACACAGTGCGCACGGTGTCGAACCGTTTGAGCAGCCTGTTGACCGAAGCACAGAGCGGCGGCAGCTTTGCCATTCTGGCGCAGATGGGCATTACCATCGATCCCTCTGTATCCGAATCAGGTGTCACCGGTAATTTGGTGATTGATGACACTAAATTGACAGATGCATTGACCAGCAACGCCCAATCTGTTTCTCAATTCTTTGTGGGTGATGGTGAAAAGACCGGCCTTGGTACACAACTGAGCAGTACTTTGAGTACCATGCTGAGCACTAGCGTTGGCAAAGAAGGCATTATTAAAACCGCCACCGACGGTTTCAACACTCAAATAGATGAGTTGGCCGATCGTTACACCAAGATGCAAGCGACCATTGAAGCCACAATGGCACGTTATAAAACACAATTTACTCAACTCGATACGTTGATGTCGCAGCTGAATGCCACATCATCTTATCTGACGCAGCAGTTTTCCTCGACAAGCAGCAGTAGCAGCAGTAGTTAAGGAGCAACGTAATGTACAGCCAGTCAGGTGCCAGCACCTACGCGCGGTTGGGCGTCGAAAGCGCTGTAATGAGCGCCAGCCAAAACCAACTCGTGGTGATGCTTTTCGACGGTGCGCTGAGCGCTATTGTTCGCGCGCGCTTGTTTATGCAAGAAGGTAACATTGAAGGCCGCGGGATATCCCTATCCAAAGCGATCAATATTATCGATGGCGGTTTGAAACAAGGGTTAGTGGAAAATGCGGGTGACGAGTTATCCGATAACCTGCTTTCTCTGTATGACTACATGATCCGTCGCTTGGTAAGTGCCAATCTGCACAATGATGTGGGCGCAGTGGAGGAAGTTGAAGGTCTTCTGCGCAATATCGCTGATGCCTGGAAAGAAGTCGTACAACCTCAACACCTTCAGGACGCCGTTTAATGAATATTGCACCGCCACTGATTACCGTTTACCAACAGTTACTCGACCTCAGCCACGGAATGCTGCGTTTGGCAGCAGACGGCGAATGGGATGATTTGATTACCAAGGAAGTGGACTATGTCAGTGCGGTGCAAAGACTGGCGCAAACAACCGAAGCCGCCGCACCGTCGCGCCAGCTGCAAGAGCAGCTGCGTCCGGTGTTACGCCATATTCTCGATAACGAGAGCGAAGTGAAACGTCTGTTGCAGTTGCGTATGGACGAATTGACGCAGCTGGTGGGCCAGTCATCGATGCAGAAATCGGTGATGAGCGCGTATGGCAAGCAAGGTAGTGTGTATTTGCCGCAGGGTTGATTCGTTGCAATGAACTGCATAAAAAACGGGTGGGAAGCTATCTTCTCACCCGTTTTTTTCGATTTCCAGGTCGCCATAAATGGCGACCCTACGGGCAGAATATGTAGGGTCGCCATTTATGGCGACCTGGGAATTACTGTGCCGGCTTAGACGACACCGTAATTGGGCGCATAATCTCTGGCTCGATATTCTGAATCACCGCCTCATTCGGACGCTTCGCCACTTCTTCCAGCGCCTGCTGGCACTCAACGGTTGGGCGATCCACTTTACGCAGTCTCAATCCATCGTAACGCAGCTCACCGTTCTCTAGCACCAGCGGCATCACGCGCACCTGACGCGTCACGTTAACCCAGTCATCGCCCAGACGCGTTAATTTGCCCGGTTTGGCAATCACGCGCTGCCACTGACGGCAATCCAGCGTGTCGCCCTCGGCACCAATAATCAGGCTGCCCATCGCTTGCTTGCTGATCAGCTTGCTTTGCGGCCCCACGGTTTGCCAGTTGCCCTGCAGCTCCAGCGGTGCCGGGGTTTTCACCGCCTGGTCATAATTGCTGATCTGCGCACAGCCACTCAGCGCCAGCGCGGCCACTATCATCCACTTTTTCATTCTCGGTCCCTACACTCGCATCAATGGCGGCTACGTTATAATTTTTCCCGCAGGTTGCGCAAGGTATCTACTGCGCGCCGCATGATTTTCCTCAAGCTGCTCACTTCTGCGCCGATAACTCTTCTGGAGTTAAAAGTGCCTGTAAAAACAATAATGACCGATTACACACTCACCTTCGTTACGGAGAATCCCGTTATGCGATTGACCCTTCGCGCGCGTCTGACATCGATTGTTGGCCTGCTGTGCATTTTACTGATTGTTGCCGCCATCTGGGGAATCATCGGCCTGCGCGCCGCCGACCAACGGGCGCAAAACGCCTATCAGAATGAGCTGTTACCGCTGCAATATTCATCCCGCCTGTATCGCATGGTGCAGGAACAATCCGCGACCCTGTTCGATGCCCTGCGCTACTGGACCGACAGCAGTGAAGTGGAGAAACGTCTGGCGCGCATCGCGCAGTACGGCGAGCAGATAGCCAAAGACCGCCAAACCTGGCAGCAGCTGTCGTTTGATGCGCAAACCAAACCGCTTAGCCAGCAATTCATCAGCCATCTCGATGGCTGGCAAACCGCGCTGAAAGATGCCGGTGAACTGCTAAAGGGCGGCAACCCGTCCGGCGCGCTGGTGGTGATTGAAACCCGCCTGCGCAGCGGCAGTCAGCTGCTGCAACAGGACATCGATCAGCTTGATGCGTTAATGCGCCAGCATGCGGAGCTCACCTATCAGCAGAGCAACAGCGATTACCAGCTGGCGCGTAACAGCCTGATTATCATATTGCTGGTCGGGCTGAGCGTGGCGCTGGTGTTTGGCTGGCTGCTGATCCGCTCGATCAACCGCTCGATTGCTCAGGCACGCGAGCTGGCCGAATCGATTGCGGCCGGTGAACTGAACCATGATATCGGCAGCGTTTCGCGCGATGAGATGGGCGAACTGATGCAGTCGCTGCTGCGTATGGATGTGCGTCTGGCGGAGATCGTGCGCGACGTGGGCGAAAGCGCCACTGCGCTGAGTGATGCGGCGCGTCAGATGGCCGATGGCAATGACGATCTCTCTGAACGCACCCATTCGCAGGCCAGCTCGCTGGAACAGACCGCCGCCAGCATGGAGCAAATGACCGCCACGGTGAAACACAACGCCGATAACGCTGCGCAGGCCAACGAACTGGCCACCGACGTGCGTCATCAAGCCGAACGTGGCAGCAGCGTGTTGCGTGATGCGGTTAGCGCGATGGAGGAGATCGAATCTTCCAGCAAACGCATCGCGGATATCAACGGGTGATCGATGAGATCGCCTTCCAGACCAACCTGCTGGCGCTCAACGCGGCTGTCGAAGCAGCGCGCGCGGGCGAACAGGGGCGCGGCTTTGCCGTGGTGGCGTCCGAAGTGCGTCAGCTGGCGCAGCGATCCGCTGGAGCCGCGCACGAGATTAAAGCGTTGATCGATGCCAGCGTGGGTAAAGTGGAAGCCGGCAGTGCGCTGGTGCAGCGTTCCGGCGCGATGCTCAATGACATCAATCTGGGCGTGGCGCGCGTGGTGGATATTGTCGGGGAAATTGCCGTAGCCAGCCGCCAGCAATCCAGCGGCATTGAACAGGTCAACACCGCAGTGATTCAGATGGATGGCGCGACGCAGCAAAACGCCTCGCTGGTGCAGGAAGCCAGCGCCGCCAGCCAGACCGTCAGCGAACATGCCGGATTGCTGGTGGAGAAGATGGCCTTCTTCAACCTGCAACAGCGCTAAGGAGCGAAATGATGCGTAAACTTCTCGCGATAATGGCGGCGTTGCCGCTGTTGAGCCACGCCGCGACCACGCTGAATATCGCCACCATCGCCAACGGCGATATGACCATCATGCAGCAGCTCGCCACGCGCTATGAGCAGGAACATCCTGACGTCAAACTGCAATGGCATGTGATGTACGATGGCGCGCTGCGTCAGGCGGTGCTGTCGGCGATGAATAGCGGCCAGGCGCAGTTCGATGTCATCACCGTCGGCACCTATGAAGCGCCGCTGTGGGGTGAAAAAGGCTGGCTGGCGCCGCTCAATAAGCTGCCCGCCGATTACGACAGCGATGATCTCATCGCGCCAGTGCGCAAAGCGCTGTCGTTTCAGCAAACGCTTTACGCCCTGCCGTTCTACGGTGAAAGCAGCATGACCTATTACCGCAAAGATCTGTTTGCGCAGAAAGGGTTAACCATGCCCGATAATCCCGACTGGACCGATATCAAAAACTTCGCCGCCAAACTGACTGACCCGCAGAAAGGCATTTACGGTTTGTGCCTGCGCGGCCAGCCTGGCTGGGGCGATAACGTGGCGTTCATGACCACCATGGCGAATGCCTATGGCGCGCAGTGGTTTGATGAAAACTGGCAGCCGACGCTCAACTCGCCGGAGTGGCGCGAGGCGCTGGGGGATTATTTGCAGGTGGTGAAGCAGGATGGACCCGCGGATACGGTGAAAAACAGTTTCGGCCAGATTCTGCGCCTGACTGCGCAAGGCAAATGTGCCATGTGGATCGACAGTACGGTGGCAGCCGGTTTGCTGGTGAATCCGCAGATCTCTTTAGTCGCCGATAAGCTGGCCTTTGCGCCTGCGCCGGGCGGCATAACGCGTAACGGCTCCAATTGGTTATGGTCGTGGGCGCTGGCGGTACCGGCGAATACGCCGAATCGCGAGGCGGCGATTGCCTTTATTAGCTGGGCGACGTCAAAACAGTATATCCAGCAAGTGGCCGATACCGTCGGCTGGGGCGCGGTGCCGCCGGGCAGTCGCAATTCGACGTATCAGCAGGCGAGCTATCAGCGCCTGGCGCCGTATGCCGCGCAGGTGCGTGCGGCGATTGATTCGGCTACCGTCGAGCAGCCGACGCTCAATCCGGTGCCTTATCAGGGCGTGCAGTACGTGAGTATTCCCGGATTTGATCAGATGGGTAACGCCGTCGGGCAGAATCTGGCGGATATGCTGAGCGGTAAACTGACGCTGGATGAAACGCTGGCAAAGAACCAACAAGATGTGACGCGGATTTATCAGCAGATGCATTGATAGGCGGTGATCACAAGTTGCACATACCGTAGCGGCGCGCTTTATCGCGCAGTAAATTGCGCCGCTACGATGCCCATGTTCTGTAAGATCGGAAACTGACAAGGCCACATGCGCGCGTTACACTAGCGCGCAAGTTGATACGCAGGAACACCGAATGAAAACCCCAGAAGAGTATTACGCTCAGGCGCGCACGATGTTTTTCGCCGCTCACCCCGATTTCCAGTCTGCACTGGATGAACTCACCGAAAGCGATGCCCGCCAGGCGAACCTGTCATTAGCGCAGTTACGCGACTGGCATGCAGAACGTATTTATGCCGCATTTTTGCGTCAGAAGAAGCTGGATGGCATGTTGTTTTCCATTCAGCTGGCGGAGCCCGATAAAGCCGTCGCCGCGGATGCCATTGAAAAGTATCTGAAATCTCACGCGGAAGCCTTAGGCATGACGTGGGAAGAGTTCTGCATCAAAAACGAGTTGTAATCGGCCACGCACTGAAACGGCATCAAAGATGCATCGCCAACCACACAAAATGTTCAGGAAAAAGTTGTACAAGTTGAGAAAACTTGTATAACTTACTCATCACGACGTCAGTCGTAGATTGTCCTTGAACGAATGGTGCTGTTGCACCGCCTCTGGAAGTGTTGCTGGATTTCCACTTCCAGAGGTAATATTTTTTCTTACCCTTCCCGCTCAATCCCTTTTACTTCGATATAACTTGCCACCGCCAGCAGACGATTGACGTGGGTCAGCAGCAGATCAACATCGGACTGTAAAAATTCCTGCGATGCGCGCGAAGCGGTAACAATTGCCTCCTGCACCGTATCGGAAATAGTCAACGAGTTATTCTCTTTCGCCTGAATCAGCAGCGCGGCAATCAATAACGACTGCGCCTCTACCTGCGCCACCAGCTCTTTTGCTTCCACATCCATTTTTGCCATTTTCAATAAGATATCGATAACCAGTTGGCGCATATTTACCCCTGTTTTTATTTACAGTACTATATCGCACCCGATCCAATGAATGGAACGACCCTGATGTTTGTGGAGTTGATTTACGATAAGCGTAACGTGGCCGGATTACCGGGTGCACGCGAGATGATTTTGCAGGAGTTGGAAAAGCGTGTACAGCGCGTCTTTCCCGATATTGAGGTGCGCGTCAAACCGATGGAGCGTAACGCAATAGATACTGATATGAGTAAGAACGATAAAGCGACAGTTGCGCGGATTGTTGAAGAGATGTTTGATGAGGCGGAAATGTGGCTGGTGGCCGATTAGGCCACCAGTACGCTAGGCGCTTAGCTTTCCTGCTCAGCATGGTTGATGGCGATTTCGAGATCCTGAATCGCCGCATCAATGTCATCCAGCAGCTTGCCCTGCTTGTTCAGCAAGGTGTCGAAGCGTCCCGCGTATTCGGTGTCTTTATACTCACCCGCATCAAACGCCAGCCAGTGGCCAGATAGCGTCTCAGTGTTGGTCTGCGCGTAGTGGCGCATCTCTTTAAGCTGGGAGGTGACATCACGCAAGTATTCAGTTTTGGTTTTTACAGTTTCTGTATCACTCATGCTATCTTCCTTTTCGCTTAATAAGACGATTTAAATAACGCTTGAATGATTAAATGTAGTGCAAAATATCGAAGCTGCCTTAGGAATAATCGGAAGTGACTAAAACCTGTTAGTAAACAGGGGACATCCCGGTCCCCGATGCTGAGTCGTCAGGCATTACAGATACTTCCTCGCCAGATCAATCAGCTCACTTTTCGCGGCATCGCCCAGTTTGATTACGCCCTGCTCGACAAAGCTAAACGCTCTGACGAAATCCTTCACCCCTTCTGAGAACGCCTGAGTTCCGTCGTGGCTCTGCGCCGTTGCGGCGGCTGGTGGCGCATCGGCTGCAGCGGGAGCAGCGATGTCCGGTTCGTTGGGCGGCGCAACTTCGGCAGGCGCAGGCGTTGCCGCCTCAGGCGCGGCAGTGGCCGCCGCCTGCGCGGGTGCAGCGGTTATCGCCTCGGGTGCCGTAGCCGGTGGAACTTCAGCTTGTGCCGCTGCCGCTGCGGGCGCAACTTCAGGTGCAGCAACGGGCGTGGCGACTTCGTTGGCGAAATCTTCCGCTGGTGACGATGCGATGGTGCTGGTTGGATTGATGACAGTTTGATCGCTCATAATGCTCTCCTTCATACTGAATAAAGATCGCAGTCGGGCAAGACTGGCTGCAATCCACGGGGTAATTCGCATGATGCCCTCCTTAACGCTTGGGTTGAGGTGGCGACTTATCTCCTTCTGCCGGTTTCCCTTTGTCAGCCGGATTGCTGACCGGGTGCTTCACGGTGCCATCGAGCTTGTTCTGCAGCGCCACCAGCTGGCTGGTAAGCTCCGCCACGCGTGCTTCACGTCGTTCCGATATGGTTCGATATTGCTGTCGAATCTCTTCAACACGCTGATTGGCGCTGTTACTGACGAACAGGAATAGCACCGTCATCGCCACGCACATCAAAGACAACATCAGCAAAAAGCCGCCGAAGAACAGTTGGCGCCGATGGTTTTTCACTACGTACTCACTGTTTATCTGCATCATCACGACTCTCCTCCAGAGTGGTAATCAGTTGGTTAACCTGGCTGCGAAACTTCTCGCTGTGCTCGGCTTCCGTGGTGGCCAGCAAAATGCTCAGGGCGTTTTTTATCAGCCGCAGATCGGTTTCCAGCGAAGAGATACGCCGCAGGTTTTTGTCATGTCGGATGCGCAATTCATCGTTTTCCTGGCGCATCAAGGCGTGACCCTCTTTGAGCAGCATTACCTGTTCTTTGTAACTGGTGATGATCTCCCCACCGGCACGATTGCTGGTGACGATAGCGGCGATACCCGCCATTAACGGTTTCCAGAACACAGCTGCTGCGCCGCCGCCGAGAAGCAACGCACCTACGCTGGTGACTAAACTACTTTCCATGCTTCACCTCTCACCCCTGGCAAGGGATGTGCCCCATAAGCACGCTGACCACCCTTGCCAGCTTCGCGGTCAACGCCTGAATTTAAGTTTACTTTAACTTATGAATTTAAGTATACTTAAGTCGTTCCTTCAGGAGATGTCAAGATGATGAAAAAAGAATCTTCCGGTGAGCGCATCCGGGCACGACGTAAAGCACTACAGTTGACGCAGCAGGCGCTGGCCCAAAGCATTGGGGTGTCGCATGTGGCTGTATCGCAGTGGGAAAAAGAGGAAACCGTACCGCGTGGCGAAAATTTGCTGCGGCTCGCGCAGTGGCTGCAATGCACGGCGGCATGGATTATCGACGGGGATGGCGAAGTGTTTGCCACCCACGCCAAAGCCGCACCGGTTGCGGCGGTACCATTGATTAGCCTGGCGCAAGCGTCAGCGTGGTTGAGCGAGGAACGGTTGTTGCTCAAACAGCAGGCTGCCCACTTTCTCTACAGCGAGAGTCAGTTGAGCGATGGCGCGCTGGCGGTCACGATAGACGATCAGGCGATGCAGCCCGATTACCGGCCCGGTGACAAAGTGATTTTTGATCCTGACGTTCAGCCGCAGCCGGGCGATGTGGTGCTGGCGCTGGTGGATGGCGTGGCACGAGTGCGCATTTATCGCCTGCAAACGCAACAGCAGGATGAGCAGATCTTCACATTGCGCGCGTTAAATGATGACTTTCCGCAGCTGCATTCGGCGGAATCGGCGCTAGAAATTATCGGCACGCTGATGGAGTTGCGACGTTACCGAAGCGGCTAGCCGCTTCGCTTAAGCTGTTATAATAAAAAAAGTTTAGCCTGATCGCGGGAAGCTATGGACAGACCCCGCGGTAAGGCTGCTAATCTAGCCGCAAAATAATAAATTATCCGGACAATCTCGATGCTCACCACAATTATTTACCGCAGCCATCTGCACGATCACGTGCCAATCAAAACGCTCGAAGATATGGTTGCTAAAGCCAATAGCAAAAATAAAAACTTCGACGTTACTGGCATCCTGCTGTTCGACGGCCTGCACTTCTTCCAGCTGCTGGAAGGACCGCGTGAGTCCGTTCAGGGCATATACAAGCGTATTTGTCAGGACGCACGCCACCATAATCTGGTGGAGTTAATGCACGACTTCGCGCCTGAACGCCGTTTTGGCAAAGTCGGCATGGAGCTGTTCGATCTGCGCGAGCATGACAAGGACAATGTGCTGCAAGCTGTGCTGGATAAAGGCACCTCGCGTTATCAGCTCACCTACAAAGATCGCGCGCTGCAGTTTTTGCGTACCTTCGTGGTGGCGCGCGACAAAGAGAACTACTTCGAGATCCCGCCAGCCAATACCTGGGAATTTGTTCCGGATATTGAATGGCAGAACGATCTGGAGGGTATCGATCAGAGCCTGCAGGATTGCCGCTTTGCTTTTCAACCCATCATTGATCCCTTCGCGCGCCGCGTCACTTCGTTTGAAGCGCTGATCCGCACGCCAAACGGTGGCTCACCCGATGAGTATTTCTCCGCGTTTGGCGGCGAAGCGATTTATCACGCGGATATCAAATCGAAACGTCTGGCCTTTCGCGTGGCGAGCAAACTGGGGATTGGCGAGCATCGTCTGTCGATCAATCTGCTGCCGATGTCACTGGTGACGGTGCCAAACGCGGTGGAATTCCTGCTTACTGAGATCAACGCCAGCGGGCTGGTGCCGCAGCAGGTGATTGTCGAAGTGACCGAAAATGAGATCATTTCGCGCTCGGATGAATTTGCTGCCGAAGTGAGAAAGTTGAAAGCGGCAGGTATCAGCCTCGCGCTGGACGATTTTGGTGCCGGTTTTGCTGGCTTGTCGCTGTTATCAAAATTCCAGCCGGACAAAATCAAAATCGATCGCGAGCTGATCCGCGATGTGCACAAAAGCGGACCGAAGCAGGCGATCATGCACGCCATCATTAAGTGCTGCGCATCGCTGGAGATTGCGGTGATTGCCGAAGGTGTCGAGCAAGCTGAAGAGTGGATGTGGCTGGAAGCCGCAGGCATTAGCCAGTTCCAGGGTTTCCTGTTTGCTTATCCGCTGCTGAATGGATTCCCGGCTGTTGCATGGCCGGAGATTAAATAGTGTTGGTCGCCATGCATGGCGACCCCACCAATCAGTAATACGTTACCTCAATATTGCCATACTGCTTATCAATCACGTTGCCTGCCGCGTCAACGCTAATAATGTCGCAATAATAGGGAACGTCGTGTTTGTATTTGCAGACATTACTGACGGTTTTAATTTGGTCATTTCGCTTCACCGTGGTGACCACGTCAGAGATCTTTTTCTTATCTTCTGCTCGCACCGCGGTAGCACGCGACACTTCCGTTCCGGCCTGGGTAATACTCAATACCGCCATTTCACCGGCGCTATTATAAGCGAGGTGAAACGCGGCATCGGAGGCGGGCGATGAGATCTGCTCAACCAAACCCTGTTTGTTATAGGCAATATCCACGGTCATGGTCGGCGTGACTTTCTTCACCATGGCGCAGTTCTTATCCAGCGTCACCACCACGTCCTGACCGTTTTCACTGCCTTTTAATTGGTCGCCATCGAGCGTGACATCAATCACTTCGCCCTGTTTGCGCACCGATTTCACGTGCGTCGGACAGCCGTTGCGGTCGAAATCGACATTCACTTCGAAGATCTGCTGGCCGTCGGCGGTAAACAGCGTTTGATGGGTCGTTTTGACGTTGCCGGGCAGCGCTTCGAATTGATACAAATAGGCAAAGTTTTTCATTTGCGAGTAGTAAGTCGCGTCATCCTTGTCACATCCCGTGAGCAGGACAATAGCGATTAAAAACAGCAGGGTTTTCTTCACGTGAGAATCCTCTTCTCAAAATAAGGCAGCGCGTTTGGCGGTGTACTCACTGTGATGCAGCAACCTTCCCGCCTGATATAACACCATTACCGCGCTGGACTATACCCGAAAGAAATACCCGAAAGAAACTAAACCTGCATGCTCATAATATCGGTATACGCCGACACCAGTTTGTTACGCACCTGCACGCCCATCTGCATGGAAATAGAGGATTTTTGCAGATCGACCATCACATCATTTAACTGGATACCCGGTTTACCCATTTCGAAATCCTGCGCCTGAGCGCGGGCCGTTGTCTGGGTTTCGCTAATCTTGTCGAGTGCTGCTTTCATGGTGGCACTGAAATCGACCTGATTAGTGGACTCCACTTGCTTACCGCTGGCCTGCAGAGACGTCATCTGCAGCTGCTGCAGCACACCCTCAATCGCCTGAATTGACATTGACTGACCCCTATTGAAGAAGTGATTAAATTTTCACGATGAGAAAGTTAACACACTGTCAATAGGACAAAGGCGCTAAATGACCGCAAAAAACCCGGCTTATCCACCCATCGATGTCGCGGCTTTCAACAAATAATGCCTGCCATTAAGTGGAATTTAATTTTTCTCCTCTCCCGATTTTAGGGGAGAAGTCTTCAGGGAGTACGTTTTGTCACCACAACACCACACCCGATCAATAATGTCAGGCAGGAATCGGTCATGAATGCGAGTGCAGCCGCTACACAGGATACAGCTAAGAAAGGCTTCAGTGACCTTCTCGCCCGCCTGCGCGCCAATCCGCGTATTCCCTTAATTATCGCTGCTGCTGCGGTTATCGCGGTGGTGTTTGCGTTGGTGCTGTGGGCAAAAGCGCCAGACTATCGCGTGCTTTATAACAACCTCTCCGATGAGGATGGTGGCGCGATCGTCACGCAGCTGACGCAAATGAACATCCCTTACCAGTTCGCCGATAACGGTGGAGCACTGATGGTGCCCGCCGATAAAGTGCATGAGCTGCGTCTGCGTCTGGCACAACAAGGCTTACCGAAAGGCGGCAACGTTGGCTTCGAACTGATGGACAAAGAGAAGTTCGGGATCAGCCAGTTCAGCGAGCAGATCAACTATCAGCGTGCGCTGGAAGGTGAACTGTCGCGCACCATCGAAACGCTCGGTCCGGTGAAGAGCGTACGCGTGCATCTGGCAATGCCGAAACCGACCTTATTCGTGCGTGAGCAGAAAGCCCCTTCCGCCTCGGTGACGCTGAACCTGCAGCCAGGCCGCGCCTTAGATGAAGGCCAAATTCAGGCCATTCAGCATATGGTTTCCAGCAGCGTGGCCGGTTTACCGCCGGGCAACGTGACCGTTGTCGATCAGGCCGGTCGTCTGTTAACCCGCTCTGACAGCGAAGGTCGCGACCTGAATGACGCGCAACTGAAATATGCGTCTGAAGTGGAAGCGCGCTTCCAGCAGCGTATCGAAGCGATCCTCAATCCGATTGTCGGTCAGGGCAATGTGCATGCGCAGGTGACGGCGCAGATCAACTTCGACCGCAGCGAGCAGACCGACGAGAAATACCAGCCGAACGCCAATCCTAACAACAGCGCGGTGCGTTCACGCCAGACCAGCAACTCCGAACAGAATGGCAGCCCGTATCCAGGCGGCGTGCCGGGTGCATTGTCGAATCAGCCTGCGCCAGCCAATACCGCGCCGGTGACCAATCCGCCAACGAATAACAACAATAATGCCAACGGCCAAAACGCCAACGCGCAAACCGCCAATGCGCAGAATAACGGCAGCACCACCAGCACCGCACAGCCTTCTGGCCCGAGTAGCTCAACGCGCAACGACACGGTGAACTATGAGCTGGACCGCACCATTCGTCATACCAAGCTGAACGTCGGCGATGTGCAGCGCCTGTCGGTTGCCGTGGTGGTGAACTACCGCGACGACGGTAAAGGCAAAGCGGTGGCGCTTAACGAGCAGCAGATCAAGCAGATTGAAGATTTAACCCGTGAAGCGATGGGCTATTCACAAACCCGTGGCGACAGCGTCAACGTGGTGAACTCTCAGTTCAACATGACCGAACCAAGCGGTGGCGACCTGCCATTCTGGCAGCAGCAATCATTCTTCGATCAGCTGATGACTGCCGGTCGCTGGCTGCTGGTGGCGTTGGTTGGCTTCATCCTCTATCGCAAGCTGGTTCGTCCACAGCTGATGCGTAAGAAAGAGCAGGAGAAGGCAGCGGCTGAAGCGCTGGCGGCACGCTCTGCGGCCATGGAAGAAGAAGAAGCCTTTAACGTTCAGCTCAGCAAAGACGAGCTGGATCAGGAGCGTAAATCTACTAACCGCATGAGCGCCGAGGTGATGAGCCAGCGTATCCGCGACATGTCTGAAAACGATCCGCGCGTCGTCGCGCTGGTTATCCGCGAATGGATGAGTAAAGAACTATGAGTCTGACCGGTACAGAAAAAAGCGCCATTCTGATGATGACCATCGGCGAAGAGCGCGCGGCGGAGGTGTTCAAACACCTTAACCAGCGTGAAGTTCAGCACCTGAGTGGCGCCATGGCCAACATGCGCCAGGTTTCACACAAACAGCTGACCGAAGTGCTGCGCGAGTTCGAAGCCGATGCCGAACAGTTTGCGGCGCTGAGCCTCAACTCCAACGATTATCTGCGTTCGGTGCTGATCAAAGCGTTGGGCGAGGAGCGAGCTTCAAGCCTGCTGGAAGATATTCTCGAGAAAAACGAGACCACCAGCGGTATGGAAACGCTCAACTTCATGGAGCCACAGGCGGCGGCCGACCTTATTCGCGACGAGCATCCGCAGATTATCGCCACCATCCTTGTCCACCTCAAACGTGGTCAGGCGGCGGATATTCTGGCGCTGTTCGACGAGCGTCTGCGTCACGATGTGATGCTGCGTATCGCCACCTTCGGCGGTGTCCAGCCGGCGGCGCTGGCGGAGTTGACCGAAGTACTGAATGGCCTGCTCGACGGCACCAACCTCAAGCGCGCGAAGATGGGCGGCGTGAGAACCGCAGCAGAAATTATCAACCTGATGAAAACCCAGCAGGAAGAAGCGGTTATCGAAGCAGTACGCGACTTCGATGGCGAGCTGGCACAGAAGATCATCGACGAGATGTTCCTGTTCGAAAACCTGGTGGAAGTGGACGACCGCAGCATCCAGCGTCTGTTGCAGGAAGTGGAATCCGAGCAGTTGCTGGTGGCATTGAAAGGTGCCGAACAGCCGCTGCGCGAGAAGTTCCTCAAAAACATGTCCGCCCGTGCGGCCGATATCCTGCGCGACGATCTGGCCAACCGGGGTCCGGTACGTATGTCGGCGGTGGAGAACGAGCAGAAGGCCATTCTTCTGGTGGTGCGCCGCTTAGCAGAATCCGGCGAGATGGTGATTGGTGGTGGCGAGGAAACCTATGTCTGATGCCTTTTCCGCCCGCGCGTGGCAGCGCTGGCAGCCTGATGATTTAGGCAGCCCGTTCGGTGCCGAACCGGAACCTCAGTTAGAGGAGCCGGAGATCGATGTCGAACTGAGCGCCGAAGCGGAACAGCAGCAACAGCTGGAACGCATGCAGCAGCAGATGCGCAAAGATGCGCAGACGCAAGGCTACAGCGAAGGCTATCAGAAAGGTTTCGCCGAAGCGCAACAGAACGGTTATGACGCCGGTTTCCAGCAAGGCTTAGCCGATGCGCAGCAGCAGCAAGCGCCGCTGCAGGCACGTATGCAGCAGCTGGTGACTGAGTTCCATCACACGCTCGAAGCACTCGACAGCGTAATCGCTTCACGTCTGATGCAGCTGGCGCTGGAAGCCGCGCGCACGGTGATTGGCCAGGCCACGCAGGTTGACGGCACCGCCCTGCTGCGTCAAATCCAGCAGCTGATTCAGCAGGAACCGATGTTCAGCGGCAAACCGCAGCTGCGCGTCCATCCGGACGATCTGCAGCGCATTGAGCAGACGCTGGGTCCAACGCTCGATCTGCACGGCTGGCGCTTGCTGGCCGACAGCACGCTGCATCCTGGCGGCTGTAAGCTTAGCGCCGAAGATGGCGACCTTGATGCGAGCGTGGCAACACGCTGGCAGGAGCTGTGCCGCCTGGCCGCTCCGGGGACACTGTAATGACCTCCTCACGCCTTTCACGCTGGCTCGGCGCGCTCGACGCCTTCGAAGAACGCATTTCACAGGTACAAACCGTGCGTCGTTACGGTCGCCTGACGCGCGCCACCGGCTTAGTGCTGGAAGCCACCGGCCTGCAGCTGCCGCTCGGTGCTACCTGCATTATTGAACGTACCGATGGCAGCAAGATCACTGAAGTTGAAAGTGAAGTGGTCGGCTTCAACGGGCAGAAACTGCTGATGATGCCGCTGGAAGAAGTTGACGGTATTTTACCGGGCGCACGCGTTTATGCGCGCGTCAGTGGCGACAGCGGGCACAGCGGCAAACAGATGTTGCTGGGCCCGGAACTGCTGGGTCGCGTGCTGGACGGCAGCGGCAAACCCCTCGACGGTTTACCCGCGCCGGAAACCGGCTATCGCGCCCCGCTGATCACCGCACCGTTCAACCCGCTGCAACGTACGCCGATTGAAGATGTGCTGGATACCGGCGTGCGCGCCATCAATGCCCTGCTCACCGTGGGTCGCGGTCAACGTATGGGCCTGTTCGCCGGTTCCGGCGTCGGTAAAAGCGTGCTGCTCGGCATGATGGCGCGCTACACCAAAGCCGACGTGATCGTGGTGGGGTTGATTGGTGAACGTGGCCGTGAAGTTAAAGAGTTCATTGAAAATATTCTCGGTGCCGAAGGCCGTGCGCGTTCGGTGGTGATCGCCGCGCCGGCGGACGTCTCGCCGCTGCTGCGTATGCAGGGTGCCGCCTATGCCACGCGTATCGCTGAAGATTTCCGCGATCGCGGCCAGCATGTGCTGCTGATTATGGATTCCCTCACCCGCTACGCCATGGCGCAACGTGAAATCGCACTGGCCATCGGTGAGCCGCCGGCGACCAAAGGGTATCCGCCTTCGGTGTTCGCCAAACTGCCCGCGCTGGTGGAACGTGCCGGTAACGGTACGCACGGCGGCGGTTCAATCACCGCCTTTTATACCGTGCTGACCGAAGGCGACGATCAGCAAGATCCGATTGCCGACTCGGCGCGTGCGATTCTCGACGGCCACATCGTGCTGTCGCGCCGTCTGGCGGAAGCCGGTCACTATCCGGCAATTGATATCGAAGCGTCAATCAGCCGCGCCATGACCTCATTAATTGATGAGACGCACTACGCGCGCGTGCGTCAGTTCAAACAGTTGCTCTCCAGCTTCCAGCGCAACCGCGATCTGGTGAGTGTGGGGGCGTATGCCGCAGGCAGCGATCCGATGCTGGACCGCGCCATCAAGCTCTATCCCGAGATGGAAGCCTTCCTGCATCAGGGCATTTTCGAACGCAGCGACTACGACGATGCCTGTTTGCATCTGCAGGCGATGTTCGGTTAACGCCAAACGAGGTTAAGTGATGAAAACGGCCAGTGCGATCAACAAGCTGCGCGATATGGCGGAGCAGGAACTGGAGAGTGCGGTGATTCACCTTGGCGATATGCGCCGGGGTGTGCAGCAGGCCGACGAACAACTCAGCATGCTGCTGGATTATCAGGATGAGTATCGCAACAAGCTCAATCAGGATATGTCCGGCGGCATCGCCAGCACGCGCTGGACCAATTATCACCAGTTTATTCAGACGCTGGAAAAAGCCATCGAACAGCATCGCCAACAGCTTTCCCAGTGGAATCAACGCCTCGACAGCGCGCTGAGCAACTGGCGTGAAAAGCATAAGCGGCTCAATGCTTATCAAACGCTGATTACGCGCGCTGAGGAAAACGCATTACGACAAGAAAACCGTCTCGATCAGAAACGGATGGATGAATTTGCCCAACGGGCCGCATTGAGGAAAGGCGAATGATTACGCTGCCAACAGTTGCTACGCAAACCTCGGTTTTGGGAGACGCTGACACTTCAGTTTCATCAGATGTTTTGCAGGGCGCGGAGTCGCTGCCGCAGGGATTTATTACTGAACTCGGCAACCGCTTGCTGACGCTGGTAAAGCAACAAGCTGTTAACACGCAATCGACTGATCTGACAGCAGAAGTTGATGAAAAAGACGTCAGTAAGGCTTCGCTAAGCGCTTTATTACAGGCGCTGGAGAAACCCGATGCGTTAAACGCACTTTTACAGCCGGAAAACACTAAAGCCACGCTGAAATCAGCCGATGATAAAGACAAGAGTGAGGCAAGTTCGTTAACTGCCAGCGACTTACAGAATGTGCAGGCGTTATTCGCCATGTTGCCGGTGGCGGTAGAGAACCGCACCAGCCCAACCAGCGTAAG
The DNA here is from genome assembly GCF_040255075.1 of Pantoea sp. BJ2. Lineage (NCBI taxonomy): Bacteria > Pseudomonadati > Pseudomonadota > Gammaproteobacteria > Enterobacterales > Erwiniaceae > Pantoea > Pantoea sp. BJ2. The sequence continues at coordinate 2,568,303 of NZ_CP158292.1, forward strand.
TAGCAGCGGAGGCGAAGGGAAAACCGACACTCGCGCTTCGCTTAATGCCGCACTGTTAAGGGGTTCGCTGGACGGTGCAGTAAAAGAAGAGCACGCGCAGCCGGATGGCGCACAGAAGAAATCCAGCGATGCTGTAACGCTCTTAACGCAAACGACGAGCAGCACGCAGAGCAGCAGCGTCAGCACCACCGCCAGTAACAGCAGCGGGTTGACGCTGGATGAGAGTTTTAAGCAGGTGCTGAATGCGCTGAGTAAGCCGGAAGCGCGCGCCGCCGCGCAGAGCAGTGATGACCCGGTGACGCCATTCACCAGCGCACCGCTCAGCGCCACCAGCTCGCTGGTAAGCAGCACCGCTTCGACCAGCACCACGCCGTCGACGCCCATGCTGAATGCGCAGCTCGGCAGCAGCGAGTGGCAGCAGGCGCTGAGTCAGCAGATTGTGATGTTTAGCCGCAACGGGCAGCAGAACGCCGAGTTGCGTCTACATCCGCAGGATCTGGGCGCTATCCAGATCAGCCTGACCCTTGATAAGGATCAGGCACAGTTAAATATGGTTTCCAGCCACAGCCAAGTGAGGGCCGCGCTGGAAGCGGCTCTTCCTCAGCTGCGTAGCGCGCTGGCGGAGAGCGGAATAAACCTGGGACAGAGTAACGTCAGCAGCGACGCCTTCGCACAGGGCCAGAGTTATCAGGGCCAGCAGGAAGGACGTCGTGACGGACAGCACGGCAGCTTTAGCCTCTCCCAGGACAGTGACAACGAGATAACGCCTATTGCCGTCCCGGCAGCCCTTCAAGCGCGCGCGGCCGGTAACGGCGCTGTCGATATCTTTGCCTGATAGCAGCTAAACGCTGAAGGTAAGCGTAAAACCCGCGTCTTTTCTTCCCATTGTTTGACTTAAGACGCGGGATAATCTGTCCAGGTAAGCCGAGAGGCTTGCCCATAATTCACAGGAAGTAACTGCAAGATGTCTGATAACGCGAAAGCTAAAGGCCGCAAACGTTCACTACTACTACCGGTGTTACTGATTGTAACGCTGGCCGCTTGCAGCGTGGCAGGCTATGCAGTCTGGCGAATGATGAATAAACACGAAGGCAGCCAACCGGACGCGGCGAAAGTCGAGCCACCGGCTGCTCCCGTATTTTTTGCAATGGATACGTTTACAGTAAACCTGGTCAATCCTGACAACGATCCCGACCGTGTGCTGTACGTGGGTTTCACCCTGCGTCTGCCCGATGAGGATACCCGTCGTCGGTTGAACGATTACCTGCCGGAAGTGCGCAGCCGTCTGCTGTTACTGCTTTCGCGTCAAAGCGCGACGGCTCTGGCAACAGAGCAAGGCAAACAGGCCCTGGTTGAGCAGATCAAACAGGTGCTGGCGCCGCCGCTGGTAAAAGGTCAACCGGCTCAGGTTGTCAATGACGTGCTGTTTACCGCCTTCATTTTGAGGTGATTTAATGGGCGATAGCATTCTCTCCCAGGCTGAGATTGACGCGCTGCTTAATGGCGACAGTGACAGTGCGGAAGTAGAGAACAGTTCCAAAGGGACCGATGGCGATATCCGTCCCTATGATCCCAATACTCAGCGCCGCGTCGTACGTGAGCGTCTGCAGGCGCTGGAGATCATCAACGAGCGCTTTGCCCGTCATTTCCGTATGGCGCTGTTTAACCTGCTGCGCCGTAGCCCCGATATTAGTGTGGGTGCGATCAAGATTCAGCCGTACCACGAGTTCGCCCGCAACCTGCCGGTGCCAACCAACCTGAACCTGATTCACCTGAAGCCGCTGCGCGGCACGGCGCTGGTGGTGTTTTCACCGAGCCTGGTTTTTATTGCTGTCGATAACCTGTTTGGCGGCGACGGTCGTTTCCCGACCAAAGTTGAAGGACGTGAATTTACCCATACTGAACAGCGCGTGATTCGCCGCATGTTGAAATTGGCGCTGGATGGCTACAGCGACGCGTGGAAAGCGATTTATCCGCTGGAAGTGGAGTATGTGCGTTCCGAGATGCAGGTGAAGTTCACCAACATCACCACTTCACCGAATGACATCGTGGTGAACACGCCGTTCCAGGTGGAGATTGGAAACCTGGTCGGTGAATTCAATATCTGTATTCCGTTTTCGATGATTGAGCCGCTGCGCGAGCTGCTGGTCAATCCCCCACTGGAAAACTCACGCCGGGAAGATAATCACTGGCGCGACAATCTGGTGAAACAGGTGCAGCACTCGGAGCTGGAGCTGATTGCCCATTTCGCCGAAACATCGCTGCGCCTGTCACGTATTTTGCAGCTGAAACCCGGTGACGTCCTGCCCATTGAGAAGCCGGACCGCATCATCGCTCACGTCGATAGCGTGCCGGTGCTGACCAGCCAATACGGCACCATCAATGGCCAGTACGCGCTGCGTGTAGAACATTTGATTAACCCGATTTTGAATTCGCTGAACGAGGAACAGCCCGATGAGTGACAGCAAGAAACCGTCCGACGACGACATCTCCGCGGACGATCTGTGGGCTGCAGCTATGAACGAACAAACCACCACCAGCGCGCCAGATCCAACTGAAAATGTGTTCAAGTCGCTGGAAAATCCTGGCATCAGCGGCTCGCTGCAGGATATCGATCTGATCATGGATATCCCGGTCAAACTGACCGTGGAACTGGGTCGCACCAAGATGACCATCAAAGAGCTGCTGCGCTTGACGCAGGGTTCGGTGGTGGCGCTGGATGGGCTGGCCGGGGAACCGCTGGATATTCTGATCAACGGTTATCTGATCGCGCAGGGTGAAGTGGTGGTGGTGAACGACAAATATGGCGTGCGCATCACCGACATCATTACCCCGTCTGAACGTATGCGTCGTCTGAGCCGTTAAGCATGTTAAAACACACGCAAGCCGAACAACCGGTACCCAGCCAGCCGGTGGTCTCAACCGGTTCGGTGATTGGCCAGGTCAGCAGCGTGCTGGCAGTGATTGTTCTGCTGATTCTCGGCTGCGGCTGGCTGGCCAAACGCCTTGGCTTTGCACCGAAAACGGTGACCGGCCAGGCGCTGAAAGTCAGCGCGACGGTGCAGGTTGGCCAGCGTGAGCGTGTGGTCATTGTCGATACCGCCGATGCGCGTCTGGTGTTGGGCGTGACCGCCCAGCAGATCACCCATCTGCATTCGTTACCGCCGCTGCCGCCGGAAGAACGGGCAAATCAAAGCGCTGCGCCACAGGATTTTCGTCAGCTGTTCCAGAACCTGGTTAAACGTCCCGGAAAACCACAATGATGCGTCGATTACTTCCTCTCTTGCCGCTGCTGTTGCTGGCACCGGTTGCGCATGCGCAGCTGCCAGGCTTAATCAGCCAGCCGCTGGCGAACGGTGGCCAGAGCTGGTCGCTGCCGGTACAGACGCTGGTGTTCATCACCTCGCTGACCTTTATTCCGGCGGTGCTGCTGATGATGACCAGCTTCACGCGCATCATTATTGTGTTTGGTTTGCTGCGTAACGCCCTCGGCACGCCGTCGGCGCCGCCAAACCAGGTGCTGCTCGGCCTGGCGCTGTTTCTGACCTTCTTTATCATGGCGCCGACCTTCGACAAGATTTACTCCGACGCCTATGTGCCGTTCAGCCAGGACAAAATCAGTATGGCGGACGCGATTGATAAAGGTGCTCAGCCGCTGCGTGAATTTATGCTGCGTCAAACGCGCGAAGCCGATTTAGCGCTGTTTGCCCGTCTGGCCAACACCGCACCGATTCAGGGTCCGGAAGCGGTTCCGATGCGTATTCTGCTGCCAGCGTATGTCACCAGTGAACTGAAAACCGCCTTCCAGATTGGTTTCACCGTGTTCATTCCGTTCCTGATCATCGATCTGGTGGTCGCCAGCGTACTGATGGCGCTGGGGATGATGATGGTGCCGCCGGCAACCATTTCCCTGCCGTTCAAGCTGATGCTGTTCGTGCTGGTGGATGGCTGGCAGCTGCTGGTGGGTTCACTGGCGCAAAGTTTCTACTCTTGAGTGGCGTTCGCCCTCACCTTTCTTTCTTGAGGAGTGCAGCATGACACCTGAATCAGTGATGGTTATGGGCCAGGAAGCGATGCGCGTCGCCCTGCTGATGGCCGCGCCGATGTTGCTGGTGGCGTTAATCAGCGGGTTGATCATCAGCGTGCTGCAAGCCGCGACCCAGATTAACGAACAAACGCTCTCCTTTATCCCCAAGATTCTGGCCGTTGCCGCTACGGCGGTAATCGCTGGTCCGTGGATGCTTAATCTGATGCTGGATTACATTCGCACGCTGTTTAGCAATCTGCCGTACATTATTGGCTAATGATTAACCTCGACAGCAGCCAGCTGATTCATTGGGTCGCACAATTCTTTTGGCCGATGGTGCGTATGCTGGCGCTGTTCGCCAGCGCGCCGGTGCTGAGCGAAAAATCGATTCCCAAACGCGTCAAGATTGGCCTCGCGGTATTGACCACCTGGATCATCCTGCCGGTGCTACCGCCGGTGGAGGCGACCCTGTTTACACCCGCGGGATTTTGGTTGCTACTGCAACAGCTGCTGATTGGCGTGAGCATCGGCCTGACCATGCAGTTCGCCTTTGCGGCGGTGCGCATGGCGGGGGAAGTGATTGGTTTGCAGATGGGATTGTCCTTCGCCACCTTCTTCGATCCGGGCAGCCGCCTGAACATGCCGGTGCTGGCTCGTTTTCTCGATATGCTGGCCATGCTGCTGTTTCTTACCTTCAACGGACATCTGTGGCTGATTTCACTGCTGGTGGACAGTTTTCATACGTTGCCAATCAGCGATCAGCCGCTCAACGCCAATGCTTTTATGGCGTTGGTGAAATCCGCGGGATTAATTTTCCTTAATGGCATGATGTTAGCGCTGCCCTTAATAGTTCTGCTCCTCACGCTAAACATGGCACTAGGTTTGTTAAACCGTGTTTCACCACAACTCTCTATTTTCGCGGTTGGCTTCCCGATTACCTTAACGGTGGGCATCCTCAGCGTAGGGTTGATGATGCCGCTGCTTGCTCCCTTCTGCGAACATCTGTTTAGCGAAGTCTTTGATTTACTCGCCCAGTTTGTGTCAGAACTTTCCCGCGCCCGTTGATTAACTATTCTGTAGACGCCCTTAAGTAATAGTTAAGCATTCAAAATCTGTTAGTGCATTTTCTGAACCATATTTTTCAGAAATCAACTGAGGAAATTCTGATAAGTGCGCATTTTTGTTGAAAATTATTCTTATTAAACCGCGCTTCGCGTATTTTAGTCAGACGATTCCTAAGGGGTTAAACCTGCTGAATCGGTTGATTAAATGCTCAAAGGGCTGTTTTTAAACAAAAAAAATTTCACAGCGATTTTTCTTGTCTAAATCCCTTTTTTCCGGCATTGTCAACGCTCGCTGAAGCGTCATACTTTCGCCACACAAATGTTTTTAAGATTTGTCCTATCAGATTTGTCTGTGATCTGCGCGATAGTGACAGGGCTCTCAAAACAGAGCGAATAAAACACTTAATGCAAATCCTTAGCCATTCCCACTATGGCTGAGATGAGAGTGACGTGGATGTACTATAAAAAAAACTTCGCAGCACGGTTCAGGGAAGAGTCATGATGGCGCATGGATAACTATCGCCAATCTGCTGAGCAGAATAAAAAAGTGTCTTTGGAAATTTCTCTCGTACCGCAAACGCGTATTCATCGTTGATTTAAACGGATAACAAATTGGTGAGGGTCGCTATAATGCCAACGATTATTATGGATTCATGTAATTACACACGCCTGGGTTTGTCTGACTATATGTCTGCGAAAGGAGTTAAAAAGAAAAATATTACTCCTGTCTCGGATATCGACCAATTGCAACAAAGATGTGAGCAAATTAAGCCGGGCGTTGTGTTTATCAACGAAGAGTGCTTTATTCACGAATCTGATTCCAGCGATCGTATTCGTGCTATTATCATGCAGCATCCTGATACCTTATTCTTTATTTTCATGGCGATCTCGAATATCCATTTTGAGGAATACCTCTACGTTCGTAAGAACCTGATTATTACATCAAAATCGATAAAAACTTCGACGTTGGATTCGTTATTAGGCACCTATTTGCAAAAGAAACTCAACGCTTCGCCGCGTATTTCTGCCGGGCTCGACGTGCATCCACTGACATTAAGTCAGACTGAATCAAATATGCTGAAAATGTGGATGTCAGGTCATGACACCATTCAGATATCTGAGAACATGCAAATTAAAGCCAAAACCGTATCGTCACATAAAGGTAATATTAAACGTAAAATTAAAACCCATAATAAGCAGGTTATTTATCATGTCGTCCGTTTGACTGATAATGTCACCTCAGGGATTTATGTTAACGTGCGATAATTACCTACAGTGAATAAAGGGCTGATCATCTGATTGGCCCTTTTCACGTTTTGAGAGTTTGATCCCACTTTCCTGCCTAATCCTTTCTCCCTGCCTGCCGATGCTTATTCTCATAACACCTACCTACATGAGAGCAAGGATATGAAAACAGCATCGATTGATGAGCAATATAAGCTCAGCATCTGGCAGAACCTGCGCCTGATGCCTTTGTTCAGTATGATCTTTGGTGGCATTCTGCTGCTTTTTGCCCTGTGCATTGGACTCGCCAGCTACTTTTTGATTCAGAGTAATAATTCCCTAAACGATGCCACCGAAGAAATTCAAATTCGTATGGGCATCTCTAACAGTTCTAACCATCTGCGTACTGCGCGACTCAATGTGCTGCAATCCGGTGCCGCCGCGCGTATTGGTGAAATGGATGGTTATCGTGCCGATTTAGCGCGCACCGAGACGCGTATTAAACAAGCGCGCGAAGGTTTTAAACTCTATATGGATCGCAAGGCGAAAACGCCGGCGGATATTGCCCTCGATGAACCGCTGACCGCCAGCTTCAATGCCTATATTGATAAAGGTCTCAAGCCGATGATTGAATCGGCTAAACAGGGCAGCTTCGAAGGCATTGTGGCGCAGGAAACTGACGTCACGCGCAAATTGGATGATGCTTACAACGCCGTGCTGCTGAAGGCGATTAAAATCCGTACTGACCGCGCCGAAGCGATTAATGCCGAAGCCGCGCATCAATCACGCATTGGCTTTATTGCTATGGCGGTGGCGTTTGCTGCCGCCTTGCTGCTGGTGCTGCTGACCTTCGTGTTCCTGCGTCGCGTGGTGATCACCCCGCTACGTCAGTCCGTTGATCGCATCGAGCGTATCGCGCAAGGCGATCTCACCGCGCCGGAACAAGCCTATGGCCGCAGCGAGATTGGTAGCTTGCTGCATAACCTGCAGCTGATGCAGGCCTCGCTGGTGCGTACCGTTGGTACGGTGCGAGAAGGCGCGGTAGCGATTTATCAGGGTTCCAGCGAGATTTCCGCCGGTAACACCGATCTCTCATCACGTACTGAAGAGCAGGCCTCCGCGCTGGAGCAAACCGCCGCCAGCATGGAGCAGCTCACCGCCACGGTGAAACAGAACGCCGAGAACGCCCATCACGCCAGCCAGCTGGCCGCCGATGCCTCAGGCAAAGCGCGCAGCGGTGGCGATCTGGTGAGCGGCGTGGTGCAAACCATGAACAATATTTCTGGCAGCTCGAAAAAGATTGCCGAGATCACCAACGTCATCAACAGCATCGCCTTCCAGACCAATATTCTGGCGCTGAATGCTGCGGTGGAAGCGGCGCGTGCCGGTGAGCAAGGCCGTGGTTTTGCCGTGGTGGCCAGCGAAGTACGTAACCTGGCGCAACGCAGTGCGCAGGCGGCGAAAGAGATTGAAACGCTGATTGCTGAATCGGTGGGGTTGATCACCAACGGTTCACGCCAGGTCGGTGAAGCCGGTAATACCATGGGCGAGATTGTTGAAGCGGTGCGGCGCGTGACGGACATTATGGCTGAGATTGCCGCCGCGTCAGATGAGCAGAGCCGTGGCATCCAGCAGGTGAGCCTGGCGGTGACCGAGATGGATAACGTGACGCAGCAGAACGCCTCGCTGGTTGAGGAAGCCTCTTCAGCAGCGGCTTCGCTGGAAGATCAGGCCGGCAGATTGACGCAGGCGGTGGCGGTGTTCCGTTTGAATGGCGCGCCGGTGGCGCACGTGGCTAAAGCGGCGCAGTCTGCGTTGCGTACGCCAAATCTGGCACCGCGTCCTGCATTGGCGACGTCAGGGAATGATAACTGGGAGACGTTTTGATTTGAGGTAGTGCGCGTCGTCCCTCACCCGGCCCTCTCCCACACATGGGCAAAGGAGTGGATGGTGCGCCGATCTTTCCCCTCTCCCGCTTGCGGGAGAGGGGAAAGGTGAGGGAAAAATCAATCAAGCCTCTTCATACGGCTCCACAAAAACCCCTTCAGCATGATCGCTTTCATTAAAGAACCAAATCCCCAGCGGGTAATCTTCTAACGCCACCAGATACATGATGCCTTCATTGAATGCTTCCACTGCCAGCACCGTACCCACACGGCGCGGGCCGCCGTCAGTTTTAACCGTAACGCGATCGTTCACCTTCATTGATTACTCTCCACAAATTGTCCTGCGACACAGTTTAACGGAAGATAATCAACACTGCCTGATCGCGATCAGCGTCGGGCGATAACCCACACCGCATGCACGATGCCCGGAATGTAGCCGCACAGCGTCAGCAGAATGTTGAGCCAGAAAGCCCCACCAAAACCAACTTGCAAGAATACGCCCAGTGGTGGAACCAAAATGGCGATGACAATACGTAAAAAGTCCATATTCACTCCCTGATATCACTTAACAATCAATCGCTAAGCATAGTCGCTGTTACGTACTGTGCACTTAAAGGCAGGTAAAACTCTGTCAAGATGCGCTTTTTCGCTTTCTTAACGTTTCGTAGAGAGACTTTTGACGCAGGCTGCTCGTACACTTCTTGGTACTGCACCAACCCCAAAGGCGCAGTCAACCTAAAAGTAACAAGGATTTTTGCCCGCGCAGCGCGGGCTTTTTTTTGCCTGCCATTTGCCCTCCGCGCCCTCTTTTCACCAACGACTATACTGGTGTAGATCCGATTGCCTCCGGGAGGCCGCCATGACCACTGCAAAAGAGTACAGCGAGAGATTTCAGCGCGAAGTGAATGTCGATGTTGATGCGTTGCTGGAAGCGATTCAGAAGAGAACGTCGGGCGAGGTAAAAGAGTTTATGGAAGCCGAAGACGCGCATCGCGTTACGGTAAATGGCGCAGCCTATGACTCTTACTCTGAGCTAGCGGAAGCCTTCGAACTCGACATTCGCGACTTCGCCAGCAGCGAAGTGAACCGCTGAAATCGATTTCAAAAAAATACCCGGCGGGATGGCCGGGTAAAGTAAATCAGTAAGTTCGTTACACCAGGGAATTCTTAACACCCTGTCAGATTACGCCTTAGTCTGATTAAGACAAGACTCATCTCTGCATGTAAATCGAACAATTTTGTATAAGCATTCATGTGAATCGTCCTACGCGCCGCGTCACTGCTGGTTTCAGCTGTGCACGAAATGTGCATCGCGCCTTCCGTCACGTTTGCCATTTAAGAATTATCCTGGATGTCGCTGGCCGGGTCGCGGGAAAAAGTGTGATCGCGATTCCGCTATTATACTGATTACTCTTCGCTTTACAGATGCCACTGGCGTAAGGAGTGTGATGATGCTGAGTCTTAACTCTTCCCTGATGATCATTACCGATCTCGATGGCTCATTGCTGGATCATCATGACTATAACTGGGATGCGGCCAGTGAATGGCTGGCGCGTCTGCAACAACATCAGATCCCGCTGGTGATTTGTTCCAGCAAAACGGCGGCCGAGATTATTCCACTACAAAAGAAGTTAGGCATTGTCGGTGCCCCTTTTATTGCTGAAAACGGTGCGCGCGTGGTATTGGGCGGTGAACATACACCGCCGATCGAAACCAGCGCCAGCTATCATGCGCTGTGCCAGACGCTGCAGGCGTTGCAGGCACGATTTCGCTTCAACGGCTTTCATGAATTTAGTGATGCCGAAGTCGCACGTTTTACCGGTTTAACCCTTGCCGAAGCCAGCCAAAGCCGCCTGCGCGAAGCGTCGGAAGTGGTGTTGTGGCGCGATGACGAACAGCGTTTACCGGAATTCCGCGCGGCGCTGGCAGAACACAATCTGGCGTTAACCCAGGGCGGGCGTTTCTGGCATTTGATGCCCGCCGGCACCGGCAAAGGTATCGCGCTGGCGGACATTCAGCAGCATCTCGCCGCGCAGGAAGGAGAAGCGCGCACCACAATCGGCTTGGGCGATGGTCCTAACGATGTGCCGATGCTGGAGCGCGTTGATTATGCCGTGGTGATAAAAGGCTTCAGTAAAACGCCGGTGGAGTTGCAACGCACCGATACTGAGAACGTTTACCACACCGCGCACGTCGGTCCGCAGGGCTGGCGTGAAGGTCTGGACTATTTTCTTGCGCCGAATGAGTAACGGCCTTTAACCAAAAGGATGAGACGATGAGTGATTTTTACCAGAATGGTGTCATTACTAATTTCCATAATCTCACCCACCGCAGCGTCGAATCGCTGGAAAAAGAGATGGTGCGCTTCTCACGCAAACGCAAAATGGGGCTGATATTGCCGTCGCTGTTCTCGGAACTGGAAGGCCCGGCGCTGGATAATATCGTTAATGAACTGGCGAAGGTACCTTACCTGGAGGAGATTGTGATTGGCCTCGACCGCGCCGATCGCGACCAGTTTCTGTTTGCGCGTGAGTTCTTCTCCCGCCTGCCGCAGCGCCATCGCATTTTATGGAATGACGGGCCACGCCTGAAAGCGCTGGATGCCGAACTGGATAAAGAGGGTTTATCGCCGAGCCAACCCGGCAAAGGGCGCAATGTGTGGTTCTGTACTGGCTACACGCTGGCTTCCGACCGCACTCAGTGCGTGGCGCTGCACGACTGCGATATCGTCACCTATGAACGCGGCATGCTGGCGCGTTTGCTCTATCCGCTGGCCAATCCGTCGTTTCAGTATGAGTTCTGCAAAGGTTTTTATGCGCGCGTCGCCGACGGCAAGCTGAATGGCCGCGTTGGGCGTTTGCTGGTCGGTCCGCTGCTGCGCTCCTTGCAGAAAGTCTACGGTCACTCGGAATATCTCGATTACCTCACCAGCTTCCGCTATCCGCTCTCTGGCGAGTTTGCCATGCGCACGCATGTGCTCAACGGCATCAAGATTCCCGGCGATTGGGGATTAGAGATTGGCGTGCTGTCGGAGATTTATCGTAACTACACCACGCGTCAGACCTGCCAGGTTGAGATCGCCGATAACTACGACCACAAGCATCAGCCGCTGGCCGAAGATGATGGTACCGGCGGATTGAAACGCATGAGCAATGACATCGTGCAGTCACTGCTGCGTAAGCTGGCCACCATGGGCGTGCCGCTCACCAGCGATTCGTTCCGGGTGTTGAAAGCCACTTACTACCGTAATGCGCTGGACATGATGGAGATCTACAACCACGAAGCCACCATGAACGGCCTCAAGTTTGATCAGCACATTGAGGAAGCGGCGGTAGAGATGTTCACTCAGGCGATTCTCGATGCCGGACAAGCCTTTATTGAGCGTCCGAATGAGAAACCCTTTATTCCCAGCTGGAGTCGCGTGCAATCTGCTTTTCCGGATATTCTGCAGCGGATTTATCAGGCGGTGGAAGAGGATAACGACGGCAAGGTGTAATGCAGGGTTGAACCACATTCGGGACGACGGGCATCGTCCCGAATGTGTTTAACTGGCCAGCTGTTGCGCGCTCGATACGTGACTGAGTTCATCACTGCGAAACGCCTCACGTCGCACGCTGTAACCATCATACCAACGACACTCTACCATTCCGCTGGCATAGCCGGTGACCACCATGGTGGGTCCGCCCTGTTTGTGCTGAACTTCGTCACTGATTGCAAAGATCATACCGCACCTCCCTCTTTCATCGTTAAATGACCGAATTTAGGTATAGCAGCTGTGACCGATTTTTCCTATACGATTAATCTATTACTGCTACTAAATCAGAATAAGCAGTTAAAAACTCTGTAAATAAAAAAAGCCGACAAAATTTATTGTCGGCTTTGATAGCACGTCCTGGACAGGAAAATTAGATTTTGCAGCTTTCGCAATCCGCTTCGTCGCTGATATCCGCAGGCACTTCGTTGGCTTTTTCTGCCGCTTTGGCTTCAGCCTGTTCCAGCTGTGCATCGATATCAAATTCAAACATATCGTCGTTCATCATCGTTCTCCTGACCGTGATTAAAAATTTACAGCGCTTTATAACTGCTAGCCGCGCAGCTTAGCAATCAGATTTACGCCCAACAGCACGATCGACCCAATGATAAAGCCGATCACCAAATTGGCGCCGTTGCTCAGCAGTGCCGAGACCAAACCGTTGAATCCGGCGCTGTATTCCGTAATAGCGTGATGTAGCGGCGTGATGCCGTGCACCACAATGCCGCCACCAACCAAAAACATCGCCAACGTGCCGACTAACGTTAAGGCTTTCATCAACCAGGGGGCAAAGGCCAGCAATACGCCGCCAATGGCCTGCGCGACCGTGGAAGATTTCTCTTTTAACCAAAAGCCCAAATCGTCAATTTTAACAATCATCGCCACGATGCCGTACACGCCAATGGTCACCAGAATGGCGACACCGGCGAGAATCAGCACCTGATTCAGCAGCGGCGCCTCTGAGACGATGCCCAGCGTGATGGCGACAATCTCCGCCGAGAGGATAAAGTCAGTACGCACTGCGCCTTTTACTTTGTCCTTTTCAAACGCCCGCGGATCCTGCTGCGCCAGTTTGTCGAGACGCTGCTGACGCGCCTCCGGACTCTGCTCGGCCTTATCGTGATTGAGGCTATGCAGCACTTTCTCCACGCCTTCGTAGCAAAGATAGGCACCGCCAATCATCAGCAGCGGCGTAATCAACCAGGGCGCAAACGCCGAGATCAATAACGCCAGCGGCACCAGAATGAATTTATTAAGAAAGGAGCCTTTTGCAACGCTCCATACAACGGGCAATTCACGGTTGGCTTTGACACCGCTAACCTGCTGCGCATTCAGCGACAGATCGTCACCCAATACGCCTGCGGTCTTCTTTGCCGCAACTTTGCCCATGACCGAGATATCGTCGAGCAGTGTTGCAATATCATCCAGAAGGGTGAGTAAACTGGTTCCTGCCAAAGTGGTATTCCTTATTATTCCGGTTCGTGATCCTGACAACAGGGGCAACGCTCAATCGCCGTTACTGACATATCGGCGATGCCCGCACAGTCCCATTCGACGCGTAACGGCCCCGTCAGATCCCCGGCGTGCAAATACTTGCTCACCGGACTTTCCGTCATGCCGCTGATCTCTTCGGTGGCTACCAGCCGGTCGCCAAGATAAATGCGCGCCGTGGCTTGGGTTGTCACCATCCGCTCATCGCGGAGTTGATACAGGCGCTTAACGGTAAGTTTGATGCTGCTCATGGCTCAATTCCGCGTCCCAGAGAAAAGGGAGATCTAAACTGTTATAGCGGCTAAAAGCAACAATCTCGCACTATTCAACGCGATAGTGATGCAAGCCCTGATGGTCGATTTCGCTGCTGTCGGTTGCGGCCAGCAGCCACTCTTCTAAACGTTCAATCAGCGCGCTGTCCTGCAGCTGCAGTTTGCCGCGCAGCGCGCACTCCCAAACAATCAGTACTTTCCAACCTCCTTCGCGCAGTTGTTCGACGTAACGCCGGTCGCGCTCAACGTTACTGTTAATTTTGCCACTCCAAAATTCGGTGCGCGTGGCCGGCATTTTGAATAAGTAGCAGTGATGTCGATGCCAGAAGCAGCCATGAACAAAGATAATCGCTTTCTCGGCGGGCAGGACAAAATCCGGGCGGCCCGGTAGCGCTTTATCCTGTACGCGATAGGTGAAGCCGCGATCTTTGAGAATCAACGCAATACGCTGTTCAATCGCGGTATCCTGATTGCGAATCGCGCGCATGTTTTTGCTGCGAATGGCTTGCGAGTGAACGTCTGCCATGGCGTCTCCTTGTATTAGCGCTTCTACAACTTTAGCGGTTTAAGCCAAAAGCGAAAGCACACCGCACGCCAATTTCCTCGTTGCGTGATGAGTGTTAGCATAGCCGCTTCACTGTTAAGGAAAAACGCATGCTCGCTATCGACCCCGTCTCGCCCTCCCCGTTAACCGCCGATCAGGATGACGCGACGTCGCTGTTACTGCAGGTGCTCGATATCTATGCCGCACGCGATGTGGTTATCACCTTAACTGAAGCCGGTGGCCGCGACTGGAGCGTGCCGCGTTTGAATCGCATCCGCGCCGGTAAAAGTGCCGCGCCGGCGCTCTCCAGCCGCGAAGTGGCCAGCCTGCAGGCCTTGCTGCCGCAGCGTCCGGCGCACTATGACGACGCCAAATTCCAGTTTGTCGATCTGTTTGCCGGTATCGGCGGCATTCGTCGTGGCTTCGAGCAGATTGGCGGTCAATGCGTGTTCACCAGCGAATGGAATAAAGAAGCGGTGCGCACCTATAAAGCCAATCTGTATAGCGATCCACAGTTGCATCACTTCAACAGTGATATTCGTCTGGTAACGCAGCCCGCGGGCATCAGCGATGAGCAGGCAATTTATCAGCATATCGATCGCACCATTCCCGATCATCAGGTGCTGCTGGCCGGTTTTCCTTGTCAGCCCTTCTCGCTGGCGGGCGTGAGCAAGAAGAATGCGTTGGGTCGCGCGCACGGTTTTGAGTGCGAAGCGCAAGGCACGCTATTCTTCGATGTGGCGCGCATTTTGGCCGCCAAGAAGCCGCCGTTCTTCGTGCTGGAGAACGTGAAAAACCTTAAGAGCCACGATAAAGGCCGCACCTTCGCCATCATTATGGCCACGCTGGATGAACTCGGTTATGACGTGGCCGATGCCAATGACGGCGGTTTGCCGGATGCGAAAATTATCGATGCGCGCCATTTCCTGCCGCAGCATCGTGAGCGTATCGTGCTGGTGGGCATTCGCCGTGATAGCGGGCTCAGCAACGGCTTTTCGTTGCGCGCCCTGCCCGCGCTCTATCCGCAAAAGGTGCCGTCGTTACACAGCCTGCTGGAATCCGAGCCGGAAGCAAAATACACGCTATCGCCCACGCTGTGGAACTATCTGTATCAATACGCGAAAAAGCACAAAGCCAAAGGTAACGGCTTCGGCTTTGGCCTTAACGATCCGCGTAATCTGAACATTTGCGTGCGTACTTTATCGGCGCGCTACTACAAAGATGGTTCGGAAATCCTCATCGATCGCGGCTGGGATTACGCGCAAGGCGAAGCAGATTTCCAGCAGGCGGAGAATATGGCGCGCCGTCCGCGTCGTTTAACGCCGCGCGAATGTGCCCGCCTGATGGGTTTTGAAGCGCCGGGCGAGACCAAACTGCGCATTCCGGTTTCCGATACGCAGGCCTACAAGCAGTTCGGCAACTCGGTAGTGGTGCCGGTATTTGCTGCGGTGGCGCAACTGTTATTGCCGCTGATTGAACAGTACGCCGCGCAAAAGGCGTAGCGATTCAGGACCACAATTTTATTTAGGGCCGCGCTTTATGCTGTTTTCCGCCTAATCGCGCCCGCTGTCACCAAACTGTCACGCGTGCTGCCAATACTCCTGTTTTATTTTTTTGGAGGCGTGTGATGTCACTCCTGTCTGTTATCACTCTGCCGCTGCGGTTACGCGCGCGGTTCTCCCCGCGTATTCCGCTGTGGCTCACCAGTTTACGTAGCCAGTTTTTGCTGTTCATTGTGCTGTTCTGCTTGCTGCAGTTTGCCGGCGTGCTGCTACTGAATACCCACGTTAACCAGACGCAAACCTCGTTGCAGCAGGCGAATCAACTGCGCGAACGTCTGGCCCTGCTGGATAAAGCGCGCATCGAACTGCTCACCGCCAGTGATAACAGCCATCGCGCCGGTATTTATCTGATGCAGGATCAACAAAGTGGCTCGGTGGATAGCTGGAAAAGTCTGGCGGCGGCAGCCGATGACTCGTTGAAACAGGCGCAACAACAGTTCGCCGCCTACCACGCCCATGCGGATAGCCCGCTGGCGCAAGGTTTTACCATGCTAGCGGCAGGATTGCAGGAGCAGCTGAAAGGATTAGCGGCCAACGACATCAACGCCTTTTTTATGGTGCCGATGCAGGCATTTCAGCAGCAGTTTAATGATGCCTGGTTCAGTGAAATCGAGCAGGCCAATCAGCAGCTCAGCAGCGTGAATCAAAACACCCTCAGCACCTTGAAGCAGAGCCGCAATCTGTCGCTGATGGTCAGCGCGATACTGATGGCGCTGTTAGTGCTGGCGTCCAGCCTGCTGATGCGCGGCGTATTGTTGCCGCTGCGTCGCGCGAATGCGCAGCTGGAACAGATCGCCACCGGTGATCTGGTCGATGCGCAAAACCTTCCGCGTCGTCAGTCGCTGGAAACGCGCCAGCTGTTCCAGTCAATCGAGACCATGCGGCGCGGCTTGCAGCAGATTGTGCGCGACATCAACACGGTGGCGGTCAGCGTGGCCGCCGGCGCAGAAGATATGCAGCAGTACAATGAGAAAGTGATGCAGCAACACCAGCAGCAAAATGCCAGCTTCCATCATCTGTCGCAGCGCTTAGATCGCGTTTCTGAAGAGGTGGAGATTGGTGCCCAGTTCTCGCAGCAGGCGACGCAGGAAGCGCAATCTGCCGATGCGTTGATGCGTAACTGCGCACTGGAAGTCGATAAGATGGAAACCCAGATGCAGCAAATTGTCACCGCGTCGGATGATATCGCCGGGATTGTTGGCATGCTGGATGACTTGTCGATGCAGACGCGTTTGTTGTCGCTAAATGCCGCGATCGAGTCTGCACATGCCGGCGCTTACGGCCGCAGCTTCTCGGTGGTCGCCAAAGAGATGGGTTTGCTCTCGCAGCAAAGCGGTGCCTCGACGCGCCAGATTGACGGATTGATTCAGCATACGCAGCAACATGTGCATGCTGGCTTCGATAAGGTGAAAGCGCTGGAGGTGCTGTTCGCGCAGATCAGCAGCGCGGTGTCTGGCGTGGTGACGCAGTTGAACGAGCTACAGCACAACAGTGCTGCGCAGAGTCATCGGGTGAAAAAGATTGCGCTGGAAGTGGTGGAGATGAGCGGACAGCTGCAGCAGAACGAAGCGCTTAACGCCCATCAGGTGCAATCGGCAGTGCAATTGCGCGCTTTATCGGACCGCCTGGCGCAGCGCGCGCAGCAGTTCCGTATTTAATCTGCAGGCATAAAAAACCCGTCAGTGACGGGTTTTCTGCTTATTTCTTCTTCTTACTTTTCTTCAGCAGTGCACGAATCTGCTTCAGTTCCGCAGCGGAGAGCTGATCTTCCACCGCTTCTTGCGTGTCCAGACTATCAATGGCCGGTTGCGCACCCGCATCTAAACTGGCCTGCAGGCGATTAACGATCTCCTGACTCATGGAGATTTGGTTATCGGCGGCTAACTGTTTGATGTGCTCTTTCAGTGCCGGGTCAATTTTGATGGTTAAGTTAACGGTCTCGGTCATTTTCATACTCCCTTTTGATTTACAACAACGTAGCGGAAGCAGATGAAACTTAACAGACTGTCATAAAAATTTAATATTACGAGTGTATAGGGCTGAAATCTCTTAACACCGACTCATCGATGGAGGTCAAATTGCCCTGCAGCTCGGCGCAAAGTTTGCCCATGTAGTGGACGAGAAAATCGGCGTTATGTTCCGCCAGCAGGCGTCCAGCTTCGGTTTGCATGGTTTGCGGTAAACCCAATAGCTTTTTCTGGAAGTGATCCAAGGTCCACTTCACATCATCCAGTTCCCGATCTTTTCCTAACGGATCTTCGCTATCAAACAGCGGACGACCTAACGCGCCCGCCGTATAGAAAACGCGCGCCAGGCCGATAGCACCTAATGATTCGAGACGATCGGCATCCTGCACGATTTTCGCTTCCAGCGTTTGCGGCGCGATACGCGCACTAAAGCTATGAGCCTGCACCGCGTGCGCAACGGCATCCAGCCGTTCGAACGGGAAGTCGGGGAAATCTTGCTGCAGTATGCGGCGCGTCTCTTCCGCGGCATAAGTTGACGCTAAATGACGTTCGGGATGGTTTTTCGGCAGGTTGACCACATCGTGAAAATAGCAGGCGGTCATCACGACCATAGGATCGGCGTCACTGTGCTGCATGATGCGCTTAGCACTCATCCAGACGCGGCGCAGGTGCGCGATATCGTGGGCTTTGTCGTCGTGCAGCCAGTTGAGCTGCAGCCAATTCTCGTAGCGTTGTTGCCAGTGAGTAAGTGACATCGTGCTTCTCCTGTTATTGCTGTTATCTACGTTCCTGCGGACATCATAGCGGCCTGGTCATGACACTTTTTTTACATCCGTCCAGCCGGTGCCAGGCGTAAAAATGAGATCCCGATCTTGTTATAACGCTGTTAACGCCGCTTGCACAGCAGCCATTGCGATTTCGGTATTTCCTTAGTGCGTTTTAGTTAAATAACTCTGTTCAATAGGTTTAATATATTCGCGTCATCAACAAATTTCGCTTTAGGGATAAATTCCAGTTATCTATGCTGATAAATGGGGCTTCTTAGAGGCAGATCAACACGGCATAATCTGAAAAGGTTCCCATAATGGCCTTTATAACGTACTGTATCTGGAAAATTTATGGCTTCTGATCCCTTGCAAAGTCCTTTTCAGCACACATTTTGCTTATGAACCATTTTTTACATCTAAAATTGCCAGAATAGCCTGATACTAAGTCGACAAATTATTAAGCAAACTGATTCAAACCCATTATGCTAGCTCTCACATCTACGGATGTTAGGGGATTCTTCGCAGTTTCCGGGTTTGTGACACATTAAGAGGTATGCAATGAAAGAACGGCCGATTCTTTTTTCCGAACAGCGGGTACGCGCCCTGCTGGTTGGCCAGCAAACGCAGACCCGGCGCATTATGAAAACTCAAGCCTTTGGTCCGGGTCAGGATCATCATGAAGGCGTACACGCATTTGATGTCAGTGCCAATCATCTGCACGGCTATAAATTGATGTCGATGACCGATGTCAGTTCGCACTGCCCATTTGGTCAGGCGGGCGATGGTTTGTGGGTACGTGAAACCTGGCGCGGCCCGATCGTGCCGGAGGCGATGCTGGCGGATTACGAACGCGATCCTCTGCCGTTCCGCAATGCGGCTTACTGCCAATATCGCGCTGACAGCAATGAATTGGGACAGCTGGATGAGAATATGCAGAATGCCGAGCAGTTTGGCTGGCAAACCGCGATTCATATGCCGCGCTGGGCCAGCCGCATCGACCTGCAAATCACCTCGGTGCGAGCCGAGAAGATTCAGGACATTAGTGAAGATGACATCATGGCGGAAGGCGTGCAGACCGATTCGCACTTCCTGAATAACTTCTTCACCATGAATATGAATTCAGAATCGCCAAAAGAAGCGTACCGCAAAGCGTGGCAGAAACAGTACGGCGCCACCAGCTGGGAAGTGAACCCGTGGGTTTGGGTGATCGCGTTTCAGCGGGTTGAACGATAAGACGTCCCCTCCCCCTAACCCTCTCCCGCGGGCGGGCGAGGGAACCGTTCTTAGCGATGTAGAAGTTTGGGGATCACGCGAAGATTTGCACAGTAAGCTCCCTCTCCCGCCTGTACAGTCCGGGGACATGGTAGACAGGTGTTCGGGGACATGGTGAACACTTTTTAACATCCTTTACCCATGGTGATCGACTTTTTCTTCAGGTCGATCACCCCCACTTTTGTGCTGTACCACCATACCTCGTAGCACCCGTCTTCCTGCATCTCCTTCAGGCCAACGTGCTCTCCCCTGAACGCCTTGCCTGCCTTCAGACTCAGGCCTTTTATAGTCAGCTTCCCACTGATATCTACCTTCCTGACCATCACGCCCTCGTCGTATTCCGCTGACGTTACGCTGGCGCTGTACTGCCGAGCCGATGGCTGATAGCGCGACGCCGGCACCGCCATATCCAGCGCCTCATGCGGGCGTTCAAGGTTATAAACCGTCCGCCAGTGATCGAAGGCGCGCTGCAGCTCACCGTCGTCCGCGAACCACTTCCCCTGCAGCACTTCAGCCTTCAGGCTGCGGTGAAAGCGCTCCAGCTTGCCCTGCGTCTGCGGATGATAAGGCCGGGAGTGCCCCACCCGGATACCCTGTCGCATAAGCCACAGCTCGACGGCCGTCCAGGTCCCGGTAGTGTCGCCCCACGGCGAACCGTTATCCATCGTCATCCGGTCCGGCAGGCCGTAACGTTCAAAGACGCTGACCAGCTGCTTCTGCACCGTCTCACGCCGCTCGTCAGCGCAGTGTACGAGGCACAGCGAGAAGCGGGAGTGATCGTCAAGGAGGGTAAGCGGGTGGCAGCGGCCGCCGCCAAAGGGAAAATGCCCCTTGAAATCCATCTGCCAGAGCTGGTTCGGGGCCGCATGTTCAAACCGGCCCGTGGCCGGGACACCCGGAGCTGAGCCCGGCAGCAGGTCGTGGCGGGCCATCAGGCTGTGGACGGTGCTGAAGGCGGGCATGCGGTGTCCGCGGTCTTCGAGCCAGCGCTTTATCTTGCGCGCGCCCCAGTGCTGATGAAGTTCATGCGCCATACGAAGCAGGTCAGTGATGTCGTCAGACGAGCGGTTGGGAGAGTGATGGGGTATGCAGGGGCGGTCCTCAAGACCGGATTCTCCCTCTTCAGCCCAGCGGCGAAGCCACTTGTAGGCAGTGGCGGAAGAAATGCCGTAGTGACGGCAGAGTGCGCGGATGTTCGCCCCGTCTTGCGAGGCGAACAGAACAAACTCTTTACGTAATGACATGGTATCTCTCGCATCCCAGGACATAAGCGACTCCATAAACGGGTTCTTATGCCTTAGTTGTAAGTGTCTACCATGTCCCCGAACAAGTGTTCACCATGTCCCCGGACTGTACACCGCCTGCGGGAGAGCGTTGGTGTGAAGGCAAACTTACTTTGCCGCTTTGCCACGCCAATCACAGACAAATCCCCCATTAACTGGTTGAATCTCTGGCTTTGATTCCGCGCTGGTAATTTCCCCTTTGCCGCGCCAGGATACTGTTTTCGTCTGAAGAGTGAGTGACGCAATGTTCAAATGGCCGTGGCATGCGCAAATAGAGACTTCAGTACTGGCGCTGCCCTGGCAACAGGCGCTGGCGCAGCCGATCTTTTCACTGCTCGATCCTGATGAAAAAACCGCGCTGGTTACGCTGGCGCAACGCTTCCTGCAGCAGAAAAAAATCTCGCCTCTGCAAGGCCTGCAACTCGATGAACTGTTACTGACGCGTCTGGCGCTGCTGTTCTGTTTGCCAGTGTTGAAGCTCGGTCTCGAATGGCTTGATGGCTTTCATGAAGTGCTGATCTATCCTGAACCTTTCAATGTCGACGATCGCTGGGAAGATGATAACGGCCTGGTGCATCACGCGCCGGCGGTGCACGCTGGACAAAGCTGGACGCAAGGTCCGGTGGTGCTGAATGCGCTGGATATTCAGGATTCGCTCGATCTCTCCGGCTTTAACCTGGTGATCCACGAAGTGGCGCATAAACTTGATGCGCGCGGCAGCGGCTATACCAGCGGCATTCCGGTGATGGCGCTGCGCGATGTCGCCAGCTGGGAGAAAGATCTGCTGCAGGCAATGGCGGAGATTGAAGCGGAAGTTGAGTTAGTCGGTGAACAGGCGGCGACCATCGATCCTTACGCCGCCAGCGATGCGGCTGAATGTTTTGCGGTGCTGTCGGAGTATTTCTTCAGCGCACCGGATTTACTGGCTAACCGTTTCCCGGCGATGTATCGCCATCTGCAGCAGTTCTATCGTCAGGATCCCCTGGCGCGACTGGCGATGCTAACAGCAGAACCTGCTTAAATCGCGATCGCTTTGTACTAATGCTAGCCAGTTGAATACAAATGTGTTTTAAGCTGTTGACACCTGCAAGGGGCGCCATTAATATTCGCCTCGTTCACACGATTCCTCTGTAGTTCAGTCGGTAGAACGGCGGACTGTTAATCCGTATGTCACTGGTTCGAGTCCAGTCAGAGGAGCCATATTTAGAGAAGCCCGCTTAGGAAACTAAGCGGGCTTTTTGCTTTTACACTTCCGTCCAGCCGCGCAGCAGGTTGTGATACATGTTCAGCAGCGACAACAGCTCTGGGCTATCACCGTGACGCGCTTTGAGGCTTTGAATATTGCGATCCAGCTCGAACAGCATGGCGCGCTGTTTATCATCGCGTACCATCGATTGAATCCACAGGAAAGAAGCGACGCGCGCACCTTGGGTAACCGGCGTGACGCAATGCAGGCTGCTCGACGGATACAGCACCAGATGGCCCGCTGGCAGCTTCACCTTGTGCTGACCATACGTGTCTTCAATCACCAACTCGCCACCTTGGTAGCTTTCAGGTTCGCTGAGGAACAGCGTGGCGGAGAGATCGGTTCGCATCCAGCCCGCCGCGCCGTTATGGCGTACCGCGCCATCGACATGAAAACCGTAGGTTTCGCCCTGCTCATAACGGTTAAACAGCGGCGTGGAAATCGATCGTGGTAATGCAGCGGAAAAGAACAGCGGGTTGTTGTTCAGCGCCTGCATCACCGCGGTTTGCAGCTGATCGTACAGTGGCGTGCGGGTATCGATCTGCTGATTGTTTTTCACCGTCGCGCCCTGGCTGCCGACCGTCGCCCTTCCGTCGATCCATTCGGCCTGTTGCAGCAGCGTGCTAAAACTCGCTACCTCTTCCGGCGTCAGTACAGCAGGAATGTGATACATCATCGCGTTGTTCTCTCAAAAATTGTGGGGCGCGCACGCCCCACGACGTTAACTTAGAAATGCACGTTTGCCGTCAGTAGGAAAGTCCGTGGCTCGCCTGGATGGTAGCGATAACCGCTCTTATTGATTGACGCAACATAGTTGGTATCAAACAGGTTGTACACGTTGAGCTGCAGATCGAGGTTGTTGTTCACCTTGTAGCCCAATTTGGCATCGGCGACCCAATAACCTTCGGTGTGATCCGGCGTACCGACCGCACCATCGCTGCCGCGACGCAGGCTGCCCACATAACGCGCACCGGCACCGACTGAAATCGCATCGGTTGCCTGATAGTTGGTCCACAATGTAAAGGCGTGCTTCGGCGTGTAAGCCAGCGCAGAAGATCCATCCTGCGATACGCTATCCCCTTCGGTCACTGACGCATGCTGCAGGGTATAGCCGGCGATCACTTCCCAATCTGGCGTGATGTTGCCAGTGGCTGAGAGCTCATAACCTTCCACACGTTTTTTACCGGCTTGCGAATAGGTGCCGTCGTCATTAGCGGTGACTTCATTTTCAATATCGGTACGGAACAGCGCTGCATTCAGCAACAGACGTTTATCCAGCACCTGCCATTTGGTGCCCACTTCGCTGGACTTGGCTTTCTGCGGTTTGAAGTCAGTGCGGTTGGCGCTGTTGCCGGTGCCGCCCGCGGCCAGTGCAAAGCTGCTGCCACCTGGCGGTTGCTGAGAAATGGCATAGTTAACATAGACGTTGCCCTGCTCGGTCAGACGATAAAGCGCACCGGCTTTCCAGTTCACCAGATTGCCCGATTTTGCGGTATCCACGGTGGTAACCGGCGTATTGCGCGGCACGCCAGCTGGGCACGTCAACGCACCGCGTCCGGTGCCGCCACAGGCGGTCGCGCTGTCATACTCGGTGTGATAGTTATCGAGACGAATGCCGCCGTTCAGCTCAAAACTTTTGGTAATGGCGAGCGTATCAAAGGCGTAAATGCCTGCGGTATCGGTTTGCCCGTTAGCATTGGCACCATTCCTGTCCAATCCACCCACCGAAATGCTGCTGATAGGATGGTAGATATTAACCGATGGCGGCGTAATCGCATTGACGCCGTAGTTGGTTTGATTTTCACGCGTAAACTCCACGCCCGCGCTGACATCGTGCCCAACCGAACCGGTGTAAAACTTCGAGGTGATGTTGGTTTGGTTGGAGAGAATGCGGTTGCTGATGTCTTTGGTGTTCGCCAGGCGCGACCAGCTCCAGCTATTCACATCGTTCCGGTTCGGGGCAGTGATATTGGTGGCGCCGCCCATCACTGCCGTCAGCAGATATTCCTGCTTCACGCGTGACCAACGCGTGGTGTTGCGGATGGTGGTGCTGTCGTTAATATCGTGCTCGAAGCGTATGGTGGCGCTGTCGGTGGTCGATTTATCAAAGTCAGAATCGGTGCCGTAATAGTTACTGGTCGCGACTTTGCCAGAATTGTTCAGTGCCGATGTCGCCGCATTTGGCGCCGAATAGCCCGGCAGGCCAATGGTTGGAATGCCGCCATCGGGCGTATTGTTTTGCTGCACATGCAGATAGTTGAGGTACAAGCGCGTTGCAGTATCCAGACCCAACGCCAGCGATGGCGCAACGCCATAACGCTCGTTCTGCACGTTATCACGCGCCGCATCGTGAGTTTTCTCACCCATCAGATTGAGGCGGAACGCGGCGTTGTCGTTAATCGCCTGGTTGTAATCCAGCGTGCCGCGACGCATCCACGCGCTGCCAACGCTGACTGAGGCGTCGAGCCCGGTATCGAGGCGCGGCTGTTTGCTGATCATATTGATCGAACCTGACGGCGCGCTGCGTCCGTAATCGGTGCCCGATGGCCCTTTAATCACTTCAACCTGCTGAGTGTTGAAGGTATCGCGCGTCACGCTACCAATATCGCGAATACCATCAACGTAAATGCTGTTGGAGGTATCAATGCCACGCATATACACCGCATCACCGGTAGTAGAACTGCCGTTTTCCCCCGCATAGAACGCGCCCACGCCCGGCACGTTTTTCAGCGCGTCGGTAAGATTGGTTACGCCCTGATCTTTAATCACCTGATCCGGAATCACCGTCATGGTGCGGGTGGTATCCACCAGCGGACGATTGAATTTCGGATCGGCAGATGCGTTGGGGGCATACAGCGATGGCGTATGCGCTTCAACCACTAAGGTATCGTCAGATTTTTTGTTGGCATTTTCTGCCGCTAATGCGGCAGCAGGAGAAATACCAATGCAAAGCCCGGTGAACAGGGTCAACGAATTGAAGCTGCCAAACGGCAGGGTGCGATTTTTATCCATTTTTAAGGGAGTGAGTTTCTTGTAATGATTGACGCGCACATCACATCAGCGGATGCCCTGGCGCAGAAGCATTCCGGCGGCAAGGCGTTGAGCTGGCGTGACACCTAAATGATAACGCCAATGGTTATCATTTACTTTTCTATCTTACACGCGCGCCGCGAGTTAGGAATACATTTCTTTACGAGAAAATTACGGAATCAAGACAATTGATAGAGAGTGTAAAAATCTGATGAATTTTTTTGAACGAAGGGTCAAATTTCAGGCATAAAAAAACCCGCTGGCTAGAGCGGGTTCTTTATTCAACAGCGCACAGCTCATTCCAGTAGCTGTAGCGGATGACATGGTGCAGGCGCTCATCTCTCATAGTAACGATACACCGAAGGATGGAACTCAACACCGTACAGCTGGCTGATGGGAATCAGCAGGTCGATATGATTACTGAGATCGAATTCGCGCTCTTCTGCGGGTCCAGTCTCGCCATTGATCAGTTGGTTAAACCACTGCTGCAAGAGGTGTTTCATTGTCAGCTTCTCCACAAATGATTGACGCTGACAGTAAACCGTATTCTCTCCTATAACCAAACCGATTAGTTGTGCGCTTCATTGCCAATTAATGCATATACGTAGAGCCCACAATGGGCACCAGCCAATGCCCTATCCCCTGCTCTTCGCCATCATCTTGCGGTAATTGTTCAGCCATTTGCCGCTGTTGAGTCGCCACCAGAAAAATACGCCGCGCACCGTCCAGTCGAGGAACATGCCGAGCCACACGCCTATCACGCCCATTCCCAACACAATCCCAAGGAAATAACCTGCTACGACGCGGGCGCCCCACATGCTAAACATTGACACATACATGGTGTAACGCGCATCGCGCGCGCCTTTCAGGCTGGCGGGCAGCACCCATGAAGCGGTCCAGATCGGCATAAAGGCGGCATTCAGCCAAATTAAATGCTTAGTAACTGAAATGACTTCCGGATCGCGGCTGTAAAACTGCGCGAGTGTTCCGGCGAGCGGCACGGTGATCAGCGCCAGCGAACACAATCCAATCATCGCCAGCCAGAACACGTGTTTGATTTGGCGTTCAGCCTGCATCACCTGATTCAGTCCCAACCTGCGGCCGGTAATAATGGTCGACGCCGATCCCAACGCGTTACCCGGCAGGTTAATCAGCGAAGCAATCGAGAAGGCGATAAAGTTACCGGCGATCTCATTGGTACCCATGCCAGCGACAAAAATCTGCGTGAGCAGCTTACCGCCGTTAAACAGTACCGATTCAATACTGGCGGGCACGCCAATGCCCAACACTTCCATCAGAATATTGCGATCCCAGCGCCGGAAATAGCTGGCGATGGAGATTTTCAGGGCTGGCGTAATGCCGCGATACAGCACGTAAATCGCCGCCGCCGCACCGATGTAGCGCGAAATGGTCAAGCCCAATCCGGCACCAACAAAGCCCAGCCCTTCCCAACCGAGGCAGCCGTAAATCAGCACGCTACTGATCACGATGTTGAGAATGTTCATGCCGCCGTTGATCAGCATCGGGATTTTAGTATTGCCCGCGCCACGCAGCGCGCCGCTGCCAATCAGCGCAATTGCCGCTGCGGGATAGCTCCACGCCGAAGTTTGCAGATAGCTCAGCGCCAGCTCTTTCACTTTGGGATCGGCGCTGCCGGCAATCACATCAATGATCAGATGCCCCCAAAACTCGATGGCGATCACCAGCACAAACGCCAGCGCGGTCATCAATCCCAGCGACTGTCTGGTGGCGGCTCGCGCACGTTTGCCGTTGCGTTTCGCCAGGCTGAACGCCACCACCACCGTGGTGCCGAGATCGATGGCGGCAAAGAAGGAGATGATCACCATGTTGAAGCTGTCGGCCAAACCGACGCCCGCCATCGCTTCTTTACCCAGCCAGCTCACCAAAAAGGTACTGAGGACGCCCATCAGCATCACGCAGAGGTTTTCGATAAAGATGGGCACGGCTAATGGGGTGATTTCTCGCCAGAACAACGTACGGTAAGCGCGGCGCTTGGGATACCACGCCGTGTTTCTGACCGCCCGCATCACTGCTACGCCAGGATTTTGCAAGGGATTACCAAATCACTTTGGAGAGGAAGAAGAGTAATAATGATGATAGGCCACTGAGAATTATGCAAAGTGTTTCCCCTCACCATTTAATCATTATTACAAACTTTTTGTCGCCACCACCGCAGGATCGGCTGCGCCGCCCAAATAGGCGCTGCGCACGTCGTCATTATTGAGCAGCTCTGCGCCGCTGCCGCTCAGGCGAATCTCACCGTTCACCATCACATAGCCGCGATCCGCAAGTTGCAATGCATGGCGGGCATTCTGCTCCACCAGAAACAGCGTCATGCCTTGCTGGGTCAACTCGCGCAGAATGCCAAAGATCTGCTTCACCACAATCGGCGCGAGGCCAAGACTGGGTTCGTCGAGCAGCAACAGCTTAGGTCGACTCATCAGCGCGCGGGCAATCGCCAGCATCTGCTGCTCGCCGCCCGAGAGCGTCATGGCGCGCTGCTTACGCCGCTCCAGCAGACGCGGGAACAGCTGATACATGCGATCTTTGTCCTCTTTAACAAAACGTTCGCCGATAGCGATGGTGCCCATCAGCAGGTTCTCTTCCACCGTCATATCAGGAAAGATGCGTCGTCCTTCCGGGGCCTGCGCAATGCCGCTGGCCGCGATAAAGTGCGTCGAACGCTGGCTGATCGCTTCGCCGCGCAAGCGGATCTCGCCGCTGGCAATGCGCGGCTGACCAAAGATCGACATCAGCAGCGTGGATTTTCCCGCGCCGTTAGCGCCAATCAGCGCCACGGTTTCGCCCTGATTCACCGTCAACGACACCTGTTTCAACGCCTGCAAAGGACCGTAAAACACATCGACTTGCTCAAAAGCCAGCATCGGTTCAGCCATGATCGCTCTCCTCTTCTGCGCCGAGATAGGCGGCAATCACTTTGGGATCGTGACGAATTTGCTGCGGCGTGCCCTGGGCAATCACATCGCCATGATCGAGCACTACGATGTGATCGGAAATGCGCATCACCATTGGCATGTCGTGTTCAATCAGCAACACGCTGATGCGATGGTCGGCGCGCAGACGATGCAAAATCGCGCTCAACGCCTCCGTTTCCACCGGATTCAGCCCAGCCGCCGGTTCATCCAGACAAATCAGTTCCGGTCGCGTACACATGGCGCGCGCGATCTCCAGCCGCCGTTGCTGACCGTAAGAGAGCGTGCCCGCCAGGCGGTTGGCGCTGGCGACCAAATCGACGTTTTCCAGCCAGTAAAAAGCGCGATCCAGCGCGCGATTTTCTGCTTCGCGGTAGCCGCGCGTGTTCAGCACGCCCGCCAGCAGCTGACGATTGACCTGCATATGCTGTGCCACCAGCAGATTCTCAATCACCGACATTTCGCGGAACAGCCGGATATTTTGAAAGGTACGCGCCAGCCCGGCGCGGTTCACCAAATGCGCGCCGCCAAACATCTTGTACCAGAGCCGCGAGCCGAGCCGTGTAGGATTGATCCAGTCACCTGCGTGAATTTTTTGCCCCAGCACCTGAATCACATCGGTGCTGCACTGATTGGCGTTGAGCACAATGCGTCCGCCGGTGGCGCGATAAAAACCGGTCAGGCAGTTGAACACCGTGGTTTTACCGGCACCGTTAGGACCAATTAATGAGGTCACCGAACCGCGCTCCACCGCCAGGCTGACGTCATTCAGCGCCTTGATGCCGCCAAAGCGCATCATCAGGTTGTCCACTTGCAGGATGGCATCACTCATGGCGCACTCCTTTTCGCAGCGGCACGCCAACGCGTGCGGTGCGCACCAGCCCACGTGGCCGCCAGATCATCATCAGCACCATTAGCATGCCGAACAGCAGCACGCGGTATTCGGCAAAGCTGCGCAGCAGTTCCGGTGCCACCGTCAGCACAAACGCTGCCAGCACCACGCCGAGCGTCGATCCCATCCCACCGAGCACCACAATGGCGAGAATCAGCGCCGACTCAAAAAAGGTAAACGAGGTGGGATTAACGAAGCCCTGATAGCTGGCGAAAAACACCCCGGCGATGCCCGCCGTTGACGCGCCCAACATAAAGGCTGAAAGCTTCACCAACACATGGTTAAGCCCCATCGCGCGGCAGGCAATCTCATCTTCACGCAGCGCTTCCCAGGCGCGGCCAATCGGCATACGCGTCAGGCGATGCTTGATCCACAGCACCAGCAACACCACCAGAACCAGCACAACATAGATAAAGATAAATTTCATATTCGGGTTGTAAGTGACGTGCAGAAACTCGTGATACGGCACGCCGCCATCGCGCGCGCGGCGGGCAAACTCGAGGCCAAAGAAGGTCGGCGACGGCACGGAAACCCCGTTCGGGCCGCCGGTAAAGGCGACCCAATTGGTCAGCACCAGACGAATGATTTCACCAAAGCCGAGCGTAACGATCGCCAGATAATCGCCGTGCATGCGCAGCACCGGGAACCCGAGCAGCGCGCCAGCAAAAGCTGCCAGCAGCGCCGCCAGCGGCAGCATGCTCCAGAAACCCAATCCGAGATATTGATAGCCAAGCGCCAGGCCGTACGCTCCGATGGCATAAAAAGCCACGTAGCCGAGATCGAGTAATCCGGCGAGCCCGACCACAATATTCAAGCCCAGCCCGAGCAGCACATAAATCAGGCCGAGAATCGCCACCGTCAGCAGATATTTGCTGGAGAGAAACGGAAAGGCCAGCGCCACGATCAGCAGCAGCGGCAATATCCAGCGCAAACGCGAACGATAGCCGGGCTCGCGCACGTAAACCCCGTCATCGCTGCTGGCAAACTTGCGCATGATGCGCTGACCAACAGGCGCGTGCAGAAACAAACTGAACAGCAAACGCCCCGCCATCACCACCGCCACCAGCAGCGCCACGCGCTGTGGCGACAGTTTGAAGCTGTAACCGTCGAGCACCACGCCAACAATCGGACCAAATACCACCAGCGCCACTAACCCCGCCAGCAGCGTATCGAGCAGCGCCTGGCGCACAGGATTTTGCGTCATTGCATTCATCGGGGCTTCCTCACACTTTAGCGACCAGCGGACGTCCCAGCAGTCCTTGCGGGCGGAAGATCAAAATCACCACCAGCAGCGAAAACGAGAACACATCTTTGTAGTCAGAATTCACCATCCCGGCGAACTGCGCTTCCGCGACGCCCAGCAATAATCCGCCAAGCATCGCGCCCGGCAGTGAACCGATGCCGCCGAGCACTGCGGCGGTGAACGCTTTGATGCCAATAATAAATCCGGCGTAAAAATCAAAGGTGCCGTAATTCATGGTCACCAGCACGCCGGCCAATCCCGCCATCGCCGCACCAATCACAAACACCAGCGAGATAACGCGATCGGTATTGATGCCGAGAATGGAAGCCATGCGTCGATCCTGCTGCACTGCACGGCAGATACGCCCGAGTTTGGTGTACTGGATAATCCAGGTCAGCAGCGCCATGCCGCAAAACGCCGCGATCAGGATGAAGATTTTGGTCCAGGTGATTTGCACCACGCCACCATCAAATTCCATGCGCAACACGCCGGTCAGCAACGTCGGAATGCCCTGCTGATTTGGCCCCTGACTGAGCTGCACATAGTTCTGCAAAATCAGTGACATGCCAATTGCTGAAATCAGCGGCGCAAGGCGCGTCGAGTTGCGCAGCGGTCGATAGGCGATGCGCTCAATCGCCCAGCCGTAAGCCGAGGTGACGATAATGGTGAAGATTAAGGTGCCGAATATCAGTAGCGGGAAGGAGTGAATGCCAAAAAAGCTGAGTAACGATAAGCCAATGGCACACAGATAGGCGGAGATCATATACACCTCGCCGTGGGCGAAGTTGATCATGCCGATAATGCCGTAAACCATGGTGTAACCGATGGCGATCAGGCCATACACGGCACCGAGCGTTAAACCGTTGATCAGCTGCTGTAAGAAAAAGGCGTCCATAATGTCGTCTCGTACTCAATGGGAGCGCACACCTCGCGCGCAATCGCGAATGGCCCCGCACTGTACGGGGCCGCGTGGCACATTACAGCTGGTGATACTTGCCTTTGTCGTCCCATTGATACACGACGTAATCCGACACCTTGAGATCGCCTTTACTGTCCCAGGCTTTTTTGCCCATGACGGTATCGACGCTGTTGGCTTTCAGCCAGTCGCTGGCCTTGGCGTTGTCTTTACCGGCTGCTTTGTAAGCGGCGGCCAGCGTCTGCACGGAGGCGTAGGCATACAAGGTATAACCTTCTGGCTCAAATCCGCCGGCGCGGAATTTGTCGATGACCGCTTTGCCATCGGCGATAGTGCGCGGATCGTTGCCGAAGGTCATGTAGACGCCTTTGGTGTATTGCGGGCCGCCTGCTGCCGTCACCATCTCTTCCGTCACAATGCAGTCACCGGAGAAGAAAGCCGCATTAACGCCCTGCTCACGCATCTGACGCACCAGCGGACCGGCTTCCGGATGACAGCCGCCGAAATAGACCACGTCCGGTTTCAGCGCGCCGATCTTGGTTACCAGCGCATTAAAATCTTTCTCACCGCGCGACAACCCTTCATACAGCACTTCTTTTACGCCGCGCTTCTCAAGTGAGGCTTTGGTGGCATCCGCCAAACCCTGGCCGTAAGTGTCTTTGTCATGAATGATGACCACTTTCTTCGCTTTCAGCTTGTCGATGATGTAATCCGCGGCGATGGCGCCTTGCTGGTCATCACGACCACACATGCGGAATAGGGTTTTCATGCCGCGTTCGGTAATTTTTGGGTTGGTGGATCCGGGCGTGATCGCTAAAACGCCGGCCTCATCATAGACTTCCGAGGCGGGCATGGTGGATGAGGAGCAGAAGTGGCCGACCACCGCCATCACTTTATCCTGATCGACCAGTCGGTTAGCGACGGATACCGCCTGCTTCGGTTCACACGCGTCGTCGCCCTGCACCAGCACGATTTTCTCGCCGTTGATGCCGCCTGCCGCATTGATATCCTCCGCGGCCTGGCTTGCGCCTTTCCAGTATTGCGCGCCGTACGTCGCATTAGGCCCTGAGAACGGACCCGCCACACCAATTTTAATATCTGCCTGAGCGTAAAAGGCCACGCTTAAACAACCTGCAATCGCCACCTTCATTGGGTGTTTTATGAATTTCAAAGACATGCTTTCAATCCTCAACGGGTCAGGAACGGAGCCATACCACGGCCTGGGAGAAATCAATTTCTGAAACTTCGGCAGAACAGAGTGCGGCCTCCAACACCTGAAGAGTCGCCATTTATGGCAACCTGCTTTAAGAACCGGATGGATTCATTAAGGCCACGGTTGAAAACTAAGCAATAAGCTCGCCAATACCGCGAAGGTGGACGATTTATTACTCGGGCATCGCTCCAGAACAGGAGACACGCGATGTAACATCCCTGCTGATCATAAACATAGCCGCGGTTACGCCACGCACCAGCACCGTGATGGTGCAGAATGCGGTCGATCACAGATTCTTCATCGTAGCGAAGGGTTTATCCGCTATGCTCTGGTGAAAACGGTCCATGTTTCTGAAGGAGAACCCATGAATACACAACGGAACGGATTGAGCAGCCAGCAAGCGCTGGACGAACTAGAACGCCTGTACGACGCAGCCGTTGACGCGCTGCGCAACGCCATTCGCGATTTTACCGCCACCGGACAGTTGCCGGATGAGGCCGCGCGTCAGCAAGGGCTGTTTGTTTATCCGCAGCTGCGCATCACCTGGCTGGGTGAAGGTCCGCAGCAAAATCGCACCCGCGCGTGGGGACGTTTTACCCATACCGGCAGCTACAGCACCACCATCACGCGCCCGGCGCTGCTGCGCCACTATCTCAGCGAGCAGCTGCAGATGCTGGAGAAGGAGTACGACGTGCTGATTGAGGTCGCGCCTTCACAGCAGGAAATTCCTTATCCTTATGTGATTGACGGCTTGTCACTGGACCGCTCAATGAGCGCCAGCATCGCACGCCATTTCCCCACCACCGAACTGTCGCAAATCGGTGATGAAACCGCCGACGGCCTGTTCCACGCCAATGCGATTTTCCCGCTGTCGCACTTTGACGCCCTGCGCACCGATTTCTCACTGGCACGCCTGCGCCACTACACCGGCACGAGCGTAGAGCACTTTCAGCCGTTCGTGCTGTTTACCAACTACACGCGCTACGTCGATGAGTTCGTGCGCTGGGCGATTGAGCAGGTGCAGGATCCCACCACGCCTTACGACAGCCTGGCCTGCGCCGGTGAAGTGGTGATCACCGCCGATACGCAAGACCCGACGGCGATGATGTCCGATCTGGCGTGGAAGAAGCACCAAATGCCGGCATGGCACCTGACTTCACCGAATCGTCGCGGCATTACGCTGGTGAACATCGGCGTGGGCCCATCCAATGCCAAAACCATCTGTGACCACCTGGCGGTGATTCGTCCGCACGCCTGGCTGATGATTGGCCACTGCGGTGGACTGCGCGAAAGCCAGACCATCGGCGACTATGTGCTGGCGCATGCCTACCTGCGCGACGACCACGTACTGGATAGCGTACTGCCGCCAGATATCCCAATCCCGAGCATCGCCGAAGTGCAGCGCGCACTGTATGACGCCACCAAAGCGGTCAGCGGCATGCCCGGCGAAGAAGTTAAACAGCGCCTGCGCACCGGCACCGTGGTCACCACCGATGACCGTAACTGGGAGCTGCGCTACTCCGCTTCGGCGCTGCGCTTCAACCTGAGCCGCGCCGTAGCGGTTGATATGGAGAGCGCCACCATCGCCGCGCAGGGTTATCGCTTCCGCGTGCCTTACGGCACCTTGCTATGCGTATCCGATAAACCGCTGCATGGCGAGATCAAGCTACCGGGCCAGGCAAACCGCTTCTATGAGGGCGCAATCTCTGAGCACCTGCAGATTGGCATCTGCGCGGTAGAACTGCTGCGAGCTGAAGGCGACAAGCTGCATTCGAGGAAGCTGAGAACCTTTAACGAGCCGCCGTTTAGGTAATCATGATGAGTTCCGGCCCATGAAGGGCCGGAACCGTGCAGTAAAGCGCGTCATGACATTTTCAAAACGATATTCTGCACAAACCACGCCAGCACCAGAAGGCCGGTCGGTATCATGATTTTCCAGGTGATGCTGTTGTTGAAGGCAGATATTTTATCTTCCAGCTGATTGAATCTCTGATCAACTCTGTCGAACTTCTCATCAATCCTTTCAAACTTCTCATCAATCCTTTCGAACTTCTCATCTATCTTTCCAAACTTCTCATCTATCTTTTCGAACTTTTTATCGAATTTGTCTTCCATCCGCTCAAACTTTTTATCGAGACGTTGTTCAAGCGCCCCCAGCTCGCCCATAATCTCCACACGCATGACGCCCTGCTCGGCTCTGACCTTTTCGATATCCGCTTTAGTCGCAAAATGCTCTGAACGCGCAGTTAGCACAGCAACATCCATCTGAATCTGCTGCGTGGTTTTTTCCAGCTCTTCAACGCGTTTGGTGAGTTGTTCCATTTGATGATCTCCTTTGTTACCAACGTCAAAAATAAGCGGTGGGAACACACGAGTTGTATTGCTAATGGGGTAATCCATCACCGAATCCTCTTCCATCGCGCAGCTCAATCTTTCCACCACACTGTTAGTGAAACAGATTTGCGCAGCGTTAACATTCCACGATCCCGCCATTCACAGCACATTTTTTGCGGGCAGGTTTAAATAACACGCAAAGCCTGGGCTGTTTTGAGAGGGAAGGAAAGTGAGCATCAAAAAGGATTGCGAAGTGTCACGCAGAAAATAAACGAAGGGATGCAACAGCAGACACGGAAGCCCGAGCGGGCTTCCGTTAAGCAACATTTACGCGCTCAGCCAGCCCAGTTTGATAACAAACAGAATCGACAAAATGATCAGCGCCGGGTTGACCTCTTTGGTGCGGCCGCTCAGCAGTTTCACCACCGTCCAGGTGATGAAGCCGAACGCAATACCGTTGGCGATCGAGTAGGTCAGCGGCATGGTCAGCGCGGTCACGGTTACCGGCGCGGCGGTGGTGATATCTTTCCAGTCAATATCCGCCAGGCCAGACGCCATCAGCACCGCCACAAACAGCAGCGCTGGTGCGGTGGCATAAACCGGTACGCTGCCCGCCAGCGGCGAGAAGAACAGGCTCAGCAGAAACAGAATCGCCACCACAATCGCCGTCAGGCCGGTGCGGCCACCGGCGCTGACGCCGGCAGCAGATTCCACATAGCTGGTGGTGGTTGAAGTACCAAGCAGCGAGCCGAACAGCGCGGCGGCGCTATCTGCGATCAACGCACGGCCCATTTTCGGTACGTTGCCCTGCTCATCCGCCAGACCGGCGCGCTTGGTCACACCCAGCAAGGTGCCGGTGTTATCGAACACGTCCACGAACAGAAAGGCGAAGATTACGCTCACCAAACCGACGTTAAAGGCACCGGCGATATCCAGCTGCATAAAGGTTGGCGCGATAGAGGGCGGAGCGGAGAACACGCCACCAAACGGCGTCAGGCCAATGCCCATAGAAATGAAGGTCACCACCAGAATGCCGATCAGCACCGCACCGGTAACGCGACGCGCTTCCATCACCACAATGATGAAGAAGCCGAGCAGCGCCAGCAGCGGACCCGGTTTGGTCAGATCGCCCAGGCCAACCAGCGTTGCTGGGTTATCCACCACGATACCCGCGCCTTCCAGCGCGATAATCGCCAGGAACAGACCGATACCGGCACCAATACCGGCACGCAGCGGCAGCGGAATGCTGTTAATAATCCACTCACGGATTTTGAAAAGCGACATGGCAAAGAAGATCACCGCCGACAAGAACACCGCGCCCAGCGCGACTTGCCAGGTGTAACCCATATGCAGCACCACGGTATAGGTGAAGAAGGCGTTGAGGCCCATGCCCGGTGCAAGTGCAATCGGATAGTTAGCGATCAGGCCCATTAACACACAGCCAATCGCCGCCGCCAGACAGGTCGCCACGAAGACCGCACCTTTATCCATGCCGGTTGCGCCGAGAATGTTCGGGTTAACAAACAGGATGTAAGCCATTGCCAGGAAGGTGGTGATACCCGCAATGATTTCGGTGCGAACCGTGGTGTTGTGCGCTTTTAGTTTGAAGAGTTTTTCTAACATCATCATCTCTCATGAGCGGAGACGGCACGAATGCGCGCGCTCCTTGCCAATGTGGTTTACATGCTTATTGTTGTTTTGAAAGCGAAGCAAACTAGACAACAGGTTGTGAAACCTTGCGCTTTCCCCTGTCCATATAGCAATAGCTATGCCACTCCCCTACGCAATCGATTACGTTTTCATTTGCGGCTGCGGCTAAGATTATTCTGAACCAGAATGAGGCGCGATTATGGTGCATTGCACCAGCGCCGCGCAATCGTTTTCCTACCTGACGATGGTTTGGCAAAAAGAGTGCGGCACTGCACGCTTCAGCACTCTGCCAGGCGATGGCGCTCACGTTTCTGTTGCCTTAATCAGCAGGTAAAAAACATCGGGTTACACTGCTTTTAACCCTTTCGTAACAAAAGAGGCGCATCCATGAAGCCCGCGATTCTGGTGGTCGATGATGATCGTGCAGTGTGCGAATTGCTGCACGATGTGTTGAATGAACATGTATTTACCGTTTATTGCTGCCATCAGGGTAAAGATGCGCTAGCCCTGCTCACGCTACACCCGGAAATTTCACTGGTGATGCTGGATATGATGCTGCCAGACACCAACGGCTTGCTGGTGCTGCAACAGATGCAGCGGCAGCGTCCCGATCTGCTGGTGATCATGTTGACCGGCATGGGTTCGGAAGCGGATATGGTGGTGGGGCTGGAGATGGGCGCGGATGATTACATCGCCAAGCCGTTCAACCCGCGCGTGGTAGTGGCTCGGGCACGCGCGGCGCTGCGACGCTGCGGACGGCTGGCGCAGCCGGAAGCGTTAGCAGATGAAGGTTGGCAATTTAACGGCTGGCGCCTCGACGATGCGCGCTGCCAGCTGTTCAATCCGCAGCGTGAAAGCGTGCCGCTAACGCAAGGTGAATACACGCTGCTGCGCGCGCTGGTGGCGCATGCGCGCAAAGTATTAACCCGCGATCAACTGCTCGAACTGACGCACAGCGAAAGCCTTGAGGTGTTTGATCGCACTATTGATGTACTGATTATGCGGCTTCGACGCAAGATAGAAA
This sequence comes from Pantoea sp. BJ2, assembly GCF_040255075.1. Classification (NCBI taxonomy): domain Bacteria; kingdom Pseudomonadati; phylum Pseudomonadota; class Gammaproteobacteria; order Enterobacterales; family Erwiniaceae; genus Pantoea; species Pantoea sp. BJ2. Next base: position 2,605,696 of record NZ_CP158292.1, read on the forward strand.
TCAATCCGCATCAACCGAGCCTGATCCGCACCATTCGCGGTCTCGGCTATGTTTTCTCCGCCGACGTGATGCGTCCGGCCTCTTCGGCACGCGAAACGCAAATCGCCTGATCCATCCAGCGCTGCATCTCGGCTAATGGCCGCGTGCCGTCCAGCGCGTTGGCGGCATGCAGATTAAAACAGGCGCAGGTGTGCGCCAGCTTCAGCGTTTCCGTCAGCGACCAGCCTTCATGGCTGGCATAGAGCACACCGGCGCAAAACGCATCGCCTGCCCCCACGCTGCCAACGATCTCTTCTGGCGCTAAGCACCACGCCGGTTGCCAGCGCTCTTCGCCGTCCGCTTGCTGGCCCCACGCGCCTTCGGGTGCGTGGATCACCACCCGCTGACGTACGCCTTGCTGCATTAGCCAGGTAGCCGCCTCGGCAAAAGCTTCGGGGGCGGCAAGCCCGTGCGGCGTGCGCAAACTGATGCCGGTGAGTGATTGCGCCTCCAGTTCGTTGATCACCAGATAATCGAGCCAGCGCAGCGCAGGCATCACCAGCGGTCGATATTCGCCCACGCGCGACACCAAATCGAGGGAGGTAAGATAGCCGCGCTGCTGCATCTGCGCCAGCAGCCGTGCGCTGCGCGTGCCGTATTCATCGTCCGGCACATCAAGGCTATCCAGCAGCAGCAAATACCCGAGATGGAAGATGCGGTGTGCAGTGAAGACGTCGGCGAAGTGCGCCAGATCGAGCTTGCCATTGGCGCCGCGCGCATGGAAGAAGGTGCGCTGGCCATCCGGCGTGGTCATCACCTGCGTCATCGCCGTGTTAATGATCGCGGTGCGCTGTACAAACTGGCGGTCGATGTGATGATCGTCAAGCAGTTGCAGGATGTAGTCGCCGTCGCTGTCCTCGCCTACTATGCCGACGCCCGCCAGCGGCAGATTCAGCTGCATGCGCGCCAGCGTAAACAGCACATTGAGCGCCGCGCCGCCGCTGCACTTCTCGCTGTGCTGAATCTCGGTTAGCCAGCCTTGTTCCGGCCAATGGCTGATGCGCTGCACGTGATCCACCAGCATGCTGCCGGCACCGATGATTCCGTTACGCACCATGCGGTTATGCCCTCCCGGCGCTGCCGAATACCTGCATCTGCTGCGCCACCACGTTGGCGATGTCGCGCTCTACCGCCATCAACAACTCAGCAAAGGCGTCGTAGCGCGCATCGCGTTGGCCGATCTGCGCTTCAATCGCCCCGAGCGCCGCCTGCGACATGCCGGTATAGAAATTGATTTTGTTGATGCCAAGGCTGACGGCGCGGCGGAAATCCGCGTCGCTAATGCCGGAACCGCCATGCAGCACCAGCGGAATGCCAGCCGTCGAGCGAATCGCTGCCAGCCGGTCGAAGTCGAGTTTGGGTTCGCCTTTGTATTTGCCGTGCGCATTGCCAATCGCCACCGCCAGGCAATCAATGCCGGTGGAGTGCACAAAATCAGCGGCCTGCGCCGGATCGGTAAATTTATCGCTATCGGCCTCGCCAAACAGCGCTCCGCCTTCATCGCCGCCCACCGCACCGAGTTCGGCCTCCACCGACACGCCGAGCGCGTGACACATCTTCACCACCTCGCGCGTCTGGCGCACGTTCTCCTCATAGCTGAGCGTCGAGCCATCGAACATGACCGAGGTAAAGCCAAGGCGAATCGCCTGCATCACCGCCTCAAAATGCAGGCCATGATCGAGATGCAGCACCACCGGAATAGCGTGCAGCGCCGCTTCGGTACGCACCGCGGCGACCAAATGCTCGAGGCTGACATACTTAAAATGCACTTCAGCGATGCTGATAATAAACGGCGAGCGCTGCCGCTCAGCGGCCTGATAGAGCGCGCGCAGGAAATGGGTGTCGAGGACGTTAAACGCGCCAAGCGCGTAGCCGTTCTGTTGCGCATGGGCCAAACCCTGCGCCAGTGAAATCAGTGCCATATCAGGCTCCTTTAGGCCAGCCAGCGGTGATATTCGTTACACAGCAGCCAGCGTGGTGCTTCATCTTCATCCAGCGGATTGAAGCGCGCCAGCGGCGTGAGAAACACATTGTCATGTTCGTCGTCATTGGGCATCGAGACTTCACCCACCAGCACATCGCCGTAGCCCTCTTCGCCCCAAAAGCTGTGCCAGATGCCCGGCAACAAGGTAACGCTTTCGCCCGGCGATAAACGCAGCTGCGAACCGGCGGCGTGGGTTTGGCGGATGCCATCGAGCGTGACGTTCACCGCCGTATTAGCCAGCTGATTGCCCACACGGTTATGCAGCGTGACGATCAGATTACCGCCGCCGCGATTGATAATGTCTTCCATCTTTTGCGGGTGATAATGCAGCGGCGTGACCTGCCCTTCGCGCACATGCATGATTTTTTCGGCATAAGGTTTGGCCCACGGCTGGCCACCCCGCGAACCGTTGCGCAGTGTGAACAGGGTTAAACCGGTTTGATTGAAATCGTCAGCGCCGAAGCTGGTGACATCCCAGCCAAGATGCAGCGCCAGCAGTTCATCGGCGTCATGTTTATCGAGCGCGCGCCACTGGCTGAGGCCGTAATCGGCCCACGGCGGCAGATGCACATCCTGACGCATAAAGAATTCGCGGGTGCGTTGTAGGATCGCATTCACTTCTGAGCGTTGCATCTTCACCTCCTTTCCACGCTGGCCCTCACCCCAGCCTTCTCCCGCAAGCAGGAGAGGGCGCTATTTGTCCCCTCTCCCATTTATGGGAGAGGGTTAGGGTGAGGGACAGCGGCTGCTTACTTCACCGTCCAGCCTTTGTAGCTGCTGACGCTGTTACGATCGATCATCGTCACCGGAATCAGCACCGGCTTATCCGGCGCGGGCTTGCCCTGCAGGATGTCATAGCCGATCTCCACCGCTTTCGCCGCCATCACCTGCGGGTCCTGCGCTGGCGTGGCCACGAACAGCGAGCCTTTGCGTTTCAGCGCCTCTTCACCGTCTGGCGATCCATCGACGCCGACAATAAAGAACTCATTGCGTTGCGCCTGTTTCGCCGCCAGATCGGCACCAATCGCCGTTGGGTCGTTAATCGCGAACACTGCATCAATCTTTGGATTGGCCGACAGCAGGCCGGTCATCACTTCGAGGCCACCTTCGCGGCTGCCTTTGGCGTTCTGGTTGTAGGAGAGCAGCTTGATGTCCGGATGGGTTTTCAGCTCGGTCATGCAGCCTTCGACACGGTTCTGCACCGCAGAAACCGGCGGTCCATTGATGATCACCACGTTGCCTTTGGCCTTCAGGCGGTCGGAGATGTATTTACACGCCATCGCGCCGGCGGCGGTGTTATCGGAGGTGATAGTGGCGTTAGCGCCGTCTGCTGCCACGTCGACCGCCACCACCACAATCCCGGCATCACGCGCACGTTTTACCGCGGGCGCGATACCTTTGGAATCGGCGGCGTTAAGGATGATCATGTCCACTTTAGCGGCGATGAAGTTGTCAATCTGCCCCACCTGCTGGCCGAGATCGTAGCCGCTGGAAACCAGCGTTACGTTGACTTTGTCGCCCGCCAGTTCACGCGCTTTCAGCTCGGCACCTTTGGTGATCTGCACGAAGAACGGGTTGGCGAGATCGCCGACGGTCACACCAATGGATTTCAGCTCTTTGGCCTGCACCAATGGCGCGCTCAGAAGCGTAGCCGCCAGCAGTCCGGTTAGAATCGGATTAAAACGCATAGTCGATGTTCTCCTGCTTTTTGGTTTTTATGATTAGTGCTCGCTGTCCCCCATCCCGGCCTTCCCCCGCAAGCGGGGGAAGGAGACGTTGCCACATGCAGCTTCAGTACGAGCATATGGCAGCATCTTCCTCCCCCACTTGTGGGGGAGGACCGAGGAGGGGGACAGCCAGCACAGTCTGGGACAGCCAGCACCTTCTAAAACAGCCAGCACCTTGTAACTCAACCCACGTGATGCCGCGTCCGGTACTTATCGATCAACACCGCGATAATGATCACCGCGCCCTTAATCACTAACTGCCAGAAATAGGAGACGCCCATTAGCGTCATCCCGTTATTCAGCGTGGCGATAATCAGCGCACCAATCAGCGTGCCGGTGATGGTGCCGATGCCGCCGACAAAGCTGGTGCCACCGAGGATCACCGCCGCTATCGCATCCAGCTCGTAACCGACGCCAAGGTTGCCGTTGGCGCTGTAGAGGCGCGAGGCGCTCATCAATCCGGCCAGCCCCGACAGCAAGCCGCTCATGGCGTAGACAAACAGCAGCACCACGCTGACTTTGATGCCGGTCAGACGCGCCGCCTGCACGTTGCCGCCAACGGCATAAATGTGTACGCCTAAGGTAGTGCGGCGCAGAATGAACCAGCACAGCGCGATCACCGCAAAAGCGATGATGATCAGCCACGGCACCGGCCCGAGATAGCCGTTGCCAATCCACTCAAAGTTGATGTCGGAGTTGATCACCGTGGTGCCGTTGGCCAGCAGATAAGCCGCGCCGCGCATCGCGGTATAGGTACCAAGCGTGACAATAAAGGGCGGCAGCCCCGCCCACGCCACCAGAATGCCGTTGAACAACCCCATAATCAGCCCGGCACCTAATGCCGCCGGGATCGTCAGTGACGCAAATGCCGGATCGAGCGACACCGCCATCGCCACCACCGCCGTGGTGCCGAGCATCGATCCCACCGACAAATCGATGCCGCCGGTGAGAATGACAAAGGTCATGCCCGCCGCCAGCACGATGTTGATCGAGGCCTGACGCGTAATGTTGAGCAGATTGCCCTCGGTGAAGAAGTTCGGCGTGACAAAGCCAAATACCGCCACGATCAGGATCAAAATCGGCAGGATGCCGACGGTTTGCAGCAGATCACTCATTAACGCGCGCTTGAGGGTGGGACTTTTTACGCGTGCGGATTCACTGGTCATTGCGCTCTCCTCAGGCCTGAACCGGCTGCGCGCCGGTGGCTAGTGTCATAATGTTTTCCTGGCTAATCTCTGCCCCACTCAACTCACCGGCAATGGCGCCTTCACGCATCACATAGACGCGGTCGCTCATGCCCACCACTTCCGGTAACTCGCTGGAGATCATTAAAATCGCCACGCCCTGCTGCGCCATCTGCTGCATCATGCGGTAGATTTCGCTCTTGGCGCCGACATCAACGCCGCGCGTCGGCTCATCAAGAATCAGGATGCGCGGCGCAATCGCCACCCAGCGCGAAATCAGCAGCTTCTGCTGATTACCGCCGGACAAGCCGCCCGCGCGTACCTGCGCATGCGGCACGCGGATGTTCAGCGCATCAATCGCCTCGCTGGCAATCTTCTGCCCTTTGCGCCGATTGAGCAGGCCGTAGCTGGCGTCGCGTTCCAGCGTCGCCATCACAATGTTGTCCTGCGCCGCCAGTTCGAGGAACAAACCCTGCTCTTTGCGGTTTTCGGTGAGAAAACCGATGCCGCGTGCGATGGCGTCGCGCGGCGAGTGAATCTGCACTTTCACGCCGTCGATCCAGATCTCACCGCCGCTCGGTTGATGCACGCCAAAAATCAGCTGCGCCAGTTCGCTGCGCCCGGCACCGACCAGCCCCGCCAGCCCGACAATCTCGCCGGCACGTACCGACAGGCTGCTGGGACGCACTTTGTGTTTGTCGCACAGGTGATTGACGGCGAGACGGATGTCGCCGAGCGGAATATCGCGGTCTTTGTTAAACAGATCGCTGAGCGGACGCCCGACCATCATGCGCACCAGCTCGCTGGCGTTGAGCTGCTCGCGCGTCAGGCTGCCGACGTACTGCCCGTCGCGCAGCACGCTCACGCGATCCGATAGCTCATACACTTCCGCCATGCGATGGCTGATGTAGATGATCGCCATGCCTTCGCTACGCAGCCGTTTAATCAGCGCAAACAGCTGCTCGGTTTCACGGTTGGAGAGTGCGGCAGTCGGCTCATCCATCACCAGAATGCGGCTGTTGCGGTGCAGCGCGCGGGCGATTTCCACCTGCTGCTGCTCGGCAATACTCAGGCGGCTCACGAGATCGGTGGCGCTGAACTGCGCACCCAGGCGATCAATCACCCGCTGCGCCTCTTCCGCCATCTGGCGACGCTTCACCAGGCCTCCACGCGTGATTTCACTGCCGAGAAAGATGTTCTCCGCCACCGTCAAATTGGGTGCCAGATTGATCTCCTGATAAATCAGGGTGATGCCCGCCGCCAACGCCTCTTTTGGGCCTTTTATGACATACGGCTGGCCGTCGATAAGAATTTCCCCGCTGCTGGCGGTATAGGCGCCGGCCAGAATTTTCATCAAAGTACTTTTGCCCGCGCCGTTTTCGCCCATCAGCGCATGCACTTCACCGGGCCAGACCGTGAGATCCACGCCCTTTAGCGCATAGAAGTTGCCGAAGCGTCGGGTGATTCCCCGCATGGAGAGTATCGGTGTGGCATCCATTTACAGACTCCTGCTGGCAAAGGTTGCAGCGAGTAAAACCTGCTTAGATAAATGGAAAATGTCAGCGGCCATTCATATTTGTCATATTTCGCCCCGATCGCGCTTCTATACTCGCCAGCAGTTGAGCGGTAAGGAGTGGCAGCCATGAGTCACAGTCTGCACTGGCACGCGGGCGCGCGCAGTCGTCTGCTGCTGTTTAATCTGCTGGTGATGTCAGTGACGCTGGCGGTGAGCCTGGTCGCGATTTTTGGATTTCGCCACGCAGGTCACATTCAGGAACAGGCGCAGGCACAAACGCTGGCCGATATGAACGGCAGCCTGGCGCTGGCGCGCGACACCGCCAATGTGGCCATTGCAGCGGTGCGGTTATCGCAGGTGGTCGGTGCGCTGGAGTATCAAAGCGAATCGGCGCGCCTGCAGCAAACGCAGCGGGAGCTGCAACAGTCGCTGAGCTTGCTGGCAAATGCGCCGCTGGCGGCACAGCAGCCGCAGCTGCTAGCGCGTATTCGTGAGCGCAGCCAGACGCTGGAACAAACCATCAATCAGTTGCTGCGCGCCGGGCATCAGCGCCATCTGCAGCGCAACGTGATGCTAAGCGGCTTGTGGCAATCGCAGCTGTTACTCAATCGCATTGACCTGCTAACGCGCACCGATTCCCCTTCTGCCGCGCTGCGCCAGCAAACCCACAGCTTATTCAGCGTGGCGATTCAATCCAGCGCGCCGCAGGCCGCAGTGCAGCAATTGCCTTCGGTGCTGCGCCAGTGGCAAGCGTTAAGGCTTAACGGCGCGCTGAATACCCAGGTGCAGCGGCTGATCGCCACCAGCACGGATTTGCAGCCGGTGGCGCAGCAGCTGGAGCAGAGTGATATCGCCATCGCCTACGCGACTTATCGCATCAAAGCGCTGGTGGCGATGCTCAACGATGACATCACCCATTACGTGCAGCTGGTGGCGCAACAGAGTGACGCCCGCAGCGCGGTGACGCATGAAGAGCTGGATTCGATCATCGGCTTTATCGGCCTGTTTATGTTGCTGGCGCTGCTGATCACCGGTTACGCCGGTTACTACATTTACCGCAATCTCGGTTCGAGTCTGACCGCCATCGCCCACGCCATGACGCGGCTGGCGCAGGGTGAAAAGAGCGTCAACGTGCCGGGCCTGGCGCGGCGCGATGAGCTGGGCGATCTGGCGCGCGCCTTCAACGTGTTTGCGCGCAATACCGCGTCGCTGGCGCACACGTCGCGCCTGCTAAAAGAGAAAAGCAACCAGCTGGAATCGACCTTTCTCGCCATGCGCGACGGCTTTGCGCTGTTCGATAACAGCGGTCAGCTGGTGGTATGGAATGCGCAATATGCCGAGCTGCTCGGCATCGCGCCGCGTGAACTGCATCGCGGTTTGCACTATCAGCAGCTACTCAAACGCGTTGATGTCGAGCTCAACGGATTAGCCGATGCGCAGGAAGTACGGCTGGCGGATGGCCGCACGCTGGAGCTGCGCTTCAGCCCGGTGCCGCGGCGCGGCATGGTAAATACCGTGCTGGAGCGCACCACGCGCAAGGCGCTGGAGGAAGCGCTGCTGCACAGCCAGAAGATGAAAGCCGTGGGACAGCTGACCGGCGGACTGGCGCACGACTTCAATAATCTGCTGGCGGTGATCATTGGCAGCCTGGCGTTAACCGTCGATCAGCTGCCGCCCGGCACGCTCGCCAGCCGCATCGAACGCGCACGTCAGGCCGCCGACCGTGCGGCGCAGCTGACGCAGCGCTTGCTGGCCTTCTCACGTAAGCAGGCGCTCTATCCGCGCGCGGTGTCGGTGGTGGAGCTGGTGGATAATCTGCATTCGCTGCTGCAGCACGCGCTGCTGCCCGGTCAGCATTTGGTGATTGATGCGCAGCGTCCTGGCTGGCCAGCGTGGATCGATGCCGGACAGCTGGAGAACGCGCTGATCAATCTGGTGGTCAACGCGCGCGATGCCATGGCGCAGCAGAGCGGCGAAATCCGCCTGCGTATCTGGAATCAGCGCAAACAGGAAGCCGACGGCAAGCGCGATCGCGTTACCATTGAAGTGATCGATCACGGCTGCGGCATGTCGGCCGAGGTGCGTGAACAGGTGTTTGAGCCGTTCTTCACCACCAAAGCCATCGGCAGCGGCAGCGGTTTGGGCTTATCCATGGTGTATGGCTTTGTGCGGCAATCCGGCGGCCAGATTGAGCTGGAAACCGCGCCAGGACAAGGCACCACCGTGCGGCTGTTATTACCGCGCGCGCCCGAAGCGGCGCAACCGCTCAGCGTGCCGCCGCCGCTGGTGCCGCAGGCCAGCAACGATCGGCTGGTGTTGGTGCTGGATGATGAACCGACGGTGCGGCAAACGCTGTGCGAACATCTGCATCAGCTGGGTTATCTGACGCTGGAGTGTGGCGACGGCGAAAGCGCGCTGAGGCTGCTGCGCCAGACGCCGGATATCGATCTGTTCATCAGTGATTTGATGCTGCCGGGCGGCATTAACGGCGCGGATGTGATTCGCCAGGCGCAGGCGCAGTGGCCGCATCTGGCAACGGTGTTGATCAGCGGTCAGGATCTGCGCCAGACGCAGGTCACGCTGCCACTGTGTGAGCGGCTGGCAAAACCCTGGCATCAGGCGCAGCTGGTGCAGGCGCTGGAGCGCGCCTGGCAGCGCAGTGAACGGCTCAGTCGCGCGCGGCAGGCTGCCACAACGGCACCCCTTTCCCCGTGATGTAACGTTTACGCAGCTTGCTGGAGACCACATCCATAATCATCACCACCGCCACCAGAATCAGGGTCAGGAACATCACCACATCCCAGTTCCATAAACGCATGTTCTCGGCATACACCAAGCCGACGCCACCCGCGCCAACAAAGCCCAACACCGCTGCGGAGCGGGTGTTGGACTCAATCTGATACAGGCTGAGCGCGAGGAAGGTCGGGAACGATTGAGTGAAAATGCCGTAGCGATGTTTTTGCAGGCTGTTCGCGCCTACCGCGCTGAGACCGCGACTCGGCGAACGCTCCACCGCTTCGTGCCCTTCGGCGTAGAGTTTGCCGAGCAGGCCGACATCCTGCATCACGATCGCCAGCACACCAGCCAGCGGTCCCATGCCGACGGCACGCACGAAGATCAGCCCCCAAATCGCCATGTCGATGCCGCGCAGCACATCCAGTACGCGACGCACCACCAGCGCAATCGGACGCATCAGCGGATCGTGCATCACGTTGCGCGCCGCCAGGAACGAGACCGGCAAGGCGATCAGTGACGCGGTCAACGTGCCGGAAAACACAATCGCCAGCGTAATCCCGACCTGCGTGAAGTAGTAAGCAAACGGCCAGTTGAGGAAATCCTGCCAGACAAACATACGCAGGAAATAGCGGCTGAGCTGCTGGCAGCCGATGAGAAAACGGCTCCACTCAATGCCAAAGAATTCGAAAAAGAACAGGTAATAGAGCGCGATGGCCAGCGCCACCAGCGCAACGCGGCGCAGATAGCGATTTTGCGCAGCAAACAGGGCGGCATGCTCCTGCTTGAGTTTGGCGACATCCGGCGCTAGGGCGATCATGATACGTCTCCTTCCACTACGCGGCGACGCAGCCAGCCGGACAGCGTATCCAGTAGCGACACCACCACAATGATCAGCAACAGCGTAATGCTGACCTGATCGTATCGATCGAGTTTGATATTGGTCATCAGCTCTTGCCCGATACCGCCCGCACCGACCAACCCGAGTATGGTGGAGGAACGGAAGTTGATCTCCAGACGCATAAAGCTGTAGGAGAGAAACGTTGGTTTGACCTGCGGCCAGAAGGCAAAGCGCATGCGTTGCAGTTTGCTGGCACCGCACGCCGCGAGGCCGCGCACCGGTTTATCCGAGGCGCTCTCAATCGCTTCGTAGAACAGTTTGGTCAGGCTACCGACGGTGTGCAGCGCCAGCGCAAGGAAGCCGGGAATGGCGCCAATGCCAAACGCCATCACGAACATCACCGCCCACGCCAGTTCGGGCATGGTGCGCAGGAAGGCGACAAACGCGCGGATCGCCATGCGCAGGCTGCGTGGCGTTTGGGTGTTGTCGGCGGCGAAGAACGCCAGCACGCCAGCCACCGCCACCGCTATGATGGTGGACGACAGCGCCAGTTGTAAGGTTTCCCAGATCAGCGGCAGCTGGAAATGCAGGCGATAGCCCCAATAGGCCAGCGAACCCTCGGTTTTGCCGTCAGCGAACAGCAGCGGGAGATGCAGCACCGGCAGGGTTTCGCCAATGTAATCGAAAAAGTGTGGCAGCGACTGCCAGACGGTGAGCAGGTTAAATTCCGCCATCTTGCCCGCGGCCAGATAGAGCGCCAGTAACAGCAGCGACCACAGCAGCGAGTCGCGCTTTTGCTGGCGGCGGATGCGTTGGTAGTAGTGTTCGAAATCGGTCAAGGGGGGATTCCTGTTGGTTGGGAGGGTTCGTGCTGGATGGTGCTCGCTGGATGGTGCTCGCTGTCCCCCTCCTCGGTCCTCCCCCATTAATGGGGGAGGAAGATGCTGCAAAATGCAGCTCCGAAGTCGCATGTGGCAGCATCTCCTTCCCCCACTTGTGGGGGAAGGCCGGGATGGGGGACAGCCAGCACCGACCAAGGAGGGGGACAGCGAGCACCGACCGAGGAAGGTAACAGCAAGCACCCCACCACAACTAACCGCGCGTACCCTTCATCAAATCACGCTTCATATCGATGATATTCTGGTAATCCGCCACGGTAGCCGGGCCGATGTGCTGGGCACCGCCAACCGCTTTAACAAAGCAGCCGTGATCTTCTTTATCCAGTTTCTTGATGGTGGCCACCACTTTCGCTTTGAAGTTAGCGGGCAGATTGTTGCTCACCAGAATCGGACCGTTCGGGATCAGCGGCGACTGCCAGATAATGCGGATCTGCTTCATCAGGTCTGGATGATCCATACGAATCAAACGACCAAAGGCACCCGAGGTATAACCGGTCTCGCGGTCACCAATCAGCGACGTCCAGGTTACTGCGCCTTCGAACTGGCCGTTCAGCACGCCGAGGATGTCCTGCTCGTGACCGCCGGAGAAGGTGACGCTGGAGAAGGTGTTGTTGTACTTATCGTCCACCGTGCCGCCAAACTCTTTCTTGAACGCCTGGTTCGGCATCAGGAAGCCGGAAGTGGAATCCGGATCGGCCATGCCGAACGATTTGCCTTTTAGGTCTTCCAGCTTTTGGTACGGGCTGTCGGCTTTCACGATCACCACTGAGTGATAACCCTGCGAACCGTCTTTGTCGTCCACCACGATGCCCACCACATCCACCGCTTTCGGGTTCTGCAGATAAACCGAGGCAAACGAGGCGGGCGACATGCTCAGCACCAGGTCGATTTTGTTGCCCAGCAAGCCCTGAATCACGCCTGAATAGTCAGACGAGTTGCGCAGTTTTGTATCCACCTGCAGCTCTTTATCGAAGAAATCTTTCACGCATTGGTTATCACCAATCTGCTGCGTGGCATTCTGGCCGCCAAGAATCCCGAGGTTCAACTCTTTTGGTGCATCCGCTGCGTTTGCGCCAAATGCCATCGCAATAGTCAGTAAAGCTAAAGAAGTCAGTTTCATTCTTAGATTTTCTCTTGCCGTGGGAGTTAGTAGAGCTGGTTAATTTCGTCGCCGTACAGCTCATGCATCAGGCCGTCGGTCAACCGGGAAGGATGTCCATCAAACAGCACTTTGCCGCGCTGAATACCGATGACGCGGGTGCAGTAGCTTTTTACCAATTCAATTGAGTGCAGGTTCACCATTACGCTGATGCCCTGCTCGCTCACCTGACGCAGCACATCCATGATGCGCTTGGTGTTTTTCGGATCGAGCGACGCCACCGGTTCGTCCGCCAGCAGGATGCGCGGGTTCTGCATCAGCGCCCGGCAAATCGCTACGCGCTGCATCTGGCCGCCGGAGAGATTTTCCGCACGCTGCAGCGCCTGCGGCAGCATGTTCATCCACTGCAGCAGTTCGATAGCGCGGGCGCGGTCGGTTTCGGAGAAGACTTTGAAGAACGATTTCAGCGTCGAGGTCTGGCTTAAACGACCCAGCAGCACGTTGGTCAGCACGTCGAGGCGCGGCACCAGACAGAAGTCCTGGAAGATCATGCCGCATTCGCTGCGCCACTCGCGCATCTGGCGGCTGTTCAGCGTCACCACATCGCGATCCACTTCGCCGTGGCGATTGCTGAGGATCGCGCCCTGCGAAGCGCTGATGGTGCCGTTGAGCATGTGTAACAGTGTCGATTTGCCTGCGCCCGAGCGGCCAATCACCGCCACTAGCTCGCCCGCATGCAGATCGAAGCTGACGTTATCCAGCACCTGGTTGGCGCCGTACGCTTTGCACAATCCCTGCACCGACAGCACCTTGTTGCCCTGCCCGGTAACGTGCGGGAAGGGATTGTCGACAACGGTTTTCAGTAATGCCTGTGCCATGTTGCACTCCATCTCTTCTGAGCTGTTGATTGCACGCTATTACGGGCAAAACGGATGAAAGCTTGATGACAGTAAAATGATTAAACGGTGACAGCGGCTGGATCGGTCAGCAACTGGCGCAGCGATAGCAGTGTTTCGCTCAACGCACCATCATTATTCAACGCATAACAGTGCGCGGGCAGCGGTTCGGCGGCACGCGCCAGCCGTTGCGCGATCTCCGCTTCTGACTCGCGCCCACGCTGCCGCAAACGCGCTTCCAGCACCGCTGGCGAAACCTGCAATACCAGCGGCAGCAGCTGCGTGCCGTAATGCTGCTGCACCATCGGCAGATGCAGGCGCGAACCGTTCACCAGCACGTCCATTCCGCGCGCCAGCCACAGATCGATCTCCTCGCCCAGCCCGTAATACATGCCGTGCGCCTGCCAGCTGACGGCGAACAACCCCAGCGCCTCACGCCGTCGAAACTCGGCTTCGCTTAGCGCCACATGGTTCTCGCCGCCCGCATCGGCGGCGCGCGTAATGTAGCGATGGGCGATCAGTAGATTCTCCGGCGGCGCCTCGCGCAGCGCGTTCAGCAGGCTGTCTTTTCCCGCGCCCGAAGGCCCGGTAAGCCAGACCAGGCGCGCCATCAGAACACCCGCTTGCCTTGCGACCAGACGTGACGAATGTGCGAATGACCATGATCGGTATGCACCAGCACCAAATCGGCACGCAGTCCTTCGGCGATGCGGCCGCGATCGTGCAGGCCAATTGCCCGCGCCGGATTGCGGGTCACCAGCGCGGCCGCCTGCGGCAGCGTCAGCGTGTTGCGCTCATCGGCCACCAGCCGGAACACCGCGTCGAGCAAGCTGGCGGGATAGTAGTCGGAGGAGAGAATATCCAGCAGGCCGTGGCTGGCGAGTTCTGCCGCCGCCACGTTGCCGGAGTGCGAACCGCCGCGCACGATGTTGGGCGCGCCCATCAGCACCTGCATGCCGCAGTTGCGTGATGCGCGTGCCGCCTCCAGCGTGGTGGGAAATTCGGCGATGGCGCTGCCGACCTCATGCGATTCGGCAACGTGCGCCGCCGTGGCATCATCGTGGCTGGCCAGCGGAATGCCGCGTGAACGGCACAAGCTGGCGATGGCGTTGCGGTTAGGCGTGGAGAACTCGGCGGCCAGCGCCAACTGCTCACGCTCAAACTGATCCATCTGCTCGTCGTTGAGCTGATATTTGCCCTGATAATAGGTGCGATACATCTCCAGCGAGGCGTACTGGCGCTGGCCCGGCGAGTGATCCATCAGCGACACCAGCGACAGCTCCGGCGTGTTGATCAGCGCTTCAAACAGCGGCAGCGTGGTGTTGTGCGGCAGCTCGCAGCGCAGATGCAAATGGTGATCGGCGCGGTTAATGCCTTTGCGATTGCTGTCCTGAATCGCGTCGATCATTTTGGTGAGATTATCCAGACGATGGCCGCCATCGCGGACGTCGCCGACGCCAATCGCATCCAGCACCGTGGTGATGCCGCTGGCGGCCATCAGCGCATCGTGGCTGCTCATCGCCGAATAGGCGGGCCAATCCACCTTCGGGCGCGGCGTAAAGAACTTGTCGAGGTTATCGGTGTGCAGCTCCACCAACCCCGGCAGCAGGAAGGCGTTTTCGCCATCCAGCGCGCCCGGCTGTTGGCTGACGCTGTCGCTAAAGCTGGCGACGCGCCCGTCACGGATTTCCAGCGATCCCGTTACCACTTCGTTTTCCAGCACCAGTTGGACGTTGTTGACGATCATGCTTCTGCTCCTGCTTGCATTGGCTGCATGACGTGCAGGCGATCGGCCACGCGTGCGCGCACCGCTTCGTCATGGAAAATTCCGACAATGGCGGCACCGCGGGCGCGCGCCTGTTCAATCAGTTCCACCACCGCAGCGCTGTTGGCGCTGTCGAGCGAGGCGGTTGGCTCATCCAGCAGCAGCACCGGATAGTCGGCGATAAAGCCGCGTGCGATGTTAACGCGCTGCTGTTCGCCGCCGGAGAAGGTGGACGGCGCCAGTGACCATAAACGCTCCGGCACATTGAGGCGCGTCAGCAGCTCTTTGGCGCGCTTTTCGCAGAAGGCGCGCTCGGTGCCGCGCTCCAGCAGCGGCTGCATCACGATCTCCAGCGTGGGCACGCGTGGGATGACACGCAAAAACTGGCTGACCCAGCCAACGCTGTGGCGCCGAATCGCCAGAATCTGGCGGGCGGGCGCGTTGGCCATGTCGATCCATTCGCCCTGATGTTGCAGCCAGATGTGACCGCTGTTGGCCTGATAGTTGCCGTACAGCGCGCGCAGCAGCGTGGATTTGCCGCTGCCGGAGCGGCCATGCAGCACCACGCATTCGCCGCCGCTGACGTCAAGATTGGCGTCCTGCAATACCGGCAGCGCGGCGCCGCTTTGGTTGTGCAGCACAAAGGTTTTGCTCAGATGCTCTACGCGCAGTAAAGGTTGCATAGTGATGTCCGCCATTAGTTAAGCACCGATGAAACCAGCAGCTGCGTATACGGATGATGTGGATCGTCCAGCACCCGGTCGGTCAACCCGCTCTCCACCACGCGCCCCTGCTTCATCACCAGCAGGCGATGCGCCAGCAACCGCGCCACGCCGAGATCGTGCGTTACAATCACCACCGCCAGATTCAGCTCACGTACCAGCGTGCGCAGCAGATCCAGCAGGCGCGCCTGCACCGACACATCCAGCCCGCCGGTTGGCTCATCCATAAATACCAGCGTCGGCTGCGTCACCAGGTTGCGGGCAATCTGTAAACGCTGCTGCATGCCGCCGGAAAAGGTGGTGGGCAGATCATCGATGCGATTGGCGGGGATCTCCACATCCTGCAGCCAGCGCATCGCCTCTTGACGAATATCACCGTAATGCCGCTGGCCCACCGCCATCAGCCGCTCGCCGATGTTGCCGCCCGCCGTGACTTGCGGACGCAAACCATCCAGCGGATGCTGATGCACCACGCCCCATTCGGTGCGCAGCAAGCGGCGGCGATCGCTCTCGCTCAGCTGATAGAGATCCTGCGCGCGATAAAGAATGTTGCCCTGCTGCGGCGCTAAGCGTGCCGACAGGCTGCGCAGCAAGGTGGTTTTGCCCGATCCGGATTCCCCAACAATGCCTAACACTTCGCCGGGATAGAGTTCAAAACTCACCTCTTCAAACCCTTTGCCGGGCGCGTAAAGGTGGGTGAGATGGTTGACCGCAAGCAGCGGCTGTTCACTGTGCATGCTGTTGTTCCTGCTGCTGGTGGCAAAAATCGGTATCGGAGCAGACAAACATGCGCGTACCGGCGTCATCCATCACCACCTCGTCGAGGTAGCTGTGGCGCGAACCGCACAGCGCGCAGGGTTCTTCCCACTGCTGCACGCTGAACGGGTGATCGTCGAAGTCGAGGCTTTCCACTTTGGTATACGGCGGCAGCGCATAGATGCGTTTCTCACGTCCGGCACCAAACAGCTGCAGCGCCGGCATCATGTGCATTTTGGGGTTGTCGAATTTGGGGATCGGCGACGGATCCATCACGTAGCGATCGTTGACCTTCACCGGATAGGCATAGGTGGTGGCGATATGGCCGTAGCGGGCGATATCTTCATACAGCTTCACCTGCATGATGCCGTACTCCTCCAGCGCGTGCATGGTGCGGGTTTCGGTCTCGCGCGGCTCGATAAAGCGCAGCGGCTCGGGGATCGGCACCTGGAAAATCAGGATTTGATCTTCTTCCAGCGGCGTTTCCGGAATGCGGTGGCGCGTCTGGATCAGCGTGGCATCACGGGTCGCTTCGGTGGTTGCCGCGCCGCTGACGCGCTGGAAGAAGCGACGAATGGATACCGCGTTGGTGGTGTCATCCGCGCCCTGATCGATCACCTTCAGCACATCGGCATCGCCAATAATACTGGCGGTGATCTGAATCCCGCCGGTGCCCCAACCGTAGGGCATCGGCATTTCGCGTCCGGCGAACGGCACCTGATAACCGGGAATCGCCACCGCCTTCAGAATGGCGCGGCGGATGGTGCGTTTGGTCTGCTCATCCAGATAACCGTTGTTGTAGCCGGTTAACTCACTCATGGTTATGCTCCTGATGCGGTTGGCGCAGTTGCTTCAGCAGCTCAAGCTCCGCCTGGAAATCGACGTAGTGCGGCAGTTTCAGATGCGAGACAAAGCCCGCAGCTTCGACGTTGTCGGCATGCGACAGCACAAACTCTTCGTCCTGCGCCGGGCCGGCAATACGTTCGTGGTACTCCGGCGCCTGCAACGCGCGATCCACCAGCGCCATCGCCATCGCTTTGCGCTCGGAACGGCCAAACACCAAACCGTAACCGCGCGTAAAGTGCGGCGCGCTGTCAGTTTCGGTGGTGAAGCCGTTCACCATCTCGCATTCGGTCAGCAGGATTTCGCCAATCTCAATCTCAAAGCCCAACTCTTCCGGGCAGATTGACACGCTGAGATAACCGGTACGAATTTCGCCGGCGAACGGATGATTACGGCCGTAGCCGCGCTGCGTCGAGTAGCCGAGCGCCAGCAGAAAACCTTCGTCGCCGCGCACCAGCTGTTGCAGCCGTGCGGCGCGCGTTGCCGGATAGCCTGGCGGTTCGCGCGTGATGTCGCACGGCTCGCTGCCGTCATCCTCTTCGCGTGCCGCCAAGCCTTCAGCCGTCATCATGCTGAACACGTGCGGACAACGTTGTGGCAGCGCCTGATCGTCACGCGGCGCGGCGGGCGTTTCGCCATTCGCCAGCAGCGTGAAATCGAGCAGGCGATGGCTGTAATCGTAGGTTGGGCCGAGCACCTGGCCGCCCGGCAAATCCTTGTAAACCGCTGAGATGCGGCGTTCGAGGCGCATCTCAGCGGTTGCCAGCGCCAGGCTATCGGCGAGGCGCGGCAGCGTGGTGCGATAGGCGCGTAGCAGGAAAATCGCTTCCACCAGATCGCCGCTCGCCTGTTTAATTGCTAAAGCCGCCAGCTGCGGATCGTAGATGCCGCCTTCGGTCATCACGCGATCGACCGCTAAACCCAACTGTTGCGCCACCTGATCGCAACCCAATTCGGCGACCTCGCGATCGCCACGACGCAGATCGGCCTGCAGCTGATGGGCGCTGGCTATCGCCTTTTCGCCCCCTTTGACCGCAACGTACATCAGCACACCTCCACGTCGGTGGTGCGTGGCAGCGCCATCATCGCTTCACCGCAGGTGAAAATCAGATCCACACCTTGCGGGAACGGATGTGGGCGCTCACGCAGATAGTGCAGAATCGCTTCCGGCAGCTGCGGCGCAACGGCGCGCGGCTCACGTAAGCCGGGACCGGAAAGACGCAGCGTTAAGCCACCGCTCAGTGATGGCACTTCCACAATCAGCGTGGTGCTTTTTTCCGGTGACATATTGTCGCCAGAGGCAAACAGCGCCGGATCGGGATTGGCCGCCGCATGCGTCAGCGCAAAGGGGGCATCGCGTTCATCGACAATCGGCACGCCGGTGTGGAAACGCAGGTTGCTGCGTACCACGTCATTATCGATGCGGCCATCGAGCCACAGCGCGCTCTCCTGATCGACCAGCGTCAGCAGCACCGCCGTGGCCGCCGGCGAGAGATCGCCCCAGCCCTGTTGCAGCGGCAACGATACCATCACGCCCGGCTCGCTCATCGCTTTGAGGATGCGACGAAAAGCACGTTGGGCATCGGCCACCGGATGGGTAAAACCTGCCAGTAAAGTCATCAGTTATCTCCGCGAACCAGCGTAAAGAAATCCACTTTGGAGCTGGCGATTTCACGCGCGCGCAGCTGTCGCTGCTCTTCACGCAGAGCCGCCAGCGGGGCAATCAATTTTTCCTGCAACAGCGTCTGGGTTTCCGGCTGTTGCAGCAGCGCATCAATCAGCGCGCAGCGTTCGGCGTGCGCTTTGTCGCGCCCCAGCACGTAGCTAAAGCCGAGCGTGCCGTTGTGCAGCTTCACCACCGCACGCGTCACCGTGGCATCGCCCATCACAAAGCGCTTACCGCTGCCGCCCATGCGCGCCTGCAGGCGAGTTAAGCCAGTTTCTGCCGGACGGATGCGTTCAAAATCAGTATTGATACGTAACGGCTGCCAGTGCGCTTCAAGCTGGCTGGCTTCACTGTGCGCCAGCACCGAGAGCCAATGCTGGCGGGCGGTTTGCTGTGTCATTCGTGCTCCAGAGTCAGTTCAATCATGTCGCCACGCGTCAGACTGACGGAGTATTCCGCTACCTGACCGTCGCTGTGTTTATTGAGGGTGCGCACACACAGCAGCGGCGACTGCAGCGCAATCTCAAGCTGCTTGCACTCTTTGGCTTGTGCACGACGCGTACTGATGCGGGTTTGGCTGCGCGTCAGGCTCAGGCCAAGCTGCTGCTGCATAAAGTCGTGCAGTGAACCGCTGTGGAACTGTTGCAGCGCCGGCCACCAGCTGAGTTGCGCCAGGAAGTGGTTAATGACGCACACCGCCACACCATTGACGCGGCGCAGCGTGCGCAAGTGGATAACGTTGTCACCTTCGTTGACGCCCAGCGCGCTCGCCACATCACTGCTCGCCGGACGCAGCACCGCCAGCAGACGCTCGCTGGTGGGATGGCTGCCCTGCTCCATCAGGTTCTGGCTGAAGCGCGCCTGCGCATGCAGCGGATAATCGTACGGCCGCATCAGCACCAAAATGCCCACGCCGTGACGCCGTTGCAGCAGGCCTTTGTTGACCAGCTCATCCACCGCGCGCCGCAAGGTGTGACGATTCACTGCGTAGTGATCGGCCAACTGCTGTTCAGAAGGCAGATAGTCGCCGCAGCGATAGCGCTCCTGCAGCGCCTGCTCAAGTTGGGCGGCAACAGCCTGATAAACAGTGGTCGGATGTCTGGATATCTCCATCACGCTCAATACCTCATTCGCATTGGTTGAGGAACGCAGCGGGCTTGCTGCGGGATGGCGATTACATTGCGCATGTCAGATGACAGCGCCGTGACGGCTCAATGACGGGCGGATGAATTTGTTTTAGGGCAGCAGAATTGCAGCGAAACGGACGGCGTTTTAATAAATTATTTTTAACTTTTCTGTTTGTGACAGCATTCAAAAAATTAACGCTAATTTACATCACGCTTTCAGCTCCCTTACAGAATACAGCCTGCGGATGTTCTGCTAGGTTAAAGGATGAACCCTTCTTGTCAGGCCAACTTTTAAAATGATTAACGCAATAAAACTATCGGATGGTTTTCGCCGCAACTTTGTGCGTGAAGTTATTTTGCCGCTGCTGGCAATTTTGCTTCTGACCTTTGTCGGCGCGGGCGTGGGTCTGTTCTGGGGCACAGCGTTAAGCAATAACGAAGCGCGCGATCAGCAACAGCGCATGATCCAGGCTTCGTTTACCCAGAGCCTGACGGAACATCTGCGCCAGCTGCGCAGCCTGACGCGCTGGTCTCCGCTGGCCGATCAGCTGGCGTCGTCGCATCCCGATCAACGCTGGCTGACGCAAAATGTCGGCGGCTGGCTCTATGACATGTTTGATCACCAGCTGGTGGTGCTGCTGGACCGCGACAACCAGCTGATCAACGTGTGGCGCAATGGCCAGCCGGTGCCGGACAAGCGCATCGGACCTAATCTGCAGGACATGCTGAACAGTCCGCTGGTGCAAAACAGCGATGTGGTAGCCGGCCCCACCGATCACGCCGATTTCGTGCGCATCGGTCAACGCGCCGCCGCGCTGGCGGTGGGCGATATCAGCAGTACCAAACAGGCCGGGCGCTATCGTCTGGTAAGCATTAAGTTTCTCGACGATGGCTATCTGCGCAACCTCGCCGATCGCAGCCAGCTGCGTCAGTTGCATTTCAGCGACAGCGAGCCAGCGGGGAAAACCAAAGCGCGCTATCTGCTGAATTCACAACAGGGCGAACCGGTCGGTTATCTCAGCTGGAATCCCGATAAGCCCGGCGCGCAGATGTTACGCACCCTCGGCCCGTCTACCTTGCTGTCGGTGATCCTGATTACCGTGCTGTGTTTGGTGATGGTGCGCCGCATCTGGACCTCGTCACTCAAGCTGTCGCAGTCGCTGCTGAAACTCGGTGCCAGTGAAGCGCAGGCGCAGCATCTGGCCTTTCATGATGTGTTAACCGGTTTGCCCAATCGTTCCCTGGTGGAAGATCGCTTAACCCAGGCGCTGGCGCTGGCCGGACGCCACGATCAGCGCGTGGCGCTGCTGCTGCTGGATCTTGATCGCTTCAAAAATATCAATGATACCTACGGCCATCACGCCGGGGATGAGTTGATTATTGAGGTGGCGCGCCGCCTCAATGAGATTGTGCGCACCAGCGACACCGTGGGCCGCATCGGCGGCGACGAGTTCATCATCGTGATGCCGGAGGTGGAGAATATTGGTCAGGTGCAATCGCTGGCGCAACGCATCATCAGCCGCCTGAGCGAGCCGTATCAGCTGGTGGGCAGCGAGCTGTGGGTAGGCGTCAGCATCGGTCTGGCGCTGGCGCCAAAAGACGGTATTGATCGGCTGGAGCTGATGCGCAAAGCGGATATCGCCCTTTATGACGCCAAAAACCACGGACGCGGCCAGTATCGCCAGTTCGAAAAAGTGATGGATGAATCGCTGCGCACCCGTCAGCAGATGGCGGCGGATTTGCGTCAGGCGCTGGTGAAGTTTAGTGGATTGGCGGTGTGGTATCAGCCGTTAATGGATATCAGCGGCCAGCAGGTGGTTGGCCTGGAGGCGCTGTTGCGCTGGCATCACGCCATGCGCGGCGACGTTGCACCGGGTGATTTCATCGCCATCGCCGAAGAGACCGGCATGATCATCCCGCTCGGCGAATGGGTGCTGCGCGAAGCCTGTAAAACGTCGCTCAAGCTGCCGGATATTGTGGTGGCGGTGAACGTCTCGCCGGTGCAGTTCCGCGCGGTGAATTTTGTTGAGCGCATCATCCATATCGTGCAGGAAGAAGGTGCCGATCCGCAGCGCATGGAGCTGGAGATCACCGAAGGCGTGCTGATCGAAGATGAACACGAGGCGCGCAACAGCATCATTGCACTGCGCGAAGCCGGCTTCCGGATTGCGTTGGATGATTTTGGTACCGGCTATTCAAGCCTTAATTACCTCAGCAGCTTCCCGGTGGACAAAATCAAGATTGACCGTTCGTTTACTCAGTCGCTGGGCGTGGCGCAGAACTCTACTGCGATTGTGGAATCGGTGGTGCGGTTAGGTCACGCGATGGGCTTAACGGTGACCGCTGAAGGCGTGGAAACCGAAGGCCAGAAAAACGCGCTGGCCGATGCAGGCTGTAATCAGCTGCAAGGCTATTTGTTTAGCCACGCGGTGCCGCTGGATGACATTTTGACCATGTTGCCGCCCGCTTCCCGCCCTTAACGCTCCCGCGCGGCGGCCGCCGACTGCCGCGCTTTTCTCGCTCACGCATTGAAAAGCTGCGTGCGCATCGGGACCATTCTCGTACCCTGATTAACGCGTTTAACCCATCCTCTCGTCTGTGCGCTTGCCAGCCCAAGCCGGACCGGCATGTTGCCCGCCCGTTTCGGCAAGCAAGGCGTCAATCCCTTCTTTTACTCTGTTAAGGAACTACAGATGAACACACGCTATCCGGATTACACCCTCGACACCGACCGCGCGTCGCGTGAAAACGGTTCAACCGCCTATATCGCGCTCGATAATTCAACTTATGTGATTGAGCAAACCGCCACCAAAACCCTGAGTAGCTTCCCTGAAAGCCTCGTCAGTGACACACCGGTAAGCTACGCGCACCAGCCTTCGTCTTACGCTTACGGCGTAAAAGCGATCACCCCGGTTATTCGCTATGCCTGGGATGACGTTGGACAGGAGCAAGGCGTGCGTGCCAGCGGCAACCGCACCGATGATGCCGCTCCGACCCTGCGCGGCACCGGCCCGGCGAACACTTACATGGACATTATGTTCACCAATGGCAGCGTAACCCGCTACAACGGTATCACCACCGATGCTGACGGTAACTGGAGCTGGACGCCACGCGCCGATTTGGCCGATGGTACCTGGACATTTAAAGTGCAGGCCGACGGCCAGGACACGTGGAGCAATGCGTTCAAGCTGGTCATCGACACCCCGGCGGCACCGGACGCGCTGATCACCCACATCTACGATAACGTGGGCAGCGAGCAAGGCGAACGTTTCAGCGGCAGCATTACCGATGATGCGATGCCGACCCTGCACGGCACCGGACCGGCTAACACGCTGATTGATATCCTGTATACCGATGGCGGCAGGGTGCGCACCAACAGCACCTTCACCGACAACGAGGGCAACTGGAGCTGGACGCCCTGGCAGAATCTGAATGACGGCTACTGGACATTCCAGGTGCAGGTTGAGGGCGCACCGAGCTGGAGCCAGAGCTTCGCGATCACCATTGATACGCCAGAAGGCCGTATGGCGATGCGCGACGCTGAGATCTCCCATATTACGGATAATGTCGGCAGCGATCAGGGTGACCGCTTCTCTGGCAGCATTACCGATGATGCGATGCCGACCCTGCACGGCACCGGACCGGCTAACACGCTGATTGATATCCTGTATACCGATGGCGGCAGGGTGCGCACCAACAGCACCTTCACCGACAACGAGGGCAACTGGAGCTGGACACCCTGGCAGAATCTGAATGACGGCTACTGGACGTTCCAGGTGCAGGTTGAGGGCGCACCGAGCTGGAGCCAGAGCTTCGCGATCACCATTGATACGCCAGAAGGCCGTATGGCGATGCGCGACGCTGAGATCTCCCATATTACGGATAACGTCGGCAGCGATCAGGGTGACCTTTACAGCGGCAGCATCACTGACGACGCGTTGCCAACCCTGCATGGCACCGGTCCGGCTAATACGTTGATCGATATTTTGTATACCGATGGCGGCAGAGTGCGTACCAACAGCACCTTCACTGACAACGAGGGCAACTGGAGCTGGACGCCCTGGCAGAATCTGAATGACGGCTACTGGACATTCCAGGTGCAGGTTGAGGGCGCACCAAGCTGGAGCCAGAGCTTCGCGATCACCATTGATACCTCAGCAGATACAGCAAGCGGTGATGACGCGTTTAACAACGCGTTAACGTCACTGAGTGTTGGCGATCTGCTGTCCGTTGTTGATAGTGACGTATTGATTGATAACGGTAAAACGCAGTACATGCTGGACAGCGACGCCAACAACGTGGTGAAGCTGGAGGATATTCTGTCCGGCAACGATATTGACGGCTGGCAACAGCAGCAAGGCACCCTCACCGTTGCTGGCATTCAATACGATGTTTATCAGTACACGGATGAGACCGAATTACTGGTGCAACACGCCGTTTAAACGCTGATGATATAGCGGCGCTAATCGAGCATCGCGATTACCAAGCCATACAGCCTTTGCTGTGTGGCTTTTTTGTTTGTGGGCGGCGTGAAAAAGATGCCCGGTACAAAACAGGACGACACCATGATAGGACGCAAGAACAGTCGGTTATTGAATTATGATTTCACCGCTGCGGGCACCTGTTTTCCGCACCCGCCGTTGAGCGGCCAAACGTAATCATCACTCAGAATTTGCACGTCACCGTTTCGGCGCGATTTATCGCGCGTGCCAGAGTTTCTCCCCTGCGTTCCACCAGGAATTTTCCTTCTTTGCAGACGGTTCTTGATACAGGCCCGTAACACGTTGCTCTACCATCCCCGCCGCTGTGCGATGTCGTGTAAACCGCGACGCACTATTGACAACACATTATGGACGATACCTATGAATGATTTATTAGCCCGCAGCCCGGTGATATATCGCGAAAGCGCCGACGGCAAATTGGTGTTTGGTAACAGTAAAACAGCGCTGGAGCCCGGCGGCTTTATCGAGCTGGTGATTGGCACCGACATTTTCCGCGTCCCGGTAAACGATGAAGGCTTTTACCGCTGGGAAGCGCCGACGCCCTACGCCGACGGCGAGTACAGCTTCTCCCTCCGCCACTTTGACGCCGCCGGCAACCGCAGCACGCCGACGCTCGGCATCCAGATTGTCGACACCACCCCGCCGGACGCGCCGGAGCTGGTTAACCTCTACGACGACCAGGGCGCCGTGACCGGCAGCTTTGACCCCGGCAAGGCCACCGACGACAAACGCCCGACGCTGACCGGCATCGCGCAGAAAGGCAGCACCGTTTACCTGCTCAACGACAAAAATGAAAAAATCGGCAGCGCGGTGGCGGACAAGGTCACCGGCAAGTGGGTGATGGAGCCGGCGCAGGACCTGCAAGACGGCATTAACAGCCTGCGCCTGATGGCCGAAGAGACCTTCGGCGGCAAGCTGCGCGCCGGCGCGCCTTCAGCGGCGTTTGACATCGTGATTGTTGGCGACAACGCCACGGTTACCATTACCGATGCGTTTGACGACGCGGGCAGCTTCACCGGGGCGCTCGGCAACGGCGCGCTCACCGACGACGCCACGCCGACCCTGCGCGGCGAGGTCTCCATCGGCAGCACCGTTATCGTCTATTATCGCCTCGCCGGCAGCCCGACCTGGGCCGGCAGCGCCACCGCCACCGTCAGCGGCGAGACCTGGACCTGGACGCCGGGCAGCAACCTGCCGTACGGCCGCTATGAATTCCAGGCCAGCACCGGCGACGTCGCCTCGGCGCTGTTTGAGCTGGAGATCGCCAGCCCGTCCGATATCGTCCTGCGCCCCCGCTTTGAAACGGTTATCGACGACTTCGGCGATGCCACCGGCCTGCTGGAAAGCGGCGCCATCACCGACGACGCCACGCCCACCTTCCAGGGCCGGGCGGAAGCCAACAGCCAGGTGGTGATCCGCTATACGCTGGCGGGCGGCGCTGCTGCCTCCGTCACCGTTGACGCCGACAGCACCGGCCGCTGGAGCTGGCCGCCGGACACTGAGCTGGCCGCCGGCCAGTGGTCGTTCGACGTCAAATCTCTGGGGCAGACGCACTGGAACGACAGTTTCGATCTGATCATTGTTTCCGAAAGCGACGGCGGCTTTGCGCCCGTCATCGATTACGCGGTGGATGACTTCGGTCCCGTGACCGGCAACCTCGGCAGCGGCGGCAGCACCGACGACAGCACGCCAGCGCTGCACGGTCGCGCCGAAGCCAACAGCCTGGTGATCCTGCGCTACACCCTGGGCGACGGCCACTATGCCAGCGCCAGCATAAAAGCAGACGCAGCTGGCAACTGGTCGTGGACGCCGCCGGAGCTGGCCAGCGGCAGCTGGACCTTCGAGGTGAAGAAAACCGGTCAGATGGACTGGAGCAGCTTTACGCTCACCATCGATCCCAATGCCGATCGCAACGCCAGCATCGACAGCGCGCTGGATAACGCGGGCCCGGTGACCGGCAGCCTGAGCAGCGGCGCGTCCACCGACGACACCACGCCAACCCTGCGCGGCACCGGCCCGGCCAGCAGCGTTATCACCCTGCGCTACAAGCTCGGCAACGGTAGCTATACCCTCGACAGCGTGAGCGTGGATGCAGACGGCAACTGGTCGTGGACGCCGGATACGCTGGCGAAGGGCAGCTGGACCTTTGAGGTGCAGAAGGCCGGCCAGAGCGACTGGAGCAGCTTCCAGCTGACCATCGATCCGGACCTCGATCGCTATCCGACCATCGACAGCGCGCTGGACAACGCGGGCCCGGTAACCGGCAGCCTGAGCAGCGGCGCGTCCACCGATGACACCACCCCAACCCTGCGCGGGACCGGCCCGGCCAACAGCGTTATTACCCTGCGCTACAAGCTCGGCAACGGTGGCTACAGCGTCGACAGCGCGAGCGTGGATGCAGACGGCAACTGGTCATGGACGCCAAATACGCTGGCGAAAGGCAGCTGGACCTTTGAGGTACAGAAGGCCGGCCAGAGCGGCTGGAGCAGCTTTAAGCTGACCATCGATCCGGCGCTGGACCTGAAGCCAACCATTGACAGCGCCTGGGACGACTTTGGCGCGGTAACCGGCAGCCTGACAAGCGGTGACACCACCGATGACAACACGCCAACCCTGCGCGGTACCGGCGTGGCCGGCACCATCATCCACTTCCAGAACGGCCTGGCGGGCGGCAAGTGGTATGACGTGGGCAGCACCGTCGTTAAAGCGGACGGCACCTGGGAGTGGACCTCACCGGTACTGAGCAAAAACGGCACCTGGGAGTTTCACGCGAAGGCGCAAAACGGCGACGTTATCAGCGGCTGGACCGGGAAATTTATTCTGAAGTACGTTGCTGCCGCCGGACCGGTGATTACCGATGCGCTGGACGACGTCGGCCCGGTAACCGGCAGCCTGAGCAGCGGCGCGTCCACCGACGACAGCACGCCAACCCTGCGCGGCACCGGCCCGGCCAACAGCACCATTACGCTGCGCTACAAGCTGGGCAGCGGCAGCTACGCCTCTACCACGGTAAACGTTGATGCAAATGGTGACTGGTCATGGACGCCGGATACGCTGGCGAAGGGTAGCTGGACCTTTGAGGTGCAGAACGCCGGCCAGAACGGCTGGAACAGCTTCCAGTTGACCATCGATCCGGACCTAGATCGCTACCCGACCATCGACAGCGCGCTGGATAACGCGGGCCCGGTGACCGGCAGCCTGAGCAGCGGCGCGTCCACCGATGACACCACCCCAACCCTGCGCGGCACCGGCCCGGCCAACGGCACCATCACCCTGCGCTATAAAATGGACGGCGGTAACTACGCCTCCACCACGGTGAGCGTGGACAACGCAGGCAACTGGTCGTGGACGCCGGATACGCTGACAAAAGGCAGCTGGACCTTTGAGGTGCAGAAAGCCGGGCAGAGCGACTGGAGCAGCTTCACGCTGACCATCGATCCGGACCTTGATCGCTACCCGACCATCGACAGCGCGCTGGATAACGCGGGCCCGGTGACCGGCAGCCTGAGCAGCGGCGCGTCCACCGATGACACCACCCCAACCCTGCACGGCAGCGGCCCGGCCAGCAGCACCATTACGCTGCGCTACAAGCTCGGCAGCGGCAGCTACGCCTCCACCACGGTGAGCGTGGACGGCAACGGCAACTGGTCGTGGACGCCGGATACGCTGGCAGAAGGCAGCTGGACCTTTGAGGTGCAGAAGGCCGGCCAGAGCGACTGGAGCAGCTTCACGCTGACCATCGATCCAAACCTGGATCGCAACGCCACCATCGACAGCGCGTTCGACAACGTCGGTCCGGTGACCGGCAGCCTGAGCAGCGGCGGCAGCACCGACGACACCACGCCGACCCTGCGTGGCAGCGGCCCGGCCAACAGCACTATTACGCTGCGCTATAAAATGGACGGCGGCAGCTACGCCTCCACCACGGTGAGCGTGGACGTAAACGGCACCTGGTCGTGGACGCCGGATACGCTGGCAGAAGGCAGCTGGACCTTTGAGGTGCAGAAGGCCGGGCAGAACGACTGGAGCAGCTTCACGTTGACCATCGACCCGGTTCTCGATCGCTACCCAACCATCGACAGCGCGCTGGATAACGAGGGCCCGGTGACCGACACGCTGCGCAGCGGCGACACCACCGACGACAGCACGCCGACCCTGCGCGGCACCGGCGTGGCCAACAGCGTCATCACCCTGCGCTATAAGCTCGACAGCGGCAGCTACGCCAGCACCACAGTAAACGTGGACGGCAACGGCAAGTGGACGTGGACGCCGGATACGCTGGCCAGCGGCAGCTGGACCTTTGAGGTGCAGAAGGCCGGCCAGAACGGCTGGAGCAGCTTCACGCTGACCATCGACCCGACCGTGGACCACGATGCCGTGATCACCAGCGCCTGGGATGATTTTGGCGCCGTGACCGGCACCATTGCCAACGGCGGGATCACCGACGACAGCACCCCGACGCTGCGCGGCACCGGCCCGGCCAACAGCAGCATCACGCTGAAGTACAGCAACGGCGACCGCAGCGCCGGCATCATGATTAAAGTGGATGCCAGCGGTAACTGGACGTGGACCGCGCCAGAGCTGGAGGAGGGACACTGGACCTTTGAGGTGAAGAAGACTGGCCAGGAAAGCGCGAGCCGCTACGAGCTGACCATTGATGCCAACGCGGACCACAACGCCAGCATCGACAGCGCGTTCGACAACGTCGGTCCGGTGACCGGCAGCCTGAGCAGCGGCGCGACCACCGATGACACCACGCCAACCCTGCACGGTACCGGCCCGGCCAACAGCGTTATCACCTTGCGCTACAAGCTCGGCAACGGTGGCTACACCCTCGACAGCGCGAGCGTGGATGCAGACGGCAACTGGTCATGGACGCCGAAAACGCTGGCGAAGGGCAACTGGACCTTTGAGGTGCAGAAAGCCAGCCAGAACGACTGGAGCAGCTTCACACTGACCATTGATCCAACCGTGGATCGCAATGCGACTATTGACTACGCCTATGATAATTTTGGTGATGTGAAAGGCATGATCGCGCGAGGTGGTATCACCGATGACGCCACCCCAACCCTTTCCGGTACCGGCCCGGCCAACAGCCTGATCTCCTTACGTTATAAGCTCGGCAGCGGCACCTACACTACGACCAGCGTCAGCGTCGATGCCAACGGCAACTGGAGCTGGACGCCGGATGCGCTGGCGAAGGGCAGCTGGACTTTTGAGGTGCAGAGGGCCGGTCAGAGCGACTGGAAAAGCTTCCAGCTCACTATCGAACCTACCGCCGACCGCAAGCCGATCATTGAAAGCGCATGGGATGACTTCGGTCCCACCACCGGCCTTATCGCCAATGGCGGCACCACCGATGACAGTACGCCGACCCTGCGCGGCACCGGCGCGGCGAACAGCACGATATTGCTGCGCTATTTCTGCCTGGCCACCATGTATGAGGACACCATCAAAGTTGACGCCAGCGGTAACTGGACATGGACTGCGCCAGAGCTCATTGACGGCCTGTGGACCTTTGAGGTGAAAAAACAGGGGGATTACAAATGGAACAGTTATGAGCTGACCATTGATTCCAACGCGGACCGTGACGCCACCATCGACAGCGCGCTCGACAACGCGGGTCCGGTGACCGGCAGCCTTGCGAGCGGCGCCACCACCGATGACACCACGCCAACCCTGCGTGGCAGCGGCCCGGCTAACAGCGTCATCACACTGCGCTATAAGCTCGGTAACGACAGCTACGCCTCCACCACCGTAAACGTGGACGGCAGCGGCAAATGGACGTGGACGTCGTCCGCGCTGGCGAAAGGCAGCTGGACCTTTGAGGTGCAGAAAGCTGGCCAGAGCGACTGGAGCAGCTTCCAGCTGACCATCGATCCGACGCTGGATATGCAGCCCATCATCGACGATGCCTGGGACAATTTTGGCGCGGTCACCGGCAGCCTGCAGAACGGTGATACCACCGACGACAGCACGCCAACCCTGCGCGGACGTGGCGTGGCCGGCACCATCATCCATATCGAGAGATGCCTCTCGGGTATGCAGTGGGCGAGCGTGGGCAGCACCGTGGTGAAAACCGACGGCACCTGGGGTTGGACCTCACCGGCGCTGAGTAGCAGCAATACGTGGAACTTCCAGGCCCGCGCGCAGACTGGCGATCATTACAGCGCGTGGAGCGACAAATTCGTAGTGGAATACGTCGCGGCAGCGCCTGGCGCGCCTGTCATCACCGATGCGTTTGACAATTTTGGTGCTGAAACCGGCAGCCTCGCCAGCGGTGATACCACCGATGACCAGACGCCGACCCTGCGCGGCACCGCGCTGGCAAACAGCGTGGTGATGATCCGTGCACAGCATGCGGCGGGTGAGAAAATCTTCAGCGTGCAGGCGAGTGCGGATGGTAACTGGAGCTGGACGCCGGAAAAGGCGCTGGCGAAGGGGGACTGGGATTTCCAGGTAAAAAATTCTGGCGCGGAAAGCTGGGGTCAAACATTCGAATTGAATTTGGATAGAGGCCCTGTTAAAAGTTCAATAATTGATTTTGAGAGATATAATGCGGGTGATGTTGAACCTTCTCATCAATATTGGTTTGAAGATAACTTTTATTTCAATTTCTTCAATCTTGTTGGAGAAGAAAAATACACTCATGTTGTTGACACGCCAGACAATGCGCCTGACATTCTTGGAGATAAAGCCTTTATTATAGGAGATTATACTCAAGCCGTCATAGGGCACTATGGCCCAATAGATCCTCCGTATGAAAATTTCAAATGTGACATTTGGTACGCAGGAGAGACAGAAATGAGATTTAAATTTTACCTTCAATTATTTAAAGGTTCGCGTGACCCACAGGAATTTACCATTCGTATGAAAGCTGGGGAAGTTTTTTCGCTGAATGTGCAAGATTATATTGAAGATAAATCTATACAGCCTGAAATATATTTTCTTAAATTTGAATTTGGGCATAACTCTAGAAATGTTTATATAGATAATTTATCTATTGAATATAGCCCTAAAGCATTAGAAAATTTATCGGATAAAGTAGAAAACCTCGTCCA
This sequence comes from Pantoea sp. BJ2, assembly GCF_040255075.1. Lineage (NCBI taxonomy): Bacteria > Pseudomonadati > Pseudomonadota > Gammaproteobacteria > Enterobacterales > Erwiniaceae > Pantoea > Pantoea sp. BJ2. The sequence goes on from NZ_CP158292.1 coordinate 2,637,056, forward strand.
CTTCCTTGATGGCGTCGACGCATTAATCGAGCACGCCATCATCGGCAGTGAAACGCAGGTGGATACTTTGCAATTAACCGGCAAAGATCAGCTGCTCGATTTGTCTCAGCATAAAGCAGAGATTCAGTCGGTGGAGATCTTTGATATTCGTGGCAGCGGGGATAATACGCTGAAAATCGATCTGGATGCGCTGCTGCATTACGGCGAAAAAGATCTGTTTATCGAAGACGGTAAAACCCAGCTGATGGTCAACGGCGATGCCGGCGATGTGGTGCAGCTGAAAGATATTCTGCCGGAAGGCAGCGATATCAGCGAGTGGCAGCATCAGCAGGGCACCGTGACGGTCGCGGGCGTGGAGTACGAAGTGTACAGCCACGGCGACGACGCGGAACTGCTGGTGCAGCAGGGGGTGAAAACCGAGCTGATTTAACGGTTAGATCCTTCTAAATCTGTCTGGAAAGCCACCGAAATTCGGTGGCTTTTTTTTGTTGTTTACCCACTCAGAACGTGCTGGCACCGTGCCCCGGCGGGTATTACACGGCCAGCCTCTGCGGCTGCGGTTAACTCATCTGGCCGTATCCGCCCGCCCGGCCCTTCCCCCTTTTCTCTCTCTCCGATCCACCAGGAGTTTTCCTCCTTTGCAGACGGTTCTTGATACGAGTCCGTAACGCGCTGCTCTAACATTCCCGCCGCTGTGCGATGTCGTGTAAACCGCGCCGCACTTACATTGACAACACATTATGGACGATCCTTATGATTGATTTATTTGCACGCAGCCAGACCCTTTACTTTCAAAGCGCCGACGGCAAGCTGGTGTTTGGTAACAATGAGAAGCTGGAGCCCGGCGGCTTTATTGAGCTGGTCATCGGCACCGACACCTTCCGCGTCCCCGTAGACGACAAAGGCTTTTACCGCTGGGAAGCGCCTTCCGCCTACGCCGACGGCCACTACAGCTTCTCAATCCGCCACTTTGATAACGCCGGCAACCGCAACCCGCCGACGCTCGGCACCGTGATTGTTGACACCAGCGCCCCCGCCGCCCCTGAACTGCTGAACCTCTACGACGACCAGGGCGACAAAACCGGCAGCTTTGACGCCGGCAAGGCCACCGACGACAAACGCCCGACGCTGACCGGCATCGCGCAGAAAGGCAGCACCGTTTACCTGCTCAACGACAAAAATGAAAAAATCGGCAGCGCGGTGGCGGACAAGGTCACCGGCAAGTGGGTGATGGATCCAGCGCAGGACTTGAAAGACGGCAGCAACAGCCTGCGCCTGGTGGCCGAAGAGACCTTTGGTAAACAGCTGCGCGCCGGCACGCCGTCTGCGCCGTTCAACATCATTACCGGCAACGGCAGCGCGCAGGTTGAACACACCGGTGACGCCGCCGCCGCACCGGCCGCCACCGAACCGCTGGCCCGCAGCAAAACCCTCTACTTTGAAAGCGCCGACGGCAAACTGGTGTTTGGTAACAAAGAGAAGCTGGAGCCCGGCGGCTTTATTGAGCTGGTCATCGGCACCGACACCTTCCGCGTCCCGGTAAACGATGAAGGCTTTTACCGCTGGGAAGCGCCGACGCCCTACGCCGACGGCGAGTACAGCTTCTCCATCCGCCACTTTGACAACGCCGGCAACCGCAACCCGCCGACGCTCGGCACCATGATTGTGGATACCACCGCGCCGGACGCGCCGGAGCTGATTAACCTCTACGACGACCAGGGCGTCGTGACCGGCAGCTTTGACGCCGGCAAGGCCACCGACGACAAACGCCCGACGCTGACCGGCATCGCGCAGAAAGGCAGCACCGTTTACCTGCTCAACGACAAAAATGAAAAAATCGGCAGCGCGGTGGCGGACAAGGTCACCGGCAAGTGGGTGATGGAGCCATCGCAGGACTTAAAAGACGGCATTAACAGCCTGCGCCTGATGGCCGAAGAGACCTTTGGTAAGCAACTGCGCGCCGGCGCGCCTTCGGCGGCGTTTGACATCGTGATTGCCGGCGACAACGTCACGGTTACCATTACCGATGCGTTTGACGACGCGGGCAGCTTCACCGGCGCGCTCGGCAACGGCGCGCTCACCGACGACGCCACGCCGACCCTGCGCGGCGAGGTCTCCGCCGCTGACACCGTTATCGTCTATTACCGCCTCGCCGGCAGCCCGACCTGGGCCGGCAGCGCCACCGCCACCCTCAGCGGCGACACCTGGAGCTGGACGCCGGGCAGCAACCTGCCGGCCGGCCGCTATGAATTCCAGGCCAGCACCGGCGACGTCGCCTCGGCGCTGTTTGAGCTGGAGATCGTCAGCCCGTCCGATATTGCCCTGCGCACCCGCTTTGAAACGGTTATCGACGACTTCGGCGATGCCACCGGCCTGCTGGAAAGCGGCGCCATCACCGACGACGCCACGCCCACCTTCCAGGGCCGGGCGGAAGCCAACAGCCAGGTGGTGATCCGCTATACGCTGGCGGGCGGTGCTGCTGCCTCCGTCACCGTTGACGCCGACAGCACCGGCCGCTGGAGCTGGACGCCGGGCACCGGGCTGGCCGCCGGCCAGTGGTCGTTCGACGTCAAATCTCTGGGGCAGACGCACTGGAACGACAGTTTCGATCTGATCATTGTTTCTGAAAGCGACGGCGGCTTTGCGCCCGTCATCGATTACGCGGTGGATGACTTCGGTCCCGTGACCGGCAACCTCGGCAGCGGCAGCAGCACCGACGACAGCACGCCAGCGCTGCACGGTCGCGCCGAAGCCAACAACCTGGTGATCCTGCGCTACACCCTGGGCGACGGCCGCTATGCCAGCGCCAGCATAAAAGCAGATGCAGGCGGCAACTGGTCGTGGACGCCGCCGGAGCTGGCCAGCGGCAGCTGGACCTTCGAGGTGAAGAAGAGCGGTCAGATGGACTGGAGCAGCTTTACGCTCACCATCGATCCCAATGCCGATCGCAACGCCAGCATCGACAGCGCGCTGGATAACGCGGGCCCGGTAACCGGTAGCCTGAGCAGCGGCGCATCCACCGATGACACCACGCCAACCCTGCGCGGGAGCGGCCCGGCCAGCAGCGTTATCACCCTGCGCTATAAAATGGACGGCGGCAGCTACGCCTCCACCACGGTGAGCGTGGACAACGCAGGCAACTGGTCGTGGACGCCGTCCGCGCTAGTGAAAGGCAGCTGGACCTTTGAGGTGCAGAAGGCCGGCCAGAGCGGCTGGAGCAGCTTTAAGCTGACCATCGATCCGGACCTCGATCGCTACCCCACCATCGACAGCGCGCTGGACAACGCGGGCCCGGTAACCGGCAGCCTGAGCAGCGGCGCGTCCACCGACGACACCACGCCGACCCTGCGCGGTACCGGCCCGGCAAACAGCGTTATCACCCTGCGCTACAAGCTCGGTAACGGTGGCTACACCCTCGACAGCGCGAGCGTGGATGCAGACGGCAACTGGTCGTGGACGCCAAATACGCTGGCAAAAGGCAGCTGGACCTTTGAGGTACAGAAGGACGGCCAGAGCGGCTGGAGCAGCTTTAAGCTGACCATCGATCCGGCGCTGGACCTGAAGCCAACCATTGACAGCGCCTGGGACGACTTTGGTGCGGTAACCGGCAGCCTGACAAGCGGTGACACCACCGATGACAACACGCCAACCCTGCGCGGTACCGGCGTGGCCGGCACCATCATCCTCTTCCAGAACGGCCTGGCGGGCAGCTCCTGGAATGATGTGGGCAGCACCGTCGTTAAAGCGGACGGCACCTGGGAATGGACCTCACCGGTACTGAGCAAAAACGGCACCTGGGAGTTTCACGCGAAGGCGCAAAACGGCGACGTTATCAGCGGCTGGACCGGGAAATTTATTCTGAAGTACGTTGCTGCCGCCGGACCGGTGATTACCGATGCGCTGGACAACGTCGGCCCGGTAACCGGCAGCCTGAACAGCGGCGCGTCCACCGATGACAGCACGCCAACCCTGCGCGGCACCGGCCCGGCCAACAGCACCATTACGCTGCGCTACAAGCTGGGCAGCGGCAGCTACGCCTCCACCACGGTGAGCGTGGATAATGCAGGCAACTGGTCGTGGACGCCGGATACGCTGGCGAAGGGTAGCTGGACCTTTGAGGTGCAGAACGCCGGCCAGAGCGGCTGGAACAGCTTCCAGCTGACCATCGATCCGGACCTCGATCGCTACCCGACCATCGACAGCGCGCTGGATAACGTCGGCCCGGAGACCGGCAGCCTGAGCAGCGGCGCGACCACCGATGACACCACGCCAACCCTGCGCGGCAGCGGCCCGGCCAACAGCGTTATCACCCTGCGCTACAAGCTTGGCAGCGGCAGCTACGCCAGCACCACGATAAGCGTGGACGGCAACGGCAAGTGGACGTGGACGCCGTCCGCGCTGGCCAACGGCAGCTGGACCTTTGAGGTGCAGAAAGCTGGCCAGAGCGGCTGGAGCAGCTTCCAGCTGACCATCGATCCCACCGTGGACCGCGATGCCGTGATCAACAGCGCCTGGGATGACTTTGGCGCCGTGACCGGCACCATTGCCAACGGCGGGACCACCGACGACAGCACGCCAACGCTGCGCGGCACCGGCCCGGCCAACAGCAGCATCACGCTGAAGTACAGCAATGGCGACCGCAGCGGCGGCATCATAGTTAAAGTGGACGCCAGCGGGAACTGGACGTGGACCGCGCCAGATCTGGAGGACGGACACTGGACCTTTGAGGTGAAGAAGGACGGCCAGGAAAGCGCGAGCCGCTACGAGCTGACCATTGATTCCAACGCGGACCGCAACGCCAGCATCGACAGCGCGTTCGACAACGTCGGCCCGATGACCGGCAGCCTGAGCAGCGGCAGCAGCACCGACGACACCACCCCGACCCTGCGCGGCAGCGGCCCGTCCAACGGCACCATCACGCTGCGCTACAAGCTCGGCACCGGCAGCTACGCCTCCACCACGGTGAGCGTGGACAACACAGGCAACTGGTCGTGGACGCCGTCCGGGCTGGCGAAAGGCAGCTGGACCTTTGAGGTGCAGAAGGCCGGCCAGAACGGCTGGAGCAGCTTCCAGCTGACCATCGATCCGGACCTCGACCGCTACCCGACCATCGACAGCGCGCTCGACAACGTCGGACCGGTGACCGGCAGCCTGAGCAGCGGCGCGACCACCGACGACACCACGCCGACCCTGCGCGGTACCGGCCCGGCCAACAGCGTTATCACCCTGCGCTACAAGCTCGGCAACGGTGGCTACACCATCGACAGCGCGAGCGTGGATGCCAGCGGCAACTGGTCATGGACGCCAAATACACTGGCGAAAGGCAGCTGGACCTTTGAGGTGCAGAAGGACGGCCAGAGCGGCTGGAGCAGCTTTAAGCTGACCATCGATCCTAACCTGGATCGCAATGCCACCATCGACAGCGCGTTCGACAACGTCGGCCCGGTGACCGGCAGCCTGAGCAGCGGCAGCAGCACCGATGACACCACGCCGACCCTGCGCGGCAGCGGCCCGGCCAGCGGCACCATTACGCTGCGCTATAAAATGGACGGCGGCAGCTATGCCTCTACCACGGTGAGCGTGGACGTAAACGGCACCTGGTCGTGGACGCCAAATACGCTGGCAAAAGGCAGCTGGACCTTTGAGGTGCAGAAGAGCGGCCAGAGCGGCTGGAGCAGCTTCCAGCTGACCATCGATCCTACCGTGGACCGCGATGCCGTGATTAACAGCGCCTGGGATGACTTCGGCGCCGTGACCGGCACCATTGCCAACGGCGGGATCACCGACGACAGCACCCCGACGCTGCGCGGCACCGGCCCGGCCAACAGCACCATCACGCTGCGCTACAAGCTCGGCAGCGGCAGCTACGCCTCCACCACGGTGAGCGTGGACAACGCGGGCAACTGGTCGTGGACGCCGTCCGCGCTGGCGAAAGGCTGCTGGACCTTTGAGGTGCAGAAGGCCGGCCAGAGCGGCTGGAGCAGCTTCCAGCTGACCATCGATCCGACCCTGGACCGCAACGCGACCATTGACAGCGCCTATGATGATTTTGGTGCCGTCAAAGGCGTTATTTCCAACGGCGGCGTCACCGATGACGCCACGCCAACCCTGCGCGGTACCGGCCCGGCCAACAGCGTCATCACCCTGCGCTATAAGCTCGGCAGCGGTGGCTACAACACCGACAGCGTGAGCGTGGACGCCAGCGGCAACTGGATGTGGACGCCGAATGCGCTGGCCAGCGGCAGCTGGACCTTTGAGGTGCAGAAGGCCGGCCAGAACGGCTGGAGCAGCTATAAGCTGACAATCGACCCGACCGTGGATCGCAAGCCGACTATCGACAGCGCCTGGGATGACTTTGGCGCGAATACCGGCCTGATCGCCAACGGCGGCATCACCGACGACGCCACCCCCACCCTGCGCGGCACCGGCCCGGCCAACAGCACCATTCTGTTGCGCTACTTCCACCTTGCCACCCTGTTTGAGGGCACGATCAAGGTAGACAGCAGTGGCAACTGGACGTGGACCGCACCGGCGCTGACGGACGGCGACTGGACCTTCGAGGTGAAGAAAAGCGGGCAGTCTCAGTGGAGCAGCTATGAGCTAACCATTGACTCCACCGCCGATCGCAACGCCACCATCGACAGTGCCTGGGACGACTTCGGTCCGAACACTGGCAGCCTGAGCAGCGGCAGCAGCACCGACGACAGCACGCCAACCCTGCGCGGCAGCGGCCCGGCGAACAGCACCATCACGCTGCGCTATAAGCTTGGCAGCGGCAGTTACGCCTCCACCACGGTGTTCGTGGACGGCGGCGGCAAGTGGTCGTGGACGCCGTCCGGGCTGGCAAAAGGCAGCTGGACCTTTGAGGTGCAGAAGGCCGGCCAGAACGGCTGGAGCAGCTTCCAGCTGACCATCGATCCGGACCTCGATCGCTACCCGACCATCGACAGCGCGCTCGATAACGTCGGCCCGGTGACCGGCAGCCTGAGCAGCGGCAGCAGCACCGACGATAGCACGCCAACCCTGCGCGGCAGCGGCCCGGCCAACAGCGTTATCACCCTGCGCTACAAGCTTGGCAGCGGCAGCTACGCCAGCACCACGGTAAGCGTGGACGGCAACGGCAAGTGGACGTGGACGCCGTCCGCGCTGGCCAACGGCAGCTGGACCTTTGAGGTGCAGAAAGCCGGCCAGAGCGGCTGGAGCAGCTTTACGCTGACCATCGATCCGACCGTGGACCGCGATGCCGTGATCACCAGCGCCTGGGATGACTTTGGCGCCGTGACCGGCACCATTGCCAACGGCGGGACCACCGACGACAGCACCCCGACGCTGCGCGGCACCGGCCCGGCCAACAGCAGCATCTCGCTGAAGTACAGCAATGGCGACCGCAGCGGCGGCATCATTATTAAAGTGGATGCCAGCGGTAACTGGACGTGGACCGCGCCAGATCTGGAGGACGGACACTGGACCTTTGAGGTGAAGAAGGACGGCCAGGAAAACTGGAGCCGCTACGAGCTGACCATCGATTCCAACGCGGATCGCAATGCCAGCATCGACAGCGCGTTCGACAACGCGGGTCCGGTGACCGGCAGCCTGAGCAGCGGCGCGTCCACCGACGACACCACCCCGACCCTGCGCGGCAGCGGCCCGTCCAGCGGCACCATCACGCTGCGCTACAAAATGGACGGCGGCAGCTACGCCTCCACCACGGTGAGCGTGGACAATGCAGGCAACTGGTCGTGGACGCCGTCCGGGCTGGCGAAAGGCAGCTGGACTTTTGAGGTGCAGAAGAGCGGCCAGAACGGCTGGAGCAGCTTTAAGCTGACCATCGATCCGGCGCTGGATATGCAGCCCACCATCGACGATGCCTGGGACAATTTTGGCGCGGTGACCGGCAGCCTGAAGAACGGAGACACCACCGACGACAGCACGCCGACCCTGCGCGGCAAAGGCGTGGCCGGCACCATCATCCACATTCAGAGCAGCCCGCCGGGCGTGCCGTGGGAGACCGTGGGCAGCACCGTGGTGAGAGCCGACGGCACCTGGGAGTGGACCTCACCGGCGCTGAGTGGCAGCAACACCTGGGACTTCCGGGCCCAGGCGCAGACCGGCGATCACTTCAGCGAGTGGAGCAACAAGTTCGTGGTGAAATACGTTGCGGCGGCGCCTGACAAGCCGACCATCACCGATGCGTTTGACGACGTCGGTCCGGTGACCGGCAGCGTGAAGCACAACGGCTACACCGATGACAGCACGCCAACCCTGCGCGGCAAAGGCGTGGCGGGCAGCATCATTCACTTCCAGAACGGCCCGTGGGATAAGCCGTGGGTGAACGTGGGCAGCACGGTGGTGAAAGCCGACGGCACCTGGGAGTGGACGTCGCCGGCGCTGGACCACAGCGACAACTGGCACTTCCGCGCGTACGTAGAGAACAGCAACGGCCAAAGCGACTGGTCAGACAGCTTTATTCTGAACTACACCGATCCGACGCCGACCATTATTGACGCGTTTGATGATTTTGGAGCCCAGACCGGCAGCCTGCAGAACGGTGATACCACCGACGACAGCACGCCGACCCTGCGCGGCAAAGGCGTGGCCGGCACCATCATCCATATTCAGAGCAGCCCGCCGGGCGTGCCGTGGGAGCCAGTAGGCAGCACCGTGGTGAAAGCCGACGGCACCTGGGAGTGGACTTCACCGGCGCTGAAAAACAGCAACACCTGGGACTTCCAGGCCCAGGCGCAGAACGGCGATCACTACAGCGCGTGGAGCAACAAGTTTGTGGTGAAATACGTCGCAGCGGCGCCTGACAAGCCGGTCATCGTTGATGCGTTTGACGACGTCGGTCCGGTGACGGGCAGCGTGAAGCACAATGGTTACACCGATGACAGCACGCCAACCCTGCGCGGGCGCGGCGTGGCGGGCAGCATCATTCACTTCCAGAACGGCCCGTGGGATAAGCCGTGGGTGAACGTGGGCAGCACGGTGGTAAACGCGGACGGCAGCTGGGAGTGGACGTCGCCGGCGCTGGATCACAGCGATAACTGGCACTTCCGCGCGTATGCAGAGAACAGCAGCGGCCAAAGCGACTGGTCAGAGAGCTTTATTCTGAACTACACCGATCCCGCGCCGACCATTACCGATGCATTTGATGATTTCGGTGCCGAGACCGGCAGCCTCGCCAGCGGTGACACCACCGATGACCAGACGCCAACCCTGCGCGGCACCGCGCCAGCAGACAGCGTGGTGATGATCCGTGCACAGCATGCTTCGGGTGAAAAAACCTACAGCGTGAAGGCGGGTGCGGATGGTAAGTGGAGCTGGACGCCGGATACGGCGCTGGCGAAAGGCGACTGGGATTTCCAGGTGAAGCAATCCGAAGTGGAGAATTGGGGGGAATCGTTTGAGCTAAGTATTACGAAGGATTATTCAGGTAGAAAAGGAATTGTCGATTTTGAAGATATGTATTTAGGTCCGCGTTATGGTGCAGGAATTCTTTTCAACGGAAATTGTGCACTTGTTTGGGGGAGCAGAAATAGTCCCGAAGTTTTAAGTGCTTATATTATACAAAAGCCAAATGGCGCTCCTGATTATTTTGGAGAGCATTGTCTTATTCCGAATTGGGCCCAATTAGAAATCCAAGGTGGTAAGATAGTAGATATTGGTTTCGATGTATATAATAGAGGAACTACAGATTTAACATTCCGAATGACTGTAAGCAGTCGTATCGCAGAAACCTATACTATTAAACCTGGCGAAACACTTCATTTTGATCGTGATAGTTACAAGAACACTTTTGATGGAACCAAAACTGAAAGTTTGGCCCTACTCTTTTTTGGACCGGCTAATCAATTCGTTTTTGATAATATATATACTATTGTTACACCACCAAGCACCTCGGCACAGTTGGTAGATGAACCCGAAAACATCGTCCACTTCCTCGATGGCGTTGACGAATTAACCGAACACGCCATTACCGGCAGTGAAACCCAGGTTGATACTCTGCAATTAACCGGCAAAGATCAGCTGCTCGATTTATCTCAGCATCAAGCAGAGATTCAATCGGTGGAGATCTTTGATATTCGCGGCAGCGGGGATAATACGCTGAAAATCGATCTGGATGCGCTGCTGCATTACGGCGAAAAAGATCTGTTTATCGAAGACGGCAAAACCCAGCTGATGATCAATGGCGATGCCGGCGATGTGGTGCAGCTGAAAGATATTCTGCCGGAAGGCAGCGATATCAGCGAGTGGCAGCATCAGCAGGGAACCGTGACGGTTGCGGGCGTGGAGTACGAAGTGTACAGCCACGGCGATGACGCGGAACTGCTGGTGCAGCAGGGGGTGAAAACCGAGCTGATTTAACGGTTAGATCCTTCTAAATCTGTCTGGAAAGCCACCGAAGTTCGGTGGCTTTTTTTTGTTGTTTACCCACTCAGAACCTTCGGGCATCGCGCCCCGGATGGCATTGCGCACCTGCTGGCATTGCGCACCTGCTGGCATTGCGCACCGGCTGGCATTGCACGATAAATCGCGCCGCTACGTTGCGCGGCGATCACCGCACACCGCATCCGCCGAGACGGCACCGGCAGCGATCCCCTCTTCATCCGGCATCACCCCATCGCCTGCGTCATCAAACCATAAGCCTGCATCGCGCCGGGCTGTGGCGCCCATGGCGTGCCGCGCACCATGATGGTGGGCGCATCCACCTGCTCCAGACCCAGGGTTTTCAGCCATTGCGCCAGCGGTAACGCGGCGTCGGTATCGATGCGCACAAACTCGCCATGCAGGGTTTGCATCAGGGCGGCAATCAAGGTTTGCGCGCTCGCCAGATTCAACGCAATCACCGGGCCAATCGACCAGCCGTGACCAAACCGGCGCAGGCTGGCAAAGCCCTGCACGCGCTGCTGCGCATCCAGCAATATCCGGGTGTGTGCAGCGGCAATCAGGTGGGTGATTAACGCGGGGCGCCACAGGCCGTGCGCCTGGTGATCGAAGGCGGTTAACTGTTGTGCCTCTGCGGGCAGCGCGGGACGCAGCGTGAAACCGGCTGGCACCGTCAACGCTGGCACCGCCGCCAGCGCGCGCGTTTGATGCTGCAGGAGCTGGCCCGTCACCGCAAAACCGAGTTTCTGATACAGCGGTTTGCCGCTCTCGGTGGCGTGCAGCCGCAGCCGGTAATCAGGAAATTGTTCCAGCAGCGCCAGCATCAACTGTTTACCGATGCCCTGCCCTTGCCAGCGTGGGCTGACGATGACGAGTCCGATGGTGGCCGCCTGCTCGCCCCAGCGAAACCCCAGCGCGCTGCCAGCGTAGTCGCCCTGATTTTCAGCCACCGTGCCTGCGCCGAACGTCAGCGCCTGCTGCCAGTCTTCGCGGCGATGTGGCCAGTGCAGTTGCTGCGTGAGGGCAACGCCCGCTTCGATGTCGCGTGGCGTCATAGCGCGTAGCCTGATCATGTTTGCTCCTGATGTGCGGGAAATGCCCTTGTCTTTAGCACATTTCAGGGCGGGGATGAAAGCGGGAGCGTGGTTGCGTGGCGGTGCGGCTGAATTGCGCCGCACCGTGCTGGATCAAATCTGGAAGTCGATGGCCGGTTCGTTTTCGGTTTCGTAGGAGAGCGCCTGACGCTTGATCTCCTCCAGCGACAGGTTGGCATTACAGAGTTCGAGGAACTGCCAAACGTAATTGCGTTGCAGCTGGCCGCGCTTCAGGCCGAGCCACACGGTATTGGCATCGAACAGATGATGAGTATCGATTTTTACCAGATCTTCCCCTTCGTAAATATCGCACGCCTGATCGGCGAGAATCCCCACGCCAAGACCGAGTTCCACGTAGGTTTTCACCACGTCAGAATCCTGCGCGCTGAGCACGATATCCGGGCGCAGACCGGCAGCCTGGAATGCACGATCCACCCGCGAACGGCCGGTAATGCCCTGACGATAAGTGATTAACGGATAACGGCTCAGGCTGGCGAGCGTAATGGGCTGCTGCTGCAACAGTTCATGATCGTGCGGTACCAGCAGCGAGTGATGCCAGCTGAACCACGGGAACGCCGCAAGACTGCTGTTGTTCACTAGCTGCTCGGAGGCGATACCGATATCGGCTTCACCGGCCAGCAACATGGCGACGATCTCCTGCGGCGATCCCTGATTCAGCTCAAGGCGCACGTTGGGATAGAGCTGGCGAAACGCTTTGATCACGCGCGGCAGGCTGTAACGCGCCTGGGTGTGCGTGGTGGCGATGGTCAGCACGCCGCTGGTTTCATTGGTAAACACATCCGCTAAGCGGCGTACTTTGCCCGCTTCATCAAGGATGCGCTCAGCAATGGTCAACAGCGCCTTGCCCGGTTCGGTCATGCCTAACAGTCGCTTGCCACGACGAATAAAGATTTCTACGCCCAGTTCATCTTCCAGATCGCGAATATGGCGGCTGACTCCGGATTGGGAGGTAAACAGCGTATTCGCCACTTCGGTCAGGTTGAACTCGCAACGGGCCGCTTCACGTATAATTTTAAGTTGCTGGAAATTCACACCCTTTTCTCCTGGTTCCTGCCCCTGTTTCGTCCATGTTATGAAGTTGGTGTCATGGCAACAAATAATAAAAAACGGTGTGTTATGCGGAATAGTAATAAGGAGTCGTTTGAAGGACGCCCTCACCCCAACCCTCTCCCGCAAGCGGGCGAGGGAGCTGATCGAGCGGTTGGTTGGTAAGGTGATCATTGTGGCTAAATATGCGCTGGATCGGTCCCCGCTCCCGCAAGCAGTCGAGGGAGCTGATCGAGCGGTTGGTTGGTGAGGTGATTTATTTGGCTAATATAGGCGGGATCGGTCCCCGCTCCCGCAAGCGGGCGAGGGAGTTGATCGAGCGGTTGGTTGGTGAGGTGATTTATTTGGCTAATATCGGCGGGATCGGTCCCCTCTCCCATTGATGGGAGAGGGTTAGGGTGAGGGAAAAAGTGCGCTTAACTCATCCCACCAGCATCAATTCGCGGTCCTCTACCGCTGGCTTATTCAGCAGCGACAGCAAAATATTCTTCACGGCCTGCGCCGATGGCGACAGCGGCAGACGCGCCGAGATGTTCAGCGACAGCGGCAGATTGAGTGACGGACTGTTAATGCGCGCCATCCATGCATGGGTTGAACTCACTAGCGCCCGCGCTGCAGATTCTGGCAGCACCGTCACGCCCATGCCGCTGGACACCGCCGCCGTTAGCGTCGAAATGGATTCGATTTCGCCGATGATGCGCGCGCTCAGACGGCGCAGCGAGAACGCTTCATCGACACGTTTACGCACCGCACTGTAATCGCGCGGCAGGAACAGGCTCATCTGCGCCACATCGGCCAGATCGACCGTCGCACCCGGGCACGCTGTTGCGCCCACCAGATAGAGCTCTTCTTTCATTAAGGGAATGCTGTTGATGCCCGCCGTTGGCGCACGGTCGTACAGCACCGCCATATCCAGCTGGCCGTTCATCACTTTTTCATTGAGCGAGGTGCCGCTGTTTTCATGCAGATACACCAGCACATCCGGGAACTGCTCACGCACCGTGTGCAGCAGCGGCATGGTGAGCGAGGATGCGGCGGTGCCCGGCGCTAAACCAATCGAAACCTGGCCGTTCAGTGCCTGGCCGGCGTTGATCACCGCCGTTTGCGCCTGTTCACACTGGCGCAGAATGGTGCGAGCGTGGGCATACAGAATTTTTCCGGCTTCAGTGGGCGTCACGCCGCGCTTGGTGCGGATCAGCAATTGCTGATCGAGTTCATTTTCCAGCGTCGCCACCTGCTGGCTAAGCGCAGGCTGCGCGATGTGCAGCACTTCTGCTGCCTGAGTCAGGCTGCCGATATCGACGATTTTTACAAAATATTTGAGTCGTCTTAAATTCATGTTGCCTCCGTCAATCCCCGAATACCCAGTTGGGTGTTTCAGCCTGCTGGCTTGTGGGAATGAAGTTGCAATATGCAGGCCAGGTTTGTTCGCGATGCAAAATTGCGTTGCCAGATTTTTCCTAACGGCACGGAAAATAAGCGTTTGTGATTACCTCGAAGGAGTTAATAAGCGTGGGCGATGACGTGATTTGCGTAAGCGTTGAACAACATGCACCGCCGTGGGGCAGAAAATGCGAGTCAGGCGTGCAAAAAAGTGATGACCGGATGAGCTGGTTTGGTGCAGAAAACACAGAAAGTGAACAGAAACGGCGGGAATGGAACAAAACGAGCGGGAAAGAATGGGGTTAGCCAGTTGGAAAACTTATGTGGGCGGCGGTGCGCGCCGTCCCTCACCCTAACCCTCTCCCGCGCGCGGGAGAGGGAACTGACCGTGCACAATGTCACTACGCAAAATAATTCGCGCTGTAGCAAGGCGGCAAGAAAATTCAGCCCCGGGAGCATAGTTAACTATGTGACCGGGGGGAATTTTCGCAGCCAACGCCGCTACAGCGTGAAGCATGAAGCGTATTAGCGTTTTTTACGGTTGCGATGCATATCTATTGAAACCGCTGCGACGATGATGATGCCTTTGATGATGTCCTGCACATAAGCATCGACACCGACAAAGGTGAAGCCGCTCTTGATCAGGCCAAGGATCACCGCACCAATCAGCGTACCGGTGATGCGCCCCACGCCGCCCATCAGGCTGCTGCCGCCGATAACCGCTGCGGCAATGGCATCCAGTTCGTACGCCATACCCATGCTGGACTGGCCGCTACTGACACGCGCCGCCAGCACCACACCCGCCAGGCCAGAGAGCGCACCGGCGATGGTGTAGACAATGATCAGGTACTTATTAACGTTGATACCGGACACTTTGGCGGAGGTCATGTTGCCGCCAATCGCGTAGACATATTTGCCGTAGCGGGTGTGTTTCAGTGCGATGTGGAACAGGAACGCCACCACCAGGAAGATAATGACTGGCATCGCGCCCTGGCCGATGGAGGTGAAGCCATCTGACAGGAAGCTAATCGGGTTACCCTGCGTGTAGTACTGCGCCAGACCGCGTGCCGACACCATCATGCCAAGCGTGGCGATGAACGGCGGAATACCGGTTTTGGTGATCAGCACGCCGTTCATTACGCCGCACAGCAGCCCTACGCCAATACCGGCGACGATGGGAATCACCGCAGGCAGGTTTACCAGCGAGGGATACATCGGCGACAGGCTGTCTGAAGTTTGCGCCAGACTGGCCGCCACCACCGCGGTGAGGGCAATAACCGAACCGGATGACAGGTCAATACCGGTGGTGATGATGACCTGGGTCACGCCCACCGCGATGATACCGATAATCGCCACCTGCAGAATAATCAGCACTAAGCGGTTGGTGTTCATCAGGAAAGATTGGTCACGTACGTACCAACCGGCAATTTCAAAAATCAGGGCAATGCCCACCATCACGACAAAAATCCCGGTGTCTTTTGGCAGCTTGTGACGCAGGTTGCCAAAGAAAGAACTCTGTTCTGCGGCCTGCGGGGCCGTAATTTTTACGTTACTCATAGGTGTCTCACGCCTCACTCGGATGCCAACGACAAAATGGATTCCTGATTGGCCTCTTCTTTATCGAGGATGCCGGTTATACGTCCGCCGTGCATAACCATCACGCGGTCGCTCATGCCGAGAATTTCTGGCAGTTCGGACGACACCATGATGATGGCCACGCCGCGATTCGCCAGTTCACTGATTAAGCGATAAATCTCTGCTTTTGCCCCCACGTCGATACCGCGCGTGGGTTCGTCGAGAATCAGGATCTTCGGTTGCGCCAGCAGCCAGCGGGCAATCAGCACCTTCTGCTGGTTACCGCCGCTGAGGTTATTGATGATCTGATCCATGGTGGGGGTTTTAATGTTCAGCTTGCGAATCTGATCCATGCAGTCCTGCGCCATTTTGATGTGGCTGACAAAACCGCTTTTATGGGTGTAATCGGGCATGTTGACGATGCTCATGTTCTCCATCACCGACAACACCAGGAACAGCCCCGACTTTTTACGGTCTTCGGTCAGGAACGCCATGCCCTTCTCAATCGCCGTTGACGGCGAATCGATCTTGACCGGCACGCCATCAATCAGGATTTCACCGCTGTCGAAACTCTCCATGCCGAACAGGCTTTCCATCACTTCGCTGCGTCCGGCACCGACCAATCCCGCGACGCCGAGGATTTCGCCTTTGCGCACCGTGAAGTTGATGTCGGTGAAGCGATCTTTGCAGGTGAGATTGCGCACCGTCAGCACATCCCCACCGATTTCACCGTTGAATTTCGGGAACAGCTGGGTTAATTCACGGCCCACCATTTGCGTAATCAGTGACTGACGCGTGTATTCGCTGGTGCTGTTGCTGCCGACCCACGATCCGTCACGGAAAATACTGATCTCATCGGTAATGGTGAAAATCTCATCCATCTTATGGCTGATATAGATGATGGCTTTGCCCTGCTCACGCAGGTCGCGGATGATGGTGAACAGGTGCGCCACTTCGGTTTCCGTCAGTGCGGAGGTCGGTTCATCCATAATCACGATGTCCGAATTCCATGACACCGCTTTCGCGATTTCCACCATCTGCTGCGACGCAATACTTAACTCGCCGACCAGACGATCGGCTTTCAAACGGATATTGAGTTTGTTCAGCAGTTCCTGCGTCTGTTTGTTCAGCTTGCCGTGGTCAACAAAGCCGTACTTCATCGGTTCGCGGCCGAGCCAGATGTTCTCGGCCACGGTCATGTAAGGCACCAGATTGAGTTCCTGGTGAATCATGGAGATGCCGGAACGCAGCGCATCCATGGTGTCCTGAAACTGCACCGGCTCCCCTTTAATGCGAATGGTGCCCTTATCGGGACGATACATCCCGATAAGGCATTTCATTAAAGTGGATTTGCCCGCGCCATTTTCACCCATCAGGGCATGTACCGACCCCGGTTTAATACGCAGTGAGACATTGTCGAGTGCCTTCACTCCGGGGAAGAACTTGCTGATGCCTTCGGCTTCAAGCGCAAAAGCGGTCATACATCACCTCCGTACGGCTGAGTCGGTTACGGTTTATTTCTGGTTCTGACTGGCAAATTTTTCGTAGTTATCTTTGGTAATCAGCTGGAACGGGATATCGACCACTTTCTGCACTTTCTCGCCGTTAATCAGCTTGACCGCCGTTTGTACCGCGCCTTCGCCCTGACCTTTCGCATCCTGGAAGACCGTGGCGACCATTTTGTCGTTCTTGATCATCTGCAATGCGTCCGGCGTACCATCCACACCCGCTACCAGGATGTGATTCGGGTTTTTACCCAGCGCCTGCAGCGCACCGATTGCCATTTCATCGTTGTTGGAGGCAATCGCCTGAATGTCATCGCCCGCGGTCAGCCAGTTACTCACCACGTCCACCGCATCATTACGGGTGAATTTGGCGGTCTGTTTCTGCACAACTTTAATGCCCGGATATTTGGCGACCACCGCTTCCACACCTTTGGTGCGTTCACGGGTGGATTCGTTAGCCAGGTCACCCAGCAGAATCGCCACGTTGCCTTTGCCATTCATCTTTTTAGCCAGCGCTTCCATCTGCAGACGGCCCGCCAGTTCAGAATCCGAACCGACAAACGCCATTTTGTCTTTCAACTCGCCTGCCGGTTTACGGTTGACGAACACCAGCGGCACGCCGGCTTTCGCTGCGGCATCCACCAGCGGTTTCACCGCGTTAGTATCCACGGGGTTAACGATGATGGCGTCAACGCCCTGACCAATGAAGTTCTGCACCTGCTGCAGCTGCTGTGCCACGTCGCCTTTGGCGTCTTCAACCTGGCCTTTGATGTTGTCTTTTTGCATCTCTTTCTGCATTGCGTTGCGCAGAATAGTGAGGAAGTTGTCATCAAACAGCGCCATAGAAACGCCTACCTGAAGATCTTTTGCCATCACGGCGGCAGGTAACATGCAAACTAACAGGGAAGTTAATAACGCTTTTTTGAATTTCATAGGTAACCCTTCTTATTCGTTAACATGCTCAGGTTGGCTGAGACCGCGAATGAAAAATATCTTTTACATTCACCCAACGTCGCTGGCGTTTTTTTTATGGTTGTAGAGGTAAGGCTTCTGGTCTAACGCTATCGGTTTACTGCATCTTTTCTGTGTAACTTGCTACTAATCAGCCAGTTATTTTCGAAATGCCGTTTCAGATGACACAACTCATTTCGCCGGTGATGATTAGCAGTTCATTTATTTCATCTAACTTGCATTTGAAACTTTCATCATAAAAGCACTGAAATGATTGTTTTAAAATCGGCAAATAACAAAACTTTGACATGCATCTAACATCTCAAAGGAATTGCGTTTAAAGTGAGATCTTGCTGGCAGTTTAGAATCTGATCATTCAAGGCAGAAAAGCAGCATTCCGCTGCTTTTACGCGCACTTAAACCAAAAGTGTGCAGTCGGGCTTTGACAACGGGGATCGGCATCGCTAATATGCGCCTCGTTCACACGATTCCTCTGTAGTTCAGTCGGTAGAACGGCGGACTGTTAATCCGTATGTCACTGGTTCGAGTCCAGTCAGAGGAGCCAAATTCAAAAACCCCGCTCAGGGAAACCTGAGCGGGGTTTTGTGTTTTTGAGGATTTGCCAGGTCGCCACGAGCAACTACGTCAGCGGAGCCAGCTCCAGAGTGCTGCGGAAATCGTTGCCGACATAATCGTTATCTATCAGCTGGCGGCGACGCAGTTCTGGCAGCAGGCCGTTGAGCAGCAAATCCTGCTGATCGGGCTGGCCGAGTCCATGCAGTGAAATCACATCCAGCACGCCGGCGCGGTAGCGCTGTTCGATGGCATCGGCCAGGGTTTCTGGCGTACCGGCTACAAACCAGTGGCCGGTCTCTTCGGCTTTGATGATCAGCTCGCGCAGGGTTAATCCTTCCAGCGCATAGCCACGGAAAATGGCGGCGCGCCCCTGACGACGATGCACCTGCGCCAGTTCGGGAATTAACGCGGCGGGCAGCGGTTGGTCGAGCGGCACATCGCGCAGATCCACCTCGCCGCCCAGCATGTCGGCCACACGTAATCTGCCCTGTTCATAGTTGATGCGTTCATGCTTATCGCGCAGACGGCGCGCCACATCGGCGTCGCTGTCGCCAATGATGGCGTGGAACGAGTTCATGATCAGCGGCGGATTATGTTCGCGGCCAAAACGTCGCGCCCGCTGCTGCACATCAGCCACGAAGGTTTGCGCCGCATTAAACGTGGGCTGCGAGGTGTAAATCACCTCGGCATAACGTGCGCCGAGCGTGACGCCCGCGTCGGATTGGCCCGCCTGGAACTGCACCGGACGGCGCTGTGGCGGCGGCGGTACGTTAAGCGGTCCCGCCACCTGGAAATAGTCGCCGCGATAGTGAATCGGATGCAGTTTGCTGTGGTCGAGACGAATACCGCCGCTGGCGGTGCGCTGCACTGCCGCGCGTTCGTTGGCGTCATACAGCGCGTTCATCACTTCAATAAATTCAGTGGCGCGCGCGTAGCGCTCCTGCGGTGGCGGCAGCTGGCTCTCACCGAAGTTCTCCTCGCCAACCGAGGAAGTTACCGCGTTCCAGCCCGCGCGGCCGCCGCTGATGTGATCGAGCGTGCCGACCTGACGCGCCAGATTATACGGATGCAGCCAGCTGGTGCTGACGGTAGCGATTAAACCGATGTGCGAAGTGACCTGGCTCAATGCCGCCAGCGCAATCAGCGGATCTTGCGTGCCGGTGGTGCCCGCTAATCCGGCCGCATCGGCCTGCAGCAAATCGGCGGTGAACAGGCCGGTGATTTTTTCGCGCTCGGCAATTTTCGCCAGTTCGATGGCGCGCGTGATGCCCACGCCGGTCTGGCTGTCATTGGCGGCGGAAATCACACTGCTGGCGCCGACCAGCGTTTTAAGTTTTCTGCGATAGGTTTGCGACACAACACTCTCCTTTATGGTTGTCGCGCGAAATCCGCTTTGACATGGTTTAAGGCGTCCGCATCGGTCAGCAGACGTAAGCCGGTGCGAGCCAGCACGCGCGCGCCAATCAGCAACGCCTGATAGCCGCGCGCTGAGTTGGCCGCTTCACGGAAGGGCACGGTGTGGAAAATCAGATCGTCATGGCCGATTTTCAGCCACGGATGCGCCGTCGGCACCGCGTGGCTGATGTCGCCAGCATCGGTGGAGACTTTGTTTTTCTGCGGCGAGAGATCAACCTGTTCGCCTGCCGCGGTGAACTCTTCCAGCAGCAAGGCATCCAGCGCTGCGTTGAGTTTGAAATCGCGCGGGCCAATCTGATGGTCAATCTCGACGCGCGCGCCGGTCGCCAGCGCCACGCCTTCAGCAATGGCACGCAGACGCGGCTCAAGGGATTCCACCACTTCGCGGCTGTCCGCGCGGATGTAGTAATGCGCGGAGGCGTATTCCGGGATCACGTTCGGGGCCTGGCCGCCGTTGGTGATAATGCCGTGCACGCGCACGCCATCCGGCAGTTGCTGGCGCAGCACGCTGATGCCGTTGTAGAGCAGCACCAGCGCATCCAACGCGTTGATCCCTTCATGCGGCGCGCTGGCGGCGTGCGACGGCTTGCCGTAGAAGTGGAAATAGAGATGATTATTGGCGAGCGTCGATTCAGTCAGGCGGGTTTTGCCCGAAGGATGCACCATCAGCGCCACGTCGACATCTTTGAGGTAGCCGGCTTCGACAAAGCGCTTTTTCACGTTGCCTTTGGGTCCGCCCGGTCCGGCTAATCCGCCCTCTTCCGCTGGCGTGCCTAACACCACCACGCGTCCACCGGTTTGATCCAGTACCTGCGATAGCGTGATGGCCGCCGCCACGCTGGTGGTGCCAATCAGGTTATGACCGCAGGCGTGACCGATGCCGATCAGCGCGTCATATTCCGCGAGAAAAGCGATGGTGGGGCCCGGTTTGTCGCTGGCCTTCACCGCGTAGAACGCCGTTTCATGTCCGGCGACGTTGCGCGTGACCGCAAAGCCCTCAGCGCTAAGTAGTTGCGTGAGTCGCTCACTGGCAAAATATTCGTTATTGCCGGTTTCAGGATTTTGGAATATCGCCTGCGATACCTTGAGATAAGCGGCGCTGTGTTGTTCGAGGCTGTTTTCGAGCGTGAGCTGAAGTGGATTCAGCGACATGAGCATTCTCCTTTGGCAAAACAATGCGCAATAGATTGCGCCGCTACCGTAGATGCACGTATTCGTAGCGGCGCGATTTATCGCGCATCAGTGATAATCAATGGCGCTTATCAATACGCTGCACTAACCGGTCGCCGAGCCACTGAATGCCGCACACCAGCACAATCAGCACCGCGATCACCGCGATCATCACTGAGGTTTCAAAGCGCTGATAGCCATAACGGATCGCCAGATCGCCCAGTCCGCCTGCGCCAATCGCGCCGGCCATGGCCGAAGCACCAATTAGCGCCACCAGCGTAACCACAAACCCCGACAAGATGCCGGGCAGCGCTTCCGGGATCAGCACGTCCCAGACGATACGCAGCTTGCTGGCGCCCATGGCGCGCACCGCATCAATCAGGCCGCGATCGACATCACGCAGCGACACTTCGGCCACGCGCGCGAAGTACGGCGTTGCGGTGATCGACAGCGGCACAATCGCGGCCCAGGTGCCGAGCGAGGTGCCGACCAGAAAACGGGTAAAGGGAATCAGCGCTACCAGCAGAATGATGAACGGCAGCGAGCGGAAGCTGTTGATGATCAGGCCCAGCACGCGATTAATGCCGCGATGTTCGGCAATGCCGCCGGGGCTGGTCATCACCAGAATCAGGCCGAGCGGCAAGCCGGCCACCAGCGAAAACAGACCGGAGATCACCGTCATTAAAACCGTTTCGCCTAACGCATTGAGTAAAAGATCAATCATGACTGGCGACATAACCCACCCACTCTACTTGAGCCTGCTGCGCGTGCAGCCAGCTGAGAATCTGCTGCTCGTCGGCCACGTTGGCTGCCGGGAGCGCAATAAAGAAACGCACCACCGCGTAGTGCTGGATGTGATCGATGCCGCCCTGCAGCAGGCGGAATTTGCCCGGCAGCGCGCCGGCAAAGCGGGTGAGCAGATCGCCCTGCGCATCGTCACCGGCAAAGTGCACGCTGTAGATGGCGTCGCCTTGCTTGTCATCGCTGAGGCGCGCAGCAATATTTTCCGGCAGCTGCGGCAGCAAACCGCGCAGCAGCGTGCGCGTCAATTGCGAGTTGGGATGCGCAAACACCTGCCAAACCGGACCTTGTTCAATGATTTCACCGGCATCAATCACCGCCACGCGATGCGCCACGGATATGATCACTTCCATCTCATGGGTAATCAGCAAAATGGTGATGCCGAGTTTTTGATTCAGGGATTTGAGCAGCGCCAGAATCGAGCGCGTGGTTTCCGGATCGAGCGCCGAGGTGGCTTCGTCGCACAGCAGCAGCGCCGGGCTGGCCGCCAGCGCGCGGGCAATGCCAACCCGCTGTTTTTGACCGCCGGATAACGCTGCCGGATAGCTTTGTGCTTTGTCCGCCAATCCCACCAGCGCCAGCAGTTCCGCCACGCGCTGCTGGCGTTGCGCTTTATCCATGCCGGCGATTTTCAGCGGCAGCGCGACGTTCTGCGCCACCGTTTTTGCTGATAACAGATTGAAGTGCTGGAACACCATGCCAACGCGGCTGCGCACCGTTTGCAGCTGTTTTTCTGACAGGCCGGTGATGTTACGGCCTTCGATTTCAATGACGCCTTCATCAGGTTGTTCCAGCCCGTTGAGACAGCGGATCAGCGTGGATTTCCCCGCGCCGCTGCGCCCAATCAGGCCAAGGATTTCGCCTTTCTGCACCGTCAACGAGATATCGCGCAGCGCCTGGGTTTGTCCAAAGCGACGTGACACGCCTTGCAGGCGCACCACGCTGCCGCTGTCGCGAAACTTCACCTGCGCCTCGTCATGGGCACTTTCCGCCACGCCGCGTTTCACGGCGGTAAAGGGCGTTTCGGCTGCTGAGAATAACGTCATCTTTATCGTTCCTTACCAGGCCGTTTCGCCCGTGCCTTTGTAGACCTTGTCAAACACGGTCTTCACGGCATCGTTCTGGTAAGAAGCCACCAGCGTTTTCACCCACGGCGCGCTGACGTTCTCTTTCTTCACCGCAATAAAGTTGTTGTACGGGTTATCTTTTACCGGCTCTTGCGCAATGCGGTCTTCGGCGGTCAGGCCACTTTTCAGCGCCCAATCGGTGTTGACGACGGCGGCATCGAGGTCAGGAACGGAGCGGCCGATGATGCCGGAATCCAGCTCTTTGATTTTCAGATGATGCGGATTGGCGGTGATATCGGCGGTGGTGGCCGCGATGCCGACGCCCGGCTTCAGTTTGATCAGGCCTTGTTGCTCAAGCAGCACCAGACCGCGCGCTTCGTTAGAGGGATCGTTTGGCACGCCAATCACCGCGCCCTCTTTCAGCGCTTTGGCGCTTTTCACTTTCTTCGAGTAGAGACCAATCGGCCACACGGCGGTATCGCCGACGCGTACGATGTCGTAGTGATTGACCTTGATTTGGTTATTGAGGAACGGCTGATGCTGGAAGGCGTTGGCATCCACTTCGCCGTTTTGCAGCGCTTCGTTCGGCTGGTTGTAATCGTTGAAAATGACGGTTTTCACCGTTAAGCCTTTCGCCGCCGCCTGTTTGATCACTTCGCGCCAGACGTCTTCATCTTCGCCGCTCATAATGCCGACTTTTACCGAGGTTTTGTCCGCCGCGTGCGCGATGGACAGCGGCGACAGCGCCGCGCTGGCCAGCAGCAAGGCGCCAGCCGTTAACAGGAATTTATTTTTTACTGCTGACAGACGTGTGTGCATAAAGTGCTTCCTAATCATTATAATTGCGCGAGTCAAAATTAGCTGTCGTAACGACAGTTGACCGCAGTATACGCAGATGCTTATTCCTGCATTATGATTTATTCAGGAATGCTATTCCTGAAAAGCATAAATCCGCCGCGCCGCTCGCATCGCCACACGCGAGAAAGGGCTGTGCTATCCTCCCCCTTTTGATGGACTTGTTACTATAAGCGCTATGTCGAACACCACACCTAAACGAAAAAATGACCCTGAAGGGCTTAAGAAGCGCATTCTTGCTGGTGCGCTGAAAATGTTCGCCGAGTTCGGTATGCAGGGCGCGCGGCTGGAGCAGATCGCTGAGCACGCGCAAACCACTAAACGCATGGTGGTGTATCACTTTGGCAATAAAGAGCAGCTCTATATTGAGGTGCTGGAGCAGGTGTATCAGGCGATTCGCCAGCATGAAACCGGCCTTAATCTCGCCGAGATGGCACCGGAACTGGCGATGACAAAACTGGTGGAAGCCAGCTTTGATTACCACGTCTCGCATCCGGATTTTATGCGGCTGGTGTGTACCGAAAACCTGCTGCGCGGGCGCTACATCATGCAATCCGAACGCATTAAGGCGCTGAACAAAAGTGCACTCGATGTGCTGGATGACATTCTGACGCGCGGCCAGCAGCAAGGGCTGTTTATTGCTGGGCTGGATACCGTGGATGTGCACCGCTTGCTGAGCAGCATTTGTGTGCATCACGTCTCCAATCGCTACACCTTTCACACGCTGTTCACGCCGAACGATAGCGAGGAAGACAGCATCCGTCGCAACCGCCAGTTAGCCGTCACCGCCACGCTGCGTTATGTGCGCAAAGCCCCGTAGGCTGCGGCTGCGCGCTGATGGTCTACGCTTTTAAATTTGGGACCGTCACAGACCACAGACTAAGGAACGCCGTAGTGAACAAAGATCCCCACCTTTATCCCTTACGCCATACGCAGAATACCGATCGGGACAGCGCACTGTGGAACTGGGCGCAAAACTCGGTGGTTGGTCAGCGTAGTCAGTTACATCAGCCGCAAACTGAAGCGGAGTTGCAACAACTGCTGCGCACCGCCAGCGGTAAAGTGCGCGTGCTGGGCAACCGCTTGTCGCCGGGCCGCATGCTGGGCGTTGATGAGCAGGATTTGCTGCTGGATCTCAGCGCGTTCAACGGCGTGATCGCCCAAGACGAAGAGAGCGTCACCTTTGCCGCCGGTACGCCGCTGGAGCAGGTTTACAGCACCCTAACCGAGATGGATCGCATGCTGGCCTCGTCGCCGGGCGTGATTGCGGTGCAAACGCTGGCGGGCGCAATGGCCACCGGCACGCACGGCCAGGGTTTAGCACAAAGCTCCATCGCCGATGAAGCGCTGCGCATTCGCATGGTGTTGGCTGACGGCAGCGTGCGTGAATTTGTGCGCGGTGAGCCCGATTTCGCTGCCGCCCAGGTTTCGCTCGGCACCCTGGGCATTGTGACGGCCGTGACGCTGCGCACCCGCCCTTTCCGCCTGTTTACCTGCCACAAATTCGCCGTCTCCGCCGATACGCTGGAGAACGATCTGATCGAATGGAACCAGCAGTATGAGATGAGCAAAGCCTGGTGGTTTGTCGATGACAACCTGATGCATGTGTGGAACGCGCACGAAGCCAGCGCTGAAGATTCGCAGGCATGGCACGCCAATCAGCGCGAGGTGATTGAGCATGGCGATGACACCGACAGCAGCCTGAATGACACCATCGACCAGACGCTGGCGCAGATGCATCGCGATACGCAGATTCACGGCAAAGGCGGCAAACAGTTCCGCACCGTGACGCGCTTCCGCGATTTCACCGACATCAGCGGCGATATCTATCAGCTATTTTGTCGCGGCATTGCCGTGCCGCAGATCAACGTCGAGATCGGCGTGCCGCTGGAGAAAACGCCGCAGATTATCAGCAAGATCAAAGCGTGGTATGCCGAGAATCATCCGCACATGCACTATCCGATCATTCTGCGCTGTACCGGCGCGTCTGAAGGCTGGCTCAGCCCGGCGTATCAGCACGCCACCTGCTTCTTTGGCTTTGTGGTTTATTACGCTGATGACGGTTCGCTGTCGCAGGATGGCCTGCATTTTCTCACTGAAGTCGAGAAGCTGCTGGCGGCCGAAGGCGGACGTCCGCACTGGGGCAAATATTACGATCCGCAGCGCTATCAGTGGCGCGATATCTATCCGCAGTGGGACGCTTTCCGCGCGGTGCGCGACCAGCTCGATCCACAACGCCGTTTTAGCAATGACTATGTCACTGCTTTGTTTGATTAAGTTTGAAGGGGAGAAACCATGTTTGCATGGGTAACGCTGTTAACGCAGCCGGACTATTTCATTGGCGTGAAGGCGCTGCACCGCTCGCTGAAGCGCAGCGAAACCCGCTGGCCGCTGATTGTCATGGTCACCGACGCCATCGATCTGGAGACGCGTGAAGCGTTGCAGGCGCTGGGCTGCGTGATCCATCCGGTGGATCCGCTGATGCCAAACGCCGAACTGGAGCAGCATTACGCTTCGGCGCAGTTCGGTGAAGTGTGGAGCAAGCTGCGCGCGTGGGAGCTGGTTGATTGTGAGCGCGTAGTATTTCTCGATGCCGACATGCTGGTGCTGCGCAACATGGATGAGCTGTTTACGCTTGATCTGGGCAAGCATGCGCTGGCAGCGTGCCACGCCTGTCGCTGCAACCCCAATAAGATCGCCAGTTATCCCGCCAGCTGGCAGCCAGAGAATTGTCACTATACCTGGCAGGACCGCGGCGAACCGGCACCGTCCACGCTTGATCGCTATCTGAACGGCGGTTTTTTGGTGCTGAAGCCGGATTTGGCGGTGTTTGAGTGGCTGCAGGAAAAAGTGGCGGGCATTACCGATTTGCGCCGCTATCCCTTCTCCGAGCAGGATTTGCTTAATGAAGTGTTCGAGGATCGCTGGCTGCCGCTTTCGTACAAATACAATGCGCTGAAAACCTTACAGTTCCAGCACAGTAAGATGTGGCGCGAAGATGAAGTGAAGAACCTGCACTTTATTCTGGCGAAGCCGTGGAAACGCGACCTGAATCAGCCTGAATCGGAACGCGACCGCTACTACGCGCTGGATAAGCTATGGTGGGAGTTCGCGGTGGAATAAAAAAAACAGCGCGATTCGTCGCGCTGTTTCATATGAATTGCCCATTACTGTGCGCCAGTTCGCCATGAATAGAGTTTCCTACGAAGCTTATGAACGGGTCTTCGCAATGCGCTCAAGCGCGACCTGCGCCAAAAAACCTGAACGGGTTTTGAATTCGGGATGCGTTGCTACGCAGCGGTCAATGCGATCAATCAGCAGTTTTGGCAAGGTTACGTTGATTTTCTCGGACCCGCCCAAAATGCGAGTGACATCCACATCAATAAGCACCCAAACATAACCTGCATATTGCGGATCTTTCATCAACGATTTCAATTCAGAAACCGCCGGGATGTCCTGCTCTAATTCTACCAGCAGCTCCAGATGGCCGATAATCGCCTCTTTGGCATTTGTTACCGCCGCTTCCAGCGTATCTCCAGCAGAAAAACAGCCCGGCAAATCCGGCACCGTGACGCCAAATGCCGTGCTTTGGTCGCCAGCCTCAATCGCGATGGGATAAAACATACGTCACCTCTTTCGAATTAATGGACAGTCAGTCCGGCTTGTTTCCTGATACTTTTCACCGTTTTGATCGGCAAATCCTTTTTGGGGTGCGGTATCGTCACCAGCCCTTTTTTTACCGGATGGACAAAATGGTGATGGCTGCCGTTCACACGTATCAGTTCCCAGCCATCGGCCTTGATCTCGGCCATTAGTGATCTGCTATCCATGCCATTGCCCTTCCGCGTCCTGAAAGCATAAAAGATAACCCCAATAACTCTAAATCGCAAGAAGAGTTATTGGGGTTATCTATTCCCAAATAAAAAGGTCGTCATAAATGACGACCTCAAGATGAGTGGTGGATGGAAATTTATTGCGCTTTTGGCTCGCCCATCGCTTTCAACTTCTTCGACAGCTCGCGACGCTCTTTGGAGAGGTCAGCGTTTTTGATGATGTACTCATCAACGCGGTCTTCATAGTCCACACGCATGCTGGCGATAATTTCTTGAACCGCCTCGATGCTCATGCCGGGTTTGATGTATTCACTCAGGTTGTCCAGCAGCAGCACACGTTTCTGGTTATCACGGACTTTCTTCTCGTTATCCACGATTTCGCGCTGCAGTTTGTTTTTACGACGGAACATACGCACAAACTCCAGTACGTCCTGAAATGATTGCTTGGCATTTTCCATGTTGGCACCTTTCTTAAGGCCTGCGTCGGCAGGCGGAATAGTCATAACGTTTAGCTTAGCGGCTTGGCCGCCAGGGTTGCAATTCTCACCGCTAAATTCGGACTGGCGCTTATCTTAGCGCAAAGAAAGGGTGATTCACATTAAGTCCTTGCCTGAGAAAACTATTTACGCAGCGCCAGACGCACTAAATCAGTCATACGCTCCAGCTGACGCGCCTGTTCAAGGCTCAGCCAGACGTAGCCGTAAATCGCCGTGGTTTCGGAACGTCCGCTGCGATTAGCAATCAGCTGCTCCAGTTCCTGGGTGATCTCCTCCAGCGCGTGGCTGTTGGCGGTGATCTGCTCGGTTTCGCCTTTCACCATCAGCGTGGCCAGCGCATTCAGCGTGTCTTCGGTCATCTGCTGGGTGCGGCGCAGCGTAGGCGCGTTGAGCATAATCAAGTGGCTTTCACGCGACGACCACCATGCATCAATCTGCATCTGCATGGTGTTGACCAGATTGCGATTGATGGTCTGGATCGCCTCAAACACCGATTTCGGAATGCGCGTCTCTTTACTCGCCGGCTCCAGCAGCGCGCGCATTTTGATCACGCTGCTCAGCAATTTCTGAAAAGGTTTATTCAGCCGCGGCTTCTCCAGCAAATTTGCGGAGAAGCCGGTGTGATGCAGTTTGGCCATGGCGATAAACGCATCTGACAACTGGATGCGCCAATGGGTGTAGGCGCGCTGCGCCCAGATGGCGCTGAACAGCAGCGCCATCAGTGAACCGAGAATCACATCGCCTCCGCGCCACATGGCGATGGTGAAATCCCCGGCCGGTGCGCCGACCACCACGCCGAGCGTGATGCCGATCAGCAGCGCCATGTAAGGATGTTTTCCCAGCGTCAGATAGCCGCAGACCACCATCACAACGGCGCACCACACCAGCATTACCGGCAGTGAAAACAGCTCAAGCTTGAGCGCGATCAGGCCAGAAATCAGACCGGCAAAAGTGCCGCTAATGCGCTGCACCACGCGCGGCAGCACGTTGCCCCAGGTGGAAATCGGCCCCATCACGACCACCAGCGTAATCAGCGGCCAGGTGCCTTCGGGAATGTCGGTGAGCCGCACAAACAGGAAACACAGCACAAAGGCGATAGCGATACGCACGCCGTGTACGGTGCGATAGTGGCGGTAGAACCAGAACTCAATCTGCGAGATGGGCTTGTCAGCGCGTAACATGGTTGTCCGGGAACGCTAAAAATTTGCGCGCTATGTTACCCTGGCGACGGCTGCATCATCAGGGTCGAACGCAATTATTTTTCAGGTTTTGCTGAAATACAACATGGACGTTACATCAGGTTTTCTCAATAGAAACATTGATGTAACGCAGCGTGTTTGGTGCGTGCATTAAAACGGTTGCCATGAATGGCGATCAGAAAATCACGTCATCGCGCACCAGCACACCTTTCTGGTCTGCAACGCCTACAGCGATTGTGTCATCATCGCCGCATCACGGCGACGATGATGACGCGGAAATACGCGACAGATTACAGTTTCTGTTTCACGTAATCGCTGATACGCGTAATGATGCCTGCCTCTTCCACCGCTTGCAGCGCGTAGAGCGGATAGCTGGCCAACTGCTTATCTTTGTCCATCACCTGAATTTCGCCAATCTGCTCGCCCGCTTTCAGCGGCGCTTCCAGATCTTTGCGATCGATAACGTATTTCGCCATCACGTTGGCCACTTCGGTGCGCGGCAGCGACAGGTAGATATCCTGCGTGGTGCCGACATCGACCTTATGCGGATTGCCGTACCAGACGTTTTCGCTACCGATTTTTTTGCCTGCGTGGAACAGTTGCACGGTATCAAAGCTGTTTTGGCCCCACAC
Source organism: Pantoea sp. BJ2 (assembly GCF_040255075.1). NCBI lineage: Bacteria > Pseudomonadati > Pseudomonadota > Gammaproteobacteria > Enterobacterales > Erwiniaceae > Pantoea > Pantoea sp. BJ2. The sequence continues at coordinate 2,667,064 of NZ_CP158292.1, forward strand.
CAGCAGCTTGCGCGCCTGATCTTCACGCCCTTTCGGGCTCTTGCCGCCCATGATCACCGCAATCAGGCGATGACGTCCGACAACGTTAGAAGCGATGATGTTAAAACCGGCGCTTTCGGTGTGGCCGGTTTTCAGACCATCGACATGCAGATTTTGATCCCACAGCAAGCCGTTGCGGTTGTTTTGGGTGATGCCGTTCCACGTCAGGGTTTTCTCCCCGTACATGGCGTAGAAATCGGGCTCGCCGCTGATGATGGCACGCGACAGCACCGCCAGATCGCGTGCGGTGGTGTGCTGGCCCGGCGCATCGAGGCCGTGCACGGTTTCGAAATGGGTGTGCGACAGGCCGAGTTTCTGCACGTAGCTGTTCATCATGGTGACGAAGCTGCTTTCGCTGCCGGCCACGTGATCCGCCAGCGCTACGCAGGCATCGTTACCGGAATCGATGATCACGCCGCGCATCAGGTCGCGCACCGTGACCTGATCGCCAGGCTTGAGGAACATCAGCGAGGAGCCTTTGAACACCGGATTGCCTGCGCCCCACGCATCTTTGCCGATAGTGACTTTGTCATCGCGGCTGATTTTATTCTGATCGATAGCGCGATCCACGACATAGCCGGTCATCAGTTTGGTCAGGCTGGCCGGGTTACGCTCTTCATCCGGATTGCCAGCGGTGAGAATTTGTCCGGTGGTGGCGTCCATCAACACCCATGAAGCCGCATCAATCGGCGGTGGTGTCAGGGGAAACGGCATGCTGTCGTCAGCCTGCGCCCACGATGCCCAAATAATTATTCCAGATACAGTTACCAGCAGACGCCTTTTCAACACTTCTACCTCAAAATCAAAAAAATGAATTTACCGCCGCACGTTTTACGGCAAATAGCGCTTACAGATCTGAATAAATTGAAAAAAAGTATGAACTGCGCATAAATGCTGCGCGCCTGCTCGCAGCGAGGATGATCGAGGTTGTACTGCTATCAAGGGACGACTATCCTGTGCGTTGATTCTCCATTGCCAGGATAACGCCGTGCCCGCCTCTGAGTTCACCTTCTTATTCCACGATTATGAAACCTTCGGTAAAAGCCCGTCGCTGGACCGTCCGGCGCAGTTCGCGGGCCTGCGTACCGACAAAGAATTCAATGCAGTAGGTGAACCGCAGGTGTTTTATTGCCAGCCAGCCGACGATTATCTGCCGCAGCCGGAAGCGGTGATGATCACCGGTATTACGCCGCAAACCGCCAAAGCGCGCGGCGTGACCGAGGCGGCGTTTGCCGAACGCATTCACGGCCTGTTTAGTGAGCCGCAAACCTGTGTGATTGGTTACAACAATGTGCGTTTTGATGATGAAGTGACGCGCAATATCTTCTATCGCAACTTCTTCGATCCTTATGGCTGGAGCTGGCAGAACGGCAATTCGCGCTGGGATCTGCTGGATGTGATGCGCGCCTGCTATGCGCTGCGTCCGGAAGGCATTGAGTGGCCGGAGAATGACGATGGCTTCCCCAGCTTCAAGCTGGAGCATCTCACTAAGGCCAACGGCGTGGCGCACGAACAGGCGCACGATGCGATGTCCGACGTTTATGCCACGCTGGCGATGGCAAAACTGGTAAAAGAGAAGCAGCCGAAGCTGTTTGAGTTTCTGTTTACCCATCGCAACAAACAGAAACTGATGACGCTGATTGATATCCCGCAGATGAAACCGCTGGTGCACGTCTCCGGCATGTTCGGTGCGGCGCGCGGTAACACCAGCTGGATTGTGCCGCTGGCGTGGCATCCGGATAACCGTAACGCGCTGATTGTTGCCGATTTGGCCGGTGATATGTCGCCGCTGCTGGCGTTGGAATCTGACGAACTGCGCGAACGTTTATATACCCGCCACAGCGATTTGGGCGATCTGCCTGCGGTGCCGATCAAGCTGGTGCACATTAATAAGTGTCCGGTGCTGGCGCCTGCCAGCACGCTGCGTCCGGAAGATGCCGCGCGCCTCAACATCGATCGTCAGCAGTGCCTTGCAAACCTCAAGCTGCTGCGTGACCACGCGGAAGTGCGTGAGAAAGTGGTGGCGCTGTTTGCCGACGCCGAGCCGTTTACCCCGTCAGATGATGTTGACGCGCAGTTGTATGACGGCTTCTTTAGCGATGCCGATCGCGCTGGCATGAATATCATACGCCAGACGCCGCCGCAGAACCTACCGGCGCTGGATTTGACCTTCGACGACAAGCGCATTGCTAAATTGTTGTTCCGTTACCGTGCGCGCAACTTCCCCGGCACCCTGGATGACGCCGAACAGCAGCGCTGGTTGCAGCATCGCCGCGAAGCGCTGAATGCTGAGCGCGTGCAGGCGTTCCTGTTGGAGCTGGAGTCGCTAGCGAGTTTGCATGAGGGGAATACGGAGAAGATGGCGCAGCTGAAGGCGCTGTATTTGTATGCGCAGGAGCTGGTGTCTTAGTCCTCTGCGATTTGATGCCCTCACCCCGGCCCTCTCCCACAGGGAGAGGGAGACGCTGCCAGATGCTGGCGTGAGCGCTCGATCGGTTCCCTCTCCCTGTGGGAGAGGGTTAGGGTGAGGGAAAACCCTTAAATCATCCCCCACACCAGCCACGTCAGTGCAAAACCGCTCAGCCCCATCACCGTCGTCAATACCGTCCAGGTCTTAAGGCCATCGGCCACTGACAAGCCCAGATAACGCGTCACCACCCAAAAACCCGCATCATTGACGTGCGACAAACCTAACCCGCCGAAACAGGCCGCCAACGTCACCAACACGCGCTGCATACCCGTCACTTCGCCCACCGCCTGGCTTAACAAGCCGCTGGTGGTTAAAATCGCCACCGTTGCCGACCCCTGCGAAGCACGCAGCGCCAGCGACAGAATGAACGCAGCCGGAACTAATGGCAGATGCAAGGTTTCCAGCGTCAACGCCAGCGCTTTGCCCACGCCCGATTCCACCAGCACCTTACCAAACGCGCCGCCCGCGCCCGCAACCAGAATCACGCTGGCGGAGCTGGGAATCGCACGTCCGGTGAGATCTTCCAGTTTCTCTTTGCTCCAGCCACGACGCACGCCGAGCAGCCATGCCGCCAGTCCCAGCGCAATCAGCAACGCAATGGCTGGCGTACCGATCACCGTCATCACCGCACGCAGCGTGCTGCCTTCTTCCAGCGTGGTGTGCGCGACGGTGCCCATGACGATCAACAGAATCGGCACAACAATCAGACCGGTAATGGTCAGTGCACCCGGCGCTGGCGCGTCGTTCTTCGGCTTGCCTTCCGGCTTCGCTAGCTGCAGCTGTTCTAATACATCAACGGAAAGATGATATTGACGCAGGTTCATCGCTTTCGCGACGTAATAACCGACGATACCGACCGGAATCGAGATCAGGATACCGAGCATCATCAGCCAGCCCATATCAGTGTGCAGAATGCCCGCCGCCGCCGCCGCGCCGGGATGGGTTGGCAGCGCCACGTGCACCGTCAGCATCACGCCCGCCATCGGCAAGCCAAACTTCAGCGGTGACACGCGCGCCACTTTGGTGAAGCCATAAATCAGCGGAATCACGATGATAAAGCCGACTTCGAAGAACACCGGAATGCCGAGGATAAACGCCGCCATGGTCAGCGCCGCCACGGTCCGCTTGATACCCAGCGATTTACTGAAGCGTTGCGCGAGCGACTCGGCACCGCCGGAGGCTTCAATCACTGCGCCGAGCATCGCCCCCAGCACGATGATAATGGTGATATGCCCCAGCAAGTTACCCATCCCGCTAAAGATGGTTTCCATAATTTTGTCGGCTGGAATGCCGGTCGCAATCGCCACCAGCAAGCTGACAATCAGCAGCGCCACAAAGGGGTGAACTTTGGTTTTAATCACCAGCAGCAGCAAGATCACAATGCTGGCGGTAGCAATGGCTAACAACAACGCGGTAGACATGATAATCCTCTGATTTAATTAGTATAGTTTGGGTACAGCTCTATCTGGTATTGTCGAATTCAGGTAAGACTTACCCAGCACAGTGCTGAAAATCCCTGTGCTGGGTGGTTAAACAAAATTTATTTAGCGTAAGGCGCGAACCAGCCGAGGCCAGCTTCAGTGCGGCCGCGCGGGATGTATTCACATCCCACCCAACCGTCGTAACCCACTTCATCCAGCAGGTCGAACAGATAGGAATAGTTGATCTCGCCTTCATCCGGCTCGTGGCGATGCGGCGCAGAGGCGATCTGGATATGGCGATAACGACCAGCGTATTCACGAATCAGATGCGTCAGATTGCCGTCCACCAGCTGTGCATGGAACAGATCGAGCTGGGTAAAGACGTTGGGCCGATCGATACGCGCCATCATCGCCAGCGTCTGATACTGGCTGGCGTAGAGATAATTCGGCTTGGTCACTGGATTAAGTGCTTCCAGCAGCAGGCGAATGCCGTGCGGCGCAAAACGCTCGGCGGCATAATGCATATTAAGCACGAAAGTCTCTTCATAGGCTGCACGATCGGCACCGTTTGGGACCGTTGCCGCCATCACATGCACCTGCTGGCAGTTGAGCGCCAGCGCATATTCCAGCGCCCGATCGATATCGGCACGCGCTTCCTGTTCACGGCCCGGAATGGCGGAAACGCCCCACTCGCCCGCCTGCACGTTGCCGGCGGCGGTGTTGAACAGCACCAGTTCCAGCTGATGTTTTTCCAGCTCGGCTTTAATCACCTCGGCCGGAAAGTCATACGGGAACAGGAATTCAACGGCGCGAAAACCGGCGTTGGCCGCGGCGGCAAAGCGTTCGATAAACGGCAGCTCACCGAACTGCGTAGATAAATTGGCTGCAAACTTAGGCATTAAACATTCCTCAATTCCGCGACTTCGCTATCGGTCAGATAACGAATCGAGCGGTCACCGAGCGTAAACATCAGACGCGCGGTCTCTTCCAGTTCTTCAGTGTTATTGGCAGCTTCGCGCAGGGATTTGCCCACCACCACCGGACCATGATTGGCCAGCAGGAAGGCGTTATAGCGCGAGGCCAGATTGGCTAGATCGTCTGCCAGCCGCTGATCGCCCGGCTTGTAATACGGCACCACCGGCACATCGCCGACGCGCATCACCACATACGGCGTGAACGGACGAATACAGTTTTCGCTGTCGAGATTGTTCAGGCAGGAGAGCGCCGTCAAATAGTGGCTGTGCAGATGCACCACCGCTTTGCACGCGGGATTGTTCAGGTAGAGCGCGCGGTGAAAAGCCACCTCTTTCGACGGCTTGTCGCCGGAGATCCATTCGCCCTGAATCGTCACTTTCGACAGACGATCGGCCTGCAATTCGCCGAGGCAGGAGCCGGTTGGCGTCGCCAGCAAGTTGCCATCCTCCAGCAGCAGCGACAAATTGCCCGCTGAACCGGTGGCGTAACCACGCTGAAAGAAGGACGCGCCGAGCTGCACCATTTCTTCGCGTGCTTGTTGTTCCGTCATGCTGAAAACTCCTGTTGTGCGCGGGCAAAGAACTGTTCGTCGCCAAAGTTGCCTGATTTCAGCGCCAGCGACAGCGGCTGATGGATATCGCGTACCCACGGCACGCCCGGCGAAATCATTGGGCCAATGTGGAATGCGGTGACGCCAAGGCTTTGTGCCACCACGCCCGAGGTTTCACCGCCAGCAACGATGAAGCGCTGCCAGCCACGGGTTTTCAGTTTACGGGTTACTGCGGCAAACAGCTGCTCAACCGCTTGACTGCTGCGCGCTGCGCCGTATTGCTGCTGAATGGCTTGCAGCTGCTGGGCATCGGCGGTAGCAAACAGCAAAGGTGCCAGTTCGGACTGATGATTGGCTTCCACCCAGTCACAGAGCTCCTGCGCATAGCTTTCGGCGTTATCAAGGCAGCGTTCCACCAGCACTTCATGCGAGGGCGCTTGCTGACGATACGCCTGCACCTGACGGTTGGTCATTTGCGAGCAGGAGCCTGAGATCACCACCGCGCGATCGCCTTGTGGGCGCCCGGCGTGTTCAGCATCGCTGTTCTGCTGCTGCGTTGCCCAGGCGCGGGCGATACCGATCGCCAGGCCTGAACCGCCGGTCACCAGGCGCGTCTCTTTCAGCGCTTCGCCCTGCGTCAGCAGATGCTGCTCGTGCAGCGCATCCAGCACCACATAGTTGATGCCTTGTGCTTTCAGGGTATCCAGCTGCGCACGCACCGCATCAGCTCCTTGATCGAGCTGCGCGGCGTTGATCACTGCGGCCTGGCCTTTGGCCTGCCGCGTCATCAAACGCACCAGATTGCTATCGGTCATTGGCGTTACCGGATGATGACGCATGCCCGATTCGGACAGCAGCTGATCGGCCACAAACAGATAACCCTGATAAACCGTACGACCGTTAACCGGCAGCGACGGCGAGATCACCGTTTGCGTTTCGCCCAACGCTGCCAGCAGCGCATCGGTCACCGGGCCGATATTGCCCTGCTCGGTGCTGTCAAAGGTGGAGCAATATTTGAAATAGAAACGATCGCAGCCCTGCTGTTGCAGCCACTGCAGCGCGGCCAGCGACTGATCGATCGCCTGCTGCGCCGGGCATGAGCGTGACTTCAGGCTGATAACAATCGCCTGCGCGCTCAGCGCGTCATGACTTTCCGGCACGCCGTTGAACTGGATGGTCGGCAAACCGTTTTGCACCAGAAAACTGGCGATGTCGGTTGCGCCGGTAAAATCGTCTGCAATAACGCCTAAACGCATGATTATTGCTCCTTCGCCTGCGGCAGCGTGATGCCGCTGAAGATCTTGATCACTGCGCTGTCATCTTCACGACCGTGGCCGGCGTTGCTGGCTTCGGTAAACATATTGAGCGCAGTAGAAGCCAGCGGCAGCGGGAAGTGCAGCGACTTGGCGGTATCCGCCACCAGATTGAGATCTTTAACGAAGATATCGACCGCTGATTTCGGCGAGTAATCGCCATCCACCACGTGACGCATGCGGTTCTCGAACATCCATGAGTTACCGGCGGCGTTGGTCACCACGTCATACATGGTGTCGAGCGGGATTCCAGCGCGCGCGGCCAGCGCCATCGCTTCAGCGCCCACAGCAATGTGCACGCCCGCCAGCAACTGGTGAATAATTTTGACGGTTGAGCCGAGACCGATTTCGCTGCCCACGCGATAGACTTTCGCCGCCACCGCATCCAGCACGGGCTTGAGCAGGGCAAAAGCTTCATCGCTGCCGGACGCCATCACCGTCATCTCGCCGACTGCGGCTTTGGCTGCGCCGCCGGAAACCGGTGCATCCAGCATCAGCAACTGATGCTGCGCCAGCTGTTGTTCAATCGCCTGCGCATCCTGTGAAGAGATGGTAGAAGAGACCATGACCACGGTGCCGGGCTTGAGCTGCGCCGCCACGCCGTTTTCACCGAACAGGATTGCTTTAACCTGCGCGGCGTTCACCACCAGCAACAGCACCGCATCGAGTTCAGCGGCAAAGCGGGCAGCGGAGGTTTGCGCATCACGTGCACCGGCCTGACGCAGGGTTTCCAGCGCCTGCGGATTGAGATCAACACCCCAGGTATTTAATCCTGCACGGATGCAAGATTGCGCTGCACCCATGCCCATGGAACCTAAACCAATCACGCCGATGTTATTCACGGTTGCTGACATAGCAAACCTCCATTGTTAATTTAAGTGATAATTTGTTCATTGGTGTTAAGTCTGCCGCAGTCAGTGGCGAATAAACGTGCGTAAAATCACAAAAATTAACTTATGCGCGCAAGGATTAACATCGATTCACAGCCGGAGGTCAGCGCATCGAAGTCAGTCCAGATGGGATTTCTGCTTAGATTACGGCAAGATAAATTGTGCTGCGGGCTGTGAATCGATGATCTACAATGTGAAAAAATGATAATTCAGGGAGAGCAAGGTGATTCCGGTTGAACGTCATCAACAAATTTTAGCGCTGGTGGGCGAACGCGGCGTGGTTAGCATTGCCGAGCTCACTGAGCGCTTGGGTGTGTCGCATATGACGATACGTCGCGATGTGCAGAAGCTGGAAGAGCAAGGTGCGGTATTGTCTGTTTCGGGCGGCGTGCGCTCAGCGGATCGCCTGGCGGCGGAGCCATCGCATCTGGCGAAAACCAATATGTACAGCGGCGAGAAGATGGCGATTGGGCAGTATGCCGCGCGTCATATTCCGCGTAATAGCTGCATCTATCTCGATGCCGGCACCACCACACTGGCGCTGGCGCGCGAGTTGCTTGAGCGTGATGACTTGCTGGTGGTGACCAACGATTTCGTGATTGCGCGCCTGCTGATGGAGAGCAGCGGCTGTAAGTTGATTCACACCGGCGGCACGGTATGTCGTGAGAACCGTTCCAGCGTCGGTGAAGCGGCCGCCAGAAGTTTGCGCCAGCTGGCGATTGATATCGCGTTTATCTCCGCGTCCTGCTGGGGCCCGCGCGGGCTGTTTACGCCGGATGAGGATAAGGTGCCGGTAAAGCTGGCGGCGAGCGATGTGAGTAGTAAGCGCGTATTGTTAAGCGACAGTTCGAAGTACAACAAGATTGCGACGCATCTGGCGTTACCGCTGGAGCGGTTTGATACCTTGATTACCGATGCGGGGTTGAGTAAAGCGGGACGCGAGGCGTTGAGTGCGGGGAGTTGGGAGTTGGTGTTGGCGGGATAGTGCGTGCTGTCCCTTTCGGTCGGTGCTCGCTGTCCCCCATCCCTGGTCCGTGCTTGCTGTCCCCCTCCTCGGTCCTCCCCCATAAATGGGGGAGGAAGATGGTGCTCTATACGAGTGAGGAGGTGCATGTGGCAGCGTCTCCTTCCCCCGCTTGCGGGGGAAGGCCGGGATGGGGGACAGCGACGTCGATCAAATCACACTTCTTCGCTGAACTGCGGAACCGGGTTGCGGAAGGTGCGGGTCACAAAGGCGAGGTAAATAATACCAATCGCTGCCCACACCAAGCCGAGCACCATGGAGGTCTCTTCCAGATTAATCCACAACGCCCCCACCGTCAGGGCGCCCATCACCGGCAGCACCAGATAGTTGATGTGATCTTTCAGCGTCTTGTTACGCTTCTCACGGATCCAGAACTGCGCAATCACCGACAGGTTCACAAAGGTAAACGCCACCAGCGCACCGAAGTTAATCAGCGCAGTTGCGGTTACCAGGTCGAAGTTGATCGCCATCAGCGCGACCGCGCCCACCAGCAGCACGTTCAGTGACGGCGTGCGGTATTTCGGGTGCACGAAGCCAAAGAAACGCTGCGGGAACACGCCATCGCGGCCCATCACGTACATCAGACGTGAAACGCCTGCGTGCGCGGCCATACCGGATGCCAGCACCGTCACCACCGAGAAGATCAGGATGCCAATTTGCAGCGCTTTACCCGCTACGAACAGCATGATCTCTGGCTGTGAAGAGTCCGGATTCTGGAAACGCGAGATGTCCGGGAAGTACAGCTGCAGGAAGTAAGAAACACCGATAAAGATCACACCACCAATCAGCGCGGTGAGGAAAATCGCGCGCGGGATGGTGCGTTCAGCATCTTTGGTCTCTTCTGACAGCGAACTGATACCATCAAAGCCAAGGAACGAGAAGCAGAGAATGGTCGCACCGGTAATCATCGGTACTACGTGCGCATTCTCAGACCAGAACGGTCTGCTGCTGGTCAATGTCCCCTCGCCAACACCGTGTGCCACACCGTAAACCACCATGCCGGTAATCACTACCATCACTACCACCTGCAGCACCACGATCACGCTGTTGAAGTTGGCAACGGTTTTGATTCCACGCAGGTTGGAGATGGTCATAAAGGCCACCAGCAGCACCACGAAAATCCACGACGGAATGCCCGGCACCAGCGTCTCAAAGTAGCTTTTCGCCAGCAGGATGTTGATCATCGGCATGAACAAGTAGTCCAGCAGCGATGACCAGCCAACCATAAAGCCGACGTGCGGACTGATTGCCTTCTGAGCATAGGTGTAAGCGGAGCCCGCAGATGGGAAGCGGCGTACCAGCTTGCCGTAGCTCACGGCAGTAAACAGAATCGCGATCAGGGCGAAAGCATAAGCGGTGGCGACGTGGCCGTCGGTCAATCCAGACACGATACCGAAAGTATCAAACAGGGTCATTGGCTGCATATACGCCAGGCCCATCATGACAACCGGGATCAGGGTCAGAGATTTTTTCAGGTGTGCACGCTGAGGTGCGGCAGAGGTGTTAAGCGACATTGTTCAGGCCCCCGCAGACGACAACCGCGATCGGTTGGGCTACAGGGCTACTGCGCAATTTGCTGCAGTGAGAAGTGATATTAGTGTTTACGATTGTCGCGGCGCCGTAGTCATCACGGAAGCGAGAACCAGCCTGCGCTGGTGCAATGTTAAACAGTCCCATCTTTGTTTTCCTCAAATCTCACGCACAAGCGTGTTTGTCAGTATCTATCTATCCGGATGCGTGTCCGGCCTCGTGTGAATGTCAGTGAGTACATCATGCAAAAAAATAACCGACGCGGTTAACGTCGGTTAGTTCTCATTTTGCAGGGCGCGTATTTTGCCCCAACTTATGCCATCGGCACAAGACGTTAGATCAATTCTTCCGGCACTCAGGCATTCTTGAGCATCCAGTCGATTTCCGTCGAGGTGATTAAGCGCTCAAACTGCATCAGTTCGTACTGTTTGCAGCTGTGCCACACCCCGCTAAAACGCTCGCCCAGCAGCTTTTGCAGCGGATAGCTATTCTCGAATTCATACAGCGCATCACTCTGCCGAATCGGTAATGCCAGCCCTTCTGCTTCATGTCCATTGCCCTGCACCGCATGCGGTAAAGGTAGCTGATTATCCAGACCGTGCAAAATACCGGCAAGAATAGTTGACACCACCAGATAGGGATTTGCATCCGCACCGGCCACGCGATACTCGATGCGATGGTTATCCGCATCGCCACAAGGCACACGCAGCGCAACCGTGCGGTTGTTGTGTCCCCATGACGCCTGCAGCGGTACATAGGCTTCCGGCAGGAAGCGGCGATAAGCGTTCACGTTCGGCGCCAGCAACGCCATTGAAGCCGGCATTAAATCGATCATGCCCGCCAGCGCGCGTTTCATCAGCGGTGAATCGCTGCCGTCATCAAGCGCAAAGGCGTTGTGGTCGGCGGCATCCAGCATGCTGATGTGCACATGCATGCCGCTGCCTGCGTACTCTTCATAAGGCTTGGCCATGAAAGTGGCGGTCATGCCGTGATTTTCCGCCACCTGACGCACCAGCCGTTTCAGCTGAATAGCGTGATCACAGGCTTTCAGCACGTCGCGCGTGTGATGCAGGTTGATTTCGAACTGGCCGGGCGAGGCTTCCGCCAGCGCGCCATCGGCAGGAATGCCTTGCAGCTTGGCCAGATGGTCGATGTCACGCAGTACGTCGGCGAAGTGATCGAGATTATCCACCGAATACACCTGGCTCTGCATATTGCGTTCGTCACTGCCCGGCGAGCACGGCGGCTGAATGAAGCCCTCCGCATCACGCTTTTTATCCACCAGATAGAACTCCAGCTCTACCGCTACCACCGGGAACAATCCTCGATTACGCAGCTGTTGCCACAGCCGATTAAGGACATTACGGGGTTCAACGTCAAAGGGAGTGCCATCTTGGTTACACATGGTCAGCAACAGCTGAGCGATGTGCGTGGGATCGGCGGCAGTAGGAATTAAGGTGCCGGGCACCGGCATGCAGAGGTGGTCGGGTTCGCCCAGTGACTGACCCAGTCCGGCGTCTTCGACGGTGTTACCGAGAATATCCATAGCGAAAACCGAGGCCGGGAAGTAACACCCTTTTTCCAGTTTTGCCAATGCGGAGATGGGAATGCGTTTACCGCGAAATACCCCATTTAAATCATTAAGAAGAATATCGACATACTGCGTTTCAGGATGGCGTTCCAGCCAGGTTTTGACCTCCAGCTGGAACGCGCTTGTTCGTTTCTCTTCACTGTGTCGCGTGAAGTCTTCTACTTCTACGAGGTTCGTCATGATCCCACCCGCCCTTTACCGTTTAATATTGGTGCGCGCAATGCTCAAAATAACAGCCACTCCACTAACATAGCGCTAACGTAAAAAGTGTGCAAATGTAACAATTCTGTTTGAGGAATGAACGATCGGTTGCTAGATTGACAAAATATTGCACACTTTTAAGGCCAGCCGCGCATTTCCGGCGAAAATATTGAACAGCAACGCGGAGACGTTATGGGCATTATTTTTGACAAGCCCTTGATTGGCGTAGTGATGTGCCAGAACTTAATCGGCAACCATCCAGGGCAAACGGTTCACAACAAATATCTCGACGCTATCGTGCTTGCCGGTGGCGTGCCGCTGCCATTGCCGCATCAACTGGTGCAGGCACCTCATCTATTAGAAAACAGTATGACCGTGCTGGATGGCATTTTGCTGACCGGCAGCCCCAGCAACATCGAGCCCTGGCATTATGGCGCAGACGGTAAAGAGACGCATGCCGATCCGGCGCGCGATCGCCTCGCCTTTGGGCTCATCACCCATGCGATCGGTAAAAAGATGCCGATGTTCGGTATCTGTCGCGGTTTGCAGGAGCTGGTGGTAGCTAATGGCGGTGCGCTGCATCGCCAGCTGCATATGACACATCTGTTTCAGGAGCACCGCGAAAACGACGCGCTGCCGCTGGATGAGCAATACGCGCCGGCACATACCGTGCAGCCAGAAGTGGATGGCATGCTGAGCCAACTGCTCGGCAGCGCTGAACCTTTTGCCGTCAACTCGCTGCACGGGCAAGGCATCCGCGAAACCGGTCCGCAGCTGCGTGTCGAAGCGCGCGCGCCCGATGGGCTGGTTGAAGCCGTAAGCCTGCCAAAGCACCCTTTCGCCCTTGCGGTGCAATGGCATCCGGAATGGCACTCCGATCGCGATCCGGTCTCGCGCCGTTTGTTTGAGGCTTTTATCCAGGCCGCGGTCTGTTATCACAAGGAAAAACAGCCATGAATGATGCCACTCTGGCACCCGGACGTCGCTTATCGCAGATCCGGCAGGAGTTGGGATTGTCTCAGCGTCGCGTCGCTGAGTTATCAGGTTTAACGCACAGCGCCATTAGCACTATCGAACAGGACAAAGTGAGCCCGGCCGTCAGCACCTTACAGAAGCTGCTAAAAGTTTACGGGCTGTCGCTCTCAGAGTTTTTCTCCGAACCCAAAATCAATGCCACGCCGCGGGTGATTGTACGCCCGGAAGAGTGCGTGGAGATCGGCAGCCTGGGCGTATCGCTTATGCTGATCGATAACGGTGCCGCACGGCGCGCGCTGGCGATGCTGCTGGAGCGTTATGAACCCGGCGCCAGCACCGGCGAGAAGTTACGCCATCCCGGCGAGGAAACCGGCACCGTGCTGGAAGGGGAAATCACGCTGGTGGTCAACGGCCAGAGTTACCATCTCTATCGCGGTGAAAGCTATGTGATTGATACCGGCTTGCCGCACAGTTTTACCAATACCTCAGATCAGCCGTGTCGCATTGTTAGCGCGCATACGCCCGCCAATTTCTAAGATTTCGCGCTTAAGGAGGATTTAATGCAACATGTGGGAAGTTATTACGCCGCTACCGCCAACGCCCATGAGCCGTGGCCGGCGCTGCAAGAGTCGGTGCAGTGCGATGTCTGCATCATTGGCGGCGGTTTTACCGGACTTTCATCCGCGCTGTTTCTCACCGAAGCCGGTTACGACGTGGTGCTGCTTGAAGCGGCGAAAATCGGCTTTGGCGCCAGCGGCCGCAACGGCGGCCAGGTCGTCAACTCCTACAGCCGCGACGTGGATGTGATTGAGCAGCGCTACGGCAAACAGACCGCACAAATGCTTGGCAGCATGATGTTTGAAGGCGCGGAGATTATTCGCGACCGCATCGACCGTTACGCTATCGCCTGCGACTATCGTCCCGGCGGCATTTTCGCCGCACTGAATCAGCGGCAAATGGGCCATCTGCGCAGCCAAAAAGCCCTTTGGGCACGCTATGGCAATCACGATTTGGAGCTGCTCGACGAACGCGGCATTCGGCGCGAAGTGGCGACCGATCGCTACGTCGGTGGCTTACTCGATAAGCGCGGCGGGCATCTGCATCCGCTTAATCTCGCATTGGGCGAAGCCGAAGCGATTCGCCGTCACGGCGGGCGCATTTATGAGCAGTCGGCGGCGATTGAAGTGAAATACGGCGCACCGCATCGCATAAAAACCGCTAAGGGCGAAGTCAGCGCCACCTTCGTGATTTTTGCCGGTAACGCTTACTTGCCGTCACAGCTTGAACCGCGCCTGACGGGCAAAAGCATGCCGTGCGGCTCGCAGATCGTCACCACCGAACCTTTAACGCGCGATCAGGCTTTGGGTTTGCTGCCGAACAATTACTGCGTTGAAGATTGTAATTATCTGCTCGACTACTTCCGCCTCACCGCCGATAACCGCCTGCTCTACGGCGGCGGCGTAGTTTATGGTGCGCGCGAGCCGGATGACATCGAAGCGCTGATTCGCCCTAAGTTGCTGCGCACTTTTCCGCAGCTGCGTGACATCAAAATCAGCCACCGCTGGAGCGGAAATTTCCTGCTCACGCTATCGCGCATGCCGCAGTTTGGGCAGGTGGAGAAGAATGCGTTCTTTATGCAGGGCGACAGCGGACATGGCGTGACCTGTACCCATCTTTCAGGAAAGTTGATTGCTGAAGTGCTGCGTGGGCACGCCGAGAGATTTGATGCGTTCGCAAAATTGCCGCATCTGCCGTTTCCAGGTGGGAGAAGGTTTAAGGTGCCGCTCACCGCAATGGGGGCGGCGTGGTATGCGTTAAGGGATCGGTTTGGGGTGTGAACCACTGATTACAATTTCTCGACATTCCTTTACCAAAACTTGCTATAAAACAGCAGTAATGTCAGGATCGGGCTCTTTAATTTTTGGGCTGCAAAATGTTGAGGTTGTTCGCCAGATACACTTCTGTAGGTGTAATTAATACGCTCATTCATTGGGGCGTATTTGCCGCACTTTTTGCCATCATTGGTAGCCAATCCCTGTCTAACCTCGTGGCGTTTTGTGTTGCGGTAACCTTTTCCTTCTTTGCTAACGCAAAATGGACGTTTAATGCAGAAGCGACCACCACCCGATATCTTCTCTATATCTGCTTCATGGGCGCAATGGCAACAGCCGTGGGCTGGACAGCTGACTATCTGCACATTAATCCAATTATTACATTGGTTTTCTTCTCTGCACTCAGCTTGGTTTGCGGCTTCGCCTACTCTAAGTTTTTCGTGTTTAGGACGAGTAAATGAAATTTTCTCTGATTGTTCCTGTATTGAATGAAGAGGAAGCCATTCCCCTCTTCTATAAAGCAGTACGCGAATTTAAACCTTTTAAAAAATATAATATTGAAATCGTTTTTATAAACGATGGCAGCACAGACAGCACAGAAGCGGTTCTCAATGAAATTGAGGCTAATGATGATTTAGTCAAACATATTTCGTTCACACGCAATTTTGGTAAAGAACCGGCCCTTTTCGCTGGCCTTGAAGCGGCAACTGGCGATGCCATCATTCCAATCGATGTGGATTTACAAGATCCTATAGATGTCATTCCTTTGATGGTTGATAAATGGCAATTGGGCGCGGATATTGTTCTGGCGAAACGTGTTGATCGCAGCACCGACTCTCATCTAAAGCGTAAGACTGCCGAGTGGTTTTACAAACTGCATAACAAGATCAGTTCGCCGAAGATCGAAGAAAACGTAGGTGATTTCCGCTTAATGTCACGTGACGTAGTGGAAAATATTAAACTGCTGCAGGAACGTAACCTGTTTATGAAAGGTGTTCTCAGCTGGGTCGGCGGCAAAACTGCGGTCATTGAATATATTCGCGCTGAACGTGTTGCTGGTACAACAAAATTTAATGGCTGGAAACTGTGGAATCTTGCGCTTGAAGGGATTACTTCGTTTTCAACCTTCCCACTTCGGATCTGGACTTATCTCGGACTTGTCGTCGCTGCCCTTTCATTCATCTATGGCGCATGGATGCTGATTGATACTATATTCTGGGGCAACCCTGTTAAAGGTTATCCTTCAATTATGGTTTCAATGCTGTTTTTAGGTGGCGTACAGCTCATTGGGATTGGCGTGCTTGGGGAATATATTGGTAGGATTTATGTTGAGACTAAAGGCCGACCAAGATATATCGTATCCAGGAAGCAAATAAAATAGCATTTTAAATTCGCTTTAATTTCAACAGCTGTTTGCATGTAAAGCTTTAAAGGTGAATCATGATTTCAAAACAAGACAAATTATCACCCTGGTATTTTATTGCCATATTTATAGTAGCGGCAGTTATTATTATCACTAGACGACCTGACATTATAAATCATCCACAGTTATGGGCAGAGGATGGTAAGGCATTTTTAGAACCAGTGTGGAATCAAGGGTTTCTAACTTCCATAATGACTCCAAGAGATGGATATTATCAGTCTCTTCCTAAAATAACAATGGCAATTGCCTCGTCATTTGGACTTAGTTATGTTGCTCTCATATCAACATCTATAGCAATTTCACTCCGCTGCTTATTTGTTGTTTTCATTATGACCAGTCGATTTAATTACATCGATATGCGCTTTAGACTGGCATTTTGCTTATACTTCCTTTTTCAACCCAACATACAAGAAGCATATGTAAACATCACAAATGCTCACACCTATCTTGCAATCTATCTTTTGGCCGTTATTTTAGCTAAAGACTCTAAAAACATTGTATGGAAAACACATGATATACTTGTTCTAATTTTATCAGGTATTAGCGGTCCATTCATTGCGTTGCTCGCCCCTTCACTTGCGATAAAAAGATATTATGAAAGAGGTTCAATATTAAATGCCATAAAAGGCATTAACACTTTCGATGTTGTTTTCGCTTGTTGTATGTTGATTCAAGCTGGTTCGGTTATGTTTGGCGACAACACCAGAACACCTTCAAGTCTTGGAGCTACAATACCGCTCTTTTTTGAAATAATGTCGTACAAAGTCATTCTTGGTGCATTTTTTGATTTAAACAACGTCCAATGGATAATTGGGAAACCTATTATTAATGCATTTATATCACTCGTTTTTATAATCTCATCATTTTTCTTTCTGGTAAAAATGGACTGGAGATATAAAGCTGCATTTTGTTATGTATTCTTCACGCTACTCGTATCACTATATAAGCCTGTTATAAATCATAGCGAGGAACAGTGGCCTCTCTTCCTAATTCCTATCGTAGGATGTCGCTATTTCATACTGAGCGGTATGGGCATTTTTTGCTTAAGCTTAATAATAATGAGTCGGATAAAAGTTAGGCCTTATACTATTATCTTACTGTTCTGTATAACTCTATTTTCATCTTTAACTGTATCTTATCGAATGCCTCCTCTGGACAATGTCGGCTACGATAAAGACGTTGCTGTCTTTAATAAGGCAAAGAATGGTGAGAAAGTATTAATCCATACTAATCCCCCAGGTTGGTCAATGGAACTGATCAAAAAATAAATAATCATCCCAGTGTTTAGCTAG
Organism: Pantoea sp. BJ2; assembly: GCF_040255075.1. Taxonomy (NCBI): domain Bacteria; kingdom Pseudomonadati; phylum Pseudomonadota; class Gammaproteobacteria; order Enterobacterales; family Erwiniaceae; genus Pantoea; species Pantoea sp. BJ2. The sequence continues at coordinate 2,684,590 of NZ_CP158292.1, forward strand.
CATTTTTCATTTAAGAGGTGCTAGCTAATTTATATCTAAACTGAAAAATTATTTTTAATTGTAAATTATCAGTGTGATGCACATCATAACTTTTATTAAAACTCTCCTCTGACTTCCGCTCGTTATCCTTGTCAATATCAAAACAATTAGATTATAATAACCTTACATTGGCACTTTAGCATTTACAAATTTTCGGGTGATTTGATGCTTTTCAGCTCTTCATACTTTATTTTCGTATTTTTACCTATATGCGCAATTGTTTATTTTTCACTAAACAAATATGGTTTCTATAAAACCAGTAAAGCATGGTTATGTCTGGCTAGTTTGTTTTTCTATGGTTATTGGGAGGTGAAATATATACCTTTACTTCTCTCATCAATCATTTTCAACTTCGTGATCGGAAATATAATTACACCTAAAGATGACATTAAAAGTCAAAAAAGAAAATATATTTTAATATTTGGCATACTTATAAATATTGGCGCTCTGGGATATTATAAATACTCTAATTTTTTCCTCGAGAACGTAAACTCATTTTTTGATAATAGTTTCACTCCTCTTCATTTATTACTCCCTCTTGGAATAAGTTTCTTCACATTCACTCAAATTGCTTTTTTGGTGGATAGCTATAAAGGAAAAGTTAAAGAATATAGCTTTATCAATTACATTCTTTTTGTAACGTTCTTTCCTCATTTGATTGCGGGGCCAATCCTCCATCATGGCGAAATGATGCCGCAATTTAAAGATCATAATAATAACAAAGTTAATTTTTCCAATATACTTTCTGGACTATGCATTTTTTCAATTGGATTGATAAAAAAAGTAATTATTGCTGACACGTTTGCGGTATTTGCGCAAGAAGGATACTCTCCGGGCTATGTACATGATTTTTATAGCGCATGGGCGACGAGTTTATCATACACCTTCCAATTATATTTCGATTTTAGTGGCTATTGTGATATGGCAATTGGTGCTGCCTTGCTGTTTAACATCATGCTTCCTATAAATTTTAACTCTCCTTATAAAGCTGTTGATATACAAGATTTTTGGAGGAGATGGCACATTACACTGGGCAGATATTTACGCGATTACATATATATACCTTTAGGCGGAAATAGACTTTCTCCGTTTAGGACTTACTTCAACCTATTCTTCACCTTTACTATTGCTGGTTTATGGCATGGTGCAAGTTGGTTATTCGTACTTTGGGGAGCAATGCACGGCGCAGCCCTTATTATTCATCGCGCCTGGAAAGCTACTGGCATGCGGATGTACAAACCTATTGCTTGGTTTATAACATTCATGTTTGTAAATATCAGTTGGGTTTTTTTCAGGTCTGAAAGTTTTGGACAAGCCTCCACTATTCTTTCTAATATGTTTACGATTTCCAATATGAGAAACATTTCTCTTGAACAACTGCCCTTGAATGATCTATCACGATATGGACAAATTGCAGGATGGGTAGCTAAAAACATCTCATATGGTATAGCAGCATATTCCTCAGTCTTTATCATGTCAGCGATAGCATTACTTTGCTGCTCATTGAAAAACTCACAAGAAATAATAATTGGCCAAAGGATTGGTTATTTTAAAATCGTCATATTGGCCTTCATTTCATCCATGGCTGTTTATCTTAGTCTGCACTCAGAAAGTGCGGTATTTCTCTATTTTAATTTCTGAGGTAACTATGAAGACTAAATCCATCACCTTCTTGTTAATTTTTATTCTTTCGGTTCTTGCACTTCCAGCATATAGACTTTATGACGGCATAACATTTTACAAAGCAAAAAGCTTACATGGTGCTTTGAATCAGGCCTACAATATTGATCCCATTTTATCAGTACTCGGCAGCCTTGGTAATAAACTTGGTATATCTATAGATCCCAGCAGTGTTTATCAAGGTAAGGATGGATGGTTATTTTTAGGCAAAGATTTCAACCAAACATTAATGAAAAAAATTAATGGGGAAAAATCCTTTGAGGACCAAATTCAAAGTGTAAATAAATCCATCAACAGTTGGTCAGAATATTTAAATAGCCTTGATTGCAAAAGGTTCTATATAGTAATTGGTCCCGATAAAGAGAGCATTTATCCTGAATATATGCCTGATTGGTATGAGCCTAACGCTAATCAAATTCCTCAAAAGTTGCTTTCCTTAAATCCTTCTGTTTATGTAGATACATTCTCTAAAATTAGGTCTGAAAAGGGTAATAACAGTAATCCATTATATTTCAAGACGGATACACACTGGAATGAATTAGGTGCATCTCTTGCTTTTAAAGCTCTTGAAGAGAAATCAAAAAACAATAATGATGGATTAATTTGGCCTTCAGAAAAATTAGAGTTTGACCAGTATCCTAGAGCACCTGGTGATTTATCTCATTTTCAAAGGTCTGGTGATTTCCTTAATGACGTCAATGTTACGATTAAAAACAAATCAATTAGCAATTATAATATAATTGAATCTTCATACTCTACCGGTAAAGTAATTTATAATGGTAAAAACACACCGATTGATTCACCCCAAGAAAACCTTCTGATAAAATCGCCTAATGCCTTGAATAATAAAAAGGTTGTTTGGTTAAGAGATTCATTTGGCACGGCAATGTCTAGGTTAATGGCAGTAACTTTTTCCGAAACCCTTCAGATACATCATGCAAGAGTAACACCTGAAAAAATAAAAGAAATAATATTAAATTATAAACCAGATTATGTGATAGTTACTGTTGTCGAACGTGACTCAATGGGTAAAGTTTTTCAGTATGATGTGAATAAAAACAGCCAATAATAAAACACTCATATTTTGAGTTTTTTAGGCCGCACTTGCGGCCTTATATTCAACAACATTCAAATATTCATCAATATTAACAATCAGTTTTAAAATGATTGGGCTATATATAATTACTCTAACGGCATTTTCATCGGGTCATCATACGTATACTCAAACCCCAGCTCACTCGCGATCTTCGAGCCATCAATCACCTTGCCGTTAGAACGCTCGGGCTCAGCGACAAACGTCGGTGGCTCAAGCCCCAGCTGCTTCGAAACGCTGGGATAGAAACTGTCGCGCGACGGATGTTTCGAGGCACACAAATTGTAAACATGCCCGCCTTTCGGGGTTTGCAACAGCAGCACAATCGCATCCACCACATCATCGAGATGCACCAGATTGACCGCATGACCGCCGTTTTCCAGCCCGGTTTTGCCCGCAAGAAAACGCCCCGGATGACGATTCGGCCCCACTAATCCCGCGAGACGCACAATGTCTACGCTGGTACCGGGCAGATCGTGCAGCCAGTTCTCCAGCTCCACTAACGTCTTGCCGGCGACGGTTTCCGGCTGCAGCGGACTGCTCTCTTTCATTACGCCCTCACCGCTGCCGTACACTGAGGTTGAGCTGGTGAAAATAATGCGCGGCACTTTCTTCGCCAGCGCGGTATCCACCACGTTCTGCACCGCCTGCATGTAATCTTCACCGCCTTTCACCGTGCGGCTGGCAGGTAACGTCACCACCAGCGCATCGACTGCCATCAGCGTATCTAACTCTTCGGCTTCACACTCCAGTTCGGGGGTCAGCACCAGTTGGAAGGCTTCAATGCCACAGCGGCGTGCGGCGTCCACGCCATCCGGCGAGGTTTTACTGCCGGTGACCTGCCAGCCGCGTGCCGTTAGCGCCATCGCCAGCGGCATACCCAGCCATCCCAGACCTACAATCGCGACCTTTTTCATATCGACTCCTGCTATGGGCTCACACTTCATCTTAGTGCGGGTAGATGTGCCAAACCAGCGCAAACTGTTTCGGGAGATTCCGGAAATTGACGGTTAAAAAAGGGTTGCCAATTGTCACCATCTTCGTTAGGTTATTCAGCACGCAAATGAATACTCATTCAGCAACGGAATTTACTATGACACGCGTTCAGTTCAACCACCATCATCACCATCACCCTGACTAGTCTTTCAGGCGATGTGTGCTGGGAGACGATTAGGATCTTCCAGTGGTGCGAACGCAAAGAGAGCCCCCGGAAGATCATCTTCCGGGGGTTTTTTTATGGGCGAACGCCAACCAATACGTTCAGACAGGATTGAATAAGAGGACAGGAACCATGTTAGATAACACCCGTATTCGCATAGCTATGCAGAAATCTGGCCGTTTAAGTGATGAATCACGCGAACTGCTGGCACGCTGCGGTATCAAAATTAACCTTCAGCAGCAGCGTCTGATTGCGTTTGCGGAGAACATGCCGATCGACATCCTGCGTGTGCGCGATGACGATATCCCTGGCCTGGTAATGGATGGCGTGGTCGATCTCGGTATCGTCGGTGAAAACGTGCTGGAAGAGGAGCTGCTGAATCGCCGTGCTCAGGGCGAAGATCCGCGTTACTTCACGCTGCGTCGTCTGGATTTCGGCGGTTGTCGCCTGTCGCTGGCGATGCCGGTTGATGAAGAGTACACCGGCCCGCAATGCCTGAATAACGCCCGCATCGCCACCTCTTATCCACACCTGCTGAAGAAATACCTCGATAAACAAGGCGTCGCCTTTAAATCCTGCCTGCTGAACGGATCGGTTGAAGTCGCACCACGCGCGGGTTTGGCCGATGCGATTTGTGACCTGGTTTCAACCGGCGCCACGCTGGAAGCCAACGGCCTGCGCGAAGTGGAAGTGATCTACCGCTCTAAAGCGGTGCTGATTCAGCGCGATGGCGAACTGCCTGCCGCCAAGCAAGAGCTGGTCGACAAAATGATGACGCGTATTCAGGGCGTAATTAAAGCGCGTGAATCCAAGTACATCATGCTGCACGCGCCAAGCGAGCGCCTGGATGAGGTGATTGCGTTGCTGCCGGGTGCTGAGCGTCCAACCGTGCTGCCGCTGGCCGGCGATGTGAGCCGCGTGGCGATGCACATGGTGAGCAGCGAAACGCTGTTCTGGGAAACCATGGAAAAGCTGAAGTCGCTGGGTGCCAGCTCGATCCTCGTGCTGCCAATTGAAAAAATGTTGGAGTAATACCATGAGCACGCTGATGACACCCATTGATTGGCAGCAATGTAGCGCAGAGCAGCAGCAAGCGCTGCTGATGCGTCCGGCGATTTCGGCTTCAGAAACTATCAGCCAGATCGTGCGCGACGTGTTAGTGCAAGTGAAAGAGAGCGGCGATGCGGCGCTGCGTGTATTTAGCGCGCGCTTCGATAAAGCGCAGGTGGATAACCTGCGCGTCAGCGCCGAAGAGATGCAAGCGGCCAGCGATCGTCTGAGCGACACACTGAAGCAGGCGATGGCCGTGGCCGTGAGTAATATCGAGACTTTCCACAACGCGCAGATTCTGGCGGAAGTGGATGTGGAAACTCAGCCTGGCGTGCGCTGCCAGCAGATTACCCGTCCGGTGAAATCGGTGGGTTTGTACATTCCTGGCGGTTCCGCCCCGCTGTTCTCAACCGTATTGATGCTGGCGACACCGGCACGCATCGCCGGTTGCGGTCGCGTGGTGCTGTGCTCGCCGCCGCCGATTGCCGATGAAATTCTTTACGCAGCCCAGCTGTGTGGCGTGAAAGAGGTGTTTCAGGTGGGCGGTTCACAAGCCATCGCCGCCCTTGCCTTCGGCACCGAAACCGTGCCGAAAGTGGACAAGATTTTTGGCCCAGGCAACGCGTACGTCACCGAAGCCAAACGTCAGGTTAGCCAGCGTTTAGATGGCGCGGCAATTGATATGCCGGCCGGTCCATCGGAAGTGCTGGTGATCGCCGATGAAGGCGCCACGCCCGCATTCGTGGCATCTGATTTGCTGTCGCAGGCGGAACACGGCCCGGATTCGCAGGTGATTCTGCTGACGCCATCGCTGCAACTGGCCGAAGGCGTGGCGCAAGCGGTTGAAGAGCAACTGGCGCAGCTGCCACGTGCGGCTACCGCGCGTCAGGCATTAGCGAGCAGCCGCCTGATTGTGCTGCGCGATTTGGAGCAGTGCATTGAGATCTCCAACCTGTACGGCCCGGAACACCTGATCATTCAGACGCGTCAGCCGCGCGATCTGGTCGAAAGCATCACCAGCGCCGGTTCGGTATTCCTTGGCGACTGGTCCCCGGAATCCGCGGGCGATTATGCGTCCGGCACTAACCACGTGCTGCCGACCTACGGCTACACCGCGACCTGTTCCAGCCTTGGCCTGGCCGATTTCCAGAAGCGTATGACGGTGCAAGAGCTGACGCCGCAAGGCTTCCTCAATCTTGCCGCGACGATTGAAACGCTGGCCGCCGCCGAGCAGTTGGAAGCCCACAAAAATGCCGTTACCCTGCGTGTTGCCGCGCTGAAGGAGCAAGCATGAGCCTTAATATTGAAGAGTTAGCGCGCGCCAACGTGCGAGCGCTGACGCCGTATCAATCGGCGCGTCGTCTGGGTGGTAACGGTGATGTGTGGCTGAATGCCAACGAATTCCCGCTGCCGGTGCCGTTTGAGCTGTCGCAGCAGACGCTGAACCGCTATCCGGAATGCCAGCCAAAGATTGTCATTGAGCGCTACGCCGCTTACGCCGGTTTGACGCCGGAGCAGGTTGTGGTCAGCCGCGGTGCGGATGAAGGTATCGAACTGCTGATGCGCGCGTTTTGCGAGCCGGGCAAAGATGCGATTCTGTTCTGCCCGCCAACCTACGGCATGTACAGCGTCAGCGCCGAAACCATCGGCATTGAATACCGCACCGTGGCGGCACTTGATGACTGGCAGCTGAACTTGCCGGCGATTGCCGACCAGCTCGACGGCGTGAAAGTCGTCTATATGTGCAGCCCGAACAATCCGACCGGCAACCTGATCAATCAGGATGACATCCGCGCGCTGCTGGCGATGACCGCCGGTAAAGCGCTGGTGGTGGCCGATGAAGCCTATATCGAGTTCTGCCCGGACGCGACGCTGGCGGGCTGGCTGCAGGAATATCCGCACTTAGTGATTCTGCGCACGCTGTCCAAAGCCTTTGCGCTGGCCGGTTTGCGCTGCGGCTTCACTCTGGCGAACAAGCCGGTGATCGATCTGCTGATGAAGGTGATTGCGCCCTATCCGCTGGCGACGCCGGTAGCGGATGTGGCGGGACAAGCGCTGAGCGAGCAAGGCATCGCGCTCATGCGTCAACACGTTGCCGAGCTGAACGCCAATCGTGCCTGGCTGTTTGAGCAGTTGCCGCAGATTAGCGTGGTGCAGCAGGTGTTCCCGAGTGAAACCAACTACATTCTGGCGCGCTTCACTGATTCGCCAAAAGTGTTTAAAACGCTGTGGGATCAAGGCATTATTCTGCGCGACCAAAACAAAAACCCCGGCCTTGCGGGATGCCTGCGCATCTCCATCGGCACCCGTGAAGAGTGCGAGCGGCTGATCGCCGCGCTGCAAGCCTTATCAGTGGAGCAAGCATGAGTCAGAAGATCCTTTTTATCGACCGCGACGGCACCATCATCTCTGAGCCACCCACTGATTATCAGGTGGATCGCATGGAGAAACTGGCGTTTGAGAAGAACGCCATTCCGGCGCTGCTGGCGTTGCAGGCAGCGGGCTATCAGCTGGTGATGATCACCAATCAGGATGGCCTCGGCACCGACAGCTTCCCGCAGGCCGATTTTGACGGCCCGCACAACCTGATGATGCAGATTCTCCGCTCACAAGGCGTGAATTTCAGCGACATCCTGATCTGCCCGCATATGCCGGAAGATAACTGCGATTGCCGCAAGCCGAAGACCAAAATGGTGGAAGCCTGGCTGGCCGCCGGTGCGCTCGATACCGCCAACAGCTACGTGATTGGCGATCGTCTCACCGATATTCAGCTGGCGCAGAACATGGGCATTCAGGGCCTGCGTTACGGCGCGGAAGGCGAAGATTGGGATGCGATTCAGGCGCGCCTGACCAAACGCGATCGTTACGCGCTGGTGCAACGCAACACCAAAGAGACGCAGATCAAAGTCGAAGTGTGGCTGGATCGTGAAGGCGGCAGCAAAATTAACACCGGCGTCGGCTTCTTCGATCACATGCTGGACCAGATTGCGGTGCACGGCGGCTTCCGCATGAACATTGATGTGAAAGGCGATCTCTACATCGACGATCACCACACCGTGGAAGATACCGGTCTGGCGCTCGGCGAAGCGCTGCTGAAAGCGCTGGGCGACAAACGTGGCATCGGCCGTTTCGGCTTTGTGCTGCCAATGGATGAGTGCCTGGCGCGCTGCGCGCTGGATATCTCCGGCCGTCCGCACATCGAATTCAAAGCCGAGTTCAGCTACCAGCGCGTGGGCGATCTCAGCACCGAGATGGTCGAGCACTTCTTCAGCTCGCTATCCTACGCGATGATGAGCACGCTGCACCTGAAAACCAAAGGCCGCAACGATCACCATCGTGTGGAAAGCCTGTTCAAAGCCTTTGGCCGCACGCTGCGCCAGGCGATTCGCGTGGAAGGCAACACCTTGCCGAGCTCGAAAGGAGTGCTGTGATGAACGTGGTGATCCTCGATACCGGCTGCGCCAACCTGTCTTCGGTGAAGTGGGCGATTGAGCGCCTCGGCTACACGCCGCAGGTGAGCCGCGACCCGGATGTGGTGCTGCATGCCGACAAGCTGCTGCTGCCCGGCGTGGGCACCGCGCAGGCGGCGATGAATCAGCTGCAGGAGCGCGATCTCATCGACTTAATCAAAGCCTGTACTCAGCCGGTGCTCGGTATTTGCCTCGGCATGCAGCTGCTCGGTCGCGGTAGCGATGAGAATGGCGGCGTCACCACGCTCGGCCTGGTTGATGAGCCCGTCACGCTGATGGACACGCAGGATTTACCGCTGCCGCACATGGGCTGGAACCAGATCACCGCTAAAGCCGGCCATCATCTGTTCCGCGACATTCCCGATGGCAGCTACTTCTACTTCGTGCACAGCTACGCCATGCCGGTGAATGCCGCCACTATCGCCCAGTGCGATTACGGCTATCCGTTCACCGCTGCCCTGCAGAAAGATAACTTCTTCGGCGTGCAGTTCCACCCGGAGCGTTCGGGCAAAGCCGGCGCGCAGCTGCTGAAAAATTTCCTGGAGATGTGATGATTATCCCCGCATTAGATTTAATCGACGGCAAAGTGGTGCGCCTGCATCAGGGCGATTACGGCCAGCAGCGCGATTACGGTAGCGATCCGCTGCCGCGCTTACAGGATTACCAACGCCAGGGCGCTGAAGTGCTGCATCTGGTGGATTTGACCGGCGCGAAAGATCCGGCCAAACGTCAGATTCCCCTGCTCACCACCTTACTGCGCGGCGTGACCGTGCCGGTACAGGTTGGCGGCGGCATCCGCCATCGCGATGATGTGGCGGCGCTGCTGGCAGCGGGCGCCACGCGCGTGGTGGTCGGTTCCACCGCGGTGAAGCAACCGGAAGAAGTGAAAAGCTGGTTTAACGAGTTTGGCGCCGACGCCATCGTGCTGGCATTAGATGTGCGCATTGATGCCAACAATCGCAAAGAAGTGGCGATCAGCGGCTGGCAGGAAGCGGCGGGCGTGACGCTGGAAGAGGTGATTGGCTGGTATCAACCGGTTGGCCTCAGGCATGTGTTGTGCACTGACATTTCGCGCGACGGCACGCTGAGCGGATCCAACGTCGCGCTGTATAAAGAAGTGTCTGCGGCCTTCCCCGACATCGCTTTTCAGTCTTCAGGCGGCATCGGTTCGCTGGATGACATCGCGGCGTTACGCGGCAGCGGCGCACAGGGCGTGATCGTTGGTCGCGCGTTACTGGAAGATAAATTCACGGTGGCGGAGGCAATCGCATGCTGGCAAAACGGATAATTCCTTGTCTCGATGTGCGTGACGGGCAAGTGGTGAAAGGCGTTCAGTTCCGCAACCACGAAATCATCGGCGACATCGTGCCGCTGGCGCAGCGTTATGCGCAGGAAGGTGCGGACGAGCTGGTGTTCTACGATATCACCGCCTCATCGGATGGCCGCGTCGTGGACAAAAGCTGGGTGTCGCGCGTAGCGGAAGTGATCGATATTCCTTTCTGCGTGGCGGGCGGCATTAAGAGCGAAGAAGACGCGGCGCGCATTCTGCAGTTTGGTGCCGACAAGATTTCCATCAACTCGCCGGCCTTAGCCGACCCGACGCTGATTACGCGTCTGGCCGATCGCTTTGGCGTGCAGTGCATCGTAGTGGGCATCGATACCTGGTTTGACGAAGCGAGCGGCAAATATCACGTCAATCAGTACACCGGCGACGAAGCGCGCACCAAAGTGACCACGTGGGAAACTCTGGATTGGGTGCAGGAAGTGCAGAAGCTGGGCGCGGGCGAAATCGTTCTCAACATGATGAATCAGGATGGCGTGCGTAACGGCTACGATCTGGTGCAGCTGAAGAAAGTGCGCGATGTCTGCAAAGTGCCGCTGATCGCCTCCGGCGGCGCAGGCACTATGCCGCACTTCCTCGACGCCTTTGAGCAGGCGAACGTCGATGGTGCGCTGGCAGCTTCGGTGTTTCACAAACAAATTATCAATATCGGCGAGTTGAAAAACTTCCTGATCGACAACGGTGTGGAGATTCGCGCGTGTTAACTGCAGAACAACTGGCCAGGCTGGATTGGGTCAAAACCGCGGGCATGATGCCCGTTATCGTCCAGCACAACGTTTCCGGCGAAGTGCTGATGCACGGTTATATGAATGAAGAAGCGCTGCAAAAAACCCTCAGCGAGGGCAACGTCACCTTCTTCTCTCGCACCAAAAACCGTTTATGGACCAAAGGCGAAACCTCGGGCCACTTCCTGCAAGTGGCGAGCATTACGCCGGATTGCGACAACGATACCTTGCTGGTGCTGGCCAATCCGATTGGCCCAACATGCCATCTCGGCACTTCCAGCTGCTTCTCACCGGCTGCGCCAGACTGGACGTTCCTCTATCAGCTCGAGCAGCTGCTGGCTTCGCGCAAAAGCGCCGACCCTGAGAGTTCGTACACTGCGAAGCTTTATGCCAGCGGCACCAAGCGTATCGCGCAGAAAGTGGGTGAAGAAGGCGTGGAAACGGCGTTGGCGGCAACGGTTAACGATCGTCACGAGTTGACCAATGAAGCTTCGGATCTGCTTTATCACCTGATGGTGCTGTTGCAAGATCAGGAGCTGGATTTGAGCACCATCATCAATAATCTGCGCGCGCGTCATAAATAGCAGATTGTGCAACATGCTGCTCAAAATTGGCTTTTCTGGCTAGTTTTGAGCAGCTTACTGCTCAAAACCCACGTTTAGATAATGGAAAACACCATGACCACACATGAAAAATTGATCGCCCTGCTTGACCAACATCAGGCGCGCTATCGCGTGATGGAGCATGAAGCGACCGGCAAGTGCGAAGCGGTGGCAGCGATTCGTGGTACGCAAGTGGGTCAAGGTGCGAAGGCGCTGGTGTGTCATGTGAAAGGCAACGGCATCAAGCAACATGTGCTGGCGGTGCTGCCTGCCGATCAGCAAGCGGATCTCAGCAAGGTTGCTGCAGCGGTTGGCGGTCGCCGTGCTTCGCTGGCCTCGCCTGCGGAAGTAGATACGCTGACCGGCTGCGTATTTGGGGCTATTCCGCCGTTTAGCTTCCATCCTGATTTACAGCTGGTGGTCGATCCGCTGCTGTTTGAACGCTATGACGAAATCGCCTTCAATGCCGGATTGCTGGAGCAATCGGTAGTGCTCAACATTGCAGATTACCAGGTACTGCATAATGGTAACGTGATGAAAATAATCCTCTAATTGCCTTGCCAGGCCCTGAGCGGTACTCTTTCTGACTCAACATCACATCAAAAGAAGACCGATATTATGGCAAGTTCTCGTTTAACCGCCCGCCTGCGTCACACGCTGGCGCTGGCTGTGCTGGCAGGTTGCGCGTTTGGTGCGCAGGCAAAAATTGATCAGGTGCGTTTCGCAGTGGATCCTACCTATCCTCCTTTCGAATCAAAAACGCCGCAGGGCAAACTGGTCGGTTTTGATATCGATCTCGGTAATGCGCTGTGCCAGCAGATGCAGGCCAAATGCGTGTGGGTGGAGAGCCAGTTCGATGGCATGATCCCGGCGCTTAAAGCGCGTAAGTTCGACGCCATCCTGTCGGATATGGGCATCACCGAAGAACGTCTGAAGCAGATTGATTTCACCGTGCCGCTGTACGACACCCATACGCAGCTGATTGCGCGTAAAGGTTCTGGCCTGCTGCCAACCGCTGAATCGCTGAAAGGCAAAACCGTGGGCGTTGAGCAGGGCACCGTGCAGGAGCGTTATGCGCTGGCAAAATGGCAGCCGCATGGCGTGCAGGTTGTACCTTATGGCGATCAGGCGCAGGTAGAAAGCGACCTGATTTCGGGTCGACTTGACGTGGTGTTTACTGATGCCGCTCAAGCCGCCAATGGCTTCCTGAAACATCCGCAGGGTAAAGATTTCGAATTAGCCGGCCCGATTGTGCAGGACCCAATTATCGGTCCGGGCACCGCGATTGGTCTGCGTAAAGGCGACACCGAACTGAAAACCGCACTGGATAACGCGTTTGCCGAACTGAAGAACAACGGCACTTTCGATAAAATTCAGAAACAGTACTTCGCGACTGACATCTCCATCCAGCAGTAATCTTTTGGGCGGCTTTTTTGCCGCCCTTTTTGCACTCAGCACTATAATTCCATCAGAAAATGCATCTGGCGTCGCTGAAAGCGTGCCATGAATAAAGGACATCGATAGCGTTATGCAACAACAACATCATCCTCTATTAAGCGCCTCGCTGGGCACGCAACGCGAAATTGTTAGCTTCCACTTCGGTACGGATTCACAGCAACGCGTTTACATTCAGGCTGCGCTGCATGGTGATGAGCTGCCGGGCATGGCAGTGGCGTGGTACTTGAAACAGAAACTGCTGGCGCTGGAATCTGCCGGACAACTCAAATCCAAAATCACATTGGTGCCGGTGGCGAATCCTTTAGCCATGGGACAGCATTGGCATGGTAGCCATTTGGGGCGTTTCCATACGTTATCAGGACAAGACTTTAACCGCCGCTTCCCGGAATTGGGTGAAGCCTTAGTTGAAGAACTCGCTGGCTCACTGACGCAAAGTGAATACGAAAACAAACGCCTGATCAGGGAAGCGATTGATCGCCATTATCGTGACCGCATTGCCCGCACCGAACTGGATGCCCAGCGCTTTACGCTGATGCGTATGGCGAGCCAGGCCGATTTGATGATTGATCTGCATTGTGACTGGGATGCGCTGCCACACCTCTACACCACGCCGCACGCATGGCCGGACATTGAACCGTTGGCGCGTTGGTTAGGCAGTGAAGTGCAGTTGCTGGCGCAGATATCTGGCGGTGAACCGTTTGATGAGGCTTGCTGTGAGCCGTGGCTAACATTGGCAGAGCGTTTTGGTGATGAGTATCCAATGCCGCGCGGCTTGCTGCCGGTGACGCTGGAACTGCGCGGTGTGGCGGATGTATCGCCTGAGATGGCGGAGAAAGATGCTGACGCGATTATCAATGCGCTGATTGAGGGCGGCTATATTGCCGGTGAAGTGGGTGAATCCCCTGCCCTTATTCATCCGGCGACGGCGCTGGCGGGATGTGAGTATATCCATGCGGCGCAATCTGGATTGGTGTTTTACCGACGTAATTTGGGCGAGTGGATTAAGGCTGGGGAAGTGGTGGCTGAGGTTGTTGACCCGATTACTGACCAGGTGATGCCGCTGGTGGCAGAGTTTGGTGGCGTGTTGTATGCGAGGAATTTGACCAAGTTTGTGACGGCGGGGATGTTGGTGGTGCGGTTAGCTGGGGAGAATGCTGGGAGACGGGGGGAGTTGTTGGTGGTGTAATTCTAGAACTAAATAGGGTTGAATATTTGGCCCAACAAGATAAGTGGGCCAACAAATTTTGTTCAATTTCAATAAAAACCAGTACTCAGTTACGTTTAAACTTTCTCATTAAAGCTCTTAGAGGCTGGGTAATCCTCCAGCTATTAGAGGTTAGTATTGCATGATTTTCTGTAGTAATATTTTTTAGCTTCACAGAAATACGAGCATTTTCTTCTAATAAGTTTTCGTAAGACAACTCTTTTTGACTAATCTCATTGAGCAAAGTTTTAATCTTAACATTTAATTCATGTTGAGAAAGTTCAATTTGTTGTTGCAAAGAAATATTAATATTTTCGTTATCAACTCCATTCGTAACTAACTTTGTCCATTCCATTTCAGGGAATGTATCAAGTTGGCTCCAGATGTTTTTCTCTTGTGGTATACAATTTATTTTTAAACCCTGCGAGTTTTTATTTCTTGAAAAAACATCCCACTCAGTTCCTGCGATATGACGAGAACCAAGAATGTTACTTTCTGATTTTTTCTTTTTTATTACACATAATGAATTCACAAAAGTAACTGAATGAATAGTTGAGTAGTCTACACTATCAATGGATTCACAATTATAAAAACGATAAAATGGAGATAAATAATCTTTCGCATCACGCTTAACACCCCAATGCTCCTGATTTGGAACATCTGCAAGTTTTTTTAAGAATGACATTGAAGAATAGGGATAATACAACCCACCTTCAAAGCTTTCCCAATAACTTGCATGAAGATCTTCAATGATATATATCCCATCATCAGCAATTAATGGAAAGTAAAGCAAGAAAGATTTTATTATATCCGAAGAAACATGTGAGCCATCATCAATGATCACATCAAATGCAGAGGAAATTGATAAAATTTTTTCTTTTATTTCAACTGTTGATGAGTTTCCTATTACCACTTCGATTGAAGGATTGTCATAATTTAATTTGGCACAATCAGGATTTATATCACAGCCAACCAGATGTTGAGCCGAAGAAAAGTATTTACTCCAAATTTCAAGCGAACCTCCGTTTTGTACGCCAATTTCTAAAAAACTTGACACATTAGAGCGCCGGTCAAAAAAAAGTTCATCATATACATCGAGATAAATATCCCATTTATCCGAAGATTTACCTTCATGCTGCTGGTACAGTTGCTTCAAATAGTTCATTTTATCAACTCGCAAAGTAACATTAAAACTATGATTGTTTATTAACACTAACTCTTTTACTAATTTATCATATACACATTTTAATATCGCTTGTTCAACACATCATAAACCTTGATATGAACGCTCCGAAGAAATATAATTTTACACTTACCAGGACATTAGCATAACATTCGAATTTGAAAAATCCCAAGCGTGATGATAACGGATGGCGACTTTATCCTCTTTTTTCAACCCATTGATAGATTGAACTCATATGAAATATTCGTCTGTTTTTAAACTACTTCGGAGTGACCCGGCTTCGAACTCACAATCACAGAATAGTACGCATGTGCCCTCACAAGACCAGTTCGCGGATTTTTTATCCAATCTTGCAAGGTCGCGTCCGGACTTATCAGATGCGTATATCAAAAGTCTTTTATTAGATGAAAAACAATATCTTTCATTCTATCAAGATATAAAAAACTCCGGATTGTCGGGGACTTATCATTACTATACATATGGATACAAAGAAGGGCGCGAATTTTTTGAACCTAATTTTCGTGCTATAAAAAAATCAGAACGCTTTGAATCTGGACAATCAATAATTTTCTTTGACACTGTTAAGACAAATGCTTCTTTTCTTTATCGCGGATACTTCCCAGAAGTGCGAAAAAATTCTTCGGTAATCATCCATCAGGACACGAGTTTTCTGGACTCCGTTAAAGAGATTTTTACAGCAAAAGAGATGGTATTCATCCGCCCCAGTAATGGTAGCCGAAAAACAAAATACTTTATGCATCTTTGCCGTACTTTGAATGTAAAAATCATAATTGATGTGGATGATCTTTTACTTCCAGATTACTCGGAGTACAAAGGGGCTGTTCGCTCAGGTATTTCTGATTACCATCAAATACTTAAGGATATGACCAGAGACTCATCTATTTTATTAGGCGCAGACCAGATGGTATGTTCAACTAAAACCATCGCCAATTTACATTCTGATTTGATTGAGAACATCACAATCTCTAAAAACAAATTACCTCGAGAGTATTTTCTTCCCAGAGAGAGTTTAGGCAAAAAAATTATTAGTAGAAAAGTCCGGGTGTTGTATTTATCAGGATCAAAAACTCACTTAAAGGACTATAGTACAATCAGTGGCCCCCTGATGAAACTGGCGCAAGATTATCCTAATAAGTTTTGTTTGAGTTTCTTAGGTATGGTTAGCGACCAAACGTCTATATTTTCACATCTCGGTGTAGAGTGTAATTTTTTACCATTAGTTAATTTTAATGAAATGCTTTCTGAAATTAATAAACATGACATCGTTTTAGTCCCGTTAGAAAAAACAGTTTTTAATGATGCTAAATCAAATATCAAGTTTATAGAAGCCGCATCTCAGGGTGTTGCTGTTATTGCATCTTCCGTTGCAGAATACGTTGATTGTATTAAAAATAACGAAAATGGTTGGATATGCTCCACTGAGGATGAATGGTATGCAACTCTTTCTTATTTATTTGATAATCCGGAAGCTATTACTAACGCTTCGCTTAAAGCATATGACTCAGCAATTGCAGGTTACAGTTTATGAATAATTTCACTATCAAAGGTATCTTTACTTCTGCTGGAAATAATAGGAATTATAGTCACATTATCTACTTGCCATTTAATAGGTCTCACTTTGAACTTGCCTTAATTGTTGCAGAGCAAAGTCGTTATGAAAGTTACATATATTCCGAAAACTTTGAATTAATTGCAAGAGAGTATTTAACATTAAACCCAGAAAGTAAAATAAAATTCATACTTGACAAAGATTCTGTTGCTGGACTTTTACCAAATATGGATAAGGCAGTGGTTTTCTTGGGCTATGTAGTTCCATTCATTCCTATTACAATTAATGAAATTGTCTCTGCTTGTTTGAAGGTGAAATTACCTATATACGAAATCCCACATGGCATGTTCCAGACAGGAATAAACTTAGCTGATGACTCAAAACTAATAAGTACACGTTCACATTACTTTGGTTTTGGTGGTATGTTGCCATCAATTTCTGATAAAAAGCTACAGTGGTTTGGCGATCAGGGATTTGGATATCCAAGAACAATAAAAAAAGGATCTTACAAAACAAGGCAGTTACCAAAATTCACTTTAATCACGTCTAATACTAATTGGTATCTATATTCACCTTCAGATAAAAGGGCTTTTTATGCTGAAATATTTAATTATGCTAAAAATAACCCTGCGGAAGTTTTTATTTGGTGTGTTCACCCTGCAGAACTATCTGAACATGCATTCAGTTCAAATGCGTTAGATTACAGACCTAAAAATATATATTTATATGGAATGGATAAAGATATTTATTTCGGTGGAATAGAAGGTTCTGATGATTTAATACCATACTGTGAGTATGGTATTTCTACAGTCACAACGTGTTTATTAGATTACGAAATACATAACAAAAGAGTTAATCTATTTAGATGTGATGGTGTAAATGAACTAATTAAAGTCATTGCTGAAAAACATACATTCTCAGTATCATCAGAAATAACACCTAACGCTTGTTTTTTCAGAACGGGCTTCCTCAAGGAATTTAACCCTGAAATCTATGATCATCTCCTTTCAGAAGAAATTATTATTGCAGACAACTCGAAACATAATTATCTGTCATCATTTTTGATACAGCCAATGTCAGTTTAAAAAAAAGCCTCTTAAAGAGGCTTTTTTTTCTATAGTTTAATCCAACCACTCAGTGTGGAATACGCCATCTTTATCAATGCGCTTATAAGTATGCGCACCGAAATAATCACGCTGAGCCTGAATCAGATTTGCCGGCAGAACTTCTGAACGATAGCTATCGTAGTAAGCAATAGCAGCTGAGAAGGTCGGCGTTGGAATACCGTTCTGAATGGCGTAAGACACTACATCACGCAGCGCCTGCTGGTACTCATCTGCAATGTTCTTGAAATAAGGATCCAGCAGCAGGTTAGCAATGTTAGCGTCCTGTGCGTATGCATCAGTAATCTTCTGCAGGA
This sequence comes from Pantoea sp. BJ2, assembly GCF_040255075.1. NCBI lineage: Bacteria > Pseudomonadati > Pseudomonadota > Gammaproteobacteria > Enterobacterales > Erwiniaceae > Pantoea > Pantoea sp. BJ2. The sequence continues at coordinate 2,702,585 of NZ_CP158292.1, forward strand.
ATTGCGCACGAATAATGCATCCGGCACGGAAAATCTTCGCAATTTCACCGTATTGCAGATCCCAGTTATTCTCTTCCGACGCAGCGCGCAACTGTGAGAAGCCCTGAGCATAGGAAACGATCTTGCCCAGATAAAGAGCGCGACGGACTTTCTCGACGAACTCAGCCTTATCGCCAGTAAATTCTTTAACCTGAGGGCCGCTCAGCACTTTAGAAGCTGCAACACGTTGGGTCTTCAGAGAAGAAAGATAGCGTGCAAATACTGACTCAGTGATCAGTGAGAGCGGCTCGCCGAGATCCAGTGAGCTCTGGCTAGTCCACTTACCGGTGCCTTTGTTAGCGGCTTCATCCAGAATCACATCAACCAGGTATTTACCGTCTTCATCTTTCTTAGTGAAGATATCTTTGGTGATGTCGATTAAGTAGCTGCTTAACTCACCGTTGTTCCAGTCAGTAAAGGTTTTTGCCAGCTCTTCATTGTCGAGGCCTAACGCGCCTTTCAACAGTGCATAAGCTTCAGCAATCAGCTGCATATCACCGTATTCGATGCCGTTATGCACCATTTTTACATAGTGACCAGCACCGTTTGGACCGATGTAAGCAACACAAGCTTCGCCATCTTCCGCACGAGCAGCAATCTTATCTAAAATTGGTGCAACCAATTCATATGCTTCTTTCTGGCCGCCAGGCATGATGGAAGGCCCTTTCAGTGCGCCCTCTTCACCACCGGAAACACCGGTACCAATGAAATTGAAGCCCTGATCAGAAAGTTCTTTGTTACGGCGGACAGTATCTTTATAGAAGGTGTTACCACCATCAATCAAGATGTCGCCCTTGTCCAAATGCGGGGTCAAAGAAGCAATCGTTTTATCTGTAGCTTCACCAGCCTGTACCATCAAAAGGATACGACGTGGTTTTTCCAGCGATTCAACAAACTCTTCAACGGTGTAAAAAGGTGCCAGTTTCTTGCCTTGGTTCTCAGCGATGACTTCATCCGTCTTTTCGCGTGAACGGTTGAAAATAGAGACTGTGTAGCCGCGGCTCTCAATGTTAAGAGCCAAGTTACGGCCCATAACTGCCATACCGACAACACCGATTTGTTGCTTGGACATTATCTACTCCTGTCTGAAGTTACCGTCACAAACACAAGTTTGTGATTGAAGTGGCAAATATGTTAACTCATCTATCACCAATAAAGGTAGTGAATGGTGCGATGATAAAACACACAAGAAATGTGGATGATTATGTATTGGTTAACAAATCACCTTTTTTGATATTTGACTTGAAATATAACGGCAACACTTCCTCTGGAGTACCGTCCATTTTTACCGTGCCGTGCTCGAGCCAAAGAATTCTTGTACAGGTTTTTCTTAACAATTCGTTACTATGGCTTGCAAGAATCAATATCTTCGTTGCATTAATAATATTGGTTAATCGAGTTTCAGCTTTTTCTTTAAAGCCTTCGTCGCCTACAGATAGCCATTCATCCATAAGGAGGATTTCGGGAGTAAAAATAGTACTAACACTAAACCCTAAACGCATCTGCATACCAGACGAGTAAGTACGAACAGGCATGTCAATGAAGTCACCCAGATCGGTGAATTCAATGATCTCTTCAATTCGCGTATCGATTTCTTTTTTCCGCAATCCTAATAAGGCACCGCGAATATAGATATTTTCTCTTCCCGTAAATTCCTGATTGATCCCTAATGAAATAGAAATTAACGAACCAATGTCGCCTTCAATCTTAGCGCTGCCGCTGGTTGGATGATAGACTTTACTAAACATCCTTAGCAGCGTTGTTTTACCCGCACCATTATGACCAATTAGCCCGACTCGCTCGCCATCTTTGATTTCGAAGTTAAGATTATTAAGGGCCGAAACCACAACTTTACCATCGTGCTGACCAACCTTTCCACCGGTAGCAAAATTGATAAAGTTCTTTTTAATCGATCTTGCCTGGGCGTTGAATATTGGGAAATCAATACCCACGTTTTCAAATTTAATAATAGCCATTACATTACACCCAATAAGGAACGCGGTATTTATATTTGCTCGTCATCGCAATCGATAGAGCCAAACCGACTACTGCCATAACGCCAGCAATGATGTAACTGCTCATCATTGGGATCTCACCTAATAATGGACCTCTTACCAAGTCAATCAAATGATAAAGAGGGTTAAAGGTGAGTAATGCTGCGGCAGCACTGTGTGAGAGAAGTTTCGGCATCCAAATTACTGGGGTCAGATAGAAAATAACCTGCATAATACTTAACACAATTTGTGTCATATCACGGAAGCGCGCACAAATCATCGAAAGAATCATTAATGCCCAGGTTAAATTCAAAATCAGCAGGATAAAACCAGGTATCACTAGGAAAACAGTCCAGTCTACACTTTTCTGCACTGCAATCAGAACCAGAGGGAATATAACGATATTGTGCAGGAAGATGATGAAGTTTTTCCAAATTACACGCATCACGTGAACGTGTAATGGAACAGGTAACTGCTTAATAATCCCTTCTGAAGATATCAGGGCATCACAACCTTCTGAGATGGAGCTTTGGATAAAACTCCATGTTATCAAACCAAGAGTTAGATAGGGCAAAAACTCTTTGACATTGGTTTTGAAAAGATTACCAAAAACTAATCCCATGGTCGTGATCATAACTGCCATACTAATTGTGATCCAAAACGGCCCCATCTTGGACCGTTTGTATCGCATCTTAATGTCCTGACCACCCATCACTTTTACAACGTGAAAGTTTCTTAACGCAGAGGTGAAGTCATCCCACCCTACTGATTTTTGCTTATTCGACATTACAAAATTCCAAATTGGTACGCCAGACGATTTAATCCGACAAGGAACTTATCACCGCACAGACGAGCCAAGATAAGTGTCATAAACTCTTCCCTTTGAGATTCATCAAGCTGATCTCTTAACTTGATAATATCATTCATGCTACAAACGCAGCGGAACATCAAATCAAGCTTAATTATAGGTAAACCACAATTATGCAATGCGAGGCAATTAACGTGGATTTGCGACCCCATCGTAAATTCATCCAGATACAAAGATATCAATCTTTGTTTGAACTGGCTGTTTAGCAATGCTTCTTTGTGCGAGTAATTTCTGAAGAAATTCACTGCTTCTAAGTAATCAACCTTGCTTGAGCTTAGTGTTGAATATTCTTTATCAACAGAGTTGTATTCCACAACATTGTCACTTGCAAATACCAACTTTTCAGTTCTCTTATTAGAGAGAATGTATTTATTATAATAAGATGATAAGACTTCATCACTTGCGATTAAGCCGGTAATGGATTTATTTGTCCAGGCACTGACACCTTCACGACGATAGTAATAGTAATTCTCATAGAAAACCTCATCACTGCTAAGCTTTTTCTCCATGAACGAGACATTGAAAAGAGACTTGAAATTTTGCTCTGAATTAACCAGTGATTTAAGAAGCTTACTTAAACCGAACTCACCTCTTTTTATTACTAAAGGTCTAACGTTCGATGACTTATAGTTTAACCAAAAACTTTTGAATTTTTCATTCTTAGTTATTTTTCCTGCTACTGAAATACAGAATGAGCCAAGGTGATGAGAGTGCTGACTGTTTTCTGTAGCACCGATTACTTCAACGTTAGTATCAAATAAATTTTTAACAAATTCAGGCAAGCCTTTCTTTGAGAAAAACACACTGTCATTGATGATAAGTAACCGTTCACATTTTTCTTCAAAACCTGCATCGTAGAAATATTTCATCCCTGCTTTATAGCTGCCGAAATCACGCCCGTAATTATCACGCTCTATATAAACATCGGTTAACTCAGAAGGGTAATTTTGTTCTTCTAACCTTAAGGTATTAACGGCAATAACAAATACATTATTGCGCTTCGCTTCTTTTAACAGCTCAAGTGTATCATTTCTAAGCGATGATTTCTCATAGAGCGCAAGCAGCATAACCTTGCCACCCGTGAAGTCATTCTTGACTTTAATATTCGTATATTTTTTTGTCTTAATATCATCGCGAATTGATAGTACGCCATAATATAGATAAATTACAATTTTCAGGAAAAACCTGATAATCATAAAAATAATTCTTTTCATATTAACACCGTCGATGGTTAAACTAATTTCCTAAAGAGATTCATGATAAAGAAAGCACATGTTTCAATGAAGCTTTGTCTATAAAATCCACCCTTAATAAAGTTAGTAATTCGTTTCAAAAGACTTCCATTCAAAGCACTAAATCTTTCGTAATCACGTCTGTTGTCAGCCGGCATTCTGTCTTTCAAACACTCAAGCGCCATACAATTTTTCTCGCTCCAGCATTTAAATTCACCTGCAAACAAACGATTAAATCTTGTGAGCTTAGACAAAATACCCGTGTTGCTGCCCACTAAATTCTGCCCATGCTGGCGGTAGAGAATCTTTGGTTCCCGATCGTAGATTACTGTTCCATTCATTGCACTGCATATGATATACAAAATCCAGTCATGAGAAACAATCGGAAGGTTGGCAGGGAATGTCTCAAACACCGTTTTTAGTCCACGACTAAAAACCATCGTGTTGCCGCCCGCATAACTTTGCAAAAGTGCATTACTAAAAGTAAATTCTTTGAGAAAACAGGGTGAATAACCAATATTAACTTCGTCAGAATCAATTAGCTTTGTGCGGGAGCCATATAAAGCATAGTTGTCAGTAGAGAAATCATTTGTTGTTAACTGATTAATAGCCTCTTCCAGCTTATTGTTACACCAAATGTCATCCTGATCACAGAAGGCATAGAACGGCGAATCAATATCTTTTCTATTAAGCAGGTTGTAGAAATTCGCAGCAAATCCTTTACCTGGCCCCTGAAACAGGATAACTCTGCCTTCAGAAAATTCTTTGGCAAAGCGGGTAATGATTTCACAGGTGCTATCTGTTGAACCATCATCAGAAACAATGAGCGTCCAATTAGTATAAGTTTGAGAAGCAATGGAACGCAGTTGCTTTTCTAAATATTTTTCACCATTATAAGTACCCATCAGGATACTTATTTTTCCTTTATCGCTCATCATCATCAGCTATATAAAAAAAGGATGAGCTAATCCTCATCCTTAGTTTCGGGAATCAATCAAATGTCACTGCTTGTGCAAATGGCGTTCCGTCTTTATCTTTAGCAGAAAGCGCGGGGGTTTCATTTGCATCGATTGGCCAGGTGATATTGAGAACTGAATCGTTCCAAAGTAATGAATGTTCATTTTTAGGATTATAATAATCAGTACATTTATAAACAAATTCAGCACTTTCAGATGTAACATAAAAACCATGAGCAAAGCCTTCTGGAACCCACAGCTGACGCTTATTATCAGCTGACAGGTATACACCAACCCATTTTCCAAAAGTTGGTGAGGACTTTCTCATATCAACTGCGACATCATACACTTCACCAGAGACAACTCTGACGAGTTTACCTTGTGTATTTGTGGTTTGATAATGTAAACCACGCAAAATACCCTTTGAAGATTTTGAATGGTTATCCTGTACAAAGGTCCGTGGACACACCAGCTCTTCAAATTTCTTCTGTTGCCAGGTTTCCATAAAGAAACCTCTTTCATCACCAAAAACGGCTGGCTCAATGATTTTCACATCAGGAATATCAGTATCAATAATCTTCATTAGAGCTTTCCGTTATAGAGCGCCATCAGGTATTTGCCGTAATCATTTTTCAGCAGCGGTTGCGCCAGCTCTTTCAATTTTTCAGCATCAATAAAGCCCATACGGAACGCAATTTCTTCCGGGCATGCAACTTTAAGGCCCTGACGGGTTTCGATGGTTTGTATAAAGTTATTCGCTTCAATCAGGCTCTGGTGAGTCCCTGTATCTAACCAGGCGTGACCGCGCCCCATAATGGACACTGACAATTCACCCTTTTCTAAATACAAGTTATTAATATCAGTAATTTCTAACTCACCACGTGGTGAAGGCTTAAGATTTTTAGCCAATTCAACAACGCTATTGTCATAGAAATATAAGCCCGTTACCGCATAGCTACTTTTAGGTTCAGTAGGTTTTTCTACTAATGAAACAGCTTTCCCAGTTTCATCAAACTCAACAACACCATAACGTTCTGGATCGTGAACATGATAAGCAAATACTGTCGCACCACTTTTTTTACTTGAGGCTTCTTCGAGCTGCTTGTGTAAATCGTGGCCATAAAAAATGTTATCGCCCAGAATCAACGCGCAGTTATCGTTTCCGATGAACTCTTCACCCAAAATGAAAGCTTGCGCCAGACCGTCTGGGCTTTCTTGCACTTTGTACTGGATGTTTAAGCCCCATTGGGAACCGTCGCCAAGCAGGCTTTCAAAACGCGGCGTATCCTGCGGCGTGCTGATAATTAAAATGTCACGAATGCCCGCTAACATCAGAGTGCTGAGCGGATAGTAAATCATTGGCTTATCGTAAATTGGCAATAGCTGCTTACTGACGGCCATCGTCACTGGATAAAGGCGTGTTCCTGAACCGCCAGCAAGGATGATTCCTTTTTTACTATTCACAACGTTATCCTTTAATTTAGTATTCTGATTCAATACTGCTTAATTATAAAGTTCATCCAGCATACGTTTTACACCAACCTTCCATTCCGGAAGCGTTAATTCAAAAGCGCTGGTGAACTTGCTGGTATTGAGCCTTGAATTAGATGGGCGTTTTGCTGGCGTAGGTAAAGCTGCAGTTTCGACGGTGTTCACCGCTTTTACTTTCAGCTCTAGACCTTTTTCACGGACACAATTAATCACGAACTCGGCATAGGCGTGCCAGGTTGTCACGCCTGAAGCGATAAGATTATAAATGCCCGATTTTTCAGGATTAGCCAGAGTCGCTTTGATTGCATGCGCGGTACTGTCCGCAATCAATTCTGCGCCGGTTGGCGCACCGAATTGATCGTTGATGACAGATAGGGCTTCTCGTTCCTGCGCCAAACGAATCATCGTTTTAGCGAAGTTATTGCCTTTGGCGGCATAGACCCAACTGGTGCGCAAAATTAAATAGTGTGGTGCATCGGCGATGATCGCTTCTTCACCCTGACGCTTAGTCTTGCCATAAGCATTCAGTGGTGCAGTCGCATCGTCTTCGTTCCAGGGACGCTCGCCGCTGCCATCAAAAACATAATCCGTTGAGTAGTGAACCAGTAACGCCCCGACATCACGCGCCGCGCAGGCCAATGCTTTTACGCTGGTTGCGTTGATCAACTCAGCATTGTGCAAATCGCTTTCAGCTTTATCGACAGCCGTATAAGCCGCGGCATTCACAATCACGTTAGGCTTAATATCCCGTACCGTTTTTTCGATGCCGGTAGGATCAGTTAAATCGCCGCAGTAATCTGTTGAATGACGATCTAAAGCAATGATCTCACCCAACGGTGCCAAAGCACGCTGCAGTTCCCAACCAACCTGCCCATTTTTACCTAATAGCAAAATTTTCATTAGCTACGCTTCTCGTAGTTTTGCTCAATCCAGTTTTGATACGCCCCGCTTTTAACATGCTCAACCCACTGTTGGTTGTCGAGATACCACCGCACGGTTTTACGTAAGCCGGACTCAAAGCTTTCCTGCGGTTTCCATCCGAGATCGCGTTCAATTTTCGAAGCGTCAATCGCGTAGCGACGATCGTGGCCCGGACGATCTGCAACATAGGTAATTTGCTGAGCGTATGAAGTCTCTTTCGGACGCAGCTCATCCAGCAGTTCACATACCTTGTGCACCACTTCGAGATTTTGCTTCTCGTTATGGCCGCCGATGTTGTAAGTGGTGCCAGTTTTCGCCTGCGTCACTACGGTATAAAGCGCACGAGCATGATCTTCTACATACAGCCAATCGCGAATTTGGTCACCTTTACCATAAATTGGCAGCGGTTTTCCTTCCAGCGCATTGCTGATGATAAGCGGGATGAGTTTTTCCGGGAAATGATAAGGGCCGTAGTTGTTGGAACAGTTGGTCACAACGATCGGCAAGCCGTAGGTGCGGCCCCATGCGCGAACCAGATGGTCGCTTGCGGCTTTGGTAGAAGAGTACGGGCTGCTTGGTGCGTACGGGGTTTCTTCAGTGAACAATGGAAGCTCACCTGATGTTTCATCAGGATGAGGTAAGTCGCCATACACTTCATCTGTAGAGATATGGTGGAAACGAAAAGCCTGTTTTTTATCAGCGTCCAATGCAGCCCAATATTGGCGGCTTGCTTCCAGTAACGCATAGGTTCCGACGACATTCGTCTGAACGAATTCTGATGGTCCAGTAATAGAGCGATCAACATGGCTCTCTGCTGCCAGATGCATTACCGCATCAGGCTGAAATTCGTTGAATACGTTCAGTAAAGCTACACCATCACAAATATCAACTTTTCTGAAGTTATAACGCGCGTTTTGGCTTTCAGCTTTCAGTGATTCAAGGTTGCCAGCATAGGTCAATTTATCGACGTTAATCACTTCATCATTGGTATGGTTGATAATATGACGAACTACTGCCGAACCGATAAATCCTGCACCACCTGTAATTAAGATTTTCATAACGTCCCGTTTTTCCTGACTCGCTCAGTGAGGCTTATACCAATTGGAATTATTCTACTGTGTCATTCAGCCACGCTACCGCCCTTGGGTTGCAGCTCCCACATAGCTGATGTTTAAGGCAAAATTTAATTAAAAGCGCACCGGCTTTAATGCTGCTATCTTGCTGTTAACTCTATTCTTTATTACCGAAACCAATAAATAGGGTTTAACGGTAAGCAGCTAAGAATTCTACCACTCGTAAAGTTCAATGACGAACAAATTACAGATTTTACCGGGGTGTTAGTTTAAGTATTGACCGCTTTGGGTCGGAGGTGATGTTTGCTGAGTCAATAATTCAACTCAATCAGATTTTGATGAAAGCTTAGAAGTGATTTTCAGACGAGGTGTTAAAAATGCGGGCGCTGGGCCCGCAGTAATGTTATTCAAATCCATTCGGATTCTTCGACTGCCAGTTCCACGTATCACGCATCATGGCATCAATCCCGCGCGTCACACGCCAGTCCAAATCAGTATTTGCGAGACTTGCATCTGCCCAGAACGCCGGCAAATCGCCGTCACGGCGTGGCTTAAACTCGAACGGAATCGGCTTACCGGACGCTTTCTCAAACGCCTTGATCATCTCCAGCACGGAGAAGCCCACGCCGCCGCCGAGATTGTAGGCTTTGTAGCCTTCAACTTTGGCTAAGTGGTCCAGCGCTTTTAGGTGCCCTTCTGCCAGGTCGACAACGTGAATGTAGTCGCGCTGTGCGGTGCCATCCGGCGTGTCGTAATCATCGCCAAACACGCCCAGCTTCTCCAGACGGCCAATCGCCACCTGCGCGATGTACGGCAGCAGGTTGTTAGGAATGCCGGTTGGATCTTCACCGATTTCACCAGACTCATGCGCGCCAACCGGGTTGAAGTAGCGCAGCGCGATGGCTTTGAAGTTTGGATCGGCTTTCGCGAAATCGCGCATCACGAATTCGATCATCAGCTTTGAAGTACCGTACGGGCTAGTGGTACCGCCAATTGGCGTGGTTTCCACGTAAGGAACCGGTGCATCGGCGCCATAAACGGTCGCAGATGAGCTGAAGATGAAGTTCCACACGCCAGCTGCGCGCATCTCTTCCAGCAGCACCACGGTGCCAGCCACGTTGTTTTCGTAATATTCCAGCGGCATGCGCGTGGATTCACCAACGGCTTTCAGTGCGGCGAAGTGAATCACAGCGCTGATATCGTTAGTGGCAAACAGGTCACGCAGGCAGGCGCGATCGCGGATATCGCCTTCAACGAACACCGCTTTTTTGCCTGAGAGCTTTTCCACGCGGTTGATGGCTTCGCGGGAAGCATTGCAAAGGTTATCCAGGACCACAACGTCGTCGCCGCGCTCTAACAGCGCCAGCACCGTATGGGAGCCGATGTATCCCGCTCCGCCCGTTACCAAAATAGCCATGTGTACTCCTTAAAACCGCGCTAAGGGCGCGGTAGAGAATGAGAAAGCTTATTTCGCCAGGATTTTCTGAATAGATTCGCGGAAATCGCGGCCCTGATCGTTGTTACGCAAGCCGTAAGAGACGAATGCCTGCATATAACCGAGTTTACGACCGCAGTCGTAGCTGGTACCGGTCAGCAGCTGCACATCAACTGGCTTCTTCTTGCTCAGAGAGGCGATAGCATCGGTCAGCTGAATACGGCCCCATGCGCCCGGCTCGGTGCGCTCCAGCTCTTCCCAGATATCCGCAGAGAGCACATAACGGCCAACTGCTGTCAGGTCAGAGTCGGTAGAACCCGCTTCTGGCTTCTCAACAAAGCTGGTGATGGTGCTGATATCGCCTGGGTTATCAATCGGCTCTTCGGTGGTCAGCACGCCATATTCAGTAAGATCTTCGCCCGGCATGTGTTTCGCCAGCACCTGGCTGTGGCCGGTATCTTCGAAGCGAGCAACCATCGAGGCAAGGTTATAACGCAGGTGGTCAGCGGTGGAGTCATCCAGCAGCACGTCTGGCAGCACCACCACAAATGGGTTGTCGCCAATCATTGGACGCGCGCACAGCACGGAGTGGCCCAGGCCCAACGGGTTGGCCTGACGCACGTTCATGATGGTCACGCCCGGCGGACAGATTGACTGCACTTCGCTCAGCAGCTGACGTTTAACGCGCGCTTCTAGCAGCGCTTCCAGCTCGTAAGTGGTATCGAAGTGGTTTTCCACTGCATTTTTGGAAGCATGGGTGACCAGCACAATCTCCTTGATGCCAGCCGCGACGCATTCGTCAACAATGTATTGAATCATTGGTTTGTCGACAATTGGCAGCATCTCTTTCGGAATGGCTTTCGTCGCAGGAAGCATATGCATACCGAGACCCGCAACGGGGATTACTGCTTTAAGCTTGGTCATATTTATTCCATTTCATGAAGTGAATACGTGGGGTCGATTATGCAGGATCGGCCGGTCGAGCAAGTATAATCTTTATCTGAAAAACCGGCACTAACTCTCTGTCACACCATCAAAAATCGCCAATTTGGCCGGTAAAAACGCCGAAATACCAATGAGGAACCGATGCGCTAAACCGCTGAAAAATCGTGAAAGGATTTGAGATGACGAGACCAGAGATTGACTGAAAGCTGTGTCGATAATGCGCCATAAATGGCGCCGCTACGGACCGTGTAAAAATTGAGTCATCTGTAGCGGCGCGATTCATCACGCGGGTTGGATGTTGATTGCTACAGCCAGCCCTCAAACCATTCCGGCATCACGAACAGGTTGAAGTGGTTTACCAGCATCATCAGCGCAACAAACACCACCGACACCGAAACCCACTGACGCGCATACGGCATAAAGCGGATGCCAATCACCGGCTTGATGAAGAACGGATGGGCAAAGGCCGAAATCAGCACCTGCGAGATCGACAGCGTCAGCGCCACATACAGCACGTTCGGCCAGATGTAGGTTGTCGCCAGCACCGCAACCACCACCAGGCTCGCCACAATGTTCCAGTAGAACTCAACATTGGTGCGGCCGTTGGCCTGCGAAATCGCGCCGGTTAAGCCGCCCATCGGACGCAGCATGCCAAACAGCAGCATCAGCGGAATCAGATGGTAAACCTGCTCATGTGAAGCGCCGTACAGCACGCGCACAATGACCGGGGAAAGAATGCCAATCGCCAGATACATCGCGCTACTGAACAGCATGATGACGAAAGTGCCTTTCAGGAACAGCTTTTTCAGCTGCTCTGGATCATGCTGCTTCTCAGCGAAGCGCGGCAATGCCAGGCGGTTAATCACCGGCGAAACCAGCTTCAGCGGTTGCAGAATCAGCTCTTTTGCCAGCGAGTAAATCCCCAGCATCTCCGCACCCATCACTTTACCGACGATCAGCGCATCGGCCTGGGTACGCAGCTGATTGATGGTCTGCGAACCGAGCTGATACACGCCATAACGCACGGCGCTGACGAAGGTTTTGCCGTCGAACTCCCAGGTCGGACGCCACGATTTCTCGCCGAAGTAGATCATGCAGAGAATGCGCGTGAAGGCGTTGATGAACAGACCAAGAATCGCCGCCGCCACGGTGAGCGAGGTGTAATACAGCATCGCCACGGTACACAGGAACGCGAACAGCTTGGTGGCCATCTCAATCTTCGCCAGCGTCACCATGCGTTTGGTTTTCACATAGTGCGCCTGATACTGCGACAGATGTCCCAGCACCAGGAAGTTGAGGCTGGTGAGCATGATCAGACCCACCAGTTCCGGCAAGTGATAGAACCACGCCACCGGATAGGCAATCGCCAGCATAATCAAGCCGGTGCAGAAACTGAGCGACACGTTCACCCAGTAAATGGTGCTCTGCTCGCGGCGATTAATATCCTGGCGATGCACGATATAGCTGCTCATGCCCATATCCTGCAGCACGGTCGCCACCGCCAGAATCGCATTGATGATCGCCAGTAAACCCAGCTCGTGCGTTTCCAGTTTGCGCGCCAGCACGGCGAGCTGTAACACCTGAAGCAATGCGGCAAAACAGGTACTACCAAACAGCCAAACGGCCTGTTTTTTTAATCCGCTCACACCATGCGCTCCAGAATTTTCGCCAGCTCACCGTAAGCGATGTGCTGATTGAACTCAGTTTCGACTTTCTGCCGCGCAGCGGCGACCACCGGTGCCACATCCACGTCGCCACGCGAAAGGCGCAGCAACGTCGCTGCCAGCTCGTCAGGATCGTTTTCGGCCACCAGCCATCCGCTGACGTCATTCTCAATCAGTTCAGGAATGCCGCTGTGATAGGTCGACACCACCGGCAAGCCAACTGCCATCGCTTCCATCAGCGCCACCGGAATGCCTTCCATATCGCCATCTGCGGCGGTTTTAGACGGCAGCAGGAAGATGTCCGCCTCGTTCAGCGCCTGACGAATTTCATCCTGCGGCTTGAAGCCCGGCATGGTGACGTAATCCTGCAATCCAGCGCGCGCGATGTGCTCGCGCATCATGCCATCCTGCTCGCCGTTACCGATGATGGTGAACTGGAACTGGCCGCCATTATTGCGCAGGATTTCGCTGGCTTTCACCGCCACATCCAACCCTTTCTTCTCGGTCAGACGCGCGACTGAGACGATGCGCAACGGTTGATGGAACGCCTCGCGCGGACGGAAGTTAAACTTCTCCGGCTCGATGCCCATACGCGTGACATGCACCTTGGCGCGCGGACAACCCATCTCAATCAGCTTGTTCTCCCACAAGTGGCTGATAGGCAGCATCAGTTCGCTCTGTTTGAACAGGTTGACGTAGTCGAGCTTGTGCTCTTCCAGGATGTGACGACGCGAAATATCCGCGCCGTGGAACACCGTCGCCTGCTTGCCTTTCAGCACGCCGAGTTCGCGCAGCTTGTTAGCCAGCGCGCCGGCATAGCCAAAGTGCACCAGAAACACATCGGCGGTGTAAGGCTGTTTAGTGTTGGCGACAATCGCCGGCAGCAGCAGTTTGCTGGCCTGTGCGCCGTAGCGACGCACATTCAGCGACTTGAGCAGCGCGCCTTTGGTGATTTTCGGCAGTATCAACCCGATACGCTGCGTCAGCTTATCAAGATTGGATACTTTCTCTTCCGGCAGTAAATAGTGGGTTTTCGCTGCCAAATTGTAGTCATCGAACGCGGCGTGGCGATTAATCATATCGCCCGGAAACACGGAGATAATCTCCACGTCGTAGCCTGCATCGATGAAATGCGTCACCTGATTGAGCACGAAGGTCTCAGAGGCAACAGGAAAACGCATGGTGAAAAAGGTCAGCTTCATCACTTCACCCCAGGACGTTGAGAATTTCTGCTGTAATGCGGTTACCAATCTCACGCTCCTGCGCCACCGCGGTATCAACTTTGTGTTTCACGTTGTCGTAGTCGGCCAGCACCGTCTGCACTTTATCGATGAGCGAACCGTCCATCAGGCTCTGCACATCGGTGGCCATCTGCGGCAGGCCAAGCTGTTTCATCACGCCGAGCGACTTGTGCTCGTAGTTGATGGCCACGGCTGGCGTACCAAAGTTCATGGAGATGATGGCGGAGTGCAGGCGGGTACCAATGGTCAGATGACAATGGCTGAGGAGGATGCCGAGTTCGAGGTCGTTGAACTCGTCCATGATGACATGGTAATGCTCGGGATGCTCGACATGATCGCGCAACGTCAGCGCCACCATGCGGTCATCTTTGGCGTAGCTATCAATACCGGTACAGGTAGAGAAGGCAACCACCTGATAACCTTCGGCAATCATCGCGTTAATCACGCGGCCAAAGGCAGCTTCATACTCTTTCTGCGTGACGCCGAGACGTTTGTCGAACGGCGCCAGTTCACGCACGGTAATCGCAATGGTTTTGCGTGCGCTGATAATCGCCTGCCAGTGCAGCAGGTTATGGCTTGGATTGGCCACTTCACGCGCTTCAACCAAAAATGCGGTATCAACGCCCTTCTTCACTTTGCTGGTGGTCACGCCATCCTGCTTCAGGCGGTCGTAGCTCACCTCTTCGCGCAGCACCAGGCTGTCAACGCGGTCGAAGACAAAGTTCGCCAGCGCATTAACGCGCGGGTTCTCGAACGGACCGACCGAGTGACCGACCATATGCAGCGGCTTTTTCGCCATCAGCGCACAAAGCGCGTGGTCGAATTGGGTCACGCCGTAGAGATCGACGAAGAACGAGCCGCCAACCTGAATAATCGCGTCGTACTGCGCAAGGCTTTGGGTGAACGCCGCCAGATGCGGTGGCACCGAGAAGGATTTGTACACGCCGCCTTTGCCAAGGTGCGCCATCATGATGTCCGGCATCAAGCGGTTTGCCACCTTGCGTTTCAGGCTGCCCACTAACCCTTTGCCCGACTTGCTGTTGTGGAGGAACAGGGAATCCTGCTGGATATCCTGCTGCAGTAAATAGCCAGAGCTTGTTGGATAACGGCTGATCACATCGATATCCAAATCCGCACGCGCGGATTTCAGTGAATCAATCAGCCCACGTAAAATCGCGCCATCCCCACGATTTCCACAGGTATGGTTTCCTACCAATAAAATCTTCATAAAAAAACTCCGGAAAAATTTTTGTAATTTTTACAAGCCGCCAATAGCTGCACTGGCAAAGTGAACTCTGATTCAAAGGACTGCAATGGGAGTAAACCCCAAAAAAGTGGTGCTAATTGCATTTCTATTCAGTACTGCTTACAAACTATGCACATTCCGTAGCGGCGCGATTCATCGCGCGTACCTGAAATTGGCATTGCGCAATGAATTGCGCCGCTACGATTAGTGTGCGTTACGATTTAACGGCGAAATAAGGCATAGCCACCTGCTCGCCATTGATCACCACCGAGATGAAACCTTTGGGTTCGCGCGTATCCACCTGTTCCGGCTTGAGCGCACGCGAGGCCAGCAGCAAATCGCCCTGCTCGTTACCGCCGATGCCGGCTTTGCCGTTGTGCAAGCTAAAACGCTGCGGCGCCTGTTGCGCTGCGCTGCCCGGCGCGCCTTTGTCCATCACGGCGTCAACGCGCGCGCAGCGACCGGTCAGGAAGCGATCCTTGGCGGTGCTTTTGATCAGCACAGCGGTGGTCGGCGTCCAGCCCGCTAACTTCACGAACACTTTGGTGTCGGTATCGGTGCGCGGTTCGAAACGAACCTCCACCACCGGCGAGCTACCTTCCGCTGACCAGCTGGCTTCCGCTTTGTTTTTCTTGCGCTGCAGATGAATCACCGCGCGACCGCCGGTGCCTTTACCGTCGATGACATCCATCAGCGGCTGATTGGCGGTGCCGTTATTGAACTGCGACTGACCAAATACCTCGATCTCCCAGCTATCGCCCACCGTTGGCGAGTAGAAGTTGCCGAGTTCAAACCAGGTTTGCTGATCGCTGTTGTTGGTCAGGCGGAAGCGCGAGGTGATGTAGTTGTATTTCAGACTGCCATCAATGGCGACGCCGTAAGATTCAACGCGCGTTGAGCCCATTTCCCAGATGTTCAGCCAGCGCTCGCCTTCCAGCGAGTTATCAATCCAGCTGCCCGACTGCAGATTGGTCTGGCGCATATTAAGGCGCGAGTTACGCGCATTAAGCGGGTTCTTGCAATCCTCAATGCTTAGCGCATCGACAATCCACTGACCGTTCGAGATATCGCCAGGGAAATCGCTGTGCTCAATCCAGCCATTGTGGATGATGGATTGGCTGCAGCGCGGCAGATTCAACACCATGCCGCCTTTACAGTGCTGGGCGTTGAAGTTGGAGAGCTCAATCGCGGTGCTGTGATCCCAGGCACCGGCCTTTTGCCCCGACCAGCTGGCCTTAATCACATCGCCGGTACAGGCGTTGGCGTACCACTGGTCGATTTTGCAATCCAGCGTATCCAGCAGGCTGAGCGAAACGCCGCCCACCTGATTGAAGCGCAAGCAGGCACCACGGAAGAACTGGCCGCCCGGACAGGTATTGCGGAACAAACCCTGCTTGTTCGGACGCTTGTCGGTGTTGCCGTTGAAATTCAGGTTGGAGATTTCCGTCCAGCGCGCATTTACCTGGAACAGGAATTCGGAGCGACCGTCGGAAACCAGCGTGGTCGCCGGGAAGTAACCGAAGTTGACCATCGCGCCGGAAATGCGGAAGAAGCGACGTCCTTCGTCACCGAAATCACATTCAGAGACAAAGAAGGTGCCGGCCGGGAATTGCACGCAAATCTGCTGGCTGGCATCAATCGACCATTGATACATGGCTTTGATCGCCGGTGCCGTGTCGGTTTTGCCGTCGGCGATCGCGCCGAAATCAAACAGCGTCAGGCGGTTGAAATCTTCCACCACGCGACGCCAGGTAAAACCGTTGCCGCTGAAATTCACGCCGCCATCATCTTTGCCATCGCCGAAGGTGCCGACGAACTCGCCGCCGCCCACTTCCAGCCCTTCATGCCAGCTTTTCAGCTTGATTTTGGCACCGGCAAACAGCGGACGGGTTTTGCGCAGCTCTTCAACCGATGGGATTTCACCAATCAGCTGGTAGCCGTTTGGCTGCGCCAGACGCTGGCTGAAGTTGCTTTGATTAGGGCGCGAAACATCGCTGATGGAGAACAGCGTATGGCCCTGATCGTCCTCCACCACCATTGAGTGCGCGGGATTGGCGATCAGCGCCGCATTGTCGTGAATGAACTGGGCGAAGTTGCCCTTGTTCAACGCAATCGGCTGGCTGATTTGTGACACTTTGCCATTGGCATCGCGCAGAAACACCGGGATCTGGTTGCCGGCCTGGCTGGCATCGCTGCCCGCTTTACCGATCCACAGTTTGCCCTCGAAGTTCTGCCAGAACTGCGGCGGCATGGTATAGACGTTTTCTGGCGTCAGAATCGGCACATCGCCTGCCGGTACGCTGGCGGGATCGACGGATTTTAACGTTAGCTGACCACTTTTTGCGGCGTAGCTGGAAAACGCACTCACTGAGAGCGCAGTAACAATCGAGGAGGCTGCGGCCTGCAAGACTTCTCTTCTTTTCATGCTTCAATTCCCGTGGTTGTGCGGCCAAAAAGGATTCCCGAGGCACGATAATTGTCGCTAAACAAGGGCGAGCCAGCTCTGCTTGATCTGATTACCGTCAAACTTGAGCGCGGTTTCTTTGGTTTTTTCACTCATGGCGTAGAACAGGCCATCATCACTGGCGAGCTGCTCCATCCGCTTGATAAAGGTGGTTTTGTCATTCATCGGCACCAGGAAGCCATCTTCACCGTGGTTGATGATCTCCTGCGGCCCGGTTGGGCAATCGTACGCCACCACCGGCAGCGACCAGGATTTGGCTTCCAGCAGCACCAGCGGCAAGCCTTCATAGCGCGAAGTCATCAGCGCCATGTCGCTTTCGCGGTAGTAATCGTTGATGTTGCTGACTTTGCCGACGAAGTTAACACTATTGGTGATACCTAACGCCGCAGCCTGATCGTGCAGCTGCTGACGCAGTTCGCCGTCACCGGCAATCACCAGTTTCCACTCGGGATGTTTCTTGCTGAAGTCGGCCCAGATATCCAGCAGCAGGTCGAAGCCTTTCTGGTTATCAAGACGTCCCACCGCCAGCGCCTGACGGCTGCGCGTTTGACGTTGAAACGCTTTGTACACCACCGGATTGGGGATTTGCTGGCTGGCAATATTCCAGCGGTTAAACACCTGATGATCTTTGTCGGTCAGGACGATCACCTGGTCGTAATAGCGCAGCATCAGCCACTTCAGCAGCTTAATCGGCTTGCTGAACGAGTTAATCGCGATGTGTTCGCAGGCATACGCCTTGAAGCGCTTCTTCTTCAGCGCCATCAGATTCCAGAAGGCGAACATCACGCTCAGGCGGCCCATGCTGATCAGGAATACGCTGTCGAAGCCTTCCTGATGAATGCTGCTAACGGCGCTTTTAATTGGGTTGCTGTGGCCTTCAAAGCTGACAATTTTTTTCACCCGCTCGAACGGATAAAAGGTTTTGCCATGGCCTTCCAGCGAGTAAATGGTGACTTCATGCTGCTCGCCGAGGCATTCAGACATAAAGTTGCAGATGTTTTCCGTGCCCGCATAGGAGTAGGCATCTTTAATCACCAAAACGATCTTTTTCATACAATCCTTTCCACCTCAAAAATATATAAGCAGCTAAATCACCGTTGCGCTTAGCGGTGTTTTAAGGCAAAAAGAACCCCGTTCACCATGTACCATGTATAATAGTAATATACTTTTAACGGATTGTTTTTATAGATAATTCTTAATAATTCGAGGTGCCACTTCGCCGCTTTATTTTTGTTGCGCGACAGTGAATCGCCCAACTCGTAATAGTTGACCAGGGTTTTCTGGATCACGCGGGCTTGTTTGTAGCGGAGGAACAATTCGTAGAGGAACAGGAAGTCTTCGTGGCCTTTGCGCTGGAAGAAGATGCCCTGTGGAGGACGGCGGAAACACACCGAGGAGAAGCAAACACGATATTGCTTCTTCACGAAGTTTTCCTGCTGCAGGTAGGGTTTGCTGTAGTTGATATCGTGGTCGCCGGTTTTGGTTTTGTAGTGATAATGCGTGATCACGAAATCGTCGCCGGCGGCGATCGCGGCCGTCTGTTCGGCCAGTTTTTCGCGGTGCCATTCGTCATCGCTGTCAAGAAACGCGATGATCGCTTCTTTCGCCGCGCGCAGCCCCACATTACGGGTTTCGGCTGCGCCCTGATTGACCTCGTTGTCGAGAATGGTGATACGCGCGTCCTGACAATGTTCACGCACCAAGGCGAGTGAATCATCGGTGGATTTGTCGTTGATCAGGTAAAGATGCCAGTCGCTGTAGGTCTGGTTGATGATCGACTCAACCGCGCGCAGAACGGTATTTCGCGCGTTATACATCGGCATCACAATACCGACGGTGCCAACATGATTTGTCATTTGTCTACCCGGAGTTTCAGGAACCAAAAAATTGCCCCCGTGTAGGGAGCAAGTGAAAGTGTTTAAAAGTGAATCAGGAGACGGCTCTTCTGCCCGAGAAGCGCGACTTCACCTTATCGAGCAGGCGATTCATGAAGTAGGCGCGATTGTCACGGTTGGTGAGGAAGAAGTAGCGTGCAAAGCTGAGGCTGGCCTGCAGCGATTTACCATCCATCTTGTAGCGCAGCGGCAGCTTGAACGCCTTGTAAGTATGGATGTCACGCGTGGTCAGATGCGGCTTCATGGTATCGAGCCAGAAGAAGGAGTATTTGACCGATTCGCCTTTGTGCTTGGAACCAAATTTGGTCACCAGATGGTAGGTTGCCAGCGGCTTATCGATCATCACGAAGGCATAACCCATGCGGTCAGCGCGGATGCAGAAGTCATAATCCTGATGGCGAATATAGCGCGCATCAAACTGGATCTGCGCCGCATCTTCACGCTTCAGCACAATGGTGCTGGTTTGAATAAAGCCGTAACAGCCAAACAGATACTCGGCCACGGTTTCGTTTTTGCCGGGCGGTTGCATCGGCATCACCTTGAGGAAGCTGCCATCCTGATGGATGTTCACCTGACTAAAGATGACGTAGCGCGATTTGCCCTGCGCTTCCAGTTTGGCGATGGTTTCACTCGCCACCAATAACTTGTCCGGATGCCACTCATCGTCGGCATCGAGGAAGCTGATAAAGTCGCCGGTTGCCAGCTCAATACCTTTGTTACGGGCGCCAGCGCCGTTGAGTTTGACCTCAGACAGCTCCAGTTTGATAGCCAAATCCTGATAACGTTCGCTGCGTACCACCTGCGCCAGTTCAGCCGCATCGGCCGATTTGTCATCAACAATAATGACTTCAAAATTGCGATAGGTTTGCGCTTTGACGCAATCTAGCGTCGTGACAATCGATTTCGACGCGTTATACGCGGGAATAACAATTGAGAAGCGAATCTCCTGCATTGCCAGCACCTCATTAAAAAAGTTACAAAATCAATGATATAACTTGTGGGCTCAAAAGAATAATGGGTGATGTCCTAATTTGTCGGCGAGGTCTTCATCGCCACTTTCTTCTTGTTGCTACTGCCGATAAACGGTTTCTCGACAAACAGATACGTCAATTTCGCCACATAGAAGGAGGCGACAAAGAACAACGTTGAAAGCAAGGTGTAGAACAGGAACGAATGCGGATAGAGCGTTTCCGGGATCTGCTTGATGAAATAGAGCACCACACCGTGAATCAGATACAGGCTGTAACTCACCTCACCAATCGACATCAGGGTTTTGTTTTCCAGAATGCCAAACACCGCGTTGCCGCTGCTGACAATAAAGAAGATTACCGTCAGGCAGCAGAGGAAAATCAGATACCAGAAGGTATTGCTGGTGAACGACAGCGAGAACAGCGACAGCACAATCACCGCAAAGCCGGCCAGGCTTGAGGTTTTGTAGTGCGCAAACATGTCGCGATACTTATACGCCAGATAACCCATGGCGAAGCCCAGCACCGGACGCGGATCGGTATAGGTTTTGCCCCACAGACGCAGGCCAACCGCCACGCAGAAAATCACGCCGATCGAGCCGAGAATCAGCAGCGTTTTGTATTTGCCTTTGGTGGCGCGGTTGAGCACGTAAATCAGCGGAATCGACAGGTACAGCAACCATTCGAGGCGCAGCGTCCATTCCACACCGGCGTTGACATCCGCCGTCAGGAAATCACCCATGCGATAGCTGCCAATAAACAGCAACCACAGCACGGCATCTTTCACTGCCGTGAGGCTATAAGTGAGATCGCCCTGCACCACGCCTACCGCGATGATGACAAAACCGGAGAACCAGAACATCGGGACGATACGGCGGATACGCGACTTCAGCAGCTTGTGCGTCAGCTGCCCTGGCGTCAGGGTTTCATTATCCAGCCAGCGATAGAACAGGAAGGCGGAGATCATGAAGAACAGCAGTACACCGAATTTGCCGGAGTTAACGAAGAAGTTGCCTTCGGAAAACCAGGCAAAATAGTCTTTATCGAACACCCACTGACCATCCAGCGAATAGATGTAGTGCGCGAAGTGTGAGAACGCCACGATGCTGGCCAGCAGCGCGCGCATGCCAGAGATACTTTTAATACCGCTACTGTTGTACACGCCTTTGTGGAAGGAGAATACTCGCAGAATGATTAGCGCCAGACAAAATGACAGCACCATGATTAATACATACATGTCAGCTCCTGAATCTGAGTTGGGTTAGCTGCTGTGCCGCGACAAAACGCTATCGAAAGTGCTGCTTAAGACGTTGAAGGTTCTTTCTGCTTTCTGCTTATAAAGCATCTCGTTCGGGTGAATGCAATCAGGCGACATCTCAGATTGCCAGTCACGGTTCTGCTTGATGACGCTGTACTGCTTCACAATTGGCACCTGCTGCTCTTTAGCCACTTCATTTAACTGATAAACATACGGCCAGACGTTCCAGCGCTCGGCTTTGCCACAAATGGGATTCGGTTCCTGTAGAACCACCAGCTTGTTATTCGCTTTGGCGCCTTTTACGAGCTCGGTGATGATGCGCTTATACTCTTGCGGCGTTTCAATGCGCTCGCCTTTGTCTTTGAAGAAGTTGATGCGCGCATCGTTGATGGCATAGTTAATCAGAATCATGTTGGCATCGGATTTCGCCATGCGTTCTGACCAATCCATCGGCGTATTGTCTTTGTCGTAAACCAGCACCGAAACCTGTGCGCCCGGCATGCCGTGGTTCTTCACCTCAATGTTGTTGCCGTATTTCTCACGCAACATCTGCTGCAAAAAACTCACTTCATTATTTTTACTGAGGATATTGCGATTGCCCGACGCGGTAACGCCAGCGGTGGTGGAGTCACCGTAGGCGGCGATGATGAAGGTGCCGGGATGATCCTCTGCCTGCGCCAGTAGCGGCGCAGAGGTGATCAGAATTGCCAGTAAAGTCTTCCGCATATTTCCTCTCATCGGTTAATGAAACAATTTGAATTCACGAGCAACTTCATAGCCCACAACGGCCTGCTTCAGTGAGATCGTGTTGTAGTAGAGGTAATAAACAAGGAAGAAAGCGAACATCGCAAACATCGCGGGTTTCAGTACGCGTTTTGACTGGAAGATTAGCGATGTCAAAATAATCGGTTCGACCTGCAGCAGATAGTTCGACAGGCGCGCACCCGATGAGTAGTTGTAGAAGAAGATCCTGATGCCGCCGCCAATGGCAAAAGTGAGAATCAACAGGTAGTTCAGCTTCCACACGTCGTACTGTTCACGCTTGAGCTGGTTGCTCAGCATGAAGTAGACGAAGATAAACACCAGCATGATGTTTTTCAGGTTGGAGACTGACACCACGCTGCCGTCACCGGCATTCGAGGCTTCGTTACTGTAGCCTGCGGCCCTCTCGCCCATCGATCCCAGATGTCCGGCGATCAAGGCAATAAAGCCGGTCCCGCCCACCACCGAAAGTGGCACACTGAATATAATGATGGCCACCGGCCACCAGCGCGATTCCCGAATGAACAGGAACGGAATGATGGTCACCACCATTACTGCGGTGTTGTGGCTGAGGAAGGACAGAATAAAGAAGGCAAACGCCCACCAGTATTGCTTGAGGTAGATAGTCCAGATCACGCCAAGGAACAGCGCCGAGCTCAGGCCAAAACGAATCTGGTTTACATCTTTGTTGATAAAGATATGCGCCGAATAAAGCGCCAATGCCAACACCGGATACGGTGACATCTTTTTGAAAAAGATGGCGTTGGTTGAAACTGCCAGAATACTGAACACAAACAGGAACACGCTGGCATTGTGTGAAAACAGGCTGGTGATCCACGCGATAGCAAAAATCAGCGGTTCATAACGGAAGAAGGCGACGGTGTTGGCAAAACCGTTGACCTCAATACGGCGGACGAAGTCGGCAAAGAAGCTGCGATATTGATAGTCGTCCATCCCGGTACCGAGACCGCGAATACCGGCAAAAATAATCAGCGTGACCGTGGCGATGCACAGCAGGTAAGTCAGAATATGGGTGGTGCGTTCGTCTTTCTTCAACAGGATTTCGACCAGCGCAAGCAACAGCAAAAACCCTGATAAATACCAATATGGAGCCATGGTGTGATTCCTTAATTCCACAAGTTCTCGTGCCAGCGGTGGCTTTTAATGGCGTTATAGAGAGAATCACCTGTGTAAATCGTTGCGTGTCGTCATTCAAACGGTGCGATCAAAAGGGGCGGTCAACCCGCCCCTTTCTTCACCGGATTACCCTCATCATTAACTGTGAATGACGGGCAAATTAACTTTTGGTCGGTTTGCCATACTCGTAGTCGTAATAGTCGTAACCGTAACCATATGAGTTGGCGGCTTTACGCACCACGGCGTTAAGGATCACACCTTTAATCTCAATACCGTTCTGGGCAAAGCGTTTGAAGCTGACATCCAGTTCTTTCGGCGTGTTGGTTTCGAAACGCGCCACCATCAGCGACGTACCGGCCAGCTTACCGATGATGGACGCATCGGTGACCGCCAGAATCGGAGGCGTATCAATCAACACCAGGTCATAGTTCTTGCTCGCCCAATCCAGCAGCTCACCCATGCGACGATGCATCAGCAGCTCAGATGGGTTTGGTGGCACCTGACCGCGTGGCAGGAAGTCAAAACCGTACGGGCCTTTCTGAATCAGCGCCGGGCTGAACTCGGTTTTGCCTGACAACACGTTAGACAGACCGGATTTGTTATCGGCTGACAGCAGTTCGTGGGTGTAACCGCGACGCATATCACCATCGATGAACAGCACACGTTGGCCCGCTTTGGCGACCAGCGTTGCCAGGTTGGCACAGATAAAGGTTTTACCAATACCTGGGCTGGCGCCGGTGATCATCAGGATGTTGTTTTTCGCTTCCATCATCGCGAAGTGCAGGCTGGTACGCAGGCTACGAATCGCTTCAATTGACAGATCAGTTGGATTGCCCAGCGCCAGCAGCGTTTCGTGGGGATCGGTTTTCACCTTGTTGCCACGACGCGCCAGTGCTTCGGTATCTTTCTTACGTTGCCATTCTGACAGCGGTACGCTGGCATAGACGTTCATGCCCAGCTCTTCCAGCTGCTCTGGATTTTCGATGCCGTGATGCAGCAGCGCTTTCAGCAGCACCAGACCAACAGAAACCATCAGACCCAGAATCACGCTCGCCGCGATGATCAGCAGTTTCTTCGGTGCCACCGGGCTGTTGCCGGTTGCTGCGCCATCGATGATGCGTACATCACCCACCGTGCTGGCTTTACTGATACCCAGCTCTTGCTGACGGTTCAGCAACTGCATGTAGATTTCCTGACCAGACTGCACATCACGCGTCAAACGCAAGATCTCTTGCTGCGTTTGTGGCATCTGAGAAATCTTTTTATTCAGCTGCGCCTGCTCACCTTCCAGCGTTTTGCGTTTTTCCAGCAAGGCGCGGTAGGTTGGGTGATCTTTAGTAAACAGCTGAGACACTTCGGCTTCACGGAAGGTCAGTTCGTTCAACTGGCTCTGCACGCTGACAGAAGAATCCAGCGCCGATTTGGCTTCCAGCGACAGGTCAACCGACTCATTCTGGCGACGGAAGGTATTCAGCTTGTCTTCGGCATCATCCAGTTTGCCACGTACTTGCGGCAGCTGGTTGCGCAGGAATTCCAGGCTCTTTTCCGCTTGCTCAGATTTACGCTCAACGTTCTGCAGCAGGTAGTTATTGACGATTTGGTTCAGCACTTTGCTGATCTGCTCTGGATCTTCACCCAGATACTCCAGACCCAGCACGCCCGTATCTTTGCCTTTATCCGCAACGGTCAGGTTGGCCAGCACCGAGTTAATCGCCTGCAGCTCGTTCAGTTTGGTAACGCTGAAGCTGGTGCCTTCATCGGCATTGATGCCGCTTACCAGCATGGTCACTTCACCGTGCGTTTCCAGCTGACCGACTTTACCTTTGAACAGCTCATCACCGTCCGCTGACACGGTATACGAGTCAGGACCGGTCACTTCCAGTTCAACGGTACGTTTATCGATGGTGCGTGGAATTTCCAGGCGGGAGATGGCGACAGTTGATGGCTTGTTACCCATCAAACGCGACAGACCTTTACCAATTACCGGGAAATAGTTCTGGGTGACAACGGTGTCCAGACCCAGATCGTCAACGGTTTTACCGATAACCATGCGCGATTCCAGAATCTGAATCTCGGTATCGGACGCCGGCGTTGGCGGCAGAATGCTGTCTAACTCATTCAGTACTGAGCTGGCGTTCTTCTGTTCAACCTGGACTAACGCATCCGCGCTGTAGATTGGTGTAGCAAACAGTGTGTAGAGCGTGGCTACCAGCATGAAGAAGGCGGTAACGGCAACAATGATCCAGCGATGATCAATCAGCTGTCCCACAAGATGCGCCAGATCCCATCCATTCGAATCTTCCTTTGGCGCGGTCATAACCTTGTTTTTGATATTCATGGATATTCCCAACTATCGGCTTAATACGTTGACCCATTTCTGGGTAGCGTTTTCCAGTAACCCGTAGACCTCTTCAAAGGCCTCGCGACTTTTTTTGTACGGATCCGCAATTTCCTGCTGATTGAGCCAGTGGCCAAGCAGCATGGTCTTTCCGCGTGCGGCTGGATCGATGCGATTCACCTGTTCAATGTGGCGCTTTTCCATTACCAGAATCAGGTCATAGTCACGGCACATGCTGGCCGTTAACTGCTGAGCCTGATGCCCTTCCAGCGACACGCCGTGTTCGGCGGCCACAGCCAGGGCTTTCTGGTCCGCCGGATAGCCTTGCAGCGCGCTGAGCCCTGCGGAGGCAATCCGGATGTTTGGTAGCGCGCGTTTGAACAGACGCTCCCCGGTGGGGGAGCGGCAGATATTGCCGACGCAGACGACTAACACGGACTTAATCATGGCGAACCCTTAGTTCGACCAGTTGCGGAAACGAAGGGCCGAGGAGCTGGCATCGTCAATACCTACGATGGTCGGCAGCAGGCCCGAAATCACACGGTTCCAACGGGTGATTGGTGTCGCGGTGACATAGACGATGTCGTACGGCTCCAGTTGGAATTCGGTGCCCATCACCATCGATGCCGCATCTTTGGTATTCAACTGATAGATGTTGGCGATCTTGGTGCGGTTGGCGCCGCGAATCGGACGAATCACGAACACGCCGGTGGCATCAGAGGTGGTCTGATCCATACCCTGCGAGTTGCCCAGTGCTTCGGCCAGCGTCATGCCGCTGCGGTCCATCTTCAGCGTTGACTGCTGCTTCACTTCACCCATCACGAAGACTTTGAGATCGTCGTTACGTGGCACGTAAAGGATGTCGCCCGGATAGAGCAGATGGTTTTGGCTCAGGTCGCCGTTTTGCATCAGCGCCTGCAACGAGAGACGTTGTTCTTTGCCGTTGTGCGTCAGCACCACGTTGCGCCAGTCAGCGTCAGCAGCTAAACCGCCGGCGGCGTTGACGGCATCCAGCACGGTCAGCGGCACGTTAGTGATCGCCTGTTGTCCGGAGGTGGTGACTGAACCGGTGACGTACGCTTTCTGCGAACGGAACGAGGCGACGTTAACGTCAACCTGCGGACTTTCGATGTATTGCGCCAGACGACGCGCCACTTCGCTGCGGATCTCGGTAACCGTTCGGCCTGCTACGCGCACTTTACCGATGTACGGGTAGAAAATGGTGCCATCTGCCTGTACCCAGTTACCGGTGTCGCTGGCGCTACGGTACTGACCGGCAGGTGTGGTCAACTCTGGGTGATCCCAGACGGTGACGTTCAGCACGTCGCCGACACCGATACGGTATTCGTAGCTCTGAATTTCATTTTGCAGCATCGGGTTAGCCTGCGCGACTAACGGCTTCGGACGCATCTGTTCAACCAGACGCGGCGTCAGCGGGAAGACGTTGACATATTTGTCGATGTCATAGTTGCTATCCTGTTGCTCTATGACATCTTTTCCACTGGTGGAAAGGTGAGAACCCGGCTCAATGGTGCATCCGGAGAGAAAAGTCGCGGATACCAGTAAAGGTATCAATTTAATTTTCATTATCATCTGATTCTTCGCTATCAGTTATTGATTGATAGAGGCGAAATCGCCCGCTGTGTAGCGTCTTACAAAAATGGAATGTGACGGGTTAAACACTGAAACTGTGGGTCATTATTATGCGCTCCCTTGGTTTTATGTTGTCACCGAGTCTAAAGACGACATCAATTAAAATGGTTATACAGACTCAATCAGTGCAGCTGTCTAATAACGACACACCCAGCACCCGCAGTTTTCAACCGGGGAGCTTGCTGCCCTCCCCGGCTTCGCTGTCTATCAATAGGCGCCGTCGCGTTTCAGCACTACGCCAACCGTCTTAAACAGAATCGCGATGTCATTCCACAGCGACCAGTTCTTGACATACCACGAGTCGAAATAGACGCGTGTTTCATAGTCAACGTCGTTACGACCGCTAACCTGCCACAATCCCGTCATGCCTGGTTTCGCCATCAGGTAATAATCGACATCACCGGCATAACGGCAGAGCTCATCTTCAATCACCGGGCGCGGCCCCACCAGGCTCATATCGCCACGTACCACGTTCCACAGCTGCGGCAGCTCATCCAGACTGGTTTTACGGATGAAATGGCCGACTTTGGTGATGCGCGGATCGTTCTTCAGTTTGAAATCTTTATCCCACTCGGCGCGGGCAACAGGATCGGTACGCAGTACCTCTTCCAGCACCTCTTTCGAGTTAATCACCATTGAGCGGAATTTCAGGCATTTGAACTTACGGCCGCCTAAACCCACACGTTCATGACCGTAAATCGGTGGTCCGCCATCGCGGCCAACCATAAATCCAAGGACCAGCAACGCCGGGGACAGCGCGAGGATAATGCTCAGCGCGCCGACAATATCGAATGCACGCTTAAGGAAACGTGACGTGCGCTTCGCCAGATTGTTATTCACACGCAGAATCATCACTTCATGGCTAAAGATGTAAGCCATGTCGGTGCCGTACAGCGGTACACCGCGCAGTGTTGGAATAACAGAAACCGAGCGGCAATTGTGCATCGCCAGAGTTTTCAGCCAGTGGTCGCGGTGCTGGCTCTGTTCGAACTCAACCGCCACGATGAATTGGGTTTCGCTGTTGGTCAGCTGCCACAACTCTTGTTCATTGTGCAGCACAGGCACGCCTGAGATGCTGGCCTGTGGGCTGCTCTTATCGACATCGAAGAAGGCGATAACATCGAAGCCCATCACCTCTTCGCTCTGCAGCGCCTGCCAGGCTTCCTGGGCATTGCGGCTGCTGCCGATGATGATGGTTTGCTTCTTCCACATGCCATAATGATTCAGCACACGCTTAGAGATGGCGCGCGCTAAAGGAATCATAATCAACGCCAGAACCCAGGTCGCTACCCAGACAAAGCGCGACATTTGCCACTGTGAAAGGGCTGAAATTGACAAATCGATGACAGAGAAAATAAGAATGGTACGAAAGATCTCTTTGAGCTCGAACCAGAATGGCTTGCGATAGGTATAATGACGCAGGCGAACCCAGAACCAGCCCACGCAAATAACGGAAAGCGCAATGTGCGTAGCAATTTTTAAATGCAGGTATTTTTCAGATATATCTGCCAGTGGAGAATGGGTAAACGAATTAATCAATGCCATCGCAATAAATAATGCTGCGTTGAAACAAATTAAATCCGAGCACGCCAGTAAAATTTTTGTCAGAAGACTTTTATATGTAATTTCGTTATCGCGCATAGTTAACTCTTTTATATTATTTCTTTAATCCCTAATGCCTCAACGCTGTTTGATAAATGAGCGAAATATTCACTGCATTTGTTGAGGCAATCTGCGGTAAATTCTCTGAGGCCAAATCAATTCTCACAATAGTAAGCAAGAGAATTGTGATTAATACCAACAGATTAGTCCGACTTCCCTTACCACAGTGGCAGACCATTAAACCAAGAGAAAGGCGCTTCAGGCACGCTACCGCCCTTGGCTGTCGCTGCCAATACCGCTTTCATCCTAATTACAACTTGTTTTATGCGGCATTTTTGCGCTAATTACTGGCCGTGGTCCGCGTGCGATCACAGTTCGCAACATTAAGAGGCTAAGGAGCACGCTATAAACAACTTTGGCGCAGACATTTACTAACACGTTGCTATACTAGTTATTACTGGCTTGTTTACAAGTAGGCCCCGTGTTCCCTGCACTATTTTAGGAAAAAGACTACCAGCGATAAGTATTGATGCCAGCCCTTTCAGGCCATTCCCCTGCAAAATTCAGATTAATTCGATACTCAACCACGCAATAGACTGCATTAAAAATGCACGCGGTTATCTGCTGAAAAAAAATAATTGTCTCTTTCATTCAGGTGCAATCTTTATCCATACTTTCATCTTATCGGTGCAAATCGGCAATCAGCGATATTCTTCTCTCGTGGCTGACCCGCCAATTGACCGAGTCAGCGGCTATTTACAGGCTTAACGCCGTTTCACTATCATCAGATTAAGCGCATAACACAGACATTAAGGTGATTAACACATGTTGGAGTGGATCATTGATCCGTCGCTCTGGGCAGGATTAGTAACGCTAATCGTTCTGGAGCTGGTGTTGGGCATTGATAACCTCGTTTTCATTGCCATCCTCGTCGAAAAGCTGCCGCCGAAGGAACGCGACCGTGCGCGCATTATCGGCCTGCTTCTCGCGCTGGTGTCGCGTTTAGTGCTGCTCGCCTCACTTTCCTGGCTGGTAACCCTGACACAACCGCTGTTTACTCTGTTGCACCACGACTTCAGCGCCCGCGATCTGCTGCTGCTGTGCGGTGGTTTCTTTCTTCTTTATAAGGCCACCACCGAGTTAAACAGTCGCCTGGAAGGCGCTGACGAGGAAACCGGTCAAAATAAGAACGGTGCTAAATTCTGGCCGGTGGTGGCGCAAATAGTGGTGCTGGACGCCATCTTCTCGCTGGACTCGGTGATTACCGCCGTTGGCATGGTCAACGAGCTGCCGGTGATGATGGCGGCTGTAACGGTGGCGATTCTGCTGATGCTGCTGGCGAGTAAGCCACTGACGCGTTTCGTTAACGGCCATCCAACCATCGTGATTCTCTGTCTGAGCTTCCTGCTCATGATCGGCTTCAGCCTGGTGGCCGAGGGGTTAGGCTTCATTATTCCAAAAGGGTATCTCTACGCGGCGATTGGTTTCTCTATCGTCATCGAGATACTCAATCAGTTGGCGATGTTCAATCGCCGCCGCTTTCTCACTGCCGGCCGTCCACTGCGTCAGCGCACGTCAGAAGCCGTTTTGCGCATTCTGCGCGGCGAGGCGCAGCGTGCGGAACTGGACGCCGATACTGCTTCACTGGTCAGCGACAGCGAAGAAGGCGCGCTATTTAACCGTCAGGAACGGCGCATGATTGCGCGCGTGCTGGGGCTGGGTCAGCGCCAGATTAATAGCATCATGACGTCGCGCCACGACGTCGAGCATATCGACCTCACCGAAGATCCGGCGGAGATCATGGCGAAGCTCGATCGCAATCAACACACGCGTATTCTGGTGACCGAACAGGGCCGCGACCCGCTCGGTGTGGTGCACGTGATTGATCTCCTGCATCAATCGTTGCACAGCAAATCACTGGATTTACGCTCGCTGATTCGCCAGCCGTTAATCTTTCCTGAGCGCGTCACCTTATTACAGGCGCTGGAACAGTTCCGCAACGCGCGCACCCACTTCGCCTTTGTAGTGGATGAGTTTGGTTCGGTGGAAGGCGTGGTCACGCTGAGCGACCTGATGGAAACCATCGCCGGCAATCTGCCGAATGAAGGGGAAAAAATCGATGCGCGCTATGATATTCAAGTGCTGCCCGACGGCGGTTGGGTGGCGAATGGTCATATGCCGTTAGAGGATTTAGCCGTCTACGTGCAGCTGCCACTTGATGAAAAGCGCAATTACCACACGCTGGCAGGATTACTGATGGACAGCCTGCAACATGTGCCGCAGGAAGGCGAAGAGTTACAGATCGGTGATTATCTGCTGCGAACGTTGCAGGTAGAAAATCACCGCGTGCAGAAAGTGGAGATAGTGCCAATAGCACCGTAATAAACCAGGTCGCCATAAATGGCGTAATGCTTGTCAGTTAAAACATGAAAACCCTAATTACCGAGCGCACACATTGTAGCGGCGCAATTCATTGCGCGATAAATCGCGCCGCTACGGAATGTGCGGTAATTTGATACGGCGCTTAACTGAGCGGCATTGCGCCATAAATGGCGCCCCTACGGCTGCTTCGCCGGTTGTTGGCGATCCAGCCACTGATTGAGCCGCGACTTCGCTTCGCTTTGCAGTTGCTGACGCACCACATCATCCACCGGCAACGAGTACTGCAGATTATTCCAGCCGCCGTACATGCGCAGCGGAATAGTTTGCTGGTTCAGCAGCGCGGCTAATTTATCGTCGCCCTGCCAGCCGCGCAGCATCATATTAATGGTGACGTCGAGCTGCTGTTTAACCATATCGACATTGCCTTTGGTCTGCACCGCCAGACGACTGTTGCCGCCCTGCAGATCCGGCAAGCTGAAGATGCCTTGCTTGAGACTCACGCGCCCACTCAACTGCTGAATGCCCTGGTCGTCGGGTTGATCGTTGGTGACACGATTACTGACGCGCGCCACCGCACGGCGCACCATCTGCTGCAGATTCAGCTGCGAAAGCTGCAAATTAGTGGCTTCCAGATCCGCACTGCCCTGCCAGTTACGTTTTGCCTCTTCAATGCTCAATCCAGCACCGCTCACATCGCCTTGCAGTGAAACCGTGCCTTGCAGCGTTTCTGGCAGTTCTAATGCTTTCAGCAGCGGCGCAATGGCGATGTTATCCAGCTCAGGCTGGAATGCCACTTGCGTCACCGGTTTGCGGATATCCACCGAACCGGGAACGGAGAAATGGCCTTCGCCAAATTTGCCTTGCAGCTTACTCAGCGTCATCAAACCTTGCTGATTGCTGGCATCGATCTGCAAGTTGGTCAGCGTCAGGCCGCGCCACACGCTGCTATCGGCGGTGAGATTGAGCGTCAAATCCAGCTGATTCAGCGGCGAGTCGCTGTTGTCACGCATTCGCGGTTCAGCAATCACTGGCGTGCTCACCACATTGGCTCGCTGCGGCGCGCTGCTATCCGTCACCGGTGCATTCGCCATCAACGCGTCGATGTCTAAACGGGTGGCGTGTAGCGCCAGATTAAGCTGCTGCGGCAGCGCCAGACGCCCCTCGGCGCTGCCATCCAGTGCGCTGTCATTGGCGGTGAGCTGCATCTTCTGTAGGGAAAAACGCTGATTGTCACCGTTCCATTCGCCCTGCCCGCTCAAGGTGCCTTTGATGCCCTGCGTCGGCAGATTGGCGCCGTCGATGGCGTAATTCAACTCATCCAGTTGTCCGACCAGACGATGCGGATATTGCGCCACATTCATTTGCCCTTTGAGATTGACGCTAACATTGCGCTGATTACGCGAAATTCGGGTAGCCA
Organism: Pantoea sp. BJ2; assembly: GCF_040255075.1. Taxonomy (NCBI): domain Bacteria; kingdom Pseudomonadati; phylum Pseudomonadota; class Gammaproteobacteria; order Enterobacterales; family Erwiniaceae; genus Pantoea; species Pantoea sp. BJ2. The sequence goes on from NZ_CP158292.1 coordinate 2,735,566, forward strand.
GGTTGATGCTAGCCTGTTTGCTGGCATCCTGATCGAGGTTGAGATTGAGGTCGCGGAAATTATACTCGTCGCCGCCGGGCTGCTGCCAAATCAGCAGGCTGTCGGCGAGACGCAGTTTGCCAATCGTGAATGACCAGCCGTTATCGCTGCTGCTCACCGGCTCGGCATCACCCGGGCCCACTGGCGCGCCGCTCGGCTTTTGTGCAGCGCTGTCTGGCGTGACGCGGATGATGGCGTTTTTCAGCATCACCTGGCTGACGCTCAGTTGATGCGATAACAGCGGCCAGAGATGGACATCCAGGCGCATATTATCGGCGGTGACCATCGGCTGCGTCGCGCCAGGCGCGGTCAGACTCATGCGTCCGGCGAGAATGCTAAGCTGCGGCCAGACGTGCCAGCGCAGATCGCCGCCTACCTGAAGCTGATAACCACTGCGCTGTTCTACCTGCTTTACCATGTAGGTACGAAAGTCGTTGGGATTGACCAGCAACACCAATGCCGTCATGCCCGCTACCACCACCACTAACAGGATGGCCAGCGTTGTTATCACTCTTCTCATCACATCCTCATTGCCTTCATACTTCACGTTGCAGCAGCGTTGGCTGCACTCGCTCACCCCGGCCACTTACTGATAGTCAGTCTTTGTCGATGCGGCTGGCATCCGCGCCCTGCTGACCACGATATTTGGCATCTTCGCGACGGTTATACGGTCGCGCAGCTGGGCCCGACAGCGGCTCAAAGCTCAATGCACCAATCAACATGCCTGGACGCAGCGCCAGCGGCAGTTTGCCTGAATTATAGAACTCCAGCACGATGCGGCCTTGCCAGCCCGGATCGATACGGTGCGCCGTGACGTGCACCATTAAACCCAGGCGTGCCAGCGAAGAGCGGCCATCCAGCCAGCCGACCAGATCGTCAGGAATGGTGACCGATTCCAGCGTTACCGCCAGCGCCAGCTCGCCAGGATGCAGGAAAAAGGCTTCGCCTTCCGGCAGCACAATCTCGTCGCTCATCACACGGTCCAGCGCGGCACTGACTTCATGCTTTGGACCACTCAAATCAATAAACGCCGCCGTATGACCGCTAAAAGTGCGGAACTGATTGCCGAGGCGCACATCCACCGTGGCGCCGTTGATGCGTTCCACTGGCGGGCGCGGCTCAATCGCCAACTTTCCGTTGTCCAGCCAGGCTTCAATATCGCGATCGCATAATCTCATCGCAGGTACTCCATGAATTAAGTGTAGCGAATGGCTACGACAGCGCGTCACGCCGGGGCGGACGCCATGTCGTCAAAGATACTGATTAATCTTGGCCTTGAGGATATCAATGGCGATACGGTTTTTTCCGCCGCGCGGCACAATGATGTCAGCGTACTGCTTGGAAGGTTCGATAAATTGCAGGAACATCGGACGCACGGTCTTCTGATACTGGCTCATCACCGAATCCATGGAGCGACCGCGCTCATTCACATCGCGCTTCATGCGGCGCATCAAACAGATATCCAGCGGCGTATCGACGAAGATAGAGAAATTCATCTCCTGACGCAGGCGGGCATCGGTTAACAGCAAGATGCCTTCGAGAATGATGACTTTCTTCGATTTGAGATGAATACAGTCGCTGGTGCGGGTGTGCTCAACATAGCTGTAAACCGGCAACTCAATTTCCTGACCAGCTTTAAGCGCGCGCAGATGCTGCAACAACAGATCATGATCCATCGCACTCGGATGGTCATAGTTGGTTTTCACCCTCTCTTCCATAGTGAGGTGGCTCTGATCTTTATAGTAGGCATCTTCGGGGATCACACCGATATGCTCGTCACCGACCTGGTCACGGATTTCACGATAGAGCGTGCTGGCGATAAGACTTTTTCCGGATGCGGATGCACCTGCGATGCCAACGATCACGCACTGATGAGACTTGTCAGTCATACTTTTTTAAGACCTGATAACTGGAGCCTGCCTAAGCCGAAGCTGCAACGGGCCGAATGAGAGGGTTAGTTGGCGGCAATTATAGGTATTTCACCGGGTTGATGCCAGAGAAATGGGCCAACGGCTTTTCAGAATATCCCCTTTTGCAGCCAGACGCTTAATCGATACACTGTTCATCTGCCAACACTGCAGCCGGCGTTGGCACTCCGAATATAGCCGCAAGGAAAAGTATGAGCTGGAAAACCCTGACCTATTTTGGCGACAGCATGTTGCTGATCCCGACCGCGGTGATCATCGCGCTGGTCTTGCCATGGAAAAGCGACAACCGCCAAACCGTCTGGTATTGGGTGCTGGCGTTTGGTCTGGCTGGCCTGGTGGTGAGCGTCTCGAAAATCCTGTTTCTCGGCTTTGGCATTGGTAGCGCCCGATTCAACTTTACCGGCTTCAGCGGCCACAGCGCGATGTCGGCCACGCTCTGGCCGGTGATGATGTGGCTGATCTCCGGCCGCTGGTCGCCGCGCTGGCGCCTGTTTACCATTGGCATCGGCTATCTGATCCCGTTGATGGTTGGCCTGTCGCGCCTGGTCATCCACGCGCACTCCAAAAGCGAAGTGCTGGCGGGCCTGATGCTTGGCTTTACGCTTAGCACCGCATTCCTGCTGACGCAGCGCCGCACTTCGCTGAAGGGCTTTAGCCTGCCGCAGATTGGCGTCGCGCTGCTGGTGCCGCTGTTGCTGCTGAGCCACGGCCGCGTCGCCACCACGCAACAGTTCCTCGAACGCTTCTCTGCCAATCTTGCCGGCTTAGAAAAGCCGTTTACCCGCGCCGATCTTTTTCGCTAATCCCGTTTGGCCCTTTGCGCGCAAAGGGCCAATCAATTCAGTGAATAACGACTAAAGTCGAATTCCCCGCAGACATCTCAAACAGATGTGCTAGCATGCAAAATAGTGATTGATTGGCGCATTTTCCATCGTGAATCAGGTGCGCGCTGCTGGATTCTTGCATGACCCTCGAGATACTAACTTCACAGGAAAGGCCACAGCGAACCTGGCTCAATGCCTTGCTCATTGGCGGGCTCACTTTTCTACTGACGCTATTTTGCCTGGAACTGATTGTTGTCAGTGGCCGTATTTCGCCGCTTTGGTACTCCACCGCGCTGATGACGGTGATCGTGTTTCGCGCCCACTCCAAACACGTTCCCTTGCTGCTGCTTGCCTGCGTACTGGGTACCGCGTTGGCCAATCTGATCATTATTGGTCCCGCACTCAGTAACATTAAGTTCGCCATCTTAAATATGGTACAGGCGATTCTGGGCGGCGTGATGCTGCGCGCGCTGCTCGATCGCCGCGCCCCGCTCAATTCGTTACTCGACTGGGTGCGCTTTGCCCTGTGCGCCGGCCTGATTGCGCCGCTGTTAGGTGGCGTCGTGGCATTGTGGATGCTGCATGTGGGCAGCAATGCGTCACTGCCCTTCTTCTCGACGTGGGTGATTTCTGAGGTGATCGGCGTGCTGGCGTTTGGCCCGGTGTTATTGCTGTGGCCAAATAAACCGCTGCGCCAGATTTTGACGCCAGGCCGTCAGTTGGAAACCGGCCTGACGCTGCTTGTCACGCTGCTCGCCAGCTATTTGTCGCTGCGTTTTCTGCCGTGGCCCTTCACTTTTATTGTGGTGATTCTTTTTTGGTGCTCGGTGCGGCTACCCAAGTTCGAAGCGTTTCTGCTGTTCTTCCTCAACGCCAGTTTCATCTCGATTCTGCTGGCCTTTAACTGGGTCAACCTGGCGCAAAACGGCATGCTGCTCGGCCAGGTCAGCACATGGCTGCCATTTCTGTTGGTGCTGCTGCCGAGCCACGTGATGGCGCTGGTGATGGATGCCTTCCAGCGCGAGAAGCATCATATCAGCGAGAGTGAAACCCGCTTCCGTAACGCTATGGAATACTCCGCGATTGGCATGGCGCTGGTTTCGCCGAATGGCGGTTGGCAGCAGGTCAATCATTCGCTGTGCCAGACGCTGGGTTTCCCGGCCGATGAGCTGAAAAAGCTCACCTTCCAGCAAATCACCCATCCCGACGATCTCAACAACGATTTACAGCAGCTGGAGCGATTGGTGGCGGGTGAAATCATGACCTACACCATGGAGAAGCGCTATTTCCGCAAGGATGGCGAAATCGTCTGGGCGCGCCTGACGGTATCGATGGTGCGCGACGCCGCGCAACAGCCGCACTACTTCATCGCGCAGATTATCGATATCTCCGAATTGAAGCAGAGTGAGCAGATTAATCGACGCTTGATGGAGCGCATCACGCTGGCCAATGAAGCTGGCGGCATTGGCGTCTGGGAGTGGAATCTGCTGACCGGCGAGATGTTGTGGGACAAGCGCATGTATGAGCTGTTTGGCTTAAGTCCGCACCAGACGCCCACCTACGATCTGTGGGTGCATCTGCTTGATCCGGCCGAGCGGGAAACCGCCACGCTTGCGGTGCAGCAGGCCATCGAACGCCGCAGCGCTTTCCAGCTGGAATACCGGATTAATTTACCGGAAGGCCCGCGCTACGTGCGCTCTGAGGCCAACCGCATTCTGAGTCAGGATGGTCAGATTGAACGTATGCTCGGCATCTGTCAGGACATCACGCCGCTGCGCGCGCTGAATGAAGCGCTGTTCCAGGAAAAAGAGCGCATGGCGATCACCCTCGATTCCATCGGTGAAGCGGTGATCAGTACCGATGATGAAATGCGCGTCACCTTTATGAATCCGGTGGCCGAAACGCTGAGCGGCTGGCCACAGGAAAAAGCCGCAGGCGTACCCATTACCGAACTGCTTCACATCACGCGCGGCGCGAGCGGCCCGCGCGTCGATAATTTGCTGTTGTGCCAGCTGCCGGACGAAAAAATCTCTCCCGAACTCGATGAAGAGCTGGTGCTGCATACACCAGACGGCACGCGCGTGGAGATCCACTACAGCATCACGCCGCTGAAAACCCTGACCGGCGCCAGCATCGGCGCGGTGATGGTTATTCAGGACGTCAGTGAATCGCGCAAGGTGATGAAGCGCCTGAGCTACAGCGCTTCACACGATATGCTGACGCGCCTGCCAAATCGTCACAGCTTCGAGCAGCGTTTGAAGCAGTTGGTGAATGATGCGGCGGCCAACAATACCCATCACGTCTTGGTATTTATCGATCTGGATAAATTCAAGGCGGTGAACGATACCGCCGGGCATGCCGCCGGGGATGCGCTGCTGCGCGAACTGGCAGAGCTGATGCCGCATCATCTGCGCAGCAGCGATATGCTGGCGCGTTTGGGCGGCGACGAATTTGGCGTGCTAATGCCGAATTGCGAAGTGGATCAGGTGCGCGACGTGGTGCAGCGTATCGTCACCGCCGTGAGCGAATATCGCTTTATGTGGCAGGAGCAGACTTATCATGTCGGCGCAAGTGCCGGCATCACGCAAATTGATCAACGCAACTGCATCAGCAATGTGGTGATGTCACAGGCCGATGTCGCCTGTTACAGCGCAAAACACGCGGGCCGTGGTCAGTATCACGTTTATCAGGAAGTGCAGATGTAATCTGCCACGTCTGCCCATTGCCAGCCCGCGCTGGCTGCGCTAAAGTCGCCCCCTTTTTTCCGGCATGGGGGATAAATATGTTTATCGGATTCGATTACGGCACAGCAAACTGCTCAATTGCGGTCAGCGATAATGGCACGCCGCGCCTGCTGACACTGGAGAATGGTCAGCGCCTGCTTCCCTCCATGATTTGCGCGCCAACGCGTGAAGCGATCAGCGAATGGCTGCATCGCCATCATCAAGTCCCAACGCCCGACAGCGAAGGCACCGCCTTATTGCAGCGTGCGCTGCGCTATAACCGCGAAGAAGATATCGACGTCACGCCAGGCAGCGTGCAGTTCGGTTTGACCGCGCTGCAGCAATATATGGTCGATCCCGAAGAAGTGTGGTTCGTGAAGTCACCGAAATCCTTCCTCGGCGCTAACGGCCTGAAGCCACAGCAGATCGCCTTCTTTGAAGATTTGGTGTGCGCGATGATGCTGCACATTCGTCAGCAAGGCGAAACCCAGCTCGATCGCCCGATTGAGCAAGCGGTGATTGGCCGCCCGATTAACTTCCAGGGTTTAGGCGGCGAAGAGGCTAACCAGCAGGCGCAGGGCATTCTGCTGCGTGCGGCACAGCGCGCCGGTTTTCGTGATGTGGAGTTCCAGTTTGAGCCGGTGGCGGCGGGCCTCGATTTCGAAGCCACGCTGCAGAAAGAGACGCGCGTATTAGTCGTCGATATCGGCGGTGGTACCACCGACTGCTCGATGCTGCTGATGGGGCCGGAATGGCGTCATAAAACCGATCGCCGTGAAAGTTTACTTGGCCACAGCGGATGCCGCGTGGGCGGAAACGATCTCGACATTATGCTGGCGTTTAAAACCCTGATGCCGCTGCTGGGGCTCGGTGGCAATACGCAAAAAGGCACCGCGCTGCCCGCGCTGCCGTGGTGGAATGCGGTGGCTATCAACGACGTTCCGGCACAAAGCGACTTCTATTCCGCGGCCAGCGGCAAACTGCTGCGCGATTTGATTCGCGATGCTGAACACAGCGACAAAGTGGCGCACCTGCTGAAAGTTTGGCAGCAGAAGCTGAGCTATCGTCTGGTGCGTGCAGCGGAAGAGAGCAAGATTGCGCTGTCGGAGGTGAAAGAGACCGATGCCTCGCTGGCGTTTATCGCGGCGCAATTGCAGGCGCAAATTAGCGCTGCGCAGCTGGAAGAAGCGATTAATCAACCGCTGGAGCGCATTCTGGAGCAAGTGCATCTGGCGCTCGCCACCTGCGAAACCAAGCCGGAAGTGATTTATCTCACCGGCGGTAGCGCACGTTCTCCGGTGTTGCGTGCGGCGTTACAGCAGGCGCTGCCCGATACGCCTATCGCCAGCGGCGATGATTTCGCCTCGGTGACCGCCGGCCTCGCCCGCTGGGCTGAAGTGATGTTCAGATAATCCCCTCTCCCTGCCCTCTCCCAAAGGGAGAGGGCAAAGTCACAGATTCTGCCAGATTAGAAATTCACGTTCGCACTGATCCCACCCACAAACGCATCTTTCACTTCACTTACCGCCCCCGGCGCCACCACATATTGCAGGTTTGGACGCAATTGCAGCCATTTGGTCAGCTGCGCGTTGTAGTAGATCTCATAGTTATACTCTGATCCATCCTGAATCGGCAGATAGGTTGGGCTATTGAAGTCGGTCTCACCGTTCGCGTTGTTCTGCTCACGCTGCGAACGCGTGTAAGCGCTGTTAACGTGAATACGTGCCGCACCCACACCAATCTCATCCTGCGGACGCGCATCAAACGGCCCTTTCCAGGTGAAGCTCACCGACTGATAGTTATCCGTTTTCGAGGTTTTATGGTCGTTCATCACCGCTTGAACGGTGACGCCCAAACCACGGCTGGCATCGCCGCCCTGCGCGGTCAGCTGCTGTTGCAACAGCACGTAGCCACCGTATGCGTGATCCTGGCTTTGATAAGCCCCATCGCGCCAGCTGCCGTAGTTGTCGCCGTTAGCCGAAGAGTAGTAATAGCCGATACGGTAATTACCCGGCAGCTTGTCGGCACCTAACGTTGGTTTCCAACCCAACTCTACCGGCACCAGATTGCCTTCGGAGTTGCTGGTATCAAGACGGAATCCGTCGCCGCGATCGTAGTTGGCGCGGTTCTGGTTATAGAAGCCCACCTGGAAGAACACTTCAGGTGTGATATTCACCTTCACGCGGCCGCCCCATTGGGACACCGGCCAGTTGAACCAGCGATCGCCACGCCAGTTACCGGCCTGGCCGCTACCGAACGCCAGGTTCTGGAACTTACTGTCAAAGTTATCGAAATCTTCACCGACGGTAACGCGACCGGCTTTCAGGTTCACGGTGTTATCGAACAGACCTTTGCTTAACCAGAACTGGGTTAAACGCCAGGTTTGGCCGCGTCCGTACACTTCCTGAGTGGAGGACAACATGCCGGTGCGACGATCGGCGACCTGGTCGGAAATGTTCTGACCATTACGATCGGTAATCGTCATCTGGAATTGCGCATCCTGCCAGTTGAGCAGTTTTTCCAGGTCGAAGTTAGCGCCAAACGCCCACTGATCGCTGTAGCGCATTGAGGTGTTGGTATCGGCGCCGCCCGCCAGATTGGAGCCGCTTTCCATGGTGTAGTTAACGTCGAATTTTATGCCGTCATTTTCCAGCTGCGTTCGGTAACCGCCCCAATCACCAAACGTATAGGGAGAGTCGTAACTGAAAGCATCAGCGGCCAGCGCAGATGCACTCAGCATCGCAAACATCAGAGTTCCCGCTGCCAGGCGGGGTAAATGCTGCACTGCTTCTTTTCTGTTCATGATGGTTATTCTTATATGAAGTTACTGGAATGGATCGAACAGAGGATAGTGCTGAGGATTTGTCAGTTTTTGCAAATATGTGCGCAGTTTACCGCAGGATGATAGTGCGTTAGCGCAATTGTGACGTCTGTCGATGATTGAAAATCTTTTGTAATAAATGGCATTTTTTGTGAGGCAGAGCTGGAAAATAGCGGGACGCCGCAGCGTCCCTGAAAACCTTACAGTTTGCTGGCGCTCGCCAGCTCTTCGATCTCTTGCTTGCTGAGCTCGAGCTGGGTGGCTTTCACCAACTCATCCAACTGCTCCAGCGACGTGGCGCTGACAATCGGGGCGGTAATGCTCGGACGGGCAATCTGCCACGCCAGCGCCACCTGCGTTGCCGACACATCGTGCGAGGCGGCGACATCTTCCAGCGCTTCAATAATGCGCTTACCGCGTTCATTCAGGTACTTGTCGACGATGCCCTGCCCGCGCTGACTTTTGCTGGCATCCTCTGGCTTTTTGTACTTACCGCTGAGGAAGCCGCTGGCCAGCGAATAGTAGTTAATCACGCCGAGGCCATTTTTCACCGCAACCTGCTCCAGACCGCTTTCATACTCCTGACGATCGTAGAGATTGTATTCCGGCTGCAGGGTTTCATAGCGCGCCAGGCCATGTTGCTTGCTCACGTCCAGCGCTTCCTGCAGACGTTTAACGTTGTAGTTAGACGCGCCAATGGCACGCACTTTGCCCTCTTTGATCAGCGAATCAAAGGCTTTCAGCGTCTCCAGCAACGGCGTCGCGTCATCATCGCGGTGCGCCTGATAAAGATCGATGACGTCGGTTTGCAGGCGGCGCAGCGAATCTTCTACCGCCTGACGAATGTAAGCCGGCTTGAGGCCGGTTTTCTCCGGCGACAGCTCCATGCCGACTTTGGTGGCCAGCACGATGCTGTCGCGCTTGCCACTTTTCTTCAGCCATTTACCGATGATGGTTTCCGATTCGCCACCTTCGTTACCCGGCGCCCAGCGCGAATAAACGTCGGCGGTATCGATGAAGAACAAGCCCTTCTCCACCAGCGCATCAAGCAGGGAAAATGAGGTTTTCTCATCCACCGTCCAGCCAAACACATTGCCGCCAAAGGTGAGACGGGGAACTTCAATACCGCTGTCGCCGAGCTGGCGGAGTTTCTGTTGACTCATTTTGTTCTCCTTATTCAAACGAGACAGGTCTGTATTGAGCTTAGCAAAGGAAATTGCCGCGCTTATGCCTATTGCTGGCAGAATATTTACAGAATATGAATACTTACCTTCAATGGGGCGATATTCTTATTTCCTTCAATTTTTGCCCGGTCCGGGCGATTACAATCATTCGTTTGCGAAATGGCTATTTTTATATTTCGCATTGGGGAAAACGAAAAATGCTGGAGAGCACACGCCTTGATGAACCGTCGAATTAAAACAAGCTTACTGGCCGTAGCCGTGATTGCCGTGCTGGCGGGCGGCTATTATTGGTGGCAGCATCCAGCGGAACCGAATAAACAGCCGCAGGCCGAAGGTCAGCAGCAGCGTGGTCGCGGCGCAGGTGGCAAACGCCCCTTAGCGCCAGTGCAAGCCGCCGCTGCCACCACCCAAAGCGTGCCGTATTTCCTCAGTGGCCTTGGTACCGTGACCGCCGCCAACACCGTTACGGTGCGCAGCCGCGTTGACGGCCAATTGATGGCGCTGCACTTCCAGGAAGGAGAGCAAGTGGCCGCTGGCGCGCTGCTGGCGGAAATCGATCCGCGCCCTTATCAGGTGGCATTAACTCAGGCGCAGGGCCAACTGGCAAAAGACCAGGCTACGCTTGCCAACGCGCGCCGCGATCTCAGTCGCTATGAAAAACTGGCGAAAACCTCGCTGGTATCGCAGCAGGAACTCGATACGCAACGTTCGCTGGTGAGCGAAACGCTCGGCACCCTTAAAGCTGATGAAGGCAACGTCGCCAGCGCCCAGCTTAATCTCACCTACAGCCGCATTACTGCGCCGATTGGTGGACGGGTCGGCTTGAAGCAGGTGGATGTCGGCAACTACATCACCTCCGGCGATACCACCGGATTGGTGGTGATCACCGAAACGCACCCCATTGACGTGGTGTTCAGCGTCGCCGAGAACAACATCAGCCAAATCCTCAAGGCGCAGAAAAGCGGACAGCCGCTGATCGTCGAAGCCTGGGATCGCAGCAACAAAACGCTGCTGACCAGCGGCACGCTGTTGAGCCTCGATAACCAGATCGATGCCACCACCGGCACCATCAAACTCAAAGCACGCTTCAGCAACGAAGATGACACGCTGTTCCCGAATCAGTTTGTCAATGCGCGTCTGAAAGTGGACACCTTGCAGGATGCGGTGGTGATCCCCACCGCCGCATTGCAGATGAGCAACGACGGTCACTTTGTCTGGGTGGTCAACAGCGACAACAAAGTGAGCAAAAAACGCGTTACCGCCGGTTTGCAGGATAGCCAGAAAGTGGTGATCAGCGCGGGCCTCGAAGCAGGCGAACGCGTGGTGACCGACGGGCTCGATCGCCTGACGGAAGGTGCCACCGTTGAAGTGGTGGCACCGCAAAGCGTCGCGACCCACAGCACGCGCGCTGCGCAGCCCGCACGCGGAGAGCGTCAATAATGCAGGTGATGCCTCCTGACAGCAGCGGTGGACCTTCGCGCCTGTTTATTCTGCGCCCGGTCGCCACCACGCTACTGATGATCGCCATTCTGTTAGCCGGCGTGCTCGGCTACCGTTTTCTGCCGGTTTCCGCGTTACCTGAAGTCGATTATCCGACCATTCAGGTGGTTACGCTCTATCCCGGCGCTTCTCCCGATGTGGTGACCTCCTCCATTACCGCGCCGCTGGAACGCCAGTTTGGCCAGATGTCCGGCCTGAAGCAGATGGCGTCGCAGAGTTCGGGCGGCGCGTCGGTGGTGACATTGCAGTTCCAGCTGACGCTGCCACTGGATGTTGCCGAGCAGGAAGTACAGGCAGCGATCAACTCCGCCACCAATCTGCTGCCGAGCGATCTGCCCAATCCACCGGTCTACAGCAAAGTAAATCCGGCCGACCCGCCGATCATGACGCTCGCCGTCACCACCACCAGCATGCCGCTCACGCAGGTGCAGGACATGGTGGAAACGCGCGTGGCGCAGAAGATTTCTCAGGTTTCGGGCGTGGGTTTAGTCACGCTGTCGGGCGGGCAACGCCCTGCGGTGCGCGTGAAGATGAACACCCAGGCGCTGGCTGCGCTCGGCCTGACCAGCGAATCGGTGCGCACCGCCATTACTAACGCTAACGTCAATTCGGCGAAAGGCAGCCTCGACGGCCCAACGCGCTCAATTACGCTGTCGGCCAACGACCAGATGACCTCGGCGGAAGATTATCGCAAGCTGATCATCAGCTATAACAACGGCGCGCCGGTGCGACTGGGCGATGTGTCGACCATCGAACAAGGTGCCGAAAACAGCTGGCTGGGCGCCTGGGCGAACCGTCAGCAGGCGATTGTGCTCAACGTGCAGCGCCAGCCCGGCGCCAACATCATCGCCACCGCCGATAATATTCGCGCCATGCTGCCCGGATTAACCGCCACGCTGCCGAAATCGGTGGAGGTGAAACTGCTTACCGACCGCACCACCAACATCCGCGCGTCGGTCAGCGATACCCAGCACGAACTGATGCTGGCGATGGGTTTGGTGGTGATGATCATCTACCTGTTCCTGCGTAACGTTCCGGCGACCCTCATTCCCGCCGTCGCCGTGCCGTTGTCGCTGGTCGGCACCTTTGCCGCGATGTATTTCCTGGGCTTCTCGATCAACAACCTGACGCTGATGGCGCTGACCATCGCCACCGGTTTTGTGGTTGATGACGCCATCGTAGTGATCGAGAACATCTCGCGCTATATCGAAAAGGGCGAAAAGCCGCTGACGGCGGCGCTGAAAGGCGCGGGCGAGATTGGCTTTACCATTATCTCCCTCACCTTCTCGCTGATTGCGGTGCTCATTCCGCTGCTGTTTATGGGCGATGTGATTGGCCGCCTGTTCCGCGAATTCGCCGTGACGCTGGCGGTGGCGATTTTGATCTCCGCCGTGGTGTCGCTGACGCTGACGCCGATGATGTGCGCCCGCATGTTAAGCGCTGAATCGCTGCGCAAGCAGAACCGCTTCTCGCGGGCCAGCGAAGCGATGTTTGACCGCATTATTGCCCGTTACGGACGCGGCTTAACGCGCGTGCTGCTGCATCCGTGGATCACCTTATCGGTAGCGCTCGGCACCTTGCTGATCACCGTGTTGCTGTGGATCATGATCCCCAAAGGCTTCTTCCCGCAGCAGGATAACAGCATTATTCAGGGCACCTTGCAGGCGCCGCAGTCGGTCTCTTACGCCAACATGGCAGAGCGCACGCGCGATGTCGCCTCGATCATCATGAAAGATCCGGCGGTGCAGAGCATGACCTCGTTTGTCGGCGTCGATGGCACCAACGCTGCGCTCAACAGCGCGCGCCTGCAAATCAACCTGAAGCCGCTGGATGAGCGTGACGATCGCATTCCGGCTGTGCAGCAGCGTCTGCAACAGGCGTTAGCCAAAGTGCCCGGCATTTCCCTGTGGCTGCAGCCGGTGCAGGATTTGACCATTGATACCCAGGCGAGTCGCACGCCGTACCAGTTCACGCTGCAATCTGGTTCGCTGGAGTCGCTGAGTTTGTGGGTGCCGAAACTGCTGGCGCAACTTAACACGCTGCCGCAACTGCGCGACGTCAGCAGCGACTGGCAGGATCAAGGTCTGGAAGCTTTTGTAAGAGTCGATCGTGACAGCGCCAGCCGCCTCGGCATCAGCATGGCCGACGTGGATAACGCGCTGTATAACGCCTTTGGCCAGCGCCTAATCTCCACCATTTACACTCAGGCCAACCAATATCGCGTGGTGCTGGAGCAGAACAGCGATGCCACGCCAGGACTGGCGAGTCTGGACGGCATTCGCCTGACCAGCAGCGACGGCGGCAGCGTGCCGCTTAGCGCCATCGCGCAGATTGAGCAGCGCCACGCCGCGCTCAGCATCAACCATCTCGACCAGTTCCCGTCGGCGACCTTCTCGTTTGATGTCGCGGAAGGGTATACGTTGGGCGATGCGGTGAAAGCGGTGAGCGCAGCGGAAGATCAGGTGGGCATGCCCGCCGAAATGATGACGCAGTTCCAGGGCAGCACGCTGGCCTTTGAAGCGGCGCTGTCCAGCACCGTGTGGCTGATTGTGGCGGCGGTGGTGGCGATGTATATCGTGCTCGGCGTGTTGTATGAGAGCTTTATCCATCCCATCACCATTCTCTCGACGCTGCCCACCGCCGGTGTCGGCGCGCTGCTGGCGCTGATGCTGAGCGGTAATGAGCTGGATATCATCGCCATTATCGGCATTATTTTGCTGATCGGTATCGTGAAGAAAAACGCCATCATGATGATCGACTTCGCGCTGGCAGCGGAACGTGAGCAAGGCATGCCGCCGCGCGAGGCGATTTATCAGGCGTGCTTGCTGCGTTTCCGCCCGATTCTGATGACCACATTGGCGGCGCTGCTCGGTGCACTGCCGCTGATGCTGAGCACCGGCGTTGGCGCGGAGTTGCGTCGTCCGCTGGGCATCGCCATGGTGGGCGGTTTGGTGGTGAGCCAGGTGCTGACGCTGTTCACCACGCCGGTGATCTATCTGCTGTTTGACCGCCTGTCGCACGCTACGCGCCGTCGCTTTAAGCGCCCGGAGGCGCAGTCGTGAAGTTTTTCGCGCTGTTTATCCATCGTCCGGTCGCCACCACTTTGCTGACGCTGGCGATTGCGCTGGCCGGTATTCTCGGCTTCCGTCTGCTGCCGGTGGCGCCGCTGCCACAGCTGGATTTCCCGGTGATTTTGATTTCGGCTTCGCTGCCCGGTGCGTCGCCGGAAACCATGGCGGCATCGGTGGCAACGCCGCTGGAGCGCTCTCTGGGACGCATCGCGGGCGTCAGCGAAATGACCTCCACCAGCTCGCTGGGCAGCACGCGTATCATTCTGGTGTTCGATTTTGATCGCGACATCAACGGTGCGGCGCGCGATGTGCAGGCGGCGATCAACGCCGCACAAAGCCTGCTGCCAACCGGCATGCCGAGCCGTCCCAGCTATCGCAAAGCCAACCCTTCCGATGCGCCAATCATGATCCTGACGCTGACCTCAGACATTTATAATCCCGGTCAGCTGTATGATTACGCCTCAACGCAACTGGCGCAGAAACTGTCGCAGATTGAAGGCGTGGGCGATGTGACGGTCGGCGGCAGTTCGCTGCCGGCTGTGCGCGTTGAACTCAATCCGCAGGCGCTGTTCAACCAGGGCGTATCACTGGATGCGGTGCGCACCGCCATCAGCAACGCCAACCAGCGCCGTCCGCAGGGCGCGATTGATGACGTGCAGCAGCGCTGGCAGTTACGTACTAATGGAGAATTGCAAACCGCCAGCGAATATCAGCCGCTGGTGGTGCACTACAACAACGGTGCGGCGGTGCGCCTCAGCGATGTCGCTAACGTGCAGGATTCGGTGCAGGATGTACGCAACGCCGGGATGACCAACGGTAAAGCGGCGGTGCTGCTGGTGGTGCGTAAATCGCCGGAAGCCAACATCATCGATACCGTCGATCGCATTCGTGGCGAATTGCCGGAACTGCATGACGTGATCCCCGCTGCCATCGATCTGCAAATTGCGCAGGACCGTTCGCCAACGATTCGCGCCTCGCTGCATGAAGTGGAGCAGTCGCTGATCATCGCCGTCGCGCTGGTGATTCTGGTGGTGTTTGCCTTCCTGCGTGACTGGCGCGCCACGCTGATCCCCGCCGCTGCGGTGCCGGTTTCATTGATTGGCACCTTCGCCGCCATGTATCTGTGTGGCTTCAGCCTGAATAACCTGTCGCTGATGGCGTTGACCATCGCCACCGGATTTGTCGTCGACGACGCCATTGTGGTGCTGGAGAACATTGCGCGCCACGTCGAAGCGGGCATGAAGCCGCTGCAGGCGGCGCTGACCGGCGTGCGCGAGGTCGGTTTTACCGTGCTGTCGATGAGCCTATCGCTGATTGCCGTGTTCCTGCCGCTGCTGATGATTGGCGGCATTATTGGTCGCTTCTTCTCGGAGTTCGCCATCACGCTGTCGGTGGCGATTCTGATCTCGCTGTTTATCTCGGTCACGCTGACGCCAATGATGTGCGCCTATCTGCTGAAACCGCAGGTCAAACGCAGCCAGCCGCGTCTCCGCGGTTTCGGCAAACTGCTGATGAAAGTGCAAAACGGCTACGCGCGCTCATTGGGTTGGGTGCTGAATCACGCCATTTGGGTGCTGATGTTGCTGCTCGGCACCGTGGCGCTCACCGTGTGGCTGTTCATCTCGATCCCGAAAACCTTTATGCCGGAGCAGGATACCGGTCGCTTACAAGGTTTTATCTCGGCGGATCAGAGCATTTCGTTCCAGGCGATGCGCGGCAAGCTGCAGGATTTCATGAACATCATCAAAGCCGATCCGGCAGTGGATAACGTCACCGGCTTTACCGGCGGTTCGCGCACTAACAGTGGCTCGATGTTCGTCTCGCTCAAGCCACTCTCCGAGCGCAGCGAAAGCGCGCAGGAAGTGATCGCCCGGCTGCGTATCAAGCTGGCGAAAGAGCCCGGTGCCAATCTCTATCTCAACGCGGTGCAGGACATTCGCATTGGCGGACGTGAGTCCAACGCCAGCTATCAGTACAGTTTGCTGTCGGATAACCTGAATGATTTGCGCGAATGGGAGCCGAAAATCCGTCAGGCGTTCGCCGCCCTGCCCGAACTGGCGGACGTTAACTCGGATCAGCAGGACAACGGCAGCGAAATGAATCTGACTTACGACCGTGAAAGCATGGCGCGGCTCGGCATTGATGTCTCTGCCGCTAATGCCCTGCTGAATAACGCCTTTGGTCAGCGCCAGATCTCCACCATCTATCAACCGCTCAACCAGTACAAAGTGGTGATGGAAGTTGATCCGCGCTACACCCAGGACATCAGTTCACTCGATCAGATGTTTGTGATTAACAGCGACGGCAAAGCGATTCCGCTGAGCTGGTTTGCCAAATGGCAACCGGCCAACGCGCCGCTATCGGTGAACCACGAAGGCTTGTCGGCGGCGTCCACCGTTTCCTTCAACCTGCCGGAAGGCGTATCGCTGTCGCAGGCGTCTGAAGCTATTGACCGCACCATCACCGCGCTTGGCGTGCCTTCCAGCGTGCGCGGCAGCTTTGCCGGCACCGCGCAGGTGTTCCAGCAGTCGCAATCCAATCAGCTCTACCTGATGCTGGCGGCGATTGCGGCGGTGTATATCGTGCTGGGCATTCTGTATGAGAGCTACGTGCATCCGCTGACCATTCTCTCCACGCTGCCGTCGGCGGGCGTCGGCGCGCTGCTGGCGCTGGAGCTGTTCAACACGCCGTTCAGCCTGATTGCGCTGATCGGCATTTTGCTGCTGATCGGTATCGTGAAGAAGAACGCCATCATGATGGTCGACTTTGCGCTGGATGCCGAGCGCAACGGCAATCTGTTGCCGCGCGACGCGATTTTCCAGGCGTGCCAGCTGCGTTTCCGCCCGATTCTGATGACCACGCTCGCCGCACTGTTTGGCGCACTGCCGCTGGTGCTGACCAGCGGTGACGGCGCGGAGCTGCGTCAGCCGCTCGGCATCACCATCGCCGGGGGTTTAGTGATGAGCCAGCTGCTGACGCTCTACACCACGCCGGTGGTCTATTTGATGATGGATAAGCTGCGGCGGCGTAAGAAAAAGGTTCAGTTAACCGCTAAATGACCTGCTACATACGCTTGCTATGTAGCATGAAGAGCGTAAACTTTAACCCGTTCATTACTGTGGAGGTTTATATGTCACAAGGTACCGTGTTCACCAGCAACAGGACACAAAACGTTCGCATTCCAGCAGACGTTCGTTTTCCTGATGATGTAAAAAACGTCACCGTCAGAGCGATTGGCAAGGAGCGCATCCTCACGCCCATAGAGAACGCCTGGGACAGTTTTTTCCTCGACGGTCCGACGGTGAGCGATGATTTTATGGATGAGCGTGCTTCGCAGGAACAATCTGAGCGGGAAGCGTTTTAATGCATCGCTACATGCTGGATACCCATATTGTTATCTACGTCATCAAGCGGCGGCCGATTGAAGTGCTCGAACGTTTCAACGCCAATGTCGGCCGGATGGTTATCTCGACGATCACCCTGGCGGAGCTGTTTCATGGCTCAGAAAAGAGCGCCTTTCCAGAGCGGAACTTACGCATCGTTGAAGATTTTGTCTCACGCCTTGATGTGCTGAATTACGATGCCAAAGCCGCTTTCCACTATGGCGCTATCCGCGCAGAACTGGAGAAAAATGGCACGCCTATCGGCCTGAACGATCTTCATATCGCCGCTCATGCCCGCAGTGCCGCCCTGACTTTGGTATCGAACAATTTGCGTGAATTTTCACGCGTGAATGGGCTGATCTGCGAAAACTGGATCTGACATAACGGGTACCTGCATGTCACCTCAAAACGCCACCGTGCGCTGGCAGCTGTGGATCGTCGCGTTTGGCTTCTTTATGCAGGCGCTGGATACCACCATCGTCAATACCGCGATCCCGTCGATGGCGCGCGATCTCAACGTCAGCCCGCTGAATATGCACTCGGTGATCGTCTCTTATGTGCTGACGGTGGCGATTACGTTGCCGATCAGCGGCTGGCTGGCGGACCGTTTTGGCGTGCGCAATATCTTCTTCTGCGCGATTGTGCTGTTCAGCATCGGCTCGCTGCTGTGCGCCTTCTCCGCCACGCTCGATGAGCTGATTATGGCGCGCGTGGTGCAAGGCATTGGTGGCGCGATGATGGTGCCGGTTGGCCGCTTAACGGTGATGAAAATTGTGCCGCGCGAGCAATATATGTCGGCGATGACCTTCGTCACCACGCCGGGACAAATTGGTCCGCTGCTCGGCCCGGCGCTGGGCGGGATTCTGGTGCAGTACGCCAGCTGGCACTGGATTTTCCTGATCAACATTCCGGTTGGCATCATTGGTGCGATTGCCACGCTGACGCTGATGCCGAATTATACCATGCAGACGCGGCGCTTCGATTTCCTCGGTTTTGTGCTGCTGGCCGTCGGCATGGCGACCTTAACGCTGGCGCTGGATGGTCAGCGCAGCGCCGGCGGATCGCCGCTGTTGCTCGGCTTACTGATTCTGGTTGGGGTGTTTTCACTGTTGTTCTACCTGATGCACGGCCGCAACAACGATAATGCGCTGTTCAGCCTGAAACTGTTTGATAACCGCATCTATTCAATTGGCCTGATCGGCAGTTTTACCGGCCGCATCGGTAGCGGCATGCTGCCGTTTATGACGCCCATTTTCCTGCAGGTCGGCCTCGGCTACAGCCCATTCCACGCCGGATTGATGATGATTCCAATGGTGCTCGGCAATATGGGGACTAAGCGCGTGGTGGTGCGCATCGTCAACCTGTTCGGCTATCGCAATGCGCTGGTCGGCGCGACCCTGGCGCTGGCGCTGGTGGTGCTGCTGCTGTTCCCGCTGGTGGCGCTGCTGGGATGGATTTGGCTGCTGCCGGTGGTGTTATTGCTGCAGGGCATGGTCAACGCCATCCGCTTCTCTTCGATGAATACCTTGACGCTAAAGGAACTGCCGGACGATCTGGCTTCCAGCGGCAACTCGTTGTTGTCGATGATCATGCAGCTGTCGATGAGTATTGGCGTCACCGTGGCCGGTTTGCTGTTGGGCGCATTTGGCCACGGCGTGGTAGCCGACAGCCCGGCGGCGCATCAAACCTTCATTTACACCTATCTATGCATGGCGCTGGTGATTGCGCTGCCGGCGCTGGTGTTCTGGCGCGTACCGAAGGATGTCAGTAAAAACGTTGACCTTAGAGGCAGGAGCAAAGGATGAAGCGGCCGGTAAAATGGGGCATTGGTGCCAAGCTGTTTGCGGCGATTTTTTCCACCTGCATGCTGGTGATCATCACCATGCATTGGGGCGTGCGGCTCAGCTTTGAGCACGGCTTTGTGGATTACATCAAAAAGGGCAACGAGCAGCGCTTAACCCTGCTGAGCGATGCGCTGGCCGATCAGTATGAACAGCACGGTAGCTGGGATTTTCTGCGCAGCAATGACAAGCTGATTTTTTCAATTTTGCGCTCGCTGGAGCAGAATCCGGGCAGCGTGAATCAGTTACCGCCGCACGGCTGGCGCACGCAGTTCTGGATTATCGATCAGCAATACAAAGTGCTGTCAGGGCCGCGCCAGCCGGTACCGCCGGAAGGTACCCGGCGCAATATCACCACCAGCAACGGCAAAATTGTTGGCTGGGTGATTGCCTCACCGGCAGAACGTCTGACGCGCAGCACCGACATCAACTTTGATCAGCAGCAGCGACGCACCAGCTGGATGATTGTGGCGCTGACCGGGTTACTCGCCGCGCTGGTCACCTGGCTGCTGGCGCGCGGTTTACTGGCACCGGTAAAACGGCTGGTGGATGGCACGCACCATTTGGCGGCGGGCAATTTCGCTACCCGCGTGGAAGTCGGCAGCAGCGATGAACTCGGCCAACTGGGCCGCGACTTCAACCAGCTTGCCAGTTCGCTGGAAAAGAACGAAAGCAACCGCCGCGCCTTTATGGCCGACATCTCCCATGAACTGCGCACGCCGCTGGCGATTCTGCGTGGTGAGCTGGAAGCGATGCAGGATGGTGTGCGCAAGCTGACGCCGGAAGCCATCAGCTCGCTACAAAGCGAAGTGGTGGTGCTGACCAAACTGGTGGAGGATCTGCATCAGCTGTCATTATCTGACGCGGGCGCCCTCGCCTATCGCAAGCAGCCGGTTGACCTGGTCACTCTGCTGGAAGTGGTGGCCGGCAGCTTCGGCGAACGTTATCGCAGCCGCGGCTTAGCTCTTAATCTGGCGTTACCCGCGCAGGCGGAGAGCTTTGGCGATCCCGATCGCCTGATGCAGCTGTTCACCAATTTGCTGGAAAACAGCCTGCGTTACACCGACAGCGGTGGCGCGGTGCAGCTCTCGATGCAGCTGGCGGGCGAAAACTGGCAGCTGCGGTTTGCGGACAGCGCGCCGGGCGTTGATCCGGCCCATCAGGCACAATTATTTGAACGATTTTTCCGCGCAGAAAGTTCACGCAATCGCGCCAGCGGCGGCTCTGGGCTTGGCCTGGCGATCTGTAAAAATATCGTGGAAGCGCATGACGGCAGCATCAGTGCGGATCACTCTGATTTAGGTGGACTGCAAATCACGCTAAACTTGCCGTATGTTCCTCACTAGACGCCACTTATGAGCCCGGAAAATAGCGATCCTCTGATCCTTGTTGTAGAAGATGAACCCAAACTGGCGCAGCTGATGATTGATTATCTGCAGGCGTCCAACTATCGCACGCACCACATTGCCGACGGTAACGCGGTGTTGAGTTATGTTCAGCACACGCCGCCGGACCTGATGCTGCTGGATTTGATGCTGCCCGGCCGCGACGGCTTAACGCTGTGCCGCGAAATTCGCCGTTTCTCGGAACTGCCGATCATCATGGTGACCGCGCGCACCGAGGAGATTGATCGCCTACTGGGGCTTGAAATCGGCGCGGACGACTATATCTGCAAGCCGTTCAGCCCGCGTGAAGTGGTGGCGCGCGTCAAAACCATTTTGCGCCGCGTCAAACGTTCGCCGGAAGAGGCGCAGCAGGAATCGCCTCTGCATATTGATGAGAGCCGCTTTCAGGCCAGCTGGCGTGAACAACAGCTGGAGCTGACGCCCGCCGAATTTCGTCTGCTGAAAACGCTGGCGCTGGAGCCGGGAAAAGTGTTCTCGCGCGAGCAGTTGCTCAATCATCTCTACGACGATTACCGCGTAGTCACCGATCGCACTATCGACAGTCACATCAAAAACCTGCGCCGCAAGCTGGAAAGCCTCGATGCGGAACAGCCGTTTATCCGCGCGGTGTACGGCATGGGGTATCGCTGGGAAGCCGACGTCTGCCGCTTGCTGTAGCCTGCAACGGCTTACATTGATCCAGGTCAATTTACATCGGGTGCGGGCCTGCCTACAATTCCCCACCTTTTGCAGGGCCGTATAATGCGGCCGCTGCACCTGCCATCCACGATGGCATGCTGACCTGACATCAGTGAGAAAATCCATGTTAAAACCTGAACTGCTTTCTCCAGCGGGATCGTTGAAGAATATGCGCTATGCCTTTGCCTACGGCGCTGATGCCGTCTACGCTGGCCAACCGCGCTACAGCCTGCGCGTGCGCAACAACGAATTCACTCATGAGATTCTGGCGCAGGGCATTAATGAAGCCCATGCGCTCGGTAAGAAATTCTACGTGGTGGTCAACATCGCCCCGCACAACGCCAAACTGAAAACCTTTATCCGCGATCTGACGCCGGTCATTGCCATGCAGCCGGACGCGCTGATCATGTCCGATCCCGGCCTGATTATGCTGGTGCGTGAAGCCTTTCCGCAGATGCCGATTCATCTGTCGGTGCAGGCCAACGCGGTCAACTGGGCCACGGTGAAATTCTGGCAGCAGATGGGGCTGACGCGCGTGATTCTTTCACGCGAGCTATCGCTGGATGAGATTGCAGAAATCCGTCAGCAGGTGCCGGAAATGGAGATTGAGATCTTCGTGCACGGCGCGCTGTGCATGGCTTACTCCGGCCGCTGCCTGCTCTCGGGCTACCTCAACAAACGCGATCCGAATCAAGGGACCTGCACCAACGCCTGCCGCTGGGAATATAAAGTGGAAGAAGGCAAGCAGGATGAGATGGGCAATATCGTCGGTTTCCATGAGCCGGTTAAGGTGCAGGAGCCGACTTTGGGCGCCGGCGCGACCACCGACCGCGTGTTCCTGCTGGAAGAGAAGATGAAGCCGGGTGAGGTGATGAGCGCCTTCGAGGATGAACACGGCACCTACATCATGAACTCAAAAGATCTGCGCGCGGTGGCGCACGTTGAACGTCTGAGCCAAATGGGTGTTCACTCGCTGAAAATCGAAGGCCGCACCAAATCCTTCTACTACTGCGCGCGCACCGCGCAGGTTTATCGCCGTGCCATTGACGATGCCGCTGCGGGTAAACCCTTCGACCCAGCGCTGCTGGAGACGCTGGAAGGTTTGGCGCATCGCGGTTACACCGAAGGTTTCCTGCGTCGTCATACCCATGATAGCTATCAGAACTATCAGCAAGGTTTCTCCATCTCCGAGCGCCAGCAGTTTGTCGGCGAATTCACCGGCGAACGTCGCGGCGACTGGGCGCAAATTGCGGTGAAGAATAAGTTTATGCTCGGGGATTCTGTCGAGATCATGACGCCCGAAGGCAATCTCAATTGCACGCTGGAAACCATGCAGAATGATAAAGGATCGGCGGTGGACGTGGCGCCAGGCGATGGACACCGCGTGTGGATCCCGGTCCCGGAATCGGTCAGCCTCGCCTTCGCCCTGCTGTTGCGTAATTTCACCGATGGCCACAGCACCTACGATCCACACGGGAAAAATCGCACATAAAGAAAAGAAAATAGCGAAGTTAGAGTAGGATCACAGACCCTTTCTTCGCCTCGCTTTAGAATCTCGCCTGCTGCTAACGAGTAAGAATAAAAGCAGGTAGTACCAGGAACCACCTCATTCACCCGCCCGGCTCCCCCGTGCGGGTTTTCTTTTTTGATCGCCCACCGATTTTTTCGTCGCCCGCCGATAAAGTTCTCTCCCCAGCTATGCTATAACCAGTGCTCTGTCTCTCGCATCAAGGAACTGATAATGCAAAACAAACCGCTGACGCTGCTGATCCTCAACGGGAAAGGCGCAGGTAATGAAGATTTGCGCGCTGCGGTGAATACGCTGCGTGATGAAGGCTTTAATCTGGCGGTACGCGTCACCTGGGAAAAAGGTGATGGCGATCGTTATGTGCAAGAAGCGGTCGCTTTGCAGGCAGAAACCGTGGTGGCTGGCGGCGGTGATGGCACCATCAATGAGATCGCCACCGCGCTGGCGGGATTACCCGAGCAGCAGCGTCCGGCGCTGGGCATTTTACCGCTCGGCACCGCCAATGATTTCGCCACCAGCGTCGGTATTCCCGAAGGGATGGAACCGGCTTTACGTCTCGCGCTGGTGGGAAAAGCCACGGCTATCGATTTGGCGCGCGTGAACGGCGATCGCTACTTTATCAATATGGCGACCGGCGGATTTGGTACACGCATCACCACCGAAACGCCTGAAAAGCTGAAATCGGCGCTCGGCGGCGTGTCGTACTTTATTCATGGTTTGATGCGCGTCGATGCGCTGAAACCGGATCGCTGCGAAATCAGCGGCCCCGGCTTTAACTGGCAAGGCGATGCGCTGGTGATTGGCATCGGCAATGGACGTCAGGCTGGCGGCGGACAAAAGCTCTGCCCGGATGCCTTAATCAATGACGGACAGCTCAACCTCAGCATCGTCACCTCGCAAGAGCTGCTGCCAACGTTGCTGCATTCGCTGACGCGTGATGATGAAAATCCGAATATCGTCACGGCGCAGCTGCAGTCGCTCACCATCCGTTCACCGCATGAGATGACGTTTAATCTGGATGGCGAACCGCTGACGGGAAGTGAGTTTGAGATTGAAGTGATGGCGGGCGCACTGAGCTGCCGTTTACCGCCTCAATGCCCGTTACTTGCTTAACGCACATTACCGTAGCGGCGCGCTTTCAACGGCGCGCAATACATTGCGCCGCTACGATGTTGTTCAGTTAAGTGTGATTACACTTTCATCCAGCGGCGTTCCAGTGAGGAAACCGCGACAGCTTCCAGCACCTTCTGCACCTGCAATCCTTCGGCGAAATCTGGCCACATGCGATCGCCAGCGGCAATGCCATTGATTAAATCGCGAATCTCGACGGTTTTCTGATCGTTGAAACCGATGCCGTGCCCGGCAGAGACGCAGAAGTTGGCGTAATCCGGATGCGCCGGACCGGTCAAAATGGTTTTGAAACCCTGGCGGCCTGCCGGTTCATCGTGAATATACAGCTCCAGCTCGGCCATACGTTCTTGGGTATAACGCAGCGTGCCTTTGGTACCGGTGACCACATAGGTCAGGCCCATTTTGCTGCCGCAGGCGATACGCGAGGTTTCAAACACGCCGTGCGCACCGTTTTTAAAGCGCAGCAAGGCGCTGGCCTGATCTTCGTTTTCCACCAGCAGCAGGCGCGAAGTATCCTTCGGATCCGGACGCTCTTTAATCACCGTCATCATATCGCCGCTAACTTCTTCAATATCACCGACCAGATAGTGTGCCATATTCACAATATGTGCAGCGAGGTCGCCAAGCGCGCCTAACCCGGCCAACGCTTTCTGGCAGTGCCAATCGAGCGGCGTTTCCGGCCGTGCCAGATAATCTTCATTGTGCGTGCCGTAGAAGTGCACCACATCGCCGATTTCACCACGCGCGATAATCTCGCGCGCCAGTTGGCTGGTGGGGTTTTTCATGTAGTTAAAGCCGACCAGCGTTTTAACGCCCGCCTGCTGCGCCGCTTGTACCATCTCTTCCGCATCGGCCACTGATAGCGATAAAGGTTTCTCGGAGTAAACGTGCTTGCCGTTGCGAATCGCTTCCAGCGCCATCTCTTTATGCAGGAAGTTTGGCGCGCAGATATCAACCACATCGATGTTCGGATCGCGCACCAGCTCGTGCCAGTCGCCGGTAGAACGGGCAAAGCCAAAAGTTGCCGCCTGTTTTGCTGCCAGCTCTGGGTTCACTTCCGCCAGCATTTCACGCACGATCTCGCCTTTCAGGGCAAAAACCGTAGGTGCCTGAGCGTAAGCAATCGCGTGACAACGACCGATGTAACCACTGCCAATCATTCCAATTCTGACTTTGTTCATGACTATTCCCGCATTCGCTTAAGAGTTGATCTGGAATATATGTTTCGCTTTTGGTCCCGACAACGGCGAAATGAAATATCTGTGATCATGCATGCGAGGTATCTGACAAAATCGACAAATCAGAATGTAATTTTGCATAGAGATGGTGATCATCGTCACAAAAGAGTTTGTATCAGTCGTGATTTTGCCGCGCTGAGTCCGCTCATAGCGCGCAATTGACGCTTTATTCAGCAGTCAGAACGAATTGTGAAAAAGAGTTTTGACAAGGCGAGGGTCGCTCGATAATATGCGCCCCGTTCAAACGATTCCTCTGTAGTTCAGTCGGTAGAACGGCGGACTGTTAATCCGTATGTCACTGGTTCGAGTCCAGTCAGAGGAGCCAAATTTAGAGAAGCCCGCTTAGGAAACTAAGCGGGCTTTTTGCTTTTTTATGCGCTGGAGCCCCTGCCTGTATGGCGTTGAAGCAATCAGTGGGTGTGAAAATCTTCCCGCTGTATTTTCAGTTTTCCCTCCGCATCGGGAGAATTTGGTGGTCAGATTTGGGGTCAAATAATTTTGGGTTAAAACCGATGAATAACACCATATTGCAAGCCTTAGACTATCAATGTCATCCTTTCGCCCGTAAACCTGCGCCACATACAGCCCGCGCCCGTCGCCGTGCCCCAAATCCATCGCCATCATTGCCAGCGCTTCCTTCTCACAAAATCCCTGCGCCAGATAAGATAGTGCTCCGACGTGATCGCCAGCTTTGTACCGTTACGGGATGCGCCAGACAGACCAAGAGAACAGTTGTTCAGTCGCTCGCTCTGCGCCTGCCTGCTGCGCAAGCCGCTTCATTTCCTGCTCCAGTATTTCCATACATTCCCCTTTTCATGAATGCCGCAAACTCATTCCAAAAACCCTACACTGATACAGCTTTCCCCGGCGCGTAGGCCGATAGCCCCTGTTTTTTTGTCGGGGCTGCGAACGATACCTGAGCGCCGGGGCGGTCGCTGTTGAGGTGTGGTGGGGCTTCGGTTGTGCTCTCTGAGCAGCGGCCCGCCTTAGCGGGTCATCCCCCGGATCGTCCTGATTCCCCTCTGGTATCGGTTCATGTTCTCCTTTTTGGTCAAATGGCCTGAAAAGGCGGTGTCAGGATCCAGCCGTGAGCTGGCGCAGTTGAGTTTTCTGGTGCAGGTCGAAAAGGCTGCGTGCGTCACTTCCCGCTCTGCGCGGTTAAAGTGGCGCACTGGACTGGTGCAGTGTCTGAAAATTTATTGTTGGTGTAGTTTTACGACCACGCAGCAGGAAAGCCTTGCGGCAATGCAGGCCGCAGTCCGTAAGGTAAAAGGCGCTGAGGGTACAGGTTAGCCAGGAAAATTCCGGCACGGTGCAAATTCAGACCAGCAGGCTGGCGCAGTAAAGGACGTATCGTGTTAAAACTCGGGCCTTCGTCGCGATGTTCTGCGACCCGGTGTTTGCAGAGGTCTGCACCGGTAAACGGATCAAGCGTCCTGATAACAGGCGGTTCTTTCAGGTTGTGAAGCGTTGGGCGCTGTCTACGACAGCATAGAGCAAGGGGGAGACTACGCCAGTGCCGCTGGCGGGGGAAAAAGAAACTGTTTTTACCTGCAAAAGATTTTTTAATCACTTGTTGTTATAAAAAATGAGGGCGCTGTATGTGACAGCGCCCTCGTTCAGGTTACATAAAAAATATCAGCTCAGAATGGCTTCCAGTCGAGCCAGCACCTCATTCACGACAGCGTCGGGTATGCGCTCCAGTCGCTTACCATTTCGGGCTCCCATATCAATGGTTCTGGGCTGGTCGCAGCGGATCACGCCCGTTGTTTTTGTTCCCGCCCCGTCCAGTGAAACGGTGAAACCGGCTTCGCGAGCAAAGTTTCCGCCGCTGGTCACAGGGACAACAACGGGCAACCGGGTGAGCGTGTTAAATGATGCCTTCGATACGATAAGCACCGGACGTTTTCCGCTTTGCTCGTGGCCGGCAATCGGATCCAGTGAAACAAGCCAGATTTCCCCTCTGTCCATTTACAGGATCTCCTTGCCCACCGCAGGCGCATCAATCCATTCCCGATCCTCTTCACTCATTTCGGCGTGCGGATCGCACTGCGCCAGCAGTTCCTCAAGCGAATAACGGGGCCGTTTCTGGGGTTCAATAATCAGGCAGCCATTATCAATAGTCATACCCACTTCGCTGCCCATCGACAGCTCCAGCGTTTTCAGCACGGCGGGGGGAACTGCCAGCATGATGGATCCGCCGACCTTTTTCAGGCGAGTTGTATACATAGAGCACCTCCTGATATTATATTTTAATATAACATCTACAGCAGGCGATGCACAATTATTCATCTGATTCATTGTGATTTCCTTAGCGTAATAAAGCGTGAAGAAAGCCTTAATCCATCGAAGGACAGATCCAGCCGTTTTCAAAGGCGGCGTTGCCGAAAAAACGGCGACCATCCTGATACACAAGGCGCTTCTTTCAGGTCATGAAGCATTTTGTACAGGCGGGAGCTTAGTGCGTAACAAAGAAGGCCGATAATAGAAAACTGTTTTTGCAGTTCAAAGGATTATGACGGATCGGATAAACAAAATGCGGCGCAGCTTCCGTATCCGGGCTGTGCCGTAGGAACATCAGCGGTAGCGCGAAGGCCAGATTTGCTCAGGCGCGATATCTAACGCTTCGGCAATTAACCTTTCACCTTTAGGTCAGCGGCGGGTAAGCGCATTAGCCAGCGTGGAGGATGCCAGCCCCGCCTGACGCGAAAGTGCTGACAGCGAAGTGCCACGTTTTTTCAGCCCGGCGATAATGTCGGCAGGATGCCAGACAGACTTAATCATGCTCTGACCTCCACACCGTCGATAAACTTCACGCCACCGGCAGTACGCAGCCAACGCGGGGTCGTTGCTTTCAATCAGGATTTCGGCAAAGGTTTCGCAGTGACCGGCGAGTACGGTGAAATCCGTGGTGGCACTGAAAGGAACAGCAAGTGACGGGAGTGCTTGAGTGGGGATCGTAGCCATAAAGACATTATCCTGTAACGGGTTAAAAACCCACCACCAGAGGTTCCAATCTCATGGTGGTGGACTGAACGGGGTTGGAACTACCGGCGTTACAGGCAACCGGCGCACCTTTCGGTGCCCCCGCCCAGCCCACCATTGAGGTATAGCCAAGCGCACGACATAAAAAAAGACGCGGGCGCGTCGTATGTCGCCTGTAACATTTCTCAGGGTTCCAATCCCGGCACCTGATTTTGCAGGCGCGGATTACGGATACTGCATTTGGCGATGGGCGGCAAGAGCCCGCATTTGAAATGCCATTGTCGCAATGACGGTTTTACCCGGGTACTGTATTTTTATCTCTTTGTTTTACCAATCGCCTGTCCGTAAAATAAACGCCAACACGGAATTCATGCTATGTAGGTGGAACTTGTCTGATACGAATCTGAGCAGCCCCTCAAACGGTGGTGGCTCGGCAACCAGCAGCGGTATTGTCTTTCAACAACAATTAGGCGCGTTTTTTGCCGCTCAGATCCTGAATAATGACCCGTTGGATCCTTCATTGATACTGGGTGATGCATCACCTGTTCGGCTTCGTTTCGAAACTGAAGCGCCAGTTGATGATATTCTTGTGGCAACATCTGTGGGCGGATTTCTCGCAATTCAGGCAAAAACAACCGTCTCACTTTCAGACAATGAAAAGAGTCCTTTTTACCGGACGATTGAACAGTTCGTCCGACACTGGCTAACCTGTCGGGATGGTGATGGTTCTCTGGCGTGGAACCGCCCTCTTTCGGCGGAGAAAGATCGGCTAATTTTATCCGTAAGCACCAAAGCATCAGCGGCTGTTCGGACCGATCTTTCCGCCGCGTTACACCATCTTTCCCAGCAAGGTCGCGGAGCTATGAACAGGAAACAGAAATCAGCGTCTGATATTCTCGAACGCTGTGTGTTGACCGCGTGGGTACGGATTACCACGGAGCCCCGGCCATCAGATCTGTTAGCCGAACTTGCCCGTCTGATTGTCATTCACGTTGTTGATGTTGAAAATATCGCATCAATACTTCAGATGCGACTTAGCCGCAGCCTTGCCAGAGAAACTGACTCAGCAGCAGCTCTGAGTATTCTTGTCACCACCTGTGGGGAGATGATGTCCCGAAGTGATGGCTGTGATGCATTATTATTACGTAACCTGCTGGCAGGAAAAGGGATTAAACTGGCCGCACCGCCACAATATCAGGCGGATATCCATCAACTTATCCGCCATTCTCAGCACGTTGCTGATGTCTTGCAGCAGTATGAAACCATCGATAATCCCTCCGGCCAGCCGCTTACTTTGCGCAGGGAATGCCAGGATGCAGTTGAGCAGGCTGTGCAGTCCGGCTCGTTATTAATTATTGGTGAACCCGGAGCCGGTAAAAGCGGCGTACTAAATGTGCTGGCACGTAGCCTGCGCAATCGTGGGGACGATGTTCTTGAACTGGCGGTTGATCACTATTCGGTTGAGTCGCTCGAAGGACTGAGCCGTGAACTCCGGCTAGAACATTGTCTGACTGAAGTGCTTGAAGCATGGGATGGTACGTCTCACGGCTGGCTGATTATTGATGCACTGGATGCGACCCGTGGGGGGAAAGGTGAGGCCGTTTTTCGTCCCCTGATTGAACAGGTACTGAATCAAAAGGGGCGATGGCGCGTTATTGCCTCCATTCGCAGTTTCGATTTACGTATGGGTGTGAAGCTTCGCGAACTGTTTAAAGGACATCCTCCAGTGTCGGAATGTGCCGATACGCAGTTTTCTTCGGTTCGCCATATTGTTATTCCACGCTGGTCAGATAACGAATTCAGCCAGTTACTTGAACAATCTTCGGCGCTGACAGCAGCACTCAAGCAGCTTTCTGACAGGCTTCGCGATTTAGCAAAAGTACCATTTAATACACGATTGCTGGCCGACCTGGTTTCGCAACATGCGGATATTAATCTGAGTCGTATTTCATCCCAGAGCGAATTATTAAAACTCTACTGGCAGTATCGCGTTGAGAAATATGGGCTGAGCGCCCGGCAGTGTATTAAGGCTCTGGTTAATCATATGATTGCCACTCGTTCACTCAGGACTCCATCCCTGTTGACGGGCGCAGATGCTGATATGATTGATACACTCTCTCGTGAAGGCGTTGTCGTCAGGGAGACTAACGATCGCTGGGTACAGTTTCGTCATCATCTGCTCTTTGACTATGCTGCGGCAAAAATATCATTCGATCCTGACGCACTTATTGCGGGAACCTTGCATTTTCCTAAACAGCAGGCTATGGGGTTGATGCTTTCTCCCGCACTGGGTTTTGTGCTTCAGGAAATCTGGCATTATAACGAGGATCATCACGGCTTCTGGCAAGCGGTAAGTCATCTGGTTAATGATAGCGATGGCGATCCCATTATCCGTAGTTCGACAGGCCGAATTGCGGCTGAATATCCTGTTGAACAAAACGACCTGCTCTGGCTCGCTAAACGTGTGGCAATGGACGATCAGAACGTTATTTCTACGCTCAGTCATCTCTGCGGCGCGCTGGCAATTAGGTTTGAAGATGAAAAAGAAGTGGCTCTGCTTCCGTGGGTATATCTGGTCTCTGCTTTAACGCCTGACATCAATAAAGTCGCGGAGACGTTGCGATTTTTGCTGCATCCGCTTACTAAACAGGTGACTGATCCTGATCTACGCAATATTCTGGGTATAACCTGCCGCGCCCTGCTTTCTTATGGCCTTAAGCAGTGTGAGCCGGGCTATTTTGTCAGAAGTGCTATACCTCTCGTTGCAGATACGATCAATACCGATGTTGATTCATCTTGCTGTTTACTGGAGCAAATTATTTCCGTCGAACGTCTCCAGCGTTATGGTTCAGAGGAAATTCCCATACTCTGTTACAACATCAAGAAAATCGCGGATCGTGCACCTGAGTTTGTTGCCAAAGTATTCGAGTTTGTCTATCGCTACGATGTCACCGAAGAACGGGAAACAACGCTGGGGAACAGCCGAATTCTGCCTCTGAGATCAAACGCCCGACAGGACTATGAATCGGCTCGTTATTCCCTCGGTGAGTTTTTCTCCCATTTTCTCGAACAACATCCCGAACAGGCTGTTGATGCTGCCGTCAACGCTTTAAATGGATACGTTGCCCGGTACCATCCTGTCGATTCCCCTGTGATGCATTTATCCATTTCCGGGAATGATATCTCTCTTAAAGCCGATCACAGCCACATATGGGCGTACAATCCTACAGGCGAACACGCGCATGACGGAGAAGTACTGATTAAGAAACTATTTCGGCATTTGAAAAGCGCGACTGAACCAGACGTGTTAGTTCTCGCAGAACTTATTCGTCAAAAAGCCTCACTGGCAATCTTCTGGGCCAGGCTCTTTCTGGCGGCAAATGAACGTAATGATAGCCTGGTTGATTTTCTCTGGCCCATTGCATCGCAGGAAGCGTTTATCCGGAACGAAGATACTCGTAAAGATGCTATCGATTTGGTCAGCAAAGGAATTGCCCGGCGTCCACTGGAGGAACGGCAAATGCTGGAGAATGCAGCATTCCAGTATAATTTCTCTGACTATATTTACCCGGAAGAAGCAAAGAAACAACTGTTATATCACCTTTTCAACACGATTGGATCAGATAATCTTTCTACTGAAGCCGCCCGGGACTTTCTGAATAAAACGCAGGGGGATGATGAAATATCAGGAAATAAAAGGCTTTTCGATATTTCTCCGGTCAACATTAGTACGGGTATACCTTATGATTTTATCGAAGGTCTGGATCGAAATGAGCCAGCCAATGCCATGCTTATCAGTGCTGTTAAAACAGCGAAAACTGCACTGGGGTTAACGACAAATAATACACTCTCCTCTGAATTATCGCTGGAAGATGTTTTTGGCATTCTCGAGCCGCTTCGTGAACAACTCAATGCTGTAAATATTCATACCTATGTGCGCACAACTGCAGAGGATGTTCTTGTTCGGGCCTGCGCTGCGGCTGTTGAACAGAAATTATTACCACCTGCCAATGACAACCCGGTAGATGAACTGACCCCTCATTTTTTGGATTTATTGCATATGACTTCTCGCGCAATATCTCCAACTGTCAATGAAGATACCGAGGATAATTTTGCCAACTGCGTTAGCTGGGGCTCTCCTTCACCGAGGATTGATGCTGCACGAATTTTTCTGGATGTAATTCCTTTACGTCCCGATCTGTATGACCGACTGAAACCTGATATCGAAAGGATGCTGATTGACCCTCACCCGGCCGTTCGTCTTCAGGCATCAACACGCCTGTTAAGGTTGTGGGATATTGCTCCGGATAGCGTATGGCATTTCCTGAATGAACGCGTGGAGCAGGAAATCAATACCGGCATAATAGAGCATATGGTTGGGGAGGGAATCAGACGTCTGCAATATATCGACCCGATGCGTGCTTTCTGTCTTATCCAGAAACTGCTGGGACGTTTTAGTAACGATCCTGAACGGCAGCATCGCATTCGCAAGATAGTTAGCATCGATCTGGCAATTCTCTGGGGAGTCCATGAAATTAGAGAAGCATATGATATTCTTCAATGCTGGATTGTCGATCCCACTATTTATAGCCTTGAACTTAAACAAATTTTATTTACATTAAGCGATGGATTCGTTCTTGGCTTTACCGAACAGAGTACACCGAAAGACATTGGAATCAGACGACGGGCGTTAGATATAGCCTATAGCATTATTGATGCTGCCGGAAAAAAAATGGAAGAGTATTCACCCCGCACCGATCTGACAGAGGTTGAACTGGAAGAAGTAAGACGCTGTTTTGCCATTATAGACGGAGCATGTCTGCAATTTCGCTTTGTTTGTGAAGGGAAAGATAATCCTGAGAAATCATTAGCAGAAGAAGAACTTAAGAGATTTCTAAACGAAACTGAACTGCACATGCGGCGCATTGGTGATTGCAGCACGCCACATACTATTTACTACCTTCTGGAACTGCTGGAAACGCTTGTTCCTGTCGATCCAGCAAAATGTTTTGATCTGATGGCCCATGCCTTACGTCACGGAACAAGGTTTGGTTTCCAGAATGAACATATGGGAATGGAACAACTGGTAAAAATGATGGGGATGTTTCTTGCCGACTATAAAATCATTTTTGAAGAAGAACATCGAAGCACCTGTTTGTTAGAAAGTCTGGATATTTTTATGGATGCAGGCTGGCCATCTGCAAGGCGTTTGCTTTATAGGTTGCCGGAATTGATTCAGTAAACAAACAGGATCAATACTATCAGACATTAAAATTATCAGGCCATAGCACATGGCCTGATCAAAAATAACCCACGTTAAACGCTGATAAAATTAGTTATGCAGCATCAGACGCGATATTTTTTCCAGAAGAGATGTCTGACTGACTTCATTATAGCGTGTGGTATCGTAAGTTAAAGTTCGCAACAATAATTCAGTTGCTGGTTGCACCATCACATCAGCCTCTTTGCCGTCAAATGTTGTCGCCACCAGATTATAAACTAAGGTTGCTCTGTCCATAATCTGGTTGGGCTGGTTACTTTTGGTACAAAAAAGTAATGCTTCATTACCTCGTTTTTCAATAAAGAGTTGTTGATACTGGCTGACAGCATGACTTTTAGGTTTTGGCGTTAAATAGTAAGGCAAACATGTTTTATCCGCTGCACCAAATTTATTAATTTTATCATAATTCTCTTCTGCTACCTGAAGAGAACAACGCTCTGCAGAACCTAATAATCTCGGAATACGAACAGTATTGTATCGCTTAATCACAACCTGATTTATTGTATCAACAAGATAGAAATTATCATCACGCAATTTATCAATACAGTTGATATTCATCCCTTGAACATTATTACGCAAATCGTTCTCATCGGTATACATTTTCGGCTCTGCGATGTTCATTACGCCATGGCTGAATACTACCGGCGTAGCAACGCCATAAAAATCATTCCCTCTTCTGTTTCCGGAAGAGGAACACCGAATTGAGACAAGAATATACTCACCATCGTTAATGCTAAAACCGGTAAGTTTCTTTCTCACCAGCACAGCTTCTTTTAGCCAGAGTTCGCTGCGAATCATTTCCAACTTAGCGACAGACACAGGATTAAGAACTTTTTTAACCACCAGGTTAACAGGATCTTTTTTATTCTGCTCTATGGCTTCAATATTACATCCCTGAAAGACTCGCTGATAATTTTTATCAAAATCAAGGATAAAATCCACTTTTAGTCTAGAATAATAATCTAACAGATCTTTTTTACCTGCTTTTGCCTCATTTAGTGCCTGCCAGGTAGAGTTTAAAAAGGTATCTTCACCAAGAGAAATGCTAGACCCATTTATTTTTTTGGACTGATTCAGTACCAGATAGTTAACATCTTTATCAAGATCAATAAGTTCCCGAGGTGAAATTATATCTACTGCATCTAATTCTTTTTTCAGATATTGAATAAATCGCTGATGCGCCTTTGGATCTTCTCCACTATTAATATTATCTATAATAACTAACGGACGCTGGAGTATTTTAGCATCGGTCGTTAAAAAGTTTAACTGACAGTGGGTTGCACAAAAAACACGTGGTGAAAAAGTTATGTCAGCCTGAGACAGGATATTACAGAGCACGCTCTGAACCAGATTTTCTGCATGATTTTTGCAGCCAGAATAAGTTTTACTGACAAAACGCATATAGGGCATTTTCCGGTATTTTCTGCCATCCACTTTTTCGAGCAACTGCAATGATTTTTTACCCTTAACTATAATCCGGCCATAATCGCTGAGTACACCAAGCTCTTCCGCTTTAGCTCTGAAGCAGACCCCTTTCAGGGTAAAGGTGAGGTCACCATAATCTGGGCTGTAAAAGAGGTCACTTTGCAATGCATCGACGTAATAGTTTCCTCTCTTGTCTGGTTCTTCTTTTTGTACAACGGCACCCAGAAAAACTTCGCTATTATAGGCCCCATGACTCACCTCAAAATACTTCCCGGCATTCTCTAAAAAATATAGTTTCAGGCGCAACCCGAGCACAGTTTGAGCAATTTTATATTGATCAAAGCCCTTAATTTTTAGTTCATTAACCCATTGATGATACGGACGGGCATCAGGTGACAGAAACATCACAAGATAGCTGTTTGCTTTTCTTAACGTTTGATACTGGAAATCTCTGTTATTCTTCACACCTAGTTTTAAGGATAATATATTTTGAATCTCTCTGTGCAATTCAATAAAAAAATCATCCCATTTCATGGTGTATTCTTTTACCTTGTTGATACAGATTGCATCAATTCCCCAACCATTTGCCGAGGGTAATTGCAGAAGTTTTTCCAACGTTACATCTGCAGCATCATGAATATCAAAGAGCTGTGTTCGTGCTTTAGGTGCATAATCTGGAGGCTGAAGGTCCCATTCGGCAGCCATCACAACATCCGTTTCATTATGCTGTAGACTATCAGTTACATCAGTCATAATTCACTCCTAAGAGATTAAGTAAGTATTGATTTATTCTTAATTCTGATTTTATTTTTGCATCATAAGGATTTTTGCCATTATCTTTTTCATAAGATGAAATATTTTTAAAA
The DNA here is from genome assembly GCF_040255075.1 of Pantoea sp. BJ2. Taxonomy (NCBI): domain Bacteria; kingdom Pseudomonadati; phylum Pseudomonadota; class Gammaproteobacteria; order Enterobacterales; family Erwiniaceae; genus Pantoea; species Pantoea sp. BJ2. The sequence continues at coordinate 2,771,418 of NZ_CP158292.1, forward strand.
AGGTTATAATAGCAGATGCCCTTATGTTTAGAGTGTTCGGCACGAATGTTGAGGCTGTTTAAAGCATATCGGGTATTAAGATAAACGACGTCAACACCATCAAACTGTGTTTTTGCTGCAACTATTTCCTGCAACTTACTGATTTTCCTCAATGAGTTATTATGCATTTTTTTCGCTAATTGACGATTATTTCCTTGCATTCGCCAGTTTTTTACATCAATTGCAACAATTCGGTTCTTGTTAATGCAATACACATCAAACAACTCATAACAATGACTATCCAAATAGTGTGATAGCTCTTGTGGTGGAATGGGCGTAATATTCATTTCCTGGAGCACAAGGTGTAATTGCCATTCCCCAATATTGCCAATTAGAAGTGGCATCAATGAAGGTATGGGGATGTATTGTTGTAAATGCGTGGCATCTAATCCCAGAATCTTCGCAAAAATACGCTGTTCAGTTCCGGATGACTCTTCAGTCATAGCTTCATGATATTGGGGTAAAAAATATTCCGGTTTGTATGGATTTGCTCCAGCTGAAATATCTGTTAATCCATAACCATCTAAGGTTTTAGCCAGTATTACATTTTTCCAATCGGCAGTACGCTCCAGATAAAAATGGCTTACACAGTCGCTAAAGTAAGTATTTTTCTTAATAATCGCGTTGCGTTTAAGACGCTTTATATATGATTGAGGATCGGCAAAACTGTCCCGGTGACGCAATGCTTCATTTAACTCAATTGCATCTTGATCACCTTGTCTTGCCAGCGGCAGAATTTTATTCTTCAGTTCAGCTTCAAAGTCGCTATACATATCTATTGCTTTAGCAACTTTATTTTCAAATTCGCTACGTTGACTATCGGAAGAAAAACTGGCTTTTAATAAATCCTTTTTTGAGCGTTTAAACCATAGGTGGTTATGCAGACTTAGGGAAGCAAGTAACGATTGTGCATTTGGGTGACGATCCAAATCCCGAAAAACACACAATGCATTATGATGAACACCAGAAGGTAAACGAATAATCCCATTCATTTGGGCATCGCGCCGTTCTGTACGGCCAATAGTTTGCATTGCTATTTTATGAAGCTCGACGGTATGTTCAGTATTCAGCAATTGGGCCGCATCAGAATCAACTAAATCCGTATCGAAATCACCAACCTGACGAGGCACACTTCCATGAGCATAATGCTTGAGTAAGGTAATATAATTTTCCAGCGTATTTCGCGATGGAGTTGCATTAATCTGACTCCAGTAACTACCGCAGACCATGGCTAATTCATCAAAGTCAATTTGCTCTGAATCTGCTCCTGCAGGTTCTGGCGATGCCGGATAAGTGACATAATAATTAAGTCCTGTCCCGGCCCCCTGGAAATGGGAAACCATGCATATTGCTAAATTTTGATGATCAATTTGCAGATAGTCTCTTACCGGATCTTCCCGGTTGAGTTTTGAATCAAACATGACGACACGCAATCTGTGCCGCTCAGCAAAAGGGGTAATTTCAAATACACGAGGTAAATCATTCCCCCGACGTGTTTCATTGTCAAGAATGGCAACCCCGCGATAGGGATTTGCACTTAACTTATTGGCACGAAGAAAATTCCCTATAATCGCAAAAAAACGGTTACTGATCCCGATACATAAAATGTGCCGACCAGTATAAGCTGCAAGTAACATACACTGTAATTGGCGATGAAATTCTCGTTTATGATAGCGATTAAACTGAACTGCTGTAGAGTATGGTTGAAGCATTTTGAGCCAAAAACGATATGCATTCCTGAACTCAGACTCCTCGTTTTGTGGTAAAAACTCTAGTTCCTGATCGTCAAATACCTCCAGTGCTACAGGACGATGAAGGTTTCTGTTGTCACGGATCGCCGACAGGGGCGAAGCAGAATCAACATTCCTCTGCCTGATGCGATAGTTCAAGTCACGGGCGTATTTATCCAGAAACGGTCGGCTGTACTGCCCATTATACGTTGCAGGAAATCCTGCTGTAGCAGACAGTAAAATAATAGTATTACGTGTATTATAAAGCACACGTAATAATGCTATTTCGGGTAACTCCTTAATTAACTCCATCCGAAATTTGAGTAATACCCATCCCCTCAGTTGTTCAGCCTCAATTCTTACCTGTTCACGTGGCGAAAGGGAAAACAATGTTTTAGGTCGAAAATAGGTAAAAAAGTCATCTATCAACTGTTCTTTCTGAGGCTCACTGGAAGATAAATGATCTATATCTCCTTTAATGCTTTGGGCTTTACGAATGAAAACTGATAATGGGTTATTCTGATTTGCCATCTCCTGCTGTGCCAGCAAATCGCAGACATGTTTGGGTGTTTCCAGCCGGGCAGAGGCTAATAATAGAGCGGTTAGTGTCTGATACAGTTCATATAAGGTAAATTCATCTGGAACTTTTTTTTCATCTTCAGAAACATAGACTTCAGTGTATGAGTGACGCCCGTGACTACGTAAATGAATTCGACGAAGATCTGACTCACGGTAAAATCGCTGAATCTGATAACTGAAAATATTACCAATTAACGCGATAACCTGCTCAGCATTACGGCTATCGACGACGATATCAAGCAAACTATTTCTAAAGAGTCTGGTCAGCTTCTTAAGTTCGAAATCTGGTCGTAAATCACATTGTAATAAGGCTTTGTTGATCTCATCGACATAATTTTTCAGAGGGGTATACCCTGGCGCTCTTTCATCTGAAGAACATTCATCCACATATTCCAGTACACGATGTAAAATTGCCAGTAACGAAGGAAGTTGCTGGTCGTCGTTCATTAATGTCTGGCAAACACTCTGTTGGAAGATACGATAGGCTTCGTGCTCTTCGTCCAGAACTAATGTAAAACGAATATCACGTTGTACAAAAGGTGAGTCTTCGTCGGTTATCCAATATTGCTCTTTTAAGCTCTCAATTCGCTGTAGATTAGTCTGGTTAGCAATCTCACCTAACGGATTCACTTGGAGGCTTTTTTTCTGACCCAGAACGTGGTCCAGCTGTTGTGAACTTCGGTGATAGCCGCCTTCTTTATCGCGTTTCAGTAACAGCACACTGCCATCGAACTTTTTCGTCGTGGCCAGCAGGATACATCGGCGATACAGTGCAATTTGAAACGGGAAAAGATGTTTAACCATTTCCGTCGCCAGTGCATATCGAGGGTTAGTCGTTTCCCCATCAAGTAAAACCTCCAGATTCTGATTCAAGGCATTAAGCATCGCCACAGTCGCTTCCTGTAAGCGACCTGCTAAATGAAAACTATTGAGACGTAACTCATCCTCCAGACGTTTTTGTTCAAACGTTGCCCCTACTTTAATCTCTGTTTCCAGACGTACTTTCAAACTATTACGCGCATCAACTTCCGCTTTCAGGCGTTGAAAAATAAGCTGAATTTCACCCGACATCAATTTGTTGGCTTGCTTGATCCAGTGACGATAACGTTCCCGGTTTGTAGGTGTTTTCCCTTCAGGAGGTTTGACCCATGACGTAAAGTCAAGATCTGCGATATCCCCTTGCGAAAGATAAGGTAACAATTCAATCTTCTTATCACGGGCGCGAGCGATGAGTTGTTCCGGGATGTCAATTTGTGATTTCAAGGGTGTGATAAACACCAGATTGCGATGACTATTGCCAGGGTTGATTGCTGGATTTACGCTTTCGATGTATTGAGCGAAAACGTTATAGCTTTTACCGCTCGCCGTACCATCCTGGGATTGAATCAGTAGTGGTGTATCTGCTTCGGTAAAAGCGTAAAACGTACCGGCCTGTTTTCTTGCTTCGGTAATGGCATCTCTGACACTTTGTGGTAATGGAAGATGTCGAATGTAGTGATTTTGTTCGGATTGCATGTCTTCAATTCCTTCTGGCACAACTGCATTTTGAAAATCGGATATGGACGTATTAACGCACCAAACACTGCGTTAGAGGACTATGTGAAATACTCGCGAGACGACTTGTATTCGAAAGGTGGTACAGGCACTTATTATGCTAGGCCCAATCGCAACCGTTATGGTAGTTACGTGCTTATTTTACCTGACATTATGCAAATGTCAGAAGCTTAAGCCCATATTTTTTATATGGTTGAAATCCATATCTGCGGTTGTACTTGTCGTACCTAAAGATACGTTTTTGATGTGATTTGTGATGAGGCTGTAAACGTGCAACATACATAACGAATGCCTGAGTGTATTCCCCGGCTTCCGCTGTTATGTAAGGAGTGAGTCTAAAATTCCACAATCTATGCCTGCAACAAGGCCGTCACCAGATCCTAAGTCAGTAAGGCTGATTGAAGCATCAATAACGCTTCGCTTCCAGGAGTTAGTTAGCCATATAGCATACAGGCCATAATACTGGACCTGCGTGCCGGAAGGAAAAGCCAAGAAAAATGGTGGTCATTCTGGTGGTCTTGACAACAAGTGAATTCAGGTATAGCTTACTTATTAGCCACTTGCTGGCAAAGGCGATCCCAGTAAGAGGAGCCAAATTTAAAAAACCTGCTCAGGGAAACCTGAGCGGGTTTTTGTCATTTCAGCGTCGCCATTTAGGGTGGCCGTGATTCCCTGGTCGCCATGAATGGCGCCCCTACGTAACTGTTCCTCTGTGATTCTCTTCACAACTCTTTAACGCCGACTTGTATGGTAGTATTAGTGCGCGTATTTTTTCATCATTGCATTCCCGTTGGAGTTAATGATGAAAAGTGTAGTGATTGAGCAACCGGGTGAACTGGTAGTGGCAGAGCGTCCGCTGCCGCAACCCGCTGCCGGTGAAGTACGCGTGAAGGTGCAATTTGCCAGCATCTGCGGTTCCGACGTGCATATCTGGCACGGCCACAATCCTTTCGCTAAATATCCGCGCGTGATTGGTCACGAATTCTTCGGCCTGATTGATGCGGTCGGCGATGACGTTGCCGCCAGCCGCATTGGCGAACGTGTGGCGGTCGATCCGGTGGTCAGCTGCGGTCACTGCTATCCCTGCTCGATTGGTCGCCCGAACGTCTGCACAACGTTGCAGGTGATTGGCGTGCACCGCGACGGTGGCTTTAGCGAATATGCCGTGGCGCCAGCAAAAAACGCCTTCCGCCTGCCGGATAGCGTTCCCGACAAACTCGCCAGCATGGTCGAACCTTTCACCATCGCGGCCAATATCACCGCCTTCCTCAAACCACAGCCAAACGATGTGGCGCTGATTTACGGTGCCGGACCAATGGGCCTTACCGCCATTCAGGTGCTGAAAGGCGTGTATGGCGTTGAACAGGTATTGGTGGTTGATCGTCTGCCAGAACGGCTGGCGCTGGCGCAGGAAAACGGTGCCGATCAGGTGTTCAACAACAGCGAAATTCCGCTCGCCGCGCAGCTGGAAGGATTGCAACCAACGCTGATTATCGACGCCGCCTGTCACCCTTCGATCCTGGCAGAAGCCGCCGCCATCGCCTCACCGGCGGCGCGTATCGGCCTGCTGGGTTTTTCTGGCGAGCCGTGCAGCATCACGCAGCAAAGTCTCACCAGTAAAGAGCTGTCGCTGTTCACCTCGCGTCTCAACAGCAATCGCTTCCCGCAGGTGATTGAGTGGATTGAGCAAGGCCAAATCCAGCCGGAGAAACTGGTGACGCACTATTTCCCGCTGGCAGACGTTGAGCAAGCCATGACGCTGTTCGAAAAAGATCCCCGCACCTGCTGCAAAGTGATCCTACAAATGGGTTAAGTTAACCCGCACACCAGGTGTCCCCATGCCGGTCCCTTACCCGCCGGCATTATTACTATAAAAATGACGATGACGGAGTTTCTATGTTTAAGAACCTGCGCTGGACCCTCGTACTGCTGTTGTTCCTGGTGTTTATGATCAACTACCTTGATCGTATCGCCCTCTCTCTGACGGTACCGCTGGTGGAAAAAGACCTGATGATCAACGCCGAGCAGTTCGGCATGATTTTCGGCAGCTTCTTCTTCGGTTATGCCCTGTTTAACTTCATCGGTGGCCTGGCGACGGATAAATTTGGCCCGACCATCGTGCTCGGAACCGCTGTTGGTATGTGGTCGCTGTTCTGCGGCCTGACCGCAATGGCGACTGGCTTCTGGTCGATGATGATTCTGCGCGTGCTGTTTGGCATGGCGGAAGGCCCCATCTCTGCCTCAGCGAACAAAGCCATTAACGGCTGGTTCCCGAAAAAACAGGCCGCCACCGCAATGGGCTTACTCAGCTCGGGTTCACCGCTGGGTGGCGCGGTTGCCGGTCCGATTGTTGGCTATCTGGCGCTGTCGTTCGGCTGGCGTCCGGCATTTGTAGTGATCGCCGCGATTGGCTTCGTCTGGCTGGCGCTGTGGTTCTTCTTCGCGTCAGATAATCCGGCGAAAAGTAAGCGCGTCTCGGCAGAAGAGCGTGCCTTAGTAGAAAAACTGAAAGCCGAAGAACCGGCCGACGTGATCGACTCAAGCGGCGCCGCGCATGGTTTAGGCTTTTATCTGCGCCAGCCGATCATTCTGGTCACCGCCTTTGCCTTCTTCTGCTACAACTACATTCTGTTCTTCTTCCTGAGCTGGTTCCCGGCGTATCTGGTGCAGGCGCACGGCCTTGATATCAAAGCGATGAGCATCACCACCATGATCCCGTGGATTGTTGGCTTCGTGGGCCTGGCGCTGGGTGGCTGGATCTCCGATAAGATTTTCAACATCACCGGCAAGCTGCTGCTTTCACGAAAAATTGTGCTGGTGGTTTCACTTACCGCCGCGGCGATTTGCGTGGCGCTGGCAGGTACGATAAAAGAGGTCAACTCGGCGGTGATCATGATGTCGATCTCGATCTTCTTCCTCTACATCACCGGCGCAATTTACTGGGCGATTGTGCAGGACGTGGTGCACAAAAGCCGCGTCGGCAGCATCAGTGGCTTTATCCATCTGATAGGTAGCTTGTCCGGTGTGATCGGCCCGGTGGTGACTGGCTTCATCGTGCAGCACTCCGGTAAGTTTGACAGCGCCTTTATCCTCGCAGGTGCGGTGGCTGGCGTCGGCGCGCTGCTGGTACTGCTGGTGATTCGTGAACCTAAAGCCACTAATAAACCGGTTTCAGTGTAAATCTCATGGGGCGCTGAGCGCCCCATTTGCTAAAAGGAATGACTATGTTAGAGCTTGAACGCCTCCCCGCTGATGTCCAACGCCCCGCTTACGATCGTAGCCAACTCAAGACCCGCATGGTGCACATCGGCTTTGGCGCCTTCCACCGCGCGCATCAGGCGCTGGCGACCGATAAGCTGGCCGCTCAGGGCAGCGACTGGGGCTATTGCGAAGTGAATCTCAACAGCGGCACGCTGATTCAGGCGCTGCGTCAGCAGGATCTGCTCTACACGCTAACCGAAAAGGCGGATGAGAGTTTACACACGCGGGTGATTGGCGTGGTGACGCAAGCGCTGCATGGCAAAGGCGACGGCATTGAGGCGGTGATTGAGGCGATGAGCCAGCCGGACGTGGCGATTGTCTCGATGACCGTAACCGAGAAAGGTTATTGCTACATGCCGTCGAGCGGCAAGCTCAATCCCGATCATCCCGATATTGTGCACGACCTCGCTCATCCTGGTGAGCCACGTTCGCTGCCCGGCTTGATTCTGGCGGCCATTATCCGCCGCCGCGAACGCAATTTGCCGCCGTTTAGCGTGATGTCCTGCGACAATATGCCAGAGAACGGTCATGTCACGCGCAACGTGATCACCCAGTTGGCCGCGCGCCACAACCCTGCGCTGGCGGAGTATATCCAGGCGCATATTACTTTCCCTTCGACCATGGTTGATCGCATCGTCCCGGCCATGACCGATGCCGCGTTCGACACGCTGGCGGAACGTTTGGGCAGCCGCGATCCGGTGGCGGTTGAAGCCGAACCGTTTTTCCAGTGGGTCATCGAAGATAACTTCGTTAACGGACGTCCGGCGTGGGAAAACGCGGGTGCGGAGCTGGTCAGCGATGTGCTGCCGTTCGAAGAGATGAAGCTGCGGATGCTCAACGGCAGCCACTCGTTCCTCGCGTATCTCGGTTTTCTCGCCGGTTATGAACACATCAGCGATTGCATGGCCGATGCCAGCTATCGTGCGGCGGCGCGCGCGTTGATGTTGCAGGATCAGGCGCCGACGCTGCGCACGCAAGGCGTCGATCTCGAAGCCTACGCTGATTCCCTGATTGCGCGTTACGAGAATCGCGCCATCAAACATCGTACCTATCAAATCGCCACCGATGGCACGCAAAAACTGCCGCAGCGCCTGCTGGATAGCGCGCGCTGGCATCTGCGCAATGGCACCTCGTGCGATTTCGTGTTGCTGGGTGTGGCGGGCTGGATGCGCTATGTCAGCGGTGTGGATGAGCAAGGTCAGGCCATTGAGATTCGCGATCCGCTGAAAGATCAGCTGGCGGACATTGTGGCCAACAGTGAGGACGGTGCGCCACGTGTTAAGGCGTTGCTCAGCCTCAACGCCGTGTTCGGTGACGATCTGCAGCAGCAGCCCGCCTTTGTCTCACGCGTGACTGAACTCTATCAGCATCTGGTTAAACAGGGCGCGCGCGCCACCGTTCAAAGCCTCGTCACACAAGGCTAAGCGCCTGCACAAATGTGTAGCGCAGACGCAGCGTGCTGATTAGACTGAACCTTTCTTAACGGGCTGGCAGATGCCAGCCGTAATACGGATATTGCTGCATGTCGACTGCCTATACCATAACCACCAGCGAACCGGTAAATCAGCAGATCTATCGTTATCTGCGCAAAGATATTGTGACCTGCGTTATTCATCCGGGCTCGCTGCTGTCGGAGAAGGAAGTGTCGGCGCGTTTTAATGTGTCACGTCAGCCGGTACGTGAAGCCTTTATCAAGCTGGCGGAAGCCGGACTGGTGCAGGTGCTACCGCAGCGCGGCACCTTCGTGCGCAAAATCTCCGCTCAGCGCGTGGCCGACGGTCGCTTTATCCGTGAAGCGGTAGAGATCGCCGTGGTTCGCCGCGCCGCGCAGGAGATGGGTGCGACCGGATTGATGGCGCTGGAGCATAACCTGCAGCTGCAGCGTCTCGCCGCTGAACGTCATGACAGCCAGGCTTTCCTGGGGCTGGACGATGAGTTTCACCGCTTAATTGCTGAAGGGATTAATTGCCTGCTGGCGTGGGAAACGGTGGAGAACATCAAAGCTACCATGGACCGCGTGCGCTTTCTGACCCTGAGCGAAGTGTCACCGCCGGAGCGTTTGATTCAGCAGCATGAAGATATCTATAACGCCTTGAAAGCGCATGATGTTGACGCAGCTGAAAGCGCGATGCGGCGTCATCTGCAGGAGATGATTTTGACCATTACGCCGATTGCCGAGCGTAATAGTGAGTGGTTTGAGGCGCCTTGATTTAGTGCTCGCTGTCCCCCATCCCGGCCTTCCCCCGCGAGCGGGGGAAGGAGATGCTGCCACATGCAGCTTTAACACTGACATATGGCAGCATCTTCCTCCCCCATTAATGGGGGAGGACCGAGGAGGGGGACAGCACGCACTTATTGAGGAGGACCAAGGAGGGGGAAAATCAGCACAGCCCCCACTCAATCAAGCAATCGTCACATCCTTCGACAAATACACATCCTGCACCGCATTAATCAGCTGCACGCCCTCTTTCAACGTCTTCTTAAACGCCTTGCGCCCTAGAATCAGCCCCATGCCGCCGGCACGCTTATTGATCACCGCCGTACGCACTGACTCCGCGGTATCCGTTTCACCCGCAGAAGCGCCGCCGGAATTGATCAAACCTGCGCGTCCCATATAGCAGTTCGCCAACTGGTAACGCACCAAATCAATCGGGTTTTCCGTAGTCAGCTTGCTGTAGACGCGCTCATCGGTGTGACCAAACTTCACCGCGTTATAGCCGCCGTTATTCTCCGCCATCTTCTGCTTGACGATATCCGCACCGATGGTCGCCGCCAGATGGTTGGCCTGGCCAGTTAAATCGGCGCTGGCGTGATAATCGACGCCCTCCTTCTTGAACGCATCATTACGCAGATAGGCCCACAGCACCGTCACCATGCCCAGCTCGTGCGCACGTTCAAAGGCCGCCGAGATCTCTTCAATCTGGCGACGTGATTGTTCAGAACCGAAGTAGATGGTGGCGCCAACCGCCACCGCGCCCAGATTAAAGGCCTGTTCCACGCTGGCGTACAACGTCTGATCGTATTGCGTCGGATAGCTCAGCGTTTCGTTGTGGTTCAGCTTCACCATAAACGGAATGCGGTGCGCGTAGCGGCGAGAAACCGAAGCCAGCACGCCGTAGGTAGAGGCGACGCAGTTACAGCCGGCTTCAATCGCCAGCTCAACAATGTTTTTTGGATCAAAATAAGCTGGATTGGCCGCAAAGGATGCGCCCGCCGAGTGCTCAACACCCTGATCGACCGGCAGAATCGACAAATAGCCGGTGCCGGCTAAACGTCCGGTGTTGTACAGCGTTTGCATGTTGCGCAGTACGGCAGGAGAACGATTGTTGTCGATCATCACGCGATCAACATAATCCGCGCCGGGTAAATAGAGGCTATCCGCTGGAATGGTCATGCAGCGATGTTGAAGAAGGCTATCCGCCTCTTTGCCCAATAACTGTACGATGTCCGTCATGTTCGCTCCTGATAAATGGCTGGATTGGAACCGGCCGTTGCCGATTCGCCCCCAACAGCCTGGACCGGAAAGCGCCAGGCTGGCAAATTGCTGACTCCATTTTTCAGACGGATGCGCAGTGAAAAAGCGGCAATCTGGCGTTACGCCCTACCACCATCGATGGAAATGGTGCACCGGCCCAATGCCTTTGCCGACCTCCAGCGAATCGGCATGCAGCAGCGCCTGTTGCAGCCACGCCTTGGCTTCAGCGACCGTTGCCGCCCAGCTATTATGGCGCGGACGCAACGCCGCCAGCGCGGCTGAAAGCGAGCATCCGGTGCCGTGCGTGTGACGCGTATTGACGCGCGGCGCGGTAAAGCGCTGACGTCCGTCGCGGGTAATCAGCCAGTCCGGGCTTTCGGCATCGCTAAGGTGTCCGCCCTTCATCAGCACCGCTTCGCAGCCAAGATCGAGCAGCGCATCGCCCTGCTGCAACATGGTTTTCTCATCCTGCGCCATCGCGCGTCCCAGCAGCGCGGCGGCTTCCGGCAGGTTTGGTGTGATCAGCGATACCTGCGGCAGCAGCAATTCGCGCACGCTCGCCACCGCATCCGGCGACAGCAGCGCATCGCCGCTTTTGGCAATCATCACCGTATCCAGCACCACAAACGGCAGGCTGGCCCGTTTCAGCCGCTCGGCGACCACCTCGACAATCGCGGTTTCTGACAGCATGCCAATCTTCGCAGCATCAATGCGCACATCATTCAGCACCGAATCGAGCTGTGCGCCAACAAAATCAGGTTCGATGCGATACACCGACTGCACGCCGCAGGTGTTCTGCGCCACCAGCGCGGTGATGACGCTGGTGCCATACGCGCCCAGCGCGGAGAAAGCTTTGAGGTCGGCCTGAATACCTGCGCCGCCGCTCGGATCGGTGCCAGCAATGGTCAATGCATTGATGCGTTTCATGCTTCGACCTCCAGCGTCCACAGCGTATCGAGGAAAGCTGCGGCAAAGCTGCCTGGCCCAGCGACCTGGCGCGCTGTCTGCTCACCCGCCAGCGACATCACGCGGCAGGCCGCAGCGACATGCTGCAGGCGATCGCCCGGCATGCTGGTGCAGGCGGCAACCACCGCCGACAACGCGCAGCCGGTGCCAACCACGCGCGTCATCAGCGGGCTGCCGCCGGGGATGGCGAATGTCTGCACGCCGTCAGTGACGTAATCCACTTCACCGGTCACCGCCACAACGGTGTGGTAATCGCGCGCCAGCTGTTGGGCAGCGTTTAGCGCGACATCGGCCTGATGCAGACTGTCGACACCGCGTCCGCCGCTAGCCTGTTGCGCCAAGGCGAGAATTTCTGAAGCGTTACCGCGAATCGCCGCCGGTTGCAGGCTCAGCAACTGTTGGCAGAAGGCGGTGCGCAGCGTTAGTGCGCCGACCGCCACCGGATCCAGCGTCCACGGCGTGCCTGCGGTTTGCGCCGCTTGCACCGCCGCCCACATTGCATCACGACGGTCGCGCGTCAGCGTACCTACGTTTATCAACAACGCATCGGCAAAACCGGCAAACTGCGCCGCTTCTTCAGGATCGATCACCATCGCGGGCGAAGCTTGCAGTGCCAGCAGCACGTTGGCAGTAAAGGTTTGCACCACGTCATTGGTCATGCAGTGCACCAGCGGCGCTTGCTGACGCAGCAGTTGCAGAGAGTGCGCGAGTTGCGCGGGGGAAAGAAGGTCAGGCTGTTTCATAAGGCTCCCAACCGGCGATCAAGAAGGCGAATGCGGTCAGGCATCTGACTTCCCTACGCTGGCATTATCCAGATCAGGTCGGCGGGTGTATCTCAGCCCTGTATTAAAGGGGCACCCCGAGTCAAAACTACGTTGGCGAGCATAGGGAACAAGTTGGGGTAAAGCAAGTAAACGCAGCTTTCCTGGAATCTGGCTCACAAAGCAACAAATTACACATTCATGTAACTTATTGATAAAACGCCTTAAAATGACGCTTTTTTGCGTGCTGCGTCATACTTTGTAATAAATCCCATTGATAATTCGCGTCGCGAAAAATAGCATCCCCGGCAACTTGTTTCATGACGAAACAATACGGATTTGTTAATTGTTTATGGAAGCATCACGGAGGATTTGCTATGCGTCGGATTCCACGCGCGCCGCTCTCTGCGGCCATTGTCTCTGCCCTGTTTGCCGGCACTTTTGTGCCGGTTCCCTCCGCCCACGCCGTGGGTTTTGTCGAAGACGCCACTCTCTCTGGCAATCTGTTTTACTGGCAACGCCAGCGCGATCGCAAAGAGATGGATCCGCAAAAAGGCTCGTACGGTCAGTATGATGCCAATCTGCATCACGCCTCTGCGAATGCCAATCTCGACTTCTCATCCGGTTACGCCGGTGAGGTGATCGGCCTCGATCTGGCAGCGTTTGGCGCGCTGGAGTTAAGCAACGGCGGCCCGGCGGCACCGAATGAAATTGGTTTCAGCAATGCCCGTACGCGCTGGGATGAGGACTGGAGCGGAGATAAGAGCGGCTTAAGTCTCTATAAAGCCGCCATCAAGGCAAAATGGCAGGATCACTGGCTGCGCGCAGGCTATCTGCAGCCCACCGGGCAGACGCTGCTGGCACCGCACTGGAGCTTCCTGCCCGGCACCTATCGCGGCGTTGAGGCCGGCACCACCTTTGATTTTAGCGACGCCGGCGCCCTTTCCGTCTCCTGGATGTGGACTGACGAATACAAAGCGCCGTGGTATCGCGACATGTACAACTTCCGTAAAGCCGATGGCGTGACGGAGATTCCGTGGCTGCAATCCTTTGGTGCCAAATACGATTTTAAAAACGCGCTGGTGCTGGAAGGCGCCTACGGCCAGGCGGCAAATTACATGGATCAGTATTTTGCCAAAGCCTCTTATCAGCTGCCGCTGGCCGATGCACCGCTGCGCACCAGTTATCAATTTTATGGCGCGAAGGATCGTGACAACAGCGGCGTTGGCCAGGTGAACGATGTTTACGATGGCCTCGCGTGGCTGCAGGCGCTGACGTTCGGCTACACGCTCGGCGCGTTCGATTTCCGCCTCGAAGGCACATGGGTAAAAGCCGAGGGTAATCAGGGCTTCTTCCTGCAACGTATGACGCCGTCTTACGCCAGCTCGAATGGCCGCATGGACGTGTGGTGGGATTCTCGCTCAGACTGGAACGCCAACGGTGAGAAAGCGCTCTTCGCCGGTGTGATGGTGGATCTGGGACACTGGCAATTACCTGGCTGGCAAGTCGGTACATCGTACGCCTACGGTTGGGACGCGAAGCCTTCCACCAATCCCCTCTACGACCAAAATCAGCGCCTGAAAGAATCCGCGTGGAGCCTCGACCTGGTTTACACCATCCAGCAAGGCCGCGCCAAAGACACCCAATTCAAACTGCACTACACCCGCTACGACAATCACAGCGATCTTCCCAGCTATAGCGGCGGCTACGGCAACATCTTCCAGGACGAGAAAGACATCAAATTTATGGTCGTCGCGCCATTCACCCTGTTTTGACCCCGATCTGGCAGGAGCCAGAGACTTACCTCCGTGGAGAAGGATAACAACATGAAAAAGTTAAAAATCAGTTTACTGGCGCTGAGCGTGATAAGCCTTGCCGCCTGCAGTTCATCCCCGCGCAGTAATCAGCAGGTCGTCGATCAAATCAGTCAGTTCGGCGTGCAGTATCAGGTCACTGACAACCAGGCGGCCGATCACGGCGTGAACTGCGCGAAACTCGGTGCCGATTGGGCATCCTGCAACACCGCTACCATCACGCTGACCAACAACGGTCCGGCGCTCACCAGTAAAAACTGGGCAATCTACATGAGCAACGTGCACGAAACGCTGCAGGTGGATAACGATCAGTTCAAAATGACCCATATCGTCGGCGATTTAACCCGTCTGGAACCGACGGAGAAATTCAAAGGTATCGCGGCGGGTGAGTCGATTGAGATCCCTATCGTCAATGAATACTGGCAGCTGTTTATCACCGACGTGATGCCGCGCTGGTATGTCACCGCCGCCAATGCCACGCCAAAAATTATCACCAGCACCGATACCGAAAACCTCAGCGACTTTGTTAAGCCGTTTGGCGCCCAATGGAAGCGCATTGCCGACGATAAAAACGTGCTAATGCTGCCGCAAAGTCGCTTCTCAAAGAATGCCGATGTGGCGCAACTGCCTGCCAGCGCGCTGCGCGGACAAATCACCCCAACGCCGCGTTCGGTGAAAGTTCATGCGGCGGATGTCGACCTGAGCCGTGGCGTTGCCTTGCATCTTGAGGTATTGGCGGACAACCAGGCCGATGCGGTTAAACAGCGTTTCGATTTGATGGGGCTCAAACCGCAGTCAGCGGGTTATGACATTCATACCCGTATCGCCGTCAATCATTTCCACGGCGCAGAGGCGGTTTCCGGTGCTTATGAACTGCGCATCACACCGCGCGGCACCGATATCATTGGTTACGATCAAGCTGGCGTTTACTACGGCTTAATGTCGTTACTGTCGCTGGTGCCGGCTGAAGGTAAACCGATTATCGCCACGCTTGAAGCGAAAGATGCACCGCGCTTTGCCTATCGCGGTGCCTTCCTCGATGTGGCGCGTAATTTCCACAGCAAGCAAGCGGTGCTGCGCATGCTCGATCAAATGGCGGCGTGGAAGATGAATAAATTCCACTTCCACCTGACCGATGACGAAGCCTGGCGTATCGAAATCCCCGGTCTGCCAGAGTTGACCGACGTCGGGAGTAAGCGTTGTCACGATCTGACTGAGCAGCAATGTCTTCTGCCGCAATTGGGCTCCGGCCCGCTCACGAATAACAACGGAACCGGACATTTCAGCCGCGCCGATTATATCGAGATCGTCAAATATGCGCAGGCGCGCAACATCGAAGTGATCCCGGAAATCGATATGCCCGCGCATGCACGCGCGGCGGTGATCTCTATGGAGGCGCGATATCAGCAACTGATGAAAGCGGGTAAACCGCAGCAGGCCAGTGAATATCGATTGGTGGATCCCACGGATACCTCGAATACCCGTTCCGTGCAACTGTACGACCGCACCAGCTATCTCAATCCTTGCCTCGATTCCTCGAAGCGATTTGTCGATAAAGTGATGGGTGAAGTGCAGGCGATGCACCGCGAAGCCGGCCAACCGTTGACCACCTGGCACTTTGGCGGTGATGAAGCGAAAAACATTCGCCTCGGTAGCGGCTACAGCGATGTTAAGAACCCGAAAGCGGGAACGGGCATTTTAGACCAAAGCAAAGAGGACAAACCCTGGGCAAAATCTCAGGTCTGCCAGGCGGTGGTGAAATCCGGCAAGGTGGAAGATCTGGAGCACTTGCCAAGTCACTTCGCGCTGGAAGTGAGCAAGATGGTGAAAGCGCACGGCATTCCGGTGATGCAGGCCTGGCAGGATGGATTGAAAGATGCCACTGACGCGCACGCCTTCGCCACTTCGCGCGTACGCGTTAACTTCTGGGACACGCTCTATTGGGGCGGCTTTGACACCGCCAACGACTGGACGCTGAAAGATTATGAAGTGGTGATCTCCAATCCGGATTACGTCTACATGGACTTCCCGTATGAGGTGAATCCTAACGAGCGCGGGTATTACTGGGGCACACGCTTCAGCGATGAGCGCAAGATGTTTGGCTTCGCGCCGGACAACCTGCCGCAAAACGCTGAAACCTCGGTGGATCGCGACGGGAAAACCTTTGATGCCACCTCGAATAAACCGTGGTCAGGCGCATACGGCATTTCCGTACAGCTGTGGAGTGAAACCACGCGTACCGATCAGCAGATGGATTACATGGTATTCCCGCGCCTGCTTTCGGTGGCCGAACGCGGTTGGCATCGCGCGGAGTGGGAGCTGGATTATCAGCAAGGCCGCACCTTTAAAGGCGGTGAAACCCACTTCGTTAACCAGCAGCAGCGCAATCAGGACTGGCAGCGTTTCGCCAACCTGTTAGGCCAGCGTGAGTTGGGCAAGATGGATAAAGCCGGTATTCACTACCGTTTACCGGTGCCGGGTGCGCGCGTCGAGAATGGCACACTGACCATGAACATTGCGCTGCCGGGTCTGCCGCTGGAGTACAGCCTGGATAAGGGTAAGCGCTGGCAGCGTTATCAACCACATGCTAAACCGGCAATTACTGCTAGCGATAAAGTCTGGGTGCGTAGCGTGAGTCCGGATGGCAAACGCTTCAGCCGCGCTGAAGCACTTTAAAAACTTTCTGCCCCTCGCTGGAGTGCCTGGGGCGAACACTGACAAGGATGTCGATGAAACACTCAACCTTCTCTTTTTATGTTGTTGCGCTGGGTGCCGGTTTAAGCGGCGCCCTGTTCATTCCGACGCTCAGCTTATTTCTAGCCAGTGAACTTAACGTGGCAGCCTGGAAAACCGGCGCCTTCTACAGCGTTAATGCGCTCAGCAGTATTGCGATGAGCTTACTGATTGCCCGTTATTCAGATCGTGTCACGCAGCGTCGCCCGCTACTGCTCTTGTGCTTATTCGCACAGGCGCTCAATGCGCTGCTGTTTATCTTCTGCCGCGATTATCTGCTGTTAATTTCGCTCGGCTCGCTGCTCAATGCTTGCGGCAGTGCGGCGATACCGCAACTGTTCGCGCTGGCACGGCAAACCCGCAGTGACAATGCTTTCAGCGCCATTTTACGCGCGCAATTTTCGCTGGCGTGGGTATTCGGCCCACCGCTGGCATTCTGGATTGTTCAGTTGGCCGGCTTCACCTGGCTGTATGCCGTCATGTTCGTGCTGTTACTGAGCGTGACGCTGCTGGCTGTCACCTTGCCGCCTGGCGAGCGGCTGGCAAGCGCTACTCCTGCAAAGCAACCGGACCGGCAGCCGCTGGGGCAAAACCTTTGCTTCCTGATGTTTGCCACCTTGCTGGTATGGAGCTGCAGCGCACTCTATCTGATTGCGTTTCCTTTGCATCTGGCAGAGCAGCCAACCTTGTCTGCCGACTGGAGTGGCGTGCTTTTTGGCCTCGCCGCGGCGCTGGAAATACCGATCATGCTGCTCAGCGCCAGCATGCTCAAACGCTGGGGTAAGAAAACGCAAATGCAGGCAGCCATGCTGTGCGGCATGATGTTTTATGTGGGAATTTACTTCAGTCAAAGTTTTATCCCACTGATGTTACTGCAAATTTTCAATGCCATTTTCATCGCTATCATCGCTACCGTTGGCATGTTCTGGTTTCAGGATTTACTGCAACATCGTCAGGGAATGGCGGCCACGCTGTATACCAATTCGATGTCCATCGGCGTGCTGCTGGCTGGCGTTTTACAGGGAATTATCACCACCGTCTCACCGCTGGCCATCTGGCCGGCAGCCTGTGTGCTGTTGGTGATGTCATTACTACTGATAACAAAGGTCGACAATGTTTAAACACCCTCATTCGTCGCGCACCGCTGCGCGCAACAAAACACATGGAGTGTACGTAAATGAATGTCTTAATTACTGGCGGTGCGGGCTATATTGGCTCACACATTGCCCTTAGCCTGCTGCAGAAAAACCATCGTGTGATCGTGCTGGATAATTTGTGTAATAGCTCACCGCTGGCCTTAACGCGTGTCGAAGCGTTAAGCGGAAAGAAAATGACGTTTCATCAGGGCGATATTCGCCGCCGCGCCGATCTAAATCTGGTATTTAGCCATCAGCCGATTGATGCGGTTATTCATATGGCTGGGTTGAAATCGGTAAATGAATCGCTGCAGAAACCGGTGAAGTATTATCAAAACAATATTGCCGGAACGCTAATGCTGCTGGAAACCATGAAGCAGCATCAGGTGAAAAAACTTATTTTCAGCTCATCCGCCACGGTTTATGGCATTCCGGTAAAGATTCCGCTGTGTGAGAACTGTGATACCGGCAATACCACCAATCCTTATGGCGCCTCCAAATACATGGTGGAGAAGATCATGGGTGAAGTGGTTGATGCACAACCTGAGTTAGCCATTACCGCACTGCGCTATTTCAATCCCGCCGGCGCGCATCCCTCCGGCCAGATTGGTGAACATCCTGCAGGGATTCCCAACAATTTACTGCCCTATCTGTTTCAGGTTGCCAATGGACTAAGAAGCCATCTGCCGGTATTTGGTGATGACTATGCAACGCCCGACGGCACCGGCGTGCGCGACTACATCCACGTGATGGATTTAGCCGAAGGTCATGTTCAGGCGCTAAATCATCTCAAACCGGGCTATCGACATTACAACCTGGGTACCGGACAAGGCTACTCGGTGCTGGAAATCGTGCAGATGTTTGAACAGGTGAGCGGCCGACGCGTGCCGCTCGATATGCGCCCGCGTCGTCCCGGCGATGTCGCCATCTGCTTATCCGATCCCGGTCAGGCGAAAAAAGAACTGGGCTGGCAAGCAACTCGCGGCCTCGAAGACATGCTGCGCGACGCATGGCGCTGGCATACGCAGAATCCGCAAGGCTATGTTGCTCAACCAGCCGGGAGCGAAATCTGATGATGACGCGCGAAACGTTTTTACCTCACTACGAACGCCAACTCGCCGCGCTTAAAAAGCGCTTTACCTATCCCGCGACAGCAGACTGGCAACAAGCGTTACGGCAGTTTAAACAGTGGCAAGTGGAACATCAGCCGCACGAGGTGTGCGTTGCGGAACTCTCTTCGATGTTCGCGGTGCCCACCAGCCGACTGACAGGTAATGAATGCACGCTCCATCGCGTCTGGCTCGGCGGAGCATCACCACTCAA
This sequence comes from Pantoea sp. BJ2, assembly GCF_040255075.1. Taxonomy (NCBI): domain Bacteria; kingdom Pseudomonadati; phylum Pseudomonadota; class Gammaproteobacteria; order Enterobacterales; family Erwiniaceae; genus Pantoea; species Pantoea sp. BJ2. The sequence goes on from NZ_CP158292.1 coordinate 2,790,789, forward strand.
CGTCAACCGCACCATTGCCCAATGGCAACGCGCGATAGAAGCCAGTCGCAGTGATTTCCGGCAAACGCTATGGGTGTGGAATGCACAGCAGCTGGCGGCAGAGGATCGCTTCGTCGCTCAGCAGGGAAACAGCCCCTTTCATGCTGGCACGCTGTTTCTGCCTGATGCGCTGGTGCAGGTCAACAGCCTGAGCGCACTGATGCAGTCATTTGATGGCGCCCTGATCGATGTGCTGCAGCAACTGCATGATAAGCGTTATTACGCTACGCTCTCTGACTTCTTCCGCCTGGCGATTCTCAATCGGTGCGGCGGCGTTTATATGGATGCCGATACACTTCCCGCTCAGCCTGCGACGCTGTTTCTCTGTCATCCTGAACTGCCTGATTTTACGGCAGAACAGCAGCAAATAAATTGGCTGAATCTCTTCACCGATGAAACCGGCATGATCATCAGTCATCAAAACAATCCGGTGTTGCAGAATTTACAACGGCAGCTCAGTGCGGTGTATCGCGGCTGGCCTCAGCCAATTCCAGCAAAAACGCCGGAAAGCGAACGCGCCATCTTCGAACCTTTTTACCAGTTATGGTGCGAGCAATTGCAGGTCACGCAGCTCAGCCATCAGGATTTCAGCCGGTTTGCCGTATGGGGTTTTGATGTTCAGCAGCATCGCGTGAGCGGGATTAAAGGCATGCGCCTGACTGAGGATATTCTCAGCGGTGAACGTCGCCCGCTGAGTGGTGAAGAGCAGCAGCATTATCAGCATACGATTACTCAGCTAGCACAACGCGACTGGCAATTAAGCGATCCTCTGCAGTTGGGTGAACTGGTACCTTTGCTTTCTGAATGCGATATCCTGCAAATTGCTTATGCGCCGCAGCTGCGCGCTGAAATTCCCTGTTATCACTATTACGGCGTGCTCTCTCAGGATCCGCAACTGGATAAAGTGAATGCATTATTCAGCGATTTTTTAATTGCGCTTACCGCAAAGAATATTAAAGCAGGTGATTTCTGGCAGCCGATTGATGGTCAGAAAGCGTCGCCACTGATCTTCAAACCGGGAAGTATTACAGACAAGCAAGAACAGCTCGCGATGGCGAAATTAATTTTCACCACCAGCTATCTGGAATACTGCTCGGTCGATAATATTTATGCCACTGATATAACCACCCTACAGTTGCGGCAAAATATCCAGCCTTTCCTGCAACAGATTGCCGTGATTTATAATCCGCAGGGAAAAATGGTGGGTTTCGTTAACGCTGCGCCGATTCAGGATTACGATCACATCAAGGTGCAATATGGCTATCGTCAGGAGGTTTTTCCACTGGATGTGGCTTACGACAGTTTCGTGAATCAGCATCGCCAGCCGGACGATTTCTTCATTTGCAGCGTGGCGCTGCAGCCAGAGGAACAGGGAAAAGGCTATTTCAATCAAATTTTGTCAAAGCTTAAGGATCAAGCCAAACAGCAAAAAATGCGCCGCATCACCTTATGCGTCTGGCAATCGAACCCGGCAGCTATGATCTATCGCAAGAAAGGTTTTAAGGTGGTGAGCAGTATGAAACAGGAGGTTGCACGGTTTAGTGATGAAATCGTGTTTATGGCGCTAATGCTGTAATCCTTCCGCGATCAAATAATCCGGTGCGAATCTATTTTTATTCGCACCGGAAGCAACAGAAGCGCGGTGAAATAAGCAAAGTTTTAATCACCTTGATACTTATCAAATTTATTACGCCAGAAAACGGGCCTAATTGCGCTCCGGATTTGAAGATAAACACCGCCCACTCCATTCCGGTAGCGATAATGAAATTAAAATTCTTCAGCTTTATTCCGCATGCACACAAATGGCATAACATCCGTATTTCCCGCAAAGGCGCTATTTCTCCCACCGGGCGAGCCTACTTCTCAACTCATGTTGAAGCACAATGTAAAGGCTGTGGCGAACGGCTGCATAAAATCTATTACCGCGATATTAGCGATGCGCAAGCCATACGCTGGTTAGGCTAATCATTGTTTTTTCAAATAAAAAAAAGCCCCGCAACATGCGTTGCAGGGCTATTGCGTGGCTATCGCAAAACTTATTCAGCCGGTTTGGTGCGAATCAGATAATCAAAGGCGCTGAGTGAGGCTTTCGCGCCTTCACCGCTGGCGATGATGATCTGCTTGTACGGCACCGTGGTGCAGTCGCCTGCGGCAAACACGCCTTTCAGGCTGGTTTCGCACTTGGCATCAATGATAATTTCGCCCATCTTGTTGCGCTCTACCGCACCTTCCAGGAAGGTGGTGTTCGGCAGCAAACCAATCTGCACGAAGATGCCGCTCAGCGCGATTTCGTGGCTGCTCTGATTGTTACGGTCAATGTAGGTCAGGCTGGTAACTTTGCTGCCGTCGCCTTTCACTTCGGTGGTCTGTGCGTTCAGAATCACATCGACGTTTTTCAGGCTGCGCAGTTTGTCCTGCAGCACTTTGTCGGCGCGCATTTCGCTGGCAAATTCCAGCAGCGTCACGTGCTCAACAATACCGGCCAAATCGATTGCCGCTTCCACGCCTGAGTTACCGCCGCCGATCACCGCGGTGCGTTTGCCTTTAAACAGCGGGCCGTCGCAGTGCGGGCAATAGGTTACGCCCTTGGTGCGATACTGCTCTTCGCCAGGTACGCCCATGTTGCGCCAGCGTGCGCCGGTAGCAATGATGATGCTGCGGGATTTTAGTACTGCGCCAGATGCGGTTTCAATTGCGTGCAGACCGCCCTCTTTCGCCGCAGGAATCAGCTTGATGGCGCTCTGGGTATCAATCACATCGACGTCGTAATCATCAACGTGGGCACGCAGAGAACCGGCCAGCTTCGCGCCTTCGGTTTTCGGTACGGAGATGTAGTTTTCAATGTCTACGGTGTCCAGCACCTGACCACCGAAACGCTCGCCCATCAGACCAGTGCGGATGCCTTTACGTGCAGAGTAGATGGCCGCTGCTGCGCCCGCCGGGCCGCTGCCGACGATCAGCACTTCGTAGGCTTCACGTTTGTTCAGCTCTTCCGCCGCACGCTTGTCGGCGTTGGTGTCCACTTTACCGACGATTTCCGCCAGGCTCAGACGGCCCTGACCGAACTCTTTACCGTTGAGGAATACCGCCGGCACGCCCATCACGTTGCGCTCGGTGATTTCGTTCTGGAACATACCGCCGTCAATCGCGGTATGGCTGATACGCGGGTTCAGCACCGCCATCAGGTTCAGCGCCTGTACCACGTCAGGACAGTTGTGGCACGACAGAGAATAATAAGTTTCGAAGTGGAAGTCGCCTTCCAAAGCCACAACCTGATCCAGCAGGCTCTGCGCTTCTTTCGAAGGGTGTCCACCGGTTTGCAGCAGGGCTAAAACCAGTGAAGTAAATTCGTGACCCATTGGCGAACCGGCAAAACGCGGACCGCTCTGGCTGCCTGGGTTAGTGATCAGGAAAGAGGGTTTACGCACCGGACGATCGTTCTCTTCGCGGAAGCTGACTTTGTCTGACAAGCCCGCGATATCGGCCAACAGAGAGCGAATCTCTGCCGATTTGGCGCCATCATCCAATGTGGCAATCAACTCAACCGGTTTCGTTAGTTTCTCAAGGTAAGCCTTGAGTTGGGATTTTAAATTGGTGTCGAGCATAGTGAGTTCCTGTCATGAAAATCGGGTGCCGTAGCACCCGATAGAGAAAGATCGAATGGCAGCTAACTTAGATTTTGCCAACCAGGTCCAGTGATGGAGCCAGAGTTGCTTCGCCTTCTTTCCATTTTGCCGGGCAAACTTCACCTGGGTGAGAAGCAACGTACTGAGCGGCTTTCACTTTACGGATCAGGTCAGATGCGTCACGGCCAATGCCTTCTGCAGTGATTTCGATCGCCTGGATGATACCTTGCGGGTCAACGATGAAGGTACCGCGGTCTGCCAGACCTTCGTCTTCGCGCATGATTTCGAAGTTACGGGTCAGCGCGCCAGTTGGGTCACCGATCATCGCGTATTTGATTTTCGCGATGGTGTCTGAAGAACCGTGCCAGGCTTTGTGGGTAAAGTGCGTGTCAGTGGAAACAGAGTAGATATCTACACCCAGTTTCTGGAACTCTTCGTGATGGTCTGCAACGTCACCCAGTTCGGTTGGGCATACGAAGGTGAAGTCAGCCGGGTAGAAGAAGAAAACACTCCATTTACCTTCAACGTCTTTCTCGGTGACTTCGATGAATTCGCCGTTTTTGAACGCTGCGTTTTTAAATGGTTTGATCTTGGTATTAATGATGGACATGGTGACCTCCGTTAAAAGATGTGATGCAGGCTACAGAATTTTCGGGCCAACTTCTAATATGCAGACGTTATCAATCAGATAACCAAAAGCTATCAAAGCGCCGACACCTGATTTCATGCGGCTCGCGGAGGCATTCTACACAAAAAGGGCGCGGTTCTGTCAGGCTTTATCTTTTTGCGGTGAAACTGCTAGTTTAAGCTGCGTTATCGCACGGATTTGTAGCGGCGCGATTTATCGCGCGTCATTCAGACGGAACAATCGTCAATTGTGCGCAATAAATTGCGCCGCTACGGCCTCTGCGCATCTCACATAATGGAGCTCTCAGGTGCATATACGTTTTTTTGACGAAGCCGATCGGCCTTTTCTGCGCACGCTATATCTTGCCGCGCGACGCCATAACTGGACGTGGCTGGATGGCGATGATTGGCAGTTAGAAGATTTCGATGCGGTGATTTTGGGCGAAACCGTGCTGGTCGCTGAACTGAATGGGCATCGCGTAGGGTTTGCGGCGGTGCTGGATAATGACAACTTCCTGCATAGCCTGTATGTCGACCCCGATGCGCAGGGACGAGGCGTGGGCAGCGCGCTGTTAGAAAAAGTGCAATCGCGATTTAGCTCGACGGGCGCCTTGAAATGCCTGCAACAGAATCAGGCGGCGATGGATTTTTATCTCAAACACGGCTGGCGGCGCGAAGCGGTTGGCGAGAGTGAGCAGGGAAAATATGTGCTGATGCATTTCCCGCTGGCGACCCGCGCCAGCGGAAATGGACGGCGTTAAACCGCGCGGAACGCGATATCGCCAGGGATAATCTCTCCCTGCCAATAGAGCTGCGCTGCAACGCGACCCGCCAGTTGGCGGTAGAGCGCGGTGAAATCACTGTCCGGACGGCGCACCACGGTCGGTTCGCCATCATCCAGATCTTCACGCAGCGTAATGTGCAGCGGCAACTGGGCCAGCAAACGGGTGCTGTAATCTTCCACCAGCTTCTGCGCACCGCCGGTGCCGAAAATCGGCTCGTGATGTCCGCATTGGCTACAAATGTGCATGCTCATATTCTCGATCACGCCCAGCACCGGCACGCTCACTTTCTCGAACATCACCATCCCTTTACGCGCGTCAATCAAGGCGATGTCCTGCGGCGTGGTGACCACCAGCGCGCCGGTCACCGGCACGTTTTGCGCCAGCGTCAGCTGAATATCGCCGGTACCTGGCGGCATATCGAGGATCAGATAATCGAGATCCGGCCACAGGGTTTCGTTGAGCAGCTGCATCAGGGCTTTGCTGGCCATTGGACCACGCCACACCATGGCGTTGTCGTCGGTGACCAGATAACCAATCGAATTGGTTGCCAGGCCGTGCGCCATTATCGGTGCCATGTGCGTGCCATCTGGCGAGGTAGGACGCTGATTTTCGGTGCCGAGCATATTAGGGATCGACGGACCGTAAATATCCGCATCGAGAATCCCCACGCGCGCGCCTTCAGCGATCAGCGCCAGCGCCATGTTCACAGCGGTGCTGGATTTGCCCACGCCACCTTTGCCAGAACTCACGGCGATGATGTTCTTCACACCGGTCGCGCCCGGATGGTTTTTCACCCGCTTCAGCGTGGCGATGTCGTGGCGCAGTCGCCAGTCAATGGCGCTGGCGTCCGTCAGGCGCAGCAGTTCGGCGCTGGTTTGCGCTTTCAGCTCTTCAAAAGCGCTGGCCCACGCGAATGGCATCACCAGTTCGATATGCAGCTTGTCATCCAGCAGCGCGACATGGCGCAGGGCTTTCAGCGTGGTCAGGTTATGTTGCAGCGTCGGATGTTCAAAGTCACTCAACACGCCGATAACCAATGCTCGCAGAGCCTCAGGTGAATGATGTTGCTGGGATTGTGAAGTCATCCCCTCTCCTTGTTTATTCATCACGCCAGATTGCGGCGGTGTCTGTTCAATAATATCAGATAGGCGCTAAAAGTGACGTGCATGTCCAGCTGTGTTTACGCCAGAGGGTGCTTCGGTTAACATCTAACACCGATTTTTCTTCAACGGAACGCTACGCAAACATGACTCAAGTCGCTAAAAAAATTCTGGTAACGTGCGCACTGCCGTACGCAAACGGTTCAATCCATCTCGGTCACATGCTTGAACACATTCAGGCTGACATTTGGGTCCGTTACCAGCGAATGCGTGGCAACCAGGTTCACTTCATCTGTGCAGACGACGCTCACGGCACGCCGATCATGCTGAAAGCTCAGCAGCTTGGCATCGCGCCGGAGCAGATGATCGCGGAGATGAAACAGGAGCACGAAACGGATTTTGCTGGCTTCAATATCAGCTACGACAACTATCACTCGACGCACGGTGACGAAAACCGTCAGCTGTCCGAGCTGATTTATGGCCGCCTGAAAGAGAACGGCTTCATTAAGAACCGCACCATTTCGCAGCTGTACGATCCTGAGAAAGGCATGTTCCTGCCGGACCGTTTCGTCAAAGGCACCTGCCCGAAATGTAAGTCACCGGATCAATATGGCGATAACTGCGAAGTGTGTAGCGCAACCTACAGCCCAACCGAGCTGATCGACCCGAAATCGGTGGTCTCTGGCGCGACGCCGGTGCTGCGCGATTCCGAGCACTTCTTCTTTGATCTGCCCTCTTTCAGCGCGATGCTGCAGGCGTGGACGCGTTCAGGCGCACTGCAAGAGCAGGTGGCTAACAAGATGCAAGAGTGGTTCGAGTCTGGCTTGCAGCAGTGGGATATCTCCCGCGATGCGCCTTACTTCGGCTTCGAAATCCCTGGCGCGCCGGGCAAATACTTCTACGTCTGGCTGGATGCGCCAATCGGTTACATGGGTTCATTCAAAAACCTGTGCGACAAACGCGGCGATATCGATTTCGACGAGTTCTGGAAGAAAGATTCCACTACTGAGCTGTATCACTTCATCGGTAAAGACATCGTCTATTTCCACAGCCTGTTCTGGCCAGCGATGCTGGAAGGCAGCAACTTCCGCAAGCCAACCAACCTGTTCGTACACGGTTATGTGACGGTGAACGGCGCGAAGATGTCTAAATCGCGCGGCACCTTTATTAAAGCCAGCACCTGGTTGCAGCATCTGGATGCCGATAGCCTGCGTTATTACTACGCAGCCAAGCTCTCTTCACGCATCGACGACATCGACCTGAATCTGGAAGATTTCGTGCAGCGCGTGAATGCAGACGTGGTGAACAAAGTGGTGAACCTGGCGTCACGTAATGCCGGCTTCCTGACCAAACGCTTTGGCGGCAAACTGGCGAATGAACTGGCCGATCCCGCGTTGTATCAAACCTTTGTGGAGGCCTCAGAGAAGATTGGCGAAGCCTGGGCCAGCCGCGAATATAACCGCGCGATCCGTGAAATCATGGCGCTGGCCGATCTGGCCAACCGCTATGTCGATGAGCAGGCACCTTGGGTGGTGGCGAAGCAAGAAGGCCGCGATGCCGACCTGCAGGCGATTTGCTCCATGGGCATTAACCTGTTCCGCATCTTGATGACCTGGCTGAAGCCAGTGCTGCCATCTTTGAGCGAGCGTGCCGAAGCCTTCCTGCAGAGCGAACTGAGCTGGGATGCAATTGCCCAACCGTTGCTGGATCATGAAGTAGCGCCGTTCAAAGCGCTGTATGGCCGTATCGAAATGACCAAAGTTGACGCGCTGATTGAGGCCTCGAAAGAAGATGCGGCGGCGGCGAATAAGCCTGCAGCAACCGGTCCGCTGGCTGATGCGCCGATTGGCGACACCATCACCATTGATGATTTTGCCAAGGTCGATATGCGCGTGGCGCTGATAGAGAAAGCGGAGCTGGTTGAGGGTTCTGACAAGCTGCTGCGTCTGGAGCTGGATTTGGGGGGCGAGAAGCGTCAGATTTTCTCTGGCATTCGCGCTGCGTATCCGGATCCGTCGGTGCTGGTAGGCAAGATGACCATCATCGTCGCCAACCTCGCGCCGCGTAAAATGCGCTTCGGTATTTCCGAAGGTATGGTGCTGTCAGCGGGTCCAGGCGGCAAAGACCTGTTTGTGCTGTCGGTCGATAGCGGCGCAGTACCGGGCATGCCGGTTAAGTAAGCTAACAAGCCGCCTCAGGGCGGCTTTTTTGTACCTGTTGATTCCTACAAAGGATTGACGCGTTTTTTGTAGGGTCGCCATTTATGGCGACCAGGTCAGACAGTACTGTGATCGCTAGCACGCTAATCGCTTAATGCGTATGATAAAGCGCTACGAAAACAGGAGCCTGACATGCCTGCCGTTCTCACTGCTTGTTGGCGCTATGTGCGCGCCTTCGTCATCATCTATGCGGCGCTTTACGCCGGAATGGGAATTTCTGCCCTGCTCCCAATAACCATTCCCGGCAGCATCATCGGCATGCTGCTGCTATTCCTGCTGCTGGGTCTGCAAATCATGCCGGTTGAGTGGGTGAAACCCGGATGCCATTTACTGATTCGCTATATGGCACTGCTGTTTGTGCCGATTAGCGTTGGTGTAATGGGCTATACCGATATCCTCACCGCGCAGTTTGGGCCGATTGTGGTGTCATGCATTGTCAGTACTTTTATGGTGCTGCTGATTGTCGGGCTCAGCGCAGAGCGCCTGCAGCGCCCGCAGGAGAAGCCGAATGAGTGATGCATGGTGGTCGCTGCCGCTGACGGTGATCGCCTATTTCCTGGCGCGAAGACTAGCGGCGAAAATTAATATCTCCATCGTTAATCCATTGTTAGTGGCGATGGCGATTGTCATCCCGATTCTGCTGCTGACTCACCTGCCATACACGCGCTATTTTGCCGGCAGCAGCCTGCTCAATCAGTTGCTGCAACCGGCAGTCGTAGCGCTGGCGTTGCCGCTGTATGAGCAGATGCATCAGATTCGCGCGCGCTGGAAAACCATCATCAGCGTCTGCTTCATCGGCAGCATCACGGCAATGGTGTCGGGCACCGCGATTGCGCTGTGGATGGGCGCAACGCCGGAAATCGCCGCCACCATCATGCCGAAATCCGTCACCACGCCAATTGCGATGGCGGTCTCCGCATCGCTGCACGGTATTCCTGCCATCAGCGCCATCTGCGTGCTTATCGCCGGCGTGCTGGGTGCGGTGTTTGGCCATATGCTGCTCAATCTGTTTAAGGTGAAAAACAAATCCTCGCGCGGGTTAGCAATTGGTAACGCATCGCACGCGTTAGGTACCGCGCGCGCAGCAGAGATCGATTATCAGGAAGGCGCGTTCAGCTCCCTTGCGCTGGTGATTTGCGGCATCATCACCTCGTTACTGGCGCCGCTGCTTTTTCCGCTATTAATGCATTGGTGGGGCTAAAACTTGCGAGAGATCTCGCAAAGTTGAAACAACCCAATCAGCTTGCATTGTCAGAGCGACTTGGATCACATATAAAACGTCAGGCGGCGCATCGCCGCTAACGCGTAACTGAGGTCATCCCATCATGCATTCACGATTCCTAACTGCTTTTTCTGCCCTGCCCGCTGCGCTGCAAGCTGCGATTCAGCCGCTGCTGGATGCGCCGGATTTCCATGGCGTATTGCGTCCGCAGGATGTCGCGCAACTGAAACAGCTTACCGGACTGGATGAAGATGCGCTGGCACTGGAACTGCTGCCGCTGGCGGCGAGCTGCGCCGTGGCAACGGTGTCTCACTTCAATGTCGGCGCGATTTCCCGCGGCGTCAGCGGCCACTGGTACTTCGGTGCTAACATGGAGTTTCTGCATACCCCGCTGCAGCAGACGGTGCACGCCGAGCAGAGCGCCATTACGCACGCCTGGCTGCGCGGTGAAGAGAAGCTGGCGGCGATTACCGTCAACTACACGCCGTGCGGACATTGCCGTCAGTTTATGAACGAGCTGAACAGCGGCACAGCGATTCGCATCAGCCTGCCGGGACGTACGGTTAGCACGCTGGGCGACTACCTGCCGGATGCGTTTGGCCCTGCCGATCTGAACATCACCGAACGTCTGCTGACGCCGGTCGATCATGGTTTTGCGGTTGCGGGCGATGCATTGCAACAGGCCGCCATTGCCGCCGCCAATAACAGTCACGCGCCTTACAGCCAGAGTTACAGCGGCGTGGCGCTGCGCAGCCAGAGCGGCAAGGTCTTTACCGGTCGCTATGCGGAAAACGCCGCCTTTAACCCCAGCTTGCCGCCGCTGCAGGCTGCACTGATTTTGATGAACATGAGCAACGAAGCGCTGGAGACAATTCAGCAAGCGGTTTTGGCGGAATGTCAGGACAGCACGCTGAGTCAGCTTGACGCGACCCGCGCGACGCTTAAGGCGTTAGGATGTGAGGATTTCTCACTTACTTTAGTTTCGAAAACATCAGTTTAGTGATCCTTTTACCGCTTTTGTGACCTCCTGTTAACAAAAGCTGTACATCTGCAGGAATTTTCATAGGATCGGGCGCCAGAACCTCTTCACTTCAAGATGGACTGGCGTTACCTTTTCCCGGCGATACGTCAGAAAACACTGCAACCGGAGCAAGCACTGCATGGAACTCGACTACGAAAGTAAACGCCCGCTGTATATTCCTTATGCGGGTCCGATCCTGCTGGAATTTCCGCTGTTGAATAAAGGCAGCGCCTTCACCCTCGAAGAACGTAACGAATTTAACCTCAACGGCCTGCTACCCGAAGCGGTAGAAACCATCGAAGAGCAGGCGGAACGTGCCTGGCGCCAGTTCCTGGATTTTAAAAACAACAACGACAAGCATGTCTATCTGCGCAACATCCAGGACACCAACGAAACCCTGTTCTACCGCCTGCTCGACAATCATCTCGAAGAGATGATGCCGATTATCTACACCCCAACGGTCGGCGCCGCCTGTGAACACTTCTCTGAAATCTACCGTCGCGCGCGTGGCGTATTCATCTCTTATAACAATCGCGACCGCATTGAAGACATGCTGCAGAACGCCACCAAGCAGAATGTCAAAGTGATCGTGGTGACCGATGGCGAACGTATTCTCGGCCTCGGTGATTTGGGTATCGGCGGCATGGGCATCCCAATCGGTAAGCTGTCGCTGTATACCGCGTGTGGCGGCATCAGCCCGGCTTACACCTTGCCGGTGGTGCTGGATGTGGGTACCAACAACCAGCAGCTGCTGAACGATCCGCTCTATATGGGCTGGCGTCACCCGCGTATCACTGGCGAAGAGTACGAAGAGTTCGTCAATGAATTCATTCAGGCGGTGAATCGTCGCTGGCCGAACGTGCTGTTGCAGTTCGAAGACTTCGCGCAGAAAAACGCCATGCCGCTGCTGGAGCGCTATCGCGATGAGATCTGCTGCTTCAACGACGATATTCAGGGCACCGCCGCAGTGACCGTCGGCACCCTCATCGCCGCCAGCCGCGCTGCGGGCAGCCGCCTGTGCGAGCAGAAAGTGGTGTTCCTCGGTGCCGGTTCTGCCGGTTGCGGTATTGCCGAGCAGATCATCGCGCAGATGAAGTCGGAAGGATTGAGCGATGATGAAGCGCGTGGCCGCGTGATGATGGTCGATCGCTTCGGTTTGCTCACCGACAAGCTGCCGAACCTGCTCAATTTCCAGAGCAAGCTGGTGCAGAAGAGTGACAGCCTGAAAGATTGGGACACCAGTAGCGACTCCATTTCTCTGCTCGACGTGGTACGCAACGCCAAGCCGGATATTCTGATCGGCGTGTCTGGCCAACCTGGCCTGTTCACCGAAGAGATCATTCGCGAGATGCACAAGCACACTAAGCGTCCGATTGTTATGCCGCTGTCGAACCCGACTTCACGCGTTGAAGCGACGCCAGCCGACATCATCGCCTGGACTGACGGCGCCGCGCTGGTTGCCACCGGCAGCCCGTTCTCGCCGGTCACCTGGAAAGGGAAAACCTATCCCATCGCCCAGTGCAATAACTCCTATATCTTCCCTGGCATCGGTTTGGGGGTTATCGCCGCGGGCGCCAGTCGCGTGACGGATTCGATGCTGATGACCGCCAGTCGCGCATTGGCCGACTGCTCGCCGCTGGTTAACGATGGCGAAGGTCCGGTTCTGCCGGAGATCAAAGACATTCAGGGCGTTTCCAAGCTGATTGCCATTGAGGTGGGTAAAGCCGCGCAGCTGGCGGGCGTGGCGGTGGTGACGTCGGAAGATGTGTTGTCGAAAGCCGTCAGCAACAACTTCTGGCTGCCGCAGTATCGTAATTATCGCCGTACTTCGATCTGATAAATCCGTTGCCGGATCATTTAGATCCGGCAACGTTTAAAAAAACGTCAGCCAACGGGCGTTTACTTGCTTCCCCCGCCCGCCTCAAGTAGCCTTTATCCATTCTGAATTCTGCCAACCGAGTGCCCGCGCGCATGATTAAACGCGTTTTCTTTGGTCTGTTTTTCATCATCTTACTGATGGTGGCGACCGCGCTCGGCCTGGATCGCTGGATCAGCTGGAAAACCGCGCCCTTTATATACGAAGATGTCACCTCGTTGCCACATCGTCAGGTCGGCGTGGTCTTGGGCACGGCGAAGTACTACCGCACGGGCGTGATCAATCAGTATTACCTCTATCGCATTCAGGGCGCGTTGAACGCCTATAACAGCGGCAAGGTCAATTACCTGCTGCTGAGCGGTGATAATGCGCAGCAAAGCTATAACGAACCGATGACCATGCGCCGCGATTTGATCAAAGCGGGCGTCGCGCCGTCGGACATCGTGCTGGATTACGCTGGCTTCCGCACGCTGGATTCGATTGTGCGCACGCGTAAAGTGTTCGATACCAACGATTTCATCATCATTACTCAGCGCTTCCACTGCGAGCGAGCGCTGTATATCGCGCAGCATTTGGGCATTCAGGCGCAGTGCTATGCGGTGCCGTCGCCGAAGAATATGTTGTCGGTGCGTTTCCGCGAAGTGGGTGCGCGTTTGGGTGCGCTGGCGGATTTGTATTTGATGAAGCGCGAGCCGCGCTTCCTTGGCCCATTAGTGCCGATTCCTGCGGTGCATGAAGTGCCGGAAGATGCGCAGAGTTATCCGGCGGTGACGCCGGAGCAGCTTTTGGAGTTAGAAGAGAAACTGCAGAAGTGACGTTTGCTCCCTGACCCTGGCCCTCTCCCGCGAGCGGGAGAGGGAACCGTGTAGTGCAGGTTTAAGCCAGAATTCGGTCTGCTCCCTCTCCCGCCTGCGGGAGAGGGTTGGGGTGAGGGGAAACCCACTACTTCTTACGTGCGTACTTCAATGAATCCAGCGCCACGGCGAAGATGATAATGCCGCCCTTGATGATGTACTGCCAGTAAGGGTTAACGCCGATGTAGGTCAAACCGTAGTTAATCACGGTGAAGATGATGACACCGGTCACCACGCCGGCCACCGAACCCACGCCCCCGGCAAACGACACGCCGCCGACCACACAAGCCGCAATCGCATCCAGCTCATACATAAAGCCGAGGTTATTGGTGGCGCTGCCGATACGGCCTGCTTCCAGCATCCCGCCGAACGCGTAGAACACGCCAGACAAGGCGTACACCAGAATCAGGTTGAACGGCACGTTCACGCCAGACACTTTCGCCGCTTCCGGGTTACCACCGATAGCAAAAATGTTGCGACCGAAGCGAGTTTTATTCCACAGCACCCAAACAAAGACGATGGCAATGACAGCGTAGAAGGTGATAAACGACAGCTTAAAATCACCGAAACGCAGGAAGCCTTGGGCAAATTTGGAGAAGCCAGGATCGAAACCGGCAATTGGCGATGCACCCACAAAGTCGTAATAGAGCGAGTTGATACCGTAAACGATAATCATGGTGCCCAACGTGGTGATAAATGGCGTTACCTTGAGGTAAGCAATAATCACCCCGTTCACCAGACCAATCACACCGCCGATGATGCACACGGTCAGGATAACCACCGGAATGGGCACGGTATCCAGATGCGGGAACACCTTGTTGGCGTTATCCATTGCCTGCAGCAGCGTGGCTGCCACCACCGCCGCTAAGCCAACCTGACGACCCGCTGAAAGGTCGGTACCCTGGGTGACAATCAAACCGGCCACGCCGAGTGCGATGATAATACGCACCGAAGATTGGGTCAGAATATTACTCAGGTTCATTAAACTTAAGAAGGTTGGATCCTGGAAAATAATAATTGCCAGCAGTACAAACAGGACAACGTAAATGCCGCCCTCTTTTAACCAGGTTAGCGCATTCTTTTTAGTAGTCGCTTTCATGTTAAAGCCCTTGCTTCATTAAAGGTGTAATGACGCTAAACGCAGGATTTCATTCTGCGAGGTCGTTTTGGTATCAACAATGCCTGCTACCTGGCCATTACTCATCACTAAAATACGATCGGTAATACCCAACAGCTCTGGCATTTCAGAAGAGATAATAATGATGCCCTTCTCTTTCTTCGCCAACTCGGCAATAAGTTGGTAGATTTCGAATTTCGCGCCCACATCAATCCCGCGCGTCGGTTCATCAAGCATCAATATTTCCGGCTGCGTTAATAACCAGCGACCAATAATCACTTTCTGTTGGTTACCACCGGAAAGCGAACCAATTTGCGTATGATGACCCGGCGTTTTCACGCGCATCGAATCAATGACCCATTGGGTATCGCTTTTCATGCGTTTATTATCGAGCAGCCCCATGCTGGATTTATACTTTTTAATATTGGAGATAAGCGAGTTAAAGCCAATATCCAGATACGCATAAATACCGGTGGAGCGACGCTCTTCCGTCACCAGCGCAAAGCCGTGGTTAATGGCTTCGTTGGCGCTGTGGTTATTAATACTCTTGCCGTGCAGCTTAATCGTACCGCCTGACTTCTCGCGAATGCCAAACAGGGTTTCGACGATGTCGGTACGCTTGGCGCCTACCAAACCGGCAATACCAAGAATTTCACCTTTACGCAGATCGAACGAGATATCACGTATCGATGGCTGACGCAGTGAGGTTAAATGGCGCACCTCAAGAATGGTTTCCCCCGGCACGTTGGTTTTGTCCGGGAAGCGCTGGTTCAATGAACGGCCAACCATCATCGAGATGATTTTGTCCATGTCCAGACCTTCCAGCGGCTGGGTGGCGATCCACTGTCCGTCACGCAAAATGGTGATCTCATCACACAGCTGGAATATCTCTTCCATCTTGTGCGAGATATACACAATGCCGCAGCCACGATCTTTCAGCTTACGAATAATCGTGAACAAGTGGTTCACTTCTTTTTCGGTCAGCGATGATGTCGGCTCATCCATAATGACGATTTTGGCGTCATAGGAGAAGGCTTTGGCGATTTCGATCATCTGCATCTGCGACACCGATAAGGTGGCAACTTTATCGCGCGGATCGATATCAATATCTAATTCATCAAAGATCGCTTTAGTATCGCGATACATTTTATTCTGATCGACAAACACGCCCTTACGTGGATAACGGCCAAGCCACATGTTATCCATGACGTTGCGTTGCAGAACCAGGTTTAATTCCTGATGCACCATGGAAACGCCATTTTCCAGCGCCTCTTTGGAGCTCTTATAATCAATTTCCTCACCCTGAAACAGGATGCTCCCCGTATCCTTTTTATAAATCCCAAACAGACATTTTAATAATGTAGATTTCCCGGCGCCGTTTTCGCCCATTAATGCATGAACAGAGTGCGGCCGCACTTTTAAATTCACATTATCTAAGGCTTTAACCCCTGGAAATGATTTCGAGACATTCGTCATCTCCAGCAGATATTCACGCTGTGTGGTCGGATTCTCACTGGCCATAATTTACCTGGCTAAATAAAGCGTTGGTCAGATGCAATAAGGCGCGGCGATATGCCGCGCCCAGGATGAATTACTTCACAAACTGCGACAGATTTTCTTTATCTACTGGTACGTAAGGAACACGTACGATTTTGTTGTCCATCTTGAAGTTAGTGCCTGCAGTTGGCTCTTTGCCATTGGCCAGATTGTTAGCAATATCCAGCGTCGCTTTCGCCTGGTTTTCCGCATCGTTCAACACGGTACCGGCCAGCGCGCCTGATTTCACCAGCGCCAGCGCTTCTGGCAGTGCATCGACACCAAACACCGGAATGCTGGTTTTGTTGTGCGCTTTTAGCGCTTCAACCGCACCCATCGCCATCGCATCGTTATTAGCGATGATCACTTCAATCTTGTTGGCGTTCGGGCCAGAGAGCCAGGCGTCAACTTTGTCTTTTGCCTGTGCGGTATCCCACATCGCGGTATCCATCGCCAGCTGCTGCGTTTTCAGGCCGTCTTTGTTCAGGGTATCGATCACGTATTTGGTACGCGCTTCGGCATCCGGATGACCCGGCTCGCCTTTCAGCAGCACGAACTGGATGGTACCGTCTTTGTTCAGATCCCAGGCTGGCGTGGCTTTCCAGTGCTTCTCAATCAGCTGACCCTGGATGATGCCTGACTCTTTAGAGTCGGTACCGACGTAATACGCTTTCGGGTAGCTGGCCAGCACTTTGGCGTTAGGTTCTTTGTTGAAGAACACCACCGGCACATCGTTGCCACGCGCTTTATCAATCACCACTGCCGCAGCAGCCGGATCCACCAGGTTGATGGCCAGCGCTTTCACGCCTTTCGCCATCAGCACGTCAATCTGGTCGTTCTGTTTAGACTGGTCGTTTTGGGAGTCATTCATCAACAGCTGAATGCCGCCCAATGATTTTGCTTCTTTCTCAATGTCCTTACGCACCATCGACATGAAGTTGTCGTCGTATTTGTAGATGGTCACGCCAATGCGGGTATCGGCGGCGTGCGCAGTTGCACCAAACATCATGCTGGCAACCAGTGCTGTGAGCGTGAAAACCTTCTTATTCATGGTATCTCCGGTTTTTTATGTAGGGCATTTCATTGCGCTATTTGCCTGCGGGCAAACAGCGCCGTCGGTTGTAAACCTGATAATGGACGGACGCGTAACGCAAAGCCGGGCCACCATCGCAATCCTGACTTCCCTGTAGGTAAACGCTTCCTGAAAAGTGTTGTGAACTATTTCAATCGGCTACTGAAACCGGCTGGGAAGAGGATTTCCCGGCGTTACATGATGTTTCAGTCCGGTAAGACGCTGCCATCATAGTGAGCGGCATGTTAATTAACTGTGAATGCAATCACAGATTGGAAACGGTTACACTGCGCTATCGCCTGAATTAGTGACCGACTCCACAATTTGCCGCTGGGCGACAGAATGGCGACGCACCAGCGTTGGCATAAAGCAGTGTACAGCCAGCTGATCCAGCTCGCCTGCGGCACCTTTGAGCGCTAATTCCGTGGCGAGTTTCGCCATAGAAACAATAGGATAACGGACCGTGGTTAACTGCGGATCGGTGTAGCGGGAGATGGGAATATCATCAAAGCCAATGACAGAGAAATGCTGCGGAACCTGAATGCCGTTGTCCTTTAAAGCGGTCAATGCACCCGCCGCCATGCCGTCATTGTAGGAAAACACCGCGGTTAAATGTAAGTTACGACCCAGTAACTCCACCATCGCTGCTTCGCCGCCTTGCATATCAGGTTCAGCATGCGCAATCCATGACTCCTGCGGGCGAATACCCTGTTCTGACAAGGCCTGCAGCCAGCCTTCACGTCGTTGCGTTACATCCTCAATCGGGTGGCTGGAGCTAAGAAAGCCGATGCGTTGATGTCCCTGTTGTAACAACATGCGCGTGGCTACTTGAGCGCCGGTAACGTTATCCAGGCAGACGCAGCGGTGTTCATAACCGGGAATTGTACGGTTAATCAATACCATACCGGGAACCTGATCCATAAACTGCATCAGTTCGGCGTCTGAAAGCGTTTTCGCGTGCACCACCAATGCGTTACATCGTTGACGTATCAGCACCTCAATTGCGTGACGTTCTTTCTCTTCCTGATGCCAGGAGTTGCTGATTAACACGTGTTTATGCACGCGCTGCGCCACGGTATCAACCGCTTTCACCAGCGCGCCAAAGAAGGGATCGGAAACATCCATCACCACCACGCCGATGGTGTCACTGATTTGCGTAGCCAGCGCCTGCGCGTTGGCGTTCGGGCGATAGCCTAACGCATCAACGGCAGCCAGCACGGCTTCCCGGGTATCGGCGGTGACTGCACTGCTGTTGTTGAGCACACGCGACACGGTGGCTACTGACACACCGGCCTGACGGGCGACATCACGAATCGTTATCATGCAGCTGTTCCACAGAGTCTGAAAATGCGCGACAAGCGCGTAACGGCGCTATTCTGTCAGGGCATGTGAAACGACTACGTGAATCACGTCACAGCAATGAAAACGGTTACATACAATTCTGCAACCTTTGTGATGAACATCATTATCTGAGCGAGGAGGAAGGATCAGCTTTTCCCGCGGCAAGACGTGTCAGTTTGCGCCAGATCCACTCCATTGGGCCTTGCGGTAAGACGCGCAGCCACAGCACGGAAAATAGGATATTAACCACCCAGATAGCCGGTACAAAGGCCAGCAGCTGCAGGCGATCGAACCTGAGGAACAGATCAAAGCGGTAGAACAGCGTGGTGCAAATCAGCGTCTGTAACAGGTAATTGCTCAATGCCATGCGGCCAACGCATTGAATGGCGTAGCTAATGCGCGTTGACGCAATTTGCGGCCAGAATCCCAGGCAAAGCGCGGCATAACCGAGGCTGATAAACGGACTGGCGAGATCGCGCGGCACCTGCAGGAAAAAGCCGGTCCAGCGGAATTCCCAGCCAATCATCCACTGCGCGGCGATGCCGGGAATGGCGATCAGCCAGCCGATAGTCAGCAGTAGCGCCGCCGATCGGCGATAGTGCTGCACGCTAAATTGCCCGCTGAGCCAGCCGCTGCGCATCAACGCCGCACCAATCAGCATCAAACCCGCCAGTTGCCAGCCATATTGTGATGCCAGCGCCATCAGGCCTGATGACAGATGATCCAGCCGGTTCTGCACCGCTTCCCAACCGCCGAGCAGTTTCCAGTAGCTTTCATACTGCAGGTCCGCCGCACCCGGCAGCCAGGATCGCGTGGGATTGGGGCTGGAGACCGCGCCGAAAATCAGCAGCACGCCGCAGCCGACCAGATAGAGTAATGCGCCGGTTTGTAACAACGCGCGGTCGGAAGGCACATCACGCAGCATGCGCCAGATAATCAGCCCAATCAGGCCATAATCCAGCAGGATGTCGCCTTCCCAGAAAAAGATGCCGTGAATGAAACCGAGCAGCACCAGCAGCGTCAGACGCGCCGACATCCAGCGGCTGCCGCGCGGCGCCTGCATATAAAGGCCGGCACCAAACAGCAAGGCAAACAGCGTGAGGAATTTCAGCTGCGCCAGGCCATCCATGATCGCCCACGTCCAGGCATCAGACGTAGCAGCCTCGCCGCGCCACGCCGGATTGAGATAGGCGGCCGATGGCAACGCAAAGCCGACAATGTTCAGCAGCAAGATGCCGAGAATGGCGCAACCACGAATGAAATCCAGCGCGAGATAGCGTTGCATCGAGTGCCCTGACGGAGAGAGGAAATCGGGCAACAGGCTGTTGCCCAAACAGATTAGCTGTGACGAACCGCGCGCAAAAACTCCTGACGCGTGTTCTGGCTGGATTTGAACAAGCCCCCCAGCGAGGTGGTGGTGGTGGCGCTGGTAGCATCTTTTACGCCACGCGCTTTCACGCAGTAATGCACTGCATCAATCGACACCGCAACGTTATTGGTGCCGAGCAGCGTTTGTAGCGCTACCAGCACTTGCTGCGTCAGGCGCTCTTGCACCTGCGGACGCTGGGCAAAGAACTGCACAATACGGTTGATTTTCGACAGGCCAATCACTTTTTCTTTCGGGATATACGCCACGGTGGCTTTGCCATCGATAATCACAAAGTGGTGTTCGCAAGTGCTGGTCAACGTGATATCACGCACCGTTACCATCTCATCCACTTTCATCTTGTTTTCGATGACGGTGATTTTCGGGAAGTTGGCGTAATCCAGACCTGAGAAAATCTCATCCACATACATCTTAGCGATGCGGTGCGGCGTTTCCATCAGGCTGTCATCTTCCAGATCCAGGTTCAGCAGCTGCATGATTTGCGTCATGTGACCGGCAATTTCGCGTTTGCGCGCGGCGTCATCCATTTCACGCACCGGGGCACGTAACGGTGTTTCCAGACCACGCGCCAACAGCGCTTCGTGAACCAGGGCGGCTTCCTGACTTAAGGTGCTCATTTACTCTTCTCCGACAGGTGATGCGCCCGCGGGTTTTCGCCCACGGGGGAAATTCTGAGCGCGTATTGTGAAATACTCCGCGCCCTTAATCCAGTAATCATTCTGATAAGCTTTTCATCACGTACGGCGACGTAAAACCAGCATTCCCGCAAGGATTAAGCTGGCGCCCGCTACCCATAGCGCGGGTTCCAGCTGATGCCATAGCATGCTGGAAATCCACGACAGCAGCGGACCGCCCAATTGCCCGACCGCATAACCGGTGGTGAGCAAACCGGCAAGATAGCGCGCATGCTGCGGTGCCAGCTCGCGCCCATATTGCAGCGTCAGCTGCACCACACACAGGAAGCCGCCGCCGATCAGCGCTGCGCCCAGCATCAGGCCATTCAAGCCGGGCAGCACAATCGCGGCGATAACGCCCAGCGCCTGCGCCCACAACACTATGGCCAGCCGCAGATGGCTGCTGCCCCAGTGACGCGTCAGGATGCCTAACACGATGCCGATCACCGCCGCGCCACCGAACACCGGCCAGACAAACTGGGCAAACGCGCTGTCAGGAAAACGCGCCGCCGCCATTTGCGACAGAAAAGTGGCGGGCAGAATGTAGCCAAAGCCGGCGAGGCTGTAACTCAGCACCAGGTGCTTGAGATTGCCATTCAACACCAGCGGCGATGCAGCTTGATCGGGGCGATGTAACTGGCCGGTGCGCGGCAGGAATCGCGCAATCGCGGCAATCAACAACAGCGCCAGCAAACCGTAAGCCGCCCACGCAAAGGCCGCGCTGACACCGCTGGCGTGCAGCGCCACCGCCAGCATGCCGCTGATAAAGATGCCGGTGCCGGGTCCGGCAAACACCGCCGCCAGCAAGCCGGGACGTCCGTGATGATGTAGCTGATCGCTGGCCCATGCCGCCAGCAACACCATCGCCCAGCCGCTGGCCCAGCCAATCAGGAAACGAATCAGGCCATGTAACCACGGACCGCTGACGCAGGCCGAGAGCAGCGTTAAAATCACTGCGCCCCACACGCCCGCCTGTAAACGCCACTCGACGCGGTTGCGCGCACGCATCGCATCAAACGAGCCAAACAGATAGCCGAGATAGTTGAGTGCCGCCACCAGACTGGCGCTGGTGAGCGTCAGTTGATGGTCCTGAATCATCAGCGGAACCTGCGGCGTGAAAGCAAATCGCCCAATCCCCATCGCAACCACTAAACTTAAGAACGCGCTAAGCGCGACACGAAACGCCATACCGACCTCAGAATGTTTTATCACTTGTCACTAGCATGCATGACGTTTAAACTCACGGAAAGTGAATAATACTAACCAAGTTGCTTACGAGAAGAGAATATGGATTTAGTACAGCTCCGCATGTTTTGCTCCGTCGCCGAATCCGGTTCGCTGGCGCGTGCCGCCGAGCAACTCCATCGCGTACCTTCTAATCTCACCACGCGTCTGCGCCAGCTGGAAGATGAAATTGGCGTTGATCTGTTTATTCGTGAGAAGCAACGCATTCGCCTGTCGCCGATGGGCCACAATTTTCTTAACTATGCGCAGCGCATCCTGGCATTGAGCGATGAAGCGCTGAACATGGCGCGCGCCGGTGAGCCGGGCGGTAATTTCGCGCTCGGTTCGATGGAGAGCACCGCCGCGACGCGCCTCCCTGCCCTCCTGGCGGCCTATCACCAGCGTTTTCCCGCCGTGGAACTGTCGCTGATCACCAATACTTCCGGTGAAATCATCGACAAAGTGCGGGAAGGCACGCTGGCCGCCGCGCTGGTGGATGGTCCGGTGGCGCACGACGATCTCAATGGCTGCATTGCCTTTAATGAGCAGATGGTGCTGATCACCAGCCCGGAACATGCGCCGATTGCCAGCGCGCGCGATGTGCAAGGCGACACGCTGTTTGCTTTTCGCAACAGCTGTTCCTACCGCACCAAGCTGGAAGCGTGGTATCGCGAAAGCCAGACCGCGCCGAGCAGCGTGATGGAGATACAGTCTTACCACGCGATGGTGGCGTGTGTGGCCGGCGGCGCGGGCGTGGCGATGATTCCCGCCTCGGTGCTGGCGCAAATGCCGGCGCGCGCACGCGTGCAGGAGCATGCGTTACCGCCAGCTTACCGCGATACCGCCACCTGGCTGATGTGGCGGCGCGATGCGTTTACACCCAATGTGGAAGCACTGAAATATTTGATTATTGAACTGTTTGACGATCGCCCGGTTAACGACGAGTTGCGGCATCCGCTGCACGTTGCCGAGTGAGTTTCTGTTTTATCGACATCACGACCATCGGGGCCACTTACCCCGCATCTACAGGAAGAGGGATTGCATGAACATGATTAAAACCCGCGCCGCCGTTGCCTGGGCAGCTGGCGAACCGCTGAAAATCGAAGAAGTGGATCTGATGCCACCGCAAAAAGGTGAAGTGCTGGTGCGCATCGTGGCTACTGGCGTGTGCCACACCGATGCTTACACCTTGTCGGGACAAGATCCGGAAGGCGTATTCCCGGCGATCCTCGGCCACGAAGGCGGCGGCGTGGTGGAAGCGGTGGGCGAAGGCGTGACCAGCGTGGCCGTCGGCGACCACGTGATCCCGCTTTACACCCCAGAGTGCGGCAAGTGTAAGTTCTGTCTCTCGGGCAAAACCAACCTGTGTCAGGCGATTCGCGCCACCCAGGGCAAAGGTTTGATGCCAGACGGCACCACCCGCTTCTTCAAAGACGGCAAGCCGATTTTCCACTACATGGGCACCTCAACCTTCTCTGAATACACCGTGGTTCCGGAAATCTCGCTGGCGGTGATCAGCAAAGAAGCGCCACTGGAAGAAGTGTGCCTGCTGGGCTGCGGCGTCACCACCGGCATGGGCGCGGTGATGAACACGGCCAAAGTGAAAGAAGGCGATACCGTGGCGATCTTCGGCCTCGGCGGCATTGGTTTGTCGGCGATTATCGGCGCGAAGATGGCGAAAGCCGGTCGCATCATCGGTATCGATCTCAACACCAGTAAATTCGATCTGGCGCGCAAATTGGGTGCCACCGATCTGATCAACCCGAAAGATCATGATAAGCCGATTCAGGATGTGATCGTTGAACTGACCGACGGCGGCGTCGATTTCTCCTTCGAGTGCATCGGTAACGTTAACGTGATGCGTTCGGCGCTGGAGTGCTGCCACAAAGGTTGGGGCGAATCAGTGATTATCGGCGTGGCTGGCGCGGGCCAGGAGATTTCTACCCGTCCATTCCAGCTGGTGACCGGTCGCGTATGGCGTGGTTCCGCTTTTGGTGGCGTTAAAGGCCGTTCACAGTTGCCGGGCATCGTGCAGGATTACCTCGACGGTAAATTCGCCCTGAACGATTTCATCACCCACAACCTGCCGCTGGAAGAGATTAACGACGCCTTTGATCTGATGCACGAAGGGAAATCCATCCGTACGGTGGTGCATTTTACTAAGTAATCAGGAGACGTTATGGCTTCCACTTTGGAGCTGTTAGAAGAGCATCGCATTTTTGGTGGCTGGCAGCAGCGCTGGCGTCATCAGTCGGCCGTGCTGAACTGTCCGATGACCTTCAGCATTTTTCTGCCGCCGCCGCAAAGTGACGCACCGCCGCCAGTGGTGTGGTTTCTCGCCGGATTGACCTGCAGCGATGAGAACTTCACCACCAAAGCCGGCGCCCAGCGCGTGGCTGCGCAGCTGGGTTTGGTGCTGATTATGCCAGACACCAGCCCGCGCGGTGACGAGGTGGCGAACGACAGCGGCTACGATCTCGGCCAGGGCGCAGGTTTCTACCTCAACGCCACGCAGCAGCCGTGGGCGGCGAACTTCCGCATGTTCGATTACCTCAGCGCGGAGCTGCCGGAGTTGGTGGCGGATAACTTTAAGCTGAGCGATCGTCAGTCGGTGATGGGTCATTCAATGGGCGGTCACGGTGCGCTGGTGTTGGCATTGCGTCTTGGCGGACGTTTTGCGTCTGCTTCTGCCTTCGCGCCAATCGTCAATCCTACCGAAGTGCCTTGGGGGCAGAAGGCCTTTGCCGCATACCTGGGTGAAGATCGTCAGACGTGGCGTGAATGGGATAGTTGCCTGTTGATGCGTGACGTGGAACAGCGCTTGCCGATTCTGATTGATCAAGGGGATAGCGATCAGTTCCTCGCCGATCAGCTGCGTCCAGAGCGACTGGAAGCGGTGGCGCGTGAGCAAGGTTTCCCGCTGGAGCTACGCATTCAGCCGGGTTATGACCATAGCTACTTCTTTATCGCCAGCTTCGTGGAAGATCATCTGCGTTTCCACGCGAAGCATTTGTTGGTGTGATGGTGCTGGCTGTTCCAGATCCTGCTGGCTGCCCCCCATCCCGGCCTTCCCCCGTAAACGGGGGAAGGAGACGCTGCCACATGCAGCTTCCAAACTCACATATAGCAGCATCTTCCTCCCCCATTAATGGGGGAGGACCGAGGAGGGGGACAGCGTGCACCCTTTGGGGGACAGCGTGCACCTACCTAACTACACCAACGTCTCCGCCAGCCCGTCGATCATCACCTGCGGCATGCCGCGTGAGCAGTGCTCGATACGGCCGCGCACGCCATACACCTGCGCCAACGTCTCCGGCGTAATCACCTGCGACGGCTCGCCGTCCGCCAGCAGATTGCCATCCTTCAGCATCAACGCGTGATCCGCATGACGCAGCGCGATGTTGATATCGTGCACCACCACCACCGTCACAATATTGCGCAACCGGGTTTCACGACGCACCAGATCCATCACGTGGAACTGGTAGTTAAGATCCAGCGCGCTGAGCGGTTCATCCAGCAGCAACAGTTCCGGACGGCGAATCAGCGATTGCGCCAGACCCACCAACTGCTTCTGCCCGCCCGATAGCTGATCGAGATAGCGCATGGCTAAATGCGCGATGCCGAGCTGCTCGAGCAGATGCATGATCTCCGCTTCGCTCGAGGCGCTGTGCAAGCCACCCGACGCACGCTGCGCCACGATAATCGACTCCAGCACGTGCAGATGCACGCCCGCCGGCAAACTTTGCGGCAGATAAACCACACGCTGCGCCCGGCGCGCAAACGGCTGGCTCATCAGCTCTTCACCGTTCAGCCACAGCTCGCCCTGCCCTTTGCCCAAACCAGCCAGCGCGCGCAACAGCGTCGATTTGCCGCAGCCGTTGGGGCCAAGCAACACGGTGATTTTGCCCTGCGGCAGCTCCGGCACGTTGAGATCGTCAATCACCTTGCGCTTCGGATAACCGGCGGAGAAATGCTTGAGACGTAATCCCTGCTCCATTACACCGTCCCCCGATGACGCAGAATAATGCTGAGGAAGAACGGCACGCCGACCAGCGACGTCACAATTCCCACCGGAATGATCACGCCGGGAATCAGGTTTTTCGACGCCACCGAAGCCAGCGACAGCACCAGCGCACCGACCAGCGCGCTGGCTGGCAGGTAATAGCGGTGATCTTCACCAAACATCATGCGCGCAATGTGCGGCGCGACCAGACCGATGAAACCAATTGGGCCGACAAACGCCACCGCCAGCGCAGAGAGAATACTGATGCGCAGCAGCGTTGCCAGGCGCAGACGGCGCACGTCGATACCAAAACTCACCGCGCGATCTTCGCCGAGGCGCAGCGCGGTCAGCTTCCAGCTACTGAGCATCGAGAACGGAATCAGGATGGCAAAGGCGGCGGTTAATACGCCGAGCTTTTCCCACGAGGCGCGCGCGAGGCTGCCCATGGTCCAGAACACCAGGCCCTGTAAAGTATCTTCGCTGGCGATGAACTGCATCATTGAGACTAATGCGTTGAAGGTGAACACCAGCGCGATACCAAACAGCACCACGCCAGAGGTCGAAACTTTGGTCCAGCGCGTCACGCCATCCAGCATCAAGGCGGCAAATAGCGCAAACACAAACGCGTTGGCGGAGATAAACCACTGATCCGGCACGCCAGGAATGCCGATACCAAGAACGATGGCCAGCGCCGCACCAAAGGCCGCCGCCGACGAAACGCCGAGCGTAAACGGGCTGGCAAGCGGGTTATTCAGGATGGTTTGCATCTCTGCACCGGCAAGGCCGAGCGAGAAGCCCACCACCACCGCCATCAAGGCGTACGGTAAACGAATATCCCAGACAATCACGCGGGTGCCCGCATCGACCGCATCGGGATGCGTCAGCGTTTGCCATAAGGTGTGGAGGGAGAGCCCAGCCGGGCCGAGGGTGAAATCAAGAATCACTGACGCTAATATCGCCAGCGCCAGCACGCCAATTA
Source organism: Pantoea sp. BJ2 (assembly GCF_040255075.1). Classification (NCBI taxonomy): domain Bacteria; kingdom Pseudomonadati; phylum Pseudomonadota; class Gammaproteobacteria; order Enterobacterales; family Erwiniaceae; genus Pantoea; species Pantoea sp. BJ2. Next base: position 2,817,491 of record NZ_CP158292.1, read on the forward strand.
ACATCAGTCGCTGGCGCAGTACCTGACGATAACGCGTCATGGTGTCGGTTTCGAGGCCGTTTTCCGCCAGCAGCGTGGCGTCGGTGGTACGCATTGTTCTACCCGTTTCTTGTCGAAATCATAACGGCAGCCACAATAGTGCAGGTGATAATAATTATCAATTCAATCTGAGTAACAAAATCCAAAACAATGCGCAATAAATTGCGCCGCTACTACACGTGCACCTTATTCGTAGCGGCGCGATTTATCGCGCAAGGGTATGACTACTCTTTAAACGTCGGGAATTCCATCTCGCTGTATTTCACGAAGCGCGAACCGCGTGTCAGCTTGTAGCCCAACCAAATAATCAGGAACAGCGGCAGACCAATATAGGTTGCGGCCACGCCATACCAATCAATGCGGTCAGCAAGGAACGCCTGATAGTTCTGACCCAGTGTGATGATCAAACACAGAATAAAGGCGAAAATCGGTCCCAGCGGGAAGAAGCCCGAACGGTACGGCAAATCGGCCAGGTTGTGACCCTGAGCGATATAACCGCGACGGAAACGGTAATGGCTAATGGCGATACCCAACCAGGCAATAAAACCGGTCATGCCTGAGGTGTTCAGTAGCCACAGGTAAACTTCCTGGTTACCAAATTTCGAGCTCAGGAAGCACAATCCCGCCACCACGGTGGTAGCAATCAGCGCGTTACGCGGCACGCCACCTTTCGACAGCTTGCCGAAAATGCGTGGCGCTTTACCTTCGCGTGCCAGGTTGAACAGCATACGCGTTGAGGCGTACATGCCGGAGTTACCCGCCGACAGTACCGCCGTCAGAATCACTGCGTTCATTACCGCTGCCGCCGAGAGCAGACCGGCATTCTGGAACACCAGCGTGAACGGGCTGATGGCGATATCGGTGACATCGTTATGCAGCAGCTTCGGATCGGTGTACGGCAGAATCAGGCTAATGATCAGAATAGCGAAGATATAGAACAGCAGAATTCGCCAGAATACCTGACGCACCGCACGCGGAATGTTCTTCGCCGGATCCTCAGATTCACCGGCCGCGATACCGATCAGCTCGGTGCCCTGGAAGGAGAAGCCAACGATCATCGCCACGCCTATCATCGCGGCAAAACCACCGGCGAACGGCGCTTCACCCACGGTCCAGTTATGCCAGCCGGCGTTTTCTGCACCGCGCATGATGCCGGTGATCATCAACACGCCAACCACAATAAAGATGATGACGGTGGTCACTTTGATCAGCGAGAACCAATATTCCGCTTCGCCGAAGCCTTTGACTGAGATGTAGTTGAGCAGGAACATCAGGCCAAGGAACAGTGCGCTCCAGATCCAGCCGGGCGTGTCCGGGAACCAGTAGTTCATGACGAGCTGCGAGGCGACGAGGTCAACGGCGATGGTCACCGCCCAGTTGTACCAATAGTTCCAGCCCAGCGCGAAGCCGAAGCCTTCTTCAACATATTTTGAACCGTAGGTGGAGAAGGAGCCAGAAACCGGCATAAAGGCCGCGAGTTCGCCGAGGCTGGTCATCAGAAAGTAAACCATCAGGCCGATGAGCGCATAGGAGAGCAGCGCGCCGCCGGGTCCGGCCTGAGAAATGGTGGCACCCGAGGCGACAAACAGGCCGGTACCGATGGAACCACCAATGGCGATCATGGTGAGATGACGCGCTTTTAATTCACGGCGCAATCCAGGTTGTTGTGTTGTTTTTGAGTCATTATGCATGTGTAAACGCTATGCTGGATAAAAATGAGGCGAGATTGTAGCAGCTAGCCCCAAGCTGTATAGCATTCACGTCGGGTTATTAGTTACCTTCATGATCGGCCGGGAATTATTAGCCGCAGCGTGATCAGCGCTGTGATTATTCACGGCAATACGACAGGAAACGGCTTAAAGCTTTGGACACATGCTTCTGTCGATGATGGATGCGATACAGCGTGCGCGTCAGGCGCGGCAATGGGATCGCGACTTCCACCAGCGTGCCGGCTTCCAGCAGATCCTCAATCACCCGCCGCGACAAACAGCTGATGCCCATGCCGTGACGCACCGCGTGTTTAATCGCCTCTGAATTGCCTAACTCCATGCCGAGCTGAAACTGTGGCAGATGCGACAGCAGCAGATAATCAACGATCTCGCGCGTGCCTGAACCGCGCTCGCGTAGAATCCACGGCGCGGCGGCGAGCGCTTCCAGCGTAATCGGCTGCTGCAGGATGGCGGCATCCGGCGCGGCAAACACCACCAGCTCATCTTCCAGCCACGGCTCGCTGATAATATCCAGCTCGTGGCACGGACCTTCGATCAAACCGATATCGACGCGAAAATCCGCCACCGCATTAATCGCATCCTGACTGTTGCCGACGCTCAGCTCCAGCGGCAACGCGGGGAAATCGCGGCGATAGGCGGCGATCATGCCCGGCAGCAGGTAATTACCGATGGTGCTGCTGGCGAACAGGCGAATCGCCCCGTTATCTTCCTTAAACAGCTGTTCGATTTCGCCCGCCTGCTCCATCAAACCCACGGCGCGCGGATAGAGTAAACGACCATGCTCATTCACCACCAGCCGCTTACCGACGCGGTCAAATAGCTGCACACCGAGTTGGTTTTCCAAATCTGCTAACGCGGCGCTCACCGCCGACTGCGACAGCGCCAGCACCTGCGAGGCCTGCGTCGTCGAGCCGCTCTTCAGCACTTCGGTAAACACTTCAATCTGGCGCAACGTGATGTGCATGCGGTTCTCTTTATATTACTTATTCTGGTTAATTATAAATATATTATCAATTTTACTTTTATACCAGCGCAGCGCAGGCTTAGCAAAGAACAGCATGAGATAAGCACACGGCATAAATCATCGCACATTCCGTAGCGGCGCGATTTATCGCGCAATAAATTGCGCCGCTACGGAAAGTGCGCTCTGTAATTGTGGTTTTCGTCCAAACCACCGCCGTCCAGCGAGGAGAAAAAGTATGGCTGAGTTAAGCGAGAATAAAACCCCGTTTCATCTACATCACTGGCTGCCTGGGTTGCTGCTAACCATCGCAATTGCAGGTACAGCGGCGTGGTTAAGCAATCAGTCTTGGTTGGCCGGGGCCGGATTCGGTGCGCTGACGTTAGCGATTATTTTGGGCATCGTGCTCGGTAACACCCTTTATCCGCAGATGGCCGGCGCCTGTGACAGCGGCGTAATGCTGGCGAAACAGCGCTTGCTGCGCCTCGGCATCATCCTGTATGGCTTTCGTATTACCATACAGCAGATTGCTGATGTCGGTCTTAGCGGCGTATTGATTGATGTGATGGTTCTCAGCTCCACTTTCCTGCTGACCTGTTTTATCGGCATTCGTCTGCTGAAGATGGATCGCGAAACCGTGTGGCTGATTGGGGCGGGCAGCAGCATTTGTGGCGCGGCGGCGGTGCTGGCGAGTGAACCTATCGTTAAGGCTGCGCCGTCAAAAGTGGCGGTGGCTGTTGCGACTGTGGTGCTGTTTGGTACCCTCGGTATCGTCCTCTATCCGCTGCTGTGGTCGCTGCTGCCAACAGTTAGCGCGGAACATTTCGGTATCTTCACGGGTTCGACGTTGCATGAAGTGGCGCAGGTTGTCGCGGCAGGACACACGATGGGTGCCGAGGCCGAAAACACCGCCGTGATTGCCAAAATGCTGCGCGTGATGATGTTAGCGCCCTTCTTGCTGATGCTGGGAAGCTGGCTGAAACGTCAGCGTAGCCACAACGCACAGCAACAAGCGATTCGTTTTCCCTGGTTCGCGCTGCTGTTTATTGTGGTGGCACTGTTTAACTCGCTGCATCTGCTGCCTGCCAATATTGTTAGCACGCTGAATCAGCTGGCCAATCTGCTGCTGGCGATGGCGATGGCTGCGCTGGGTTTGACTACGCGCTTCAGCGCCCTGAAACAGGCTGGCTGTAAACCCTTGCTGCTGGGATTGGTGATGTTTGGCTGGTTAATTCTCGGCGGCGGAGCACTCAATGTGCTGGTGCAACATTTCATGGCGTAACCGCATCCGCTATGATGGGCAGCTTTGCAGCAGCAATCGCCCAATCAGGAGAGCGGCATGAAATATATCGGCGCACATGTCAGTGCATCAGGCGGCGTGGACCAGGCAGTTATCCGTGCCCACGAACTCGAAGCCACAGCCTTTGCGCTGTTCACCAAAAATCAGCGCCAGTGGAAAGCCGCACCGCTGTCAGGGGAAGTGATCGATGCGTTCAAAACCGCCTGCGATCGTTACAACTTCACCTCCGCGCAGATTCTGCCGCACGATAGCTATTTAATTAACCTCGGCCATCCGGTGATGGAAGCGCTGGAGAAATCACGCGAGGCTTTCCTCGATGAGATGCAGCGTGCCGAGCAGTTGGGTTTGACCCTGCTGAACTTCCATCCCGGCAGCCATCTGAAGCAGATTGAAGAAGAAGCCTGCCTGAAGCGTATCGCCGAATCGATCAACATCGCGCTGGATAAAACCAGCAGCGTGGTGGCGGTGATTGAAAACACCGCCGGTCAGGGCAGCAATCTCGGTTTCCGCTTCGAGCACCTCGCCACCATTATTGAACACGTAGAAGATAAGTCGCGCGTTGGCGTGTGCATTGATACCTGCCACGCGTTTGCTGGCGGTTACGATCTGCGTACCGAAGAAGCCTGCGCCGAGACCTTCAGCGACTTTGAGCGCATCGTTGGTTTCCAGTATCTGCGCGGTATGCACCTGAATGATGCCAAGAGCACGCTGGGCAGTCGCGTCGACCGCCATCACAGTCTGGGTGAAGGCAATATCGGTAAAACCGCGTTTAGCTGGCTGATGAAAGATAAACGTTTTGACGGCATTCCCATGATTCTGGAAACCATTAATCCGGATATCTGGAAGGATGAGATTGCGTGGTTGAAGTCGGAGCAGCAGGGTTAATTATCTGATTAAACAAAAGGGAGCCGCAGCTCCCTTTTGTTATGTCTGACGAAGATTACGCGGCTTTAACCAGCTCTTCTTCCGGACGTTTCAGGATGGCGTAGCCAAGTCCCGCTACCGCAGTACCAATCACAATCGCCAGCAGATAACCCAATACTGGGGTAATCGCGCCTGGAATCAGGAGGACGAACAGACCACCGTGCGGTGCCATCAGTTTCGCGCCAATCGCCATGGAAATCGCACCGGTTACCGCGCCGCCAATGATACAGCACGGCAGCACACGCATTGGATCACGCGCCGCAAACGGAATCGCACCTTCAGAGATGAAACACAGCCCAAGCACCAACGCCGCTTTACCACCTTCCTGCTGACCTTTGTTGAACTTACGACGCGCAACCAGCGTCGCCAGGCCCATCGCCAGCGGTGGCACCATACCGGCTGCCATAATGGCCGCCATCGGTGCGTAGGTTTGTGAACTCAGCAGACCAACACCAAATGCGTAGGCCACTTTGTTCACCGGACCGCCCATGTCGGTACACATCATGCCGCCGAGAATTGCGCCCAGCAGTACCGCGTTCGCCGTCCCCATGTTTGCCAGCCAGGTTGTCAGGCCAGTCATGATGCCCGCCACCGGCTTACCTACTACGTAAATCATCAGCAAACCGGTAATCAAACTCGCCACCAGCGGAATGATCAGAATCGGTTTCAGCGCTTCCATACTCTGCGGCAGTTTCACTTTGCTGCTCAGCATTTTCGCAGCGTAACCGGCAATGAAACCGGCGATGATACCGCCCAGGAAACCGGCGTTAATGCTGGTGGCGATCATACCGCCAATCAAACCAGGCGTCAGACCCGGACGATCCGCAATCGAGAAGGCAATGAAACCGGCTAACACCGGCACCATCAGCGCGAAGGCGCTGCCGCCACCGATCTGCATCAGTGCAGCCGCTAAGGTGCCCGGCTCTTTAAATGCGGTGATACCAAAGGCAAATGACAGCGCGATGCTTAAACCACCGGCAACCACCATCGGCAGCATGTACGAAACGCCAGTCAGCAGGTGACGATAGGCACCGGCTTTCTCTTTGCTGTCGCCCTGTGCGCTGGCAGCCTGATTGCCGCTCGGCTGATAGGTTTTCGCTTCGGCCTGCGCTTTATCCAGCTCCTGCGCAGTTTTCTTCAGCGCCAGACTGGTTGAGGTGCGGTACATCGGCTTGCCGGCAAATTTCGCCAGATCCACATCGATATCAGCCGCGACGATCACCAGATCGGCCGCCGCCACTTCTTCTGGGGTAATCGCGTTGCCTGCGCCCACAGAACCACGGGTTTCGACTTTCACCCACCAGCCACGCTTGGTCGCTTCGGCCTGAATAGCTTCAGCAGCCATAAAGGTATGCGCCACGCCGGTTGGGCAGGCGGTCACCGCCACGATGCGTTTCTGAGCAGCGCTCTGCGCAGCTACTGGCGCGGCAGCGGTTGCAGCAGCAGGCTGCCAGGTTTTGGCACTCGCTTTGGCTTGATTGATTGCCGCCAGCGGATCGCGCAGCGCTTGCTGCACATCAACCAGCGCCAGCGATTTACCGGCCAGCTCTGCGTCGTGCGGCACATTGTGGCCAGCAACCAGCACCAGTTCAGCTTCGGCGGCATTGTCGGTCAGCGTCAGGCCAGCTTGTGCCGCCGTCGCGCGTAAACGTTCCAGCGCCAGATGTCCTGACGCCAGTCCCAGTGAAGAATCTTTTATCAGCAGCGTTTTCATTATCGCTCTCCTGCTGTTAGTTAACGGGTTGTAAGTCGACGCGCGCCATCATCGCGGCCAACTGGGTACGATCTTTCACGCCAACGTTGCTTTGGCTGACGGCCATCGCCGCCACTGCCGTCGCCAGACGCAGCGTGTGCTCGCTGGATTCACGCATCAGCAAGCCGTAAATCAGGCCGCCGACCATCGAATCGCCGGCACCGACGGTGCTGACCACTTCGCAGGCAGGCGGTTTGGCGATCCATTCGCCGGAGGCATTCACCCACAGCGCACCTTCCGCACCGAGAGAAATCACTACGTGCGCAATACCTTGCTCACGCAGTTCATGTGCAGCACCGATCACGTCCTGCAGCGCAGGCAGTTTGCGACCAGCCCAAATCTCCAGCTCGCGGCGGTTCGGTTTCACCAGCCACGGCGCGGCTTTCAGACCGGCGACCAGCGCTTCGCGGCTGCTGTCGAAGATGATGCAGGGGCACAGCGTGCGCAGATCGCTCATCCATTTAGTGAAGGCTTCTGGCGCCACGCCGGCTGGCAGGCTGCCGCTGACGCACACCATGTCGAACTGGCCGAGCCAGGTGAGAGAATCGGCGGTGAAGCGCTCCCAATCCTGCGCGGTGACCTCAAAGCCAGAGAAATTCAGGTCGGTCACATCGCCGTCTTTTTCGGTCAGCTTAACGTTAATACGCGTACGGCCCTGCACCACCTGAAAACGGTTGGCGATGCCGAGTTCGCTGAACAGCTGCTGAAAGCCGTCCTGATTCTCTTTGCCGAGGAAACCGCCGACGGTGACATCGATACCGAGATCCTTCAGCACTTTGGCAACGTTGATGCCTTTACCCGCCGCGTGCAGGCCGGTGGTTTTCACCAGGTTAACTTCGCCGCGCTCAATTTCTGGCGTGTATCCGACCAGATCGTAAGCCGGGTTTAAGGTAATTGTTGCGACACGACGGCTCATGCAACCCCCTCGCCTAAACCAGAATTGATCGCTTCTTCAATTGCGTTAAGCGCCTGCTGTGCATCTTCGCCGCTGGCGGTGAAGCGCAGGCGATGGCCTTTTTTCACACCGAGCGCAACGACTTTCATCAGGCTGCGGCCGTTAGCAGGCTTACCGCTGCCATCGAGATTAGTTACGGTGATGTCGCTGTTAAACTGCTTGATGACGGTCACCAGCGCCGTACCCGGACGCGCATGCAGACCGTGTTCGTTGCGGATGGTGAATTCAGCGGTCAGCAGCTCGGCAGCTTCATCGACTTCGCTGGTCAGTAGCGCCAGAATACCGGCGGCATCGGCCTTCAGTAGACGTTCAGCTTTGTTGCTCAGCAGCAGGTTGCTGAGATAGCCCAGCACTTCCAGCGGACGCTGATCGTTAGCCGCCACGGTCAGCAGCAGCGCGACGTTTTCGCCCTGATGCTGGAATGGCGCAGCCGCGCGGCTTACGGCCACTGCGCTGCCGAGATTGCCGTTGGCGCTGTCGCTCAGCCAGATGCCCTGACCAAGGCTCAGCGGGGCGCGGGAAATCACGTCAGCAATAAAGGACGCGTCCACCGCGCCTGCAGCCTGCAGACGTCCGGCGTTCAGTGCCTGTAACGTGATTAAATCGCTGGCCGCCACATCAACGGCAATCAGCGAGGTATCGAATTTGAATTCTGCCGCCTGGTTTTCGCCCATCAGCAGCGCACGCAGATCTTCCGCCGAGGCGTTTTTCAGCTGTTCAGCAATGCTGTCATCACTTAATACGTGAGTGAGCTGGCGCAGCAACGCGAGGTGTTCATCCGATTTAGCGGCAATACCGATCGCCACATACGCCGTTTGCCCTTCGCCCCAATCCACGCCCTGCGGGAACTGATAAACCTGGACACCGGTTTTCAACACCAGGTCGCGGGTGTCGGTGGTGCCGTGCGGAATGGCGATGCCGTTACCCAGGAAAGTGGTGGTTTGCTGTTCGCGCGCCAGCATGCCGTTAACGTAGCCTTCGGCCACATTGCCTGCAGCGGTTAACGCAGCGGCAACCTGACGAATGGCCTCTTCTTTATTCTGTGCGCTAGCACCGGTATGAATGGCCTGAACTTCGAGCTGGAACATATCTCTCCTCGCTTGCTGTATTGAATCGTTTCAGCTGGATGGTGAAAAAAGCTGCTGTGCATCGCGGACTTAGCCGGAGTGACAACGCTGAAACGTTTCAGGGAATATGGTACAGCCACGTACAGCAGGCAAGAAAATGCGCGATCTGAGTAGCAGATTTTTGACGTTCCGCACACTTCATGTTGGATTTAAGATTTTTACCGGCAGGCAGGCTGATGCTTTTGCTGTACAGACCAACGGCACTAAGCCCAATTCTTCAGCTATGCGTCAGCAGTGCTTCAGGGCGCCGTCTCGGCTTCCAGTTTAAGCAGAAATGTCATGGCGCTATCACGGCTGCTGCCGCACATTTCGGCGCTGGGCTGTAAGCCGGCACAGACCGCCGGACGCAGCGGTGAACCAAAGATTTTGCAACGCTGTTGCTCATCAAGCTGCACGCAACGCGTGTTGGCCGGCTTGCCGTGCGGCATGCCAGGAATCGGGGACGAGATTGAGGGGGCTGTGCAACAGGCACCGCACTGGTCACGACAAAACATCATGCGCTCCTGCAGACAATTCGCCGCGACAATAACAGTCCCAGACCGCGAATGCCATGCACCGGCAACAATTTTACATTGGCTGACTTGCCAGTTTTTCGCCGCGCGAGTAACGTGACGCGCATTAACCTCCTGTCAGCGAGAAAACCACCATGCCAAAGGCAAATGAAATCAAAAAAGGGATGGCTGTCACCTGGAACGGCAAACTGTTGCTGGTGAAAGACATTGATGTACAGAGCCCAAGTGCTCGCGGTGCCGCGACGCTCTATAAAATGCGTTTTACCGATGTCCGCACCGGCCTGAAAGTGGAAGAGCGCTTCAAAGGCGACGATATTATTGACGCCATTTCGCTTAGCCGCCGCGCCGTCACCTTCTCTTATATAGATGGTGATGAGTATGTGTTTATGGATGACGAAGACTACACGCCGTACAACTTCAAAAAAGAGCAAATTGAAGAAGAGCTACTGTTTATTCCTGAAGGTGGCATTCCCGGCATTCAGGTGCTGACGATGGATGGCCAGGTCTTGGCGCTTGAACTGCCACAAACCGTCGATATGGAAATTGTTGATACCTCGCCGGGCATTAAAGGCGCCTCCGCCAGCGCTCGCTCCAAACCCGCAGGCATGAGCACCGGCTTATCCATTCAGGTGCCGGAATACCTGAGCAATGGCGATCGCATCCGCATTCATATTGCGGAACGTCGTTATATGGGACGCGCTGATTCATAACGTGCTTCCGTCCGGCGCCCGGTGATTGTTATAGTATAACAAGGCCGTGCGCGCCGGATGCCTCTCATCCGCGTGCGATTTATTCTCTTTTTTTGGGAGCCCTTTTGTGACGCGCGTAAACCTCATCACCGGATTTCTCGGCAGCGGAAAAACCACCACTCTGCTGCATCTGTTAGCCAATAAACCCGCGGATGAAAACTGGGCGATTCTGGTCAACGAATTTGGCGAAATTGGCATCGACGGCGCACTGCTCGCCGATCGCGGTGCGACGCTGAAAGAGATTCCCGGCGGCTGCATGTGCTGCGTTAACGGCTTGCCGCTGCAGGTTGGGCTGAACATGCTGCTGAAACAGGCTAAACCCGATCGTCTGATTATCGAACCCACCGGCCTTGGCCATCCCAAACAGCTGCTGAATATGCTGCGTGCTGCCGTCTATCAACCCTGGATTCAGGTGGATGCCACCTTAACGCTGCTCGATCCGCGCCAGCTTGCCGACGCACGCGTAGTGGAGAATGAGAATTTCCGCGATCAGCTGGTGGCGGCCGATATCATCGTGGCGAACAAAAGCGATCGCTGGAGCGATAATGATCGTCAGCGTTTGCAGGATTGGCAGCAGCAATTTTTGGGCGAGCGTCAGCTGGTGGAAGCAGCGTGGGGACACATCGATCCCGCGTTGTTGACTCAACCCGCCTTGGCGGATCGTGCGGTTCCCGATGCAGCACATCACTACCATAATTCACGTCCACAAGGCTTGGCCGCACTGAAACTGGATGGCCAGGCGCGCTGGCGTCGTGCGCTAAATGAAGGCCAGGGCTATGCTTCCTGTGGCTGGATTTTCGATGGTGAAACCGTGTTTGATACGATTAAAGCGCTAGAGTGGGCAAGGCATGCGCCGGTTGATCGCGTTAAAGGTGTGTTGCGCACTGCCGATGGTTTAGTGAATATCAATCGCCAGGGCGACGATTTGTTTATAGAAACCCGCCCTACCACACCGCCTGATAGCCGCATCGAATTGATTCATCATCAGCCTGCTGACTGGAACCTTTTGCAGACCGCTTTGTTGAAGATTCGTTTAAATTAGATGCGTTAGGTTGCCCCGTTGTTTTCACTTTGAGTCTATTTTCTATGCGCGCTTCTCGATTAGTCACCATCCTGCTGCTGAATGCACTGGGTGTGATGCTTTTCCTTTCATGGTACCTGCCGCCGGATCACGGGTTCTGGTTTGGTATCGATAAAGCCATCTTTTATGGCTTCAATGACCAGATGGTTGATCATCACGGTTTCGCACTGTTAGTGGCCATCACTAACTTCCGCGGTTTCGATGTAGTTTCGCTGCTGGCTATGGGTTTGCTCTATTTAAGCTACTGGCGTCGCGAGACACCGCAAGGTCGCCGCCGTTTGCTGGCCATTGGCATCACGATGCTGCTGAGCGCGGTAGTACTGAACCAGCTCGGTCATCTGCTGCCGGTACAGCACTCCAGCCCAACGCTGTTTTTTGAGAATGTGCATCGCGTAAGCGAACTGACCGGCATCCCGGCCAAAGATGCCTCGAAAGATAGCTTCCCTGGCGACCACGGCATGATGCTGATGATCTTCACCTGCTTTATGTGGCGCTATTTCGGCTTCCGCGCGTTTCTGGTGGGTTTGATGATTACCGTGGTGTTTGCTCTGCCACGTGTGATGGCGGGTGCGCACTGGTTTACTGATATCGCTGTGGGTTCATTGTCAGTCGTGCTGGTTGGCATGAGCTGGTGCCTGTTAACGCCCTTCAGCGACAAGCTGGTGAATTGGCTGAACCGTTCGTTGCCGGGCAAATATAAGCCGCGCACGTAATTGTTAAGCGCGAGTGATCATAGAACAAAAAGTCAGTCGCTCGCGCTTATTTAAAACCTGAATAAACTATTAGCAAACTAACATTATTCAGGTAAAAGAAAAGATTATGATGAAAAACGCGGAACAATAGCCTTAATCCTAAGTTGTCCAGCCCGAACCCTCTTAAAATCGGCCTTAGCGCCAGAATTACCCCCTTATTGCACCGCTGTTTGGCTATTAAATCGCTGCCAATTGTTGATAAACTCGCCATTGTGTTACAGATTGATTTCACATCGAAAAAACCTTTGAATATTTATATAAAAGCACTCGCCACGCGGTCTGTAATCGGTTAACCTCAAATCCGATTAGTAAGCAACAGCATAAAATGCGGTGCTGAAAGCGACAAAAATGTGTGCATTAACACATTTTAGTAATTAAGGATTTGTCTTAGACGGTCGTACTTATTAATCTCAACCCGTTTTGTCATCTGGCTGACGACATTCTGTCGTAAGGAAATCGAAGGAAAACACGTACAATGGTCAAGTCTCAACCAATTCTGAGATACCTCAGGCGGATCATTCCCGCGGTAGCACTCGCAACACTTTTATCAGCATGCAGCAGTACCCATAACGGTCAGAACGCGAATAACGAGAATCATGAAGTTAACAACCAGAATGGTTTTTTACTTCAAGCGTCTCAGGACGAATTTGAACAGATGGTGCAGAACGTGGACGTTAAGTCCCGCATCATGGAACAGTACAGTGACTGGAAAGGTGTACGTTATCGCTTAGGCGGCGACACCAAACGCGGCATTGATTGTTCTGCTTTTGTTCAGCGCACCTTTCGCGAGCAGTTCGGTTTAGATTTGCCACGCTCAACGTCTGAACAGCAAGACACCGGCAAAGAGATTTCACGCAATAAATTGCGCGCAGGTGACTTAGTGCTGTTCCGCGCCGGTTCTACCGGTCGCCACGTGGGCATCTATCTTGGCAACGATAACTTTGTTCACGCGTCCACCAGCAGTGGCGTAATGATTTCCAACCTGAATGACAGTTATTGGAAAAATCGTTACCGCGAAGCGCGTCGGGTTCTTGCTAAAAACCCTAGCTAACGTACTTCTTTGATGATCCTCTCAGCCAGAGAATCAGAAACGCTGCCCCGGCAGCGTTTTTTTTCGCCCGTAGTTTTTAACTCAAATCCAACCGATAAAAAGTAATTGAGAATCAAAAATATAACGAGACATTCTTCGCGCTCTCGTTATATTCTCGTTGACTTCCTGATACCCAGATATTGCGCTGCAGACACCGTTATCACCGTAGCTGCGGTCTGAAGTGGGTAGTGACCAAACGATAAACATAATAAAAAATGGCAAGACAAGGGGAATGCACTCCATGCCACTGTCAGGGACATTAAAACATCACCGCAGTTATTCACGCCGTATCGCCTGGCATAGTGCGATTATCGGCGCGGCATTCTTTCTGCTTTTTATCACCGTGCTATTAACACTCACCTGGCAAAAACGTGTACAACAACACGAACAGCTTCTGGCACACAGCCGCGACGATTTACAACAGGTGATAGCAAGCCTGGTCGATACACTTTATCCCTTACAGCAATACACCCAGTTAGCCTGCAACAACGTCAGTCGTGAGCTCACTTCTCGCGCCGCCTTTGCCGGTAATATCCGCGCCATCCTGCTGGTGCGTGATGGCAACGCTTACTGCTCTTCTGCCACCGGCGCTTTTCTGATGCCAGCAAACGATATTTCTCCTGAGTCTGAACTGGAACGCGATCACGATATGCGCTTGCTGGAAGGCACGCCATTGCTACCGAAGAAACCGGCGCTGGTGCTATGGGTGAAAAATCCAGGTTCAGCCGAGACCGGCCTTTTCGCCACCATGAACATCAGCCTGACGCCTTATCAGCTGCTGGCCTCTTATCATCCCGAAATCACTGGCATGGCGCTGGTGGTCGGCAACAAAGCGCTGTTGAGCGGCAGCAACAACGTGGTACGCGCGAGTGATTTACCGGCATCGCTACATGAAATAGCCTTTAATAACAGCGATCTACGCTTCGTGCTGTTTGGCACCACCTTAGCGCCACGCGATTACTCACTGACGTTGCTGACCGGCATACTCTTCTCACTGCTGATTTCCGCGCTAAGCGGGTTATTGCTGACGCGACATCAGCGGCCGGGCAAAGAGATCATGCAGGGCATTAAACGTGGCCAGTTTCATGTTGAATACCAGCCGCTGGTCACTGCGCACGATGGACAACCCTACGGCGTGGAAGCGCTGCTGCGCTGGACGCATCCCACTGAAGGCATGATTCCGCCGGATGCCTTTATCAGCTACGCCGAAGCGCAAAACCTGATTATTCCGCTCACTCAGCATCTGTTCACGCTGGTGGCGCGCGATGCCCAGTTTCTCTGTAAACAGCTGCCGCGCGGCACGCGCCTGAGCCTCAATCTCTCGCCGCTTCATCTCGCCTCAGAGAGCTTCCGGCGCGATGTCCAGGCATGGATTAACATCATGCCTACCGATCACTTCAACTATGTGTTTGAAATTACCGAACGCAGCATGGTCGGTGAAAAAAGCGCGGGAGAAATCTTCGCCTGGCTACATGAGAACAATTTTAAAATAGCGATTGATGATTTTGGCACTGGGCATAGCGCGCTGATATATCTGGAAAAATATCCGTTCGATTACCTGAAAATCGATCGCGGCTTTGTGCAAAGCATTGGTACAGAAACTGTCACCTCACCGGTGCTTGATGCAGTGCTGCTGCTGGCAAAAAAACTCAATCTCAAAACCGTGGCTGAAGGGGTCGAAACGGGCGATCAGGCGGCGTGGCTGGTGAATCGCGGCGTGACGCATTTGCAGGGCTATCTGTTTAGTCGTCCGTTACGCCCCGAAAACCTCGTCAGCTATTATCAACGCCAGCGCGCGCTGAGTTAACATCACGCGAACCCCATGAAACTGCTACCATAAAGTGCGGAACACCACAGGAGATCGCCCCACTTATGCTGCTGCGTCTTGTCACAGCGTTGTTCATTTGTAGCGCCACTGCGCCGCTGCATGCCGCCACCATCAATGAAAGCTATGCCTTCGCTAAGCTGGGCGAGCCGAAATATGCGGTGAATTTCACTCACTACGATTACGCCAATCCCGCCGCGCCCAAAGGCGGCAAGATCACGCTGGCGGTGGTGGGCACCTACGACAACTTCAATCGTTTCGCCTCGCGCGGCAATCCCGGCATCGGTACCGATACGCTGTATGACGGCTTGTTTACCACCTCCGATGATGAACCTGGCAGCTACTATCCGCTGATCGCGGAATCAGCGCGCTATCCCGACGACTATCGCTGGATGGAAGTGTCGATCAATCCTCATGCACAGTTTCAGGACGGAACACCGATTACCGCGCAGGATGTGGCTTTCACCTTCCAGAAATTCATGACGGAAGGTGTGCCGCAGTTCCGCGTGGCGTTTCGTGACGTGCAAGTGAAAGCGCTAAACCGTCTCACCGTGCGTATCGACATGCCGAAACCGGACAAAGATCGGATTCTCAGCTGGCTAACGCTGCCGGTCATCCCGGAAAAATTCTGGCAAAACAAAAAGTTTAACGAGCCGATTGGTTATCCGCCGCTGGCCAGCGGGCCTTATCGCGTCACCTCCTATAAATCGGGTCAGTTTATCCAGTACAGCCGGGTGAAAGATTACTGGGCCGCCAATCTGCCGGTGAATCGCGGGCGTTTTAACTTCGATACTTTGCGTTATGACTATTATCTTGATGACAACGTGGCGTTTGAGGCCTTTAAAGCCGGCGCTTACGATTTGCGCGAAGAGAGTTCAGCGAAGAAATGGGCGACACAATATCGCGGTCGCAACTTTGACAGTCACGCCATCGTCAAATCGACCATTCCCAACACCGTTTCCACCGACACGCAATGGCTGGCATTTAACAACGAAAAACCGCTGTTCGCCGATCGTCGCGTGCGTGAAGCCATCACGCTGGCGTTCGATTTCGAGTGGATGAACAAAGCCTTGTTCTATGGCGCTTATAAACGCACGCGCAGCTATTTCCAGAACACTGAATATGCAGCGCTTGGCTATCCCAAAGCCGAGCAGTTGATCCTGCTGGCGCCCTACAAAGCGCAGCTGCCGCCCGAAGTGTTCAACAATGAGTATGCCCCGCCACGTTCTGACGGCAGCGGTTTCGATCGCGGCAACCTGTTGCAAGCCATGAACTTGCTGAAAGCGGCGGGTTGGGAAATCAGAAATCAGCAATTGGTGAATGTGAAATCCGGCCAGCCGTTCCGTTTCGAATTACTGATGCGCAGCGGTACGCAAAACGACTGGGCGTTGCCGTTCCAGCACAGCTTGCAACGGCTTGGCATCCAGGTCTCGCTGCGCCAGATTGACAGCTCGCAATATCTCCGCCGTATGCGCGAAGGCGACTACGACATGATCCCATCGCTCTATTACGCCATGCCATGGCCCTCGACCAGCTTGCAAACGATTTGGCAATCTCAATTTATTGACTCTTCCTGGAACAGGCCGCGCGTGAAAGATCCCATCGTCGACCATTTTGTGCAGCAGATCGTTGAGCATCAAGGCGATGAGAAAGCGCTGCTGCCGCTCGGCCAGGCGCTGGATCGCATCCTGCTGTGGAATGCCTATATGATCCCGATGTGGTACAGCGCGGAAGATCGCATGGCGTATTGGGACAAGTTTTCCCATCCCGAGATTAAACCCGCGTTTGCTACCGGTCTGGAAAACTGGTGGTACGATGTGAACAAAGCCGGGCGATTGCCGGCCAATCGACGCTGAGGAGCACGGTTTGGCAGCCTATTTTCTTCGCAGGTTACTGCTGATCATCCCGACACTTTGGGCGATCATCACCCTGAACTTCTTTATTGTGCAGATTGCGCCGGGCGGCCCGGTGGATCAGGCGTTAGCCAACGTGCAGTTTGGTCACAGTACCGGCATTCCCGGCTCAGTCGGCGGCGACAGCGGCGCGCGCGGTGCGCTGATGCGTGACAATCCCGGCGACAGCCAATATCGCGGCGCACGCGGACTCGATCCGGAAGTGATCGCGGAAATTAAGCATCGCTATGGCTTCGATAAACCGCTGCTGCAGCGTTACGGTGAAATGCTGTGGAACTACATTCGTTTTGATTTCGGCGACAGCCTGTTCCGCAGCGCATCGGTGCTGCAGCTGATCAAAGAGAGTTTGCCGGTCTCCATCAGCCTGGGATTGTGGAGCACCTTGATCATTTACCTGGTATCAATTCCGCTGGGCATTAAAAAAGCGGTGCGTAACGGCAGCGCTTTCGATATCTGGAGCAGCACTTTTATCATCATTGGCTATTCGATCCCGGCATTCCTGTTCGGCATCATGCTGATTGTGCTGTTCGCCGGCGGCAGCTATTTCGACTGGTTCCCGCTGCGCGGCCTGACGTCACCGCAGTTTGATGCGCTGCCGTGGTACAGCAAAATCAGCGATTACCTGTGGCACATCACGCTGCCGGTGCTGGCTACGGTGATTGGCGGTTTCGCCACGCTGACTATGCTGACTAAAAACTCGTTCCTTGATGAGATCCGCAAACAATATGTGGTCACCGCGCGCGCCAAAGGGCTGGATGAGAAGCGCGTGCTGTACGGCCACGTGTTCCGCAACGCCATGCTGCTGGTGATCGCCGGTTTCCCCGCCACCTTTATCAGCATGTTTTTCACCAGCTCGGTGTTGATAGAGGTGATGTTCTCACTCAATGGTTTGGGCCTGCTCGGCTATGACGCCACTATTCAGCGCGACTATCCGGTAATGTTTGGCACGCTTTACATCTTCACCCTGATTGGCCTGCTGATGAACATTCTTAGCGATCTGACCTATACGCTGGTCGATCCGCGCATTGATTTTGAGGGACGCTGATGCGCTTATCTCCGGTTAACCAGCAGCGCTGGCAGCGTTTTCGCCATAACCGTCGCGGTTACTGGTCGCTGTGGATTTTCCTGATCATTTTTGTTCTGTCACTGGGCGCTGAGCTGCTGGCTAACGACAAACCGCTGCTGGTGCATTATCAGCAACGCTGGTATGTGCCGCTGCTGTTCAACTACAGCGAAAGTGATTACGGTGGTGATTTCTCTACGCCTGCCGATTATCAGGATCCCTGGCTGAAGCAGCGCATCGATCAACAAGGTTGGGCGATCTGGGCACCGATTCGCTTCAGCGACAGCACCATCAACTTCGCCACCGATGTGCCCTTCCCTTCGCCACCTTCGGCGCAAAACTGGCTCGGTACCGATGCTAACGGTGGTGATGTGCTGGCACGCTTGCTGTATGGCACGCGCATCTCATTGCTGTTCGGCATCATGCTGACGCTGTTCTCCAGCGTGATTGGCATCGTAGTCGGCGCGGTGCAAGGCTACTTCGGTGGCCGCATTGATCTGGTGGGTCAACGCCTGATTGAGGTGTGGTCCGGCATGCCGTCGCTGTTCCTGCTGATTCTGCTCTCCAGCGTGATTCAGCCCGGCTTCTGGTGGCTGCTGCTGGTAACAGTGGTGTTTGGCTGGATGAGCCTGGTAAGCGTGGTGCGCGCCGAATTCCTGCGTGCGCGCAACTACGATTATATCCGTGCGGCGCGTGCGCTCGGCGTCAGCGATAGCCGCATTATGCTGCGCCACATGCTGCCCAACGCTATGGTCGCCACGCTGACGTTTTTGCCGTTTATTCTGTGCGGCTCAATCACCACACTAACTTCGCTGGACTTCCTGGGTTTTGGTTTGCCGGTGGGATCGCCCTCGCTTGGCGAGCTGCTGTTACAGGGCAAAAACAATTTACAGGCGCCGTGGCTGGGACTGGCAGGCTTCTTTGCCCTCGCTCTGCTGCTGTCGTTACTGATCTTTATCGGCGAAGCGGTACGCGATGCCTTTGACCCGAGTCGAGGACGCTAAATGAGCCTGTTAACGGTGAATCATCTGGCGGTGGCCTTTCAGGATCGCCGCGTGGTAGAAGACATTTCGCTGCAGATTGACGCCGGCGAAACGCTGGCGCTGGTGGGCGAATCCGGTTCCGGTAAAAGCGTGACTGCGCTGTCGATCATGCGCTTATTGCCGCAGCCGCCGGTCAACTATCCGCAAGGCGAAATTCTGTTTAACGGCCAGGATATTTTACAAGCCAGCGAACGCACCCTGCGCGGGCTGCGTGGCAACCAGATGGCGATGATTTTTCAGGAGCCGATGGTGTCGCTCAATCCACTGCATAACGTGGAGAAGCAGCTGTATGAAGTGCTGTCGGTGCATCGCGGCATGCGGCGCGAAGCCGCGCGTGGCGAAATGCTGAGCTGCCTGGATCGCGTCGGCATTCGCCATGCGGCATCGCGCTTGCAGGATTTTCCGCACCAGCTTTCTGGTGGTGAGCGACAGCGCGTGATGATCGCCATGGCGCTGCTAACCCAGCCGAAGCTGCTGATCGCCGATGAACCGACCACCGCGCTGGATGTGACGGTTCAGGCGCAGATTCTGCAACTGCTGCGCGAACTGCAGCGTGAACTCAATATGGGCATGCTGTTCATCACCCATAACCTCAATATCGTGCGTCAGCTGGCGCACAGCGTCACGGTGATGCGCAATGGCCGCGCTGTGGAACACAATCGCTGCGATATGCTGTTCAGCCAGCCGCAGCAGCCCTATACGCGCGAACTGATCGCCGCCGAGCCGGATGGCGAACCGGTGCCGCTGCTGGATGCGCAACCGCTGTTACAGGTGAAGAATTTACAGGTTGGTTTCCCGATCCGGCGGGGATTGCTGCGTCGCACTGTGGCAGAGAAGATGGCGCTGAAGGATCTTAGCTTTACCCTGCGGCGTGGCGAAAGCCTCGGACTGGTGGGCGAATCGGGCTCGGGCAAGAGTACAACGGGCTTGGCGCTGCTGCGTTTAATTAGCGCGCGCGGTGAGATCTGGTTTGACGATCAGCCGCTGCATCAGCTGTCGCCAAAGCAATTATTGCCGCTGCGCCAGCGCATTCAGGTGGTGTTTCAGGATCCCAATTCTTCGCTCAATCCGCGCATGACGGTGCAACAGGTGATTGCGGAAGGTTTAGCGGTGCATCGCCCGGAACTGAGCAGTGCGGAGCAGGAAGCCAAAGTGATTGCGGTGATGCAGGAAGTGGGGCTCGATGCCGACAGCCGCTCGCGCTATCCGGCGGAGTTTTCAGGCGGTCAGCGCCAGCGCGTCGCCATCGCCCGCGCGTTGATCCTTGAGCCGCAGCTGATTGTGCTGGATGAACCCACCTCGTCGCTGGACCGCTCGGTGCAGAAGCAAATTCTCACCTTACTGCGCCGTTTGCAGCAGCAGCATCAGCTCGCCTATCTGTTTATCAGCCATGATTTGCAGGTGGTGCGCGCGCTCTGTCATCAGCTGATTGTGCTGCGTCAGGGTGAAGTGGTGGAGCAAGGTGATTGCGAAACGCTGTTTAACGCACCAGCAGCCGATTACACGCGGCAGCTACTGGCGTCTGCGCAGGGAAAAGATCTAAGTCAGTGACCATCAAAGGTTTCGGCGATAGCGACACCCTGATTTTTCAGGCAGCAGTTGGTCGCGCTTTCGTCATCACGTTGAATCAGCAGGCAAGGCTGCCCTTCACACTCGGCGATTTTGCACTCGACCTGAATCTGCGCCAGCGTCTCCTTCAGCTGGTGCAGAATTTCCAGCGCCGGATGACCATCATGACTCAGCAGGCGCAGCACCACTAAATCTTCGGCATGCACGCCATTCGCTGCTTCCTGACGCACAATTTCACCCGCATGTTCCAGCGACCAGCGATAATGTTGTGGCAAGCGATGCACAACGGAAAGTTGCAGCATAGTTATACGGCCCCCAGAGACGTTAACTTTATTCACGACGACGGCAAAACGTGGTGAATCCCAACCTGATTAGCTCTGAATACCAATTCAGTCTGCCTTCTCGTATTAAGCACAAAGCGTGTAGCCAATTTATAATTTGCGAGGCTTCTCACATTTATGCCTATGTTTACCGTGTTCGGCTGCGGTTAACAATCATTTTAGACGCATTATCGTTACTTTTTTATCTCTAAATTTTCACATAATGGAAACATTAAGCATAACGAATGAATGGGGATTAGCGAGTGAGGGAGAAGAATTAAGAGAGGCCAGGTCGCCATTTATGACGACCCTGGGGATGTCACGCTGGCTGTTGAGGCCGCGAAGCATAGGTGAACAGCACAATCGAAATTGTGGCGCACAGCGCAATGGTGGCAACCATCGGCCACGCGCTGTTAATGCTGACTAATGAGAGCAGCGCGCCGACTAAAGCACCGACACCAAAACGCAGCGTTCCCGCCAGCGAGGAAGCGGTGCCCGCCATATGCGGAAACTCATCCAGAATCACCGCCATCGCATTCGACGACACCGTCGAGACGCAGCCAATAAACATCGCCACGCCAAACACCAGCGACAAGAAGCCTAAATCCAGCGCGCTGGAAATCAGCAGCCAAACGCCCATCGCGAACTGAATCAACAATCCCATGCGGAACATTTTCACCGGACCAAAACGGCGCACGGCGCGGCTGTTGATCAACGTCATCACGAACAGGAACACCACGTTCAGGCCAAAGTAATAGCCAAAGTTCTGCGGGGAAACGTGGTTTACTTCGATGTAGACAAACGGACCGGCGTTGAGGAAGGTGAATAATCCGGCAAAGGAGAAACCGCTCGCCAGCATGTAACTGAAGGCGCGCTTGTGGCGCACCAGCGCCACAAAGTTGCCCAGCGTGGTCCGCAGATGAAAGCGCTGGCGCTGTTCGGGCTTGAGCGTTTCACGAATTTGCGTCACGACCAGCATGGTGGTGAACAGCGCGGCACCTGCCAGCGTCCAGAAAATGGCGTGCCAGTTCCACAGCAACAGCAGCCAGCCACCGATAATCGGTGCCAGCAGCGGCGCGATGGTGGTCACCAGCATCACGAATGACATCATGCGCGAGAAGTCCTCTTTCGAGTAGGTGTCGCGCATTAAGGCGTTGATCACCACGCTGGCAGCGGCGGCCGATAAGCCGTGCAGGAAGCGCATAAAGATCAGCTGATCGATGGTTTGTGACAGCGCGCAAGCCGCGGCGGCGCAGGCAAAAATTAGCGTTCCCAGCACAATCACCGGTTTACGTCCGTAGCTGTCTGCCAGTGGACCGTAAACTAACTGGCCAATGGCGAAACCGAGGATGTAAAGGTTGAGCGTCATCTGCACGCTGCCCGCCGAAACCGCAAACTCATGGGCGATTTGCGGCATGGCCGGCAGATACATATCGATAGAGAGCGGCATCAGCATTGCCAGCAATCCGAGGATGACCACTAAACCGACCGGTGAATTCTTTTCCTTGCGCACCGCGTTCTCCCGCTATTTACGTTGTTTGAGTTCTTCTGGCAGGCCGATGCTGTCGACCTCTTGCTGGGTCAGTTCACGATATTCACCTTCGCCGAGATCTTCATCCAGCTCAATGTCACCAATACGTTCGCGATGCAGCGCTGAGACATGGTTACCCATCGCCGCAAACATGCGTTTGACCTGATGGTAACGCCCTTCGCTGATGGTCAAACGGGCGGCTTTCTCATCGAGAATCTCTAGCACGGCCGGCTTGGTGAGCTCTTTTTCATTGTGCAGCTGTACACCCGCAGCGAACTTCTCAACCAGGACAGGATCGATTGGCTCCTCCACTTCCACCAGATAGGTTTTTTCCAGGTGATGCTTCGGTGAGGTAATGCGGTGTGACCATTGGCCATCGTCGGTCAGCAGCACCAAACCGGTGGTGTCGATATCCAGACGGCCCGCCGCATGCAGCTTGAACGCTGCGGGTTCTTCGATAAAGAACAGCACGGTGGGATGATCGGGATCGTCGGTTGAGCAGACGTAACCCTGCGGCTTGTTCAGCATGAAATAGCGCGGTCCTTGCTGCACCACCAGCGGATTGCCGTCGTATTCGACTTCATCGTCTGGCTGTACTTTGTATGCCGCATCGCGCACAACTTCGCCGTTAATGGTGACTTTTTTGGCGCGGATTTCGCGTCCGGCGATAGCACGGCTAACTTCCAGTTGCTGAGATATGAATTTTTCGAGTCGCATGAATTCGCTTTGCCTGTTACTGCGGGGGAAACTGAAACGGTGTTTTTGTCCGTTAAGAAAGTGTGGGCAGTATAGCTTGATCCTTAGAGTGCTAACAGTAGTGAACCTGCGTTTAACTGGCTTTCATGGCATAATGCGCGTCCGTTCCAGAAAAAAGTTTGCCCCGATGTCATTCTCCCTGCGCCCATACCAACAAGAGGCGGTTGACGCCACCCTCAACCACTTTCGTCGCCATACCACGCCTGCGGTGATTGTGCTGCCGACCGGCGCGGGTAAGAGTCTGGTGATTGCTGAACTGGCGCGGCTAGCGCGTGGACGGGTATTGGTGCTGGCCCACGTCAAAGAGCTGGTGGAGCAGAATCACAGCAAATATCAGGCTTATGGACTTGAAGCAGACATCTTCGCCGCGGGTTTGCAGCGCAAGCAGAGCGAAAGCAAAGTGGTGTTTGGCAGCGTGCAGTCGGTGGCGCGCAATCTCAACCGCTTCGATAGCGCCTTTTCACTGGTGATCGTTGATGAGTGTCACCGCATCAGTGATAACGAAGAGAGCCAGTATCAGCTGCTGTTCGCCCACCTGCGGCAGCACAATCCGCAGTTGCGCCTGTTGGGTTTGACCGCCACGCCCTTCCGTCTCGGCAAAGGCTGGATCTACCAATTCCACTATCACGGCATGGTGCGCGGCGATGAGAAAGCACTGTTCCGCGATTGCATTTATGAGCTGCCGCTGCGCTATATGATCAAACATGGCTTTCTGGTGCCGCCGGAGCGCTTAGATATGCCGGTGGTGCAGTACGATTTCAGCCGCCTGATCCCGCAAAATAATGGCCTGTTTAGCGAAGCCGATCTCAACCGCGAGCTGAAACAACAGCATCGCGTAACGCCGCATATTATTCGCCAGATTATTGAGTTTGCTGAAGATCGCCGTGGCGTGATGGTGTTTGCCTCCACCGTGGAACATGCCCGTGAAATCCTCACGCTGCTGCCTGAAAACAGCGCGCTGGTCTCGGCGGAAACGGCAGTAAAGGATCGTGACCGCTTGATTGGTGCATTTAAAGCGCAGCAGCTGAAGTTTCTGGTCAACGTTGCCGTTCTGACCACCGGCTTTGACGCACCCCACGTGGATTTGATCGCCATTTTGCGCCCTACCGAATCCGTTAGCCTCTACCAACAGATCGTCGGTCGCGGTTTACGCTTGTCACCCGGCAAAACCGATTGTCTGGTGCTGGATTACGCCGGTAATCCACACGATCTTTTCACCCCCGAAGTCGGCGCGCCGAAAGGGGCCAGCGACAATCAGCCGGTGCAGGTGTTTTGTCCCGCCTGCGGTTTCGCCAATATTTTCTGGGGCAAAACCACCGAAGATGGACACATCATTGAGCATTTTGGCCGCCGCTGTCAGGGCGTACTGGAAGATGATGAAGGCGAGCGCGAACAGTGTGATTATCGCTTTCGCTTCAAAAGCTGCCCGGATTGCGGCGCCGAGAATGACATCGCCGCGCGGCGCTGCCATCAATGCGACAAAATTCTGGTCGACCCGGATGACATGCTGAAAGCGGCGCTGAAACTGAAAGATGCGCGCGTGTTGCGCTGCGCCGGCATGACGCTGGAGCAAGGGCGCGATGATAAAGGCGAATGGCTGAAAGCCATCTATTTCGATGAAGATGGCACCAGCGTCAGCGAGCGTTTTCGCCTGCAAACGCCAGCACAACGTAAAGCCTTTGAGCAGCTGTTTATGCGCCCGCATCAGCGCGCGCCGGGCGTGGAACTTGGCTGGCAAACCGCAGCGGATGTCATCGCCTTACAGCCTTTATTGCGTCATCCGGACTTTGTGGTGGCACGCGCAAAAGGCCATTTCTGGCAGATTCGCGAAAAAATGTTTGATTATCAGGGCCGTTATCGCCGTGCCAATGAGCTGCGTTAAGCGGCGGAATCATTTGCCCCTGCAGCATCATTGGGGCTATAATGCCGCCCGCTTTTGCATCCGTAAAAGCAGTTTGAATAACCGTCCTGTTGCTGGGTCGCCTGTAGCAGGAACTATTGAAGAGACATCAAATGTTCACTATTAACGCTGAAGTACGTAAAGACCAGGGTAAGGGTGCGAGCCGCCGCCTGCGTGTAGCAAACAAATTCCCGGCCATCATCTATGGCGGAAATGAAGCACCAATTGCTATCGAACTCGACCATGATGCAGTGATGAACGTACAGGTTAAACCTGAGTTCTACAGCGAAGTGCTGACCATCGCGGTTGATGGCAAAGAAGTTAAAGTTAAAGCTCAGGCGGTACAGCGTCATCCGTTCAAGCCAAAACTTTTCCACATCGACTTCGTTCGCGCTTAATCGCTGAATGAGTTGAAGGTAGAAGGGCCGGTTGCGAAACCGGCCCTTTTATTTTAGGCATAAAAAATAACCCGATATCTTCCCTTCCTAAAAACCCCTGTCTTTCATTTCTCTCTGCTTTCGTTTATTTGAGACTGTTCTTTACCATGAAGCTTTCACAAACCATGGAGAATGCCGTTTTAACATTTCTCCAGAATTTGTCTGCAAGGACTTCAAGTGAAAAAAATACCTGCCTTGGGCTATGGCATCATACTCATCTCATTTTCTAGCTATGCGGGCGTAATGCGTCATGACATTAACGTGCAAGAATACCGTGATTTTGCCGAGAATATGGGTAAATATCGTGTCGGCTTAAGCAACATTCCCATTTTTAAGAAAGATGGCGAGCTGAGTGGTTATCTTGATTTTGCCATGCCCGACCTTAGCAGTGTATCTCGTCGCGGGTTTGCCACATTGATTAATCCATCCTATGTAACCACCACACGGCACGTAACCGCTTTGGGTAGCGTTTCTTTTGGCGGTCCTTCTGCTTATTCCACCCGTTATCTTTTTATTAACCGCAATCAATCCGCCGTTCAGGATAATATTCTGCCACGGTTAAACAAAGTTGTAACCGAAGTAGCGCCAATAGATTATGTGGAACGTAATGAGCTTCAGAAAGGACATGGCTCTCGGTATATTGCTTATGTGCGCGCGGGTGCTGGTGAAATGACACAGGTCACAAATGACCTCACTGAGAAAGAGTTCCTGGCCAGTGCCTATAAATGGTTAGCGGGTGGAACAATTAATATTGACACCATTACCTTCAACAAAGAAAAAAATGACGATTTCTATTGGATTCAATATGAACCTGGCCATCAATATTCATCCGCTTTATCAATATCAACCGGCGGCGGTGACAGTGGCAGCCCTATTTACGTCTACGACAATGTTGATAAAAAATGGAAACTCGCTGGTGTACATTATGGTGGTTATGGTAGCGCAACGCCTTATGGTCGCAAAGTTATCTCAACACGTTTTAATGAAGAATATTTCAATGGGATTATTGCCAACAATATCTCTCACGATGTCACTGATTTTGCGAATAATGGCCCAATTTACTGGAATGCAGATAAGCTGGTTCAGGGTAGTAAAAACTGGGGTTGGCAAGGTTTAGACAACACATATCGTCATTTGGCGCCAGGCAAAGCCAGCCTTATTGAACTTGATGCAACCAAAGATATTCGCTTTAACGGCGCGGGCGGAGACATTATTCTTAATGAGGCCGTTAATCTGGGAGCAGGCAAACTACAGTTTTCTAATAACTACACCCTGAAATCTGCAGAGAGTGTGGGCGCAACATGGGTGGGCGGCGGCGTTGAAATCGATGAAGGGAAAAAAGTCATCTGGCAAGTGAATGGACTCAAAGATGATGATTTACACAAAATTGG
The DNA here is from genome assembly GCF_040255075.1 of Pantoea sp. BJ2. Lineage (NCBI taxonomy): Bacteria > Pseudomonadati > Pseudomonadota > Gammaproteobacteria > Enterobacterales > Erwiniaceae > Pantoea > Pantoea sp. BJ2. Next base: position 2,844,212 of record NZ_CP158292.1, read on the forward strand.
CGGTGGCGTCTTACATATTAATGCTACAGGTTTCAATGAAGGCGGACTGAATATCGGCGATGGCACCGTTATTCTGGATCAACAAAAAGATGCGCAAGGAAATCGCCAGGCATTTTCTCGACTGTATTTAGCGAGCGGTCGGCCTACCGTTATTTTAGCGAGCGAAGACCAGGTTAATCCTGATAACATTTATTTTGGTTATCGTGGGGGGACATTGGATCTTAATGGTAATAATCTCATAATGCGAAAGATTAATCACACGGATAGCGGTGCGGCAGTGATCAATCAGAGTGAGTTAACCTCGGCCAGTCTAACGCTTACAGGGTACTCACGTAGCGATATCAACATTAACACCTGGAGCAGTGTCGACATTGGTAATATTGGTGATATTTATGAGTATTATAATTCGAGAACGCAACGTAAAGAGTATTTTCAATTAAAAAAAGAGAAGTATTGGTACTTCCCCACAAATCAGCAGGACAATGAAGACTGGAAGTATCTGGGATATGATCTGGTTCAAGCCGTCGATTATCGACTATCGCAGTTAAATGATTTAGTTTTCCGCGGAGACATTGGCACGCGCTCGTCGGATAAAACTAACGGTGCATTAGATGTGAATTTATCTCCGGAGAGTGGAAATACACATTTCGCACTGAGCGGTAATATCCATTTAAATGGAAATATCAACGTCAATAAGGGGACTCTTCTGCTGTCCGGGCAACCCGTTCCTCATGCCGGCGGCCTGATCATTGACAACGATTGGTACACTTCCTCTTTCATCGCCAATAACATTTTAGTAGATGACAATGCACGTTTACAGGTCGGTGAATACGCGCAGGTTAAAGCCGATATCCAGGCGGGCGACAACAGCCAGGTTATCCTTGGCTACCATCCCGATGCTGCTGATGAGCAGCAAATTTTACGCTGCACCTCGCCGGTGCAAAGCACTAAGGGCAGCTGCAAAGTTGCACAGCGAAACGCGGAAGAGTTGCGTTTCCTTCCCGCCAGCTCGGTCGAGGGCAATATCACGCTGGGCGATAACGCATTGCTTCATCTTGGCAAAATTGATTACCACGGCCACATCAACGACAGTCACTCAGCGCGAGTCACCCTGAGCAGTGAGACATTCTGGAACATGAATGGTAACAGCCGCTTGCATCGGATGGATGCAGGTAAAGGCGGTATCATCTCGCTTCTTGCTGCAGATGAAATGGCCTGGACGCCGAAGCTGCTCTCTGTGGAACATCTGACGGCAAATCATCTGCAGCTTGGTTTCGGCATCGCGCCGCAGTCCGCCATTAGCGACAGTTTATACATTGGGTCCAGCGTGCAGGGCGGCAGCAACACCCTCGATCTTGGTTTTATGCTGGGTGAAACCTTCCCCAACCGCATCGCGAAAGAGATCGTGCTGGTGAACGCGCCCGCCGGAACCGCGCACGACTATTTCACGCTACCTCCGGTCAAACGCGGGTTCTCGCTCTATACCGCTGATTATCAGGTTGTGGAAGAGAATGGTCGCGTGAAATGGATCATTGCCAAAACGCCGGATCCGGTGTTACCACCCGATCCGATAATTGCCCCCGATCCGGAGACTCATCCCGAACCCGACATTACGCCCGAACCGGAAGTTAAGCCTGAACCAGAAGTGAAACCTGAGCCCGAGATCACGCCAAATCCGGGTACTGCAGAAGACTGGTTTGAGGTCATTGATAATCAGCCGCTGGTGCAGAGTACTCGCGCCCTGCTCGCTTCGCGCCACTACCTGTTCAGTGAAATCAGCAATATGCTGACCGATCGCGCTCAGCTCCTGCGCGGTAACCATGAAAATAGCGGCGCATGGGCCAGCCTCAGCCAAAATCGCGGCAGAATGGATAGCGTAACGTTAAAAGACAGCAGGCTAGAGATCGGCGCCGATGCGCAAGCGGATGCCTGGCTTTATGGCGTGACCGCCAGTTACAGCCAGGGAAATGCCGGGGAAGAAGCCAGCATTAGCCATAAACTGAGCACTCTGGGCCTGTATGCGAGCGGAATGAGCGATGAAGGATGGTTTATGGATCTTGCTGCCAGCTACCTGCATCTGCGTCAGGACATTCACCTTGACCCGGTATTGGGAGTAAACAGCACCTCAAAAACCAGCCATATGCTGGCAGGCAGTGCAAAATGGGGTAAATCCTACCCTCTGCTGGATGCGTCTTTCACGCTATCGCCTTACCTGAAAGCCAGCGCAGGCTATTTACCGGGATACACGCTGGAAAGCAGAGAGGCCAGCATTGCCCTGAGTTCAGCCATGCCGTGGGGGCTCGCGCCGGGTATTGAAGTCAGCAAGCAGGGGCTCGGTACGCTGCTGCCACGCGTGCGATTCAGCGCCACCGTTGAAAAACAGTTTTCAACGGGCCGTTCTGGCTCTTCACTAACCCTTGAGGATCGCCACAGCCGACGCGTTTATGGCGCGCTGGACGACGATCGTTATCGGGTTCATCTGGGTTTAGAAGGGAAAATCAGCGACAACTGGTCAGCGAATATTGGCGCGAAGCATAGCGTTGGTGGCAAGTTCCGCACCGATTCTCTCATCAGTAGTGGCATAAACTATTCGTTCTGATAGAAAAGCCGGGCACTTAGGTGACCCGGCTTTTTTCATTTACTGCTGGTGCGGCGTTGCAGCTGATCGCGCAAATTCGGTGGCGTGCCTTTAATGGTCAGCGTGTCGGTGGTGGGATCCCAGAAGATGCGCTCGCCGAGCAGCATGGCATCAAAGTTCAGGGTTAATCCGCCACCGCTGCCCGCGAACTTGGTCAACTGGCGCAAGGTGCTACGATCCGCTGGGAAGGTCTCTTCCAGCTCGTAACCTTGCTCCTGGGTGAAGGCCTGAAACGTTTTTTCTCCCAACGGCGGTAATTCACTGGAGAGATCGTGCAGCGCAATCTCTTCGCCGGCCTGCAGCTGATCGTTACAGTAGCTGTAAACCTGCTGACGATAGTTCTGACGCTCGTTTTTATCGAGATCCGATTCGGCGCAGTAATCATCAACCGCTTGCAGCAGGCCACGGTTTTGCGCTTTGGTGTCCAGACCGACGCTAGCGCCAAGGAAATCCATGAAGAAATCCGCTACTTTACGCCCCACGCGACCGCGCAGGAAGGTCAGATAACGGGTGGATTCCGGGTTAGTTTCCCACTCGGTGAGATCGATACGCGCCACAATATCCGCATGATTGATATCGAGATAATGGGTGCTGCTGATATCCAGCTGCTCGTTAACGCGCATGCTCGACTGGCTGTTGAGAACCGCAATCAGCAAATATTCCACGGCCAGATAGCGATAGTGTAAAAACAGCACCACGCCGCCTTCCGCAAACGGATATTTGCTCAGTTCATCACGCAGACGTCCGGTTGCCGCACGGCTAAACGCCAGAAAGTCATCTTCCCCTTTGCGGCAGTTACGCAACGCATCGGCCAGTTCGCTATCTTCGTTAAACAGGCCGTAAGCTTTGCTTTTGGCGCTATAAACCCGGTGCAACTCTTCTGCCATCTCTTCAACCGCGCGGGTTGCAGGCAGCAAGGTGTCGCGCAGTACCAGTTCAAGCTGGTTTTCATCACGTTTAACTAACTGATGCAGGGCAATCTGGTCGATATCCAGACTCATGGTAGACTCTCCTTTTAGCTCAGGCGCGTATTCAAACACCGCCCGCAGCCGCTTTCAACTGCCAGCACAAACTGATCGCTCTGCTTGCGATAAAATTGCGGAAAAAAATGCGTTGTTACGGTAATATACCGCCTTTTCACCCTTGATTAGACGACGATATGCCACAATCATCCCGTTACAGTGACGAACGCGTGGAAAAGCTCCTCGCAGAGATGGCGCAGATTCTTGAAAAAGACAAAGCGCCAACCGACCTTTCCCTGATGGTATTGGGTAACATGGTAACTAACTTGATCAATACCAGCGTTTCACCGGCTCAACGCCGCACACTGGCTCGATCTTTCGCGGATGCGTTGCAGTCATCCGTACGCGATGATAACGCTCATTAATATGCAGATTTGACCTCATAATATGGTAACCAACCGGCAGCGCTACCGTGAAAAAGTCTCCCAGATGATCAGCTGGGGGCATTGGTTTGCCCTGTTTAATATTATCTTCGCGTTAATTTTAGGCAGCCGCTACCTGTTGGTCGCCGACTGGCCCGCGTCACTCGCGGGACGTATCTATGCCTATACCAGCTGGATCGGTCATTTCAGTTTCATCGTCTTCGCCGGTTATCTGCTCATCATCTTCCCGCTCACTTTCGTGGTGATGTCACAGCGATTGCTTAGGGTGTTGTCGGCGATTGTCGCCACCGCCGGACTGACGCTGATTATGGTCGACAGCGCGGTGTTCAGCCGCTTCCACTTGCACCTCAATCCGGTGGTGTGGGAGCTTGTGATAAACCCTGATCAAAGCGAGATGGCGCGCGACTGGCAGCTGATGTTTATCAGCGTGCCGCTGATTTTCCTCGTCGAAATGCTGTTCGCGACCTGGAGCTGGCAAAAGCTGCGCAGCCTTAATCGGCGCTCGTTCGGCAAGCCGCTGGCTGCGCTGTTTATCAGCGCCTTCTTCGCCAGTCATCTGCTCTATATCTGGGCCGATGCCAATTTCTATCGCCCAATTACCATGCAGCGCGCCAACCTGCCGCTCTCCTATCCAATGACCGCGCGTCGCTTCCTTGAGCGTCACGGTTTGCTGGATGCGCAAGAGTATCAGCGCCGTCTGGTGCAACAGGGTGATCCGGAAGCGTTGTCAGTGCAGTATCCACTGAGTGACATTACCTTCCGCGATGGCGGTACGCGCCACAATCTGCTGGTGCTAACTGTTGATGGTCTGAACAACGCCACGGTGGAAAAAGCGCTGCCGTCGCTTCATCAATTCGCCAGTGAGAACGTGCGCTTCACCCAGCATTTCAGCGCGGGGCTACAGCCGGAAAAAGGGTTATTTGGCCTGTTTTACGGCATCTCTTCCAGCTATATGGATGGCGTGTTAGCGTCGCGTACGCCTTCCGTGCTGCTGAATGCGCTGAACGCGCAAGGCTATCAGTTTGGCTTGTTCTCATCGGACGGCTTCAGCCAACCGCTGTATCGTCAGGCTTTGTTAGCCGATTACTCGCTGCCGCAGGCCGATACCCAACCGAATAGCACCACGGTGACGCAGTGGCAGAACTGGCTCAATGGCCACAAATCAAACAATGCGCCGTGGTTCTCGTGGATTGCCCTTAATGGTGTGACGGTCAATGGCGACAACCTGAAAGCGCGCCAGCGAAGCTATATGCGTCAGGCAAGCGGTGTCGACGAGCAGATCAAGGCTGTGCTGCAAACTTTGCAGGATCGCGATTTGCTGAAAAATACCGTGGTGGTGATCACGGCGCAGCGTGCGGTCAATCTGGATAGCAACGATGACAATCCAGGTAACCGTGCGACGTTACAGGTGCCGCTGGTGGTGCATTGGCCGAATACGCCAGCGCAAACCATCGATCGTCTGACCGATCAGCAGGATGTGATGACCACGCTGATGCAGCGTTTACTGCACGTGCGCACTAATCCCGCTAACTTCTCGCAGGGTGAAGATCTGTTTGCCGCACAACGCAGCCACGATTGGGTGGCGAGCAGCGAAGATGGCAAGCTGGTAGTGACCACGCCAACCGTGACGCTGGTGCTGAATAATAATGGCAGCTACAGCGCTTACGATGCACAGGGTAACAAACTGAAAGATCATAAACCGCAGCTGGCGTTGTTGCTGCAGGTGCTGACAGAAGAGAAGCGTTTCGTCGCAAACTGATTAATTATGAGGCAGTTAAATGCTGCTCATATTGCAATCGTGCGTAGAAACAGTAATATTCTTCCACGTTCGGCACGTAGCGCAGCCTGGTAGCGCACGGTCATGGGGTGTCCGGGGTCGGAGGTTCAAATCCTCTCGTGCCGACCAAAATCCAAAAAAGCAGCCTTATGGCTGCTTTTTTATTGTTTCTAATTCGGTCTAAACGATTCGATTACCCTGCTGATCTATCACCTTCTCACCATCCTCCTTGCTGAATGCGCCCTGCTGCGCATCGGGAAGAATATCGAGCACGGCTTCTGAAGGCCGGCACAAACGCGTTCCCAGCGGGGAGACAACAATCGGACGGTTAATCAGGATGGGATAATTCAACATCGCCTCGATGAGTAGCTCGTCACTAAAACGCTCTTCAGCCAAACCCAATTTTTCGTAGGGTTCGACATTTTTGCGTAATAAAGCGCGCACACCGATCCCCATCGCGCTAATCAACGCCTTAAGTTGCTCACGATTTGGCGGCGTCTCAAGATAAAGAATAACGGTAGGTTCAACGCCGCTATTGCGTATTAACGCCAGCGTGTTGCGCGAAGTGCCGCAAGCGGGATTGTGATAAATGGTGATGTCAGTCATGGTGCTCTCTTCTTAATGGGACAACGTTAGGCGCAGGGCCAGCGCGCTAAGGGTGACGAGCAGCACGGGCAATGTCATCACGACACCCACGCGGAAGTAATAACCCCAGCTAATGTTGATGTTCTTCTGGTCGAGTACGTGCAGCCATAGCAACGTGGCGAGACTGCCAATCGGCGTGATTTTTGGCCCCAGGTCGCAACCAATAACATTGGCATAAATCATCGCTTCCTTTATCACGCCCTGCGCACTGCTGGCATCAATCGACAGCGCACCAATCAGCACCGTTGGCATATTATTCATTACAGAAGAAAGCAGCGCCGTCACCAAACCGGTACCCAAGGTGGCGACCCATAAGTCGTGGCTGGCAATGAGATTGAGCAAGTCAGTGAGATGTTGCGTCAGTCCGGCATTTTTAAGGCCATACACTACCAGGTACATGCCGAGCGAAAAAATCACGATCTGCCAGGGCGCGCCGCGTAACACTTTACCGGTGTTAATCGCCTGACCTCTTTTGGCAACGATAAACAGAATTAACGCGCCCAGTGCGGCGATAGCACTGACTGGAATGCCCAGCGGCTCCAGCAGGAAAAATCCCACCAATAGCAACAACAGCACCAGCCAACCGGCTTTAAAGGTAGCGGGATCTTTTATGGCTTCATCTGGTAGTTTGAGGCGTGAAACCTCATAGCTGGCGGGAATGTCTTTGCGAAAGAAAAGGTGCAGCACTATCAGCGTGGTGATAATAGCGGCAGTATCAACCGGAACCATCACCGCCGCGTAAGCGTTGAATCCCAATTTGAAGAAATCTGCGGAAACGATGTTAACCAGATTGGATACGATCAGCGGCAAACTCGCGGTATCGGCGATAAATCCTGCTGCCATGACGAAAGCCAGCGTTGCACCTTTACTAAAGCCCAGTGCCAGCAGCATTGCGATGACGATCGGCGTCAATATCAGAGCCGCACCATCATTGGCGAAAAGCGCGGCAACGCATGCACCGAGCAACACGATATAGGTGAAAAGCAGCCGCCCTCGCCCACTTCCCCAGCGCGCTACGTGCAAAGCGCACCACTCAAAAAAACCGGATTCGTCCAGCAACAGGCTGATGATAATGACGGCGATAAAAGCCGCTGTCGCATTCCAGACGATATGCCACACAGCGGGAATATCGTTTAACTGGATAACGCCGGTCACCAGCGCCAGTAAAGCCCCTATCGTTGCTGTCCAGCCAATGCTCAGGCCGCGCGGCTGCCAGATGACAAACACGATGGTCAAAACAAATATTGCGCCTGCCAGAAACATCACGCCTCCAATGCATTCGAATAATCGAATGTGTTTAATGATTATTCACAACCCGTAGCAGCGGCGTTCTTCAGCGACTCACGCACTTCCTCACGCTGGCTATTCCAGGCCGTATCGATAATCGATGCAGCCCAGGCCGGCATATGCGGAGAAAGGCGATAGTGTATCCACTTGCCTTCACGTCGATCCAGAATCAGCTCAGCATCGCGCAGCAAGGCAATGTGGCGTGAAATCTTTGGCTGTGATTGTTGGGTAACTATGCAGAGATCGCAGACACACAACTCTCCGGCCTCTCGTAATAATAAAACGATCGTCGTACGCGTTTCGTCGGCAAGCAGCTTGAAAAGTTGAACAGGAAGCATTGGGCCAGGTTCCAGTAAAAATCTATTACATATGGTAATTCATATGTGTTGGAAGTAAAGGCAGAATATAAAGTCTGGCGATTTCATATGTTTTCCATGCAATAAAGCATTCTCAGATTATCGCCAAAGAAATGCTGATTATTGGCTTTTAATCAGTAACTTACCGAAAGCAACTCAACCCGAGCCAGATCACATTTCTGGATAAATATGACAGCGCTTCATCAATTTGAAACAAAACTGTCACAGACTTCTCTTACTCTTATGGCTCTTGTTTTTTCGATGGAAACCATTATGGTCATCAAAGCAAAAAACCTGCAGGATGCGGAAGAACTCCTGCACTCGGGTATCAATAAAGTTGAACTGGCTTACGATATCGGCAGCGACGATTTCTTCCGTCTCGCCTCGCGCTGGTGCGATCGCGGTGCGCGCATCACCAAAGGCCATCAGCACTTCGTGGTGCAGATTAAAGGCATGGCTATTCCGCCAAATAACTAAAAGTAGGCGAGCCCCTTTGGCTTGCTCTCCATCCGGCTGGCTGGTAAAACTACGTTTTCCGTCAGCCGTGATTTTTTATGTTCGCCTTTGAAACGCCGCTTGCCCTGCCCTCTTCCCCGTTTATCCGCGCTGCTGGCATGTCGCTGGATACATTGCCGATCGCCTGGTGCGAATTCGATCAACATCACTGGCATGCTGAATTGCACCAGGCGTGGCAACTGCCGCTGCCCGCGTCGCTACAGAGCGCGGTGACGAAACGCAAAGCCGAGCATCTGGCGAGTCGCTGGCTGGTGCAGCAAAACTTTGCGCACTTCGGTTTACCGCACTTTGTGTTGTGTAATGCGCCCGATCGTTCACCGTTGTGGCCCGCCGGCATTCAGGCGTCGCTGTCGCATACGCACAGCGTTGCGGTGATGGCTGCGACGCGCGAGCCACTGTGCGTGGGTGTGGATGTTGAGCAGATTATGGCGGAGGAAACCGCCGATGAAACCGCTGGGATGTTGATGAGCCCGGCGGAAAAACAGCGCCTGCTGGCGCGGCCTATGCCCTTTGCCCAGGCCGCTACACTGCTGTTTTCATTGAAAGAGAGTGTGTACAAAGCGCTGTGGCCGCAATTGCATCAGCCAATGGATTTTCTTCAGGCGGAAGTGCTGGAACTGGACGTGCAGCAAGGCCGTGCAACGCTGCGGTTGTGTCAGGATTTTGATGAGTATTTCACCACCAAAGCGCTGCTGCAGGCGCGTTTTTGGCTGGCTGGAGATCGCGTGATTACGCTGCTGACGCATCCACTCCCGACAAAATAAAAAACCGGCTCAGAAATAAACCTGAGCCGGTGACAACACAAGACGACAGAAAAGTGTTCCAGGGGCGCAGAAACGAGGATTTCTGCTGGGAGTGACTTTACTCACTCCGCAACTTCTTGCCCAATAAGGGTTTTTGCTAAGCTTTCCCGGCTGGCGTTAATGGCCGGTATCGGTACGTTGCACCGCATCCAGCGTTGCCATCTCGCGTTCGTTACCGGTTAACTCACTTAGTTGACCTTCGCGCATCTCCAGCAAGCGATCGGCGTGAATAAAGTAGTGATCGTCATGACTAATAGCGAACACCGTTTTACCCGATTCCTGTAACCACGGCAGCAGCTCACGATAGAAGATGCGACGGAAATGCGGATCCTGATCCGCCGCCCATTCGTCGAGCAACAGAATATCGCGCTCTTCGGCGGCTGCCAGCAGCAGCGCCAGACGTTTGCTCTGCCCTTTCGACAGTTGCAGATTAAGCACTCTGTTGCCTTCCAGCTTGAGCTTGTCCTGCATCTTCAGACGCTCCAGCCACTGCTGCACCAGCGCAGGATTGGCTGGCTGCCCTTGATCGCCGATGAGGCGATCAAACAGATGCACGTCAGTAAACACCGCCGAGAAATGTTTGCGATACGCATCGAGGTTTTGCCAATCCACCACCTTGCCATCCAGCAGCAAACTGCCCGATTGCGGCTGATAGAGGCCGGTGAGCAGCATCGCCAGCGTCGATTTTCCGCTGCCGTTGCCGCCAATCAGGAACACCAGCTCGCCGCGGCGTAGCGTCAAATTGATCGGCCCAACCTGGAATCCGTGCTCGCCGTAGTGGAAGCAGACGTCGCGCAGCTCCAGCGTTTGCCAGTCGCTGACTTTTGGCAGCGCCTTGAACGTTTCTTCATAGGGCGCCAGTTCAAACCTGTTGAGCTTGCGAAACGCCACCTGCGCGCTGAGCAGCGTCGGCAAGGCGCCGACCGCCGCCAACAGCGGTGTGCGCAGGAACAGCAGCGTCAGCGAATAAGTTGCCGCCACCGCCGTATTTGCCCAGCCCAGCCCGTTCGCCATAAAGAACACGATGCCAATCGCGCCGAGCATCATGATATTCGACCAGTTCACCGCGCTGAGGTGGAAGGTATCGGCGCGCACGATGTGGTGGCGATAGCTTTTGGCATTCTCCTGATAAACGCTGTCGTAAATAAGCTGCGCACGTTCGCGGTTAAGCTGCAGCTCTTTACGCCCTTCGATAATGGTCTGGAAATCGCGATACAGGTCATCTTCGATTTCACGCAGCTTAGCCATGTGCTGATAAACGCGTGATACCAGCAGCCAGCCGCCAACCAGCGTCACCACCAGCCACAGACAGGTGATCAACAGCATTTTTGGCGAGAGCCAGGCGAGATAAAGCGCCGAACCGAGCGTAATAATGATGCCCTGAATCAGCTCGGGTAAACGCACGAAGGCGATGGTGATGGCGCGCACATCGCTGGTGAGACCGGCCAGCAGTTGGGCATTGCCAATCTGTTCGATGCGCTCCACGCGCGTATCAAGAATCCGTTTGATGAATTCGCCGCGCAGCCGCCAGACAAAGTGGTGGCCGAGCATAGTCAGCGCCAGCTGGGAGCCGAGCGTCACCGCCATTAGCAGGAACAGCTGGCCAAGGAAACTCGGCAGCACCGAAATCGAGGTATTCACCGCGACGATCAGCTCATTATTGATATAGGCAATCAAACCAATACCAAGCACGGCGCTTAACAATGTAAGAAGAATGACGCCAATAAAAGGCCAGCGGTACTGGCGAAAAACGACTTGCAGCAATGCCATCAAAGGGTTCCAGCGGTCAATAAAGCAGCCTGCAGTTTAATGTCGCCTTGGCTGATAGCAAGAATAATTCTCATCTCAAATTTGCCTGAGTAAAATGTTTCTCGCCGCTCGTTTAGTAGCGGCGCGATTTATTGCGAAATGCTTGTCAGATAAGAAGGTATTTTGTTTTGAAAATGCATTATCTGTGCGGGCTCTGACACGTCTGCGCCTCTGGCAAATGAGCCCTTTTCAATAATACGCACTGAAGTTGATGAGCAGGCCGGGGCCGCTTTTGGGCCGGCAATCCGCAGCGCTGAACGAAGCGAGGAAGCCAGGAGAGCCCGCAGGACGCGGGCGAAAGGCGGAGCCGGGACATGGAAGTCCCGTCTCCGCCGCTCCGTCAGGCAGACGAGCGAAGTGAAGGTACCGCGTAAGCGGCGCGAGGACCGCCGGACCAAAAGTGGCACCGGCCAGCGCCTTCATCAATGGCTTAACAACATGCATTCCAAATTAATTGCGCCGAGACGAAAATGCGCTAAAAAGCACGGCGGAAGGTCAGGTTGTAGCGGAACGCGCCTGCCTGCGGATGAATACCAGGTTTGAGCGGCAGAATGCCGTGATAACGCAGGCGCGATGGCCCGCCCCACACCACGATATCGCCATGTTCCAGCAGCACGCGCTGGGTAGCATCGCCGCGTTCGAAACCGCCGAACTGGAATACCGCAGGCAATCCCAGCGAAACCGACACAATCGGCTGGCGCAGATCCTTCTCATCTTTATCCTGATGCAGCGTCAGTTTTGCGCCGGGTTCATAGCGGTTAATCAGGCAGGCATCCGGGTTGAAACCGGCAAAGCCCGCTTCGCGCGCGGTTTGCTGCGCCAGCTCGCGGAACAGCGCGGGCATCGGCGGCCAATGGTGTCCGCTGTTGCTGTCTTGCTCGGTATATTGATAGCCGCGCGAATCGGTGGACCAGCCAAAATCACCACAGTTGGTCATCGCCACCGACATGCGATGGCCACCGGGCGTGATGCGATGGGCAAAGGGATTTTTCGCGGCGATATCGTGAATCGCCGCCAGCAGCGCGTCGGCCTGTTCGCGAGCGCGACGTCGCAGAATCACCGCGCCATCCGCCAGCGGTTCCTGCCACGGCGCTTCGTCACTAAATAAATCCAGCATGTGCGCCTCCTTTATTGAGATGCCTGATCGATGAGGAAGGTTTTAAACTGCGGCGACATCCAGTGAGTAAAGCCGTCGCCCTGCTTGCTGATCAAATAGACCGCCAGATGCTCTTTCACCGCTAACGCTTTAGCGCGTTCGCTGCCGAGCACCATCAAACCGGTATCCCAGCCATCCGCTTCCAGCGCGGTGGTGGCTATCACCGTTGCCGACACCAGCTTGTGCTCAATCGGTCTTCCGGTAGTCGGATCAATGACGTGCGAAATGCGTTTGCCATCCAGTTCATAATAGTTGCGATAGCTGCCGGAGGTGCTGATGCCATGCCCTTGCAGATCGACGCGCGCTTCCACCGCGTTTTCGCGATCGGTGGGTTTCTGGATCGCCACGCGCCACGGCTGCTGATTAGCATTGACGCCACGGCTCAATACTGCGCCGCCCACTGAAACCAGATAATCAGTGATGCCTTGCTGCTCCATCAGACGCGCCAGATGATCGGTGGCATAGCCTTCGCCCATGGTGGAGAGATCGACATACAGGCCGGGCAGATCTTTCTGCAGCCATTGACCGTTAACGCCCTGAATCACGCGCAGATGCTGCAAACCGGTCCGCGCTTTAGCAGCGGCGATTTCAGCCTCGCTGGGGGTATGCGCCGGTTGCTTCGTCGGGCCAAAACCCCACAGATTGACCAGCGGGCCCACGGTGATATCCATCGCACCCGACGTTTTATGCCCGATTCGCAGCGCTTCAGTGACGATGTCCGCCATGTCAGCGCTTACCGGCTGCGGTGCGTTGCCTTGATACTGATTAAAGTGCGACAGCACCGAATCGCTTTTCCACGTCGAGAGTTCGCCGTCATCGCGATCCAGCTGTTGCTGGATCAGCTGTTGCAACGCCGCTTTACGCTGCGGATCAACGTCGGCGACGCTGACGCGCCACACGGTGCCCATGGTTTTGCCTTCCAGTACCATCGCAGGTTGGCTGCTGTTTTTTTCGCAACCGCTGAAACCTAATGCCAGCAGGCTAATTAGCAGAATGTTCTGAAAACGCATCAATTCCTCATCTGTAACCCATTACTACAGCCAATTACAAAGCATAACTCGCTTGTAAAGCAGTCTAAAGCTGCTTGATGTTCGATAAACGCTGACACAGGATAACCGGTTCCTGCAACGTTATGCCTACAGGAGCATCAGATGATTTATATGATTATTGCCGTAACCGCCGGGCTGTTCATTTATGGCAGTTTCAAATGTTGGCAGACTTACCGCCATCGCCTGATTCAGCACTATCCTGCACGCCGACGTTAAATTATTGCACCAGAAAATCACCCTTCTGCACCGCTTCAGCGCTGGCGCAGTGTAGCAAAGTCGCTACAAGCCGCGTGGCGCTGAGAGCGGTGCGCTGGCATGAATGCTGCATTGTTGAAGATGAGTTGAACTTCAGCGAGGTGCAGAATGGAAAATAGCAAAACACAAAACAGTAAATGGCAGCACTGGCTGAGCTTCTCGGCCTTTACGCTGGCGGGTGTCGCGATGGAAGGCAGCCTGAGCGCCATCACCAACCCGCCGCCGCAACCGGCACCCAAAGCCAAAAAATGGCGTGGTATGCAGTAACCGCTACAGTCCCAACTCACTCAGGCCCGGATGATCGTCCGGGCGCGTGCCGGCTGGCCAGTGGAAAAGACGCTGATCTGCGCTGATCGGCAGATCGTTGATGCATGCGAATCGCTGAATCATCAAACCATCGGCACCAAAGTGCCAGTTCTCATTGCCATAGCTGCGAAACCAGTTACCGCTGTCATCATGCCATTCATAGGCAAAGCGCACCGCCAGCTTATCTTCATGCCACGCCCATAACTCCTTGATCAGTCGATAATCCAACTCTTTGATCCACTTACGTTGCAGGAAGGTCACGACTTCTGCGCGTCCATTGACGAATTCACTGCGATTACGCCAGCGCGTATCTTCGCTGTACACCCGCGAAACACGCTGCGCATCGCAGCTGTTCCAGGCATCTTCCGCCATGCGGACTTTCTGTAATGCGGTTTGTTGATTGAACGGTGGCACCAGCATGTTATTTCTCCCTATGATGTAGACAGGTCTGTCTACTTGATTCATCCTGCCGTATGTAGACAATTCTGTCTACATGCAAACACAGGAATTTTTATGCTTGAGCCTCTGATCTTTGATGCCACCGCCTCCGCGCGCGATCGTATCTTGCTGTGCGCGCAGCAGCTGTTTTACCAACAAGGCATTCGCGCCACCGGCGTGGATAAGGTGATTGCGCAAGCGGGCGTGACCAAAGTGACTTTCTATCGTCACTTTCCGGCGAAGAATGCGCTGGTGCTGGCGTTTTTACAGCAGCGCCATCAGCGCTGGATGCTGGCGTTTCGCCATGCGCTGAATCAGCATGCGGCATTGATCGATGCGCTGCCCGCGGCGTTACTGAGCTGGTTCAGGGATGACGATTATCGCGGCTGTGCGTTTATCAATACCGCCGCGGAGCTGGGCGACACGTTAGCGGAAGCCAGCGAACTGATTCGTCAACATAAGCGTGAGATGGCGCAGGCGATCAGCGACAAGTTGATGCCCGATCAGCAGGTCAAAACGGCGCAGATTGTGTTGCTGGTTGAGGGCGCGATTGTGCAGGTACAGATTGGCGAGGAGGCGGAACGGGTGGTCGACGTGCTGCGTGCCGCGCTGGATGCGCTGCTGAAAACGGGAGCGTGACCGGCAAGTCACGCTCCATCACCCTTAGAACTGGTAAACCAAGCCCAGCGCTACGACGTCATCGGTATTGATACCGGCTGCGTCGGTGAAGTTGTTGTCGTCCAGCAGGTTGATCTGGTAATCAACGTAGGTCGACATGTTTTTGTTGAAGTAGTAAGTTGCGCCTACATCAATGTATTTCTTCAGGTTCTGGCTGCCGTAACCTTCGATGTCAGAGCCGCGAGAAGAGACAAACGCCAGAGATGGACGCAGGCCGAAGTCGAACTGGTACTGTGCCACCAATTCCCAGTTATCCGCTTTGTTGGCGTAACCGTAAACGGTGCCGCTATCGCTGGCGCCGAAACGCGTTGCGTTGTATGAACGGCTGTACATTGCGGCCAGGTAAACGTTGTTAGCGTCATACTTCAGCGCGCCGCTGTAAGCTTCGGCTTTATCACCGCGACCCAGGATGTTGGCAGTACGTGGATTGTTACCGTTCTGGTTATTGGTACGGTCAGACTGGAACATCGCTGCACCAATACCGAAACCTGAACCCAGATCGTAAGTGGTGCTCAGACCGTAGCCGTCACCGTTCTCGCCCAACACATCACGACCAGAGCCAGTAGATTCGGTTGGGTTATCGTTTTTGCCTTGATACTGAACCGCGAAGTTCCAGCCATCCACTAAACCGAAGAAGTTGGTATTACGATAGGTAGCGAGGCCGTTGCTGCGCTGGAACAGGAAGTTGTCCGCGCCGTAGGTATCGCCACCGAACTCTGGCAGAACGTCAGTCCATGCGCCGAGATCGTACATCACGCCGTAGTTACGGCCGTAATCGAATGAACCTGCATCACCAAATTTCAGACCGGCAAAACCAACACGCGTATAGCTGTTCGCGGTGCCTTCGCTTTCTGCGGTGTTCAGTGCAGCCTGGTATTCCCACTGGCCGTAACCGGTCAGCTGATCGGTCACCTGAGTTTCACCTTTGAAGCCAAAACGCAGGTAAGACTGGTCACCGTCTGAGCCAGAGTTGTCAGAGAAATAATGCAGACCGTCCACTTTTCCGTAGAGGTCTAATTTGTTGCCATCTTTATTGTAAATTTCAGCTGCGCTTGCTGATCCTGCCACCAGCAATGCAGGAATCATCAGGGAGAGAACGCGACGTTTCATTTTTATTACCCTCTTTAATGTGCCTTTATTTTTGCCACTGCGAACTGAATGATTAAAAATTCAGCCGGCAAGCCATTGTTATTTTATGTTGGGCAATAATCTATCACGAAAATGCTACTAAATTTCCAAAACTGTTTCAGTGTATTAAATAGTTATTTCAGGATGTAAATTCAGGGGAACTAATAACCAGCACAGATAGGTAAAAAATATAGCACTTTTTGACAACACATATTTTAATTGTTCAAAAACATCAAATTACATGAGTTACATTTCCGCACTGAATGACAAAACTCAAACCCATCCAGAGCATACAATTATCTCCGCTATCATCATTTATTTCATTATTACCTTCATTCACCCCGAATGTTTTGATTTACCCTAATTTCCCGCCGGACCAGATGGTCCGGCATTTTTTTGCCCGCAATTCAGACATCGCCTTATATTGCGTAAAGTTAATTACGCGGGTTAAATTAACCACAATAATTGCCGCGCATTATTTGTCTCTTTTCGCACATTTCGTTCAATTCATAGTCTTAAATCGGCAATGTTAATTTCGGGGCGTAACAAAGATCGCTGCAATATTTGCCGGCGCATATTGTTAACGCTCACGCAGTGATTCCCTGGCTTTATTCAGTGGCTTAAGCAAATAATCCATCACGGTTTTATGACCGGTTTTAATCTCAACATTCGCTACCATGCCGGGCATGATGGCGAACCTGCGGCCGCTTTTATTGGTCAGTTCGGCTTTTTGCGTGCGCACATAGACGCGATAGTAAAACTCGTCGTGCCGCACTTCGTCCTGCAGCGTATCAGGCGAGACGGTTTCGACTTCCCCGTGCAGATCGCCATAAATCGACGCGTCGTAGGCGGTGATCTTCACCACCGCGGGTAAACCCGGCCGGATATAGCCGATATCGCGTGGATTGATGCGCGTCTCAATCAGCAATTGATCCTCCAGCGGTACAATCTCCATCAGCTTGCCACCCGGCTCCAGCACGCCGCCCACGGTGGTGACGCGCACATCCTTCACAATGCCGCGCACCGGCGAAATCAGCGTAGTGCGCGTCAGCAGATCCTGCTTGCCTGCCGCCACCTGCAGCTGCGCATCCAGCTCACCGTTGTTCTTCACCTGCTCTTCATGGGCGCGCACGTAATAATCGTTGCGCGCTTCGTCGATTTTGCCGCGCAGATCGCTAACCTGGCGACGCAGGCGAATCACATCCACCTTACCCGCCGCGCCGCGCAGCATCAGCGGCTCCGTCACGTTGAGTTCTGCCTGCACCAGCGCAAGGGATTGCTGCAAATTGCCGATGGTCTCGACAAAATTCTGCCGCCGCGCCTGATAGAGCTGCGTTTCGCGCGCCACCAGTTCGGGATGTTGCAGGATATCGGCGCTGAACCTCAGCGGCGTGTCGCTGAGCTCGGCCTGTAAACGTTCAGAGGAGGCACGCAGCGTACGCACCCGCGCAATCGCCTCACCAAAGTTGGTTTGAAAGCGCGTAGGATCGAGTGTTGCCAGCACCTCGCCGCGCTGCACGATATTGCCCTCGTGCACATTGAGCTGTTTGACGATGCCGCCATCAAGGCTATCAATGATCTGCGCGCGGCTGGAAGGCGTGACTTTGCCGATGCCAACCGTGACTTCGTCCAGCACCGCAAAGTACGCCCACAGCAGAAACAGCAGCAGCGCCACCACGCACAGCCAGATGATCGCCGAGGTGCGACGCTCACGCCGCGTCAGATCTTTATCCAACAGCACCACGCTCATGCCGCATCTCCTTTTTTATTGGCGGCGTGGCGCAGAATCTCGTCGCGCGCGCCATCGGCCACGATGCGGCCGTTATCCATCACAATGATGCGATCAACCATGCGCAGCAGCGCGGGACGATGCGTGACCAGTACCAGCGTGCGCCCGGTGACCCATTGCGCCAGCTGACGAATCACCTGCGCTTCCAGCTGTTCATCCATCGCCGCGGTCGGTTCGTCCAGCAAAACCACCTGCGGCTGGCGCAGAATCAACCGGCTGAGCAGCACCATTTGCCGCTGGCCGCCGGACAAGCCGCGTCCGCCTTCGTGAATAATGCGATCGAGGCTGGCGGCATCCTGCTGCACCAAAGCTAACGCGCCGCTAATGCGCAGCGCCTGCAGCATCTCCTGCTCGCTGGCGTGCGGATTCCCGAGCAGCAGGTTCTGGCGCAGCGTGCCGAAAAACAGCCGCGCATCCTGCGACAGCCAGCCAAGCTGACGCCGCAGATCGACCGGATCGATGCAGGTGAGATCGACGCCGTCCACCAGCACTTTGCCCTGGCTGGCGCGCGCCTGACCGGCCAGCATCTTCAGCAGCGTCGATTTGCCCGCGCCGACTTTACCGAGAATCGCCACGCGTTCGCCGGGCGCGATCTGCAACTGCGGAATGTTGAGCACGCTATTACCGCTCTCCTCTTCGTAGCGGTAATGCACGTTTTGCAGCAGATAGTGGCCGCTGAGCACCGGACAGTGCGCCAGCGTGGCGTGATCGGGTTGGTCGAGCGGCTTCTTTAACAGTTCATCCAGCCCTTTCATCGCCGATTTCGCATGCTGCCAGCGCGAAAACACCATGGTGAGCTGCATCAGCGGCGCGATGGTGCGTGATGAGAGCAAGCTGCACGCCACCAGCGTGCCGGTGGTGATCTGATTGTCGAGCACCAGATAGACGCCGAGCACCAACATGCCGGCATAGGTGAGCTGCTGCACGCTGGCCGACCAACCGGTGAGGCGCGCGCCCCACAAACGTTGCTGATTGCTGATGGCCGCGCTAACTTCGTGCGTTTGCTCCCACTGGCGTTGAAAATAGGGTTCCGCTTGCAGCGCTTTGATATCCTCTACACCTTCTAAGGTTTCCACCAACACCGCCTGGCGCAGCGCGCTTTCCCGCAACCCTTCCTGCGCCAGACGCGCCATAGGGATCTGCACCAGTAAACCAGGAATGACGATCAGCGGAATCGCCAGTAACGGAATCAGCACCAGCCAGCCGCCAATCGACGCCATAATCAGCAGAAACAGCAGCACAAACGGCAAGTCGGCGGCGGCATTCACCGTGGTGGACGTCAGCAGTTCGCGTACCTGGTCAATTTCACGCAATTGGGCAATAAAGGAGCCGGTGGAACGCGGACGCGCTTCGTTGCGGATGTTCATCGCCCGCGCAAACAGCATGGCGGATATTTTCAGGTCGATGCGTTTGCCCATCAGATCAGAAACCTGGGTGCGCATGAGGCGAATCAGATACTCAATGGCGGCCGCCAGCACCACGCCGGCGAACAACACCCACAACGTTGGCAGCGACTGCGCCGGAATCACCCGATCGTACACCTGCATAGAAAACAGAATGCCCGCCAGCGCCAGCACGTTGCCGACCAGCGAGGCCAGGCTGATTTCCGCAATGCGCCGCTTCATGCCACGAAAGTGATGCCAGAACCAGTGCGGCTGATACGGCTGCACAAACTCATCGATGCGCGCATCACGCGCCCGCGCCGCCACACCAACGACGCCGACCTGCATGTCGGCCTGCATGAGCAAATCCTGCAGCTGACCTGCGCGCACCACATCGCCACTTTCACTCAGCCAGTAACGTACGCCACCGTTACTATCCACCTCTTCTATCAACGCCACGCTGCCATTTTCCAGCAGCAGCAATACCGGCACAATTTCCTGCCGCCAGCGCAGTTTGCTGTGCGGCAGCAACATCAAATGCAGGCCTAACAGCCGGGCTAAACGTTCTAACTGTTGCGTCGGGGCCAGATGTTGAAACCAGCGCATCTGCTGGCGCAGCGTGCTGCCGTCCGCCGGTTTACCGAAGCGTGCCGCCACGCGCAGCATTGCCGCGATGCCGTTGTCGCTGTTGAAGGGTTGTGCTGTCATCCCTGTTGTCCCGTGAGCAATGAGAGTGGGCTGGCAACCGCTAGCCGATGTTGCTAGCGGTTGATGGGCGGATTACGCCAGGCTCTGAACCTGATGTTGCTGCAGATGATCGCCGAGGGTGTAACTGCTATCGCTGGCGTTGTAGTGACTCTCCGTGGCGCGCGCATCGCTGGGTTGAGCGGCGGCGCTGTCGCCTGCGTCGACCAGCTGCGTATTCAGTGGCTCGCTGCTGACGCTGGCGGCCGCCTCATGGCTATCGATGGTCACCGGCTGCGTCGCCGTCGCCACATTGCCTGCTTTGTCCTGCGCGCTGACCTTCATTTGGTAGCTGCCATCATCCAGCGGTGCCAGCTGACCCGCCAAAATGGTCAGCGCCCAGTTGCCGTCGGCTTTAACCGTGGCGGTGTAACTCTGATCGCCCAGCGTCAACGTCACAAGGCTGCCCTGATCGAGATGGCTACTGCTGCCCTGAATCAGATGCCAGCTATTCAGCTCCGCCGCATCCAGCACCCCGTCGCCAAACGGTTGATTCAGCGTAATGGTCGGCACCTGATGCGTGGCAACGTTGAACAGGTTCTCAATAATCTGCGTATCGTGGTTGCCGTACTCATCCCAGCGCGTGGCCAGCGCCGACACTTCGCCATCCGGCAGCGCCTGCAGATCTTCGGCGCTGATGGTGACCATGCCGTTGACCGGCGTGTAGTTTTTGCCGTTGAGCGTCAGCTCCTTCACGCCTTCGAGATAGAAACTGAGATCGTGCTGCGCTTCCTGCTGATTCAGCGTGGTATCGCCGCCAATATTGATTTCGTAATAGATGTCTGGCAGTTGGGTGACCACGTTCAGTTCCAGCATTGCGTCAGTGGTGTTGCCAGCGCCATCCTGCGCATAAACCCGGATTTCGCCCAGTGAAATAAAGCTCGCCACTTCACTGGCCGGAATCGTCACCTGCCAGTGACCGTCGCTGCCAATCTGCGCGTGATATACCGCATCTCCACTGCACAGCAACAGCTGCTGGCCCGGTACCACCACCGAGAGATCGCCGCTGAAGGTGAGATCGTTTTGGCTCTCTTCTTTATTGATCACGTTGTCTGCCGTGACCTTATCGAAGCTGATGTGCGGCAGGCTGCTAACGTGGGTAATTAAGGTGACATCCTGCAGATAAGCGGTGGTTTTGCCGTTGGGATCGGTAGCGCTGACTTTCAGGCTGTAGACGCCATCCTGTAACGCCTGAAGATCCTGTGAAGGAATGGCAGCGGTCCATTCGCCTTTATCGTTAACGCCGCCAGAGTATTTTTTCCCGGCTAAAATCACCGTGATATGGCTGTTCGCCGGCATGTGCGTAACGCTGCCGTGCACCTCCACGCCGTAAATGCCTTCTGCCACGCTGACCGCGTTATCACCGCTGATCGGATCCAACGTCAGCGTAGGCTTGATGGTTTTATCCACGTAAACCCCAAAGCCCACCTGCGTATCGGTGCTGTTACCGGCTTTGTCGGTGAGGGTTAGCGTCAGCGAATAAGCACCGTCGGACAATCCGTTGAGCACCGACGGCGGCATCGAAGCATTCCAGTAACCCCATTTATTTACCGTGCTGTGCCAGACTTCGCCGTTAAAGGTCAGCGTTACGGTGGCGCCTGGCTCAGATTCGGCGCGACCGCGCAGGTGAATATTCCTGCCGGATTCCCATGCGGCAATCACGCCATCTTGTGCAATAGGTTCATAAGGACGTAACGGCGCGGGCGGCGTAGTATCCACGCTGCGCGTTTGCAAAGATGATGTGTCGTCTGCCAGCGGATAAAGAGTGACCGCAGAGTGCAGAATCGCCGCTAATTGTTGTTCGGATTGACGTGAAGACATAGGTAACCTCGTTACAGGGAAGGTATTGCAACGGTCATTAAGCTTATTAATGTTTTAAGCGTACCGGTGCGCCATACAGGCCATTAATCAATGGCCCGCTTCGCCTGATGAAAACGGGTTACCCGCAGGTAACAAGGAGTAAAATAAGGCACAGCAAAATTCTCCCAAAGGGGGAGAAATAATCTCGATCTCGCTATATTCCGCATCGGGAGATGATGGGATGACTAACATATCGGTTTTACGTGGTCGCTGCCTATTGGCGAAAATCCGGAAATGCATGCTTTGCGACAGCGCCAAAAAATTGACGTCCAGGCCGCATGTGGCGCGGAATCTTTCATCAGTATACTGCATCATTCGGCAGAAAAAATTTTACTTAAGTCACTCCAGTAATGATTGGCACATGCCAGGAAAGTTCTGGAAAAGCGCAGCGATGCGTAAAAAATCGGTAATATGCCTGTTTCTGGCGTTTAATCGCTGCCATCTGATAGGGTCTGATGCGCGGTGTGACATGCGCTTTGATGCTAAACTTCGTCGCTTCACCCGCTAATGAAAACTACTCTTTATGACAGCACTGGACGCCGCGCCGCAAAATAAATTGCATCACCGTGTCAACCTCGGGACACGTATCGTTTTCCTCATCGCTGGATTGGGCATGTCCGCATGGGCACCGCTGGTGCCGTTCGCCAGCCAGCGTCTGGCATTGAGCGGCGCATCATTGGGTGGTTTGCTGCTGTGTTTGGGAATTGGCTCGCTGGCGGCGATGCCGATTACCGGCGGTTTGATTGCGCGCTTCGGTGGTCGTCGGGTGATGTTGTGCTCCACGCTGGTGGTGCTGGCGATGTTACCGCTGCTGGCAACGCTTGATGTGATGTGGCTGATGGCCGCCACTTTAATGGTGTTTGGTGCCGGACTCGGCATGCTGGATGTCGCGATGAACGTGCAGGCGGTCGAAGTGGAAAAAGCCGCACGCAAGCCGATGATGTCCGGTTTCCACGGCTTCTTTAGCCTCGGCGGGATTATCGGCGCCGGTTCCGTCAGCCTGTTACTCGGCAGCGGCCTGACGCCGTTACAAGCCGTAGGCGCGGTGATGGTGCTGATTGTGCTGCTGCTGGTGTGGAGCCTGCCGACGCTGATGACCGAACGCCTGCATCAGCCCGATCAGCCGTGGCTAGTTATTCCGCGCGGTTGGGTGGCTTTCCTCGGTTTGCTCTGCTTTATTCTGTTTCTTGCCGAAGGTGCGGTGCTGGATTGGGGCGCGTTGTTGCTGCTGCAAAGCCCGGAGATGAGCCCGGCGCACGCCGGTTTAGGTTATGCGGTGTTCTCGGTGGCAATGACCATTGGTCGTCTGACCGGCGATAAAGTGATTCAGCGCTTCGGACGTTATCCGGTGATGTTGACCGGTGCGTTAGCCGCTGCCGCAGGCATGACGCTGGCGGTGTTGCTGCCGTGGCCGCAAATTGCGCTGCTGGCTTTCCTGCTGGTGGGTTTTGGCCTGGCCAATACGGTGCCGATGTTGTTCAATGCTGCCGGGAATCAACACGATATGCCGTCGAATCTGGCGATTTCGGCCATGACAACGTTAGGCTATGCAGGTATTCTTTCAGGTCCGGCTTTAATCGGATTAATTTCCCAGTGGATCAGCCTGAGTGGTGCATTTTTGCTTATCGCTCTGCTGCTGCTGGCCGTCGCTGCCAGTGCCCGACGGGTTGCGCGCTAATTCCATGATCCTGAGACACTATGCTGCCTTATAAATTTCCACTGACATCCGGCAATGTAACGCGCTTTTTCGTGGTGTTTAACCTGGTGCTTTTTCTGGCGCTGGGCGCGATGGTGCACAACAGCGTGAATGCCTGGATGACAGAGAAGCGCTATGCGATGACCGATTTGGCGCGTGCGATGCAGAAACGCATCGATGCGTCGCGCTTCGCTACGTGGCAGATCTATGAGAACCTGGCCACCAGCGCCGCCGGTTCGTCGCCGAACAGTAATCTTCAGGAAACCCGCCTGCGCCCGGATGTCTATTATCTGGAAAAAACCCGCCGCAAAACCGAAGCACTGATTTTCGGTTCGCACGATAGCAGCACGCTGGATATGACCATGCGCATGTCCAACTATCTCGATACGCTGTGGGGCGCGGAAAATCCGACCTGGTCGATGTACTTCCTCAATGGTCAGGATAACAGCCTGATTATGATCTCCACGCTGCCGCTGAAAGACATGGCGACGCGTTATAAAGAGAGTGCGATTAATTCGCTGGTTGATAGCCGCCGCGCCGAGATGCTGCAGCAGGCCAATGCGCTGGATGAGCGCGAAAGCTTCTCGCCGCTGCGTCACTTCGCCTGGCAGAACGATCACTACTTTACCCTGCGCACCACTTTCAATCAGCCGGGCCATTTAGCCACCGTGGTGGCATTTGATTTGCCGGTTAACGATCTGATTCCGCGTAATATGCCGCTGGAGAACTTCCAACTGCGTCAGGACGCGACGCAAACGTCGACCACCAACACCACCACCAGCGACGACACCAGCAGCGAAAGCACGCACGTGGCGCTGG
The DNA here is from genome assembly GCF_040255075.1 of Pantoea sp. BJ2. NCBI lineage: Bacteria > Pseudomonadati > Pseudomonadota > Gammaproteobacteria > Enterobacterales > Erwiniaceae > Pantoea > Pantoea sp. BJ2. The sequence continues at coordinate 2,868,748 of NZ_CP158292.1, forward strand.
TAAACCCGAATCTGGAGATCGCCGCCTCGCTGCCTAGCACTTCGCTGCAGCTGGTGTATCGCGTGCCGCTCACCAGCCTGGCGCTGGATACGCTGCATAATCTGATGTGGCCGCTGCTGATCAACCTTGTGCTGTTTTTACTGTCGATTGCGGGCATTACGCTGCTGCGTCAGCAATCGCTGCGCCCGAACGAGAATCAGAGCGCCGAGCTGGATTCGCTGCGCATGCTTAACGAAGAGATCGTCGCTAGTTTACCGGTCGGCTTGCTGGTGTACGACTTCGCCACTAACCGCACGCTGCTCAGCAATAAAATCGCTGAACATCTGTTGCCGCACCTGAATCTGCAGAAAATCATCAATATGTCCGATCAACATCAGGGCGTATTGCAGGCGACCATCAATAACGAAGTGTATGAAATTCGCCACGCGCGCAGCGTGCTGTCGCCGCATACTCAGCTATTTATGATGCGCGATCAGGACCGCGAATTACTGGTGAATAAGAAGTTGCAGAAGGCGCAACAGGTGCTGGATCGTAATCACCAGATGCGTCAGCAGTTAATGCATAACCTCGGTCACGCCCTCAATGGTCCACTGCAAAGCATGGTCATGCAACTAGTACAACTTAGCCAGCGTGACGATGACGAAAGCGTGCTCGATCTGCTCGACGAGAGCCAGGGTTTGGCGCGCCTGGTGGATGACATTGTGCTGCTTAATCGCCTGGAAGCGCATGACTGGTCGCCTGATGCCAGCGTGTTCAACCTGCAGGATATGCTGGACGAAATCGCGCTGGAAAGCCTGCCGCTGCTGCGTCGTAAAGGTTTAGCGCTGGTGGTGAATAACCATTTAGCCAATGACGAGATGCGTTTTGGCGATCGTCGTGCGCTGCGTAAAGTGCTGACCACGCTGATGCACTATTCGCTGACCACCACGCGCTGGGGCAAGATTTCGCTGGAGATCAAAACCAGTGAAGACAAGCCCAACCAGGTCTTGCTGCAGCTGGTGGATACCGGCTCCGGCTTGAGCGTCGATGAACTGGCGAATGTCGATTTCCCCTATCTCGGCGACACCACGCAAGATCGTTTTGGCCAGGCGTCCGGCATGGCATTTTTCCTCTGTAAGCAGCTGTGCAAACAGATGGGCGGCCAGCTAGAGATCATCGCTAAACCCGATATCGGCACACGCTACAATATTCAGCTGCCGCTGGCGTTAGAGCAGCAAGGCGAGCAGGAAGAGAAACTGCTGGAAGGGGTGACCGCGTTGGTGGATATCGCCGTAGAAGACGTACACAAGATCGTTTGTCGCCACCTCGAAAACTGGGGAGCGAAATGCCTGACCTCGGATGAGCGTTTAACTGGTCAGGATCATGATGTGCTGGTGACCGACGATCCGGCGCGCCTGAACGGCTGGGCGCTGCTGCTGGCCGGTGACGAAATGGGTCATCACGCGTTGAACGATCAGCAATTCCGGGTCAACTTCAATCTCAGTAATGCACTGCTTGATGCGCTGCTGGCCCTGATTGAAAAGCAACTTTCTCATGATTTGTTAGAGGAGAGTCGCGAAGATGAAGAAGCCACGCCGCTAATGAGCGGAGGCTATTTCCAGCTGTTTACCGAGACAGTACCGCCAGATGTGAAGAGACTGTATACTGAAGCGGCGGAAAAGGATTATCCCTCGCTTGCTCAGACAGCACATCGCCTGAAAGGCGTGTTTGCCATGCTCAATCTGGGTTCAGGTAAACAGCTTTGTGAAGCGTTAGAACAACACATTAAAGTATGTGACGATTTAACCATTAAAAATACCACCAGTGAAATTGACGCTTACGTCAGCCAACTGCTGCAGCAAGGTAACCAATAAGATGAATAACTTGAACGTAATTATTGCCGATGACCATCCGATCGTTCTGTTCGGTATCCGTAAGTCACTGGAACAGATTGAATGGGTTAACGTTGTAGGTGAGTTTGAAGACTCAACAGCACTGGTAAACAGCTTGCCCAAACTGGACGCTAATGTCCTGATTACCGACCTCTCCATGCCAGGCGAGAAGTACGGTGACGGTATCACCCTGATTAAATACATCAAACGTCACTATCCGGACCTCTCGATTATCGTTCTGACCATGAACAATAACCCAGCGATCCTGAGCGCGGTGTTGGATCTGGATATCGAAGGGATCGTACTGAAGCAAGGCGCACCAACCGATCTGCCAAAAGCACTCGCGGCTCTGCAGAAAGGCAAAAAATATACGCCGGAAAGCGTGGCAAAACTGCTGGAGCGCATCAGCGCCGGTGGTTACGGTGACAAACGTCTGTCGCCGAAAGAGAGTGAAGTACTGCGTCTGTTCGCAGAAGGTTTCCTGGTGACTGAGATCGCTAAGAAACTTAACCGCAGTATCAAAACCATCAGTAGCCAGAAGAAATCAGCCATGATGAAACTGGGCGTGGAAAACGATATCGCGCTGCTGAACTATCTCTCTTCTGTCAGCGCCACTCAGGTCGACAAAGAGTAATACAGATGGGCGGCGTCTTCTGACACCGCCCATTTTTTAGCATCCGCTTTACGCCTCTACCCTGCCCTTTCTGACGCGTTCCGCATACACCGCCAGCGTACTTTTCAGCACATCCAGCGTGACCGGCTTCGACAAACAGTTATCCATGCCCGCATCCATACAGCGCTGCTTCTCTTCCGCTAGCGCATTTGCCGTGACGCCAATCACCGGGAAAGTATGTCCCAGCTGACGCAGACGTTGCGTCAGGCGATAACCATCCATGTTCGGCATGTTCACGTCGCTCAGCACGATATCGATATGGTTGCGACTCAGCACGTTCAGCGCATCAACGCCATCCTGCGCGGTTTTGGTTTGATAGCCGACGGTGCCGAGCTGTTCTGATAGCAGCATGCGGTTGATCGGATGGTCATCAACAATCAGCACGATAATATCTTCGAAGGTCGCGGCGGCTTTTGGCGTGGTTAACGGCAGCGGCGTGGCGGTTTGGCTATTAATGTTGATGCGGTAGATGCGGCCCAGCAGCTGCGGCAGATCGTGGAGCATCGCGCTGCTCTGAATCCATTGCCCCGGCGCGGTTTCGTGCGGCATATCGATGTGCTCACCACAGATACGAATATGTGCGCGTCCAGTTTGCGCGGCAGGCTCATCGTGATCGCTGATGATCACATCATCAGCCGCCGCCTGGCCGTGGTAATACGCTGCCTGAATGCCCTGCTGTTGCAGCAGACGCAGCAGGAAGCTGGCGAGATACTCATTACGCATATCCAGCCAGATGGCTTTTTCCTGCAAGCCGTCGAGCAGCGGTGGCGCCGCCAGCTGACCGGAATAGATCGGAATACGCACGATAAACTGGCTGCCCATACCCGGTTCGGAATCGACTTCGATGTCGCCGTCCATCATGTTGATCAGCTTTTCACAAATCGCCAACCCTAAGCCGGTGCCCTGGAAGTTACGCTGCACGCCAGAACCCACCTGGAAGAACGGATCGAACAGGCGCGTTACCTCTTTGGCCGGAATACCGACGCCGGTATCGCGTACGCGGAATGCCAGATAACCCTCTTTGACGTAAGCATGCAGGATGATGCAGCCGGTATGCGTGAATTTAATGGCGTTGTTCAGCAGGTTGGATATCACCTGCTGCAGACGCATGGCGTCGCCATCCATAATCAGGGGCACATCGTTTTCAATAAACACATACAGCGCCAGGCGCTTACGCACCACCAGCGAGAGATAGTTGCTGGCAATATGGTTGACCACTTCACGCGGCGAGAACGGATGCGGTTCAATTTTCAGCTGTTCGGATTCAATCTTCGAGAAGTCGAGGATGTCGCTGATGATCTTCAGCAGCAGGCTCGACGAGTTGTTCATCGCCGTCACCAGTGAATCGACGCCTTTCGGCAGCACTTTGGTTTGCAGCAGATCGAGGTTACCGATAATGCCGTACAGCGGCGTGCGCAGTTCATGGCTGACGGTGGCGAGGAACATTGATTTCGACTGGCTGGCTTGCTCGGCCGAGTGCGCCATCTCCTGCAGCGACTGCTCCATACGCACGCGCGCCGAAACATCCACCAGCACGCAAATCGCCACGTTTTCATTACGATAACGCGAATGTACAAAGCTGATTTGCAGGTTGGTGTTGCTGCCGGTCAGCACATCGACAAAGTTGACCTGCTGACCGCCAATGATTTCATTCAGACGCTGGCGATCTTCCTGCGTCAGCAGCGTCAGATAGTTATGCGCCAGTTCGTTACTCAGAATGTTGGTGCCGTCGCTGGTGCGCAGGATACAGATGCCGACCGGCGCCGAGGCGACAATCTTGCGGTTGAACTGCTCGTGCTCCTCCAGCCGATGCGCATTCTCCTCGGCCGGCAGGAACATGCGGCGCTCAAAAATCCACGCCAGCGTGAACAAAATCACCGCGGTTAAGATATTGAGTAGCAGCGCGTTGATCAGCATCAGCTTGAGCTGATCGGTTAACACGTCGGTGGAAAGCGACCACACCACATTGAGATTCGACGGCGGCAGCGGCTTTTTCAGCACCAGCTGGCGATAGCTGTCGAGATAGCCGAACCAGGTGCTGTTATCCGGCAGATCGTCGAGCGAGTAGCCCGGCCCGCCGCGACGCGAACTGATCAGCGGACGGTAGTTTTCATCGGTGATGGTGGCCACCAGCGGCAAACCGCCCGGCTGAATAAACTCATCAAGGCGAATATTCTGCTCCACGCCCAGCAGCGCCTGCAGCTTGTTCGCCACATATACCGGCATCACCATATAGAAGTTGCCGACGCCCGGCTGCGCGCTGCTGGTGATCCAATACATCGGCTGGCGGCGCTCTTCTTCATTGCCGTTGCGATAGTGCAGCACGCGTTCGCGCAGCGCTTTCAGGCTACGTTCACGATCGACTGAATTGTTGCTGCCGATGGTGAAATCAGCCAGACACTGATTCTCTCCGCCGATGAAGAACACGCGGTTCAATTCATACGCCGAGGCAAAATTGCTTTTCCAGTAATTGATGTAGTAGCTGAGCGAGTCCAGCGAGTTACGCCAGGTATTGCTCATTGACGTGCAGTCGCCATCGGAAAACAGCGGCGTGAACTGCGGCAGCGCACCTTTGCCCGGCGGCAAACCGTTGAGCACATCCAGACCATTAGCGCTGCTGCTCAGGCGATTTTCGGTGATGTATTTCAGCTCGCGCATCACGTCCGCCGAATGGCGCACGTACCACTCAGCCTGACCATAATTGGCGGCAAACTCCTGACGCACCGCGTTCTCTTTCTCGTGCAGCACGTTGATGATGTAGAAAGTGGTCAGCAGCGCACCCAGCGCCCAGAGCAGCAACGCCAGCGCACGAAACAGATAGCGCGAAATTCGAAGCGTAGTGCGAAAGGAGACGAGATATTTCAAATGAGGCTCACTGGCGGTAAGAGGTTATCAGGATGTTGAAAAGCTTCCATACACTAGCTTTATCGGCCCTAAAAAGCCAGCTAGCCCGCGCCTTTAGGGGAAAACTCAGATAAAAAAACGGCAGGCCAGTTTCCTGACCTGCCGCTTATTAAAGCCGTTACGAATTACTCTTCGTCGTCAGCTTCTGGTGCATCGTCATCGCTGTCCACTTCCGGCGCGATATCCTCCTCGCCTTCCGCTACGCTACCGTCGATGGCGTCGAGTTCTTCCTCTTCCACCGGCTCCGCGACGCGTTGCAGACCCACCACGTTTTCATCTTCCGCTGTACGGATCAGAATCACGCCCTGAGTATTACGGCCTACCACGCTGACTTCCGATACGCGAGTACGCACCAGCGTACCGGCATCGGTGATCATCATGATCTGATCGCCATCCACCACCTGTACCGCGCCGATAACCGGTCCGTTACGTTCGGTGACTTTAATCGAGATCACGCCCTGCGTCGCACGCGACTTGGTTGGATACTCGCTGTTGGCAGTACGTTTACCGTAACCGTTCTGCGTCACGGTGAGGATCGCGCCCTCTTCGCGTGGCACAATCAGCGACACCACTTTGTCGCTTTCAGCCAGCTTGATACCGCGAACGCCCGAAGCCGAACGGCCCATCGCACGTACCGCCGTTTCAGCGAAGCGCACCACTTTACCGGCGGCAGAGAACAGCATCGCTTCGTCGCTACCGTTGGTCAGCGCCACGCCAATCAGCTCGTCATCCTCACGCAGGTTGATGGCGATGATGCCCGCGCTACGCGGACGGCTGAACTCCTGCAGCGCGGTTTTCTTCACGGTACCGCTCGCGGTAGCCATGAAGATGTTGAAGCCCTCGGTGTATTCACGCACCGGCAGAATGGCGGTGATACGTTCGTTGGCTTCCAGAGGCAACAGGTTGACGATTGGACGACCGCGCGCACCACGGCTGGCTTCCGGCAGCTGATAGACCTTCATCCAGTAGAGACGGCCGCGGCTGGAGAAGCACAGAATGGTGTCGTGGGTGTTGGCCACCAGCAGACGATCGATAAAGTCTTCTTCTTTAATACGTGCGGCGGATTTGCCTTTACCACCGCGGCGCTGGGCTTCATAGTCGGTCAGCGGTTGGTATTTGACATAACCCTGATGCGACAGCGTCACCACAACGTCTTCCTGATTGATCAGGTCTTCGATGTTGATGTCTGCACTGTTCGCCGTAATTTCAGTACGACGTGCGTCGCCGAACTGATCGCGCATCAGCTCCAGCTCTTCACGGATCACTTCCATCAGGCGCTCAGCGCTTTGCAGGATGTGCAGCAGTTCAGCGATCTGATCCAGCAGCTCTTTGTATTCGTCGAGCAGCTTTTCGTGCTCGAGGCCGGTCAGTTTCTGCAGACGCAGATCCAGAATCGCCTGCGCTTGCTGTTCAGTCAGATAATATTGACCATCGCGAATACCGAACTCGGCTTCCAGCCATTCCGGACGTGCAGCGTCATTACCGGCACGTTCCAGCATCGCGGCAACGTTACCCAGATCCCACGACTGCGCCAGCAGGCCCAGTTTCGCTTCGGCTGGCGTTGGTGCACGACGAATCAGTTCGATGATCGGATCGATGTTGGCCAACGCAATCGCCAGGCCTTCAAGGATGTGAGCACGATCGCGCGCTTTACGCAGTTCGAAAATGGTACGACGCGTAACCACTTCACGACGGTGACGCACGAAGGCTTCGATGATGCCTTTCAGCGTCATGATCTTCGGCTGGCCCTGATGCAGCGCCACCATGTTGATGCCGAAAGAGACCTGCAGCTGTGTCAGCGAATAGAGGTTGTTGAGAACCACTTCACCCACCGCATCGCGTTTGATCTCAATGACAACACGCATGCCGTCTTTATCAGATTCGTCACGTAGTGCGCTGATGCCTTCCACGCGCTTCTCTTTCACCAGCTCGGCGATCTTCTCGATCAGACGCGCTTTGTTCACCTGATACGGCAGTTCGTGCACGATGATGGTTTCACGGCCGGTCTTAGCATCGGTTTCCACTTCGCCACGTGCGCGAATGTAAATCTTACCGCGCCCGGTGCGATAGGCTTCTTCAATACCACGACGACCATTGATGAAGGCCGCCGTCGGGAAGTCTGGCCCGGTGATGTGCTCCATTAGGCCTTCAACGGTGATGTCTTCATCTTCGATAAACGCCAGACAGCCGTTGATCACTTCCGTCAGGTTGTGCGGTGGAATGTTGGTTGCCATACCAACGGCGATACCGGAAGAACCGTTTACCAGCAGGTTAGGAATTTTAGTTGGCAGGACTTCAGGGATCTGCTCGGTGCCGTCATAGTTCGGCACGAAATCGACGGTTTCCTTTTCCAGGTCAGCCAGCAGCTCAGAAGAGATCTTTGCCATGCGGACTTCGGTATAACGCATCGCTGCGGCGGAGTCGCCGTCGACCGAACCAAAGTTACCCTGACCGTCAACCAGCATGTAGCGCAGGGAGAATGGCTGGGCCATACGCACGATACTTTCGTATACCGCGGAATCGCCGTGCGGGTGATATTTACCGATGACGTCACCGACCACACGGGCGGATTTTTTATAGGGTTTATTCCAGTCGTTGCCCAGTTCGCTCATGGCAAAAAGCACACGGCGGTGTACCGGCTTCAGACCATCACGCACATCGGGTAAGGCTCGGCCAACAATGACCGACATGGCGTAATCGAGGTAGGAGTTTTTCAACTCTTCTTCGATATTGACCGGTGTAATTTCTCTCGCAAGGTCGCTCATGGAGCCGCTATCCCTCTACATAATCCCGGATTTAAAGGTGCGAAAGTATATCACATTGCTTCCCTTCGGTGAACGTTAACCAGGCCTTAATCCCGCTTTTCCTTGAGCGTGAGAGATGCGTTCGCGTGAGTTAAGCGTTTATACTGAGGGAATATTTTGTCTGGAGTGATGATTCAATGAGTGAACAACCGCAGGAAAGCCGCCAGAACGTCGACCACGCCGAGATCGCCAAGTTTGAGGCCGTGGCATCCCGCTGGTGGGATTTAGAGGGTGAATTTAAGCCGTTGCACCGTATTAACCCCCTGCGACTTGGCTGGATAGCGCAGCATAGTAATGGCCTGTTCGGCAAGAAAGTGCTCGATGTCGGCTGCGGCGGCGGCATTCTGGCGGAGAGCATGGCGCGTGAAGGCGCTGAGGTTACCGGCCTGGATATGGGCGCTGAGCCGCTGGAAGTGGCGCGTCTGCATGCGCTTGAGAGCGGCGTTAGCGTTAACTACGTGCAGCAAACCGTGGAAGATCACGCCGCAAGTCACCCCGGGCATTATGATGTGGTGACCTGCATGGAGATGCTGGAGCATGTGCCGGATCCGCGCTCGGTAGTCTTAGCCTGCGCGCAGCTGGTGAAGCCCGGCGGCGAAGTGTTTTTCTCCACCATCAACCGCAATCCAAAAGCCTGGCTGCTGGCGGTATTTGGTGCCGAGTATGTGCTGCGCATGGTGCCGCGCGGGACGCACGACGTGAAGAAATTCATCCGTCCCGCCGAGTTGCTGAACTGGGTGGATGAAACCCCGCTGCGTGAAAGAAATATGATTGGCCTGCACTACAATCCGCTGACCAACCAGTTCCGTCTGGGTCGCGGTGTCGATGTGAACTACATGATTCATACGCATCGTCAGGAGTGATGACTGCCAGCTTAGATTTCAGAAAGTACGTTCATCATACGTGCGGGCCCTTGCACATCTGCTTCACGGGCAAATGAGCCCTTTTCAACAACACGCACTGGAGCTTACGAGCAGGCCGGGGCCACTTTTGGTCCGGCAATCCGCAGCGCTGAACGAAGCGAGGAAGCCAGGAGAGCCCGCAGGACGCGGGCGAAAGGCGGAGCCGGGACATGGAAGTCCCGTCTCCGCCGGTCCGTCAGGCAGACGAACGAAGTGAAGGTACTGCGCTAGCGGCGCGAGGACCGCCGGCCCAAAAGTGGCCCCGGCCAGCGCACTCGTCGTTGGCTTAACTAACAAACATTACGTCATTCATGGCGACCTCTTATCCCCTAATTTTGGCCCTATCCAGATCAATTTCCTTTTAGACGCGTACCAGCCTTTTTTATAGGCTAAGCAAGTCACAAAAAATTCATAAGCACTTTTAGATAAGTTCGCTGCTGGCGGCCTTGTCGGGGCTTTTTTTGTCTAAGAAAATTCCTGAAGCGCGGTGGTTGAGCAAGAAACACGCGTCCGATCATAAAGTGAAAAAAAAGTGCTGAGCGGTTGACACTAAGTGCAGGCCTTGCGGCATGCGGATCCAGGATTTTAGCCAGCCGGTGATGACGATTTTTTAGTGAAAATCAACTCTTGTTAAGAAGAGATTGCTGACTAGAATACTCACCATATTGTTGTTCAAACTTCCCGCACCCCCTATATATAGTGTTTATCCACAGGCTTACTCACAACGAGCGGCTTGTGCATAAACCTTGTGCATACATGGGGGATAAATACGTCATTCATGCATGGACAGGTAAAAACGCGACATGAACCAAAGTCTGCTCGTTACTAAACGCGATGGCCGCCAGGAGCGCATTGATCTCGACAAAATTCATCGTGTACTGGATTGGGCAGCCGAAGGGCTGAACAATGTTTCAGTTTCACAGGTTGAACTGCGCTCACACATTCAGTTCTACGATGGCATCAGAACTTCTGACATTCATGAGACCATCATCAAGGCTGCCGCAGACCTGATCTCGCGTGATGCGCCGGATTACCAATACCTGGCTGCGCGTCTGGCTATCTTCCACCTGCGTAAAAAAGCCTACGGCCAGTTTGAGCCGCCGAAGCTGTACGATCAGGTGGTGAAAATGGTTGAGATGGGCAAATACGACCGCCATCTGCTGGAAGATTACAGCACCGAAGAGTTCGAGCAGATGGACGCGTTTATCGACCATTGGCGCGACATGAATTTCTCCTACGCAGCGGTTAAGCAGCTGGAAGGGAAATATCTGGTGCAGAACCGCGTCAGCGGCGAAATCTACGAAAGCGCCCAGTTCCTCTACATTCTGGTGGCGGCATGCCTGTTCTCTGGCTATCCGCGCGAAACCCGTATGGATTACGTGAAGCGCTTCTACGATGCGATCTCAACCTTTAAGATCTCACTGCCAACGCCAATCATGTCCGGCGTGCGCACCCCAACGCGTCAGTTCAGCTCTTGCGTACTGATCGAGTGCGGCGACAGCCTCGACTCTATCAACGCCACCTCTAGCGCCATTGTGAAATACGTTTCTCAGCGCGCCGGTATCGGCATCAACGCCGGCCGCATTCGTGCGCTGGGTAGCCCGATTCGCGGTGGCGAAGCGTTCCACACCGGTTGTATTCCGTTCTACAAACATTTCCAGACTGCCGTGAAGTCCTGCTCACAAGGCGGCGTACGTGGCGGCGCAGCGACGCTGTTCTACCCAATGTGGCATCTGGAAGTTGAAAGCCTGCTGGTGCTGAAAAACAACCGCGGTGTTGAAGGCAACCGCGTGCGTCACATGGATTACGGCGTACAGATCAACAAACTGATGTACACCCGCCTGCTGAAAGGTGAAGACATCACGCTGTTCAGCCCGTCTGACGTGCCTGGCCTGTACGATGCGTTCTTCGCCAATCAGGACGAGTTCGAGCGTCTGTACACCAAATACGAGAAAGACGACAGCATCCGCAAACAGCGCGTGAAAGCCGTTGAGCTGTTCTCACTGATGATGCAGGAGCGTGCGTCAACTGGCCGTATCTACATTCAGAACGTCGATCACTGCAACACGCACAGCCCGTTCGATCCAAGCATCGCGCCAGTTCGTCAGTCGAATCTGTGCCTCGAGATCGCACTGCCGACCAAACCGCTGAACGACGTCAATGACGAAAGCGGCGAAATCGCCCTGTGTACGCTGTCTGCCTTTAACCTGGGCGCGATTAACAGCCTTGACGATCTGGAAGAGCTGGCCACCCTTGCGGTGCGTGCGCTTGATGCACTGCTGGATTATCAGGATTACCCCATTCCGGCAGCACAACGCGGCGCCATGGGCCGTCGTACGCTGGGTATCGGCGTGATCAACTACGCATACTACCTGGCGAAAAACGGCGTGCGTTACTCTGATGGCAGCGCCAACAATCTGACGCACAAAACCTTCGAAGCCATTCAGTACTACCTGCTGAAAGCCTCGAACGAATTGGCGAAAGAGCAAGGTGCGTGCCCGTGGTTTAAAGAGACCACTTACTCGCAGGGCATTCTGCCGATCGATACCTATAAAAAGGATCTCGACGCAGTGTGCAACGAGCCGCTGCATCTGGATTGGGAAGGCCTGCGTGAGTCAATCACCACGCACGGTCTGCGCAACTCAACGCTCTCTGCGCTGATGCCGTCTGAAACCTCTTCGCAGATTTCGAACGCCACCAACGGTATTGAGCCGCCGCGCGGACACATCAGCATCAAAGCATCGAAAGACGGCATTCTGCGTCAGGTGGTGCCAGAGTATGAGCGTCTGAAAGATCTGTATGAACTGCTGTGGGAAATGCCGTCCAACGACGGTTATCTGCAGCTGGTTGGCGTGATGCAGAAGTTCATCGATCAGGCGATTTCGTCGAACACCAACTACGATCCGAGCCGCTTTGCGAATGGCAAAGTGCCGATGAAACAGCTGCTGAAAGACCTGCTGACCGCGTACAAGTTCGGCGTGAAAACCCTGTATTATCAAAACACCCGCGACGGTGCGGAAGATGCACAGGACGATCTGGCACCTTCCATTCAGGATGATGGCTGCGAAAGCGGCGCATGTAAGATCTAATCTCATCTTGTCAGGGCCGACATTGGTCGGCCCTCTTCACATTTGGACTCAAAATGGCTTACACCACATTCTCGCAGAACAAAAATGACCAGCTGAAAGAGCCGATGTTCTTTGGCCAGTCCGTCAACGTTGCCCGTTTCGATCAGCAGAAATATGACATCTTTGAAAAGCTGATTGAGAAGCAGCTCTCCTTCTTCTGGCGTCCGGAAGAAGTGGACGTCTCGCGCGATCGCATCGATTACCAGGCGCTGCCGGAGCATGAAAAGCACATCTTCATCAGCAACCTGAAGTATCAAACGCTGCTGGACTCGATTCAGGGTCGTAGCCCGAACGTGGCGCTGCTGCCGCTGATTTCCATCCCTGAGCTGGAAACCTGGATTGAAACCTGGGCGTTCTCCGAGACCATTCACTCGCGCTCCTACACGCACATCATCCGTAACATCGTTAACGATCCGGCGGTGGTGTTTGACGATATCGTCACCAACGAGCAGATTCTGGCGCGCGCCGAAGATATCTCGAAGTACTACGATGACCTGATCGAGATGACCAGTTACTGGCATCTGCTGGGTGAAGGTACGCATCAGGTCAACGGTAAAACCGTTACCGTTAACCTGCGCGATCTTAAAAAGCAGCTCTATATCTGCCTGATGAGCGTCAACGCGCTGGAAGCCATTCGCTTCTACGTTAGCTTCGCCTGTTCATTTGCTTTCGCCGAGCGCGAGCTGATGGAAGGCAATGCCAAAATCATCAAGCTGATTGCACGCGATGAAGCGCTGCATCTGACCGGCACCCAGCATATGCTGAACCTGCTGCGCACCGGTGAAGACGATCCAGAGATGAAAGCCATCGCCGCGGAGTGTCGTGATGAATGCTTCGATCTGTTCAAGAAGGCAGCCGAGCAGGAAAAGGAGTGGGCAGAATACCTGTTCAGCGGCGGCTCGATGATTGGCCTGAACAAAGACATTCTGTGCCAGTATATCGAGTACATCACCAACATCCGTATGCAGGCGGTGGGTCTCGATCTGCCGTTCCAGACGCGTTCCAACCCCATTCCATGGATCAACTCGTGGCTGGTGTCGGACAACGTACAGGTTGCACCGCAGGAAGTTGAAGTGAGCTCGTATTTGGTCGGTCAGATTGATTCTGAAGTGGGCGAAGACGATTTCGACGGCTTCCAGCTGTAAGCATGAGCCGCTCTGTTGTTATTCTGCGTAGCTCCGGCTCCCGGCTGGAGTGCGCAGAAGATCACCCCAATCTGCTGGCGACGCTGGAAGCTAATAATCTGTGCGTTGAGTTTCAGTGTCGCGAAGGCTACTGCGGCTCTTGCCGCATGCGTTTGCTAAAAGGCGAAGTGGATTATGCCGAAACCCCGTTGGCGTTCGTGCAGCAAGGCGAGATTTTGCCGTGCTGCTGTCGCGCCAAAGGGGAGATTGAGATCGAGCTGTGATTGACCAGGCCGCCATTTATGGCGACCTGGTGATCAATCAGCGTTTCACCGTTTCCAGCACATCAATCCAACCGTGACCGGTGCTGACTTCACTGCCGTGTAGCCAGCGACGCAACATGTTCATCGCCATCATTGCCACCACTTTCTGCCGCGTTTCCACGTTATGACGTCCATGAGTGAACTTTACGCGTTGGCCCCAGCTGGCTTCCGGCGTATGCAATGCAATCGATACTTCGCCTTCTACTAAATTTCCCACCGACAACGCCAGCGCCACGCCCTGCTGTTTCGCCCAGTCACGCGTGCGCGCAACCTGCGCTTCCAGATCTTCATCCTGCGGCGGCAGAATCTCTGCTTTGCTGAGCGCCACGTCCGCAGCGGCCAGCTGCCAGTTAAGTAAGCCGGCGGTGAACTGCTCGCTCAGCGCCAAATGGAAGCCACGCTGCTGCAACTCGCGCGCCAGCAGCGCCGGTAAACCTTCGGTGCCCTCAAAGATGGTGCATTCAGCCAGCAACAGTTTTACCTGCTGCCACACTTGCTCCATCGCCACGCGCTGGCTGGCGGGTCCGGTGAGTTTGATTTCAATAATCGGCATCGATGAGCGATAGCCCATCACTACGCCTTCCGGCAGCGGGAGCGGCTCCAGCTCGGCGGCAATGTCACTTTCCCCACGTCCAAAGGTGGTGAGGCGCAAACACAATGGTGGCTCAGGCAGTTCAAAGCGTGCTTTGAGGCGCGGAATAATCTCCTGCTCAACCATCACTTTAAATTCCGACGGCACGCCAGGGGTGAAGAAAATCCAGCAGCGATTGAGCTGCAGCGCGAAGCCGCATGCGGTGCCGACCGGATTATCGAGCATCTCAGCTATGGCGGGGATTTCTGCCTGCTTGCGGTTGCTCGGTGCCATCACACGTCCGCGGCTGGCGAACCAGGCTTCCATTTTTTCCAGCCAGGGTTGCTGGATAACTAACTCGCTGCCGCTGGCAATGGCTGCGGCCTGCGCGCTGAGATCGTCACTGGTAGGTCCTAAACCGCCATTCACGATTAGCACGTCAGCAATCTGGCTGCGGCTCTGCAGCGCCTCCACCAGCGAGGTCATTGCATCACCGACGGTGCTACGGCTGGTCATCGGCAAACCGTGCTGGAACAGCACATTGGCCAGCCACGCGGCGTTGGTATCGACAATCTGCCCATGTAACACTTCATCGCCCGTTGAGAGCATTTCTACACGTATCACGTTGCGTTCTCCTTTTCCCTGTCGCTTTACTGTAGGAAGCGTGCAGGCGAAACACAATCGCGGATGATGCGAAACAGGGATTTAAAGGGAAAAGCGGCGAGGAAATCAGGAAGCGGGCGCGAAGCGTGTCGCGCCCGTTGGAACTTATCGTCGAGCCAGCAGTAAACCGACAAACAGGCCAGCGGCGGCACCAATGCCAATCCCCTGCCACGGTTTTTCATGCACATAATCATCGGCGCGATAGGCCGCATTCTTGGCACGATAGTAATAGCTGTCTGACGCCTGGCTAACGCGCGATTTCACGTCTTCCAACGCTTGTTCAGCTTTGAGTTTCAGCTCGATATATTTTTGATCGGCCGGATCGCCTGATGCGCGTAACACTTCTTCCAGCGTTTCCGTTAGCAGCGCCAGGTCGTCGTCAAGGTGCGTTTCAAATTGATCTGAAGATGACACTATGTAGTTCCTCCATGTTCCTTGCTCGTTGTGGTTTAACTATAGTCATAAATTGCAGATTTGCTGGATGGCGACTGCAAGGTTTTCACCAAGTTTCATCCACCACAGTGCAAAGTTGTGTCATGTACGCTGCCGCTACACGAATTCTGCTTCGCTTATTTGATTAATCTGATAAATTTTCCGCAGACTGAATTATTTATTTTCACGACTGTCGTAACTCCCTGTAGTCAGACGCTTCTCGTCTTACGAGAGTCAAAATACACCCGAGCAGCTAAGGATTAGATTTCCGGCATGAATCGTAGAAAATTTATGAAAGCGTCCATGGCCCTCTCCGCTGTTAGCGGCATGACGGGTCTCTCCACGCTGTTTGCACAATCCGCCTGGGCCGATGATGGTATCGCCGACGGTACCGCGGTTCGCTTCGATTTCGACTCACTGAAAAAGAAAGCCTCCGCGCTTGCAAAACAGCCCTGGGGCGGCGCCCCCGGCCCCTTGCCCGACACCCTGGCCAATCTCACTCCGCAGGCCTATAACGAAATTCAGTACGACGCTAACCACTCGCTGTGGAATAACATCCCCGATCGTCAGCTGGACGTGCAATTCTTCCACGTCGGTATGGGCTTCAAGCGCCGCATCCGCATGTTCTCAGTCGATGCGCAGAGCCGTGAAGCGCGTGAGATCCACTTCCGTCCGGAGCTGTTCAATTATCACAACGCCAACGTTGATACCAGGCAGCTGGTTGGTAAAACCGATCTCGGCTTTGCCGGTTTCCGTGCGTTTAAGAAACCTGAACTGGCGCGCCGCGATATCGTCTCTTTCCTTGGCGCCAGCTATTTCCGTGCGGTTGATGAAACCTTCCAGTACGGCCTCTCCGCGCGCGGCGTGGCAGTCAACACCTTCAGCAACGGCAAAGAAGAGTTCCCGGACTTCACCGCGTTCTGGTTCGAAACACCAAAAGCGGATGACACTACTTTCGTGGTCTACGCCCTGCTGGATGGCGCGAGCGTCACCGGTGCCTACAAGTTCACCATTCACTGCGAGGAGAAACGCGTCGTGATGGAGGTGGAAAACCATCTGTTTGCACGTAACGACATCCGCCAGCTTGGCATTGCGCCAATGACCAGCATGTTCAGTTGTGGCACCAACGAGCGCCGCATGTGCAACACTTACCATCCACAAATCCACGACTCCGATCGTCTGGCGATGTGGACCGGTGAAGGCGAATGGATTGCACGTCCGCTGAACAACCCGCAGCGTTTGCAGTTCAACGCCTATCAGGACGAAAACCCGCGGGGTTTTGGCCTGTTGCAGCTCGATCATGACTTCAAAAATTATCAGGATGTGATTGGCTGGTACGACAAACGTCCAAGCCTGTGGGTAGAACCGATTGGTAAATGGGGCAAAGGCGCCATTAACGTGATGGAGATTCCTACCACCGGGGAAACGCTGGATAACGTGGTGTGCTTCTGGCAGCCGTCAGAACCGGTGAAAGCCGGTAGCGAGTTCAGCTTCCAGTACAAACTCTACTGGAGCCAGTTGCCACCAGTGCGCAGTGGTTTGGCGCGTGTCGATGCCACGCGCACCGGTATCGGCGGATTCCCGGAAGGTTGGGCGCCAGGCGAACACTTCCCGGATACCTGGTCACGTCGCTTTGCCATTGATTTTGTTGGTGGCGATCTGAAAGCCGCAGCGCCGAAAGGTATTGAGCCGGTGATTACCGTTTCAGAAGGCACATTCAAGCAGGTTGAGATTCTCTACGTCGAGCCACTCAACGGTTACCGCATTCTGTTTGACTGGTATCCAAACAGCGACTCGACCAAACCGGTTGATATGCGCCTGTTCCTGCGTACCAAAGATGAAACGCTGAGTGAAACCTGGCTCTATCAGTACTTCCCGCCGCCGCCAGATCAACGTAAATACGTTGATGACCGGCAGATGACGCCAGGCTGATGATTAACGGCGAGGAGCAATCCTCGCCGTTATGCTTTCTGCATGCCGATGTGCGGAATGTCATCTTCCATGTAGACTTCAGTCACCGCTTTAAAGCCCAGACGACCGTAGAACCCTTCCAGATGTGCCTGCGCAGAGAGATAAATAGCGCGCTGCGACCAATACTTTTCACAGCTCTCCAGCGCCTTCTCCATTAAGCGATAGCCCAGCTTCAAACCGCGTGCTTCTTCAGAAACAATCACACGACCAATCATTACCGGCGCAGAGTCTAGCGCTGGCGTTAACACGCGCGCATAGGCCAGCAGCTTACCGTCGAGAAATCCGAGAATGTGGCGATTTTCGGCAGCTAGATCCTGGCCATCAATATCCTGATAAGGACACTTTTGTTCCACGATGAAGACATGATTGCGCAGTGCCAGCAAAGTGTAGAGTTGTTGCGCTGTCAGTTCACTGTGGTGGCAATCAAGCCAAAGCATTTCCATGGTGCTTCCTTGTCTGAGCGAAAAAAGGGATCCGATGAGAATATCACACCGGCTACGCCAAACGCAGTGAGCAGCAGCGGCAGCTGAAAACCTCGTGGTGACTCTGTGCTCAACCTCTCACTACGCCGTGAACTGCAGGCAAAAAAAATCAGGCCCGCAGGCCTGATTCAGTGGTTTCGTAAATCTGAATTACATCAGTGGCTGAGCCATCTGCACCAGTGTAATCAGCGGCTGCGGATAAACACCGAGCAGCAGCACCAGAATCGCAGATATCAGCACCACAACGCCGCCGGCAGTAAATGCCCAATTGGCTTGCGTATCGCGGTTGTGCAGTTCCGGCGGGCTGAGATACAGACTCACCGTCACACGCAGATAGTAGTAAAGCCCAATCGCACTACCCGCTACTACCGCACCACTCAACCACCACAGATGTGCGTTCACACTCGAGGCGATAACGTAGAACTTACCGATGAAGCCGAGCGTCATTGGGATACCCGCCAGTGACAACATCATCACCGTCATTACCGCAGACAGAATCGGACGATGCCAGAACAGACCACGATAGGAATAGAGCGTATCGGCATCCGGACCGCGATATGGGCTCGACATCAGGCTCACTACGCCGAACGCGCCAAGGCTGCTGAACAGGTAACCGGCCAGATAAACGCCTGCGGTTTCCAGCGACAGCTGATGGGTTTTCACCGCAATCAGCGCCACCAACAGATAACCAAGGTGTGCGATCGAGGAGTAACCAAGCAGACGCTTGATGTTGCTCTGGGAAATCGCCATCAGGTTGCCGAACAGAATCGACGCAAAGGCAATGATGCCCAGCACGGTACGCACCGCTTCACTGTCAGTGACGGGCGCGTACATGAACAGGCGCATAATCACACCAAAGATGGCGATCTTGCTGGCGGTAGCGAGGAAGGTTGAAACCGGCGCTGGCGCACCCTGATAAACGTCTGGCGTCCACAGGTGGAAAGGAACCAGCGACAGTTTAAAGCCCAGTCCGATAATCATCATGCCCAGACCGAGCAGCAACAGCGGCTCCTGAATCATGCTATCGCTCAGACTTTTGCCCAGCTGCACAAAGCTCAGGCTGCCGGAATCAGCATAAATCAGCGCGATACCGAACAGCAGGAACGATGAGGCCGCCGCCGACAGAATGGTATATTTCAGCGACGCTTCCAGCGAACGTTTCTGGCGGAAAGCATAACCAATCAAACCAAACAGCGGCAGTGACAGCAGTTCGATACCGATGAACAGCGCTGCCAGATGATTGGCGCTCGCCAGCACGATCCCGCCGAGTGCTGCAATCAGCACCAGCAGATAGAACTCATCTTTGTTGTCCGGGAAACCGGCCAGCCACGGATAAGCGAAGGTGCAGGTGGCTAAACTCGCCAGCACCACCAGTGCGGTGTAGAACATCGAATAGCCATCAACGCGCAGCAGCGGCGTGACGTCCATCGCTCCCGCCTGGCCTACAAACCACAGAGAAAACAGCGCAATGTTAAGTCCGATCACCGTCAGCGTGGCATTAACAAAGTGATTGCGTCGCCACGCAATGGACAGCATCACCACCACCACCGTCAATCCGACGATCAACAGCGGCAGTAACGCGATCAGATGTTGAGGAGTTATTGTCATGGCGAATTACGGCCTTGTAGTTGAAATTGAAGCGGTAAACCACTGCTGAATATTGCTCATCGCAGCATGGGATGTGTCGAGGATCGGCTGAGGATAAATCCCCAGCAGTACCAGCAACACCACCAATACGCCGATAGTCATGAACTCACGCGGTGACATGCCTGGCAGCGGATCTTTCGACTTTGCTTCGCCGAAGTAAGCGCGCTGCATCATGATCAGGGAGTAAACCGAAGCAAACACCAGACCAAAGGTTGCAATGACGATAATCACCGGCACCACCTGGAAGCTGCCGGTCAGAATCATAAATTCGCCAACAAAGTTACCGGTGCCCGGCATACCAAGGTTTGCAACCGCGAAGAACAGTGACAGACCCGGAATCCATTTGATACGTGACCACAAGCCGCCCATCTGACGAAGGTCGCGGGTATGCAGACGCTCATACAGCTGACCACACAAAATGAACAGTGCCGCAGCAGAGAGACCGTGCGCAATCATCTGAATCACCGCGCCCTGGAAGGCCAGTTGGCTGCCAGTGTAGATGGCGATGAGCACGAAGCCCATGTGCGAAATAGAGGTGTAAGCGATCAGTCGCTTGATATCAGTTTGTGAGAATGCCATCCACGCACCGTAGAAGATGCCGATGATACCCAGCCACATGGCAATCGGTGCGAACTCTGCTGACGCATTCGGGAACAGCGGCAGGCTAAAGCGCAGCAAACCGTAAGCCGCAGTTTTCAGCAAGATACCTGCGAGGTCAACTGAACCGGCAGTTGGTGCCTGGCTATGCGCATCGGGTAACCAACCGTGTAATGGCACCACCGGCATTTTCACCGCAAAGGCAATAAAGAAGCCAAGCATCAGCAGATATTCAACGGTGTGCGACATCGGAGTTTTCAGCAGCTCTTCGTAGCTGAAAGTCCATACGCCGGTGGCGTTGTAATGGACAAAGACCAGCGCCAGAATCGCCACCAACATGATCAGACCCGATGCCTGGGTGTAGATGAAGAACTTGGTCGCCGCGCTGATACGCGTTTTACCGTCGGATGCTTTATGGCCCCACAGTGCGATGAGGAAATACATCGGCACCAGCATCATTTCCCAGAAGAAGAAGAACAGGAACATATCGATGGAGAGGAACACGCCAATCACACCACCGAGAATCCACATCAGGTTGAGGTGGAAAAAGCCCTGATATTTCTCAATTTCGTTCCAGGAACACAGCACCGCCATCAAACCGAGCAGTCCGGTCAGCACCACCATCAGCAGCGACAGACCATCAATTGCCAGATGGAAGTTGATGCCAAAGCGCGGAATCCACGGTACGGAGAAAGTCGATTGCCATTGCGGAATGCCCGCAGCCTGCGTCAGTGAATAGCCTCCCTGCAACCACAGCTGCAGACCAAGCGCTAGCGTCAGGCCCATGGTGATCATGGCAATCCAGCGCGGAACTTTCGCGCCAAGACGCTCCGCAAGCCAGCAGAGCAAGCCACCGACAAAAGGTATGATAATTAGCCAAGGTAATAACACGGCAAACTTCCCTTTTTATTGCCTTACTTCAGGCAATTTTTGACATTCTAATTGGGCGAGCGAACCCGCCCCGCTCATCAATCTTTAAATCACCAGCAGCAGCGCCAGCACCACAACGGCACCCACACTCATCGAGGCCACGTACCAGCGCAGATAACCGTTTTCGCTCACCACCAAACCTTTGTTACCAACACGCGACAGCAGCGCAGGCAGGTTCATCAGTGAGTTAAGCGGATCGCGCTTCAGCAACCAGGCAATGCCGAGATAAGGTTTTACAAACAGCTTGTCATACAGCCAGTCGAAGCCCCAGGCCGCGAACCACCAGGTGCCGAAGAAACGACCCGGCGCGCTGTTAGCAATACTGGTCACCAGTTGACGTTTACCCAGCCACAGAGCTGCTGCGATCAGGATACCGACAATGGCCACCACGCCTGAGGTGATTTCCAGCATCACTTTGCCGCCTTCACCAAACTCGTTCTGCGGCAGAACACCCGCCAGAGGAGGCGTGATCAGCGCACCAATAAAGGTGGAGAGCACCATCAGAACAATCAGCGGCAGGTGATGCGTAATGCCTTTACCGGCGTGAGCATGAATTTTCTCTTCACCGTGGAACACGATAAAGATCATGCGGAAGGTGTAGATCGAAGTGAGGAATGCACCCACCAGACCCGCCACCATCAGATTGATGTGACCATTCGCCATCGCACCAAACAGGATTTCATCTTTACTGTAGAAACCTGCGGTGATCAGCGGCAGCGCAGCCAAGGCGGCACCGCCTACCAGGAAGCAGATATACACCAGCGGGATGCTCTTACGCAGGCCGCCCATTTTGAAAATATTCTGCTCGTGATGGCAGGCCAGAATGACCGAGCCTGAAGAGAGGAACAGCAAGGCTTTGAAGAATGCATGCGTCATCAGGTGGAAAATCGCCGCGTCCCATGCCTGCACGCCAAGCGCGAGGAACATGTAGCCGATCTGACTCATGGTGGAGTAAGCCAGCACGCGTTTGATGTCGGTTTGCACCAGCGCAGCAAAACCTGCCAGCACCAGAGTAATCGCACCAATGATACCCACCAGATGCAGCACTTCCGGCGTCAACAGGAACAGACCGTGGGTACGTGCAATCAGATAAACACCGGCGGTTACCATGGTCGCGGCGTGAATCAGTGCCGAAACCGGAGTTGGACCGGCCATCGCATCCGCCAGCCAGGTTTGTAATGGCAGCTGTGCCGATTTACCAACCGCGCCACCCAACAGCATCAGGGTTGCCCACTGCAGCATGTGATTGTCTGCAGCGAAGTGCGCGGGTGCCAATTCCACCAGCTCGCGGAAGTTCAGCGTGCCCAGTTCGTTGTAGAGGATGAACAAGGCGAAAGCGAGGAACACATCACCGACACGGGTGATGATAAAGGCTTTCATCGCCGCTTTGCCGTTCTCTGGATTGCTGTAATAGAAGCCAATCAGCAGATAGGAGCACAGGCCCACGCCTTCCCAGCCGAGATACATCAGCATCAGGTTATCGGCCAGCACCAACACCACCATGCTCGCGATGAACAGGTTGGTGTAAGCGAAGAAGCGCGAATAACCCTCTTCACCACGCATGTACCATGAAGCGAACATGTGGATGAAGAAACCAACGCCGGTGACGACGGACAGCATGGTCAGAGAAAGACCATCCAGCACCAGATTCACTTTAATGTCAAAGTTGCCGACGTGAATCCAGGTCCACAGCGCCTGAGTGAACGGCTGCTGACCCTGATTGAAGAAGTCGAAACCGGCATAAATAGTGGTTAATGCGGCAAAACCAACAGAACCCATACCGATTGCTGCCGACAGGTTCTCCGACCAGCGACCGCGTGAAAACGCCAATAGCAGGAAGCCAATCAGCGGAAATAATACGGTTAAATAGAGAAGATTCATCCGCGCATCTCGCTCACTGTGTCAATGTTCAGCGTCTGACGACGACGATAGAGCTGGAGCAACAGCGCCAGACCAATACTCGCTTCCGCCGCCGCAAGGCTGATCGCCAGGATGTACATCACCTGACCATCAGCTTGTCCCCAATAGCTGCCTGCTACCACCAGCGCTAACGCGGAGGCATTGATCATGATTTCCAGACCAATCAGCATAAACAGGATGTTACGACGCAGCACCACGGAGGTCAGGCCGAGAACAAACAGCACAGCGGCCAGCATCAGGCCGTGTTGTAACGGGATCATGCGTGATCCTCCTTATTTGCTTGCGCATCAGCTTGACGATTGCTCAACACTTCGCCGTGACGCTCTTCACGTCCAATATGGAAGGCCACGACCAGACCCGCGAGCAGCAGCATCGATGCCAATTCAACCGCCAGAACATAGGGACCAAACAAGCTGATACCGACTGCTTTCGCGTCGATGACGGTGCCATCAATGCCCTGATCGGTTGCCGTGCTAATCGCGTAAATCATCACTGCCAGCAGCAGTAAAGAGACGATGCCCGGGCCAATCCACAGCGAAGGTTTGAGCCACTCGCGCTCTTGATCCTGCTGAGTTTTGCCGAGGTTCAGCATCATCACCACAAAGACGAACAGCACCATGATGGCACCCGCGTAGACGATGATTTCCAGTGCACCGGCAAAGTAGGCGCCCATTGAGAAGAACACGCCGGCAATCGACAGCAGCGAAACGATCAGGTACAGCAGCGCATGTACCGGATTGGTGTGGGTGATGACGCGCAGCGTCGTCAGCACCGCCACCAGTCCGCAAAGATAAAACGCAAATTCCATACCTGGCTCCTTAAGGTAACAACCCTTTGACGTCGATCGGCTTGGCTTCGTTTTCCGCTTCGCCCTTCTCTTTTCCGTCGATCGCCATACCAGCCATACGATAGAAGTTGTACTCCGGATATTTACCCGGACCGGAAATCAGCAAGTCTTCTTTCTCATACACCAGATCCTGACGCTTAAACTCACCCAGTTCGAAATCGGGTGTCAGCTGAATCGCGGTGGTTGGGCAAGCCTCTTCACACAGGCCGCAGAAGATGCAGCGTGAGAAGTTGATGCGGAAGAACTCCGGATACCAACGTCCATCCTGCGTCTCGGCTTTCTGCAGTGAGATACAGCCGACAGGACAAGCTACCGCACATAAGTTACAGGCAACGCAACGCTCTGCGCCGTCCGGATCGCGCGTCAGCACGATACGGCCACGGTAACGCGGCGGCAGATAAACCGGTTCTTCCGGATACATTTGGGTTTCGCGCTTGGCGAAGGCATGCATGCCTATCATCCAGATACTGCGCACTGTCGTGCCGAAGCCAACGACAATATCTTTTAAAGTCATCTCAATGTCCCTTACTGCGCGGTGTACAGAATCACTGCGGCGGTCGCCAGCAGGTTCAACAGCGTCAACGGCAGACACACTTTCCAGCCGAACGACAGCACCTGGTCATAGCGTGGACGCGGCAGCGCAGCACGAATCAGGATAAACATCACCATAAAGAACGCTGTTTTCAGAGCGAACCAGATGAATGGCGGCAGGAACGGGCCGTGCCAGCCACCGAAGAACAGCGTCACGATCAGCGCTGAAACGGTGGTGATCGCCACGTATTCACCGACGAAGAACAGGCCGAACTTCATACCGGCGTATTCGATGTGGTAACCGTCCGCCAGTTCCTGCTCCGCTTCTGGTTGGTCAAACGGATGACGGTGACATACCGCTACGCCCGCGATGCAGAAGGTAAGGAAGCCGAAGAACTGAGGAATGATGTTCCACAGATGCGCCTGGCTTTCGACAATGGCATTCATATTGAACGAGCCGGCTTGCGCCACCACGCCCATCAGTGAAAGACCAAGGAACACTTCGTAGCTCAGCGTCTGCGCCGATGCACGCATCGCACCCAACAGTGAGTATTTGTTGTTACTCGACCAGCCAGCGAACAGCACCGCATACACCGCCAGGCCCGCCATCATCAGGAAGAACAGCAGACCGATGTTCAGGTCGGTGACCATCCAGGTCGGCGAAACTGGCACAATAGCGAAAGCCAGCAGCAGCGATACGAAGGCGATAACCGGTGCCAGCGTAAAGATGAAGCGGTCGGTAAACGGCGGAACCCAGTCCTCTTTAAAGAACATTTTGATCATGTCAGCAGCCAGCTGCAGCGAACCGCCCCAGCCAACACGGTTTGGTCCATAACGGTTCTGCCATAGGCCGAGCAGACGACGCTCGGCGAAACTCATGAAGGCACCACAACCGACAACCACCAACAAGATGACCAGCGCTTTGCCGATGTTGATCAGGATTTCAATAACGTCCGGTGTCAGCCAACTCATTGCGCGGCCTCCTGCAGTTTGTCAATTTGCGCACCTGAGAGGAACGGCGGCACGCCCGGCATACCGAGCGGTAAACCAACCTGCCCTGCTTGCAGCGACGCAGAGAAACGTACCGGCAAGCGCAGTGTTTCACCTGCACATACCAGCTCAACGGAAGCACCGCTATTAACACCCAGTTTCTCAGCATCAGCCGGGTTAATCACCAGCGTGGCCGGGGACATGCGTTTCTGGAAGGTGGTTGAACGCTGTGTCATCTCCTCGCTACCAAACAGCTGGTAGTAAGGTGCGACGCGCCACTGGCTGCCTTCAACGAAGCTATCCGGAATGGCGGTGAACCACGGCAATGAACGATCGCTGGCTTCAAACAGACGCACGCCCGGATCGCCATGACGCAGTTTGCCGCCCACTTCAGCCTGGAACTTGTTCCATGCCTGCGGTGAATTCCAGCCCGGCGCCCAGGCAAATGGAATCTGCGAACGCGGTGCGCTGGGTTGGTTGTTCCCTTCCATCGAGAAGGCAAACATGGTGTCTTTATCTTGCGGCTGACGCGGTTCATGCACGCTGATGTTGGCGCGCATTGCAGTACGGCCACTGTTGCGGTGCGGTGAACGTGCCAGTTTTTGGCCCCGGATACGGAAGCTGGCGTCTGGCGCGGCATCCTTGATGCCTTTCAGCTGTGGCAGCGCCGCAACGGTGGCATCAATCACGTGATCCAGCTGAGTCCAGTCGATGTGACGGCTCTCAACCGCGCTGTGCAGCGAACGCAACCAGCGCCAGCTCTCCAGCATCACTACGCTGTCATCGTAATAAGCGGGATCGTAAACCTGGAAAAAGCGCTGCGCGCGGCCTTCGTGGTTGATTGAGGTGCCATCGCTCTCCGCAAAGCTGGCGGTTGAAAGTACCAAACCGGCTTTTTCCAGCGTTGCGGTACGTTGATGATCGACCACAATCACGTTAGCGGTGGTATCGAGCGCCGCATCCACGTTGGCTTTCGGCGCATGACGATAGAGATCGTTTTCCAGCACCACCAGCGCATCGGCTTCGCCTTTACTCAGCTGTTCCAGTGCGCTATCCAGCGATTGACCGCCCATCAGGCCGAGGCCAAAGCTGTTCGCCGCACCCGCGAGGAAGGTAATACCGACATCGGCACCGCGTGCTTTCAGGGCTTTTGCCACGTTAGCAGCAGCTTCAATCATCGCGATGCTACCGGAATGGGTACCGGAGATAATCAGCGGTTTTTTTGCACCTGCCAGCGCCTGAACCACCACGTCAACTTTGCCGTTGAGTTTGCTTTCGAAGCCGCTGACTGCCGGCGCGCTTTCATCCAGCGCATTGGCGATGGCGAAGCCGAGACGCGCCTGATCTTCCACCGGTGCGCGATAGCTCCACGCAGCGATATCATCCAGGCGGGTTTCGTCAACATTGGTTACGAACAGCGGATGTTTGGCATGCTGACCGATGTTAAGGATTGCCGCGATCTGCCAGTCAGCCACTTTCTGTGCCGCAGCCATCTCACGCGCTTTACCTTTTACTGCCTGACGTACAGACAACGCCACGCGTGCGCCAACCTGAGTCAAATCTTCACCCAGCACCAGCACCGCATCGTAGCTCTCAATTTCGCGCAGTGATGGCGTGTAGATGCCGCCGTCCTGCAGGACTTTCAGCATCAGCTCAACGCGAGCCTGCTCACCGGCTGGCATACCGGTTGAGAAGTTTTCTGCGCCAACCAGCTCACGTAACGCGAAGTTGCTTTCAATGCTGGCGCGCGGAGAACCGATACCAATGACTTTTTTCGCCCGACGCAACACATCCGCCGCCGCATTCACCGCTTGTTCAGCATTCAGGCTGACCCAATCGTTGCCGCGTTGCTGTACCGGATGACGTGGACGATCTTTGCGGTTGACGTAGCCGTAACCGAAACGACCGCGATCGCAGAGGAAATAGTGGTTTACGGTGCCGTTATAGCGGTTTTCGATACGACGCAATTCGCCATAGCGTTCGCCCGGGCTGGTGTTACAACCCACGCTGCACTGCTGACAGATGCTTGGTGCGAACTGCATATCCCATTTACGGTTATAGCGTTCGGAGTGCGTTTTATCAGTGAATACGCCGGTCGGACAGATTTCCACCAGGTTACCGGAGAATTCGCTTTCCAGCGTGCCATCTTCCGGACGACCAAAGTAGACGTTGTCGTGAGCGCCATAAACGCCAAGATCTTTGCCGTCGGCATAATCTTTGTAGTAACGCACGCAGCGATAGCAGGCGATACAGCGGTTCATTTCATGCGAAATGAACGGGCCGAGATCCTGATTCTGGTGGGTACGTTTAGTGAAGCGATAACGACGGAAACTGTGTCCGGTCATTACCGTCATATCCTGCAGATGGCAGTTACCGCCCTCTTCGCACACCGGGCAGTCGTGCGGATGGTTGGTCATCAGCCATTCCACCACGCTTTCACGAAACTCTTTCGCTTCGCCATCGTCGATGGAGATAAAGGTGCCGTCCGACGCTGGTGTCATGCAGGACATGACAAGGCGACCGCGGGTATCTTCGGCATTCTGGAATTGCTTCACCGCGCACTGGCGGCAGGCCCCTACGCTTCCCAGCGCCGGATGCCAGCAAAAATAAGGAATATCAAGGCCCAGAGAGAGACACGCCTGTAGCAGGTTGTCCGCTCCGTTCACATCATATTCTTTACCGTCTACATGGATTGTAGCCATAGTGAACATGCTTCCGTAAGGCTCGCCCTAAGACGAGCGTTAAACATCTAATTCTTTCCCCACGCCAGTCGGCATGAGGTGAATTCCGTGTACGGCGGCTGATTACCAGCGCGCTTTCAGCAGGTTGGGCTGAATACCGCCGATGGCTCGGGTATTGCCAAACACCTGCGGCGCAATGCCAGCTTCAAACTCTTCACGGAAATATTTAATCGCGCTCTGCAATGGCTCGACGGCGCCCGGTGCGTGGGCACAGAAGGTTTTACCTGGGCCAAGCTGGCGGCAGAGTTGCTGCAGGGTTTCAATATCACCCGGCTGACCTTTTTTCTGCTCCAGCGCACGCAGGATCTTCACGCTCCATGGCAATCCATCACGGCACGGCGTACACCAGCCACAGGATTCGCGCGCAAAGAATTCTTCCAGGTTACGCACCAGTGAAACCATGTTGATTTCGTGATCGACCGCCATCGCCAGCGCAGTACCTAAACGGCTGCCAGCTTTACCAATACTGGCAAATTCCATCGGCAGATCGAGGTGCTGGTCGGTAAGGAAGTCAGTTCCTGCGCCGCCTGGCTGCCAGGCTTTGAATTTCAGGCCATCGCGCATGCCACCGGCGTAATCCTCAAGGATTTCACGTGCGGTAGTGCCGAACGGCAATTCCCAGACGCCAGGATTTTTTACGCGGCCGGAAAAGCCCATCATTTTGGTGCCGGTGTCTTCGCTGGTAGAGATGTTTTTGTACCAGTCAACGCCGTTAAGGAAGATGGCAGGCACGTTCGACAGCGTTTCCACGTTGTTCACGCAGGTCGGCTTGCCCCACACGCCGGCACTGGCCGGGAATGGCGGCTTGGAACGCGGATTCGCACGACGTCCTTCCAGCGAGTTGATCAGCGCTGTCTCTTCGCCGCAGATATAACGGCCTGCGCCGGTGTGGACGATCAGCTCGAAATCAAAACCGGTACCAAGAATATTTTTACCGAGATAGCCCGCTTCGGTGGCTTCAGCAATCGCGCGACGCAGATTAACGGCCGCTTCGATGTACTCACCACGTAAGAAGATATAGCCACGATAGGCTTTCAGCGCGAACGCACTGATCAGCATGCCTTCCACCAGCTGGTGCGGCAGTTGCTCCATCAGCAAGCGGTCTTTGTAAGTGCCCGGCTCCATTTCATCGGCATTACACAGCAGGTAACGGATGTTCATGGATTCGTCTTTCGGCATCAGGCTCCACTTCAGGCCGGTGTTAAAACCTGCACCACCGCGGCCTTTCAGACCCGAGTCTTTTACCGCCGCGACGATTTCGTCCTGGCTGAAATCTTTCAACGCTTTTTCTGCGCCGACATAACCGTTTTTACTGCGATATTCATCGATCCAGATCGGCTGCTTGTCGTCACGGAGACGCCAGGTCAGCGGATGGGTTTCGGCAGTACGAATGATCTGTTTAATGGTCATTGATACTGCTCCAGCAAGTTGGCGATGCCTTCAGGCGTCAGATGAACGTGGGTATCTTCATCCACCATCATGGTTGGCCCTTTATCGCAGTTACCCAGGCAGCAAGTTGGCAGCAGCGTAAAGCGTCCATCCGCCGTAGTCTGGCCCGGCTTGATGTTCAGATTTTGCTCCAGCGCATCCTGAATCCCCTGATAACCCGTGATGTGGCACACCACGCTGTCACAGTAGCGAATAACGTGACGGCCAACCGGCGTACGGTAGATTTGGCTATAGAAAGTCGCTACGCCTTCAACATCACTGGCTGGAATCCCCAGAACATCTGCGATGGCGTTAATCGCGCCGTCCGGCACCCAGCCACGCTGTTTCTGCACGATCTTCAACGCTTCGATCGAAGCGGCGCGTGCATCTTCGTAATGGTGTTTCTCGTGCTCGATAGCGTGGTGCTCGGCCTCGCTCAGCACGAAGACCTCAGTAGGGTCGATGGTGTGAATAGCAATTTTTTGATCGTGCATAATTAGCGGTCCACGTCTGACATAACAAAATCGATACTACCGAGGTAAACGATCAAGTCGGATACCAGGCTGCCGCGGATCACCGATGGGATCTGCTGCAGATGCGGGAAGCTCGGCGTACGCACGCGGGTGCGATAGCTCATGGTGCTGCCATCGCTGGTCAGGTAG
Source organism: Pantoea sp. BJ2 (assembly GCF_040255075.1). NCBI lineage: Bacteria > Pseudomonadati > Pseudomonadota > Gammaproteobacteria > Enterobacterales > Erwiniaceae > Pantoea > Pantoea sp. BJ2. Next base: position 2,898,889 of record NZ_CP158292.1, read on the forward strand.
TAACTGTTGATCCCTTTGGTCGCCTCAATCATCTGGAAGGATTCGTTAGCCGGCATGATTGGGCCCCACGAAACCTGCAGGAAGTGAGTGATCAGGGTTTCAATGTGCTGCAGCGTGCGCTCTTTCGGCGGCGGCGTTGTCAGCGGATGGTCCGCTTTGAACGGGCCTTCAGGCATGTTGTTCAGGCACTGTTCCAGAATGCGCAGTGACTGCCACATCTCTTCCATTTTCAGCTGCACGCGGGTGTACGCATCACTGATACCAGCGCCAACCGGAATTTCGAAATCGAAGTTTTCGTAACCTGAATATGGGCGCCATTTGCGCACGTCAAAATCTAAACCAGTGGCGCGCAGGCCTGCGCCGGTGGTGCCCCACGCCAGTGCTTCGTCCATGTTGTACGCCGCAACACCTTGCGAACGGCCCATCAACACAGTATTGCGCAGTGCGGCTTTGTCGTACTCTTTCAGACGCTTCGGCATCCAGTCGAGGAAGTCGCGCAGCAGACGTTCCCAGCCTTTCGGCAGGTCATGCGCGACGCCGCCGATGCGGAACCACGCCGGGTGCATACGGAAACCGGTAATCGCTTCCACCACATCATAGATTTTCTGACGATCGGTAAAGGCGAAGAACACCGGCGTCATCGCGCCGACGTCCTGAATAAAGGTGGAGATATAGAGCAGATGGCTGTTGATGCGGAACAGCTCAGACAGCATCACGCGGATCACATTGACGCGATCCGGCACGGTAATGCCCGCCAGTTTTTCCACCGCCAGCACGTAAGGCATTTCGTTCACGCAGCCGCCGAGGTACTCGATACGGTCGGTGTACGGAATGTAGCTGTGCCAGGATTGGCGCTCGCCCATCTTCTCCGCGCCACGATGGTGGTAGCCGACATCGGGAACGCAATCGACGATTTCTTCACCATCTAACTGCAGAATGATGCGGAAAGCACCGTGCGCAGAGGGGTGGTTCGGACCGAGGTTGAGGAACATGAAGTCCTCATTGGTGGTGCTGCGCTTCATGCCCCAATCTTCAGGCTTGAAGGTCAGCGCCTCCATCTCCAGATCTTCTTTCTGCTTGGTCAGCTCGAAGGGATCGAACTCGGTAGCGCGCGCCGGATAATCTTTACGCAGCGGATGGCCTTCCCACGTCTGCGGCATCATGATGCGCGTCAGGTGCGGGTGACCATTGAAAGTGATGCCAAACATCTCCCAGGTTTCGCGCTCATACCAGTTGGCGTTAGCGAAAATTTTGGTGATGGTTGGCACATTCAGATCGTTTTCAGATAAAGCGACCTTGAGCATGATGTCGCGGTTGCGTTCAATGGAAAGCAGGTGATAGAAAACGGAAAAATCCGCGGCGGGCAAACCGGCGCGGTTAGTGCGTAAACGCTCATCAAAACCGTGTAAGTCATACAGCATGACATAGGGCTTTGGCAGCTTGCGCAGGAATTCAACGATTTCTAATAGCTGTTCACGCTTCACCCAGACAACCGGAATCCCGGTGCGGGTAGCCTGAACGGTAAAGGCATCCGGCCCAAAACGGTTACGCAGCTCGCCGACCACTGGGTCATCCAGGTGATCGCGGGTTTGCCATGAAGGCTGAGCGAGATCTTGCGTGGTTAAATCAGTCATACGTTACTCACCATTCCGGCCTGTAATCAGGCGCTCAAAAGAAGGCGTCAGGATGGCGGCGCACATTAAATTGTGATGTTTTGCTGTGGCCGTGGCTCCATCCGTGTACGGGAAGCTTAAACTTCGTCTGGCGATCTCAGGTTGGTGACGGCAATACGCTCGCCACGCTTTCTTTCACGCTCTGGCTGCATATTGGCGCGATAAACACCCTGATCACCGACCACCCAAGACAGTGGACGACGCTCTTTGCCAATCGACTCGCGCAGCAGCAGTAATGCCTGCATATACGCTTCTGGACGCGGCGGGCAGCCAGGAATGTACACGTCAACCGGCAGGAATTTATCCACGCCCTGCACCACCGAGTAGATGTCATACATGCCACCCGAGTTAGCGCATGCGCCCATGGAAATCACCCATTTCGGCTCCAGCATTTGGTCATATAAACGCTGAATAACCGGCGCCATTTTGGTAAATGGCGTACCGGCGATCACCATAAAGTCAGCCTGACGTGGCGAGGCGCGCATAACTTCGGCGCCAAAACGTGCCACGTCATGCACTGCGGTGAAGGATGTGGTCATTTCCACGTAGCAACAGGAAAGGCCGAAGTTATACGGCCAGAGTGAGTTTTTACGACCCCAGTTCACCATGTCATGCAGGGCGTGCTCGAGCTTGCCCATGTAGACGCTACGGTGAACGTGTTGCTCCAGCGGATCGGTAACCGTTTCCTGTTTCTGCAGAGGATAACGATCGTTATCGCCGCCCCCGTTCGGGTCTACGCGTGTCAGCGTGTAGTCCATCTTATTGCCTCGCTTTTACTGCTTATGAGGGTTGGTGTGGCTGTGACTGACCGGGACAGATTTGACCACTACGCGACGACGCGCAGGAGCCCAATCCAGCGCACCGATGCGCACCAGATAAACCAGGCCTGCCAAGAGCACCAAAATGAAAATTGCGGCTTCGACAAAGCCGACCCAACCGCTTTCGCGAATGGAAGTCGACCATGCGTATAAATAGAGGGCTTCGACGTCGAATATGACGAAAAACATCGCAACCAGATAGAATTTTGCAGAGAGGCGAATATGAGTGTCACCGACCGACTCAATACCCGATTCGAACGGGGTGTCCTTGTGTCGCGCACGCGCACGACCACCTAACAACCAGCCACCGGTCAACATAAAGGCACACAGACCGAATGCGATAACGATAAAAACAATAAATGCCCAGTGATGAGCGATCACTTCTGTAGTTGTCGACATACTCTTTGCTTACTCATCAAAAGTGGTGATGGCATCCTGCGCTGTTGCAGCAAACACACCACATCGATTCAAGGGAAGGGTAAAAAACCTTATAAATTTTGCTGTCATTAGCAATAAAGCAGCAATTTTATAGGGGTTTTTACTCCTTTCTATAACCTTTTGTCAACTTTGACAAAAGTATCCAAACATTATTTTACAGCTGCATCATATTATTAACATTCAACCCTCTGAGCGCCAGCTAAATCGCTTCAGTTTGTGAGGTTAATTTTAGTGTAGCGGGTATTCACATGCGTGGATCGTGCATTTAACAATCATATTTTGACAGGTCTCGCCCGAGATTCCCCCCCCTTATCAGGGGTATTTTTTTGATCTAAAGCACATAACTGGGTTTTATGCTGCAAAAAACAGCGGAGTGGAAGGGCAATTGCCCTGGAAAAGTTGGCACGAATTGATAAAATCATTCCATGTGGAGCAAAAATGGAACACATTTCATTTTTAAGTTGTCGAGTGAAATCTTTTTCAGGAAATCGCTCTAAAAACGACGTATTAAAAGGCATAAAAAAAGCCTTAGCGGATAATTACCCAGCTAAGGCTCATTTTTATCGGTTTTAACAATTAACCGGTATTCCAATTGAGAGGAATTACCAGCAACTGCAACCCTTACTCTTCATCATCCAGTAACAAGGTACCGTCTGGATTAGCACTCAGATTATAAGGATCGTTGGTGGACTGCATGGCATTGAAGATCGCCAGCGCCAGTTCGTTATCGCTGTCTGGATTACGGCACAGCAGATACTGGGTATCAGGCAATACAGGCAAACCTTCTGCCGCCCCCATCACACGCAGTTCTGGACTCATCATCTCAACTGGACGCGCTGTCACACCCAAACCGGCTTTAACCGCTGCACGGACGGCAGCCAGCGTTGAAGCAACATACGAGATGCGCCACGGAATGCCAGCCTCGTTGAGGTGATCAATGGCCATATCACGATACGGGCTTGGCTCATCCAACAGAACCAAAGGAATGGCCTCTCCACGCTGGAAGATATAATCTGCCGCGCAGTACCACAACGTTGGTGAAGTACGCAGTACCTGATAAGTAAAGTTTCCTGGGCTGGACGTGGTCACAACCAGATCGACTTCACCTTGATTAAGCATTTCCATCATGAACGGGTTGCGCTTAACACGCACATCAATGGCCAGCTTCGGATAGACCGACGTTACGCGGTTAAGCAGGAACGGCAGAATGGTATCTGAGGTATCATCTGAAGCGCCGATGGTCAGAACGCCCTGGATGTTGCTGTACATTAAAGAGGTGCAAGCTTCGTCATTAAAACGAAGGATTTTCCTGGCGTAACCCAGCAGTTGAATGCCATGCTCCGTCAGCAATTTATTACGTCCATGTCTGGCAAACAGCTCTTTACCTACCAATTGTTCCAGACGTTGCATCTGCTGGCTCACTGCGGACTGCGTTCTGCACACGGCGGCAGCGGCGGCTGCAAAAGTGTTCAGATCGGCAACGGCAACAAATGTACGCAGCAGATCGAGGTCGAGATTCAGTATCGGACGATTTGCATTAGTCATGTTTTTCTTCACTTATAAGATTTTTTAAAACTACTACCCTGGTGTATTACCCGACTTATCAAAGAGATAAGAGGCAATGGTGCTTAATGACAGCCCTGTGTGGAGCTGCCATGAAAAAAAATTTGTCAGGCGGATGCCGACGATCGCACCACTCTGAGATCAGAGCAGCGTCGTCATTATAGACAGCAGAACTTCTGGGCCGAAAACGTAAGTCGTACAGGTGCTGGAAGCTGCGTAGTTGTCTATGTCTCCCGCACAAAGTCCCTGCGGGTTAAAAAGAAATAACATCATGTTATGTAGATGCGAAGCGATAAAGTGCATCAAATAATAAATTATACTTAATCATTTTTACGCTATAAATGGAAATGTTTTTGTTCAAAACATCGCAATTTTTGACCAAAAGTCTTTTCGCACACATCCTGCCATAATGCTGCTCTTTTTTTAACCCCTCCAGGTTCTGAATCTCAAACACTTACGTTAAAGATTCAGCGCAAATGCTATTTTACGCGTGTTTTACACTGAGTTGCAGCTGATGATGGTGCTTAATCCTGCCAATAGAAAGTGTATGAGAATGAACTCTATTTTGTGACGCCAAACAGTGCTTGATCATTACCAGACAATTTTCCGCCATCCAACAAGATTCATTTAACTATTTCATTTGGTCGCTAATGTTTTTTTAAGCCAGTTTTGACTGAAAAATTTCTGAATAGTCTCTGATGTCGATGGAAGAAGGCATTTACACGTCAGGCACACCTTACCAGCGTTTAATATTAACATTCTTCACATTTGCGGACTAATGAACCAGATTAATCGATTTCCAATGACTTTTACGCCAAGTGAAGGGGGAAAAAATGGCAAACACGCCAAAACCAAGCGCTGCCCTTCTTTTGTTAAGGTGAGAAGAGTAAATTGGGCGAGTTTGATTTTTGGTGGCAGGTTAAAGGACTCTGCCCATAAAGGCGGTAACAATGAATTTTCAAATTGATAAATCCGGCAAGCTGGAAAATGTCTGTTATGACATCCGTGGCCCGGTACTGAAAGAAGCTAAACGTCTCGAAGAAGAAGGCAACAAAGTTCTCAAGCTGAACATCGGCAACCCTGCCCCGTTTGGTTTCGAAGCGCCTGATGAAATTCTGGTCGATGTCATTCGCAATCTGCCAAGCTCGCAGGGTTATTGCGATTCAAAAGGGCTGTATCCGGCGCGTAAAGCGATCATGCAGCATTACCAGGCGCGTGACATGCGCGATGTCACCGTCGAAGACATCTATATTGGTAACGGCGTATCCGAACTGATTGTGCAAGCGATGCAGGCATTGCTCAACAGCGGTGATGAAATGCTGGTGCCTGCGCCGGATTATCCGCTGTGGACCGCTGCCGTTTCGCTGTCGAGCGGTAAAGCGGTGCATTATTTGTGTGATGAATCAGCAGGTTGGTTCCCTGACCTGGATGATATTCGCAGCAAGATCACCCCGCGCACGCGTGGCATTGTCATCATTAACCCGAATAACCCGACCGGCGCGGTTTACAGCAAAGAGTTGTTACTTGAGATTGTTGAAATTGCGCGTCAGCACAATCTGATTATTTTCGCCGATGAAATCTACGACAAGATTCTCTACGACGAAGCACAACATCATTCGATTGCTGCGCTGGCACCCGATCTGCTGACGGTGACCTTCAACGGCTTGTCCAAAACCTATCGCGTGGCGGGTTTCCGTCAGGGCTGGATGGTTTTGAATGGTCCGAAGAAACACGCCAAAGGTTACATTGAAGGGCTGGAGATGCTGGCGTCGATGCGCCTGTGTGCCAACGTTCCTGCACAACACGCGATTCAGACCGCATTGGGTGGCTACCAAAGCATTAGTGAATTTATCGCGCCCGGCGGACGTTTGTATGAACAGCGCCAGCGTGCGTGGGAATTGATTAATGATATTCCTGGCGTCAGCTGTGTGAAGCCGCAAGGTGCGCTCTATATGTTCCCGCGTATTGACGCCAAGAAATTCAACATCTTCGACGATCAGAAGATGGTGCTGGATTTCCTGTTGCAGGAAAAAGTGCTGCTGGTTCAGGGCACCGCTTTCAACTGGCCGTGGCCGGATCACGTACGCATCGTTACGCTGCCGCGCGTGGACGATTTGGAAATGGCCGTCAGCAAGTTTGGTCGTTTCTTACAAGGGTATCGCCAGTAAATTGTGACGCGTATACTGTTCGCATTTCGGGGAAAAGATATCTTCCCCGCCGTGCGAACAGGAACCGTCCATGACTCGTAGCCATTTTTTCGCCCACCTCTCCCGTCTCAAACTGATTAACCGCTGGCCCTTAATGCGCAATGTGCGCACTGAAAACGTTTCCGAGCATAGTCTGCAGGTGGCGATGGTTGCTCACGCGCTCGCCATCATCAAAAACAAAAAGTTTAACGGCAACCTCAACGCCGAGCGCATTGCCATGCTAGCGCTGTATCACGATGCCAGCGAAGTACTGACCGGGGATTTACCGACGCCGGTGAAGTACTACAACGCGCAAATTGCGCACGAATATAAAAAGATCGAGAAAATTGCCCAACAGAAACTCATCGATATGCTGCCGCCCGAACTGCAGGACGCTTATCGGCCGCTGATAGATGAACACATGCATAGCGAAAGTGAACAATCCGTGGTAAAGCAAGCGGATGCACTTTGCGCCTATGTGAAGTGTCTGGAAGAGTTGTCGGCGGGTAATAACGAGTTTTTGCTGGCCAAAGCGCGCCTGGAGAAAACCCTGACGCAGCGGCGCTCGCCGGAAATGGATTATTTTGTTGAGGTGTTTATTCCCAGCTTTAGCCTGTCGCTGGATGAAATCTCACAGGATACGCCGCTGTAAAAAAACGGGCCGCAGCGGCCCGTTTTTTTATGCGGTGATAGAAAGGGTAAATTCACCGCTATCTTCTTTAGTGACATTTAACGGTTCAAGCGAAGCGACGCGGAAGGTGACTTCATCAATGCGCGGCGCATCGGCTGGCGCATTTATAGCGATCACCGCACTGCCCGCATCCAATCCTGAAATGATGCCCGCTGGCGCATCCTCAACCACCACGCATTGCGTCGCTGAAAGCCCCAAACGCTCGGCGCCCAGCAAATAAGGTTCGGGATTCGGCTTACCGTGCTTGATGTTCTCCGCGGTGATGAACACCTCTGGCATGGGTAGATTGGCGGCTTTATGGCGCGCGTGGGCAACAGGAATCGAACCCGATGTGACAATCGCCCATGGGATCTGCAACTCGTTCAACGTTGATAGTAACGCTAATGCGCCCGGAATCGCCTGTACGCCTTGCGTGTCTTCAGCTTCGAGACGTTCAAGCCAGAGGAACTCCGCCTGAATCGCCTCTTCAGATTGTCCCGCCATGAAATGGCGCAGCGAATTGATGGCAGGCTTCCCGTGGATATAGCTCAGGACCTCTTCCGCAGACAAACCATGGCGCTCGCCCCACAATGACCATGCGCGAATCACAGCAGGCAGTGAATCCACCAGCGTGCCGTCTAAATCAAACAGAAAACCCCTGTACTTCACGCGTCGCTCCTTATTCAGGCATTGATAATCTGCGCGATCTCATTCGCGCTGAGATGATATTGACGCGGACAAGTGTGCCACACCGTAAGCATGCGTTGGTATTTTTCCCACATCGGCGTTTGGGCATTGAAGCCGTGTGTGCCGGAATCAAAATGGGTATAGCGCCCTTCTACGTTCACCATAAAACGCACGTAGCCGAGATAACGCGCTTCGGTGGCCGCATCAAAGCCGAGAAACGCCAGGCGACGCTCATCAATCGCGCTGCCATCTTTGAGGTTCGACCACGAAACATGCAGCGCATGATGCATTTCCATAATATCGATCAGTAAGCGACAGGTCGCTTCGGTTAGCTCGCCGAATTCCTTATCGAGCTCGCGTAACTGCAAGCCATAGCCGCGTTCAATAATGGTTTGATAACGACGATAGCGCTCGGCGTTATCGGGTTCCAGCATGGCCATCATTTTGTATTGATTGGAGAGGATCAATCGTTGTGCGTGGGTCATTTCCATGGTTTGCTCCCGGGCCAGGCGGCCGCTTAAGATTTAAACAATGAAGAAATGATTACACAAGGAGAGTGATGCGTGTATGTCCGCACCACTTTTCTTTGATTTGAACCGGGATTTGGCTCAAATTCTCTGGCAGGTAAAAGCGTCCGCGGATCAAAGATCGTCGAGGAAAGTGCGATCAAGCTGTTTAAACGCGCGCTTCAGCACATCGGCGAGCGACTGATATGTCGGCTTACCGTCAACGGGTGCAATCGCCTGCCCCGCTTCTTGCAGTTTGGTACGCACTTCATGGAACCACTGCAGCAGCGTCGGCGGCAACGGCGTTACCGAACGTTTACCTAACCACCATAATCCTTGCATCGGCAGGCTGCAGGCAAACAGCGCGGTGGCAATTGCTGGACCAAGTTGTCCCCCCATCGCGATTTGCCATGTCAAGGTGAAAATCGCCAGCGGCGGCATAAAGCGAATGGCAAAACGCGTTGCATTCACCACGCGATTTTCAGGAAATACCGGCGCCAGGCGCTTGTCTGCAGGCCAGGTCTTCATGTATCGCTGTCCGCGCTGGAACAAGCCGAACCAGCCGGGTTTGTCTGTCTCATTCGCCATGATAGACCTCAACTAAATCTGCAATATTTAAAATAAACCGATAACTACACAACTTTACGTGACATCCTTCAAAAGTTTTTGTCTTTGCGGGTGACAGTGAGTATTCTGACGCCGTTTGAGTAACATTACCGGAAGCTTTAGCTCAATAAAAGAGCGGCCAGAGCCATGTTTCGCTAAGTGCTTATCAAAAATAAGCGTAAAATCACCAAAATTTTTTGCATGTCACTGAATTTTTGACTAGCACATGATGTTTATCATTAACCTACCAGCTTTCATGGGCTACGCTGTTAGTCTGATTGCGTTTTTTTTAGCCACTATTTAACAAAAATAGGTACTTCCATGTCGACGAAGTTAGTTCTGGTTCTGAACTGCGGCAGTTCTTCACTTAAGTTTGCCATCCTTAACCCTGTTACCGGCGACGAATACCTCTCCGGTTTGGCTGAATGTTTCCATTTACCGGAAGCACGTATTAAGTGGAAACTGGACGGCAGCAAACAAGAAGCTCAGCTTGGCGCGGGTGCGGCACACAGCGAAGCACTGAATTTCATGGTCAAAACTATTCTGGCACAAAAACCAGAGCTTTCGGCACAAATCGCTGCAATCGGCCATCGTATTGTTCACGGCGGCGAGCAGCTGACCAAATCAGTCATCATCGACGAATCTGTTATTCAGGGCATCAAAGACGCCTCTTCTTTTGCGCCGCTGCACAATCCTGCGCATCTGATCGGTATAGATGAAGCGCTGAAAAACTTCCCACATCTTTCTGATAAAAATGTCGCGGTTTTTGACACCGCATTCCATCAGACAATGCCGGAAGAGTCCTATCTCTATGCTCTGCCGTACAAATTGTATAAAGAGCACGGCGTTCGTCGCTACGGCGCACACGGCACCAGCCACTACTATGTGACGCAGGAAGCCGCGAAAATGCTGAACAAACCCGTTAGCGAACTGAACGTCATCACCTGCCACTTGGGTAATGGCGGTTCCGTTTCTGCTATTCGCAATGGTCAGTGTGTTGATACTTCCATGGGCCTGACGCCATTGGAAGGTTTGGTGATGGGCACGCGCAGTGGCGACATCGATCCTGCGATTATCTTCTTCCTGCATGATGCCCTGGGCATGAGCGTTGATGCCATCAATAAGTTGCTGACCAAAGAGTCTGGCCTGTTAGGTCTGACCGAAGTCACCAGCGACTGCCGCTATGTGGAAGACAACTACAGCACCAAAGAAGATGCTAAGCGTGCGATGGATGTGTTCTGCCACCGCCTGGCGAAATACATCGGCAGCTACACTGCGCTGATGGAAGGCCGTCTGGACGCCGTGGTCTTCACCGGTGGTATCGGTGAAAACGCGGCGATGGTGCGCGAGCTGGCGCTGCAGAAACTGGGTCTGCTCGGCTTCGAAGTCGATCACGAGCGCAACCTTGCAGCACGCTTCGGCAAATCGGGTTTCATCAACAAAGAAGGCACGCGCCCAGCCGTGGTGATCCCAACCAACGAAGAGTTGGTGATTGCTCAAGACGCCGCGCGTCTCACCGCTTAAAAACACTTCTCTCCGTCAGCTTAGGCTGACGGAGTTGTTTTAGACAGTCTGCAACACCTGAGAGGTTTCTATCGTGTCACGTACAATTATGCTCATTCCTACCGGCACCAGCGTCGGTCTGACCAGCGTCAGCCTCGGCGTGATCCGTGCCATGGAGCGCAAAGGCGTGCGCCTGAGCGTATTCAAGCCAATTGCCCAGCCACGTGCGGGTGGCGATGCGCCAGACCAAACCACCAGCATTATCCGTAAAAGCTCCGCGATTCCTGCCGCAGAACCGCTGCAGATGTCACGCGTTGAGTCGCTGCTTGGATCTAACCAGCAAGACGTGTTGATGGAAGAGATCATTGCCAACTATCACGCAAACGCTAAAGACGCGGAAGTAGTGCTGGTTGAAGGTCTGGTCCCCACGCGTAAACATCAGTTTGCATCTGCTCTGAACTATGAGATCGCTAAAACCCTGAACGCCGAAATCGTCTTCGTCATGGCGCTGGGCAACGATTCTCCGGCGCAGCTCAAAGAGCGTATCGAACTGACGCAAAGCAGCTTTGGCGGCAGCAAAAACAAAAACATCACTGGCGTGATCATCAACAAACTGAATGCGCCGGTGGATGAGCAAGGTCGTACGCGCCCGGATCTGTCAGAAATTTTTGATGACTCCTCTAAAGCCAGCATCGCCAACATCGATCCAAAGCAGCTGTTTGCCAACAGTCCGCTGCCGGTGCTGGGTTGTGTACCGTGGAGCTTTGATCTGATCGCCACTCGCGCCATCGATATGTGCCGTCACCTGAACGCCGATATCATCAACGAAGGTGAAATCCAGACGCGCCGTGTGAAATCTGTCACCTTCTGTGCGCGTAGCATTCCACATATGCTGGAGCACTTCCGTCCGGGTTCACTGCTGGTAACCTCCGCCGATCGTCCTGATGTACTGGTTGCCGCCTGTTTGGCCGCGATGAACGGCGTAGAAATCGGTGCAGTGCTGTTGACCGGTGGCTATCAGATTGAAGCGCCCATCGCACGCCTGTGCGAACGCGCGTTTCAGACCGGCTTGCCGGTGTTTATGGTGAAAACAAACACCTGGCAGACGTCGCTTAGCCTGCAAAGCTTCAACCTTGAAGTCCCGACTGACGATACGCAGCGCATCGAGAAAGTGCAGGAGTACGTAGCTAGCTTCATTAATGAAGATTGGGTGGAATCGCTGACCGCCACGTCCGAGCGCAGCCGTCGCCTGTCTCCACCGGCATTCCGCTACCAACTCACCGAGCTGGCGCGCAAAGCCGGCAAACGCATCGTGCTGCCAGAAGGCGACGAGCCGCGTACCGTCAAAGCGGCAGCAATTTGCGCCGAACGCGGCATCGCTACCTGTGTGCTGCTCGGCAATCCGGAAGAGATTCAGCGTGTTGCGGCGGCGCAGGGTGTTGAACTCGGCACAGGCATTGTGATCGTGGATCCAGAAGTAGTACGTGAAAATTACGTGCCACGTTTGGTTGAGCTGCGTAAGAGCAAAGGCATGACCGAAGTGGTGGCGCAGGAGCAGCTGGAAGACAACGTGGTGCTCGGCACCATGATGCTGGAGAGCGGCGAAGTTGACGGTCTGGTCTCCGGCGCGGTTCACACCACTGCGAATACCATTCGTCCACCGCTGCAGCTGATCAAAACCGCGCCAAACAGCTCGCTGGTGTCGTCGGTGTTCTTCATGCTGCTGCCGGAGCAGGTTCTGGTGTATGGCGACTGCGCCATCAACCCGGATCCCAATCCAGAACAGCTGGCAGAGATCGCGATTCAGTCTGCCGACTCAGCTAAAGCCTTCGGTATCGATCCACGCGTCGCGATGATCTCCTACTCAACCGGTAACTCCGGTGCCGGTAGCGACGTAGAGAAAGTACGTGAAGCCACGCGCATCGCGCAGGAAAAACGCCCGGATCTGGTGATCGATGGTCCGCTGCAGTACGACGCCGCGATTATGGAAGACGTCGCCAAATCCAAAGCGCCAAACTCTGCGGTTGCCGGCCGCGCTACCGTGTTCATCTTCCCGGATCTGAACACCGGTAACACCACTTACAAAGCGGTACAGCGTTCTGCCGATCTGATCTCCATCGGACCGATGCTGCAAGGCATGCGTAAGCCGGTGAACGACCTCTCGCGCGGCGCACTGGTGGATGACATCGTCTACACCATCGCATTGACGGCGATTCAATCGCAGCAGGCCGAAGGCTAATCCCCTTTCCCGCCCGCCAAAAAAGCACGCACTTCGGTGCGTGCTTTTTTTTGCTCCGCACTTCACTGGCATAAACCTCACGCTGCGCTAACACTGATTGAAGTCTGCCGCTAATTGCGAGGTGAATAATGAGCAACAGTGAAGTGCACCGCCGTCGTTTACAAGCCACGCCGCGCGGCGTGGGTGTGATGTGTGATTTCTTTGCGGTGAAAGCCGAGAATGCCACGGTATGGGATCAGCATGGCCGCGAATACACCGATTTTGCCGCAGGCATCGCGGTGCTTAACACCGGGCATCGTCACCCGAAAGTGATGGCTGCGGTGCAACAGCAGCTTGAATGCTTTACCCACACCGCCTTTCAAATCATCCCTTATGAGAACTACATTCATCTCGCCGAGCGGCTGAATGCGTTGGTGCCGATTAACGGCGCGGTGAAAACCACCTTTTTCTCAACCGGTGCAGAAGCGGTCGAAAACGCGGTCAAAATCGCGCGTGCGGCCACCGGTCGTCCCGGCATCATCGCCTTCACCGGCGCGTTTCATGGCCGTACCAATATGACAATGTCGCTAACCGGCAAAGTGGTGCCGTATAAAACCGGCTTCGGCCCCTTCGCCAGCCCGGTGTTTCACGCGCGCTATCCCAACGCGCTGCACAAAGTCAGCGTGAGCGATGCGCTCGACAGTCTGGAAGCGATTTTCCGCAGCGATATCAGCCCACAGCAGGTGGCAGCCATTATCTTTGAACCGGTTCAGGGCGAAGGCGGTTTCTACAGTGCGCCGCCAGAGTTTGTCGTTGCGCTGCGAGAATTGTGCGATCGCCACGGCATACTGCTGATCGCCGATGAGATCCAGAGCGGTTTTGCGCGCACCGGTAAACTGTTCGCCAGCGACTATTACACCGTGCAGCCCGATCTCATCACCATGGCGAAAAGTCTGGCTGGCGGTTTCCCGCTCTCGGCGGTATCGGGACGCGCAGAAGTCATGGATGCGCCAGAACCCGGCGGCCTGGGCGGAACCTATGCTGGCAGTCCACCGGCGATTGCGGCGGCGCTGGCGGTGTTAGACATTATCGAAGAAGAGGCGCTGTGCAGCCGCGCCAACCAGCTTGGTAGCCGATTAAAACAGACGTTGCAGCAAGCAGATTGTAAAGCGCTGGCGGAAATTCGTGGTTATGGCTCAATGATGGCGGCGGAATTCAATGATGCGGCGGGCAAGCCGTCGGCGGAGATTGCCAAAGCTATTCAGCAGCAGGCGCTGGAAAAAGGTTTGATTCTGCTAACCTGTGGCGTGTACGGCAACGTGATCCGCTTCCTCTATCCGCTGACTATTCCCGATGCGCAGTTCGAGGATGCGTTGGCACTGTTGGCGGGGATTCTGCGGGAACATTAACAATGGTGTGTATAAGGTCGCCAAAAATGGCGACCTTACGGCAAGATTACGCTTCGCTGCTCTGTTTACGGCGTGCAGCATCACTGTTTCGGCTCAGCCACAGCGACAGCGCCTTAAGCGAATCATCGGTGAACTCGTCACAGCGCGCGGTGATCTCTTCCGGCGTCATCCAGAAGATCTCATCCACTTCCTCTTCCTGCATGGCAAACGGGCCATGGGAAACGCAGCTGAACAGCCCGCCCCATACGCGGCAATGCTGATCTTCAAAATAGAACTGGCCGTGTTCGGCGAATGGAACGGCCGCGATACCCAATTCCTCTTCCGCTTCACGACGCGCCGATTCTAGCAGGTCTTCCCCACTCTGCACCACGCCACCGGCAGTGGCGTCCAGCATACCCGGCATGAAGTCTTTGATTTCAGTACGACGCTGCACCAGAATTTTGCCCATGCCATCATGCACCACAATATAAGTAGCGCGATGACGCAGACACTGCGCACGCATCTGCGCACGGCTGGCCTGCGCAATGACTTCGTTCTCTTCGTTAACGATATCAACCCACTCGATACCGTCACCTGCCGTTTGATCCACCATCCGTAACCCTTTTCTGTTTTCGGCGTGCCCAGCACGCGCCTGTTTGCCATGCTTTATTAGAATGAGCGGTAAGGTAAAGCGTTCTTTTCGCCATCGCAAGGCGCATCGTGCTCAGCGTGTTTTACCCGATTCCGCTAACCAGAGTTGCACCGAAGCACGCTGCCACTGGAACTCCGCATAGTGTTGCAGCTTCACCGGCAGCGCATCGCCGTGCAGCACCAGGCGATTAATCATCACGGCTAAATCGGTATCCGCAATCGACCATTCGCCAAACAGATTTTGCTGTCCATCAGGCAAAAGGCGCTGCACCGCAGCAATGAGTTTGTTGGCAGCTTGCTCACCTGCCGGCGTAAGCGGCGCAAAGCGTTCGCCAGCGAACAGCACTTCGGTTGGACGCTCAGAGCGCAGCGCCATTAAGTCGCTGCGCAGCCATGCCTGCACTTCGCGCGCATGCGCCCGTTTCTCACGATCGCGCGGATAGAGCCGCTCGAACTCTGGCGCCGGAAAACGCTCTTCCAGGTACTCAGCAATCGCTGAAGATTCCGTCAGCAGCACATCATCGATTTGCAGCGTCGGCACACGGCAGGTCAGCGACAGCGCGCGGTATTCCTCATCCCACTGCGCATTCTGCGATAAATCGACGCGCTTAAGGGTGAAGGGAATGCCCTTCTCGGTGAGCGCAACATAAACCGACATGGCGTAAGGGCTGAAAAAGCAAGAATCTGACCACAAAGTAATGGTTGGATAATTCATTGGCTGCCTCAGAAAAGCGTCAGGTGTGCATCATGTTTACCGATTTTTATTTATTAAGGCAATGGTGCGCTGGTCGGATCTTTAGCGGCTAAGACCAGCGCTGACTTTTCCTTTTTCTTCATAAGCGTAAGCCGAGTCACGCCGCGCGCACGCTTCTCTTCTATGCTCAATCTGAGCAGATAAAAAATGACAAGGAGGCTCAACATGCATTTACTGATCACCGGCGGCACCGGCCTGATTGGCCGCCATCTGATTCCGCGTCTGTTGCAGCTTGGCCATCAGGTGAGCGTCGTCACGCGCGATGTCGCCGCCGCACGCGAGAAACTCGACGCCAGCGTGGCGCTGTGGTCCGGCATCAATCAGCAAACCGATTTAAACGGTATTGATGGTGTGATTAATCTTGCGGGCGAACCGATCGCCGATAAACGCTGGACCGAACAGCAGAAGCAGCGGCTGTGCGAAAGCCGCTGGCAGATCACCGAGCAGCTGGTCTCGCTGATTCACGCCAGCAGCAATCCCCCGCAATTTTTGATTTCCGGCTCGGCTACCGGCTTTTATGGCGATACCGGCGACCTGGTGCTGACCGAAGAGGATCCAGGTTAGGATGAATTTACTCATACGCTGTGCGCACGTTGGGAACAATTGGCGTTAACTGCACAGAGCGATCGCACGCGCGTCTGTTTGCTGCGCACCGGCGTGGTGCTGGCGAAAGAAGGCGGCGCGTTATCGAAGATGAAACTGCCGTTTAAGCTTGGCGTAGGCGGTCCGATTGGTAGCGGCAAACAGTATTTACCGTGGATTCACATCGACGATTTGGTTAACGCGCTGCTGTGGTTGATCGATCACTCTGAACTGCGCGGCCCGTTCAACATGGTTGCGCCCTATGCGGTGCGCAATGAGCAGTTCGCCGCCACGCTCGGCCATGTGATGCATCGCCCAGCCTTTATGCGCACGCCCGCCAGCGCCATCAAGCTGATGATGGGCGAATCAGCGGTACTGGTGCTCGGCGGCCAACATGTGTTGCCGAAGCGCCTGGAAGAGTCAGGCTTTGGTTTTCGCTGGTACGATTTGGAGGAAGCGTTGCGGGATGTCGTGTAGGGGCGCCATTAATGGCGCCCGCCTATCACAGATTAACTCCTTTGCTGCGCCACGCGTGATTTCACTGCCGCCGGTTCATGCGTATGTCCCGGCTGCGGCACGCGGATGATAAAGGTCAGCACGCCAGCAAACACGTACAGCGCGGTATACGCCCACACCACGCCGACGATATCGAAAAACGGCAGCAACACCGACGCAATCGCGGGCGCGACAAAATTACTCAGTCCGGCCGACAGGTTATAAATCGACACGGCGGCGCCTTTGTGATGCGGCTCCAGTGTCGGAAACACAGCGGTCATCGGCACGAAGGCGGCGACAAAAATTCCTAACATCACCGCCGGAATCAGCGCCACCCAGAAGTTATGTCCGGCATACAGCGGCAGGTAGTAAAACGCCAGACTGGAGATGGCCATACCGAGACAGCCAAACCAGCGCACCTGACGGATCCAACCCAGCTTCTCGCCGGTAATGCCCCAGAAGATGTTGGTAAAAATGGTAACGAAGAAGAACACCGCCCAGATTTGCAGCCATTCGGAAATGGTAAAACCTAGACGATCAACGAACAGCAGCGGCATGATAATGGCGAAACCAAACAGTGACAGCGTATTAATGATGCGAATCAGGCAAGCATAAAACACGTGCTGGTTGGTAAACAGAATAGTTACTGCCCGCGACATTTCGGTCATTTTATCGCGCATCGGCAAATTGACGCGCGAACGATCAACCGGCACATGGCGCAAGCTGAAATAGGCCAGCACGCCACCACAGGCAACCCAAATAATCGCCAGCCACAGCGTACCGGTTTCGCCGAGCATCGGGATGGTCAGACTCGGTAAATAGCTGCCGACCACACCGATACCGACGGAATACATTGCCCAGAACCAACCGGTGGCTGCCGCCAGTTTTTCACGCGGCAGCACCTGCACCAGCATCATCATGAATGAGTAAATGAATAGCGGATACGCCAGACCGCGAATGCCGTAAAATAGCACCATCAGCGGATAGTTGCGCATGCCAAGTCCCAGCGACATAAACAGCGTGTGCATGACAATCCACAGCACGAAGCCAATCATCATGGCACGCTGGGGCGTAATCAGTTCCGCTACCACGCCCGATGCCCACGCCGCTAGCGCTGCCGCCAGTCCGTAAAAAGTAAATACTACCGCCGACTGCGCTGGCGTGAAGCCCATATCGGTGATGTGACGCGACAGAAATGCCATTTCAAAGCCGTCACCCGCCATAAAAATAGCGATGGCGAGGAAGCCCCAGAACATCTTTTTCGGTAAGCCAAACCAGTAATCATTCGATTGCATCTCATTCATCCTCTGTCTGGAATTATTCAGGCAACAACACTCGCGCCTGCTGCTGTTGTGCATAGAGCGTGCGGAACAGCTGCAATCGCTGCTGCAGCACCTTGCCGCGCGCAGCATCTGGTTGATATCGCGCCTGCACCGGCGGTTTTAGGCAAACTTCGCTCTCCACACCACCCGCGGCCAGCCATGCCAGACGCGCAGCCCCCAAAGCGCCGGACGCGCTGGCGGGATGCGTGACGATCGGCAGTTGCAGCACATCGGCGATCAACTGCGCCCACAACGTGCTGCGCGCCCCACCACCGGTCAGGCTGCACTGCTGAATCTGGCGCTGCGCATCACCAAGTACCGCGAACCCGTCGGCCAAACCAAACGCTACGCCTTCAATTACTGCGTAGCCGAGCAGCGCACGCGGCGTTTCGTGGCGCAGATTGAAGAAAGAGCCGGAGGCGTCAGGATCGTTGTGTGGCGTGCGTTCACCAGAAAGATAGGGCAGGAAAACCGGGGCATGACGCCGCTGCTCTTCGCTGAGCTGTGCCATCTCTTCCATCAGTTGGCTTTCGGTAACGGAGAGCAAATTACACAGCCAGCGCAGGCAGCTGGCGGCGCTGAGCATCACGCTCATCTGGTGCCAGCGTCCGGGCAAGGCGTGACAGAAGGCGTGCACGCCCGATTGCGGATCGGCCAGCAAACGATCGTTGACGACAAAAATCACGCCGGAGGTACCCAGCGAGATAAAAGCATCACCCGGATTAACCGCGCCGACACCAACCGCCGATGCGGCATTGTCGCCACCGCCGCCCGCCACGCAGACCGCGGCCGACAAGCCCCATTCACTTGCCAGATCGGCTTTCAATGGGGCGCTCACCGCGCTGCCTTCCACCAGCGCCGGCATATTGGCGCGCGTGAGACCGGTGATGGCTAACAGTTCGTCGCACCAGTCGCGCTGAGCTACATCGAGCCACAACGTGCCTGCCGCGTCTGAAGGTTCACTGATAAATTGTCCGGTTAAACGCCAGCGTAGGTAATCTTTCGGCAGCAGCACTTTATCGATGCGACGGAAAATCTCAGGCTCATGTTCTGCCACCCAACGCAGTTTAGGTGCGGTGAAGCCCGGCATAATCATATTGCCGCTGAGCTGCATCATTTCCGGATGTTGGGCACTGAGCGCGGCACATTGCGGCGCGCTGCGCGTGTCATTCCACAGAATGCACGGGCGCAGCACCTTGCCCTGCGCATCCAGCAGCACCGCGCCGTGCATCTGCCCGGACAAACCCATCGCGCGAATCTCGCTCCAGGCCAGCGCGTCCTGCTGGCGCAATCCAGCAAGGACATCACCGCACGCTTGCCACCAGCGCTCGGGATCCTGTTCTGCCCAGTGCGCATGCGGGCGCTGCACGTTGAGCGTGGCGTGATTCGAGGCAATGATCTCACCCTGCGCATTGATGATCAGCGCTTTGAGCTCGGAGGTGCCAATATCAATCCCAAGATACATAACGCGCTCCTTACACCGCAGCCAGCATGCGTTCTGGCTGTTTCAGCCACAGTTGCAGATCCGCCACGCTGCGCGTCACCAGCGCATGAAACGCCTTGTCCTGTGCCAGTTCGCCAAATAGCGCGCTATCGCTGAGGAAAGCGTTCAGTGCATCGGAGCGGCTAAACTGCTGGCGCAGCGCATCGGCTTGCAGCACACCATCCTGATAGGTGTAAGGCAAATCATCACAGGCCCAGCGTTGCAGGAACAGGAAGAACAGTGCAGGCAGCACGGCGGTGGCCGCCGGTTCTGCGCCACGCTGATAGCATTCGCGCAGTGTTGGTGTCACCATGCCGGGGATTTTCGACAAACCGTCCGCGCCAACACGTTGATTGGTGTCTTTAATGTAGGGATTGCTAAAACGCGCCAGTACCACATCGCGATAATCGGCTAAATCCAGCGGGCTCGGCGACAGCGATGGCATCACATCCTGGGTCACGTAGTCATAGGCCAGTTGGTAAATCGCCGGCTGACGCGTGCTGTCATCAATGTAATTGAGGCCAATCAGCGTGCCTGCCCAGGCAATCGCCGCATGCGTGGCGTTAAGGATGCGGATTTTCGCCTCTTCCCACGGCAATACCGATTCCACCAGCTCAACGCCAACCTTCTCCAGCGCCGGCCGACCGGCAATGAAGTCATCTTCAATCACCCATTGAATAAAGGATTCGGCCATCACCGATGCACCATCCTCTTTACCCGTAGCGGCTTTAACGCGCTCAGCCACATCCGGCGTTGGACGCGGCGTAATGCGATCCACCATGGTGTTAGGCGAGGTGGTATTTTCGCGCACCCAATTCGCTAAGGCGTTGTCACCTTTGGCGGTAAGAAACGCGAGGAAGCCGTGACGGAAACGTTCGCCGTTGTGGCGCAGGTTATCGCAGTTGAGCAGCGTAACGGACGCGCCACCGTTGGCCACGCGCTGCGTGAGGATGCGTGCCAGCGCGCCATAAATCGTGCAGATGTCGCCTTTCACATCGGCCTGCACATCCGGCTGCGTCAGGTCCAGTTCGAATTCCGGTGTCAAATAGTAACCGGCTTCGGTGACGGTAAAACCTATCACGCGGGTTTCACTTTTCGCTCCCTGCTCCACCAGCGCGCTGATGTCGCTATCCCACGGCAGGATTTTGCGCAATGACGTGATGGTTTCATAGGCGCGTTCGCCATCGGGTGTAACGGTTTCCAGCACATATTCGCCCTCTTGCGCAGCAAGTTGCTTTAGCAACGGCGCGGCATCATTGCGGATATTGCCGAGGGCAATGCTCCAGCTTTCATCGCCCTGCTCGCGTAGTTTATGCAGATACCACGCCTGATGCGCGCGGTGAAAAGATCCTGCGCCGATATGCATCCACACTGATTGATTGGTCATAGTCGCCTCAAAATAAACATTTGCCACGATTAAGGGCATTTGCCCGATGAGGCGTAGCATAGTGCGAGCGAGCAGCCTTGTTCTGCGAGCTCAATCACAATTAATACTTTTGCTCTTTTTTAGGGCTTTTGCCCAGTTAACACTTCATCGGCATCTCGCGTTAACATGGCGCACCGGTTTTGACGGAACAGCGCGATGAGCAGAGAAGAGAAAAAACAAGAACTGGCAGCACGTGCGGCCTGGATGTATTACGTGGCGGGCGTGACACAACAGGAAATTGCACGCGCGTTAGGATTGTCACGTCAGGTGGCGCAGCGTTTGGTCTCCAGCGCGCGTGAAATGGGCATGGTGAGCGTAAAGATTGATCATCCGGTTACCCATTGCTTGCATCTGGCGCGCGACGTTCAGGATAAATTTGGCCTGCAACTGTGCCGTGTGGTGCCATCCGCCAATCTGGATAATGACGCTATTCAGCAGATGCTGGCAGTGGAAGGCGCGGCGGTGATGGCGCAATACATCAGCGAGGAGCAACCGCAGGTGTTTGGCATTGGTTCCGGTAAGACGCTGCGCTCGATGATTGATGCGCTGCCCTGGGTTGAGCGACCGCAGCATCAGTGCGTTTCGATGATTGGCGCGATTGCGCGGGACGACTCGGGTACGCGCTACGACGTGCCGCTGAAGATGGCGGAGAAGATGCAGGGCAAGTATTTCTTCATTCCTGCGCCGCTGTATGCGGATACGCCCGAAGATAAAGAGATGTGGATTCAGCATCAGGTTTATCAGCGCGTGACGTTACGCGCCTTGCAGGCGAATGTGGCCTTCGTTGGCATCGGCGAAGTGCAGCCCGGCTGCCCGCTGCATGCCGAAGGCTTTATCACCGATGCGCAAGTTGCTGCGCTCAACGCGCGCGGCGTGGTGGGCGAAATGCTGGGGCACTTTTTCAATCAGCAAGGTGAACGCGTGTGGGGTGAAACCGATGAACTGCTCACCAGCGTGTTGCTGGAGAGCCAGACGCAACGCCAGATTATTGGCTTTGCCGGCAGCGAGCGTAAATATCCGGCGATTCGCGCGGCGTTGCAGGGCGGCTGGGTGTCAGGTCTGGTGACCGATGAGGATACGGCGCTGAAGTTGTTGCGGGGGTAGAGGGTGCTCGCTGTCCCCCATCCCGGCCTTCCCCCGCCCGCGGGGGAAGGAGACGCTGCCAAATGCCACTTCAACACCCACATACTGCAGCATCTTCCTCCCCCATTTATGGGGGAGGACCGAGGAGGGGGACAGCGAGCGCTGGCCAGGATGGGGGACAGCGAGCACTGGCCAGGATGGGGGACAGCGAGCACAAAATCTACTTCAACGATCCCTTCAAAAACTGCTGCAAACGTGGGCTTTTGGGATTGCCGAACAGCTCATCCGGCGTGCCCTGCTCTTCAATTTTGCCTTGATGCAGGAAGATCACATGATTAGAGACGTGACGAGCAAACTCCATCTCATGCGTCACCACCACCATGGTTTTGCCCTCTTCCGCCAGTTTCTGCATAATGCGCAGTACTTCGCCGACCAGTTCCGGATCGAGCGCAGAAGTGGGTTCGTCAAACAGTAACACTTCGGGCTCCATCGCCAATGCCCGCGCAATCGACACGCGCTGCTGCTGACCACCGGAAAGGTGCACCGGATATTTGGCACGCGCACGCGCATCAATGCCGACTTTATCCAGATACTTGATCGCACGCTCACGCGCTTCCGCCTTGCTCAGCCCCAGCACCTGAATCGGCGCTTCGGTGACGTTGTCCAGCACCGTCATGTGGCTCCACAGGTTGAAGTGCTGAAACACCATGGTCAGGCGCGTGCGCAGCATACGCAGCTGCTCTTTGTTCGCGACTTTCAGTTGACCGTCGGTGTCGCGCACCAGATTGATCTGCTGGTTGTTGACCGCAATGGTGCCTTCGCTCGGTTTCTCGAGGAAGTTAATGCAGCGTAAAAAGGTACTTTTCCCGGAACCGGACGAGCCAATAATGCTGATCACATCGCCGGCATTTGCCTGCAGCGATACGCCTTTCAGAACTTCATGTTCACCGTAACGTTTGTGCAGTTCGGTAACGCTTAATTTATTGTCAGCCATAGTGATACTCAATGCGATGAAGAAGGTTTTACGTGCGCCAGGAAGCGTTGTTCAGCTTTGCGGAACAAGCTAATCAGCCCGTAAGAGATAATCAGATACAGCACCGCAGCGATGCCAAACGCGGTAAACGGCTGATAGGTGGCCGAGTTGATATCGCGCGCGATTTTTAACAGATCCGGCACCGTCGCGGTAAACGCCAGCGCGGTGGAGTGCAGCATCAGGATCACTTCATTGCTGTACGCCGGCAGCGCGGTGCGCAGTGCCGACGGCAGAATGATGCAGCGATACAATTTAAACGGTGAGAAGCCATAGGCACGCGCCGCTTCAATTTCACCGTGCGGCACCGAACGAATCGCACCGGCAAAGATTTCGGTGGTATAGGCACAGGTATTCAGCGTGAACGCCAGCAGCGTACAGTTCAATCCACTGCGGAAGAAGGCGTTCAGCAGCTCGGTGCCCTTCACCACTTCCAGCGTGTACATGCCGGAGTAGAACACCAGCAGCTGCACATACAGCGGCGTGCCGCGAAACACATAGGTGAACAGCCAAACCGGCGTGGAGATAAAGCGGTTAGAGGAGACGCGCGCAATCGCCAGCAGCACCGCGAGCGAACCGCCAATCACCACCGAGATGATCAATAACCACAGCGTAATCGCGATGCCGGTAAAACGGTAACCATCGGTCCAGAGCAGCTGTTTCCAATACTCCTGAATAATCTCAATCATAGCTCTGCCCTTTTCACACCCACCGTGTAGCGACGTTCAAGCCACCACAGCACGCCATTCGACAGCGTGGTAAACACCAGATAAATCACACCTGCCACAATGGCGAAGTAGAACGGCTGCCAGGTACTTTTACCTGCCAGCTGCGTGGCTTTCACCACATCTTCCAGCCCCAGCAGCGAAACCAGCGCCGTGGCCTTGAGAATAACCTGCCAGTTGTTGCCGATGCCCGGCAGCGCAAAGCGCATCATGGCCGGGAACAGAATGCGACGGAAGGTTTGCGAGCCGGTGAAACCGAAGGCGGTTGCCGCTTCGATCTGCCCTTTTGGCACCGCGAGAAACGCACCACGGAAGGTTTCAGTGAAGTAGGCGCCGTAGATAAAGCCGAGCGTGATGATACCGGCGACCATCGGGTCGATATCAAATTGCGCCAGTCCCAGCGCATCAGTGAGGGTATTCAAGGCGATCTGCAGACCGTAGAAGATCAGCAGCATCAACACCAAATCAGGCACACCGCGGATTAAGGTGGTGTAGCCTTCAAACAACATCGCCAGCGGGCGACTGCGGGAAAGTTTGGCGCCAGCGCCAATCAAGCCGAGCACCACCGCCAGCAACACGGAACTGAGCGCCAGCTCCAGCGTCACAAGGGTGCCCTTGAGGATTACTTCGGAATAGCCATACAACATGGGTTCAATCCTGTCGTGAGGGTAAATTACAAACGCTGCCCAACTGACGGACAGTCCTAACCAGGAAATTTGAATCGCAGGATGGATGGCGGCAAGCGTATGAAGCCGGGCAGTTTACATAGGTAAGCGCCCGGAGTGAATACTTATGTGCAACCTTCCTGCCTTTCACAGACCAGGATTAGGAAACAGGATAATTAATCGCCGTACACGTTGAAATCAAAGTACTTCTTAGCAATCTTGTCGTAAGTGCCGTCTTTACGCATCTCAACAAAAGCTTTATCGATCGCGGCCTTCAGATCGGCGTCATCTTTACGCAAGCCCATACCGGTACCGACGCCAAAGATCTTGTCGTCTTTCACTGCCGGGCCGGCAAACGCATATTTAGCGCCAACAGGCTGCTTCAGGAAACCTTCGCTCGCCTGCACTTCGTCCTGGAACGCGGCATCAATACGACCGGCATTCAGATCCTGATACACCAGATCCTGGTTAGCGTAAGGCGTAACGGTGACACCTTTTGGCTGCCAGTACTCTTTTGCATAGGTTTCCTGAGTGGTGCCCTGCAGCAGACCGATGTTTTTCCCTTTCAGGGATTCAATGGTCGGTTGCAGCGTGGAACCTTTCGGTGCCACTAAGCGCGCGTTCGCCGCATACAGTTTTTCAGAGAAGTTGATCTCTTCCTGACGCTTTTCGGTAATTGAGAGAGAAGAGATGATGGCGTCGATTTTCTTCGCTTTCAGCGACGGGATCAGCGCATCGAAATCACTTTCCACATAAGTACATTTTGTCTTGATACGTTTACAAATTTCGTTCGCCAGATCGATATCAAAGCCCACCAGCTGACCTTGCGCGTTCTTGGATTCGAATGGCGGATAAGTCGGGTCAGTTCCGATGCGCAGCGACTGCGGCACAGCGGCGAAGACGCTCGCGCTACTTACCATTGTCAGCATCAGAGAAAGAGCCAGAACTCGCTTTTTCATAGGTAACCCTCAAGTGAAGTGCTTATTGTTATGTGGTGCGTGATGTGTTGGTTTGCGCTGTAAGATGTGCACGTTTCATGCCAGTTGTGCGAATTGGCTAAACGCTGCGCAAGCGCGCTAAATACTGCGCCGGTTAGCGGCGCAAGCACTTAGTTTGTGAGGGAAATATAACAGCGGTGTGAGGAAGAAAAAGCGACATTGTTAACTTTTGGTGCACAAGATGCACGAAGAGTGATCGCACACGCGAATTTGCACACGAGCAGTGCATTAATGCACCATTATGCGCCACTCCAGCGAGTGAAAAGATCTTCTGGCAGCTCAATATCGAACTGATCGAGCACACGATTCACCGTTTGATCGACTAAATCGCCGATGGATTGCGGACGATGATAGAACGCTGGCACCGGCGGCATGATCAGCGCGCCCAACTCTGCGGCAGTGGTCATCATGCGCAGATGTCCCAAATGCAGCGGCGTTTCACGTACACACAGCACCAGCTTACGCTGCTCTTTTAGCACCACATCGGCGGCGCGGGTCAGCAGGCTATCGCTGTAGCTGTGCACGATCCCTGACAGCGTTTTCATCGAGCACGGCGCGATCGCCATGCCGAGAGTCTTGTAAGATCCGGATGAGATGCTGGCGGCGATGTCGCGCACGTCATGCACCACATCGGCCATCGCTTGCACCTCGCGCAGGCTGAAATCGGTCTCCAGCGCCAGCGTTTGCCGCGCGGCGGGGCTGATCACCAAATGGGTTTCCACCTCCGCCAGCGGTTGCAGCACTTGCAACATGCGTACGCCGTAGATCGCGCCGCTGGCGCCGGAAATACCAATGATCAGTCGTTTCATAATTCAGCCTTGCAGGTTCAGATTGCGGCAATGATAGCGGCTCACTGAACAAAAATACAAAAACAAACAGGGCGGGATTGCGCCCGCCCTGCTTTTACTCTGCCATAACCTCTGGCTTAGCCTTCGTTGTGCAGCTCCAGACCTTCCACTTCTGTCTGACGCGCGATGGCTTTGGAATCGTCATTACGCAGCGACTGCAGATACTCAAGGTACTGTTGATCGACATCTTTGGTGACGTAGATGCCGTTGAATACCGAGCACTCAAAGTTGGCGATATCAGGGTTCTCTTCACGCACCGCTTCAATCAGGTCGTTGAGATCCTGGAAAATTAACGCATCCGCTTTAATCAGCTGGCAGATCTCATTCACTTCACGGCCATGCGCAATCAGTTCGGTAGCGCTTGGCATATCAATGCCATAGACGTTCGGGAAACGGATTTCCGGTGCCGCCGAGGCGAGATAGACTTTTTTCGCGCCCGCTTCACGTGCCATCTCAATGATCTGCTCGGATGTGGTGCCGCGAACGATGGAGTCATCCACCAGCAACACATTCTTATCACGGAACTCAGCACGGTTGGCGTTCAGCTTGCGGCGAACGGCGCTGCGGCGCTGCTGCTGGCCGGGCATGATAAAGGTACGGCCAACGTAGCGGTTCTTCACGAAGCCCTGACGATATGGCTTGTCGAGGATACGTGCGATTTCCAGCGCGATATCGGTTGAGGTTTCCGGAATCGGAATCACCACATCGATATCCAGATCTTCCCACTCGCGGGCAATTTTGTTACCCAACTTGGTGCCCATACGCACGCGTGCGCTGTACACCGAGATTTTGTCGAGGAACGAGTCCGGGCGCGCAAAGTAGACGTATTCAAACAGGCACGGATTGGTTTTCGGATTCTCAGCGCATTGACGCGTAGAGAGCTGGCCCTGCTCGGTGATGTATACGGCTTCGCCAGGCGCTACGTCACGAATGAACTCGAAGCCCAGCGTATCAAGCGCGACGCTCTCTGACGCCACCATGTATTCGGTGCGGCCATCGGCGATAACGCGCTTGCCCAGCACCAGCGGACGAATACCGTTGGGATCGCGGAAGGCGACCATTCCGTGTCCGATAATCATTGAAACCACTGCGTAAGCGCCGCGCACCTGCTGATGCACAGCCGCCACCGCAGCAAAAATGTTGTCAGCTTCCAGCGGATAGTGCTGAAAACGGTCCAGCTCCTGCGCGAAGATGTTCAGCAGGATTTCGGAATCTGAGGTGGTATTAACGTGACGGCGACCCGTTTCGAACAGCTGTTTACGCAGTTCGTGGGCGTTGGTCAGGTTGCCGTTATGCGCCAACGTGATGCCGTAAGGAGAGTTCACGTAGAAAGGTTGCGCTTCAGAGGCGCTGGAGCTGCCTGCCGTTGGGTAGCGCACATGACCAATCCCGATGTTGCCCTGCAGACGCTGCATATGGCGCGCTTCGAACACATCGCTGACCAGGCCGTTGGCTTTACGCAAACGGAAGCAGTTAATAGCATCGATGGTACAAATGCCGGCGGCATCCTGCCCGCGGTGCTGAAGCACCGTTAACGCGTCATAGATTGACTGGTTTACTGGCATGAAACCGGTGATACCAACAATACCGCACATATTGTCATTTCCTCATTAGCCGCACTCCCGATGGTGTCACCGGGGTAAAAAACTCGACGTGCTTTTCAGGTAATCGAAAAACCACCTGATGATGTAACTGAACTGGGGAATGAGTTGCGACTGTTGCCAGTCCGGGCTTTTAGAAAAGCCGGTGAATGTATCGAGAAAGAACAGCATAGCAGACACGATCAGCACACCGCGCAACGCCCCGAAACAGACACCCAACACCCTGTCGGTTCCCGACAAGCCGGTTTTTTCAACCAGCGAGCCGATCACATAGTTCACGATGGCACCCACAATCAGGGTGGCAACAAACAACACCGCGATAGCGATGCCGTTGCGAACCAGTTCGTCGTCAAAACCTGTAAACCAGACTGCAAGGTAGGCGTAATAATGACTGGCGACAAAAAACGCGCATCCCCAGGTAACGAGAGATAAGGCTTCCCGGACAAACCCGCGAATCAGGCTGACCAGAGCCGAAAAACCAACTACCGCAATAATGACGTAATCAATCCAGATCATGAACTCTTCCAGCCCAGTGCTATCGCACCCCTGCATCCAGTTCGGGGCGCATTCTAACAGAAAAAGAAAACGTTTGCGTAGGGTTTTCCGGTTCTGTTTCCGCAAAAAGGGCGATGAAAAAAACTTTCCTCGCCCTGTGTATTATCAGTGATTTAATCCACTGATATTCAATGATTTTCTTGTCGCGCTTCGCTACAAAAATTTTGTAAAGCCGCGCCTTTTTCTGCTATTGGCGCGGCTTATCAGCGCGTTATCGCGCGCTATACGGTTTCACCACGCCACCGAGGCCGGAGATGCTTTGCAACTCACTCAGCGAGCCTTGCAGCTTCGCTTTATTGGCATCCGGACCGACGTAAATGCGGGTGATTTGTCCCTGCACCGGCGTAGACGGCACGGTAAAGGCGCGATAACCGGAAAGACGCAGCTGCGCCACAATCTCGCTCACTTTCGCCGCATTCTTCAGCGCTCCGAGCTGCACCACAAATGCCTGACCAGCTGGCGCTGCGGGTTCGCTCTGCTTCGGCGTTTCCACCGGTTTCGGCTGCTCTACCGGCTTCGGCTGCTCGACGGGCTTCGGCTTCGGTTGCTCCACCGGTTTTGGCTTCGGCTGTTCAGCCGGCTTCGGTTTCGGCTGCTCGACCGCTTTTGGCTTCGACTGTTCCACCGGTTTCGGCTGCACTTGCTGATGCACCGGCGGCGGCGTGACCACGCTGGGCTCGCTATTCTGCGTGGGCTGCGCGCTGCCGTAAGTGGCGGTCTTACCACCGTTCTGATTCTGGGCCGCGCCCGCCCCTTCCGGCGGCTGCGCCGGCAAGGGTTGCGTCACCGGCGGCACCATTTCGCTATCCTGCTGATCGTCCGGTTTTGGCACCAGCGGAATGGCGGCGAACTCTTCTTTATAATGTTTCTTCTTACCGTCCAGTAGGCCGGGCAAGACGATGACACCAATCGCCACCAGAATGACCGTACCGACTAAGCGATTTTGGAACTTACTTGCCACTGCCGTTCTCCGCTGCCATCGATTCCATAACCTGCGCTACGGTGTGGAAAGAGCCACACACCAGAATCACATCTTCGGGACGCGCCTGCTGACGCGCCGCTTGCCAGGCTGCATCAACGTTGCTGTAAGCCACACCGCCGTCCAGATGAGCCAGCAGCTCATCGGCGGAGGCACCGCGCGGACCGTCGAGCGGCGCGCAGTACCAGCGATCAACCTGTGGTGCCAGCGCCGCCAGCGTGCCCGCGATATCTTTGTCGTGCAGCATGCCGACCACCGCATGCACTTCACCGCTGTGCGGCTCTTCAGCCAGACGCGAAGCCAGATAATAAGCGGCATGCGGATTGTGCGCCACATCGAGAATGACGCGCGGCGCTTCGCTGACGGTCTGGAAGCGCCCCGGCAAAATCGCCAGCGGCAGATGCTGACGAATAATCGCTTCGCTTACCGTTAAACCCGACGCACGCAGTGCGGTCAGCGCGGTGGCGGCATTGGGTAACGGCACCTGCGGCAGCGGTAAATCGCGCAGCTCGCCGTGCGCATCCTGCAACGTCCAGCTGGTACCCGTTTGCTGCCACTGCCAGTCGCGATTGCGCTGCAGCAACACCGCGCCCTTCTCCGCTGCGACGTCGGCGATGGTGCCCGGCATATCGGCTTCACCGACAATTGCTGGTTTACCTGCGCGGAACACGCCGGCTTTTTCCCGACCGATACTTTCACGATCCGGACCCAGCCAATCGGTGTGGTCGAGCGCGATGCTGGTGATCACTGCCACGTCGGCATCGACAATATTGGTGGCATCAAGACGTCCGCCCAGGCCGACTTCAAGGATCACCACGTCGAGATTCGCCGCGCGAAACAGATTGAAGGCCGACAAGGTGCCGAACTCAAAATAGGTGAGCGAAATATCACCGCGCCCGGCTTCAATCGCGGCAAAACTGGCGCTGTGCTGCGCTTCATCCAGTTCAGCGCCCTGCACCCGTACACGTTCGGTGTAACGCACCAGATGTGGCGAGCTGTAAACGCCCACGCGATAGCCCGCGGCCATCAATAGCGTTTCCAGCGTGCGGCAGGTGGTGCCTTTGCCGTTGGTACCGGCGACGGTGAAGACAAAAGGAGCGGGTTTGAGCAGGTCGAGGCGTTCGGCGACGCGTTGAATACGATCCAGACCCAGTTCAATGGCCTGCGAATGCAGATGCTCAAGATAATGAAGCCACGTGGCCAAAGGCGACGTGGCTTGAGGAAGAGAATTATCCATGTGTCCCGTTCAAAATCAATACATCGAGTAACTTAAGGTCGCGGACCACGTTGGATGCAACCTTAAGTATTCAATGTAGACGGTGCATTGGAGGAAAGGAACGTTAAGCGCCTTTCCGTTGCCTGTCAGGCTTCGTTGCTCTCCGGCTCAGCCACATTTGGCTGATCACCATCCAGCTGCGGCGCTGGCAGGTTCATCATTTTCGCCAGCAGGCTTGCCAGCTTAAAGCGCATTTCCGGACGACGGATGATCATGTCGATTGCGCCTTTCTCGATCAGGAACTCACTGCGCTGGAAGCCCGGCGGCAGTTTTTCACGCACGGTCTGCTCGATAACGCGTGGACCGGCAAAGCCAATCAGTGCTTTCGGTTCCGCCACGTTGAGATCGCCCAACATCGCGAAGCTGGCTGAAACGCCGCCCATGGTTGGGTCAGTCAGCACGGAGATATACGGCAAGCCGCGCTCCTGCATTTTCGCCAGTGCCGCACTGGTTTTCGCCATCTGCATCAGCGACTGCAGCGCTTCCTGCATACGTGCACCGCCTGACGCGGAGAAGCAGATCAGTGGGCAGTTGTCTTCCAACGCCTGCTCAACGCCACGCACAAAGCGCGCGCCAACCACTGAACCCATTGAGCCGCCCATAAAGGAGAACTCAAAGGCCACAGCAACAATTGGCATGCCGTGCAGCGTGCCTTTCATCGCCACCAGCGCATCTTTCTCACCGGTGTCTTTCTGTGCGGCGACCAAACGGTCTTTATACTTCTTCGAGTCGCGGAACTTCAGTAGATCTTTCGGTTCCAGCTCGCTGCCCAGCTCAACCAGCGAACCTTCATCCAGCATGCTATGCAGACGCTCACGGGCGTGCATGCGCATGTGATGGTCGCACTTCGGGCAGACCTCGAGGTTACGCTCCAGCTCGGCGCGGTACAGCACCTGCCCACAACTATCGCACTTGGTCCACACCCCTTCCGGGATGCTGGCTTTGCGCGTTGGCGTGGCAGTGCTTTTATTCAGTATGCGTTCAATCCAGCTCATTGATGACCTTTCTATTTAATGCTGACCTGGTCCAGTCTTCTCATTGCTGCTGAAATCACCTTCAGCAGGCCGTAAATGTCGCTCATTAAACCACAACCCGTTCACGCTGTGGATAAAAATCTGGTAACGAGCTTACTGCGAC
Source organism: Pantoea sp. BJ2 (assembly GCF_040255075.1). NCBI lineage: Bacteria > Pseudomonadati > Pseudomonadota > Gammaproteobacteria > Enterobacterales > Erwiniaceae > Pantoea > Pantoea sp. BJ2. Next base: position 2,930,755 of record NZ_CP158292.1, read on the forward strand.
TTCTGCTGGCGGCGATGACGCCACACTTCAATTACGCCTGGCAGTATAGAAACCACGATGATGCCGACGATCAGCAGCTTCAGGTTCTCCTGCACAACCGGCAGGTCGCCAAACAGGTAACCAGCGTAAGAGAACAGCAGCACCCACAGCAGTGCGCCCGTCACATTGTAGAGCGCGAAGTGGCGATAAGACATGTGTCCCATCCCCGCCACAAAGGGGGCAAAGGTTCGCACGATTGGTACAAAGCGCGCAAGTATAATGGTTTTGCCGCCGTGGCGATCGTAGAACGCGTGGGTTTTATCCAGGTAACTGCGACGGAAAATTTTCGAATTCGGGTTGCTGAACAGCTTCTCACCGAACAGACGACCAATCGTGTAGTTCACCGCATCACCGAGGATGGCGGCGATCACCAACAGCGTTACCATCAGGTGAACGTTGAGATCGTTACCCGGCAAGGCCGCCAGCGCACCGGCAACAAACAGCAGGGAATCGCCTGGCAGGAACGGCGTGACCACCAAACCCGTTTCACAGAACAGAATCAGGAACAGAATGGCGTAAATCCAGATGCCGTACTGCGCCACCAGCTCGGCCAAATGCACATCAATATGCAGAATAAAATCGACTAAAAAGTGGATGAAATCCATATAACCACAACTCCCCTAACACCCAACAATTAACGGTTAATCCGCGAGGAACAACGGTCCCAACGCAGGCTGAGGTAATGCAAAGTGGGATGGATAATCCACCGCTACCAGATAAAGGCCTTCGGCTTTGGCGGTCGCCGCCGCCAGCTTACGATCTTTGGCCGCGAGCAGCGTCGCCATCCACTCTTCCGGCTGGTTGCCGGTGCCGATTTCCATCAGGCTGCCGACAATATTACGCACCATGTGATGCACAAATGCATTGGCTTTGATATCCACCACCACATACGGCCCATGACGCGTGACGTTGAGATGCATCACGTTGCGCCAAGGCGTGCGTGACTGACACTGCACCGCGCGGAACGAAGTGAAGTCATTCTCGCCAATCAGCGCCTGACCAGCGCGCTGCATCTTCTCTGCATCCAGCCGATGGTAATAATGGGTAATGCCATTGCCCAGAATCGCCGGACGCAGCCGATGGTTGTAAATCACGTAGCGATAGCGGCGTGCCGTGGCGCTAAAACGCGCATGAAACTCGTCCGGCACCGCTTTCACCCAGCGCACCGCAATGTCATCGGGCAGATTGGCATTCACGCCCAACGTCCAGGCTGCGTCAGCACGCGGTGAGGTGGTTTCGAAATGCACCACTTGTCCGGTGCCATGCACACCAGCATCGGTACGGCCCGCGCAGAACACCACCACCGGATGATCGGCCACTTTCGACAACGCCTTTTCCAGCTTTTCCTGCACGCTGCGCACTTCATTTTGCCGCTGCCAGCCGTAATAACGGCTGCCATCGTATTCAATACCCAACGCCAGCTTAAGCGTTTTCCCTTCAGGCAACATTAATAGAAATACTCCTGCACCAGTTTCTCAGCCGTTTTCACCGCCATCAGTGCACCGCCGAAACGGATGTTATCTGCCACAGACCAGAACTGTAGCAGCTCTGGGATGCCGTAATCATTGCGCACGCAGCCAATGCTCAGCACGTCGCTGCCGGACGCATCGCCCACCTGCGTGGGGTAATCGCTCTCTTCACTCAGGTTGATATCAACGGAGCGGCCCAGTTCATCGCGCGCTTCTTCTGCAGAGAGCGGACGCAGATTCTCCACGTGTACGATCTGCGCATTGCCGTAGAACACCGGCGCCTGCACGCTGCTTACCGCGATCGGCAAACCTTCGTCCTGCAGCACTTTACGCACCTGCTCGACCACGCGACGCTCACTCTCGACGCTGCCATTGCTGTCCGCCAGCAGCGGCAAAATGTTGAACGCCAGCTGGCGGCCAAAATAGTGCGTTTCCGCCGGCACGCCGTTCAGCAAACGCGCACTTTCACCGGCCAAACCATCAACCGCCGCTTTACCATGGCTCGAGGCCGCAATCAGGTTGGTAACCTGCAAACGGCTCAGACCAGCCAGATCCACCAGCGGTTTGATTGAGCACAGCAGCTGGCTTACCAGGCTGTCGGCAACGGTAATGATGTTGCGATTGCGGTAATCCGCCAGCACCTGTGGATTCACATCCGGCACCACCAGCGGCACATCCGGTTCGAGCGCGAACAGATCGCTGCTATCGATCACCAGACAACCCTGGCTGGCGGCTTCTTCGGCATAGCGCGCCGAGGCTTCACGACCCGCAGTGAAGAACGCCAGCTGCACTTGCGTCCAGTCAAATTCGGCCACGTCCTGCACCAGCACGGTACGTCCCTCAAAACGTTTGTTCTCACCGGCACCGTTTTCACTCGCCAGCAAATACAACTCACCAACCGGGAACTGGCGTTCAGCCAGCAGTTCCAGTACAGCGTTCCCTACTGCGCCTGTTGCGCCCAAAAGCGCGATATTCCAGCCGTCAGACATGTTGGTTACTCCAGAGATTGACACAAAAACAGAAGGCGATGAAAACATCGCCCGAGATTTAGGAATTATCCCCCGCAATAGTGCAGGTGATTGAAATTTCTTTACAAACTGGCGCGGAAGCCAAGCTGATTGAGCATCGCCGCCGTCTCCGCATCATCGCAATGCACCTGCAGCGATGACCATTCACGACGCTCTTGATATTGCTTGCGCAGGCGATCAAACTCGCCTGACTTTGCCGCCACTTTACGCAGTGGCGCATCGTCGCGGCGCACATCATACACCAGATGCACTAAGCGTTTTAGCGTTGGCTGATCGAGCTTGCCGCGCAGGGTGACAGAACCGAATTCAGGTGCCGGCAGCAGGCTTTCCAGCGCCACCTGCTGCGGCTGGCCGATAAAGTCGCACCAGGCTTCAAACACTTGCGTGGTGCCGCGCGCTTTACCTTCCAGCGTGTAGCCAGCGATATGGGCGGTGGCGATATCCACTTTATCCAGCAGATCGAGCGACAGATCCGGCTCCGGCTCCCACACATCCAATACCACGCTAAGATCGTGGCGCATCTTCAGCACTGCCAGCAGCGCCGCGTTATCTACCACCGCACCGCGGCAGGCGTTGATCAGAATAGTGTTGGGTTTGAGCGCCATCAGCAGCGCCGCATCGGCCAAATGCCAGCTTTTATACGGGCCATCTTTAAACAGCGGCGTGTGGAAGGTCAGGATGTCGGCCTGCGCCACCAGATCATCCAGCGAATGGAAGGTTTCCTGATCGCCACGATCGGCGCGCGGTGGATCGCACAGCAGCGTTTTCACGCCCCAGGCTTGCAGACGCTTCTGCAGGCGGCCGCCAACATTCCCCACGCCAACAATGCCCACGGTGCGATCGCGCAGTGCAAAACCATCGCGCTCCGCCAGCAGCAGCAGCGAGGAGAACACATACTCCACCACCGCAATGGCATTACAGCCAGGCGCCGCAGAGAAGCTGATGCCTGCCGCCGCCAGTGATGCTTCATCAATATGATCGGTGCCGGCGGTCGCAGTGCCGACAAACTTCACCGGCGTACCGGCCAGCAGTGCCGCATTCACTTTGGTGACGGAACGCACCATCAATCCGCTGGCGTCCTGCAGCTCAGCTTCCGGCAACGGACGTCCCGGCACCGCGAGCACATCGCCGGTGCGGCTGAAGAGTTCACGGGCATAAGGCATATTTTCATCGACGAGAATTTTCACTGCGGCGGTCCTGTCTGCAAAAATTTAAGGCGCGTATTTTGCCATAAAGCCGGGGATTAACCTAACCGACTGCGATAGCGATCGGGCGTGGTACCGGCCTGCTGCTGGAACATCACAATGAGCGCCGACGCCGAGCTGTAACCCAGCTCGTGAGCAATGCCCTGCACGCTGCAACCCTGCTCCAGCAGCGCGATAGCACGCAGAAAGCGTAAACGCTGCCGCCACTCGCTGAATGACATATTCAACTGCTGCTGACAGCGTCGCGCTAGCGTACGCTCGGTGGTGAACACGCGCTTCGCCCATTGTGCCAGCGTGGTGTTATCGCCGGGATGCGCTTCAAGCGCGCGCAGAATCGGCGCGAGGAATTTGTCATCCGACATCGGCAAAAAGCTGTTATGCACCGGCGCCAGACGCAGCCGATCGATCAACACTTCACACATGCGCCAGTCGGCTTGCGTTTGCGGCTGCTCCAGTTCACGGCGGGCAAAATCATTCATGATGGCGTGCCCAATGGCATCGACATGCAATAAACAGGCTTTATCCGGCAGGCCCGCGCAGAGATCGGCGGCGAGATTAAAGGTGCGAAAACGCGCTTCGTTGTGATTGTAGCTGCTGTGACGATGGCCGGCCGGAATCCAGATCGGGATATCTGCGGGCGTCAGCAGACGTTCGCCCTCCACTTCCATCTCCAGCACGTGGCTGGTGACGAAAATCACCTGACCCCAATCATGCACATGGGTGAGGTATTCGGTTTTGGCGTTGACCTCGTCATAACGCATGAAGAAGCGCAGCAAAGGCGCATCAATCGGCGGCTGGTATTCGACTTGTAGATTCATTCTGTCCGGTCACTAACAAATATTGTCCGATTTTAACTATCTACTTTAAACCGGTCAAACGTAAACTATTCGCGATTATCTGAGGAGCTGTATCATGAATTTACTGTTTCCGCTGATCGCGGTATTGATCTGGTCGATCAACACTATCGTCAGCAAACTCTCGGCGGGAAGTATCGATCCTGCGGCGATCTCCTTCTATCGCTGGCTGCTGGCGCTGGTAGTACTAACACCGTTTTGCCTGCCGGGCGTGTGGCGCCATCGTCACACCATTAAAGCCAACGGCTGGCGATTGCTGTTCCTGGGTCTGCTTGGCATGGTGCTGTATCAAAGTCTCGCCTATTACGCGGCGCACAGCGTTTCTGCGGTGATGATGGGAATTCTCGGCGCGACCATTCCGCTACTGACCATCCTGCTCAGTCTGGTTGTGCTGCGCCTCGCGCCGACGCGCGGCATTCTGATTGGCGGCGTGTTGTCGTTCGCTGGTTTGGTGTGGCTGGTAAGCGAAGGCGACCCGGCACAGTTGCTAAATCAACGGCTCGGCAATGGCGAATTGATGATGCTGGCAGCATCGACCTCGTACGCCTTGTACGGCGTGCTGACCAAACGTTGGGCGATTCCGCTGCCGACCTGGCAAAGCCTGTATGTGCAGATTTTCTTTGGCGTGCTGCTGTTGCTGCCTGGCTTCCTGCGCGCGCCGGATGTCACGATCAACGAGCACAATCTGCCGCTGGTGCTGTATGCCGGGCTGTTTGCGTCGATCATCGCGCCGTTCCTGTGGATCCTTGGCGTGCAGCGTCTGGGCGCCAGCACCACCAGCATTTTTATGAACTTCGTACCGGCATTTACGGCCATTATTGCCGTGATGTTCCTGCATGAGCAGCTGCATGGCTATCACTGGATTGGCGGCGGCATGACGTTAGTCGGTGTTATTCTGGCGCAACGGCTGAAAACCCCGCTGCGTAAGCCGCGTAGCGCGACTCTTCCCGATCCCGCCGCCTGATTTTATTATCCGGAAAGGCCGCAGCCCCCGTGGATTTCCTGGGGGCTTTTGTTATGATGTGGCCTCTTTTTTCCGGCGCACCCGGATCTGACCCGTTTTCAAGGATTCCGCCATGCAACCTCTCAGCGGTCCCGGTGTGCCCGCGGGCGATCGTTCCCCTTTATCTCAGGCCACTGGCCCAACGCGACCTGGCGGTCCAGCCGGTGAGCAGCCGCTCTCTCCTGCCCAGCGCACCACGCTGGAACGTCTGATTGTTCGCATTATGTCTTTAAGTACGCTGAAAGCGCCGGAACTCTGGGCTGGCGTGCGGCATGAAGTCGGGGTAAAGAGTGAGGCGGAGCTGCAATCGCGCCACTTTCCGGCGGCGGAGCAGCATCTCAACGGTCGCTTAACCCAGGTGCAAAATAGTCTTGCTACGCGCCAGCTGCTGCAACAGCTGCTGGAAAAATTGCCGCAGGGCAATAATCGCCAGGCGGTGAGCGATTTTATTCGTCAGCAGTTTAACCAAACGGTGTTGAGCGCGTTGTCGCAGGATCAGCTGCGTCAGGTGCTGACGATGTTGCAAAACGGTCAGATGGCGATCCCGCAGCCGCAGCAAACGCGCGTGTCCGATCGCAGCTTGTTGCCGGCAGAACAGCAGTCGCTGAATCAGCAGGTGACGCGCCTTGCAGCGAAAACCGGTGAATCGCCAGTGAAACTGCTGGCCGATACGCTGAAGCTGGTGAATCTGAAAAGTGGCGATCCGATTCCCTCACGCCACTTCCCGCTGCTGACGCAATATTTGCAGGTGCGCCAGACGCTGGCTCAGCACAGTGCGCCAACCTTGCAGATGCTGGAAACCTCGCTGCGTCAGCCGTTAACCCATGATGAGCAGCGACTGCTGGAAGATTACAGTCAGCAACGTTTCCAGGCGCTGCCGACCACCGTGCTGACGCCAGCGCAGACGCAGGATCTGCTGAATCTGCTGTTTAGCCGCCGCGCCGAGAAACTGCACGAACAGCCGCTGGCCGATAGCGAAATTCGGCCGCAGCCAATCTGGTCGCCGTTTATCCAGATGCTGCCGCAGCCGCTGGCGCAGCGCCCGGCGTTAACGCTGATTGTCGGCATCTTCCTGTTTATCTTCCTGCTGTGGCTGTTTATTTAGCAGCCACAGTTGGCAGCGGGCGTGGCGTGCGGCCACTCACCCGCTGCCGCGCCCCACGCCATCGGATGGTCATCGCGTTTCCAGAAATCCAGCCCGCCGATTAACTCTTTAACCTGAAAACCCAGCGACGCCAGCTTGAGCGCGGCTTTGGTTGAGCCGTTACAGCCGATGCCGTCGCAATAGGTGATGTAAACTTTGCTGCGATCGAGATGCGCCGTAGATTCCGCATTCACGGTGCGATGCGGAAACGAAAGTGCACCGCAAATGTGTCCAGCCTGATAAACCTCATCAGAGCGCGCATCAATCACCACGATCGCCGTGATGCCCTGCGCCAAATCCTCTGCTAAATCCCACGCATCGGTGTAGTACGCCAGTTTATGTTGCAGATACGCCACGCTCTCGCTGGCGCTGACTGGGGCAATTTTTAAGACCGCTGACATCGCATTCTCCTGTTGTGATTTCCCCGCAGTTTACGGCAAAGTGGTCTGCATATTGATACCACTTCCACCATAGTGATAAGACCACCGTGACCACATCTTTTCTCGCGCTGTTTAGCCATCAAACTCAGGGCGGTTTACGTGAGCGACTGTGCAATACTTTGCGCCAGGCCATCGCCAATGGGCATCTACGGCATGAGCAGAAACTGCCGTCCAGCCGCCAGTTAGCCACGGACCTATCGCTGTCGCGTGTTACGGTGGAGGCGGCGTATGCGCAGCTTGAAAGTGAAGGTTATCTGCAGCGTCACGGCGGACGCGGGACGTTTGTTTCGATTCGCATGGCTTCGCCCACCAGCAAAACCCGCACCGAACGCTCACCACACTTTTCTCAGCGTGGCCTGCAGGTTTTGGCAACGGGCGGCTGTCAGGATCCGCCTTTTCCACACGCCTTTGCCGCCGGTTCACCCGAGTTACGCGCCTTCCCACATACGCAGTGGCGTCGCATCAGCAATCAGGTGCAGCGCTCGCTGGGCAGCAAAGTGATGGGTTACGGCGATCCGCTTGGATTGCCATCACTGCGGCAGGCGGTGGCGGATTATCTGGCGCTGTCACGCGGCGTGCACTGCACCGCGGAGCAAGTGGTGATCCTCACCAGCTCACAGCAGGCGCTGCAGTTGCTGGCGTTGATGTTCCTTGATGCGGGTGACGAAGTGTGGCTGGAAGAGCCGGGTTATCCCGGCGCGCGCAACGCGTTTCTTGCCGCCGGTGCGCGCTGTCGCGCCATGCCGCTGGATGCAGAAGGCGCAGTGCCGCTCAGCGGCAGCGCGAAACTGGTCTATCTGACGCCGGCGCATCATTATCCCACCGGCACAGCAATGAGTCTGGCGCGGCGCTTGCAGTGGCTGACGTGGGCGCGGCAGCAGGATAGCTGGCTGATTGAGGACGATTACGACAGCGAATTTCACTACGAGGATCGCCCGGCTCCGGCGCTACAAGGATTAGCCGCGGATGGTCGGGTGATTTGCCTCGGCACTTTCTCCAAAACGCTGTTCCCGTCGCTGCGGCTGGCGTGGATGGTGGTACCGCCACAACTGGTGGAACCATTGGGCCGCGCGCGCAGTGTGATGGATGGTCACAGCGCATTGCTGCCGCAGGCGATTTGCGCAGAGTTTCTGCAACAAGGCCATTTTGCCAGCCATTTGCGCCTGATGCGTCAACTCTATCGCAGCCGACGTGACTGCTTGCTGCAGCAGATCGAAACGCGCTTAACACCCTGGCTTGAGCCGCTGCCGGCGGCTGGCGGCTTACAGTTGGCGGTGCGGCTATTGCAAGGGGATGAAGCGCGCTTAACCGCCGAGGCGAAAGAGAGCGGATTGTTGTTGCCGCGCCTGTCGCCGCTTTATGCCGGTGAAGTGCAGCAAGCGGGCTGGCTACTGGGCTTTGCGGCGCTGACACCCGGGGAGATTGTCAGCGCCTGCGATAAGCTGGTTACGCTGTTGTCGCAGCCCGCGCAAAGCTCCAGGTAACCAGAATGCCCAGCGCCGCACAACAGGCTCCCGCGACATAGACCGAGCCGTAACCCAGCGCCGTCGCCAGTAAGCCGGTCAACGGGCCGCTGGCACCGTACGCGATATCCTGAAATGCAGAGAAACCGCCAAGCGCGGTGCCGCGAATCTGTGGCGATACGCGTTTAATCACTTCAACGCCCAGCGCCGGGAAGATCAGCGAGCAGCCGCAGCCGGTCAAAGCCGCGCCAATCAGCGCCATCCAGCCAGAAGTGGCGAACGCCAGTAGCAGCAGACCGGCGGTTTCCACCAGCAAAGAGATCATCGCTACTTTTACGCCGCCGTGACGATCCGGCAAGCCGCCAAAGAATACGCGCACCAGCACAAACGCACAGCCGAAGGCGGTCAGCGCAAAACCGGCGTTGCCCCAGTTTTCCGCAGCAAAATAGAGTGACGTAAAGGTGCCGATCACCGCAAAACCGGTGCCCTGCAGCGCCAGCGCCAGTCCCGGCTGAAAGATGGTTTTCACTACGCTAAGCAGCGATGGCCGCTCGCCGCCCACCACCGGCACTTTGCGGATCCAGCCATTTATCACCAGCGACAGCAGCGGCAACAGCAGCGCAACCGCACCGAGAGCAGCAAAGCCGCCGTGCTGATTGATCAGCAAGCCGAGAGGTGCGCCAGCCGCCAGCGATCCATAAATCGCCATGCCGTTCCATGACATCACTAATCCGGAACGTTTGCTGCCCACCAATCCCATGCCCCAGGTCAGATTGCCGGTCAGCAGCAGGCTTTCGCCGAATCCTAACAGCAAGCGCCCCACTGCCAACAAACCAAACTTCATCCACGGAGAAACCGGTAACAACGCGGCCGCCAGATACGCCACGCCCACCAGCGCGATGGCCAGCATGCCGTGCTGAGTGGTGAGTTTCGCACCGTGTTGATCGGCTCGACGCCCGGCAAAGCTACGCGTCAACAGCGTGGCGAAGAACTGTATTCCCACCGCCACGCCAACCATTAGGTTACTCATGCCGAGTTCATGATGGACATACAGCGGGATGACCGGCAGCGCGAGGCCAGCGGTCAGATAGGTGAGGAATACCGCAAAGGAGGTGCAGGCCAGCGGCATAACGGATTGCGTTTGCGCGTCAGCAGTCGTGGTCATGGTGGGTCGAACTCCTTGTAATAACCAGACACGCGCTTGCTGCCAAAACAGAAACGGGATATTTGGTTCACACTAAGCTAAAAGTGATAATTTTGTTTCGGATGGAGTGGGAGTGTAGGCAAGCTGAAGGTGGAATGTCAAAACAACAAGGGCCGGATAACCGGCCCTTGTGATATTGCTAGCATAATTAGGTCGCCATGAATGGCGATCCTACGGGATTATGCTGGCAACTTACGCATGGTCAGAGTGGCGTTAGTCCCGCCGAAGCCAAAGCTGTTCGACATCACGGTGGTCAGCGCTTTATCAGTCGGTTTGGTCACGATGTTCAGACCTTTGCCCGCTTCATCCAGCTCTTCCACGTTGATGCTTGGCGCGATGAAACCGTGCTCCAGCATCAGCAAAGTGTAGATCGCTTCCTGCACGCCCGCCGCACCCAGTGAATGACCGGTCATGGCTTTAGTGGCAGACAGTGATGGGCAGTTATCGCCGAACACTTCGCGAATCGCACCCAGCTCTTTCACATCACCAACCGGCGTAGAAGTGCCGTGGGTGTTGAGGTAATCGATTGGGGTATCCAGACCTTGCATCGCCATCTTCATGCAGCGCACTGCGCCTTCGCCTGAAGGAGCTACCATGTCTGCGCCATCTGAGGTTGCGCCGTAGCCCACGATCTCAGCATAAATGTGTGCACCACGTGCCAGAGCGTGCTCCAGCTCTTCAACCACCACCATACCGCCGCCGCCGGCAATGACGAAGCCATCACGGTTGGCATCGTAAGTACGTGAGGCTTTTTCTGGCGTTTCGTTGTATTTGGTCGACAGTGCGCCCATCGCATCGAACTCACAGGCCATTTCCCAGCTCAGCTCTTCACCGCCGCCAGCAAATACAATGTCCTGTTTACCCAGTTGAATCTGCTCAACCGCGTTACCGATGCAGTGTGCAGAAGTAGCACAGGCTGAACTGATGGAGTAGTTCACGCCGTGAATTTTGAACGGGGTTGCCAGGCAAGCAGAAACGCCTGAACCCATCGCCTTGGTCACCACATAAGGACCGACCGCTTTCAGGCCGCGTGGGCTACGCATGGCGTCAGCACCAAATACCTGATAACGCGGAGAACCGCCGCCAGAACCGGCAATCAAACCCACACGTGGGTTTTGCTGATACTGTTCGTCAGTCAGGCCAGAGTCTTTGATCGCTTCGGCCATTGAAAGGTAGGCATAAATAGAGGCATCACTCATAAAACGCACGATTTTGCGATCGATGAGCCCGTTGGTATCCAGTTTGACGTTGCCCCATACGTGGCTGCGCATACCGGCATCTCTCATCTCTTCAGAGAAAGTAATACCGGAACGGCCTTCACGCAGAGAAGCCAGCACTTCTTGCTGGTTATTACCAATGCTGGAAACAATACCCAGGCCAGTAATCACTGCACGTTTCATTCAATAATCCTCGTTCCACATATTTGGATGTGGTGCACTCTAGCGTACAGTTGTAAGCCGAACAAGTCCGATCAGCCATTTCCCTTTGTAAATTTGCGTCATGTGACGTCTATCGCTAAACTCGCGCCACTGCCTGAAATATGAGCCTTTCCCGTGAAATTAACCCCGGTTGAACACGCCCAAATAAACTGGAATGAACAGGGTACACCTGTGTCCCGAGCGTTCGGCGACGTCTATTTCTCCAACGATAATGGACTGGAGGAAACGCGCTATGTGTTCCTTGATGGCAACCATATTCCGCACCGTTTTGCTGAACATTCACGCGATTTATTTATTGTCGCCGAAAGCGGTTTTGGGACTGGTCTGAACTTTCTTACCCTGTGGCAAGCCTTCGATCGCTTCCGCAATGAGCAACCCAACGCCACTTTGCAGCGTCTGCACTTCATCAGCTGCGAGAAATTCCCGCTGACGCACGCCGATCTGGTGGCTGCACATGCCCATTGGCCGGAGCTAAAGCCGTGGGCCGAACAGCTGCAACAGCAGTGGCCGCAGGCGTTGCCGGGTTGTCAGCGCCTGCTGTTTAACGGCGGCGAAGTCACGCTGGACCTCTGGCTTGGTGATATTAACGCGCTAATTCACACCTTTGATGACAGCCTCAATCGTCAGGTGGATGCGTGGTTCCTTGATGGCTTCGCGCCGGCAAAAAATCCTGAGATGTGGACGCCAGATCTGTTCGCCGCGATGGCGCGCCTCGCCCGGCCGGGCGGCACGCTGGCGACTTTTACCGCGTCGGGGTTTGTGCGACGCGGGTTGCAGGACGCCGGTTTCAATATGCAGAAGCGCAAAGGCTTTGGTCACAAGCGTGAAATGCTGGTCGGCGTGCTGGAGCAAGCCGCTGCATTGCCGCACAGCCAGCCGTGGTATGCGCGCCCGCCGGCAGGCAGCAATGAAGTGGCGCTGATTGGCGGCGGCATCGCCAGCGCAGTATTGGCGCTCGCGCTGCTGCGACGCGGTTGGCGCGTAACGCTCTACTGCGCCGATGACGCGCCCGCGCTGGGCGCATCCGGCAATCGTCAGGGCGCGCTCTATCCGCTGCTGAATCAACATGATCCCGCGCTGGCCACCTTCTTCCCGGCGGCTTTTGGTTTTGCCCGACGTCTGTACGATCGGCTGCCAGTGGAGTTTGAGCATGACTGGAGCGGCGTGTTGCAGCTGGGCTGGGATGATAAAAGCGCGGAGAAAATTGCGCAGATGCTCAACATGGCATTGCCGCATGGCATCGCGTACGGCGTTAATAAAGAAGAAGCGCAACAGCTGGCGGGCGTTGAACTTGATGTTGGCGGGATTTTTTATCCGCAAGGTGGCTGGCTGTCACCTGCACAACTGACCAGCAATCTGCTGGAGTACGCGCAATCGCGGGGATTACGCCTGCACTGGCTGCATCGCGTCACGCAATTAACGCGCGATGAAGATCGCTGGACGCTGCACTTTGATGAGCAGCCGCCGGTGCAGCATTCCCAAGTGGTGCTGGCGAATGGTCACGCGTTGCTGGAACTTGAGCACAGCAAAACGCTGCCGGTGTACGCGGTGGCGGGACAAGTGAGCCACGCGCCGACCAATCCGTCGTTGGGCGCGCTACGCACCGTGCTGTGTTACGACGGCTATCTCACGCCGGTCAGCCCGAACTTCGCCACCCATTGCATCGGCGCCAGCTATCATCGTGGCGATACCGCCACGGATTTCCGCACCGACGATCAGCAGGAGAATCGCCAACGGCTGATTAACTGTCTGCCGCAGAGCCAATGGCCGCATCAGGTTGATGTGTCCGATAACCAGGCGCGCAACGGCGTGCGCTGTGCCACGCGCGATCATCTGCCGATGAGCGGCAGCGCGCCAGATTATGAAGCGACACTCACGCAATACGCCGATCTGCCAGAACAGCGTGCGCGCGGTGCAAGCGTAGCCGATGCGCCGGTGCATAACGGTTTGTTTGTGTTGGGCGCATTAGGTTCGCGTGGTTTATGCAGCGCACCGCTGGCGGCCGAAGTGCTGGCGGCGCAGATGAGCGGCGAACCGCAGCCGCTGGATGCAGCCACGCTGGCGGCGATGAGTCCAAATCGCTATTGGGTGCGAAAACTGCTGAAGGGTAAAAAAGCGGGTCGATAATCTGCGGGGCGAGCGATCGCCCCGAGACGTTAAGCGGTTTGACGTGCCTGCAGGAACAGATTGTCCCACATGCCGGTGACCAGCGCCTGATCGCGTGGTGACAGTTCGCCAGCAGCAATGGCTTTTTGCAGGCTGTTGGTGACGTGAGTTTGCAGCGCTTCCGGCGTGTGTTCACCGCTCAGCTCAATCTCCGCCACTGCCAGGGTCAGATGACCACGCAGATAGCCGCCTGCAAACAGCTCGTCATCGCTGGCGTGATCGACCATGTCATCAATCAGGGCCAGAATGCGGGTTTCAAATTCTACGATCATCTCTTCCTCTCTTCTTATAACCTTCGCGGATTACAGATCTTCCGGCCAGGGGAATTGTGCCGCCGTCAGTGGCGGCGTGCCGTAATAATTCGTCAGTGCATCGATGAAGCGAGCTGGTCGTGCCGGAATGCCCTGCTGCAGATACGTCATCACCTGTGCATGCACTTTGCGCTGAAACGCTATGCGATCTGGCTCACAATCGCCTTCGAGATTGTCACAACTTACGTTGAAGGGAAAGCCCGCCGCCACGCAGAATAACCACTCCAGCGCCTGCGGTTTTACCTCAACCGATTCGAACTGGCTCTGCGTTTGCGCATCGCGTCCGTCCGGACAATACCAATAACCAAAATCCACCAGCTTGCGGCGCGCTTCACCGGCAATGCACCAGTGGGAAATTTCATGCAGTCCGCTGGCGTAGTAGCCGTGCGCGAACACCACGCGATTCCACGGTGAGGTTTCATCCGCTGGAAGATAAATAGGTTCGTCGTCGCCTTTAATTAGACGGGTCTGAAAATCGTCAACGAAGCAGCCATCAAAGATGGCAATCAGCTGATCGTAATGGTGTGTTGTACTCATAATTTTTAATCTTTAAAAAAACCGGCGCCATTGTCGCATTGGCAGCCGGTCTTGACGAGAGTTGGATTACAGCGTGGCCAGCCAGGCCATCAATTCTGCGCCGTGACTGTCCCATAACAATTTAGCGCTCATTACCGCAGAAACGATCACTACCATTGGGCGAATCAGTTTCTGACCACGGCTCAATACCAGCCTGGCGCCGAGGCGCGCGCCGATAAAGGCGCCGAGCAACATAATCGCGCCGGTGCCCCACACCACTTTTCCGCCGAACATAAAGAACAGCAAACTGCCAAAATTCGAGGTGAAATTTAGGATTTTGGCGTGGGCGGTGGCTTTCGCCAGATTGAAGCCGCACAGCGTAACAAAGGCCAGCGCATAGAACGAGCCGGCGCCGGGACCAAAGAAGCCATCGTAGAAGCCGACGCAGCCGCCGCCCACCAGCGCATAGGGCAAACCGTGCAGACGACGTTCGCGATCGGCTTCGCCCAAACGCGGCATCAGCAGGAACCACAAACCGATGCAGATCAGCAGCAGCGGTAAGATTTGGCGCAGTACATCCGCTTGTAAGTGCTGAATCAGAATGGTGCCAGCAATCGCGCCGAGGAAGGTCATGGCGATATTCAGCCACTGCTCGCTCAGATTCACCGCACCACGTCGGATGAAATAGAGGCTGGCGGAGAACGATCCGCCGACCGATTGCAGCTTATTGGTGGCTAACGCCTGTGCAGGCGACAGCCCGGCAGCCAGCAAAGACGGCACGGTAAGCAGGCCGCCGCCGCCAGCGATCGAATCGATAAACGCCGCCAGCACTGCCACAAAAAACAGCACACAAAGGATGAGTGGGCTGACAACGAACCAATCCATTGAAATACCTACAGAAGATGCTTATCAAGTAAAGCCTGGCAAGACGGCGGCAATGGCGGCGGCGTTTTCTTCACCGGCGGCGTGCTGCCTGGTTTTTTCGGCAGGAACCAGCTGTCCAGCTCAGCGCCACAGCCATCGCCGGCCGGTTGAGGTGCCTGGTCTTCACATTCAAGGCTCCCCGCCGGGCATCGCAGACGCACGTGCATGTGCGCGCGATGGGCAAACCACGGACGCACTTTATTCAACCACGCGCGATCGCTGCCAGCATCGGCGCAAAGCTGCCTTTTGATTGCCGGATTGACGAAGATACGCGTCACTTCATCATCTTTCGCCGCCAGTTTAATCAGGCTATCGATTTGCGGCTGCCAGTGACGCGCAATCACCTGTTTATCATCGGCAGAAACCAGATCGAGCGGCTGCGGCTTGAGCAATTGCTGCGCCGTCCAGCGGGTTTTCGGCAGCTGCAGCCAGATATCGACGTCTAAACCCGTTTGATGGCTGGCGTGGCCGCTGCTAAAACGTCCACCCGCCGCCATGCCCATATCGCCAATCAGCACTTGTCCCAGCTGAAGCTGATGAACCTGGGTGCTGAGACGCTGAATAAAGGCGATCAGATCGGGATGGCCGAAATAGCGGCGCTGATCCTGGCGCATCACCTGATAATTGGGTGAGTTAAGCGGCAACTGCTGCGCACCCACAATACAGCCGTTGGCGAAGCCGCCAATCGACTGCGGGCTGCCGGCAATCGGCTGATGAATTTGCTGCCACGGCGTGGCGGCAACGGCGGCCGCACTGCATAGCAGCGCGGCACAGATAATGAGCATACGGCGCATCATCGGGCTTACCAGCGCGGAACGCTGCTGTTGACGTCACCGTTTTGCGCACGCTGGCGCAGCAGGTGATCCATCAACACAATCGCCATCATCGCTTCGGCAATCGGCACGGCGCGAATGCCGACGCAGGGATCGTGACGACCTTTGGTGATCATCTCGACTTCTTCACCCTCGCGGGTGATGGTGTTGCCTGGCACGGTGATGCTGGAGGTCGGTTTCATCGCCAGATTGGCGCTAATGGTTTGGCCGCTGCTGATGCCGCCCAGAATGCCGCCCGCGTGATTGCTCTGGAAACCGTTGGCACGGATCTCATCGCGATGTTGACTGCCGCGCTGATTGATCACCGCAAAACCGTCACCGATCTCCACGCCTTTCACCGCGTTGATGCTCATCAGCGCATGCGCTAAATCCGCATCCAGACGATCAAATACCGGCTCGCCCAGGCCCGGCGGCACGTTCTCTGCCAGCACGGTAACTTTGGCGCCGATAGAGTCACCCTCTTTTTTCAGGCCGCGCATCAGCTCATCCAGCGCTTCCAGTTTAGAGGCATCCGGGCAGAAGAACGGGTTCTCTTCCACGATGCTCCAGTCTTTCAGCTCGCAGGCCACATCGCCAATCTGCGCCAGATAGCCGCGCACCACGATGCCGTGCTTCATCTGCAGATATTTCTTGGCAATCGCCCCTGCTGCCACGCGCATCGCGGTTTCACGCGCCGAAGAGCGGCCGCCGCCACGGTAGTCGCGCAGGCCGTATTTCTGCTCGTAGGTATAATCGGCATGGCCAGGACGGAACAGATCTTTGATGGTGCCGTAATCCTGTGAACGCTGGTCGGTGTTCTCAATCAGCAAACCGATTGAGGTTCCCGTCGTCACGCCCTCAAACACGCCAGACAAAATTTTCACCTGATCCGGCTCGCGGCGCTGCGTGGTATAGCGCGAAGTGCCAGGACGACGACGATCGAGATCGTGCTGGATGTCGGCTTCCGTCAGCGGAATGCCGGGTGGCACACCGTCAACGATGCAGCCCAGCGCAATACCATGCGACTCGCCAAAAGTGGTTACGCGAAAAACTTGTCCGATGCTGTTTCCGGCCATGCTGGTTCCTTGTTGCGATGTTGCGGGCGAGCGCTCGCCCTCTTATTTAGTCTTTGTAAAATGAGAAGTGATGCTGTGCCGCCACGATTTGCTCGCGCGTCAGCATAAACACGCCGTCACCGCCGTTATCAAACTCCAGCCAGGTAAACGGCACGTCTGGATACTGATCGATCATGTGCACCATGCTGTTACCCACTTCGCAAATCAGCACGCCTTGTTCGGCGAGGTAATCCGGCGCACAGGCCAGAATGCGACGCACCAGTTTCAGGCCGTCGCTGCCCGCCGCCAGACCCAGTTCCGGCTCGTGGCGATATTCGTTCGGCAGATCGTCCATATCTTCCGCATCCACGTACGGCGGATTGGTGACGATCAGATCGTATTTCACCTGCGGCAAGTTGCGGAACAGATCGGCGCGGATTGGCGTGACGTGGT
The DNA here is from genome assembly GCF_040255075.1 of Pantoea sp. BJ2. NCBI lineage: Bacteria > Pseudomonadati > Pseudomonadota > Gammaproteobacteria > Enterobacterales > Erwiniaceae > Pantoea > Pantoea sp. BJ2. Next base: position 2,948,280 of record NZ_CP158292.1, read on the forward strand.
TCAGCAGGCCGTGCTCTTCAATGTTCTGCTCGGCGACAGCCAGTGCATCGGTGGAGATATCGACTGCATCCACTTCCGCTTCCGGGAAGGCGTAAGCGCAGGCAATGGCGATGCAGCCGCTGCCGGTACACATATCCAGAATGTGATGAGGCGAATCGCCGATCAAACCGGCAAAGCGGTTCTCAATCAGTTCACCAATCGGTGAACGCGGCACTAATACGCGCTCATCAACGTAAAATTCGTGGCCGCAGAACCAGGCTTTGTTGGTGAGATACGCCACCGGAATGCGCTCGTTGACGCGGCGAATCACGCGCTCAACAATGCGATGACGCTCGCTGGCAGTCAGGCGCGCATTGCGCATATCTTCTGGAATATCCAGCGGCAGCCACAGCGTTGGCAGAACCAGTTGGACTGCTTCGTCCCAGGGATTATCCGTGCCGTGGCCGTACCAAATGCCTGCCGCCGAAAAACGGCTGACAGCCCAGCGCAGCATGTCCTGAATGGTGTGCAGTTCATTCACTGCCTCATCGACGAATATCTTGTCCACGTAGCCCTCCGCAGGCCATAAAATCAATCGGCCGATAGTGTGCCACGAAGCCGGGCAGAATTCAGCGCAGCGAGGCGAAAAAGCTGACATTTGTTAACAGTAACGGTTAAGGTATGCCACCGGCTGTTTAATCAGCCTTTTCTGACCCAATCACAGAGCCATGAGTAAGAAAACGCCGCTAAGCCAGGACGATCAGGAGATGTTCCGCCAGTTAATGAGTGGAACCCGCAAGCTGAAACAGGACACTATCGTGCATAAACCGGTAGTGAAAACGCGCGAGGTACCGCTTAAACGCCTGCTTTCAGAACAGGTCGATAATAGCCATTATTTTTCAGACGAGTTTCAGCCGTTGCTGTCGAGCGAAGGTCCGGTGCGCTACGTGCGCGCGGATGTCAGCCATTACGAGCAGAAGAAATTGCGTCGTGGCGATTACACGCCAGAAATTTTTCTCGATCTGCATGGCTTAACGCAGATGCAGGCCAAGCAGGAGCTCGGCGCGTTGATTGCCGCCTGTCGCCGCGAACATCTGTTCTGCGCCAGCGTGATGACCGGGCACGGCAAACACATCCTCAAGCAGCAAACACCGCTGTGGCTGGCACAACATCCGCATGTGATGGCCTTTCATCAGGCACCGAAAATGTTTGGCGGCGATGCCGCACTGCTGGTGCTGATAGAGGTAGAAGAGTGGCAGCCGCCTGAATTACCGTGACGTGCCGCGCTACAAAAGGATAGGGCCGCGTTTGTAAGCGGCCCATAGAGCGGAATTACATCGCTTTAGCCAATTTTGACGGGCTGACCTGCCACTCCAGCTTGCCTTCGCAGGCCTCTGCATCAAAGTTTACGCAGGCTATTGCCGAGGTCGCGAACATCGGCGGCGCTTCCTGCGGGCAGAGTTCAGACACCAGATAACCCACCAGCGGCAGATGCGAAATCACCAGCGCCGATTTAACCCCTTTTTGTGCCAGCGCCTGCAGATAGCAAGCCACCATGCCCGGATCGCCGCCCGGCGTCAGTTCCGGTAAGACATCCTGCCCTTCTGGCAATTTCAGAGTTTCGCGCACCGTGGCGAGCGTTTGCTCGGCACGCAGGTAAGGACTGACTAATACCCGATCAATTTCTGGCGTTTTGCCGTTGAGCCAGCTCGCCATCGCTCTCGATTCATCACAGCCACAGAGTGTGAGAGGTCGAACGGAATCACTCGCTGCTTCCAGAGCTGCATCGCCATGACGCATGATAAAAACTTGCATAAAGCACCGCTGTTGTTTGTCGATATCGGCCGGTACCACAGCACCAGACGCTTCATTCTGCGAATGAACGGTGTGTTTTACCCCAATGGCTTCAGTATAGTCAACCGGTTGTTTATTAAATAAGCACATCTCAGAATGGTGCCGCGCTTACCGCTGCACGGCCCGCTGACTAACCCGCTGAATCTGTGCTCCTATTCACGATTGTGCAGAAGTGTAAAAATTCGTTTGCTGTTCTGACATTGCAATCAGCGCCTCACTCGGCGTAAAACGCTCGCCGTGCTGCTGCATTAATGACCTTAATGCTTTGACGATATCGCCAATGCCGCGCTGATCCATATAGCGGAACGGACCGCCAAGGAACGGCGGAAAACCGATGCCAAATACCGCCGCAATATCGCCATCACGCGCGTTGCGGATCACCGCTTCATCCAGACAGCGTGCCGCTTCGTTCAGCATCATCAATACACATCGCTCAGCGATCTGCGCTTCGCTCTGCTTCGCCTGCGGTTTGATATTCAGCAGTGAATAAAGGGAAGCATCGACTTTGCGTTTTCCCGGCCAGCGCGAACGTTGATAGAGGTAAAACCCTTTGTGATTTTTGCGCCCTTTTCTGCCGTCGGCCAGAATGGCGTTCGCGGCGTTGGGGGCGCTGAAACGTAAACCGTAAGCCTGCTCAAGAATCGGGCTGATTTTGCTGCCGACATCAATGCCCACTTCATCCAGCAGCTGCAGTGGCCCAACCGGGAAACCAAACTTCACCAGAGCGCGATCGATATGCTCAATCGGCTCACCTTCCTGCAAGCAGTGCATCGCTTCATTTATATAGGGCGCGAGAATGCGGTTAACGTAAAAGCCGGGACGATCCGCCACCACCACCGCCGTTTTGCCCTGCTGACGCGCCAGCTGCACCGTATTTGCCAGCGTTTGCGCCGAGGTATTGGCGTGAGGAATCACCTCCACCAGCGGCATTTTGTCCACAGGACTGAAGAAATGCAGACCGATCACGTTTTCAGGCCGCTGGGCTTTGGCTGCGATATCAGTAATTGGCAGCGACGAAGTATTGGAGGCGAAAATGGTGTGCGGCTGGCAATGGCTTTCGATTTCGCTGACCATCTGCTGCTTGAGCGCCAGATCCTCAAATACTGCTTCAATCACCAGATCGCGCTGGCTAAATCCCTGGTAATCGGTGCCACCGCTGATGCGCGCCATTTGCTGCTGACGTTCGGCGGCTTTTAGCTGACGCCGCTTCACCTTGTTGCTCAGCAGATCCCAGCTGTATTGCAGCGCATGATTCACGCCGACCAGATTGATGTCTTTAATGCGCACCGGCAAACCGGCTTTCAGCGCCGTAACGCTGGCGATGCCGCCGCCCATCAAACCGCCGCCGAGCACGCCAATCTGCTTCAGCACTTGCGGCTCGACACTGGCCATCGACTCTTTCTTTAAGGCAGTTGAGGCGAAGAACAAACTGCGCAGCGCGGCCGATTCTGGCGTCATCGTCAGTTGGCCAAAGGCGCGCGCTTCCGCTTCATGCCCGGCGCTGCTGCCCTGCTCCAGACCGATGCGCACCACGTCAAGAATGCGCTGGGCCGCTGGATAGTTGCCCTGGGTTTTGCTGTGGGTTTGCCGCTGCGCCAGCGAGAACAGCACCTGACGCGCGATTGGTCCCTGCAGAAAACGATCGCGGCGCGAAAGCTCCCGCCGTGCGCCTTTTCCTTTGTGTACGCGCGCAAGCGCCGTTTCCAGCAGAATTGATTGCGGCACCGCGTCATCGACAATCCCCAGCTTGAGCGCCTGTTTAGCGCGCAGCTGTTTGCCGGTGAGGATCAGCGGCAGCGCCTGCTGTACGCCAATCAGGCGCGGCAAACGTTGCGTACCGCCAGAACCCGGCAGCAGACCGAGCTGTACTTCCGGCAAACCGAGGCGCGTTTTGTCATCCAGCGAACAGATGCGCGCATCGCAGGCCAGCGCCAGTTCCAGACCGCCGCCGAGGCAGGCACCGTGAATCGCCGCCACCACTGGAAACGGCAGCGCGGCAATCATCGCCATCACATCTTGTCCCTGCTTTGCCAGCGCCTCAGCTTCCTGCGCCGTTTTGCAGTTGGCGATCATGCTGATATCCGCACCAGCAACAAAGTTGTCTGGCTTGCCGGAGATCAACACTAATCCAGCCAACTGCTGATGGCTGCGCGCTTCGTCCAGCACCGCTTTGATCTGCGGCACAAACTCGGCCTTCAGCGTGTTCATCTTCTCGCCCGGCACATCAATGGTGATCACACCGACGTGGTCGAGGCGCATGTGTAAATGAAAGGCGGATTCGCTCATTATTCGGCCTCCAAAACCATTGCCGTGCCCAGGCCGCCCGCCGCGCAGGCGGTGACCAATCCCAATCCGCCACCGCGCCGCCGCAGTTCCTGCAGCGTTTGCGTGATCATGCGTGCGCCAGTGGCGGCAAACGGATGACCATAAGCTATCGATCCGCCAAGCACGTTAAAGCGTTCTTCATTGACTTCACCTAACGCATGCGGACGATTCAGCACCTCGCGCGCAAAGCGTTCGTCACGGAACATTTTCAGGTTGGCTAAGGTTTGTGCGGCAAAGGCTTCGTGCATATCAATCAGCGTCAGATCGTTGAGCGTGATGCCGGCGCGCTCCAGCGCCAGCGGCGAGGCGTAGGCCGGTCCAAGCAGCATATCCTGCCAGACATCAATCGCCGTAAAAGCATAGCTGCGCAGATAGCCGAGCGGCTGAATGCCGAGTTCGCGCGCGCGCCCTTCACGCATCAGGATCACCGCTGCGGCACCATCGGTCAGCGGCGTGCTGTTGGCGGCGGTCACCGAACCGTGGCGACGATCAAACGCCGGGCGCAGTTTGGCGTAATCGGCGGCGCTGGCGTTGAAGCGAATATTGTTGTCCTGCTCGATGGGCGCTTTCCACGGCGGCACAAATGCGGGCATCACTTCCTGGCTTAACACGCCCGATTGCCAGGCGCGCGCCGCATGCTGGTGCGAACGCAGCGCTAACGCGTCCTGCTGTTCACGCGTGATGCCGTGACTTTTCGCCATCTGCTCGGCGGTATCGCCCATGCGTAATCCGGTAGAATACTCCGCTACCGCCGGTGGCACCGGCAACAGATCGCGTGGACGCAAACGACGCAGGATGCTGAGTTTTTGACTAAAGCTGCGCGCTTTGTTGAGATCCACCAGCGCACGCGCCAGAGTTTTACTGACGCCAATCGGCAGCACCGAGGATGAATCCGCGCCACCGGCAATGCCGGCATCGATGGTGCCCGCCATTAAACTTTCCGCCACGTTTGCCACCGCCTGAAAACTGGTGGCGCAGGCGCGGCTAACGCTATAGGCATCGGTATGCACGCCTAATCCGCTGCTCAGAACAATTTCACGCGCAATATTGGGCGCTTCCGGCATCTGCACCACCTGGCCAAACACCAGTTGATCGATAATCTCGACCGGTAATTCGCTGCGCGCCATCAGTTCGCTGATCACCATGCGCCCCAGCTCCAGCGCGGGAATGCCGTGGAAATCTGTAGCCTGGCGGGCAAAAGGGGTGCGTAATCCGTGGGTTATGGCGATACGTTCGCCCTGACGCGTCAGCAGCGGCTGCGCTTTGCTCATTGCAATCACCTGTATTTTTCGACCGGGGCATCATTGCCAAACAGGTCTGACCTGATCATCAGTGTTAACTAAGTGTTGCTAAGTAGCCAATAAGCAGAGGAAAAAAGTGCGAGGGAATACACGAAAATGAGTTAAGGCTGCCGAAGGGGTTTCGGCAGCGGCATGATTAGCGTAGGCCGAGCTGGAAAATCAGGGTTTCGGCCTGGCAGGCAAAGGTGAAGTCGATAGACAGGCGCACCGCGTCGCCTTCATTGGCAAAATCCGCGCGAATATCGCAAGGATCGGATTCCACCTGACGCGCGCGTTCAGTCAAATGCGCCAGCATCGCTTCCGCCGCATGGCGATCGGCAAACACGCCAGACCAGCTTGCGGTGCAATCGGTGTTATCCATCACGGTTCCCACATCGACACAGCAGCAGGCCGCCGTTTCGTTGGCATTACACTTTTTAATGGCATCAGTCATGATTCTCTCCTGACGATAATTTCAACATAATCGGATTATTTTCTGCCGCAAAGTGTACGCCTGCTGCGTTTTCACATCCACGCTCAAGCCGCTAAGTGACGAATATCACACTAAAAATTGATCCACAGCAAAATTGAACGCTATGTTTAAGTCGAACCGCTAAGATTTTGTTAAGCAGATCTGATTTTATCGATCAAATCAGAAATATTTAAAAAACAATATTGCAACAAATACACAGGTCGGACCTATACTCGTCGCACTGGTCTGATATGTGGTTTTGCCATCAGTCCCTACAATTCGCCGCTCTTTGTTACGCGACGTAACAACGTTAAATAATAAATCTGGATGAGGTTGTGGTCATGAACCATAAAAACCTGTTTGCAAAGTCAGCTGTGGCAGCTGCAGTAACGCTCGTCTGTTCTCATGTTTACGCCGCGGGCTTTCAACTGAATGAATTCTCAGCAATTGGTTTAGGTCGTGCATATTCCGGCGAAGGTGCGATGGGTGATACCGCCGCCTCTGCCAGCCGTAACCCGGCAACCATGGCATTAATGGATCGCCCTTCTTTCTCTATCGGCGCGGTTTATATTGATCCCGAAGTGGATATTAGCGGTCAGAGCCCGACAGGTCGCAGCCTTGATGCCAAAAATATCGCCCCAAATCAGTGGATCCCTAATCTTCACTATGTGCACCCAATTAACGATCAGTGGTGGATTGGTGCATCTGCGACCTCAAACTATGGTTTAGCAACCGAATTTAATGACGGCTATACCGCAGGTGGTTATGGCGGCAAAACCGACCTGATGACCGGTAATTTTAATATCAGCACCGCTTATCGACTGAATGAGAATTTCAGCTTCGGTATCGGCTTTGATGCGGTCTACGCAAAAGCGAAAATTGAGCGCTATGCCGGTGAAGCAGGTGCCGTGGCAGGATTGCCAGCCGATACCCAGATTGCGCATTTAAAAGGTGATGAATGGGGCTACGGCTGGAACGCCGGCATCCTGTACGAAGTGGATAAAAATAACCGCTTTGGCTTTACCTACCGCTCAGAAGTAAAAGTCGACTTTGACGGCGACTACAAGAGCAACATCCCCACCGCCTTTAACGGTACACCGCAGGCACTGGCTTTAGGCCTGCCTTACGGCACCAGCGGCACCACAATTCCGGGTTCTCTGACTTTGAATCTGCCAGAGATGTGGGAAGTTTCAGGCTGGCATAAAGTGGCGCCGCAATGGGCGGTTCACTATAGCCTGACTTATACCAGCTGGAGTCAATTCCAGGAGTTGAAAGCCACTGGCAGCAATGGCCAGACGCTGTTCTATAAGGATGAAAGTTTCCACGATGCCTACCGTATCGCGTTGGGTACCACTTACTTTTACGACGATAACTGGACCTTCCGTACCGGTATCGCCTTTGATGACAGCCCGGTTCCGGCCGATAAGCGTTCTATCTCTATTCCGGATCAGGATCGTCTGTGGCTGAGTGCCGGTGCGTCTTACGCCTTCAATGAAGATGCTTCTGTCGACCTGGGTATTTCTTACATGCACGGTCAGAAAGTCACCGTGAAAGAAGGCCCGTATACCTTTAACTCTGAAGGTAAAGCCTGGCTGTACGGCGCGAACTTTAACTACAAGTTCTGATACGTAGCTTGATAAAAAAAGGCGACTCATTGAGTCGCCTTTTTGTTTTATTCAGAATCAATATCTTTCAGATCGTCCTGAATCGCACTGGCGTTCGGATTATCTTCCGGCTTCAGCTTACCGCCGTTGGCAATAAAGTCATGTCGCTGGAAGTAGGCATTACGAATAAAGGCGTACGGATCTTGCTGCTGACGCAAAATGGCGTCCGAATCCAGCAACTGCGCACGGGTTTCAATCCCTTCCAGCGTCCATTTACCTACCGAGATCGGCCAGCTCAACCAGCTTAAGACCGGATAGAGCGTATCAACGAAGTCACCGCCATCTTCACGGATGGTGAAGCTACCGTAGGCCGGCAATTCAACATACGGGCCGTAACCGACGCCATAACGTCCCAGCGTGCTACCAAAGCGATGCGGCACTTCACGCGCCAGTGCCGGATTGGCTTTGCCCGCCACGTCGATAAAGCCACCCAGCCCTAACACGGTGTTCAGGAAGAAGCGGGTGAAGTGGATGCCTGCCTGGCGCGGTTCACCCACCAGAATGGCGTTGACCATGCTGGCGGGCTCTTCAACGTTGGATAACACATTACTGATGCCGCTACGTGCCGGCACCGGCACGTAATCGCGCCAGGCGACTGCCACCGGACGCAGAACATACGGATCCAGCACGTTGTAGTTGAAGTTAAACATCGTGCGGTTAAAGCCTTCCAGCGGATCGCTGCGCTGCGCAGGTTCCGTATTTTCAGCCGGTTTTGAGTTGGCACAACCCACCAGCAGTAAGCTGGCTAGCGCCAAACCGGTCAGGCGGTTATTCATTCTTCTCTCCCTGTGCGGATCAGTAAGGTATCGCTTCAGGGCTGCTGTTGATTAATTTCCACAGCCAGTTGCTGATGACCATCCCAGGGTGTGACCGCGCTTAAACCCAACCAGTCGCCAGACTGTGGATTGGCACTGCCATCGCGCGAAATGCGCACCCTGACTTGCACCTGATGCTGTGCCGAAAGCAGGCGATCGGGCATCATGGCATTGCTGTCATCGAGCGTGAGCGATAACGGGAAGTGGCTCAGCGGTAAACGCTTCACAGCCACAGGCACCGGTGAAACACCGTCAGACACAGAAATATACAACACTCCGCCTTGCGGTAACATTTTTTCTGCCTGCGGCGTCAAACTCACCGTCAATGCCAGGCTGCTATTTTGCTGTCCCGCGTCAGTTTTCGCTTGTTCAATGCTGCGCTCGATCATGGTGATGCGACGATCGCCTGCCGGTAACAGTTTCAACATCACCTGCCATGCACCAATCGCCTCATTGTACTGCTGCTGCTCAAAGGCATTAAACGCCAGCAGACTCAGCGTGCGCACATCGCTGTGATCGCGTTTAAGCAGCGCTTTCAGCAACACGTTGGCCTGACGGTTATCCTGCGGATCGCTGGAGCGCGTCAGCACTTCGGCATAATCCTGCTGCAGTTCGATATTGTCTGGCGCCAGCTGTAGCGCATGTTCAAATGCCTGGCTGGCATCGGTAGCATTATTCAGCACCATCCCTAAGCGGCCCAACATTGCCCAATCGTTGAGGTTCGTTGCGTCGTGCTGCAGCGAGCTGCGCAGACCCAGCTGCAGACGCGCCAACTCTTCCATGGTCAGCGGCTGAGCTTTAGGATCCATCACGCGCGCACGTAACGCAGGATACTCCTGCTGTACGCTGACAAACGCGGTTTGCTGCGTAAGTCCGCCGGTTTTCAGATACATGCCAACCGACACCACCAGCAGCACAATCACGCCCGGCAGCAACACCCAGCGGCTGCTGCGATGAATGGTCGCGGCATCCTGCTGCGGCACATCAGTTAATAGTGTTTGTTGCAGTTCGCGCACCATTTCCGGGCGCTCAGCCACCACGCCCTCTTCTTCATCACGCTCCAGCTCGCGCAGGCGTTGCTGATAGAAATCGGTGTTGAGACGATCGCGATCGCCACTGCTGGCCTCGCGCTGACGCCAGCCGGCACGCAGAAACAGCGCGATAGCCGCCAGCAGTAAAATAATCAGGGTAATCCAGAATCCAGTCATTACGGCTTCCCGTCACGCTTGAGTAACGCCGCAAGGCGCTGTTGTTCACTGTCGTCGAGTTCGCTACGCGCTTTGCCGCGACGATTACGCAGAATAATGATCAGCGCGCCCAGCACCACAAACAGCGCTGGCCCCACCCACAAAATCAGCGTGGAAGGCGTTACCGGCGGCTCATACGTCACGAAATTACCGTAACGCGCCACCATGTAATCAATGATCTGCTGGCGGCTTTCGCCCTGCTTCATCAACTCGTAGACTTTGAGACGCATATCCGACGCGATCATCGCATTGGAATCGGCAATGCTGTTGTTCTGGCATTTCGGGCAACGCAGCGATGCGGTGAGATCGCGGTATTGTTCTTCCTGCTGCACCGAATCGAACTGATAAGTATCAATCGCCGCCCACAGGCTGGTGCTGAGCAGAATGCCCGCTAACAGTAGAAGCAGCCGTTTCATACGCCCGCCTCCTTGTTGTATTTGTCCCACAGCGGTTTCACTTCTTCGAGCCAGACGCGATCGTTCATGTCGCCTGCGTGGCGATAACGAATGATCCCTTTGCCGTCTATCAGGAAGGTTTCCGGTGCGCCGTAAACGCCAAGATCGAGACCGAGCATCCCGTTGCCGTCATACAGGCTGAGCGCATAAGGATTGCCCAGCGTGTTCAGCCAAGTCACCGCTTTGGTGCGATCGTCTTTATAATTGAGGCCAACCACGCGAATGCCTTTTTCCGCCAGCGTGTTGAGGTATTGATGCTCCGCGCGGCAGGTTGGGCACCAGGTTGCCCAGACGTTGAGCAGAATCGGTTTGCCGTCGGTCAGCACCTGCTGATCATAGATTTTGCCCGGCTGATCGAGCGCTTCCAGTTTGAATACGGGTACCGGTTTGCCGATCAACGCTGATTCGAGACGCGTTGGATCATCGCCGTTGGCGTTGCGCGACAGCTGCCACAGCAGCGCCGCGGCCAGCAGCAAAAACAGAACTAACGGGATAAACAGGATTTTTTTGTTCATGCCAGCTCCTCGCGCTGCTCTTTTTTGCGTGAGCGATAGCGCGGATCGAACAGGCAGAACAAGCCGCCCACCGCCATAAACACGCCGCCGTACCAGATCCAGCGCACAAACGGTTTGTAGTAAATCCGCACCGCCCACGAACCGTCATCCAGCTCTTCGCCCAGCGCCGCATACAGATCGCGGGTGAAACCGCCGCTGATCGCCGCTTCGGTCATCATGGTGCGCGCGGCTGCATAGAAGCGTTTTTCCGCCTGCATCACCGCCTCCAGCTTGCCGTTGCGCGTCACTTCAATCACCGCCACGCCGCCGCTGTAGTTCGGCCCTTGCAGGTTGCGCACGCCGTGGAAGGTAAAGTGATAATTGTGGATATCAACGGTATCGCCCGCCTTCATGCGCACATCACGCTCAACGCTGTACTGGGTGCTAAAGGCGATACCGACCACGGTCACCGCCACGCCTAAATGCCCCAGCACCATGCCCCAATGGCTGCGCGACAGATGTCGTAAACCTTTGAAGAAAGAGTGGCGATGGGTGGCGCGCTCGTGCAGTTCCATCAACGTCAGCATGATCACCCAGATCGACATCAGCAGGCCGATAACCGTCATCGCCTCAATGCGATCCTGCAGCAGCCACGGCAGGGCGATCGACAGAATCAGCGTCACTAACAGGCCCACGCCAAGGCGTTTCCACAGTTTCTGTGGTTGGTCACGACGCCAGCGCACCAGCGGACCGATACCGAGCATCAGCGCGAACGGTGCCATCAGCCAGGTAAACATGGTGTTGAAGAACGGCTCGCCCACCGAGATGCTGCCGAGCCCGAGCTGTTTATGCACCAGCGGCAGCAGCGTACCGAGTAACACCACCAGCATCGCGGCGATCAGCAGCACGTTATTACCCAGCAGGAAGGATTCGCGTGACCAGGCTTCGCTCTGTACGCGGCTGCGCACCTGACCACCTTTCAGCGCGTACAGCAGCAGCGAGCTGCCAATCACAATCACCAGGAAGGCGAGAATAAACATGCCGCGCGCCGGATCGGAGGCGAACGAGTGCACGGAAACCAGCACGCCGGAGCGCACGAGGAAAGTGCCAAGCAGGCTTAGCGAGAACGCGGTGATCGCCAGTAACACCGTCCACGACTTGAAGCTGCCGCGCTTTTCCGTCACCGCCAGCGAGTGCATCAGCGCTGTTCCGGCCAGCCACGGCATAAAGGAGGCGTTTTCGACCGGGTCCCAGAACCACCAGCCGCCCCAGCCGAGTTCGTAATAAGCCCACGCCGAACCGAGGACGATACCGATAGTCAGGAAGACCCACGCGGCGGTGGTCCACGGACGTGACCAGCGCGCCCATGCGGTATCCAGACGTCCGGCCATCAGCGAGGCAATGGCAAACGCAAAGGCCACCGAGAAGCCGACATAACCCATGTACAGCAGCGGCGGATGGAAGATCAGCCCGATATCCTGCAGCATTGGGTTGAGATCGCGCCCGTCAATCGGGAAGTTTGGCAAGGTGCGGGTAAATGGATTCGAGGTGAGAATGATAAACAGCAGGAAGCCGAGATTAATCATGCCCATCACCGCCAGCACGCGTGCTAGCGCATCCTGCGGCATCCCGCGACTGAAGATCGCCACCGCCAGCGTCCAGGTGCTGAGCAGCAGCACCCACAACAGCAGTGAACCTTCGTGCGCACCCCAGGTTGCCGCGATGCGATAATAGACCGGCAGCAAGGTGTTGGAGTTGGTGGCGACATAGCCAACGGTAAAGTCATTCACCACAAAGGCGTGCACCAACACCACAAAAGAGGCGGCGACACAGATAAACATGCCCCAGGTTAACGGGCGCGCCATGGCCATCAAACGCGCATCCTGCCGCGCAGCGCCCCACAACGGATAGACGCTCAACAGGAGCGCTAAAGCCAGCGCCAGACACAGCAGAAAGCTACCAATTTCCGGCATCATGATTGCGCACCCGACTGCTGATAGGCTGCTGCAGGTCCTGTGTGATTCTTCTTCATGGCATCTTCAATTTCGGGAGGCGTATATTTTTCATCGTGTTTCGCCAGCACTTCTTTGGCGTTCACCAGATTGCCCTCTTCCAGCACGCCTTGCGCTACCACGCCTTGCCCTTCACGGAACAGGTCCGGCAGAATGCCTTCATAGGTCACACTGACCACGCCGTTGGCGTCATACAGTTTGAAAGAGACGGCGAGGGTTTTCGGATCGCGCTTTACGCTGCCCGGCATCACCATGCCGCCAATGCGCAAGCGCTGGCCCGGCTCAGGCTTCTGATGATCTTCACCTTTGCCGTTGATAATTTCACTCGGGGTATAAAACAGGTCGATGTTGGAACGCAGCGCGTACATCACCAGCGCAGTCGCCAGGCCAAGCCCGATCAACACCGCGATCGCCACATAGAGGCGATTACGACGACGGATATTCACACGGATTCTCCCGCTGCTCCACTGGCAGCTTTTTTCGATTTAGCCGCGCGAATGCGGCGATCCCTGGACTGACGCTGGCGAATTTCCGCCAGCAAACGGCGGCGGAACAGCACGGTGTGCAGCACCAGACCGAATAACGGGATCAACGTGAGGATAACGGCGAGCCAGACGTAAAAGGCATAGCCGCCCATGGCGAAGAAATCGCTCCACGATGCAAAGGCTGGCGTCATAATTTGCTTCCTCCCTGCGCCACATCAATCGCCCACGGACGATGGCGCTCGGTGAAGAGAATCAAATTACGCAGGCGCATTAAGGTCAGCGCACCAAACACCAGCAGGTAACCGAGAATGGACCAGCGCAGCGGTGTGCGCATGCTTGGATCGATAGCCTGCTGCAGAATGCCTGATGAGCCCTGATGCAGCGTGTTCCACCATTGCACCGAGAAGTGAATGATCGGCAGATTAACCACGCCAACCAGAATCAAAATGCCGGCGGCGCGCCCGGCGGTGCGGCGGTCTTCAAAGGAGTGATACAGCGCGATAACGCCCATATAGAGGAACAGCAGCACCAGCTCAGATGTCAGGCGTGCATCCCAGATCCACCAGGTTCCCCACATCGGTTTACCCCAAGCGGAACCGGTAATCAGCGCGATAAAGGTGAACACCGCGCCAATCGGCGCCATCGCCGCTGAGACCAGATCGGCCATCTTCATCTGCCACACCAGGCCGATAAATGCCGCAATAGCCATTGACGCATACACGCCCATCGACCACATCGCTGCAGGCACGTGAATGTACATAATCCGGAAGCTGTTGCCCTGCTGATAATCCGCCGGTGCAAAGCCGAAGCCCCAGACCCAGCCGAGTAACAGCGTGCCAACACCCAGCACCGCGAACCACGGAATCAAGCGACCGCATAGCTGGTAAAGCCGCTCAGGCTTTGCCCACTGGTGTAACCATTTCCACATTTTGCATAGCTCACAATAAAGAGAATTCAGGTTTCGACCGCTCTGGGGCGGCACGAATTAATGCAGACTGATACGCAAGGCCGCTGCCGTCGCGAACGGCGACAGCGTTGCGCTTACCGCCAGCATCGCGCCAAGAATCGCCAGATAACCCCCGATCGGCAATCCCATTCCGGCGGCATCAATCGCCGCGCTGGCAAATATCAAAACCGGTATCGACAACGGCAATACCAGCAAACTCAGTAATACGCCGCCGCGCCGCAACCCAACGGTTAATCCGGTACCAATCGCGCCGAGAAAACTCAGCGTTGGCGTGCCAAGTAATAACGTCAATGCCATCGCGCGCCAGCCGGCAAAATCCAGCGACAGCAACAATGCCGCCAGCGGCGACAATAAAATCAGCGGTAGCCCGGTAATCAGCCAGTGCGCAATCACTTTGCCCAGCACCGTGATCGGCAGCGGCGTCGGCAACAGAAGTAGTTGCTCAAGCGAACCATCAAGAAAATCGTCACGAAACAGCCGTTCCAGCGCCAGCAATGAGGCGAGTAACGCGGCAACCCACGCCACGCCCGGCGCAATGCGCGCCAGCTGCTGTGGCTCCGGTCCGATACCTAACGGAAACAGCGTGATAACAATCAGGAAAAACCACAGCGGATTGATCACTTCCCCGCCGCTACGAAAAGCGATTTTTAATTCACGCTGAATGACCCGGCCTAACATCAAGCCCACTCCGAAGTAAGACGAATTTTACGCACGCGCGCGCTGTGACCGGGCAGATCCTGATGCGTGGTCAGAATCACCGCTCCGCCGTTATCGGCATGGCTGACGAATCGCGCCATTAATTTTTCCACACCGCCTTTATCGATGGCGGTTAAGGGTTCATCGAGGATCCACACCGACGCCGGACTGAGCCATAAGCGTGCTAATGCCACGCGCCGCTGCTGTCCGGCGGAGAGTTGTGCCACCGGCACCTCTTCAAAGCCCAGCAGATCGACCTGCTCAAGCGCGGCATAAATCGCGTCTTCTTTGCTGCTACCGTGCCAGAAATGCAGGTTCTCTAGCGGTGAGAGTACCGATTTCACGCCGGGGTGATGGCCAAGATAGAGCAGATTTTGTTGCCATACTTCGCGCTGTTGACGAAGGGGCTGTGACTGCCACGTTACGTCGCCCTCTTCCGCCCGGCTTAATCCGGCCAGCAGGCGCAACAGCGAAGTTTTCCCGGCTCCGTTTGGCCCTTCAATTTGCACAATGTCACCCGGTTGCACGCGGAAGCTCAACCCATGAAACAAGGTTCGCTCATCACGAACGCATGAGAGATTAATGACTTCGAGCATAGAAGGGAGAATCGCGGCAATGAATGAGGCGGGGATAATACCACATTGAATCTGTGGGCCGAAGTCTGTGAGCTGGCTCCCACTTACCCCAAATGGGGTATTCGTGCGCCCCAGATCAACAAATTGCTCAAAAATCCAACTCAGTTAAAATTTCGTTACTCTTAATTTGAATCTTCGTAACAAATCGACCTTGCAAAAACCAGCTACGCTTATGACGCAATGGCATTATCACCTGAGGAAAACATGAAACAATCACCATCGATTTCAAACAGTGACAACGATGTAGAGAGTGATGAGAAGGAGCAAGGCAAGGAGATAGAAGTCGATGAAGATGCCCTGCCCTCGCAGGCTGCGGCGATTCATGAAGAGATACGCCAGGATGGGGAAAAAGAACTCGAGCGTGACGGCATGGCGCTGCTCTGGTCCGCGGTTGCGGCGGGACTGTCAATGAGCGCTTCGCTGATGGCGAAAGGCATTTTTCAGGTCCATCTTAAAGGCGTGCCGGGCGCATTTTTACTGGAAAATTTGGGTTATACCTTTGGCTTTGTCATCGTGATTATGGCGCGCCAGCAACTGTTTACCGAGAATACCGTTACCGCCGTTTTGCCGGTGATGCACAAACCGACCGGCAGCAACTTTGCGCTGCTGTTACGTCTCTGGTGCGTGGTGCTGCTCGGCAATCTGATTGGCACCGCATTAGGGGCGCTGGCCTTTAATCATATGCCAATATTCGACGATGCGACGCGTCAGGCCTTTACCGCCATCAGTGAAAAAGTGATGGTGAACTCCCCAAGCGAAATGTTCGCTAATGCGGTGATATCAGGCTGGATTATCGCCACCATGGTGTGGATGTTCCCGTATGCGGGTGGCGCAAAGATTGTAGTGATTGTGATGATGACCTGGCTGGTGGCGTTAGGTGATTTAGCGCATATCGTGGTCGGTTCAGTCGAGGTGCTGTATCTGGTGTTTGCGGGCACGCTGCCGTGGTACGAATTCTTCTGGCCATTTGCCCTGCCTACGCTGCTTGGCAACATCACGGGCGGTACGCTGATATTTGCGTTGATCAGCCATGCGCAGATTCGTAACGATATGAGTGAAGCGGCGAAAGCCAAAGCGCGTGCGGAACAGAAGCGGAAAGAGAAGCAAAAACAGGCGTAAGCCTGGTCTTAAATTGCTGATAGATTGAGCAAACAACCGCTGCATAGTTAAAATCAGGTTCGCGGTGCGCTATACTGCGCGCCCGGCGTCTCCTTAGTTAAATGGATATAACGAGCCCCTCCTAAGGGCTAGTTGCAGGTTCGATTCCTGCAGGGGACACCAGATTTTCATCGTTCTCCCGCTTAAAACAGCCATCTTGCCAGAGCAAGTGTCAGTCCAGCGGTGCTCATTATTCCCGCCACAATCCATTTCGTTTGTTGATTTATCGCCTGATGAAGATCGCTTTTAGTGGCGTAGTTCGATTTGATCACCGCGATATCCGTTTTCATTACTGCCATATCGGTTTTGATATCGTCAATATCCGCTTCCAGCTTTGACACGCGCTTTTCCATAATTACAGCCTCTTGTAACTTGTCATTGTAATCAATGTGATAGCTTAATTTTCCTGCAAAGCATCCTACTCCAAAATCCATGGAAAAAATGCCTCACTGAGTTTGAGAATGCCTAATTGAGAGATGTGTTCAGAAAAACAGGGGTTCTTGCAGCCGATTACAACGTTTTAAAAGTGAGATCGTAATCAGACTTGATCGTGGCGCCATGCCGATGGCGTCACGCCATGCAGCTGACGGAAGCGGTTACTGAAGTGACTTGAGGAGTGAAAACCGCAGCGCAATGCGATTTCTGTTAGCGGTAAACGGCTGAATTCCAGCAGCTGCAGCGCAGCATCCATGCGGCGGCGCATCACATATTGATGCGGGGCCTCGCCAACGCTGCTGCGGAACATGCGGGCAAAATGGTATTCGCTCAGCGCCGCTTCAGCTGCCAGTTGCGCCAGCGTTAATGGCTGATCGAGCTGCGCATCAATATACGCCATGACTCGCCGCAACACGGCGGGCGCCAGTCCGCCCCGCACCTGCGGCGCTTGCCATTGCACATCGCTGTAGCGTTGCAGCAGATGCGTCATCAGCAACGTTGATGCGCTGCTGAGCATCAATTGATTCGCCGGCTGTTGCCAGTCGGTGCTCAGCAAGAAGTGGCGATAAAGTTGGGTGATGCGATCGTCCGCCGCGAAGATCTTTTCATGCAGATTGAGCTGCGACGGACTGCGATCCCAGATCTGCTCGCCCAAATGCCGCAGATGTTCGTCGGTGCAATAGAGATGCACAAACGACAAATCGGCGCGAATATCCCACACCGATTCTACCCCGCTGGGCATCAGGCAAAAGCGATCCGGGCCGCCGCCGTTGCGCCAGCCGTTTTGGGTTTTATGCCAGGTTTCATAGCCGTCTGCGGTATACAGGCTCAGCGTGTGATGATCGCTAAGATTGGTGACGCGATCGCCGCTGTTAAACCAGGCCGCCAGCTTAATGCCGCTCGACAACTGCACACTGTCGCGCAGCTGCGCTTTGTGGCGCTGCAGCATGTTGAAGGTCTGGTAATCGGCCATGGTTCATATCACTCGAAGTTCATGAGCGCCCAGTGTACGGATCTCCGCAGACAGAAAACAGGTCACAGCCGGACACAGAAGTAAAAAGCGCAAGATTTTGCAATTGCCGCGCAAAAACGTGCAAGCCGCAGGTTGCTTTTCACGCCACACTGCGGGCCAGATTATGTCGGAGAGTGCGCTATGAATGTGATGTTATACCTTGCCGTGGTGATGATTTGGGGAACCACATGGATTGCCATTTTCCTGCAGCAGGAAGCGGGCGATACGCCCGTTTTGGTGGCGGTATTTTGGCGTTTCTTACTGGCGTCGCTGGTGATGCTGGTGATCCTAAAACTGCTGCGTCGCCTGCGAATGCTGGATAAGCGCGATCATCTGTTTTGTCTGCTGCAGGGCTGCTGCGTGTTTGGCTTCAACTTTGTCTGCTTCTATCATGCTGCCGCGTGGATCAGCAGCGGACTCGAGTCGGTGATATTCTCGATGGCCGTGCTGTATAACGCGCTTAACAGCTGGATCTTCTTCCGTCAGCGCCCATCGTTTCGCCTGTTGCCAGCGGCGGTGCTTGGCCTGGGCGGTATTGTCGCACTGTTCTGGAATGATATTCAGGCGGCGCATCCGGCTCCACAGTTGCTGTGGGGCGTGGGCCTCAGCGCGCTTGGCACGCTGGGCTTCTCCTTCGGCAATATGATTTCGCTGCGCCATCAACGCCGTCAGCGTGATGTGTTGACCACCAATAGCTACGCGATGCTGTATGGCGCTTTGGTGATGGCCGCAATGGCATTAATTAACGGCGATTCGCTGGCGCCAGCGCTGAATATGCAGTGGTTAGGCGCGATGAGCTACCTGGCGATATTTGGTTCGGTCGTGGGATTTGGGGCCTACTTCACGCTGGTGGGCCGTATTGGTGCCAGTCAGGCCGCTTACAGTACTTTGCTGTTCCCGCTGGTGGCGCTAACGCTCTCCACGCTTTATGAAGGTTATCACTGGCACAGTGATGCGATTATCGGATTGGTGATGATTCTGGCGGGGAACATGGTGATGTTTGTACGCTGGCCGACGATGGGGCGATTACGGACCGCATAAATAACGAGAGCGGGCATTGCGCCCGCTCTTTTGTTCCTCTAGCGCCAGCCCTGAACGCCGATATTGAGCTGGTGAGGTTTAGTTATGGCTTTTCTGGCAATCCAGTAAAGCAGGACGCGTTCATCATCTTTGTCGCGGTCGGCCATTGCCAGTAATTTCAGCGACAACGTGGATTTATTCACTGGTTGATGCTCATCGCTTAACTCGATCACCGCCTGACCGATAATGCAGCAAACCTCATCCTCATTTGACGCGGATTCATATGTTCGGTCTTTCATATTTCCTCCTTTTGAATGAACTTTAAGCCTGGCAAACATCCACAACTTTGCAGGCGATATGGCGCGATCGATACAAACACTTACATATGGTTACCCGTAGCAACCGCTACGGCTTAAATGACATCACTTACTGTCATCACAATGCCATTCATACCCGCTTTACTGCATTTCGTTCCACCATCCGGTTCATTCACGCCTCTGCATCCCCCGCACGCGCGAGAGCAATTTATTATCTCCACAGATTCCGCTTTCTCGAGTGAGAGATAAAAATGACAACAGCAACCCCCGCGAATGACCAACGTACCCGCATGCTCACCCTTATCGGCACTATTATCACCCAGTTCGCTTTGGGCTCGGTTTATACCTGGAGCCTGTTTAACGGCCCGCTGGCAAATAAGCTGAATGCGCCGATCAGTGAAGTGGCTTTCTCGTTCGGTTTACTCAGTCTTGGCCTGGCGATTGCGTCATCGCTTGCCGGGAAATTGCAGGAGCGCTTTGGCGTGCGCAACGTCACCATCGGTGCGGGCATGCTGATGGCGGTAGGTTTCTGGCTGACCGCGCATGCCGATAATCTGATGATGCTCTACCTCAGCGCGGGGATTCTGGTGGGATTGGCCGATGGCGCCGGTTATCTGATGACGCTCTCTAACTGCGTGAAGTGGTTCCCGGAGCGCAAAGGGCTCATTTCCGCCTGCTCGATTGGTGCGTACGGTTTGGGTAGCCTCGGCTTTAAATTCATCTGCGGCGCACTGCTGAGCGCACAAGGTCTGGAGAATACCTTCATGATCTGGGGCGTGCTGGCGATGGGCATGATCATTGTCGGCGCGTTGCTGATGCGTGACGCACCGATGCAGAAGAACAGAGGTAATACGCAGCTGGAAGCCAAAGATTACACGCTGGCGCAATCGGTGCGTTTACCGCAGTACTGGATGCTGGCGCTAATGTTCCTGACTGCCTGCATGAGCGGCCTGTACGTGATTGGCGTGGCGAAAGATATCGGTGAAGGCATGGTGCATCTGAGCGCGCAAACCGCCGCCAATGCGGTCACGGTGATTGCGATTGCCAACCTCAGCGGCCGTCTGATTCTTGGCGTGCTCTCGGATAAAATGGCGCGCATCCGCGTGATTACGCTGGCGCAAATCGTCTCGCTGGTGGGCATGAGCATTTTGCTATTCACCCATATGAGTGAATCGACCTTCTTCCTCTCCTTAGCTTGCGTGGCCTTCAGCTTCGGCGGCACCATTACCGTGTTCCCATCGCTGGTCAGCGATTTCTTTGGCCTGAACAACCTGACCAAAAACTATGGTCTGATTTACCTGGGCTTCGGTATCGGCAGCGTGCTGGGTTCGCTGGTTGCTTCCGCCTTTGGCGGCTTCACCGTCACCTTCAGCCTGATTATGACCTTGCTGGTGATTTCGCTGGTGTTGTCGCTGAGCATCCGTCTGCCAAATCGCCAAAACGTGGCAGAACCTTTACTGCATAATTAAGTTCGCTGGGATGCCGCATTAATACGCGGCATCCCATTTCTCCACAATTATTCCACAATAAAACGTTAATTGAGAACCACTATTATTAAGCCTTGCCTTTCGGAGTAATCTCGTTATTATTATCAGGCATTCAGCTTATTCCGATTGGTTTATTTTACCCCGCGACTTTTTTAGCATTTAATTGACACACTCCGTAATACATTCCGTAATAACTCTACATTTCCTGCATCTTCACTCCACTATTCCCCTGTAATCTGGCGTCATTGGAACAGAGGAGGACTCTCCATGAAGAAAGTGATTAAGCTTGCATCGGTTGTAGCCATTATGACGATGTTGAGTGGTTGTATTATCGATCATCATCGTGGAGGCGGCGGCCCAGGCTGGGGCCATCATGGTGGTGGCGGCTGGCATCATGGGCACGGCGGTCATGGACACCGCAGATAGTTGGGCAAAGCACACACAGCAAATAATAAGAAAATAAAAAGGGCGGGAAATTATCCCGCCCTATTTTTTTAGCTTTTTACCGCGTAATTACATTGATACCAGGCTTTCTTTAGTCCGGGCAAATGGCTATTTTGCGACGGCAGTGATTCCACCTTATCAAATCCACGCTGGCTGCAATAATTCGCAAGGTCGATCTCCATTGCGTCTTTATTCAGCGTGTGCGGATCGTAACGATACTGCACGGTATTTGAGCTGGTATCTTCATCAACACGCTCAAATCCTCCTGGTTTGCTGACGCTACAACCCGCCAACATAAAAAGCGCCAATGCGCTAATAAGCATTTTTTTCATTAGGGTTTCCTCTTGAGCGTTGCAGTCTAAAAGGCAACGCCGCGCTTATCTATAGGAATAAAGCGCGAAATGTCCGGGATTAGTGAAGCTTTCGCCAATCAAATCGATAAAACCAAACGGTTTCACTTATCAAGGTAAGGGTGCGATTATCTGTTCAGACAAAACGAAGTCTGCACCACACCAGGTGAATTAATAATAAACATACTGATAATGACCTTCATGCCCGCGCTGAGCGGGCTTTTTTTTGCCTGCTAACCGGTAAGGCTGACCATCTTACGTAAAAGATTGGCCGCTTGTTTGTCAGGCAATGCGAGAATGCCGCTATAGAGATCAATCGACATCGCGCACATGGCGCCGCGATCAACCGCGGTGTCCGCCGGCATATTCAGCTGTTGCAGCCGATCGCCCCACTTGCCATACAGTTTTTCCACCACGCTTTGTAAATCGCGCTGCGCCGCAGCCTGATCCAGCGGCTGTTCATTGCCGGTACTTTGCTGCAGCAGCGTTTCGAGTGCTTGCGCATCGCGCTGATTCAGTTCCGGTGACAACACCTGTTGCAAATTGACGCCGCCATTCACCTGCGGATAGAGGAAACGGAAGCAGCGCTGCGGTTCCTGCTGCTGCAACGCCTGCATCTCCTCGACCGAGACGCGGATGTAATCAATGATCGCCGCATCGCTGGCACGCGTCAGACGCTGATTAACCAGATCCATCAACCAGCCGCGCATATCCCCCAGCGCCTGATTGGCGGGCACACCTTCCAGCCGTTTATGCAGCAGCTCGCGATTAAGCAACTGCCACAATGCGGGTTCCTGAATTTTTAGCAGACGATAACCGGGCGCAAGGCTGAGCTGGGTTGCGACCTCTTCCATCAGCGCCTGCCGCTCCTGACGTGGATGAAGCCAGCTGAACCACAGTAAATTCGCCAGTATCAGCGGCAAGATAAACAACAGCACGCCTTGCCACAGTCGCAGCGAGGTGGTGCGCACCAGCAGAATAATAATGATCGCCAGCAGCGCGAACGCCGCTAGCGTAATCGGAAAAAGCGAGAGCATCGAGCGGGGTTAATCCTTACGTACATCAATTAAAACGGGGCAATTGGCGCGTTCAATCACCGCAGCGCTGACCGAACCTTTCAGCAGACGATTAAACGGCGACAGATGACGGCGTCCCATGATGATCATGCTGGCATGCAAAAGTGTGGATTGCGCCACAATGGTTTCCGCCGCTTCCCCCGCCAGAATCAACCCCTTTGCCGCCACGCCCGCGCGTAAAAGCGGCGCCAGCGCGTGGCGCACCACCATTTCGGCGGTGTTCTGTTCATCTTTCGCCGCCACAAAATCATCCGGATCTTCACCGGCATCAATCTCTATCGGTTGATTACAGGAGGAGTATGCGGGATCAACGCAGCACAGCACCGTGACCTGTGCCTGATGCGCCAGCGCTTGTTCAATGGTCAACGCAATCACTTTTTCCGCCACCGGAGAGTTATCGATGGCCATCAGCAAGGTTTTCATCAGTTGGTTATCCTTCCACAGCGGTCATTTTGCCAATTTCACGAATCAAGGCGTCTTTGCACTTGATGATTTGCTCACGATAATGCGCTTCCTGCTTATGAAAACGCGCGGTCGGCACCAGTAATGAGATGGAGAAGCGGCCAAACAGCGTATCAATGGCGACCGCCATGGTCGAAATGCCCTCCAGCGTCTCACCGCGATCAATCGCCAATCCGCTGGCGCGTACCTCGGCAATCAGCTCCAGCAATTGCGGCAGCGTTTTCACCGTCATCTCGGTTAACTCTTTATAGGCTTCGCCCACCATCACGCGCACATCTTCATCGCTCTCCAGCGCCAGCAACGCGCGGCCGCCCGATGTGCTGTAAAGCGGCAAATTCAACCCGATGCGCGGCACCACGCGCAGTTCGCGCGAGGCCACCACATAATGCACGATCGCCAGCTGCGTGCCGCTGGCCCGCGCCAGCGATACCGTTTCATTAATCTCTGCAGAGAGTTGTTCGAGGAATGGACGCACGATTTCCACCACGTCGCTGTGCACGCTGGAGATCAGCTTGAGCAGCGCCGGACCAAGACGTAACCCGCCGGCACCGCTGCTGCGCACCAGCTGTGCGCTGTCCAGCGCACCAATAATGCGCTGCACCGTCGAGCGCGGCAGATCAACCACCTGCGCAATTTCACCCAAACTCATGCCGCCGGGATGCTCACCCAGCGCGTTCAGAATTTTTGCCGCACGCGCGATGACCTGAATGCCACCCGCTTTTTCATCCTCACGGCTTGAGGGAAGTTCAACCATGATGCGTTCCTTTTTGGCCTGCCCTACTTTAACGCGAATGATCGCACTTTTACACCCTGTATCACATTGCAATACAGCATATCGATATGTAAGATGCCACCTGTATCACATCGCAATACACTGCATCAACATCATAACGAGAAGCCTGCTATGAACGCCCAGCCCATTGCGGCTCCGGCCCCCCATCCGTTTACTCTGCGCCTGGCGCTGGGATTGGTTGGCGTGCTGATTGCCGCGCTCACATCAGGATTAAACGATCGCGTCACCGATATCGCGTTAGCCGATATCCGCGCTGCCATCGGCATCAGTTTCGATCAAGGCAGCTGGATCATCTCCGCGTATCAGGCCGCTGAAGTGGCGGCAATGATGATTGCGCCCTGGTTCGCCGTCACCTTTTCGCTGCGCCGCTTTGCGCTCACCGTCTCCGCTGGTTTTATGCTAAGCGGTCTGCTGCTGCCGCTGATGCCTAACGCCACGCTGTTTATCGCCTTGCGCGTGGTGCAGGGGTTATTTGGCGGCGCGCTGCCGCCAATGCTGATGACCGTTGCGCTGCGCTTTCTGCCGCCGCCGATCAAATTATACGGTTTAGCCGGATATGCGCTGACCGCCACCTTCGGTCCGAATATGGCCGCTTCGCTGGCGGCGTTCTGGACCGATGACGTCAGCTGGCTGTTTGTCTTCTGGCAAGTGGTGCCCGCCATGCTGATTGCCATGCTGCTGATTAGCTGGGGTTTGCCGCAGGATCCGCTGCGCCTTGAGCGTTTTAAACAGATCGACCTGTTCGGCATGCTGACCGGCTGTTCGGGTATGGCGCTGCTGATCCTGGCGCTGACGCAGGGCGAGCGACTCGACTGGCTCGAATCGCCGTTATTTTGCGGCCTATTATTCAGCGCGCTGGCGTTGCTGACTGTGTTCTTTATTAATGAATGGTTTCATCCGCTGCCGCTGTTCAAATTGCAGATGCTGGGGCGGCGCAATCTCGCGCACGGCTTGCTGGTGCTGGCGGGCGTGCTGATTCTGTCGCTGTCAGGATCTGCGCTGCCGTCGGCCTATCTGGCGCAGGTGCAAGGCTTCCGCACGCTGCAGTTCGCCCCGCTGGCGTTGACCATCGGATTGCCGCAGTTGCTGATCGCGCCTTTTGTTGCCGCGCTGCTGAATATTCGCTGGGTGGATTGCCGCTGGATGTTGACAGCGGGCGTAGCGCTGTTGGTGACGTCCTGCCTGATGGGCATGCACATCACCACCGATTGGGCGCGGCAGAATTTCTGGCTGATTCAGATTTTGCAGGCGTTCGGCCAGCCCATGGTGATTTTGCCGGTGCTGATGAGTGCCACCAGCGTGGTTGCACCACCAGAAGGCCCCTTTGCCTCGGCGATGTTCAACACGGTGCGCGGTTTCTCCAGCATCGCCGCCAGCACGCTGGTGGAATGGTTTATCAGCCACCGTGAAAAATTCCACTCCAACGTGCTGGTCGATAGCGCCGCCAGCCGTTCATGGCTGATGACGGCGCCGAACAGCGCACAATCCAGCAGCAGCGTGCCGTTGCTGCCGGACGGCAGCGTCAGCAGCGCGGAAAACCTCAGCGGCTTCGCCACCTTGCTGAAACAGCAGGCGATGGTGCTGAGCCTGAGTGATTGCTACCAGATGCTGATTGCCTTCGCCGCCCTGCTTTTACTGTTAACCGCCTGGTTGCCAAAACGCGTGTGGCCACCACAAACACTGATTCAACCTGTTACGACGACGTCGAGATAATTGATATGCATGCTTTTGCTTTGAAGAGAACGGTGCTGTTGAGCGCCTTATTACTGGTGTTATTAGCGATGGCCTTTTTTGTCTGGTCATCAATGACCGGCAACGATCACCGCACCACCGATGCCTACGTGAATGCCGATTACACGCTGGTTGCACCGAAAGTTTCCGGCTACATCGCCAGCGTCAACGTGCAAGACAACCAGCGCGTGAAGGCCGGCGAACTGCTGGCGACACTCGACGATCGCGATTACCGTGTGGCGTTAGAGACCGCGCAGGCCAATTTGCAGGTCAGCGAGGCGAAACGTTTGAGTAGCCAGGCGCAGCTGGAACAGCAGCAATCCACTATCGACCAGGCGAAGGCCACGTTAGCGGCGAGCCAGGCTTCAGCGCAGTACGCCGGACAAAGCGCCGCGCGTTACAACCAGCTGTATAAAAGTGGCACCATCGCCGCAGACGATCAGCAAAAAGCCAACTCAACGCAGCGCTCCGCCTCGGCCACCGTCCGCCAGAGCGAAGCGGCGCTAGCTTCCGCCGTCAAGCAAGTTGGCGTGCTACAAGCTGCGGTGCGTCAGGCCGCTGCCGATGTCGCTGCCGCGCAGGCCAGCGTCGATCAGGCGCAGCTCAATCTTTCCTACACGCGGATTGTGGCGCCGGTGGATGGCATGGTCGGTCAGCGTTCGGTGCGCCTCGGCGCCTACGTTAGCGCAGGCACGCGTTTGCTGGCGGTGGTGCCGCTGCAGCAAACCTATATCACCGCTAATTATCTGGAAACCCAGTTGGCGGATGTGCAGCAAGGGCAGAAAGTGAGCGTGAAGGTGGATGCCTTGCCGGGCAAGGTATTTAGCGGTCACGTCGACAGCATTGCTCCAGCTACGGGCGCGACCTTTTCCGCCATTTCGCCGGACAACGCCACCGGCAATTACACCAAAGTGGTACAGCGTTTACCGGTGAAAATTGTGCTCGATGAAAACCAGCCGGATCTGGCCAAACTGCGCGTGGGAATGTCGGCGATACCGGAGATTGAGACCCGCTGAAAATGTGAGCAATATCTCAGAAGCGGCCTATTTATTTTTGGGACAAATCCGCGTAGATTATCTCTCGATCCTGTTTCGGGCTTGCCTGGAGCGACCTGAGAAGAAAGCGTGTAGCGATGATGAACTCCACCTTTCTCTTATTCTGTTCGGGTTACGCGGGTTTGGGATCGCCCGCCGGGTAGCCGCTCAGAGGAGTTGTTTTGTGAGATACGCTTTGATGGGAATTTCTTTCTTCCTGTTGCTTTGGGTCGGTACTTTTGTACTGATGCTGTAGAGCCGCCAGGCGGGGCGACGCTGAGTCGCCCCACTTAATGGTTATTCCTCTTCTTCTTCCAGCGCTTTCACCGTTCCCGGCAAAATGCCATCGGCACGGAACATCGATTTAATCCCCCGCACCGCCTGACGAATACGATCGCTGTTTTCAATCAGCGCGAAACGCACGTGGGTATCACCGTAATCACCGAAACCGATGCCCGGCGAGACGCACACTTTGGCTTCCTGCATCAGTAATTTGGCGAACTCCAGTGAGCCAAGATGCGCGTAGTGATCGGGAATTTTCGCCCAGACGTACATCGACGCCTTCGGCAGATCGACCATCCAGCCCGCTTCGTGCAGGCCTTTCACCAGCACATCGCGGCGGCGTTTGTACTGTTCAGCGATATCGCGCACGCACTGTTGATCGCCTTCCAGCGCCGCAATCGCTGCGACCTGCAGTGGCGTGAAGGTGCCGTAATCGTGATAACTTTTGATGCGCGCCAGCGCGGAGACCAGCTCTTTGTTACCGACCATAAAGCCGATGCGCCAGCCCGCCATGTTGTAGCTTTTCGACAGGGTAAAGAATTCTACCGCCACATCACGCGCGCCTGGCACCTGCATAATCGACGGCGCTTTCCAGCCATCGTAGGTGATATCAGCGTAGGCGAGATCATGGATGACCAGCACGTTGTACTGCTTCGCCAGCGCGATGACGCGCTCAAAGAAGTCGAGCTCAACGCATTGCGCTGTAGGGTTCGACGGGAAGCCGAGAATCATCATTTTCGGTTTGGGATAGCTTTCGCGAATCGCCCGCTCCAGCTCGTTGAAGAAATCAACGCCCGCTACCAACGGAACAGAACGCACCTGCGCGCCAGCAATGACCGCGCCGTAAATGTGAATCGGATAGCTGGGGTTCGGCACCAGCACGGTGTCGCCGTGATCGAGCGTGGCCAGCATCAAGTGCGCCAAACCCTCTTTGGAGCCGATGGTGACAATCGCTTCCGATTCCGGATCGATCTCTACCTGATAACGGTCTGCGTACCAGCGCGAAATCGCGCGACGCAAACGGGGAATACCTTTCGAGGTTGAGTAACCGTGCGTGTCTTCGCGCTGCGCCACCTGGCAGAGTTTTTCGACGATATGCGGCGGCGTGGGGCCATCCGGGTTGCCCATCGAAAAATCGATGATGTCTTCGCCGCGCCGACGCGCAGCCATCTTCAATTCAGCGGTAATGTTAAAAACATACGGGGGAAGGCGTTCAATACGCGAGAAACGACGGGGTGTGCTGTTATCAGCCATGATGTCCTCTGGTTTACGTAAGCGCCCGGACCGTCCGAGCGACGTGGGTCACTGTGGTGACCGCACCAAGAACATAACGCGCTGATAACAAGATTGTCGAGAGCAGACGGAAATTTTTTTAATGTTGCGGATTCAGGCGGCCAAACACCCAATCGCTTACCCATTGGCCGTTTAGCAGATAATTATCCCGCAGCGTACCCTCAAGGACGAAACCATTCTTCTCAAGAATGCGGCGCGACGGCCAATTCCCCTCAATCACCATCGCTTTCAGCTTATGAAATTCTGCCTGTAGCAAAAACTGGCACAGCGCGTCGAGCGCTTCACTGCCATAACCCATTCCGGTAAACGCCGCGCGCAGCATGTAACCCACTTCGGCCTGACGATAAGGATGCCACTCGGCGCTGCAGCCAAACAGGCCAATCGGCTCGCCGGTTTCCCGGATGCGCGCCACCAGACACAGCATATGAAAACTGCTCGCCTGCCACGGCGCCAAACGCTCAGTAAAGCGTTGGCGAATATCGTTTTCATCCGGGATTTCACTGACCCACGTCATGGTTGCGCGGTCCTGATGTACCGCTTTGAAAATCCGCCAGTCTTCAGGTTGAAGCCGACTGAGGGACAAACGTGGCGTGAGTAATTGCATGGCTGAGTTCCCCTTTTTATCCGGCAACATAGCAAACCGGCGTATTGACAACCAGCGTTCGGCGCACGCTTTCGCTAATCCTCTTTTTATTAGTCAAGTTTTCCTCTTTTGGCGGAGGTCGCCATTTATGGCGACCAGGCATGCTCAAAATTGATCCCGGCTACGAGAAAGGTCTGCAGATTGCCGTGGCGCTGGCGGATCGTGACCACATTTTTTATCATAGCGTTCCGTTTCTTGCCTGAGAGATGCCCTTGCCTTCCCACTTCGACATGCTGCTGGCGGTTTTTGACCGCGCGGCGCTGATGCTGATCTGTCTTTTCTTCCTCACGCGCACGCGGGTGTTTCGTCAGCTGTTGCAAAAAGATGAGCATTCGGTGCGCGAAAAACTGGTGGTGACGGCAATATTCTCGCTGTTTGCGCTGTTCAGCACCTGGTCAGGCATTAACGTCGACGGCTCGCTGCTCAATGTGCGCGTGATTGCAGTGATGTCCGGCGGCATTCTGTTTGGTCCGTGGGTGGGCATCGCCACCGGCGTGATTGCCGGTTTGCATCGCTATCTAATTGATATGGATGGCGTCACGGCGGTGCCTTGCCTGCTCACCAGCATCATTGCCGGTATCGCTTCGGGCGTGATCAACCGCCGGGTGAATAAAGAGCAGCGCTGGCGCGCCGGTATTCTTGGCGGCATGTTGTGCGAAAGCCTGACCATGCTGCTGATTGTGCTGTGGGCCAAGCCAATGACGCTGGGACTGGCGATTGTGTCCGAGATTGCGCTGCCGATGATTTTGGGCGCATCGAGCATCGGTTTAATCGTGCTGCTGGTGCAGAGCGTCGAAGGTGAAAAAGAGGCGATTGCGGCGCGTCAGGCCAAGCTTGCGCTGGAGATCGCCAACAAAACATTGCCGCTGTTTCGCCAGGTTGATAGCCAGTCGCTGCATAAAGTGTGCGATATCATCCGCACCGACATTCACGCCGATGCGGTCGCCATCACCAATAACAAACAGATTCTCGCCTATGTCGGTTACGGCGAGCAGAACTATCACAACGGCGATGATGCCATCAGCCCGACCACCGCGCAGGCGATCGCCAGCGGTAAAATCATTATTAAGAACAACGACGAGGCGCATCGCACCAAAGATATTCACTCGATGCTGGTTATTCCCCTTTGGGAAAAAGGGGAAGTGACAGGCACGCTAAAAATCTATTATCGCCGTGCGCATCGCATCACCGGGTCGCTGAAAGAGATGGCGATTGGGCTGTCGCAAATCATCTCCACCCAGCTGGAAGTCTCGCGGGCTGAACAGCTGCGTGAGATGGCGAACAAGGCAGAATTGCGCGCACTGCAGAGCAAAATTAACCCGCATTTCCTGTTTAACGCCCTGAATGCTATTTCCTCTTCGATTCGCCTTAATCCGGACACCGCGCGCCAGTTGGTGATCAATTTGTCACGTTATCTGCGTTACAACCTCGAACTCAACGATGACGAGCTTATCGATATCAAGAAAGAGTTGTGGCAGGTGAAGGATTACATCGCGATTGAGCAGGCGCGTTTCGGCGATAAGCTGTCGATGATTTATGACGTGGATGAAGATCTGCACTTCACGCTGCCCAGCCTGCTAATTCAGCCGCTGGTAGAGAACGCGATTGTGCACGGTATTCAGCCTTGTCGCGGCAAAGGCGTAGTGACGCTGAGCGTGAAGGATTTAGGCGATCGGGTGCGCGTTGCGGTGCGCGATACCGGCGATGGCATCAGCGATGATGTGATGAGCCGCGTGGCGCGAAACGAGATGCCCGGCAACAAAATTGGTCTGCTGAATGTGCATCATCGCGTTAAGCTGCTCTCCGGCCAGGGTTTGGTCATCACCCGCCATCATCCCGGCACGGAAATCGCCTTTACGCTTAGCAAGAATGGCCAGGGGCTGCCTGCCCCGCTGCGCCCCACCACGGAAACCGCCACGTGAAAGCCATCATCGTTGAAGACGAGTTTCTCGCCCAGCAAGAGTTAAGCTGGATGATTCAGCAACACAGCCAAATCAGCGTTGAGGCCTGCTTTGATGATGGGCTGGAAGTGCTGAAATATCTGCAGAACCATCGTGTGGATGTGATTTTCCTCGATATCAACATTCCTTCGCTTGATGGCATGCTGCTGGCGCAAAACATCAATCAGTTTGCTCATAAGCCATTGATTGTGTTTATCACCGCGTGGAAAGAGCATGCGGTTGAAGCGTTTGAGCTGGAAGCGTTTGACTACATTCTCAAGCCGTATCATGAGTCGCGCATCATGACCATGCTGCAGAAGCTGGAAGCCAGCGCGCAACAGCAGTTGCAACCACAAAACGCAGCCACCAACTCGCCACAAGCCGTCAATCTGGTGAAAGATGAACGCATTATCGTCACCGATATCAACGAGATCTATTACGTTGAGGCGCACGAGAAGTTGACGTTTGTGTATACGCGGCGCGAAGCCTATGTGATGTCGATGGTGATCAGTGAGTTTTGCAGCCGTTTGCCGGAACAGCAGTTCTTCCGCTGCCATCGCTCTTACTGCGTCAACCTGAGCAAGATTCGTGAAATCGAGCCGTGGTTTAACAATACCTATTTGGTGAAGTTGCGTGATCTGGATGCGCAGGTGCCGGTGAGTCGCAGCAAGGTGAAAGCCTTCCGGCAGTTGATGAGATTATAAGGCGAACGGCGGATGCCGCTCGCCTGCGTTTTTACAGCTCGCGGCCCAACACCTGACGCAGGTGCGCACCGGCGCCGAGTAAGCCCGGCTGATCGTGGGTGATCATATATACCGGAATATCGACCAGGTAATCGCGGAAGCGACCTTTATCTTCAAATGCCGCGCGGAAACCGGAAGCTTTAAAGAAATCGAGGAAGCGCGGCACAATACCGCCCGCGATATAAACGCCGCCAAAGGTGCCCAGATTCAGCGCCAGGTTGCCGCCAAAACGGCCCATAATCACGCAGAACAGCGACAGCGCGCGACGGCAATCAATGCAGGTATCTTTTAATGCGCGTTCGGTAACATCTTTAGGCTTGAGGTTTTCTGGCTCACGCTCATCTGACTTCACGATGGCGCGATACAGATTAACCAAACCGGCACCGGACAGCACGCGTTCCGCCGAAACGTGGCCAATCTCCGCGCGCAGCACTTCGAGAATTTCACCCTCTTCTTCGCTATTTGGCGCGAAGTCAACGTGACCGCCCTCGCCCGGCAAGCTGATCCAGCGCTTATCCACGTGCACTAAATGGCTGACGCCGAGGCCGGTACCCGCACCATAAATCGCGATAGGCTTGCCTTCAACCGGCGCTCTACCGCCAAACTGAATCACTTCCTGTTCGCTCAGCATCGGAATCGCCATAGAAACGGCGGTGAAATCATTAATGATTTCCAGGCTTTCCAGCGCCAGATGCTCTTTCATCACTTTGGTCGAGAACGCCCAATCGTGGTTGGTCATCTCCACCCAATCGCCGGTAATCGGACAGGCAATAGCGATACAGGCGTGCTTAATGTCCTGTTTTTGCTCGTCCAGATAGTGGCGAATCACCGCTTCGAGATTGTCGTAGTCTGATGTTGAGAAAGTTTGGGCTTGCGAGATAGCGCCGTTTTCTACCTCACACAATGCGAGACGGGCATTGGTACCGCCCACATCGCCGACCAGGGCGTATGTTGTCATTCTTCTGCTGCTCCGCTTGGGTCATAAACAATTGCAGGACACTATAAAAGCCTGCCAATAAAACAACAACGCCCACCTGCACGATGGGCGTAATCCATTCAAAGATGCTGCACAGCCTACCGATCACCTGCCCGACTTCCCAGCGGCAACTTTCCGAAATTTAGCCACTATTACGCTGATGCAGTGCGGCGGTGACTTTACGTAGCAGCGGCGGCAAGTCCTGTTTGTCCATCACCACTTCCACCAGCGACAGACGTCGATTCTGCATTAATTGTTCCATCACCGCGTCGAGTTGCACCGTTTCGCTGACGCGCCAGCTCTGCGCCGCACACTGCTGGCTCAGCGCCTGCGGCAACGCGGTCCAATTCCACTGCGCGATATCGTTGTAACGTTGCTCAGCACCGTGAATCGCGCGCTCAACGGTATAACCATCGTTATTAATCAAGAAGATAATCGGCTGCTGGCCGTCGCGTAGCATCGAACCTAACTCCTGAATCGTCAGCTGCGCAGAGCCATCGCCAATGATCAGGATGACCCGCCGATCTGGCTGCGCGGTTTGCGCACCAAAAGTGGCGGGTAAAGTATAGCCAATCGATCCCCACAGCGGTTGCACCAACAGTTGTGCATCCTGCGGTAAACGCAGCGCCGCCGCGCCAAAGGCCGCAGTGCCTTGATCGGCAAGGATAATATCACCGGGTTGCAGGAAGCGCTGCATCGCCTGCCAGAATGCCTGCTGACTGATTACCGCCGCAGCAATTTGCTCACTTTCCTCGCACTCAGGCGCATCTGCCAGCCGCCAGTGCGCGCAGTGACGCTGATAAATCGGCTTCAGCGCCGCCAGCGCCTGCTGCATGCTCAACGGCGCAAACACCTCGCCAGCGACCGTGGCCTGAAACGGCTGCAGATCGATCACTCGCTCGGCGGGCAGATTTTGTGTGAAGCCGGCGGTTAAGGTGTCGGTAAACCGCACGCCGACGCACAGCGTAACGTCAGTATCTTCGATGGCCTGACGCACCGCATCGCTGCTGCCTTGCGCGGCGTACGTACCGACGAAGCCCGGCTGCTGCTCGTTCAGCACGCCCTTGCCCATCAACAAGGTGGTGGCAGGAATCGCACGCAGCTGGCGCAACACCTCAAGCTGTGGCTGCAACTGCCAGCGTGAGGCCAGGAAATCGGCCAACAGCGCCACGCGCTGTGCTGGTGCCAGCAAGCGTTCTGCCGCATCGGCAAAGGCCACGGCAACCTGCTGATGGTTATCTGCGGCTGTGGCTTTTTCCTCTGGTAGCGAAATCTCAGCCGCCGCCAC
Source organism: Pantoea sp. BJ2 (assembly GCF_040255075.1). Taxonomy (NCBI): domain Bacteria; kingdom Pseudomonadati; phylum Pseudomonadota; class Gammaproteobacteria; order Enterobacterales; family Erwiniaceae; genus Pantoea; species Pantoea sp. BJ2. The sequence continues at coordinate 2,982,144 of NZ_CP158292.1, forward strand.
ATCCACCGCCAGCAATAAATAGCCGGGGCGATGTTGCGTTAGCGCCTCGCTGATAACGCGATCAATCTCAGTCACTGCGTTTTCCGCCGTCAGCACCGCCGATGCCACACTTACTTCCTGCGCCATACGCAGGAAGTGACCAAAATCGCCGTCGCCCAGCGAATGGTGTACACAATCGCCCTGCTGTTGCGCCTGACTGGCGGGCGCGCCAACGATATGAATCACCGGCACATATTCGGCATAGCTGCCGGCGATGCCGTTGATAGCGCTGAGCTCGCCGACGCCAAAGGTGGTCAGCAGTGCCGCCGCACCGTTGCAGCGCCCGTAACCATCCGCCGCATACGCCGCATTCAGTTCATTGGCACAGCCAACCCAGGCAATGTCGGGATGCGCAATCACGCTGTCGAGAAATTGCAGGTTGTAATCGCCGGGCACGCCGAACAGATGACGGATACCAGCTTGCTGTAATCGGTGCAGTAAATAATCGCCAACATTCGGGTTTTTCATCGACAGCTCCTTGTTAAGGGGATAATCACGAGTATTAGCGATGTGGCTGAATTGGCGAGATATTCATCATCGTGGCGTGGTGATTTGTGGCAAGCATTCGTTACGACGACAGATAATTCTGTAAGTTGCGATCTTCGGCGCGTTTCGCCTTAGTGTAAACGCATACACTGATATGCTGATGTCACTTTCTCCCCTATGAGACAGGAACGCTGCATGAGTGCTTTTCCCCATCCCGAACGTTATCAACAGATGCAATACCGCCGCAGTGGCCGTAGCGGCCTGAAGTTACCGGCGATTTCACTGGGTTTGTGGCATAACTTTGGCGACAGTACGCGCGTCGATAACAGCCGTGAACTGCTGCGCCATGCCTTTGATCGCGGCATTACCCATTTCGATCTCGCCAATAATTACGGCCCGCCGCCGGGATCGGCGGAATCCAACTTTGGTCGCATTCTGCGCGAGGATTTTCTGGGACTGCGTGACGAGCTGGTGATCTCAACTAAAGCCGGTTACACCATGTGGGACGGCCCATACGGCGATTGGGGTTCGCGCAAGTATCTGATTTCCAGTCTCGATCAAAGCCTGAAGCGCATGGGATTGGAGTACGTTGATATCTTCTATCATCACCGCCCCGATCCCGAAACGCCGCTGGAAGAGACCATGCGTGCGCTGGATCAGGTGGTGCGTCAGGGCAAAGCGCTGTATGCCGCCATCTCCAACTATCCGGCAGACAAAGCTGCCGAAGCGATTGCGATTCTGCGCAACCTCGGCACGCCTTGCCTGATCCACCAGCCGCGTTATTCGATGTTTGAACGTACGCCTGAGCAGGGTTTACTGGATGTGCTGGGCGACAACGGCGTTGGTTGCATCGCCTTCTCGCCGCTGGCGGGAGGCGTGTTAACCGACCGCTATTTGCAGGGTATTCCACAAGACTCGCGCATCGCCAGCGGCAGTAAGTTCCTGAATGAAAACCAGCTGACGCAAGAGAAGATGGAAAAAGTGCGTCAGCTGCAGGCGATTGCCCAACAGCGCGGCCAGAAGCTGGCGCAGATGGCGCTGAGCTGGGTGCTGCGCGATGCGCGTGTCACCTCGGTGCTGATTGGCGCCAGTAAAACCGCGCAAATTGATGATGCGGTTGAGATGTTGAGCCAGCCGGAACTAAGCCAGGATGAGATCGACGCTATCCACAATATCTTAGTGTAAACGTTTACCCGCCCGGCATTGGTCGGGCGTTTTCCGCAGCAGAAAATTCTCATTTCAGATTTCCCTCAGCGTTTTCAGACGGATTCTCAAGGCTTCCCTGGTCCGATGTGGCAAACTAGCGCAACGGTGGCAGTTATAAGCTACTGAAAAGGAGAAGTTATGAAACGTGCCATTTTGTTTGCCGCCTTGCTGGCAACCTTATCCCCGTTGGCTATCAGCACAGCACAAGCCGACAGCGCCACCATCAATTTGGGTCCGGGCGTTACGCTGCATCTCGGCGATCGCGATCGTCACGGTAATTACTGGGACGGCGGTCGCTGGCGAGAGCCGCGCTGGTGGAACGATCGTTATCAGTACAACGATCATCGCTGGTGGCGTCACGAAGAGTGGAAACGTCATCGCGCCTATGAACGTGAGCGCGAACGCCGCTGGCATGAGCGTGAACGTCGTGAACATCACCGCCACGATCATCGCCATGATGATCGTCGAGGTCACCACGATCACCATCATCACTAAACAAAAAATCCCGCACAATGGCGGGATTTTTCTTTTCTCTGGCAGTTACCAACCGAGCGCTTCGCCGACCAGCAAATAGAGATTGAGCGCGATCACCAGCACCACAATCAGCCGCCCGGCATTCTGCATCAGACGCGAGTTCACCATCTCATCGCCCATCAATTCGCGGTTGCCGGTAAAGGAGAGCAGCGGAATCAGCGCCAGCGCGATACCAAAACTCAACAGCACCTGACTCATTACCAGAATGCGCGTGGGATCCCAGCCCGCCCAAATTACTATAAAAGAGGGCAACATGGTGATGGTGCGGCGGAACCACAGCGGAATGTGGAAACGGATAAAGCCCTGCATCACCACTTGTCCCGCCAGCGTGCCAACCACGGTTGAGGAGAGACCGGCAGCCACCAGACTCAAACCAAACACAATTGCTGCCGCTTCACCCAACAGCGGTTGCAGCGTTAGGTATGCCTGATCGAGATCGACGATGCTGGAGTGACCGCTAAAGTGAAACGCCGCGGCGGCGGTGGCCATCATCGCCAGATTCACAAAGCCAGCGATGGTCATGGCGATAGCCACATCCAGCTTGGTTGAACTGTAACGTTGCGCCTTGCTGCCTTTATTGCCGTGCTGCGTCAGCGCCGAGTGCAGATAAATCACGTGCGGCATAATGGTGGCGCCTAACACACCAGCAGCGAGGAATACCGCATCCGATGTTGGCAGCGATGGCAGCGCCATGCCAACCACCAGCTCACTCACTTTAGGCTGGGAGAAAAACAGCTCCACAATATAAGCCGCCGCTACAAACAGCAGCAGACCGCCAATCACCAGTTCCAGCGGCTTCTGCCCGCGACTTTGCAGCATCAGAATCAGGTAGGTCGCGATACCGGTTAACACCGCACCCTGCAGCAGGGAAATGCCAAGTAATAGCTTGAAGCCGAGCGCCGCGCCGATAAATTCAGCGAGATCGGTGGCCATGGCGATGATTTCCGCCTGCACCCAATAGAACCACACCGCCGGGCGCGGGAAGCGATCGCGGATGTGTTCTGCAAGATTTTTGCCGGTAGCAATGCCCAGCTTGGCGGACATCAGCTGGATCAGCATCGCCATGACGTTGGCCCACACCACCACCCATAACAGCTTGTAGCCATAGGCGGCGCCGGCCTGAATGTTGGTCGCGAAGTTGCCGGGATCGATGTAGCCAATCGCCGCAATAAAGGCGGGGCCCAGCAGCGCGAGTTTGATCTTTCTGGCTCCGCGAGCGGCGCGCTCGGCGGTGCGGCTTTCTAGCATAGTTTTACCCTGTCCTAATGCTTGTTGACCTGTCCAGATTAAGGGTCATTCAAGGCAGATGAAATTTGGTTATAGTTATTGTAGTAATAGATGGTGCTATAAAGCATAGCCATTGCTATACATTGCGGTAAAGTCAGTTCTTGCTAAAAACAAATGCAACGCAAAAGACTCTACTCTTGGGTTATTTTATAGACAATGTTTTTGTGGATATTTCTTGTGATGAATTTGTAATAGGGTTGTGAGCGGTCAGACTTATCTGAGAAAAAACGCGATAGCGAATACTTATAATGTGGTTTTGATCTCGTTTTTAAGTAACGCGTTACATAGAATACGCAACAAAATACAACCCTCCTCAAATTTGGAGCCGACATGTCCCATGTTTTGCATTTTCTTTTAGCACTAGTGGTGGTAGCGGTGCTGGCCTTGCTGGTCAGCCACGATCGTAAAAGCATCCGTCTTCGTTATATCGTTCAACTTCTGGTAATCGAAATTCTGCTGGCCTGGTTCTTCCTGAACTCCTCCATCGGTCTCGGCTTTGTGCAGGGCTTCGCAGGATTCTTTGATCATCTGCTCAAATATGCCGCCGAAGGCACCAACTTCGTGTTTGGCAATATGAGCGAAAAAGGTCTCGCTTTCTTCTTCCTTAACGTGCTTTGCCCCATCATTTTCATCTCTGCGTTAATCGGTATTTTGCAGCATTTCCGCATCTTGCCGTGGGTGATTCGCGGCATTGGTACCGTGCTGTCCAAAGTAAACGGTATGGGCAAACTGGAATCCTTTAACGCCGTGAGCTCTCTGATTTTGGGACAGTCAGAAAACTTCATCGCCTATAAAGATATCCTTGGCAAAATGTCACAGCGCCGTATGTACACCATGGCAGCGACTGCCATGTCGACAGTTTCCATGTCGATTGTCGGCGCCTACATGACCATGCTGCAGCCAAAATATGTGGTGGCCGCGCTGGTATTGAACATGTTCAGCACCTTTATTGTGCTGTCACTGATTAACCCGTACCGCGTGGACAGCGAAGAAGATCTGCAATTGCAGGACCTGCATAAAGGCCAGAGCTTCTTCGAAATGCTGGGCGAATACATCCTCGCCGGTTTTAAAGTTGCGATGATTGTTGCCGCAATGCTGATTGGTTTTATCGCCTTGATTACCGGTCTGAACGCGCTGTTCGACCTGATTTTCGGCATCAGCTTCCAGGGCGTGCTGGGCTATGTGTTCTATCCATTTGCGTGGGTGATGGGTGTTCCTTCACACGAAGCGCTGCAAGTGGGCAGCATCATGGCAACCAAACTGGTTTCCAACGAATTCGTGGCAATGATGGATCTGCAGAAAATCGCCGGTCAGCTGTCGCCACACTCGGAAGGTATTCTTTCTGTGTTCCTGGTCTCCTTTGCTAACTTCTCCTCAATCGGGATTGTGGCAGGCGCGATTAAAGGTCTGCACGAAGAGCAAGGTAACGTGGTTTCACGCTTCGGCCTGAAACTGCTGTACGGTTCAACGCTGGTGAGCGTGCTGTCAGCCGCTATCGCTGGTCTGGTGTTGGCCTTCTGATATACGGGGCGAGCTGCGGCTCGCCCTTCTGTTCTTAATTATTTCCATCAGTTCTAATCCGCGTCGCTTCCGCTTTTCCCCCGCTATCACCCGCTTCACTGTTAAACGCAAAACCTTTGCACAATATTGAATTTCCGTTCACACCGCCTGCGCCCGTAGTTTTTCTCCATGACGTCACTTCAGGAGAACCGCATGAGCATTCAATTCCTAGGCATGATAGGCCACCGCCTCGCTTCCGAAATCATTCCGGCTAGCGGCCCGCTGTTCGATAAAGAGTACATTGCGCGTTTTGCGCGGGCGCACGAAGACGCCGGTTTTGATCGCATTCTGGTGGGCTATTGGTCGGATCAGCCGGATGGTTTTCTGGTCACCGCGCACGCGGCGGCGCACACCTCGACGCTGAAATTTTTGCTGGCGCATCGTCCCGGCTTTGTCTCGCCGACGCTAGCGGCGCGCAAACTGGCTTCGCTTGATCACCTCACTGACGGTCGCTTAGCGGTGCACATCATCAGCGGCGGCAGCGATGCCGAGCAGCGCCGCGACGGTGACTTCCTCAATAAAGCCGAGCGCTATGCGCGTAGCGATGAGTTCCTCACCGTATTGAAGCAGAGTCTCGAATCCGCGCAGCCGTACGATCATCAAGGCCGGTTTTATCAGGCCGAGCAGGCGTTCTCAGCCATCAAACCGCTGCAGAATAAACTGCCCATCTATTTTGGCGGATCGTCGCAGGAGGCGATTGATGTTGCAGCACGCCATGCCGATGTGTTTGCGCTGTGGGGCGAGCCGCTGAAAGGCGCGGAAGAGACGGTACGCAACGTGCGTGCCACTGCCGCCAGACAGGGCCGCGAAATTAACTTCAACATCTCGTTCCGGCCGATTCTTGGCACAACTGAAAAAGAAGCCTGGGAACGTGCGGAGCACATCCGCGCCACGGCCGAAAAACAGCTTAACGAAAGTGGCTTTGCCTTTGGTAAGGCGAAGCCGCAGAGCGTTGGCGCGCAGCGTTTACTCGCTGCCGCCAATGAAGGCGATCGTCTGGATAAAGTGCTGTGGACCGGTGTCGCAAAACTGGTTCAGGGCGGCTACAACTCCACTGCGCTGGTGGGAACGCCGGAGCAAGTTTCCGATGCACTGCTGGAATATTATCGCCTTGGCATTCATAGCGTGCTGATTCGCGGCTTCGATCCACTTAACGATGCGGTGGAATATGGTCGCGAGCTGATTCCGCTGACGCGCGAGAAAGTCGATGCGCTCTCAGCCGCCGATAAAAGGAGCGCCTGAAGCTTATGAGCCAGTATCAGCACCAGCGCCTGCGTGATTTTGTCACCAATCTTGCCAACTTGCTGGATGCGCAGCCGGAGGAGGCCACGGTGTTGCAGCGTGGCAGCGCGTGGCTTGGCGAGTTGATTCGCCACGACGACTGGCTGGACGACGCCTTTACCCAACCTCATCCCGAACACTATCAACAATATTTGTTGTATGCCGATGCGCAGCAACGCTTTTCGGTGGTGAGTTTCGTCTGGGGGCCAGGCCAGCAAACGCCGATTCACGACCATCGCGTATGGGGACTGATTGGCATGCTGCGCGGCGCAGAGATTTCACAATCCTGGCAGCCGGGGCCAAACGGATTGCAGCCGGAAGGCGCGCCAGTCCGACTCGATCCCGGCCGCGTTGAAGCGGTGTCGCCGACGGTAGGCGATATTCATCGCGTCAGCAACGCCTATGACGACCGCGTCTCCATCAGCATTCACGTTTATGGCGCCAACATTGGCGCGGTCAAACGCGCGGTCTACCGCGAAGACGGCAGTGAAAAAACGTTTATCTCCGGTTACAGCAACCGTTACTTACCGAACATTTGGGACCTTTCACATGACTAAACCGGTTTTCCCTTTACGCCAGGCGGCGGAAATTATTGAGGCCCTGCGTCAGCAGCAGGAAGTGGCGATTGTCGATGTGCGCGATGAAGCGCTGTTTGCCACCGCGCATCCGTTGTTTGCGGTGAATATTCCACTGTCAAAACTGGAGCTTGAGCTGCTGGACCGCATTCCGCAGCGCACCACTGCGATCACGCTGTATGACGGTAACGAAGGCCTGGCGCAAACCGCTGCCGAACGGATTGCCGCGCTGGGTTACAGCAATGTCGCGCTGCTGGCAGATGATTTGGCCGGCTGGCAAGCGGCAGGCGGCGAACTGTTTATCGACGTGAATTCACCCAGCAAAGCCTTTGGCGAGCTGGTTGAGCATCACAATCACACACCTTCTTTATCTGCGGACGAGGTGCATCAGCTGATTAACAGCGATGCTAACGTGGTAGTGCTCGATGCGCGTCGTTTCGATGAATATCAAACCATGAGTATTCCAGGCGCCACCAGCGTGCCGGGCGGTGAACTGGTGCTGCGCGTGCGTGACATCGCGCCATCGCCGGAGACCACGGTGATAGTGAACTGCGCCGGCCGCACGCGCAGTATCATTGGTACGCAATCGCTGGTGAACGCCAGGATTCGCAATCCGGTGTTCGCACTGCGTAATGGTACCATCGGCTGGACGCTGGCCGGGCATGCGCTGGATAAAGGCCAGTCGCGCCGCTACGGCGAGGCCAGCGAAACCGCACAGCGTCAGGCGGCGAACAATGCGCGCATCATCGCCGATCGCGCCGGTGTGGAACGTATCCCACTCGCCACGCTGAAACGCTGGCAGCAGGAGACGCGCACCACTTATCTGTTTGATGTGCGTGGTGCCGACGAATACGCGGCCGGGCATCTGCCTGGTAGCCGCCATGTGCCGGGAGGTCAACTGGTGCAGGAGACCGATCATTACGCCAGCGTGCGCGGTGCGCGCATTGTGCTAATTGATGATGACGGCGTGCGCGCCAATATGACCGCATCCTGGCTGGCGCAGCTTGGCTGGCAGGTTTCGGTGCTGGAGGAGCTGCAGGCCAGTGATTTCAGTGAACGCGGTAACTGGAAAGCGCAGGTGCCGCCCGTCGCTCAACCCGAATTCATCTCACCGCAGCAGTTAGCGGAATGGTTGCAGGAAGGGCAAACGCAGGTACTGGATTTCACCACGCGCGCGAACCATCTCCACAGCCATATTCCGGGCGCGGCCTGGTTGCTGCGCTCTACCCTGCAGCAGCAAGGCAAAGCGTTGTTGCCGGAGGCACGTCGCTATGTTCTGACCTGCGGCAGCAGCCTGCTAGCGGGTTATGCGGTGCAACAAGTGGCTGAGCTGACCGGCAAGCCGGTGTTTGTGCTGGAGGGCGGTAACGCTGCCTGGCGCGAAGCGGGTTTGCCAACGGAGCAAGGAGAGCAGCAACTGCTGTCCCCGGCCATTGATCGCTATCGTCGCCCGTATGAAGGCACCGATATTGAAGCGGGCGTGATGCAGGCGTATCTGGACTGGGAATACGGTTTGGTGGCGCAGCTGGATCGCGATGGCACGCACGGTTTCCGGGTGCTGCAATTGCAGCCGCAGGCTGTTACGGCCTGATGATAATTTGCGTGGTGAGTGATGAGGTCGCCAAAATGGCGGCCCTTTAAACGACAAAAATCGCAATTTACTGCGTTGCGTTTAAGAAGGTATTTTTTTGAATGTGTTCAGAATGAACAGAGATTTGGTGGAGATAAGCGGGATCGAACCGCTGACCTCTTGCATGCCATGCAAGCGCTCTCCCAGCTGAGCTATACCCCCACATCTGGAAATCATTTTTCGGTCAAACCGTTGGGAGCGGTTTGGTGGAGATAAGCGGGATCGAACCGCTGACCTCTTGCATGCCATGCAAGCGCTCTCCCAGCTGAGCTATACCCCCGAACCGAAAAACTGCCGAGTAAACTCGACGGACGGGATAATATGAAACCGCCCCTTGAGTGTCAACGTCAAATTCTCGTTCTGTGTTTGATCGCTGAAAAAGGCGTCAACCCCGCGTCAGCATGGTTTTTTTTCAACACGCCATCCCGCTTCGCGACTATTTATATGCATTATCCAACAATGCTTCCCCACTCCAACCTCAACCCAGCGTTAACTTTAGGTTAAAGATGTTAGAAGCAGTCTTGTTTTCGTTAAAAGTGCGTGTAAAACTTAGCGCGCTAATTAACCGGTCATCCTACCAGGGTGTTCTCTCAATGACCGGCCAGCAACGTCCCCATTAATCCATAAAAGAAAAGTGAACTATGTCGCTGCATACACCTAAAGAGATCGCCCAACTGGCGATTCAAGCTGGCGTGGCTAAAAGCCGCCTGCCTATCTCCACCTTGTTGATTCTTGGCTTTATGGCCGGTGCGTTTATCGCCACTGGCTTCCTGCTCGATCTGCATGTCATTAACCAACTGCCTGCTGAATGGGGTTCATTCGGCGTGCTGCTCGGCGCTGCGGTGTTCCCGGTCGGGTTGATCATGACGGTACTGGCGGGCGGCGAGCTGCTGACCGGCAATATGATGACGATGCCCATCGCCTGGTTCGCTCGTCGCATCAGTGGCTTCAGCGTTCTGCGTAACTGGTTTTGGGTTACCCTCGCCAATTTCATTGGCAGCGTTGCGGTTGCATGGTTCTTTGGTCACATGCTGGGCATGACCGAAGGCGATTACCTGAAAAAAACCGTGGCGATTGCGCACGCAAAAGTGAATGCCGATTTCCTGCATGCCTTTATTTCCGGCGTGGGCTGCAACTGGCTGGTGTGTCTGGCGGTGTGGCTCGCCTTCGCCAGTAAAGATGTGGTAGGTAAAATTTTCGGTATGTGGTTCCCGGTGATGGCGTTCGTGGCGATTGGCTTCCAGCACGTCGTCGCAAACATGTTTATTGTTCCGGCGGCAATTTTTGCCGGGCAGATGAGCTGGGCGGAATTTGCGCCAAACGTGATCGCGGTGTTCCTCGGTAACGGCGTGGGCGGTGCAATTTTTGTTGGCCTCACCTATTTCATCGCTTTCCGTCCGGAACAACCCGCAGTGAGCCAGGCGCAATAACCGAATTTTGCCTTTTGTTGGAGAGCAGAAGGCATTTTCTGTTCAGGTTACTTTTCCCCGTTACGTTTTGTTGTAATATGTAGAACTAATGTATTTAACAGGGACAGCATCGTGAAAAAGGAATGGCTTACCCCCGAGGAGCTCGCGCAGGAAACGGGCTACAGTCGGCAAACGGTGAATAAATGGATCAAGCGTGAAAACTGGACAACCACGCCAAAGCCCGGTGTTCAGGGCGGTAAAGCGCGATTGATCCATATAGATGAGCGCGTAAAGAGCTTTGTTCAATCCACCCGCCACGCGAACGAACCGGCGGCTAATTACGGTGCACAACAAAATACGTTACCTGCGTTATTAATAAATTCTGTCCAGCAAATGACGGCAGCGGAGCAAGAGCAATTTGCGGCGTTGTTGTTGCGGGAGGGAATTCGAGGCGTACTGGAACGTCTGGGGATTCAGGAAGAATAAATAAGCCGGAAGCAGATGCTTCCGGCTTTTTCATATTATGCGTTTGCTTCGCGCTCCGCGATGAATGCCAGCGCTTTTTCGATTCGCGCAACGCTGCGGCTGCGACCAATCGCTTCCACCGTCACATCCAGCGCCGGTGACTGACCAGAACCGGTCACCGCTACACGCAGTGGCATACCGACTTTGCCCATCCCCAGCTCCAGCTCATCTGCCGCAGACTGAATTGCATGATGCACATTCTCTGCGTTCCAGTTGCTGTCGCTGATTGCAGCCAGTTTGTCGCGCACCACTTCCAGCGGCTGACGCGCGACCGGACGCAGATGCTTCTTCGCCGCGTCAGCATCAAAGGCTTCAAACTCTTCATAGAAGTAACGGCAAGATGCCGCAATCTCTACCAGGGTTTTGCAACGCTCGCCCAGTAAGGTAACCAGCTTTGCCAACTCCGGACCGGTGCGGGTATCAATCTTCTGCTGTTCAATATGCCATTGCAGCTGCGTAGCAACGTACTCCGGCGGCAGCGTATTAATGTAGTGATGATTCAGCCACTGCAGTTTTTCAGTATTGAAAGCACTGGCCGACTTACTCACGGCATCCAGAGTGAACAGCTCTGCCATTTCCGGCACGCTGAAAATCTCCTGATCGCCATGTGACCAGCCAAGACGTACCAGATAGTTGAGCAGCGCTTCCGGCAAATAACCGTCATCACGATACTGCATCACGCCAACAGCGCCATGACGCTTGGACAACTTCTTACTGTCATCGCCGAGGATCATTGATACGTGCGCGTAAGTTGGCACTTCTGCACCGATCGCTTTCAGGATATTGATCTGGCGTGGCGTGTTGTTGATATGGTCTTCACCACGAATCACGTGAGTGATGCCCATATCCCAGTCATCCACCACCACACAGAAGTTATAGGTGGGCGAACCGTCGGTACGACGAATGATCAGGTCATCCAGTTCCTGATTGCTGAATTCAATCGGACCACGAATCTGATCGTCAAAGATGACAGAACCGTCCTGCGGGTTGCGGAAGCGCACCACGCACGGCTCATCAGCGGCGTGATGTTCATGGCTGTCGCGGCAGCGGCCGTCATAACGCGGCTTTTCGCCTTTTTCCATCTGCTCTTCACGCAGCGCATCGAGACGTTCTTTACTGCAGTAGCATTTATAGGCCGTGCCCGCTTCCAGCATGTCGTCGATCACCGCGTTGTAGCGATCAAAACGCTTGGTCTGATAATACGGACCTTCATCCCAGTTAAGGCTCAGCCAGTTCATACCATCCATGATGGCTTCAATGGCTTCCGGTGTGGAACGCTCCAGATCGGTATCTTCGATACGCAGAACGAATTCGCCTTTGTTATGGCGAGCATAAAGCCAGGAGTAAAGAGCAGTACGAGCACCGCCTACGTGCAGATAGCCCGTTGGGCTGGGTGCGAAGCGAGTTTTGATTTTCATTCAGCATTGCCTTAAATGCGCAGGTTTCATTGTCTGGATGACAAAAAAACGGGTTAACGCGAAAAAACAGTGCGCACATTCTAGCAGGTGAGGCTGATTCCTCAATGATTGTCGCGGTGGCATCCCGGTTTGCTGTGCGCTTTTCTGCTAATAAAACCAGCACATTGGCGAAAAGCACCCCACGATGATTATTTTTAAAGCGAACGCACATTTAAGTTTTAAAAACCGTTGACTCACTTTGAAGGATCCCTATAATGCGACTCCACACAGCGGGGGTGATTAGCTCAGTTGGTAGAGCATCTCCCTTACAAGGAGGGGGTCGGCGGTTCGAGCCCGTCATCACCCACCACTCTTTAGAAGGTTTAAAGATGGCCCGCAGTGAACAAGAGATAAGATATGGGTGATTAGCTCAGTTGGTAGAGCATCTCCCTTACAAGGAGGGGGTCGGCGGTTCGAGCCCGTCATCACCCACCATATCTTAGTCAGATGACACTCTTGTTAAGCAGTACCGAAGTGGGTGATTAGCTCAGTTGGTAGAGCATCTCCCTTACAAGGAGGGGGTCGGCGGTTCGAGCCCGTCATCACCCACCACTTCGGGTCGTTAGCTCAGTTGGTAGAGCAGTTGACTTTTAATCAATTGGTCGCAGGTTCGAATCCTGCACGACCCACCAATGTAAAAAGGCGCCCTAAAGGCGCCTTTTTGCTATGCGTTAAATCTGTGGTTAATGCGCTAAATCCCAACGAACCCTTTTCGCAAGTTTAACACTCCCTGCCCTCAAGCCTCCTTATACTCTGACCGATAACGATAATGGTCTATTGCAAGGAGAAAACCATGTCTATATCCAGCGTAGGTAGTGTCAGCACCGCAAGTAGCGGCGGCGGTTCCACCTCAGAAATCGCCAGCCTCTATAAACAGATTCAATCCATCACTAAGCAGCTGAAAGATCTTTCCAGCGACGATACGCTCACCGATGAGCAAAAGTCTGAACAGGAGCAGATGCTGCAATCACAGATTCAAATGATTGAAGCGCAAATCGCGCAAATTGAGCAGCAGCAAGCTGAGAAAGCGCAACAGAAACAGGAAGCACAGCAACCTGCGGCCACCAAAGCTGATGGTATTAACCGCCCAACTGATACCAATCAAATCAACGTGTACGTTTAAAACGCCGGCTTTAGCATGCGTTGTTGCGTCAGCAGGGCTGCCTGCTGGCGCACTTCCTGCCAGATCGCTTCTGCGGCGGGTGTCAGCGAGCGGTTTTTGCGCTTTATCAGCATCAGGCTGCGATTAATTTCCGGATAAAGACGCCGCACCGTGAGTTTGCGTCCTGACGGCAACGGCAAGGCCAGCGCAGGCAGAATGCTGATGCCAATTCCCGCTTCCACCATCGGATAAAGCGTAGCGGGATGACCGATTTCCTGCACCACATGCACACTCAACGCCAGCTGTTGCAGCGCGGCATCAACTAACACGCGACTGCCGGAAGCATAATCCTGTAGCACCATATTGCGTCCGGCCAGCATCGACCATTGCGCCTGTTCAATTTGCGCCAGCTCGTCATCTTCATGACACAGCAGTAAAAAAGGCTCCTGCAGAATCTCTTCGCTGTCGAAATCAGTGTCGTTGAGCGGGCCAATTACAATGCCAAAATCAACCTCCGCATTGCGTACGCTTTGCAGCACCCATTGCTGTACGCGGTCATGCAGGATGACGCGGATATCCGGATAGCGCTGCTGGCTGCTGGCCAGGCACTGCGGCATCAGATGGGCAGAAGGCGTTTGGCTGGCGGCAACACGCACCGTGCCGCTGCGCTGTTCGCCATAGCTGCGCACATCCAACACGGTGGTATTGAGGTCGTCCAGCAGACGATTAAGCCGTGTGGCCAGCTGCTGCCCCGCCTCGGTCAGCATTACTTCCCGCGTAGTGCGATCGAGTAAGCGCACGCCCATTTCCGCTTCCAGCTCTTTAATGCTATGGCTGACCGCCGACTGACTTAAACCAATCGCTTGGCCGGCCAGACTGAAGCTGCCGTGATGCGCCACCGCGACAAAGGTACGCAACTGACGTAAGGTGTAATTCATCGATATCGCTCATAGATTGATGCAATAAATCAATTTTATTTCTAAACCCAGCAGGCGCACAATCAGCACCATCATTTTTTTAAATTTAACCGGATTTTAACAATGGGATTTTTACGCCTCGATCCGATGATGATTAAACTCATCATTACCGTGCTGCTGGCCAGCTTTATTCCTGCCAAAGGCGTCTTTGTCGATATCTTCGAATATCTGACCACCGCCGCCATCGCCCTGCTGTTCTTTATGCATGGCGCCAAACTGTCGCGCGAGAAGATCATTGCCGGCAGCAGCCACTGGCGTTTGCACTTGTGGATTATGTGCAGCACCTTTGTGATTTTCCCGATTATTGGTTTGCTGATTGTCTGGTGGCATCCGGTTAACGTCAGCCCGGAGATTTACACCGGCTTTATCTATCTGTGTATTCTGCCAGCGACCGTGCAATCCTCAATCGCCTTCACCTCAATGGCGGGCGGCAACGTCGCCGCTGCGGTCTGTGCGGCTTCAGCCTCCAGCCTGCTCGGCGTATTTGTCTCGCCGCTGCTGGTGAATTTGGTGATGAATGTGCACAGCGAAATACCGGGCAACGGTCTGGAGCAGATTGGCAAAATTATGCTGCAACTGCTGGTGCCGTTTGTTTTAGGACATCTGTCGCGTCGCTGGATTGGCGCGTGGGTCGAGAAGCATCGCAGCCTGATTGGTAAAACCGACCAAACCTCGATTCTGCTGGTGGTTTACTCCGCCTTCAGCGAAGCGGTGGTGAACGGCATTTGGCATCGCGTGGGCGTGGATACCTTGCTGTGGATTCTGGTCGGCAGCGTGCTGGTGCTGTTTATCGCACTGGCGATTAACCTGGCGGCATCGCGCCTGTTTGGCTTCAGCCGTGCGGACGAGATTGTGGTGCTGTTCTGTGGCTCGAAAAAGAGTCTGGCAAACGGAGTCCCGATGGCCAACATCCTGTTCCCGGCCAGTTCCGTGGGGATTATCGTGCTGCCGCTGATGATCTTCCATCAGGTGCAGTTAATGGTGTGTTCTTTCATTGCCCAGCGCTATAAAGCCGGCAATGAAAAACGGCTGGCGCAGCAGCAAGTAGAAGCGCAGAAGTCCTAAATATAACGGCCCGCAAAAGCGGGCCGTTTTGTTATTCATTGCGCTTGAGCGGTTTGATTAAACCTTCCAGCCCTTCGATCTTGATGGTCAGCGTCAGCTGCATCAATTCGCCTAACTTACCGGCCGGGAATTCATCTTTGCGAGCGAACCACAACAAATACTCCTCCGGCACATCAATCAGCGCTCTGCCCTTGTACTTGCCGAACGGCATCACGGTGTTGGCGATTTCAACCAGTTGCTGTTTATCCACGTTACGCTCCGAGCAGGCGAATCATTTCCGCTTCGTCGATCACCGGAATGCCGAGCTCCTGCGCTTTCGCCAGCTTGGAACCGGCCGCTTCCCCCGCAATCAGCAAATCGGTTTTCTTCGACACGCTACCGCTCACTTTAGCGCCCAACGCTACCAGACGCTCTTTGGCATCATCGCGATTCATCTGCGACAGAGAGCCGGTCAGTACCACGGTTTTACCGGCAAATGGACTATCAATTTCTTCGACATTGACCACTTCAACCTGCGGCCAGTGCACGCCAATCTCTTCAGTAAGATCGCGAATAACGGCGCGGTTGCTCTCTTCATCCATAAAGTTACGCACATGCGTCGCCACCACTTTGCCGACATCTTGTACTTCAATCAGCGCATCGAGATCGGCGTTCATCACCTTTTCCAGCTCGCCAAAGTGATTGGCAAGGTTGGCGGCAGTGGCTTCGCCCACTTCGCGAATACCCAGCGCATAGAGGAAACGTGCCAGCGTGGTGGATTTGGCCTTTTCCAGCGCATCAACCACGTTCTGAGCCGATTTAGGGCCCATGCGATCGAGTCCGGTTAGCTTACCGGCAGTAAGGCGGAACAGATCGGCTGGCGTTAAGACGTACTCTTTCTCCACCAGCTGATCGATGATCTTATCGCCCATGCCATCGACATCCATCGCACGACGCGAAACGAAGTGTTTAAGTGCTTCTTTACGCTGCGCGCCACAAATCAGGCCGCCGGTGCAGCGCGTCACAACTTCACCTTCCACGCGTTCAACGTCTGAACCGCACACCGGGCAATGACCTGGGAAGACGATTTCACGCGTCTCTGCCGGGCGCTCCGATTCCACCACGTTGACCACTTGCGGAATCACGTCACCGGCGCGGCGAATCACCACCTTGTCGCCAATGCGCAAACCCAGTCGGGCAATTTCATCGGCGTTGTGCAGCGTGGCATTACTTACCACAACGCCCGCAACCTGAACCGGCTCCAGACGCGCGACGGGCGTAATCGCGCCGGTGCGGCCCACCTGGAATTCGACATCGCGCACGAACGTCATCTGTTCCTGCGCCGGGAATTTAAAGGCTACAGCCCAGCGCGGCGCTCGCGCCACAAAGCCGAGCTGCTCCTGCAGCGCCTGCGAATCGACCTTGATAACCACGCCATCGATATCGAAGCCGAGCGACGGGCGCTCCTGCTCAACCTGACGATAAAACGCCAGCACTTCATCGGCGCTGTGTGCCAGGCGAATACGATCGGTGACTGGCAATCCCCACGCCTTAAACTGTTGCAGACGTTGCCAATGGCTGGCAGGCATTTCACCGCCTTCCAGCAGACCAAAACCGTAGCAGAAGAAGGTCAGTGGACGTTTAGCGGTGATGCGTGGATCGAGCTGGCGCAGTGAACCGGCTGCGGCGTTGCGTGGGTTAGCAAAGACTTTCGCGCCGGTGCGACGCGCTTCTTCATTCAGCTTTTCAAAACCGCTTTCGGTGATAAACACTTCGCCACGCACTTCAACGCGTGCGGGGATGTTATCGCCATGCAGACGCAGCGGAATGGCGTGAATTGTGCGCACGTTCGCCGTGATGTTCTCGCCAGTGGTACCATCTCCGCGCGTCGCCGCACGCACCAGCAGGCCATCTTCATACAGCAAGCTCACGGCTAGACCATCCAGCTTGAGCTCGCAGCAGTAAGTCAATTCGTCAGTGCTTTTAAGGCGATCCTGCACGCGTTTATTAAAGGCAAGGAAGCCCGCTTCATCAAAGGTGTTGTCCAGCGATAACATCGGCACTTCATGACGCACTTGCTCAAAAGCCGCCAGCGGTGCCGCACCCACGCGTTGGGTGGGTGAATCAGGGGTGATCAAATCAGGATGTGCGCTTTCCAGCTCGCGCAGCTGAACCATCAATCGGTCATACTCTGCATCCGGAATTTCCGGCGTATCCATCACGTGGTAGAGATATTCGTGGTGACGTAACGTGGTGCGCAGCGCGGTGATCTGCTCCTGAACCGATTTCATAGTCTCTTATCCGATAAAAAACCCCCGACAGGCGGGGGTTATACTTGTTTTGACTCAGCTAGCGGCGATTAACCGATAACTTCGCGAATACGCGTTTTGTAGGTTTCCAGCTTCTGCGGCGTCATCATGCGACGCTCATCATCCAGCACCACGCCGCCTACATCATCAGCGATACGCTGCGCGGATTGCAGCATCAGCTTGAAGTTCTGATTCGCATCGCCGTACGACGGCACCATCATGAAGATCGAGACGCCAGGCGTTGAGAAATTCCCCATTTGATCCGGATCGAATGAACCCGGCTTCACCATGTTCGCCAGGCTAAACAGCACCGGACCGCTGCCGGCTGGGCTAAGATGGCGATGGAAAATGTTCATCTCACCAAACTGGAATCCGGCCTGCAGGATGCCCTGCAACAGCGCTTCACCGTTCAGTTCGCCGCCCGCATGTGCAGCTACGTGCAGCACTAATACGGCCTCTTTTTTACTGCCAGGCGCAGCAGCCGCTGGCTGTGGCGCTTCTGGTTGATGTGCAACTGGCGCTTCAGGTTCGAATTCTGGCTCTTCTGCGGCGAGGAATTCAGGTGCAGGTTGAGTCGCGGAAAGCGGTTCGTTATCCAGCAATGGATCGGCCTGAATTGGTTGTGGTGCAGGCGCTGGCGCTGGCTTCGCCACTGGCGCTTGCGGCGCAGCCGGCTTACGCACGTCTGGCTCGTTATCCAGCAGCGGATCGCCTAATAATGGGTCAGCCTGACGTGATGCCGGTTGACGTACAGGTTCAGGCGCACGCGGCGCGCTCGCTGGACGTGCAGTGAATTCAGGTTCTTCATCCGCATCACGAGGACGACGTACACGGACTTCGCCGACGCCATCATCTTCTTCGCTCAGCAGATCTTCATCGGCTTCTTCGCGCTGTTTCAGACGTTTGTGCGGGCGATCACGAAACACGGAGGAGCGCTCTTTACGGCTGGTCCACAGTCCATGAAGTAGCAGCGCTATTATGGCGATCGCGCCAACAACGATTAATATCAGACGCAAATCCTGCATCATTGTATTCTCTGTTGTTCCAATACCTTGCCACCACGGCAAACTTTATCCTCTAACTGTATTTGCCCAGCTAAACAAGTGCAAGTCTGTGCAGTATTTTCTGACAAATTAGATAGCTGCCCCACGCTTTTTTGCTGTTTTTTCGCGCAAACACTGCCTGAAGCCGATAAAAAGCCAGGTTATGATGGTCGCGCCGCTATATTTAGGAGAAAGGCTCGCTATGCCCGCAGGAAATTCGGTCTCAACATTTAATGGTGTTCACTACTTCGCTGAAGGATGGAAACTGGTGCGCCTGCCCGGCATTCGTCGCTATGTCATCATGCCGCTACTGATCAACATCGTGCTACTTGGCGGTGCCTTTATCTGGTTGTTTCAGCGCTTGGGGCAGTGGATCCCGGCTTTAATGTCACATATCCCTGACTGGCTGCAGTGGCTGAGTTATCTGCTATGGCCGCTCTCAGTGATTTCGATTGTGTTGGTATTCAGTTACTTCTTTTCGACTCTGGCAAATCTGATTGCCGCGCCCTTCTGTGGCTTGCTCGCCGAGCAGCTTGAAGGGCGATTGACCGGAACGCCATTACCAGATAGCGGTTGGGTGGGCCTGATAAAAGACATACCGCGCATCATGAAGCGAGAGTTTCAGAAGCTCGGCTACTATTTGCCGCGTGCGCTTGGTTTGCTGTTGCTGCACTTTATCCCCGGCTTTGGACAAACGGTGGCGCCCGTTCTATGGTTTTTATTCAGTGCGTGGATGCTGTCCGTGCAGTATTGCGACTACCCATTTGATAACCACAAAGTGAGTTTCCAGCAGATGCGCCAGGCGTTGCGCCAGCACAAAAGCGCAAATATGCAATTTGGTGCGCTGGTTAGCCTGTTCACCATGATCCCGATTATCAATCTGGCGATTCTGCCGGTTGCGGTATGCGGTGCAACGGCCATGTGGGTGGATCGTTATCATGCACAACATGCACGCCGCTAAAGCTTTAAATCGTCTTATGCATTTTTGCGTAAGGCTTATGGTTGTGCGCTATATAGATATGCGATTTCTTTCCTTCCGCACATCATTAGAAAAGGTATGCTCTGAGGGTTCCCAATATTTCATACAGTTAAGGACGAGCTATGAGTAAGATCTATGAAGACAACTCTCTGACAATTGGTCATACGCCGCTGGTTCGACTGAACCGCATCGGTAACGGCCGCATTCTGGCTAAGGTCGAGTCGCGCAACCCGAGCTTCAGCATCAAATGCCGTATCGGTGCCAATATGATTTGGGACGCGGAAAAACGCGGTATTTTGAAGCCGGGCGTTGAGCTGGTTGAACCAACCAGCGGTAACACCGGTATTGCGCTGGCTTACGTCGCCGCAGCGCGCGGTTACAAGCTGACGCTAACCATGCCAGAAACCATGTCAATTGAGCGCCGCAAGCTGCTGAAAGCGCTGGGAGCTAACCTGGTGCTAACCGAAGGTCCTAAAGGCATGAAAGGTGCCATCGCGAAGGCGGAAGAGATTGTCGCCAGCGATCCGGACAAATATGTGCTGTTGCAGCAGTTCAGCAACCCAGCCAACCCGGAAATCCACGAAAAAACCACCGGTCCAGAAATTTGGGAAGACACCGACGGCGAAGTGGACGTGTTTATTGCGGGCGTGGGCACCGGCGGTACGCTGACAGGCGTGAGCCGTTACATCAAGAATACCAAAGGCAAGACCGAGTTGATTACCGTTGCCGTTGAGCCAACAGATTCACCGGTTATTGCTCAGGCACTGGCGGGCGAAGAGATCAAACCAGGCCCACATAAAATTCAGGGCATCGGTGCCGGCTTCATTCCTGGCAACCTTGATCTGGAATTGATCGACCGCGTAGTGGCGATCACCAATGAAGAAGCCATTAGCACCGCCCGTAAGCTGATGGAAGAAGAAGGTATTTTAGCAGGTATCTCTTCAGGTGCTGCCGTTGCTGCCGCGCTGAAGCTGCAAGAAGATGAAGCCTTCGCCAACAAGAACATCGTGGTGATTCTGCCCTCCTCCGGCGAACGTTATTTAAGTACCGCGCTGTTTGCCGATCTCTTCACTGAGAAAGAACTCCAGCAGTGATGCTGAAAGTCTGAAACTGACGAAAAAAGCACCCGAATGGGTGCTTTTTTGTGGTGCAGATCTCACTTTTATCACCCGACAGATTGCTTTCAGTGATGCGGCTCTGGTATTTAAGCTTCCAATTATTTCGGTGCCTGAAATTAATCCGCCTTTGAAGTGGATCAAGCTGAATCGATTTACTGATTTGGCGAAACGGCGAATCACGGCATAATGAGAAGAGTGACGCATTCGTGCAGTTTTTGATCTGTCACTGTTAATGACGTACTCATTCGAGCGCATTTTATGGTGAGCTTAAAGCCATACCAGCGCACCTACACAGGCTAAAGTTACGGCTCCAGGCTAGACTTTAGATCCATAACACCAAACCTGATAAAGTTGGGGAAATAGAATGTTCCAGCAAGAAGTTACCATTACCGCACCTAACGGCCTTCATACTCGTCCTGCAGCCCAGTTCGTCAAAGAAGCAAAGGCTTTTAAGTCAGAAATCAATGTGACCTCTAATGGCAAATCTGCCAGCGCGAAAAGCCTGTTTAAACTGCAGACTTTGGGTCTGACTCAAGGTACGGTTGTTACGCTGTCTGCTGAAGGTGAAGACGAGCAGCAAGCGGTTGAGCACTTGGTCAAGCTGATGGCTGAGCTGGAGTAACCGGCTCAGTTCGCAACTAAACCGACCCCTTTGCCCCATTGAGTGCAAATATCTTGATCGCGGACAATCTGTCCGCGTTATTGCATCTTTAGAGTACTGCTCCGCGACAGTGGCGACGCATCGGGTCAATGAGCCATCGTGATTAAAAGGTAGGGTTATGATTTCAGGCATTTTAGCATCACCGGGTATCGCTTTCGGCAACGCACTTTTGCTGAAGGAAGATGAGATCGTCATCAGCCGTAAAAAAATTACTGACGATCAGGTTGAGCAGGAAGTTCAGCGCTTCCTCGATGGACGCAGCAAAGCTGCTTCACAGCTCGAAGCCATTCGCATTAAAGCCGGTGAAACCTTCGGTGAAGAGAAAGCGGCGATCTTTGAAGGTCACATCATGCTGCTCGAAGACGAAGAGCTTGAGCAGGAAATCATCGACCTCATCAAGAAAGACCATGCTACCGCGGACGCCGCTGCTCACACCGTGATTGAAGGCCAGGCCGTTGCACTGGAAGAGCTGGATGACGAATACCTGAAAGAGCGTGCGGCTGACGTACGTGATATTGGTAAGCGTCTGCTGCAGAACATTCTCGGTCTGCACATTGTCGACCTGAGTGCGATTGCTGACGAATCTATTCTGGTGGCGAAAGATTTAACGCCGTCAGAAACCGCACAGCTGAACCTGAAAAAGGTGCTGGGCTTTATTACCGATCTGGGTGGGCGTACATCTCACACCTCGATCATGGCGCGTTCGCTTGAGCTGCCTGCGATTGTCGGCACCGGCAACGTGACTGCCACCGTGAAAAACGGTGATTTCCTGATCATTGATGGCGTGAACAACAAAATTTACGTCAATCCAACTGATGACGTGCAGGAAGAACTGAAAGCAATTCAGACTCAATATCTGTCTGAAAAGCATGAACTGGCGAAACTGAAAGATCTGCCAGCCATTACGCTGGACGGCCATCAGGTTGAAGTCTGCGCTAACATCGGTACCGTGCGTGATGTTGCCGGTGCTGAGCGCAACGGTGCGGAAGGTGTTGGCCTGTATCGTACCGAGTTCCTGTTTATGGACCGTGATTCACTGCCAACCGAAGAAGAACAATTCCAGGCGTATAAAGCCGTGGCTGAAGCCGTGGGTTCGCAGGCGGTTATCGTGCGTACCATGGACATCGGCGGCGACAAAGATCTGCCTTACATGAACCTGCCGAAAGAAGACAACCCGTTCCTCGGCTGGCGCGCGATTCGTATCGCCATGGACCGTAAAGAGATTTTGCATGCGCAGCTGCGCGCGATTCTGCGTGCATCCTCATTCGGTAAACTGCGCATCATGTTCCCAATGATCATTTCAGTAGAAGAAGTTCGCATTCTGAAAGGCGAACTGGAGCTGTTGAAAGCGCAACTGCGTGAAGAAGGCAAATCCTTTGATGAGACCATCGAAGTCGGCATCATGGTTGAAACGCCAGCATCCGCAGTGATTGCTCGCCATCTGGCGAAAGAAGTCGACTTCTTTAGTATTGGGACAAATGACCTGACGCAGTATACTCTGGCGGTCGATCGTGGTAATGATTTGATTTCACACCTCTATAACCCAATGACGCCGTCTGTTCTTGGCCTCATTAAGCAAGTGATCGATGCATCACATGCCGAAGGGAAATGGACCGGCATGTGTGGTGAGCTGGCTGGTGATGAACGTGCTACACTACTGTTACTGGGAATGGGGCTGGACGAATTCAGCATGAGCGCCATTTCAATCCCAAGCATCAAGAAAATCATTCGTAATACTAATTTCGAAGATGCGAAGGCATTGGCGGAGCAGGCTCTGGATCAACCAACAGCGGATGATTTGATGAATTTGGTCAACAAGTTCATTAAAGAAAAAACGCTCTGCTGATCCACGGACGCTAGCCTCAAATTACTGCTTAGGAGAAGATCATGGGTTTGTTTTCTAAACTTTTTGGCGAAAAATCAGAGAGCGCGTCAGGCACTATTGATATCGTTGCGCCTCTGTCAGGCGAAATCGTAAATATCGAAGACGTACCTGATGTGGTATTCGCTGAGAAAATCGTGGGTGACGGTATCGCAATCAAACCAACCGGCAACAAAATGGTTGCACCGGTTGATGGTACTATCGGCAAGATTTTCGAAACTAACCACGCATTTTCAATCGAGTCTGATAACGGTATCGAACTGTTTGTTCACTTCGGTATCGACACGGTTGAGCTCAAAGGTGAAGGTTTCAAACGCATCGCTGAAGAAGGCCAGAAGGTTAAGAAAGGCGACGTGGTGATCGAGTTTGATCTGGCACTGCTGGAAGAGAAAGCGAAATCCACGCTGACGCCGGTTGTAATCTCGAACATGGACGAGATTAAAGACCTGATCAAACTCTCCGGTCAGGTAACTGTGGGCGAGACTCCGGTTATCCGCATTAAAAAGTAAACTTCGGCTGATTCGTGAGAATTGCAAAACGGCACCCAATGGGTGCCGTTTTTTGTTTACTTAACTCTGTATGTGCGAGGAGCGGTCAGGACGACGGGTCAGATCGTAAAGACGGCATAAACCGTCCCTGGGCCTCGGCCCGCGCCGTCCATGGCGCGGGACGCTTTACTCCTCTGCCCCGTCGTCCTGCCCGGTGTAGCAAATGTGCGCGTTATCAGGAAAAATCATTCCTGCTTCCAGCGCGGTAACCTTAACGTTAACTCCAGACCACCTTCCGGGCGATTTACCGCCTGAACTTCACCGTGATGCGCCAGAATCACCTTACGCACAATCGATAGCCCCAAACCGTAGCCTTTGCCCATCAGCGGAGAATTAACCCGTACAAAAGGATCGAAGATGCTCGAAAGCTTCTCATCGTCCACGCCCGGCCCTTGATCGCGCACGCTAATTGCCAGCCACTGATTTTCCGCCTGCAGCCGCACGTTGATGTGCTGCCCTTTGTGCGAGAATCGCAGCGCATTGCGCAGCACATTCTCCACACCACGACGAATCAGTTCCGCATTGCCGTGAACGGTGTAATCGGCATTCTCATCCACCTGAAAATCGACAATCACGCCGGGAATCTGCGCTTCGTAGCGCACATCGGTCACCACCGCATGCAGCAGGCCGGTAAGGTCGAAATATTGTTCCCCAGGCATACTTTCGTGCTCAGCGCGCGAAAGCGTCAGCAGCTCGCCAATCATCTTGTCGAGGCGTCGGGCTTCCTCATCAATGCGATTGAGCGAGGATTCGACGGATTCCGGCGTCTGCCGCGCCAGGCCTGTCGCCAGCTGCAAGCGCGCCAGCGGTGAACGCAGCTCGTGGGAGATATCATGCAGCAGCTCCTCACGCGCTTTCACCAGCGTATCGAGGCGCTCGACCATCGCATCAAAATCCTGCGCAACGTTCGAGAGCTCATCATGGCGTTTGCGCATCACCGGATAGAGCCGTACCGACAAATCACCGCTGGAGACGCGCGCAAAGCCCTCACGCAGCTGCCGCATTGGTCGCGTCAGGTTCCACGCCAGCAGCAGGCTAAACAGCAGCCCCAATGCGCCAGCGAAGGTAAACATCGGTTCGGGGATATTCAGGATGCGGCGCGGGCGGCCGCCGCCCATTGAGCTGTCTTCGCGCAGACCTTTAACGTCGTAACGCAGCTCGTACTGTTTGCCATCCTGCCCTTTTACCCAGCGCACAATCACATCAGGAAACGGTCCCTGAAAGGGTTCGTTGATGCTTTCTGGCGGCGCATTGTTGGGCGTCGCAGCGGGTTTTTCGTGCTGGATCACCGAGAAGAATTGCCGATCGTTCGGTTCCCAGTCGGCCATCATGTCATCAAGCGAGCTGGGACCACCGCGCTCCAGTACTGAAACCGCTGACGCCATTTGCAGATTAACGATACGCCGAATCGCCACCAGCTCTGGCGGCTCATGTCGATTACCGGAGAGCGTAAAGCCTAGCCACAACAGTTGGCTGATGATGACAAACACAATCCAGAAGCCCAGCAAAATCTTCCAGAACATGCGGCCGCGATAGCTGTGTTTCATCGAATGCGATAACCAATACTGCGCACAGTTTCAATGTTGACGCTGTCGGCGGTTAAGGCAGCCAGCTTTTGACGGATGTTGCTGATATGCACATCAACGCTACGATCGTAAGCTTCGCGCGGGCGGCCAAGGCCTTTTTCCGACAGCTCATCTTTCGACACCACGCGATCCGGCGCACGCAGCAGCAAATCCAGCAAGTTAAACTCTGAAGCCGTCAGATCGAACGCTTTGCCCTGCCATTCGGTGATACGCGTGGCGGGATTGAGGCTGAGATCGCCCCAGCGCAGCAGCTCTTTCTTATCCGGCAGCGGAGTCTGATCTTCAAAGCGACGCAGCACGGCGCGCAGACGGGCCACCAGTTCACGCGGATAGCACGGTTTCGGCATGTAATCATCCGCACCCATTTCCAGGCCGATCACCCGATCAATATTGTCGCCTTTCGCCGTCAGCATAATTACCGGTAATCGGCTGTTCTGCCGCACCTGGCGCAGCACATCGATGCCGCTCATATCAGGCAGCATGATGTCGAGAATCATTGCGGTATAGTTGCCCGATAACGCGCCTTCCACCCCGGCGCTACCGGTTAAAACCAGTTGTGTTTCAAAACCTTCAGCAATCAGGTATTGGCTCAACATGGTGCCAAGTTCTACATCATCATCAACCAGCAGAATTTTCATCGTTATCTCTCGTGTAAATTGCCGCTATTTTGTCCTGAGTCCACAACGAACGCAGCCGGTTTTACGCGATCCTTACGTTGCTTACGTCAGACGAATATTACGAAGACTATAGACAAAAATGGCCTGGACGTACCATCACAGTACGCGCAGGCCAAATCATCGGTGGGAAGGTGGGATCAGTGGAAAACGCCGGTTGAGAGATAGCGGTCGCCGCGATCGCACACAATCGCCACCACCACGCTGCCTGGCTGGGCCGTGGCGATACGCAATGCGCCCGCCACCGCGCCGCCAGAGCTGACGCCACAGAAAATCCCTTCACGCTGCGCCAGCGCGCGCATGGTCTCTTCCGCCTCGCGCTGCGCCATATCTATTACCTCATCCACTAACTCCGGACGGAAAATGCCAGGCAAATAGGCTTCAGGCCAGCGACGTATACCGGGAATGCTGCTGCCCTCTTGTGGCTGCAGGCCAATTATCTGCACCGCTGGCGCGAACTCTTTCAGGTAACGCCCAACGCCGGTAATGGTGCCGGTGGTGCCCATGCTGGAGACAAAATGCGTCATGCGGCCAGCGCTTTGCTGCCAGATTTCCGGGCCCGTGGTGAGATAGTGGCCCAGCGGATTATCGGGATTGTTGAACTGATCCAGCACACGTCCTTCGCCGCGATCGGCCATCGCCTGCGCCAAATCGCGTGCCCCTTCCATGCCCTGCTCGCGCGATACCAGCAGCAATTCAGCGCCGTAGGCGCGCATCGCATCCTGGCGCTCCTGGCTCATGTTATCGGGCATCAACAGGCGCAGCTTGTAGCCCTTCATCGCGGCGATCATCGCCAGCGCAATGCCGGTATTGCCGCTGGTGGCTTCAATTAAGGTATCGCCCGGTTTGATGTCACCGCGCAACTCCGCCTGATGAATCATCGACCAGGCCGCACGGTCTTTGACGGAACCGGCTGGATTGTTGCCTTCCAGCTTTAGCCAGATCTCGCTGCCGTTATCAGGCGTCAGGCGCTGCAACTTTATCAACGGCGTATTGCCGATGGTATTTTCCAGTGTGGTCACGGTTTAATTCCAGACGAAAGAGGGGCAAATAAAACGGGCGGGAAAGTCCCGCCCGAAGGAGTGTCAAAAATATCAGGCGCTCTCGGCAAAGGCAACCGGGCGAAGCGGCGTAGTGCCATGGTAAATTCGCGCCTGTTGCAGGCCAACGAACAGGCGTTCACCACGCATCGGCGCATGGTGATCGCCGTCGAACACCACGGAGAACACCTCGCCCTGCCAGCCGCTCGGCTGAACTACCAACTGCCAGAAGTGGCCGCGCGGGCTGATCTCCAGCACCTGCACCGGCAAAGGCGTTTCCAGGCTGCTCTGGCGTGAAATATCGATTTCCCACGGACGCAGGAACAGTTCAACTTCGCCCTGATGCGCAGGCGTGTAGCCCAGCGGCCAGCGATGCGCGGCCACATGGAACTGAGAGCCATGTACTTCGCCTGTAAAGCGATTCACTTCGCCAAGGAATTCCAGCACAAAGCGCGTCGATGGATCGCGCCATACGTCATCTGGCGTACCAACCTGTTCAATGTTGCCCTGGCTCATCACCACCACGGTGTCCGCCACTTCCATCGCTTCTTCCTGGTCGTGGGTCACGAACACGCTGGTGAATTTCAACTCCTCATGCAACTGACGCAGCCAGCGACGCAACTCTTTACGCACCTGCGCATCCAACGCGCCAAACGGCTCATCCAGCAGCAGAATTTGCGGTTCTACCGCCAATGCACGCGCCAGCGCTACACGCTGCTTCTGCCCACCGGACAACTGTGCCGGGAAGCGGTTGCCCAGATGGGAAAGTTGTACCATCTCAAGCAGACGCGTAACGCGCTGTTTGATCTCAGCAGCACCTGGACGTTCGCGACGTGGCAGAACGGTAAGGCCAAAGGCGATATTGTCGAACACCGTCATGTGGCGGAACAGCGCGTAGTGCTGGAACACAAAGCCCACCTGACGATCGCGCGCATGGATGCGGCTGACGTCTTTGCCATTGAAATGGATCTGTCCGCTATTCTGATGTTCCAGCCCAGCGATGATACGCAGCAGCGTGGTTTTACCAGAACCGGATGGCCCCAGCAGCCCCACCATCTTGCCGGAAGGAATATCCAGAGAGATGTCGTTAAGAACCGATGTGCGGTCAAACGATTTGTTGATTTGTTTAATCTCAATGCTCATGATTTTCCTCCTGTAGGCGCTTCTGCTGATGCTCTAATCGCCACTGCACCACGCTTTTCAGAAACAGCGTTACGATTGCCATCAGGGTCAGCAGCGCGGCGGCAGTAAAGGCGCCCACGGTGTTGTAATCCTGATGCAGTAATTCAACCTGAAGCGGCAAGGTATAGGTTTCGCCGCGAATCGATCCCGAAACCACCGAGACCGCACCAAATTCGCCAATCGCACGTGCGTTGGTTAGCACCACGCCGTACATCAGCGCCCAGCGGATATTCGGCAACGTCACGCGGCGGAACATCTGCCAGCCGGATGCGCCGAGCAGCACCGCCGCTTCATCTTCGTGACTGCCCTGGCTCAGCATCACCGGCACCAACTCACGCACCACAAACGGACAGGTAACGAAGATGGTGACCAGCACCATGCCCGGCCAGGAGAACATAATCTGAATATTGTGCGCATCCAGCCAGCCACCGGCAGGACCGTTGACGCCCCAGAACAGCAGATACATCAAGCCGGCAACCACCGGCGACACGGCAAACGGGATATCAAACAGCGTCAACAGCAGCTGGCGGCCGGGAAAGGTGAAGCGCGTCACCAGCCACGCCAGCAGCGTACCGAACACCATGTTGACCGGCACGGTAATCAGCGCCACCAAAAGGGTCAGCCAGATGGCGTGCAGCATGTCGCCATCTTTCAGGTTACTCAGCGAGGCAACCAAACCCTGGTTGAGCGCCTCCCAGAAGATGGAAACCATCGGCACCACCAGCAGCAGGATGGAAACCAGCGCACCGATGCCAATCAGCAGCCACTTGCCCCAGTTGATTGGCTGGCGGTCGGCGTGGTTGATGTGTGAAATCTCCGCCATCAGTGGCCTCCTAAGCGACGGCCGAAGCGGCTCTGCAAGGTGTTAATCGCGAACAGCAGCAGCAAAGAAGCCGCCATGATCACCGAGGCGATGGCGCTCGCCGCCGGATAATCAAACTCCTGCAGACGCACGAAAATCATCAGCGAGGTCACTTCCGTTTTCCAGGCGATGTTGCCGGCGATAAAGATTACCGCGCCAAACTCACCGATGCTGCGGGTAAACGACAGCGCAGTGCCGGCAAGCAATGCCGGCGCCACTTCTGGCAGCACCACGCGACGGAAGCTCTGCCAGCGCGTTGCGCCCAGCGTTTCCGCGGCTTCTTCATATTCCGGACCTAACTCTTCCAGCACCGGCTGCACGGTACGCACCACAAACGGAATGCTGGTAAAGGCCATCGCCACAGCGATGCCGAGCCAGGTGTAAGAGACTTTGATATCAAAATGCGCCAGCCACTGACCGTACCAGCCGTTGACCGAAAACAGGCCCGCCAGCGTTAAACCTGCCACCGCAGTCGGCAGCGCAAATGGCAGATCCATCAAACCATCCAGCAGCGTGCGGCCGGGGAAGCGATAACGCGTCAGAATCCACGCCATCAGCATGCCGAATACGGCGTTGAACAGCGAGGCCACGCCCGCCGCCAGAATCGTCACTTTATAGGCGGCGATCAGCTGTGGATGGCTAATCACCGCCCAGTATTGCGCCAGCGTCATCTGCGACAGCTGCATCAGCAGCGCGCTGATCGGCAGCAGCAGAATCAGACAGGTGAAGAGTAAGCTGGTGCCGAGGCTCAATCCAAAGCCCGGCAAAACACGTTTTTGAGCGAGCGCGAACATTAACCGCGCCCCGCTGCCAGTAATTTGTCCAGCTCACCGTCATTGGCAAAATGGACTTTCATCACGTTATCCCAGCCGCCAAAGGCGTCTTTGACGTTGAACAGTTCTGTCTGCGGGAAGCGATCTTTCTGCTCCGCCATCAGCTGCGGGTTATTCACGCGATAATAATAATTGGTGATGATTTTCTGCGCTTCAGGCGTGTAGAGATAATTCAGATAGGCTTTGGCCGCGTCTGCGGTGCCGTTGTGCTCGACATTTTTGTCGACCCACGCCACCGGGAACTCCGCCAGAATATTGGTTTTTGGCACGATCACTTCGTAGTCGTCTTTGCCGTACTGATTACGGATGTTATTCACTTCCGATTCAAAGCTGATCAGCACATCGCCCAGACCGCGCTCGGCAAAGGTGGTGGTCGCACCGCGACCGCCGGTATCAAACACTTCCACGTTCTTGAGGAACTTCGCCATAAAGGCTTCAGTTTTGGCTTTATCTTTGCCATCCGCCTGATCGGCAGCGCCCCACGCGGCGAGATAAGTGTAACGGCCGTTACCCGAGGTTTTTGGGTTAGGGAAAATCAGCTTCACGTTATCGCGCGCCAGATCGGCCCAGCTGTGAATCTGCTTTGGGTTACCTTTACGCACCAGAAACGCCATGGTGGAGTAAAACGGTGAGCTGCTGTTTGGCAGACGTTGTTGCCAGTCAGCGGGAATCAGTTGGCCTTTGTCGTGCAGCACCTGCACATCGGTCACCTGATTGTAGGTCACCACATCGGCGCGCAGCCCTTGCAGAATCGCCAGCGCCTGCTTAGAAGAACCGGCGTGCGACTGCTTGATGGTCAGCTTGTCATTAGGATGGGCAGCGTCCCACTGTTTTTCAAAGGGTGCATTCAGGGCAACGAACAGTTCGCGCGAAACGTCGTAAGAGCTATTCAGCAACTCGGTCGCTTGCGCCGCACCGGCTAAAGCACACGACAGCGCGATACCGCCAAGCCATTTTTTCGAAATCGGAAGTGTCATGCTGCACCCTGAAAGACGACAGTTAAGCCAATGCCATTAGATGCTGTCAGTGTATTTATAACTCAGGGGAAAGCTGTAACGGTTTTATATATCGTTTAGGGATTTCAAAGTCTAAAAAGGCATAAGACGGCGGGAGAGTTTATGCGGCGAATGGAAATGTAAATCGGCATTAAGCGATTCATTGCGCAATAAATGGCGCCGCGACAAATAAGGGCTGATATCCGTAGCGGCGCGATGAATCGCGCCAGGTTGACCTTAATACATAGAGGTTACAGCGCTTGCAAAGCATCCAGCGACGGCGCAAAAAAGTAGCTGCCGCTAACCGGTTTGGTGAAGCGCAGCATGGCGTCCATCTTGCCGTCGCGCTCGCCGAACATGCTCAGCAATTGCTGCTCAATATTGTAGAGACGATGACAGTAAGAGATGAAGTACAGCCCATGCGTGCCACTGGCGCTGCCGTATGGCAGGCTCTGGCGCAGAATCTTTAGCCCTTTGCCCTCTTCTTTCAGATCGACGCGGCTGAGATGCGATGTCGCAGGACGCTGATCGCCCGGCAACTCTTCATCCGTCTCTTTAGTACGGCCAATAATCGCTTCCTGTTTCTCCACCGCCATGCGGTTCCACAGCTTAAGGTTGTGCTCCCAGCGCTGGGTAAACACATAGCTGCCGCCCGCATCCGCGCCTGCGCTGATAATCGCTACCTCCTTGCGCGCTTCGCCCTGCGGATTTTCCGTGCCATCGACGAAGCCCGACAGATCGCGATTTTCAATCCAGCGGAAACCGTGCGTCTCTTCTTCGATATTGACCGCAGCGGCAAAGGCGCTAAGTGCCGCCTGAGCCAGCGCGAAGTTCACGTCGTGTCGTTGAGATTGAATATGGATCAGCAAATCGCGCTGCGTGGCAGGCGCAATGCCGTTACCAAGCGCGGCGAAAGCTTTGAGTTCAGGTGCAGAAGCGTTGCCTTGCAGATCGCGCCACAGCGCATCACCAAAGGCGATCACCGCGCCCAATCCGGCATCACTGAATTGCGTCTGCAGCGCTTCAAGCTGCTGTAAGAAGAATTTGCTGCCCTGGCGCAGCGCGTCAAGATCGCCCATAACGCGGGCTTCGAGCCAAATGGCGAAACGGCGGTGCTCCAACAGGATCCCGCTCTGAAACTGAGACATTGCTATGCTCTCCGGCATGAAGGTTAGACGATATTTTTTCGCCCGCATCATACCGGAAAGCCACACTTTTTGAGCGGGTTTTTAAGCAAGTTTTATCTGGTTTAACGCTGCCAAACGATCTTGCTGATTTTCCAGCTTTTCAGGGTATCGTCCGACGGCATCAAGCCTTCCGGACCATGCCATTCACCGCTGTAAATGTAGGAGATGTGCTGGCTGCCCGGCGCACGGCACTCAACATCGCGTGCATCAAGACCGGTGGCCATTTTGCAGTTGTTAAAGGCTTTGCTGAACTTATCGCTGAACAGAGCGCCGATCTTGCTGCCGTCCGCCGCTTTGGCATCGGCATCCTGCACTTCGATGCGCTCCACGCTGCTGCTGCCGTTAATCACCAATTTAACGTTGTCGCCATCCAGCGCCTGCCAGAAATCCACCACCTGACCATTCTGCGTGCGCATGCCCTGACGCAGTTTGTAATCGCCGTTCAGCGCTTTATGGATGGCGTCTTCCGACATTGAGGTGGTGCTCGTCAGGCCCGCAACGCCTTGCTCGGTGACCTCCAGCGATCCACCAAACCAGCCGAGTGGATTGAGCGCCGACCAGTGATAGCTAAGCGGATTGTACCAATGGCTTTCGCTATCGCTCGCGCTGCCAGAGGAACCCGAACTGGCGCAGCCGGCCAGAACCATGCTGCTAACCAGCAGTGCGTGACGAACAACTTTCATGAAAACTCCTTGATCTGCTAAGCCGATTGGCGTGCCTGTTGGAGTCACAAACCGGCAAAAAGTTTATTCGACCTGCTGATGTTCCGGCAGAAAGCAGTCGCGCAGGCGAGGTTGCGTTTGCAGCCAGAACAACGCCAGCAGGTCAAACAGCGTCAATAACAGCGGCAGCGGCGAGTCGGGAAAGGCGCCTTGCAGCAGGCTGGAACCCTGCCACAGCAGGCTGACAAGGAGCGATGCGCTCAATACATGACGCCAGCTTTGCCACAGGCGCGGCCAGCGCTGGCGATAGCCGGTCAGCAATAAGCCGATAGCCGCCGGAATGCCTAACGCCAGCCCCAGCCAGAAGCTTTGGCGGTCGGGATAGAACAGCGCCAGCAAATCATTGCCCTGCTGGCGTGATGCGCCCGCCATCACCAGCAGCAGCCAGGTGCGCGCCTGCAATAACAGGATCAGCCAGAAAAGAAACGGCAGCCGCAGCTGCCCTTTCGCATCGTACTCTTCGGGAAGGTATTTCAAACCGACCCTCAATACTCGCGATCTTCAATCAAACGCTTGCCCAGCAGCAGCGAGTCCACCGGCTCGTATTCGAGCTTTTCGTAAAACGCCACCACCTGATCGTTCTCTTCGCGCACCATCAAATTGATTTTTGGACAACCGCGCGCAATCAGCTTCTTCTCAAGACGATTCATCAACGCATTGGCAAAGCCACGGCCTTGATAATCAGGATGCACCGCCAGATAGTAGACGGAGCCGCGATGGCCGTCGTAGCCGCCCATCACCGTGCCGACCACTTCGCCACCGACTTCCGCGACCAGAAACAGTTCCGCGTCGTGGTTCATTTTGCGTTCAATGTCCAGCTCCGGATCGTTCCATGGGCGTAACAAATCGCAACGCTCCCAGAGCGTGATCACTTCTTCAAAATCTTCCTGGCGGAAAGAACGGATTTCCATCGACGTTACCCTGCTGTTAGGCACAATTCGCTGATTATCACGCATTCTTTGCCAGGCGCAACCCTCACGCGTGACAACGGAGCAAAAAAAGCGCGACATCGCTGTTAGTCTGTTGCAATAGAAAGTAAACACTTGAAATAGTTGCGAGGTCGCCGCCTGGCAATTGTTACGCTATAACACGGGGCAGGATTTACCTGCCATGGACCCGTAAATGATGAAGATTTCACTGCTTAAGCGCCTTACCAATCGTCGCCAACTGATACTTTCCGGTTTAGCGCTGGCGGTGTTGTCACCGCGTGCGGTGCAGGCCAAAGAACAGAACAGCGATTTGCGCGTTAGTCCGCGTCATACGCCACCGAAACCCGCCAGCAACGGCAAACGTATCGTGATGATTGATCCCGGCCACGGCGGCATCGATTCCGGCGCCGTCGGCGAAGAGGGTTCGGAAGAGAAACACATTGTGCTGGCGATCGCCAATACCGTGAAGACGCTGTTGCAATCGCATCCACGCATCGAAGTGCGCCTGACGCGCGACAGCGACCACTTTATTCCGCTCTATCAGCGCGTCGAAATCGCCCACCAGCACGGCGCTAACCTGTTTATGTCGATTCACGCCGACGGCTACACCAGCCCGGATGCTAACGGCGCATCGGTGTTTGCCCTTTCCAATCGCGGTGCCAGCAGCGCGATGGCGCGATACCTTTCGCAGCGTGAAAACGATGCCGACAAAGTGGGCGGCGCTGAGGTGCAGGATAAAGATCATTACCTCAACCAGATTCTGTTCGATCTGGTGCAGACCGATACCATTCGCAACAGCCTGACGCTGGGTAAACACGTCCTCGACCAGATTCGTCCGGTGCATCATCTGCACAGCCAGCACACCGAACAGGCTGCATTTGCGGTGCTGAAATCGCCGTCGATTCCTTCGGTGCTGGTGGAAACCTCCTTTATTACCAATCCGCGTGAAGAGCAGCTGCTTGGCACGCAGGCGTTCCGCCAGAAAATTGCCAGCGCCATTGCCGACGGCATCACCCGCTACTTCGATGAGGTCGATCGTCGCGAAGCATAGTCTTTATCCTGTGGTAGAATCGCGGCAAATTTCCGGAACGAGTGACTGATGAGCAATCCCGATATTTCCCGCGTCAAAGCCTTTTTGCTGGCGCTGCAAGATGATATTTGCGCCCAATTAGCGGCGGAAGATGGCAAGGCGAGCTTTGCCGAAGATGAGTGGCAACGTCCCGGCGGCGGCGGCGGACGCAGTCGCGTATTGCGTGATGGCGCGGTATTTGAACAGGCCGGCGTAAACTTCTCGCACGTGCACGGCGATCAAATGCCCGCGTCCGCCACCGCGCATCGTCCTGAACTGGCCGGGCGCAGCTTTGAAGCGATGGGCGTATCGCTGGTGGTGCATCCATCCAATCCTTATGTGCCCACCAGCCACGCCAACGTGCGCTTCTTTATTGCGGAAAAACCGGGCGCCGATCCGGTGTGGTGGTTTGGTGGCGGTTTCGATCTTACGCCCTATTACGGCTTCGAAGAGGATGCGCTGCACTGGCATCAAACCGCGCACGATCTATGCCAGCCGTTTGGTGAGGAGGTTTATTCGCGCTACAAAAAGTGGTGCGACGATTACTTCTACCTCAAGCATCGCGACGAGCAGCGCGGTATCGGCGGCCTGTTTTATGACGACCTAAACACGCCCGATTTCGATTACTGCTTCGATTTCATGCAGGCAGTCGGCAACGGTTTTGCCAACGCCTACCTGCCGATTGTGGCGAAGCGCAAAACGCTGCCGTGGGGCGATCGCGAGCGCCAGTTCCAGCTCTATCGTCGTGGTCGCTACGTCGAGTTCAATCTGGTGTGGGATCGCGGCACGCTGTTTGGGCTGCAAACCGGCGGCCGCACCGAATCCATTTTGATGTCGATGCCACCGCTGGTGCGCTGGGAATACGATTATCAGCCAGAAGCCGATTCCCCCGAAGCCGCCTTGTACCGCGATTTCCTGCCGGTCAAAGATTGGTTGAAGCTACATAATTAACCAACCGCACACCCCGTAGCGGCGCGATTTATCGCGCAATGAATTGCGCCGCTACAAGGTGTGCAGAATTTCATTGCGGCGCAACACATTCGCTAATCAAATCGTTACAACGGCTCGGTCTGCGCCTCCACCACCGCTAACGCCACCATATTCACGATGCGCCGCACCGAGGCGATACGCGTCAATACATGCACCGGCTTGCTAATCCCCATCAACACCGGTCCCACCGTGACACCTTCGGAGCAGGAGACGCGCAGCAGGTTATAGCTGATACGCGCCGCTTCGACGTTCGGCATAATCAGCAAATTCGCGGTGCCTTTCAGCGGGCTGTCCGGCATCAGTTCACGGCGAATGCTCTCGACCAGCGCCGCATCACCGTGCATTTCGCCGTCAATCTCCAGATCCGGGGCGCGTTGCTGAATCAACGCGAGTACGTCACGCATTTTGCGCGCGCCCGGCGCATTTGAGGTGCCAAAGCTGGAGTGCGACAGCAGCGCCACGCGCGGTTCAATGCCGAAGCGTCGCACCGTTTCCGCCGCCAGCAGCGTGATATCCGCCAGCTGTTCTGCGCTGGGATCTTCATTAACGTAGGTGTCAGCTATAAAGGTATTGCCGCTCGGCAATAGCAGCGCATTCATCGCGCCCGCCACCTTCACGTCCTCTCGCAGCCCGAACACTTTCTCCACCACATCATAATGTTCCTGATAATCGCCGATGGTGCCGCAGATCAGCGCATCGGCTTCACCGCGATGCACCATGATCGCGCCAATCAGCGTGGGATTGCCGATCACCGCGCGCTGGGCAGTTTCCGGCGTCACGCCGCGCCGTTTCATGATCTGGTAATACTCATTCCAGTACTCTTTAAAACGAGGATCCGATTCGTTATTGACGATCTCAAAATCTTTGCCCGCCTCGATCTTCAAACCCTGCTTTTGCAGACGCATAGCGATGACATTCGGCCGGCCAATCAGGATCGGCTTCGCCAGCCCTAACGTCACCAGCTCCTGCGTGGCATGCAGCACGCGCACCTCTTCGCCTTCTGCCAGCACCACGCGTTTGGGATCTCTACGCGCCTGCGAAAAGATCGGCTTCATAAACAGGTTGGTTTTATAGACGAACTCGGTGAGCTGCTCACGATAAGCATCAAAATCCTCAATCGGTCGCGTGGCGACGCCCGATTCCATCGCCGCTTTCGCCACCGCGGGCGCAATCTGCACGATTAAACGCGGATCAAACGGTTTGGGGATCAGGTATTCCGGGCCGAAACTCAGATCCTGATCGTCATACGCCGACGCCACCACATCGCTCTGTTCCGCCTGTGCCAGCGCCGCAATCGCGTGCACCGCCGCCAGCTTCATCTCCTCATTAATCGCCGTGGCACCCACATCCAGCGCGCCACGGAAGATAAACGGGAAGCACAACACGTTGTTCACCTGATTGGGGAAATCAGAGCGCCCGGTGCAGATAATCGCGTCGGGCCGCACCTGTTTGGCCAGCGGCGGCATGATTTCCGGCTCGGGATTGGCCAGCGCCAGAATCAGCGGATCCTGCGCCATCTTCTGCACCATCTCCGGCGTCAGCGCTTTGGGGCCGGAACAGCCAAGGAAAATATCCGCGCCGCCAATCACCTCGTCCAGCGTGCGTGCGCCGCTGTCGGCCACCGCATAGGCCGCTTTGGTCGGCGTCATATTCGGCTCGCGATCGCGATAGATCACGCCTTTGGAATCGCACACCACAATGTTGTGCTGCTGCATGCCGAGCGCCACCAGCAGATTCAGGCAGGCAATCGCCGAGGCACCTGCGCCGGAAACCACCAGCCGCACCTCGCTGATGGCTTTTTTAACGATGGTTAAGCCGTTGAGCACCGCCGCGGTACAGATGATCGCCGTGCCGTGCTGATCGTCGTGGAATACCGGGATCTGCATGCGCTCACGCAGCTGTTGCTCAATATAGAAACACTCGGGCGCTTTGATATCTTCCAGATTGATGCCACCAAAAGTGGGTTCCAGCGCGGCAATCACCTCAATCAACTTATCGGGATCGCGCTCATCGATTTCGATATCAAACACGTCAATGCCGGCGAACTTTTTGAACAGCACGCCCTTGCCTTCCATCACCGGCTTACTCGCCAGCGCGCCAATGTTACCCAGCCCCAGCACCGCGGTGCCGTTGGAGATCACCGCTACCAGATTGCCACGCGCGGTGTATTTGCGCGCCGCCAGCGGATCGGCGGCAATTTCCAGACAAGGCGCAGCGACGCCGGGCGAATAGGCCAGCGCCAGATCGCGCTGCGTGGCTAACGGTTTGGTGGGTGAAACCTGAATTTTTCCGGGCGTGGGAAATTGATGAAAATTGAGCGCGCTTTGCTTGAGTTGATCGTCCATTGGGCATCCTTTGGCATCGCTAAATAGGCATTCAGTATAGGAATGTGCGGCACAAAAGAGGGTGAAGGCGCTCAAAGAACGCACAGACTGAAAGGCACGGATTGCCACCGCTTCGCCTGCGGGATCGGCACAGCCTGCTATCCTTATTGATGGCAAAAAGCGTAGCTGAACCGTTTAGGCCAGTCCTCCTTTCACTATCGCACCTCTTAAGCGCCAGGACGCCACAATCAGAGAAAACGCATTTTCTTCGTGTAACGTCTGTAGCACTGTGTTGGACCAATACTTAACAGGAATGGGTGCAACACCTTTGCCCACATTATTGCTAATCAAGGAGTTAAGTGATGAACCAGCTAGATGCATTGAAACAATACACCACCGTGGTGGCGGACAGCGGCGATATCGAATCCATTCGCCATTACAATCCAGAAGACGCGACCACCAACCCCTCATTGATTCTGAAAGCCGCCGGTCTTGAGGGTTATAAACATCTGATTGATGACGCCATCGACTACGCGAAAAAACAGGGCGGCAGCAAAGAGACACAAATCATCAACGCCAGCGACAAAGTGGCGATTAACCTCGGTATGGAAATTCTGAAAAGCATACCGGGCCGTGTTTCGACCGAAGTGGATGCGCGCCTCTCCTTCGATCGTGGCATGTGTGTCACCAAAGCTGAGAAGCTGGTGCGTCTGTACGAAGAGCACGGCATCGACCGCTCACGCATTCTGATCAAACTGGCGTCAACCTGGGAAGGCATCAAAGCCGCCGAGGAGCTGGAGAAAAACGGTATTCAGTGCAACCTGACGCTGCTGTTCTCCTTCGCTCAGGCGCGTGCCTGTGCCGAAGCCGGTGTGTTCCTGATCTCGCCATTTGTTGGCCGTATTTACGACTGGTACAACACCCGCAAACCCATGGATCCGTATGTGGTCGATGAAGATCCGGGCGTGAAATCTGTGCGCCGTATCTACGATTACTACAAGAAGCACCGTTACAGCACCGTCATCATGGGCGCCAGCTTCCGTAAAGTGGAACAGATTCAGGCGCTGGCCGGCTGTGACCGTTTGACCATTTCCCCTAACCTGCTGGAAGAGCTGGCCAACAGCGACGCGCCGCTGGAGCGTAAGCTGGAGCCATCAACCGAAGGTTTCCATCAGCCGGCTTCACTTTCAGAAGCGGAATTCCGCTGGGAACACAATCAGGATCCGATGGCGGTAGAAAAACTGTCAGACGGCATTCGTCAGTTCGCCGTCGACCAGCAGAAGCTGGAAGACGTGCTCTCTTCTCGTCTGTAATCCGCACTCACTCTTATGGCGGATGGGCATTGGCTCATCCGCTATCGCCAAATCACAAGGGAGAACCTTATGTCTTCACGCAGAGAGTTGGCTAACGCAATTCGTGCACTCAGCATGGATGCGGTACAAAAAGCAAATTCCGGGCACCCAGGTATGCCGATGGGCATGGCAGATATCGCCGAAGTGTTATGGCGCGATGTGTTGAAACACAATCCCAACAATCCGGCGTGGGCCGATCGTGACCGCTTTATTCTTTCCAACGGTCACGGCTCGATGCTGCTCTACAGCCTGCTGCATCTCACCGGCTACGACCTGCCGATGGAAGAGTTGAAAAACTTCCGTCAGCTGCACTCTAAAACGCCGGGGCATCCCGAACTCGGTTACACGCCAGGCGTGGAAACCACCACCGGACCGCTCGGCCAGGGCCTGGCCAACGCGGTAGGTTTAGCGATTGCCGAACGCACGCTGGCGGCGCAGTTTAACCGTCCCGGCCACGACATCGTCGATCACCACACCTACGTGTTTATGGGCGATGGTTGTTTGATGGAAGGCATCTCGCACGAAGTGAGCTCGCTGGCCGGTACGCTCGGCCTCGGCAAACTGATTGGCCTCTACGATCACAACGGCATCTCCATCGATGGTGAAACCGAAGGCTGGTTCACCGACGACACGCACAAACGTTTCGAAGCCTACAACTGGCACGTCATCGGTAGCGCAGAAGGTATCGACGGCCATGATTCGGCAGCGATCGCTGCGGCGATTAAAGAGGCGCAAAGCGTTACCGACAAGCCGTCACTGATTATCTGTCGCACCACTATCGGTTTCGGCTCGCCGAACAAAGCCGGTAAAGAGGAGTCGCACGGCGCGGCGCTGGGCGAAGAAGAAGTGGCGTTGACGCGGCAGAAACTGGGCTGGCACTATCCGCCGTTTGAGATCCCGAAAGAGATTTATCAGCAGTGGGATGCCAAAGAAGCGGGCGCGCAGCGCGAGAAATCCTGGGATGATAAGTTTGCCGCTTATAAAGAGGCACACCCCGAGTTGGCGCAGGAGTTTACCCGTCGTCTGAGCGGTGAAATGCCGGCTAACTGGAGTAGCGAAGTGCAGAAGTTTGTTGAAGAGCTGCAGGCTAATCCACAGAAAATCGCGAGCCGTAAAGCCTCACAAAATACGCTGGAAGTGTTTGGCAAGCTGCTGCCGGAATTCCTCGGCGGCTCAGCGGATCTGGCACCCAGTAACCTCACCATCTGGTCGGGCTCAAAATCGATCAAAGAGGATAGTGCCGGTAACTACATTCACTACGGCGTACGTGAATTTGGTATGACGGCGATCGGCAATGGCATCGCGCATCACGGCGGCTTTGTGCCATATACCGCTACCTTCCTGATGTTCGTCGAGTACGCGCGTAATGCGGTGCGCATGGCGGCGCTGATGAAGGCGCGTCAGGTGCTGGTCTATACGCATGACTCCATCGGCCTCGGCGAAGATGGTCCGACACACCAGCCAGTTGAGCAGATTGCCAGCCTGCGCGTTACGCCAAACATGAGTGTGTGGCGTCCGTGCGATCAGGTGGAAACCGCCGTGGCGTGGCAAGCCGCCGTTGAGCGCCATCATGGGCCAACCGCGCTGATCCTGTCGCGTCAGAACCTGCTGCAGCCAGAGCGTAGCAAAGAGCAGGTGGCGAATATTGCACGCGGTGGCTATGTGCTGCAGGACAGCAACGGCACGCCGGATGCGATCATCATCGCCACCGGTTCGGAGATTGAAATCGCGCTGGGCGCGGCGGATAAACTCACCGCTGCTGGCCATAAGATTCGCGTGGTTTCGCTGCCGAGCACCGACGTGTTTGATAAGCAGGATGTCGCGTATCGCGAATCGGTGCTGCCATCCGGCGTGAAAGCGCGCGTGGCGGTCGAAGCCGGTA
This sequence comes from Pantoea sp. BJ2, assembly GCF_040255075.1. Classification (NCBI taxonomy): domain Bacteria; kingdom Pseudomonadati; phylum Pseudomonadota; class Gammaproteobacteria; order Enterobacterales; family Erwiniaceae; genus Pantoea; species Pantoea sp. BJ2. The sequence goes on from NZ_CP158292.1 coordinate 3,023,423, forward strand.
TTGCTGATTACTGGTACAAGTATGTTGGTCTGGATGGCGCGATTGTCGGTATGACCACCTTTGGTGAGTCAGCCCCCGCCGGCAAACTGTTCCCGGAATTCGGTTTCACCGTGGAGAACATCGTCAGCCATACTGAAGCTTTACTCAAGCCGCACTAATCGATCTGGCCCTGCGTCTTTTTGGCGTAAGGGCCATTTTTTGATCACAGCCTGAAACAGAAAAAAATCCGCCCTGCCCCCTTCACGCCTCGCGCAAACTGATTACTATAAGCTTTCCTCCGATTCTTATAGCGGACGCTTTCCCGTTGAAAAAACGTACTCCTTTTTTACTGGCCTTAATGGTTACTGTGCTTCCATTAAAAAGCATGGCGCAGTCGTCGCCCGATCCGCTGTTGGCATCGCAAATTGTTGATCGCTACGCCGAGCACATTTTCTATGGCAGCGGCGCAAGCGGCATGGCGCTGGTGGCGATTGATGGCAATCAGCGGGTTTTCGCCAGCTTTGGTGATACGCGCCCCGGCAACAACGTGCGTCCGCAGCCCGATTCGGTGATTCGTATTGCCTCGCTCAGCAAGCTGATGACCAGCGAAGTGATGGTGAAGATGGCCGAACGCGGTCAACTGCGTCTTGACGATCCGCTGAGCAAATACGCGCCGCCTGGCGCGCGCGTGCCAAGCTATAACGGCCAGCCGATTCGCCTGATTAACCTCTCCACCCACACCAGCGGCCTGCCGCGCGAGCAGCCCGGCGGTAAACCGCATCGTCCGGTGTTTGTCTGGCCGACCAAGTCCGATCGCTGGCAGTGGCTGAGCGGAGCGGCATTAAAGGCCGCGCCAGGCACCAATGCCGCCTATTCAAACCTGGGCTTTGATCTGCTGAGCGATGCGCTCGCCAAAGCGGCGGGCATGTCCTATCCAGCACTGTTCCAGCAGTTGATAACGCGTCCGCTGGGCATGAAAGACACCACCTTTACGCCGTCACCGGATCAGTGTCAGCGTCTGATGATTGCCGAGAAAGGTGCCAGTCCGTGTAACAACACGCTTGCGGCCATCGGTAGCGGCGGCGTTTACTCAACGCCAGACGATATGGGCCGCTGGATGCAGCAGTTCCTTAACTCGGCGGTGAATCACCGCACGCCGCAAATTGATCGCCTGCAAACGCTGATTTATCGTCGTGACCAGCTAACCAAAGTGGAAGGCATGGATGTGCCGGGCCGCGCCGATGCGCTGGGCATGGGTTGGGTCTATATGGGGCCAAAGGAAGGTCGTCCGGGGATTATTCAGAAAACCGGCGGTGGCGGCGGCTTCATTACCTATATGGCGATGGTGCCGCAGCACAACGTCGGCGTGTTTGTGGTGGTGACTCGCTCGCCGTTAACGCGTTTCACCCCGATGAGCGATGGCGTGAATAATATGCTGACCGAGCTGGTGGGCAATCAATCGGGTTCACCGATGACGGTGCAAGCCATCCGCTAACTGGGTTGTGGTGCAGGCTGTAGCGGCGCATTCATTGCGCGATAAATCGCGCCGCTACGGAATGTGCAATGATTTAATGCTGCACGTGGTATTAACGCGACTGCGCCGGATTTTGCGATTCAGTGACCCAGAGTGTTGGCCAATCCTCACTGCTGTGCCACGCATCGCAGGTCTTCTCTTCCGCATACTCCGCCAGCACAAACTCGTTGCCGTCATACTGCCAGCGCGTTGCCACGCCGCAATCCCCCAAACCACGTCCTTTACTGAAGGTGTAGAGCAATCCATGGCTGGCATCAAATTCCGCGTTCACCAACTCCAGCTGATTATCCCCGCGTGACGGCGGCGTAAACGGCAGCGTTAAGCTCAGACCGCGCGACACATAAGGCTGCGTGCGCGTCACTTCAAAGGCCAGATCGATCACGTTATACGCACCGGTTTCGCAGCTGATCAGCAGCAGCGCTTTGCTGTCTGTCAGCGGCGACACGCTCACTTCACGCCGCAGTGGATCGAGCGAGCAGTTATCGGTATTCACCCGCCAGGTACCAAAATCAATTAAACCGCTGGTCTCTTCCTGCGTCAGCGGTGGCGGCGGCGGTAATGGCGAAGGTAACGCCGGCAACGCTGGCTGCGGCGGCACATCCCACTGCACGCGGTCGCCACGCTTCACCCAGGCGCTGGCACCGTTGAGGCGGCCCTGCACGTCATCCATCAACAGTAATGCCGCCTTCATACCGCTGAGCGGAATAGTGGCGTTGGCTTTATAGGTCAGCTGCAGATTTTGCGCATCCAGCGTCTGCGCCAGAAACTCGTCGATGGCGATAGCATTACTGGTCGCCAGATGATGCGGTACCACCGTCCAGTGTTTAAGGTCTGGTGTGAGACGGCGTTGATCGAGTAGCAGGTTATCCTTGAGCGGGCCGCCCGGCAGCTCACCGCTGTAGGCGCTGCCGTAATCAATACGCAGCAAGGGACGATCGTTGACGCCAGCATGACGTGAGAGCGTCATTACTAAGCCGTTGTCACCGGGAAAACTGCGTGCCACGCAAAAAGCCGCGTTGTTACAGGTCAGTTGCCAGTCAGAAAATGACTTTTGCAGTGGCTGAGCCTGAACGCACGCGACAAAAAGAAAGGGCAATAAAAGCAGTAACTTCATCCAATACGACATCAAAAAATCGGTCCCCAAATTCCTGGAAAGAAAATAATAGCGCAACGGGAACGCTGTCAGCAGGCCTAAACTGTGAGCCGGCCCTAAAAGCGAGGTTAACCGCTGAAAAAGCCGTCACCTGTGGCGAACGGGTACTGGATGGCGTAAGCGCTCATCATCCGATTTGACCGATTACTGCTCAATCGGATTCGTCGGACTCTTGTTAACTCATCACAAAACGGTCAAATACACACAAACGGTCACAAGCGGTCATGTTAGGTTAAATCCATGTTTTGGATATGCAACGCGCGTAGAACGCGGATTTCGCGCCATTAGGCTTATTTATGTGAGTCATATCACTTAATTTTGATAACCAGACATCTCATTTACATATAAGACAGATCCAGATCACTCTAATCAGCTAAGGCGTTTTGGTGACTGTGGACTCGTGCGCAGCCCACACTTTCTAAATGCGCTATCCAGTAATTTATAGCCATCGGAGGTTAGTTATGTTGCCGATTGAAAGACAGCAGCGAATTATTGACGAATTAAATTTAAATGGTCGGGTCATTGTCGCTGAATTAGTCACGTTATGTCAGGTTTCACAAGAAACTATTCGGCGTGATTTAACGCAGCTGGAGAAACGTGGTCTGTTACAACGCAGTCACGGTGGTGCGGTACCCGCAAAACGACAGGCCGCCAACATTCAGGGAAATACGCGAGGTGTTAACGAGTATGAATTATCTTTCCGCCAGAGAGTCAATGAACATGTTGATGCAAAAATGGCTATTGCCAAACGCGCACTCGATTTCATTAGCCCCGGCGATTGTATATTACTCGATAGCAGCACCACTTGCTGGTATTTAGCGCGACAGCTGCCGGATATTGAATTAACGGTATTAACCAATTCCATCAGGATTGTGCAAACCCTTGCGGCGCGCGGCAGCATCCGCACCATCTGTCTGGGGGGAGAATATTCTGACCGTTATGAAGATTTCCACGGCGTCGTCGCCGAGCAACCGCTCAGGGAATTTCAGATCAATAAGATCTTTTTCTCCTGTAGCAGTTTAGGCAATGACGGTTATTTACGTGAAGGTAACGAAAACAACGCACATTTAAAACAGCAAATGTTATTAGCAGCGGAAAGAAAACATCTGCTGCTGGACGGAAGTAAATTCCTGCGGCCCTCATTCGCGCGTATTTGTCATTATCGCGATGTGGACTTTCTCATTACTGACCAATTAAAAGACAAAGAGCTGGAACAAGAATTAGCGTGGAACGGCGTCAATATTATTGATTGCTCCCAGCGCAGCCATTCGATGCAGCTAATAAAAAATTAAATCGGAGTCTTTATGAAAAAACATCTTATCGCCTGTTCTCTGCTCGCCCTGTTTGCCGCCTCCGGCGCGCAGGCTGCTGACAAATTACGCATGGGCATCGTGGTGAAAATTGGCGGTATTCCGTGGTTCAACGCCATGGAAGCGGGCATCAAGAGTGAAGCGGCGAAACGCGGCATTGACGCGTGGATGGTGGGACCAACGGCGGCCGATCCGGCTCTGCAGGTGCGCGCTATCGAAGATTTGATTGCCCAGAAGGTCGACATCATTGGCGTGGTGCCGAATGACCCGAAAGTGCTGGAACCGGTGCTGAAGCGCGCCCGTGATGCCGGCATTGAAGTGATCACCCACGAATCGCCGGATCAGAAAGGCGCTAACTGGGACTTCGAACTGGTGGATGCGCCGACGCACGGCATCAACCATATGAAAGCGCTGGCGAAATGCATGCATGAAGAGGGCAAATACGCCATGTACGTCGGCAGCCTGACCGTGCCATTGCACCAGCAGTGGACCGACGCCGCGCTGAATTATCAGAAAGAACACTATCCGAAGATGCAGATGGTCACCGACAAGTTTGGCGTCGGCGAATCGCTGGATGACTCGATTCGCACCACTAACGAACTGATGTCCAAGTATCCGGATTTGAAAGGAATTATGGCCTTTGGTTCACAAGGTCCGATTGGCGCCGGTCGCGCGGTGATGAACCGTAACAAGATCGATCAGGTCTGCGTAATTGGTGCCTTTAGTCCTGGCCAGGGCGCATCGCTGGTGCAGCGTGGCGCGATCAAAGGCGGCTACATCTGGAACCCGCAGACCGCAGGCGAAGTGTTCGTGCGTATCGCCGACATGATGCAGAAGAAAGAGCCAATCACCGACGGAATGACCATCGAGGGTTTGGGCAAAGTGAAAGTTGACGAGGCGACCCACACCATCCTCGGCAACAACACCGAAAGCCTGGACAAAGAGAACCTGCCAAAACTGGTGAAAATGGGGCTGTAATGATGAATGAGGTGATCCCACAGACGCTGATTGCGCTCGACAACCTGTCGAAAACATTTGGTGGCAACCGCGCACTGAGCGATATCTCGCTGACCTTACTGGCTGGCGAAGTGCACTGTCTCGCTGGCACCAACGGCTGTGGCAAGAGCACCTTAATCAAAGTCATTTCCGGGGTGCACGCCCCGGATAGCGGCAGCCGTATCACGCTGGGCGACGGCCCGAGCTTTCCGCGTCTGACCACTCGCCAGGCGCGTGACTTCGGTATCCAGGTGATTTATCAGGATCTGTCGCTGTTCCCCAACCTCAGCGTGGCGGAAAACATCGCCTTCGAGCACAACCTGAATAGCCTGCTCGGCTGGCACCGCAAAGCCAAACTGCGTGAAACCGCGCAGCGCATCATTGATGAACTGAAGTTTGAACTCGATCTCGATGAGAAAGTGGCGTCGCTGTCGATTGCGCAGCGTCAGCAGGTGGCGATCTGCCGCGCGCTGGTCGCCGATGCGCGGCTGGTGATCATGGATGAGCCGACGGCGTCGCTGACGCGCACCGAAGTGAATCAGCTGCTGCGCACCGTGCGTTACCTGAAAGACAAAAACATCTGCGTGGTGTTTGTCAGCCATCGACTGGATGAAGTGCTGGAGATCTCAGATCGCGTGACGGTGATCCGCGACGGCCGCAAAATGGGCTGCTGGCCCGCCAAAGCGATGACGCCGCACCATCTGACCGAGCTGATGACCGGCCTGAAACTCGACTATCAGCTGAAAACGCCGACGCGCCATGACGATCGCCTGATCCTCGAAGTCGAAAAACTGACGCGCGCCGGACAATACCATGACGTTAATTTCAAACTCTATCAGGGCGAAGTGCTGGGCCTGTGCGGCCTGCTCGGCTCTGGCCGTACCGAACTGGCGCTGTCGCTGTTTGGCATGACCAAACCGGACAGCGGCAAGATCTGGCTCGACAGCAAACCGGTGCGCTTCCGTGGGCACGAAGATGCGATCAAAGCCGGCATCGGCTACGTCTCCGAAGATCGCTTAACCCTGGGTTTGGTGCAGCAGCAATCGGTGGCCGACAACATGGTGCTGCCGATCCTCGACAAGCTGCAAAACCGTTTCCACCTGATTGATGAATACCGCAAGAACAAGCTGATCCTGCAGTGGATTCAGCAGCTTGGCGTACGCGTCGCCGATCCCAATCTGGCCATCTCCACGCTCTCCGGCGGCAACCAGCAGAAAATCGTGCTGGCGAAATGGGTGCTGACCCAGCCGCGCATCCTGATCCTCGATTCGCCCACCGTTGGCGTGGATGTCGGCGCTAAAGCCAGCATCTATCAACTGATTCATCTGCTGGCGAAAGAGGGTTTGTCGATCATCCTGATTTCCGACGAAGTGCCGGAGGTTTGGTACAACTGCGACCGCATCCTGCACTTCCGTGATGGCACCGTTCATGCCGAATACCAACCCGATACCGTTGAGCAACAGCAGCTGGCGGAGGTGATCAATGCCTGATTTTTCTCGTTTACGTCCGAGCTCCAGCCAGGGCTGGCTGGCCTGGGTTTTGCTGGCGTTCATTGTGTTTTTCTCTGCCGCCAGCGATCAGTTCCTGACGGTGCAAAACCTGCTGGATCTGGCAGAAAGCTACGCCGTGACCGGCATCTTTGCCCTCGGCCTGTTTGTGGTGCTGGTGACCGGCGGCATCGATATCTCCTTTGCTGCGGTGGCGTCGGTGGTGCAATACCTGATCGCCTCGCTGTTTGTGCAGTTCCAGTTTGATAACGCCCTGCTCAGCATCCTGCTGGCGGTGGTGTGCGGCACGCTGTTTGGCGTGATCAACGCCCTGCTGATCACCACGCTGCGAGTCGTCTCGATCATCATCACCATCAGCATGCAGTCGCTGCTGTTTGGCCTGTTGATGTGGGTAACCGGCGGCAAAAGCCTCTATTCGCTGCCGGACTGGTGGATCACGCTGCGCAGCGTGCTGCCGTTCACCTGGCAAGGCAACAGCTTTCAGATTGGCTTGCCGCTGGTGACCATGCTGGTGATTGCCGGACTCACCGCGCTGCTGCTGAACAAAACCAATCTTGGTCGCCAACTGTATGCGGTGGGCGGCGATGCGGAATCGGCGCGCCGCATCGGTATTCGCGTCGGTCTGATTCATGTCTTCGCCTATGGCTGGCTGGGTGCCATGGCGGCGATTGGCGGCTTGGTGCAGGTCTATCGCATGGGCGAAGTGGTGCCAAATGCGCTGGTCGGCGGCGAGCTGGATGTGCTGGCCGCCACCGTTCTTGGCGGTGCCAGCCTGATGGGCGGCAAAGGCACGGTGAGCGGCACGCTGATGGGTGTCTTTCTTATCGCCATCCTGAAGAACGGCCTCAACCTGATTGGCGTCTCCAACTACTTCATGAACATCGTGGTGGGCGGCGTGATCATGGTGGCTATTGCCGTGACTCACTACAAAAAACGTAAAGAAACTGATGTCAGTTTCGTCTAACGGGAGCCGCATCAACATGAAATCACTCTCTGCTCTGCGTCCGGACGGCACCAATATCGGCCTGATGCTGTTAATCGCGCTGGCGCTGGCGATCTTTACCGTCATGTTGCCGGGCCGCTTTCTCACTGATTCGACCTTTATGAGCATGGCATTTCAGCTGCCCGAACTGGGCTTGCTGACGCTGGCGATGTTTATCGCCATTCTCAGCGGCGGACTGAATCTGGCAATCATCGCCACCGCCAACCTGACGGCGCTGTTTATCGCCTGGACGCTGATGCGCGCCCTGCCCGCCGATGCGGGAACCGGTATGCAACTGTTGTGGCTGTTCATCGCCATCATCGGCGCGATGCTGATTGCCGCGCTGATTGGGGTGATTACCGGCGTGATGGTAACGCGCATCGGTGCGCACCCGATTCTGGTGACGCTGGCGACCATGATGACGCTGAACGGCATCGGCATCTGGCTGACCAAAGGCGCGGCCGTCAGCGGCATGCCGTCGGTGGTGCAGGCGCTCGGTTCCAACACGCTGCTCGGCGTTCCACTGCCGCTGTGGGTGTTCCTGTTTGCCGCCGCGCTGCTGGCGCTGTTCCTCGGCAAAACCCGCGCCGGTAAATGCATCTACATGGGCGGCAGCAACATCAACGCCACCTGGTTTAGCGGCATCAATACGCATCGCATGGTGATTCTGGTGTACGTCATCTCCAGCCTGCTGTGTGTGTTGGCCGGTTTGATCATGATGGCGCGCTTCAACTCGGCGCGTATGGGTTACGGCGATGCTTATCTGCTGCTGACGGTGCTGGCCATTATCCTCGGCGGCACCGACCCGAATGGCGGATTTGGTCGCGTGACCGGCGTGGTGCTGGCGCTGATCGCCCTGCAAGTGCTCTCCACCGGCTTCAACCTGATGAACATCAGCCAGCACGTTAGCCTGGCAATGTGGGGCGCGGTGCTGATTGTGGTGTTGGCCTTCAAACAATTCAAAACTCGCTTTAACGAACATCGTGCCGTCAAGCTCAGCAAACTGGCGGCGGCGCTTAACCCTTTGACCGAAAAAAAGGAAGTATGATGCGTATTCAAGTCTCCCCGTCGTTGATGTGTATGAATCTGATGGAGATCAAGCACCAGCTCGCCGTGCTGGACTCCCGCGCCGACTTCCTGCATATCGACATTATGGATGGTCACTACGTGAAAAATATCACGCTGTCGCCGTTCTTTATTGAGCAGATTCGCCCGTTCACCAAAGTGGCGCTGGATGTGCATTTGATGGTCGAGCAGCCTACCGATTTCATAGAAGTGATTGCCAAAGCGGGTGCCGATTACATCTGCCCGCACGCCGAAACCATCAACCGCGATGCATTCCGGGTGATTAATATGATCCGCAGCTTCGGCAAGAAAGTGGGTGTGGTGCTTAACCCCGCTACGCCGGTCTCCTTTATCCACCACTACATTCATTTGGTGGATAAGATCACCGTGATGACGGTGGATCCCGGCTACGCCGGACAACCGTTTATTCCGGAAATGGTGCAGAAGGTGCAAGAGCTGAAAGCGCTGAAGCAGGCCAACGGCTATCAATATCTGATTGAGATTGACGGTTCCTGCAATACCCGCACCTACAACACGCTGGTCGGCGCGGGCGCAGAAGTGCTGATTGTCGGCACCTCCGGCCTGTTCAATATTCACGACGATCTGGAAACCGCCTGGAATATGATGCGCGAAAGCATTGATGAGGCTCAGGGATTGGCGCAGGTATCCGCATGAAAAAATGCTGGCTTGGTATCGACATTGGCGGCACCGGCACACGTCTGCAGCTGATGGAAGCAGGCCGCGTTTGGTCGAGCTTCCGTAAAGTGCCGACGGCCAGCTGGGCGCAGCAGCCTGATGCGCTTAACGCGTTGGGCCAGTTAATCAGCGAAACGCTGGAGCAGCAGCCAGTTAGCGGCGTGATGCTCGGGTTACCCGGCATTCTCAGCCGCGACCGCCAGCAGGTGATTTCGCTGCCGTTTATTCAGGCGCTGGACCAGCAACCGGTCGCCGCGCGGCTCACCGAACGCCTTGGCGTACCGGTGGCGATGGACAAAGATGTTAACCATCTGATGCTATGGGATTTACTGCAGCTGGAGCAGCTGCCCGACAGCGCGGTGGGTTTGTATCCCGGCACCGGCATGGGCAACAGCCTGTGGCTTAACGGCCAGTTTTATCATGGTCAACACGGTGGCGCGGGTGAGCTTGGTCATGTGCCTGTTGCCGGCAACGATCTGCCCTGCCCGTGCGGCAATCGTGGCTGTGCGGAAACCGTGACGTCGGGCCATTGGCTGAGCGGCTGGGCGAGCACCCATGTGCCGGAAACCAACATGTCGGCGCTGTTTACCCAGCATCGTGAGCATCCGGAGCTGCAGGCTTTTGTACAGCGGCTGGCGCAACTGATTGCCACCGAGATGAACATCCTCGATCCGGAATACCTGATTCTGGGCGGCGGCGTGCTGGCGATGGCGGACTTCCCGCTGGCACAGCTGCGCAGCCAGATTCAGCAGCATCTTCGTCCACCCGCCACGCGTGAGGGTTTGAAGATCGTGTTTAGCCAATCCACCGACCACACCGGTTGTCGCGGTGCCTGTTTAGCCGCCGAACGTCTGTTCAGGAGTGCATGATGAAAGGAAAAGTGTGTGTGTTTGGCTCGTTCAACCTCGACGTAGTCGCGGTAATGAACCGCTTTCCAATGCCGGGCGAATCGCTCACCGCCCATACCAGCATGATGGGACCGGGCGGCAAAGGCGCGAACCAGGCGACGGCCGCGCTGCGCGCCGGCGCGCGCGTGCACTATATCGGTAAGATTGGTAATGATGACTTCGGCATGTTTGCGCGTCGCCATCTGGAAAAGACCGGTTTCGATGCCATTACCTTGTTTACCTGCAAGGAGAAACCGACCGGCAATGCGCTGATTTATGTCGCCGGGGACGATGCCGAGAACATGATTTCGGTCTATCCCGGCGCGAACACCACCGTAACAGCCGCCGAGGTGACGCGCTGCCAACCCACCGTTGCGGCAGCCGATATTCTGCTGGTGCAGCTGGAGAATAATCTCAGCGCCATCCAGCGCATGATCGACAACGCGCGCGCCGGCGGCACCTTTGTGATTATGAATCCCGCGCCCTGGCAAAAAGTCACCGATGCGCTGCTGGCAAAAGTGGATTTGCTGACGCCTAACAGTACCGAAGCGATGCAGCTGACCGGCGTGAAGGTCACCGACTTCGCCAGCGCGCAGCAAGCGGCAGAAAAGCTGCACCGTAAAGGCGCGCGTCAGGTGATTATTACGTTGGGGGTTTGCGGTGCGTTGCTGTCAGTAGCAGACCAGCCGCCGCTGCGTATTCCGCTGTTTCCGGCTCAGCCGCTGGATACCACCGGCGCGGGCGATGCGTTTAATGGCGCACTGGCGGCGCGGCTGGCTTCCGGCGATGAACTGCCACAGGCGGCGCTGTTTGCTTCAGCTTATGCTTCGCTGTGTGTGGAACGCTCCGGTGCAGCGCACTCGATGCCTTCGTATGCCGAAGCGCTGGCAAGATTGCAGGCGTATCCGCAATGTGTCCCGGAAACGTTGGGAGAGTGTGTGTAAGGCAAAATGGCCACATATTGCTGTAGCGGCGCAATTTATTGCGCATTTTCACATCGATGAAAAGGTCAAAAGAGCGCAATAAATTGCGCCGCTACGGTCAAAACTACGCCTGCAACCAACCGGCAATCTGCGCATGCTGCAGCAGCATAATGGCTTTACCGTCACGAATGCGGCCATTTTTCACCATCGCCAGCGCCTCCGGGAAACTCAGCTCCAGCACGGTAATCTCTTCATCCTCAACGCCACCGCCCTTGTTGGCGCGCTGTTCATCGCTGTATTCCGCGGCGAAGAAGTGGATCAGTTCAGTCACGCCGCCCGGCGACATGTAGGCTTCAAAAACTTTATCGACCTTACCCACCTGATAGCCGGTCTCTTCTATCGCTTCTTTGCGGATGCAATCTTCTGGCGAGTCGTCATCCAGCAGTCCGGCGCAGGTCTCAATCAGTTCGCCACTTTCATTGCCATTGACATAAGTGGCAATGCGGAACTGACGCACCAGCAGCACGCTATTTTTTTCAGTGTTGTACAGCAGGATGGTGGCGCCGTTACCGCGATCGTACACTTCGCGCTTGTGACGCACGACTTCGCCGTTGTTGCGGGTGAGTTCATAGGTGAAGTTGCGCAGCACAAACCAGTTTTCTGACAGCAACTTGTCTTTGATGATGTTGATCTTTAACGACATAACCGCTCCACTGCTAAATTGAGGGAGCCTGAGATGATAGGCCGAAGCGGTGGGGAAAACTATCTGAATTGTGAGGCCGGTCGCCGTGATGGGCGCTCCTGACTCAGTGCACAGAGTGTAGCGGCGCAATGGGTTGCGCGTTAAATCGCGCCGCTACGGATTGTGCAGTGGTTTGATGCGCTGCGGTAGTGATCGGCATTACGCCAATTTATGCCGCGTTGTTAGGCCTCAAAAACCGTTGGGTTGGTCTTTCATATCGGGCAGATGGTGCGCGATGCCTTTGTGGCAATCGATACAGGTTTTCCCTTCCTCAACTGCTTTGCTGTGCATCTTCGCGGCGACGGTTTTCTGCGCGGTGAAATCCATATAATCGAAGTTGTGGCAGTTACGACACTCCTGCGAATTGTTGTTTTTCATCCTCCGCCACTCGTTTTGCGCCAGCTTGATGCGATGATCCTCGAACTTTTGCGGCGTATCGATGATGCCAAAAATCTTGGCATACACCTCTTTGCTCGCCTGGATCTTACGCAGCATTTTCGGGCCCCACTCGTGCGGCACGTGACAATCCGGACAGGTGGCGCGCACGCCGCTGCGGTTGTTGTAGTGCACCGTCTGCATATATTCCTGATAGACGTTATTACGCATCTCATGGCAGCCGATACAGAACTGCTCGCGGTTGGTCATCTCCATTGCGGTGTTGAAGCCGCCCCAGAAAATGATGCCGCCAGCAAAGCCCAGAATCAGTAGCGTACCGAGCGCCAGACGGCTCGGACGCCGCCACCAGCGCCAGATGCGCAGAAGTTTCTCTTTCATCATGTCCTCACTTACCGAAGCCGTCAGCCGGTTTGAAGGTGTTTTCCACCACCGGTTTGGCATCGGTTTGCGGTACGTGACACTGCAGGCAGAAGTAGCGACGCGGCGACACGGTGCTGCTCACCAGTCCATCGCGATCGGTGAAGTGCGTTGGGCTAACGCGTGGCGCGCCGGTGGTGAGATAGCTCTGCGTGCCGTGACACTGCAGACAACGGTTGACGTTTTTCGTCACCTGATAGCCATCGACGCTATGCGGGATCACCGGCGGCTGATTCACATAGTTCAACGGCTTGCGGCTCTGCTCTTTGGGCTGATGAATGGTGCCCTGTTGCATGGCCGTCACTTCCGGTGACTGATTGAGATCGACGCCGTTGTGGGCGTAAACCGTGCCGCCCAGCATCAGGGCGGCCAAAGTAACAAGTGTGATTAAGGGTTTCATTGCATCCTGCCTTAAATTTTTACCAGCTTGACGGCGCATTTTTTGTAATCGGTCTGCTTCGACAGCGGATCGGTGGCGTCCAGCGTGACGTTGTTGGCCAGCACGCCCGCATCAAAGAACGGCATAAATACCAGACCTTTGGGCGGCTGATTGCGACCGCGCGTTTCCACGGTGGCAAGGGTTTCGCCACGACGCGACACGACGCGGACTTTCTCGCCGCGACGGAAATTGCGTTCTTTGGCATCCAGCGGATGTATATAGAGTAGCGCCTGCGGCACTGCGCGGTGCAGCTCCGGCACGCGACGCGTCATGGTGCCGGTGTGCCAGTGTTCCAGCACGCGACCGGTACATAACCACAGGTCGTACTCTTCATCCGGCGATTCGGCTGGCGCTTCGTAAGGCAGCGCAAAAATGGTGGCTTTGCCATCCGGCTTGCCGTAGAAACGCACGCCTTCACCGGCTTTGACGTAGCTGTCGTAACCTTCGCGATAGCGCCAGCGCGTCTCTTTGCCATCCACCACCGGCCAGCGCAGGCCGCGCGCCTGATGGTAAGCATCGAACGGCGCAAGATCGTGGCCGTGACCGCGACCAAAGCTGGCGTACTCCTCGAACAAGCCTTTCTGGATGTAGAAGCCAAACTCGCGCGCTTCATCATTCAACTGGTCATCTGCCACTTCACTCAGAGGGAATTGGTTGACCTGGCCGTTGGCGTACAGCACATCAAACAGCGTTTTGTCGCGCAGCTCCGGATTCTGCGCCAGCAGCGCTTCCGGCCACACTTCCGCTACCTTGAAACGTTTGGAGAAATTCACCAACTGCCACAGATCGGATTTCGCGTCGCCCGGCGCTTTCACCTGCTGATGCCAGAACTGAGTACGACGCTCGGCGTTGCCATACGCGCCCTCTTTCTCCACCCACATCGCAGTGGGCAGAATCAGGTCAGCCGACAAGGCGCTGACGGTGGGATAGGGATCGGAAACCACGATGAAGTTGCGCTCATCGCGCCAGCCCGGCATACGCTCCTGCGTCAGGTTGGGACCGGCCTGCATGTTGTTGTTACACATCACCCAGTAGGCGTTGAGCTTGCCATCTTTCAGCGCGCGATCCTGCGCCACGGCATGCAAACCAATTTTGGCCGGCACCGTGCCCTGCGGCAGCTTCCACAGCTTCTCGGCGGTAGCGCGGTGTTTGTCATTATTAACCACCATGTCCGCCGGTAAACGGTGTGAGAAGGTGCCGACTTCACGCGCCGTGCCGCACGCCGACGGCTGGCCGGTGAGCGAGAACGGACCGGTGCCCGGACGTGAAATTTTGCCGGTCAATAAGTGCAGGTTGTAGCACAGGTTATTGGCCCACACGCCGCGCGTATGCTGGTTGAAGCCCATGGTCCAGTACGACACCACGTTGACTTTCGGATCGGCATACAGCTCGGCGAGGGCGATGAGTTGATCTTTCTCCACACCGCTCATTGCGCTGGCTTTTTCCACCGTGTACTCAGAGACAAACTTCGCAAACTCGTCAAAGCTCATCGGCGTGGATTCGCCGCTGTCCGGGTTCTTCGCCGAAGCCTGAAGCGGATCGGTGGGGCGCAAACCGTAACCGATGTCGGTCACGCCTTTACGTAGCGTAACGTGATTCTGCAGGAAGGTTTTATCAACCTTGTTGTTCTGAATAATGTAGTTGGCGATGAAGTTGAGGATCGCCAGATCGCTCTGCGGTGTGAACACCATCGCGTTGTCGGCCAACTCAAAACTGCGATGACGATAGGTGGAAAGCACCGCCACTTTGACATTCTCACTGCTGAGACGACGCGCGGTAATACGTGACCACAGAATCGGATGCATCTCCGCCATGTTCGAGCCCCACAGCACAAAAGCGTCGGCCTGCTCAATGTCGTCGTAGCAGCCCATCGGTTCGTCCATGCCGAAGGTGCGCATAAAGCCAACCACCGCTGAAGCCATGCAGTGACGCGCATTGGGATCGAGATTGTTGGTGCGAAAACCGGCTTTCATCAGCTTGGAGGCCGCGTAACCTTCCCACACCGTCCACTGACCGGAACCGAACATGCCAACCGAATCCGGGCCGTTGGCTTTCAGTGCCGCTTTGAACTTCTCTTCCATGATGTCGAAGGCTTGATCCCAGCTGACCGGGGTGAACTCGCCCTCTTTGGCATATTTACCGTCGGTCATGCGCAGCAGCGGCTGGGTCAGACGATCTTTCCCGTACATGATCTTCGGCAGGAAATAGCCTTTGATACAGTTCAGACCGCGGTTCACTTCTGCCTGCGGATCGCCCTGCGACGCCACTACGCGGCCATCCTGGGTGCCAACCAGCACGCCACAGCCGGTGCCGCAGAATCGGCACGGCGCCTTTTCCCAGCGAATTGGCGCAGCCAATGAGGTCGCGGCTTTGGTGACAGTGGGAATAGTGAGTCCTGCAGCCGTTGCAGCAGCAGCCGCCGCATTGGCCTTCATAAAATCACGACGACTTATGCTCATGATGCTTCCTTACAAGGTTCTTCAATTTCGTCTTGCTGGTGATAGACCAGCGATACCGCCAACACGCCAGCGATGTTGCGGCTCTCTTCAATATTGCGCAGCAGCGCGGCGCTATCCGCGGCACCCAGCGTCACCGCCAGCGCGCCGCGCGCGGCGTCTTCCGCGGCGATGTCGCAATCGGCAAAGGCCAGCAGCGCACTTTTTACGGCGGGAATCGACGCCGGCCGCGCCTGAATCACCAGGCCGCAGACGTGCCAACTGTTTTCATGGTTCATGATGTAATCCTGTGGCTGAGACCGGGCAAGGCGCGATGCAGGCGCCGCAACCGGTGCAATGCTGCGGAAGGGTTTCAGGCTGTGCGATGCCGTTCGGCATCAGCTGGAAACGGATGGCTTGCTGTTCACAACTCTCCTGGCAGCTGCGGCAGTTCACGCCCAGGAAGGTGATGCAGCGGTTGTCGATGCGAATGCGCTGTGGAAACGGCTCGGTTTCACGCGCGTGGAACAGCGGCTGCGGGCAAGCGTCTATGCACGCGGCGCAAAACGTGCATTCGCCCTGCAGAAAATCGAGGTGCGGCACTTCACCGACAGCCAGACGGATGATGTGGGTTTCGCAGGCCGAGACGCATTTGCCGCAGCCATCACAACCCTTCTCTCCCCGCCACCATGGCAAAGCGATGCCGTCAGCAGACGCTACGCGCTGCCCGGTAAAGAGTTCACGTCGCGACAGCGCCATCGGTTCACCTTAAACGGGGGAAAGAGAGATGGTGCGTAAAATAACCTGACGCTAAAGAGGGCTATATCACCCCAAAGGGGTAAATCCCGACGTGGGATCAAGTGAAGGGGAATTGAAATAAAAACGGGGGCCAAAAGGCCCCCGTAGATGAGAATCGCTACGATTAACGCGCGTTATCGTCCGCCAGTTTCGGCGATACATCATCCTGGTCGTCAGCATGATGTTCGTGCTCTTTCATCGCTTCGGCATTAACGCGTTTGCGCACGCCAAACCAACCCAGCACGAGCACCACGGCAATCAGGGGAATTGAGGCGATGGTGTACGTCCCGTTCGGATAGTCGAACGCCATCAGCACCAGCACGCTCACCAGGAACAGCAGCGTCAACCAGGAGGTGAACGGCGCCCACGGCAGCTTGAAGCTGACATCTTCGGCTTTACCCTCTTTGATCGCTTTGCGCAGACGCATCTGGCACACCACGATAAAGGCCCACGACGAGATGATGCCGAGTGACGCCACGTTCAGAACGATTTCAAACACCTGCGACGGCACATAGTAGTTCAGCACCACGCCGATGATGTAAACGGCAACGGTGACCAGAATGCCGGCATACGGCACCTGCTGCTTGCTCATCTTCGACATAAACTGTGGCGCAGAACCACCCATCGACATGGAGCGCAGAATACGGCCGGTGGAATAGAGACCCGAGTTGAGGCTCGACAGCGCGGCGCTCAGCACCACGATGTTCATTACGCTACCGATATAAGGCACGCCCAGTTTGGAGAAGAAGGTCACGAACGGACTTTGCCCCGCCTGATAGGCATTCCACGGCAGCAGCAGTACCAGCAGCACCACGGAACCGACGTAGAACAGGCCGATACGCCAGATCACGCTGTTGATGGCTTTTGGCAGCATGGTCTTGGGATCTTTACATTCGCCTGCTGCGGTACCTACCAGCTCAATCGAGGCGAAGGCGAACACGACGCCCTGCACCAACACCAGCGCTGGCAGCAAGCCGTGCGGGAAGAAACCGCCGTTATCGGTGATCAGATGGAAGCCGGTGGTATTGCCGTCCAGCGGTTTACCGCTGCCGAGGAACACCACGCCGACAATCAGGAACACCACGATAGCCAGCACTTTCACCAGCGCGAACCAGAACTCCATCTCGGCGAACCACTTCACGCCGATCATGTTCATGGTGCCGACAATCGCCAGCGCGCCTAGCGCAAACACCCACTGCGGCACATCGCCAAACGCGCCCCAATAGTGCATATAAAGCGCGACTGCGGTGATATCGACGATACCGGTCATCGCCCAGTTAACGAAATACATCCAGCCCGCAACGTAAGACGCTTTTTCCCCAAGGAATTCACGCGCATAAGAAACAAAGCTGCCGCTGGAAGGACGATGTAACACCAGTTCGCCCAACGCTCGGAGGATAAAGAAGGAGAAGATACCGCACACCAGATAAACCAGCGCCAGTGCAGGACCGGCCATTTGCAGGCGCGCGCCAGCACCGAGGAACAGACCGGTACCGATAGCACCGCCGATGGCGATCATTTGTACCTGGCGGTTACCCATTGCTTTGTGGTAACCGCTGTCGTGCGAGTTGAGCCAGCGTCTTTTCGCAGCGCGTTGTTCGGCTGCGGTTTTTTTAGTTGATTTCATAGCTATCCTGTTTGTCCTGACCATCAATCACCGCGTAACCAAACGATTGCGTATGGCGGTGCGAAATGGGGTAAAAACCCGGTGTCACAGCGGCGGAACGATGTCGCGTGGCGGGCTGGGAATTTACGGCGATGAATCCTACCCGTTCTGCAAGAACGAAGCAAAAAATACCGCCAGGCTGCACAAGATGAATTGTAATAATCCGTCGCGGTGCACAAAAAAACCGGCCAGAGGGCTGACCGGTAAAGGGATGGCTACAGGGATAACTACTGGAGGGAATTAACGATAAATCTCTGCGGTGCCGCTCCACAGGCTGGAGTCGCCCGGAGTTTGTACACCAATAACACGATAGCCGCTGGCACCTTCCTCTTGCGCTTTTTGCGACAGATGGCGCGTTGCATCATCCAGCGAGCCGCGTACGCCGCTGATGGAAACGGTGCCCGCGCTTTGCAGGTTTTGCGCTTGCGTGGCGCTTACGGGCTGGGCCGCCAACGTCGAGAAACTTGCGGTGGCAAGCAGTGCAGCAGTCAGAACGGCATAACGTCTCTTCATGTGATGCTCCTGTTGTCTTCCGTTAAGGGTTAAGCGTTACAGGACTTATTATCACGCAGGGAATGAAAACCAGGTTGAGCAAGCCGTAAAGCCGTTTAATAATTCGCCAGCTTAGCGCGGGTTATTTAGAGAAAGGTAAAGAGAAAGGGTTTTCTCTGTTAAAAGTAACCTGATGTGACGAGATGACACTCGCCGTCACCGCACGGCTGCCCTATAATCCCCCGCTCTTACAAGGGTTATTACTGTGATTGTGAAACGTCCCGTTACTCGTACCATTGCGCGCGCACTTAGCGTGATTGTGCTGCTGTCGCTATTGACCACCGGGCTGGCGCTGATGACGCTCTCCAGCAGCCTGCGCGATGCCGAAGCAGTGAATGTCGCCGGATCGCTGCGCATGCAGATATACCGTCTGGCATGGGACAGCACGCGCGATCCGCAACAGTTGGATCATCACATCCAACTCTACCGGCAAACGCTGGAATCCCCGGCGCTGCAGCATCTGGAGCGCGCGTGGGTACCGCTTGAAGTGAGTAGCCGCTATCGCTATCTGCGTCACAGCTGGCCGATGCTGCAGGAAACGTTGCAGCCCAAGCGGGCACAAATCTACCAGCAGCGTGTCGCGGGCTACGTCAGCGAGATCGACCGCTTCGTGCTGGCATTACAGCATTATGCTGAACTGAAGATGCATCTGGTGGCCGCCAGCAGCCTGTTCGGTTTTCTGGCGATTGTGGCGCTGGCGTTGTGGACGATTCGCTTTATCCGCCGCAACGTGGTGCGACCGCTCAACGCGCTGGTGACCGCCAGCCAATATGTTGAGCAGGCGAATTTCGCTTTTCCGCCGCTGCCGGTGCAACAGCCGAATGAACTGGGCGTGCTGGCGCAGGCTTTTACTACCATGGCCGAACGGCTGCATTCGCACTATCGCCTGCTGGAGTGCGCGGTGCGTGATAAAACCGAAGATCTCACTCAAGCCAATCGCACACTTTCTCTACTGTATGAAAGCTCACAAATTCTCACCAGTAGCCCACCCAATCCCGAACTGTTTCAGGGATTGCTGCGTCTGGTACAGCGCCGTGAAGCGCTGACGGTGCTGAAAATTGTCAGCGAAGGGATTGAGTTTCAGGCCGGTGTGGCGGCGGATGAGGTGAGCTGGCAGCGTTTGCCGTTGATGCAGGAAGAGCAGCGGCTGGGCGAACTGTGCTGGCAAACCCACCGCGCACCGCCCGCCGACGAATTGATGCAGAGCCTGGCGAACATGCTGGCGCGCGCACTGTGGATTTGGCAGACGCAAAAGCAGTATCAGCAGATGCTATTAATAGAAGAGCGCGCCACCATTGCGCGTGAACTGCACGATTCGCTGGCGCAGTCGCTCTCTTTCCTGCGCATCCAGCTGGCGCTGCTGCGACGCAATGTCGATGGGTCGCAACCGCAGGCGCTGGCGATTATCGCTGATTTCGATCGCGCGCTGGCCGAAGCCTATCAGCAGCTGCGCGAACTGCTGACCACCTTCCGTCTGACCATCGAACAGGCTGATTTGGTGCAGGCGATGCAGGCGATGATTGCGCCGCTGCAGGAGCAATCGCAGGCGGCAATCGACTTCGATTATCAGCCCGGCTTGCAGATGCTGGATGCGCAGCAGCAAGTGCATGTGCTGCAGATTGCGCGCGAAGCGCTGCTCAACGCGATTCGCCATGCGCAGGCGCACAATATTCAGATTCACTATCAGCGTGTCGCTGATGAGGACCACTTACTGACAATCGAAGACGATGGCTGCGGCATCAGCAGCCTCGAAGAGCCGCCAGGGCATTATGGTCTCACCATCATGGCGGAGCGCGCCGCGCGATTATCCGGCACGCTGATGATCACCCCACAGGCGCAAGGCACGCGCGTCACGCTGCGTTTTCCACCGCGCCCGACGCACCGGTTGAGCTGACAGATTATAGAGCGCACCTGCTGTAGCGGCGCGATTCATCGCGCAATAAACTGCGCCGCTACGGCAGATGCGTTAATGAAAGAAAGTTGCCTTTGATACTGGAGATATTATGGCTAACCCTTCCCTGACTATTATGATCGTTGACGATCATCCACTGATGCGCCGTGGTATTCGCCAGTTGCTGGCGCTGGAGCCCCGGCTGGACGTGGTAGCGGAAGCCAATAATGGCACTGAAGCGCTGGCCGAAGCACGCCGTTTGTCGCCAGATGTCATTCTGCTGGATCTCAACATGAAAGGCATGTCCGGACTGGACACGCTGAAAGCGCTGCGTAATGAAGGCATCGCCGCACGGATTCTGGTGCTGACGGTTTCCGATGCGCGCAGTGATATTTATGCGATGGTGGATGCTGGTGCCGATGGCTATCTGCTCAAGGACAGCGAACCCGAACTGCTGCTGGCGCAAGTGATGCGCGGCGCTAAAGGTGAAAACGTGTTTAGCGAGGTGGTGGCCGATTATCTGGCGACGCGCCAGCCGACGACAAATCCGTTCAAACAGCTCACCGAACGCGAACTGGATGTGCTGCAGGAAGTGGCGCGTGGCTTATCGAATAAGGAAATTGCTGCCACCTTGCATATCTCCGAAGAGACGGTAAAAGTGCACATTCGCAACCTGCTGCGCAAGCTGGATGTCCGTTCGCGCGTTGCCGCTACGGTACTGTGGCTCGAAAGCCGACATCTGTAGTCGCGCACAAAAAACCGTCACTATATTTACACTTTCTCCATAATTTACTCACGATTCTCTAATTTGTGCCGCGTAGAGTGTCTGCAGCAGGAGTCTTTCGAGAGAGCAGTTTGCACTCCGCCAGCGTGACGCCGTCCGCGCATCGCGCTCATCATAATAAAAGTAAAAAATACGCAGTTGAGGAGTGTCGGTTTCATGTCGAATTTCTTTATCGACCGGCCCATTTTTGCCTGGGTTCTGTCTATTCTGCTCTGCCTGTGCGGTACGTTGGCGATCGTCTCGCTACCGGTTGAGCAATATCCCGACCTCGCGCCGCCTAACGTGCGTATCACCGCCAACTATCCCGGCGCATCCGCGGAAACACTGGAAAACACCGTTACGCAAGTTATCGAACAGAACATGACCGGCATCGATAATTTGATGTACATGTCCTCCAACAGCAGCAACACCGGCCAGGCCCAGATCACCCTCACCTTTACCGCTGGCACCAACCCCGACGAAGCGCGCCAGCAGGTGCAAAACCAATTGCAAAGTGCGCTGCGTAAATTGCCTGCGGCGGTACAGTCACAAGGTGTGACGGTGAATAAAACCGGTGACAGCAATATCCTGATGATTGCCTTCGTCTCTACCGACGGAAGCATGGACAAACAGGATATTTCAGATTACGTCGCCAGTAACATTCAGGATCCGCTCAGCCGTGTTGATGGCGTCGGCCAGGTGGATGCTTACGGCTCGCAATATGCGATGCGTATCTGGCTCGATCCCAACAAGCTGATTGCCTACGCGCTGACCACCGAAGACGTGGTGAGCGCGATTGAATCGCAAAATGCGCAGGTAGCGGTGGGTCAGGTAGGCGGATTGCCGTCGGTGGACAAGCAAGCGCTCAACGCCACGGTGAATGCGCAGTCGATGCTGCAAACCCCGGCGCAGTTCAAAGCAGTGACGCTGAAAACCAACAGCGACGGCTCGGTGGTGACGCTCGGCGATGTGGCGGATGTGGCGATGGGCGCGGAAAAATATGACTTCCTCAGCCGCTACAATGGTCAGGCGGCATCGGGGCTCGGCATTAAGCTGGCTTCCGGCGCCAATGAGATGAACACCGACAAACTGGTGCGTGAGCGTATTGCTGAGCTGTCGCATTACTTTCCGCACGGGCTGGAAGCCAAAGTCGCTTACGAAACCACGCCGTTCGTTAAGGCCTCGATTAAAGACGTGGTGAAGACCCTGCTGGAAGCGATCCTGCTGGTGTTCCTTGTGATGTATCTGTTCCTGCAAAACTTTCGTGCCACGCTAATTCCAACTATCGCCGTGCCGGTGGTGCTGCTCGGCACCTTTGCGGTGCTCTACGCCTTCGGCTACAGCATCAACACCCTGACGATGTTCGCCATGGTGCTCGCCATCGGCTTGCTGGTGGATGACGCTATCGTGGTGGTGGAAAACGTCGAGCGCATCATGAGCGAGGAAGGTCTGTCGCCGCGCGCCGCTACGCGTAAATCGATGGGCCAGATTCAGGGCGCGCTAGTCGGCATTGCGCTGGTGCTGTCGGCGGTGTTTGTGCCGATGGCGTTCTTCGGCGGCACCGTCGGCGCCATCTATCGCCAGTTTTCAATCACTATCGTTTCGGCGATGGTGCTGTCGGTATTGGTGGCGATGATTCTGACGCCCGCGCTCTGTTCCACGCTGCTGAAACCGCTGGAGCAAGGCCATTATCACGGTCGTCGTGGCTTCTTCGGCTGGTTTAACCGCACCTTCAACGCCAGCGCGGAACGTTACGAGCGCGGCGTCGCCAAAATTCTGCGTAAAGGCGGCCGCTGGCTGCTGCTCTATCTGGCGATTATCGGCGTGATGGCGTTCCTGTTTATTCGTCTGCCCACCTCGTTCCTGCCGCTGGAAGATCGCGGCGTGTTCCTGACGCAGGTGCAATTGCCGGCCGGTTCGACGCTGCAACAAACCTCGAACGTGGTGGCGAAGGTCGAGAATTATTATATGACCCAGGAGAAAGACAATGTGGTTTCGGTGTTCTCCACCATCGGAGCGGGTCCTGGCGGTAACGGTCAAAACGTCGCGCGCCTGTTCGTTCGCTTGAAAGATTGGGAGGAGCGTCCGGGCAGCGATCGCACCTCTTTCGCCATCATCGAGCGTGCGACAAAAGCCTTCCACAAGATCAACGAAGCGCGCGTTATCGCCAGCAGCCCGCCCGCGATTACCGGCATGGGCAGTTCGTCAGGCTTCGATATGGAGCTGCAGGATCACGGTGGCATCGGCCACACGCGACTAATGGCAATGCGCGATAAGTTACTGGAGATGGCTGACAGCAATCCGGCGCTGTCGCGGGTACGTCACAACGGCCTCGACGACAGTCCGCAGTTGCAGATTGATGTCGACCAGCGCAAAGCGCAGGCGCTTGGTGTGTCGCTGGACACCATCAATGACACCTTAACCACCGCGTGGGGCTCAACCTACGTTAATGACTTCCTCGATCGCGGTCGCGTGAAGAAAGTCTACGTGCAGGCGGCGGCAGAGTTCCGCATGCTGCCGGAAGACGTGAATAAGTGGTATGTGCGTAACAACAGCGGCAGCATGGTGCCCTTCTCTGCCTTCGCCACCAGCCATTGGCAAACCGGTTCACCGCGTCTGGAGCGCTACAACGGTTACTCTGCGCTAGAGATTGTCGGTGAAGCGGCGAACGGCGTCAGCAGCGGTACCGCGATGGACGAGATGGAGAAACTGGTTGGGCAGCTGCCGCTGGGCGTAGGCTTCCAGTGGACCGGCGCCTCCTATCAGGAGCGCTTATCCGGTTCGCAGGCGCCGGCGCTGTATGCGATTTCGCTGCTGGTGGTATTCCTGTGTCTGGCGGCGTTGTATGAGAGCTGGTCAATTCCATTCTCAGTGATGCTGGTGGTGCCGCTCGGCGTGGTGGGCGCGCTGGTGGCAACCTGGATGCGCGGGCTGGAGAACGATGTCTATTTCCAGGTGGGCTTGCTCACGGTGATTGGCTTGTCGGCGAAGAATGCCATTTTGATTGTCGAGTTCGCCAATGAGATCAACAGTAAAGGCCGCGAGCTGATGGAGTCGACGCTGGAAGCCTCGCGTCAGCGTCTGCGCCCGATTCTGATGACTTCGCTGGCGTTTATCTTCGGCGTGCTGCCGATGGCCATCAGCAGCGGTGCCGGTTCCGGCAGCCAGCACGCGGTGGGTACCGGCGTGATGGGCGGGATGATTTCTGCCACCGTGCTGGCGATTTTCTTTGTGCCGCTGTTCTTTGTGGTGGTACGCCGCCGCTTCCCGCTGAAAGAGAAGCCGCACGATTAAGCAGGCCATTGCGCCGCTAAGGCTTGTGCGGACATCAGGTTCCGCGCATATCAAGTGCACACACTTGTCGCGGCGTGATTCATCGCGCGCGGTTAAATGAATAAAAAAGCCGCCATGAACATCCATGGCGGCTTTATTGTTGTGTGTGGTAAGAATTACAGCAAGTTGGGAAGTGCCCTGCTTTTCTCTTCACGCGTTACTTACGTAACATCGCTTCGATGAATTCTTTCCAGTTTCCCATTTCGGTGTCGACCATAAAACCCTCTCTTATTGTAGCGGCAATTCTACGCCGTTTTTTTCTGGTGGTGAATACGTTTCCACCTGTTATCACTATCGGCAAAAGCGTAGAAAAGCTTCAATCTTTTGAAATTGCGTACTGACGCACATTTCAGCAACTCTATAATGCGGCAGGGAAAATGGCTGACTTAAATCGGGTAGCAGAAATCTGCGTTTAGGATAATCCTTAGTGGCTTAATGATGTCGCAGGCAATTATTAAGTGCGTAAGTGAAAGCGCTTCCTGGCCCTAAGTAATAAAATTTATAACGGCCTAAGGGTCATGAAAAATGGGTGAATAAGGCCGGCTTTCACTGTCAGCGCTCACAGCCCTTAGAGCGCTGTGGTAAACTCGCGCTTTATTTTTTACTCAACGGGAATAAGCGATGACAGCGCAGTGGGTGATGTACGGAATTAAAAATTGCGACACGATTAAAAAAGCACGCAACTATTTAGCGTCTTCCGGTATCGACTACTGTTTTCACGACTATCGCGTGGAGGGCATTGACGACGCGCTGCTGCAATCGTTTATCGATCAACTCGGTTATGAGGCGCTGCTGAATACGCGCGGTACCACGTGGCGCAAGCTGCCGGAAGCCGAACGCGACGCGGTAAACGATGCCGCCAGCGCCAAAGCGGTGATGCTGGCGCAGCCTGCCATCATCAAGCGTCCGGTGTTAGCCGCGCCGAATGGCGATCTGCTGGTCGGCTTCAAAGATTCCCTTTATTCCGCCTTTATCCAGGAGAAGTCATAACATGTTCTGTCCGGTTATTGAGCTGGCTCAGCAGCTTATCCGTCGCCCGTCACTCAGCCCGGATGATGCCGGTTGTCAGGCGCTGCTGATTGCGCGTCTGGAAGCCATTGGCTTCACGGTTGAGCCAATGCACATTGGCGATACGCTGAACTTTTGGGCAACGCGCGGCCAGGGCGAAACGCTGGCGTTTGCCGGTCATACCGATGTGGTGCCGCCAGGCGACGCCAACCGCTGGATCAGCCCGCCGTTTGAACCCAGCATCCGCGACGGCATGCTTTTTGGCCGCGGTGCCGCCGATATGAAAGGTTCGCTGGCGGCGATGGTGGTGGCAGCGGAACGCTTTGTGGCCGCTAATCCGCAGCATAAAGGTCGTCTGGCGTTTCTGATTACCTCCGATGAAGAAGCCAGCGCGGTTAACGGAACGGTGAAAGTGGTTGAGCGCTTGATGGCGCGCAACGAACGCATGGATTATTGCCTGGTCGGCGAACCGTCGAGCACCGAGATTGTGGGTGACGTGGTGAAGAATGGCCGTCGCGGCTCGATGACCGCGAATCTCACTATTCATGGCGTGCAGGGCCACGTAGCCTATCCGCATCTGGCGGATAATCCGGTGCATCGCGCCATGCCGGCGCTGAATGAGCTGGTAGAAACCGTGTGGGATGAAGGCAACGAATTCTTCCCACCGACCAGCATGCAGATCGCCAACGTGCAGGCCGGAACCGGCAGCAACAACGTAATTCCTGGCGAATTCTTTGTGCAGTTCAACTTCCGTTTCAGCACGCAGTTGACCGATCAGATGATTAAAGATCGCGTGGCGGAGCTGCTCGATCGTCATCAGCTGCGCTATACGCTGGAGTGGAATGTTTCCGGCCAGCCATTCCTGACATCACGCGGTAAGCTGGTGGATGCCGTGGTGAACGCTGTGGCGCACTATAATGAAATTAAGCCGCAGTTGCTAACTACCGGCGGCACCTCCGATGGGCGCTTCATTGCGCGCATGGGTGCGCAGGTGGTGGAACTGGGCCCGGTGAACGCCACCATTCATAAGATCAATGAGTGCGTGAAAGCGTCAGATTTGCAGATGCTGAGCCGTATGTATCAGCGCATCATGGAACAGCTGATCGCCTAAGCGCGAAAGGAGAAAGGGGATGGAATTCTTTAAAGAGTACTGGTGGATCCTGGTGATCCTGCTGATGGTTGGTATTTTGATGAACGTTTACAAAGACCTAAAACGTATCGACCATAAAAAATTCATGGACAACAAACCGACGTTACCGCCGCATCGTGATTTCAACGATAAATGGGATGACGAGGACGACTGGCCGAAAAAGAAATAATCGTCATATCGCAAACGGCGCGATAACTCGCGCCGTTACGCATCCTGCTACATCATCATCACCACATCATCATCGCCCGGCTTCGCACCGCTCAGCGCCTCATCGAAGTAACGACGCGGCACAGTATAACGCAGATGATTCAGCGCCAGTTCCATGCTGCGATCGTTAATCGCGTGCGGTAAATCTTCCACCACATCCAGCGTGACATCGCCGCCCAACGAAATCAGACGTTGCTTCGCCTCTTCAGCGTGCTGCAGCGGGATTTGTTCGTCGTAATCGCCATGAATCAGATGAATGGTGTTACGCGTGCTGGCCCGCAACGGCAACGTGGCATAGCGGCCGCTGAACACAATCGCGCGTCCCGCCAAATCCGGCTGCGCTTTCATGCCTTCCAGCACCATGATGCCGCCCTGGGAAAAGCCCACCAGCGCCGTGGCTTCGGCACGCACGCCGCTCTCTTGCTGCCAGTGACGCACCGATGCCACGAACTCTGGCATGATCGCATCCACGCCCTGCTGTTCCGAACGATCGTGCGGCGGTATATCGGCAAACCACTGACGTCCTTGCGGCACGCTGCCCGCGTAAGGTGCGCCGACCGACACCACCAGCGCTTGCGGGAACGCTTTCGCGAACCAGCTACCAATCTGCGCCATCGAATCCGGGTTGTCGTTGATGCCGTGATACAGCAGAAACAGCTGTGCTGCACTGCTGGGTTGCTGAACAATTACATATCGTAGTGCCATAAGATCCTCCTCAAATCACTATACGCCGCTGCTGGCACAGAGATATCGGGAAAATTTGAACGAGATAATGGATTTATTGCAATGAACGCAGCCGCCGCGCCGCGTCGGGATTGAGGCGAATCAGAGCTGCGCCAGCTTCCGATCGCAGCTGGTTTATCAAGGCTTTACGACCGCTGAGACCGGCATGTTGCGCGGCATCGGTTAGCGTCTGTTTTTGCAGCAGGATGGCATTCAACAACGGTGAAGGAGACTGGCGCACCAGCCGCTGTAGCGCCGCGTAGCTGGCTTCGAACGGGCGCTGCGCCCAGGCAAAGCCGGCCAGCAGCGCCCAGTCATCCTCGTTTAGCTGCTGGCTGGCATCGCTTACCAGCGTTAACGGTAAATCTATAATCGCTTGCAGCCACAGCCAATCACGCGCCAGGCGCTGCGCTGCCTGCTGTTGTAGCGCTTCACCTGCCGCCGAGATTGCCAGCAGCGCCATCGCGGCATAGCAGCCGCTGCTGGCTTCGCGCTGCGAGCCAATCCGCACCAGCGTAAAACCGCAGGCGCGCCAGAAGCGCCACAAGGACTCGGTGTAGCCGAAACTCACCGAGAGATAATCACAATTCTGCGCCTGCTGACGCGCGGTGGCCACTAGCGCTTTGCCGATCCCACGCTGACGCTGTAACGCCTGCACCGCAATCCGGCTAATGCGCAGTGAGCGCAGCGTTGCCGCCTGCGCGAAACCGGCATGGGCCGCCAGCGATTGCGCCACCAGATTGCCACGCGGCCGACGATGACCGGCCCACACCGCGTCAGCCAATGGCTGATCCAATCCGCCCTCTTCCACCAGCCACAACGCGCCGGTTACCTGTTCGGCTGCACCCGCCAACCAAAAACGCATGCCGGGCGCATCCAGCATGCGCCGCAAATCCAGTGGCGAGGTGCGATAGTGCGCGCTGGCAAGCAGGCGATAGCCCGCTTCCAGCGCCGTTATGTTGTGTTCCGGCGTTGCCGGATAAATCGCGATCTCACCGCTTGCGCGGCTCTCCTGCGCATCTTCAAACAGCAATGCCTGGCTGAGCCATTGCTCCAGCGGATCGTTCGGCGACCAGCGCAACGGCTCGTCGAGCTGGAAGAGGCGCACATCCGGCAAGGTGGCGCAGAAGCGCAGCATAAAGCCGCGTCCGGTGCCTTCGTAACCTTGCACGGTGGTGATAAGTAGCACGCGCGGGAAACGTTGCACCAGCTGTTGCAGGATGGGCGCGGGAATGGCGGCCGCTTCATCGACAATCAGCCACTGCGCCTGAGGCGTCGCTTCCTGCGCGAGAACGGCATCGGGAGCCATGAAACTGAAATGCTCACCAGCGAATTCTGCCAGCACCGCCGTGGAGACTTTGGCCGGTGCCGTGACTAAACAGTGTTGGTTGCGCTGCGCCAGCATGCCGGCCAACGCCGATTTGCCGCGACCGCGCGCGGCGGTGATCACTGCCACGCCCGGCGGCATCGCTTCAAGCTGTTCAAGGATTCGCGCCTGCTGCTGCGGTACCTGACAGCGCCAGTCGGGCAGATGCGTTTCCACCGGATAACGCACCGCTTGATGCTGACGTTGCAACATCACCTGCGCGTCTTGCCGCATCAGGGATTGCAGATGGTGGATAAAGTGCGGCGTGGCGATCGGTTCAGCGACATCCGCCCAGCGCAAGCTGTCGGCATCGGTTTGCTTGGGCCAGCGTTCCCAATCAGGCGTTAACAGCAATAACCAGCTGCCCGCGCGTAAGGTTCCGGCCAGTGCTGCAAAAGCTTCGGCGTGAAAACCGCGGCGGGCATCAAATATCGCATGCTGGAATTCACGCCCCAGCAAGGTGCGTAAAGCCGCGGGCGCAACGGCGTGCGAGAAATCGGTGCTGTCGCTCACCGTCAGCCAGTCGCCGGGCAGCGCGGTGTGCCAACCTGTGGCCTGCTGCTGCGCCCACTCCGCATCACCCGCTATCACGCAAAGGCGGCGAATGCCTGCACGCTGCATCGCCGCCGTTTGTTCAACCAGGGAGATCACTTGCTAGCGAAGGTGTTGCACTGGCCAGGATCGCCGCTATCGAAACCGCGTTTCAGCCAAGTGTAACGCTGCTGAGAGGTGCCATGGGTGAAGCTATCCGGCACTACGCGGCCCTGACCTTTCTGCTGCAGACGATCGTCGCCAATCGCTTCAGCCGCGTTGAGTGCTTCCTGCAGATCGCCCACTTCCAGAACGTTTTGCTGCTCCATGTAATGGCCCCAAACGCCGGCGAAGCAATCCGCCTGCAGCTCCATTTTCACCGACAGCTGATTCGCCTGCGCCTGGCTCGCGCCCTGCTGCATCTGACGCACTTTTGGCTCAATGCCCAGCAGCTTTTGTACGTGATGCCCCACTTCGTGCGCAATCACGTAGCCTTGCGCAAAGTCGCCACCGGCGCCGAGTTTGGTTTTCATGTCATCGTAGAATGACAAATCGATATACACAGTTTGATCGGCAGGACAGTAAAACGGCCCCATCGCCGATTGGCCAGTGCCGCAGTTGGTGCGCGTTGCCCCGCGATACATCACCAGCTTCGGCGGCACATACTGTTTGTTCATCTGCTGGAACAGCTTGCTCCAGGTATCTTCGGTGGTTGCCAGAATCACCGAGGTGAATTTGGCATCTTCGTTGCTCTGCGCGGTGTTTACCTGACGCTGCTGCGACGTTGGCGCGACACTGCCGCCGCCGCCTTCCAATAACGCGGTGAGGTCGTAGCCGTAATAGCCGGCAACAGCGACCACCACCAGCAAGATAAGGCCGCCTTTGCCGCGTGGAATACGGATTTGCCGTCCCCCGCCGCCGCCAAGGCCAGGTGAATCATTGCGTCGATCTTCTACATTGTCGCTTTCACGACGCCCTTGCCAGCGCATGGTCTAACTCCTTTAAACATGTTTGGCATGATTTTAGTTGGCGGCAGCGGTAAGCACCAGTGTTGTAGTGACAGCACGGTAAGAATGAGAGAAACGGTGTGATAAAGGAGGAAGGAATTTGTAGGGGCGCGATTTATCGCGCAATGTCTGGAAGGTGCACCGACCGTAAAAGAGCGCGATAAATCGCGCCGCTACGGGCCGGTGCAAACAGGACTTAATCCAGCTTCACACCCAAACGCTGTGCAACTTCTTCGTACGCTTCAACCAGGCCGCCAAGGCTCTGACGGAAACGGTCTTTGTCCATTTTATCCATGGTGTTTTTGTCCCACAGACGCGCGCCATCTGGCGAGAACTCATCACCCAGCACCACTTCGCCGTTGAACAGACCAAACTCCAGCTTGAAGTCGACCAGGATCAAACCTGCGTCATCAAACAGTTTACTCAGCACATCATTGGCTTTGAAGGTCAGCTCTTGCATGCGTGCCAGATTCGCTTTGCTCACCCAGCCGAAGGTTTCGCAATAGGATTCGTTGACCATCGGGTCGTGTTTGGCATCATCTTTCAGGAAGAGATCAAACAGCGGTGGATTGAGCACAATGCCCTCTTCCACACCCAGACGTTTTACCAGCGATCCTGCCGCTCGGTTGCGCACCACGCACTCCACCGGCACCATCTCCAGCTTTTTCACCAGCGCTTCGTTATCTGACAGCAGCGCTTCCATCTGGGTCGGAATGCCCGCTTCCTGCAATTTGGTCATGATGAAATGGTTAAACTTGTTGTTTACCATTCCTTTGCGATCAAACTGCTCGATTCGTGCACCGTCTCCTGCTGACGTATCGTTGCGGAATTCAAGTACCAGCAGATCCGGATTATCGGTGCTGTATACGGTTTTCGCTTTACCGCGATACAACTCAGCTCGCTTTTGCATCTTGTTAACTCCAAACATGAAAGAACCCGTGTTCAGCGGTGTTTCACCGCGCGCCGATTGCGTGACGCAATCGTTTACTTCGCCGGGCGCTATTATGCCAAATCCAAAACAAAAAGGCCGGAGAATCTCCGGCCCTTTGGCAATTTATTTCAGCGCACCTTGAATCACCTGCACCAGCGCGTCGTTCTGCGCCTGGGTTAGCACGTGACCTTTCGGATCGATGAACTGCAGACTGCTGCGGTTATCCAGATCGCCAACCTGCAACTTGTAATCGCCGTTTGGCAGTTCTGGATCTTTGGCGCCAATCTGATCCCACACGCCGCTGCCCGGCTGTTTGTAGGTCACTTTCAGGCTGCCCTGCGAACGGTTGTCATCCGTGATTTCCATGCCCACGCGTTTCAGCGCCGCTGGCAAACGCTGCCAGGTGACGTTAAACGGTGCGCGCAGAATCAACAGCGGTAAACCGGTGTCATCCGCGCCGCTCTGCACATCAATCTGTCCGGTGGCACGGTTGGCCGCCGCATCCTGGCTGGCAGAATCGACTTTATCCAGACCGGTGCTGATGTCGTTCAACATCTGGCCGGTATAGCGTTGAATCTGTGCCGGAGAAGTAACGGCTTGACCAGACTGCTGCAGTTCCAGCAAACGTACGGTCAGCACTTGCTGATAGCTCTGATTCTGCACGCTGATCTGATAGCGACCGCGATACTGGTTATCTTCGTCAGCACGGTTCCACTGCACCCAATCGGTGGTCAGCTGTTGCGAAGCGTCATCACGCTGGGCAATCGGGAACTTGTAAGACTGAATCACACCCACAACCTGCGACCAGATAGAACCGCGGCTGCTTTCCACGGCCAGCACGCCCGTGTTACCGGTGAACTGCGCACGCGTGCCGTTCAGCAGCGCCAGCGGCTGGGCTGGCGGACGAATATCCAGCTCTTTACCAACCGCGCCTTTCGCCACGCTGTGCGGAACATCGTAATCCCCATTCTGCAACGGCAGAATCATGCCCGCGGGAGCTTTTAAATCATGCAGCTCAGGCGCCTGCAGGTAAGATTCATCCCCGCTGACCTGGCGCTTATAACGCTGATCGTTGGAACACGCTGTGAGCAGCATCAGGGTGGAAAGGCCCACTACCGTTGCCAGCGTCGAGCGCTTAACTGAATAACTCATTGATTCTCCCTAAATTATCGCAGACCTGCTTTAATCAGCGCTTGCGCCGTTTTCGTCTGACCGGCTTCGGTCAGTGGCGTCATTGGCAAGCGCAGCGTGTCATCCGCGATTAATCCTAGCTGTTTTGCTGCCCATTTCACCGGGATTGGATTGGGTTCACAGAAAAGCGTCTGGTGCAGGTGCATCAGACGCTGATTCAGGCGACGCGCTTCCGCGAATTTGCCCTGTTGCG
Source organism: Pantoea sp. BJ2 (assembly GCF_040255075.1). Lineage (NCBI taxonomy): Bacteria > Pseudomonadati > Pseudomonadota > Gammaproteobacteria > Enterobacterales > Erwiniaceae > Pantoea > Pantoea sp. BJ2. The sequence continues at coordinate 3,056,195 of NZ_CP158292.1, forward strand.
CTAAGGCACAGAGTTCAACCATTTCACGCGCTGCAATGTTAGCCGTGACCGAAATTACGCCTTTGCCGCCCAGTTGCATGGAGTCCAGCGCCGTAGCGTCATCGCCGCTGACGATGATGAACTCATCATTAACCAGCTCTTGGATCTGTGAGACACGCGATAAGTTCCCGGTGGCCTCTTTGATTCCGATAATATTTTTAATTTCGGCCAGACGCGCGACGGTTTCCGGCAGCATGTCGCAACCGGTACGCGAAGGAACGTTATACAGCATCTGCGGCAGATCGGTACTTTCCGCAATAGCTTTAAAGTGCTGGAACAGACCTTCCTGCGTCGGACGGTTGTAATAAGGCGTGACCGTTAAACAGCCCACCACACCGCTGCCGGTAAAGCGTTTGGTCAGAGAGATGCCTTCAGCCGTGGCATTTGCGCCGGTGCCGGCTATAACCGGAATACGGCCATCCGCCAGTTCCAGGGTTTGCATAACCACATCACCGTGCTCGTCATGGCTGAGCGTGGCTGATTCGCCGGTGGTGCCAACAGAAACAATCGCCGCGGTGCCGCTGGCAACATGATAATCAATCAGTTTTTTCAAACTTTCGCGGCAGACATTACCTTTTTCATTCATTGGCGTAATGAGCGCAACAATACTTCCGGTGAACATGGGCTATCCCCTCGACAAACAAGTGCCTCATGTTACGTTTTACATTGAAAGAAAAGCAAGCGAGCCACGCCATTCCCGCGCTTGTCAGCAGTTTTTTTTATGTTTACCTTATAGTTATTAGCGAACGTACAGGAAATGCCATTTTGTCGCAGTCACAGCCTCACCATCTGGTGATCACCGCACTGGGCGTTGATCGTCCGGGTATCGTCAATACCATCACCCGTCACGTCAGCAGCTGCGGCTGCAATATCGAGGACAGCCGTTTAGCAATGCTGGGCGATGAGTTCACTTTTATCATGCTGCTGTCCGGTAGCTGGAACGCGATCACCCTGATTGAATCGACGCTGCCGATGAAAGGTGCCGAGCTGGAGTTGCTGATTGTAATGAAGCGCACCAATGCGCGCGCCACGCCACCGATGCCCGCCACCGTGTGGGTGCAGATTGAAGTGCCGGATTCACCGCATATCATTGAGCGCTTCACCGATCTGTTCGATAAACATCAGATGAATATTGCCGAACTGGTGTCCAGAATTAAACCGGCGCAGGATGACGTGGCACCGACGCTCTATATTCAAATAACGGCGCACAGCCCGGCCAATCAGTTCAGTGCGCCCATCGAGCAGGCTTTCAATCAGCTGTGCGAAGAACTGCATGCACAAGGCTCAATTCGTCTTTATAGTGTCACCGACGATGCTAACAGCACCGTTTAATCAGGCTCCGGGTTATTTCGCCACACACTCTGCCGCTGCGGCAAACCGTGTGGTGAAATAACCCTGACGGTAAACACCACCTGGCACTTTTGCTCTTGATGGTGTATTACCCACAGCATGTAAAAAAATGGAGAGTTGTGATGAATCCACTGAAAGCCGGTGATACCGCACCGAAATTTAGTTTGCCCGATCAGGACGGCGAACAAGTAAATTTGGCCGACTTCCAGGGACAGCGCGTTCTGGTCTATTTCTATCCGAAAGCCATGACGCCGGGTTGCACCGTGCAGGCTTGCGGTCTGCGCGACAACATGGATGAGTTGAAAACTGAGGGCGTTGTTGTGCTGGGTATCAGCACCGACAAAGCGGAGAAGCTGTCACGCTTTGCCGATAAAGAGCTGCTGAACTTCACGCTGTTATCGGATGAAGATCATCAGGTGTGCGAGCAGTTTGGCGTCTGGGGCGAGAAAACCTTTATGGGTAAAACCTATGACGGCATTCACCGCATCAGCTTCCTGATTGATGCCAACGGCAAAATTGAGAAAGTGTTCGACGATTTCAAAACCTCCAATCACCACGACATCGTGCTGGATTATCTGAAGTCAGCCTGAGGTAAACGGGTGCGCAGGCCGCACCCGGAGCGTTAATGCGTAATGCTGCTGACCAACGCATCCTGCCCGGAGATCATCACGCAGTTGCGTCCGGCATTTTTCGCCTGATAAAGCGCGGCATCGGCCTGCTTGAGGCTCTGCTCCTGCGAACCACTTTCCGGCTGCCAGTCGGCGATGCCCACCGACAGCGTGACATTGCCAACCTGATCAATCCAGTTTTCTGCAATGCTGATGCGCACGCGCTCGGCCAGAATGCGTGCGTCTTCCACCGACGTCGCAGGCAGCAGCATCAGGAACTCTTCCCCGCCGTTACGGCACACCACATCGGTTTGACGGGCGCTGCTGCGTAAGGTTCGCGCCACATGTTTAATCACCTCATCGCCGACATCATGACCGAAGGTATCGTTGACCCGTTTGAAGTGATCGATATCCAGCGCCAGCACCGAGAACGGTTGGCGCATGGTGGCGAAGTAGTCGAGCACCGCGCTCAGGCCTCGACGGTTAAGCAGATTGGTCATGGGATCGCTCTGCACTTCCGATTTCAGGCGACCAATCTTATCCTGCACTAAACCAATACCGGTGAGCAGCGCGCGTTTGACCTGCGCCGCTTCGAAATACCAGGCGCGAATGCCGCCAATCTCGTTCGACACGCCCTGGGAATCCATCTGGCTGGCTTTGCGCGCCAGTTGCCACAGCGGCAGCGCAATCAGACGCGCCAGAATCACCGCCACCAGCAAGGTCAGCAGCGCAAATGGCACGGAGTTTTTCAACACTTTCAGCAGCAAGCCGGTGAGCGGCGCCAGCGTCACATCGGTGGGTTTCAACGCCACCACCATCCAGCCGGTGGTGGGCACGATGGCGTAACCGGCCAGCTTAGGCACGTTCTCTTCCGTCAGTTGCACTTCACCGTTGGTTTTCTCCTCGCGTTGGCGATCGCTAACGATGCCCGGCACGCTTTTACCAATCAGCTGGGTATTCTGGTGGTACAGCACCTGATTATTGCGATCCAGCACGTAAACATGCGTGCCATCGCGATAGAACTGCTCGCCGAGCAGCGCGTTGAGGATGCTTTTCTTCTTCAGATAGATGGTGCCGCCGACGTAGCCAAGGTAACGTCCGTCTTTGCTCCAGATCGGCCAGGAGACAAATACAATCAAATTATTGGCGGCGGAGATGCTGGGTTTGCTGACCATCGGCTGACGCTGCGCCAGCGCTTCACGCGAAGCCTGGCTGGTGAGCTGCATGCCTTTCAGCATCAGCGATTCGGGTGAAATGGCTTTCACGATGCCGTTGCTGTCCACCACCGCCACCGAGTTGAAGCTATTAGTTTGCTCACGCAGGCGATTGACTTCCTGCTGCGCTAAATCGGCATCATCAAAATCATTGCCCAGCTGCGTCGCGCTGTAGTGCAGCTGCGACTGAGCCAGCTGAAAGAAGACCTCCGTCGTCGCCGCCAGTTTAGTGGCGTAAGCGCGATTGGCTTCGAGGGTGCTTTCGATCAGGACCATACGTTGCACGCGCCAGGTGGCGTACAGCGTGTTGGCAAGTGTGATGACGATGCTGGTGATCGCCAACAGCGCGATCAGCGTGCGCAGGTCAGTTTTTGGCCGCAGGCGCGTTAGCATAGCGCACCGACCTTAGTGAATAGATTCATCGATATGTGCCTGACAGTCTTGTTATAGTTGGATGCACTTGCCCTGGTGAGCTAACGGGCGATTGTACACCCACAACGCAAATTGAGCACGAAGCATCCTGTCAGCCACACACAATTCTTTCTCTACGCTGGCGCTAATCGATCAAACCGTTGGCATCGTAAAACGGCCACGGACCGGGATAATCGCCGATAGCACACAAATGCGTGCTCATGCCCTGCTGCGCATGCCAGCGATGCAGCAGAAAACCGGGCGGCTCCAGCTTAAAATTCGCCGGTGCATTTTCCGCGAGATCAAACGCCACCTGATGCGATACACCAGGCGCCACGCACGCCAGCGTACCGGCAAAACGCGCCTGCACCGAGCGGTGCAGATGACCGCTCAGTACGCGTTCCACCTGTGGATGGCGCTGGATAATCGCCGCCAGCGCCGCCGGATTGCGCAGCGGCTGGTTATCCATATGTTCGATGCCGCAAAGAAACGGCGGATGATGCAGCATCACCAGCGTCGGCAACTGCGGCTGGCGCTGCAACTGCTCATCAAGCCAGTGCAGCTGCGCTTCATCCACATAGCCCCACGGCTGCTGCGGCACGCTGGAATCGAGCGCCAGCAGCTGCACGCCTTTCACCTGCATCTGCCAGTTCAGGGTTGCTCCGTGCTGCAGATAGTGATGATCCGGAAACGCCGCACGCAGCGCCTGGCGATCGTCGTGGTTGCCCGCCATCAGCAGAAACGGCAGCTGCAGCTGACGCAGCGCCTGCTTTAACGTTTGATACTCTGCCGCGGTGCCGAAATCGACCAGATCGCCGGTCATCACCACCATGTCGGGGCGCGGCGCAAGGCGGTTTAGCGTCTCAATCACCCGCAGTAGCGCGGCTTGAGTGTCGACTTTTTTGTAGGATAAACGGCCGTTGGCCTTGATGTGTAAATCGCTGATTTGCGCGATGAGCGTCATTGCTTCAGACACAATAAAGTTTCTCCGGCTGCAAAAATTGCAGCGTAATATTTGTCAACCACGGCTATCACAATGCTTACGGTTCGTAGCGGCGCAATTTATTGCGCGATGAATCGCGCCGCTACGAATTGTGCGGCAATCAATTCCAGCGCTGAGTCAATGACATCAAGAAAACTGCAGCGCGGCGTCCTGCGCCAGCGTCCAGCTCACCGCTTGTCCGGCATGCCAGGCTTCACGCGCGTGGCGATCCACCTGAATGGGCGTCGCCAGTCCGATGTCGATCATCAACCGCTGCGACGCGCCCAGAAAGGTGCTGGCAACAATAAAACCCTGGCGCGGATAACGCTCATCGCTGGCCAGCAGCACATCTTCCGGGCGGCAAAAGCGCTGCGGATGGCCGCGCGTATCCACATCCACGCAGTTAATCGCGCCCACAAAATCGGCGACAAATTTTGACGCCGGATGCTGATAAATTTTCTGCGGCGTATCGATCTGCACCAAACGTCCCTGCTCCATCACCGCAATACGGTCACCGAGCGCCATCGCTTCCTGCTGATCGTGCGTTACGTAAACGGCGGTGATCGCCAGCTTCTTCAGTAGCGCGCCGATCTCCAGACGCAGACGATCGCGCAGGCGCGCATCCAGCGCCGCCAGCGGCTCATCAAACAGCAGCACTTTGGGCTGCGCGGCTAACGCGCGCGCCAGCGCCACACGCTGCTTCTGGCCGCCGGAGAGTTTGTCGATGCTACGCTGCGCCAGCGCGGTGAGATCCACCAGCGCCAGCATCTCCTGTACGCGCGCTTCCCGTTCGGCACGCGCCACGCCCTGCACTTTCAGGCCGTACGCTACGTTCCCGGCCACATTGAGATTCGGGAACAGCGCGTAGTTCTGGAACACCATGCCGACGTTGCGTTTTTCAATCGGTAAAGCGGTAACGTTGCGATCGTCAAACCACACTTCGCCGCCGACATCGCAGCTCTCCAGCCCGCTGATAATGCGCAGCGTGGTGGTTTTGCCGCAGCCGGACGGCCCCAGCAGCACCAGCGTTTCGCCGGCATGCACTGTGAGATCGAGCGGTTGCAGCGCCTGATGATGATTAAAATGACGTGCGCAGCCGCGCAGCGTCACGGTAACGGCCGCAGGGTTCATGCTGCCTCCTTGTGTTGGCGCGAAACCGCGCGGTTAAGCCAGTGATTCACGGCATTGAGCATCAGCAGCAGCGGCAGAATCATCAGAATGAAAATCAGCGTGTAGGCGGAACCCACTTCCAGCCGCATTGAGGCATAGCTGTCGGCAAGGCCAACCGGCAAGGTTTTGGTCAGCGGCGTGTGCAGCATCCATGTAATGTTGAATTCCCCCACCGACAGCGTGATCACCATAAACGCGCCAGCAAGAATGCCGTTGCGGCAGTTCGGCACCACCACGGTAAAGAAGCGCTGCCACAAGCTGGCGCCGAGGCTGGCCGATGCTTCTTCCAGGCGCGGCATATCCACCGCCTGCATCACCGCCAGCACCGGCCGCATCATAAACGGCAAGGTAAACAGCACGTGACCAATCAGGATGAACAGCCAGCTATCACGCAGGCCGGAAAACTGGCCGTAGAGCAGAATGATGCCAAGCGCGGTTGCCAGACCGGGCAGCGCCACCGGCAGCATCAAGCACTCTTCAATACGCGCCGCCCAGCGGCCCGGCGCTTTCAGCAATCCCCACGCAGCGGGAACGCCAATCACCAAGGTAACCAGCAGGCAGAACAGCGCGATCAGCAGCGACAGCCAGAAAGTATCGGCGTACATCTGCCACACTTGCTCCACCCACTTCAGCGTGAAGCCGCTGCGCAGGCCGATGAAATAGTTATTGGTGACGCCCGCCAGCATTGACAGCACCACCGGCACGATCATAAACAGCGCGGTGATGGCGGTGATCAGCAGTTGCAGGCTAAACAGTCCACGACGTTTCATGATTGCGCCTCCTTAGCCTGCGCCAGACGGCGCGCCAGCATCAGTGCCAGCCAGGCGAATCCACCCATCAACACTGACAGCGCGGCGGCGGTGGCGAAGTTGGCGTAATTGGTGAACTCGCCGTAAATGGTCAGTGGTAGCACCGCCAAATCGGTGCCGAGCGTAAAGGCGGTGCCAAAAGCGCCCATGCTGGTAGCGAAGCACAGCGCGCCGGTAGAGAGCAGCGCCGGTTGCAGGCCGGGCATAATCACGTCCCAGGTGATGCGCCACTGGCTGGCACCGAGCGAACGCGCCGCTTCTTCCAGCGAGCGATCGAGTTTTTCACTGGCTGCTACCAGCGTGACGATGGCGCGCGGCAGCGAGAAATAGAGGTAACCGATAAACAGACCCGCCAGCGAATAGGCCAGCGTCCAGCGTTCATGCAGCAAACTCATGCTGATTTGCGCCAGCAATCCCTGACGTCCAGCCAGCATCACCACTAGAAAACCCACCACCACGCCGGGAAACGCCAGCGGAAAGGTCAGCAACGCCAGCAAGGTGCCGCGCCCGGCAAAGCGCTGGCGCGCCAGAAAGCAGCCGACGATAGCGGCGATGAGTAACGTCACCAGCGTCACCGCCAGCGACAGCAGCACGGTGTTCAGCAGGCTCAGCAGATAGTGCGGTTGCGTGATCACCGTCCAGTAACCGCTGTGCTGGGTGCTGCGATCGTCCTGCATGCCGATTTGCAGCAGGCGGGCAAACGGCAGCAGCCAGAAAGCGCAGAAGAACAGCAGCGCGGGCAGCGTCAGCCACAACCAGCGGCTGCCCGGTTGCGTAGGTATCTGGCGGCGCGAGGCCGCCAGCGTGTCAGCCATCGACATTAACGCATCTCGCTCAGGTATGTCGCCGAGAAGGCCTTCTGCGCATCGGCCATCTGCTGATAGTTCACGGTTTGCGCACGCGCATAATCGCTGTCTGGCAGGAAGAATTTCTTAGCGTCAGCGGACATCGCCGAGGTGCGTACCGGACGCAGGAAGGCATTCGCCCAAATCGCCTGACCTTTATCCGACAACACGTAGTCGATCACTTTCTTGCCGTTGTCTGCGTGCGGCGCGTTCTTCACCAGGCTGATGACATACGGCACCGTAACCGTGCCCTCTTTCGGGATCACAAAGGCGACATTGGCGTGATCTTTATATTTGGCGCGGTAGGCGTTGAAGTCGTAGTCGAGCAGGATCGGAATCTCACCGGAGATCAGGCGCGCGTAGGCGGTCTGCTTCGGTACGATCGGCTGGTTAGCCTGGAGTTTTTTGAACCATGTCAGCGCGGGTGTGAAGTCCTGCATGTTGCCGCCCTTCGCCTGGTTGACCGCCACGGCCGCCACGTAACCGACAAAGGCGCTAGCCGGATCGAGGTAGCCGATCATGCCTTTGTATTCAGGCTTCAGCAGATCGTCCCAGGATTGCGGCACCGGCGCGCCGCCCAGCGCATCAAGGTTAACCATAAAGCCCATGGTGCCGGAGTGCAGCGCCACCCATTTGCCGTCGGGATCTTTCATTCCCGCTGGGAGCTCGTCCCAATGCGCGGGCTTATAGGCGCTGATGACACCGGCGCTATCCGCCTGGATACCAAAACTGACGCCGTAATACACCACATCTGCCACCGGATTACCCTGCTCCGCCACTAGCTGCGCCAGCGCCTGGCCGGAGTTTTTGTTGTCCTGCGGCACCTGAATGCCAGTGTCTTTAGCAATGGCGTTAAGCTGGGTTCCCCAGTCCGCCCATTCGGGAGGACAGTTGTAGCAAATCGCCGTATCGGCGGCCTGCGCCAGCGAACTGAACAGCGAACCGGCGGTCAGTGCGAGCGCCCCGGCAATCATTGTGACTTTTTTCATGATGGTTCCCTGATATTGGCAATGGAAGAAAAAGAGGTTGCTGGCGCGGCGATACTGGCGCCGAGCCTTAATCGATGTGGCAGCACGCGCGTGCCGCGGCTGGCTTGTTGTAACAGCATGTCGATCGCACCGGCGCCGAGCATGTCAGCTGGCTGGCTTACGCTCGCCAGCGACGGCGCGATGTGCTCGCCGATATCGATGCCATCAAAACCCATCACCGACAGCTGCTGCGGAATGCGCACTCCGGCGCGCGCCGCCGCACCAATCAGGCTGATGGCGAGCAGATCGTTGGTGCAGATCACCGCGCTGAGCGGCGTGTCGCCACTCAGCTGCGGCTGCAGCAGCGCGAAATCAGATTGGGTATGGCTGGGCATTTCGAGTACCGGCAGCGCACGCAATCCGGCCTGCTGCATGGCATCGCAATAGCCCTGATAGCGCAGACGGGCGCGATCCGATTGCAGCATGGGACCGGCCACCATACCGATGTGGCGATGGCCGAGCTGCAGCAGGTGTTCGGTGGCTTGCTGCATCGCCTGGCGGTTATCGACGCAAATCGCGGGCCAGTGCGTGGCTTGCGGCACGTTATGCGTAAGGACAAACGGCATGCTGGCTTGATGCAGCGTATGCAGGATGGCGCTGTTGTCGGCGTCGGCGACGGTAAGAACCAAACCGGCAACGCGCTGGTTCAGCATGTGCTCCACCATCGCCGCTTCCCGCTCGGGCTGATAATCGCTGGTTGCCACCAGCAGACCGTAACCGGCGGCACGCGCCTGACGCTCCATCGCTTGCAGTTGACGGGCGAAAATCGGATTCAGCAGCGACGGCAGCAGCACGCCGAAGGTGGTTGAACTTTGGGTACGCAGTTGGCGAGCAATGTGATTGGGGCGAAAGCCGAGCTGCTCAGAGGCGCTCAACACCTTTTCCAGCGTGTCAGCTCGCAGCAGATGCGGATCAGAGAATGCGCGGGCGGCGGTAGCGCGAGAAACGCCAGCCAGTTTGGCCACGCTGATTAAATCGGACATGTTCGCCTCGTAAAGTGCCAATGAGATCGATCTCATTGGCGCTTAAAGTAGCGGCGAACTGTGACAGCAACATCGCGGATAAATGACAGCGGGATGACAGCAGCGCGAACTGCTGTCAGGCAGAAATCAGAGCATCAGGAAGGCGTAACCTTCGTTCTGTAGCGACGCCACGGTGGTGCCGCTCGACAGCGTGTGAGTGACGCGCGTGTCGATCCAGTTGCGCTCCAGCTGATGGAAAGCCACCGACTGATCGCAAATGGTCACCTTCACGCCAGCTTTTTTCAGCTCATCAATCAGCTTGAGATTGGGGTTATCGGTGCCATAGGTTTTGCGGAACTGCTCATTATTCAACGCCGCAGGAACCGCATCGCTGTTAATCGACACCACAAATTTCAGCTGATCGAGCGGTACGCCCGCCGCGTAATAGAGGTTGGTGACGCGTGCCACGCGCTCCAGCCCAAGGTTAGGCTGACGCACATCGCCTTCATTACGGTTGATCTGGAAGACGATTTTATTGCTCAACCCTGGCGTGGTGGCCGGATTGTAGTCCGGCACATTCACAAAGTGGATTTTGCCGTATCCTTCGATCGCCGGCGTGCTCCAGAAATCCGCCGGTTCACTTTTCTTGTCAGCAAATTTGTCGCTGACCTTGTCGACCAAATCGGGGAGCTGTAATACATTGCCGCCGACAAACCCTGCCAGAGCCGCAATAACGATATAGGATGCTGGACGCATTTCACTTCTCCTGTGCCTGAAATTTACATCTGTAAGAGTGCATAACCCTGATTTTCCAGCGTCGACACGGTGGTCGGGCTGGAGAGTGCATGAATCACCGATGGGGCAATCCACTCTCTCGGGAAGTGATGGAACGCCACCGACTGATCGCATACGGAAACCTTCACGCCCAACTTATTCAGTGCGCCGATCAGCGCCAGATTGGGGTTGTCCGCCTGGTAGAACTGCTGGAAATGTGCGTTATCCAGCATCGCTGGCGTGGCATCACCGGTGACCGATACCACAAAGTGCAGGTCGTCAGCGGGCACGCCCGAAGCGATATAGAGATTGACCACGCGCGCTACGCGTTCCAGTCCAAGATTTGGGCGCGTCATCTCCCCTTCACTGCGGGTAATTTGAAACACCACTTTGTTGCTTAAACCCACCACCGGTTTGAAAGCCGCATCCGGTTCGTAATGGATTTTGCCGTAGCCGTCGACGGCGGGCGTGCTCCAGAAGCCGTCGGGATCGGTGGGTGCAGAGGAAAAATGGCTGACAACACGCTGATACAGGTCATCACCTTTACTCACGGTGGCGCCAACAAAGCCACCGACAATTGCGATAAGGGCGTATGAAACTACAGAACGCATAAAAACTCTCCGGCTTACACTGCGCGTCAATTCACAGTCCGTTTGAATAAAGTGCCTTATCTATACCACAGCGTGAGCAAGGCAAAAGTCCTGTAGTGACGGGCTGTCCGACGTTTTCATTGCGTGAAAAATAATTAGCAAGGTTAATTGAAAAAGGGTTTCGATTGTCGCTTTGGCAGGAGTTGAGAAATGCGTGGCCGTGAAATTGTGATCCTAATACAGAGGGAATAAGTTTACGTGCGTTTAAAATCCGTCCGATGATAACTGTGTAGCATGCTCTGCGCGTCGTCTTCACGATTAAAAACACTGATGGATAAAGCGGGCCAACACCGCTGATTTGCCGCCGCTTTTCAGAGTAAACCTGGAAAAGTTCATGCCAAATTCAATAATTTTGAGCAACTTTACGTAACTTTAACTTCTGCAGATAAAGAAGCCTGTTTAAATCGCGGCGTGCTATTCAATTTTTTGCTGCAATTTCGTCATGCTGTAACCCTTTTTTCATTTAAAGCTCATGAATCTTCATCGTTTGCTTGTCGCCGCAGTCTGGTTAAGATAGAGCGCGTTCCGCAAAGGGAAAAATAGTGCAGAACATTTGAACCACTTACCTGTCCAATTTTGGGTGACTTTTACAGGATCAAGGCATGTTTAACCGGTTGAAAAAATCAGTGCTGGCGGCCCTTATTCCTACGCTGCTGCTGACGCCTGCGCTGAGTGCGCGCGCTGACGTTAGTGATACGCTGCCCGACATGGGCACCACAGCAGGTTCAACGCTTTCGATTAATCAGGAACTGCAGATGGGCGATTTCTACGTGCGCCAGCTGCGCGCCAGTGCGCCTCTGATTAACGACCCGCTGTTGAATCAATACATTAACGAGCTTGGTCAGCGACTGGTGGCGCATGCCAACTCGGTGCGGACGCCGTTCCACTTCTTTTTGATCCAGAACGACGAACTCAACGCCTTCGCCTTCTTTGGCGGCAACGTGGTGCTGCATTCATCGCTGTTCCGCTATACCGATAACGAAAGCCAGCTGGCGTCGGTGATGGCGCACGAAATCTCGCACGTCACGCAGCGCCATCTGGCGCGCGCCATGGAAGAGCAGCGACGCAATGCGCCGCTGACCTGGGTCGGCGCATTGGGATCGATTCTGCTGGCAATGGCCAGCCCGCAAGCCGGCATGGCGGCGTTGACCGGTACGCTGGCGGGTGCGCAGCAAGGCATTATCAGCTTTACCCAGGGCAACGAGCAGGAAGCTGACCGCATCGGTATTCAGGTTCTGCAACGCGCTGGATTCGATCCGCAAGCGATGCCGACTTTTCTGCAGAAGCTGGCGGATCAGAGCCGCTTCTCCTCCAAGCCGCCGGAAATTTTGCTGACGCACCCGTTACCCGACAGCCGACTTGCCGATGCGCGTAACCGCGCCAACCAGATGCGTCCGGTGGTGGTGCAGTCGTCGCAGGATTTCTACATGGCGAAAGTGCGCTCGCTCGGCATGTACGCCACTGGCCGCAATCAGCTGACCGATGACCTGCTGAACGAATACGCCAAAGGCAACGTGCGCGAGCAGCAGGCGGCACAGTACGGCAAAGCGATACAGTTCCTGCAGGCCAAAAGCTTTGATAGCGCCAAACGGGTGATCGCCCCGCTGCTGGCGAAGCAGCCGGATAACGTCTGGTTCCTTGATATCATGACCGACATCGACATCGGCCTGAATCAGCCGCAGCAGGCGATCGCCATGCTCAGCAGCGCCAAAGGCAGCAACAGCAATCCGGTGTTGCAGTTGAATCTGGCTAATGCCTATGTTGAAGCGAAGCAGCCCGCCAACGCCAGCCGCATCCTCAATCGCTACACCTTTGCCCATCCGGACGATGTTAACGCCTTTGATCTGCTGGCGCAGGCCTCTGCGGCGCAGGGTTTGCGCGATGAAGAACTTTCGGCGCGCGCGGAAGGTTTGGCACTCAACGGCCAGCTCGATCAGGCGATCTCCACCTTGAGCAGCGCCAGCGCGCAGGTGCCGCTCGGCAGCCTGAAACAAGCGCGCTATGACGCACGTATCGACCAGTTCCGTGAACTGCAGAAGCGTTTTAAGGTTTATCAAAAAGGATAAGAAGATGGTCAGCATTTATCACAACCCGCGCTGCAGCAAGAGCCGCGAAACGCTGGCGCTGTTGCAGGAGCGAGGTATCAAGCCCGATGTGGTGCTTTATCTTGAGACGCCGCCCGATGTCCCCACGCTAAAACGTCTGTTGAAACAGCTCGGCATGCACAGCGCGCGCGAACTGATGCGGCGTAAAGAGGACTTGTATCAAGAGTTGGCTTTAGCGGATAGCGCGTTAAGCGAGGCTCAGCTGCTGCAGGCGATGGTGGATCATCCGAAACTGATTGAACGCCCGATTGTGATCAAGGGCGAACAGGCGCGTATGGGTCGTCCACCCGAAGCGGTGCTGGAGATTATCTAAAGCTCCAGCGCTTCTTTAACAAAAGGAATGGTGAGTTTGCGCTGGGCGCTGATGGAGGCGCGATCGAGACGATCCAGCGTATCAAACAGCGTGCGCATCTCACGGTCGAGGCGTTTCAACAGGAAGCGCCCGACATCTTCCGGCAACTCAAAACCACGCAATCCGGCACGCAGCTGCATCGCCTGTAATTTGTCGTCATCAGAAAGCGGCTGCAAACGGTAAATCTGTCCCCAGTCGAGACGTGAAGCCAGATCCGGTAAGCCGAGATTGAGCTGGCGCGGCGGTCGATCGCCGGTAATCAGCAAACGCGTTTTACCGATTTCCAGAATACGATTGTAGAGATCAAAGATCGCCATTTCCCACTCCGGATCGCCCGCGATGCACTCGATATTATCGATGCACACCAGCGCCAGATTCTCCATGCCTTCCAGTACTTCCGGCACAAACCAGGTGCGCTTATCCAGCGGCACATAGCCCACCGCTTCGCCGCGCGCTGAGAGTTCCGCACAGGCGGCATGCAGCAGATGACTACGGCCACCGCCTTCGCGCGACCAGAAATAGAGATAGCTACCGTGTTGCTGAGAGAGTGCGCCTTGCAGCGCCGCCAGCAGAGACGTGTTTTCCCCCGGCCAGAAACTGGCGAAGGTTTCATCATCGGGTAAATAGAGTGGCAATGAGAGCTGTGCCGGCGTGTTCAGAAGTACCTCAACGGATGAGCGGGCAGAAAACCGCGCAAGTTTATCACGATCTTTGCCGGAGATGAACCGGGCTTCCCTGCCCGGCTTGCAGCCTTAACTTTCGCGCTTCTCTTCAGCGTCCAGCACCACCTCTTCCGGGCGCAACACGCTGATTAAACGGAAGATCAGCGCCAGACCCACGCCAACAATAGTCGCCAGCGCCATACCTTTCAGCTCGGCCGCGCCGATATGCACTTTGGCACCGCTCACGCCGATGATCAGGATCACCGAGGTCAGGATCAGGTTCTGCGCTTTGTTGTAATCCACTTTAGACTCGATCAGCACACGAATACCGGACGCGCCAATTACGCCGTACAGCAGCAGCGATACGCCGCCCATCACCGGCACAGGAACCGCCTGAATCGCCGCCGCCAGCTTGCCGACGCACGAAAGCAGAATGGCAAAGATCGCCGCGCCGCCAATTACCCAGGTGCTGTACACACGGGTAATCGCCATTACACCGATGTTCTCGCCGTAAGTGGTGTTCGGCGTGGAGCCGAAGAAACCGGAGATCATGGTGGATAAACCGTTAGCGAACATCGAGCGGTGCAGACCCGGATCGCGGATCAGATCTTTCTTCACGATATTCGCGGTGACCACCAAGTGACCCACGTGCTCGGCAATCACCACCAGTGCGGCTGGCAGAATGGTCAGCATCGCCACCCATTCAAAACGCGGCGTGTAGAAGGTTGGCAGCGCAAACCACGGCGCATTTTCCACCGCGGTCCAGTCGACAATGCCCATCGCGTAAGAGAGCGCATAGCCGACCAACACGCCGACTAAAATCGGGATGATGGCGAGGAAACCACGGAACAGCACCGAACCAAACACGGTGACCGCCAGCGTCACCATCGAGATGATTACGGTTTTGCTGTCTGGCGATGTGCCGTCAGCAGGCAGCAGGCCGGCCATATTCGCCGCCACGCCCGCCAGTTCCAGACCGATAACCGCGACAATCGCGCCCATCGCTGCCGGTGGGAACATCACGTCCAGCCAGCCGGTACCGGCTTTCTTGACGATCAGCGCCACAATACAAAACAGCAAACCGCAGAGAATAAAACCGCCCAGCGCCACTTCATAACCCAGCGGCAACAGCAGCAGCACCGGCGAAATAAAGGCAAAGCTCGATCCGAGATAAGCGGGGATTTTGCCTTTACAAATAAACAGATAGAGCAGCGTTCCGACGCCGTTAAACAGCAACACCGTGGCCGGGTTGATATGGAACAGAATCGGCACCAGCACGGTTGCGCCGAACATGGCGAACAGATGCTGTAAGCTGAGTGGAATGGTTTGCAACAGTGGCGGACGTTCGCCCACACCAATAGCACGACGAGTCATTATTATCCCCTATCCTCTTCGTTCTTCGAGCCATGGCTGCGTTGGCTGGTCTCGTTCACCCGAATCACTTACTTAAGTAAGCTCATCGGGATGAACTCGTTTGCCGCCTTGCCCTGGCTCGAATAACTCGAGGATGACAATGTTGTGTTTCTGCCAAAAAAAAGCCGACTCTCTGGCCGGCTGGTTTCTTTTATTTGGTTCCGAAAATCTTGTCCCCTGCATCTCCCAAGCCAGGAATGATGTAGCCCTTCTCGTTCAATCCCTGATCGATAGATGCGGTGTAGAGCTCCACATCCGGATGCGCTTTCTCCAGCGCGGCAATACCTTCAGGTGCGGCCACCAGCACCAGCACTTTAATGCTGGTACAACCGGCTTTTTTCAGCAGATCGATGGTGGCGATCATCGAACCGCCGGTTGCCAGCATCGGGTCGACCACCAGCGCCAGGCGCTCTTCGATGTTCGAAACCAGCTTCTGGAAATAAGGAACCGGCTCCAGCGTCTCTTCATCACGATACACGCCAACCACGCTGATGCGCGCGCTGGGAACGTGCTCAAGCACGCCTTCCATCATGCCAAGACCCGCACGCAGAATCGGAACCACCGTGATTTTTTTACCTTTGATCTGATCGATTTCAACCGGACCGTTCCAGCCTTCAATCGTGACGCGCTCGGTTTCCAGATCGGCGGTGGCTTCATAGGTCAGCAAGCTGCCCACTTCCGAGGCCAGCTCGCGGAAACGCTTGGTGCTGATATCATGCTCACGCATCAGGCCCAGTTTATGTTTGACCAGCGGGTGTTTGACTTCCACGATCTTCATGATTGTTCTCCCGGAATTGAGTTGAGCTAAAAAAAAATCGCCGGATTATACCGCCTTTTCGCTGCTGCGCCACTTGTCATCGGTCAATAGCCTGCGTCATCTAAGGATTGGCGAAAATCTGAGGCGATGCAAAGGCAGCATGAGATGGGACTCGCAAACGTTTGCCTGCGCTGTTAGAATTGCCGCGCTTAATTTTTGCCACCAACCGCAACTCGCGTGGGGATTCCGCAGTGACCGACAAAACCTCTCTCAGCTACAAAGACGCCGGTGTTGATATCGATGCTGGTAACGATCTGGTTGACCGTATTAAAGGCGTAGTGAAAAAAACCCGCCGCCCGGAAGTCATGGGTGGATTGGGCGGATTCGGCGCGCTCTGTGCGCTGCCGCAGAAGTACCGCGAGCCGGTGCTGGTCTCCGGAACCGATGGCGTCGGCACCAAGCTGCGTCTGGCGATGGATCTCAAACGCCACGATAGCATCGGCATTGATCTGGTCGCGATGTGTGTTAACGACCTGATTGTTCAGGGTGCTGAGCCGCTGTTCTTCCTCGATTATTACGCGACCGGCAAGCTGGATGTGGAAACCGCTTCATCGGTGATCACCGGCATCGCCGAAGGTTGCTTGCAGTCGGGTTGTGCGCTGGTCGGCGGTGAAACCGCTGAAATGCCAGGCATGTACCACGGCGAAGATTACGACGTGGCGGGTTTCTGCGTTGGCGTGGTGGAAAAATCAGAGATCATTGACGGTTCGAAAGTGCAGGACGGCGACGTGCTGATCGCGCTGGGTTCCAGCGGCCCACACTCGAACGGTTATTCACTGGTGCGCAAGATTCTTGAAGTCAGCCAGACCGATCCGGCCACCAAACAGCTGGATGGTAAATCACTGGCCGATCACCTGCTGGCGCCAACCCGCATCTATGTGAAAAACATCCTTAGCCTGATCGAACAGGTTGATGTGCATGCGATTTCGCATCTGACCGGCGGCGGCTTCTGGGAAAATATCCCGCGCGTGCTGCCAGATAACACCCAGGCGGTGCTGGAAGAGAGCAGCTGGCAGTGGCCGTCTGTGTTTAGCTGGTTGCAGCAGGCAGGCAACGTTAGCCGTCACGAAATGTACCGCACCTTTAACTGCGGCGTGGGCATGGTGATTGCGCTGAGCCCGGCAGAAGCCGATAAAGCGGTACAGCTGATGACCGACGCGGGCGAAAAAGCGTGGAAAATCGGTGTGATTAAAGCGTCTGATTCAGAAGAGCGTGTGGTTATCAATCCATGAAAAAACTGGTTGTACTGATCTCCGGCAACGGAAGCAATCTTCAGTCCATCCTCGACGCCTGCGCAAGCGGGCGTATCAACGGCAGCGTCGCTGCCGTTTTCAGTAATAAAGCCAGCGCCTATGGTTTAACGCGCGCGCGGGAAGCCAACGTCCCGTCACTTGCGTTAGCCGCCAGTGATTTTGCCGACCGCGAAGCCTTTGATCGCCAGCTGATGCAGGAGATTGATGCTTACGCGCCGGATCTGGTGGTGCTGGCCGGTTATATGCGCATCCTCAGCAGCGCTTTTGTCGCGCACTATCACGATCGTCTGGTGAATATTCATCCGTCGCTGTTGCCAAAATATCCGGGCTTACACACGCATCGTCAGGCGCTGGAAAACGGCGACGAGGAGCATGGCACCTCAGTGCATTTTGTCACTGACGAGCTGGATGGCGGACCGATTATTTTGCAGGCGCGCGTGCCGGTGTTTGCTGGCGACAGCGAAGACGAGATCAGCGCGCGCGTGCAGCATCAGGAACACGCGATCTATCCGCTGGTGATCAGCTGGTTTGTTGATGGGCGTTTGCAGATGCGTGAAGGTAAAGCATGGCTGGATGGTCAGTTATTACCGACGCAAGGCTATGCTCACGATTGAATGTTATGCATATTCCGAAGCGGCGCGATTTATCGCGCATTTCGATGGCAACATCGTGCCCATCCGGGCATTGCGCAATAAATTGCGCCGCTACAAATCGCAGACTTTTTTAACCAAATCTTCCCGTAATATAATCTTCTGTGCGCCGCGCTTTCGGTGAGGTGAAGATTCTGTCGGTTTCGTCAAACTCTACCAACTGACCGTTGTGCATAAACGCGGTGTAATCCGACACGCGTGCCGCCTGCTGCATATTGTGCGTCACCAGCACCAGCGTGAAATGCTGCTTCAGCGTGGTCATCAACTCCTCGATCACCAGCGTTGAGATCGGATCAAGTGCCGAAGTGGGCTCATCCAGCAGCAACACTTCCGGCTCGATGGCAACGGCGCGCGCAATCACCAAACGCTGCTGTTGGCCGTTAGAGAGCGTTAACGCGTTCTGCCCCAGCTGATCTTTCACTTCGCCCCACAACGCCGCCGCGCGCAGCGCACGCTCACAGGCTTCATTCAGCACGCGACGATCGCGCACGCCCTGCAAGCGCAGGCCGTATACCACGTTTTCGTAGATCGATTTAGGAAACGGATTCGGCCGCTGGAACACCATGCCAATGCGGCGACGCAGTGCGGGAAGATCCTGATTCGCCTGCATCACCGCGTAATCACCGAGCAGAATCTCACCTTCAATGCGGCAGCGATCGATCACATCATTCATGCGATTGAAACAGCGCAGCAGCGTCGATTTGCCACAGCCGGAAGGACCAATCAACGCCGTGATGCGGTTCTTCGGAATCTGCAGATCAATGTTATTCAGCGCCTGGCGTTCGCCATACCACAGCGACAGCTGATTAACGCTAAGGGCAATGTCGTAATCGGGCGTCATCAGAAACCTTTTTAGTGCGTCATAATCCGGTAACGCTCACGCAGCCGATGGCGCAACGCCATCGCCAGCAGATTGAGCGACAGGATGATCACCACCAGCAGCAAAGCGGTGGCGTAAACCAGCGGTCGATCAGCATCGATGTTGGGGCTCTGGAACGCCAAATCGTAGATCTGAAAACCGAGGTGCATGAATTTGCGATCGAGGTGCAGATAAGGGAACACCGCATCAACCGGCAGCTCAGGCACCATCTTCACCACGCCCACCAGCATCAACGGCGCGGTTTCTCCGGCCGCACGCGCCACCGCCAGAATCAAGCCGGTGAGCATGGCCGGTACCGCCAGCGGCAGCACCACGCGCCACAGCGTTTCCGCCTGCGTTGCGCCCAGCGCAAGCGATCCCTGACGCAGATTATCCGGAATGCGCGACAATCCCTCTTCGGTGGCAACGATCACCACCGGCAGCGTCAGCAGCGCCAGCGTCAGCGCGGCCCACAGCAATCCCGGCGTACCAAAAGTCGGATTGGGTAAGGCGCTGGAGAAAAACAGCTGGTCGAGGGTGCCGCCAATCAGCCAGACAAAGAAACCGAGGCCAAACACGCCGTAGACAATTGACGGCACGCCCGCAAGATTCACCACCGCGATGCGCACCAGCCGCGTCAACGCATTGCGTCCGGCGTATTCGTGCAGCCATACCGCCGCGATGACGCCGAGCGGCATGACGATAATCGACATCAACAGCACCATCAGCACGGTGCCAAAAATTGCCGGAAACGTCCCGCTCTCGCCGCCACCGGAAGTCGGTGAATCGCTGACGAATTGCCAAATCTGACCGAAGAAGTGCAGCGTTTTGTTGGTTAAGGTCATGGCATTCGGATACCACGCATCCACCACCTGCGCCAATGGGATGGTGTGATCCACGCCGTTCACATCGCGCAGCACCAGCGTATCGCGCTGACTTTCGTGCTGCAGATGAGTTAACTGCTGCGCCAGCGCGTTAAAGCGGCGCTGTAACGCCGTGCGATTGGCATCAAACTCAGACTGCACTTCCAGGCTGAAGCGGCCGTTACGCTGCTGCTCATCGGCCTGCTGCTGCAGGCTTTCCAGCTGTGCATTAAGGCGCGCCATCTCAATGCGGCGGATGTTACTCGCCTGGCGCAGCTGCTCATGTACCTGCTGCAAACGCTGATGCAGCAAGGCATCGCGGCTTTGAGCGGTCATGACTTCGTTATCCTGGCGCAGCTCCACCAGCCAGCCATAGGCGTTGCCGCCGTTGCGGCGCTGCAGCACCAACACATCAGCAGGACGACGGGTTTTCGCCTCGCCCTGACTGTAGAGCACGCGGAAATCCGGCGCGGCAAAATCACGGTTGCCGGTTTTCACCACATAGCGCCACTGTTCGCCCTGCTGCTGCTTTTGCAAGGTTTCACCCAGCACCATCACCGGGCTGCCTTGCGGCGGCTGGAACTGATATTGATCGACCGGCTGCGGCCAGAAGGCACGCACGCCCTGCCAGCCGAGCAAACCAATCAGCAAGGTAAACGCCAGCAGGCAAACCGCGACGGCGCCGGCGGTGAGCCAGCGCCAGCGATCGTTTTGTTTCATCGCCGTCATCCGTGGCCCTCATGCTGGCTGTAGCGTTGGCGCAAGCGCTGACGAATCAACTCGGCGATGGTGTTAATCACCAAGGTGAAGATCAACAGTAACAACGCACTGAGGAACAGAATGCGATAATGCCCGCTGCCCGCTGCGGCTTCAGGCATCTCAATGGCAATGTTGGCGGAGAGCGCACGCAGGCCAGCAAATAAGCCGCCTTCGCTAACCGGCGTGTTGCCGGTGGCCATTAGCACAATCATCGTCTCGCCGACGGCGCGGCCAAAGCCAATCATTAAGGCGGCGAAGATGCCCGCGGAGGCACCCGGCAGTACTACGCGCGTCAGGGTTTGCCACGGCGTGGCGCCCAGCGCCAGCGAGCCCTGCCCGAGCGCGCCCGGCACGCTGAACAGCGCATCTTCCGATAAGGTGAAAATCAGCGGCACCAGTGCAAAACCCATCGCCAGTGCAGCAACTAATAAGTTGCGCTGTTCGTAATGCGCTAAACGCTCGCCAATCTCCGGCCAGAACAGCGTTGGCAGCCACAGCGTCAGCAACGTCACCACTAACAGTAGCGGCAGCAGCAGAATCACTTCAAAACCGGGACGTCGCCAGCTGGCCGGCAAACGCGGACTCAGCACGCCGCACAATAATAAGGTCGCGGCCAACACCGGCGGCAGTAGCAGCACGCCAACCAGCGCGGTGCTGATGTGCGGTGCCAGCCACACGCCAGCGATTAAACCAATTACCACGCTGGGCAGCGCGCCCATCATTTCGATCGCCGGTTTCACCCAGCGACGTAAACCCGGCGACATAAACCAGGCGGTATACATCGCGGCAGCCAGCGCCAGCGGCGTGGCAAACAGCAGCGCCAGACAGGCGGCTTTCAGCGTGCCCAGTACCAGCGGCATCAGGCTGAACTTGGCTTGATAGCTGTCGCCCGCCGCGGTGGATTGCCATACCCAATCGGCCTGCGGATAGTTTTCGTACCAGATTTTTTGCCACAGGTTGCGCCAGGTGAAGTCCGGCCACGGGTTATCCAGCGCAAACTGTTGCCACTCCCCGGCGCGTTCAATGATCAAGGCATCACCGTGCGGCGCGAAGGCCAGTGCCTGAATGCCCGGTGCCAGCTGACGCGTTAAAATCGCGCCCTGCTGCTTGCTGGCGAACAGCTGAACCGTGCCCTGCGCATCGTAAGTGGCAAACACGCGGCGCTGCGGCTCCGGCGTTATTCCGCGCGCCTGCTGGCTGCCGTTGAAGGTGTGAATCTGTTGTAAGCGCGGCCCATTATTACTGGCGATAGCGAACCATTGCTGCACGCCCTGCGCATCCTGAATCAGCAAGGTGCGTCCACCGGCCAGCATATGCAGGCTTTGCGGCGGCAGATTGAGGGTTTGCGTTTCACGTAACTGTGCGCCATCAGATGTGATTTGCCACACGCGCAGTAAGCGCCCGCTGCTGGCGTAGAGCAAGGTGCCATCCGGCGACAGCAGCAGATGATCGGCCTGCTGCTGGGGCAACAGGATCTGATTCACTTTTTGCTGATTTTCCAGCGTCAGCAGGCTGATGCCGGCTGCGGTTTGCGCCGCGATCAACCATTGATGGTCGTTGAGAGCGGTCAGCGCCATGTTACTGACCGGGCCTTGCGGTAAGCGCAGTGGACGATCGCCGAGCGGGAAGCCCCATTCGCCGCTGCCGTTGCGGATAACCGGTTGCATTAACAGCAGTTCGCCCTGCATATTGAGCAGCACGCTGCGGTTATCAAAGCTTGCGATCGCCGCATCGGGTTTGCCATTCAGCGCCAGTGCGGGAGCGGCAGGTTGACCATCAAGCGGAATAAAGCGCGCTTCGTTGCGGCTGATGCGCCAGCCTAAATGGCCGTCGCTGCCCATCGCCAGCATTGGGGCTTTGTCCCACAGCTGAATATTGGTGGTGGCATGCATTCCCGGCGCGCTAAACAGCGGCAACACCACCCAGATCAACCAGAAGAACAGCAGTAACATCAGCAGCAAAATTCCCACGCCGCAAGCTGTGACGACGCGGCGCACTAAATTATCAGTGGCGCGTCGACGACGGTCGCTAAAGTGGACGGGAATACGATTTATGCTCATGCAGGCCAGGTTACCGGTGGAAACAAGTCGCTATGTTGCCCGTAGCTGATTGATAAGACAACCTTTGACGTTGGACAAGCCTGCCATACTCTCGCCATAATGGTGACGGACACTGAGCGGTAACGCATTTTTGCGTCTTTTCCGCCGGACATTCCGTCCAGCATCAGCATCTCGGAGTCAGAATGGGTCAGGATAAGCTGTATATAGAAAAAGAATTAAGCTGGTTAAGCTTCAATGAACGTGTGTTACAGGAAGCCTCGGATAAAAGTAATCCGCTGATTGAACGCATGCGCTTCCTCGGGATTTACTCCAATAACCTCGAAGAGTTCTATAAAGTGCGCTTTGCCGATCTCAAGCGGCGAATTCTGATCAGCGAAGAGCAAGGCAAACCGACCTCTTTGCGGCATCTGTTAAAGAAAATTCAGCTGCGGGTGCAGAAATCGGATCAGGAGTTTGATGCGCTCTACAACGATCTGCTGCTGGAAATGGCGCGTAATCAGATCTTCCTGATTAACGAACGTCAACTGTCACCGAATCAGCAAGAGTGGCTGCGCTACTACTTCAAACATCAATTACGCCAGCACGTTACGCCGATTCTGATTAACCATGACACCGATCTGATCGAATTCCTGAAAGACGATTACACCTATCTGGCGGTGGAGATCATTCGCGGCGACGATATTCGTTATGCGCTGCTGGAGATCCCGTCGGATAAAGTGCCGCGCTTTATAAACTTGCCGGCTGAGTCGCCACGCCGGCGCAAGCCAATGATTCTGCTGGATAACATCCTGCGCTATTGCCTCGATGAAATTTTCAAAGGCTTCTTCGATTACGATACGCTGAACGCCTATTCGATGAAGATGACGCGCGACGCCGAATACGATCTGGTTACAGAGATGGAATCGAGCCTGCTGGAGCTGATGTCGTCGAGCCTGAAGCAGCGTCTCAATGCCGAGCCGGTCCGTTTCGTTTATCAGCGCGATATGCCGGATGCGATGGTGGAAATGCTGCGCCATAAGCTGTCGATTTCGAACTACGATTCGATAGTGCCCGGCGGCCGCTACCATAACTTCAAAGATTTCATTGGCTTCCCGAACGTTGGTAAAAGCAATCTGGAGAACCGTCCGCTGCCGCAAATTCGCCACATCGGCTTTGACGGCTTCCGCAACGGCTTCGACGCCATCCGCAATCGCGATGTGCTGCTCTACTATCCGTATCACACCTTTGAGCATGTGCTGGAGCTGCTGCGTCAGGCCTCGTTCGACCCGAACGTGCTTGCGATTAAGATCAATATTTACCGCGTAGCGAAAAACTCGCGCATCATGGATGCGATGATTCACGCCGCCTATAACGGTAAGAAAGTCACGGTGGTGGTGGAACTGCAGGCGCGCTTCGATGAAGAGGCCAACATCCGCTGGGCGAAACGCCTGACCGAAGCGGGCGTGCATGTGATCTTCTCCGCGCCGGGTCTGAAAATTCACGCCAAGCTGTTCCTGATTTCGCGCCGTGAAGGCGAAGAAGTGGTGCGTTATGCGCATATCGGTACCGGGAACTTCAACGAAAAAACCGCGCGCATTTATACTGACTATTCATTGCTGACCGCCGATGCGCGCATCACCAATGAAGTGCGTCGCGTGTTCAACTTCATTGAGAATCCGTATCGTCCGGTCACTTTCGAGCATTTGCTGGTGTCACCGCAGAACTCGCGTGACGTGCTGTATAAGTTCATTGATGCCGAGATCGCCAACGCGCAGCAAGGCAATCCTGCTGGCATTACGTTGAAGATCAACAACCTGGTGGATAATGGTTTAGTTGATCGACTTTACGCCGCCTCGTCGGCAGGCGTGAAAGTGAATCTGCTGGTGCGCGGCATGTGTTCGCTGATTCCTGATTTACCGGGCATCAGTGAAAATATTCGCATTACCAGCATCGTTGACCGCTATCTCGAACACGACCGCGTCTATATTTTTGAGAACGGCGGCGAGAAAAAGGTGTTCCTCTCTTCCGCGGACTGGATGACGCGTAACATAGACCACCGCATTGAAGTAGCCGTGGCGATTCTTGATCCCCGCGTGAAGCAGCGCATATTGGACATCATCGCCATTCTGTTTAGTGATACGGTGAAAGCCCGCATCGTCGATAAAGAGCTGAGTAATCGTTATGTGCCGCGCGGCAACCGTAAAAAGGTGCGTTCGCAACTGGCCATTTATGACTACATCAAGAAACTGGAACAACCCGAATAACGCCTATGCCAATCTCACATAAAAGTACGCCGAAACCTCAGGAATTCGCGGCAATCGACCTCGGCTCGAACAGCTTCCATATGGTCATTGCCCGCGTGGTGGATGGCGCTTTGCAAGTGCTGGGACGCCTGAAACAGCGCGTGCATCTGGCCGATGGGCTGGATGCGCACAATCGCCTGAGTGAAGAAGCGATCGAGCGCGGGCTGAGCTGTCTGGCGTTGTTCGCCGAACGTTTGCAGGGCTTCAGTTCCGCCAACGTGACGATCGTCGGCACGCACACGCTGCGTATCGCCAGCAATGCGGAAGAGTTTCTGCAGCGCGCGGCCGAGGTGATTCCCTATCCGATCGAGGTGATCTCCGGCAACGAAGAAGCGCGTCTGATTTTTATGGGCGTAGAGCACACGCAGCCGGAAAAAGGCCGCAAGCTGGTGATCGATATCGGCGGCGGCTCCACCGAACTGGTGATTGGGGAAGACTTTGAGCCGCAGCTGGTAGAGAGCCGCCGCATGGGCTGCGTCAGCTTCGCTAATCTCTTCTTCCCCAAAGGCGAAATTACGCCAGAAAACTTCCGCCGTGCGCGCCTCTCCGCTGCGCAAAAGCTGGAAACCATGGCGTGGCAATATCGTTTGCACGGCTGGCAATATGCGCTGGGCGCGTCGGGCTCCATTAAAGCGGCCTGCGAAGTGCTGCTGGCGATGGGCGAAAAAGAGAAGCTGATTACGCCAGAGACGCTGGAGTTGCTGACCAGCGAAGTACTGAAGCATAAGTCGTTTAATGCGCTGAGCCTGCCGGGCTTGTCGGAAGAGCGTAAGGCGGTATTTGTACCGGGCTTAGCAATTTTGTGTGGCGTGTTTGATGCGTTAGCGATTCGCGAGCTGCGTCTCTCTGACGGCGCACTGCGTGAAGGCGTGTTGTATGAGATGGAAGGCCGTTTCCGTCATCAGGACATTCGCAGCCGCACCGCGCAAAGTCTGGCAAATCACTATGCGATTGATAGCGATCAGGCGCGCCGTGTGCTGGAAACCACCGAGAAGCTCTATTTGCAGTGGCAGGAGCAGAATCCCAAGCAAGCCAATCCACAACTGTCGGCGCTGCTGAAATGGGCCGCGCTGCTGCATGAAGTGGGATTGACCATCAATCACAGCGGCATGCAGCGCCATTCGGCTTACATCCTGCAGAACTCCAACATGCCGGGCTTTAATCAGGATCAACAGATGCTGTTGGCCACGCTGGTACGTTATCACCGCAAAGCGGTGAAGCAGGATGAGATGCCGCGTTTCACCTTGTTTAAAAAGAAACAGTTTCTGCCGATGGTATTCCTGCTGCGTCTTGGCACGCTGCTGAATAATCAGCGCCAGGCGACCACCAAACCGGATTCTCTCAAGCTCAGCACCGACGACGGCCACTGGACGCTGACCTTCCCTGCCGGCTTCCTGAGCCAGAATACGCTGGTGCAGCTGGATCTGGAACGCGAGCAAGCTTACTGGAATGATGTCACCGGCTGGAAACTGATGCTGGAAGAAGAGGAGTAATGCGGGCAGCTGGCCCGCAATCTGGTTATGACTACACGCCCCGATAACTATTACGCTGAAAAATACGGTCTCACGCCGACCCATTCTGAAGTGCTGGCGGCCCTGCCTCATCTTGAAGTAGGGAAAGCACTGGATTTGGGCTGCGGCCAGGGCCGCAATAGTCTGTTTCTCAATCAGCATGGCTTTGACGTGACGGCCTGGGACAGCAATCCCGCCAGTCTGGAGCGCCTGAACAGCATCATTGCGGAAGAGAATCTACAGAACATTCACACCGAGCTGTGCGATCTCAATAGCGTGCGCTTCAACGGCAGTTATCAGTTTGTGCTGTCGACCGTGGTGATGATGTTCCTGCAGCCGGCAACCATTCCGCAGCTGATTGCCGATATGCAGGCCAGCACGCGTAAATATGGCTACAACCTGATTGTGGCGGCGATGGATACCGATGATTATCCCAATACGCAAAACTTCCCATTTGCGTTTAAATCCGGTGAACTCAGCCACTATTACCGCAACTGGCATATTGTGAAATACAACGAAGAGGTCGGTGAACTGCATCGTCGTGATGAAAACGGTAACCGCATTAAAACCCGTTTTGCCACGCTGCTGGCGCAGAAAGCCAGCTACTGAGTTAACGGCCGCCTTGTGCGGCCGTTAGATTGTCTGATGTCGATCAGTGCGCTGAATCTTTTTTGCTCATTTTTCACACAGCGATTGCTTTAGCGATCTAAGTGTGACTAAATATTGCCTTCGCCCATCGGGCATTTACAGGAACCACCCCGCGTGAACAGCGCTATCTCTGCACGAAGACGTCCCAAAACTGGCACCATGACCCGCATTGTTTTACTGGTCAGCTTCTTAATTTTGTTTGGCCGCCTGCTTTTCATCATTCCCGGTGCCATCGAGCATCATCAGCAAAAGAAAGCCATCCCTGAACCGGTCACGCTGAGCACCAGTGATTCGCGCTAAATAATTTGCGGGTCGGCTGTCGCTGCTAAACATTGTCCTTTGAGACAATGCTGCTTTTTACGTCCTGTTACCCGCAACGCGCTACACTGTGAGCTGACTTTACAGACACAAGGAACGCGTTATGTCTGCTTCGCATTCACAAAAATTAGCTGAAACCCGTCATCACATTCTCAACCTGCTGCTCAACGAGCACGATCTGGTTGATGTTCTGCTGGATAAATCCGTCGATCTGAATGCCGCCGAACTGCGTGATATCACCGACTGGCGTCATGAATTAGAGCTTGAGCTGCAGCAATTGCACGCCGCGGATTTAGCCGACATCCTCGAAGCCTTGCCGGAAGAAGAGCGTCAGGCGCTGTGGCGTTTAGTGCCGACGGCACAGCGCGGTCACGTTCTGGTTGAGGCTTCAGAAACCGTTTGGGCCAGCCTGACGGAAGAAATGTCTGATCGCGATATTCTGCACGCCATCGAGCCGCTGGATATCGACGATCAGGTATATCTGGCGCGCTACCTGCCGCGCGATTTAACCGGACGTCTGCTCACCACCCTTGAACCTAGCCTGCGCGCGCGACTGATGAGCGTGATCGAGCTGGATCGCGATCGCGTCGGGCAGATCATGGATTTCAATATCCTGACGGTGCGCTCTGACGTGACCTTAGCCACGGTGCAGCGCTATCTGCGTAAAGGCAAAAAAATGCCTGACGGCACCGATAAGATCTTTATCACCGACGAACAGAATCAACTGGTAGGTGAGTTAACGCTCACTGATATTCTGCTCAACAAACCGAAGATGCTGGTCGCAGAAGTGATGAATTCGCATCCCACCACGTTTCAGCTCAACGATAAAGCGGAAGACGCCGCCAGCGCGTTTGAACGTTATAACCTGATCTCCGCTGCGGTCACCGATGCTCAAGGCAAACTGATTGGCCGTATCACCATTGAAGACGTGGTCGATTTGGTGAACGAAGAGAACGAAAGCAACATCCGTAAAATGGGGGGTATAAGCCAGGGCGAAGACGTGTTTGCGCCGGTGCGCAAAGCGGTGGGCAAACGCTGGGCCTGGCTGGCGGTTAACCTGTGTACCGCATTTGTCGCTTCGCGCGTGATTGGCCTGTTTGAAGCCACCATATCGCAGCTGGTTGCGCTGGCTGCGCTGATGCCAATCGTCGCCGGCATCGGCGGCAACACCGGCAATCAAACCATTACCATGATTGTGCGTGCGCTGGCGCTGCATCAGGTTGAACCGGGTAACTTCTCGTTCCTGATCATGCGTGAACTCGGCGTGGCATTGATTAACGGCCTGTTCTGGGGCGGCATTATGGGCGGCGTCACCTGGCTGATGTACGACAACCTGCAACTCGGCGGCGTGATGATGCTGGCGATGGTGCTGAACCTGCTGCTGGCCGCGCTGATGGGCGTGCTGATTCCGTTAATCATGACCAAAATGAAACGCGATCCCGCCGTTGGCTCTAGCGTGCTGATCACCGCGATCACCGATACCGGCGGATTCTTTATCTTCCTTGGTCTGGCGACGATATTTTTGCTGCATCATTAAGGCTTTAAACAGTGTGCGTAACGTTGCAGCATCTGCTGTAAATTGAGTTGCAACGTTGCGCGCGCCAGTTCACTCAGTGCTGGATTGACCCGCGTTGAACCACGCTGATTTAACCACTCCAGTACATCGATTAAATGCCATATGGCTGTTTTTCCATCATGAATCGGACGCGGAAACTGCGGGCTATGGCTGAGCATCAGCTTGCGCATGTTCTGCCGCGAAACACCAATTAACTCTGCGATATCCGTCAGCCCGACTAAATCTGGCGCGGCTTCAATCAGTTCCGCATCTGGCAATGCCTGAAAAACATCATCCAGCGCGCTGCGTACCGCGTCCTGTGCAGTGCTGGCTTCGCGGCAGAACGTCATGCTTAATTTTCCCGCCACCCCCGCACCAATTAACGCATCAGTGCAGCCTTGCGAGCCGAGCCGTTCGATCACTTCATCGATGTCGCTCTCATCGTTGAGCTGAAAACGCAGCGTAAACTCAAATTCCATGTTTCACTCCTCGTCACTTAACCCGCTTAGGGTTTTCACTGCAGTTATCCACCACGCGCCGTAACAGTTTGGCATGCGTTTCAGGATTTTTTGGCGTACTCCAGATGCAGGTAATGCAGTAATCCCCACATCGACACTCTGTCGAATTATCTGGGCAGTACATCTTGCCCCACGCATGGTGACCGCCAACGGCAATCTTCCAACCTCTCGCTTCTGCATATCGCAAAGCTCCTTCGACCGCTTTATGCGGATGCCGCTTCCTCTCTGACATCGCTGCCTACCTTATGCTCACCGCAATAAGTTGTCAACTGACAACCGCGAAGTGTTTCGGTACTATTTCAGCGGCGAATGCTGCAGAAAATAACCAGAACGGTCTCAACGCGCTTTGATTCAGTTTTTGCTGGAAGAGAGCGCACAAAATCAAGCGCACAGCGCCTGAAGTGCATATAGACTCTGTTGTTATCACTGACCTGAAGGAGAAGAAGCATGTTTAACGTGGATGATTTTGTGCAGTCTAAGACCGGTGGCCCAAAGATGCAGGTGCTGCGCGTGGAAGGCGATATGCTGTGGTGCGCTCGCGTTGACGATCACATCAAGCGTGAAATTGAAGTCAGAGCCGATAGCGTGAATCTGTATCACGAAGACGGCGATTTCGGCGTCTGTTAAAAAAATGGCCCCAAATCGGGGCCACTTTTAGGGATTGTCTCGCTGCACATTATTCTGACCGATGCCGCCGATAAACGGCAGACGCAGCCTAAATGGTGTGAAATCCAGCCCCATGTTTAATCCCAGCAAGTTCACTTCCAGCCCCTCTTCCGCGCCAACCGTCACACCCAACACGCCCAGCAGGGAAAGCTGCACGCCGCGACCTGAAGGTGGTAAACCTACCGGATTAAGCAGCGAGCGATAATCTTTGCCGAGCGCGTTAGCCGGCAGGTCGAGCTTCAATGCCGGAACCTCGCGGCCGATATGCGCCATAAAAGTATTGCTGTTGGGTCCCGGCCAGGCGTGATACGTGGTCGGCCAGGGATAGGATTTAATGGCCGCTTCGATCTGCGGAATCATCGCTTCTGCGCTACTGCCGCGATGGTCAACCAGCAGACGCGGCTTCGCACCGTACCAATAACCATCGGGAAGATTGCTGTTACGACGCACTTTATCGCCGCTGCCCCAGCTAATCACTTCGTAACGGTTATAGCGGGTTTCACCGGCGCGCTTGAAGATAATCCACGGATGCACCGCCACCGCGCCCTTCCAGCCATAAGTCGGCGCAGCATAAACCTGCACGATAGCTTCTGCCGCATAACGCTGCGGATCCGGTGCGATACCGGCCGAATCGCGCCTTGCTGATGCCCAGCCACCGCGTTCAGAGGTGAGCTCACCGCTTCGCGTTGCCTGCGCCAAGCTCGCGCCTAATGAAAGCAAGATGATGCAAAGAAAAGAGATCAGTACGGCTTTGAAAGGCAACATCGACGGCATCCTGATGAGTAAAAATTACTCGCTATCTTGCATCGAAACGGGGGCATTTGTATTCACGAACTATGCGTACATTTAGCCGCATGATTTGCCATCAGAAGGTTTGAAAAAAAAGCCCGCAATTAAGCGGGCTTCGTTTTTACGCAGTAATCAAAGCAGGATTTATTCCCACTCAATCGTCGCAGGTGGTTTACCTGAAATATCATAAACCACGCGGGAAATGCCGTTAACTTCGTTGATGATGCGGTTAGAGACGCGGCCGAGGAAATCGTACGGCAGGTGCGCCCAGTGCGCTGTCATAAAGTCGATGGTTTCCACCGCACGCAGTGAAACAACCCAATCATATTTACGACCATCGCCCATCACGCCAACAGAACGTACTGGCAGGAACACGGTGAACGCCTGGCTGACTTTGTTGTACAAGTCAGCTTTATGCAGCTCTTCGATGAAGATAGCGTCTGCACGGCGCAGCAGGTCGCAGTACTCTTTCTTCACTTCGCCCAGCACGCGCACGCCCAAACCTGGACCTGGGAACGGATGACGATACAGCATGTCGTACGGCAGGCCGAGTTCCAGACCGATTTTACGCACTTCGTCTTTGAACAGCTCTTTCAGCGGCTCAACCAGGCCCATCTTCATCTCTTTCGGCAAACCGCCCACGTTGTGGTGCGATTTGATCACGTGCGCTTTACCGGTGGCAGAAGCCGCCGATTCGATCACGTCAGGATAGATGGTGCCTTGTGCCAGCCACTTCACGTCTTCCAGACGCAGCGCCTGCTCGTCAAACACCTCTACGAATACGCGGCCGATGATTTTACGTTTGGCTTCGGGATCGTTCTCGCCCGCCAGCGCATCAAGGAAGCGCGCTTCTGCCGCAACGTGCACGATGTTCAGACCGAAGTGGTCACCGAACATTTCCAGCACCTGCTCAGCTTCATTCAGACGCAGCAGGCCGTTATCCACGAACACGCAGGTCAGACGCTCGCCGATGGCGCGATGCAGCAGCATCGCGGTCACAGAAGAGTCCACGCCGCCAGACAGACCGAGAATCACTTTGTCATCGCCAACCTGCTGACGAATACGCTCAACCGCATCTTCGATGATTTTGGCTGGCGTCCACAGCGCTTCACAGCCGCAGATGTCACGAATGAAACGCTCAAGCATGCGCAGGCCCTGACGCGTGTGCGTCACTTCCGGGTGGAACTGCACGCCGTAGAATTTCTTCTCTTCGTTAGCCATGATGGCAAACGGACAGGTTTCGGTGCTGGCAACGGTTTCGAAACCGGCTGGGATGGCGGTGACTTTGTCGCCGTGGCTCATCCAAACGTCCAGCAGCGGTTTACCTGCTGCGCTAATCGCATCTTCGATGTCACGCACCAGCGCGCTCTGAGTCAGCACTTCAACCTGCGCATAACCAAATTCGCGCTCGTTAGAGCCTTCAACCTTGCCGCCCAACTGCATCGCCATGGTCTGCATGCCGTAGCAGACGCCCAACACTGGCACACCCGCGTTAAACACGTATTCCGGCGCACGCGGGCTGTTCAGCTCGGTGGTGCTCTCCGGACCGCCAGAGAGAATGATGCCGTTCGGGTTAAACTGGCGAATTTGCTCTTCGGTGACATCCCACGCCCAGAGTTCGCAGTAGACACCCAGCTCGCGCACGCGGCGCGCAACCAGCTGCGTATACTGAGAACCAAAATCGAGGATCAAAATGCGATGTTTATGAATATTTTCAGTCGTCATTGAGGCGTTTCCATTGGGATGGACTTAATAATAAAAGCGCCCGGCGGGTGCCGGGCGCTAAATTTTACGGGATTATGAACCCATGCGGTAGTTTGGTGACTCTTTGGTGATGGTCACGTCATGCACGTGGCTTTCATTGATGCCCGCGCCGCTGATACGCACGAACTCCGCTTTGGTGCGCAGATCGTCAATGGTCTGGCAACCCGTCAGGCCCATGCAAGAGCGTAAGCCGCCCATCTGCTGGTGCACGATCTCTTTCAGGCGGCCTTTATAGGCCACGCGGCCTTCGATACCTTCCGGTACCAGTTTGTCAGCGGCGTTATCGCTCTGGAAGTAACGATCTGAAGAGCCTTTAGACATCGCGCCCAGTGAACCCATACCGCGATAAGACTTAAACGAACGGCCCTGATACAGCTCGATTTCGCCCGGAGACTCTTCGGTACCAGCCAGCATAGAACCGACCATGACGGCCGCTGCGCCTGCTGCAATCGCTTTAGCGATGTCGCCAGAGAAGCGGATGCCGCCATCAGCGATAACCGGAATGCCGGTGCCTTCCAGCGCGGCAACCGCATCAGAAACCGCGGTGATCTGTGGCACGCCAACACCAGTGACGATACGCGTGGTACAGATTGAGCCAGGACCGATCCCCACTTTCACCGCGCTCACGCCGGCCTGCGCCAGCGCCAATGCGCCTGCGCCGGTGGCAACGTTGCCGCCGATGATTTCCAGGTTCGGGTATTTTGCACGGGTTTCACGAATACGCTGCAGCACGCCTTCAGAGTGACCGTGTGATGAGTCAATCAGCAGCACGTCAACACCGGCAGCAACCAGCGCATCAACGCGCTCTTCATTGCCCGCACCGGCACCAACCGCAGCGCCTACGCGCAGACGGCCTTCCGCATCTTTACACGCGTTAGGTTTACGTTCGGCTTTTTGGAAGTCTTTAACGGTGATCATGCCCAGCAGGTGGAAGCTGTCATCAACAACCAGCGCTTTCTCAACACGTTTTTCATGCATTTTGTGCAGCACAACTTCGCGTGCTTCACCCTCTTTCACCGTTACCAGGCGCTCTTTCGGGGTCATCACCGCGGAAACTGGTAAGGTCAGGTCGGTAACAAAACGCACGTCACGGCCCGTGATGATGCCCACCAGCTCGTTGTCGGTGTTCACGACCGGGTAGCCGGCGAAGCCGTTACGTTCGGTCAGCTCTTTCACCGCCGCCAGCGCGGTGGTTGGCAGCACGGTTTGTGGATCGGTAACGACGCCGCTTTCGTGTTTTTTCACCTTACGAACTTCATCCGCCTGGCGCTCAATTGACATGTTTTTGTGAATAAAGCCCAAACCACCTTCCTGCGCCAGCGCAATTGCCAGACCGGCTTCGGTCACGGTGTCCATTGCAGCGGAGAGCATGGGGATGTTCAGACGGATGTTTTTCGTCAGTTGAGTGCTTAGATCAGCGGTGTTCGGTAAGACAGTGGAGTGAGCGGGAACGAGCAGAACGTCGTCAAATGTGAGGGCTTCTTTAGCGATTCTTAACATTGCAATATCTCCACCTGGGGGCGATTAAAACAGATAAAATATTGCCGCGGCATTATACAGGCCGAAACCGATTGCCTCCAGTGTTTTTTCAGAAAATGTCTTGATCCTCGGGGCAAGCAATGTAGTATCAGTTGATTAACCCTCTGATTTAAAATTTGATCTACATCACATGTCGCTACCGCCAACCGCCAATATTTTTACCGTCAGCCGCCTGAACACCACGGTGCGCCAACTGCTGGAAAATGAGATGGGCCTGGTGTGGCTCAGCGCTGAAATTTCAAATTTCACTCAGCCCTCTTCCGGTCATTGGTACTTCACGTTGAAGGATGATGGCGCACAAGTGCGCTGCGCGATGTTTCGCAACAGCAACCGTCGCGTCACCTTCCGTCCTCAACATGGCCAGCAAGTGTTAGTGCGCGCCAGCATCACGCTGTATGAGCCGCGCGGCGATTATCAGCTGATTATCGAAAGCATGCATCCGGCCGGTGAAGGCTTGCTGCAGCAGCAATTCGAGCAGCTGAAAGCGCGTTTAGCCGCGGAAGGCTTATTCGATCAACAGTTCAAACAGCCGCTGCCGGATCCGGCGCGTCAGGTGGGCGTGATTACCTCCGCCACCGGCGCGGCGCTGCACGACGTGCTGCGCGTGCTGCATCGACGCGATCCTTCACTGCCGGTGATTATCTATCCCACCGCGGTGCAAGGCGTGGATGCGCCGGCTGGCATTGTGCGTGCCATTGAGCTGGCTAACCAGCGCGATGAGTGTGACGTGCTGATTGTCGGTCGTGGCGGCGGTTCGCTGGAAGATTTGTGGAGCTTCAATGACGAGCGCGTGGCGCGGGCGATTTTTGCCAGCCGCCTGCCGATTGTCAGCGCCGTTGGGCATGAAACCGATGTCACTATCGCTGACTTCGTAGCGGATTTACGTGCGCCAACGCCGTCAGCTGCGGCAGAATTGGTGAGCCGTAATCAGCTTGAACTATTGCGCCGTTTGCAGTCGCAGCAGCAGCGCATGGAGATGGCGATGGATTTCTATATGGCTCAGCAGCAGCGTCGCTTCACGCGCATTCAGCACCGCTTGCAGCAGCAGCATCCACAGCTGCGTCTGGCACGCCAGCAAACCGCGCTCTTCCAGCTGCAGCGCCGTCTCGGTGAAGCAATGGACCAGCGCATGCGTGTGGCCAATCGTCAGCAGGATCGCCTGCTGCAACGCCTTAACGCCCAGCAGCCGCAGGGACGTATTCTGCGCGCTCAGCAGCAGCTCCAGCAATGGCACTATCGCTTACAGCAGGGCATGGAGAAGCAGCTCAATCACAATCGTCAGCGCTTTGGCACGCTGGCGGCACAGCTGGAAGGCGTGAGCCCGCTGGCAACGCTGGCGCGTGGCTTCAGCGTAACCACCGACACCCAAGGTCAGGTGGTGAAGAAAACTCAACAGCTGAGCAAAGGCGACTTGCTGCGCACCCGGCTGGACGATGGTTGGGTGGAAAGCCAGGTTACCGCACTCGAGCCGCAGAAATCCCGGAGCCGCAAAGCGCGTTCATAGCGGGAAAACTATACTTCTGGCATGTACCTCAATGGCCAGGAGTTTTTTATGTCTTACAGCGTTATTCCTCCCTACATTCTGCGCAATATCATTGATAACTGCTCCGGCGCGCAGCAAGACTACGCGCGCCGCACCCTCACCCACGTCCAGCACTTGATGGGCGAACATAACGCTAAACCAGCAAGCACCGCCACCGCTCAGCCAGGCACGGTGCTGCGTGCTATCTATGACGCCGAAGGGACGCAAAATCTGCCCGGCACGTTGGTGCGCGAAGAAGGCCAGCCGGGAAATGGTGATGTTGCAGCCGAAGAAGCCTGGAACTATCTCGGCATTACCCACGATTTCTTCTGGCAAATCTACCAACGCAACTCGCTGGACAATAAAGGCCTGAAGCTCGATGGCACCGTGCATTACGGCAAGGAGTATCAGAACGCCTTCTGGAACGGGCAGCAGATGGTGTTTGGTGACGGTGACGGCGAGATTTTCAATCGCTTCACTATCGCGCTGGATGTGGTGGCGCACGAGCTGACGCACGGCGTGACAGAAACCGAAGCGGGATTGATCTATTTCCAACAGGCAGGCGCGCTGAATGAATCGATGTCTGACGTGTTTGGTTCGCTGGTGAAACAATTTCACCTCAAGCAGAGCGCCGATCAGGCCGACTGGATTATCGGCGAAGGGTTACTGGCGCAGGGCATCAACGGGCGCGGATTGCGCTCGATGTCGTCACCGGGAACGGCCTACGATGATCCGGTGCTGGGTAAAGATCCGCAACCGGCCGATATGGCGCACTACATCGAAACGCGTGACGACAACGGCGGCGTGCACCTCAATTCTGGCATACCCAATCGCGCCTTCTACCTCGCCGCTAAAGCGCTGGGCGGCTTTGCGTGGGAACAGGCCGGTCAAGCGTGGTACGACACGCTGTGCGACAAAACGCTGCCGCAGGATGCCGATTTCAGCACCTTTGCGCGCTTTACCGTGCAGCACGCCAATCAACGATTCAACAGCTCAGTGGCGGAAAAGATTCAATCCGCCTGGCAGCAGGTAGGCGTAACATGGACATCCAACTGACCGATGACGCAATCATCGAGCTGGCGCGGGAAGGCGGAATCGCTTTTATCCCTAAACTGCGCGGCGAACGGCGCTTTGCGCTGGCGGAACTGCCGGAACCGCAAAAGCAGCGCGTCTGCGAAGTACTGGAACAGGCAATGCCGTTGGGGGAAACGGAAGATCAGGCGGCAAATGTCGGTCGTGGCGATCAGCGCTACTTCCGCATTCAAATCACCTACGCCACCCATCGCGAAGCGGGAAATTTCGTGATTTTAATTCCCGAACAACTGGCGCCCCCCGAGCTGCAATCGCTGTGGCGAGACGGTGAATAGGTTATCGGAGATCTCTCAAGGCAGAGCGTAACTGATTGACTATACTCATTATGTGGCTAGCTAGTCCACGTCGAAGAAAACACCCTTAGATGAGGTCTCTGCTATGACACAAAAAAAGCAACGAGGTGGTGCCGGGAACTTTGCAGAGGACCCGGAGCGCGCCAGGGAAGCCGGTAGCGCTGGCGGCAAAGTCAGTGGGGGTAATTTCAGAAACGATCCTGAAAGAGCCAGGGAAGCTGGAAGAAAAGGAGGTCAAAAAAGCCGTCGCCCTTCTAAGCAGCAGTAATTAAGGTGCCTTAAAGGAAGAGATGTGCCACGGAGGGTGATAAAAAAAAGGCCGACATCATGATGTCGGCCTTTCTCCTTTTTTAACTTACTTGCTGTCTGGCAGCGCGTAAGCAATCACGTAATCACCACGGTCTGGCGACTGACGTGCACCGCCTGCGGAGATCAGGATGTACTGTTTGCCGGTTTTCGGCGAAACGTAGCTGATTGGACCGCCCTGGCTGCCGACTGGCAGACGTGCTTTCCACACTTCTTTACCGGTTGAGCTATCGAAAGCGCGCAGATAGTAATCCTGCGTACCCGCGATGAACACCAGGCCACCCTGCGTTGCCAGCGTGCCGCCTAAGGTCGGCATACCAATTGGCATTTTCGCGCGCATTTTGATACCAAACGGACCGGTATCTTCTACCGTACCCACCGGCACCTGCCACACAATCTGACGGGTTTTCATATCAATCGCTGACAGCGTACCGAACGGCGGAGCCTGGCACGGAATGCCCAGCGGCGACATGAAGCGGTTTTTGTTCACCGCGTACGGTGTACCTTTCAGCGGAACCGCACCCATACCGGTGTTGATGGCTTCACCGCCGTTGCTGGCCGCCGTTTTGCTGGTGTCTTGTGGGATCATCTGTACCCACAGGCCCAGACGCATGTCGTTAACGAACATGTACTGGTTGTTCGGGTCAAACGAGATACCGCCCCAGTTCATACCACCCAGTGAACCTGGGAAGCTGAGGGATTTATCGGTATCCGGCACGGTGAACAGACCATCGTAACGCATGCCTTTAAAGGCAATACGGCACGCTAGCTGATCAAACGGTGTTGCCCCCCACATATCCGATTCCGTCATTTTCTGGTTGCCGATATTTGGCATTTCCACAGAGTGCGGCTGAGTTTTGGTGTACTGCTCGTTCGGGATGTGACCCTGCGGCATCGGCAGCTCTTCAACTTTGGTCAAAGGCTTGCCGGTCAGGCGATCCAGCACCCAGATCATGCCGGTTTTCGCGCCGATAACGACGGCTGGTTTGTTGGTACCATCCTTCATCGGGAAGTCGACCAGGCTCGGCTGCATTGGCAGGTCGAAGTCCCACAGATCGTTATGCACGGTCTGATAAACCCACTTCTGCTTACCGGTGGTGGCATCCAACGCCAGAATTGATGCGCCGTAAGTGTGATCCAGTTTGGTACGGTTCGCACCCCACAGATCCACTGACGAGCTACCCATCGGCAGGAACACGGTGTTCATTGCCGGATCGTAAGACATTGGCGCCCACGAGTTTGGCGTACTGCGGGTGTAATTTTTACCCGGCATCAGCACCGCATTGGGGTCGTCATTGCCTGGGTCAAACGCCCAACGCATCTGACCGGTGATGACGTCAAAACCACGCAGCACGCCGCCAGGCATGTCGGTCTGTACGTTATCGGCGACACGACCACCCACAACAACAGTGGTACCGGCCATCGCTGGCGGTGACGTCAGCTGATATTGCGGATCTGGCGCACTGCCCAGACCGGTTTTCAGGTCAACCACACCGTGCGTACCGAAGGTGTCGCACAGCTCACCGTTGTCGGCGTTGATAGCAATCAGACGCGCATCAATGGTGTTCATCAGAATACGACGCTGACAGGTGTCGCCAGCAGGCAGCACAGCGGCAGTAACCGGCGTTGAACCCGGCTCGGTTGGCTGCTGCAGGGGTTTAGTCGCATCGAAATAGGCTAAGCCACGGCAGCGGTTCCACACTTCTGCCTGCGCGTTGATTTCGCGTTTCCAGATTTCCTTACCGCTGTCTGCGGCAACCGCAATCACATTGTTATGCGGGGTGCACAGGAACAGCGTGTTGCCTACCTGCAGCGGGGTTTGCTGATCTTCCGCACCGTTACCGGTTGGGCTGATTGGCGTATCGCCAGTGTGGAAAGTCCAGGCAACCTGCAGATCTTTCACGTTGTCGCGGGTAATCTGATCGATGGCAGCGAAGCGGTCGCCACCCGGCGTACGGCCGTAGCTGCTCCAGTCTTGCTGAGGTTTTGATTTATCGACCGGAATCAGCGGCAGCTGTTTACCGTCAAATGCCACGGTAGGATGCGGCTGGAACATCTGCACGAAAGTCGCCACCATGCCCACCACGATCACCGCAGACAGCACATAAGAGGCTTTCGCCAGGGAGCTTTTGCCTTCGCTTTTACGCAGGGCTGGCCAGGTGAGGAATGCAAACAGCATCAAGCCGGCCGGCACCATCAAGCGCGAGACCAGCGGCCAGAAATGCAGGCCTGCATCAAACAGTGACCAAATCAGCGTGCCAGCAAACACCAGAATAAACAGGGTGACGGCGGATGATTTGCGACGGAAGAACTGAATGGCCGACAGCAACATAACGATACCGGCGATGAGGAAGTACCAGCTGCCGCCCAGCGCGACCAGCTTGCCGCCGCCGATTGCGAAGAACAAGCCGATTGCCAGCAAGACCAGGCCAAACAGTACGGACCAGATGCTCAGCCCTTTGCCGGGACGAGCGGAATTTTCTGCCATAACAAAAACTCTCCTGAAAAAATAAAGCGCTGGCGCCGATAAATCTGTGGCAGCCGATGACAAGGCCCCAGCCGCAGCGGGAGACAGGAACTATTCCGTTACGCTTTATTTTATATCTATTGATACGGGTGCAATGCCCGTGATTCGGCGCTTGTGAGCGAGGACACAACGTAGGTGAGAGTGATTCTCGCGACAAGGCGGCAGGATTGTACCACCTGGTACAATAAAAAGTGAATATCCATAACGCGGCAGTCACTGGTTAATAGCATTTTTGCTACAAATCCAGGCGTAACTTGTTAATAACTCTAGGCGTGGAATTCGGAGCTTTTAACCTGCGATGAAGTCAGGCGTAAATTCGACGCGCTTTTTCGAGATGAGACCGTCGCCGTGCTGACAAAAGTAGTCGACAGCGCCACAGGCTTT
The DNA here is from genome assembly GCF_040255075.1 of Pantoea sp. BJ2. Classification (NCBI taxonomy): domain Bacteria; kingdom Pseudomonadati; phylum Pseudomonadota; class Gammaproteobacteria; order Enterobacterales; family Erwiniaceae; genus Pantoea; species Pantoea sp. BJ2. Next base: position 3,096,544 of record NZ_CP158292.1, read on the forward strand.
CAGCACTTGTAACGGCTGATGGCAATCCGGGCATAAGGCGATACGATCGAAATGACGTTCACAATTGGGGCAGTCAAAACCGGTTCCACTGAGAGTGAGTGGTTGCTGACAGGTTGGGCAGGAAAAGTTCATCCATTGTCCTCTGCGCTTTGGATGGCGGTCGCCATAAATGGCGCCACCACAAGTTACAGGTGAAAAAAAAGGGCCCTGCTGGGCCCTTCTCATCTTAACGCTTGTTCTTCTTCAGATGCGACATCAGACGCTGACGTTTACGCTGCTGCGTTGGCGTCAACAGGTTGCGTTTGCCCGCGTACGGGTTATCGCCTTCTTTGAACTGAATGCGAATCGGCGTCCCCATAACGTTGAGTGAACGACGGAAGTAGTTCATCAGGTAACGCTTATAGGAATCAGCCAGATCTTTCACCTGGTTGCCGTGAATCACCACAATTGGCGGGTTATAACCACCGGCGTGCGCATACTTCAGCTTCACGCGGCGACCCCGCACCAACGGCGGTTGGTGATCGTCGGCGGCCATGGTCATAATGCGCGTCAGCATTGCGGTGCCCACACGTTTGGTAGAGCAGTCGTACGCTTCGGTCACCGATTCGAACAGGTTGCCGACGCCGCTGCCGTGCAGGGCGGAAATAAAGTGGATGCGCGCAAAATCGATAAAGCCCAGGCGGAAGTCCAACATCTCTTTGACTTCATCTCTGGCTTCCTGCGTCATGCCATCCCACTTGTTGACCACGATCACCAGTGAGCGCCCACTGTTCAGGATAAAGCCGAGCAGCGAGAGATCCTGATCGGAGATTCCGGCACGGGCATCAATCACCAGCATTACCACGTTAGCATCTTCGATCGCTTGCAACGTTTTGATAACTGAGAATTTTTCGACGGTTTCGGTGATTTTACCGCGCTTACGTACGCCAGCGGTATCAATCAGGACATACTCACGTCCGTCACGTTCCATCGGAATATAGATGCTGTCGCGCGTGGTGCCCGGCATGTCGAAGACCACGACACGGTCTTCGCCAAGAATGCGGTTAGTTAGCGTTGACTTACCCACGTTCGGGCGGCCAACGATAGCGAGTTTGATTGGCAGTGTGGTTGGGTCGAAATCTTCTTCTTCCTCTTCCTCCAGCGCCTTCTCACTCTCTTCTTCTAAATCGGCCCAATAAGCAGCGTTCTCTTCTTCTTCAGTGAGCTCGACTTCTGGAACGATTTCTTCCATCCACGGCAACAGTGCGGTTTCCAGCAGGTTGTTAACGCCGCGGCCATGCGAAGCTGCAATGGCGTGAATCTCGCCTAAGCCCAGCGCATAGAAATCGAGCACCGCCGCTTCCGGGTCGATACCGTCAGTTTTGTTGGCGACAACAAAGGTGGCTTTCTCACGGGCACGCAGATGATTAGCGATTTGCTGATCCGCCGGCATTACGCCCGCGCGCGCATCCACCATAAACAGCACCACATCGGCTTCTTCAATCGCCAGCAGCGACTGCTCCGCCATGCGGTTTTCTACGCCCTCTTCGGTGCCATCAATACCGCCGGTATCAATAACAATGAATTCGCGCCCTTCCACTTCGGCGCGACCATATTTGCGATCGCGAGTCAGTCCAGGAAAATCCGCCACCAGCGCATCACGTGTGCGTGTTAAACGGTTAAATAGCGTAGATTTTCCCACATTGGGACGCCCAACCAGCGCGACCACAGGTACCATAACACTTGCCTCAGTTTTTAAAATAATTCGCCCGAATGGCGTGATTATAACGACATTTGACGCCAGGCGTCAGGCTGAAGGCGCAAAGAATACCATGCCTGACTAAAAACGAAACGGCCCCTGACGAATCAGGAGCCGTGTAAGCGAGCGGGAAACGCGTTCCCGCAGAGCCATATCCTTAACGGGTGATGGCGTAAACTTCTCCGCCTTTCGCCTGGATCAGCAGCTTGTCACCGGCAACCACCGGTTCAGTCTGGAAGCCATCGCTGTCCAGTTTCTGCTGCGCCACGAAGCGGCCGTCAAGGGTGTTAATCCAGTGCAGATAACCTTCGCTATCACCGACAACCAGATAACCGTTGAACAGCACCGGCGAGGTCAGATTACGATGCAGCAGATCGCTTTGACGCCAGATGGCTACGCCACCATCAGCATTCAGGGCAATCACGCGGTCATCCTGATCGACCAGATAGATACGACCCGCATCCACCACCATGTCTTTCACGCCGCCAATCTCACGTTTCCACAGCACCTGACCAGAACGCAGTTCCAGCGCGGTGAGGTTACCGTTATACGCCAGCGCATAAACCACACCGTTTACCACGACTGGCGTAGTATCGACGTCGCTCAGGCGATCGATTTCCGTGGCGCCGCTTGGCTGCGAAATACGCTGCTGCCAAATAAGCTGACCTTGATTGACGATGACTGCGCTCACGCGGCCATTATCGCCACCCACAATTGCGCCACCAAAGGCCACGGTCGGGGCTGATTCACCGCGCAGTGACAGCGCAGGCATATCAAGGTTAACGGTCCATTTGATCACGCCAGTGCTCTGATCAAGGCCTTGCAACATACCGTTGCTGGTGTGAACCAGCACTAAACCGTCGCTCACCACCGGACGCGACAGCGCTTCACCGGCGACCTTGGTCTGCCAGGCAATGCCACCATCGCTGGTATTCAACGCAAATACCTGACCACGTTCACTACCGATGTAGATGCGATCGCCGCTGGCGGTGACGCCGCCAGAGAGCAGTGCCGAGATGTTTTTCGAGAAGAAGCCGGTTTTCTCAGAGAGATCGACTTTCCATTTCTCTTTACCATTGCTGGCATCAAGCGCTTTAGCCACACCAAAACGATCCGCAGCATACACGGTACCGTCCAGCCAGGCTGGATGCAGATTGGAATAGAAATCACCAACGCCGTCGCCAACCGAGGTGCTCCACGCGGTCTGCGGCGTAAACTGGTTTTCCACTTTAGGCAGCGGGGCCATTTTCACTACATCTTCTTCGCCGCTGAACAGCGAGCAACCGCTGAGCAGAGTGACTGAAATCAGCCCTGGCAGCAGGTATTTACGTAATTCCATGTGCGCTCTCTTGACTGGCTTAACTTAAGTTATTCATCTTCATCTGCAGCATTTGCTTCAGCGCAGGAGAGGCCTGCGATTCAGCACCTTTGCTCCAGGCATCACGCGCGCCCTGCTTATCGCCTTTGCTCAGCAGTGCTTCGCCACGAATGTCCGCCACAATGGCTGTCCAGCCATCACCTTTAACATTGTTAAGGGTAGAAAGTGCGGCATCGGCCTGGCTTTGCTGCAACTGAATGCGAGCCAGACGCAGGTTAATCACCGCCTGCAGGTTGGCATCTTTGGTATCTTTCAGCCCACTCTGTAACAGAGTGATAGCTTTATCGAGCTGATTGGTTTCAACATACTGCTTAGCCAGATCCAACGAAGCCAACGCACCATAGGTGTTGTTGTTTTCGCTGGCGAAAGTGGCGACCGCTTCCAGCGAATCAGGCTTGTCCGCCTGCATCGCGCTGGTCAGCTGTTGATATTCTGCTGATGCCGCTTTATCGGTGCCTTCCTGATGACTGGACCAGAAACGCCAGCCACCCAGCGCAGCGATACCGATGATTACGCCAACGGCCAGGAATTTGCCATTGTTGGCAAAGAACTGACGCAGCGCGTCAACTTGTTCGTTTTCGTTGCTGTAAACTTCCACGCGATCCCTCTCTTTAAAATGGCTGTTGCAGTGCTGCGCTTACTGCAGCAGTGTGCGCAACGTCGCAGCGGCGTCGCTCTGAGCCAGCGTCTGTTGATCGCCGGTACGCAAGTCTTTCACCACAACCTGGCCCGCTTTCACTTCATCTTCGCCCAGCACCAGCGCAATGCGTGCGCCCCACTTGTCTGCACGGGCAAACTGCTTCTTGAAGTTACCGCCACCAAAGTTGGTCATCATCTTCAGTGCCGGATCAGCATCACGCAGTTTTTCCGCCAGTTGCATCGCGGCGGACTGAACGCCCTGCCCCGAAGCGATAACATAGACATCAACAATGCGCGTCGGTTCAAATTCTGGATTAACTGCTTGCACTAGCAACACCAGACGCTCCATACCCATGGCAAAACCGACCGCTGGCGTGGCACGTCCACCCAGCTGTTCAACTAAACCATCGTAACGTCCGCCGCCGCACACGGTGCCCTGCGAACCGAGGCTGCTGGTCACCCATTCAAACACGGTACGGTTATAGTAATCGAGGCCGCGCACCAGGCGCTGGTTAATGCGATAGTTAATGCCCGCGTCGTCCAGCAAGGCGCACAGGCCGCTGAAGTGCTCGCGTGACTCCTCATCAAGGAATTCGCCTAGCGTTGGCGCATCGTTTAACAGTTTCTGGATGTCAGGATTTTTGCTGTCGAGCACGCGCAGTGGATTGGTGTACATGCGGCGTTTGCAATCTTCGTCGAGTACGTCCTGATGTTGCTCAAGGAATGCCACCAGCGCGCTGCGATAGTTGGCACGCGCGTCCAGCGAGCCGATAGAGTTCAGCTCCAGCTCAACGTGCTCGGCAATACCCAACGCTTTCCACCAGCGCGCGGTCATCATGATCAGCTCAGCATCTACGTCCGGGCCTTGCAGGCCGAAGACTTCGACACCCATCTGGTGGAACTGGCGATAACGACCTTTCTGCGGGCGCTCGTAGCGGAACATCGGGCCGGTGTACCACAGACGCTGTTCCTGATTGTACAGCAGACCGTGCTCGATACCGGCGCGCACGCAACCTGCAGTGCCTTCCGGACGCAGCGTCAAGCTTTCGCCGTTGCGGTCTTCAAAGGTGTACATCTCTTTCTCAACCACGTCGGTGACTTCACCGATCGCGCGGCTGAACAACGGGGTGTGCTCAACGATTGGCAGACGGATTTCACTGTAACCATAACTGGCCAGCACCTGCTTAAGGGTGCCTTCAATACGCTGCCAAATCGCGGTATCCGCCGGCAGGTAATCGTTCATCCCGCGAATCGCTTGAATATTCTTCGCCACGTTAGAATCTCTTAAGACAAAAAAACCTGAGCGGCATCATACCTTATGAGGATGAAACCGCACAGGTTCAATCACAAACTGGCACGCGACAGGCGCGCACCACGATTATTTTTCCAACTGCTGCACGTTGATACGGCGGCTTTCATCCAGCATGCTGGCTTTAGCGCGAATACGCGCTTCCAGCTGGTCGATCATGTCGTTGTTATCGAGACGATCGCGCTGGCGCACACCATCTTCGTAGAAGCCGCTTTTCTTGGCTCCGCCGGTCACGCCGAGGGTAGAAACTGTCGCTTCACCCGGACCGTTCACCACGCAACCGATAATGGAAATATCCATCGGTGTGATGATGTCTTCCAGCCGCTCTTCCAGCGCATTGACCGTACCGATGACATCAAACTCCTGACGCGAACAGGTCGGGCAGGCAATAAAGTTGATGCCGCGGGAGCGGATGCGCAGAGATTTGAGGATATCGTAGCCGACTTTCACTTCTTCAACCGGATCGGCCGCCAGCGAAATACGCAGCGTATCGCCGATGCCTTCGGCCAGCAGTAAACCTAAACCGATCGCCGATTTCACGGAACCCGCACGCGCGCCGCCCGCTTCGGTGATACCGAGATGCAGCGGCTGATCGATGGCTTTCGCCAGCAAACGATAGGATTCAACGGCAAGGAAGACGTCAGAGGCTTTGACGCTCACTTTGAACTGATCAAAGTTGAGGCGATCAAGGTGATCCACATGGCGCATCGCGGATTCGAGCAGCGCCTGCGGCGTTGGCTCGCCATATTTTTCCTGCAGATCTTTTTCCAGCGAACCGGCATTAACGCCGATACGGATCGGAATGTTGTAATGACGCGCACAATCCACCACCTGGCGAATACGCTCATTGTTGCCGATGTTGCCTGGATTGATACGCAGACAATCCACGCCATATTCAGCGACTTTCAGTGCGATGCGATAGTCAAAGTGAATGTCCGCGACCAGCGGCACGTTGACCTGCTGCTTAATCAGTTTGAAGGCTTCAGCCGCATCCATAGTGGGAACGGAGACGCGCACGATATCAACCCCGACGCGCTCAAGCTGGCGAATCTGGTTAACGGTGGCGTCCACGTCAGTGGTGCGGGTGTTGGTCATTGACTGAACGGCGATGGGCGCACCATCGCCAACTGGCACCTTGCCGACGTAAATCCGTGTTGATTTGCGACGGATGATGGGTGCTTCGTTATGCATATTCTCTCTCCACAATTACCCGGAAAGCGCGCTGCGCGTTATTGCGCACCCAGCGTCAGACGGGCAACCTGGTTATTACGGATAAAACGACTTAAATCAACGGGCTGATTCTGATATTGCACGTCAACCGCACCCGGTGCGCCAATTTTCAGACGATACGGAGCCGTTCCGGACAAACTCAGCTTACCGCCGCTACGTTGCAAACCGCTGAACAACTTCTTGCCGGTCGCATCGCTGACTTCCAGCCAGCAGTCGGCTTTGAAGTTCATTACGATGGCATTCGGATCGCCTGCCGGTTGGCTGACTGCCGCATTCGCGGTAGGCATTTGACCAGCAGGAACACTGTTTGCTGGCGCCGGAGAGGTCGCCGCTGGCGGCGTTGTATCAATCGGAGCCTGGCTTGGCGAAACCACGGCGTTGTCGCTGCCGGTGGTTTGCGCATTGTTGCTCATGCTCGACGCAGGTGCGCCGGCGTTGCTTTCAGGCGTGGCCGCTGCGCCAGCACCGTTATCGACTGGCGTACCGGCAGCGTTAGTGTCCGCATCGGTATTGCTGTCGGTGCTGTTGTCGCCCAATGGAATGGACTGGCTATTGTCGCCGCTGCCGTTTTGATCGGCCATCGACACCAAATCAGCCTGTGATGCTTTATGGTTCTGCCACCACCACGCACCGGTCAAACCGACTACGACGAAAACCACCAACCAGGTGAAGATCATCAGCCAGCCATCGCGCTTTTTACGACGCTTACCCAATGAGAAGCTCTGCATCGGCTCGATCCTGGCAGCGCGCACCGGAGCCTGTTTTGCCATCATCGGCAGCAGGTCATCTTCCGGCACATGCACCAGACGGGCATAGGAGCGAATGTAACCGCGCAGGAATGTCGAAGCCAAATCAGCAGGTGACTTATCCTCTTCAATATCACGCACGGTAGTAAGTTTCAGGCACAGGCGTTCAGCGACGTTTTGCTGGGTCAGCCCCATCTGCTCACGGGCCAGACGCAGGCGTTCACCTGTGGAATGTACTGCAGAATTCTCTTGAGTGGCTTCAGTATTCATTAGCTAAATAACGCTGGTACTGTATCGATTGTGGAAAACTTCGCGCCAACCGGTCGCCATAACGTGTAACGTCAGCAGCGTTTCCCTGTTGCGCGGCGAAACGTATCTGTAACCACAGGCTCTCTGCCGTTGCGGGCAAACGCTGGTGGTACACTTCTAAAAGCAGCGGAACCGACTGCTGTTCCTGCTGTTCAAGCCGCCTTTCCACTTCCCTCAGCAGTTGACTGCCCTGCTCCGGTGCGGCATCCAGCGCGTAACCTAACTGCTCGCGCGCTGCGGCACTCTCATCAGCCTGCAGGTAACAATAGCCAGAAAACAGGAATGCATCCTGACGAGCATCGATTTCCTGCGCCTCAATTGCCAGCTTAAACTGTTGATGCGCTTCGTCATACTGCCTTAAACCGCAGAGAAACGCACCGTAATTGTTAGCCACATAACCATTCAGTGGCGCTAACTGCTGCGCCCGCTGATAGTGCCAGCGGGTTTGTGCGCTGTTCTGCTGCGCCTGCGCCACACGGGCCAGGGCCAACGGCACGCGATAATCTTTCGGCGCTGCCTGCTGAGCACGCAATAAATTGCGCTGTGCAGCGGCATAATCCTTCACCGCCAGATAATGCAATCCGAGCTGCAGACGGATATCCGCTGCACTCTGCTTTGCAGGATGATTGACACAACCGGTTACAACAAAGCCAGCCAGAATCGCGGCGGGTAATCCTTTACGCATTTCAGTCTCTCCATGAAAAATATGCGGAGAGACTGACATGAGTTACGCCCGCTGAATATCAGCAGGCGCTGGCTTTCAGAGCGCCTTCACAGAGATGGCTTCGCCTGCCATTTTCTTACGCAGCGTACGCTTGGTACGGTCAATCACATCGCCCGCCAGCTGACCACAAGCGGCGTCGATATCATCACCACGGGTCTTACGCACGATGGTGGTGAAACCGTAATCCATCAGCACTTTGGAGAAGCGGTCAATACGGCTATTGGAGCTACGACCATACGGCGCGCCCGGGAAGGGGTTCCACGGAATCAGGTTGATTTTGCACGGCGTATCTTTCAGCAGTGCCGCCAGTTCATGCGCGTTGTCGGTGCTGTCATTGACGTGATCCAACATCACATACTCAATGGTCACACGGCCCTGATTGGCGTTGGACTTGCCGATGTAGCGTTTGACCGCCGCAAGGAAAGTCTCGATGTTGTACTTTTTGTTGATCGGCACGATCTCATCACGAATCGCATCGTTCGGCGCGTGCAGTGAAATCGCCAGCGCTACGTCGATCATGTCGCCCAGCTTATCCAGCGCCGGCACCACGCCTGAGGTTGACAGCGTAACGCGACGTTTTGACAGGCCGAAACCGAAGTCGTCCAGCATGATATCCATCGCCGGCACCACGTTGTTCAGATTCAGCAGCGGTTCGCCCATGCCCATCATCACCACGTTGGTGATCGGGCGCTGACCGGTAATTTTCGCGGCACCGATGATTTTCGCGGCGCGCCATACCTGGCCGATAATTTCTGATACGCGCAGGTTGCGGTTAAAGCCCTGCTGCGCCGTCGAACAGAATTTGCACTCCAGCGCACAGCCTACCTGCGAGGAGACGCACAAGGTTGCGCGATCCGCTTCCGGGATGTAGACGGTTTCAACCAGCTGGTCGCCCACGCGAATCGCCCATTTAATGGTGCCATCGGTGGAACGCATCTCTTCCGCCACTTCCGGCGCACGGATTTCAGCGCGCTGCATCAGCTTACCGCGCAGCACTTTGTTGATGTCGGTCATCTGCTCGAAATCATCGCAGCAGTAGTGGTACATCCACTTCATGACCTGATCGGCACGGAACGGCTTTTCGCCCATCTCAAGAAAGAATTCGCGCATCTGCTGACGGTTAAGATCCAGCAGGTTAATTTTTTCGTTTTTTGGGGAAACAACCACGGGGGAAGCGGACGACGGCGTCACAATCTGTTCGGACATAATGTTCTCTGGCCTCGTTGTTACACGTTACGGCTCTGGTTAATAGTAGGAAAAAAACAGCGCCCTCGCTGAGGCTGGCTCAACAAGGGCGCATAATTGTACTACATCTGCTGCATGATGCCAGGGGAACCGTTTCACAGAGGTTGAACAGCTGTAAAGACGGGTGTCCGCTCAGGCCATCAACGCACTTAGCGAGTGCGTGGGCAGACTTCGTTTTCTGCGAAGAAGTACGCGATTTCGCGTGCTGCAGATTCAGCAGAGTCAGAACCGTGGGTCGCGTTCTCGGTGAAGCTGTCCGCGTAATCCGCACGCAGGGTCCCTGCCAGCGCGTTGTCTGGGTTAGTTGCACCCATCAGATCGCGGTGACGCTGAACGGCGTTTTCGCCTTCCAGTACAGAAACCACAACCGGACCAGAAGTCATGAATTCAACCAGACCATCAAAGAATGGACGGCCTTTGTGCTCAGCGTAGAAGCCTTCAGCCTGCTCTTTGGTCAGGTGCAGCATTTTTGCGCCAACGATTTTGAAGCCCGCGCTTTCAAAACGGTTATAAATTGCACCAATCACGTTCTTAGCGACGGCGTTTGGTTTCACGATTGAGAAAGTACGTTCGATTGCCATGTTGACCTCTAGTTAGCATCCTGAAGAATCCGGGAGCTCCTCCCGGTAAGAAAACGCGCCGATTATAGGGATATCGCAGCGCGTTGCCTATTAGCGATTGGCGGAATTATTGAAAATAATTGATTTTTGTCGGGGCGCGCAGGCAAAAAGTATGCCATATCCATGCACTTAACCGCGCGTAAAGGCCACCGATGAGAGTTGCCCCGCTTCATCCATCACCACCAATTGATAACTGCCCGGCTCATCCAGCACCAGCGCCGCACTCTTATCATTCGCGTCCCGCTCCAGCGGCTGTCCGTTTAAGAACCACCAGCGCTGCTCACCTTGCCCGCCCTGCACCGCAACCGGCATCACCAGCACCACTTTACCCGGCAGCGGCTGTACGCGCTGGCCGTTGATCACACCAGTAATCACCATCGGCGGCGCATTGCCCTGATTGCGCGGCGGACAAGCGGGATCGATCGGCGGCAAGCGCTGCGCACGGCGTTCAGCAACCGGCAGCCAGGGTTCAAGCGGCAGCGGCCACATCAGGCGCTCCCGACTTTGTGCATCCGGGCAATCTGCCGCCACACGCCATCCCCGGCTGTTCTGCCAGTAGCGCTGACGCAAGCCATTGACGCCTTCCTGCCCCGGCGCCAGCAGCGTCGGTGGCACAGTTTGATTCAACACCCAACTCTGACGACGCTGGCGACAGTTTTCGTCGCCGGGAGGCAACGGCTGACCGCCAGGCCAGCAAATGCTCATGGCGCTGACCGCAAGCGGACGCGGATCGCGCGGCGCACCGCTCACCGGCATATGTCCCGCCAGCACATTATTGACCTGATTCATCACCGGCACCGCCGAGGCAAAACCAAATTGCCCGGCGACCGGCGTGGCATCCGGCCGCCCAACCCACACGCCAATCAGATAGCGCGGCGTGATGCCAATCGTCCATGCATCACGGTAGCCGTAACTGGTACCGGTTTTCCACGCCAAAGGCGCAATCTCCGCCACCGCGCCGCTGGCCGGAGGTTGCGCCGCGCCAGCCAGAATGCGCCGCACAATCCATGCCGCGCCCGGCGACAACAGCGGCCTTTCCTGCAGCGGCTGTGTCGTCAGCCAGCGCAACTGCGCCGCATTGCCGTGACGGGCAAAGGCGCTGTAGGCCGCCACAATCTCATCCATGCGCGCGCCGGTGCCGCCCAGCACTAGCGACAGATTGGGCTCTGCGCCAGCGGGAAAGCGCAGATTCAATCCCACGTTACGCAAGCGCGCGGCGACGCTTTTTGGCCCCAGCGCATCCAGTAACTGCACCGCCGGGAGATTGAGCGACCGCTCCAGCGCAGCGCTGGCGCTCACCGGCCCGTGAAAGCCCGAGTCAAAGTTGCCGGGACGATAGTCGCCGAAGCGGCGCGGCACATCCTGCAGCAGTGATTCGCCATGAATCAGCCCATCATCCAGCGCCATGCCATAGACAAAAGGCTTCAGCACCGATCCTGGCGATCGCACGCTCGAGATCATATCGACATGACCAAAACGGCTGTCGTCATTGAAATCCACCGATCCGACATAGCCGCGCACTTTCATGTTTTGGTGATCCACCACCAGCAGCGCCAGCGAGGTGCGCGGCGGCAAGTTGCTTTTCAGCGACGTCGCCAGATTCTCCAGTTCGCGCTGCAGCGACACATCAATGGTTGAGGTGATTTTGTTGTCGGGTGACAGCGACAATAGGCGGCGGGCCAGCAGCGGCGCACGTTGCGGCATCTGGCGCGGCGGCAGCCACACTGCTTCTTGTTTGATATCGGCGACATCCTGCGCTGACCAGACGTGATATTCCGCGAGGCGATCCAGCACTTTATTGCGTGCTGCTTCGGCGCGCTGTGGCCAGCGGTCCGGACGCAGGCGGCTCGGCGCTTGTGGCAGCACCGCCAGCAGCGCCGCTTCACCTTGGGTGAGCTGGGACGGCGGTTTCCCCAGCCACATCCAGCTCGCCGCGCCAACGCCCTCCACCGTGCCGCCAAAAGGGGCGCGATTGAGATAGAGCGTTAGGATGTCTCGTTTAGAGAGATGATATTCAAGCTGCAGCGCGCGCCACGCCTGCACCACTTTGCCGCGCAGAGTGCGCGGTTGCGGATCGATAAGTCGCGCCACCTGCATGGTGAGCGTGCTACCGCCGGAGACCACGCCGTGATGCAGCACGTTCTGCCCGACTGCACGCAAAATCGCCATCGGATTGATGCCGGGATGATGCCAGAACCAGCGATCTTCATAGGTCAGCAGCGCCTCGATATAAGCAGGCGAGACATCCTCCAGCGTCACCGGATAGCGCCAAATGCCTTGCGGGTCAGCAAAGCGCCAAAGCGGCGTACCGTCTTCGGCCACCACCACGCGCGCCGGCTGCAACTCACGCAGCGGCAGCGGTGTCAGTCGATCCAGCAGCCACAGCGCGGCCAGCAGCAGCAGTAAAAAAAGCGGCAGCCAGCGCCACCGCTTTAGTCGCTTACTTCCAGACATTAATGGTTAACGCACATTGAGTTTTTCCGGCGTGCTGCCAATCGCGCGCCATTCCGGCACATACATCGATTCCACCTGCGGCGGCGGCAGGCGATAGCTGCCCGGCGTCACCGTACGCGCCAGATACAGCAGCGTGCCCGGCGTGTAGCCATCGAGCGCCAGCGCGGCGACGAAGCGGTCGTCACGGAATTCGATGTGCTTGATGTTGGCTTGTTGCATATCCATCATGCTCTCTTTCAGCGCATCGGCACTGTCGCCTAAACTGGCGCTGCTGTCGCTCAGGTTCTGATTTTCCAGCTCCAGTCCGGCAGGCAGCAGATCCACCACCAGCGCATCACTGACGCGCTCGCTGGCCGTGACTTTGAGCCGCACCACCAGCAGTTCGCCACTTTTCAGGTTGGTTAGATCCGCCGGCTTACCCTCCAGCGTGAAGTACTCACGACTGATCTGCAGCACGTTGCTCATCGGCGACGGTGCGGTGCGCGGATAACCCACCACATTCAGCGTGCCGTAAAGCGGCGACGCGTTGTCGCTTTTCACCGACACACCCTGACGCAGCTGATCTTCCGTCATGCCAATATTCAGCGGCTGATTACTGCTGAGCGGTTTTGCTTTGCCCTGCAGTGTCGCCTGCCAGCTTTCGCCTTTATGCTGCTGCAAGGTGCGGGCGGCGAGGAACAAGGCGTTGTTTTCCTGGGTCGAGAACCAGCGCTGTCCGTGCACGGCTTTTGCCAGCTCGATCAACAACGGACCTTGCATCTCCGGCAGCAGCTGGTTTTCTGTCAGCAGCGACAGAATCAGCGCGCGATCGCGCACCGGGCTGCCGTAATCGCCGAGCCAGCTGTTGGGTTTACGTTCCAGGCCAATGCCCTGCGCCAGCGCCAGTTGCGCGCGCTGTTGATCGCCCATCAGCTTCAACGCCACGCCAAGTTGCACCATCGCCAAGCCCGATTTAGCCCGATCGCGCTTTTCATACAGCGCACGCAACGCACCGAGCGGCGCCTGCTGCTGACGCGCCAGCACCAATCCGGCATAAGCCTGCACGCTGAAACGCAAGCCATCGGCATCGCTGCTCCAGCTGGTTTCGATCTGCGCGGGATCCTGCAGATAGCGCAGCAGACGTTCGTCGGCGCGGGTAATCACGCCATCCGGTACGCCGTAACCGGCTTCGCTGGCGCGCAGCAGGAAATCGGTGACGTAAGCCGTCAGCCAGAACTCTTCCTGACTCTCTTTGCTCCACAAACCAAAGCTGCCGTTGCCGCGCTGCATGCCGGCAAGACGCGCGATGCCGGTATCAATTGAGGCGCGACGCGCTTCATCGTTGCTGGTTTTGATGCCCATCGCCGTTAGCTGCGCATAGTTGGTGAACACCGACGGCCAAATGCCGCTGGCGGTCTGTTCAAGGCAGCCATAAGGATAGGCGTACAGCGAACTGATATAGCTGGCGATATTCAGCGGCGGACGGTTACTGAGCGACAGCTGTCCGCTCAAGGTATCCTGCTGCAAGCCATTGAAGGCGCTGGCCATCACCTGCCAGTTCTGACCGGTTTGCATCACGTTATCGAAACTCAGCGTTTGTGCCGGATAGGCCGGACGCACGCCAATTTTCCATTTACGCTCGCTCGCTGCCAGCGTTTCGCCCGGCAAACTCATGCCGGAAACCTTGACCTGCACATCGCCTGCACCAAAGCCGCCCTGCGCTTTGACCGGAATTTTCAAGGTGGTGCGCGCGCCTTGCGCCAGCTGCACGCTGGTGGGGATTTGGCCGTTCAGGGCGATCTGGCCGCTGGCGCTGATGTTGATTTTCAGCGTTTGCGGTTGATCGGTGAGGTTAGTGAGATCCAGCGCCAGCGTAGATTGATCGCCGCTGGCCAGGAAGCGCGGCGTCGCCAGTTCACTGATCAATGGCGCGGCAACCACCAGCTTACGATCGGCCGACCCGAAGCTGTCGTCACTCCACACCTGCGCCATCAAACGCAATTCGCCATTAAACGCCGGAATCGGCAGTTCCAGCATGCCTTCGCCATTGGCATCCAGCGTTACGGGCTGCAACTGCTGCGCCACAATATGCACGTCGGTGACCGGTTTTTTGCCGCCGCGCGACAGCGCATCCGCATCGTCGCCGTCACCACCAAAGCGCAGCGCGGCCAGTTTGCCACCGCCTTCAATCAGTTGACCAAACACATCGTATTGATCGGCGTTATAGCGCTTGCGGCCAAAGAACGCTTCCCACGGATTCGGGGTTTTGTAGTCAGTGATGTTAAGCACGCCGCTGTCCACCGCCGAGAGCAATACCTGAACCTGTTTTGGTAATGCGCCACCTTCACGGCTGGCTTTGACCTGCACTTTTAGCGTCTGCTCAGGACGGATTTTATCCGGCGCGTCGAGCGCTAAGCTGAGGCGGCGCGCTTCGGTCGCCATCGGCAGATGCAGTAACCCCACCGCGCGTTTCGGCGTGACGCCGCTGGCCTTGTCGCCGTCGCGCACCACGATGGCACTGAGATAAAGATCGTGTCGCTTCCAGCTGTCGCTAATCGGTACATCAATGGTTGCGCCGCCCGCCGGAACCTCCAGCGGTTGCCACCACAGCGTGCCGCTGCTGGATTCCACCATCAGATAGCCTTTGCCGGCAGCAGGCGATTCCACCTGCACATGCGCGGTGTCGCCCGCCTGATAGGCGGTTTTATCAATTTTCAGTTTGACCTGATCCGGACGCAGCGCGCCGGTGCCGTTGGTGTTGTCCTGCCACCCATATCCGGCCTGGAAGCGTACGCTGCTCATGATATTGTCGCCGGCATGCACTTCCAGGCGATAGGTGCCCCACTCCACCGGGAAACTCACTTTTTGGTTGCCGCCCGCCGCAATAGAGATGCGCTGCTGATCCTCCTGCAGATCCTTTTGATCGAAGCGCGATTGCCAGCCTTCGCTATCAGAGAAGCTCCAGTAATAGTCGCGGCGTTCGTGGATCAGGCGCACATCAAGATCTGACGCCGCCAGTTTTTCGCCCTGCGGATTGGCGTAGACCACGTCGAATTCCGCGAGGCTGTTTTCTGCCACGGTCGGCTCATCGTGATAACGATCGCTGCGATAGTCATATACCGATTCACTGCTAAACAGCGGACGGATGCCGGGCAGCGCCGCTGCCGGCCAAATCGCCTGAGTCGCGCGGCGCGTCACCGGACGGCCGCCGGTTTCCAGCAGGCTGGCTTGCAGAATCAGATTGAGCGGCGAATGGCTCTCTTTCCAGCTGCTCTCAACGTTAAGCTGCAGCTTGGCGCTCTCATCCAGCTTCTCATCCACATCATCGAGCGAACGTTTCAGCTCTTCAGTGATGTCGCCAAATTGATAGCCGGGCAGCGCGGCCACCGCTTCACGCGCAGGACGCAGCAGCAGCTGCCCTTGCAGCTCGTTACCCGCAGCCGGCGCGCCGTACAGATAGCGGCCTTCAACAGCAAAGGTGACGTCGTCATCCGGCGCCAACGGCTGCGCGCTGTTGGTCAAATCCAGCGCCATGCGCTCCGGCAGGAAGTCTTCGACGTGGAACGGCCAGCTGCGCGGCTGGTTGTCGCCACTGTTGATACGCAGCGTCCATTCGCCGGTCATCGCCGCAGCCGGTATCGCGAAGCGATGTTGATAGACGCCGTTCTCCGGCTGCCAGACAAAGGTCTGCGACACTTCGCCATTCGGCTGCACCACGTCGGCTTTCACCGGCTGCGGCGGCAACGGTTTGCCATCTGCATCACGCAGCAGCGCGTTGACGATCACCGTTTCACCCGGACGATAGAGATCGCGCGGACCAAATACGAACAACTGTTTGTCGTAGCCTTGCGGTCCATCAATCGGGAACTCCGCCAGATCCAGCGCCGGACGATTAAGATCGATCAGCGAGGTTTGGTCCTTTTGTGTCGCCAGCAGCAGCTTGCCTTTAGCATTCGCCGGTAAGCGCAAATGACCGTTGCTGTCGCTGGTGCCACTGGCGAGTTGTTTGCCTTTTTCATCCAGCAGCTGCACGCTAACGTCACCAAGCGGCGCGCCATTGGTCAGGCTTTGGGCAAACAGTTCCAGCTGTTCAGGGAATTGGTGCAGCGACAAACCGATGTCGCTCAACGTAAACAGTGTCGCCGGTTGCGTGTAGTTGTAGGTTCCGGCCTGTTTCATCACCGCCAGATAAACGCCCGGCTGCTTCAGCGCATCGACATCGCCCAGCGGCAGCTGCATTTTCTCGCGCGTGTTGCGTGCCGGATTAAGATCGAAGCGGGCGCCGTAAACCAGATCGGCATTTTTCAGCAGCTCGCGTGATTCCCAGTACGAAATATTGTTGCCGTAATTCCACTGCGCCAGAAAATCGGCCAGCGAGGCGTTTTTCACGCGGAAGAAATCGACGTCGACGTTATTCACATTCAGCGCCAGCACCGGCAATCCCTGCGTCAGACGCAGCGGCAGCAGCGATCCGCGACTGGCAAAACCCACCATCGGCTGGATATCGCGCGTGGTGAGCGATTGGCTAAACGATTTCGATAAGGTGCTGCCATCGGCCGCTTTGAGAGCGGCATCGACGTTAACCGTCAACTTGCGCGACGGTTCAGGATGACGAAAACGCAACGCTTTACCGTTTAGCGCCAGCTCCCAGCCGCCATCAACCTTGCCGCTTTTCTCATCGATAATCTGCACGCGCGCAGCGAAATCCTGCTTCGCTTCAAGCGGCGTGTTGAAGGTCAACACCAGCGCGGCGGCGCCGTCGAGTTGCAGCTCGGAGAGATCGATAACTGACAGCGATTTCTGCGTTGCTGTTGCGGTTGCCGCTTCCTCCGCGTGTATCGTCAAGGTCCCGCCGCCCAGTAATCCAGCACCGAACAGCGCGCTGAGCAGCAGCCGGTTAAAACGTTTTGCCATGGTAATTCCCTCACCAGTCCCAGAAGTTAAGAAAACGTCATTCCGCGCAATTTCACATCAACCCGCCAACTTTAGCAATCACACCCTTGAGATAGCGTTCACATTCCCGGAGACTGGTCGTTTCCCGTTTGCTGAGAAGAGGTTGCTATGACAGCCATGTTTGTGTCCGCTGATTGGTTGAAAGAACATTACACCGAGGAAACATTGCAGGTGCTTGATGCCCGCATGTTACCGCCTGGCCAGGAAGCCGTACGTGATGTGCAGGCTGAATATCTGGCTGGTCATCTGCCGAATGCGCCGTTCTTCAATATTGAAGCCTTGTCCGATCACACCAGTGCTTATCCACACATGATGCCGCGCGCCGAATCCTTTGCGGTGGCCATGCGCGAAATGGGCGTCAGCCAGGACAAACATCTGGTGGTGTATGACGAAGGCAACCTGTTTTCGGCTCCGCGTGCGTGGTGGATGCTGCGCGCCTTTGGCTGCGAAAACGTGTCGATTCTGGCCGGAGGATTACAGGGCTGGAAGGCAGCCGGTTTCGATGTCGCCACCGGACCGGTTAGTTTGCCGGAAGGTGAATTCGAAGCGACTTATGATGGCGCACAGGTGAAACGTCTGACCGACGTGCTGCTGATCAGCCACGAAGGCGGCGCGCAGATTGTCGATGCCCGTGCGGCGAACCGTTTTAACGCCGAAGTGGATGAACCGCGTCCGGGCTTGCTGCGCGGGCATATTCCCAACAGCCTGAACGTGCCGTGGAACAGTTTAGTGGTAAATGGTGAATTGAAACCGGCAGCGGAACTGCGCGATCTGTTTGCTCAGGCAGGGGTAAAACTGGATCAGCCGGTGATTGCCAGCTGCGGTTCGGGTGTCACGGCGGTGGTGGTGATTCTGGCGCTCACCTCGCTGGGTGTGCGGGATGTGACGCTGTACGACGGTTCGTGGGGCGAATGGGGCAGCCGCGACGATTTACCGATCGAGAAGTGATAGCAGGTCGCCATCAATGGCGACCGCGCATTATATAATCCGCTGACTGCCCTTAAAATCGCGCAGGAAACTGCCCCAGCGACGTTCATAGAACGGCGTGATGTGGGCAGTAAAGAAGTGGCTCACGCCGCGCTCTTCATTAACCACTTCACAGATATCGATGGGCGCATCATCCGCAAGCGTATCCGTCGCTACACCGCCCGCCGCCTGAATAATCTCATCGATATCGCTATCAGCTTCGATACCAATCAGCAGGTTCGGTGCTTCGCTAGCGCTTTCACGAATGCTGGCGATGTAAGCACGGCGTACCTGTTTGTACTTGGCAAACAGTTGCGTTAACGAATCAATCATCTGCGCTGGCGGCTCGGCCACTTCGGACAACAGCAACGCATGACCACCTTCCAGCACGGTTTGCTGGCTCAGCGCACTGCCCTCTTCGCCAATCAAATGGGCGATTTCACCCGGCGAAAACTCTTTACCCGCAGGCAGTTTCGGATTGAGGAACAGCGTTTCGCCTTGCGTGATTTCAAACAGCGTGCGCACCGGCATGCGCAGGTAAGGTTGTTCATCTTTGATGGCCTCGCCCATCGCCTCTTCCGAGGTGAAGAACGGGATCACGCTGCCGCCATCCTCTTTTTCCCAATGCTGTAATTCGACCGGCGAAGTCGCATCAAACTGTTCGGCGGGACTTTCGCCTGGCACCCACACATCGGCTTCCAGCAGCAGCTGGAAAAATTCCGGACGGTGCGCAGGCTCAGTAGCCGCCAGCTTCAGCACCTCTTCAAGACGGTTACTCATTTATCGTATTCCAAAAAAGACGGCAAGCTTGCGCCTGCCGTGATGAGGATTATTTCAGTAACAGATTGGCGACGGTGCGTACACCCAAACCGGTCGCACCCGCGGACCACTGATCCACTGCGCTTTTGCGGTACGTCGCGGAGCAGTCAATGTGCAGCCAGCCTTGCTGATATTTGCTGACGAAATGCGACAGGAACGCCGCCGCACTGCTGGCACCCGCCGCATGTGACGGGCTGGCGATGTTATTCAGATCGGCAAAGTTCGAAGGCAGATGGCTGCGATGGAACTCGGCCAGCGGCAGACGCCAGAATGCTTCGTTTTCGCCGGTTGCGCTGCCAAGCAGCGATTCCGCCAGCACATCGTCAAAGGTAAACAGCGCGTGATAATCGTTACCCAGCGCGGTTTTTGCCGCGCCGGTCAGCGTTGCCGCATCGATCAGCAGTTCAGGATTTTGCTCGCTGGCATCGATCAGGCCATCGGCCAATACCAGACGACCTTCCGCATCGGTGTTCATCACTTCCACGGTTTTACCGTTGCGATAGCGAATGATGTCGCCCAGACGGAACGCGTTGCCGCTGACCATGTTGTCTGCGCAGCATAGATACAGTTTCACGCGCTTATTCAGACCGCGTGAAATCGCCAGCGCCAGCGCGCCAGTCAGCGTTGCCGCGCCGCCCATATCAGACTTCATTGAGTCCATGAAAGCGCTCTGCTTCAGGCTGTAACCGCCGGTATCAAAGGTGATGCCTTTACCGACCAGACAGGCGTAAACCGGCGCATCTTCATCGCCAGTTGGATTGAAATCCAGCGCCAATAATACCGGTGCGCGCGTAGAGCCACGGCCCACGGTGTGGATGCCGGCGTAACCCTGAACACGCAGATCTTCGCCTTTGGTGATGCGATAGCTGACTGCTTTGCCGCCCACTTCGTTGATCAGATCAACCGCGTTGTGCGCCAGCTGTTCCGGGCTAAGATCTTCCGCCGGCAGGTTGATGGTGTCGCGCACCCAGTCAACAATCTTCAGACGACGTGCAAATTCAGCCTGATCGTCTTCATTGAATTCCGGCCACTCGACCTGACGTTTGCCTTTCGGGCTGCGGTAGCCTTGCCAGAACGCCCAGCACTTTTCCACATCCCAGCCTTCGCCCTGCAGCGAGACGTGACGAATGCCCTGGCCGTCCAGCTTGCGCCCCGCGCGCTGGATGCTCATCAGCGCGTCTGCGCCAGTCAGGTGAACGGTCATGCCACTTTCGTTGCTGCTCAGCAGCGCTTTGTCACCCCAGCGCGCATCGGCGGCCTGGGAGCTGAGCGTAATTATCATCGGTTGTGTTGTCATCGCGTGGCTCCGTTTGCGTTAGGTGTCACCTTGCGCCAGAACCGGCGCAAGGGGTGCATGAATTAGCGGGCGTTTGCCGCAGGCGAAAGTGCCCGCAGACGTGTTACCGCTTTGTTGACCAGCTCGATAGCGTACTCAATTTCCTCTGCGCTGGTGAAGCGTCCGAGCGAAAAACGCAGCGAGCTGTGTGCCAGCTCCTGCTCAACGCCCATCGCGCGCAGCACATAGGAAGGTTCGAGACTGGCCGAGGTACAGGCAGAACCGGATGACAGCGCCAAATCTTTCAGCGCCATAATCAGCGATTCGCCATCGACGTGGGCAAAACTAATATTGAGGATGTTCGGAGCGCCCTGCTCCAGCGAACCGTTGAGGTTCACGTTACCCAATTGACTAATACCGCGCCACAGACGCTGGCGCAGCTCGGCCAGACGCGCCATTTCGCTGCTCATCTCTTCACGCGCAATCCGGTAGGCTTCGCCCATGCCGACAATCTGATGCACCGGCAACGTGCCCGAACGCATGCCGCGCTCGTGACCGCCACCGTGCATCTGTGCATCAATTTGCAGACGCGGTTTACGACGCACCCACAGCGCGCCGATGCCTTTCGGTCCATACAGCTTGTGCGCTGAGAACGACATCAAATCCACCGGCAGTTCAGTGACGTCAATCGGCAATTTGCCGACGCTTTGCGTGGCATCAACGTGAAACAGGATGTCACGCGCACGGCACAGCGCGCCGAGTACGGCGATGTCCTGAATCACACCGGTTTCATTATTGACGTGCATCAGCGACACAAGCACCGTGTCGTCGCGCAGTGCAGATTCGAGCATCTGCGGCGTAACGATACCGTCGCTGCCGGGCTGTAAGAAGGTGACATCAAAGCCTTCGTGCGCCAGTTGCTGGCAACTGTCGAGCACCGCTTTGTGTTCGGTTTGGCTGGTAATAATGTGTTTGCCGCGCGCCTGATGGAATTGCGCGGCACCTTTGATCGCAAGGTTGTCCGCTTCGGTCGCGCCGGAGGTAAAAACGATTTCACGGGGATCGGCATTGACCAGCTCAGCAACTTGATTGCGAGCCACATCAACAGCTTCTTCAGCCTGCCAGCCAAAACGGTGGGAACGGGACGCGGGGTTACCGAAAGTGCCATCCATTGTGAGGAACTGCATCATTTTGGTGGCAACACGCGGATCCGCAGGCGTAGTGGCTGCGTAATCCAGGTAAATCGGTAATTTCATTGCGCTAAAACTCCGTATAAAAAATCATACGTCTTTATAGCACATTCGGCCTCGCCCGTATGAACAGGAAAGGCCGAAGGAGAACTGATTAAGCGCGCAGATTAACGTTGATGGTTTCTTGCACACGATGCTGCTGGAAGCGGCGATTATCGACAGTGTTCTGACGATCGGCCACTTCAAGGATTTCCTGATTATTCACCAGTTCCGCCAACGTGATGTTGTTGAGGAAGTCGCTGATGCGCTCACTCAGATCACGCCACAAAACGTGGGTCAGGCAACGCTCGCCGCCCTGGCAGCCCTCTTTGCCCTGGCATTTAGTGGCATCGACAGATTCGTCAACGGCGGTAATAACCGCGCCCACAGCAATCGCGCTTGAATCTTTGCCTAACAGATAACCGCCACCTGGACCACGAACGCTGGCCACTAAGCCATGCTTACGCAGACGTGAGAATAACTGCTCCAGATAGGACAATGAGATGCCCTGACGCTCAGAAATGTCAGCTAGCGGCACCGGGCCCTCATTGGAGTGCAGTGCAACGTCCAGCATAGCGGTTACGGCATAACGTCCTTTGGATGTCAGTCTCATAGCATACAACCTCGTAAGCGTCCGTCCGGTTATCGGCGGGTTATCTGAAGAATTGACGCCAGTCTGACATTCCTGAGTAAAACGGTCAACTATTTAACCAAGTAAATTGCTCAACTATTTAACCAACTGTTTTACTCAACTATTATCCACATTACCTTTGCGCTTTTCGAACGATGCCATCATGCCGCGCAGGATGTTCAGTTCGTCGCGTTCGGGGCGCGCACGTGTATATAAACGACGCAGCTTGCTCATCACCTGGCTTGGCGTGCCTTCACGGATAAAGCCGCTGTTCAGCATCATCTGTTCGATGTGCTGATAGAAGCGCTCCAGATCGTCAACCAGCGGATACGGTGATTCGACCGGCTCTTCCGTCGGCGCGGCTTTTTCCTGCGCGTCCAGCCAGGCCATGCGCACTTCGTAAGCGATAATCTGCACCGCCATCGCCAGATTCAGTGAGCTGTATTCCGGGTTCGCCTGAATCGCGACGTGATAGTGGCATTTCTGCAACTCTTCGTTAGTCAGGCCCACGCGCTCGCGGCCAAACACCAACGCCACCGGCGCCTGCTGCCCCTCTTCCACGCTTTTAATGCCGCACTCGCGTGAATCCAACATGGGCCACGGCAGTGAACGTGAACGTGCGCTGGTGCCAACCACCAAACTACAACCGGCAATGGCTTCATCCATGGTATCGACAATGCGCGCATTACTAATGACATCGCTGGCACCGGCGGCGAGGGAAATGGCCTGTGAATCGGGTTTTACCAGCGGATTGACCAGATAAAGGTTGGTTAAGCCCATAGTTTTCATCGCGCGTGCGACGGAGCCCATGTTGCCGGTGTGCGACGTTTCTACCAGTACGATTCGGATATTCTGCAGCATAATTAGAGGCGGTCAGGGAAATGATGGCGCGCATCCTAACATAAAAAGAGGACATTTGCTGAACACGCTGATATACTCCGCGCCGTTTTCCCCGTTCTTTAACATCCAGCGAGAGATACCGATGCATCCGATGCTCAACATAGCCGTGCGCGCCGCGCGCAAGGCCGGAAATTTAATTGCCAAGAATTATGAAACCCCGGACGCTGTCGAAGCCAGCCAGAAAGGCAGCAACGACTTCGTTACCAATGTTGACCGTGACGCAGAACGTCTGATTATCGAAGTAATTCGTAAATCGTACCCGAAACACACCATCATCACCGAAGAAAGCGGTGAGCTGGCGGGCGAAGATCAAGACATTCAATGGGTAATCGATCCGCTGGATGGCACCACCAACTTCATCAAACGTTTACCACACTTCTCCGTTTCTATCGCTGTGCGCATCAAAGGCCGCACCGAAGTGGCTGTGGTTTACGATCCAATGCGCAACGAACTCTTCACCGCCGTACGCGGCCAGGGCGCACAGCTGAATGGCTATCGCCTGCGCGGCAGCACGGCGCGCGATCTGGATGGCACCATCCTGGCGACCGGCTTCCCGTTCAAGTTGAAGCAGCACGCAACGCCTTACATCAACATCGTTGGCAAACTGTTCACCCAGTGCGCTGATTTCCGTCGCACCGGTTCGGCGGCGCTGGATCTGGCTTACACCGCTGCAGGTCGCGTTGATGGTTTCTTTGAGATTGGCCTGAAGCCGTGGGATTTTGCGGCGGGCGAGCTGCTGGTTCGTGAAGCGGGCGGCCTGGTGACTGACTTTACCGGCAACCACGGTTACGTGATGTCAGGTAACATCGTTGCGGGTAACCCACGCGTAGTGAAAGCGATGCTGGCATCGATGCGTGAAGAGTTGAGTGAGGCGCTGAAGCGCTAGAAGCGAGAAGGCGGCTGAATCAGCCGCCTTTTTTTGTTACCGACGTTCGTGGCTTAATACCTGACGCGGTTGCGTCCTGCGACCCACGCGCCCCAGCAATGCTGCCAGTACTGCTTCAATCACCAGCATAAAGAAGGTGAACCAGCTCGCTTTCGCCGTTGCGGCCGCCGCTTGCTCAGCCACTTCACGGGCTTTTTGCTCCGCCTGCTGTTTCAACTCCTGATACTGTTGCACGGCTTTTTTATAGCTCTCCTCGGTTTGAGTTACAATCTGCTCAACCTCTTGATCGCTTTTACCGGTGCGCGCTTTGATAATATTTTTCAGCGCATCACGATCGGCAGCTTGCAATGTATCTGAGTGACGATTCATAACGCCTTTCAACCAATTAGCCAGATCATTATCAGCATTCTGTGGATTTTGTGCCGTTTGCTCTGCTTGATTTTGCGCGTTATTGGCTTCGTTATTTACATCCTTTTGCAGATTCTCAGGTTGTAATTCTGTCTTGCCGGTTTGACGCAGCGTAGTTTGTAATTCGTTTTTTAAATCATCTAAATTGATATTACTTTCCTGCAGCTTCTCTTTTGCCATATTGGTCAGTGATGGCGCCGCTGCGGAAATTCCATTACCCACGGCATTTACGCCGGCGCCTAAAATATTAAACGCACCGCCAATAACGCCAGTTGCCAGGGTAATCGCGAGCCATAATGTCAAAATGGTGCTAACACCAAACATCAACAAACCATGCATCGCCCCTTCGCGCTGCGCCAGACGCCCCGCAACGTAGCTACCTACGCCCATGGCAATCAGCATACTCACGCCGGTCCAGATTAACGCGCCGGTTCCCAGATGCTGCAGCGGATTTTGTTCCTGTTGTGGATCGATGGTTGTTGCACCAATCGCTGTACCCAATATCCCCAATAAAATATGAATGATTAGCGCAGCGATAACGCCGGCAAATACTGCGCTCCATGAAATACGTTTTAATGGTAGGCCGCCATGCACGTCGTGCACCGTATCTACGCTGCCATTATTAATCCGAGTTTCAGGCATCGTTTTCTCCTCGCAGAATATTTCGCTGAAATTTTATAATTGCTAATCCACCAGGATATTGACTGGTGTAATTGAGCTTAGACAGAGAAATCTATTTTCACCAGCGCGCTAAGCGGAGATATTTAATTAACTGTTGAGGGGGAGAATACTTGCAACAGTGGAATATTTACACTACCCAAATATCCTTAATGTCAGAAAGGACGAATTCCACCGCCGATGCCCGGCGAGGCACTTTGCCATAATGCAACGCCCGCAACGATTAACAGCACGCTACCTAACATGGCGAGCAGCGGCACCAGCAGCCTGGTCGCAGGATGAGTACCGCCGGCCTGCCCTAAGCGCTGAGCCAGCAGACGGGAGCGCTGCACTAACAAGCCGAGCGCCGAAACCGTCACAGCAGTGCCCAACGCCATCGCCACGGCAGAGGCGACGCCCCACGCATACACACCAATCACTTTGGCAAACAGCAGCATCATGATGGCGCCGGAACAGGGCCGCAGCCCCATGGAAAACACCACCAGCGCCTGCGTTTTAGCGCTAACTGCCTGATCCATCTGCGCAGCGCTGGGCAGATGCGCATGTCCGCAGCCGCAGTGTTCATCGTGCTGATGCGCTGGGCGAATAGCGTGGATCTGCAACTTTGGCTGAGGACGCCATTGCTGACGCAGCGATCGCAATGCACGCCAACCGACCCAAATACCCAGCGCGACGACTAACAGATAACTGCCCTTCTCCAGCCAGTAGCTGCCGAGATGCATCTGACGCGACGAGGTTTGCAGTACCACCAGCATCAGCGTTACCAAACCAATCGCCACGCCGCCCTGCAGCAAAGCCGCCAGCAGCGTTAGCTTCATGCTGGTTTTCAACTTTGCCGGATGGGTGGCAAGAAAGGTAGTGATCACCACTTTGCCGTGTCCCGGCCCCAGCGCATGCAGCACGCCGTAAGCGAGGCTGAACAGCATTAGCGTCACGCCCGCCAGCTGCGGTTGTTCAGCCACCTGCTGCAAAAGCTGCGTCATTTCGCGATTGAGGATTTTTTGCCACAGCACGCTTTGCAGCAAAATCTGCGACCAGTGCTGCCACAGCAGCACGCCCGCTAGCAGCAATAACGCCGCCATCAGCCACAGCGGCCATAAACGACGTGAACGGGAGGGAAGCGAAATCAGTGACATGTCAGTGTCACCGTTTGGGCGAATTGCTGGCCAAGATCCATATCCTCTGGCGGCGCATCGGCTTTATCCAGCGATAGCGCATATTGCTTCAGCGAGTCATCCGGTATCGGCGTATGCAGATCGATCTGGCAATGCGATTTAACGGTGTCGTCCATGGTTAATGCCTGTGGATTATCGTAATACATATCAACAAAGTAGCTGGGATCAAAAGTCTGAATGCGATACTGCTTCGCGCTCAATAACTGCGGCTCGCCAAACGGCACGATAAACTCCAGCACCGCTTTGTTGCCGTTGCGCGATAAGTTGTACTCTTTCGGCAGATTGAGAAATTTGACCCGATTTTTGTCCTGCCACACTTCGGTGAAATAGTGCTGACCGAGCACATTTGCCATCACCTGCGCCGCCAGCTTTTTCCACACCACATCACCGGGCTTGGCTTTACCTGCGTCGTATAACAGATCGGCGGAGGTTATCTCATCCATGGTCCACACCATTTTCATGCCGCTAAGATGTTGGTTGTCACTGATGAACTCGGTTTTCATGTCAATGAAGCTATGCGGATGTGACCAGGCTGCGGTGCTGAACAACAGCGTAAACGTAATGAGTGCAATTTTCATGTGTTATAAAGTAACAATTTTAAAGTGAAGTGTAGAGTGGCCCAGAAAAATTGTGACCCGCCCTAAAGCTCTGAACAAAAGTCACGACAAAGTGCAAGGTTACCGCGTGGAGTTAGCTATTCTTAGCTCAAAAGTGACCTGCGGATAAACCATTGATGAGTTCTGCACCCTCCTCTGCACCACTCTTCAGCCGTTCCCAGCGTCGTTGTCATCTGTTACTGCTGCTATTTCTGCCCGCTCCCGCGTTGACGCTTGAAAAGCTCTGCCAGTTAAATGGCGTGGCGCCTGTTGTCGCCCGACAGGATATCGCGGATGTGGGAGAGGAGATACAGCGTTACCATCAACTGGAGCTACACCAGATGGTCGATGGCAGCTTTCGCATACACGGGACGGAACTGGACAGGCGGCTGTGCCTGATCCACTGGCTGCGACGCGCGCTGCGTTTGTCGCAGGATTTTGTCTGCGAGCATTTTGCCCCGGTGCTGCGTCAGCGCCTGAAAGTCCTGAAAATCGAGAAAGCGCTGTGGGATGAAACCAACTTGCAGGCGCTGATTCAGCACTGCAGCCTGCGTCTGGCGCGCGACTTCAGCCCGCGCGACCGCCTGTTTCTGCAAATCTTCATGAAGTATGCGCTGTGCCAGCGCCAAAACGCCTTGTTCAATGACGGACAGCGCGCGTGGCTGGCGGAAAAAGTCGAACGTGCTGCCGCCGACGACGTCATCCATCACTGGCAGAAGCGCTGCCACTTAGCGCCGGATGTAAGCGAGACCGACTTCTGGACGCTGCTATTTAGCCTGATTCACGCGCCAACCGCTACGCAGCTGGAGCATCCGCAGGCGGTAAAACTGATGCAGTCCGTGGAAGCGCTGATTGCGCGCTTTGAGCAGTTGGCACAAACCACCTTCAGAAATCGCGCCGAACTCACTCAGCAACTCTTTACGCATCTGGCGCAGGCGCTGGATCGCAGCCATTTTGCCATCGGCATCGATAACAGCGTGGCGCTGGATGTCGCACGACTCTACCCGCGTCTGCTGCGTACCACGGAACGCGCACTTGAGCATTTCAGCCGTAACTTTGCCACGCGCTTTAGTGCTGAAGAGATAAGTCTGGTGGCGGTGTTATTTGGTGCCTGGCTGATGCAGGAGAGTGCATTGCAGGAAAAGCAGGTGCTATTGCTGACGGGCGCGGATGCGGCGCTGGAGCAGTTGCTGGAGCAGCAGCTGCGGGAAATGACGCTGCTACCGATCAACATCAGCTATCAGGACGTCGTGCATTTTCAGCGTGAAGGCGCGCCGCGCGATATCGCGCTGGTGATCACGCCGTATGCCATTTCATTGCCGCTGTTTTCACCGCCGCTAATCCAGGCGGAGCTGCCGCTGAGTCGTCATCAGCAGCAGCGTATTCTCCAGTTGCTGGAGAGTTAAGCGGCGCGCGGACGCAGGAACAGCGCCGGCAGCGCCACTAACGCCATCACCCAGAACAGATGTCCTTGCAGATGCGTAAACAACACGCCGCAAATCATAGTCATCACCGCAATACCGCCGCCCATGGCCAGCGCCGAATAGAGCGATTGCAGACGAATCACTTCCGCGCCTTTGCGCGCGGCGATAAACCGCATCGCAGCTAAATGGCAGACGGTAAAGCTGCCGCAGTGCAGAATTTGCGCCACGATCAGCAACGGTAACGCGGTGCTGGATCCCAGCATTGTCCAGCGGATAATGGCGCACACGCCTGATAACAGCAGCAGATCGCGCGCACTCCAGCGGCGAAACAGTCGGCTGCTGAGAGCAAAAATGATGATTTCAGCCACCACGCCCAGCGACCATAAATAGCCAATAATCGACGCGGAATAACCGCTCTCCTGCCACCAGATCGCGCTGAAGCTGTAGTAAGCCGCATGCGCGCCCTGCAACAATGTCACGCATAACATGAAACGCCACACCGCATTTTCGCGCAGCAAATCACGCCATGCCTGCCAGCCACCATCGGTTGACGTCTGACGTTCACTGCCCTGCGGCTTCGTCGCTGGCGTTAACATCATCCCACCTAACATGCCGATCGCGCCCAGTGACAGCAGCACCAGAATCGCCTGCGATGAGAACGCCGTGACAAGCATGCCGGTTAAGGCAGAGCTGATGACAAACGCCAGCGAGCCCCACAAACGAACCGGGCCATATGTCAGACCAATTTGCTGCGTCCAGGTGGCAGCCAGCGCATCACTCAGCGGCACCAGCGGTGAGAAAAACAGGTTGAAGCCGATCATCACGAACAGCAGCCACATCCACTGTTGTCCCAGCCAATAACCGATAGCGAACAGGCACGTCATCAGCGCCAGCAAGCGCAGCGCAGTGATCAGCTGTGAGGGATTTTTTACCTGCGAGGCAATCAGCAAACTGCCGACAAAGCGCGCCACCATGCCGCACCCCAGCAGCAGACCGATTTTTTCTGCATCAAGTCCGGTGCCTTTGAGCCACACGCTCCAGAAAGGAAGGTAAATGCCGTAACAGAAGAAGTAAGTGAAGTAGCCCAAACCGAGCCATTTGGCGGAGCCGATTGCCATATTCCCTCCAGCAAAAATGCTGCTGAGCAGCACGAGTGGGCGCTACTTTGTCAGAGCACTGCTGCGACGGCAATAAAAAAGGATGGCTTGCACCATCCTTTTTTGCACTGCATCGAGAAGCGTAAAGCTTACGCGTACACCGGCAGACGGCTGCAGATTTCCAGCACTTTCTGTTTGGTACGTTCGATGGTCGCTTCGTCGTTGATGTTGTCCAGCACGTCAGCGATCCAGCCAGCCAGCTCGCGAACGTCAGCTTCTTTGAAGCCACGACGCGTCACCGCTGGGGTACCGATACGCACGCCAGAGGTCACGAACGGGCTCTTCGGATCGTTAGGTATGCTGTTTTTGTTCACGGTAATGTTGGCGCGGCCCAGAGCGGCATCGGCTTCTTTACCGGTCAGGTTTTTGCTGACCAGATCGATCAGGAACAAGTGGTTGTGTGTACCACCGGAAACGATGTTGTAACCGCGCTCCAGCAGAACTTCCACCATCGCTTTCGCGTTCTTAGCCACCTGCTGCTGATAAGTCTTGAACTCTGGCTCCATCGCTTCTTTGAACGCCACCGCTTTACCGGCGATCACGTGCATCAGAGGACCGCCCTGACCACCCGGGAACACCGCGGAGTTCAGTTTTTTATACAGCTCTTCGTCACCGTTTTTCGCCAGGATCAGGCCGCCGCGCGGACCCGCCAGGGTTTTATGGGTGGTTGAAGTCACGATGTGGGCATGAGGAACCGGGTTCGGATAGACGTCTGCGGCGATCAGGCCCGCAACGTGTGCCATATCGACGAACAGGTAGGCGCCAACGCTGTCTGCGATTTCACGCATTTTGGCCCAGTCGCACACGCCAGAGTAAGCAGAGAAGCCGCCGACGATCATTTTTGGCATGTGGGTTTGTGCCAGCTCAGCCAGTTCTTCGTAGTTGATTTTGCCGGTTTCATCGATGCCGTAAGGGATAACGTTGTACAGCTTACCCGACAGGTTTACCGGGGAACCGTGCGTCAGGTGACCACCGTGCGCCAGGTTCATACCCAGAATGGTGTCGCCTGGCTGCAGCAGCGCGGTGTAAACCGCGAAGTTGGCCTGAGAACCGGAGTGCGGCTGTACGTTAGCGAAATCTGCGCCGAACAGCTCTTTAGCGCGATCGATCGCCAGTTGCTCAACGATATCGACGTATTCACATCCGCCGTAATAGCGTTTGCCCGGATAGCCTTCGGCATATTTGTTGGTGAGCTGTGAACCTTGGGCCTGCATTACGCGTGGGCTGGTGTAGTTTTCAGAAGCAATCAGTTCAATGTGCTCTTCCTGACGCACTTTCTCTTGCTCCATAGCCTGCCACAACGCGGCATCATAATCGGCAATGTTCATATCACGCTTTAACATCCGGACTCTCCTGACTCAGCTAACTTTTTAACGGCAGTTTAGGCCCCGGCTAGGGGGCGAAGGCGAACAGTGTAAACGGTTTTGACAGGTGACGGTAGCGTCAATCCCCTCTTTTTGCGCAAACGATTGGCATGGCGCTGGAACGGGTTTTTTACGCTTTTTTGCAAGCCAGAAAATCACGAAATTTGCTCACTTTCATGGCGAAAGAATTTCAGCTTTGCGCGCCAGCCCGCACCTTTCTTGCTTAATCCTTAATCACAACAAGGGATTTACAGGCGCTTCGATTACCCATAAGATGCATTTAAAATACATGTTTAAATTCACTCTGAGGATTTCACCATGCTCGACGCGCAAACCATCGCTACCATCAAATCGACCTTGCCCGCCATTGCCCAGGTTGGACCGCAGCTGACCGGCCATTTCTACCAACGTTTACTGACGCAACATCCTGAACTGAAAAACGTATTCAACATGAACAATCAGCGCAGCGGCAATCAGCGGGAAGCGTTGTTTAACGCCATTGTGGCTTATGGCAGCAACCTGGAAAATTTGGCCGTACTGTTGCCGGCGGTGGAGAAAATCGCGCAGAAGCATGCCAGCCTGAACATTCAGCCCGAGCAGTATGCGATTGTGGGTGAAAACCTGCTGGCGACAATTGATGAGCTGCTGCATCCGGGTGAAGAAGTGCTGACCGCATGGGGCAAAGCGTACGGCGTGCTGGCTGATGTGTTTATCCAGCGTGAAGAAGCCATCTATTCGGCCTCCGAAGAGAAAACCGGCGGCTGGCGCGGTGCGCGTGATTTTCGTATTCGCGCTATCAATCAGGAGAGTTCGGTGATCACGAGTTTTGAACTGGTGCCAAACGACGGTAAGCCGGTGGCAACCTTTCTGCCAGGGCAGTATCTGGCCATCAGCCTACAACCGGCAGGCTGTGAAAATATTCAGCATCGCCAGTATTCGCTGACGCACCAGCCAAATGGGCAATTTTATCGCATCGCGGTTAAACGCGAAGCGCTGGGCAGCGTGTCGGGCTGGCTGCATGATCGTGCGCAGGTGGGCGATATTGTGCAGTGCGCAGCACCAGCCGGTGATTTCATCCTGCAGGCTGAAGCCGCTACGCCGATTACGCTGATCTCTGCTGGCGTCGGCCAAACTCCAATGCTGGCGATGCTGGCTACTCTGGCGCAGCAGCAACATCCGGCGGCGGTTAACTGGCTGCACGCCGCGGAAGCTGGTTCGCAGCATGCGTTTGCTGAAGAGGTGAAATCCCTCGGCGCACGCCTGCCAAACTTCACCAGCCACGTTTGGTATCGGCAACCAGAAAGTGCCGATGTCGGACGTTACGACGCTCAGGGCTTGATGGATTTGGCGAGCGTGTCCTCCGCGCTGAACCAGTCCGATCGTCAGTTCTGGATCTGTGGTCCGCTGCCGTTTATGCAGTTTGTCGCACGTCAACTGGTCGATGCCGGCATCAATGCCGATCGCATCCACTACGAAGTATTTGGCCCGCACAAGGTGCTGTAAAACAAAAAAGCCTGCGCAAGGCAGGCTTTTACAGGCAATGCGCGAAGGGGCTTAAATCGCCTCTTCGTCCTCTTCACCGGTACGGATACGCACTACGCGCGCCACGTCAAAGACAAAGATTTTGCCGTCGCCGATTTTGCCGGTCTGCGCGGTTTTCATAATGGTTTCTACGCAGGTATCGACGATATCGTCACCTACCACCATTTCGATTTTCACTTTTGGCAGAAAATCGACCATGTACTCAGCGCCGCGATACAGCTCAGTGTGACCTTTCTGACGACCAAAGCCTTTCACTTCACTGACGGTCATCCCGGTGATGCCTACTTCAGCTAAGGCTTCACGTACATCATCGAGTTTGAATGGTTTGATAATTGCATCGATCTTTTTCATGACAGATCCTTTTTTACTCCCTCCATGATGGACGGATACCGTTAGTATAATTGTTCCTGACGCTGCCGCAGCAAGCTACTCTTTAAATTCGCTGGCGTCCAATTCATGGCGCGACAGCAGCTTATAGAATTCAGTGCGGTTACGTCCAGCCAGACGCGCAGCGTTGGTGACATTTCCTTTGGTCATCTGCAGCAGTTTACGCAGATAGTTCAGCTCAAATTGATTACGTGCTTCGACGAAAGTCGGCAGCGCGGTATTTTCCCCCGCCAGCGCCTGTTCAACCAGGGCATCACCGATGACCGGCGCGGTACTCAAGGCGACGCACTGTTCAATCACGTTGACCAGCTGACGTACATTGCCCGGCCAGGCGGCGCTGACCAGCCGCTTCATCGCATCCACCGAAAAGCTACGCACGAAAGGTTTATGGCGATCGGCGGATTGGCGCAGCAGATGATTCGCCAGCAGCGGGATATCTTCAGCGCGCTCGTGCAGCGCGGGAATTTTCAGATTCACCACGTTAAGACGATAGTAGAGATCTTCGCGGAAACTCTTCTTCTCCATCGCTTTGGGCAAATCGCGGTGCGTCGCGGAAATAATCCGCACGTTGATATCCAGATCGCGGTTGCTGCCTAACGGCCGCACTTTGCGCTCCTGCAGCACACGCAGCAGTTTCACCTGCAGCGCCTGAGGCATGTCGCCAATCTCATCAAGAAACAGCGTGCCGCCTTCCGCCGCCTGGAACAGACCTTCACGTGCGCTGACCGCGCCGGTAAAGGCCCCTTTAGCGTGGCCAAACAGTTCGGACTCTAAAAGTTGTTCCGGCAGCGCACCGCAATTGATGGCGATGAACGGCTTGGTGGCGCGCGGGCTGGCGGCGTGAATCGCCTGCGCCAGCACTTCTTTACCGGTGCCGCTTTGCCCATTGATCAGCACGCTGACGTCAGATTGCGCCACCATGTGCGACTGCTCCAGCAAGCGCAGCATCTGCGGATTGCGCGTCACAATCGCTTCGCGCCAGCCGTCATCGCTGATCGGCGCGCGTTGAGCCAGCGCTTCATCTATCGCTTTATATAAGGCATCACGATCGACCGGTTTGGTCAGAAAGCTGAACACGCCTTGTTGCGTGGCGGATACTGCTTCAGGGATCGAACCGTGCGCGGTGAGAATGATCACTGGCAAGCCCGCATGACGTTTCTGCACTTCGCCGAACAGCGCCAGACCATCCATTTCGTCCATGCGCAGGTCGCTGATCACCAAGTCGACCTTCTCTTTCTGCAGATGGCGCAGCGCTTCCGGCCCGCTGGCGGCCGTCGCCACCTGATAGCCTTCGCTGCTCAGACGCATGCCGAGCAGTTTCAATAAGCCCGGATCATCATCCACCAGCAATAAACGTGCGGCTTGTTTCATGGTTACTGATCCTCACTTTGCACATCGCTGCCGCCGTGCGATGTGTCGCTGCTATCAGGCGCTTTACGCGACGACAGCTGGCGTTCAATGTCGGTTAAACGCTCTAACTTGCGTTGGGTATCGGCCAGCGACTGACGCATTTTGGTTTGCTGCTGGCGCAGGTTATCCATCTCCGCGTCATTACTCTGCTGCAAAGCGGCGTAGCGTCCACGCGCTTCGCTCAGCTCCAGTTGGGCCGCCTGATTGCTGCGCCACAGCTGGAGCAGCGGACGCACCGACGCCGGATAAGCCGCGCTGTAACCATCTAAGGTAGTGACGAAATCACGCCGCTCAACTGGCGTGACGTTACCGTTCGCGAGCAAAATGCCCTGCTTGAAGGCGCGCGCCCAGCCTTGTACCGGCCAACGACGCGCTTCTGCACGCGCTTCGGCCGGCGATAAGCGCTCGGCGCAATCCATGGCGCGCTGCCAATAGAGCGGATTGCCTGCGGCGGCTGGCGTTTCGATTTGCCACACGTTTTGGCAATCGGTCGCCAGATAATCCGGCAGGCGTACCTCCGGTTCAGGCACGCTAACGCCATTATGCTGCGTACGATCTTGTGACGGTGCCTGGCAGGCGCTGAGGCCGAAAACCAGCACTGCACTGGCCACAAGTTTGAATAGGGTTAGTTTCATTAATCAGGCATTCCCGGCGCTGGTCGTCAGAATGATACGAAAACAGACATCCGCATCCTTGCGCGTTACCAACTGCAGATCGCCGTGCATCCTGCGCAGACAATCTTTGGCGATGCTTAAGCCCAGCCCGCTGCCTTTAACCGGCCCTTTGCGCTGTTGGCTGCCCTGATAAAAGGGCTCAAAAATCATCGCCTGCTCTTCAGCCGGAATCGGTGTGCCGGTGTTTGCCACCTCAATCCATACCTGGTTGCCCTTCTGCTGGCTCTGCAGCCAGATGTTACCGGATTCGCTGCCGTAGTTCACGGCGTTCGAATAGAGGTTATCGATCACCCGCTGCAGCAGCGTCGCTTCCGCCAGACAGTGATGCACTTGCAGATCAACGTGGGTGGTCATTTCACGCGCATTGGCTGGCAACGAGTGCACTTTTACCACCGAATCAATGATCTCATTTAGCGCCACGGGCTTCAGCGCCATCGGTCCATCGGCCAGCTTGCGGTTGTAATCGAGCAACTGCTCAATTAGCCGCTGTAAATGACGGCTGCTGGTATCGAGAATCGCCACCACTTCCTGCTGCTCGGCATTGAGTGGCCCGGCAACCTGATCGGCCAGCAATTCTGTGCCTTCACGCAGACTGGCAAGCGGCGTTTTCAGCTCATGCGACAGGTGGCGCAAAAATTCGTGGCGCTGCTCTTCCAGCCAGCTTAACCGCTCGCTCAGCCAGACGATGCGCTGCCCCAACGAACGGATCTCACGCGGACCACGGAAACTGCCGCTATCGCCGAGCGCCTTACCTTCGCCCAATCGATTGATCATGCGTTCAACCCGCTTCACCGGACCGATGATCATCCCCGTGAACAGCAAAACCAGCACCAGGCTAATCAGGAACAGAATCAGCGCCTGCCAGCCAAAAAACTGACCGCGATCGGCGATTTCACGCTGCAGCTGTAAGCCGCGCGAAAATACCACTTCACGCGTTGCCTGCACCATTTGCGTGTTGGTATCGGAAAAACGCTCCAGCGCGCTGGCGGCTTGCGCCTCAGGATTGCCGTTATCGCACTGCAGTTGCTGCAGCGAAGGCAAGGTGGTTTGCAGCACTTTGAAGGAAGGCAGATCGGGCAAACTGGCAGCGTGACTGCTGAGCATTTGGCCGTAGCGCGTCCACTGCGTTTGATACAGCTTCGCCAGCGACGCATCGCCGAGCACGCAATATTGGCGGTAGCTGCGCTCCAGCTCCAGCGCGGTACGCGCCATCGCTTCGCTGCGACGCACATCGGTAAAGGTATTGCGGTTGGTATCCGCCGCCTGGTTGCTTAACGCCGAAAGACTTTCCCACGCTTGCCACGCCAGCACCAGTAACGGTAGCAGTACCAGCAGGAAAGCCATTAACACTAACTGCCGCAGGGATCGGGGAAACAGACGCCATTTCATCACAACCGCGCTTCCTTAAATGTGAGCTGCAGGCATGCTAGCGAAGTATCAAAACGGAAGAAAGGCCAGATATGAAAACGGCAGGCCTTTTGGCCTGCCGTGAGAGCGACGCCGCAGCATCGCTTGCAAAATAGGTGGAGCCTAACTCAACGTTGCGCCCGATGTTTGATAACGTTGCAAAGCAAACGATTATCGGTGAGGTGGACGACAGGCTCCGTTTGGTGCGTCATTCGGTTTTTATGAGCTCAGCCGCTGAAGCGGGGCAATCATAAACAGGTGAATGAGCCACGTAGGGAGTATAGCAAGTATCGTGCCAATAAATAAATAGCGTTTATTATCAGAGGAATGCCAGAGACGAAGCACTCTCCCAGAGAAAAGCGGACCGGACGGTCTGTGAAAAGTGTCGCTGATTAGCAACGTGTTTGTCGTGGTAATTTACTTGCTATATAAATCAATCAGTTAAATGTCACCTTTTGACGACAACGTATTGGCGGGATTGTCGTTATTTTCCGACAGTTTAGAGATTATGCGGATTTTAGTAAGGTCGCCATGAATGGCGGACCTGCAAAACGCGCAGAATAAAAAAGGCCGCTGTTTAGCGGCCTTTGTTTTGTTATCCCAACTGCTTACGCGCGTTGCGGAAGATACGCATCCACGGGCTGTCTTCGCCCCACTCTGCCGGATGCCAGGAGTTGCTCACGGTACGGAACACACGCTCTGGGTGCGGCATCATAATGGTGACGCGTCCGCTCTCGTTGGTTACCGCAGTGATGCCGTTAGGCGATCCGTTCGGGTTAGCCGGATAGCTTTCTGTCACTTTGCCGAAGTTATCGACGAAGCGCAGCGCCACCAAACCTTTGCTCTCCAGCTGTGCCAGATGCGCGCCGTCACGCACTTCGACAAAACCTTCACCGTGCGATACCGCGATTGGCATATGCGATCCGACCATGCCATCCAGCAGCAGCGATGGGCTCGCCGCTACTTCAACCAGGCTGAAACGCGCTTCGAAACGCTCGGACTGGTTGCGCACAAAGCGTGGCCACAGCTCGCTTCCCGGAATCAGCTCGCGCAGGTTCGACATCATCTGACAACCGTTACACACGCCAAGTGCCAGCGTTTGTGGACGATGGAAGAAGTTTTCGAACTCATCACGCACGCGACCGTTGAACAGGATGGATTTCGCCCAGCCTTCACCCGCGCCCAGCACGTCACCGTACGAGAAGCCACCGCAGGCGACCAGCGCCTGGAACTCTTCCAGACCGCGACGGCCCGCCAGCAGATCGCTCATATGTACGTCAACTGCAGTAAAGCCCGCACGATGGAAGGCGGCGGCCATCTCTACGTGTGAGTTAACGCCCTGCTCACGCAGCACTGCCACACGCGGACGTGCGCCCGTCGCAATCATCGGTGCCGCAACATCTTCTTCTGGTTTGAAGGTCAGATGGACGTTCAGACCTGGGTCGTTATCGTCTTTCTTCGCTTCATGCTCCTGATCGGCACAGGCTGGGTTATCACGCAGACGCTGCATCTGC
This sequence comes from Pantoea sp. BJ2, assembly GCF_040255075.1. Classification (NCBI taxonomy): domain Bacteria; kingdom Pseudomonadati; phylum Pseudomonadota; class Gammaproteobacteria; order Enterobacterales; family Erwiniaceae; genus Pantoea; species Pantoea sp. BJ2. Next base: position 3,134,311 of record NZ_CP158292.1, read on the forward strand.
CAGGTGGTTTCTGCCCACCAGGTGCGCAGCGTGCTACGGCTTTCGCTGTACACCGCGCTGTCGCCAGAGCGGATCACGAAGCGATCGCCTGGCAGGGCTTTACCAATCACGTGCAGGTTAGCGCTCAGACCGTGGTCAGCGAACACCTTCTCGACGGCTGCACGATCCGCTGCGTTGATCTGCAGCACCGCGCCCAGCTCTTCGGTGAACAATGCGGCTAACGCATCGCTGCCTAGCGCGGCGATATCGGCTTCGATACCGCAATGACCAGTGAAGGCCATCTCCGCCAGCGTGACCAGCAGGCCGCCGTCGGAACGGTCGTGGTAAGCCAGCAGTTTCTGCTCAGCCACCAGCGCCTGAATGGCGTTGAAGAAGCCCGCCAGCTGCGTAGCATCACGCACGTCGGCAGGCTTGTCGCCCAGCTGACGATAAACCTGTGAAAGCGCAGTCGCGCCAAGGGTGTTCGCGCCGTTGCCGAGATCCACCAGCAGCAGCAGGTTGTCTTGATCCGCCTGCAGCTGCGGCGTCACGGTGCGACGCACATCTTCCACGCGCGCAAAGGCGGTGATCACCAGCGACAGCGGCGAGGTCATTTCGCGCTGCTCAGTACCTTGCTGCCAGCGGGTTTTCATCGACATCGAGTCTTTGCCCACCGGAATGGTGATACCCAGCGCGGGACACAACTCTTCGCCGACCGCTTTAACCGCCGCGTACAAGCCCGCGTCTTCGCCTGGATGACCGGCGGCGGCCATCCAGTTCGCAGAGAGCTTAACGCGTTGCAGCGAACCAATGGAGGTTGCGGCGATGTTGGTCAGCGCTTCACCGACGGCGAGGCGACCTGAAGCCGCGAAGTCGAGCAATGCGACGGGTGCACGTTCACCAAGCGAGAATGCTTCACCGTGATAGCTATCGAGGCTGGCGGTGGTGACGGCGCAGTTCGCGACCGGAATCTGCCACGGTCCTACCATCTGATCGCGCGCCACCATGCCGGTTACGCTGCGGTCACCGATGGTGATCAGGAAGGTTTTTTCCGCCACGGTCGGCAGGTGCAGCACGCGATTCACCGCATCCGCTACGCTAATCCCGTCACGCTGCAGCGCTTCGCCGTTGGCCTGCTGGCTGGCAACATCACGCGTCATCTTCGGTGTTTTGCCCAGCAGCACGTCGAGCGGCATGTCGATTGGCTTATTGTCGAAATGGCTGTCGGCGAGGTTCAGATGCAGCTCTTCGGTGGCTTCACCGATGACCGCATATGGCGCGCGTTCACGCTGGCACAGCTCGTCGAACAGCGCCAGTTTCTCCGGCGCGACCGCCAGCACATAACGTTCCTGCGACTCGTTACACCATACTTCCAGCGGACTCATGCCTGGCTCATCGCTGAGGATGTCGCGCAGGTTGAAGTTACCGCCACGATTACCGTCGCTCACCAGCTCTGGCATGGCGTTCGAAAGGCCGCCCGCGCCGACGTCGTGGATGAACAGAATCGGGTTGGCTTCGCCCAGCTGCCAGCAGCGGTCAATCACTTCCTGGCAACGACGTTCCATCTCTGGGTTGTCGCGCTGTACTGACGCAAAGTCGAGATCGGCATCCGATTGGCCTGATGCCATTGACGATGCCGCGCCGCCGCCCAGACCGATGTTCATAGCCGGGCCCCCCAGCACGATCAGCTTGGCGCCGACCACGATCTCGCCTTTCTGCACGTGATCGGCACGGATGTTACCGATGCCGCCCGCCAGCATGATGGGCTTGTGATAGCCGCGCAGCTCCACGCCATTGTGGCTGTTAACGCGCTCTTCGTAGGTACGGAAGTAGCCGTTGAGGGCTGGACGACCAAATTCGTTGTTGAACGCCGCGCCGCCCAGTGGACCTTCGGTCATGATATCCAGCGCGGTGACGATGCGATCCGGCTTACCGAAATCCTCTTCCCACGGCTGTTCAAAGCCTGGAATACGCAGGTTCGATACCGAAAAACCGACCAGACCGGCTTTTGGCTTCGCGCCACGTCCGGTTGCGCCTTCATCACGGATTTCGCCACCAGAACCGGTCGCGGCACCCGGCCACGGTGAAATGGCGGTTGGGTGGTTATGGGTTTCGACCTTCATCAGGATATGTGCGGCTTCCTGATGGAACTCATATTCGCCCTTCTGCGCATCGGCGTAGAAGCGGCCAACCTCAGAACCTTCCATTACCGCAGCGTTGTCTTTATAGGCAGACAGCACGTGCTCAGGATTGTGTTCAAAGGTGTTCTTGATCATTTTAAACAGCGACTTCGGCTGCTTTTCGCCGTCGATAATCCAGTCGGCATTGAAGATCTTGTGACGACAGTGCTCGGAGTTTGCCTGCGCAAACATGTAGAGCTCGATGTCGTTTGGATTGCGGCCCAGCTTAGTAAAGGCATCAAGCAGGTAGTCGATCTCATCATCGGCCAGCGCCAGACCCAGCGTGGTGTTGGCCTGCTCCAGCGCGCTGCGGCCTGCGCCCAGCACGTCAACGCTTTTCAGCGGCTGCGGCTGATGGTGAGCAAACAGCTGCTGCGCATCGTTGAGATCAGCGAACACCGTTTCCATCATGCGGTCATGCAGCAGGCTCGCCAGCTGCTGCCACTGTGCTTCCGTCAGCTCAGGTGCCTGCACATAGAAGGCCATACCGCGCTCAAGACGCAAGACCTGTGGCAGATCGCAGTTATGGGCGATGTCGGTGGCTTTCGATGACCACGGTGAAATGGTGCCGGGACGCGGCGTTACCAGCAACAGACGCCCTTGTGGCGCGTGTTCGGCGAGAGAAGGACCGTATTTCAGCAGGCGTTGCAGGCGGGCTTGCTCATCCGCGCTGAGCGGTGCACTAACATCGGCAAAATGGACGTACTCGGCGTAAATATCACTCACCGGAAGGTGAGCGTCCTGAAAGCGGGTCAGCAGTTTGTTTACACGAAATGCCGACAGAGCGGGCGAACCACGCAGAATTTCCATCATTAAAGATCTCTCGTCTTTGAAGTGCCGGGCGACGCTTCATTGGGCGCAACAGGGGAAAACGGGCGGTATTATAGAGAAACAGCTCGGGTTACGAAACCGTTTGCGCATAAATTCTGGCACCTGGCGTTTGGCTGAATTTTGCACAATTCTTGCTATAAAAGTTGCCCTGCCCCTTTTTGTTGCGCAAAATGCCCCTCGCTCTGGGAGTTAAAACAACATAAATACTGCCTTTAAAAGACAGAGGCCTGTGAGCCATTACGAGACAACTATTTGAAACGCCTAAAAATAAACTATCTGTTTATCGGTCTGATCACCGTGCTACTTGCGCTAGCATTGTGGCCTTCAATCCCGTGGTACGGGGGCGGAACAGACGCGCTATCACAGATCAAATCACGCGGAGTGCTGCGCATCAGTACCGTTAACTCTCCGCTGACTTACTACACCATTAACAATGCACCAGCCGGTATGGATTACGAGCTGGCGAAGCGCTTCGCCGATTACCTTGGCGTGAAACTGGAAGTTGAGGTGCGTCCTAATCTCGGCGATCTGTTTGACGACCTTGATGACGGTAAAGCGGATTTGCTGGCGGCCGGCTTGATCTACAACAGCGAGCGCCTCGCGCACTACCAAAGTGGCCCGAGCTACTATTCGGTGTCGCAGCAGCTGGTGTACCGCATTGATAAGCCTCGCCCTAAGAATCTCGGCGATCTCAAAGGCCGCCTGATTGTGCAGTCCGGTTCGGCATACCTGTCAACTTTACGTTCCGCCAAAGCTGACAGCTATCCCGATCTCGACTGGGCGATCTCCACCGATCAGGGCCAGAAAGCGCTGCTTGAAGCGGTTGCTGACGGCAAACTCGATTACACGGTGGGCGATTCGGTTACCATCGGCCTGCTGCAGCGCATTCATCCGCAGCTGGCGGTGGCGTTTGATGTGACTGACGAAGAGCCGGTCACCTGGTATTTACCGCGCAATGAAGACGACAGCCTGAGTGCGGCGATGCTCGACTTCTACAGCCAGATGGGCGAGGAAGGCACGATGGCGCGGCTGGAAGAGAAGTATCTCGGCCACGTTGGCACCTTCGATTACGTTGATACCCGCACCTTCCTGCGCGCCATTGATAACACTTTGCCGGATATCAAACCGCTGTTTGAGAAATATTCCGCCAGCATGGATTGGCGTTTACTGGCGGCGATCTCTTATCAGGAGTCGCACTGGAATCCGCAGGCCACATCGCCAACCGGCGTGCGCGGCATGATGATGTTGACGCGTAATACCGCCGACAGCCTTGACGTCAACGATCGCCTCGATCCCGAACAGAGCATTCGCGGCGGCAGCGAATATCTCAAGCGCATGATGGAGAAAGTACCTGAAACGATTCCTGAAGATGAACGTATCTGGTTCGCGCTGGCGGCATATAACATGGGTTACGCGCACATGCTGGACGTACGCAAGCTGACGGCGAAACAGGGCGGCAATCCCGACAGCTGGGCCGATGTGAAGCTGCGTTTGCCGATGTTGAGCCAGAAGCGCTATTACACGCAAACCACCTACGGCTACGCGCGCGGCCACGAAGCTTATAACTACGTGGAGAATATCCGTAAATATCAGATCAGTTTGGTGGGATATTTGCAGGAACAGGAGAAGCGTTTAGCGCAGCAGTCGGCACTGGAAGCGGAGTTAGGCGCCGGTTACCCGGCGGTCGAACCGAAAATTGCCATGAATTAACCGGTGCGCTGCGCCTGACGCAGCGCCTTCTTCTGTTCGCGACGCATGCGGAAAAAGTCACTCAGCATCCCGGCACACTCTTCCGCCAGCACACCGCAATCAATCTGAATTTGATGATTCATGCCGGGATGACCAATCACATCCAGCAGTGAACCGGCCGCGCCGGTTTTCTCATCTTTAGCGCCGTACACCAGCCGCGTGATGCGGCCGTGCACCATCGCACCGGCGCACATCACGCAGGGTTCCAGCGTGACATACAGCGTGGTATCCAGCAGACGATAGTTTTCCAGTACTTTGCCGCCCTGACGCAGCGCCATGATCTCGGCATGTGCGGTAGGATCGTGCTGGCCAATCGGCCGGTTCCAGCCCTCGCCAATCACCTTGTCGCCCTGCACCAGCACCGCACCAACCGGTACTTCGCCCTGCTCCCACGCGCGCTTCGCCAGTTCCAGCGCATAACGCATCCAATATTCATCAGTTTGTGGGTTCACCGGGCAACTCCTGCGGGCAGTAAAAGGCGGCGCATTATAGCGATGCTGCTGCCGGAATCGAAGCGTTATTCCAGTTGTTGCAGCTCACCGCGCGGCGTGACGCGCCAGCGGTGCTGACAGAAGAACAGCAGCGGGTTGTCCTGTTTGCTGTCGCTGTAGCCGCTATACAGTTGCAGCGGCGTGCCGATTTTCTCCTCCAGCTGCGCCACCTTTTCATGGCCGAGGCAGCGCATCGACAGCAAACGTCCGCCGCAGCCCGGTTTCATCTGGCTGGCAATCAGCTGTACGCGCGGCAGGAAGGCCGAGTCGAAATAGACTTGCTCCACCAGCGACTGCGGCGAACCGGTAATCAGCCAGACATTGGCATCGCTGCTACTGAGATAGTCGGTGAGTCGCTGCTGCACCACCGGAAACGCAGTAACACGCTGGCGGAACCACTCAGCGAATTCCGCCTCACGCTGGCGCAGACGTTTTTCGCTGTGGCCAAAGGTAATCGCCCACAGTAACAAACTCATTGGCCAGCGTGCGGCGCGCCCTTTGATCAGCATGCCAAGACCAATCACCGGTAACAGCGGCACCACCAGCAGCAGATTGATCGGCTGACGTCGCAGCAGATAGCGCATAAAGGTGCCAAACATGTCTTGCTGATGCAGCGTGCCATCGAGATCGAAAAACACCACGCGTCGTTGTGTACCCTTTGTCAAACAGCACTCCTTCTCTATCCTTCGTGGTTTCTGCACTACAGTGTAGCCAGCTTCGGCGTTCAGGGCGAAAGCTGCTATTTTTAATTCCAGTGACTACAATGCCATTTGAATAGTTTATTCTTCGCGTTTACGCGCTGTTTGCGGATAAAGGAATTAAGGATCGAACCATGAGTTCATTGCTGCGCATTCGTCAGCTCTACCCTCGACTGGCGCTAAATGAGCGCCGGCTGGCGGATTTTTTGCTGTCGCAGCCGGATCGTGCACGGCATCTCAGTTCACAAAAACTCGCTGAGGAATCGGGCGTTAGCCAGTCCAGCGTGGTGAAGTTTGCCCAGAAGCTGGGCTACAAAGGATTTCCAGCGCTGAAGCTGGCGCTGAGCGAATCGATGGCCGATCGCGATGCGATTACCGTGCATAACCATATTCTCAGCGACGATCCGCTGAAAGTGGTCGGCGAAAAGCTGCTGACCGAAAAGATCTCGGCGATCCGCGCCACGCTGGACATCAACAGCGAAGAGAAGCTGCTGCAAACCTTGCAGCTGCTGAAAAATGCCAATCGGATTTTGCTGGTTGGCATCGGCGCGTCCGGTTTAGTGGCGAAAGATTTTTCGTGGAAGCTGATGAAGATCGGCATCAATGCGGTGGCGGAGCAGGATATGCACGCTTTGCTCGCCAGCGTGCAAGCGATGGCGCCGGGCGATGTGCTGCTGGCGATTTCCTATACTGGCGAACGTCGCGAAATCAATCTGGCGGCGCAGGAAGCGGCGCAGGTCGGTGCCGATGTGCTGGCCTTTACCGGCTTTACGCCGAATGCTCTGCAGCAGTGCGCCACGGTTTGCCTCTACACCGTGGCGGAAGAGCAGAGCACGCGCAGTGCGGCGATCTCGTCGACCAGCGCGCAGCTGGCGTTGACCGATCTGCTGTTTATGGCGCTGGTACAAAACGATCCTGAACGCGCCTCCAGCCACATTCGCCACAGCGAAGCGTTGGTGAAAAAGCTGGTCTGATGAGATCAGGCGCGTATAATACCCGCGCCTTTTCTGCTGTTATTGGACTTCTGCTATGGCCTTGCTCATCACCACCAAATGCATCAATTGCGATATGTGCGAACCTGAATGCCCAAACCAGGCAATCAGCTTAGGTGACGCGATCTATGAAATTGATGTCGACCGCTGCACCGAGTGCGTGGGCCATTATGATATGCCGACCTGCCAAAGCGTCTGTCCGATTGATAACACCATCATTACCGATCCACAGCACCCGGAAAGCCGCGAGGCGCTGTGGGAGAAGTTCGTGGTGTTGCACCCTTAGTTCTCGATAATCACCGTTGCGCAGGCGTAATGGCGTTCATCCGCTAACGTCACATGCACATGCTTCACGCCGAGCTGGCTGGCGATCACCCTGGCCTGCTCAAAGAAACGTAATCCCGGTTTGCCCAGCGCATCGTTGTACACTTCGAACTGATTGAAGGCCAGGCCACCGCGAATGCCGGTGCCAAACGCTTTCGCTGCCGCCTCTTTCACCGCAAAACGCTTAGCCAGAAAGCGCACCGGTTGCTGGTGCGCCTGATATTGCTGCCACTCGGCTTCGCTTAATACGCGACGCGCCAGACGGTCGCCGGAGCGCTCAATGACGCCAGCAATGCGCTCGATCTCTACGATATCGCTGCCGAGCCCGAGAATCGCCATTAGCGACGCGCTTCCCGCATCAGCAGCTTCATTTCGCTGACCGCATCGGCCAAACCGCTGAATAGCGCGCGGCCAATAATCGCATGGCCAATATTCAGCTCATGCATCTCCGGCAATTCAGCAATCGGCTGCACGTTGTGGTAAGTCAAACCGTGGCCGGCATTCACTTTCAGGCCGAGGCTGGCGGCGAAAGTCGCGGCTTTGCGGATGCGCGACAGCTCAGCCTGGCGCGCGAGACCTTCGGGCGCTTCGGCATAGGCACCGGTGTGAATTTCGATATAAGGCGCGCCGCTGGCAACCGCCGCTTCAATCTGGCGGTGATCGGCATCGATAAACAGTGACACCAGAATGCCGGCGTCGCTTAACAGGCGCACCGCAGCATTGATTTTATCCTGCTGACCCGCCACATCCAGCCCGCCTTCGGTGGTCACTTCCTGACGCTTTTCCGGCACCAGACAAACGAAGTGCGGCTTGATTTCACAGGCAATGTCGATCATCTCGTCCGTTACCGCCATCTCCAGATTCATGCGCGTCTGGATGGTGTCACGCAAAATGCGTACATCACGATCGGTGATGTGACGGCGATCTTCACGCAGATGCACGGTAATGCCGTCAGCGCCGGCATGCTCAGCAACAAACGCGGCCTGCACCGGATCGGGATAGTTTGTACCACGTGCGTTACGTACGGTGGCAATGTGGTCAATGTTGACGCCTAACAGCAACTCAGCCATGACAATCCTTAAATGTGTTCAGTGTGTTTGCAGTGTACCGCGCTGAATATATCAGGCGGTACGACCAGCGCTAGTCGTTTGCCACATCGGGTTTCTTTTTTGGCACAAACTGGCGAAACAGTTCCTGACTCTTCAGCGGCTTGCCGCCAAGATAGGGTTTGAGCGCCATACGCGTAAAGCGTTTGGCGGCGCGCAGGGTATCGGCATCGGGGAATTCGCGCTCCCATAACGCACGCAGCTGGCGGCCGGTAAAGCTGCGTTGATTGACCACCAAACTGGCGATAAAACCCTTCTCTTCCCGGTAGCTGTAGGTCATGCCATCAGCCACCTCTTCGCCGCTGCCGGCACAGTGCAGAAAATCCACGCCGTAACCGAGATGCCCGAGCAGCGCCAGCTCAAAACGGCGCAGCGCCGGTTCAGGCGAGCCGTTGCCTGCCGCCAGCGTTTGGATGCAATTCAGGTAATCAAAGAACATATCAGAGAAGGGAATTTGCTGCTCCAGCACGCGCGACAGCAGCTCGTTGACGTAGAGCCCGCAATAGAGCGTAATGCCGCTGAGCGGCAATGCCAGCGAAACGGCTTCGGCATTGCGCAGCGTTTTGACATCACCGCGTCCACCCCAGCGCACCAGCAGTGGCGTAAAGGGTTGCAGTGCACCTTTTAGTTGGGAGCGGCGCGAGCGGGCGCCTTTGGCAAGGACGCGGACGCGCCCTTCGCTTTCGCTGAACAGATCGAGGAGTAGGCTGGTTTCGCTGTAAGGGCGACTATGCAGCACAAAGGCGCGTTGCCAGCCTTCCATTATTTAACCTTCGTCAGAGTAACCTAAGCTGCGCAGCGCACGTTCATCGTCCGCCCAGCCCGATTTCACTTTAACCCACAGTTCGAGATGCACTTTCGCTTCAAACATCTCTTCCATGTCTTTACGCGATTCAATGCCGATGGTTTTGATCTTGGCGCCTTTATTGCCGATGACCATTTTCTTCTGGCCTTCACGCTCAACAAGGATCAGGCCATTGATGTCGTAGCCGCCGCGATCGTTCGAAACAAACTGCTCAATTTCGACGGTAACGGAGTAAGGCAGTTCTGCACCCAGGAAGCGCATTAACTTTTCACGGATGATCTCAGACGCCATAAAGCGCTGCGAGCGGTCGGTGACATAATCTTCCGGGAAATGATGCTCAGATTTTGGCAGGCATTTGCGCGCAATCGCCGCAATCGCGTCGACATTTTTGCCGCTTTCCGCTGAGATAGGAACGATTTCAAGGAAGTTCATCTGCTGGCTAAGGAACTGCAGATGCGGTAACAGAATGCTCTTGTCCTGGATGTTGTCGACTTTATTGATCGCCAATACCACCGGAACTTTGTTATCACGCAGCTTGTTGAGCACCATCTCGTCGTCTGGTGTCCAGCGCGTGCCTTCAACCACAAAGATCACCAGCTCAACGTCACCAATGGAGCTGCTGGCGGCACGGTTCATCAGGCGGTTGATCGCCCGTTTCTCTTCCATGTGCAGCCCTGGCGTATCCACGTAGATCGCCTGATAAGCGCCTTCGGTGTGGATGCCCATAATACGGTGACGCGTGGTTTGCGGCTTGCGCGACGTGATCGACACTTTCTGCCCCAGCAACTGGTTCAGCAAAGTGGATTTACCGACGTTTGGTCGGCCTACAATCGCGACAAAGCCGCTATATGTTTCGAGTTCGCTCATTCGAGTCCTGACTTGGGCAGCGCCGCTTTCGACGCTGCAATGTGACTATTTATTCGAGGCCAAGCTTAATTAACGCCTGTTCGGCGGCTGCTTGCTCGGCTTTACGGCGGCTGGAGCCAATGCCCACCACCGGTTCTGCCATGCCACTCACCTGACAGTGAATGGTGAATTCCTGATCGTGGGCTTCGCCACGCACCTGCACCACCAAATACGACGGCAGCGGCAGATGACGTCCCTGCAAATACTCCTGCAGGCGCGTTTTCGGATCTTTTTGCTTATCGCCCGGACTGATCTGTTCCAGTCGTGAGTGATACCAGTCGAGAATTAACTTTTCGACGGTTTGAATGCTGCTATCGAGGAAGATGCCGCCAATTAAGGCTTCAACGGTATCCGCGAGGATCGATTCACGACGGAAACCGCCGCTTTTCAGCTCGCCCGGGCCGAGGCGTAAACATTCGCCAAGGTCGAACTCTCGCGCCATCTCTGCCAGCGTATTGCCGCGCACCAGCGTGGCACGCATACGGCTCATGTCGCCTTCATCCACACGCGGGAAGCGGTGATAGAGCGCATTGGCAATCACGTAGCTGAGAATAGAATCGCCAAGAAATTCAAGACGTTCATTGTGTTTGCTACTGGCGCTACGATGCGTCAGTGCCTGCTGCAATAAATCCGGATGAGTAAAAGTGTAGCCCAGTTTGCGCTGCAGCTTGTTAATGACGATGGGGTTCATGCTATTCCAGTTGTTCTGTGCGCCTATCACTGCATACGAAACAGGGCTGAGGTTCCAACCTGGTCTGTTTCGTGTGCACTGGCCTCCCGAAAGAGAGGCCAACCTTTTTTGAAGCTAATTAGTGAATCCCACCAATGCGGCTAAAGCGCACGCCGGTCGGCCACTGTCCTTCTTGTTTCTCGAAGCTCATCCAGATGGCTACCGCTTTGCCGACCAGATTCTTCTCGGGCACAAAGCCCCAGTAGCGGCTGTCAGCGCTGTTATCGCGGTTATCACCCATCATGAAATATTGCCCTTGCGGCACAATCCAGGTCGATTGCGGCTGGCCCGGCTGCTGATAATACATGCTTGCCTGACTTTGCGCTTCGTTTACCAGCAAGATATCGTGCGTTACGTTGCCCAATGTCTCTTTGCGGGTGCCGAGACGCAGGCCGCCCTTCATGGTTTCGCCCTGCGGCGCCTGGAAGAAGCCGTTGCCAGTTTCATTGCCATCAAAGCCGCTGAAGGTTTGAATGAAGTTGCTTGGCTCAACGTTAGTGTAAGTCACTGGCAGCGCCGTGTCGCAACTGCCGCTGCTGCAACCCGGATTGATGGTCAGGGTTTTGCTGTAAGGATCAAACACCACTTTATCGCCCGGCAAGCCAATCACGCGCTTGATGTAGTCCACGCTGGGATCTTTCGGGTATTTGAATACCGCGACATCACCGCGCTGCGGATGGCCAGTTGGGATCAGTGTGGTTTGGGTAATCGGATCTTTAATACCGTAAGCAAACTTCTCCACGAGGATGAAGTCACCAATCAGCAGCGTTGGCATCATTGAGCCCGATGGAATCTGGAACGGCTCAAAAATAAACGAACGCACGATCAACACCACCGCCAGCACCGGGAACACCGATGCGGTGGTTTCAACCCAACCCGGCTGCGCGGCTACTTTCGCCAGCGTTTTACTGTCGAGTGCGTTGCCGGCCTGCGCTTGCGCGGCAGCCTGCTTCGCACGACGCGCCGGTGCCCATTTAAAGCGATCGATACACCAGATAACGCCAGTGATCAGCGTTGCGATCACTAAAACCAGGGCGAACATGTTAGCCATTAAAAATCCTTATTTGCTGTCTTTACCGACATGCAGAATGGCAAGGAATGCTTCCTGTGGCAGCTCAACGTTGCCGACCTGCTTCATTCGCTTCTTACCGTCTTTCTGCTTCTGCAACAGTTTCTTCTTACGGCTCACGTCACCGCCATAGCATTTCGCCAGGACGTTTTTACGCAGCTGTTTTACCGTTGAGCGAGCGATAATGTGGTTGCCGATTGCCGCCTGAATCGCAATATCGAACTGCTGACGTGGGATCAGATCTTTCATCTTCTCCACCAGGTCGCGGCCACGATATTGTGAGTTATCACGGTGAGTAATCAGCGCCAGCGCATCAACACGTTCTGAGTTAATCATCACGTCGACACGCACCATGTCAGAGGTCTGGAAACGTTTGAAGTTGTAATCCAGCGAAGCATAACCGCGCGAGGTTGATTTCAGACGGTCGAAGAAGTCAAGAACCACTTCCGCCATCGGAATCTCATACGTCAGCGCAACCTGCTTGCCGTGGTAAACCATGTTGGTTTGCACGCCACGTTTTTCAATACACAGCGTAATGACGTTGCCGAGGAACTCCTGCGGCAGCAGCATGTGACACTCAGCAATCGGCTCACGCAGCTCGGCAATATTATTCAGCGGTGGCAGCTTCGACGGGCTATCAACATAGATAGTTTCACCGTCGGTGGTTTCCACTTCATACACTACGGTTGGTGCAGTGGTGATCAGATCCAGATCGTATTCACGCTCCAGACGTTCCTGAATGATCTCCATGTGCAGCAGACCAAGGAAGCCGATGCGGAAACCGAAGCCCAGCGCCGTTGAGCTCTCTGGCTCGTAGAACAGTGACGCATCGTTCAGGCTCAATTTGCCCAGCGCATCACGGAACGCTTCATAGTCGTCAGAACTGATTGGGAACAGACCGGCGTAAACCTGTGGCTTCACTTTCTTGAAGCCAGGTAACACTTTCTCCGCCGGATTGCGCTGCAAGGTTAGCGTATCGCCCACCGGTGCGCCGAGGATGTCTTTAATCGCACACACCAGCCAGCCTACTTCACCGCAGTTCAGCTCGTTGCGATCAACACGCTTCGGCGTGAAGATGCCGAGACGGTCAGCGTTGTAGCTTTGACCGGAGCTCATGACTTTAACTTTGTCGCCTTTACGCAGCGTGCCGTTCTTAATACGAATCAGCGATACTACGCCAAGGTAGTTATCGAACCAGGAATCGATGATCAGCGCCTGCAGCGGGCCTTCCGGATCGCCTTCTGGCGGCGGGATGTCACGCACCAGACGTTCCAGCACGTCGGGCACGCCGACGCCGGTTTTCGCCGAGCAACGCACCGCATCGGTGGCGTCAATGCCGACGATATCTTCAATCTCTTCCGCTACGCGTTCTGGATCGGCGGCAGGCAGGTCGATTTTGTTCAGTACCGGTACCACTTCCAGATCCATTTCCATTGCGGTGTAGCAGTTTGCCAGCGTCTGAGCTTCAACGCCCTGCCCTGCATCGACCACCAGCAATGCTCCTTCACACGCCGCCAGCGAGCGGGAAACTTCATAGGAGAAGTCAACGTGACCGGGAGTATCGATAAAATTGAGCTGGTAAGTTTCACCGTCCTGCGCTTTGTAATCGAGCGTCACGCTCTGCGCTTTAATGGTAATGCCGCGCTCGCGTTCCAGATCCATGGAATCCAGAACCTGCGCCGCCATCTCACGATCGCTCAGGCCACCACAAATTTGAATCAAACGGTCAGAGAGCGTTGATTTGCCGTGGTCAATGTGAGCGATGATGGAGAAATTTCGTATGTGCTTCATTTATATGAATATCTTCACGTAGAAAATCAGTGGGAAACTTGAGCACGAACACATTCAGGAAAGTGAGCTTAACCCGGAACCCTGTCGGCCTCATTAATGACGACGCATATTACACTGTTAACGCCGCGCGTTAAAGAATGGAACTGTGGGGAATCGCAACAGATTTCAGCGGTTAAGCTGATTGGGAAAGGCCGCATCAAACGCGGCCTGGACGGGGATCAAGCTTCGCTTTCCACGCGCAACGCATCAGGCGGTAACGCAACGCTGAGAATCACCGGCTGGAAAGCCTGGCGATCGCCGAAGAGTTTGGATACCCCTTTCGCCACGATAAAGCCGCCAATGCCGCCCAACAGCGCGCCACAGGCCGCAGCCAGATCGCTGGCGAACAGCATCTGGAAGATGCCAGCCACTAAAAACAGGCCAAACAGCGGCGTCATGTAAACCAGCAAGGCAGAGCCCAGCAGGCTGCTTTCGCGGATGCCTAACTCAATGCGCTGGCCGGGTTGTAACGGCTCCGCACTGGCGATAGTCATCACGTGGGCATTTTTCGGCCCCAGCTGATTAAGCGCATGGCTGCCGCAGCCTTTACGCGCCGAGCAGCTGTTACAAGACGTTTTCGCTTCCGTGTGCAGAGTGGCAATGCCTTCTTTCCACGCCACCACGGTGGCCCATTCTTTCATCATTTTGGTGAACCCGAATCTATGCTGTCCGCAATACGTTTGGCAGTGGCTGGCGGTAACTCGCCCACCACCGTGATTTCGTTATTATTGCGCACTTCTGTCTGCACCGTGCGACGTCCAGTGCGCAATGCCTGCACGCTGCTGCTTTTATCTGCTGGCGTAACATTAATGGCAAAGCTAAACAGGCCATCGCTGTACAGGCGCGATTCGACAGTTTTGTTCATCGACGGAATATCGCGGCGACTTTGTGAGATCAGTTTCATGCCCGCCGGAAGCCAGTTTGGCTGCCAGCTGAGTTCCACTTTGTCACCGGCCGGTAACGACAGCGATGGCGGCAAGTTGGCCTTCTCCAGCCCTTGCATCAGGTTGCGTACGCCTTCATCGACGGCAAAGCTGATGACGCGGAACTGTTCCAGCGTTTCACCGTCCCGATCAAGCAGATCGATGCGCAGCGGCAATTTAGTGTCCACATCCAGCCACACAACATAGCTGTAACGCGTGCCATCACGTGACACGATGCGCACCACTTCGCACATCTGATCGGCCATGCGCGAACGGCCCACCGGAATGAAATCGTAGGCCTCACCCAAACGGGAGAAGTCGGCGAACATCAAACCAGGTAAAGCATCGATAATGTGATTGCCCGGCAGCGAGAAGGGATCTAATCCCGGCTCGAAATAGCTGATGTCGTTTCCGCGCTGAATCACTTCACGGCGCGGCCCGTCCATCTGCAACAGTTGGGCGAAGATACGATTGTCGATAACCGCGTGACGATAACGCAGAGATTCAATGCCGAGACGCGAGACATTGATGTAGGCAAATTCGTAGTTGAGGTTCTGGCTTGCCTGCTCCATCTGTTGCAACAACGCCCCGGACGCAGAGGTCTGCGCCGAGGCGATAGATGAGCAAAACAGGCTGCCTGCCAGCAGGCTAACGGCACACCAAAGCTGCTTCATTACTGCTGCTGAGTTCCTAACGACTGATTTCCGGGAACATTAGCCTGAGCCTGTTGCGGATCGTTTTTCTCAAACTGAACCTGATCGGCATGCAGACGACGTTGCAGTTCATAATCCTGCAGCATGGCATTCACGCGGCGACGCTGTTCCTGCACCTGCTGATTAGAGCTGTTGGTATCAAAAGCTTCAGAAGGCACGCCTAAGCTCACAGGAGACGCTTTACCCATCATCGGCAAGGTGTTGAATGCCGGTGAATCAGACGCTTCAGTCGCGCTGCCGGTTGGAGAGCTGTTGTAGTGCTGAACACCGACAATCACCGCCAGTGAGACGCACGCAGCAACACCAATTTGCGTCAGCTGTGCCGCCCAACTGCCACCACGACGCCAGAACGGCATCTTCTCGTAGCGTGACGGTTCAGGCTGCGCTTCAGGGATCAGCGAAGTGACTTTGCGTGCCGGCTCGTTTTCGATGGCCGCCGCCACACGTGCGGAGATATCAAAATGCAGCACTTCTCCGATATCACCGCGTAAGGTGTCGCGAATGAGATGGTAGCTTTCCCAGCTGTGCTGAAGATCCGCATCCTTCGACAACGATGCCAACAGCTCGTTATCTAAAGTTTCACCATCCATTAAAGCGGAAAGTTTTTCTTTCTGCATGCCTTGGTACCCTTCCAGTAGCCGTTATCACTGACGTTGGATAAGCGGTTGAACTTTATTATCAATAGCCTCTCGTGCACGGAAGATACGCGAACGTACGGTACCGACCGGACAATCCATGATGACGGCAATCTCTTCGTAACTCAGACCATCCAATTCCCTGAGGGTGATGGCCATACGAAGATCTTCGGGAAGCGCCTCAATGGTACGAAAGACGATTTGTTTCAGTTCTTCAGACAACATTAAGTTCTCAGGGTTCGAAATTTCTTTCAGTGCACCCGCACTTTCGAAATTTTCCGCATCGATAGCATCCACATCACTGGATGGCGGACGTCGCCCCTGAGCAACCAGATAATTTTTCGCTGTGTTTACCGCGATGCGGTACAGCCATGTATAAAAGGCGCTGTCGCCACGGAACGATTCCAGTGCGCGATACGCTTTAATAAACGATTCCTGAACCACATCAGGCACATCGCCTGACGGAACATAGCGTGAAACCAGGCTCGCCACTTTATGCTGGTATCGAATCACCAGTAAATTAAAGGACTTTTGATCTCCCTTCTGAACCCGCTCAACGAGAACCTGATCCGTTAACTGCTCGCTCATCCGAGGTAATATCTCCCCAAAACTTTTTTATGCGTAAGTGAACTGCCAGCACATCTCATTATTCTGAGCAAGCATGCGCTTAGAGTGGCCCTTTGGCCCGAAGTTCACTACGACCAGAATTTTCCGTATCGGAACCACGACATCATTGTTGTTGATTGTCTTTCAGTGTAGCGACTTGCCACGCTGGTGGTGTCTTTTGCGGCACCGATAATCGCTGGCAGAGTACCTTATGACGCCGTCATTTTCACCTTTATTCCCTGAATTTTCAGAGTGTTTGATATAAAAAACACATTGTGCTCAATTTCAGAGTTAACTCACTGAATTCACGCTACTATCTCTACCCGCTGAATAATTTTTCCGCGCAGTTGGTTCAAAATACTTCACAGCACCCCCATCACGGCTTATGCTCAAGCCACCTTTTGTTTAGTAAATTAAACATCATGACTTCTCTCCCGGAATATCAGTGTGATGTCCTCATCGTCGGCAGCGGTGCGGCAGGTTTATCGTTAGCGCTGCGCTTAGCGCCGCATTATCAGGTTACCGTGCTGAGTAAAGCGCAGGTGAATGAGGGCTCAACGCTGTATGCGCAGGGCGGGATTGCGGCGGTGTTTGATGAAACGGATAGCATCGAATCACACGTTGAAGACACGCTGGTTGCGGGCGCCGGCTTGTGCGACCGCGATACGGTGAGCTTTATCGCCAGCAACGCGCGTCACTGCGTGCAGTGGCTGATTGATAACGGCGTTGCCTTCGATAAAGAGCCGCAGGCTGAGGGTGAAGCGCGTTACCACCTCACGCGCGAAGGTGGGCACAGCCATCGCCGCATTCTGCATAGCGCCGATGCCACTGGCCGCGCGGTGGAAACCACGCTGGTAAGCCAGGCGCTGAGCCATCCTAACATCCGAATTATTGAACGCACCAATGCGGTGGATTTGATCCTTTCCGATAAGCTTGGCCTGCCCGGCAAGCGCCGCGTAGTTGGCGCGTGGATCTGGAACCGTAAACGTGAACAGGTGGAAACCTGCCGCGCGCGCGCCGTGGTGTTAGCCACCGGCGGCGCAGCGAAAGTCTATCAGTACACCACCAATCCGGACGTGGCCTCTGGCGATGGCATTGCCATGGCGTGGCGCGCCGGTTGCCGCGTAGCGAACCTCGAATTTAATCAATTCCATCCCACCTGTTTATTCCATCCACAAGCGCAAAACTTCCTGCTGACTGAAGCGCTGCGCGGTGAAGGTGCCTGGCTGTTGCGTCCTGACGGCACTCGCTTTATGCCTGACTTTGATGAGCGTGCCGAGCTGGCACCGCGCGATATTGTGGCGCGCGCCATTGACCATGAGATGAAACGGCTGGGCGTCGATTGCATGTATCTCGACATTAGCCACCAGCCGGAAAGCTTTGTGCGCGCGCACTTCCCGATGATTTACGAAAAATTGCTGACCTTTGGCCTCGATCTCACTAAACAGCCGATTCCGATTGTGCCAGCCGCGCATTACACTTGCGGCGGCGTGATGGTCGATCAGCAAGGCCGTACAGATGTTGACGGACTGTATGCGATTGGCGAAGTGAGCTACACCGGCTTACATGGCGCAAACCGCATGGCGTCCAACTCCCTGCTCGAGTGCCTGGTTTACGGTTGGTCTGCTGCTGAAGATATGATCGCCCGCTTGCCGGACATCGCGGCGGTAGAACATCTGCCCGCGTGGGATGAAAGCCGCGTTGATGATGCCGATGAGCGCGTAGTAATCCAGCATAACTGGCATGAACTGCGATTATTCATGTGGGATTACATGGGAATTGTGCGTACTACCAAGCGTCTGGAGCGCGCACTGCGGCGCATTAATTTGCTGCAACAGGAGATTGACGAGTACTACGCGCACTTCCGCCTCTCTAACAATCTTCTTGAGCTGCGCAATCTGGTGCAGGTCGCCGAACTGATGGTGCGCTGTGCGCTGGAGCGCAAGGAGAGCCGAGGGTTACACTTTACCCTCGACAATCCCGATCTGCTGGATGAAGCGTTACCGACCATCCTGCAGCCCGAAGCTAGCGGAACAGGTAAAAGTCTTTCACCAGGCTGAGCCAGTCGGCTGAATAGCTTTTATCTTCATCACGAATGGCGAGACGTTCCAGCAAGGTTTCGCCGGCGGAGGGAGAAAAACCTAACACCACGCGATTCGGCGGGCGCTGCGCATAGGCGGCGACATCGTAGCGATAACGCAAATGCCAGCCATCCGCCAGCGCCAGTGAAATCAATGCTTCGCCAGCTTCAGCCGGCAGCACCACGCAAAATAGCCCTTCTTCTTCAATCAACTGGGCGGCACAACGCAGCAGCGTCAGATGGTCGAGCGTGGCGGTGCTGCGCGCGGTATCGCGCGCGACACTGCCGCTTGCCATACCGGGCGCGAAAAAAGGTGGATTACTGACGATGAGCGAGAAGCGTTTTTCACACTGTTCGCTCCAGCTGACAATATCCTGATGGTGGACGTGGATGCGATCCGCCCACGGCGAAGCCTGCATATTTTCCTGCGCCTGCTGCGCTGCGCTGGCTTCCAGTTCGACGGCATCAATCTCTACCGAATCTGCTGTACGTTGCGCCAGCATCAGCGCAATCAAGCCACTGCCGCAGCCAATATCGAGGACGCGACGCGCGCCGGCTACTGGCGCCCAGGCCCCGATTAACACGCCATCGGTGCCGACTTTCATCGCACAGCGATCGTGCGCCACGAAAAATTGCTTAAAGGTAAAACCGTCTTTTCTTAACGTCGGCCGCGCGTGCGGCTGGTCCTGAGACATACTTCACTACCATTGAATTTTTTACTGCCGGAAGTGTAACGTGGTGGCGATGGGAATTCACCTGCGCCGGTAATACCTACACAAACAGATGAAGATTATATTCGTTCTGTCTATAATCAGCGCCCCAAACTGAGGTAGACCATGACCGTAACCACATTCTCCGAACTCGAACTCGACGAAAGCCTGCTACAAGCTTTGCAGGAAAAAGGCTTCACTCGCCCTACTGTTATTCAGGCCGAGACCATTCCTGCCGCGCTGGAAGGCCGTGACGTTCTGGGTTCGGCTCCAACCGGGACGGGGAAAACTGCAGCGTTTTTGCTGCCCGCTTTACAGCATTTGCTCGATTTCCCGCGCAAGAAATCAGGCCCACCACGCATTCTGATCATCACCCCAACGCGCGAACTGGCGATGCAGGTTGCCGATCACGCGCGCGAGCTGGCTAAACACACGCATCTGGATATCGCCACCATCACCGGGGGCGTGGCGTATATGAACCATGCCGAAGTGTTCAGTGAAAACCAGGACATCGTCGTCGCGACCACCGGCCGTTTGCTGCAGTACATCAAAGAAGAGAACTTTGACTGCCGCGCCGTAGAAACGCTGATTCTCGATGAAGCTGACCGCATGCTCGATATGGGCTTTGCGCAGGACATCGAAACCATCGCCGCAGAAACCCGCTGGCGCAAACAGACGCTGCTGTTCTCGGCGACGCTGGAAGGTGAGCACATCAAAGACTTCGCCGAGCGTTTGCTCAACGAGCCTGTGTTTATTGAGGCCGACCCAAGCAAAAGCGAACGCAAAAAAATCCAGCAATGGTATTACCGCGCCGATAATTTAGAGCATAAGAATAAGCTGCTGATTCACCTGTTGAAACAGCCAGATGCCACGCGCGTCATTGTATTTGTGCGCAAACGTGAGCGCCTGCATGAGCTGGTTACCTGGCTTCATGAAGCGGGCATCCGCACCAGCTATCTCGAAGGCGAAATGGTGCAGGTCAACCGTAACGAAGCCATCAAGCGTATGAATGATGGCCGCGTAAAGGTGATGATTGCCACCGACGTTGCTGCGCGCGGTATCGACATCGACGATATCTCGCACGTGATTAACTACGATTTGCCGCGCACCGCAGATACCTATCTGCACCGTATCGGTCGTACCGCGCGTGCGGGCCGTAAAGGTACCGCGATCTCGCTGGTTGAAGCGCACGATCACGTGCTGCTGGGCAAAATCACCCGTTACATCAACGAGCCGTTAAAAGCGCGCGTGATTGATGAGCTGCGTCCAGAAAGCCGTGCGCCAAGTGCTAAAGTGACGGGAAAACCGTCGAAAAAAGCACTTGCGAAGCGTCAAGAGCGTAAAGAGAAAGAACAAGAGAAACCGCGCGTCAAGCAACGTCATCGCGATACCAAAAATGTGGGTAAACGCCGCAAGCCAAGCGGTAGCGATGCACCAAAGTCTGGTGCGGAATAAAACAGCACTCGCTGTAATTAATCGCCTCTTTTGAGGCGATTTTTTTGTTTTAAGCGTAGCGAAAACGCGCTTTCGCTATCATCCGCCCTGTAGACCGTTCTTTTAAACTCGCCAGATAAAAAAAGCCGCGCCAATCAACATTGGCGCGGCTTGTATTGCTGTGTGTCTTTTCGTCAGCGCTGCAATTACAGGCTTTCGGTGAATGTACGTGTAATCACGTCACGCTGCTGCTCTGGCGTCAGCGCGTTAAAGCGCACGGCATAGCCAGATACGCGAATGGTCAACTGCGGATATTTTTCCGGATGATTGACGGCATCTTCCAGCGTTTCGCGGCGCAGCACGTTAACGTTCAGGTGCTGACCACCTTCGATGCGCACCTGCGGTTTCTGCTCAAGTGGAATTTCACGGTAAGCGATTTCGCCGAGATCGCTGATAGCAACAACCTGATCTTCTGCGAAATCCCCTTTGGCGCACAGGCAGCGCGCTTCGGCTTTATCATCGTCCAGCAGCCAGAATGAGTTCAATAGCTGTGGATTATTTGCCTGAGTAATTTGAATACCGGTAATCATAGTAAGTCTCCAGGGCTTTACGCTGTCGCAACTGGGCAGCGAGGTTCATAAGGTTTTGGAATGCTGTGGTATATCACTGCAGGAAAAGCGCCGTTTTGACCTGTATCAATTTCGTCCAGTCACGATTACACGCTCAAAACCTAACAAATTGATTCATAACAACTTCGCTAATTAAAATTTTACGTAAATATTCAAATTATTTTTACCCTTCTGCTGTTGAGTCCGACACGTTAAGCTAGGCGCACTATTTTGCAGGGAGTCAACGATGGCTGAGAAGCTGACCTGGCACGACGTGCTGGCTGAAGAGAAAGAGAAACCTTACTTCGTGGAAACGCTGAAAGCGGTGGCCAATGAACGTGCTGCCGGCGTAACGGTGTATCCGCCGCAGAAGGATGTGTTTAATGCCTTTCGGCTGACCGAACTGGGCGATATCAAAGTGGTGATTTTGGGGCAGGATCCCTATCACGGACCGAATCAGGCGCATGGTCTGGCTTTTTCCGTTCTGCCCGGCGTGGCGATCCCGCCATCATTACTGAATATGTACAAAGAGCTGGAGCAAGATATGCCTGGCTTTGTGCGTCCTACGCACGGTTTTCTCGAAAGCTGGGCAACACAAGGCGTGATGCTGTTAAACACCGTGTTAACGGTGGAAGCCAGTAAGGCGCATTCGCACGCGCGCTTTGGCTGGGAAACCTTTACCGATAACGTCATCAGCGCCATCAATCAGCATCGCGAAGGGGTAATTTTCTTGCTGTGGGGTTCGCATGCGCAGAAGAAAGGCAGCATCATTGATACGCAACGTCATCATGTATTGAAAGCGCCGCACCCTTCTCCGCTCTCCGCGCATCGTGGCTTTTTTGGCAGTAAACACTTCTCGCAGGCGAATGCGCTGCTCAGTCAATCGGGCCAGTCACCGATTGACTGGATGCCGGTGTTGCCTTAATAAACAAACGGCCGCATTAAGCGGCCGTTGTTATTACAGCGACAGATTAGCCTTTGGCTTTGGTCACTGCCACCATCGCCGGACGCAGCAGGCGACCATTGAGGGTGTAACCGCGCTGCATTACCATCAGCACGTGATTTGGCGCCATATCTTCTGATTCCATCATCGACATCGCCTGATGGATCTCTGGATTGAATGGCACATTGGTTTCGCCCACCACTTCCACGCCAAACTTACGCACCGCGCCCAGCAGCGACTTCAGCGTCAGCTCGATACCTTCGATCATCGAAGCCAGTTCAGCGTTCTCTTTGTCTGCCACTTCCAGCGCGCGCTCCAGGCTATCGATCACGGGCAGCAGCTCGTTGGCAAATTTCTCCAGCGCAAATTTATGCGCTTTTTCCACGTCCATTTCAGTACGGCGACGAATATTTTCGATCTCCGCCTGCGCACGCAGCTGTGCATCACGCACGCCGGTTTGCGACACGGCTAACTCGGCTTCCAGTTGCGCGATACGCTCATCACGCGGATCCACCTCAGCGGTTGTCTCTGCGTCCACGTGCTGCTGATCCTGTTGAATTTCGTCTGAGACTTGCTCGTTTGGGGTGTTCTGTTCTTTACTACTCATGAATTTCTCCGCGTTTTGCACATTCATCTCGCTGGTTGGCTTATTATGGGGATCAGTTTGACGGTTTCAAGTAAACCCATCACATTGCCTGGCCGTTTTGGCTTATAAGGAACTCGCGCTAAATGAACAAACACTTTAACTGCATCGGGATTGTCGGCCATCCGCGCCATCCTACTGCGTTAACCACCCATGAAATGCTCTGGCGCTGGCTAACGGCAAAGGGTTATGAGGTGATTGTCGAGCAGCAGATTGCGCGCGAACTGGATTTGAAAAATGCCCAAACCGGCAGCCTTGCGGATATTGGTCAACGCGCTGATTTAGCTGTGGTGGTTGGTGGCGATGGCAACATGCTTGGTGCTGCCCGTGTGCTGGCGCGCTATGACATCAAAGTGATTGGCATCAACCGTGGCAACCTCGGTTTTCTCACCGATCTCGATCCGGACAATGCGCAACAGCAGCTGGACGATGTGCTGCAGGGCGATTACTTCGTCGAGAGCCGCTTCTTGCTGGAGGCGCAGGTGTGCAAAGAAGCGTGCTCGCCGCGCATTGGTAGCGCCATTAATGAAGTGGTGCTGCATCCCGGTAAAGTTGCGCATATGATTGAATTCGAAGTCTATATTGATGAGGTGTTTGCCTTTTCACAGCGTTCCGATGGTTTGATTATCTCCACACCGACCGGCTCCACCGCCTATTCGCTTTCGGCGGGCGGCCCTATTCTGACGCCGTCGCTGGATGCGATTACGCTGGTGCCCATGTTCCCGCATACGCTTTCTGCGCGTCCGCTGGTCATCAACAGCAGCAGCACCATCCGCCTGCGTTTTTCTTCCCTGCGCAGCGATCTCGAGATCAGTTGCGACAGCCAGATTGCCTTGCCAATTCAGGAAGGTGAAGATGTCCTGATCCGCCGTAGCGCCAATCATCTCAATCTTATCCATCCTAAAAATTACAATTATTTTAATACCTTAAGTTCAAAGTTGGGCTGGTCTAAAAAATTGTTCTGAAAATCAGCGCTGACTACTTTACTGTATAAAAAACCAGGATATACTGTACGTAAAACCATATCTGTTTTTACATACAGGTGATTCTATGCTGGCACAACTGACCATCAGTAACTTTGCTATCGTTCGTGAACTGGAGATCGATTTTCATCGTGGTATGACGGCGATCACGGGTGAAACCGGCGCAGGTAAATCTATCGCCATCGATGCGTTGGGCCTGTGTCTGGGCGGCCGCGCTGAAGCAGATATGGTGCGTCAGGGTGCCAGCCGCGCTGATATCTGCGCCCGCTTCCAGCTCAAAGCTTCGCCTTCCGCACAACGCTGGCTGGTGGAGAATCAGCTGGATGAGGGCAATGAGTGTCTGCTGCGGCGTGTGATTAGCGCGGATGGTCGTTCGCGTGGCTTTATCAACGGCACATCGGTGCCGCTGTCGCAGTTGCGTGAACTGGGCCAGTTGCTGATTCAGATTCACGGCCAGCATGCTCACCAGTTGCTGCTCAAATCCGATCACCAAAAACATCTGCTGGATGCGTATGCAGCCCACGATGATTTGCTGTCTGAAATGCGCCAGCACTATCAGCGCTGGCATCAGAGTTGCCGCGCGCTGGCACAGCATCAGCAGCTTTCGCAAGAGCGTGAATCCCGTCGCGAGCTACTGCAGTATCAGTTGAAAGAACTCAATGAATTTGCCCCGCAGTTGGGCGAATTTGAACAGATTGATGAAGATTATAAACGCCTGGCGAACAGCGGCCAGTTGCTGTCCACTAGCCAGCAAGCGCTGCAAATTCTCGCCGATGGGGATGACACCAACCTGCAGAGCCTTCTTTATAGCGCTCGTCACATGCTGGGCGAACTGGTGACGCTGGATAATAAAGTCAGCGGCGTGTTCAATCTGCTGGAGGAAGCCGCAATTCAACTCAGTGAAGCCAGCGATGAACTGCGTCACTACTGCGAACGCCTGGATCTCGATCCCAATCGCCTGCATGAGCTGGAGCAACGTCTGTCACGGCAGATTGCTTTGGCGCGTAAGCACCATGTCGCACCTGAAACCTTGCCGGTGCTTTATCAGCAGTTGCTTGATGAAGCGGAACTGCTTTCGCAGCAAGAGAGCGATCAGGAAACTTTGCAGTCTGAAGTTGTCGCTCACCACAAAGCCGCGTTAGTCAGCGCTGAAAATCTGCATCAACTGCGCGAGCATTCCGCTCAAGAATTGAGCCAGCTAATTACGCAAAGCATGCGCACGCTGGCAATGCCGCACGGCCAGTTTGCCATTGTGCTGGAGTTCAATGCCGATCAACTCACCGCAGATGGTGCAACGCGCATTGATTTCCGCGTTACGACGAACCCAGGCCAGCCGCTCCAGCCGCTGGGCAAAGTGGCATCCGGCGGTGAGCTGTCGCGTATCGCTCTGGCGATTCAGGTGATTACCGCACAGAAAATGGAAACACCGGCAATGATCTTCGATGAAGTAGATGTTGGCATCAGCGGCCCAACCGCCGCTGTTGTCGGCCAAATGCTGCGTCAGCTGGGCGAGTCAACGCAGGTGATGTGTGTCACGCACCTGCCGCAGGTTGCCGGCTGCGGTCATCAGCACTTTTACGTCAGCAAAGAGACCGATGGTGCGATGACAGAAACGCATATGCAGCCGCTGGATAAACGC
Organism: Pantoea sp. BJ2; assembly: GCF_040255075.1. NCBI lineage: Bacteria > Pseudomonadati > Pseudomonadota > Gammaproteobacteria > Enterobacterales > Erwiniaceae > Pantoea > Pantoea sp. BJ2. The sequence continues at coordinate 3,159,918 of NZ_CP158292.1, forward strand.
GCGCGTCTGCAAGAGTTGGCGCGTTTGCTGGGCGGCAGCGAGGTGACGCGCAACACGCTGGCCAATGCTAAAGAACTTTTAGCCGCCTGATACCGCACTTTTTTCCCGGCTGGTGGTCATATGCTTGCTCTGTAGAGGTTTCAAATAGCGAAAAGGTTTATTATCATCGGTAGTTATGTCGTCTGAGTAATAAAGCCTGCCGCAGGCAGAGTTCAGAATTTGATGGCAAAAAAATAGCCTGCTGAAAGGCGTTTGGCCCCAGAAAAGGAATGTATAGATGCGCTGTAAAACGCTGACTGCCGCGGCAGTAGTAATGTTGATGATGACCGCTGGATGTTCCACCCTTGAGCGCGTTGTGTATCGTCCGGATATCAATCAGGGGAATTACCTGGTCGCCAACGATGTGTCGAAAATTCACAACGGCATGACGCAGCAGCAGGTTGCCTACACGCTCGGTACGCCGATGATGCGCGATCCGTTTGGCAGCAACGTTTGGTATTACGTGTTCCGCCAGGAACCAGGCCATGAAGGTGTGAAACAGCAAACGCTGACGCTGACCTTTGACAGCAACGGAACGCTGACTAACATCGACAATAAGCCGAAGCTCTCAGGCAAAGAAGGCTAAGTGAACGGCAATAAAAAAGGCGCTTAAGCGCCTTTTTTCGTTTTTACATTCCGACTATTTCTTCTCAGCTGACCGCTCTGCGCGTTGACGCCGTAACTCTTTCGGGTCGGCAATCAGCGGACGATAGATCTCAATGCGATCACCATCCTGGACGGCATCACCCAATTTTACCGGGCGGCTATAAATCCCAACCTTATTCGAGTTCAGGTCAATATCTTTACGCAGTGACAGCAACCCCGAAGCCTTGATCGCTTGCTCAACGGTTGCGCCTTCTTCAAGCGTTACGGCACGCATATACTGCTTGTCTGGCAGTGCGTAAACCACTTCCACGCTGATATCAGGCACGATAAACCTCTTTTGCGCGCTGACTGAACGCCTGCACCATGCTATTTGCCAGCTCTTTAAAGATGCGGCCGAACGCCATTTCTACCAGCATATTGGTGAACTCAAAATCGAGGTTCAACTCAACCTTGCAGGCATCATCACCTAATGAAGTGAAATGCCAGCCGCCGGTCAATTTACGAAACGGGCCATCAACCAACTGCATCAATATGCTTTGGTTGCTGATCAGCGTGTTGCGCGTAGTGAAAGTTTTACTGATGCCCGCTTTCGAGACATCAACGGCCGCGGTCATTTGATCTCCGCTGTTATCCAGCACGCGACTGCCGGTGCAGCCCGGCAGAAACTGAGGATAAGCATCCACGTCATTCACAAGACGGTACATCTGTTCAGCGCTATAAGGGACCAGCGCTGAACGACTAATCTGGGCCATAATGGTTCCTGTTCATCACAAAACCATTGAATAATACCATTTTCAGTCACCAAACAAAAATTCACGGCTTTGCTTGCTGTGCTAAAATGGAGTGTTTTTTACCGCCCTGCAGGACAGGGGATGCGCCCATAAACTGAGTGATGTAGACTACGCCGCACTATGACAAAGAAAAAAGTTAACAAACCCGGTTCAGCCACTATTGCCCTCAATAAACGCGCACGTCATGAATACTTCATTGAAGAAGAGTTCGAGGCGGGTATGTCGTTGCAAGGATGGGAAGTCAAATCACTCCGTGCCGGTAAGGCTAACATCAGCGATAGCTACATTCTGTTGCGCGATGGTGAAGCTTACCTGTTCGGCTCTACTTTCCAGCCGCTGGCGGTTGCTTCGACGCATGTGGTGTGTGATCCCACGCGAAGCCGCAAGCTGCTGCTGAAACAACGCGAACTCGATTCGCTGTACGGTCGCGTCAACCGCGAAGGTTTTACCGTGGTTGCGCTGTCGATGTACTGGAAAAATGCCTGGGCCAAACTGAAAATCGGTGTGGCGCGCGGTAAGAAAGAGCACGACAAGCGTGACGACGTGAAAGAGCGCGAATGGAAGATGGACAAAGCGCGCATTATGAAGAATTCAAAGCGTTAAGCGCTGGATTTTGGCGTCGCTTGTCTGTAGTATTGAAATTTCTTGGGGCTGATTCTGGACTCGACGGGATTGTGAAGCCTTAGGAGCATGCCGAGGGGCGGTTTGCCTCGTAAAAAGCCGCAAAAAAATAGTCGCAAACGACGAAAACTACGCTTTAGCAGCTTAATAACCTGCTTTGAAGCCCTCTCTCCCTAGCTTCCGCTCTTAAGACGGGGATCAAGAGAGGTCAAACCCAAAAGAGATCGTGTGGATGCCTTGCCTGGGGTTGAAGCACTAAATCTAATCAGGCTAGTTTGTCAGTGGCGTGTCTGTCCGCAGCTGGCCGGCGAATGTAAAGACTGACTAAGCATGTAGTGCCGACGGTGTAGTAATTTCGGACGCGGGTTCAACTCCCGCCAGCTCCACCAAAATTCTCCATCGATGATCACCAGAGTCATTCGATGAAGTCCTAAGAGCCCGTATGGCGCAAGCCTTACGGGCTTTTTTGTATCTGGACTCTTTCAAGGCGACTCGCATGAAAATCCCAAACCGACTCCAGCCTCTCGTTGATGATGGCCTGGTAGATGAAGTACTACAAAGACTAAGAAGCGGCAAAGAAGCTGACGTTTATACCGTGTTAACGGGCGGCAAAATCCAGTGTGCCAAAGTGTACAAGGACGCCACACAACGAAGTTTCAAGCAGGCTGTGCATTATCAGGAAGGGCGCAAAGTGCGCAACAGCCGTAATTCACGTGCGATGCAAAAAGGGTCGAAATTCGGGCGCAAGCAGCAAGAAGAGACCTGGCAAAGCGCGGAAGTTGATGCGTTATTCCGCCTGGCGCATGCTGGCGTACGCGTCCCGCAGCCCTACATTTGCATCGACGGCGTTTTGTTGATGGAGCTGGTCACAGACGCAGAAGGTCTGGTTGCGCCACGCCTGAGCGATGTGTTCCTGACTGAAGAGAACGCCCTGAAGGATTTCGATACCATGATCCGCAATATCGTGCGCATGCTGTGCGCCGGCATTGTTCATGGCGACCTGTCGGAATTCAACGTGCTGCAGGATGCCAACGGACCGGTGATTATCGACTTGCCACAAGCGGTTGATGCCGCGGCAAACAACCACGCTGAATCGATGTTTGAGCGCGATGTGAACAACATCACCGCCTATTACGGGCAATATGCTCCGCAGATTTTGCAAACGCGCTATGCGAAAGAGATCTGGCAGTTATATGAAGATGGAAAGCTGACGCCAGAAACGCCGCTCACCGGTCTCTTCGTAGAAGAGGTGCATGAAGTGGATATGAACTCATTGATGGATGAGATCATCGCCGCCGAAGATGAGTTCTATGATCGTCAGCGCGCCGCTAAAGAGCGCGACGAAGAGTAGAGGCGGCTCCACAGCTCAGGCAGGCTGGCGATAAACGCCTCGACTATCGCGTGTTTATTGCCACCCGGATTCCACAACGTTACCAGCGTAACGTTCAATCCCTGATTGCCAACCTCGGTACGCAACCGTTGCACGTTGCGCCACTGCTATGCTGCGCCAGACAGATAGCAGATTAATATTGCAGAGCCACAGCTCAGGTGGCTCTTATCCCTTCCTGCAACAACCTAAAATGCTATCTACTGGTGATTTTGCCAGCGAAACTAGACCTTTTTCATTCCTGGTTTATTCTTAAATCTTTCCATCCCGGCCTGTGCCAGGATGATTACCTGAGACGACATATTTCATGAAAGAGGGAATTATGAAAAAGACCATTATTGCACTGTCAGCCATTCTGATGGCATCTTCGGCTTTTGCCGCGACCACACATGCAACTGATGAAACTGTCGCTAACGCGCAGGCCGGTGCGAATACCGCTAAAGAAAAACTGCATCAGGCGCAGAACGAAGGTAAAGAGCAGCAGCTGAAAGCGAAGCATGCGGCAGAAGGCAAAAGCGATAACCTGACCAGCAAAGCCAGCGAAGGTACGCAGAAAGCCTGGAACAAAACCAAAGAAGGTTCTGAGAAAGGTTGGGATGCCACCAAAGAAGGCACGCAGAAAGGCTGGAATAAAACCAAAGAAGGTGCCAGCGATCTGAAAAAGAAAGTGACTGAATAAGGTTCGTCGCTCAATCCAGAGGCCGCGTTTGCGGCCTTTTTTATTGTCTGTTTTCCTCAACTTTGCATCTTTAACGCTATCCCCTTAGACTTTACCCAACACTCCATTAACCAATTATGCTCATGTCTGACACCTTTACCCGCCAGCCGCTGCCCTTGCCCAACGGTCATAACAAAGTCCTGTTGCACTCCTGCTGTGCGCCCTGCTCGGGCGAAGTGATGGAAGCAATGCTGGCTTCCGGCATCGATTACACCATCTTCTTCTACAACCCAAACATTCATCCGCTGAAAGAGTATGAGCTGCGTAAAGAGGAGAATATCCGCTTTGCCGAGCAGTTTGGCGTGCCCTTTGTTGATGCCGATTACGACAAAGACAATTGGTTTGAGCGGGCGCGTGGCATGGAGTGGGAACCGGAACGTGGCGTGCGCTGCACCATGTGTTTCGACATGCGCTTTGAACGCACCGCGCTGTATGCACATGAAAACGGTTTCCCGGTGATCACCAGTTCACTCGGCATTTCGCGCTGGAAGAATATGCAGCAGATTAACGATTGCGGCGTGCGCGCGGCGGCGCACTATCCCGATATGCTCTACTGGGAATTTAACTGGCGGAAAGGTGGCGGCTCGTCACGCATGATTGAGATCAGCAAGCGCGAACGTTTCTATCAGCAGGAGTATTGCGGCTGCATCTATTCGCTGCGCGACAGCAATCGCCATCGTGTAGCTAGCGGCCGCGAGCGCATTGAGATCGGCGTGCAGTATTATCAGCCCGACGAAGAGTAAAGAAAAGGGCAGGAAATCCTGCCCTTTTTTCATTAACGAAACACCAGCGTTAACACCACCATGACAACCATCATCATTATCAGGTGAAACACCACCTTATTGAGATTGCGGTTACGCATTTCACCTCCATGTGTTTAAAACCACTGACCAAAGCGCTTGATGTAGAGCATTTTCATGCCCTGCGCGACCACGCAATAACCGAGCAGCGTTGCCACCAGCCATGGGAAGTAAGACCATGGCAGCGGCACCAATCCCACCATCGCGCCCAGCGGTGAGAACGGCAGCAGAATGCCGGCGATCATCACACACGCAGTGGTCAGCAGCACCGGCAGCGCCGCACGGCTCTGGATAAACGGAATCTTTTGCGTGCGCAGCATGTGCACCACCAGCGTTTGCGACAGCAAGCCTTCAATAAACCAGCCGGACTGGAACAGCGACTGCATTTCTGGCGTATTCGCCGCGAACACATACCACATCAGCGCAAAGGTGGTGATATCGAAAATCGACGACGTTGGCCCAATCCACAACATAAAGCGTTTGATATTACGCGCGTCCCATTTACGCGGCTTACGCAGGAACTCGCGGTCCATTTTGTCCCACGGCAGTGCCAGCTGGGACAGATCGTACATCAGGTTCTGAATCAGCAGATGAATCGCCAGCATCGGCAGGAACGGAATAAAGGCGCTCGCCACCAACACCGAGAACACGTTGCCGAAGTTCGAGCTGGCGGTCATGTTCAGGTACTTAATGATGTTGCCGAAGGTTTCGCGTCCCTTCATTACGCCCTCTTCCAGCACCATCAAATCTTTTTCCAGCAGGATGATATCGGAGGACTCTTTAGCGATGTCCGCCGCGCTATCAACGGAAATCCCGACATCAGCATCACGCAGCGCCGGCGCATCATTAATCCCGTCGCCAAGGAAGCCAACGGTGTGGCCCTGCTGCTGTAGCGCGCGCAGGATGCGTGATTTCTGCAGCGGCGTGAGTTTAGCGAATACCGCACTCTGTGCGGCGGCGTCTGCCAACTGCTCGTCGCTCATCAGGGCAATTTGGTCGCCGGTGACGATCGCGCCGCTGTCGATGCCAACCTGCTGGCAAATGCGCGCGGTCACCACCGGATTATCACCGGTCAAGACTTTGACGCTAACGCCATTGTCGCGCAGCGCGCCGATGGCTTTGGCGGCGCTCTCTTTCGGTGGATCGAGGAAGGTCAGCAGCCCTTCTACCGTTAAGCCTTGCTCATCCGCCACGCTCAGCGGCTGCTGTAAACCCGGCTCCGCCAGCACGCGGCTCGCCACCAGCAGCACGCGGAAACCCTGCTCATTGTATTGATGTGCCAGCGCCAGCAGTTCTGCACGACGCGTTTCGTTCAGCGGCTGCACCAGTTTGCCTTCACGCTCGGCAGTCGCGATGCTAAGCATCTCTTCTACCGCCCCTTTGCAGATCAGCATCTGTTGATTGAGACGACGATCGCGCACCACCACCGAGACGCGACGGCGAATGAAATCAAACGGCAGTTCATCCACTTTGATATAGGTATCGCTCACCGCTTCGCTGACGCGGTTTTTGCCGTACTGCAAAATGGCGCGATCCATCAGATTCAGCGTGCCGCTTTGATAGTGGCTGTTAAGCCAGCTCAGCATCAGCACGCGTGAGTTCTCCACGCCAGCACAATCCAGATGATGCTCCAGAATGATGTTGTCCTGCGTCAGCGTGCCGGTTTTGTCGGTGCAGAGAATATCCATCGCGCCGAGGTTTTGAATCGCATTCAGACGTTTGACGATCACTTTACGCCGCGACATGGCGATGGCGCCTTTCGCCAGGTTGGAGCTGACGATCATCGGCAACATTTCCGGTGTTAAACCTACCGCTACCGCCAGCGCAAACAGTGAAGCATCCAGCCAGTCGCCTTTGGTTAGGCCATTAATCAGCAACACCACCGGTACCATCACCAACATGAAGCGGATCAGCAGCCAGCTCACGCTGTTGACGCCGCGGTCAAAGGCGGTTTGTGAGCGATTACCCACAATCGATTTCGCCAGGCTACCGAAGTAAGTTTCGCTGCCGGTTGCCACTACCACCGCTTTGGCGCTGCCGCTGGACACGTTGGTGCCCATCAGGCAGACGCTGCCCAGTTCCAGCAGCGATGTGCCCTGTTCGCTGGCACCGCTGCTTTTGCTGGTGACGTGGCCGGTGACGTCATACTTCTCAACCGGTAACGATTCGCCGGTCAAAATCGCCTGGCTGATAAACAGATCGCGTGAATCCAGCAGCCGCACATCGGCTGGCACCAAATCCCCCGCCGACAGATAGATGATGTCACCCGGCACCAGCGTGGCGATATCGACTTCCTGTTTGAGCGGCGCTTGCTGCGCTGACTCACGACGCAGCACCGTGGCGGTGGTGCGCACCATCGATTTCAGCGCCTGCGCCGCTTTATTGGTACGGAACTCCTGCCAGAAGCGCAGCAAACCGCTGAGCGTTACCATCGTCACAATGATGATGACACCGGTCAGATCGGTCTCCTCGCCGTTGCGCAGCGGCAGCCAGAAATCAGTGAAAAAGCTCACCAGCGCCAGCGCCATCAGGACATAGATAAACGGATTGTTGAATGCCTGCAGCAACTGCAACAACGCCGGTGGCGCTTTGTCGTGTTCGACCTGATTGCGGCCATATACATTCAGGCGCGCCTCGGCTTCACGTTCACTCAGGCCAAGCGCATCGCTGCGCAGACGCACCAGCGTTTCGTCGGCAGTAAAACCGGCTTCATCTTCAATCAGGTAACGCGGTGTTTTTTGACGCGGCTGGCGCGTGGTGTTCCAGGCTTTTTTGTCCTGGTTGAGTTTCATGTCAGTCATAGTGACATTCCTCTTTATTACGGCAATAAAAATCCCTGCGTGCGAGGCACACAAATTAAATTAACGGCAATGCGTTTGTTAAATTAAAAATAACCTGTCGGGAATTTCCATATCACCTCCCGGAAATTAAAGACGAAAAGAGTCGCTCGCAAAATAACGAGTAATAAATAAAGACGAAGGTAAACACCACGCAATCGAACAGCGAAAAGCCGTCTAATGTGCAGCGCTAATCAGCACGCTGAGGTTCAGCGCGCGTATCGAGGCGGAGGGAAAAGTGTGTTAAAAATCATGTGCATGATGATATCCCCACGGGCTTTGGCCCATTACAATGTCGTTTAAAGGGAACAATCATCAGAAAAGAGAGGATTGCTGCCCGCCGTGTTGGCAAGCAGCGACAAAAAAGTTCGCGCGTCAGCTTGCCTTGTGATGCCAACTAAAAGGGTGACTGTCCAACTGAACTCTCCTGCTTTGAAATTGCGGCCATTATATTCTGGCAAGTAACGAAGTAAAGTTAATTATCGGTTAGTCACCCATCATTTATATTCCGTTGCAGTTGAGTTGATATTACCTCACATGCACATTCCGTAGCGGCGTGATTAATCGCGCGATTTTGCGTTAACGATCCTGCACCCAAAGCCCGTCCACACATTGCGCAATGAATTGCGCCGCTACGGATTGTGCGGTTTTCCCTTATAACTGAACCATGCGTCTTAGATCATTAATGCATATGCATAGCCTGAAATTGACTATTCTTCACTGCTGCGCTCTCGTAAACTCGCGTTACTTTTTTTAGGCAAGGAAACAACATGAAAAAAATTATTCCATCACTGCTGGCGTTATCGCTGGTAGCCGCCTTCTCGGTTCAGGCAGCGACGCCGAAAGATACGCTGGTGATTGCCCAGTCTACCGATGATGCCGACAGCTTCGATCCCGCGCAGGGCTTCGAGCTCACCACGGTGCAAGCGTTCACTAACATTTATCAGCGCCTGGTTCAGTCCGATCCCACCAATCCAACCGATTTGCAGCCAACGCTGGCCACGTCCTGGCAAGCGGGCAGCGATAATCGCAGCCTGACGTTTGAACTGCGCAAAGGCGCTCAGTTCGCCAGCGGCAATCCGCTGCGTCCGGAGGATGTGATCTTCTCGCTGGGTCGCGTGGTGAAACTCAACCTCGATCCCTCCTTTATTCTTACCCAACTTGGCTGGAATAAAGACAACGTCGATACCTTCCTGAAAAAGGTTGATGACAACCACGTACAGATCAGCTGGAGCGCCAACGTCAGCCCGGCGTATGTGCTCAGCCTGCTCTCCGCGCCGGTCTCTTCGATTGTTGATGAGAAAACCGCGCAGGCCAACGCGAAGAACGGTGACTTCGGCCACGCGTGGCTCGGTACTCACTCTGCCGGTAGTGGCCCGTATCAGATTCGTAAAGTGGTGCTGCACGAAGCGATTCTGCTGAGCGCGAATCCAACTTCGCCTGCGGGTGCTCCGAAGCTGAAAAATATCCTGATCAAAAACGTTCCGGAACCGGCTGCACGTCGTCTGCTGCTGGAGCAGGGCGATGTGGATATCGCGCGTAACCTCGGTGCGGATCAAATCGCCTCGTTGAAAGGCAAAGCGGGCGTGAAGACCGAAGCGATTCCGATGGCGTCGCTCTACTACATTCAGTTCAACATCGGTGAAAACCCGGTGCTGAAGAACCCGGCGCTGTGGGAAGCAGCTCGATACCTATTCGACTATAAAGGTATCGCTAACGACCTGCTGAAAGGCCAGTTCGACGTGCATCAAACCTTCCTGCCGAAAGGCTTCCTCGGCGCAATCAACGACACGCCATACACTTACGATCCTGAAAAAGCCAAAGCGATTCTGAAGAAAGCCGGTCTGACCAACGTCAGCTTCACGCTTTCCACCAGCAACCAGCCGCCTTACCTCGATATCGCGCAGGCGCTGCAGGGTAGCTTTGCCAAAGGCGGCGTGAAAGTGGAAGTGCAACCTGGCCTGAGCTCTGAAGTCTCGACCCGCGTGAAGGCGCACAAATATGAAGCCACCCTGAACGCCTGGGGCGCAGACTATTTCGATCCCAACACCAACGCCGCGTCCTTCGCTTACAACCCGGAAGATGGCAGCAAAACCGTGGCTTACCGTTCTGACTGGCACATCCCGGAGCTGAACAAGCAAACGCTGGCCGCCACCGCCGAGAGCGATAACAACAAGCGCGTCGAACTCTATCAGGCGATGCAGCGTGAAGTGCTGAAGAACTCGCCGTACGTGATTGGCTTGCAGGCGAAAAACCTGATTGCGCTGCGCGACAATCTGCAAGGCTATGTGCAGGGCATCAACCCGGACATGGTGTATTACTCGCAGGTTTCTAAGTAATGGCAGTGTCAGCTTCACAGGCCGGGTTCGCCCGGCCACTTTGGCAACGCGTTAGCCACATCGTCACCAGCCTGCTCTCGCTGCTGGTGACGTTGGTCGGTTTGTTAGCGTTCACTTTTATGCTGTCGCACCTTTCGCCAGTCGATCCGGTGCAACAGATCGCAGGCGATCACGCCAGCGAAGCCACCTACGCGCAGGTGCGACACGATCTCGGTCTTGATCAGCCGGTGCTGGTGCAGTTCTGGCGCTATATCAGCCATTTGGCGCGCGGCGATCTCGGCTTATCGCATCTGACCAATCAACCGGTCAGCGCCGACCTGATACGCACCTTCCCGGCCACCATTGAGCTGGCCACCTGCGCGATGATTTTTGCCGCGGTGTTCGGCATTGCCTTAGCGCTGCTGGCGGCGTGGAAGCCGGGTAGCATCATCGATAACGTGGCGCGTTTTGTTTCGCTACTCGGCTACTCGGTGCCGGTGTTCTGGCTCGGCTTGCTGGGTTTGCTGCTGTTTTATGCCGTGCTGCACTGGTCCGCCGGACCGGGCCAGCTTGACGACATCTGGATCTACACGCTGGAGCCAAAAACCGGCTTTGTGCTAATTGATAGCTGGATGTCCGGTGATCCCGAGATGTTCCGCAATGCGATTGCCCACTTGTGGCTGCCGGTGGTGATTCTCGGCCTGCTGGCGATGGCGGGTATCACGCGCCTGCTGCGCGCGGCGCTGCTGGAAGAGAGCAGCAAAGAGTATGTGGTGCTGGCGCGTGCGAAAGGTGCCAGCCGTGGCCGCATTTTGCTGCGTCATATTTTCCCCAACGTGCTGGGCACGCTGATTACCGTTATCGCCCTCTCCTACGCCACGCTGCTGGAAGGTTCGGTACTGACCGAAACGGTATTTGCCTGGCCGGGCGTTGGTCGCTACATGACTAACGCGCTGTTTTCCTCCGATGTACCGGCGATTCTCGGCTCGACCTTGCTAATTGGCAGCTGCTTTATTCTGCTCAACGCGCTGGCCGATGCCCTGACCTGGTTAACCGATCCGAGAACCCGATGACTCAACAACTCTCTGAACTGGAAACGCTGCGTCCGCGCCGCCGCCGCGCGCGCGTGACCTCGCTTTCCATCGGCCTGACGCTGGTGCTGATTGTGGTGGCGATGGCGTTGTTCGCGCCATTGCTGGCGCCTTTCGATCCCAATGCGCAGATCATCTCCCAGCGTTTGCAGGCGCCGTCGGCGCTGCACTGGTTTGGCACCGATGGCTTTGGCCGCGATCTGCTGTCACGCGTGATTTATGGCGCGCGCCCCACGCTGCTGTTGGTGTCACTGATTCTGGTGCTGACCATTCCGGTTGGCCTGCTGGTCGGCATCACCGCCGGTTACGTGGGCGGCTGGACCGAGCGCGTGTTGATGCGCATAACCGATATCTTCCTGTCGCTGCCGAATCTGGTGATCGCGCTGGCGCTGGTCGCCATGCTCGGCCCCGGCTTGATGAATGGCGCACTGGCGCTGGCGCTCACCAGCTGGCCGCCGTTTGCCCGTCAGGCGCGCGCGGAAACGCTGGCGCTGCGCCGCAGTGATTATCTCGCCGCCGCGCGCATGCAGGGCATCACCGGTTTACGCCTGATGTTTGGCCACATTCTGCCGCTGTGTATGCCAACGGCGGTGGTGCGTGCCGCGCTGAGCCTCGGCGGAATCATTCTTTCAGCGGCGGGCCTCGGCTTCCTTGGCATGGGCGTGCAACCGCCTACCGCCGAATGGGGTTCGATGGTGGCAGAAGGCAGTAAAGTGATCTTCGACCAATGGTGGGTTGCCGCCGCACCCGGCGGCGCGATTCTGTTCGCCAGCCTGGCGTTTAACCTGACAGGCGATGGCCTGCGTGACCGACTGGATACTCGTCATGCCAAATGATCTGTTAATTGATGTACAAGGCCTGACGATTCGCAGCGATGATGCGCTGCTGGTCGATAACATTGGCTTCCAAATTGGCCGCGAGCGCGTGGCGCTGGTGGGTGAATCCGGTTCCGGTAAATCACTCACCGCACGTACGCTGATGGGCTTGCTGTCACCTTCGCTGCACTTGCAGGCCGATCGTTTGCAGATTGTCGACACCGATGCGCTGAGCCTACGCGAGCGTGACTGGATCCAGCTACGCGGCAGTAAAGTGGCAATGGTGATGCAGGATCCGAAATATGCGCTCAATCCCACGCGCACCATTGGCTGGCAGGTGGAAGAACCGCTGGTGCTGCACCACAAATTGAGCCGCGCTGAACGTAAAGAGAAAGTGTGCGAGATGCTGGATGCGGTGGGCTTGCCCGACCCGCGTCAGCTGATGAAACGCTATCCGCATCAACTTTCTGGCGGCATGGGGCAACGCGTGATGCTGGCGATCGCCCTGATCACCGATCCTGAACTGCTGATCGCCGATGAACCTACGTCGGCACTCGATCACGCGATGCGCGATCAGGTGCTGGCGCTAATTCGTCGTCTGGTTGAGCAGCGCAACATGGGTTTGCTGCTGATCAGCCACGATCTGCAACAGGTTTCCGAGCACTGCGAACGTGTGATGGTGATGTATCAGGGCCGCGTGCTGGATACCTTGCCGGCGTCCGAACTCTCCAACGCCAGCCATCCTTACACCAGCACCTTGTGGGCCTGTCGCCCGAGTAAAGCCACGCACGGCGAGCGTTTGCCGGTGCTGGATCGTGCCGCGCTGGAGAAGAATTATGATTGAGTTAGCGAACCTCAGCGTTTCGCACAAGCAAGGTTACGAGCTGCGCACCGTGGTGCACGATGTGTCGCTGCAGGTCGCGGCCGGTGAGTGTTTTGGTCTGGTTGGTCCGTCCGGCTGCGGCAAGTCGTCGCTGCTGTGGGTGCTGGCGGGATTGAATCCGCACTGGAGCGGCAGCATGTCGCTGGCGGGCACCGCCGTGCAGCCCGGCAAAGCGTTTACCGGCCAGCTGCGCCGCGATGTGCAGATGGTGTTTCAGGATCCCTACGCTTCGCTGCATCCGCGCCATCGCCTGCGTCGCACGCTGGCGGAACCGCTGAAAATGCTCAAACGTGATAACATCGACGACCGCATTAATGCCGGGTTCCGCCATGTCGGGCTCGATCCGGCGCTGGCGGATCGCTATCCGCATCAGCTTTCAGGCGGTCAGCGTCAGCGCGTAGCGATTGTGCGCGCCCTGCTGCTGGAACCCAAGATCCTGCTGCTGGATGAGCCGACCTCGGCGCTGGACATGTCGGTGCAGGCTGAGATCCTCAACCTGCTCAACGATCTAAAGCAAAAAGATGGTTTAACCATGGTGCTGGTCAGCCACGATCCGGATGTGATCGATCACATGTGCGATCGCGCGGCGCGTATGGCGCAGGGCCGCATCGTGGAGCAACATTCAACAACAAGGAACACCGTATGACGGTTAAGTTACGTCCGCTGGAGCGGGAAGATTTACGCTTTGTGCACCAATTAGATAACAACGCCAGCGTGATGCGTTACTGGTTTGAAGAACCGTACGAAGCGTTTGTCGAGCTTTCAGACCTGTATGACAAACATATCCATGACCAAACCGAGCGTCGCTTTGTGGTGGAGCATGATGGACACAAAGCCGGGTTGGTGGAGTTGGTCGAGATTAATCACGTGCATCGCCGCGCTGAGTTTCAAATCATTATCGATCCTTCCCATCAGGGCAAAGGCTTAGCCACCAAAGCGGCAAAGCTGGCGATGGATTACGGCTTTTCGGTGCTGAATCTCTACAAACTCTATCTGATTGTCGATGAAGAGAATAAGAAGGCGGTGCATATCTACACCAAGCTGGGATTTGAGGTGGAAGGCGTACTGAAGCACGAATTTTTCATCAACGGCGAATACCGCAACACCATCCGCATGTGCATTTTCCAGCAGCAACATCTGGCGCAGCATAAAAGCGCCAATGCGATGGTGAAGCCTACCGCGCAGTAACTCAAACTGTTGAATGATTTGTAGCGGCGCAATTAATTGCGCTGTTTTTTTTCGCGGTAAGATTGCGCAATAAATTGCGCCGCTACGATCGGTGCGGGCTTATTAACCCCGCGCGCCGACGACGTTCAGCTTCGGCTGTGGATGTTCTGGTTTGAGATCGTACATGCCGCCGTAGAAGGGATCGACCAGCAGCCAGCCGGGGAAGCCCAACAGCGGAATATTGCCGAGCAAATACCACAGATTGGCATTGGCCTCGATCGGCAAGGTTAGCGGCACGTAGCCCGGACTCTCCAGCATCACCTGATAGTGCTTCTTACCAAAGTAATTCCCGGTCGATTTCGCCAGCTCGACGGTTTGCGGCGTATAGCCCTGCGCCACTGCGCGGCCGGTCTCATCCTGCACGGTGAAACGCGCGCCTTGCGGCAGGGAGTCGATTTTCACCGGTTGCGTTTCAGTGCCGACAATGGTGGCGCAGCCGCTCAGCAGCAGCGCACAGGCAGGAAAAAGAGGTCGCAGGTTCATAGCAGGTCCGCTTCAGCATCAGATAGGACAGTGTAAACTGCCCTTCTGTGCTTAATCGCGCTATCACTGATGATTTTCTGCGCTTTATTGCGGTTGACAACAGGCAGCAATCGCCGCGATATCCTGCGGCGTGGTACGGCAGCAGCCGCCAATCAGACGTGCGCCCGCCTGCTGCCATTCAGCGAATTTGTCATGCAGCGTGCAGCCCGACGGCGCGGAGTGCCAGGTTTTGCTGCTGGCATCGTACTGCTCGCCGGAGTTCGGATAGACCAGCAGCGGCTTATCACACAGCGCCTGGAAGCGGCGCAGAGCGGGCGTTACGCTCTCCAGCGCCACGCAGTTGATGCCAACCGCCACCACCTGCGGTGCCGCATGCACCAGCTCAGCCACTTTGCTCAACGGCGTACCGTCGCTGATGTGTTCGGCATCGCGCAGGGTAAAGGAGAACCACGCGCTACTAGCAGGGAATTCAGCCAGTAAACTCACCAGCGCCTGCGCTTCGGCGAAGGACGGTAACGTCTCACAGGCCAGCAGATCGACACCCGCTTGCAGCAACGCCTTCACGCGCGGACGGTGGAACGCTTTCATCTCCTCTTCCGGCAGCGCGTAATCACCGCGATACTCCGCACCATTGGCCAGAAAAGCGCCATACGGCCCGACCGAACCGGCCACCAGCAAGGGCGCGGTGCTGGCGGAAGATGCGCGATAGTCATCACGCGCGCGCTGCGCCAGCTGTACGCTCTGGGTGATCAGTGCCAGCGCCTGCGCTTCATCTAAGCCGCGCGCGGCAAAACCCTGCGGCGTGGCCTGGTAGCTGGCGGTGATCGCCACATGCGCGCCGGCAGCAAAGTAGTCGTGATGCACCTGATAAATCAGCTCAGGATTTTCCATCAGCACTTTGGCCGACCACAGCGCATCGGCCAGATTGCAGCCGCGCGCCTCCAGCTCGGTCGCCAGCGCGCCATCCAGAATCAACGTGTCAGTTTGGGTTAGAGCCTGCGCGATAGGATTACGCGACATCGTTGGCCTCCTCAGCCTTAAGGGATGACTTGCGTCGTTGCGTGACATGGTATGCGGCATAGCAGAACAGCACAAACGGAATGCCGCACCACAGCGCAATACGCTGCGATGGATCGAATGCCAGTCCGACGCACGCCAGCAGGCATAACAGGAAGCCCAGAATCGGCGTCAGCGGATAGAGCGGCGCGCGATACGCCAGCTGTTGTAAGCTGCCGCCCGCCTGCAGATGGCGACGACGGAACACATAGTGCGAGGCGCAGATGCTGAGCCACACCGCCACCACGGCAAAACCGGAAATCGCCGACAGCGCCACAAACACTGTGTCCGGCGCAATCACACTGGAGAACAGCGCCAGCAAGCCGCCAATCATGCTCACGGTCAGCGCCAGCACCGGAATGCCACGACGGTTGACGCGCGCAAAACAGCGCGGCAGCGTCTTCTCATTAGCCAGCGACCACAACATGCGGCCAGAAGCATACAGGCCGGAGTTGGCGGCGGAGAGAATGGCGGTGAGGATCACGAAGTTGAAAATATCCGCCGCGTACGGGATGCCGATCTTTTCAAACACCAGCACAAACGGGCTTTTAACGATCCCGGCCTGATCCATCGGGATCAGCGCCGCCAGCACAAATACCGTGCCGATAAAGAAGATGATCAACCGTGCGACGGTGGTGCGGATCGCCAGCGGCAGCGCTTTTTGTGGCTGCTCGGTTTCACCGGCAGCGATACCGATCAATTCCGTGCCCGAGAAAGCGAAGTTGACCGCTACCATGGTCATCAGAATCGGCAGCGTGCCATGCGGCAGCCAGCCGGAAGCGGTGAGATTGTGTAATCCCGGCGCAGCGCTGCCGTCTTTCATCGGGATAAAACCAAAGATCGCACCCGCACCGAGAATGATAAAGGCGATGATGGTGATCACTTTAATGATGGAGAACCAGAATTCACCTTCGGCAAAAAAGCGCGTTGAGACGATATTCAGCAGATAAATAGCGATGCAGAACACCAGACACCACGTCCACACCGGCACGCTTGGGAACCAATACTGCATACAGAACCCGGCGGCGGTCAGGCTGGAACCCAGCGCCACCGTCCAGGTGAGCCAGTAAAGCCAGGCGACGGTATAACCGGTGGCCGGACTAAGATAGCGCGCGGCATATACGTGGAACGCGCCGGTTTCCGGCATCGCCACGGCCAGTTCGCCAAGACAGACCATCACCAGCCACACCACCAGCGCACCAATCAGATAGGCCAGCAAAGTGCCGGCTGCACCGGTGGTTGAGATGATGTAGCCGGTATTGAAGAACAGCCCGGTTCCGATCACACCGCCCAGCGACAGCATCACCAGATGCCGCACTTTCATGGTGCGCTTAAAGTTTTGCTGTGGAGGCGTATCCTGAGTTTGCATGATATTTATCCGTATGGACGTCTGAACATCTATATGGACACAAGGTTATACGCGTCAGCGTGCGGATTTGCAACGGGGCAGAAGGAGAGGATTGAGTCAGGGTTTGCGGCCCCGCATGAAACGGGGCGCAAGTTCAGGCGCCAAATACGCCCTGCAGATAACGCTCAAGCGCAACGCGCGAGCTGAAGCCGTGCGGAATGCCGTAATGCTCCTGCGAATCGCCCATTAAGTAGAGTGGGAATTGCGTGTAGTGATCGCAGGTTTTCATCTCTGAAGCCGGTTCAGCAAAGCTCTGGCTTTTCTCTTTCAGCGTCGGGTGAATGATTAAGGCGGTCCGTCCCATACGCGCTTCGCGATTGACGTACACATAGTTTTCGCCGCGACGATAACCGTAAATTTTTGGCGTTTGGGTATCCATTTCGAAGCCCACTTTCTCAAGTACGCGCGCTACCTCATCTGGTCGTAAATACATGCTTGCTCCTCTCTTCTCACAGCCCCGCAACCTTACAGCAGCAAGATGGCATGGGCATTCGGAATTTTCCCTAAAGCCTGGCACATCCCTGCGTTTAATCACGCTTCGTCTACACTAAGTATTACGTGTTAAATCAAAGGGAGCTAAAAAATGTTTAATCGAAGCGCAAAAAACGATGACATTGATATCAATCAGGATGTAAACGAACTGGCCGATTCGCTAGAGGCGTTACTTAAATCTTATGGCAGTGAAGCTAAAGACGAAGTTGATAATGCCCGTAGCCAGGCGCAGGCGCTGTTAAAGCAGACGCGTGCCAAACTGAGCGGCGGACAGAGTCGCGTATCGCAAGCGGCACGTGATGCGGGTACGCAGGTTGACGCCTATGTCCACGACAAGCCGTGGCACGGCGTGGGCGTCGGTGCGGCGATAGGTTTAGTGCTTGGCGCGCTGCTGGTATCTTCACGCCGATAAGCCTGTGTTCGTTGATGCAATGAGCCTCGCTGATGCGGGGCTTTTTTGTGGGCGCGAGATAGTGCGTGCTTTCCCTCACCCTAACCCTCTCCCGCAGGCGGGAGAGGGAATGATTAGGTGGCGTTCAACTGTAAACACCTATGCTGGATCGGCGCCTTCTCCCGCTTGCGGGAGAAGGCTGGGATGAGGGCCAAATCGCACAAAATCCAACCAACCTTCCCACTCCATTCCCTTTACAAAAAATTTTTCCGGCCTGGAAGGCGCATGATCTCTGGCCTTAGCGAATATCCGAAGATCATAATCACAAAACCCTATATCTGGTGGGCTTGACCCTTTTACCCACTACATCTAGTATTCAACCCATCAACTAACTACCAAATGTCGTCAAGGACGAAGTTCGATGCAAACAGGAATTTGCTTCGTATCTCGCAATCTGACCGCAATCAAAGGGAAATACGAATCATGCGCATTATTATTTACACCAAAGACAACTGTGTCCAGTGCAATGCGACAAAAAATGCCATGGACCGCAAAGGTATCGACTATCAGCTGATCAACCTTGATACCCAACCTGAAGCCATCGACAACCTCAAATCTCTCGGCTATCGCCAGGTGCCAGTGGTGATGACGCAAGACGATCACTGGAGTGGCTTCCGTCCCGACAAAATTGCCAGCCTGAGCCAGCTCGCGGCCGTCGGGGGATAAGCCATGTTTCCACTGGTCTATTTCTCTAGCCAGTCGGAAAACACGCACCGATTCATCACGCGTCTTGGGCTGCCTGCCCGCCGCATTCCGGTTGACGGCAAGCAGCGCCTGCATATCGAACAGCCCTACATTTTAGTGGTGCCGAGCTACGGCGGCGGCAGTTCGCGCGGTGCGGTGCCGAGACAAGTGATTCAATTCCTCAATGATGATGCCAACCGACGCGGCATTCGCGGGGTGATCGCTGCCGGTAACCGCAACTTCGGTGAAGGCTATTGCCTGGCGGGCGACATCATTGCGCAGAAATGTCAGGTTCCCTATCTCTACCGCTTTGAGCTGATGGGAACCCCCGACGATATCGCTAATGTAAAAGCGGGAGTGACCCAATTTTGGCAACGACAGACACCCTAAACAGCTCGCTGACTGATTACCACGCGCTTAACGCGATGCTGAACCTGTATGACGCCGATGGCCGCATCCAGTTCAGTAAAGATCACGAAGCGACGCGCCAGTTCTTCCTGCAGCATGTACAACCCAATACCGTGCAGTTTGCCTCGGCAGGCGAGCGCCTGCGCTATCTGGTGGCCGAAGGCTACTACGAAGCCGAGGTGCTGAATCAGTACGCTTTCGATTTCCTGTGTCAGCTGCACGATGAAACTGATGCGGCAGGTTTCGCCTTTCACACCTTCCTCGGGGCGTGGAAGTTTTACACCAGCTACACGCTGAAAACCTTCGACGGCAAACGCTATCTGGAAACCTTCGAACAGCGCGCCTGCATGGTGGCGTTGACGCTGGCACGCGGCAATGAAACCTTAGCGCGCGAGCTGCTGGCGGAAATGCTGAGCGGTCGCTTCCAGCCGGCTACGCCAACTTTCCTTAACTGCGGTAAGCAGCAGCGCGGCGAGCTGGTTTCCTGCTTCCTGCTGCGCATCGAAGACAACATGGAATCGATTGGTCGCGCGGTGAACTCGGCGCTGCAACTGTCGAAACGCGGCGGTGGCGTAGCGTTCCTGCTTTCCAACCTGCGTGAATCGGGCGCGCCGATTAAGCGCATTGAGAACCAGTCATCGGGCGTGATTCCGGTGATGAAGATGCTGGAAGATGCGTTCTCTTACGCCAACCAGCTGGGTGCACGTCAGGGCGCAGGTGCGGTGTGGCTGAATGCGCATCACCCGGATATTTTCCGCTTTCTCGATACCAAACGTGAAAACGCCGACGAGAAGATCCGCATCAAAACGCTGTCGCTCGGCGTGGTGATCCCGGATATCACCTTCCAGCTGGCGAAAGAGAATCGCGATATGGCGCTGTTCTCGCCGTACGATGTCGAGCGCATCTACGGCAAAGCCTTTGGTGATATCAGCATCAGCGAGCATTATGACGAGATGCTGGCGGACGATCGCATCACCAAAACCTACATCAAGCCGCGCGATTTCTTCCAGACGCTGGCGGAGATTCAGTTTGAATCCGGCTACCCGTACATCATGTTTGAAGACAGCGTGAACCGCAGCAACCCGATTGCCGGGCGCATCAACATGAGTAATCTCTGTTCCGAGATTTTGCAGGTTAACAGCGCCAGCGAGTTCAATGACGATCTCAGCTATCGTCGCGTCGGCAAAGATATCTCCTGCAACCTCGGCTCGCTCAACATTGCGCATGCCATGGATTCGCGCAATCTGGCGCAAACCGTGGAAACCGCCGTGCGTGCACTGACCGCCGTTTCCGAGATGAGTGAGATCAATTCGGTGCCTTCGGTGGCGGAAGGCAATCGCCGCTCGCACGCGATTGGCCTCGGTCAGATGAACCTGCATGGTTATCTGGCGCGCGAAGGCATGGCGTACGGTTCAGAAGAGGCGCTGGATTTCACCAATCTCTATTTCTATTGCGTCACCTATCACGCCGTGCGCACCTCGAATCTGCTGGCGCAGGAGCATCAGAAGAGTTTCGACGGTTTCGCCGAGTCGAAATACGCCAGCGGCAGTTACTTCGATAAATATGTCGAACAGCGCTGGCTGCCGCGCACCGCGCGCGTGGCAAAACTGTTCGCCGATGCCGGACTGACTCTGCCAACGCAGGCCGACTGGCAAGCGCTGCGCGCAGCGGTGATGCAACATGGGCTGTACAACCAGAACCTGCAGGCGATTCCGCCCACCGGTTCGATCTCGTACATCAACCATGCGACCTCCAGCATTCACCCGATTGTGTCGCGCATTGAGATCCGTAAAGAGGGCAAAACTGGCCGCGTCTACTATCCTGCACCGTTTATGACCAACGACAATCTCGACCTCTATCAGGATGCGTACTCCATTGGGCCGGAAGCGATTATTGATACCTACGTCGAAGCCACGCAGCACGTCGATCAAGGCCTGTCGCTGACGCTGTTCTTCCGCGACGACGTCACCACGCGCGATATCAACAAAGCGCAGATCTACGCGTGGAAAAAAGGCATCAAAACGCTCTATTACATCCGTCTGCGCCAGATGGCGCTTCAAGGCACCGAGGTGCAGGGCTGCGTCTCCTGCTCACTGTGATGAAAACTATGCAACTAAAACAAATTCAAGCGATTAACTGGAACCGCATCCAGGACGAAAAAGACCTCGAAGTGTGGAACCGACTGACCAGTAACTTCTGGCTGCCGGAAAAAGTGCCGCTCTCCAACGATTTGCCAGCGTGGCAGTCGCTGGACCACCAGCAGCAACAGCTGACTATTCGCGTGTTTACCGGATTGACGCTGCTCGACACCATCCAGAACGTGATTGGTGCGCCGGGCCTGATGGAAGATGCGATTACGCCACACGAGGAAGCTGTGCTGTCGAACATCTCCTTTATGGAAGCGGTGCATGCGCGTTCGTACAGTTCGATTTTCTCCACGCTGTGTAATACCGCAGATGTCGATGCGGCGTATCGCTGGAGTGAAGAGAATGAAGCGTTGCAGAACAAGGCGAAGATTGTGCTGGAGCACTATCGCGCCGAGGATCCGCTCAAGAAGAAAATCGCCAGCGTGTTCCTTGAATCGTTCCTGTTCTACTCCGGTTTCTGGCTGCCAATGTACTGGTCGAGCCGTGGCAAGCTGACCAACACCGCAGATCTGATTCGCCTGATCATTCGCGACGAAGCGGTACACGGCTACTACATCGGCTATAAGTACCAAAAGGCGCTGGAAAACGTCGATGCTGGCCGCCGCGAGGAGTTGCAGCAGTTTGCGATTGATTTGCTGCTGGCGCTGTACGAAAACGAAGTGGTGTATACCGAAGCGTTGTACGGTGAAGTCGGTTGGGCGGAAGAGGTGAAAACCTTCCTGCACTACAACGCCAATAAAGCGCTAATGAACCTCGGCTACGAAGCGCTGTTCCCGGCCGAACTGACCGCCGTGAACCCGGCGATTTTGTCCGCGCTGTCGCCCAACGCCGATGAAAACCACGACTTCTTCTCAGGTTCTGGCTCCTCTTACGTAATGGGGAAAGCCGTAGAAACCGAAGACGAAGACTGGAATTTCTAATACGCGTCATACTTCGCGTTGCCCGGAGGCACCTACTTTTGGCACAGCAGCGTTGACTGCGCCCACTCTTCCCAGTCACATAGTTCACTATCCTCCAGGGAAGAGCGGGCTTGTCGCCTTGCTGTGACGCGAATTATTTAGCGTATTGATTCAGTGATAATTAATTTTTAAACCAATCTTATTTCCGCTCTTCTCACCCATTTATTTCACTTATATTTCTTCTTTTTGGATTGATTTTCGGCCGCTCTGCACCAGAAACAGTCTGAAACGCACATAAATTCACTTCTCAAATGCAAAAAATTAATCCGCGCGCATCCCTTGTGAGCACTGGCGATTTTAGCGATTGACCGCTACGCGCGCCGCCGAATATCGCCATTCAGGGTTGTCAGATAATTTCACTATGCTAGGGTATAGGGCGCTTAATTTTACTCAGGACCACAACAAGAAATAGTTAAACATTTAACCGGGAAATTAATTACTGCATGGCAATTAAACTCGAAGTAAAGAATTTATATAAGGTATTTGGGGATAATCCCGAAAAGGCATTTAAGCTGATCGATAAAGGCGAAAGCAAAGAGAGTATTCTGGCAAAAACCGGCCTCTCTGTTGGCGTCAAAAATGCCAGTCTGGCCATTGAAGAAGGCGAGATCTTCGTCATCATGGGGCTTTCAGGTTCAGGTAAGTCCACCATGGTTCGCCTTCTCAATCGTCTGATCGAGCCCACTCGCGGCCAGGTAATCATAGACGGTGTCGATATTGCCAAAATATCGGAATCGGAACTGCGTGAAGTCCGCAGAAATAAGATCAGTATGGTATTTCAATCCTTCGCGCTGATGCCACACATGACGGTGCTAAATAATGCCGCCTTTGGCATGGAATTATCCGGCATTCCCTTAGCCGAACGTCAGGAAAAAGCGCTGGAAGCATTGCGTCAGGTTGGCCTGGATAATTACGCCCACTCTTATCCCGATGAACTTTCTGGCGGCATGCGTCAACGCGTTGGATTAGCCCGCGCATTGGCGATTAATCCTGATATTTTATTAATGGATGAAGCTTTCTCAGCACTTGATCCGTTGATTCGTACCGAAATGCAGGATGAACTGGTAAAACTGCAGGCCAAACATCAGCGTACCATTGTATTTATTTCTCACGACCTCGATGAAGCGATGCGTATTGGCGACCGCATTGCCATTATGCAGGGCGGCGAAGTGGTACAGGTCGGCACGCCGGATGAAATCCTCAATAATCCTGCCAATGATTATGTGCGCACCTTCTTCCGCGGCGTCGATATTAGTCACGTGTTTAGCGCCAAAGATATTGCGCGTCGCAGTGCGGGTTCACTGATCCGCAAAGCCGCCGGTTTTGGTCCGCGATCCGCCATCAAGCTGCTGCAGGATGAAGATCGCGAATATGGCTACGTGCTGGAGAAACAGAAGTTTGTTGGCGTGGTGTCCACCGATTCATTGAAAGCCGCGCTGGCGGCCGGTGAAGGGCTGGATAGCGCGCTGCTCGACACGCCCTTAGCGGTTCCTGCCGATACCTCCCTGAACGATCTGCTGTCGCATGTGGCACAAGCGCCCTGCGCCGTGCCGGTAGTCAGCGAAGAGAATCAGTACGTCGGTATCATTTCGAAAAGCATGCTGTTGCGTGCTTTAGACCGTGAAGGAGCCTAATCATGAGCGAACAAACAGCGAATCCGTGGGAAAGCGCCAGCCAAACCACCCAGCAACCTGCCACCACTGATACCAGCGCCGCCGCCAGCAGCAGCGATCCCTGGGCGAGTGACGGTGCCGCGCCTGCAGATAGCAGCTCCGGCAGCGCCGATGCATGGGGTGATCCCTCCGCCGCCAGCAGCGGTGGCCACGATGCCGCCAGCAATGCTGCCAGCAGCAGCGACTGGCTGAGCAGCGCACCCGCTCCCGCGCCGGAACATTTCAACCTCATGGACCCGTTCCATAAAACCTGGATTCCGCTTGATAGCTGGGTGACTGAAGGCATTGATTGGGTGGTCAGCCATTTCCGCCCGGTGTTTCAGGGCATTCGCGTGCCGGTGGATTACATCCTCAGCGCGTTCCAGCAGTTACTGCTCGGCATGCCCGCGCCGGTAGCGATTGTGGTGTTCGCACTGATCGCCTGGCAGATTGCCAGCCCGGCGATGGGGATTGCTACGCTGGTCTCGCTGATTGCCATTGGCGCGATTGGTGCCTGGTCGCAGGCGATGGTGACGCTGGCGCTGGTGCTAACCGCCCTGCTGTTCTGCATCATCATCGGCTTGCCGCTCGGCATCTGGCTGGCGCGCAGTGAACGTGCCGCGCGCATTATTCGTCCGCTGCTGGATGCGATGCAGACCACGCCAGCCTTCGTCTATCTGGTGCCGATCGTCATGCTGTTTGGTATCGGCAACGTGCCGGGCGTAGTGGTGACCATTATCTTTGCGCTGCCGCCGATTGTGCGCCTCACCATTCTTGGGATTAAGCAGGTACCAGCCGACCTGATTGAAGCGAGTGAATCCTTCGGTGCCAGCCCGCGTCAGATGCTGTTCAAAGTGCAGCTGCCGCTGGCGATGCCGACCATCATGGCTGGCGTAAACCAGACGCTGATGCTGGCGCTGTCGATGGTGGTGATCGCCTCGATGATCGCGGTTGGCGGTCTCGGTCAGATGGTGCTGCGCGGCATTGGTCGCCTGGATATGGGCCTCGCCACCGTCGGCGGCGTGGGCATCGTGATCCTCGCCATTATCCTCGATCGCTTGACGCAGTCGATGGGCCGCGACAGCCGCAGCCGTGGCAGCCGTCACTGGTACAGCACTGGCCCGCTCGGTCTGCTGATGCGCCCTTTCAGTAAAAAAGCCTGATTTCAATGGGCGGTCCGCTGCGGCCGCCCGTCTTCGACGTAACACGTAAAATAAGGAATGACTATGCGCAAGACAGCTCTCATCGCCGCCGTCCTGACGACGTTCGCCGCGACGCACGTGTCCGCCGCCGACCTGCCCGGTAAAGGCATCACCGTTAAACCGACGCAGAGCACCATCTCTGAAGAGACCTTCCAGACGCTGTTGGTGAGCCGCGCGCTGGAGAAACTCGGTTATACCGTTGAGAAGCCAAGCGAGATTGATTACAACGTGGCGTACACCACCATCGCAGCCGGTGATGCCACCTTTATTGCCACCAACTGGAAACCGCTGCACGACGATATGTATAAAGCCGCGGGCGGCGATGCGAAGTTTTATCGCCAGGGCACTTACGTCGGTGGCGCGGCTCAGGGTTACCTGATCGATAAGAAAACCGCCGAGCAGTATCACATCACCAATATTGAACAGTTGAAAGATCCCAAGATCGCCAAACTGTTTGATACCAATGGCGATGGCAAAGCGGATTTGACCGGCTGTACGCCAGGCTGGGGCTGTGAAGCGGTGATTAATCACCAGATTGATGCCTACAAGCTGAGCAACACCGTGGAGCACAATCAGGGCAACTACTCGGCGATGATCGCCGATACCATCACGCGCTTTAAACAGGGCAAACCGGTGTTCTATTACACCTGGACGCCGTATTGGGTCAGCGACGTGCTGAAGCCGGGTAAAGATGTGGTATGGCTGCAGGTGCCGTTCTCTTCACTGCCGGGCGAGCAGAGCAAAGTCGATACCAAGCTGGCGAACGGGGCTAACTACGGTTTCCCGGTGAACACCATGCATATCGTCGCCAACAAAGCCTGGACCGAGAAAAATCCGGCCGCGGCAAAGCTGTTTGCTGAGATGAAGCTGCCGATTGGCGACATCAACGCCGAGAATGCGGCGATGCATGCGGGCCATGCTTCTGAAGCCGATATCAATGGCCACGTTGATGGCTGGATCAAAGGTCACCAGGCGGAATTCGATAAGTGGATTCAGGACGCACTGGCGGCAGCGAAGTAACGCATTTACATTAGCGTTGGTATTGTAGCGGCGCGATTTATCGCGCCGTTTTTCATGGAATAATTCCACTTCAGGAACTCAGCGCAATAAATTGCGCCGCTACGGCAAATGGCTGCCTCTCCCCTTTTCCTTTCCCCCGATAAGCGAAGCGTGCGCTATAGCGCACTGGTACGTCCTGTTAATTAACACACCATTGAAATAATTTTTTCGGTTACTATTACCTACAAATGATTATCTCTCTTATCCGCACGCTATGACTGCTTCCCGTTTAGCGATCAAATTCCATCACTTAGGCTGGTGTCGCATTCGCGCGGGCGTTGTTAAGAGTATGTTAATCAACGCCTTGATTTACGTGGATAAGCGGCGCGCGAAAAGTGTTTAGAAATCGTAAAGATGGTTCTAAACCGCTGAGCAATACTATTCATTAATGATTGGGTTTGTTATGGTTAGCAGCGCAGTTATTCACCAGAGTTATTTTTTCTCGCGAAATTATTTATCTGTAAAAAGGTTTCCCGAGATGAATTGATGGCATCGGCTGCCTGTATGTTCAGGTGGGATGTCAGGGCAAAATGCCCAGGGTTAAGGAACAACCTGGAATGTCAGATGTTGACTATGTGATCGTGCTAACAATCACCTGCGGAAATTGTGACTACGCTTAATCTGTCACCATCATTACTATACCAGTTGCAACTAAGAGGTTTTTTTAAAATGGAAAGTTCGTTTACTCCCATTGAACAGATGCTTAACATCCGTGCTAACCGCCATAAAGATTTTCCGCTGCAGGAGATCATTCTGACCCGCTTGTGCATGCACATGCAGGGTAAACTGCTGGATAATCGCAACAAAATGTTGAAGGCGCAGGGAATTAACGAGACCTTATTCATGGCGCTGATTACCCTTGATGCACAGGAAAATCAGAGCATTCAGCCTTCAGAACTGAGTTCTGCCCTCGGCTCTTCACGCACCAATGCCACGCGTATCGCTGATGAGCTGGAGAAGCGCGGCTGGATCGAACGTCGTGAAAGCGAGAACGACCGTCGCTGCCTGCATCTGCATTTGACCGAAAAAGGCAATGAATTCCTGCGTCAGCTGCTGCCACCGCAGCATCAGAGCCTGCAATACCTGTGGTCTTCGCTCTCTACTAACGAGCAGGATCAGCTGGAATCGATTACCCGTAAGTTACTTAACCGTCTCGATAAAATGGACGAAGATCAGGTTATCGCTTCCCTGTCGCGCTAATAGCAAGAAGTGCGACACAATCACCTTCCGAAATCGCTATTTTAATCCCCTTTTGTCCGGCCAGCGCTTAAGTGCTGGCTTTTTTGACTCGGGCAACCGTGTTGAAGGATCGGCACATCCCGACTAAATGGAAAACGTGGAGAACGACATGAGTGCGACAGCGGAAGCTCAAAGCCCGCAACAGCCAGCGAATAAAAAGAAGAAGCGCAAAGGTGTGCTGATCCTGCTGGCTATCGTGTTTGTAATTATTGGTGTTTCGTATCTGGCTTACTGGTATTTGGTGCTGCGTCACTTCCAGGAAACCGATGATGCGTACGTGGCAGGTAACCAGGTGCAGGTGATGGCGCAGGTTTCTGGCAGCGTAAACAAAGTGTGGTTTGATAACACCGACGTGGTGAAGAAAGGCGACGTCCTGGTGTCGCTGGATAAAACTGATGCCGAGCAGGCGTTTGAAAAAGCGCAGACCGCGCTAGCTACCAGCGTGCGTCAAACCCACCAGCTGATGATCAATGGCAAGCAGTATCAAGCTACCATCAAACTGCAGCAAACTGCGCTGGAACAGGCCGAAGCTGACCTGAAACGCCGCGAGCCGCTGGGCGCGTCTAATCTGATTGGCCGCGAAGAGCTGCAACACTCGCGTGATGCCGTGGCGACAGCCAAAGCGCAGCTGGATGTGGCAGTGCAGCAATACAACGCTAACCAGGCGATGATTCTGAATACCTCGCTGGAAAATCAGCCCGCGGTACAGCAGAGTGCGGCTGAGCTGCGCGATGCCTGGCTGGCGCTGCAGCGTACTGAAATTCGTAGCCCGATTGATGGCTTCATTTCACGTCGCAGCGTACAGGTTGGCTCGCAAATCTCCACCACCACCCCGCTGTTGGCGGTGGTGCCGTCCACAAATCTGTGGATCGATGCAAACTTCAAAGAGACCCAGCTTGCAGGTGTCCGTATCGGCCAATCAGCCACGGTGATCAGTGATATCTACGGCGATGACGTCGAGTATCACGGCAAAGTGGTGGGTCTGGATATGGGTACCGGCAGCGCCTTCTCGCTGCTGCCTGCGCAGAACGCCACCGGTAACTGGATCAAAGTGGTCCAGCGTCTGCCGGTGCGTATCGAGCTGGATCCGAAACAAGTGGCGGAACATCCGCTGCGTATCGGCCTCTCCACGCTGGTGAAAGTGGATACCCAAAACAAAGAGGGTGCCACGCTGGCCAGCACCGTGCGTTCGCAAGCCGCGTATGAAAGTAATGCGTTGGCAATCGACCTCGCGCCGGTTAACCAGCTGATTACTGACATCGTTCGTGCCAACGCTGACTAACGCCGCGGGAGGCTGTTATGGCACAAAAACCGCTTGAAGGTGCGCCGTTAGTCCTGATGACCATCGCCCTGTCGCTGGCGACGTTCATGCAGGTACTCGACTCCACCATCGCTAACGTGGCGATTCCGACCATCGCCGGTAACCTCGGTGCCTCGAACTCGCAGGGCACCTGGGTGATTACCTCTTTCGGGGTGGCAAACGCCATCTCGATTCCGATAACCGGTTGGCTGGCCAAGCGCATCGGTGAAGTGAAGCTGTTTACCTGGTCGACCATCCTGTTTGTATTGGCGTCCTGGGCTTGCGGCATGTCCGAAAGCCTGGAGATGCTGATCTTCTTCCGCGTCATTCAGGGCGTGGTTGCCGGTCCGCTGATTCCGCTGTCGCAGAGTTTGCTGCTGAACAACTATCCGCCAGCGAAACGCAGCGTGGCGCTTTCGCTGTGGGCGATGACGGTGATTGTGGCACCGATCTGCGGTCCGATTCTCGGCGGCTGGATCAGCGATAACTATCACTGGGGCTGGATCTTCTTCATCAACGTGCCGATTGGTTTGGTGGTGGTGTTACTGACGCTGCAAACGCTGCGTGGACGTGAAACCAAAACCGAAATCCGCCGGATCGATATGGTGGGGTTGGTACTGCTGGTGGTGGGCATTGGCTCGCTGCAGGTGATGCTGGATCGCGGAAAAGAGCTCGACTGGTTTAGCTCAACCGAGATCATTGTGCTGATGGTGGTCGCCGTGGTGGCGCTGCTGGTGTTGCTGGTGTGGGAGCTCACCGACGACCATCCGATAGTCGATTTGTCGTTGTTCAAGATGCGCAACTTCACCATCGGCTGTTTGTCGATTAGCCTGGCCTATATGCTTTACTTCGGCTCGATAGTGTTGCTGCCGCAGCTGTTACAGGAGGTATATGGCTACACCGCCACCTGGGCCGGATTGGCGTCGGCACCGGTGGGGATTCTGCCGGTGATCCTGTCGCCGATCATTGGCCGCTTCGCCCACAAGCTGGATATGCGTAAGCTGGTGACCTTTAGCTTCATCATGTATGCCGTCTGTTTTTACTGGCGCGCCTACACATTTGAGCCGGGGATGGATTTTGGTGCATCAGCGTGGCCGCAGTTTATTCAGGGCTTTGCGGTGGCGTGCTTCTTTATGCCGCTCACCACCATTACGCTGTCAGGCTTACCGCCAGAACGTATGGCGGCGGCATCAAGCCTGTCGAACTTCGTGCGTACGCTGGCGGGTTCCATCGGTACCTCAATTACTACCACCATGTGGAGTAACCGTGAATCGATGCATCATAGCTATCTGTCGGAGTCGGTGAATCCGTACAACGTCAATTCACAGCAGATGTATGACCAGTTGCAAAGCATGGGCATGACCCAGCAGCAGGCCTCGGCATATATCGCGCAGCAAATTACCAATCAGGGTCTGATTATTTCGGCGAATGAGATCTTCTGGGCATCGGCGGGCGTGTTCTTGATCTTGCTGGTGCTGGTGTGGTTTGCGCGTCCACCATTTGGTGCGGGCAGTGGCGGCGGTGGTGCTCACTAAGCGAGACAAACAAAAACGGGCCTTGCGGCCCGTTTTTTTATGCGTTCTGACGCCACCATTCGGCGAGCAGAATACCGGTCGCCACTGACACGTTGAGGCTTTCAACGTTGCCGGTGCCACCAATCGACAGGCTGAGATCGCCCTGCTGGAAAGCGCTGTCTGACAGACCTTCGCTCTCCTGACCCAACACCAGCACCATTTTGGCAGGCAGCTCAGCTTTCGCCAGCGGTGTGCCTTCGTGGCTTGAGGTGGTAACGATGGTGTAACCCGCTTTACGGAACGCTTCCAGGCCATCGGCAAAGCTTTCGCCGCTGATTGCCTGTACGTGTTCAGCGCCACCTTCGGCGGTACGTACTGCCGCACCTGACTCCAGCAGCGAAGCATCATTCACCAGCAAACCTTTCACACCGAAGTGCGCGCAGCTACGCATAATGCCGCCAAGGTTGTGCGGGTTGCTGACATCTTCCAGCGCCAGCACGCAATCTTTGGTGGGAGCCTTGGTCAGCCACTCGGTAACCGGCATGCCCATGCGTTTTTTGATGATGAAGCACACGCCACCGTGGTGTTCAGTACCTGAAGCTTTGGTCAGCTCAGCATCTTCAACCACATGATAGGCTTTGCGGTTGGCAGCCAGCCAGCGCAGGGTTTCACGGAAACGCGGTGTTACGCTCTGAATAAACCAGGCGCGCACGATGCTTTCCGGACGGCTCAGGAACAGCGCCTGACAGGCATTTTCACCGTAGACGCGCGTCTCTTCCTGACGCTGACGGCGAATCTGCTCGGGATCGATGACCGGCTTGTTCGCGGCATCATCCAGTTGACTATCATCCGCGACCGGCGGACGAGAAACGGTGCGCCACGGCGAATCACCGAAGCTGCGGTTGTCGTCACCACGATCGTCACGACGACCAAAGCTGCGACCGCGTTCGGTATTACTCGCACCGCGCGGTGCCGGGCTGCGTGCGCCGCTACGGCCACCTTCTTCATTATTACGTGCACCGCTGCGAGGACCAGAACGACGATTATCTTCCTGGCGCGCAGCAGGACGGCCGCCTTTGCCGGTACGGGGATTCGGCTTTTGACCACTCTCCTCATCACGTACGTACATCACTTTTACCTTGCCGCTTTTGCCTTTAAATTCGTCGTTCATCTGTTCCTCCACCATTGAGAGCGCGAAGATTACCTGATGTGTCGGTGCTTAGCTATCAACTATTGAACCTATTGGGCAATCCAGATTGAGCATAGCACTCAACCTTTTCATAATGTCCGGCAATCATCAGATTTACAGGTCCGGGTTGAGGTAAATATGAATACAGTTTGTGCCTCCTGTCAGGCAACCAACCGCGTGCCCGAGTCGCGCATGGCTGATGGAGCAAAATGTGGTCGTTGCGGCGGCGAGCTATTCAACGGTGAAGTCGCCAACGCGACCGCAGCCACGCTGGATAAGTATCTGCAAGACGATCTGCCGGTGGTGATCGACTTCTGGGCGCCGTGGTGCGGCCCGTGCGTTAACTTCGCACCGGTGTTTAAAGATGTCGCCGACGAGCGGCGCGGCAAGGTGCGCTTCGTGAAAGTGAATACCGAAGCCGAACCCGCGCTTAGTTCGCGTTTCCGCATTCGCAGCATTCCTACTATTATGCTGTTCAAGAACGGCGAGATGGTCGACATGCTGAACGGCGCAATGCCGAAAGCGCCCTTCAACGAGTGGCTCGACGAATCGCTGTAAACCGCTGATGGCCAGCCGCGTGCTGGCCTTCCTTATTACCTTTCCCGGCTAATTCCATTACACTGGCGTTTTTTCTCCTGCCTGCGAATTTATGTTTGAAAATGCCGTTCTGCGCTTACGTGCGCAACGTTTAGCGCGCGCCACGCGCCCGTTTCTTGCGCGCGGTAATCGTGTCATTCGTTGCCAACGCTGCCTGCTGCCGCAGAAAAACTGTCTGTGCGCCACCATCCAGCCTCAGCAAGCGCGCAGTCGCTTCTGTCTGGTGATGTTCGATACCGAGCCGATGAAGCCGAGCAATACCGGAAGGTTAATTGCCGATGTGCTGCCGGACACCGAGGCGTTTGGCTGGTCACGCACCGAGCCGGATGCCGCGCTGCTGGCGGTGGTGAAGAACGCGCATTATCAGCCGCTGGTGGTTTTCCCGGCGTCTTACGCAGATGCCGATCGCGAAGTGCTCACCAGCCCGCCGCTCACC
Source organism: Pantoea sp. BJ2 (assembly GCF_040255075.1). Taxonomy (NCBI): domain Bacteria; kingdom Pseudomonadati; phylum Pseudomonadota; class Gammaproteobacteria; order Enterobacterales; family Erwiniaceae; genus Pantoea; species Pantoea sp. BJ2. The sequence goes on from NZ_CP158292.1 coordinate 3,192,327, forward strand.
GGCAAACCGCCGCTGTTTATTATGCTCGACGGCACCTGGACGGAAGCGCGCAAGATGTTCCGCAAAAGTCCGTGGCTGGATGCGTTGCCGGTGATGTCGCTCAACGTGTCTGCGCCCTCGCGCTACACGCTGCGCGAGGCCCACGGCGAAGGCCAGCACTGCACCGCCGAAGTTGCTGCCGCGCTGCTGGAACAGGCCGGGGATCTCGCCGCCGCCGCAGAATTGCAGCACTATTTCGCCCGCTTCCGTCATGCTTATCTGGCGGGGAAACCGCATCATCCGATTCATGCTCTGGAAGAAGCATTGAGTAGCGGAATCTGAAGCTGGCTCTCAGCCTGCGATCGGTGAATCGGCACGCGCGCTAAAAAGCGTTTACAATCATGCCAATCTTGATAGCAGGAGCGGATGATGAGCCAACGCGGACTGGAAGCGCTGTTACGACCTAAATCAATCGCGGTAATCGGTGCGTCAATTACACCGGGGCGCGCCGGCTACTTTATGATGCGTAACCTGCTGGCCGGTGGATTTAGCGGTCCGGTATTGCCGGTGACGCCGAAGTATAAAGCGGTGAGCGGCGTGCTGGCATGGCCGGATATCGCCAGCCTGCCCTTCACGCCCGATCTCGCCATCATCTGTACCCACGCCAAACGTAATCTCGAACTGCTGCAGCAACTGGGCGAAAAAGGCTGTAAGGCCTGTATTATTCTCTCGGCGCCGTCCAGCCAGTTGGAAGAGCTGAAAGCCTGCGCCAGTCAGTGGCAAATTCGCCTGCTTGGGCCCAACAGCTTAGGTTTGCTGGCGCCGTGGCAAGAGTTGAATGCCAGCTTCTCGCCAGTGCCGATTGCTAAAGGCCGCATTGCTTTTATTTCGCAATCTGCTGCGGTCTCTAACACCATTCTCGACTGGGCGCAGCAGCGTAACCTCGGTTTCTCCTGGTTTATCGCCTTGGGTGATAGCCTGGATATCGACGTTGATGATCTGCTGGATTTCCTCGCTCGCGACGGTAAAACCAGCGCCATTCTGCTCTACCTCGAACACCTCAGCGATGCGCGTCGCTTTGTTTCCGCTTCGCGCAGCGCCTCGCGTAATAAACCGATTCTGGTGATAAAAAGTGGTCGCAGTCATCAAGCGCAGGCGATGATCGGTACCCACAGCGGACTGGACGCTGCCTGGGATGCGGCGATTCAGCGCGCCGGTTTACTGCGCGTACAAGATACGCATGAACTGTTTACGGCGGTTGAGTCGCTGAGCCATATGCGTCCATTACGCGGCGATCGACTGATGATCATCAGCAACGGCGCGGCCCCGGCGGCGCTGGCCCTGGATGAACTGTATGCGCGCAACGGTAAGCTGGCGACGTTAAGTGACGAAACCTTGCAGGCGCTGGCCACCCTGCTGCCAGAAGGCGTTGGCCGCGGCAATCCGCTGGATTTGAAAGATGACGCGACACCAGCGCGCTATGTCGCCTGCATTGAACGGCTGCTTGATAGCCATGAACTTGATGCACTGATGATCATTCATGCGCCAAGCGCCGTTTCACCTTCGAGCGAAACCGCCGAGCAGATTATCGCTGCGGTTGCCAAACATCCGCGAGGCAAGCAGGTCACTTTGCTGACGAACTGGTGCGGCGAATACTCTTCGCAGAGCGCACGACGCGCGTTTACTCAGGCTGGCATTCCCACCTGGCGCACACCGGAAGGTACCGTTACCGCTTTCATGCATCAGGTGGAATATCGCCGCAACCAGAAGCAACTGCGTGAGACGCCCGCGCTGCCGATTGGTTTGACGCAGAACAGCTCGCAGGCGCATCAGCTGATTCAGCAAGCGCTGGATAAAGGCATCACTACGCTGGACACCCACGAAGTGCAGCCGGTGTTGCAAGCTTATGGCCTGGCGACGCTGCCCACCTGGATTGCCAGCGACAGCGCCGCGGCTGCCAGCATCGCCGATCAGATTGGCTATCCGGTCGCGCTCAAGCTGCGTTCGCCGGATATTCCGCATAAGTCGGAGGTACAAGGCGTAATGCTGTATCTGCGCAGCGCCGCAGAGGTGGAACAAGCGGCTGAAGCCATTTTTGATCGCGTGCGTGAAACCCATCCACAGGCGCATATTGATGGTTTGCTGGTGCAGAGTATGGCGAATCGCGCCGGAGCGCAGGAGTTGCGTGTGGTGGTCGAACAGGATCCGCTGTTTGGTCCTATCATCCTGCTGGGCGAAGGCGGCGTGGAGTGGCAGCCCGACAAGCAAGCCGCCGTGGCTTTGCCGCCGCTGAATATGACGCTGGCGCGCTATCTGGTGATTCAGGCGATGAAAAGCGGCAAAGTTCGCAGCCGTAGTGCGTTGCGACCACTGGATATCACCGGGCTTAGCCAGCTGTTAGTGCAGGTTTCAAACCTGGTGGTCGATTGTCCGGAGATTCAGCGCCTGGATATTCATCCGCTGCTGGCATCAGCTGACGAATTCACGCTGCTGGATGTCACGCTGCAGCTGGCGCCTTTTAATGGTGATAACGAAACACGGCTGGCGATTCGTCCTTACCCGCATCATCTTGAAGAGCAGGTGCAGCTGAAAAATGGGCAATATTGCCTGTTCCGCCCGATCCTGCCGGAAGATGAACCGCAGCTGCGCGCCTTTATCGCCCAGGTAACGAAAGAAGATCTCTACTATCGTTACTTCAGTGAAATCAATGAATTCACCCATGAAGATTTGGCGAATATGACGCAAATTGATTATGACCGCGAAATGGCGATTGTCGCTATACGGCAGCACAACGGCGTCGACGAGATCATTGGCGTAACACGTGCGATCTCCGATGCCGATAATATCGATGCTGAATTCTCCGTGCTGGTGCGGTCTGACCTGAAAGGCTTGGGCATGGGCAGGCGCTTACTGGAGAAGATGATTCGCTATACGCGCGATCATGGCCTGCAACAATTGAACGGTATCACCATGCCAAACAATAGCGGCATGATCACGCTGGCGCGAAAGCTCAATTTTCGCGTGAATATTCAACTGGATGATGGCATTGTCAGCCTGAATTTGCCGCTCGGTGATGTCATCAGCTAACCTGTACAGAAAGGTAAAATTCCTCCTCTACAGGCCGGTTGATGGTATTATTTACCGTTAGGATCATGATTTGATGGCAAAAGGCCATGCAATGAACAGAGAAGAAGTGCACTGTGATGTTGTCTAAATTTAAACGTAATAAACACCAACAACACCTCGCACAGCTGCCTAAACTGTCACAATCCGTGTCGGATCTGACGACGCTTTACTCGCCTGCCGAGTTTCGCGAAACCCTGCTGACGAAAATTGCCGCAGCAGAAAAGCGTATCTGTATCACCGCGCTGTATCTGGAGAATGATGACGGCGGTCGCGGAATAATGCAGGCGCTGTACGCAGCGCGTCAGGCACGTCCGGAGCTGGATGTCTGTATTCTGGTTGACTGGCATCGTGCGCAGCGTGGTCGTATTGGCGCTGCTCGCGGCGTGACCAACGCTGACTGGTATTGCGAAATGGCGACTCAGCACCCGGATATCGCTATTCCGGTTTATGGCATTCCGGTTAACACCCGCGAAGCGCTCGGTGTACTGCATCTGAAAGGGTTTATCATTGATGATACGCTGCTCTACAGCGGCGCGAGCTTGAACGATGTCTATTTGCATCAGCATGATAAATACCGTTATGACCGTTATCAGCTGATCCGCAATCCACAGCTTACCGATACCATGTATGCGTGGATCTGCGAAAATCTCAAGGATTCCGATGCGGTTAACCGGCTCGATAAAACTGAGCGCCCTTCCAGCCCGGAAATCAAAAACGAAACACGTCAGTTCCGTCAGGAGCTGCGCAGCTTTAACTATCAGTTTACCGGCAATGCAGATAATGATTGCCTTGCCGTCACGCCGTTGGTTGGCTTGGGCAAACGTAGCCTGCTGAACAAAACCATTTTCCATTTGATGCCCTGCGCTGAGCGCAAGCTGACGCTGTGTACGCCCTATTTTAACCTGCCGGCCATTCTGGTGCGTAACCTGATTCATTTACTGCGTCAGGGTAAAGAAGTTGAAATCATCATTGGCGACAAAACGGCCAATGACTTCTACATCCCGCCAGAACAGCCGTTCAAGATTATCGGGGCGCTGCCTTATCTATATGAGATTAACCTGCGTCGCTTCCTGAGCCGTTTGCAGTATTACGTCAATAATGGTCAGCTGACGGTACGCTTGTGGAAAGATGGCGAAAACAGTTATCACCTGAAAGGCATTTGGGTGGATGACGAATGGATGATGATCACCGGTAATAACCTCAATCCACGCGCGTGGCGACTGGATCTGGAAAATGCGGTGCTGATTCACGATCCTCTCAATCAATTGGCCGAGCAGCGTGAAAAAGAGCTGGCGCTGATTCGTGAGCATACTTCCGTGGTGCAGCATTATCGCGAGCTGGAAAGTATCTCCGATTATCCGGCAAAGGTGCGCAAGCTGATTCGTCGCCTGCGCCGTATTCGCATCGATCGCTTGATTAGCCGTCTGCTTTAGCCGATGCGTGCGCCTATCCTCTGCGTGGTTTTGCTGTGTAGTGGATGTGCGCATGTCGCCCAGGATAACTGGACCGGCAAAGACAAAGCGCAACACTACTTCTCTTCTGCTGTGCTGGCAGCCGCAGGTAGTGAGATTTCTCAGCATCAAAATCACAGCCGCGGGCAGAATTTGCGTTTCGGCTTTCTGTTTTCGTTGAGTTTCGGTGTGGGGAAAGAGTTATATGACAGCCGCTCAGCGGGGAGCGGCTGGAGTTGGAAAGATCTTAGCTGGGATGTCGCCGGCGCCGCCAGCGGTATCGCACTGTGGAATCTCAGTCAGTAACTACAGTGCAATCCCCTTCCCTTTGCGATGCAGCATCAGCGATACCAGGAATGCTAAAGCGCCCATTGCCGAAACATACCAGAAGAAGCTGGTTTCAATACCTTCCCTTTTCAGCAGTAAGGCTACGTACTCTGCTGAACCACCAAAAATAGCATTCGCCACCGCATAGGAAAGCCCAACGCCCAGCGCGCGGACTTCCGGCGGGAACATCTCTGCTTTCAAAATGCCACTGATAGCGGTGTAGAAACTGGTGATGATTAGCGCCAGCATGATCAAGGCAAATGCCAGCCAACTGCTTTGCACATTTTGCAGCAATAGCAGAATAGGTACCGTACAGATAGCTGCCCCGGCACCAAAAATCATCATTGAGGCACGACGACCAATCTTGTCTGACAGCGCGCCAACTATCGGCTGAATCAACATGAATACCAATAAGCAACCGGTCATTAATCCACTGGCACTGCGCGCATCCATCCCGGCAGTATTTACCAGATATTTTTGCATGTAGGTGGTGAAGGTATAGAAGCTTAGCGAACCGCCTGCGGTAAAGCCCAGCACCATCAGAAATGCACGGGTGTGATTGCGCAGTAATCCCGTAATGCTGCCGGCGTCACGATGTTCACGGTGTTTTTTCTCTGAAGTTTCGTTGAGAGAACGACGCAACCACAATGCCACCACCGCGAGCGCCGCCCCGAGGAAGAACGGAATACGCCAGCCCCAGCTGCGAAGTTCTTCATCGCTGAGAATTTGCTGTAAGACTACAACGGTAAGCACCGCTAACAGTTGGCCGCCGATGAGCGTCACATATTGGAAAGAGGCATAAAATCCTTTTCGTCCTTCCAGTGCTACTTCGCTCATATAAGTGGCGCTGGTACCGTATTCCCCACCAACCGATAATCCCTGAAACATACGTGCCAGCAGAAGAATGACAGGCGCGGCAAGGCCAATTTCTCCGTAGCCCGGTAGACAGGCGATCACTAATGATCCCAAACACATCATGCACACTGAGATCAGCATTGAGGCTTTGCGACCGTGGCGATCGGCAATATAGCCAAATAACCATCCGCCGATCGGGCGCATCAGAAAACCAGCTGCGAAGACGCCTGCTGTTTGCAGCAACTGAGTGGTGGTATCACCGCTTGGAAAGAATACATGGGCAAAATAGAGTGAGAAGAAGGAGTAGACGTAGAAATCGAACCATTCGACTAAATTGCCAGACGATGCGCCGACAATCGACCAGATGCGCTTTTTACTGTCAGCTGCCGTTGCAGTTAGAGCCACTTTTTGTTGTTGTGAATCAGTCATGCTTACCTCTTTTCCTTGCGAATAATTAGCGCCAAAGGATTGAGTAAAGCATCTATTAACTGGTTGCGGGAATTGTCTCTGTTCCTGGATTACAAAATGTGATTGCCGCGAAGTTTTTAGTGCAATTTATTGCTGATTTTCATGCAAATTCAGCCATCTGCCGGCTTTAATTCGCTATATGCAGACGTAAAAAAGCCCCGGACTTTCGTCCGGGGCTTCTTCACTATTTGATGCCTGGCAGTTCCCTACTCTCGCATGGGGAGGCCCCACACTACCATCGGCGCTACGGCGTTTCACTTCTGAGTTCGGCATGGGGTCAGGTGGGACCACCGCGCTAAAGCCGCCAGGCAAATTCTGTTTCGTCCGCTGCCCCCTCTCAGGCGCCGCAGACCAGTCCGTAAACAAGCTGAAAATATCCGGTCTCTCAGACCAAAACGCCTCTGGCGTTGTAAGGTTAAGCCTCACGGGTCATTAGTACCGGTTAGCTCAACGCATCGCTGCGCTTACACATCCGGCCTATCAACGTCGTAGTCTTCAACGTCCCTTCAGGACCCTCAAGGGGTCAGGGAGAACTCATCTCGGGGCAAGTTTCGTGCTTAGATGCTTTCAGCACTTATCTTTTCCGCACTTAGCTACCGGGCAGTGCCATTGGCATGACAACCCGAACACCAGTGGTGCGTTCACTCCGGTCCTCTCGTACTAGGAGCAACCCCCCTCAATTCTCCAGCGCCCACGGCAGATAGGGACCGAACTGTCTCACGACGTTCTAAACCCAGCTCGCGTACCACTTTAAACGGCGAACAGCCGTACCCTTGGGACCTACTTCAGCCCCAGGATGTGATGAGCCGACATCGAGGTGCCAAACACCGCCGTCGATATGAACTCTTGGGCGGTATCAGCCTGTTATCCCCGGAGTACCTTTTATCCGTTGAGCGATGGCCCTTCCATTCAGAACCACCGGATCACTATGACCTGCTTTCGCACCTGCTCGAGCCGTCACTCTCGCAGTCAAGCTGGCTTATGCCATTGCACTAACCTCCTGATGTCCGACCAGGATTAGCCAACCTTCGTGCTCCTCCGTTACTCTTTGGGAGGAGACCGCCCCAGTCAAACTACCCACCAGACACTGTCCGCAGCCCGGATTACGGGCCTACGTTAGAACATCAAACATTAAAGGGTGGTATTTCAAGGTTGGCTCCACGCAGACTGGCGTCCACGCTTCAAAGCCTCCCACCTATCCTACACATCAAGGCTCAATGTTCAGTGTCAAGCTATAGTAAAGGTTCACGGGGTCTTTCCGTCTTGCCGCGGGTACACTGCATCTTCACAGCGATTTCAATTTCACTGAGTCTCGGGTGGAGACAGCCTGGCCATCATTACGCCATTCGTGCAGGTCGGAACTTACCCGACAAGGAATTTCGCTACCTTAGGACCGTTATAGTTACGGCCGCCGTTTACCGGGGCTTCGATCAAGAGCTTCTCCTTGCGGATAACCCCATCAATTAACCTTCCGGCACCGGGCAGGCGTCACACCGTATACGTCCACTTTCGTGTTTGCACAGTGCTGTGTTTTTAATAAACAGTTGCAGCCAGCTGGTATCTTCGACTGCCTTCAGCTCCATCCGCGAGGGACTTCACCTACCGACAGCGTGCCTTCTCCCGAAGTTACGGCACCATTTTGCCTAGTTCCTTCACCCGAGTTCTCTCAAGCGCCTTGGTATTCTCTACCTGACCACCTGTGTCGGTTTGGGGTACGATTTCGTGTTACCTGGAGCTTAGAGGCTTTTCCTGGAAGCAGGGCATCAGTTACTTCACCACCGTGGTGGCTCGTCGTCACGCCTCAGCCTTAAGATACCCCGGATTTACCAAAGGTATCAGCCTACACGCTTAAACCGGGACAACCGTCGCCCGGATAACCTAGCCTTCTCCGTCCCCCCTTCGCAGTAACACCAAGTGCAGGAATATTAACCTGCTTCCCATCGACTACGCTTTTCAGCCTCGCCTTAGGGGTCGACTCACCCTGCTCCGATTAACGTTGAACAGGAACCCTTGGTCTTCCGGCGAGCGGGCTTTTCACCCGCTTTATCGTTACTTATGTCAGCATTCGCACTTCTGATACCTCCAGCATGCCTCACAGCACACCTTCAACGGCTTACAGAACGCTCCCCTACCCAACAACACATAGTGTCGCTGCCGCAGCTTCGGTGCATGGTTTAGCCCCGTTACATCTTCCGCGCAGGCCGACTCGACCAGTGAGCTATTACGCTTTCTTTAAATGATGGCTGCTTCTAAGCCAACATCCTGGCTGTCTGTGCCTTCCCACATCGTTTCCCACTTAACCATGACTTTGGGACCTTAGCTGGCGGTCTGGGTTGTTTCCCTCTTCACGACGGACGTTAGCACCCGCCGTGTGTCTCCCGTGATAACATTCTCCGGTATTCGCAGTTTGCATCGGGTTGGTAAGCCGGGATGGCCCCCTAGCCGAAACAGTGCTCTACCCCCGGAGATGAGTTCACGAGGCGCTACCTAAATAGCTTTCGGGGAGAACCAGCTATCTCCCGGTTTGATTGGCCTTTCACCCCCAGCCACAAGTCATCCGCTAATTTTTCAACATTAGTCGGTTCGGTCCTCCAGTTAGTGTTACCCAACCTTCAACCTGCCCATGGCTAGATCACCGGGTTTCGGGTCTATACCCTGCAACTTAACGCCCAGTTAAGACTCGGTTTCCCTGCGGCTCCCCTATACGGTTAACCTTGCTACAGAATATAAGTCGCTGACCCATTATACAAAAGGTACGCAGTCACCCCATTAAAGAGGCTCCCACTGCTTGTACGTACACGGTTTCAGGTTCTGTTTCACTCCCCTCGCCGGGGTTCTTTTCGCCTTTCCCTCACGGTACTGGTTCACTATCGGTCAGTCAGGAGTATTTAGCCTTGGAGGATGGTCCCCCCATATTCAGACAGGATACCACGTGTCCCGCCCTACTCTTCGAACTCACAATCTGTGCACTTTCGTGTACGGGACTATCACCCGGTATCGTGCGACTTTCCAGACGCTTCCACTAACGCACAAACTGATTCAGGTTCTGGGCTGTTCCCCGTTCGCTCGCCGCTACTGGGGGAATCTCGGTTGATTTCTTTTCCTCCGGGTACTTAGATGTTTCAGTTCCCCGGGTTCGCCTCGCAACACTATGTATTCATGTTGCGATGATGCACTGGGTGCACCGGGTTTCCCCATTCGGACATCGTCGGCTGTAGCGGTTCATATCACCTTACCGACGCTTTACGCAGATTAGCACGTCCTTCATCGCCTCTGACTGCCAGGGCATCCACCGTGTACGCTTAGTCGCTTAACCTCACAACCCACAGGCGTTTTGCAACGCGCGCAGACTGCAAGCATTTGAGAGACTCGAACGCGCTGTTATTCATTTCTTATTACGGAGAAATGAACCAACGCGTCGTTTCAATTTTCAGCTTGTTCCGGATTGTTAAAGAGCATAATACTTCGCAGCACACCGTTTCCGGTTTGCTCTGAAGTATTGTTTTGAGTCACTGTAATGGTGGAGCTAAGCGGGATCGAACCGCTGACCTCCTGCGTGCAAGGCAGGCGCTCTCCCAGCTGAGCTATAGCCCCATACAGTTACTGCAGAGACCACTACTACCACTCACCAGGAGTTCCGTTTTTGACAAACGGTAATTTCTTTTCAGGCAAGGCAAAGTGGCGCGACGTATAGTTCACTATACGAGCGGCGCTTTAACGCAGCATGAGAAGAAATTTGGTAGGCCTGAGTGGACTTGAACCACCGACCTCACCCTTATCAGGGGTGCGCTCTAACCACCTGAGCTACAAGCCTGTAGAGGTTTTTTCTGCTCGTTACTTTCTATCAGACAATCTGTGTGAGCACTTCGCGGGAAGGTATCTTCAGGTAAGGAGGTGATCCAACCGCAGGTTCCCCTACGGTTACCTTGTTACGACTTCACCCCAGTCATGAATCACAAAGTGGTAAGCGCCCTCCCGAAGGTTAAGCTACCTACTTCTTTTGCAACCCACTCCCATGGTGTGACGGGCGGTGTGTACAAGGCCCGGGAACGTATTCACCGTAGCATTCTGATCTACGATTACTAGCGATTCCGACTTCACGGAGTCGAGTTGCAGACTCCGATCCGGACTACGACGCACTTTATGAGGTCCGCTTGCTCTCGCGAGGTCGCTTCTCTTTGTATGCGCCATTGTAGCACGTGTGTAGCCCTACTCGTAAGGGCCATGATGACTTGACGTCATCCCCACCTTCCTCCAGTTTATCACTGGCAGTCTCCTTTGAGTTCCCGGCCGAACCGCTGGCAACAAAGGATAAGGGTTGCGCTCGTTGCGGGACTTAACCCAACATTTCACAACACGAGCTGACGACAGCCATGCAGCACCTGTCTCAGAGTTCCCGAAGGCACCAAAGCATCTCTGCTAAGTTCTCTGGATGTCAAGAGTAGGTAAGGTTCTTCGCGTTGCATCGAATTAAACCACATGCTCCACCGCTTGTGCGGGCCCCCGTCAATTCATTTGAGTTTTAACCTTGCGGCCGTACTCCCCAGGCGGTCGACTTAACGCGTTAGCTCCGGAAGCCACTCCTCAAGGGAACAACCTCCAAGTCGACATCGTTTACGGCGTGGACTACCAGGGTATCTAATCCTGTTTGCTCCCCACGCTTTCGCACCTGAGCGTCAGTCTTTGTCCAGGGGGCCGCCTTCGCCACCGGTATTCCTCCAGATCTCTACGCATTTCACCGCTACACCTGGAATTCTACCCCCCTCTACAAGACTCCAGCCTGCCAGTTTCGAATGCAGTTCCCAGGTTAAGCCCGGGGATTTCACATCCGACTTGACAGACCGCCTGCGTGCGCTTTACGCCCAGTAATTCCGATTAACGCTTGCACCCTCCGTATTACCGCGGCTGCTGGCACGGAGTTAGCCGGTGCTTCTTCTGCGGGTAACGTCAATCGGTGAAGCTATTAACTTCACCGCCTTCCTCCCCGCTGAAAGTACTTTACAACCCGAAGGCCTTCTTCATACACGCGGCATGGCTGCATCAGGCTTGCGCCCATTGTGCAATATTCCCCACTGCTGCCTCCCGTAGGAGTCTGGACCGTGTCTCAGTTCCAGTGTGGCTGGTCATCCTCTCAGACCAGCTAGGGATCGTCGCCTAGGTGAGCCATTACCCCACCTACTAGCTAATCCCATCTGGGCACATCCGATGGTGTGAGGCCCGAAGGTCCCCCACTTTGGTCTTGCGACGTTATGCGGTATTAGCTACCGTTTCCAGTAGTTATCCCCCTCCATCGGGCAGTTTCCCAGACATTACTCACCCGTCCGCCACTCGTCACCCGAGAGCAAGCTCTCTGTGCTACCGTTCGACTTGCATGTGTTAGGCCTGCCGCCAGCGTTCAATCTGAGCCATGATCAAACTCTTCAATTTAAGTTTGATTTGCTGAAACGAGTTCAGCGATGCTCATCTGTAAAACGTCATAATGAATTTCATTATGTGTTCACTCGTGAGGCTTTGATATTTTTTTGCGTCCGGAGACGCGGATATCAATCCTGCGAGTGCCCACACAGATTGTCTGATAAATTGTTAAAGAGCGTTGCGAACAGCGGCTGAACCGTCTGTCGCGAGGTGGCGTATACTACGCTACTCTCCTTCGGAGTCAAACACTTTTTTCAGCGTTTTCATCCGGCGGGATGAATTTCTTCACTCCCTGCCGAGTCGTCTGCGTTGCCGCTTTGCCGTCTCAGTGGTGGCGCATTATAGGGAGTTCATTTCAGCTGACAAGTGCTAATTTGAAGTTTTCGCGCGACCGCTCACTTTCCAGGCTATACGTTGCAAAAAGCAGCTAATTCTTGCAAAAGGCCAAAAAAAACGGGCCTGCAGGCCCGTTTTAATCAGAAGTGATTACTGATGAGCAACAATCACATCGTCTTTTACATCCATTTCGATGGTTCTTCCCGGAACCAAGGCACCAGAAAGAATCTGCTGAGCCAGCGGGTTTTCAATCTGCTGCTGAATAGCACGTTTCAATGGACGCGCACCATAAACCGGATCGTAGCCATTCTCGCCGAGCAGTTTGAGCGCCTCATCGGAGATATGCAGCTGATAGCCACGCTCCTCAAGACGTTTATACAAACGTTGCAGCTGAATCTGCGCAATTGAAGCAATGTGTTTTTCGCCCAATGGGTGGAACACCACCATGTCATCGATACGGTTGATAAACTCTGGGCGGAAATGCTGCCCCACAACCGTCATCACCACCTGTTTCATCTCCGCATAATCCAGAGAACCGAAACGTTCCTGAATAAGATCGGAGCCAAGGTTCGAGGTCATGATCACCACGGTATTGCGGAAATCGACCGTACGGCCCTGTCCGTCGGTTAAGCGACCATCATCCAGCACCTGCAACAGAATGTTGAACACATCAGGATGCGCCTTCTCCACTTCATCCAGCAGAATCACCGAATAAGGCCGACGACGTACCGCTTCGGTCAGATAACCGCCCTCTTCATAGCCGACATATCCCGGAGGTGCACCCACCAGCCGCGACACCGAGTGTTTTTCCATAAACTCGGACATATCAATACGCACCATCGCGTCATCGCTATCGAACAGGAAGCTAGCCAGCGCTTTACACAACTCGGTTTTCCCTACCCCCGTTGGTCCGAGGAACAGGAAGGAACCAATTGGACGATTCGGATCGGACAAGCCGGCACGACTACGACGAATCGCATTCGAAACCGCTTCTACCGCTTCGTTCTGGCCGATGACGCGTGAATGCAAATCCTGCTCCATACGCAGCAACTTGTCGCGCTCGCCTTCCATCATGCGTGCGACAGGAATTCCGGTCCAACGCGCCAGTACATCGGCAATCTCCACATCCGTTACGCGATTACGTAACAGCTTCATGGTTTTACCTTCAGACTGCGTAGCGATGGCTAACTGTTTCTCCAGCTCCGGAATTTTACCGTACTGCAGCTCAGACATCTGACCCAGGTCACCAACGCGACGCGCTTGCTCCATCGTCAGGCGCGCTTGTTCCAGCTCTGCTTTAATGTTCTGCGTGCCGGTTAATGAGGCTTTTTCCGCTTTCCACTCCTCTTCCAGCTCAGCATATTCACGCTCTTTCTGGTCAAGTTCACTTTCCAGCATTTCCAGACGCTTCACGCTGGCGTCATCAGACTCTTTCTTCAGCGCTTGCTGCTCAAGTTTCAACTGGATGATGCGGCGCTCAAGGCGATCAAGGGACTCAGGCTTCGAATCCATCTGTAAACGAATGCTTGAGGCCGCTTCGTCTATCAGGTCGATGGCCTTATCCGGCAGCTGACGATCGGAGATGTAACGATGCGACAACGTCGCCGCAGCCACAATCGCCGGATCGGTGATCTGCACGTGATGGTGCAGCTCATAGCGTTCTTTCAGTCCGCGCAGAATGGCAATGGTATCTTCGACACTCGGCTCAGCAACGAAGACTTTCTGGAAACGACGTTCCAGCGCCGCATCTTTCTCAATGAACTGACGATACTCATTCAACGTAGTTGCGCCGACACAGTGCAACTCACCACGCGCCAATGCGGGTTTCAACATGTTGCCGGCATCCATGGCGCCATCGGCTTTACCTGCGCCCACCATGGTATGCAGTTCGTCGATAAACAGAATGACGTTGCCTTCCTGCTTCGCCAAATCGCTAAGCACGCCTTTGAGGCGCTCTTCAAATTCACCGCGATATTTGGCGCCCGCCACCAGCGAACCCATATCCAGAGCCAGCACGCGACGGCCTTTCAGCCCTTCCGGTACTTCGCCATTGATGATGCGCTGCGCTAAACCTTCGGCAATAGCCGTTTTACCGACGCCGGGTTCACCAATCAGCACCGGGTTATTTTTGGTACGACGCTGCAACACCTGAATGGTGCGGCGAATTTCTTCATCACGACCGATAACCGGATCAAGCTTGCCGAGTTCGGCACGCTCTGTAAGGTCGATGGTGTATTTTTTTAATGCCTGACGCTGATCTTCAGCCCCTTGATCGTTCACGCTGTCTCCTCCCCGTATTTGCTCGATGGCCGCAGAGAGTTTTTCCGACGTTGCGCCGGCTGATTTCAAAAGATCAGCCAGCGAACCACGTGAATCGAGGGCCGCCAATACAAATAATTCAGATGATATAAAGTTGTCGCCGCGCTTTTGCGCCAGCTTGTCGCACAGATTGAGTACCCGAATCAGATCGGCGGATGGCTGCACATCGCCGTCCGTGCCTTCAACCTGAGGTAGTCGATTAATCGCTTGTTCAATGCTGGTACGCAGGCCAGCCACGTCGGCACCCGCTGCGCTGAGCAACGGACGCACCGATCCGCCTTCCTGGTTGAGCAATGCGCTCATCAAATGAAGGGGTTCAATGAATTGATTGTCATGTCCCAGAGCAAGGGACTGTGCATCGGCAAGTGCCAGTTGAAATTTATTAGTAAGACGATCCAGACGCATAATTCCTCCCATTACAGGTCAAAATGCTACTGGAGATTAAATGAGGTCATCCCTCAAATTTTTCAAGGTTAATGACCTGAGTTGTGAGCAAAAAATACGCTAACTGGACCGTCTTGTGGCGTAAGGTTATCTCAGCCAAATCAAAGTTGCCATACGCCCGGTGATTCCGTCGCGTCGGTAGGAGAAAAAATCATCGCGCTCATGGAAGGTACATCGCGTTGAACCGCTGATGGAATGCACGCCAGCGGCCTGTAGACGATGACGCGCCAGCAGCCAAATATCGGCAAAGTATTTGTTACCCGCCGGGCGGAAAGCCTCTTCCGCTTGTGAATCATGGGCCATAAATGCCGTTCTGACTTCCGAGCCAACTTCAAATGCCAGCGGCCCAATTGCCGGACCAAGCCATGCATGAATGTCATTTGGCGCGCAGTGAAACTGCGACAACGTCTGTTCCAGCACACCATTACAGAGTCCACGCCAACCGGCATGTGCTGCCGCGACTTCACTACCATCCTTGCTGCAGAACAGCACCGGCAAACAATCCGCCGTCATCACTGCGCAAACAACCCCGCTTTCACGCGTGATTGCGGCATCAGCACGCGGCAGCGGATCGCTGGCGGGTAAACGCGCAACCAATTGACCATGGATCTGATCCAGCCATTGCGGCATTGCAGGTAACGTCAGTTGCTCAACCAGGCGCTGACGATTCTGAGCAACCTGCGCCTCAGCGTCGCCAACATGCCCACCAAGATTCAACGAATCCCATGGAGCAGCGCTGACGCCGCCGTAACGCGTGGTGGAACATGCCCGAACATGCTGCGGCGCAGGCCAATCCGGGATGATCCATTCACTCATAGCCAATCCATCTGATCGCGGAATTCAAGGGTATCGGCTTTCAGCGCATCAATTAAATCGACCATATCCTGCGGCAACGGCGCATGCCATTCCATCTCAATACCGGTGATTGGGTGATAGAGACGTAACATCGTGGCATGCAGCGCCTGGCGATCAAAACCCCGTAGCGTAGTGATGAAAGCTTCAGATGCCCCTTTTGGCGGGCGTGGACGGCCACCGTACAGCGGATCGCCCACCAGCGGATGGTTAATATGCGCCATATGCACACGGATCTGATGGGTACGACCGGTTTCGAGACGCAAACGCAAACGCGTATGGGCACGGAAGTGCTCCATGATGCGATAGTGCGTGGTTGCCGGTTTACCCATCGGGTGCACCGCCATGTGCGTACGTTTGGTTGAGTGGCGCGCCATGGGCTGATCCACCGTACCGCCCGCAGTCATGGTGCCAATAGCCACCGCTTCATACTCACGCGTGATTTCGCGCAGCTGCAGCGTTTCAACCAGGTGCGTTTGCGCAGGAACGGTTTTCGCGACCACCATCAAACCGGTGGTATCTTTATCCAGACGATGAACAATACCTGCACGAGGCACATCAACGATCGGTGGATAGTGATAAAGCAGTGCGTTAAGCACTGTGCCATCAGGATTACCGGCGCCGGGATGTACCACCAAACCGCGAGGTTTGTTGATGACCAGAATGTCGTCATCTTCATAGACGATATTCAGTGGGATATTTTGCGCTTCCCAGCGTTGCTCTTCTTCGATCTCAGCATCAATGGAGACATGCTCACCGCCAAAAACTTTTTCTTTTGGTTTATCGATGATAGTGCCGTTGACGCTGACTCGGCGCTCAAGAATCCATTCTTTTATGCGAGAACGTGAATAATCAGGGAACAATTCTGCCAAAGTCTGATCTAAGCGTTGTCCAAGCTGTGCTTCGGACACCGTTGCGGTGAGTTGAACTTGTTGTGCCATATACAGCTTCTTCGTTAACGTTGGGTTTTCACGGCGATGCCGTTTAATATAATGTGCTATCGTACCTGGTCATAACTGGGAGCTATACGGACAGCTTCTGCTACAACACTTTGAGGATAATCATTTCGTCATGACGCGTATGAAACATCTGGTGGCTGCTGCCACACTGAGCCTGAGCCTGGCGCTTGTGGGTTGTTCTGGCTCATCAGATCCAGTCCCGGACAGCCCGCCGTCTGAAATTTACGCCACGGCCCAGCAAAAGCTGCAGGACGGTAACTTTAAAGCGGCGATTAAGCAACTGGAAGCACTGGATAACCGCTATCCGTTTGGTCCTTACTCGCAGCAAGTACAGCTGGATTTGATCTACGCGTATTACAAAAATGCCGATCTGCCACTGGCGCAAGCCGCTATTTCTCGCTTTATGCGTCTGAATCCAACCCATCCGAATATCGACTATGTCATCTATATGAAAGGTCTGACGGATATGGCGCTGGATGATTCTGCACTGCAGGGCTTCTTCGGTATCGATCGTTCCGATCGTGATCCGACGCACGCTCGTGATGCTTTCCGTGACTTCTCGCAATTACTGCGCGGTTATCCAAACAGCCAATATGCTGCGGATGCGCAGAAACGTTTGGCATTCCTGAAAGAGCGCCTGGCGAAGTATGAACTCTCGGTGGCGCAATTCTATACCAAGCGCGGTGCCTATGTCGCTGTTGTTAACCGCGTGGAAACAATGATGAAGGATTATCCGGATACTGAGGCGACTCATGAAGCGTTACCGTTGATGGAGAATGCTTACCGCCAACTGCAGTTGACGGCTGAAGCCGACAAAGTGGCAAAAATCATTGCGGCAAATAATCAGTCCTGATTATTACATCCACAAAAAAGCAGCCCATGAGGCTGCTTTTTTTATGTCACTTTGTGGATAATCCAGCAGTTTTACAGATTTATCGCTGCAGTTATCCAGTCAATCATGCGCCCTTCCCCAGTCGTCTTCAAGTATTTCCCGCCACTTTCCCGGCCTTTCTCACAATTAAGCGGCATTGACAAAAAGTGACATTTCAATGTGATTTAGATCACACATTTTCTTAATTTCCTCGGTATGCTGGACCTACCCACACGGAAATGACAGAGAGGTTTAACTATGATTCTGAACATTACCAGCAAACAAATGGAAATCACCGAGGCCATCCGTAACCACGTTGAAGAGCGTCTCGCCAAGCTGGAAAAATGGCAAACACATCTGATAAACCCTCACATTGTGTTATCAAAAGAGCCGAAGGAGTTTGTGGCTGATGCCACCATTAATACGCCTAACGGTACGCTGGTTGCCAGCGCGAAACATGATGATATGTATACGGCCATCAATGACTTGATTGCCAAGCTGGAGCGACAACTCAATAAAGCGCAACACAAACCCGAAGCCCGTCGCGCCAACAGCAGTGTGAAAGATTTTCTTCCTACGGAATAAGCAAACATCTTTAGTAACGCGCCTCCGGGCGCGTTTTTTATTGACAGCTTTAAATCACTGCGGTTACTCTCAAGCCACTTTATTTATGGAAACAATCATGAAACATCTGCCGTTCTTCTTCGCATTCTTTTTTACCTTCCCCTGATTGGGAGGCGATTCGTCATGTGAAAATGAATGCGAAGACGAACAACAAAGCCTCCCAAATGGGAGGCTTTTTTATTGGACATTTTACAGGTGAGCCCTATGAATCCCGAAAATCCGCTGCTGGCATTACGCGATAAAATCAGCGCCGTTGATGAAAAACTCTTAGCGCTTTTGTCAGAGCGTCGCATACTGGCCGTTGAAGTTGCGCAGGCTAAACTGGCAACGCATCGCCCTATCCGCGATGTTGAGCGTGAGCGCGCTCTGCTGGAAAACTTAATTTCACTGGGTAAAAAGCATCAGCTTGATGCGCATTACATCACTCGCCTGTTTCAGTTGGTGATTGAAGATTCGGTTCTAACTCAGCAAGCCTTGTTGCAAAAGAATCTCAACCATCCACATGCTCACGCACCGCGCATTGCATTCCTCGGTCCGAAAGGTTCCTACTCACATCTTGCGGCGCGCAAATACGCCACCCGACATTTTGATTCAATGGTTGAGATTGGCTGCCTGAAATTCCATGACATCATCCATCAGGTGGAAAGTGGACAAGCGGACTACGCGGTGATGCCGATTGAAAATACCAGCTCTGGTTCGATCAACGACGTTTACGATCTGCTTCAGCAAACCACGCTATCGATTGTGGGTGAACTGACCATTCCAATTGAGCATTGTGTGCTGGTCAACGGCAGCACCGATTTGCAGCAGATCGAAACGGTATATAGCCATCCACAGCCATTCCAGCAGTGCAGCCAGTTCATTAATCGTTTCCCGCAGTGGAAAATCGAATACACCGAAAGCACCGCTGCAGCGATGGAGAAAGTGGCAGCGATGAATTCAACAAAGGTTGCCGCATTGGGTAGCGAAGCGGGTGGTGAGCTGTATGGATTGCAGGTGCTGGAGCGCAATCTGGCCAATCAACAGCAGAACCACACGCGCTTCATCGTGCTGGCACGTAAAGCGATTGAAGTGTCTGGTCAGGTTCCGGCGAAAACAACGCTGATCATGGCGACGGGTCAACAAGCAGGCGCATTGGTTGAAGCGCTGATGGTATTACGTAACCACGGCCTCATCATGAGCAAACTGGAAAACCGCCCCATCAACGGCAATCCGTGGGAAGAGATGTTTTATATTGATGTGCAGGGCAATCTGCAGTCAGAAAATATGCAGCTGGCGTTAACCGAGTTGAGCGGCTTAACCCGTTCATTAAAAGTTCTTGGCTGCTACCCCGGCGAGAATGTGGTGCCGGTTGAGCCGCGCCTCTAAGCAAAAAGGCATCCTCACGGATGCCTTTTGTTTTTTACTGCCGGCTATCGTTCGCCGATCGCAGCATGCTTCTGCTTTCGACCAGGAAGCGTTTCGCGTAATCACCAAACCAGTGTTCGACGCGCTCAAAGCTATCGATAAAGGCTTGCTTATCGCCCTGCTCGAGCAGTTTTATCGCATCGCCAAATCGCTGGTAATAACGTTTAATCAGCGCCAGATTACTCTCCGAGGACATGATGATGTCCGCGTAAAGCTGCGGATCCTGCGCAAACAGACGTCCAACCATTGCCAGTTCAAGGCGGTATATCGGTGAAGATAGCGCCAACAGCTGATCCAGATTAACGTTCTCTTCCGCCAGATGCAGACCGTAAGCGAAAGTCGCAAAGTGACGCAGTGCCTGAATAAACGCCATATTCTGGTCGTGCTCAACGGCACTAATACGATGCAGCCGCGCGCCCCACACCTGAATCTGCTCAAGGAACCACTGATAAGCTTCCGGCTGACGGCCATCACACCAAACCACAACCTGCTTTGCCAGGCTGCCGCTGTCCGGGCCAAACATCGGATGCAAGCCCAGAACCGGTCCGGTGTGCGCGGCCAGCATCGCCTGCAGCGGGCGATTCTTCACCGAAGCCAGATCGACCAGAATGCAGTCTTCTGGCAATTTCGGCAGCTCACCGATGATTTGCTCGGTCAGATGAATTGGCACACTGATGATCACCATGCCCGCATCTTTCAGCAGCTCGTCAGAGCGTTCCCAATCGCCTTTATCCAGAATGCGGACCTGATAGCCAGAAAGCGTCAGCATCTTTTCAAACAGACGCCCCATCTGGCCGCGGCCACCTACAATCACCACCGGACGCAATGTCGGACACAGCGTTTTGAAGCCTTTGTCATTTTCATGCGCATAGGATTCACGCATCAAACGACGCAATACATCTTCAATTAAGTCCGGCGACACGCCGAGCGCTTCAGCTTCCTGGCGGCGTGAAGCCAGCATGCTGGCCTCACGCTCAGGAACATAGATCGGCAAACCGTAGCGGCTTTTAACTTCCCCTACTTCGGCTACCAGCTCCAGTCGTTTTGCCAGTAACCCAAGCAGTGCTTTATCTACTTCATCGATTTGATCGCGTAGCGCGGTCAGTTCAGCCACCATGACTCATTACACCTCGTGTGACAGACGCGCCGACAGCACTCCCTGCAGATCCTGATGGATTTCACGCAGCAACGTTTCAGTGGTTTCCCAGTTGATGCAGGCATCAGTGACGGACACACCGTATTTCATTTCGCTACGTGGCTGTTCAGAAGACTGGTTGCCTTCATGAATGTTGCTTTCCAACATCAGGCCAATGATGGAACGGTTTCCATCTTTAATCTGCGCAATAGCCGATTCGGCTACGCCAGGCTGGCGACGATAGTCTTTGTTAGAATTACCATGGCTGCAATCTATCATTAAGGCCGGACGCAGTCCCGCTTTCAGCATCTCTTTTTCACACTGAGCGACATCTTCTGGACCGTAGTTTGGTGCTTTACCGCCGCGCAGAATCACATGCCCATCTGGGTTGCCCTGCGTTTGCAGCAAGCAAACCTGGCCGGCCTGATTGATGCCAACAAAACGGTGCGGCATTGCGGCGGCGCGCATGGCGTTAATCGCGGTGCCCAGGCTGCCATCCGTACCATTTTTAAAACCAACCGGCATGGAAAGGCCTGAAGCCATTTCACGGTGGGTTTGTGATTCAGTGGTACGCGCACCAATCGCTGACCAGCTAAACAGATCGCCAAGATATTGCGGGCTATTCGGATCCAGCGCTTCGGTCGCCAGCGGTAAACCCATCTCAACGAGATTAACCAGCAGTTGACGCGCGATATGCAGGCCAGCTTCCATATCAAACGAGTTGTTCATGTAAGGATCGTTGATTAACCCCTTCCAGCCGACGGTGGTTCGAGGTTTTTCAAAATAAACGCGCATAACGATGTACAGCTGATCCTTCAACTGTGCAGAGAGAGATTGCAACTGACGGGCATAGGCAAGTGCGGCTTCAGTATCGTGAATCGAACAAGGACCACAAACCACCAACAGACGCGGATCGCGGCCCGCAATTATGTCGGCAATGGTTTGGCGAGAAGACGCAATTTGCGCTTCCTGCGCCGCAGTGAGCGGGAATTTGGCTTTCAGCTCTTGCGGGGTAATCAAAATTTGTTCGTCGGCGATATGCACATTGTTCAGCGCGTCTTTTTGCATGATTGCGATCCTTTTTACTCGTTTATGCGGTTTGGGATCCTCTCTGAGGATGGCGCTTACTTTATCACACCCTGTACAGGTTGCAATCCAGCTATGTACACATTTATTACCACATCAAATAAAAAACACAGGCAATATTAAAAAAACCATTAAAATCATATACATAATTGAAATGACGGAAGAGTGAAAGTGTAAACTAAAGGTTACATACAATTATGTTCTGATGATGCTCTCAACTAAAAGTTTGGTATAACATTTTGATTTTCATTATTTTCAGGAAACATACACTTTCCATCTTAGGGATGATCCTGCGCCCTTATACGCCCATAAAAAAAGGGGCTGGCCAAATGGCCAACCCCTTGTTTGCTATTAACTTTGAGAAGTCGCTTACGCGCCAAGACGCTCTTTGATACGAGCTGACTTACCGGTACGCTCACGCAGGTAATACAGTTTGGCTTTACGCACAGCACCACGACGTTTAACAGCAATGCTGTCAATTACTGGAGAGTGAGTCTGGAAGACACGCTCAACACCTTCGCCGTTAGAAATCTTACGAACAGTGAATGCAGAATGCAGACCGCGGTTACGAATAGCGATAACCACGCCCTCGAATGCCTGCAGACGCTTCTTAGAACCTTCTACGACCCATACTTTCACTTCCACGGAATCACCCGGACGGAATGAAGGTACGTCCTGCTTCATCTGCTCTTGTTCAAGTTGCTTGATAATATTGCTCATAATTAAATCTCTTATCCTGGGTAAACTGATAGTGAGGGAAGATTACTCTCCCGCCTCATCGTTTTGTTGCTGCTGATGTTCACGCTGGAACTCATTTAGCAACCGTGCTTGCTCTTCAGTCAGAGCCAGGTTTTCCAGAAGTTCAGGTCTTCTTAGCCAGGTACGGCCTAACGACTGTTTCAGGCGCCAGCGGCGAATATCGGCATGGTTGCCCGACAGTAAAACTGGCGGAACTTCCATCCCTTCTAACACTTCAGGTCGGGTGTAGTGCGGGCAATCCAGCAAACCATCCGAGAACGAATCCTCATCGGCTGACGCCTGTTTTCCCAGTACGCCGGGAATAAACCGCGCGACCGAGTCTATCAACGTCATGGCTGGCAGCTCACCGCCACTGAGCACGTAATCACCGATTGACCACTCTTCATCAATCTCAGTGTGAATCACGCGCTCATCTATCCCTTCATAGCGACCACACACCAGAATCAACTTCTGATGGGTCGCCAGTTCGCAAACGCCCTGTTGGTCCAGTTTGCGTCCCTGAGGTGAAAGATAAATCACCTTAGCACCTTCTCCCGCCGCTGCTTTCGCTGCGGAGATGGCGTCCCGTAAGGGTTGCACCATCATCAACATTCCCGGTCCGCCGCCGTAAGGACGATCGTCCACGGTACGGTGCCGGTCATGCGTGAAGTCACGAGGACTCCAGCTTTGAATGTCGAGCAGGCCATTTTTTACTGCCCGGCCAGTTACCCCGTACTCGGTAATAGCGCGAAACATCTCTGGAAACAGGCTAATAACACCAATCCACATCGCGTTCGCCGTTACGTTACCGGATTGTCCGGAGATCAAAAACCAGGATCCCAATCTACTTCAATAAGGCCAGTAGAGAGATCGACTTTCTTGATAACCTGTTCATCAAGAAACGGGATTAACCGCTCTTGCGCACCGAATGCATCCTTCAGGTTTGCCTTAACGACGAGAACGTCGTTCGATCCGGTTTCCATCAAATCAATGACTTTGCCCATTTCGTAGCCTTCGAGGTTCACTACTTTCATACCCATAAGGTCTTTCCAGTAGTAATCGCCTGCTTCCAGCGCTGGCAGCTGCGTGGAGTCGACCGTAATTTCGCAATTGGTCAACTGTGCCGCAGCGTCCCGATCGTCAATGCCTTTGACTTTGATGATCAGGTCCTGATTGTGGTGCTTCCAGCCCTCGAGTTCGACCTGCTGCCATTTACCGGCGCGCTGGATGAACCAAGGTTGGTAGTCGAAGATGCTTTCAGCGTCTTCAGTGGAGGAAAACACTTTGAGCCAACCCCGAATTCCGTAAGCCGCGCCCATTTTTCCCAATACAATCGGGTTAACGGGAGGCTGCCCGGCAGGTTTAATGCTCATGCTCACCACCGTGACAGATTAAGCTGCTTTCTTTGCTTCTTTGATCAGCGCGTTAACGCGATCAGAAAGCGTTGCGCCCTGGCCAACCCAGTGCTCAATACGGTCCAGATCCAGACGCAGACCTTCAGCCTGACCAGAAGCGATCGGGTTGAAGAAACCTACGCGCTCGATGAAACGACCGTTACGAGCATTGCGGCTGTCAGTGACGACGACCTGATAGAACGGACGCTTTTTAGCGCCGTGACGTGCCAAACGAATTGTTACCATAACATCCTCATTAGTTAATAAAGCGCTCGGGCCCCATCGAGGAACGGGGCCCGAGCGCGATATAAAAAGCCCGAAAATTTTACTCATTTTGGCGCAAAAAGCAACCTAAGCGTGCCAAATTTCCGGCTTTATGACGGCCGCCTTAGCGACCAGGGAATCCAGGCGGCATCATACCTTTCATGCCACGCATCATTTTGGCCATGCCGCCTTTCTTCATTTTCTTCATCATGCGCTGCATATCATCGAACTGTTTCAGCAGTCGATTGACATCTTGCACCTGCATGCCTGAGCCCAACGCAATACGACGTTTGCGCGACCCCTTGATAATTTCTGGCTTCTCACGCTCTTTACGCGTCATCGAATTGATGATGGCTTCCATGCGGACCAGCACTTTATCATCCATCTGCGATTTCACGTTGTCAGGCAGTTGCCCCATGCCCGGCAGTTTGCCCATCAGGCTCGCCATGCCGCCCATGTTGCGCATCTGCTTCAACTGCTCAAGGAAGTCGTTGAGATCAAAACCGTCGCCGGTTTTCAGTTTCTTCGCCAGTTTCTCCGCCTGATCGCGGTCAACTTTGCTTTCGATATCTTCGATCAGCGACAGAACATCGCCCATGCCAAGAATGCGCGACGCGATACGCTCTGGATAGAAAGCTTCCAGCGCTTCGGTCTTTTCGCCCATCCCCATAAATTTGATTGGCTTGCCGGTAATATGACGAATCGACAGCGCCGCACCACCGCGCGCATCACCATCGACTTTAGTCAGGATCACACCGGTCAGCGGCAGCGCTTCGTTGAAGGCTTTCGCAGTGTTGGCGGCATCCTGACCGGTCATGGCATCGACCACAAACAGGGTTTCCACCGGATTTATCGCGGCGTGTACCTGTTTGATTTCGTCCATCATCGCTTCATCGACGTGTAAACGACCGGCGGTATCCACCAGCAGCACATCGTAGAATTGCACTTTGGCTTGTTTCAGCGCGTTCTGAACAATATCGACCGGCTTTTGACTCAGATCGGACGGACAGAAATCCACGCCGACCTGGCCAGCCAGGGTTTCCAGCTGTTTGATCGCCGCAGGGCGATAAACGTCAGCAGAAACTACCAGCACTTTTTTCTTATGCTTCTCGCGCAAGAATTTACCCAGTTTCGCCACGCTAGTGGTTTTACCGGCACCTTGCAAACCTGCCATCAGCACCACGGCTGGCGGCTGAGCATTCAGATTGAGCGCATTATTTTCAGCGCCCATCGCCGCAACCAGTTCGTTGCGCACGATTTTGATGAACTCCTGGCCTGGCGTCAGGCTTTTGTTCACATCGTGGCCAACGGCGGCCTCTTTCACGCGATTAATAAATTCACGCACTACCGGCAGCGCAACGTCAGCTTCCAGCAGCGCCATGCGGACTTCACGCAGCGTGTCTTTGATGTTGTCTTCAGTCAGCCTTCCGCGGCCGCTGATATTGCGCAGGGTTTGCGACAAACGATCGGTTAAATTATCAAACATGCTCTCTCACTTAGAACCGTAGCGAGGCCGCCATAGGCGACACAATGCGGCGGATTATAACACGAAGACGAAGCGATCTCTGCAATTGACCGTCAGATCGTTTGGAGCCTGCTGCTGCTGGCGCTATACTGCTTTTTTCCTTATCTGACCGATACATGAAAGGATCTATGTTCGTTTTCGCGATCGTGGCGCTGTTCGCCTACTCCCTCAGCCTTGCATTGATCATTCCCAGCCTGCTTAAACGCAACGGTGGCTGGCGTCGTTTTGCTGTGCTTTCTGCCTGCGTGGCGCTGATTGCGCACGCCGTTGCTCTGCAGCAGCGCATTTTTGCTGTTGATAACGGGCAAAACCTCAGCCTGCTTAATATCGGCTCGCTGGTTAGCCTGCTGATCTGCGCCATCATGACAATTGTCGCCTCGCGCAATCGTGGCTGGCTGCTGCTGCCGATTGTTTACAGCTTTGCATTGATTAATCTGGCCTTTGCCACCTTTGTGCCCAATGCCTTTATTACGCATCTGGAAACCACGCCGGGCATGATGGTTCACATCGGTCTGTCGCTGTTTGCCTATGCCACGCTGATCATCGCGGCACTGTATGCGCTGCAGCTGGCGTGGATCGATTACCAGTTGAAAAATAAGAAACTGGCTTTCACTCAGGATATGCCGCCGCTGCTCAGCATTGAGCGCAAAATGTTCCACATCACGCAGATTGGCGTTGTGCTGTTGACGCTGGTGCTGTGCACCGGTTTGCTCTTCATGCATAACCTGTTTAGCGCTGAGAATGTGGATAAAGCGGTTCTCTCCATCATTGCCTGGTTTGTCTACATCGTTCTGCTTTGGGGACACTATCGTGAAGGCTGGCGCGGACGCCGCGTCGTGTGGTTTAACTGTGGCGGCGCATTGCTGCTAACCATGGCCTACTTCGGCAGCCGCGTGCTTCAGCACCTGCTCACCTCTCACTAAGGATTTTGTGTTGGAACACGTTTCAACCACCACGCTGATCATTACGCTGGTCATCATGGTGCTGGTCTCTGCCTATTTCTCCGGTTCAGAGACCGGCATGATGACGCTTAATCGCTACAAACTGCGCCATAAAGCCAAAAGCGGCAATCGCGGCGCGCGTCGGGTAGAAAAACTTCTGCGTCGTCCCGACCGCCTGATCAGCCTGGTTTTAATCGGCAACAACCTCGTTAATATTCTCGCCTCCGCACTCGGCACCATTGTCGGTATGCGCCTGTATGGCGATGCTGGCGTAGCGATTGCTACCGGCATTCTGACTTTTGTCGTGCTGGTTTTTGCCGAGGTGCTGCCGAAAACGGTCGCGGCGCTCTATCCAGAAAAAGTGGCCTATCCCAGCAGCGTGTTACTGGCTCCGCTGCAGTATGTGATGCTGCCGCTGGTGTGGCTGCTGAATACCATAACCCGCATTCTGATGCGCATGGTGGGCATTAAAACCGACGGTTCCATCAGTTCGGCGTTAAGCAAAGAAGAGTTGCGCACCATTGTGCATGAGTCGCGCTCGCTGATGTCGCGGCGTAATCAGGACATGCTGCTGTCAGTGCTCGATCTGGAGAAAGTCAGCGTGGATGACATCATGGTGCCGCGCAATGAGATCGTCGGCATCAACGTCAATGATGACTGGAAATCGATTGAGCGCCAGCTGAGTCATTCGCCGCATGGGCGTATCGTCCTGTTCCGTGACTCGCTGGATGACTGCGTTGGTATGCTGCGCGTGCGTGAAGCCTGGCGCATGATGACCGAGAAGAAAGAGTTCAACAAAGATCGCCTGCTGCGTGCTGCTGATGAGATTTACTATGTACCGGAAGGCACGCCGCTTAACGTGCAGCTGGTTAAATTTCAGCGTAACAAAAAGAAAGTCGGCATGGTGGTTGATGAATATGGCGATGTTAAAGGCTTAGTGACGATCGAAGATATTCTGGAAGAGATCGTCGGCGATTTCACCACCTCCATGTCGCCGTCGCTGGCCGAAGAAGTCATGCCGCAAAATGATGGTTCGGTATTGATTGAAGGCAGCGCCAATGTGCGTGAAATCAACAAAGCCTTTAACTGGACGTTACCGGAAGAGGATGCGCGCACCATTAACGGCATGCTGCTGGAAGCACTGGAAGAGATTCCGCTGGTCGATACTCGCGTCACCCTTGGCGCCTACGATATCGATATCCTTGATGTGCAGGACAACATGGTGAAGCAGGTGCGCATTACGCCACACCACGCACTGAAATCCTCCATCGGCTCCTGAAGCCTGTAAACAAAAACGCCGCGATAATCGCGGCGTTTTTCATGGTGTCTCAACTAGATGTGCAGCTCTTTCAGCTTTTCCGCTGGCAGCTTCAAATCTTCGTTGCGGTTCACGCCGATGTCGTGCGCCAGCACATTGCGCGCGATCTGCTGCGCTTCATCCAGTGAGTGCAGTTTGTAGCTGCCGCACTGATATTCGTTCAGCTCTGGAATCTGGCCCTGCTCTTTGACTTTCAGAACATCTTCCATCGCGCCTTTCCAGGCTTTCGCAACACGCTGCTCGTCAGGCGTACCAATCAAACTCATGTAGAAGCCGGTGCGGCAACCCATTGGCGAGATGTCGACGATTTCAACGCCATCACCATTCAGATGATTACGCATGAAGCCAGCAAACAGGTGCTCCAGCGTATGGATGCCACGCTCAGTCAGAATATCAATATTCGGACGGCAAAAACGCAGGTCGAAAACGGTGATGGTATCGCCATGCGGAGTTTTCATGGTTTTTGCTACGCGTACTGCAGGTGCGCCCATGATGGTGTGATCAACAGTAAAACTATCCAGTAGTGGCATACGTCACCTCCTGTTTTGAGATTTTTTTTAAAACGATGAAACTTTTCTGTTCGTCCAGCGTCTGAATATATGAAAGACGCGCATTTGTTATCATCATCCCTGACAACAGAGATGTTTATTTTGGCCACATTGATGTGGCCATTTTCTTTTCTAGCCTTCGCGACCCGCAAGGTAGCTTTCGAAATCCAGCGTATCGCTCTGTTCCAGCTTCTCTTGTGCCTGCACCGACTCTAACGCCTGACGACTAAAATCTTCTTCAGTCAGAATCTCTAACGACTCTTCACACAGCAGATGACGATATTGCTCTGCCAATGCCACGCCCGCGCCGGTCAAACCGTTTTCTTTGATCGCATGCAGGATGCGCGCCGAATAGGTTAGCTCAGGATCGTCGAAAGATGCCACCAGTTGATCGCAAACCTGTTGATATTGCGTGTTGCCGTGATTGCTGTCGAGCACTTCCGCCACGCGACGCAGATCGGCAAACAGCGCTTTACCCACTTCAACCAGCGTATGTTCTTTTTCGCTGCAACCTACTGCAATGACCTGGCCAGGCTTACGCCCTTCCATCACCACGCGATTCCAGTTTTTACGCGTACACAGCAGCTCATCCGCGCTCATTTCTGGCGCATCAGCCAGCGTACACCAAATCAGGAACAGATCGAGGAAGCGCGCCTGATCGGCATCTACGCCAATCGCGGAGAATGGGTTGATGTCCAGCGAACGCACTTCAATGTATTCAATACCGCCGCGCAGCAGCGCATCAGATGGTGCCTCGCCTGAACGCGTAACGCGTTTCGGACGAATCGGCGCGTACAGCTCGTTTTCAATTTGCAGCACATTGGTGTTCAACTGCAGCCAGTTGCCATCGGCATCTTTGGTGCCCATGGCGGCATACTCTTCCGACGGCGTTTTAATCGCCGCTTTCAGCGCTGCAACGTAACCTTCCAGCGAGTTAAAAGTGATACCCAAACCGCTCTGCGATTTGTTGGTATAACCGAGATCGCTCAGGCGCAGTGAGGTGGCGTGAGGCAGCCACAGCGTGCCTTTGCCATCACTTTCAAACGGCAGATTGCTCTCGCGCCCTTGCAGGAAAGAGGAGCAGATCGCTGGCGATGCACCGAACAGATACGGAATGACCCAGCCAAAACGATAGTAGTTACGAATCAGACGCAGATAGCCGGCAGAGATGGTCTCTTTGCCGCTTTCGGCATCTTTTACATCCGCCCACTCCTGCCAAAACGACAGCGGCAACGAGAAGTTGTAGTGCACGCCAGAGATAATCTGCATCAGCGCGCTATAGCGATTCTTCAGCCCCTGACGATACAGCGTTTTCATTTTGCCAATGTTCGAGCTGCCATACTGCGCCAGCTCGATGCTATCAACGTCATCAATGAAGCCCGGCATGCTGAAAGGCCACAAGCGCTCCTCGCCTAACTCACGCGCCACATGACGGTGAATATCGCGCAGAAACGCCAGTGAGCGATCGATGCTCTGATCAACTGGCGTGATGAACTCCATCAGCGTTTCGGCAAAATCGGTGGTGATCCAATCATGCTTAAGCGCCGAACCGAGTGACTCAGGATGTCCTGTGGTTGCCAGGTGACCATCGGGTTTTACGCGTAATGATTCGCGCTCAATACCACGGCCGATACCCTTTAACGCGTCAGGATGCGCCTCCAGCCAGGAAAGTGCCTTAGATACGTCCGGGATCACGTTAACCTCCCGCTGTGTTAATAATTTATTTTTGTTCAGCATAATGTTAGCCGTAGCCTCGAATCTGTGCGAATCAATGCCACCATTGCATTGTTTGCAATGTGGCGGTCGCGATAACGATATAACGCAGCGTTTTACCAATGGCGAGGAACAGCACTGTAGGTAGCCAGGCAAAGCGCAACCAACCTGCGAGCACGCAGAGTAAGTCGCCCACTACCGGCAGCCAGCTAAAAATCAGTGCTGCAGGTCCTAATCGGTGTAACCACGTCATTGCTGTGTCGTGCCATCGCCCTTGCCCTTTTGGCGGCATCAGGCGACCAAGAAGAATGTTGGTCAGGCCACCCAGCGTGTTTCCCACTGATGCAGCCAATAACAATCCATAAACCGAACCTTTTTGGGCGATCAGCAGTGCAACCAGCACCGCTTCCGAGCTTCCTGGGAACAGAGTCGCGCTAAGAAAGCTGCTGCCGAATAACGATCCATAGGTCAGAAATTCATTCACAGTAAACGGACATCAACCACGTCCATGCCTGCTGCTTTGGCGGCTTGTACGCCGAAGTCAGCATCCTCAAACACTACACAGCGCTCGGGTGCGATACCCATTAATTCAGCGCAGCGTAAAAAGGTGTCCGGCTGCGGCTTATGACGCTGTACGTCATCCGCTCCGACCACCGCATCAAACAGGTGGTAAACACCTAACTCTTCGAGTAAGGCTTTTGCCAGGCTGTGTTCACTGCCGGTGCCCACCGCCATCGGACGGCGACCATGATAAGCCTTTACCACGTCCATCAACGGCAGCGGACGCACGTCATCCAGCAACATCGCTTTCAGTGCAGCGGTTTTTTCCGCCGCCAGCAGATGCGGATCGTGCGTTGCATTGTTCTGCTCAAGAATGAACTGCGCCAGTTGCCAGGTTGGAGCGCCATTGAAGCCCACCATTTTTTCTTCATCCATGGTGAAACCATAGCGGCCAAGCACCTGCTGCCAGGCTTTTCGATGTGTCGGCTCAGTATCCAGAATTGTGCCGTCCATATCGAAAATCAGGGCGTCATATTGGTCGTACATTGTCACTCCATCGAGCACCACAAAATGAGCCATTACTTTAGCGTAATGCGCTCAGGTTGTCGCCAGGCACGCTTAACCGCAAATGCTTTGAAAGCATTAGTTTTTTTCGTTTTCAGAAAAAGGTCAGAGTGCAATGCCGTGGATAAACGCCGGTAAATTCAGCGATTTTTTTACAAGTTGATTTGATTGCTGCAGGATTCAGAAACTGAGAGTCAAAAACAGAAAGGTATCGAAGAAGAGATGGTGCATCCAGGAGGATTCGAACCTCCGACCGCTCGGTTCGTAGCCGAGTACTCTATCCAGCTGAGCTATGGATGCATTGAGTTACTGCTGAAGAAAATTTTGAGAAGTTTGAAGAGGAATGGTGCATCCAGGAGGATTCGAACCTCCGACCGCTCGGTTCGTAGCCGAGTACTCTATCCAGCTGAGCTATGGATGCATTGAGGTTTTCTTACGATGGACTAACTGAAACAACCTGAGGATGATACGAAGAATGGTGCATCCAGGAGGATTCGAACCTCCGACCGCTCGGTTCGTAGCCGAGTACTCTATCCAGCTGAGCTATGGATGCATCGAGTTAATTCTTGTACAACGCAGGGTGCTAACAACTCACCATGAAAGGAACTGCTCGTTCACTCTTACTTCACCTTTCCGAATGGTGCATCCAGGAGGATTCGAACCTCCGACCGCTCGGTTCGTAGCCGAGTACTCTATCCAGCTGAGCTATGGATGCATCGGAAATGGCGGTGAGGCGGGGATTCGAACCCCGGATGCAGCTTTTGACCGCATACTCCCTTAGCAGGGGAGCGCCTTCAGCCTCTCGGCCACCTCACCTTACGCGTTCTTCCGAACCGTGCTTCTGAACTTGTTTCTGCTCATCGGCACTGCGTGGCGCACATATTACTTTCCCGGACTTATAAGTCAAACATTTATTTCCAGCCTTTTGTTTGATTGCACAAATGACACTCAATTCGGATGCTTTAGCGACAAAAAGAGTGATTTATCAACAAAGAAAGCCTGCTGGAGAACAGAAATGGGCGTTAAAAAGAATTGGGAATTGAGAGCGAAAAGCGGAAGATGTGCGGGACTGGAGAGGAAAAACCGGTAGCGCCTCGCTCAGGAGCGAGGCGCTGAATCCGTTAGTAACTCGAGGCTTGAGTTTTTTCGGCTTGAATACGCTGATAGATCTCTTCGCGATGTACCGAAACTTCTTTAGGCGCGTTAACCCCAATGCGGACCTGGTTACCTTTTACACCCAGCACCGTTACAGTCACCTCATCGCCAATCATGAGGGTTTCACCAACTCGACGAGTTAGAATAAGCATTCTTTGCTCCTTGAAAGATTAAAAGAGTCGGGCTTGTTCGGTCTCCCGGCCGTATCCATCATATAACGCTGAACAATGCCTATGACAAATACACCATTGTGCTTCGCCATGCCAATACATTCTGCTGATAGTTAGTTTAGCCGAAATACACTACATCAACCGGACTTTGTCATTACCTGGTGTGCACCGCGTTAAAAAAGCGCCAGAAAACGGGCTTCTGGCGCTTATCACAATGCGAAATTTTATACGTTACAGTCGGTCACTGACCCATTCCTGCACGCCTGCCAGCGCACCCGCTAGCGCCTGCGGATTTGTACCGCCGGCCTGAGCCATATCTGGGCGACCACCGCCTTTACCACCAACCTGAGAGGCCAGTTCGCCAATCAGCTCGCCGGCTTTTACACGGTCAGTAAGATCTTTGGTTACGCCAGCAATCAATGAAACTTTGCCATCATCAACCGTTGCCAGCACGATAATGGCAGACGTTAACTGGTTCTTCAGATCGTCAACCATGGTACGCAACATTTTCGGTTCAACGTTGCTCAGTTCACTGACCAGCAACTTCGTGCCTTTAACGTCAATCGCCTTACTGCTTAGTGACGCGCTTTCCTGCGCAGCTTGCTGATCGCGCAGTTGCTGCAACTCTTTTTCCAGCGCGCGGACGTGATCAACTAAGCCGCGCACTTTCTCATTCAGGTTACTGCTATTGGCTTTCACCAATTGCGCCACATCCAGCAACTGTTGGCTCTGCGCATTCACTTGTGCCAACGCACCTTCGCCGGTTACAGCTTCAATGCGGCGTACACCTGCAGCAGTGCCCGATTCAGACTGAATGCGGAACAGGCCGATATCACCGGTACGCAGCGCATGAATACCACCACAGAGTTCGGTAGAGAAATCGCCCATGGTCAGCACACGTACGCGCTGATCGTATTTCTCACCAAACAGCGCCATTGCGCCCTTCTGTTTTGCATCATCGAGATCCATGATTTCGGTCTCAACGACAAGGTTGCGGCGAATCTGCGCGTTAACAATATCCTCAACCTGACGGATTTCCTGCGGTTTCATGGCTTCAAAATGAGAGAAGTCGAAACGCAGATATTTATCGTTAACCAGCGAGCCTTTTTGTCCTACGTGATCACCCAACACCTGACGCAGTGCTGCATGCAGTAAGTGCGTGGCGGAGTGATTCAAACGGATGCGCGCGCGACGCGTTTCATCAACCTGCGCATGCAAACGGTCACCAACGCATAACTGACCGCTGCTCAGCTTACCGATATGACCAATCGCTTTACCATACTTCTGCGTATCCTGAACGCTAAATTCAGCATTCTGCCCAGCCAACACGCCGGTATCGCCAACCTGTCCACCTGACTCGCCGTAGAACGGCGTTTCGTCCAGTACGACCACCGCGTCCTGATCCGCGCTGATCTGCTCAACTTGCTGACCGTCGACGAACAGTGCTTCGACTGTCGCGTTCAGTTCCAGATGGTCATAGCCTTTAAAGTCGGTTGCGGCATCAATGCGAATGACATTGTTATAGTCGGCACCAAAACCGCTGGCTTCACGCGCACGCTGACGCTGCTGCTCCATCGCGGCTTCAAAACCCGCTTCATCAATCTTCAGATTGCGCTCACGGCACACGTCAGCGGTCAAATCCGCCGGGAAACCAAAGGTATCGTACAGACGGAACACCGTTTCGCCATCAAGCGTATCGCCCTGCAGTTTGGCCAGTTCTTCATCCAGCAGTGCAAGTCCACGCTCCAGCGTTTTAGCAAATTGCTCTTCTTCGTTCTTCAGCGCGTTTTCAACATGCTTCTGCTGACGTTTCAGGTCTTCGCCTGCAGCTCCCATCACTTCAATCAGTGGCGCAACCAGCTTGTAGAAGAAGGCTTCTTTCGCACCCAGCATATTGCCGTGACGTACCGCGCGACGAATAATGCGACGCAACACATAGCCGCGGTTTTCATTCGATGGGATTACGCCATCGGCGATCAGGAAGGCACAAGAGCGAATATGGTCAGCGATAACGCGCAGCGACTTGTTATCCAGATCGGTTGCGCCAGTTACCTGCGCAACTGATTTGATCAGTTTGGCAAACAGATCGATTTCATAGTTGGAGTTAACGTGCTGCAACACGGCAGAAATACGCTCCAGACCCATGCCGGTATCCACTGACGGTTTAGGCAGCGGCTCCATGGTGCCGTCGGCCTGACGGTTGAACTGCATGAAGACGATGTTCCAGATCTCGATGTAACGATCGCCATCTTCTTCCGGGCTGCCCGGTGGGCCGCCCCAGATATGATCGCCGTGATCGAAGAAAATTTCGGTACATGGACCGCAAGGTCCGGTGTCGCCCATCTGCCAGAAGTTATCTGATGCGAAAGCGCTGCCTTTGTTGTCACCGATACGGATAATGCGCTCGCGCGGCACGCCAATATCGTTAGCCCAGATTTCGAAGGCTTCATCGTCTGTTTCATAGACGGTCACCCACAGGCGCTCTTTAGGCAGCTTGAACCACTGCTCACCCGTCAGCAGTTCCCATGCATAAGCGATCGCTTCTTTCTTGAAGTAATCACCAAAGCTGAAGTTGCCCAACATTTCAAAGAAGGTGTGGTGACGTGCCGTGTAGCCCACGTTTTCGAGGTCGTTATGCTTGCCGCCGGCACGCACACAGCGCTGCGACGTCGTTGCCCGCGCATAGTCGCGCTTATCCTGCCCGAGGAAAACGTCTTTAAACTGGACCATCCCGGCATTGGTAAACAGCAAAGTCGGGTCGTTGTTCGGTACGAGGGAGCTGCTGGCTACAACCTGATGTCCCTTGCTATGAAAAAAGTCGAGAAACGCTTGACGGATCTCAGCAGTGCTCTTGCTCATAAAATTCCTGGAATCACGCTAACGAACGTTCCCTTTCGCTGGCAAACCCTATCCATCCGGCCTGCCGCTGATTGAGGAACAAAAAGTGGGAATAAGATAAATTTTCTTCAGTGGGAAGTAAAATCACATCGCCTTTCAGTCGTCACTATTTCTGAAAACAGCCTGAATATCTTCCATCATAAAGCCTTTCGACATTAAAAAACGCTGTACCTTGCTTTTCTCAGTCCAGGTTTGCGGTAAGGGTTCGCCAAATTTGCGTTTGGCAAGATCGGCTGCGCACTGGCTCCAGTCTACGTCGGTATCGAATAGCGCCTGATTGATCTCCTCACGGCCAATGCCCTTTTGCTGCAATTCCATACGCACGCGCTGTGGACCATATCCTTTACGCGCACGGCTTTGAATAAAGCGTTCGGTAAAGCGCTCATCGTTGAGCCAACCGCTCTCCTGACACCAGTCGAGCACTTTTTCCAGTAACTCGTCGGGAATGGGCGTGTTTTCCTGCTGCTGCAGATAAGCCGCACGTTGGGAAGAGAGCTGCAATTTACGCTTTAGCTCTTCACGACTGTGGTCGCGCTGCGAAAGGATGCGCATAGCGCGGTCGAGTAAACGGGAATATGTTGGCACAGGTGCCGCAGATGATGACGATGACATAGGATCAACCTTGTTCTAACAGTCGTGCAGGGTCGCAGAGTAAAGCAAGAAGGCAGAGAGGAAAAGCGCTGGCGGGGAAAAGCAAAACGGGAGCATTTCTGCTCCCGTTAATATTTTAGAAATCTTCGTTGGTTTCGCTGGCTTCTTCGCGATCATCCGCGGAGATTTTCGCGGTGTCTGCGGCGGCGACATCACCACTTAGCAGTAAGTCACGCAGCTTCTTGTCGATTTCATTCGCAATCGCCGGGTTATCTTTAAGGAAGTTGGTGGAGTTAGCTTTACCCTGACCAATCTTCTCACCGTTGTAGCTGTACCACGCGCCGGCTTTCTCAACCAGTTTGTGCTTCACGCCAAGATCCACCAGCTCGCCAAAGGTGTTGATACCTTCTCCGTACATGATTTGGAATTCAGCCTGCTTAAACGGTGCCGCAACTTTGTTCTTCACGACTTTCACGCGGGTTTCGCTACCTACCACTTCGTCGCCCTCTTTAATCGCACCGATACGGCGGATATCCAGACGAACAGAAGCGTAGAATTTCAGTGCGTTACCGCCTGTTGTGGTTTCCGGGTTACCGAACATCACACCAATCTTCATACGAATCTGGTTGATGAAGATCAGCAGCGTGTTGGACTGCTTCAGGTTACCCGCCAGCTTACGCATTGCCTGGCTCATCATACGAGCGGCCAGACCCATGTGCGAATCGCCAATCTCGCCTTCGATTTCCGCTTTCGGCGTCAGCGCCGCCACGGAGTCGACGATGATGACGTCAACTGCGCCTGAACGCGCCAGCGCATCACAAATCTCCAGCGCTTGCTCACCGGTATCCGGCTGTGAACACAGCAGGTTATCGATATCAACGCCCAGTTTTTTCGCGTACACCGGATCCAGTGCGTGCTCAGCATCGATAAAGGCACAGGTTTTACCTTTACGCTGTGCAGAAGCAATAACCTGCAGCGTCAGCGTGGTTTTACCCGAAGATTCTGGTCCGTAAATCTCAACGATACGGCCCATCGGCAAGCCACCCGCGCCCAGCGCGATATCCAGTGACAGTGAGCCGGTAGAGATGGTTTCGACATCCATTGAGCGGTCTTCACCCAAGCGCATGATGGAGCCTTTACCAAATTGCTTCTCAATCTGGCCCAGTGCGGCAGCTAAAGCCTTCTGTTTGTTCTCGTCGATCGCCATTTCCACTCCTAATCATGCTGGGTGAGTCGACATCAAGTATGTCGCTCGTTCTGTTGCCGCTAATTATACTGTATAGTCATACAGTATCAAGTTTTAATTTATCAGAAATTCATCAAGCAGCGTTTGCAGCGCCCAAGCCACTGACTGACGGCGTACCGCATCACGGTCGCCAGCAAAGATCTGGCGCTGCGCTAGTACGCGCCCCTCTGGACCCACAATCGCAAACCACACGGTGCCCACCGGTTTATCGGGCGTGCCACCTTCAGGACCGGCAATACCGCTTACGGCGATGGCGTATTCTGCCGCTGCCGCTTTAGCCGCACCGTTAGCCATCTCACGCACCGTCGGTTCACTTACGGCGCCATGCTGCTGCAGCGTTGTCTCCTGTACGCCGACCATCTGCTGCTTAGCTTCATTGCTGTAAGTGACGAAACCGCGCTCAAACCAGGTAGAGCTGCCGCTGATATCAGTAAATACTTTCGCAATCCAGCCGCCGGTGCAGGATTCTGCAGCAGTCACCGTGGCCTGACGTCTTTTCAGCTGTTCGCCAATGCGGTGGCTTAGCTGCTGTAACTGTTCATCGTTCATCGCCTTCTCCCGTTGTGGCGCTTCACGTTAGCAGTAAATGGTGCGCTGAAAAGCCCTTTTCAACCTTCAGCCATCATTTCTGCGCAGTGGCTTCCAGATACCTTAGCCAGTTTTCACTGCAACCATAAACAGACGCGGGAAGGCTAACAAAACCTGGCCGTTACTGCGTGCGGGGTAAGCCGGAATGAGGGCCTGATGATAATCATGAAGAAATGCTGCCTGCTGCGTTTCATCCAGCCCCGCGAGGAAAGGACGCAGCCCGGTGGCACGCAACCAGGTAATGATGCCCTGCGCATCTGCCATCGGGTGATAATAAGTAGTGCGCCAGACATCAACCTGACAACCCGCATCGGTCAGCAGATCGTAATAGCGATCGGTGGTTAGCAGACGTTTGCGATCCGCCGCTTGTGGCGAAATCAGCGCCTGCCATTTTTCATTCGCCGCCACTTCACGCATCAGACGGTGCGATGGTTCTTCAAGATTATCCGGCATCTGAATCGCTAGCGCGCCACCGATGGCCAATTGATCAACCAGATGCGGCAGCAAGGTGTGATGCTCGGTCAGCCACTGCAGCGAGGCGTTGGCATAGACAACCTGCTGCGGCTGTTCAGCCTGCCAGCGACGAATATCGGCCTGCAGGAAATGGCAGTTGGGGAGACGTTCGCGCGCCTGTTCTAACATTGCCGCAGAACTGTCAATGCCGGTTATCTGCGCCTCCGGCCAGGCTTGTGCCAGTAGCTCGGTGCTGTTGCCGGGTCCGCAACCAAGATCGGTGGCAAAGCGCACATCATCGAGCGGAATGCGCTCCAATAGCTCGCGCGCCGGGCGGGTTCGCTCTGATTCAAATTGGCGATACAGCTGTGGATTCCAGTCTTGCATGGCAATGCTCCTGTCTTGGCTGAGGGGTTAAACACTACCTGCTTTTCATGCGTTTATAGAAAGAGAAAAGTGCGATATCTCACCTTTTTGCCCTCGTTAGCTGGTTAGCCTGTGCAGATAGCATTAAGTTAAAACGACGTTTCATTTTCCAACCAAGGAGCTTGATATGTCTGCACAACCTGCATTGCCCGGCGTATGGTGTCCGTCAGTAACTCCCTTTGATAGCAACAATAATCTGGATATTGATGCGCTTGGCCGCCATTTTTCGCGCCTGAGCCAATCAGGTATTGATACCTTGCTGCTGATGGGCAGTATTGGCGAATTTGCCTCGCTCTCGCAGCAGGAGCGCCTGTTACTGATCCGTGAGGCGCGTCAACTCTCGCCACTGACCATGGTGGCAAATGTCTCCAGCACCTGTATTGCGGACATGCTGCAAATGGCAGATGCGGCCTGGCAGAACGGATTTGATGCTGTGATGGTGCTGCCTCCTTACTATTACGGGCAGACACATAAACAGCTGCTGAGCTATTTCAAAGCGCTGGATACACAGCTGGGCGGCAAGTGGTTCGCCTACAATTTCCCCGCACGCACCGGCTGTGATTTAACGCCTGCGTTGGTCGCAGAACTGGCGGCAGAGCTGCCCAACTTTATTGGCATCAAAGACACCATGGATTGCTTGTCGCACAACCGCGCAATGATTGAAGAAACGAAGCAGGTGCGCAGCGATTTCACCGTGCTTTCCGGCTATGACGAATATCTGTTGCCCAATCTACTGGCTGGCGGTTCAGGTGTGATTTCCGGCTTGAACAATATTGTGCCGGAGCTATTTGCCCGTGCGATGCAGGCCTGGCGGGCGGGCGATGTAGCGCAGCTCAGTGAGATTCAACAACGTATTGGTAAACTGATGGCGATTTACACTATCGGCGATGATTTTGTTACCACCATAAAAACGGCTGTTGCACGTCGATTTGATTCAATGCGCAGCAACTCGCGCAATTATGGTGGCGAGCTAACAGCGGAACAGTGCGAGGAAGTGGATCGTTTACTGAGTTGAAACAAACAGGACGGCGCAAAGCCGTCCCATAATTAGTTCTTTTTGACGAACTCAGATTTGAGTTTCATCTGGCCAAAACCATCAATCTTGCAATCAATGTTGTGATCGCCTTCGACCAGGCGAATGCTTTTGACTTTGGTACCAATTTTCAACGTCGAAGAGCTGCCTTTAACCTTAAGATCTTTAACGACAGTGACGCTGTCGCCATCGGCTAACAGGTTGCCGTTGGCATCGCGTACCACCAAACCGTCCGATGCATCATCGGCGTTTGCCGTCCAGATATGGCCGCAAGATGGGCAATTCAGATTCTCGCCATCTTGCCAGGTGTAATCGGCGTGGCAGACAGGACAGGCAGGTAAGGTACTCATAAGCGCTCCTCAGAAGTCGGATGCGGTGAAGATGGCACCGCAAATGGGGCGCCATCTTATACCCTCACACTTTATATGGACAGCATTAAAACAGGCTGCCCTGACGTGCTTTAGCAACGGCTTCACCCAACTGCCACACCGCCATTGCATAGTGGGTGCTGTGGTTATAGCGCGTAATGGCATAGAAGTTGGGCAGACCATACCAATATTGATAGCTGGTGCCGAGATCCAAACGCAGCAAACTGACCTGAGTATTGCCGCCCAGCGATCCCTGCGGCGTTAACCCACTCGCGGCTAAGGTGCTGATTGGGTACTTGGTTTTAAAGCCATTCTCCAATGCCGGAGCCTGCCCGCTGGCTGGCACCGCAACGTTCTCGCCCGCACGCCAGCCATGTTCTTTGAAGTAGTTGGCTACGCTGCCAATCGCATCAACCGGATCCCAAAGGTTGATATGACCATCGCCATTAAAATCGACTGCGTATTGCTTATAAGAGGATGGCATGAACTGTCCATAACCCATCGCACCGGCAAAGGAGCCGCGCAGATCCAGCGGATCGTCTTGCTCTGTTCGCGCCATCAGCAGGAAGGTCTCCAACTCACCGCTGAAGTAAGCTGCACGACGCGGATAGCTAAATGACAAGGTTGCCAGCGCATCCAGCAAGCGCGTTTTGCCCATTACCCTGCCCCAGCGCGTCTCAACGCCGATAATGCCAACAATGATTTCCGGCGGCACGCCGTAAACCTGCTGCGCACGCTGTAGCGCATCCTGATACTGATTCCAGAATGCCACGCCGTTCTGCACGTTATCCGGCGTAATAAACTTGTTGCGATAGCGAATCCACGCGCCATTCGGTCCGGTTGGCGGCGTATAGCTCGGGGCTTGCTGATCCATCAAACGCAGCACGTAATCCAGACGCTTCGCCTGGCCGATAACCGCATGCAATTGCTCACGGTTAAAACCGTGTTTTGCCACCATTTGATCAATGAACTGTTCAGCGGCGGGGTTACCCGCAAAATCGCCAAACATCGGTTGAACCGCGTGCGAAGGTTCCAGCAAAAAGCCGCCTTTCGGTGCAGGCACAACGGCGGGCTGCTGATGGGATGCAGGCTTACTGCTGCAGGCAGCAAGCAGAGTAATAAGCGGAAGAAGAGCAACCTTAAAACGCATTGGATATCCATAAGCCAGGTGAAACCGGAAGCACTCATGGTAATCGTTCATCGGGGTGACATACAGAGCAATATCTTAAAATTTAGCCGTTTCCCGCCCGTTTCAGCCGGTTGCAACGCGAATTTGCGAAACCGCTCCACACTTTACCTTTTTCATTAAATTTTGCTTTTTACCGTTTGCGGCAATTTGTTATGGTCGGCAGCCATAAAGCCCTGCTGGCGGATGAAGGTTACGCGGCAAAAATGGTAATATCCCGCTTTCGTTATCCGCCCAAGTGATAACGACACTTCCGGGCTGCATTGACCCAGCCTCAGGTAATTAAAAGAATGAATGTTGAGTGAGAATGAGATGAAAGGAGCAGAGCAAATGGACTTTAGTGGCCATACGCCGATGATGCAGCAATACCTGCGCCTGAAGGCCGATCATCCTGACATCCTGCTGTTTTATCGCATGGGCGATTTTTACGAGCTGTTTTACGATGACGCGAAACGCGCCTCGCAACTGCTGGAAATCTCTCTGACTAAACGCGGCGCCTCTGCTGGGGAACCGATTCCGATGGCGGGCGTGCCTTACCATGCGGTTGAAGGCTATCTGGCGAAACTGGTCCAGCTCGGCGAATCGGTGGCGATCTGTGAGCAGATTGGCGACCCAGCCTTGAGCAAAGGCCCGGTTGAGCGAAAAGTGGTGCGTATCGTTACACCCGGTACCATCAGCGATGAAGCGTTGCTGCAAGAGCGCCAGGATAACCTGCTCGCCGCCATCTTCCAGAGCCAGCGCGGTTTTGGTTATGCAACACTGGACATCAGTTCTGGTCGCTTCCGCCTGAGTGAACCCGGCGATCTGGAGACGATGGCAGCAGAACTGCAGCGCACCAATCCGGCTGAACTGCTCTATCCCGAAGATTTCCAGGCAATGACGTTGATCGATCAACGCCGTGGCCTGCGTCGCCGCCCGCTGTGGGAATATGAAATCGATACGGCGCGCCAGCAGCTCAATCTGCAATTTGGCACCCGCGACTTAAGTGGTTTTGGCGTTGAGCAGGCGCATCTGGCGCTACGCGCTGCAGGATGTCTACTGCAATATGTTAAAGACACGCAGCGCACGTCATTACCGCACATTCGCTCGCTGAGCATGGAGCGTCAGCAGGATAGCGTGATCATGGATGCTGCTACGCGCCGCAACCTGGAAATAACGCAAAACCTGGCCGGCGGCATCGAGAACACACTGGCGGCGATACTGGATAAAACCGTCACGCCGATGGGCAGCCGTATGCTGAAACGCTGGCTGCATATGCCGCTGCGCGATGTCACTACCATTGCCCGGCGTCAGGAGTCTATCGCAGAACTGCAATCACTTAGTCAGGAGCTGCAGCCGGTGCTGCGCCAGGTGGGCGATCTGGAGCGTATTCTGGCGCGACTGGCACTGCGCACCGCGCGCCCACGCGATTTGGCACGTATGCGCCATGCCTTCCAGCAGTTGCCCGAGTTAAACCAACAACTCGAGGGCGTTGAGGCCACGCAGTTAATTAATCTGCGCTCTCAGATGGGCGAATTTACCGAACTGCGTGAGTTGCTGGAACAGGCGATCATTGAATCGCCGCCAGTGCTGGTGCGCGACGGTGGCGTGATCGCTTCGGGATACAACGCTGAACTCGACGAGTGGCGTGCGCTAGCCGATGGTGCCACCGATTATCTTGATCGTCTGGAAATCCGAGAGCGCGAGAAACTCGGGCTGGATACGCTGAAAGTCGGCTTTAACGCGATTCACGGCTACTACATTCAGGTCAGCCGTGGTCAAAGCCATCTGGTGCCGATTCATTACGTTCGCCGCCAGACGCTGAAGAATGCTGAACGCTATATCATTCCTGAACTAAAAGAGTATGAAGATAAGGTCCTGACGTCGAAGGGCAAAGCGCTGGCGCTGGAGAAAGGTCTCTACGATGAGCTGTTTGATCGCTTGCTACCACATCTTGAAGCCCTGCAAATCAGTGCGGCTGCACTCTCTGAGCTGGACGTGCTAGCGAACCTGGCCGAACGTGCATGGACGCTGAATTATTGCCGCCCGGTGCTGCAAGAAAAAGCCGGCATCCGTATTACTGCAGGCCGCCATCCGGTGGTCGAGCAGGTATTGAAAGAGCCGTTTATCGCGAATCCGCTGTCACTCTCACCGCAGCGTCGCATGCTGATCATTACCGGCCCCAATATGGGCGGTAAAAGTACCTACATGCGCCAGACAGCGTTGATCGCGCTGATGGCGTGGATAGGCAGCTATGTGCCAGCAGAAGAGACCGTCAT
The DNA here is from genome assembly GCF_040255075.1 of Pantoea sp. BJ2. Taxonomy (NCBI): domain Bacteria; kingdom Pseudomonadati; phylum Pseudomonadota; class Gammaproteobacteria; order Enterobacterales; family Erwiniaceae; genus Pantoea; species Pantoea sp. BJ2. The sequence continues at coordinate 3,235,859 of NZ_CP158292.1, forward strand.
CGGCCCTATCGATCGCATCTTCACGCGCGTCGGGGCTGCTGATGATCTGGCTTCCGGACGCTCAACCTTTATGGTGGAGATGACGGAAACCGCCAACATTCTGCATAACGCTACCGAAAACAGTCTGGTACTGATGGATGAAATCGGGCGCGGCACCTCGACTTATGATGGTTTGTCGCTGGCATGGGCCTGCGCTGAAAGTTTGGCGAATCGCATTAAGGCCATGACGCTGTTTGCCACCCACTATTTCGAGCTGACCACGCTGCCGGAAAAAATGGAAGGTGTCGTGAATGTGCATCTGGATGCGGTCGAACACGGAGACACCATCGCCTTTATGCACAGCGTGCAGGATGGTGCAGCAAGCAAAAGTTATGGTCTCGCGGTGGCGGCGCTGGCGGGCGTGCCGAAGGAAGTGATTAAGCGCGCGCGTAACAAGCTGAAGGAGCTGGAAGCGTTATCTGGCAGCTCCGCCGCATCCACAGTGGAAGGTTCGCAAATGCAGTTGCTGGTGGCAGAAACCTCACCGGCGGTTGATGCGCTTGAGGCACTGGACCCAGACAGCTTAACGCCGAAACAAGCGCTGGAATGGATCTATCGCTTGAAAACGCTGGTGTAGTTATTCGCCCGCCCAGAAGCAACGTTCTGTGCGGGCCATTTTTTTTACAATTCCCTGGTGTTAAGCAATTTTAGCGGGCTCATTCCAGTCAACTCGCCCGGCTTTAAATCACACTATATCCCCCATCGATCACTAAATTCTCGCCATTGACCATTGCCGCTTCATTGCTGCTGAGATACAACACCGTACTCGCGACTTCGTCAGGTGTGGCAAAACGTCGTGATGGGATTTTTGATTTCATCTGCTCCGCTCGCTCCCCATGCCAGTAACGCTTACCTAATTCCGTCTCAACCACCGTTGGTGAAATGGCATTAGCGGTAATACCAAACGGCCCCAACTCCGCTGCCAACACCCGCGTGAAAGACACCATACCTGATTTGCTGGTGCAATATGCCGCGTGCTCATTGAGTGCAATGACGCTGGCCTGTGAGGCGATGTTAATCAGGCGGCCAAAACCGTGTTCTTTCATATATCGAGCACAATGCTGAGCGAGGAAGAATGGCGCGGTCATGTTAATCAACATCGTGGTATTCCAGCTGGCGAGTTGCACTTCGCCCACGGATTCCAGCATGCCAATACCGGCGTTATTGACCAGGATGTCAATGCGGCCAAAATCATGGTGAATCTGCTCAACCAGTTCGCCAAGCGCTTCGACATTAGCCAGATCGAAAACGTAACCTCGCGCAGGGTTGTCCATCTTGCTGGCAACCGTTTTTACCTCTTCTGCGCGATCGATCATCGCCACTTGAGCACCCGCAGCACTTAAACAGCGGGCAATGGCGTAACCAATTCCCGATGCGGCGCCGGTGACGATGGCGACCTTATTTTGCAGTGAAAATGGTGTTGTCATATTGTGGTCCTTTTCATTGGGGGTATTCATTCGGATTCGCTGGCCGTGGTCTTGAAAGGAGCGTTACGCTCTATTTTTGGTTGGGGATCACGAATAAAGAATGTCATGACGCCGCCAGCAAAATAGAGAACGGAGAAAGTAATAATCACGTGCTTGATTTCAAATGACAGGCCGAACATTAGTGCGGCAACCGCCGGACCAATTAGATTACCGAAACCACCACCCAGATTTTGCACTGAAACCGCAGCGCCTTTATGCTGCGGCGCCAGCATCGGGAAAATCGCCCCCATTGGCACAAAGGAGGTAAGCGTTAAGGCTAATAACAGCGCGCAGACAATGGCTAACGCCAGATTACCTGGGAAAAATGAGGGTAAATAATAGAAAGCGGCAGTGGTAATCGTGCATCCGAAGAAACCAAACCAGCGCATTTGAAAAATCCAGCCAATACGATCGCCAATAATGCCCCAAAGCACATTGGTTATTGGTTGAACCAGGAAAAATACGCCCCAGATAGTCGCCCACTCTTTAGTAGAAAATCCTAATTCACGGGTGAAATAGATCGGCATAAATACCGGCAGGCCAAATAATGCCACATTACATAAGATGCGTGTTATCAGCGCAAAGAACATACTGCGGTCTTCGAAGATCAAGGTTATTCCGCGCGATATTTCCCGCAATTTTTCTTTGCGACTGACGCCGTTACTATTTAGATTGTGTTCACTCTGAGTTTTAACCGTAAACAATATAATCACACCGCCCACCGCAGCAAACAGCAGTGAAAGCCAAAGCGTATTAATGAACCCAATTTCAGGCACCAGAAGGCCGGAGAGGAAGGAAGCGGTAATGCCATAACCAATGGTAAACATCGACCATATCCAGCCGGTTGCGGAGGCAAGTCGATGCTCAGGCGTGCGCTGCACTACTAATACATAGAATCCATAAAAGAACAGCGGATAAGCGAAGCCGCGCAACGTATAACTCACCAACATCCAGGTAAAGTTATTTTCACTTACGCCAAAATAAACAAATACGGCATGTAACACCATCCACCAAATAGCGCCGGTGAGCATAATTTTCTTCGGACCATAAATTTCACTGACGGCACCGGAAAGCCAACTTGAAACTGCTGCCGTTAACGCATAAACGGTGAAAACTAATGAAACTTGTTTTTCTCCATAGCCGAGATCGTAGAGATATCGGGAGAGATGAGCCAATTCGATGCCATCGCCGGTCATGAAGGTGGCCATCGCAATATATCCCCATAGCAGAGATATTGGCATTCCGAAAACCACTCTGGAGTATTGTGACTTTGTACTGCTGCTTTGCACACGCATTGTTTTTCTCACTCCCTTTTAGTTATTCATTGCTTGAATATCCTGGTGATACAGCGAGCAAGAAAATGGCATAGCACCGTGTTAAAAACTTTTATCAGAGTGACACGGAGAAAAGAAATAAGGCAAAATCGCAAAGAAAGTCGTGCGCAACATTACAAATTGCTAAATGAGAGCAAGATAAACTGAGCATTTATTAGATGTTTAATTAATATCTAATGGATTTAATTTACGTTTATCTATTTAGGTGAGGGTTTAAGTGATAGCGTTAAAAGATTTTACTTTGATGAATTAACAAGTGCTGTCTGTATATTTTAACCAATAAAAAAGCGGTGGTTTTCACCACCGCTTCTTGTATTAACCACGTATTCTGTTATTCACGAAACAGTGCTTCGATGTTCAAACCTTGCGTCTGCAGAATCTCACGCAGACGACGCAGTCCTTCCACCTGAATCTGACGTACGCGTTCACGGGTCAAACCGATTTCACGACCGACATCTTCAAGCGTTGCCGCTTCGTAGCCTAACAGGCCGAAACGACGCGCCAGCACTTCACGCTGCTTGGCATTCAGTTCAAACAACCACTTAACGATGCTCTGTTTCATATCATCGTCTTGTGTGGTGTCTTCCGGACCGTTGTCTTTCTCATCGGCCAGGATATCCAGCAGCGCTTTTTCGGAATCGCCACCCAAAGGTGTATCGACCGAGGTAATGCGCTCATTAAGACGCAGCATACGGCTCACGTCATCAACAGGCTTGTCTAGCTGCTCGGCAATCTCTTCAGCACTAGGCTCATGATCAAGCTTGTGCGAAAGTTCACGCGCGGTACGCAGGTAAACATTTAACTCTTTAACGATGTGAATGGGCAGACGGATGGTACGGGTTTGATTCATAATCGCCCGTTCAATTGTCTGACGAATCCACCACGTGGCGTAAGTTGAGAAACGGAACCCACGTTCTGGGTCAAACTTCTCTACGGCGCGAATCAAGCCGAGATTACCCTCTTCAATCAGATCCAGCAGCGCCAGACCACGATTGCTATAACGACGGGCAATTTTTACTACCAAGCGTAAGTTACTTTCAATCATGCGGCGGCGAGATGGAATGTCACCCCGCAGTGCACGGCGCGCAAAGAAGACTTCTTCTTCTGCCGTCAGCAGCGGTGAATAACCAATCTCTCCGAGGTAAAGCTGCGTCGCATCCAAAACGCGTTGCGTCGCACCCTGTGACAACAGCTCTTCTTCCGCTACGTCGTTGTTATCACCAGGTTCGTTCTCAACGAGAGCCTTCTCATCAAAAACCTCAGCTCCGTTGTTTTCCTCGAATTCCGCATCTTCATGTAAATCGTTAACTTTCAGCGTATTCTGGTTCATTAGCGGCTCCTACCCGTGATCCAAGGGCAGAACCAAGGTTCTGCCGGATTATCGCTGCGGTAAATAACGCAACGGGTTTACGGATTTCCCCTTGTAACGAATTTCAAAGTGCAATCGTACTGAACTGGTACCGGTGCTACCCATGGTAGCGATTTTTTGCCCCGCCTTAACTTCCTGTTGTTCCCGGACCAGCATAGAGTCGTTATGGGCGTAGGCGCTCAGGTAGTCATCATTGTGTTTGATGATGATTAAATTACCGTACCCACGGAGCGCGTTGCCTGCGTACACCACTCTTCCCGAAGCTGTGGCGACAACAGGTTGTCCACGCGAACCGGCGATATCGACCCCTTTGTTTCCGCCTTCCGCAGCGGAGAAGTTATCGATGATCTTCCCATCAGTCGGCCAACGCCAGCTTCCCACTGGAGTTGTGCTATTAGTCGTGCTGCTGACTGTAGGTGGTGCGACAACCGGAGCTGTGGTCGTTGCCACATTATTTGCTCCTTTCGACGGCAGCAATTTGCTACCCGACGAATTACCCGAATCATCAGAATACGTAATAACAGGTTGCTGTGCAACAGGGGTGGATTTAATTTGCGTCTGGCTCAGTGTAACTGGCACGCCGCCCTGGGTTGCATCGGCGGCAGTAATCGCGTTTCCACCGGTAATGGTCTGGCCGTTACCATTACCAACCTGCAGCGTTTGCCCAGCGTTCAAGCCATACGGGGCTGCAATATTGTTACGCTGTGCCAGATCGCGGAAATCGTTTCCGGTAATCCAGGCAATGTAGAACAGGGTATCGCCACGTTTAACGGTATAGGTTTCACCACCGTAGCTACCTTTAGGAATATTCCCATAATTGCGATTGTACACAATGCGACCATTTTCCGTGGCCACATTGTTATTGTCACTTACCATTCCACCTGACGGTTGTGCCGATGGTGTGCCGCCGCTTAACATTCCGCCACGTGGCATCGCGGGCACAGCGCTGTTTTGCGAAGAGATCATGCCGCCGCCTGGGGCTGAAGCCATACCGCTATCGCCGCTATTACCACCAATCTGGCTAATGGGTGCCTGTGTATTATCGCCAGAACTACAGCCCGCCAGCCAAAAACCTACCAATGAAAGTGCCGCCAAACGGCGTAATTGAAATGCTGTGCTTCCCATGCTCACTGATCCCCCGTGATGGCAACCCTGAATATAAATGTGTAACGGCGTTAACCGCATTATCCACTGCGCGTAACGTTAAAAACGGTTTTTAGCATTGATAAACAAGGATAGTAACAATATCAACTGTGCCGTGCCATGTAACAGTTGTGAAGAATTGCGTAATGCTGTCCTAGGCCAGATCGCCCTGAACCAACGGCACAAAGCGCACGGGTTCGATGATTTCTTCAATCAATTCATTGCCCTGACGACGCAAACGCTTCAATACCTGCTGATCCTCGCCAACCGGCAGCACCATTTTGCCGCCGTCACCTAATTGCGCTATCAGCAAAGTCGGAATTTCAGGCGGTGCGGCGGTCACGATAATGGCATCAAACGGACCACGCGTCGCCCAGCCCTGCCAGCCATCGCCATGCCGGGTAGAGATATTATGCAGATCGAGTTGCTTGAGGCGACGCTTAGCCTGCCACTGCAAGCCCTTGATGCGTTCGACGGAATAAACATGATTAACCAGATGCGCCAGAATCGCGGTCTGATAGCCAGAGCCGGTGCCGATTTCCAGCACGCGCGATTCCGGCGTGAGCTCTAACAAGGCGGTCATGCGCGCCACCATGTAAGGCTGAGAGATGGTTTGGCCGTTGCCAATCGGCAGCGCAACGTTTTCCCACGCTTTATGCTCAAACGCCTCATCGATAAAACGCTCACGAGGCACATCGGCAATGGCTTTCAGCAGGTGTTCATCATGAATGCCCTGCGCGCGCAGCTGCTCCAAAAGCGTTTCGATGCGGCGATTCACCATGCGAGTTTTACCTCTGCCTGGGTCAGCCAGTCACTTAATACTTCTTGTGCAGCATGCGCGGTCAAATCCACATGCAGCGCGGTCAACGAAACGTAGCCCGCATCCACCGCAGCGAAATCGGTATCCGGGCCTGCATCCAGCTTTTGCCCCGGCGGGCCAATCCAGTAAAGCGGCTGGCCGCGCGGGTCTTCGGTGCAGATAACCTGATCGGCGGGATGGCGGCTGCCGCAGCGGGTCACGCGGAAACCTTTGATCTCCGCTAACGGCAAATCAGGCACGTTGATATTGAGAATACGGCCGGTACGCAGCGGAGCGCGCGACAGCGCACGTAACAGCGTACAAGTGATGGATGCGGCGGTGTCGTAATGCTGATGTCCGTTGAGCGAAACGGCGAGCGCAGGCAAGCCAAGATGGCGCCCTTCCATTGCCGCAGCGACGGTACCGGAGTAAATCACATCGTCGCCAAGGTTTGGACCGGCGTTGATGCCGGACACGACGATATCGGGACGCGGCTGCATCAGCTTGTTCACGCCGAGGAACACGCAGTCGGTCGGCGTGCCCATCTGCAACGCGATATCGCCGTTTTCATGTGTAAAGGTACGCAGCGGCGTCTCCAGCGTGAGCGAGTTTGATGCGCCGCTACGATTGCGATCGAGCGCGACAACCTGCACCTCGGCAAACTCACGTAAAGCACGCGCCAGCGTCTGAATACCTGGCGCATGAATTCCATCATCGTTACTCAGCAATATCCGCATCGTTACCTTCTTGTTGGAGAAGCTCACGCACCACGCTGGTGGCAAAACTGCCCGCGGGCAGCCAGAACTGCATCTCCAGCGTCACATCGTCCCACCATTCCCAGCGCAGATCCTTTGGCATCACAAGCATTGCACGACGCGCGGCATCAACCCGCTCGCGCTCAAGCAGTGTAATCAATTCTTCTGCGCCTGCCAGGCTCTGCTGCTCAAAAAGCAGCGCGTCGCCTTGCGGACCCGCATCACCGCGACCCGGCAGCGGCGCAGTGATGCGCAGTTGATGATTATCGATGCGCTGCTGCAAGTCAGGCAACTCTTCCGCCTGCGCCACGAACCAGCTGCCGCGACCGGCCAGCTGTACCGCATCGCCCACCTGCACCACATCCAGTGCGCCATCACGCTGCAAACGCGCGCTGGTCACCTGATTAAACAGATGGCTGCGGGTCGCTGACAACAGCAAACCTTTCATATTGCGATCGCGCGGACGGAATGTCTCTTTCGCCCACTGTTTCGCCTGCGTCAGGTTGTTGCCGCCACGACCAAAGCGCTGCTCACCAAAGTAGTTCGGCACGCCGCGCTGTTGAATCTGCTGTAAACGTGCGTCGACTTCACGGCGATCGGAGATCTGACGCACCACTAAGCGGAACGCATTGCCCGCCAGCGCGCCGGTACGCAGTTTGCGTTTGTGGCGAATCACCTGCAGGATTTCAACGCCATCCAGCTGGAATCCGGCCAGATTCGGCATGCCATTGCCCGGTACGCGGAAACAGAGTGTTTGCTCGGTGACGGCATGACGATCTTTCATGCCGGCATAGCTAAGGTCACGCACCGGCACGCCGAGAAATTTGGCGATGGCTTCAGCGACAAAGCGCGTATTGCAGCCAATTTTACGGATGCGCACCAACAGCTGTTCACCTTCGCCATCATAGGGATAGCCAAGATCTTCAATCACCACGAAATCTTCGGGATTGGCTTTGATGACGCCGGTGGCAGTCGGCACGCCGTGCAGGTAATGCAGTTCACTCATGCCTGATCGGCCTTTATCAGCAGCGCAACCGCTTCACAGGCAATGCCTTCGCCACGCCCGGTAAAGCCCAGCTTTTCGGTGGTGGTGGCTTTGACGTTGACGTCATCCATATGGCAACCGAGATCTTCGGCGATATTGACGCGCATCTGCGGCACATGCGGCAACATTTTCGGTGCCTGCGCAATGATGGTCACATCAACGTTACCGATGCGATAGCCTTTCAGCTGAATCCGACGCCAGGCTTCGCGCAGCAAACCGCGGCTGTCAGCGCCTTTAAACGCCGGATCGGTATCCGGGAATAACTTGCCGATATCGCCCATCGCCACCGCGCCGAGCAAGGCATCCGTCAACGCATGCAGCGCCACATCACCATCAGAATGGGCAATAAAACCGTGTTCGAAGGGAATACGCACCCCGCCAATCACTAACGGACCTTCGCCGCCAAAAGCGTGAACGTCAAAACCGTGACCGATACGCATCATGCGCTCTCCTGTAACTGAATCTGGGTAAGATAGAAGGCCGCCAGCGCCAGATCTTCTGGCCGCGTCACCTTAATATTGTCGCTGCGTCCACTCACCAATTCTGGGTGATAACCGCAATACTCCAGCGCCGACGCTTCATCGGTAATGGTAGCGCCTTCATGGAGTGCGCGCGTCAGGCAAGCGGTGAGCAGTTGATGCGGGAAAAATTGCGGCGTTAACGCGTGCCATAAATCCTCGCGTTCAACGGTGTGGGCGATGGCGGTTTTATCCGGTTCGGCGCGTTTCATGGTGTCGCGCACCGGCGCCGCCAGAATTCCGCCAACCTTGCTGTACTCACGTACCGCCAGCAGACGTGCTAAATCGTCCGGATGCAGGCAAGGACGCGCGGCGTCATGCACCAGCACCCATTCGCTGTGGTGAATGGCGTTTAAGCCCGCCAGCACTGATTCGGCGCGCGTGTTGCCACCGGTCACGCGGAGAATACGGGAATCCTGCGCCAGCGGTAGTGAATCGAACCAGCCATCGTCATTGCTGACCGGCACAATTACCTGTTTTACCGCAGGATGTGCCAGCAGACGTGCGACGCTGTGTTCAAGAAGGGTGAATTGACCAATGGTCAGATACTGTTTTGGGCAGGCAGCCTGCATTCGGCTGCCCACACCTGCGGCGGGCACCACGGCAATCACATCCGCAAGGATCGGGCGCTTGTTCATGGCTTATCGTTGTTGATTTTGCGCAGCTTGTTGCGCGTTACGTTTGTTCTGGTCTGGCACCAGACGATAGAAAGTCTCACCGGGCTTAATCATGCCCAGTTCATTACGTGCGCGTTCTTCGATCGCTTCAGAGCCGCCATTGAGATCGTCAATTTCGGCGAATAGCTGATCGTTACGCGCTTTAAGCTTGGCGTTATTCGCCTGTTGTGTCGCGACGTCTTCGTTGACGCGCGTATAGTCATGAATACCGTTCTTACCCAGCCACAGGGAATATTGAAGCCATCCCAGCAGCACGAGTAGCAGTAACGTCAGTTTTCCCATCCCCGCCCCCTGAAAAACGGCCCAATCATCCCATAACTTGACGCTGGACTCCACTGCGACGGCGAAAATGCCGCGCACGGGCGTTTAGCCGTGCAAATAATGCCAGAGTAGGAGGCGAGACGGCAGGTAAAGTTTTGTAACCTGCCGATGCGTTTGCACATCAGCTGGGCGTTACCAACCGGAGAGAAATGAGAACAGCAGCCAGAACAAGCACACCACCACAATCGCCGTGGCGATCCCGCTCAAGAATAAGTGAGTGCGGATCATCAGGCTGAGCACGATGCCAATCAGTACCGAAACCGGCAGCAGCGCGAGGAAGAATGGCCAAGTGTAGAGGAAGAAGAACAGCGTGTTGGAGCCGTAAAGCATGAACGGAATCGCCAGTGCGCACCAGTACGAGAGAAAGCCAAACACGCCGCCCGGCAGTGATGAGCGAGGCTCATCCGGGGTGCGTTCATCTTTACGGGCTAGCATGGGCGTTACGTTCTGCATAGAGATCCTGTTGACGCTAAGCGCGGCAAACCCAAAGGGATTTGCCGCTGTCGGTTCAGGATCTGATGATATCGCGGTGACGCAGCAGGTCTAACAATTGGCCGGCGAGTTTTGTAACCAATTGTTCGCCATCAAGGTGGATTTCCGGGGCGTCTGGCGCCTCGTAAACGCTATCGATACCGGTGAAATTACGCAGCTCACCGGCACGGGCTTTTTTGTACAAACCTTTGGGGTCGCGCGCTTCGCACACGGCCAACGGCGTATCGACAAACACTTCGATGAACTGCCCTTCAGCCAGCAGATCGCGCACCATATTGCGTTCCGCGCGATGCGGCGAGATAAATGCGGTCAGCACTACTAAACCGGCATCGACCATCAGTTTCGCCACTTCGCCGACGCGACGAATGTTCTCTTTACGATCGTCATCGCTAAAGCCGAGGTCACGGCACAAACCGTGACGCACGTTGTCGCCATCCAGCAGATAGGTGTTCACACCGGCCCGATGCAGCGCCTGCTCCAGCGCGCCGGCCACGGTGGATTTCCCCGAGCCGGAAAGCCCGGTGAACCACAGCACCACGCCTTGATGGCCGTGCTGCTGTTCGCGCTCCTCGCGCGTTACCGGATGATCGTGCCACACCACGTTTTCATCGTGTTGCGCCATTACTTGCCACCCAGCAGATCGCGCGCGTTCCAGTGTGGGAAGTGACGACGCACCAGCGCGTTCAGCTCCAGCTCGAAATCGCTGAACTGACCCGCTTGCGTACGCACATCGGTCAGCGGCTGATTAATCATGCCCGCGCCCACCGTCACGTTGCTCAGACGATCGATAAAGATCATGCCGCCAGTCACCGGATTCTGGCGATACGCGTCCAGCACCATCGGTTCGTCAAAGGTCAGTTCGACCAGGCCAATGCCGTTAAGCGGCAGACTGTCCACGGTGCGCTTCTCCAGCGAGTTGATCTCCACCTGATGGATCACTTTCTCAACGCGCGCGCGAGTTTTCTTACCGGCGATCTTCACTTCGTAACTTTGCCCGGGCTGCAGCGGCTGTTCCGCCATCCACACCACGTCAACGGTGGCGGATTGCACCGCTTGCAGCTCGGCTTCCGCATCCACCAGCAGATCGCCACGACTGATGTCGATCTCATCTTTCAGCACCAGGGTAATCGCTTCACCGGCACCCGCTTCAGGCAGATCGCCATCGAAGGTGACGATGCGCGAGATGGTCGATTCCACGCCCGATGGCAGCACTTTCACGCGCTGACCGACGTTGACCACACCCGAAGCCAGCGTACCGGCATAACCACGGAAATCGAGGTTAGGACGGTTCACATACTGCACCGGGAAACGCATTGGCTGATGATCCACCACGCGGTTCAATTCAACGGTTTCTAATACGTCGAGCAGCGTTGGGCCGCTGTACCACGGCATGGTGACGCTGGGCGTTGCCACGTTATCGCCTTCCAGCGCCGACATCGGCACAAAGCGAATATCAAGGTCTTCCGGCAGCTGCGCGGCGAAATCGAGGTAATCCTGTTTGATCTGCTCGAAGGTCTCTTGCTTGTACTCCACCAGATCCATCTTGTTGATGGCGACCACCAGATGCTTGATGCCCAGCAGCGTGGAGATAAAGCTGTGACGACGCGTCTGATCCAGCACGCCTTTACGCGCATCGATCAGCAGGATCGCCAAATCGCAGGTCGATGCACCGGTCGCCATGTTGCGGGTGTACTGCTCGTGTCCCGGCGTGTCGGCAATAATAAATTTGCGCTTCTCAGTGGAGAAATAGCGATACGCCACATCAATGGTGATGCCCTGCTCGCGCTCGGCCTGCAAGCCATCAACCAGTAACGCGAGATCCAGCTTCTCACCCTGCGTCCCGTGACGTTTGCTGTCATTGTGCAGCGAGGAGAGCTGGTCTTCGTAAATTTGACGCGTGTCGTGCAACAGGCGACCAATCAGCGTACTTTTGCCGTCGTCGACGCTACCGCAGGTCAGGAAACGCAGCAGGCTCTTATGTTGTTGCGCGGTCAGCCAGGCTTCTACGCCGCCCTGATCGGCAATCTGTTGTGCAATAACGGTATTCATCTGCGTCTCCTTAGAAATAACCCTGACGTTTCTTCATTTCCATCGAACCGGCCTGGTCGCGGTCAATCACGCGTCCCTGGCGTTCACTGGTGGTGGAGACCAGCATCTCTTCAATAATTTCCGGCAGCGTCTGCGCCTCTGATTCCACCGCGCCGGTCAACGGCCAGCAGCCGAGCGTACGGAAACGCACCATGCGCTGTTTGATCACTTCACCTGGCTGCAGATCGATACGGTCGTCATCGATCATCATCAGCATGCCATCACGCTCCAGCACCGGACGCGGCGCGGCGAGGTAGAGCGGCACGATCTCGATATTCTCGAGGAAGATGTACTGCCAGATATCCAGCTCGGTCCAGTTGGAGAGCGGAAACACGCGGATGCTTTCGCCTTTGTTAATCTGGCCGTTGTAGTTGTGCCACAGCTCAGGACGCTGGTTTTTCGGGTCCCAGCGGTGGAAGCGATCGCGGAAGGAGTAGATACGCTCTTTCGCGCGCGACTTCTCTTCATCACGACGTGCGCCGCCAAATGCCGCATCAAAACCGTATTTGTTCAGCGCCTGCTTCAGGCCTTCGGTTTTCATGATGTCGGTGTGCTTGGCGCTGCCGTGCACAAACGGGTTGATGCCCATCGCCACGCCTTCCGGGTTGCGATGCACCAGCAGCTCAGCGCCCATCGCTTTCACGGTGCGATCGCGGAACTCGTACATTTCACGGAATTTCCAGCCGGTATCAACATGCAGCAGCGGAAACGGCAGCGTGCCCGGATAGAAGGCTTTACGCGCCAGATGCAGCATTACCGAGGAGTCTTTACCGATGGAGTACATCATCACCGGATTGCTGAACTCGGCCGCCACCTCGCGGATGATATGGATACTCTCTGCCTCCAGCTGGCGCAGATGAGTAAGTCGATTTTGGTCCATAATTTTTCCTCAAGCCAAATTGACAACGGCGGACTCGCGAGCCCCCTGCTGTGCCGAATGTTGGAACCAGGCCAATTGCCCGTGCAAATTTACGACTTCGCCAATCACTAACAGTGCTGGCGTGGGCGCGGCCGCAGCCAGCGCCTCCAGTTGATCCAATGTGCCGGTCAGCACCTGCTGATCCTGACGCGTGCCGCGGCCAATCACCGCCACCGGCGTGGAGGCGGCGCGGCCATGTTCGATAAGACCGGCAGCGATTTCCGCCGCTTTCACCGTGCCCATATAAATCGCTAAGGTTTGACGTGCGCGCGCCAGCGACGGCCAATCAATGCCGTCGCCATCCGCGCGACAGTGACCGGTAATAAACAGCACGCTCTGCGCGTGGTCGCGATGGGTCAGTGGAATACCGGCATAGGCGGTTGCGCCTGCTGCAGCGGTGATGCCCGGCACCACCTGGAACGGAATACCCGCGGCCTGCGCCGCCTGCAGCTCTTCGCCACCGCGGCCAAAAATAAACGGATCGCCGCCTTTCAGGCGCACCACGCGTTTACCCTGTTGCGCCAGCGTCACCAGCATCTGATTGGTCTCTTCCTGCGGCACCGAATGCGCACCGGCGCGTTTACCGACGCAGATGCGGTCGGCATCGCGCCGCACCAGCTCAAGCACTTCGTCGCTGACCAGATGGTCATACAGCACCACATCGGCCAGCTGCATCACCTGCAAGCCACGCAGCGTCAGCAAACCGCTGTCGCCTGGACCGGCGCCTACCAGCGTAATTTCGCCCTGATTGTCGCTATCGTTTTCCAGTTCGTGATCCAGCGTGCGCCGCGCTTCATGGACGTTGCCCGCCGCCATCTGGCTGGCGAACAGACCGTTAAAGGCGCGCTCCCAGAAGCGACGGCGGTCAGACATGCGGTGATAGCGCTGCTTCACCTTGTCGCGCCACTGCCCAGCCACTTCCGCCATCTGTCCGAGATTGGCCGGCAGTAACGCTTCAATTTTTTCACGCAGCAGACGCGCCAACACCGGCGCGGTGCCGCTGGAGGAGATGGCCACCACCAGCGGTGAACGATCGACAATCGACGGGAAGATAAAGCTGCACTTCGGCTGATCGTCCACCACGTTCACCAGCTTGTGGCGCGCATTGGCGGCATCGAACACCTGCGCGTTAAGCACGTTGTCATCGGTAGCGGCAATCACGAGGAACACGCCATCCAGCTGCGCCGGATCAAAGCGTTCAGCGATCCATTCAATCGCCTCAATTTCCAGCAGCGCCTGCAGCTCATGACCGAGTTCGCGCGCGGCGACCAGCACGCGCGCACCGGCACGCCGCAGCAGTTCTATTTTGCGCGCAGCAATTTCGCCACCGCCGACAACCAGCACCGGACGGCTTTTGAGATCGGCAAAGAGAGGCAGATAATCCACGTTAACCTTGCAAGTTTTACAATAAGTTAACGCGACTATACGTCCCGGCCTTCCAGCAGATGAAATTACGAATTGGAATGAGTAGTTACCGAATGGAATAACGACCCAGGATTGCTGATAACATTTTGTGCTTAACAAATGATATTGCTGGTGTTTCGGAGCAAATCAAATTGTGCAAGTGTCGTCACAGTTTCATACTAAGTCGGAATTTTTTTAGCATGACCGGATGTCAGAAAAGGACGCTAACTATGTTTGCCACTCTCCGCCGCACTGTGCTGGCTGCACTGCTCGCGGGCGGTTTGCCTTTCTTTGTTCAGGCTGCGAGCAACAACACGCCAGGACATTTTGCCGAACAGCAGCTTCGCCATATCGCCACTTATTTCCCCGGCCGCATGAGCGGCAGTCCCGCCGAGTTGCTGACTGCCGATTATCTGCAGCAGCAGTTCAGCCAACTGGGATATCAGAGTAATACCCGCCAGTTTAAAACCAGCTATAGCTGGCTGGAGAAAAAGGGCGAGAGCCGCACCCATAAAGTTACGGCCACGTCGGTGATTGCCGCGCGGGCCGGTGAAGTGCCGCAGGAGATCCTGATCGTTACGCATCTGGATACCTGGACGCCGCTCAGCCGCCACGAAGCCGATAACAATCTCGGCGGCCTGCGTTTGCAGGGCGTGGATGACAATGCCTCCGGGCTTGGCGTGATGCTGGAGCTGGCGCAGGCGCTAAGCAAAACACCGCTGCACTACGGCGTGCGCTTTGTGGCGCTGAGCGCCGGTGAAGCGGGTTTGCACGGCATGGATGATTATCTGGCGCGCATGAGCGCGCAGGAGAAGAAGAACACGCTGCTGGTGATCGATCTGAATAGCCTGATTGTCGGCGATCATCTCTACTTTAACAGCGGCATCAATACGCCAGCGGCGGTGCGCAAACAGACCAGCGCGCGTGCCGTGCAGCTGGCGCACCGTTACGGTATCTCCGCCGCCAGCCACGCGATGACCGCACGCGATTATCCTGGCGTCAATCCGTTCGACAAAGCCGGCATGCCACTGATGGATGTCACCGCCGCCAACTGGACGCTGGGCAACAAAGATGGGCAGCAGCAGCGCGCGCGTTCCAGCCACTTCCCGGAAGGCAATGTGCGCCATCAAACCGAGCGCGATAACCTCAACTACCTCGATCACTGGCTGCCTGGCCGCATCACCCAGCGCACGCATGACAGCGTGAAGATTCTGCTGCCGCTGCTGACCGAGCTTGCTAATCCGACAACCTGAGGATTCCCTATGTACGTGGTTTATCTAGACTATTTTCGTCCGGTAGAAGAAGTGGAAGCGTTACTGGAACCGCACATTAGCTGGCTGGATCGCTATTTCGCTAACGGCGTGTTTATTGCGGCGGGACGCAAAGATCCACGCACGGGCGGCGTGCTGTTGGTGAAGGATATTGATCGTGCGCGATTAGATACCATCCTGGCGGAAGATCCGTTTGTGGCGGTGGCGCATTATGAAGTGACGAAAGTGAATGTGACGCGTGCGGCGGAAGAGTTTGTGGGGTTGCAGGGGGTCTGATTGTGCTGGCTGTTCCCTACTCGATTGTGCTGGCTGTCCCCCATCCCGGCCTTCCCCCGCAAGCGGGGGAAGGAGATGCTGCCACATGCAGCTTCAGAACTCACATATGGCAGCATCTTCCTCCCCCATTTATGGGGGAGGACCGAGGAGGGGGAAAGCGAGCACAAACCAAGGATGGGAGACAACCAGCACCTACCAATCAACCTTCATGCAACCCGCACTCGCGCTTCAGGCCGAAGAAGCGTGTCTCTTCCTCTGCCATGCCCGGTTCCCACTTTTTGGTGGTATGCGTATCGCCCACTGACAGATAACCTTCATCCCACAGCGGATGATATTTCAATCCGTGTTGGGTCAGATACTGATGCACCTGACGGTTATCCCAATCAATGATCGGCAGAATCTTGAACACGCCGCGCTGCACCGCCAGCACCGGCAAACTGGCGCGACTGCCAGACTGATCGCGGCGCAGGCCAGCAAACCAGGTTTGCGCGCCCAGCGTTTCCAGCGCGCGGTTCATCGGTTCCACTTTGTTGATCTGGTTATACTGCTCAATCCCTTCGACGCCCTGCTCCCACAGTTTGCCGTAACGCGCTTCCTGCCATGCCGCTGAGGTCTCCGCACTGAAGATTTGCAGGTTGAGATTGAGCTTGTCGGTCAGCTCATCAATAAAGCGGTAAGTTTCCGGGAACAGGTAACCGGTATCGGTCAGGATCACCGGAATGTCCGGCTTCTGCTGCGTCACCATATGCAGCAAAACCGCCGCCTGAATACCAAAGCTGGATGACAGCACAAATGCGCCCGGCAGCTGTTCTAATGCCCAGCCCACGCGTTGTTCAGCGGAGAGTTTCTCCAGCTGCACATTGCTTTCCGCCAGCGCCATGATGCGGTCAACTTTTGATGAACCATTCAGTGCTGCGAGATCGAGTACCGTCATACTGCCTCCGAGTCCCAGAAATCACGGGCGGGATCAACCACGGCTTTAATAATGCCGGTGCGAATCACGAAGTCGCCGAAGCCTTCGTTGGCCTGACGCTCGGTTGCCCAGCGCGCCACCAGCTCATCAATGCTGGCGAGGATTTCGCCTTCGTTGATGTTCTCGCGATACATGCGTGGAATGCGCGTACCTTCGCGGTTGCCGCCAATGTGTAAGTTGTAACGGCCCGGCGCTTTGCCCACCAGACCCAACTCCGCCAGCAAAGCACGGCCACAACCATTTGGGCAACCGGTAACGCGTAACACTATGTGCTCTTCGCCGACACCATGCTTATGCATGATCTCTTCCACTTTGGTCACGAACGACGGCAGGAAGCGCTCGGCTTCGGCCATCGCCAGCGGACAGGTCGGGAACGCCACACACGCCATCGAGTTCTCACGCTGCGGCGTGACCGCTTCCATCAAACCGTGTTCACGGGCGATGGCTTCGATCTGCGCTTTTTGCTTCTCCGGCACGCCAGCCACAATCAGGTTCTGGTTAGCCGTCAGACGGAAATCGCCCTGATGGATTTTGGCAATTTCGGCGATGCCGCGCTTCAGCGGACGGCCAGGATAATCCAGCAGACGGCCGTTCTCAATGAACAGCGTCAGGTGCCATTTCTCATCGATGCCTTTCACCCAGCCAACGCGATCGCCGCGCGAGGTGAACGCATACGGACGAATCGGTTCGAAGGTCAGACCGGCACGCTTTTCCACTTCCGCTTTGAAGGTTTCAACACCGACGCGTTCCAGCGTGTATTTGGTCTTGGCATTTTTACGATCGGTACGATTCCCCCAGTCGCGCTGCGTGGTGACCACCGCAGCCGCCACGTCGAGGATCTTCTCGACCGGCAGAAAGCCGAATTCGCTTGCGGTGCGCGCATACGTTGCTTTGTTGCCGTGATCAATCGACAAGCCACCGCCCACCAGCAGGTTAAAGCCAATCAGCTTGCCCTGCTCGGCGATGGCGATGAAGTTCAGGTCATTGGCGTGCAGATCGACATCGTTATGCGGCGGCACCACCACCGTGGTTTTGAATTTACGCGGCAGATAGGTTTCGCCAAGAATCGGCTCTTTATCGGTGGTGGCGACCTTCTCTTTGTCCCACCAGATTTCCGCGTAAGCGCGGGTTTGCGGCAGCAGATGCTCTGACAGCTTTTTCGCCCACTCGTACGCTTCCTGATGCAGCTCTGATTCCACCGGATTCGAGGTGCAAAGCACGTTACGGTTCACGTCGTTGGCGGTCGCCAGCGCATCCAGCCCGACTTCGTGCAGCATCTGGTGCGTCGGCTTGACGTTCTTCTTCAGAATGCCGTGAAACTGGAAGGTCTGGCGGTTGGTCAACCGGATGCTGCCATAAATGGTTTTATCGGTGGCGAATTTATCAATTGCCAGCCACTGCGTTGGCGTGATGATGCCGCCCGGCAGACGGCAACGCAGCATCATGGCGTGACGCGGTTCGAGTTTCTGCGCTACACGCTCGGCACGAATGTCGCGGTCATCCTGCTGGTACATACCGTGGAAACGGATCAGCAGGAAGTTGTCGCCAGTGAAGCCGCCGGTCAGGCCATCGTCGAGATCGTCGAGGATGGTGCCGCGCAGGTAGTTGCTCTGTTTTTTCAGACGCTCAGCGTCGACCAGCTTGCCTTCAACGACCAGCGGTCCAGGATGTTTTTCGCTCATTAGTAAACGTCTCGCTGATAACGGCGCTCAATGCGCAGCTCACTTAAAAATTCGTCAGCCGTTTCACGATCCATGCCGCCGTGTTCGACCACCACATCCAGTAATGCCTGCTCAACGTCTTTCGCCATACGATTGGCGTCGCCGCAGACGTAAAGGTGTGCGCCTTCCTGTAACCAGCTCCACACCTCCGCACCTTTGGCGCGGATTTTATCTTGTACGTAAACCTTCTCGGCCTGATCGCGCGACCATGCCAGATCAATATGGGTCAGCAGGCCATCTTTGACATACTTCTGCCACTCCACCTGATAGAGGAAATCATCGGTGAAATGCGGGTTACCGAAGAACAGCCAGTTTTTACCGCCTGCGCCATCGTTATCGCGCTGCTGCATAAAGGCGCGGAACGGCGCGATGCCGGTGCCCGGACCAATCATGATCACTGGCGTTTCCGGGTTAGCCGGTAAACGGAAGTTATCGTTGTGCTCGATGAAGACGCGAATTTCGCCCTCTTCCTCAATACGATCCGCTAACCAGGTTGAGGCGCCGCCGCCGCGCTGACGACCGTCGATTTCAAAGCGCACCGCACCCACGGTGATGTGCACTTCGGTTTCGTTCTCCGCCTGCGATGAGGCGATGGAGTAGAGGCGCGGCGTCAGCGGACGCAGCAGGCCGGTTAGTTGTTCGGCATTCAGTTCGGTAGGTGCCTGACGCACCATATCGACAATCGGGAAGCTCTGCGCATAACTCTGCAGCTTCGGCTTATCACCGGCCAGCGCCAGCAGCGCGTCATTGCGGGACAGCGCCGCATACTGTTCGACGATTTGTGGCGTGTTAACCGTCAGTTCGAAATGGGTTTTCAGCGCCTCGGCCAGCGGCAGGGTTTTGCCCTGCACGTCGACCTGCTCGTCACCTTTCAGCCACACCAGCTGCAGCAGTTCCTGCACCAGCTCGTCATCGTTTTCAAACCACACGCCGAGTGCGTCGCCCGGCTGGTAGCGCAGGCCAGAATCGCCAAGATCGATCTCAATGTGACGCACATCTTTATCCGAATCGCGTCCGGTGATCTTCTGGTTGGCCGCCAGGCTGGCCACCAGCGGCTCTTCTTTGGTGTACGGGCTGCTGTCGACCAGGTTAACGCTGCCCGCCGCGGTGATGGCGGCCTGTGCTGGCGATTCGCTCGGCACACGTGCCTTCAGAATCTCGGTGATCTGCTGACGCCAGGCGTTCGCCTGCTCTTTGTATTCAACATCGGCATCCACACGATCCAGCAGACGTTCTGCACCCAACTCAGCCAGACGTTCATCAAAGTCTTTACCGGCTTTGCTGAAAAACTCATAAGAGGTATCGCCGAGACCGAACACCGCAAACGCTGTGCCTGCGAACTTCGGCGCTTTCTTCGACAGCAGGAATTTATGCAGCGCCACGGCCTCTTCCGGCGGCTCGCCCTCGCCTTGCGTGGAAGTCACCACCACCAGCAGCTTTTCCTGACCGATCTGCTTGAATTTGTAATCGCCGGCGTTAACCAGATTGACGCTCAGCTTAGCAGCCAGCAGGTCATCACGCAGTTGCTCAGCCAGGCGACGCGCGTTACCGGTCTGCGAGGCGGAGATCAGCGTGATGGTCGGGGTTTCTGCCTGCACAGGCGCTGGCGCGGCAGCCGCACCCGGCGTCTGATTGACCATGCCCCAGAAATAGCCGGAGAGCCAGGCCATCTGAGTGGTGTTGAAATCCGTGGTCGCCGCCTGTAAGCGCGCGAGTTGCTCCGGTGATAACGGAAGCAGTGAACCTGGTGCCTGAGTCGTCATTGCGTTAAAAATTCCAGTGTCAGAAGTCCGGATCAATATGTTGCGAAAGAGTGCGTAGGTTACCGGGCTGTATATTAACGATTAAATACGCCTTCGACATATTAAATAACCAAAATGACTAAGTGGTTTTTCGGGTAAAGTTAACCAGCAAAAGTGGTAAATGAAGGCGATATGATTCAATGAGTTAATTAGGCGTTTTGCTGTCGGGATGGCGCAAAATGCCCTTTTCTTTGCCAGCGGGTGCGAAAAATCTGCAATTCAGGTAGACTTCAGCGGTTTTTAAGTCTGAGAGCCATTATGTCTACCACGTTATTTAAAGAGTTCCAGTTTGAATCTGCCCACCGCTTACCTCACGTGCCGGAAGGCCATAAATGTGGGCGTTTGCACGGCCATTCATTCCTGGTGCGATTAGAAATTACCGGCGAAGTGGATGCGCATACCGGTTGGGTGATGGATTTTGCCGAACTGAAGGCGAAGTTTAAGCCGCTGTATGAACGCCTCGATCATCACTATCTGAATGACATTCCGGGTCTGGAGAATCCTACCAGTGAAGTGCTGGCGAAATGGATTTGGGATCAGATGAAGCCGATTCTGCCGGAATTGAGTGCGGTGATGATTAAAGAGACCTGCACCGCCGGCTGCGTTTATCGCGGTTGAGGTCAGTGAAGCCGTAACCGTGAGTGAGGTCGCCATGCATGGCGACCTTAGAACTCAGGCAATATTCAGGTATTTGTGCGTCTGCATCGAAAGCCGCCAGTTGCGGGCGATACAGGTTTCAATACAGAGCTTCGTTGCCGCATCACCACGGCTGATCGGTTGCAGTGCCACAATGCGCTTTTTATCGTCGTGTAAGCCTGCCAGCAACGCATCTAACGCTTCCACATCACGCTCACGCGCCACCGGATGTTTAATCTCATCGGCACGCTGCAGTGCCTGCGGCAAAACATCATAGCCACCGCGCATGTTCACCTTGGGTGAAACCGTCACCCATGTTGCGTCGGAACACTGCACGTCGTGCGTGCCGCTGGTTTCGATCTGGCAGGCAAAACCCGCCGCTTCTAATTGTTCCGTCAAAGGGCGCAGATCAAAAATCGCCGGTTCGCCGCCGGTGATCACCACATGACGTGCGGTCCAGCCCTGACGTTGGATGGTGTCGATCAACATGGCCGCATCGGCGCTGCCCCACGCATCGCTTTCCACGGTTTTGACCAGAATATCACCCAGCGAGGTCTCCCGATCCGCCCGCTTTTCCCAGGTATGTTTGGTATCACACCAGCTACAGCCCACCGGACATCCTTGTAAGCGGATGAACAGCGCCGGAACACCGGTGTAAAAACCTTCGCCCTGCAGCGTCTGGAACATTTCGTTAATCGGGTAGAACATTATTTACTCACGTCTAAAATTTGAGGCGCAGATTATGGCAGATCTTATGCGCCAGGTCACAGCTGCTTCGTGCCAAATAAAAGCAAAAGCCCCGCACAAGGCGGGGCTTCATTCAGACGATGCTGCCCGCAGGCAGCATACTCAGGCGATTACGCCTGGCCTTTAACTTCTTTCAGACCGTTGAACGGAGCTTTGCTGCCCAGCGCTTCTTCGATACGAATCAGCTGGTTGTACTTAGCAACACGGTCAGAACGGCTTATAGAACCGGTTTTGATCTGGCCAGCCGCCGTACCTACCGCCAGGTCAGCGATGGTTGCATCTTCGGTTTCACCTGAACGGTGTGAAATCACCGCGGTGTAACCCGCATCTTTCGCCATCTTGATTGCAGCCAGAGTTTCGGTCAGTGAACCGATCTGGTTGAATTTGATCAGGATGGAGTTAGCGATGCCTTTATCGATACCTTCTTTCAGGATCTTGGTGTTGGTTACGAACAGATCGTCACCCACCAGTTGGATTTTGTCGCCCAGCACTTTGGTCTGGTAGGCGAAACCAGTCCAGTCAGATTCATCCAGACCGTCTTCGATAGAAACGATTGGGTACTGTTTGGTCAGGTCTTCCAGGAAGTGGGTGAACTCTTCTGAAGAGAAGGCTTTTTTGCCTTCGCCAGCCAGCACATATTTGCCGTCTTTGTAGAATTCAGATGCTGCGCAGTCCATCGCCAGGGTGATGTCTTTGCCCAGTTCGTAGCCTGCTGCTTTTACCGCTTCAGCGATAACAGCCAGCGCTTCGGCGTTAGAACCCAGGTTTGGCGCGTAGCCACCTTCGTCACCAACTGCAGTGCTCATGCCTTTAGACTTCAGCACTTTCGCCAGGTGATGGAAGACTTCAGAACCCATGCGGATCGCTTCTTTCAGGGTTGGCGCGCCAACCGGCTGAATCATGAATTCCTGGATGTCGACGTTGTTGTCGGCGTGCTCACCACCGTTGATGATGTTCATCATTGGCAGCGGCATAGAGTATTTGCCTGGGGTGCCGTTCAGTTCAGCGATGTGTGCGTACAGCGGCAGGCCTTTAGAGGCAGCAGCAGCTTTAGCAGCAGCCAGTGAAACCGCCAGAATGGCGTTAGCACCGAAGTTAGATTTGTTCTCAGTACCGTCCAGCTCGATCATGATCTTATCGATGTTCGCCTGGTCTTTGGCATCTTTACCGGTTACCGCGTTAGCGATTGGACCGTTAACAGCCGCAACCGCTTTGGTTACGCCTTTGCCCAGGAAACGAGATTTGTCACCGTCACGCAGCTCCAGAGCTTCGCGAGAACCGGTTGATGCACCTGATGGCGCAGCAGCCAGACCAACGAAACCGCCTTCCAGATGCACTTCTGCTTCTACAGTTGGGTTGCCACGGGAGTCGATGATTTCGCGACCGATGACTTTTACGATTTTGGACATTCGATTTTCCTCAGTACAAGTTAGTCAATCCTAAGACAAACAACGCGCGAAAAGTTCGCGCGTTGTTCGTGAAACTTACTTCGCTAAACGCTTCTGGTGTTCCTGCGCGGCTTTCACAAAGCCAGCGAACAGCGGATGACCATCGCGTGGGGTCGACGTGAATTCCGGGTGGAACTGACAGGCAACAAACCACGGGTGGTTCGGGATCTCAATGATCTCAACCAGCTGATCGTCGCCAGAACGACCGGCAATATGCAGACCCGCCGCTTCAATCGGCTTCAGCAACATATTGTTTACTTCGTAACGATGACGGTGGCGTTCGGTAATGATTTCAGAACCGTACAACTGACGCACTTTGCTTTCCGGCGTCAACTGGCACTGCTGGCTGCCCAGACGCATGGTGCCGCCCAGATCGCTCTGCTCAGTACGCTGTTCAACGTTGCCCTCTTCGTCACGCCATTCGGTGATAAGCGCAACCACCGGATACTTACAGTCTGGCACAAATTCCGTAGAGTTCGCGCCTTCCATACCGGCAACGTTGCGGGCGAATTCCATCAGCGCAACCTGCATGCCCAGGCAAATTCCCAGGTAAGGCACGTTGTTCTCACGGGCGTATTGCGCCGTCATCATTTTGCCTTCCACACCGCGGTAGCCGAAGCCGCCAGGGATCAGAATAGCATCCAGATCTTTCAGTAATTCGACACCGCGCGTTTCAACATCCTGCGAGTCGATCAATTTGATATTCACGGTAACGCGATTTTTCAGGCCACCGTGTTTCAAGGCCTCAATCACTGACTTGTACGCATCCGGCAGTTCGACATATTTGCCGACCATACCGATGGTCACTTCGCCGCCCGGATTGGCTTCTTCGTAAATAACCTGTTCCCATTCGGCCAGGTTCGCTTCCGGCGCGTTCAGATTGAAACGCTTGCAGATGTAATCATCCAGACCTTGCGATTTCAGCATGCCTGGAATCTTGTAGATGGAATCCACATCTTTCAGGGAAATAACCGCTTTTTCTGGCACGTTACAGAACAGCGCGATTTTAGCGCGTTCGTTCGCCGGCACCGCGCGGTCAGAACGGCAGATCAGCACGTCTGGCTGAATCCCGATCGACAGCAGCTCTTTCACTGAATGCTGGGTTGGCTTGGTTTTCACTTCGCCTGCGGCCGCCATATATGGCACCAGCGTCAGGTGCATATACATGGTGTGTTCACGACCGACATCGACCGCCATCTGACGAATCGCTTCGAGGAACGGCAGGGATTCGATATCACCCACGGTACCGCCGATCTCGACCAGAACCACGTCATGACCTTCGCCGCCTTCAATAATGCGTTCTTTGATGGCGTTGGTGATGTGTGGAATAACCTGAATTGTGGCGCCCAGATAGTCACCGCGACGCTCTTTGCGCAGCACTTCTGAGTAGATACGACCGGTAGTAAAGTTGTTACGGCGCGACATTTTGGTGCGGATGAAGCGCTCGTAGTGACCTAAATCCAGATCGGTTTCGGCCCCATCATCGGTAACAAATACTTCACCGTGCTGCGTTGGGCTCATGGTACCCGGATCGACGTTGATGTACGGATCGAGTTTCATGATGGTCACATTAAGACCACGTGCTTCAAGGATGGCTGCGAGGGAGGCTGCGGCAATGCCTTTGCCCAGAGAGGAAACAACCCCGCCGGTCACAAAAATATAATTCGTTGTCATGCTGAACCTGAGAGTTTAGGTTTAAAGACGGTGGAATAACCAAGACGGGAAAATAGTATACTTGAAGTCGTCTTAAGCCACAATTGATGAATCACACCATCGTCCTCCACAGGTAAGCCGGTAACATAGCGGATAGCATAGTGCGAAATGTTGATGTACGTCACAAAGTCGCCGCAAGGCTGAATCGAGTAAGCTCAAGCGGCGAATTTATGCGCAGCGCTGGAATAATCGCCAGATTCGCTTACTGTTTGTTCTCGCTCACTTTCACCTGCTGCCAGGCGGCTTCCATTTGCTCCAGGGTCGCATCGCTCATGGCTAACCCTTGTGAGGCGATGATGGCTTCAACTTCACGGAAGCGGCGCTCAAATTTATCGTTGGCTTTTTGCAAGGCGACTTCCGCTTTGCTGCCTAAATGGCGCGACAAATTGACGGTCGCGAACAGCAAATCCCCGATTTCCTCTTCCAGCCTGGCGTTATCCACCACCGCTTGCTGCGCTTCGTGCATCACCTCATCGATCTCTTCATGCACTTTATCCAGCACCGGGCCGAGATTGTTCCAGTCGAAGCCCACCGAGCTGCAACGCTTCTGAATTTTGTGCGCGCGCATCAATGCCGGCAGCGCTTTAGGAATGTCGTCCAGCGCCGAGTGCTGCGATTTTTCTGCGCGTTCGCTGTGCTTGATGGCTTCCCAGTTTTTCAGCACTTCTTCGCTGGTTGCAGCCTGAACATCGCCAAAAATGTGCGGATGACGGCGCTCAAGTTTGTCGCTGATGGCGTTGCAGATGTCATCGAAATTAAAGCGCTGCTGCTCATCGGCCATCTGCGCGTAGAACACCACCTGAAACAGCAGATCGCCAAGTTCACCGCGCAGATCGGCAAAATCTTCACGCTGGATGGCATCGATCACTTCGTAGGTTTCTTCCAGCGTGTAAGGCGCGATCGAGGCGAAGGTTTGCTGACGATCCCACGGGCAGCCGCGCTCCGGGTCGCGCAAGGTTTGCATGATGGTGAGCAGGCGATTTAAGGGCGTCATGAAAGGATCCTTTGGGAAAATTTTGGGAGAGACTGCGCCGGTTACAAATACGGCAGCGTCTTCTTCCCCCGCGAACGGGGGAAGATCGGGATGGGGGACAAACGGCTCTGAATCAATGCAAACGGCGCGCGTCGATAATATCCGGCACCTGATTGAGACGTGCCAGCACGCGGCCAAGCACTTGCTGGTTATAGATCTCAATATCCATATCAATGGTCGCCAGCTGCTTTTTGGTGTCACTGCGGCTGGAGACGCCGAGCACATTGACCTTCTCGTTAGCCAGAATGGTGGTGATATCGCGTAGCAGGCCGCTACGATCGTTGGCGGTAACGCGTACCACCAGCGAATAACCGCTGGAGTAATCCTCGCCCCACACCGCATCAACGATACGTTCCGGTGCGTGCGAAATCAGCTCGGTTAACTGGTCGCAGTCGGCGCGGTGAATCGAGATGCCGCGCCCCTGGGTGATAAAGCCCACGATATCGTCGCCAGGAATCGGCTGGCAGCAGCGGGCGATGTGGTGGAGCAGATTGCCCACGCCTTCCACCACCACGCGACCGCTCTCTTTGCGCGCGGACGGCGCATGTGACTTCTGCGTCAGCAGGCGCAGCGCCTCGCGATCTTCCTCTTCGGCGCTCGGCTTGTTGAGCTTGCCCTGCAGGAAATTCACCATCTGATTGAGGCGAATATCGCCGCCGCCAATCATCGCCAGCAGCTCATCCTGCGAACTGACGTTATAGCGCGGCAGCAGCAGTTTTTCCGCTTCGCGCATGCTGATATCCATCTGATTTAGCTCGCTTTCGAGGATCTGACGGCCAGCAATGATATTTTTGTCACGATCCTGTTTGCGGAACCAGGCGTGAATTTTCGAGCGTCCGCGGCTGGTGGTGATATAGCCGAGGTTCGGGTTCAGCCAGTCGCGGCTTGGGTTTGGCTGTTTCTGGGTGATCACTTCAATCTGATCGCCCATCTGCAACTGATAGGTAAACGGCACGATGCGCCCGCTGATTTTGGCGCCAATGCAGCGGTGGCCGATATCGCTGTGAATATGGTAGGCGAAGTCGAGCGGCGTTGATCCCGCCGGCAGATCGACCACGTCACCTTTCGGGGTAAACACATACACGCGGTCGTCGAATACCTGGCTGCGCACCTCTTCCAGCATCTCGCCGGAATCAGCCATCTCTTCCTGCCAGCTAATCAGCTTACGCAGCCAGGCGATGCGCCCTTCATGTCCTGCCGCGCCGCGCGCGTTGCTGGAGGTTGGACCTTCTTTGTACTTCCAGTGTGCGGCGACGCCCAGCTCGGCATCTTCATGCATCTGGCGCGTACGAATCTGGATTTCCACCGTTTTGCCCTGCGGACCCAGCACCACGGTATGAATCGATTGATAGCCGTTAGGCTTGGGATTGGCAACGTAGTCGTCAAACTCACTCGGCAGATGGCGAAACAACGTATGCACCGTACCAAGCGCGCCGTAGCAATCCTGCAGCCGTTCCGCCACGATACGCACCGCGCGCACGTCAAACAGCTCATCGAACGCTAATGACTTCTTCTGCATCTTGCGCCAGATGCTGTAGATGTGTTTCGGACGACCATACACTTCAGCACGCACGCCCTCTTTCTGCATCTCGGCACGCAGGTTGGCAACGAAGCTTTCAATATAGCCTTCGCGGTCAATACGGCGTTCATGCAGCAGCTTAGCAATGCGTTTGTATTCATCGGGATGCAGATAGCGGAAGCAGTAATCTTCCAGCTCCCATTTGAGCTGACCGATACCCAAGCGGTTGGCCAGCGGCGCGTAGATATTGGTGCTCTCTTTCGCCGCGAGCACGCGCTCATCTTCTGGCGCGTCTTTCATTTCTCGCAGATGGGCGATACGTTCCGCCAGCTTGATAACCACGCAGCGAAAATCTTCCACCATCGCCAGCAGCATGCGGCGCACGTTATCCACCTGCTCGGAGGCCATCGAATCGTTGTGAATCGCTTTCAGCTGGCGAATGGCATCCATGTCGCGCACGCCGTGCACCAACATCACAATCTCTTTGCCAAAAGCTTTTTCGAGATCCTCTTCGCTCACCACATCGGCGTTGGCGAGCGGGAACAGCAGCGCCGCGCGCAGGCTGTCAATGTCCATGCTGAGCATGGTGAGAATTTCCACCATCTCAATACCGCGCCACAGCAGCAGAGCTTGATCAGGATGGTTGTGCGTTTCGGCTTCACAGTAGCGCCACGCATCCGCCAGTCGCTGACAGGATTGCGGATTGTTGATACTCAAACTGGCGATCCACTGGTCGAGGGCAAATTCGCCCGCCGTATTTAAATGCGCACTTCTAACCGCAACCATATCCTCTCCTGCCACAGCGATGTGGACATCGCTTATGCTTTGCTAAACAGCACCATGGATTCGAGATGACTGGTATGGGGGAACATATCCAGCATCGCGACCCTTTCCAAATGGTAGCCCGCTGACAGCAATGTCTGACTGTCACGCGCCAGCGTTGTAGGGTTACAGGAAACATAGACCACACGTTGCGGCGCAAGTTTAACCACATGCGCCATTACGCCCGCGGCCCCAGCACGCGCTGGATCCAGTAACACCTTGTTAAATCCCTGCGTCGCCCACGGCTGACGCGATACATCTTCCTCCAGGTTATGCTGGAAAAAGCGAACATTCTTGAGATTAGTCTGCTCAGCATTATACGCTGCCTGCTGCACTAATGCTGCAACGCCCTCCACACCTACAACATTTTGTACGAACTTTCCTAATGGCAAGGTAAAGTTTCCCATGCCGCAGAACAAATCCAGCACACGATCCTCTGGCTGCAAATCCAGCCATTCAATGGCTTTTGCGACCATCTGCTGATTCACACCATCGTTGACCTGAATAAAATTCTGCGGGCTAAAGGATAGCGGCAAATTCAACGAGTGATAAAAAGGTTCGCGCGCATTCAGCGCCTGCAAACTTTCACTGCCATCAGCCAGATAGAGCGACAGTTGCTGCTCATGCGAAAAGCGTTCCAGTTTTGCGCGGTCGCCGGCAGATAATGCATCAAGATGACGCAGCACCATCAGCGGGCCATTATCCGCCAGCACCAATTCTACGTGGCCTAACCGTTTAACTGCCTGTAAATCGCTGAGGCACTGGTGCAGCGGCTGCAGCAACGCTTCAAGTTCGGGCACCAAAACCGGGCATTGCTTCAGTTCAACCAGATCGTTGCTGGCGGCCTGACGGAACCCCATTTGCAAACGCAGCTGTTTTGGCTGCCACTGCAATCCTAAACGCGCCCGGCGACGGTAGCCCCACGCGCTGCCGCTGATGATCTCATCGACCTTCACCGGCAGCGGCGCTTCGCGGCTTAACATGCGGCTTAATGCGCGCGCTTTACTCTCCTGCTGCAAAGCCACCGAAGCATGTTGCTGCTGGCAGCCGCCGCACACGCCAAAATGGACGCAGCGCGGTGTTTCCCGCTGTGGGCTGGGATTAATGATCTTATTGGCTTTGGCGCGTGCGTATTTGCTTTTATCCTCGAACACCGTCACTTCCGCCTGTTCACCGGGCAGCGCGCCGCTAACAAACATCGCCTTGCCTTTATGGCGCGCAACACCTTGTCCGAAAGGATCGAGGTCTTCAATGGTGACGGATATGCGAGCCTTCGTCGTCACACGCTGTTTTGCGGAGTAAAATTGCGCCATAGTATTGTGAAATCTCTACGTTAATTGGGTGTGCAGCCAATAACCGTGCTTGCACAGGGAAAAAATGCCAGGAGTCGCCAGGCCACAATTATGACCAAATACAGCCTGCGGGCGCGAATGATGATTCTGATACTGGCGCCAACGCTGATGATTGGTCTGCTGCTCAGTACCTTCTTTGTGGTGCACCGCTACAACGAATTACAGCATCAGGTGCACGACGCGGGAGCGAACATCATCGAACCGCTGGCGGTCTCCAGTGAATACGGCATGACGTGGCACAACCGCGATGCGATTCGCGAGTTAGTTAGTCTGCTGCATCGCCGCCACTCCGATATTGTCCGTGCCATCACCATTTTCGACAACAACAATCACGTCTACGTCACCTCGAATAACAATCAGAATCTGGCGCTGCTGCAAAAAGAGGACATCTCCACGCTGGAAGATGGCGTCTCGGTGGAGCGGCAAGGCACAATTATGATTCTGCGCACGCCGATTATCTCTGAACGCTATTCGGTGGATGAGCTGCCGGGCGAAGATGCCAAACCAGCCGGGAATCCGCTGGGTTATGTGGCGATCGAACTGGATCTGCAATCAGTGCGGCTGGAGCAGTACAAAGAAGTATTTGTCGCCACGCTGCTGCTGCTGTTCTGCCTGTGCATCGCCATGCTGTTTGCCTATCGCCTGATGCGCGACGTCACCGGTCCCATTCGCAATATGGTTACCACCGTGGACCGCATTCGTCGTGGCCAGCTGGACAGCCGCGTCGATGGTTACATGCTGGGCGAGCTGAGCATTCTGAAAAACGGCATCAACGCCATGGCGATGTCGCTCACCGCCTATCACGAAGAGATGCAGCAAAACATCGATCAGGCGACTTACGATCTGCGTGAAACGCTGGAGCAGCTGGAGATTCAGAACGTCGAGCTGGATCTGGCGAAGAAGCGCGCGCAGGAAGCGGCGCGCATCAAATCGGAATTCCTCGCCAACATGTCGCATGAGCTGCGTACGCCGCTGAACGGCGTAATTGGCTTTACCCGTCAGATGCTAAAAACCGGGCTGAGCACCAACCAGCGCGACTACATGAGCACCATCGAGCGTTCGGCGAATAACCTGCTGAGCATCATTAACGACGTGCTCGATTTCTCGAAACTGGAAGCCGGCAAGCTGGTGCTGGAGTCGATCCCGTTCCCGCTGCGCGCCACGCTGGATGAAACGCTGGTGCTGCTGGCGCCATCTGCCCATGACAAAGGGCTGGAAATTACCGTGTGCCTGGAAAAACAGGTGCCGGATAATGTGATTGGCGACCCGCTGCGCCTGCAGCAGATCATGATTAACCTGATTGGTAACGCGATTAAATTCACCGAGCACGGTCATATCGATTTGCGCGTTGAGCTGCGCAGCATCAACACTACGCGCGTCGAGCTGGAGATTCAGGTGCATGACACCGGCATCGGTATCTCTGAACAGCAGCAGTCGCAGCTATTCCAGGCGTTTCGTCAGGCCGATGCCAGCATTACGCGCCGTCATGGCGGCACCGGTTTAGGGTTGGTGATCACGCAGAAACTGGTGAGCGAAATGGGCGGCGAAATTGCCTTCCACAGCCGCCCGAATCAGGGTTCGACCTTCTGGGTGCACGTTCATCTCGATCTCAATCCCAATGCGCCAGCCATTCCGCGCATGTTGGACGATTTGCGCGCCACGCCGCTGGCGTATATCGAGCCACATCCAGCGGTGGCAAAAGCGGTGCAGGAGATGCTAAGCATCACGCCGCTGCAGGTGCAGCACTTCTCCAGCCTGGAAGAGATGCCCGAGACGCACTTCCCGCTGCTGCTGATGGGTTTGCCGGTCACCGAGCCGCATCCTGCGACGTTGCCGGATGCATTGATTAAACGTCTGCATGCGCGCGCCGATTCGGTGCTGCTGGCGCTGCCGAGTGAAATGATGCTGTTTGCCGATGACTTACGGGCGCGCGGCATTGCCGGGTGTATCGCCAAACCGGTTTCGTTGACGCGCTTGCTGCCGATGCTGCTGGACTTACATGACTGGCAAAGCGATGCGCTGCCGCGTGGTGCACGTCAGCCGCTGACGGTAATGGCGGTGGATGACAATCCCGCCAATCTGAAACTGATTGGCGCGCTGCTGGAGGAGCAGGTGCAGCACATCATTCTGTGTGATAACGCCGAGCAGGCGATTCGCCAGGCGCGCCTGCACAAGCTGGACGTGATTCTGATGGACATTCAGATGCCGGATATCGATGGCATCCGCGCCAGCGAAATCATCCGCAGCCTGCCGCTGCACGCCACCACACCGATTGTCGCCGTTACTGCGCATGCGCTGGATGGCGAACGTGCGCAGCTCATCAACGCTGGCATGAATGACTATCTGGCGAAGCCGATTGATGAGGACAAACTGAGCCAGCTGCTGCAGCGTTACGCGCCGAACCGGGTCATGCCACAGCCGCAACAGCCGCACGTGGCGCCGTCGCTGGACTGGACGCTGGCGCTACGTCAGGCCGCCAATAAACCCGATTTAGCCCGCGATTTGCTGCAAATGCTGCTCGATTTCCTGCCGGAAGTGGAAGAGCGCGTAGAGAGTGCCATGGCGAGCAATGATGTGGTGGGATTGCGCGAGATTATCCACAAGCTGCACGGCAGCGCCAGCTACAGCGGCGTGCCGCGCCTGAAGCAGCTGTGTCAGCAGCTGGAGAAGAGTTTACATCAGGAGAGCGATATCGACGCGCTGGAGCCGGAGCTGCTGGAGTTGAGTGATGAGATGGCGAACGTGGCGCGTGAAGCGAGGAAGTTATTGGCGTTGGGTTAGTGCGGTGCGGTTTTCCCCTCACCCCAGCCCTCTCCCGCAAGCGGGCGAGGGAGTTGCCCTGAGCATGCTGAAGTTACGTGCAAACTTATTCCATCGCTCCGATCGGTTCCCTCCCCCTCTGGGAGAGGATTAGGGTGAGGGAAAACTATCTCCCTTTCCCCAGCTTTATCACCGCCGCCACATTGCGCGCCGTCAGGCGCACGTTCTGCGCCGCGTTGGCCAGCGCGTCATCCAATGAGCAGATGCTAAACAGCACGCTGAACACCGCATCCAGCCCATGTTGGTGCACCACGCCGACATCCGCGGTTAAACTTCCGGCAATGCCAATCACCGGTTTATTAAACTGCTTCGCGACCTTTGCCACACCAATCGGCACCTTGCCATTAATGCTTTGACTATCAATGCGCCCTTCGCCGGTAATCACCAGATCGGCATCTTTCACCTGCTCGGCCAGGCCCAATGCTTCAGTGACAATTTCAATGCCGCTGCGTAACTCGGCCTGACAAAACGCATGCAGCGCCGCGCCCATGCCGCCCGCCGCGCCGCCGCCATCAATGTGTAAAACATCAATATCCAGATCGCGATGAATCAGGGTGGCGTAATGTTCCAGTGCTTTGTCCAGCTGCTGCACCAGTTCCGGCGTCGCGCCTTTCTGCGGACCGAAGATCGCCGAAGCGCCCTTATCACCGGTGAGCGGATTGCTGACATCGCAGGCGACTTCAAAGCGACACTGCTTAATACGCGTATCCAGCTGTTCGATATCGATGCGCGCCAGCTGCGGTAATGCGCCGCCGCCGTAGGCGATTTGCTTGCCGTGCTCATCCAGCAGTTGTGCGCCCAGCGCTTGCATCATGCCGGAACCGCCATCATTGGTGGCGCTGCCGCCAATGCCGATAATGAAGTGATCGACACCGCGATCGAGCGCATCTTTGATCAGCTCGCCGGTGCCGAACGAGGTGGTAATCAGCGGATCGCGCTGTGCCGCGGGCACTAACTCCAGCCCGCTGGCTGCCGCCATTTCGATAAATGCGGTACGCTCATCACCTGACAAACCGTAGAACGCCTCCACTGGCTTGCCGAGCGGTCCAGTAACCGTCAGCCGGACAATGTTTCCCTGCGTTGCCGCCACCATCGCTTCAACCGTGCCTTCACCACCGTCGGCAACCGGTATTTTCACGTACTCAGCTTCGGGAAAGATCTCGCGGAATCCCGCTTCAATCGCCGAAGCCACTTCCAGGGCGGATAAACTCTCTTTATATGAATCCGGTGCGATGACAATTTTCATAGGCAATCCAGCGCGGTTGATGACGGACATCCGTCCTGCGAAGGCAGCGAGCCGCCCGACATCCGTAGACGCCGGACGATTGCACTACCGGGTGATCTCAACTTTCGCTAATTTTTCATAATAGCAGGCCAGCGCGCTATGGTCGGAAGTGCCCTGTCCATCCACTTTCAGCGCCTGCATCATCTCCATCACTGCGGCAGTCAGCGGCAGATGCGCACCGATCTCGTGCGAGGTATCCAGCGCATTGGCCAGATCTTTGATATGCAGATCGATGCGGAAGCCCGGTTTGAAGTTACGATCCAGCACCATCGGCGCTTTGGCATCCAGCACGGTGCTGCCTGCCAGACCACCACGAATCGCCTGATAAACCAGCTCAGGATTAACGCCCGCTTTGGTCGCCAGCGACAGCGCTTCTGACATCGCCGCGATGTTAAGCGCCACAATCACCTGGTTCGCTAGCTTGGTCACATTCCCCGCACCAATGTCACCGGTGTGGACCACCGAACCCGCCATCGCTTTCATGATGTCGTAGCACTGATCAAACACCGCTTTATCGCCGCCCACCATCACCGACAGCGTGCCTTCAATCGCTTTCGGCTCGCCGCCGCTGACTGGCGCATCGAGCATTTTGATGCCTTTCGCCGCCAGCGCATCATGCACTTCGCGGCTGGCCAACGGCGCAATGGAACTCATGTCGATAACAATCAGGCCCGGCTTCGCGCCTTCGATGAGGCCGTTAGCGCCGAGGCACACCTCTTTAACCTGTGGCGAGTTCGGTACCATGGTGATCAACACATCCACCTGTTCAGCCACCTCTTTTGGCGTCTTCGCCACGATGGCGCCCAGCTCCACCAACTCTGCTTCGTTACTAACATTATGGTCGCGCACCACCAGCGAATAACCGGCTTTCACCAGGTTTTTACTCATCGGTTTGCCCATGATGCCGAGGCCGATAAATCCAATTTTCATTGCCTTTCCTCTCAGTCAGTTATTTTTTAAATTTGTCACACAGCGCCTGCGTGGCGTTACGGAACACACCCAGATCGCTGCCTACCGCCACAAAGCTGGCGCCCCACTCCAGATAGCGGCGCGCATCGGCTTCCACCGGCGCCAGAATGCCGCTCGGTTTCCCCGCCGCTTTGGCGCGTTCGAAGACGTGTTTAATCACTTTCAATACTTCGGGATGCGCAGGCTGGCCCAGATAGCCGAGCGCTGCCGAGAGATCGCCCGGCCCAACGAAGATGCCATCGACACCCTCCACTGCGGCGATAGCATCAATGTTGTCCACCGCCTGTTGCGTTTCGATCTGCACCAGCACCGTGATGTTGTCGTTAATGGTGCTGTTGTAATCCGGCAGCGTGCCGTACATGTTGCTGCGGTGTGAAACCGACACACCGCGAATGCCCGCCGGTGGATAGCGAGTAGACGCGACCGCGCGAATCGCTTCTTCCTCGGTCTCCACAAATGGCACCAGGAAGTTGTAGAAGCCGATATCCAGCAAGCGCTTAATGATGATCGGTTCGTTGCACGGCGGACGCACCACCGGCGCACTGTGGCTGCCCTTCAGTGCCATCAGTTGCGGCACAAAGGTGGTGATGTCATTCGGCGCGTGTTCGCCATCCAGCACCAGCCAGTCAAAGCCCGCCAGGCCCAGCACTTCAGTGGTAAGAGGATTAGCCAGCGCGCACCAGCTGCCAATCAGGGTTTCTCCTGCCAGCAAACGGCGACGAAAAGGGTTCGGCCAGGCATTGCTCATTGTCTTCACTCCTGTCGGTTACAGCAGGCTCCCGCGCGGGGAGCCGGAAAAGTTAGCGCACCAGGCACGGACGCTTGTTATCAAAGGTCCAGTTCGGTACGAGGAACTGCATGGCTTGCGCATCGTCGCGCGCGCCTAAACCGTGTTTCTGATACAGCGCGTTGGCTTGCATCACCTGATCCATATCCAGCTCGACGCCGAGACCCGGTTTTTGCGGCACCTGCACCATGCCGCCTTTAATCTGTAGCGGCTCTTTAGTCAGGCGCTGATTGCCTTCCTGCCAAATCCAGTGGGTATCGATGGCGGTAATCGCACCCGGTGCGGCGGCGGCAACGTGGGTAAACATCGCCAGTGAAATGTCGAAGTGGTTGTTAGAGTGCGAGCCCCACGTCAGGCCGAAGTCGTGACACATCTGCGCCACGCGTACCGAACCCTGCATCGTCCAGAAGTGCGGATCGGCCAGCGGGATATCGACCGACTGCAGCGACAGCGTGTGGCCCATTTGACGCCAGTCGGTGGCGATCATGTTGGTGGCGGTCGGCATGCCGGTGGCGCGGCGGAATTCCGCCATCACTTCGCGACCGGAATAGCCCTGCTCAGCACCGCACGGATCTTCCGCATAGGCCAGCACACCTTTCAGCTGCTTACCGAGCAGAATCGCCTCGTTGAGCGACCAGGCGCCGTTAGGATCAAGCGTCACACGCGCCTGCGGGAAGCGCTTCGCCAGCGCCGTCACCGCTTCGGCCTCTTCGCCACCGCGCAGCACGCCGCCTTTCAGTTTGAAATCGTTAAAGCCATATTTTTCATAGGCCGCTTCCGCCAGGCGCACCACCTTATCCGGCGTCAGCGCTTCTTCGTGGCGCAGGCGATACCAATCACATTTGTCATTTTCCTGGCTCTGATACGGCAGCGACGTTTTCTTGCGATCGCCGACATAGAACAGATAGCCGAGCATTTCTACCCGGTCGCGCTGCTGACCATCGCCGAGCAACGAGGCGACGTTCACGCCTAAATGCTGTCCCAGCAGATCGAGCAGCGCCGCTTCGATGCCAGTAACCACGTGAATGGTGGTACGCAAATCAAAGGTTTGGTTGCCGCGTCCGCTGGAATCGCGGTCAGCAAAGGTGCTGCGCACCAGGTTGAGGATGTTCTTGTATTCGCCAACGGTTTTCTGCACCACCAGCGCCGCCGCATCCTCCAGCGTCTGACGAATCTTTTCGCCGCCCGGAATCTCACCGACGCCGGTGTGTCCGGCATTGTCTTTAATGATGACGATGTTGCGGGTAAAGAACGGCGAATGCGCGCCACTCAGGTTAAGCAACATGCTGTCGTGACCGGCCACCGGAATGACCTGCAGCGATGTTATTTTCGGTGTCTGACTCATTTCCTGCTCCTTAAACTTAGCCGCGACCAAAGGCTGGACGCTTGCGGTCGAATGCCCAATTGGGAACCAGATACTGCATCGCGGTGGCGTCATTACGTGCGCCCGCCGGCAGTGATTTGTATAACGCGTTGGCCTGATGCAGGCGATCCCAATCCAGCTCGACGCCGAGGCCCGGCTTATCCGGCACGGCGATTTTGCCGTTGCGGATCTGCAGCGGCTCTTTGGTCAGGCGCTGATCGCCCTCCTGCCAAATCCAGTGCGTATCAATCGCGGTGGGTTTACCCGGCGCAGCGGCGCCAACGTGGGTGAACATCGCCAGTGAAATATCGAAGTGGTTATTGGAGTGACAGCCCCACGTCAGCCCCCAGTCATCACACAGCTGCGCCACGCGCACTGCGCCGCTCAGCGTCCAGAAGTGCGGATCGGCCAGCGGGATGTCGACGGCATTGAGCATCACCGCGTGGTTCATCTCGCGCCAGTTGGTGGCGATCATGTTGGTGGCGACCGGCAACCCCGTCGCACGGCGGAATTCGGCCATGACTTCGCGGCCGGAATAGCCCTGCTCGGCACCGCACGGATCTTCGGCGTAGGTCAGCACATCGCCCATGCCTTTACACAAGCGAATGGCTTCATCCAGCGTCCAGGCACCGTTGGGATCGACGGTGATGCGCGCATCGGGGAAGCGTTTTTTTAGCGCCGCCGCCGACTCAATCTCCTGCTCGCCCGGCAGCACGCCGCCTTTGAGTTTGAAATCTTTGAAGCCATATTTGTCCTGCGCCGCTTCCGCCAGACGCACCACAGATTCCGGCGTCAGCGCCTCCTGATGACGCAAGTGATACCAGTCGTGGCTAGCATTTTCGCCGGTCAGATACGGCAAATCGGTTTTGCGACGATCGCCGAGATAGAACAGATAGCCGAGCACCGTGACCTCATCGCGCTGCTGGCCCGGACCGAGCAGTTCCGCCACCGGCACGCCGAGACATTGGCCGAGTAAATCCAGTAGCGCCGCTTCCAGCGCGGCCACCGCATTGACGCGCAGCTCGAAGGTCCACGCGCCCTTGCCGAAGGTATCGAAATCCGCCGACTGATTGCCTTTGTGCACCTGCTGCACCAGACGATTCATGCGGGCAACCTGCTGACCTTTTACCTGCGGAATCGCCTCAACCAGCGTTTGGTAGATGGTTTCCCCGCCCGGCGCTTCACCGACGCCGGTGTGTCCCGCGCTATCCGTGAGCACCACGATATTGCGGGTGAAGCAGGCGCTGTGCGCGCCACCGATGTTGAGCAGCATGCTGTCGTAACCGGCAACCGGAATCACCTGCATATCGGTGATGACCGGCGTGCTTTGCGTAGTCATATTCCGTCCTTATGGCCTGGTTTTCAGTTCAACGCGTTTGATATCGCCGGCAATCACCAGGAAACTAAATGCGGCGACAAAGGCATGGATACCGACATAAATCAGCGCGCCCTCGAAGGATCCGCTGGTGGCGATGATGTAACCGATGGCAATTGGCGTGACGATGCCGGAGAAGTTACCGAACATGTTGAACAAGCCACCGCTCAAACCGCTGATCTCTTTCGGTGCGGTATCTGCCATCACCGCCCAACCCAGCGCACCAATGCCTTTGCCGAAGAATGCCAGCGCCATAAAGAACACCACCACCCATTCCGTGTCGGTGTAGTTACACATCACCATCGAGATGGAGAGCAGCATACCGAGCACAATGGGCGTTTTACGCGCGATGTTCAGCGAACCGGTTTTACGCATCAGGTAATCAGAAATCACGCCGCCCAATACGCCGCCGAGGAAGCCACACACCGCAGGAATCGAAGCAATAAAGCCGGCCTTCAGAATCGACATGCCGCGCGCCTGCACCAGATACACCGGGAACCAGGTAATAAAGAAGTAGGTTAAGGCGTTGACGCAGTATTGGCCGAGATAGATGCCCAGCATCATGCGTGAGGTCAGTAGCTGTTTGATCTGGAACCACTTCTCGCTCCAGCTCACTTTGCGGGCATCCTTTTTGACGTCCATGTTGATCAGCGCGCCGCCCTGCTCCATGTACTCCAGCTCGGCTTTGTTAACGCCCGGATGATCGGTGGGATCGTGGATCACTTTCAGCCAGATAAAGCTGAGGATGATGCCCAATCCGCCCATGAACCAGAACACGTGCGCCCAGCCCACTTCGGAGACCAGCCAACCCATGATCGGCGCGAAGATTACCGTGGCAAAGTATTGC
The DNA here is from genome assembly GCF_040255075.1 of Pantoea sp. BJ2. NCBI lineage: Bacteria > Pseudomonadati > Pseudomonadota > Gammaproteobacteria > Enterobacterales > Erwiniaceae > Pantoea > Pantoea sp. BJ2. The sequence goes on from NZ_CP158292.1 coordinate 3,274,987, forward strand.
GCCGAGTTAAAGATTGCGACGGCGGTGCCGCGCTCCTGTGCCGGGAACCAGGCCGCAACAATGCGGCTATTGCCGGGGAAGGATGGCGCTTCAGCCAGGCCGACCAGGAAGCGCAACAGGAACAGCGAAATGATAATGCCAAAACCGCTGAACAGATCGACGAAGCCTTGCAGCAAGGTAAACAGCGACCAGAGGAAGATGCTCCAGAAGTAGACGCGTTTTGAGCCGAAGCGGTCGAGCAGCCAGCCGCCCGGAATCTGCCCAATCACGTACGCCCAGGAAAAGGCGGAGAAGATATAGCCAAGGCCGACCGAATCAAGGCCGATCTCTTTGGACATCGCCGAACCGGCAATCGAAATGGTTGCGCGGTCACCGTAGTTGAACGAGGTGACGATAAATAACATCACCACAATCCAGTAACGGGCATTGGTGCGCTTTTGCACCGCTTCCGCTGTCTGGCTGAAACTATTCATGATGCACTCCTGAAATATAGCGAACGCTACATCCACTCTGACTGCATACACATCGCGTTGGGTATCAGAATGAAGTCGGGTTAAACACGGCGATTTTTATATTTGGCAATACGATGATGCGTCGTGACGAATAACCTAACGTTGAAGAACGAGAATCAGTATAGGAACAGCCTGGCGGCGAAACACTGGAAGAACGCATGAGGATTAAGGGTGAAAGAGAATGATTTTATGGCATCTGCACATAACGCTGCGGCGTGGCTCACGGAACGCTTTTTTGCTCCCTGATTTTGCCTGGTTAACGTACAGGACAACGGCAGTTTGTGAGTCCCTTCACTTGTGTTTGGATAAACGAACCAAATTCCCCTGATAAATCTCCTTAAAGCCAGTCAGTTGCACAATGCATACGGCAAATACCCCTGCATATACTGAGGCTGGCAAAAAACGATGACGTGATGGACGTATTTTAAACCGCGCTGCTACGTACGGTGCGACGAACTGGAAGGTGAGCAATGAACCGTCCTCTGACAGAAAAACCGCTCTATATCAAAGTGCACGATGCCGATAACGTGGCGATCGTGGTCAACAATCAGGGATTACCGTCTGGCACCCGGTTCGACGACGGACTGCAACTGACTGAGCATGTGCCACAGGGACATAAAGTCGCGCTCAGCGATATCCCGCAAGCAGGCGCGATCCTGCGCTACGGTGAAGTGATTGGCTACGCGCTGCGCCCCATCCCACAAGGTAGCTGGATTGAAGAATCACGGGTAGCGCTGCCCGAAGCGCCGCCACTCAACAGTTTGCCGTTGGCAAACAATGTGCCGCCCGCGCTGCCGCCGCTGGAAGGTTATACCTTCGAAGGCTATCGCAACGCAGATGGCAGCGTGGGCACGCGCAACCTGCTCGGCATCACCACCAGCGTTCACTGCGTGGCGGGCGTGGTGGATTATGTAGTGCAGATCATTGAGCGTGATTTGCTGCCGCGTTATCCCAATGTCGATGGCGTGGTGGCGCTGAATCATCTGTACGGTTGCGGCGTGGCAATCAATGCGCCCGCCGCGGTGGTGCCGATTCGCACCATTCATAACCTGGCGCTGAATCCCAATTTTGGTGGCGAAGTGATGATCGTCAGCCTCGGCTGCGAGAAGTTACAGCCCGAACGTCTGCTGACCGGCACACCGGATGTGCAGGCCATTTCGCTGGATGACAACGACATTGTGCGATTGCAGGATGAGCGGCTGGTGGGCTTCGGCGCGATGGTGGATGAAATCCTGCAGGTCGCCGAACGCCATTTGAAAAAGCTTAATCAACGTCAGCGCGAAACCTGTCCAGCATCGGAATTGGTGATCGGCACGCAGTGCGGCGGCAGCGACGCTTTCTCGGGTGTAACGGCGAACCCCGCCGTGGGATTTGCTTCTGATTTACTGGTGCGCTGCGGTGCGACGGTGATGTTCTCGGAAGTGACCGAAGTGCGGGATGCTATCCATCTGCTGACGCCGCGCGTGGTGGATGAAGCGGTCGGCAAACGGCTGCTGGAAGAGATGGCGTGGTATGACGATTATCTTAGCCAGGGCCAAACCGATCGCAGCGCCAATCCCTCGCCGGGCAACAAAAAAGGCGGGCTGGCGAATGTGGTGGAGAAAGCGCTGGGTTCGATTGCCAAGTCAGGTCGCAGCCCGATTGTTGAAGTGTTATCGCCAGGACAGCGCCCCACCAAACGCGGGCTGATTTATGCGGCCACACCAGCCAGCGATTTCGTGTGTGGCACGCAGCAGATGGCATCGGGCATTACCTTGCAGGTGTTCACTACCGGGCGCGGCACACCTTACGGTTTGGCCGCCATTCCGGTAATCAAGATGGCAACGCGCAATGCCCTGGCCGAACGCTGGCATGATTTGATGGATATTAATGCCGGAACCATTGCAACGGGCGAAGAGAGTATTGAACAGGTCGGTTGGCGACTGTTTGAGTTGATTCTGGAGATTGCCAGCGGGCGCAAGCAGACATGGTCGGATCGTTGGGGGATTCGTAATCAGCTGGCGGTGTTTAATCCGGCGCCGGTAACGTGATGGCTATTGCCCTCACCCTGGCCCTCTCCCACTTCGCGGGAGAGGGAACAAACCGTGCGGGCTGCATCCTCTAAATATTCCCTCTCCCGCTGGCGGGAGAGGGTTAGGGTGAGGGAAAAGTCCTTACAGCAACTTACCCCAGCTCTCCACCCACGGTGAGGTCACTGATTCGGGCTCCGGATCTTCCGTCGCATCCACCAACAGCACCTCGCCGATGCGCTGCGCGCTCTGCTCCTGCAAGGTGGCATCAAAGGTTTTAGCTGCACGGCAGAAATTGTCATAGCTGCTGTCACCCAAGCCAATCACGCCATAACGCAATTCTGGTTGATAACCCAGCTGATCGCGCACTGCAACATACAGGCGGGCAATGTTATCCGGGAAGTCGCCCTGACCGGTGGTTGAGGTGACAATCAGCACCACATCCTGGCTGTATGCCTGCCAATCCGCCATCGACGGATCTTCAAACACCTTCACGTCGTGGCCCTGCTCTTCCAGCACCGTCTGTGCTTCTTCAGCTACCAGCAGCGCATTGCCGTAAACCGTACCTGTAAAAATGCCAATCTTTACCATCTTGCCGCTCCTTTATTCTGTCGGCTTATCCTGGACTGCATCATTGGCAAACTCAACCCTGGGAACATCAGGGATCTGATCCTGCCAGCCAAACTGCTCAAGCATCTGCTGCCAGACGCGATCCAACCCGGCGCGAATCACTATGGCCTCGCCGGTAACGGGATGGGTAAAGCTGAGCGCGCTGGCGTGCAGCATCAGGCGATTGAGGCCAAAATGTGCCGCCGCACCGCGATTCTGGCGCAGATCGCCGTGCGCGCTGTCGCCAATAATCGGATGACGCAGATGCACCATGTGGCGACGCAGCTGATGTTTACGCCCGGTGTGCGGCGCCATCTCCACCAGCGTATAGCGCGCGGTGTTATAGCGGCTGATGGCGACCGGCATCTCAACGTGTGCCAGCGCCCGATAATCCGTTACCGCCGGTTGGGCAACAGGTTCCTGGGTGGCAAATTTGTCGGCAATCTTATCCAGCTCTTCCACCAGCGGATAATCCAGCGTCGCGCCGCCTTCCAGCCAGCCGCGCAGCACCGCATGATAGGTTTTCTGCATCTGATGCTGTTCAAACTGCTGCGCCAGTAAATGGGCGACTTCACTCGATAAGGCCATCAGCAACACGCCGGACGTTGGGCGATCGAGGCGGTGCACAGTAAACACATGCTGGCCAATCTGATCGCGCACCGTTTGCATCACCACCACTTTTTCATTGCGATCGAGCCAGCTGCGATGCACCAGCCAACCGGCCGGCTTATTCACCGCGACCAGCCACGCATCTTGATAAAGGATTTCGAGCATCAGGCGGAAGGTTCCTGGAACAGCGCATCAAACTTGCTGAGCGTCAGCAATAGCACCGCATAGCCCGGCGTGTCGGCTGGCAATGAGACTTCATAATAGGGAGCGATGGCAAAATTCTGCGGTAACGACGCGCCGCTTTCGAGCAGCGCATAAAAACGTGGCATGAACACCCATTGCAGCCATTGCAGCGGCTCCATGGTATCAAGACAGAAAGGTTCGGTACTGGCGAAGGCGCCCGCCTCGGGGGATTGTGACTGCCAATGGCCGTGTTCACGCATCACCGCTTCGACCTGCTGCAGGCGCTGAAAAATCATTTGCGACGACATGCGCCACCTCCAGAGAAAAATTGGGCGGCAAGCATACCATCAGTCACGCCCGGCGTAAAAATGGCATAAAAAAAGGGAGCACTGTGATTACAGTGCTCCCGGTTTTCGTTTGCAGCATTCCAGCTACTGCTGTGCTCCCTGCTCATCCATGACAACTTTTCCTGCGCTTTCCGTCGCTTGTCATCATGACATTGGTCCTTAGCATCCTGGCCCGCCACGTTCCGCGTGGCTCTCATTCTCCGTCCTGGAGGTGTCCTTTATACTCAATCCTGATTGTCCTGCTTCGTCCTAAAGCCTTCCGTGTGCCGTAAACTCCGTTACGTTCCCGCCTCATGGCTGACATTCTCCTGAACGTCTCTTAATCCCCAGCATCCTGCCAGTGGTGACTATTCTCCCAGAAACCATCGCAATAACAAGCCAGTAAGAAGCGTTAATGGATTAAGTCCTGTCTTAATTTTCAGATTGATGCCATAAGTTCATGATTCACAATATTTTTACATTTAGGGCTTCCGCAAGTCTGCGCAATGATCTAGCGATCTCTCACACCTAACGTGAGAGATCTCTCACAAAGCGCAGCCTAAAAATCTGCAAATCACTGAGTAACCGGTTGTAAAGCATTAAGAAATGTCTTAACCGATGTCGCCAGGACTTCACGCTTTTTAGTGCCAGGCTCCTCAATAATGACCTCGCCGGTAAGATTGCACAGCGCAATCACATCATTCTCTGAGTTGGTGGTGGCAATAAACAGCGTTGGCGCTTGTCTTAAGCGGCGCTTCATAACCAAGTGACCAATCAGGTTTTCCTGCAGGCGAGTGAAATCTGCTTCACTCCATACCTGCAGCAGGGTAATCGGCTGCAGTTCAAAGGTTGCCGTCATATCACCTGCAAACTGGCTGGTGTAAAACGCACTGATTTCTGGTTGCAGTTGCAGATCCAGCGCACGCTCTACCGCTTCAAGCGTGGCCGGTAACGTAAACGGCTGCGGCTGCCACAACACGCGGTCATCCAGCGTGCTGATAATGCAGTCGGAGGGAACGCCAAGCAGATCGGCGCTGGCGGGAAAATGTCCGGTTTGTTGCTGCCAATGTTCCACGTAGCGGGCGGTAAACTCACGCAGAGCATCTACGGTTTGCTGCATCATTCATATTCTCGCAAGTGTTAGGTTACACTTAACCACTTTGATGAAATTCAGTGGTAACCGTTATGTCTTCTGAAAACCGGGATCAGGCATTAAGCGCCCTGACCTTAGGTAAGCCCACGGCTTATGTTGATCGCTACGATAACACGCTGCTGCAATCCGTGCCGCGCAGCCTTAACCGTGAGCCGCTGGGGCTGTATCCCGATAATCTGCCGTTTACTGGCGCAGATATCTGGACGCTCTACGAACTCTCCTGGCTCAACAGCAAAGGCGTTCCGCAGGTCGCAGTGGGCGAAGTGGTACTGCGCGCCGATAGCCAAAACCTGATCGAGTCGAAGAGTTTCAAGCTCTATCTTAACAGTTTTAATCAGAGCGTTTTCGCCGACTGGGGCGAAGTTCGCCAGACGCTGGAGCGCGATCTCAGCGCCTGCGCGAAGGGTCAGGTCAGCGTGGCGCTGTTTCGTCTCAGCGAAGTGGAAGGCCAGCCGATCGGCCATTTCAGTGGCGAAGTGATTGATGAACAGGATATCGAAATTCACGATTACGCCTTCAATGCGGATTATCTGGCGCAGGCTGCAGGCCGTGAAATTGTTGAAGAAACGCTGGTTAGCCATCTGCTGAAATCGAACTGCTTAATTACCAATCAGCCCGATTGGGGCTCGGTGATGATTCGCTACAAAGGCCCGCGTATTAATCGTGAAGCGCTGCTGCGTTATCTCATCTCATTCCGTCAGCATAATGAGTTTCATGAGCAGTGCGTTGAGCGCATTTTCAACGACGTTCAGCGCTTTTGTCAGCCAGAAACCCTGAGCGTTTATGCACGTTACACCAGGCGCGGCGGTCTGGATATCAATCCGTGGCGCAGTAACGTGCCCTTCTCTCCGGGATTTTCCCGCCTGGTTCGCCAGTAATAGTTTGCGAGACGCCTCGCAGGCCGCTGCACGGATGCGCGGTTCCCCTTGAGCATTCACAGCGGACAACGTTACTCTGTTGAAGGCGCGATCGAAGCATGCGCGACCAGGGATTTTCGTCGCTGCGTTAATAAGTTAAGCGCAGCGTCATCAGCCACGCATTTGCGTGTAAAGGAGTTCTCTTGATTACACATATCAGCCCGCTTGGCTCGATGGATCTGCTCTCCCAGCTTGAAGTCGACATGCTGAAGCGCACCGCTAGCAGCGACCTTTATCAGCTGTTTCGTAACTGTTCTCTTGCGGTACTCAACTCCGGTAGCCAGACCGACAGCAGCCAGGAATTGCTTTCGCGTTTTGAAAACTTCGACATCAACGTGTTGCGCCGTGAGCGCGGTGTGAAACTGGAGCTGATTAACCCGCCGGAAGAGGCATTTGTTGATGGCCGGATTATTCGTTCGCTGCAGGCAAACTTGTTTGCCGTGCTGCGCGACATTCTGTTTGTAAACGGACAACTGGCGGCAACAGAACGCTACCAGAACGAGGAGCCGGAAGACTCTGCGCATATCACCAATCAGGTGTTTTCGATTCTGCGTAACGCGCGTGCACTGCACATCGGCGAATATCCGAATACCGTGGTGTGTTGGGGCGGCCACTCAATCAATGCGGTGGAATACCAATATTGCCGCAACGTCGGCACGCAAATGGGCCTGCGCGAACTCAACATCTGTACCGGTTGCGGACCTGGCGTCATGGAAGCACCGATGAAAGGTGCGGCGGTAGGACATGCGCAGCAGCGCTATCATGACAGCCGTTTTATCGGCCTGACTGAGCCCTCAATCATTGCCGCCGAACCACCGAATCCGCTGGTCAATGAGCTGATCATCATGCCGGATATCGAAAAACGCCTTGAAGCCTTTGTGCGTATCGCCCACGGTATCGTGATCTTCCCTGGCGGCGTGGGCACAGCCGAAGAGCTGCTGTATTTGTTGGGTATTTTAATGAATCCGCACAACAGCGATCAGGTATTGCCGCTGATTCTGACCGGACCCAAAGAGAGCGCCGACTACTTCCGCGTGCTGGATGATTTCATCGTAAATACGCTGGGCGAAGCCGCACGCAAGCACTACAAAATTATCATTGATGATGCCGCTGAAGTGGCGCGTCTGATGAAGAAAGCCATGCCGCAGGTGAAAGAGTATCGCCGCGAAACCGGCGATGCCTACAGCTTCAACTGGTCGATTCGTATCGCACCCGAATTGCAAGTGCCCTTCCTGCCGACGCACGAGAATATGGCAAACCTGAAGCTGTTCCTGGATCAGCCCGCCGAGCTGCTGGCAGCCGATCTGCGTCGCGCCTTCTCCGGCATTGTGGCGGGTAACGTCAAAGAGATCGGAATTCGTGAAATTCGCGAGAAAGGCCCGTACAAACTGCACGGCGATGCCAATCTCATGCACCGCATGGACGAACTGTTGCAAGGTTTTGTCGCACAGCAGCGCATGAAGCTGCCGGGCAGCGCCTACACGCCTTGCTACGAAATTATCAAATAACCCATCAGGAAGGCAGCCTGCGGGCTGCCGCTATCGCTATGTCGCTTCATCTTCTTATCATTGATGCACTCAATCTGATTCGCCGTCTGCACGCTGTTCAGGGTTCGCCATGCCGCGACAGCTGCGTTGCCGCCTTGCATCAGTTATTAGGACATACACAACCCACGCACGTGGTGGCGGTGTTTGATAGCCATGAGCGTCAGCCCGGTTGGCGCCATCAGCTATTGCCGGATTACAAAGCGGGTCGCCCGCCGATGCCGGAGGATTTGCATCTGGAGATGCCCGCGCTGCAGGACGCCTTCCGCGCAGCAGGCGTTAACTGCTGGGTGGCTGATTTAGACGAAGCCGACGATCTCGCCGCCACGCTGGCGGTGAAAATGGCGGACGCTGGTCATCAGGCAACGATTGTTTCTACCGATAAAGGTTATTGCCAGCTGCTGGCACCTAACATTCGTATTCGCGACTATTTCCAGAAGCGCTGGCTGGATGTACCTTTTATCGAGCAAGAGTTTGGCGTAACGCCCGCGCAGTTGCCCGACTATTGGGGATTGTGTGGTATCAGCAGCAGCAAAATTCCCGGCGTGCCCGGCATTGGCCCGAAAAGCGCCCGCGAGTTGTTGATGCAGTTTGGATCGCTGGATGCGATCTATCAGCAATGGGACCAGGTACCGAGCAAATGGCAGGGAAAATTGCAGGAACAGCGGGAAATGGCAGAAATTTGCCGCAAAGTATCGACGTTAAAGCGTGATTTGGTACTGCAAGGCAATCTCAATACATTGAGATTTCAAACGAAACAGTCGTCGCCATAAATGGCGACTGTGTAAAACAGTTATCCTGCGAAATAATTTTTGCTACAGCAAGGCGAGCAAGCGCAGCCAACGCCGCTGTAGTGCAAAGTATAAAGCTGGCATCCTGCGAAATAATTTGTGCTACAGCAAGGCGGCAAGTGCGCGAGTCCCCGGGAGCATACATCAGTATGTGACCGGGGCGAGCAAACGCAGCCAACGCCGCTGTAGTGCAAAGTATGAAGCAGGACCGCTGTAGCGCAAAGTATGAAGCAGGATTAGCGCTCGTCGCGACGGCCGCCCACCGCTGCCCACAACCGGCGTACGTGAACGGTCACTTCTTCGCGGTCATGATAAAGCTGGCGCGCCTGAATCTGGGCATTAATACCCTGCGCTTTCAGCGCGTCATCAATCATCGCCAGGTTCTGTGTCACTTCTTCGTAGCGCTTTTTCATTGGCAGCTTGAGGTTGAAGATCGCCTCGCGGCACCAGCCATTCACCAGCCATTCGGTCATCAGGCTTGCGACGCGCACCGGTTTTTCCACCATGTCGCACACCAGCCAGCTGATATTGGTACGCGGCGGACGGAATTTAAAACCATCTTCGCGGCAGTGCGTCACCTGTCCGGTGTCCATCAAGCTTGGCGCCATCGGGCCGTTATCTACCGCAAAAACCCACATGCTGCGTTTCACCAGTTGATAGGTCCAGCCGCCAGGGCAAGCACCAAGATCGACGGCGTACATGCCGCTGGCTAAACGCTCATCCCACTCATCCGCAGGCACAAACACGTGAAACGCCTCTTCCAGCTTGAGCGTAGAACGGCTCGGCGCATCGGAGGGGAATTTCAGGCGCGGAATGCCCATGTAGAATGGCGAGTTGTTTTCCGGCAGCGAATAGCCGACGTAACAGGTGCCCGGCGCAATAAAGAACACGTGCACCACCGGACGCTTAGCCGTTTCGTAATTAAGCAGGATTTTGCTTTCACGCAGGCTGGCACGCAGCGGCACGGTTAATTTACGGCAGAACTTGGTGAGCTCTTTCGCTTCATTGGTATCCGGCACTTCAACCCGCAGTTCACCGCCCTTCTCCACCACACCGGTCAGCATGCCGACAATCGGCGTGATGCGGTCTTCTGGTGGCAGATCGCGCAGCAACTCTCCTACCACCAGCATCTGCCGCGCAAAGATCAGCTCGGCAAACGGCAGCGTTTGGATCAGCTTTTCAGCATCTTGCTGCTGATAGCACTCATACAGCACGTAACCTGAGTCATCTTTGACGCGCGGGAAGCCGTAAATCTCGCGCTCAGCCGCTTTAGCGCTGATTTCTGCCGCGCACTCTTTCTCAAATCCAGGACGGCAATAGAGTAAAACTTTATTCATGGCGATCTGCCTTTCGTTTCAGACGCAGTGCGCCAATCAACATCAAGAACCAGCCAATAAGGAAGCATAAGCCTCCCACCGGCGTAACAAAAACCCAAAACTTCATGTGCGACAGCGCCAGACAATAGAGGCTGCCACTGAACAACACGATACCGAGCGCCATCGCGGCGCTACTCCAGTAAAACCAGATATTGGCACGACGCAGCATAGCGGCACCCAGGCCAATCACCGCCAGCGTGTGATACGCCTGATATTCAAGCCCGGTATGTATCCACGCCATTTCGGCTGGGCCGAGCGATTTGCTCAGCACATGCGCGCCGAAAGCACCAAACGCCACCAGCATAAATCCGCTAATGGCAGCAAAAACAAACATGGCACGACTGGACATCAAACAATCCTCAAGGTAATGCGCACATCATTGTGCAGCCAGCAACGCATTAGTGATCGTAGCGAAAACGGAATTTTTCTTGTTCATTGGCCGCTTTTTCCAGGATCCACTGACGAAAGGCGGCTATTTTACCCAGTTCTGCCTGGCTGTCATGACAAACCAGATAAAAAGCATTTTTACTGACCAACACGTCGTTAAAAGGACATACCAGACGACCGGCTTCAATTTCACTCTGCGCCATCACATTATTCGCCAGCGCCACGCCCTGACCATGAATCGCCGCCTGCAACACCATGGCGCTGTGGCTGAAGATCGGGCCCTGTTGCACATTGATATGCTGGACGCCCAGCTGACGCGTATAGGATTGCCAGTCACGGCGCGATGCATCATGCAGCAGCGTGCAGTGCGCCAAATCGGCCGGCGATTTGAGAGGATGATCACCCGTCAGCAACATCGGTGAGCAGACTGGCAGCAAATATTCGGCATACAATTTCTCAACCCGCAGGCCTGGCCAATTGCCACGACCGTAGAAAATCGCCACGTCGACATCGTCCGCCAATTTCTCCTCATCACGGTCCACCGCCTGGATACGCACGTCGATGCCCGGATAAGCCATATTAAAGCTGGAAAGGCGAGGAACCAGCCACTGAATGGCGAAACTCGGCAGCAAACTGACGGTCAGCGCACCCTTAGCGCTGCGCGCCTGCAACTTGCGCGTCGCATCGTTAAGAGCGGAGAAAATCTCCTTAATATCTAAATAGTAGCTTTGACCTTCTTCCGTCAGTAAAAGCGAACGATTCCTCCGGCGAAACAGCTTTAGACCGAGGAAATCTTCCAGAGATTTGATCTGATGGCTGACAGCAGCCTGGGTAACAAACAGCTCTTCAGCGGCTTTGGTGAAGCTCAAATGACGGGCAGCAGCATCAAAGACGCGTAAAGCATTAAGCGGCGGAAGGCGTTTAGACATGGTTTTCCGTATCCGGATTGACAAGGTAATACTTCAACTTATACAAAGTCGCTACGTATTAGTTTTTTTAATCCGAGACATTATAATTTGTCCGTTGAGGAAGCTCCAGCAAATACCTATAGTTGCCGCACTTCCTGAGCCGGAACGAAAAGATTTCTGGAAACGTGCGAGAGATCGCAGACTTTTGGAGAGCTTTTGGCTTGTGGTCGTGATGTTGTGTTTGCATTTTGATCTGACGCTTGCAGATCAAGCTTTTAATTCCTGTAGATTTACCCTGTCTGTCCATAGTGATTTTAAATAGCACCGCAAATTGCGGTGCTTTTTTTTTGCCTTACTGCCCCATCTCCACCATCTCTTTGACGTCAGAGCGGTTAATCTGCTGCTTGTTGCCATTGGCATCCTGATAGCTGATCATACCGGTTTCGTCATCAACTTTAGGTTTGCCATCGGCGACGATGGTGCGACCATCGTTAGTGTGCATTACGTAATTGCTGGAACATGCGGACAGGGTAAAGGCCAGAGTACACACGGCCAGCACTGCGGTGAGTTTATTCATCTTCTATCTCCTTGCAGATTGATTGCATTAAACCACCCGCATGCGCTCACCAAAGGTAGCGCCAGTGAAATCGACTATGAATAGCGACGCGTTATGCGGGTTTCGGTTCAAACCTTGCAATAATTAGCATAACGCGCTTTTCCAGCTTTGCCAGGCAACGGGCCAACTTTCAGCCTGGTCCTAACATGATTAACAGTGGGCTGAGTATGACCATTTTTTCTCCCGGCGCCTTCCGCCAGCAGTTCCCCGCGCTGAGCGATGCCGGAATCTACCTCGATAGCGCGGCTACTGCGCTCAAGCCGCAGGCGGTGATCGACGCAACCGCACAGTTCTACAGCCTCAGCGCTGGCACCGTGCATCGCAGCCAGTTCGCTGCCGCTCGCGCATTAACGGAAAAATACGAACAGGCGCGCGGATTAGTGGCGCGCTGGCTCAATGCTGCGGACGATCGGCAGATTGTCTGGACGCGCGGCACCACCGAAGCGATCAATCTGGTGGCGAACAGTTGGCTGGCTCCGCGATTGCAGGCTGGCGATGAAATCGTGGTTAGCGAAGCCGAACATCACGCCAATCTGGTGCCGTGGCTGATGGTGGCAAAAGCGGCGGGCGCGAAAGTGGTGAAATGGCCGTTGGGCGACGATCGTTTGCCGGATATCACGCTGTTACCAGCACTGCTCAATTCACGTACCCGATTGCTGGCCGTTGGTCAGATGTCGAACGTCACCGGCGGCTGTCCGGATCTGGCGCAGGCGATCCGTTTAGCCCATGACGTCGGTGCCAAAGTGATGGTCGATGGCGCACAAGGTGTGGTGCATTGTCCGCCGGATATACAGGCGCAGGATATTGATTTCTATGCTTTTTCCGGCCATAAGCTTTATGGCCCAATGGGCATTGGCGTGCTGTATGGCAAAGCGGAACTGCTGGAAGCGATGGATCCATGGCAAGGCGGCGGCAAAATGCTGACGCAGGTCGATTTTAACAGTTTCACACCGCAGCCGGTGCCGTGGCGTTTTGAAGCCGGAACGCCTAACGTTGCCGGCGTGGTGGGGTTGAGTGCCGCGCTGCAGTGGCTGGCGCAACATGATGGCAAAAAGGCCGAAATGTGGAGCCAGCAACTGGCGAGCCTCGCCGAGGAGCAACTGAGCGAGATCCCCGGTTTTCGCAGCTTCCGCTGTGGCAATGCCAGCCTGCTGGCGTTTGATATTGCCGGCATTCACCACAGCGATATCGTTACGCTGCTCGCCGAGCATGGCATCGCATTGCGCGCCGGGCAGCACTGTGCGCAGCCGCTGATGGCGGCGCTGGGCGTCACCGGCACGCTGCGTGTCTCGTTCGCCCCCTATAATAATTTGCAGGACGTGGATGCGCTGGTGCGCGCCATGCGCCATGCCGTAGACTTACTGAGTGAATAAGCCCATGACATCAACCCTGCTCGCCCCGCATCCGTTCGGCGATCTGATTACCGCCGCCAGCCTGACGGAAAAATTCACCCATTTTCATCAGTGGGAAGATCGCTATCGTCAACTGATCCAGCTCAGCCGCCAGCTGCCTGCGTTAGCGGAAGAGTTAAAGACGCCAGATATCGAACTCACGGGCTGTGAAAATCGCGTCTGGCTAAGCAGCCAGTTGCTGAACAACGGCACGCTGCACTTTTATGGTGACAGCGAAGGACGCATCGTGCGCGGATTGCTAGCGGTGTTACTGACGGCGGTGGAAGGCAAAACGCCAGCCGACTTGCTGCAGCAAGATCCGCTGGCGTTGTTTGATACGTTAGGTCTGCGCGCACAGCTCAGTGCGTCGCGCAGCAGCGGTTTACAGGCGCTGGCGGATGCGGTGCAACGCGCTGCCCGTCAGCACGCTCAGGCCGTTTGACGCGCTGCCTTCGCCAGAAACTTCTTCAATGCATGGGAAACCGCCACAAACCCGAACGTGGCGGTAACCATGGTCGCCGCGCCAAATCCGGCGGCACAATCCATGCGTTTCGGGCCTTCGGCGGTGGAGCGTGAAGTGCACACGCTGCCGTCCGGCTGCGGATACATCAGCGCTTCCGTCGAGAATACGCAGTCGATGCCGAGCTTGCCTTTACTGTTCTTCACCACGCCAAAATCCCCTTTCAATCTCTCACGCAGCTTTGCCGCCAGCGGATCCTGAATGGTTTTTGCCAGATCGCTCACCTGGATCTGCGTGGGATCGATCTGGCCGCCCGCGCCGCCGGTGGTTATTAGCGGGATCTTGTTGCGACGACACCAGGCGATCAACGCGGCTTTGGGGCGCACGCTGTCAATCGCATCAATCACGTAGTCAAAACCCGCCGATAACAGTTCAGCGGTATTCTCCGGCGTGATGAAGTCATCGATGCAGATCACTTCGCATTCCGGATTGATGGCGCGCATACGTTCCGCCATCACTTCGGTTTTCGCCTGGCCCACTTTGCCCTGCAGCGCGTGAATCTGGCGGTTGGTATTGGTGATGCAGACATCGTCCATATCAATCAGGGTGATTTTACCGATACCGGTGCGCGCTAGCGCTTCCGCTGCCCACGAACCCACGCCGCCAATACCAATCACGCAAAAGTGCGCGTCGGCAAAACGCTGCAGCGCGTCCTGGCCATAGAGACGCGCCGTGCCGCCAAAACGTTGTCGCCAGGCGTCGCTTACTACTGTCATAACCAAACCTTTCCGGGAAAACGGGACATTAATTAGAACCTAACAGCAGAGAACCGTTGTTGCCATTTTGTGGGTTGCTAAACAGCGGCTGACCGGTGCCCGGCGCGGCTTTCAGCACCCAGACGCGGCCATAATGGTTGTAGAAACCGGCCAGATGCGCCGCATCCGGGCCAACGCCCTGATAGATATCGAAGTGCTGGCCTTTAATCGCGCCACCCACGTCTAACGCCACCATCAGACGCATCTCATATTTGCCATTGAACTTGCCCTTCTCGTTCAGCTGCGGCACTTCGGCTAACAGCACGGTTCCGGCCGGAATCAATGAACGATCGGAGGCAACGGAAGCCTTGGCAATCAGCGGCACCGCGCTGGCACCGCGCACCGGCACATACTCTTCCGGTTTGAAGAAGACGAAGGATTGGTTGGTTTCCAGCACCGAACGCACTTCCTGTGGCGAATGCTCTTGCGCCCACTGACGAATCGCCTGCATCGACATATCTTCGCGCTTCACTTCACCGCGATCGATCAGCTCTTTACCGATGCTGTGATAAGCCCAGCCATTTTTGCCGCCGTAACCAAAGAAGCGCAGTGGACGACCATCACCAAAATCAACGTAGCCGCTGCCCTGCACATCCATCATGAAGTTATCGATCAGCGAATTGCTGTAGGCAATGATGTAGCGATCGTCGAGCCCACCATTATAGATAGAAGCGCGGCTCGGCAGTTTCTGTCCACGCGGACGCGGTGGCATACGATAAATCGGATACTGGAACTCGCCCTGACGGGTATAACGCGCTTCCACAACCGGCGTGTAGTAACCGGTGAACTGCACGTTGCCGTAATTGTCAGTGCCTTCCATCTGATAAGCATTCAAACCAAACTGGTTGAGCTGGCGCGTATCCGCGCCGGACAGCAGCCAGTTTTGCACTGCGCTGTAAGTACCGTTGTTGCGCCCGAACAGGCCGGATGAGGCGGTTTGAATCTGCACCACCTGATCGCTAAAGTCTTTGCCGTTCACCGGACGCCCTTTAGCATTCGGTTGGTTGACCAGCCCAAGCGGTTGCTCCAGCTTGCCATCGATATACTGTTGACCGCGGTCGGTCGGTTTGGAACTACAGCCTGCTAACAGCGCGATAAATGCGCCAGTAAGTGCATACTTCGCCCAATGTCCTTTCATAACCTTCTCTTTTTATCGATTGTTTGCCCGGCGACGATAGCAAAGGGGCAGAGAGAATGAAATCTGCCATCAGCGGTCACGCTCACATCTGTACAATAATTCACCCAATGGCGAGTTTATTCATCAACTGACTGTAAATTTGACGTTTTGTCTCAAAAAGGGGTTGCATCGCCGCGCGTCCAGAGTATAGTGCGCATCCACGGACGCGGGGTGGAGCAGCCTGGTAGCTCGTCGGGCTCATAACCCGAAGGTCGTCGGTTCAAATCCGGCCCCCGCAACCAATTCTTCTTAAATGAAGAGACAATGTGAAGTGTCGTGTAACGCGTCAGTCGGACGCGGGGTGGAGCAGCCTGGTAGCTCGTCGGGCTCATAACCCGAAGGTCGTCGGTTCAAATCCGGCCCCCGCAACCAATTGTCTTAAGAAGAATACAATGTGAAAAGTCGCTTAATGCGACAGACGGACGCGGGGTGGAGCAGCCTGGTAGCTCGTCGGGCTCATAACCCGAAGGTCGTCGGTTCAAATCCGGCCCCCGCAACCAATCATTTAAACACCTTAACGGGTGTTTTTTTGTTTCTGGCGTCCGGAAAAAAGCGGCATTGCTGCCGCCCTCCTCAGCGATGCGCTAGTGCCGCACCCTTATCAAAATACGCCTTAATCCCATGCAGAATCGCCTCAGCCACCTGATGCTGATAGCGCGACGTGCGCAGCTTGCGCTCCTCTTCGACATTACTGATAAACGCGGTTTCCACCAAAATCGAGGGAATATCCGGCGCTTTCAGCACCGCAAATCCCGCCTGATCGACGGTGCGCTTGTGCAGGTGATTGATATGTCCCATGCGTGACAGCACCTCTTTACCAAACTTCAGGCTGTCGCTGATGGTTTGCCGCTGCACCATGTCGAACATGGTGTGGTCGAGATAGCGATCGCCGCTCATGCTGACGCCGCCAATCAAATCGGCTTCATTCTGCGTTTGTGCGAGGAAGCGCGCCGCCGCTGAGGTAGCGCCGCTGGTCGAAAGGGCAAACACCGACGAACCGCGCGCGGCCCGACTGGTGAAGGCATCAGCATGGATCGAAATGAACAGATCCGCACGCTGCTTTCGCGCTTTCGCCACGCGGACACGCAGCGGGATAAACACATCCTCATTGCGCGTCATATAAGCTTTCATGTTGCGCTCTTTGTCGATCAGCGCCTTCAGATAGCGACCGATCTTCAACACGATATCTTTCTCACGCGTTTTGTATTTGCCATGCGCGCCGGGATCTTCACCGCCATGGCCAGGATCGATCATGATGATAATCGGTCGATCGCGCCCCGCTTTGCCCGGCAGCGCCGCCTGCACCGGCTGATCGCGTTCTAAATCGCCCTGATTGTAATTCTGCAGTAACGCCAGTAGCGGATCCTCTTCCCGTGATTGTTGATTAGGATAGAGATCGACCACTAAGCGATGCTTGATACCTGCCACTGGCGCAAGAGTAAATGTCTTGGGCGCAATACTGCGCTTGAGTTCCAGCACCAGTCGCACCGTGTTAGCGTCAAACTGACCGACGCGTGCGGTTTTGATATAGGGATCGTCCACGCGCACCAGCTTATCGACTCCTTTCAGGACCGGGTTGATGTGCATATTTTCGATATCAATAACCAGACGATCGGGATTCCCCAGCGTGAACTGTTTGTACTTGAGGGGAACGTTTGATTCCAGGGTTACGCGGGAGTAAGTCGATGAGGGCCAGATGCGCACCGCCACAATATGCTGGCTGGCAGCCAGCCCGGTACGCGTCACGCTTAGCATTAATAATGCGCCAGCGCCCTGTAATAATCGTCGTCGTGTAAAAGCTTCGGACATGCCGCTCCAACTGCTGTGTTATGTCTAAAAAATCATCACTCGATGGCAAGAAAGTGAAAACTTTACTCGATGAGAATCGTCTTGTCTTGCCGGAAAAACCAGATAATGCAGTCTGTTAGCGCGTGTTGCATCATGAAAATCGTAAAGTAACGTCAGGCCCGGCGCTTGCAATAAAGAGCAAAAGAGCATAAAAATACGAAAATTACGAATAAACATGCATAGAGGGCTTTGCCGTGAAGGAACGCAGTACAGAACTGGTTCAGGGTTTTCGCCACACCGTTCCCTATATAAATACCCATCGTGACAAGACGTTTGTCATCATGTTGGGTGGCGAAGCCATCGAGCATGAGAACTTCTCAAGCATCGTTAATGACATCGGTCTGCTGCATAGCCTCGGCATTCGCTTAGTGGTGGTTTATGGTGCGCGTCCGCAGATTGACGCCAGCATGGCCCAGCAACAGCTGGAACCGATTTACCACAAACATACGCGCGTTACCGATGCGCAATCACTTGAGCTGGTAAAGCAGGCCGCCGGTCGTTTACAGCTGGATATCACCGCGCGTCTGTCGATGAGCCTCAACAACACGCCGCTGCAGGGCGCGCACATTAACGTAGTGAGCGGCAACTTCATCATTGCGCAGCCGCTGGGGGTGGATGATGGCGTTGATTACTGCCACAGCGGGCGTATTCGTCGTATTGATGAGGAAGCGATCCATCGTCAGCTGGATAACGATGCGATTGTGCTACTCGGTCCGGTGGCGGTTTCTGTTACTGGCGAGAGTTTTAACCTGACGTCAGAAGAAGTGGCGACGCAGCTGGCAATTAAATTGAAGGCCGAAAAGATGATTGGTTTCTGCTCCGAGCAGGGCGTGACCAATCGCGAAGGCGCGATTATTTCTGAATTGTTCCCGAACGAAGCCCAGGCGCGCATCGACGAAATGGAGAGTGATGGCGATTTCCTCTCAGGCACCGTGCGGTTCTTACGTGGTGCGGTCAAAGCCTGCCGCAGCGGCGTGCGCCGCAGCCACCTGATTAGCTATCAGGAAGATGGTGCGTTGCTGCAAGAACTGTTCTCGCGCGACGGTATCGGTACCCAGATTGTGATGGAGTCGGCCGAGCAGATTCGGCGCGCCAACATCAACGATATCGGCGGTATTCTCGAACTGATTCGCCCGCTGGAGCAGCAAGGGATTCTGGTGCGTCGTTCCCGTGAGCAGCTGGAGATGGAGATTGATAAGTTCACCATTATTCAGCGCGATAATTTAACCATCGCCTGTGCCGCGCTCTATCCGTTCCCGGACGAGCAGATTGGTGAGATGGCTTGTGTGGCAGTGCATCCGGATTATCGCAGCTCGTCGCGTGGCGAACTGTTGCTGGATCGCGTGGCGTTGCAGGCACGTCAGATGGGGCTAAAGAAGCTGTTTGTGTTAACCACGCGCAGCATTCACTGGTTCCAGGAGCGCGGTTTTACGCCGGTGGATATTGAATCCCTGCCCGAGAGCAAGAAGCAGATGTATAACTATCAGCGCCGTTCAAAAGTGCTGATGGCGGATTTGGGATAGTCGCATCATTTAACTGTGCCGTTGCGTAGTTGCACATACCGCAGCGGCGCAATTTATTGCGCAATATCCGCATGGGCAAGCTGCCGCTATTGATATGCGCGATTCATCGCGCCGCGACGGATTGTGCGGAATCGATATTTAATTACTCCCCGCTCAACCGCTCCAGTAATCCGCTGCGTCGCTGGGTACGCAACTGCACGGCACGACGGAACACGCCGTCATCGCTGTACAACGTCAGCTGCTTACGCGCGCGGGTAATCGCGGTATAAATCAGCTCGCGCGTTAACACCGGCAGGAACTGCGCCGGCATCACCAACGCCGTGTGGTCAAACTCCGAACCCTGCGATTTATGCACCGTCATCGCCCACGCGGTATCGTGCGTCGGCAAGCGGCTCGGTTGCACCGCCTTGATGCTGCCATCCGGCAACGGAAAGAACACCTTCAGCAGACCTTCCTCATCAAACAGCGTAATGCCGATATCGCCGTTAAACAGGCCCAGCGCGCTGTCGTTACGCGTCACCATCACCGGACGTCCCTGATACCAGCGACTGCCGCCGGTTGGACGACGAATCAGCTGCAGCTGCATCAGCTTCTGCTCAATACGTTGATTCAATCCCTGCACGCCAAACGGCCCTTCACGCAGTGCGCACAACAGCTGATATCGGCCAAACGCCGCGATAATCTCAGCAGGATCAGCGCGTTGACGAATGAGTTTCAGGAACGGCTGATAACCAGCGGCAATCTCCGTCAGCATCGCCTGATACGCATCAGCATCCTGCAAAGGTTGACGGGTGATATCGCTGAAACCAGCCTTGAATGCGGCTTCAACCGCCTTTGCATCACCGGCGTTAACCGCTGCGGCCAGTTGGCCAATGCCGGAGTTGGCGTCAAAGCGGTAGCTTTTACGCAGCAGGCAAATCGCGTCGCGTACCGCGGGTGCGCTGCTGTCATCGATGCCCGCCACCCCGCTGCCGGTGAGCTCACTCAGCTGCGCAGCGCGCATCGGGCTGTAACCGGCTTCGGCACAGCGACAGATATCACCGAGCACTGCGCCCGCTTCCACCGATGCCAGCTGATCGCGATCGCCGAGGAACACCACGCGCGCCTGCGCTGGCAATGCGGCAATCAAATTCGCCATCATGCCGAGATCGACCATTGAGGCTTCATCCACCACCAGCACATCCAGATGCAGTGGATTGCCGGCGTGATAGCGCAGGCGCTGCGTTTCAGGCTGCGCGCCTAACAAGCGGTGCAGCGTGGTGGCATCGGCCGGAAAGCGCTGCCGCTCCGCCTCGCTCACAGGCAGCTTTTGCAGCGCCTTGCCCAGCGATTCGGTGAGACGCGCCGCCGCTTTGCCGGTCGGCGCAGCCAACTGAATACGTAACGCGCCTTCGCTAAGACGGATCAGTGCCGCCAGCAGTTTTGCCACCGTGGTGGTTTTTCCGGTTCCGGGACCGCCCGAGATCACCGCAGTTTTCTGCGTCAGCGCCACCGCAGCCGCAATCTTCTGCCAGTTATCCGGCTCGCTGCCAAACAGCTGATCCAGCACTTCCCTGACCCGTTCAGGCGCAAAAGGCTGTGCTGCCGACTGTGACTGAAAGAAGCGCGCCACCTGCCCTTCGTTGTGCCAAAGGCGATGCAGATAGAGACGATCTCCGCTCAGCACGATGGGTGCCGCGCAATCGCTGCTACTCAGTGCCGACCAGCCGGCTAAAATTGCAGGCCAATCCTGCGGTTTGCCTGCCGCTTGCCAGATGGCCTGGGCCAGCTCCGCATGACGCCCTTTAAACAGGTTGTCGCGGCTTAGCTGTGATAACGGCAAACAGACATGCCCATCTCCCGCTTCCGCGCTCAGGCAGGCCGCCAGCAGCAAACGCGCCGGTTGATCATCATCCGCCAGCAGTTGAGCGAACTGGACATCCAGCGAGCGCAGCAAACGCAGCTCAGCCGCCTGTGCTAAAAGCGCGGTCATACCGCTCATGCTGTCGCTCCCGGCCCGCGAAACAGGCTATCCAGTTGTGAAATGAAGTCGAAGGTGGGACGGGTATGAAACACGCCGTTGTCTGGAGAGCTGCCGTCCATGCCACGCAGGAAGAGATAAAATACGCCGCCGAAATGCTGCTCATAATCGTAATCCGGCACGCGATGTTGTAAATAGCGGTGCAGCGCCAGCGTATAGAGCTGGTACTGCAAATCGTAGCGGTGGTCGATCATCGCCTGCGCCATTGCCTGCGGCGTATAAGCTTCATGGCTGTCACCGAGCCAGTTGGATTTATAATCCAGCAGGTAATATTTGCCCTGCCAGCGGAACACCAGGTCGATAAAGCCTTTCAGCATGCCCTGCACCTGACGGAAATCGAGCGGCGGAGCCTGCGCCGATAACGCATCCTGAGCAATCAACGCGCTCAGTTCACGCGCGGTCAGCACATTGTCAATTGGCAGATAGAATGCCATCTCCACCAAACGATCGCTGCTCTGCACCTGCGCCAGATGAATACCCTGCGCGTTAAGTGGCGTGCTCAATACACGCCTGATCCACGCACTGAGCATCGGCTGCCAGTGCAGCGGATAGCCGTTTTGCTGCAGATGTTGCGCCAGCGTCTCCTCGGAAGGCGGCTGCGGGAAATCCAGCGATTCGAACAGCTCATGCAAAAACGTTCCCGGCGCAGCACCGCGCGGGAAGTGATGGGGCGTGAGCGCCGCTTCCCCTTCCTCTTCCCGATCCTCTTCGCCGGCTGCTTCCACATCGAAATTCGGCATCACCTCAAGCAGACGATGAGAACTGTGCTGCTGCAAACCGGAATAACTGGTGACGCGCCACGGGTCGGCCAGCACGCGCGTTACGCTTCGCGCCCCCAACACGCTATCGGCGACCGCCTCAACCTGCCAGCGCTCGGCTTGCATATCTTCGGCCAGCACCACTTCGGTGCCCGCCGCGTCCATGTTATGCAGCAACGCGCCGAGCTGTTCGGCTGTTGCCGCTACACCGCGCTGCAACAGAAAACCGAGCGCGCTTTTATGCAAATCGCTCTCGCCCTCTTTCTTACGCGTGCCGCGAAACAGCGGTGCCACGCCGACGCTGCAGTGATAGATCGAACGGGTCAACGCCACGTAGAGCAGGCGCAAATCCTCCGCCAGACGCTCCTGTTCGGCCAGCGCCAGGCTCTCTTCATCGGCTTGCAGATCCAGGACCGCGTTAAAGCTCTCACGATCGTGATAAAGCGCGGTATCCGCCTCGCGAAAACCGGCGGCGAATGGCAGCCACACTAGCGGATATTGCAGCCCTTTAGATTTGTGGATGGTGACAATCTGCACCAGATGACGATCGCTCTCCAGACGCAACTGCTGGCTGGCAGACTGGCTATCCGGGCGGGCGATCTGCTGTGCCAGATGACGCACCAGCGCGTGTGGGCTATCCAGCTGCGCAGCCGCTTCCTGCAGCAGTTCGCCGAGATGCAGTAAATCCGTCAGACGACGCTCGCCGTTCTCCGATGCCAGTAGATTTTCCGCCAGCTGGCGCTCCAGCATCATCTCGCGCAGCATCGGCAAGACGCCACGCTGCTGCCACACCATCTGCCAGCGGGCAAAGGTATCCACCAGTTCATCCCAGCCGCGCGCATCCTGATCCAGCGCATCCAGCTGCGAGGCATCAAAGGCAAAGAGCGAGGTTGCCAGCGCGGTACGCAGCATACGCTCCTGCTCCGGTGCCAGTACCGCCTGCAACAGCCATAACAGCTCTCGCGCTTCCGGCGTGGTGTAAACGCTGTCGCGATTCGACAGGTAAACCGACGGAATACCGAGCAGATTGAGTGCTTCGCGAATCTGGTTAGCTTCGTTACGGCTGCGCACTAACACAGTGATGTCAGAGGCTTGTACCGGCCGCAAATTGGGCGCTTTGCCCAGCATCGCGCGCTGCTGCTGCCCGGCCTGCAACCAGCGACTGATATCGGCCGCACACTGCTGCGCCATACGTTGTTGATAATCCCCAACGCTGCAGCCTTCGCCCGGCTGCAGCCAGAAGCGTAACGCCGCTTGCTCAACCTGATCGATACTGAGCGACAGTTGCTGGTTGGGAGGCGCAAACTGCACCGGCTGGAACGGGATCTCAGCGAACAGGAAGGGCGCGTCGAGGCGCGCAAATAGCTGGTTAACGCTGTTGACCATCGCAGGCGACGAGCGCCAGTTGGTATCCAGCGTGTAATGCGCACTGACTTCACTGCGCGCGCGGATATAGGTAAAAATATCCGCGCCACGAAAGGCGTAAATCGCCTGTTTGGGATCGCCAATCAACAGCAGCGCATGCGCTGGCTGATTGATATAAAGCGTGCGGAAAATACGGTATTGCAGCGGATCGGTATCCTGGAACTCATCAATCAACGCCACCGGGAAACGCTGGCGAATCGCCTGAGCCAGTTGCTCACCGCTCGGCTGCTGCAGTGCTTCGTCGAGGCGGCTCAGCAGGTCATCAAAACCCAACAGTGCCTGCTGACGTTTCTCTTTGCGCACCGCAGCGCGCACCTCTACCAGCGCACGCGCAATCACCAGATCGCGCAGCGACAGCGGCTGAGCAAGGAAAGTGTCGATGGCGTCAAACACACTGTGATGCGGCGGACTGCCCTTTTTGGTCTTCTCTTCAAGCATGCGCTGACCGAAGCGCGCCAGTTCGGCGGGCACTTGATAATCACGCGTTTCGCTCTGCGCCCAAAAGCTGACTTTATTGACCCAAACCGGCAAATTCTTGCTGCTGTAGCTGCGCTTATCCACGTCAGATTGCCCCACCAGCGTCAGCACTTCGTCACCCACCGCCAGCCATTGCGTTTTCATCGCGGCGATACGCGCCAGGTTTTCGCTGTGGCGCGAAGCCAGAGTTTCACTGTCGGCAGGCGGCAGACGCAGGCTGGGCGATTCGCCCTGCAACCACGGACGCAAGGTGGAAAGCAACTGCTCCGGGCCGCTCCATTCGCTGACAATTACTCGCGCGACATCCAGCGTCAGCGGATAGCAGTGACGACGCCAGAAATCGGCAGTCGCCTGGCGCAGCAGCAGCTGTTCATCCTCAATCAGCTGCTGTTCAAACAGCATGCCGGACTCAAAGGCGTTGAGATTCAGCATGCGCTGGCAGAAGCCGTGGATGGTGAAGATGGCGGCTTCATCCATCTGTCGTTCAGCGGCGAGCAGCAGCGAAGCCGCATCGGCGGGCTGTGGAATCTCCTGCAGCAGCTGCATCAGCATCGGGTTGCCGCTGACGCCGCGCAGGCAGGCCAGCCGCAGCTCGTGAATGTTGGCGCGTATACGCCCGCGCAGTTCAGCGGTCGCGGCCTCGGTAAAGGTCACCACCAGAATCTCTTCTACCGACAACGGGCGCGAATAAGCATGTTGTCCGCCCAATCCCAGTAGCAGCCTTAGATAGAGCAGGCCGATGGTGAAGGTTTTGCCGGTGCCGGCTGAGGCCTCAATCAGACGCTCACCGCGCAGCGGCAGCGTCAGAGGATTGAGCGATTCAGGTAGCAGACTCATTGGGCATCACTCTTCGCGGGCAACGACTGCTGCAGCTTCTGGACCTCATCCCATGTGGTCCAGCCCGGCAGCTGGGCGTAGTCATCTTTGGTCGCGCCATCATGGCTGCCACCGATCTGCGAAATCATCGCCATGCCTTGCTGCGCTAAAACCGCCTGATGGAAGAAGTCGGCCAGGCCGGCTGGCGTCAGTTGCTGAATTTGCTCAATCGCTTTTTCACGCGTATCGAAGGCAAAGTTCTGACGTTTAAAGTCACGGTTAAAGCGGTTCGCCTCTTCATCCAGCGTTTGCGGACGCTGCTTCATATCGTTGATCAGCGCCTGCTGATACTGGGCGAAATCCTCTGCTTTCATGCTGCGCAGACGCTGTTCAGCCTGCGGATAAAACGCCTGGAAGCGTTGCAGTAAAAACGCTGGCTGCTTGCTGTTACTTTGCAGCAGGAAACCGATGCCCCACTGGCGTCCGATCGGCATCTGGTAAGCAAACACCGCATAGCCGAGTTGCTCTTCGGTGCGCAACTGGTTGTAGAACCAGGGTTGAACGATCTGGCTCAGCATGGTGCTGTTGGCCATGCTTTGATATTCGCTGTAGCCCAACGGCACATACAGCGCGGCCAGCGCTGAATCAGTGCTGCTGCCGGCTTTCTGCAGATTGGCCTTCATCGCTTTATCCACCGTCACATAATCACTGTGCCAGTAGCCGTGGCCATCGCTGTGCAACTGTTGCTGCAGCTCATCGCCGAGCTGTTTCACGCGCTCTGCAGAGAGATTGCCCACCACCATAATCTCCGGGGTTGCATGATGAATCAGCGCATCGCGGTAATCGGTGACCTCTTTCAGAGTAATATCTTTCACCAGATTGCGGCGCGTTTCACGTTGGGTGTAAGGCAGCTGCGACAACATCTGCATCGGCTGAATCGCCTGCTCAAACGCTTTGCCCTTCTCTGCCGCTTCCAGTCGATCCAGGTACCAGGATTTGGCCTGTTCCAGCTGCTGCTGATCCGGCGTAAAGGTGGCGTAACCCTCTACCAGCTTCTTCAGCAATTCCGGCAGACGTTGGGTAAACCCGCTGGCGCTAAACACGATGCCATCATCTTCCCCGGTGGAGAAACTGATGCCGCCAACCGAAGCCTGCGAATTCAACTCATCCAGCGCCAGGCTGGAGAGATAGTCATTCAACCCAAACAGCACCTGCTGGCGCGCATCGCTGATCGCCGATTTGTTGCGCAGCGCTAAGGTGATAGCGGCTTTCGGTTCGCTGGCAAACTGCTGACTTGGCATCCAGTAAATACGCATGCTGTCGCCATTGGTCAATGCGACCGGATGATCGTAGGTTTTGCCATCGGAGGGGATGATGGCGAAATCCGACGGAATATAGGGATTCAGCGTGGGCATCGACAGCTGAAGCTGCGCGGCACGTTGCTGCCAGTCGCTAATTTGGGCGTCGCTGATTTTGTCCACCTGATAGGGCGCATTCACAAAGTAGGCTTCTTTGTTATGCGGCTCCTGCGGACTGATGTACCAGATGCGCGCGTTCTGCGGCGTCATTTCGTCGAGACGCGTTTTGATTGCCGCGGGATCGAACTGATCGGCCAGATAAGGCGCATCCAGCGTGTGTTCAACCGGCACCCGCAGCATGGTATCTACCAGCCACTCGATGTAATCCATATCACGGGTAATTGATGGGTAGCGGAAATCCAGCGCCAGCACGTGGGAGACTTCATCGAAGTATTCTTTACTGATGCCTTTGGTGCGCAGCATATCAAGGTAGTTGAACACCGCAGCCACCACTTCATCGCGCTGCGCCAGACCTTTGTCGGTTAACGACACGCTGATAGCGAAGACGCCGCTGTTGCGCTCGGTCATCGGGTCTGCACCGGCGCTGACGCCATCCGCCAGCCCTTGCTTTTGCAGCCAGTCGTTGAGGGTGTTTTTGCTGCGATTGCCCAGAATGTAGCTGATCAGCGTATCGGTTTTACTGCGGAACTGGCCGCTGTTGTTCGGGATGCGGAACTCAATTTTCAACTGCTTGCGCGGCTGTGCGGGCACGTAATGGATAATGATGCCCTTCTGCGCGTCGGTCACTACCGGCACGTCAATCTCTGGCACCGTCGTTTGATGATTAGCCACACGACCAAAGGTTTTTGCCGCAATGTCGGCCATCTCTGGCAGCGGTTTGTTGCTGTAAATCACCGCCTTCATCAGATTGGCGGAGTAGTGGCTGTGATAAAAATCGGTCAGCGCCTGATGCAATTTGCTGTCTGGCTTGTCGCTCAACGTATCAAGGTTGCCACCGGAATAGCGCGAGCCGGGATGCGCAGGGTTGAGAGTTTCTGCACCCACCTGTGCCATACGCAAGCCATCGCGTGAGCGAGCCATGGTCAGTTCTGCGTTAACCGCATGGCGTTCACGATCGGCATTAACCGGATCGAGCAGCGGTTCAGCAATCGCATCGGCTAGACGATCAACTGCGGGCTGCAACGCGCTGTTTTCCACTTCCAGATAGAACGCCGTGCGATACGACGCGGTGCTGGCATTGTGGCTGCCACCATTTTTTTTCAGGAATTCGGCGAGATTATCAGGCTGCGGATAACGCTTTGAGCCCATTAACACCATGTGTTCGAGATAGTGCGCCAGACCCAGCTGCTGATTAGGATCATCCAGCGAACCGATCGGTAAGGTCAGCGCCGCCAGCGATTTAGGCGCTTCGGCATCCGAGACCAGCAGCACGGTCATGCCGTTGTTTAACGTAATCGCCTGATAACTGCGTGGATCGTGATCGCTTTTACGAATGGTGTCATTGATGGGTTGCCAGCCGCGATCGGTATCGGCAAAGGCATTCAGCGCTAACGTGCTCAGCAGCAGCGCTCCAATCCAGCGTGCGTAAATCCGCATTTAAACCCCTTACATTACCCTTTTCCGCTGGCTGTGTGCCCAGCGGTGAAATAGACAAACTTTCTTATCGTGTCAGGAACAACCTCAAACGAGGCCGTATCCCCATGCTATTCATCATTCTGATGCGCCAGGCGCACCGGCAAATACCATTGGCGTGCGGCGGCAGTAATCGCCTGCACGGCATCATCGTCCAAAGACCGACTCAGGCGTTGCAGATAGGGATCACTGCCCTCGCCTTCCACCTGGAAACCACCCTGCCAGGCTTGCAGCAATTTGTTAAGTGCCTTTTTCTGCGTGGCTTCGTCTTCCAGCAACTGCTGCGACTTGCTATCAAAGCTGGCTTCCAGCCAGGCTCCGCCGGATTTATTCAGCAGCATCAGCGGCTCGACTAATCCGGCCTGGTAACCCGCAACATACGCATGCAGAAGCGACAGCGCCTGTTCAGCAGGCAGCGCCGCGAAGCGCCAGTGACTCTGTTTACGGCCGTACATGCGGCTTTCACCGCTGCCGCCCAACGCGCAATACACCAGATGTTCCAGCCATAGCAGCAGACCATCGTTCATGTTCAGCACGCCCGGACGCCAGCGCAGCAGGCCATCAGCTTGCACCTGCGTCAGCCAGCCGGTCAATTGCACTGCGCCGATTGTCAGATTGATTTCCCAACTTTCAGCGGGCTGGCGTTGACCACTCACCTCGGCGGCCACTTCCTGCATCTCTTCGGTCTGGCTTTGCCAGAAAAGTTCCCCGAACGCGCCATAAGGCAGATTGCCTGCGGCGCGGTGACGCGCATACAGCTGCGCCGGATCGTCACCGTTGACCAGCGTATTCAGCAATTGCGCGTTGATTTGGTAGCGTTCCAGGCTGTCAGGCGCGAACGGTTCGCTGTCGGGCAGCTCGCTCTCTTCCATCCAGAAAGCCACCCCCAAGCGTTGCTGGAACCAGGCGCGCACCGGATGGCGCCAGAAGCGTAGCAGTTGCTCCAGCGACAAGGTTTCTATCGGTGCAGGCAGCAAGGGCTGCACAAAATCCGGCTGTGCCACGCCGCTGCCGGTGGCTGCAGGCAACCACTCCGCAGCAAAGCTTTGTCCGTGTGCGCCCGGCTGGAAGTTCTCTGCGGCAAACGGCATGCGGCTATGCAGCTTTTGCAGATGTTCGCGCACGCGCTGCTCGCTGATATCGGGTTCAAGCGCTTCATCACCCGGCAGACAGAAGCTCTGCCCCAGGTAATCAACCAGCTCGCTCACTAATACCGATGGATAGCGCTCGGTGTTGTCCTGAATCGCCCGGCCGATGTAACTGATATAGAGCTGCTGCTGCGCCGAGATCAGCGCTTCAAGGAACAGATAGCGATCATCATCGCGGCGGCTACGGTCGCCTTTGCGCATCTGTTGCTGCATCAGGTCGAAACCCAGCGGCGCTAAGGTGCGCGGATAGACGCCATCGTTCATGCCCAGCAAACACACCACTTTGAAGGGAATCGAACGCATCGGCATCAGCGTACAGAAGTTGATGGGACCGGCGAGGAAACGCTGGCTGATACGCTGTTGATCGAGGCGTGAACGCAGCTCATCACGCAGCAGCGTAACCGGAATCGGCTGTTGATACGCCGCCTGCATGCCCTGCTCGATAATCTGTTTCCACTGCGTTTCCACCAGCAGCAGCGCGGCTTCACTTTCGGCGTCTCCGCTAAAGAAGCACTCAATCAACTCACGACACAGCGGCTGCCACTCCGCTAACGTGCGCTCTTCTGCCAGACGCGCACGCCACTCTTCGAGTCGCGATAGCAGTTCCGCCAGATGCCCCGCCAGCTCAGCGATCAAACCGCTGGATTCGTCATACGGCAGGATCCCTTGCCAGTCGCCGTTGCGGCTCTCCAGCGCATAGCCGAGCAGCATACGCTGCAGGCCGAAGCGCCAGGTGTGTTGTCCGGTTACCGGCAGCGCCAGCGCTTCCACGCTGGCATCGTCCAGTCCCCAGCGAATGCCGGATTCCATCACCCAGCGGCGCAGCAGGCGCAGCCCGCTTTCATCCACCGAGAAGCGCTGCGCTAATGCGGGAACCTCAAGCAGCGCCAGCACATCTTCGGAGGCAAAGCGACTTTCAGGCAGAGACAGCAAGCTGAGCAGCGCCAGAATTGCCGGGTGCGCCTGACTGGCGCGGCGGTCGGAGATGGCGAACGGCAAATAGCGTTCGCTCGGCGCGCTGGCAAAAGCGGCCTGAATAAAAGGGGCGTAGCTGTCGATATCCGCCACCATCACGATGATGTCGCGTGGTTTGAGTTCGGGATGGGCTTCCATCAGCGTGAGCAGATGATCCTGCAGCACTTCAACTTCACGCTGTGCGCTGTGGCACACCTGCAGCGTGATCGAGCGATCTTCAGGATCAAGCAGCCGTTTTTCGGCGCTGTTCGCCAGCTCACCGGCGTTGAGGCCAATGATCGCTTTATCGTCCAGATTGAGCAGATCCGCTTGCAAGCTGTGCAGCAGATTGTCTTGAGGCATCTCGACGAAAGCATCAATGTCGTTGGCGGCGGATTCCATCTGGCTCAGCAGATACAGGTTATCGCGCCCCAGCTTGCCCCATGACGCCAGCAGCGGATTGGTCAACTGCTGCTCGCCGATATCGTTAAACAATGCTGACGCGCTAGCCGGATCGCGGAACAGCGGCTGCAGCTCATCCGACTGGATGCGGCGGCGCTGGCGGCTTTGCAGCTTCGCCAAAAAGGCATAATCCTGAATGTCGCCCCAATAGTGACGGCAGGGATTGGTGAACAACAGATGGATATCAATGTGACGGCCCAGCGCTTCCAACGCCTGCAAATAAACCGGCGGCAGCGCGGAGATACCGCAAATAAACACGCGCTGCGGCAAGCCCGGCGGCGGCATTTGCGCCTGTTCCAGCTTTTGGATAAAGCGCGCATAGAGGTTGGCGCGATGCCACATCGGCTGACCCAGGCTTTCGGTAAAGTTAACCAGATCGCACCACAGCAGCGCCTGCCACTGCTGCGATTCGCCTAAGCCATCAATCCGTTCACCGCGCTCCCAGCTGTTGAGCCAGTCCGAGCGATACACCAGATATTGGTCAAACAGATCGGCAACACGGGCGCTGAGCTGATACAGCTTGCGCTTGTCGTCGTCATCATTGAGGTAGTGACGCAGCGGCTGGAAAGCGTCCTGCTCCAGCAAAGTTGGCAAGCGATGCATCAGCTTCCAGCTCATGCTGGCCTTGGTGAAGGCGCTCTCTTCAGGAATATCGGGCAGCACCTTAACGAACATGTTCCAGATGAAGCTCGCAGGCAGCGGGAAATCAATGTTGGCGGCAATGCCGAAACTGTTAGCCAGTTCCATTTGCAGCCACTGCGCCATGCCTGGGCTTTGTACCAGCACCTGTTCAGCCGCCAGCGGATCGGTCAGCGGTTGATTTTCAATCAGAATACCTGCCAGATTTTTCAACAGATCAAGCTGATTAGAGTGATAGACCCGGAACATATTTCTCCTAAACACAAGACAACAACGCAGCCGAGCCACTCTACCGTTTATCACCTGCGATGCCTACCGCTAGTGGCAATTGAGCTGCGCCAGTGAGGCGGAACGCTGCTGTGGCCCCGTGACCGTGACGCGCTCCAGCGTGCAGCCGCCCGCCAGGCTCTGCTGCTGGCGCTGACTATGCCATCCCTCAACGTCACGGCCAAGCAGCGCCTGGCCGGCAACGCGCCACGCCTGACGCTGCTGCCACTGCTGGCTAAACCCCAGCGCCAGCGCGCGATGATATTGCAGCAATGTGCTGATGGTCATCGCCAGCAACAGCATCGCCACCAGCGTTTCCGCCAGGCTAAAGCCCTGCTGCTTCTGGCTGGCACAGCGC
Organism: Pantoea sp. BJ2; assembly: GCF_040255075.1. Lineage (NCBI taxonomy): Bacteria > Pseudomonadati > Pseudomonadota > Gammaproteobacteria > Enterobacterales > Erwiniaceae > Pantoea > Pantoea sp. BJ2. The sequence goes on from NZ_CP158292.1 coordinate 3,306,416, forward strand.
CGGCTGCGACAGCGGGCAGTAATCGATCCAGCCATGCGCTTGCGGCTGGGGTTGCGTGTTGGGGATGGATACCCAACGATAGAGCCACAGCGCGCGCCCTTCTCCATGTCCCGATAACAACGCATTGTCATCCTCCATTCGTAGCAGGCAGCTTTGCCACTGTTCTGCTGTCCATTGCTGACATTGCCAGCCGGTGGCCTGCGGCCAGTTTTGCACGCTGCCCCACGTTAACGCCGCCTGCGCCTGCCAGAAATCCTGACTGTGCAGCTGCTCATCAGCCACTAACACCATGCCTTGCGAGAGCTGCGTTCGCGTGGCGTGTAGCGTCAATCCGCCCATCAGTAACATCATCAGCACCATGCCCAGCGTGCTATTGCCGCGCTGCTTCACAGATTGATTCCTTCTATCCAGCTTGCCAGCTCTACGCTTTGGCTGTTAGCGTGTCCCGCCAGTTGCAGCACCAGACGCGATCCCTGCCGTTCAAGCTTGAAGGCATCGATGGTGAGAAACGCCGGATCGGAGAGTTTCTCCCAGCCGCTGCTGTTGCACTCATCCACGCCGCGCTGCATTTCAAGCTGTCCGCTGCGCAGCCGATAGCCGTAATAGTCACTTTCGCTATGGCCCACGCCTTCCCAGCGCCCGTTGCTGTTCTCATCCCAGCGCAGTAAAACGCAGCTGCCGCTGGCGGCAATCGTTAGCGCCGAACCGCTGCACTGGCCGTGGCAATAGCCGGCTCGGCGCAGCGCTTTTTGCAGCGTATTGGCGATCTGCTGCAGCTCCTGCTGTAACTGCACGCGCTGTTGCAGGTGCAGATTCTGCTCCAGCAGCAGCGGTAAAAATCGTCCGACGCTGATCATCAGTACCGCGCCAATCGCCATGGCAATCAGCATCTCCAGCAGGCTGAATCCGCGTTGCGCTACTCGCATCCTTTCTCTCCCGGCTGACAGGCACGGATGCGCGCTCTGGCGGAGATAATTAAGCGCCAGCGTCCCGCCGCACTGGCGAGATCGATGCTGCCAGGACGCGCGACATCACGCCGACCGTAAAAACCGACGTCACCATTGATGCCGACAAGGCGCACGCTGTCGTGCGGCGTTTTAAATAACCAGCGCGAGGGCAGTGCGCAGCCTTCTGCAGGTTTAGGTCCCGCGCCAATACAGCCGTTTTCACCGCTCTGTACCCACAGCGTGAGATCGCGGTTGTGCCAGTTAGCATGGGCGCGCAAGCGCAGCAGAAATCCCTGCAGTTGCAGTACGCTGTCGCGCAGCTGTTGATATTGCTGCCAGCGCTGCCAACCCTGCAGCGCGCCGACGCTAAGTATGCCGGCGATCACCATCACCAATAACAGTTCGGGCAAAGTGAAACCGTGGTTATCGTTTCTGTTCATGGCGGGTAATGTGCCCAGCAACATGAAGTTCAACAAGGGAGAGAAATCGACGTTGGGAAACGTTGCTCAGGAAATCGAGGAGAGGTGCAGAGAGATACAGCGTTTTGTGAGACGGATTCAGGATTAAAGTGCGATTTGGGCGTGGTCGCCATGAATGGCGACCTTGCGGGAGTGGCGTTAAATGGCGACGGGCGCTTTAATGGCTGGATGCGGATCGTAGCCTTCAATCTCGAAATCATCGAACTGATAATCAAAGATAGAGGACGGTTTACGCTTGATTACCAGCTTAGGCAACGGGCGCGGCTCACGCGTTAACTGCAGGCGCGCCTGCTCTAAATGGTTGCTGTACAGATGCGTATCGCCACCGGTCCAGACAAAATCGCCCACATCGAGATCGCATTGCTGCGCCACCATATGCACCAGCAGCGCGTAGCTGGCGATGTTGAATGGCAGCCCCAGGAAGATATCGCATGAGCGCTGATAGAGCTGGCAAGAGAGCTTGCCGTTGGCCACGTAGAACTGGAAGAAGGCGTGGCAAGGCGCCAGAGCCATGTGATCCAGCTCGCCCACGTTCCACGCCGAGACAATGATGCGACGCGAATCGGGGTCACGCTTCAGCTGCTCAATCACTTTACTGATTTGATCAATCTCTTCACCCGAGGCGCTGCCCCAGCTGCGCCACTGCTTGCCGTAGACCGGGCCGAGATCGCCGTTCTCATCGGCCCATTCGTCCCAGATGGTGACCTTGTTCTCTTTCAGGTAACCGATGTTGGTCTCACCTTTCAGGAACCACAACAGCTCATGAATGATCGAGCGCAGGTGCACTTTCTTGGTGGTGACCAGCGGAAAACCATCCTGCAAATTGAAACGCATCTGGTGGCCAAAGATGGAGAGCGTGCCGGTGCCGGTACGGTCGGCCTTTTCTGCGCCTTCATTCAGCACATGTTGCATTAGGTCCAGATACTGTTTCATTTTACCTCACGAGTTTGTTGCTGCGGGCGACGACGATACGCCCAGATCATCATAATTACACCGGCCAGAATCATTGGGATCGACAGAATCTGTCCCATGCTGACGCCCCCTTCAAACAGACCAAGCTGCGCATCCGGCTGACGGAAGAACTCCACGATGATGCGGAATGCGCCGTAGCCGATCAGGAACAGGCCCGAGACGCTGCCCATGGGGCGCGGCTTGCGAATGAATAGGTTAAGAATGATGAACAGCACAATGCCTTCGAGGCACAGCTCATACAGCTGCGACGCATGACGCGGCAGCACGCCGTAGGTGTTCAGCAACTCCTGGTATTGCGGATTGTTGGCTGCCAGCGCGATATCTTCGCTGCGTGAACCGGGGAACAACATCGCGTATTTGAAATCGGGCGCCACGCGGCCCCACAGTTCGCCGTTGATGAAGTTACCGAGACGACCGGCCCCCAAACCAAACGGGATCAGCGGTGCAATGAAATCCGCTACCTGGAAGAACGTGCGCTTGGTACGGCGTGCGAAAATCAGCATCACCACAATCACACCAATCAGGCCGCCGTGGAACGACATGCCGCCATCCCAGACCTTAAACAGATACAGCGGATTCTCCAGGAACAGCGGCAGATTATAGAACAACACATAGCCGATACGTCCACCGAGGAATACGCCGAGGAAGCCCGCATACAGCAGGTTTTCCACTTCCTCTTTTTTCCAGCCGCTGCCAGGTTTGTTGGCGCGTCGCGTCGCCAGCCACATAGCAAATACAAAGCCCACCAGATACATCAAGCCGTACCAGTGAAGCGAAACCGGTCCGATAGAGAAAATTACCGGATCGAATTGGGGAAACGAAATGTAGCCGTCAGTCATCTTTCACCATCATTTTTCTGCCCTGAAACGGGACAATAAAAGGCTGCGCATGATAGCACAGCCACTTTTTTTTACAGGTCGTGAAGTTGTAACCGTTAACGCCCGCCGCGAATCAAACCGCCTAAACCACGGCGCTCCATAAAGGTGGAGACCAGATGGCGCACTTCCGAGGCGGTATGCGCGGCCAGTCCATGCTCGCTGAGCTTCTGCGCCTCTTCAAAATCGAGATGGCGCAGCAGATATTTCACCCGCGGCACGTTCTTGCCGTTCATGCTGAGATGGTGATATCCCATGCCCACTAACAGCGCGACACACATTGGATCGCCAGCCATTTCACCACACAAACAGAGCTCCAGCTTGGCCTGGCGGGCTTCGCTGGCAATAGTGTGCAGCGCCCGCAGCATCGCCGGATGCAGCGAATCATACAGGTTCGCCACGCGCGTGTTGTTGCGATCAACCGCCAGCAGATATTGCGTCAAATCGTTGGTGCCAACCGAGACAAAATCGACGCGATCCGCCAGATGCGGGATCATAAACAACATCGACGGCACTTCAATCATGATGCCAATGCGCGGCTTGGGAATCACATAGCCGAGCATCTCTTCCACTTCGCGGCCAGCGCGATCGATCAGACGACGCGCATCATCGATCTCATCGATATGGCTGATCATCGGCAGCAGAATGCTCAGGTTACCGGAGGCCACGTTGGCACGCAGCATGGCGCGCACCTGCACCAGGAAGATTTCCGGCTGGTCGAGCGTTAAACGAATGCCACGCCAGCCAAGGCACGGATTCTCTTCGCTGATCGGCATGTACGGCAGTTGCTTATCCGCGCCGACATCCAGCGTACGCAGCGTCACCGGTTTGTCGTAGAACAGCTGCAGCATGCCCTGATACTGCGCCACCTGCTCCTCTTCGGACGGGAAGCCGTTGTGCAGCATGAACGGTATTTCAGTACGATACAGGCCAATGCCATCCACCCAGTTATCCAGCGCCTGCTCGTGTTCCGGGCTGAGGCCGGCATTCAGCATCACCTGAACGCGCTCACCGCTTTTCAGCTCACCGGGCTGCTCGACCACGCCTTCGGCCATTTTGCTCAGCGCGTTCTCTTCGCTGATTAAACGCTGATACTCCTGCACCAGCACCGGTTCCGGATCGATCAGCACTTCGCCGCGATAACCATCAACAATCAGCAAGCGTTTGTTAAGCTGCGCCGGCAGAATATCCGCGCCCATCACGGTGGGAATACCCATCGCGCGCGTCAAAATCGCCGCATGCGAGTTGGCGGCACCGTCGCGCACCACCACGCCCGCCAGACGCTCCTGCGGCAATTCAGCCAGCGTGGTGGCAGTGAGTTCATCCGCGACTAACACAAAACGCTCCGGCCAGGCATTGGTGCCGACCAGCGAATCATCGAGGTGGAACAGTAGACGTTGACCGAGCACGCGCAGATCGCCGGCGCGCTCGCGTAGATATTGATCCTGCAAATTGGCGAATTGCTCGGCGAACTTCTCGATCACCGTTTTTACCGCCCACTCCGCTACCGATCCGCGCTCGATCTCATCAAACAGATCCTTTTTCAGCCGCGCATCGGTAAGCAGGTGCGAATAGAGATCGAAGATCGCCGCGCTCTCTTTCTGCACGCTGGCAGCAAAGCGTTTACTGAAGCGGCGGAATTCGTTGCCGGCCTCGCCCATCGCCAGCACCAGGCGCTCGCGCTCGCGCTGCACGTCAAGCGTGGACGCAGCGGAAACCTGATCGAGCAGCGGCTGGGTTTCATCTACCCAACCCGGCGCGACCGCCACGCCCGGCGCAGCGGCAATCGCTTTTACCCGCGTCTGACGGAATTGACCAAACAGTTGACCGAGCTGCGACTGCGACAGCAATCCCGCCATTTGCGTGGCGAGCGTGACGAGGAATGACTCTTCGCTTTCATCAAACTGACGGTGTTCGCGCTGCTGGATAACCAACACGCCAAGCAGCTGGCGGCGGCTGATAATCGGCACGCCGAGGAAGGAGCGATAACGCTCTTCTTTAACGGAAGGAATGTATTTGAAGCTGGGATGGCTTTGCGCGTCGGCGAGGTTGATCGGCTCGGCTAAGCGTCCAACGAGGCCAACAATGCCTTCGTCAAACGCCAGCGTGACCGTACGACCACGCGGCTTTTTTAGCCCGCGTGTCGCCATCAGGTAGTAGCAACGACGATCGTGATCGGCGAGATAAACCGAGCAAACCTCGGTTTCCATCGCAAGGCAAATTTCGTTTACCAGAATGTCGAGTGCTTCATTCAGACGTGGAGCACTCGCCACTTTCTCTACTATTTCGCGTAACTGAGTGAGCATAAAGGGCGTGGCCTATCCTCTTTTACGTCGTTGGGCGGCGTTATTACGCTGCCCCGCACTCTCCTGCATAGACATCACTACGCCCGCGAATTCTTTCATTACGCGGCGATATACATCGCGCTTGAAAGAGACCACCTGACGTACCGGATACCAGAAGCTAACCCAGCGCCAACCATCAAACTCGGGCGTGCTGCTGTGCTGCACATTGATTTCCGCGTCACTGCACATCAACTGCAGAAGAAACCACTTTTGTTTCTGGCCGATACACACCGGCTTTGTGTCCCAACGCACCAAACGTTTTGGCAACTTGTAGCGTAACCAGTTTCGGGTTGAAGCAAGTATTCGAACATCTTTGCGGTGTAAACCCACTTCTTCGAACAGTTCGCGATACATCGCCTGTTCAGCAGTTTCACCCGGATTGATGCCTCCCTGAGGAAATTGCCAGGAGTGCTGTCCAAAGCGCCTGGCCCACAACACTTGTCCTTGCCTGTTACAAATTACGATACCAACATTCGGGCGGTAGCCATCATCATCGATCACTGGACTACCTCAAAGCTAAATTTGAATAGCCTGATTGTTTCACACTCCTTACAGGCGGTAAACCACTGGATAGCGGGCCGCAGGCGGAATAAAAACAGGATAACTCACAGAGATTAGCCAAGTTATAAACAGACGCCCCCATTTATCGGCGATCTTATTCACCTTTTCTGTGGATAGCTTTGTGCAGAACACGGGAATGAATTGAATAACCCCTTCGGATAAATCTCATTACCCAACATAACAATACGCAAAAAAATCATCATATTCATCGGGATATAACTTATTAACCGTTAAATCGTTGCCAGGATCCGTAGTTATACTCCGCTCAGTTTTTTCGATCGGTTAAAGATCCATCATCGACGTTTTTATCCACAGAGAATGCCCTAAACCTGGTCAAAGAAAGGAAAAAAAGCGTTCAAAACGCGAAAGTCAAGGCTGTAAATGGAAACAGGGGTATGGCCAAAAGGGTGTTACCCCACTTTTCTGTGGATAACCAGGTTCAACACCTGTTCATTGTCGATAACAAGCTGGGATAACCGGGCCATATCACTGGATCGTCCCATTCTATTGAAATAAAAAAGCATGCTGAATCATGCTATTATCACCTTTATTCAACTAACTGCCATGTGGACAAACCCGGCTCGCGTTTACTGTTCACTCTTTAACCAATGTAGGTTTTAGCATGCACTTCTCACCGTTATTGCCATCGCCACCTGAAAACGAAGCGGAATTACTGCAGCGCGCACAGCAGCTGGCGGGACAGACCTTTGCCGCGCTGGCGGCGCAGATTAACCTGCCGATTCCGGCAGATTTGAAACGCGATAAAGGCTGGGTTGGCATGCTGTTAGAGCTGCATTTGGGTGCCAGCGCTGGCAGCAAAGCCGAGCAGGATTTCGCCCATCTCGGCATTGAGCTGAAAACGATTCCGGTAGATGCGCAGGGCAAACCGCTGGAGACCACCTTCGTGTGCGTCGCGCCGTTAACCGGCAATAGCGGCGTAACCTGGCAAACCAGCCATGTGCGGCACAAACTGGCGCGGGTGCTGTGGATCCCGATCGAAGGCGATCGTGCTTTGCCGCTGGCCGAACGCCGCGTCGGTTCGCCGCTGCTGTGGCATCCGAGTGCAGAAGAGGAGCAACAGCTGCGCGAAGACTGGGAAGAGTTGATGGATATGATTGTGCTCGGTCAGGTGGAGCGCATCACCGCACGTCACGGTGCCTGGCTGCAAATCCGCCCTAAAGCCGCCAACAGCAAAGCGTTGACCGAAGCGATTGGCGAACACGGCGAGCCGATCATGACGCTGCCGCGCGGCTTTTATCTGAAGAAGAGCTTCACCGGTCCGCTTTTGGCGCGACATTTTTTACTGTAAATGCATATTGCTGCCGATAATTTTAGGAATGATGCGATTACTCCTAACGACGAAAGCATTTATTACTACACTTTTGCTGTTGAAGTCGCGAGAAGGAGATAAGAATGAAAGGGTTGGTGAGTGCAGTAGGTTTAACCTTGGTGACGCTGTTATTGAGTGGTTGTAGCAGTGATTACGTCATGGCGACCAAAGATGGCCGCATGATCATGACAGATGGCAAACCCGCCATCGATAAAGAGACCGGATTGGTACAGTACACCGATGAGCAAGGCCATCAGATGCAGATCAATGGTGACGAGGTTTCAACCATCATTGAGCGTTAAGTGCCAAATTGCCCTGCCTGCACGCGTTTTCCCCTTGTGCAGGCGATTTCCCGAACTTTCCCCTCTTCCTTCCGCGCCGCTTCACACGCTATAGTCCCAAAGGACACAACATTCCCTTTCATAATGAAAAAAGGATGCCGGCACATGCACTATCACCGTATTCCCCATAGCACGCTGGAAGTGAGTCAGCTGGGGCTTGGAACCATGACGTTTGGTGAGCAGAACAGCGAAGCCGACGCCCACGCACAGCTTGATTACGCGGTTAGCAGTGGCATCAACCTGATTGATACCGCAGAAATGTATCCGGTGCCGCCGCGCCCGGAAACCCAGGGATTAACCGAACAATACATAGGTAGCTGGCTGAAGAAGCGCGGCAGCCGTGACAAAATCATCCTCGCCAGCAAAGTAGCCGGTCCGGTACGCGGCGCGGATGCGTCGATTCGCCCGAACCAGGCGCTGGATCGCAAAAACATCCGCGAAGCGCTGGATGCCAGCCTGAAACGCCTGAACACCGATTATCTCGATCTCTATCAGCTGCACTGGCCGCAGCGTCAGACCAACTACTTCGGCAAGCTGGGTTATCAATACACCGATTCCAGCGTGCCGGTGACGCTGCTGGAGACGCTGGAAGCGCTGACCGAACAGGTGCGCGCCGGTAAGATTCGCTACATTGGCGTGTCGAACGAAACTGCGTGGGGCGTGATGCGTTATCTGCAGTTGGCTGAAAAGCATGAGCTGCCGCGTATCGTCACCATCCAGAACCCGTACAGCCTGCTGAATCGCAGCTTCGAGGTTGGTTTAGCGGAGATCAGCCAGCATGAAGGCGTCGAGTTGCTGGCGTATTCCAGCCTGGCGTTTGGTACGTTGAGTGGCAAATACCTGAACGGTGCGAAACCCGCCGGTGCGCGCAATACGCTGTTTAGTCGCTTTACCCGCTACAGCGGCGATCAGTCTCAGCAGGCGATTGCAGCCTATGTTGCGCTGGCGCAGAAGCACAATATGGATCCGTCGCAGATGGCGCTGGCGTATGTGCGTCAACAGCCGTTTGTCGCCAGCACCTTGCTGGGCGCCACCACGCTGGAGCAGCTGAAGATTAACGTTGAGAGTTTCAATCTGACGCTGAATGCCGAGGTGTTAGAGGAATTGGAAGCGATTCATCGCCAGTTTACCTATCCAGCGCCATAAATCGCACCACACCGTAGCGGCGCGATTTATCGCGCGCTTTAAAAACGCCGCACATTTTTCCACTTGTGCGGCATTCGCCATTGCGCAATACATTGCCCCGCTACGACGCTATGCTTTTGTTACTTCCGCGCTTTCCACCACAACACCGCAATCGCCACGGCGAAAATCGCGCCGAATCCGACGCCGGTCGCCACCGCAGGCGCGCCCAGCTTAATCGCCACGGTATACAATCCCAGCATCAGCAGCATCGCGGTATTCTCACCGAGATTTTGCACCGCAATCGCGTTGCCCGAACCCACGGACGCCTTGCCACGCTCCTGCAGCAGCGCATTGAGCGGTACTACGAAGAAACCACCCAGCGCACCAATCAGCATCAAAACCAGATAGGCATTGAGCAAGCTGGTTTGCAACGCGAACACCACCACCATCACGCCAATCAGCACACCGGCTGGCATGCAGCGACGCACGGTTTGCAGCGTCACCAGCTTCGCTGCCGCTGCCGCACCAATCACGATGCCAATCGCCACCATGGCATTCAGCGTGGTCGGGGTTTTGTTATCGCTAATGCCGAGCGCCACCGGCACCCACAGCACCAGCAGGAAACGCAGCGTCACGCCCGCGCCCCAGAACAAGCTGGTGCCGAGCAGCGAGAAGCGCGTTTCGCCGTTGCGCCACAGCAGCTTAGTGGCCGCGATGAAACTGCGCAGCATGGCGCCAAAATGCCAGCTCTGACCGGGACGCGCTGCCGTCAGGCGCGGAATAAAGATGTTCGCCACCACCGCCATCGCATAGGTCATGGCACACACCACCAGCGCGGCGACCAGGTTCCAGTCCGCCAGAATACCGCCCGCCACCGAACCCAGCAGAATCGCCGCAATGGTCGAACCTTCCATTAAGCCGTTGGCTTTGACCAGGCGTTCACCGCTGGTGATCTCCGTCAGGATGCCGTACTTGGCTGGCGAATAGGATGCCGCGCCAATCCCCACCAGCGTATAGCCGAGGAACGGATTGAAGCCGAAACAGATAACCAGCGCGCCGAGCAGCTTAAGACTGTTAGCGAACATCATTACCCGACCTTTGGCAAAGCTATCCGCCATCTGGCCCACGAACGGCGCGAGCAGAATGTAAGTGGCCACAAACAGCATTTGCAGGATCGGCTGACTCCAGTCCGGATAGAACTGATTTTTCAGCACCGCCAGCGTCACAAACAACAGCGCGTTGTCGCCAAATGCCGAGAAGAACTGCGCCACGATCACCGCCAGCATGTTGCGCGATAACAGCGGTGCATCCTTATTTAACGCCTGGCTCATGCCTGCTCCTCTTCCGCCAGCTGCTTCAGGCTGACATAGTCCGGTTTGCCGCTACCCAGCATCGGTAGCTGTTTCATCACGCGGATATCACGCGGCACCGCCAGTTCCGGCGCGCCAATTTCACGCGCCGCTTTCAGCAGCGTGTCGCGGCCCAACTCGCTGTCGGTAGTAAACAGCACCAACGCTTCGCCTCGATTACCGTCCGGACGCAGCGACGCCGCATGCTGCTTCTCGTTAGAGGCTTTCAGCGCAATCTGCTCCACAATCTCCAGCGACACCATCTCACCGGCAATTTTGGCGAAGCGTTTCGCACGGCCCTGAATCTGGCAGAAACCGCCTTCATCAAAGCTGACGATATCGCCGGTGTCGTACCAGCCCGCTTCCATCTCGCCTTCGCCGTTATCGGCGACCGGCACTTCCAGCACGCCTGGATTTTCCACGCGCAGATACCCGTTCATCACGTTCGGACCGCGCAGCTGCAGGCGACCGCCCTGCTCAATGCCCGGCACCGAAATCAGACGCGAATCCATGCCCGGCAGAATGCGGCCCACGGTGTGATTTTTTGCCGCCATCGGCACGTTGATCGCCACCACCGGCGCGCATTCCGTCACGCCGTAGCCTTCGAGAATACGGATGCCGTATTTTTCCATGTAGATCTGACGCGTCGCTTCCTGCAGTTTTTCCGCGCCCGCCACCACATAGCGCAGACGCGCAAAATCGTACGGGCTGGCGAAACGCGCATAGTTGCCAAGAAAGGTTGAGGTACCAAACAGCACGGTGCAGTTACGGTCGTAAACCAGCTCCGGCACGATGCGGTAATGCAGCGGGCTCGGATAGAGAAACACCTGCGCGCCGGTCAGCAACGGGGTAAACAGGCCAACGGTTAAACCGAAAGCATGGAACAGCGGCAGCGCCGACATAAAGCGGTCACGCGGGGTGAAATCCGCTACGGTACGAATCTGCTCAACGTTCGCCAGCAGACTTTTATGCGAGTGCACCACACCTTTGGGATGGCCTTCCGAACCGGAGGTAAACAGCACCATCGCCGCATCTTCCGGCTGCTGCGCCACCAGCGCACGGCGCGGCATCAGCAGATGCGCCACAATCCACAACTTGTCCTGCAGCGTAACGGTATCTTTCAGATCTTCCAGATAGATCCACTGCACTTCGGTCAGTCCCTGCGGCAAGTGCCACAAATTGCCTTTTTCGAGGAACTGCCGCGAGGTAAACACGGTTTTCACCTGCGATGCGGTCAACGCCGCACGCATGCCATTCACGCCTGCGGTGTAGTTGAGCATCGCCGGAATGCGCCCGCGCAGCGAGGCACCGAGAATCGCCGCCGCCGTCACCGTGGCGTTCGGCAGCAGCAGACCGACGTATTCACCTTGCTGGCTGTAGCGCTCCAGAATGCGGCCCACGCCAAGCGCTTTCTTCAGCAAACCGGTATAGCTATCCGGTTTGAAGTTGACGTCTTCGATGCACGGCTTCATCGCGCCATAACGCTGACGCGCATTCAGGAAAGCCTCGAACAGCGTCTCACGCGGACGCACTGCCATGCGGGCTTCCATCATCACATGATGCAGGTGCTCGCCCGCCAGCGTGCGGCGATCGCGCGCGCGTTTGGCTTCAGGCATTGGGATTACCGTTGGCGGCAGCACCGTTAAGGTGATGCGCGGGAACAGGCGCCGTTTAAACACGCCCGCCAGACGACCAAACGGCGTATATTCCGCGCCTTCGATACGCATCGGCACCACGGTGGCACCGGATTTCGCCGCCACAAAGCCCGCGCCGCTGTAGATCTTCATCAGCGATCCGGTCACGGTGATGCGCCCTTCGGGGAAGATCACCACCGGACGGCCCTGATTGATCATGCGCACCAGATGTTTGATCGACATCGGCTTGGTGGGATCGAGCGGAACGAAGTCGATAATCGGCTTCAGCAGACGCATGAACCATTGATCGCTGATCGAGGAATAGACCGCAAACACCGGTTTGATCGGCAGAAACAGCGCCAGTAATACCCCATCCAGAAATGACGTGTGATTGGGGGTGATCAGCACTTTCTCTTTATGCAGTGCCGCGAGGTCGCCGCGCAGTTCCACACGCCACAGCAGGAGGAACAGGAAACGGAAAAAAGTGAGTAGCATGCCAGCTCCTTAGCAGTCTTAAAAATGGCTCTTACGATGCAGGATCTGGGGATTTTCGACAAGTGGCGTGGTGATTTAAACGCAATAGCGGGCGTAGGGCCGCCATTCATGGCGTAATCCTTGTTAGTTAAGCCAACGATGAGTGCGCAGGCCGGGGCCACTTTTGGGCCGGCGGTCCTCGCGCCGCTAGCGCGGTGCCTTCACTTCGCTCATTTGCCAGAGGCGCTGGCGCGTCAGCTGCGGCAAAGGGCCATTCGCAGCGCTGAGGCTTTTACGTTGGGCCAGGAGCCTCACGCAGGGATGCGTGAGGCAGTTCGGGGCGGCCAGGACGGCCGATCCACGAACGATCCGTCGGCACGACGTGGAAGCCGAAGGCACCGCGTTAGCGGCGCGAGGACGGCCCGTGACGCAGCAGATGTGTCAGAGCCCGCACCAAAAATGCTTTCTTAACTAACAAGCATTACGCCATTCATGGCGACCTGGTTTTACCGCGTATCCGCCTGCCAGCCACCGCCCAGCGCGGCGATCAGACCGACGCTGCTGACCCACTGCGTGCTCTGCAGCGACAGCAAACTCTGCTGCGCGCTCAGGCTGCTGTTTTCGGTGGTGGCGACGTCAAGATAGTCGATCATTCCGGCATCATACTGATTGCGCGTTACGCGCGCCGATTCCTGCGCTGCGTCGGTGGCGCGCTGCTGTGCGGCGATTTCGCCCTGCAAAGTATTCAGCTGCACCAGATAATCTTCCACTTCGCCCATGCCGGTCAGCACCGACTGGCGATAGCTGGCAACGCTGGCATCATAGGCGGCGCGTGCCTGTTCGACTTTCGCTGAGGTGGCGCCGAAATCTAACAGCGTACCGCTCAGCTCCGGCCCCAAAGACCAAACGCGATTGGGCAGCGAGAACAAACTGTTGATCGCCGATGAACTCACGCCGCCGCTGGCGCTCAGCGTCAAATCGGGGTAGTAACCGGCAATCGCCACGCCGACCGCCGCATTCGCCGCCGCCACGTTGCGCTCGGCGTAGGCGATATCGGGACGGCGCTGCAACAGCTGCGACGGCACGCTGTTCGGGATCGCGGGCAGCGCGGCCTCCAGCTTCGCCACCGGCAAGGAGAAATCCGCCGGTGCGCGGCCCAGCAGCAGCGCAATGGCGTGCTCCATCTGCGCACGCTGCCACTGGTAATCCTGCGCCGAGGCGCGGGCGCTCTCCAGCTGCATCTGCGCCTGCGCTAAGGTGGCGCGTGATTCGCTGCCCGCCGCGTATTTGTTTTCTATCACCGTCAGATAGCGCTGATAGGCCGCGATACTGCGCTGATAGAGCGCGATTTTCTCGTCGATGATGCGCAGCTGGAAATAGTCCTGCGCCAGTTCGGACTGCGCGCTCAAGGTGATATTCGCCAGCTCGGCTTTGCTGGCTTCGGCGCTGGCATGGTTCTCCTCCAGCGTGCGTCGCAGTTTGCCCCACACATCCAGCTCCCAGCTGGCGCTGAGATCGGCGGCATGGCTGTTGCTGACGCTGCGTTGACCGCTGGCGCTGGCGCGGCTGCCGCTGCGCGTGCTGCTGGCGTCGTAGCCTAGCGACGGCAACAACTCCGCGCGTGATTGCCCAGCCAGCGCCTGTGCTTCGCGGTACTGCGCGGCATAGCTGGCTACGTTCTGGTTGGAGATGCTCACCTGCTTCAGCAGACTAGCCAGCGTGGCATCATGATAAACCTGCCACCATTCACCTTTGCTGTTTGCATCCTGCGGCGTCGCCTGCGTCCAGCCTTTGGCTTCTTTGAAATGGGTCGGCATCGCCATGCTCGGGCGCTGATAATCGGGGCCAACCGCGCAGCCCGCCAGCAACATCACGGTGAGCAACGGCGTAAGTTTCAGAGACATTTTCATCTATCGGGATTCCACATGACGCAACCGCTGCCACTGACGTTGCGTGGCGCGGCTTAAACGGTCGAGCCAGAGATAAACCACCGGCGTAGTAAACAGCGTTAATAATTGGCTCAGCGCCAAACCACCGGCAATCGCCAGCCCGAGCGGGCTACGTAAGTCGGCATCGCCGCCGCTGCCCAGCGCCAGCGGCAGCGCGCCAAAGAAGGCGGCCAGCGTGGTCATCATGATCGGCCGGAAGCGCATCAAACAGGCTTGGGTGATCGCCTGCTGCGGCGTCATGCCTTGGCTACGCTCGGCGTGAATCGCAAAGTCGATCATCATGATGGCGTTCTTTTTCACGATACCAATCAGAAGGATAATGCCGATCAGCGCGATCACCGTCAGCTGCGTGTTGGTCAGCAGCAGCAACAACAGCGCGCCCACACCCGCCGACGGCAGCGTTGAGAGAATGGTGAGCGGATGGATGTAACTCTCATACAGCACGCCGAGCACGATATACACCGCCGCCAGCGCCGCGATAATCAGCCACGGCATGGTGGCGGTAAGCTGGGCGAAGGCGGCGGCGGTGCCGGCAAAACCGGCCTGAATACTGGAGGGTAAACCGAGCTGCGCCATCGCCTGCTTAATCAGCGCCTGCGCCTGCTCCAGCGACACACCATCGTTGAGGTTAAACGCCACGGTGCTGGTGGCGGATTGGCCCTGATGCGCCACCGACAGCGGCGCGTTGCCGCCTTTAAAGCTGGCGAACGCGGCGAGCGGCACGCGATCGCCGCTGTCGTTAATCACATACAGCTGCTGCAGAATCGCCGGATCGCGCGTGTAACTATCCTGCAGCGACATCACCACATGATACTGATTAAGCGTGTGATAGAGCGTGGCGACCTGGCGCTGGCTGAAGGCGTTATTCAGCATGGTGTCGAGCATCTGCACGTTAACGCCAAGCCGTTGGGCGCGGTCGCGATCGATGTTGATCACCACTTCCTGACCGCCGGTCTGTGAATCGGAATCGACGCTGTTCAATTGCGGGATCGCCGCCAGCGCCGCCTGCACTTTTGGCGTCCACTCACGCAGCAGATCGAGATCGTCGGCCTGCAAGCTGTATTGATAGGTGGCGTTGGCACTACGGCCGCCGATGTGCAGATCCTGCGCCGCCATCAGGAACATCTGCGCGCCGGCGATATGGCTGGTTTTCATACTCAGGCGGTTCGCCACTTCGGTGGCGGTGGCGTCGCGCTGATCAAAATCCTTCAGGCGCACAAAGAAGTTGGCGCTGTTGCGCGAGCCGAACATGCCGCTGCCCATCGACGACATCACGCTCTCCACCGCCGGATCGGATTGAATGATGTGGGTGAACTGCAGCATTTTCGGCTTCATCGCCTGGAAGGAGATGTTCTGATCGGCGCGCAGCGCGCCCATCAGCAGGCCGGTATCCTGATTGGGGAAAAAGCCTTTCTGCACCACGGAAAACAGGAACAGGTTAAGCAGCACGGTCAGCACCAGACTAAACATCGTCAGCTTTTGGTGCGCCATCACCCAGGTTAACCCGCGCGAATAAGCCGCCAGCAATGCGTTAAGTTGGTTTTCGATAAACTGATACAGCAGGTGCGAGCGTTGCGTGACTTTAGGCTTTGGCTTCAGCAGGCGCGCGCACAGCATCGGCGTCAGGCTCAGCGAGACAAACATTGAAATCAGCAGCGATACCGTCAGCGTGACGGCAAATTCGCGGAATAAGCGTCCGACGATGCTGCCCATCAGCAGAATCGGGATGAACACCGCAATCAACGACATGGTCATCGACAGCACGGTAAAACTCACTTCCTGCGCGCCACGCAGCGCCGCGCGCAGCGGACTGAGCCCTTCTTCGATATGGCGCGTGATGTTTTCCAGCACCACAATCGCGTCATCGACGACAAAGCCGGTGGCGATAATCAGCGCCATCAGCGACAGGTTATCGAGGCTGTAACCCAGCAAATACATCACCGCGCAGGTGCCAATCAGCGAGACCGGCAGCGCCAGCGCCGGGATAATCACCGCCTGCACGTTACGCAGAAACACAAACACCACGGCGATCACCAGCAGCATCGCCACAAGCAGCGTCTCTTCGGTGTCATACAGCGAGGCGCGCACCGTCGGCGAGCGATCCACCACCACTTTCAGTTGCGTATCGGCGGGCAGATTTTTTTCCAGCGCCGGCAGCTGCGCTTTGATGGCATCAATGGTGTCGAGCATGTTGGCACCGGCCTGGCGCTTAATGCCCACCATCACCGATGGCATGGCATTGAGGAAACCGGCCTGATACTGATCTTCAACCGAGTCATACACGGTGGCGACATCATGCAGCCGCACCGCTTTGCCCTCTTTATAGGTAACGATCAGATCCTGATACTGCGCGGCTTTATCCAGCTGGCCGTTGCTGTCCACCACCCACGACTGGCTGCTGCCCTGCAAAATCCCTTTCGGCTTATTACTGGTGCTGTTGGCGATGGCGCTGCGCACCGTATCCAGCGAAATGCCATACTGCGTCAGCTTCAGCGGCTGCAGATCGATGCGCACCGCCGGTAAGGCGCTGCCCATCAGCGACACTTCGCCCACGCCTTTCACCTGGCCCATCGCCTGCTCGATTTTGCTTTCGGCCAGATCGTAGAGTTCGCCCGGCGTGCGCGTGGCGGACGTCAGCGCCAGCATCACAATCGGCGCATCCGATGGATTGGCTTTGCGATAGGTCGGCAGCGACTCCATCGCGCTCGGCAGCAAACTGCGTGCGGCGTTGATCGCCGCCTGCACGTCACGCGCCGCGCCGTTGATGTCACGATCGAGATCAAACTGCAAAATCACGCTGGTCGATCCCTGCGAACTGCTGGAGGTCATCTCGGTGACGCCGGCGATTTGCCCCAGCGAACGCTCCAGCGGCGTAGCGACGGTGGCCGCCATGGTCTCCGGGCTGGCACCGGCCAGGCTGGCGCTCACCATAATGGTGGGGAAATCCACCTGCGGCAGCGGCGCCACCGGCAGCAGCCGATAGCCCAACGCGCCCAGCAGCAGGATCGCCAGCGTCAGCAATAACGTGGCAACCGGGCGGAAGATAAACAGCCGGGTGAGGTTCATCGCTCGCCCCGCGCCTGCTGCTGCTTGCGCTGCATGTAGCGCTTGCCGCGCTGCGCGATGCCATCAAACCACAGGTAAATTACCGGCGTAGAGAACAGCGTCAGCACCTGGCTGACGATCAAACCGCCAACAATCACCAGACCGAGCGGCTGGCGCAGCTCGGCACCGGAACCGGACGCCAGCATCAGCGGCAGCGCACCGAGCAGCGCCGCCATGGTGGTCATCAGAATCGGGCGGAAGCGCAGCAAACAGGCCTGATGAATCGCGTCCCGCGCGCTCATGTGCTGCTTGTTTTCCGCCTCCAGTGCGAAGTCGATCATCATAATCGCGTTCTTCTTGACGATACCGATCAGCAGAATTACGCCAATCAGCGCAATCAGGCTGAACTCGCTGCCCGCCAGCAGCAGCGTCAACAGCGCGCCGACCGCCGCCGACGGCAGCGTCGAGAGAATGGTCACCGGATGGATAAAGCTCTCATAGAGAATGCCGAGCACCACGTACATGGTGATTAATGCCGCCAGAATCAGCCACAGCGTGTTGCCGGTGGCGCTTTGGAATGCCGAGGTTTCGCCCTGATAACGCAAGGTGATGCTCGACGGCAAATTCAGCTGCTGCGTTACTGTGGCAATCGCCTTCTGCCCATCTTCCAGCGAATAGCCTTTGTTGAGATTGAACGACACCATCACCGCCGGGAACTGATTGAGGCGCATGTGCATCAGCGAACCGGTGCGCTGGTGAATGGTGGCGATGGACGTGAGCTTCACCATGCCGGTGGTGGTTGTGGTGGTGCCATCCGTGGTGGAAGTGCTGCTGCTCGCGCTGGTCACCGGCAAATAGACATCATCAAACGAAGCGGGCGATTGCTGATACTGCGGCGCCACTTCCAGCACCACGCGATACTGATTGGCCTGGGTAAAGATGGTGGAGACCAAACGCTGACCGAAGCTGTTGTACAGCGCGGTATCGACGTCGGCGGCGGTAATGCCGTAGCGCGCCGCTTTATCGCGATTCAGCTCGACATAGGCCACGCGGCCCTGATCCTGCAGGTTACTCACCACGCCGTTAAACTCCGGACGCTGCTGCAAGGCGGCGACCATCTTTGGCGTCCAGCGCACCAGGTTTTCGCTGTCGGCATCATCCAGCGTGAATTGATACTGGCTCGGCGACACCTGATCGTTAACGGTCAAATCCTGCGCCGGTTGCAGATAGAGCTGAATGCCCGCCACCTGCTGCGCCGCCTGTTGCAGCTGTTTAATCACCACGTCGGCTTTGTCGTCGCGCTGTTCAAACGACTTGAGGTTGATCTGGATGCGCCCGCTATTCAGGCTGGTGTTGCTGCCATCAATGCCGATGGTTGAGGACAAACTCTCCACCGACGGATTTTGCAGAATCACTTTCGCCAGCGCCTGCTGCCGCTTCGACATCTCGCTAAACGACACATCCTGCGACGCCACGGTGACGCCCTGATTCAGCCCGGTATCCTGGGTCGGGAAGAAGCCTTTTGGGATGGCGATATACAGCAGCGCGGTGAGCGCAAAGGTCGCCAGCGCCACCAGCAGCGTCAGCTTCTGATGGTTCAGCACCACCGTCAGCATGCGGTCGTAGCCGCGCACCAGCTTGTCGAACAGTTCGCCGCCTTTACGCGAGAAGCGCGACTGTTTTTCTGGCGGAATGTGCTGCAACAGATAGGCGCACAGCATCGGCGTCAGCGTTAGCGACACCACCATCGACACCAGAATCGACACCGCCAGCGTGATGGCAAATTCGCGGAACAACCGCCCAACCACGTCGCCCATAAACAGCAGCGGGATCAGCACGGCAATCAGTGAGAAGGTCAGCGATATGATGGTGAAGCCAATCTGCTGCGAGCCTTTCAGCGCCGCCTGCATCGGCGTTTCGCCCTCTTCCAGCCGCCGTGAAATGTTCTCCACCACCACAATCGCATCGTCGATAACGAAGCCGGTGGCGATGGTCAGCGCCATCAGCGAAAGATTATTCAGGCTGAAGTCGGCCAGATACATCACGCCGAAGGTGCCAATCAGCGACAGCGGCACCGCCACGCTGGGAATCAGCGTCGCCGCCACGTTGCGCAGGAACAGGAACGTCACCATCACCACCAGCGCCACCGACAGCATCAGCTCAAACTGCACATCGCTGATGGAGGCGCGAATGGTTTGCGTGCGATCCGACAAGATGCTCATCTTCACGCCGTCCGGCAGCGCCGCCTGCAGCTTCGGCAGCTGCGCTTTGATGCTGTCCACCACTTGAATCACGTTGGCGCCCGGCTGGCGCTGCACGCTGATCACAATCGCCGGACTGTTGTTGGCCCACGCCGACTGGAAGCTGTTCTCCGGTCCCTGCTCGATATGCGCGATATCTTTCAGCCGCAGCGCCGCACCGTTTTGGTAAGTGATGATCAAATTGCCGTACTCATCGGCGGTGCGCAACTGATCGTTGGCGTCGATGGTGACCGAGTGATACTTACCGTCGAAGCCGCCTTTCGAGCCGTTCACGTTGCTGTTGCCGATCAGCGTGTTGACGTCCTCCAGCGACAGCTGATGCGCCGCCAGCGCTTTCGGGTCCATCTGCACGCGAATCGCCGGTTGATGGCCGCCCGCCAGCGTCACCATGCCGACGCCGTTAATCTGCGACAGCTTCAGCGCCACGCGCGTGTTCACCAGATCCTGCACCTGCGTCAGCGGCAGCGTGTCGGAACTCACCGCCAGCGTAATCACGGCGGTATCGGCTGGATTGACCTTTTTGTAGGTTGGCGGATTGGGCAGATCGCTCGGCAGCAAATTATTGGCGGCATTGATCGCCGCCTGCACTTCCTGCTCGGCGACATCCAGCGACAGATCGAGGCTGAATTTCAGCGTGACGATCGACGATCCGCCTGAGCTGGTGGAGGTCATCTGGCTTAGCCCGGCCATTTGCCCCAGCTGGCGCTCTAGCGGCGAGGTGACAGAAGACGCCATCACATCCGGGCTGGCACCGGGATAGAGCGTGGTGACCTGAATGGTTGGGTAATCCACCTGCGGCAGCGCCGAGGTGGAGAGAAAACGGTAAGAGAAGATCCCGGCGATCAGCACGCCGACCATCAGCAAAATGGTGGCGACCGGACGCTGGATAAACAGGCGAGACGGATTCATTTGGCCTCGGCGGTCGCGGTGGTTTTGCGCTCATCCGCCAGCTGCACTTTGCTGCCGTTGGTCAGGCGATCGATGCCTTCGGTGACCAGACGATCGCCCGGTTCCACTCCGTTGAGAATCGCCTGCTGATCTTCACCAAACGTTGGCCCGGTGGTGACCGCTTTGCGCGTCACGGTGTTGTCTTTATTGATAACAAACACGAAGCTGCCGTCGCTGCTCAGCTGCAGCGCCTGCGCCGGGATCACCGTGACATGTTTCAGGATGTTGGTTTGCAGCCGCAGATTGACGAACTGGTTAGCGAACAGCGATTCGTCTTCATTCGGGAAGGTGGCTTTCAGCTCAATGGTGCCGGTCGCGGTATCGATCTGGTTGCTGATGAACTTCACCTCGCCCTGCGCCAGCGCGCGGCTGTTGTCCTGATCAAAGGCGGTGGCGGGCAGACTTTGCCCGCCGTGCAGCGCTTTGGTCAGCTGCGGAATGTTGCCCTGCGGCACGCTAAAGGTCACGGCGGCGGGCTGCATCTGCGTCACCACCACAATGCCAGTGGTATCGGTGGTTTGCACCATATTGCCGGGATCGACCAGACGCAAACCGACGCGTCCGCTGATTGGCGAGGTGATGCGCGCATACTCGATATCCAGTTTGGCGCTGGCGATCTGCGCTTCATCAGCGGCGACCGCGCCTTTGTACTGGCCGACGGTGGCGGTTTGGGTATCAAGATCTTGGCGCGACAGCGAGTCCTGCGCCGCCAGTTTCTGATAACGCACCAGCGTTAACTGCGCGCTTTTCAGCAACGCCTGATTCTGATTGAGATCGCCCTGATACTGCGCCAGCGTGGCCTGATAGCTGCGCGGATCGATCTGCGCCAGCAGCTGGCCGGCGCTAACTTTCTGCCCTTCGGTAAAGAACACTTTTTCCAGCTGTCCGGCGACGCGGCTGGTGACGGTGACGCTGGCGTTGGGGATCACCGTGCCGAGCGCGTTGAGGTATTCCGGCACATCCGCGCTGCTGGCGACGCCGCTGTGCACCAGCGTGGCACCGCCCATCATCATCGCCATGCCCGGCGGGCCACCCGCGCCACCGCGATGACCGCCACGTGCGCCCGGCGGCTTTCCGCCGCCCGGCATGCCGCCGTGACCGCCGACCACGCGCCAGATCACGCCCGCCACAATCAACAGCACAAGCAACAACAGGAGCCATTTCAGCCAGCGGGAAAACGGGGAGCGGGAAGCGTTGTTAGTCATCAGGATCTTCAGGTTAGCCAGAAAACGGAAAATCCCCTGTAAAACAGGGGACTATTTCAAGGGGAAATCATCACTACGCGCATTATCGGTTGAATGCCCGCGCGAATTCCATACGCGAACCGTAAGGGTTTCGTTAAGGTGATTAAGATTTCCAGCCGCCGCCTAACGCCTTGTACAGGGTGATTTTCTGGCTCAATTGGCCGAGATGCGCGCTGATCAGCGACTGCTGCGCACTGTAAAGCGATCGCTGGGCCACTAACACATTGAGATAATTGTCGACGCCTTGCTTGAAGCGCAATACAGAATAGTCGTAGTCGCGCTGATTGGCGCCAACCTCCTGTTGCAGCGCCGTCAGCTGATCCTGCCAGGTATCCTGACCGGCCAGCGCATCGTTCACCTCTTTAAACGCGGTCTGGATCGCCTTCTCATAGTCAGCAATCTCAATGCGTTTCTCGATATGCGCGATATTTAGGTTGGCCTGGTTTTTACCACCGTCAAAAATCGGCAGGTTAATCGATGGCATGAATGACCATGCGCCGGTGCCGCCGCCCAGCAGGCTGCCAAGCGAGCTGCTGGTGGAGCCGCCGGACGCGGTCAGCGTGATGCTCGGGAAGAAGGCGGCACGCGCCGCGCCGATATTGGCATTAGCCGCCTTCAGCGTGTGCTCCGCCGCCATGATATCCGGGCGACGCGTCAGCAGATCCGACGGTAAGCCAGCGGGCGTGGCCGGGAAGTGCCAGTTGGCGTCCAGCGTGGCGTGTGACAGCAGCGTGGCGGGCAGATCGGTGCCGACCAGCAAGCGCAGCGCATCCACATCCTGCCGCACCTGCCGCGTGTAACTCGCCACGTCCGCCTGCGCCGCCCGCACCGTGCTTTCGGCCTGCGCCAGATCCTGATCGCTGCTGGCACCGCCGTCGTAGCTGAGCTTGGTCAGGCGATAAGATTCCTGCTGGCTTTGCGCGGTGTGTTGCGCCAGATGCAGCAGATCGTTATCCGAACTCAGCGTCAGCCACGCCATCGCCACTTCCGCGATCAGTGAAATGCGCGTGGCGCGTTCGGTGGCGGCGCTCGACAGATAGGTTTCCTGCGCCTGATCGCTCAGGCTTTGCAGGCGGCCAAAGAAATCCAGCTCCCACGAGGTGACGCTCAAGCCGCTGTTCAGCTCGTGATAGGTCACCGCGCCGCTGGTTTTGGTGTTGTAGAGATTGGCCGGTTCATGCGCCGAAGTCTGGCTGGCCGTGGCGTTGATCGACGGCATCAGCGCCGCGCGCTGCACCGTGACGCCCTGCTGCGCCTCTTGCACGTTCAGCGCCGCCACGCGCAGGTCGCGGTTGTTATCGAGCGACAGCTGGATCAGGTTGCGCAGCGTGGCATCGGTGAAGAAGTTCTGCCACGGTAAATCGGCGACGTTGCCGACGGGCGTCGCCTGATCGTATTTAGCGTCCACCGGCAGCGCCGGGCGCTGATAGTGCGGTGCCAGCGTACAACCGGCCAATGCCAGCGCGAGCGGCAACAGCGCCAGACGGAAGTTATTCATGTTCATTTTTAACCACCTCTGCGGATGTTTGTTTCTTACGCGCAAAGAACTGCGAAACCACCACGTAGAACATCGGCACAAAGAAGATGGCGAGGAAAGTCGCGGTGATCATACCGCCCGCCACCGCCGTACCAATCGAATGCTGGCTGCCTGCGCCCGCGCCGTTGGATATGGTCAGCGGCAGCACGCCGAGAATAAACGCCATTGAGGTCATGATAATCGGACGGATACGCAGCCGCGCCGCTTCTACCGCCGCTTCCACCAGCGTTTTGCCCTCGCGCTCATGCAGCTCTTTGGCGAACTCCACGATTAGGATGGCGTTTTTCGCCGCCAGCCCCACGGTGGTCAGCAAGCCGACCTGGAAGAACACATCGTTCTGCAGGCCGCGCAGCAGCACCGCGCTAATGGTGCCGAGAATGCCGAGCGGCACCACCATGATCACCGAGAACGGAATCGACCAGCTCTCGTACAGCGCCGCCAGACACAGGAACACCACCAGAATCGAGATCAGATAGAGCTGCGTGGTTTGGCTGCCAGATGCCTGCTCCTCATACGAAATGCCGTACCACTGCACGCGGAACCCATGCGGCAGCTGCTTCGCCAACAGCTCCACCGCTTTCATCGCTTCACCGGTACTTTGGCCCGGCGCGGGCGATCCGAGAATCTCTTCGGCGGTTAAGCCGTTAAAGCGTTCAAAGTGCGGCGAGCCGTACACCCATTTGCCCGAGGCGAAGGCGGAGAATGGCACCATGGTGCCGCTGCTGTTGCGGAAGTACCATTTGTCGAGATCCGACGGTGTAACGCGCGAGTCCGCTTTACCCATCAGATAGACCTCTTTCACGCGGCCGTTGTACATGAACTGATCGATGTAGCTGGAGCCCCACGCCACCGACAATGTGTTGTTGATGTCGGTCATGCTCAGGCCGAGCGCGCTGGCCTTCTCATCATTGATCTCCAACTGATACTGCGGCTCATCTTCCAGCCCGTTAAGACGGACCTGCGCCAGATGCGGATCGTTGTTCGCCAACGTAATCAGCTGATGCGCGGCATCCATCATCTGCTGATGGCTGTGCGCGCCGGTATCCTGCAGATAGAGATCGAAACCGGTGGCGTTGCCCAACTCCATCACCGCCGGCGGCACCATGGCGAAGATTTTGGCGTTCTGATAGTTGGCGAAGTGCGCCATCACGCGGTTCGCCAAATCCTGCACGCTTTGACCGCTGTGCGTGCGGTCGCCCCAATCTTTCAGGCGCACAAAAGCCATGGCGTTGCTCTGGCCGCGACCGGCAAAGTTAAAGCCCGCCACGCCAAAGGTGGTGGTCACCACCGACGCTTCGTTCTGCTGCAGATAGGCGTTGAGATCGTTGATCACCTGCTGAGTGCGCTGCGATGACGAGTTCACCGGCAGCGTGATCTGCACCATCATCAAGCCCTGATCTTCACCCGGCAGGAAGGTGGTTGGTACGCGGGTGAACAAAAAGCCCGTCACGCCAACGATCACCAGATAGATCACCAGGAACAGGCCGCGACGGGAAATCACTTTGCTGGCGCCGTGGGTGTAGTGCATTGCCCCGCTGTCGAACTTGCGATTAAACCAACCGGCGAATCCGGTGGTTTTGTGCTCCGCCGCCGCCGGTTTCAGCAAGGTGGCGCACAGCGCAGGCGTGAAGATCAGCGCCATGATCACCGACAGCGCCATCGCCGAGACGATGGTGACCGAGAACTGGCGGTAAATGACACCGGTCGATCCGGAGAAGAACGCCATCGGCAGCAGCACCGCCGACAGCACCAGCGCAATGCCAAACAGCGCGCCCTGAATCTGCTGCATCGATTTAATGGTGGCGGCTTTCGGGTCGAGCTGCTCTTCGTGCATTACGCGCTCAACGTTCTCCACCACCACAATGGCGTCATCCACCAGCAGCCCGATGGCCAGCACCATACCGAACATAGTGAGGGTGTTAATGCTGTAACCAAAGGCCGACAGAATGCCAAAGGTGCCCAGCAGCACCACCGGCACCACCAGCGTGGTGATCAGCGTGGCGCGCAGGTTTTGCAGGAAGATCAGCATTACGAAGAACACCAGCACCACCGCTTCGATCAGCGTTTTCACCACCTCTTCAATCGAGGCGCTGACCACCGGCGAGGTGTCGTACGGATACTGAATCTCGACGTTATCCGGCAGCGAATCTTTCAGGTCGGCGATGGTTTGGCGCACCGCCTTGGCGGTATCCAGTTCGTTGGCACCGGTTGCCAGACGCAGCGCGATACCGGCGGCCGGTTTGCCGTTCATGGTGGCATCGATGCCGTAACTTTGCGGCCCGAGCGCGACGCTGGCCACATCTTTCAGCCGCACCTGCGAGCCGTCGCTGTTCACCTTCAGCAGCACATTCTCAAACTGCTTCACAGTGGTGAAACGGGTTTTGCCGAGGATGGTCGCCTCGGTTTTTGCGCCCTGAATGGTCGGCAAACCACCGAGTGAACCGGACGATACCTGCACGTTCTGGTTATCAATCGCGGTGGTGACATCGCTCGGCATCAGGTTGTATTTGTACAGCCTGGCCGGATCGAGCCAGATGCGCATCGCGTATTCGGAGCCCAGCACCATGAAGTCGCCGACGCCCGGCGTACGCGAGATCGGATCTTCCAGTTTCGACACCAGCATGTCGGCCAGATCGCCGTTGGTCAGCTTGCCGTCTTTGGCGATCAGCCCGATGACCATCATGAAGTTTTTCTGGTACTTACGGATACGGATGCCTTGCTGGGTGACATCGGTGGGCAGCTGCGACTCCGCCAGCGACACGCGATCCTGCACCTGAACCTGGGCGATATCGGGATTGATGCCCTGATTAAAGGTGGCGATGATCTGCGCGCTGCCGTCCGAGGCGCTGCTCGACTCCAGATAGCGCAAACCATCCAGACCGTTCAGCTGCTGCTCAATGACCTGCACCACGGTGTTTTGCGTGGTTTCGGCGCTGGCACCAGGATAGGTCACCGAGATGGAGACCGCTGGCGCGGAGATATTGGGATATTGATTGACCGGCAAACTGATGGCGGCAATCGCGCCGACCAGCATCACGATAATGGCGATAACCCAGGCGAAGATTGGACGTTCAATAAAAAACTTCGACATGCCGCCCCCTTATTGCGCCGCTGCGTCAGTCATCGAAAGACTCACCGCATTGGCGGATGGCGTGTCGTTGGTGTTGGCGGCGCTGGTGGTGACTTTCACCCCGCTGCGCACGCTTTGCAGGTTGTTCACCACCACGTTTTCCCCTTGCTGCAAGCCCGAGGTCACCAGCCATTCTCCTTTGATCATCTCGCCGGTGTGGATGCTGCGCTGCTCGATGGTGTTGTCGCTTTTCACCACAAAGACATATGGCTGACCTTTGGTGTCATGCATGATCGACTCTTGCGGCAGCAGAATGCCTTGCTGCTGAATGCCCTGCGGGAAGCTGGCATGCACGTACATGCCGGGCAGCAGTTCGTTATTCGGGTTCGGGAATACCGCGCGCAGCACCACGGTGCCGGTGGCGGTATCGACGTTCACTTCCGAGAACGCCAGCTTGCCCTGCTCGGCGTACTGGCTGTTATCTTCCAGCGACAAGCCCACGGCGGCGGTGTTGTCGGTCATTTTGGCGATTTTGCCGTCGGCCAGCGCGCGGCGCAGGCGCAGCAGATCGGTGGAGGATTCGCTGACATCAACATAGATCGGATCAAGCTGAGTGATGGTGGCGAGATAATCGGTTTGCCCGTTGGTGACCAGCGCACCGGCGGTGTACAGCGAGCGGCTAATGTGGCCGGAAATCGGTGCTTTCACCAGCGTGTAGTCGAGATTCACTTTGGCGGTTTCCACGTCGGCCTGCGCTTCACGCGCGGCGGCGACCGCATCGTCGTAGGTTTGCTGGCTGATGGCGTGTGCGTTGGCCAGCGGCTGATAGCGCTTCACCACCATCGCATCGTTCTGCCAGGTCGCCATGGCTTTGTCGTAGGCGGCTTTATAGGTGGCCGGATCGATTTGATACAGCGGCTGGCCGGCTTTCACTTCACCGCCCTCGGTAAACAGGATTTTTTCAATTACGCCGCTCACCTGCGGACGCACCTGCGCAGTTCTCACCGCCGTGGTGCGGCCTGGCAATTGGCTGACAAGCGTAACGGGTTGCGCTTTGAGGTTGACCACGCCCACTTGCGGGGTGGCGGATGCGGCGGGCTTTGCTCCGCCCTGGTCACAGGCTGCCAGTAAAAACACCACGCTGGCAGAAAGAAGTTTCAGGCGCATAGTTGTTCTCTAAAAGATAGGAAGGGAATAGTCACGAAGGTAATGACTTGAAAGCCATTGTAGGGAGGCGGGTTAAGCGGGGTTGTTAAGGTTGCGTAAAATATATTTTCCAAAGGAAAATGGTAAACCTTTCGTGCCATAAAGGGTTGGGATTTTTAGCGTTTTGCGGGTTTTCAGCCCCGAAATCGATTATCGAAAATTTCGTAGCGGCGCAATTTATTGCGCAAGATAACAGCGGGAAAAAGGTCAACGGAGCGCAATGAATTGCGCCGCTACGGTTATGTGCACGCAATAACAACCGATTCAACCTTTGGGTTCGATGCCTCTGCGGCGCAGCTCGCGGCGCGCCAGCTCTTTTAACCAGCATGACAGCGTGACGTTGTCGTCGTCAGTCACACTGCGCAGCTGCTCGTGCAGCTCCGGGTGAATGCGTAACTGAAACGCCGAAGAACGGCCCTCGCCTTTTGGCGTGCGGTCTTTGGTTTTTGGCATCGCGGGTTGGCCTCAACGAGTCGCAATAAAAAATCGCCCCTTAAAGCGCTACCAACACCGTAAGGGGCTAGCGAACCGCCATGGAATGCGACATCGCGGTGCGTTACCTACAGGTTACACAACCCGATATTTTTATGTTGCCGGGGAAGTGTTAAGACTCAGACAAGAGGTGTGAGCGAGTTCGCACGGCAGTAAATTACAGGCAAAAAAAACCCACGCATCTGCGTGGGTCGGTGTAATAACAGGGTACTGCCAAAGCAGCTTGTTTCACACCCATCAATACCTCTGGGATCTCCATACTCGCACCGATGAGTCGGTGAAAGACAGGTGCAAAAAGCAACGGTGTTTGGGGAAGTGAAACGAGGTGTGAATATTCTCCACACCTCACTTACACTTTTGATTTAACTAAGATTTGTCTGAAGAAGGTTTACTGTAGATCGCATCGGGTGCCACGTTCATGTGCTTGAGTACCGGGCCCATGATGTTGCCGAAGATCGGTGCCGCCACCGAGCCACCAAAGTGATCGCCCGCGGTGGGATGGTTGATCATTACCACCAGCGCCACTTCCGGATGGCTGGCGGGCGCGATGCCGGCGGTGTAGTTGATATAACCGCCATCGTACTTGCCGCTGGTGCCCATCTTCTCTGCGGTACCGGTTTTGGTCGCCAGACGATAACCCGGCACCGCCGCTCTCACCCCGGTGCCGCCCGGCAGTACGTCGCTCTCCAGCATATGCACCACGGTTTGCACCACTTGCGGGTTCGCCACCTGTTTGCCTAACACCGGCGGCGTCACTTTGGTGATCGACAGTGGACGATAAACGCCGTACGAACCGAGCGTGGCGTATTCACGCGCAATCTGCAGCGGCGTGACGCGCAGGCCGTAGCCAAAGGCAAAGGTGGCGCGTTCGATATCAGCCCAGCGCTCGCGGTGCAGCGGGAAGTAACCCACGCTCTCACCGGTCAATCCCAGCCCGGTAGGTTTACCCAGGCCAAATGCCTGATAGGTATTAACCAGCGCTTCAGCGGGCATCGCCAGCGCAATGTGCGAGACGCCGATGTCACTCGATTTCTGCAAAATGCCGGTCATGGTGAGGCGTGGCCAGTGGCCAACGTCGCGAATTAAGTGGCCGTTGACGCTGTACGGCGTGGTATCGATCACCGAATCGGCGCGCACCAGATGGCGCTCCAGCCCTTCCATCACCACCAGCGGTTTCACCGTGGAGCCGGGTTCGTAGCTGTCGTTGATCGCCGAGTTACGCATCTGCGCCGGCGTGGCATTTTCATAGTTGTTCGGGTTGAACGACGGATAAGAGGCCATCGCCAGAATCTCGCCGGTATCGATTTTCACCAATACCGCCGCACCCGAATCCGCTTTGTTAAGCAGCACGCCGTCGCGCAGTTTGCTGTAGAGCGTGAATTGGTCGAACTTGTCGATGCTGAGCTGCACGGTTGGCGGCTGTTGTGGCGGCTGGTAATCGATCATCGCAATGATGTTGCCTTCACCATCCTGACGATAAACTTCTTTGCCCGGATCGCCCTGCAGCACATGGTCGAAGCCCTTCTCGATGCCGTTCAGGCCGTTGCTGTCGGCCCCTACAATGCCAATCAGCGGCGCAGCTGCTTCACTCATCGGATAGAAACGGCTGTCGTTATACACCGAGCTGATACCTTTGAGTTTCAGCTCGGCGATATCTTTGGCGATGCCGAGTTCGATTTTGCGGCCCAGATAGAGGAAGCGTTTTTTCGGGTTGGCGGTGATGGCCGCGCGCAGATCTTCCGGACGCTGATTGAGCGCGGCCGCCAGATAAGCCCATTTGGCGCTGGTGAAATCGGGATTTGCCTCCAGCACGCGCATTGGATCGGCGATGATGTCACGTGCCGGAACGCTCAGCGCTAATGCCTGGCCGTCGCGATCCAGCAAGGTGCCACGGTTAGTTGGCAACGTTACGGTACGCAGCGAGCGCTGATCGGCTTCGTGCTCCAGCATCGGATGCTTGATCAGCTGCAGGTCACCAACGCAAATCAGCAACAGCACCAGACAGCAGAACACGCCAAGGCAGATCAGGCGAAAACGAAATGGGTTAAAGGGCGCTTTTATCTGGTCTTTTCCCAGAAATTTTTTAATTGGGGGCATAACGTCCACTGCGATAAAAAATCAGGCTTAATGCCAGCAGTTATAAAGAAACGTAAAGCGAGTTGACAGGAAAACTGTGTTTCGATTCGTTAAGCAAAAAAAACCTGCGCATCTGCGCAGGTCGGTGTAATCAAGAAAACTTTTTGATGTTCACCCATCAATACCTCTGGGACCCTGACTGTAGCAAGGTGGCACGCTGGGAAACCATCGCCTAAACGCAACAGTTACCGGCAAAATGTAACCAGCGATGAGATTATTCGTTGCCCATTCACATCAGATGTTTTTTGATTTCCACCAGGCAACTCATGGCGTTAGGACCCTGCGTTAACGACGAGGTGCCGATATCCAATGTCAGGACATTCGGGTTGCCGGCGCGATCCCACGGTTGCCAGGCGCGACCAAAGCCAGGATCGAACCAGGCGCCGGTGGCGATGATCACCACGCCCGGCGTTACCCCGTCGGTCAGGCGCACACCGGCCAGCATGCGCCCGCGCGCATTGCTCACCTCAATCTCATCGCCATCCTGAATATCACGCGTTGCCGCATCCTGCGGATGCATATATAGCGTCTCATGTCCGACGGTTTTGTTGCCTTGCACCGTGGCGGTGGCGTCCATCTGGCTGTGCAGACGATCGGATGGCTGAATCGAGATCATATGCAGCGGGAACTGTGAACTGAGCGGCGCGCCCAGCCACTCCTGCGGCTCGCGCCACTCGGGATGTCCGGCGAAATCTTCCAGCTGATAATCGGCAATAGTTTGGCAGAACAGCTCAATCTTGCCGCTGGCGGTTTGAATTGGATGCGTTTCTGGGTTAGCGCGGAAATCATCCATAAACACGAACGGCTTGCCGCCTTCAGGAATCTCGACAAAACCGCGCTCCCAGAATTCCCCGAACTCCGGGAACGGAATATCACGCCGCGCATGCGCTACCGCGCACTGCAGATACAGATGCTCGATCCACTGCATCTCATTGCGCCCTTCGGTGAACACATCACGATAGCCGAGGCGATCGGCGATATCAGCGAAGATGTCGAAATCATTGCGCGCCTGATGCTGCGGCTTGATGGCCTGATGCATCGCCAGCACGAAGCGATCGCGCGACGATCCGCCGATGTCGTTGCGCTCCAGCGTGGTGGTGGCGGGCAACACGATATCCGCCATCTGCGCCGCCGGCGTCCAGACAATATCCTGCACAATCACGGTATCCGGGCGCTGCCAGCCTTCCACCAGACGATTGAGCTGCTGATGATGATGGAACGGATTGCCGCCCGCCCAGTGCACCAAATGGATATCCGGATAGTGCTGGGTTTCACCCTGGAATGCGTACGGCTGGCCGGGATTGAGCAGCATGTCGCTGATGCGCGCCACTGGAATCGACAAATTGCCCGGATTCGGGCCGGTGCTCATCATGGGTGCCGGGCCATCCTGACGCGGATTGCCGACGCTGTTCATCGAGCCATGACCAAAGGAGAAACCGCCGCCCGGCAAGCCTGGCTGACCGAGCATTGACGACAGCGCAATCATCATCCAGTACGGCTGCTCGCCGCGATGGGCGCGCTGTACCGAATAGGAGCAGGTAATAAAGCTGCGTTTGCCGATCAGCTGCTGCGCCAGCAAAGCAATGCGCGCCGCCGGAATGCCGGTAATGCTGCTGGCCCACTCAGGCGTTTTAGCGATGCCATCGCTTTCACCGAGCAGATAGCCGCGCAGCTGCGGCCAGCCGGTGCAGTGGCTGGCGAGGAAGCTTTCATCCAGCGCGTTACGCCTGGTGATCTCAAAACCCAGCGCCAGCATCAGCGCCACGTCGGTGTTCGGGCGAATCGGAATCCACTCGGCATTGACGAACGCCGGGCAGTCATCGCGCATTGGGCTGATGTTAATGATTGGCGTGCCTTTGGCGCTGAGCTGCTCCAGCGCCGGTTTCAGGCTGTGCTGCCCTGCGCCGCCGGACGCCACCTGCGCGTTTTTCAGCGCCAGGCCGCCGAAGGCGATAAAGATGTCGGCGTGCTGCACCACTTGCGGCCAGTCGGTGACGCGGCCGGTGAGCGGCATGTAGGTGCCAATCACGTACGGCAGGAAGAACTGCGCCGCGCCCCAGCTATAATTACCTTGCTGGTCGACGCCGCCGCCGCCCTGAAAATAGAAGCGACGAATCAGCGTGCGCGCGTGGTTGACGCGTCCCGCCGATGACCAGCCGTAAGAGCCGTTGAAAATGCCCGCTGCGCCGTAGCGATCGCGCACGCGGCGATTCTCTTCCGCCACCAAATCCAGCGCGGTATCCCAATCTACCGCCACGAAATCTTCCCGACCGCGCAAGGTGCGATCGCTGTTCTCGCGCGACTTCAACCATGAACGGCGCACCATCGGCTGGCGAATACGCTTATCTGAATAGACCAGTTCAGGAATGGTGTTAAGCATCGGCGAGGGATCGGCATCGGCGAAGAAGGGTTCACAGCCAATCAGGCGATCGTTTTCGGTGACGGCAGTGAATGCGCCCCAGTGCGCCAGGTGTGGCACGCGAGTTTTCATGGTTTTTGGGTCCGGCAGGCAGGTGTGATTGTGTCTGGCAGCATAACATGAGCCTGTAACCGAGCTAAAGCGCGGCTGTGAGCGCCTGATTTTCCGTGCTTTTGCGACAGCGCTGGCATTCTGCCGGGTTGCTACAGGGTGGGTTTTCCGTAACACTGGTGGCATGTGTAAACGTTTTCCCGGATGTAGATAATCGCATGGCTACCATTAAGGATGTTGCCCGTATGGCTGGGGTGTCGGTTGCGACCGTCTCCCGCGTCATCAATAATTCGCCCAAAGCCAGCGAGAGTTCTCGCCTCGCCGTTACGGCGGCAATGGAGCAGTTGCAGTATCACCCGAACGCCAACGCACGCGCCCTGGCGCAGCAATCCACCGAAACCCTGGGTTTAGTGGTGGGCGATGTTTCCGATCCGTTTTTTGGCGCGATGGTCAAAGCGGTGGATGAAGTTGCGGGCCAGACCGGCAACTTTTTGCTGATTGGTAACGGTTACCACAATGAGCAAAAAGAGCGTCAGGCGATTGAGCAACTGATGCGCCATCGCTGCGCCGCCTTAGTGGTACACGCTAAGAAAATCCCCGACGACGATTTAGAGATGTTGATGAAGCAGGTGCCGGGCATGGTGCTGCTGAATCGCCTGCTGAAAGGCTTTGAACATCGCTGCATCGCGCTGGATGACCGCTACGGCGCCTGGCTGGCAACGCGTCATCTGATTCAGCAAGGCCATACGCAAATCGCCTTTATCTGCTCCACTCACACCATTTCCGATGCCGAAGATCGTCTGCAAGGCTATTACGACGCGCTGAAAGAGCACGGTTTGCCGTGTAA
The DNA here is from genome assembly GCF_040255075.1 of Pantoea sp. BJ2. Lineage (NCBI taxonomy): Bacteria > Pseudomonadati > Pseudomonadota > Gammaproteobacteria > Enterobacterales > Erwiniaceae > Pantoea > Pantoea sp. BJ2. The sequence continues at coordinate 3,340,053 of NZ_CP158292.1, forward strand.
TGACCGTTTGGTGGCGTGGGGCGAACCAGACGAGGTGGGCGGCGAGCAGGCGATGACCGAATTGATGGGACGCGGCAAGCAGTTCACCGCGGTGGCCTGCTACAACGATTCGATGGCCGCCGGTGCGCTGGCGGTGCTGAGTGATAACGGCATTAGCGTGCCGGAAGAGATGTCGCTGATTGGCTTCGATGATGTGCTGGTGTCGCGCTATGTGCGTCCGCGTTTGACGACGGTGCGTTATCCGATTGTCACCATGGCGCAACAGGCGGCGCAACTGGCGCTGGCGTTAGCCAATGGCAGCGAGATGCCGGAAGTGACCAATATGTTTAGCCCCACGCTGGTAAGACGGCATTCGGTGAGTGGGCCGGGTTAAATCCTGGTGCGCGCTTTCCCTCACCCTAACCCTCTCCCGCAAGCGGGAGAGGGAATGATTAGGTGGAGTGAACCTCGGATTTACAGCTTGCTTGGGCGGCTCCTTCTCCCGCTTGCGGGAGAAGGCTGGGATGAGGGACAACGCGCACCCATCACAAATACCGCGAATACACCTTCACCCGCACATCCGGGAACTCCAGCGCGTCGCATTGATACTGCCAGCCAAAACGTTCGTAATAGCCGCCAAAGGTGGACCATAACCACAGCTTGTCATGACCGCGCTGCTGCGCGAAATCGATCACATGCTGCTGCAGCGCTTTGCTCAATCCCTTGCCGCGCGCGGACTCCTCAACAAACAGCGCCGCCACCCACGGCGTGAGATCCTGACGGCTGATCAAATCGCAGCGCCAGAATCCCACCGTGCCGAGCGGTATGTCGCCGTCCAGCGCCACGAAGGTCACCGGAAAGTCGGCGCCGTTGAGGCTGCTGCGCACAATGCTGTGGTAAAACTCACGCGACGTACCGTCACCAAACGCCTGCCACAGCCAGTCGGTGATCTGCGTGGCGTGATGCGGCACCTCGCTGAGCGCGACGATCTTCATCAAATCAGCTCCAGCGCCAGCAGCTCCTGAATGGTCTGCGCACGACGAATTTCACGCGCCGCGCCATTCTCGAACAGCACTTCCGGAATCAGTGGACGGCTGTTGTAGTTCGACGACATCGACGCGCCGTATGCGCCGGTATCGTGGAACACCAGATAATCGCCGACCTGCGCCACAGGCAGCGCACGGGTTTCTACTTTGCCACCTTCGAGCTGCGTGAACACGTCGCCCGATTCACACAGCGGACCGGCCACCACGCTCTCCACGGTGGCGTCGCCCAGCGCGCGGCCATCGACCGGCAGCAAGGAAATGTGGTGATAGCTGCCGTACATTGACGGACGCATTAAATCGCTGAAACCGGCATCGACCAGCACAAAGTGACGGCTGCCCATCTCTTTTACCGCGCGTACCTGTGACACCAGCACGCCCGATTCAGCAACCAGGAAGCGGCCTGGCTCAATCTCCAGTTTCACCGGGTGACCGAGGTGCGCAGCGATACGCTCACGCGCGCCGTTCCACAAGCCGTAATAGTGCTGGGTATCAATGGCTTCTTCGTCAAAACGATACGGAATCGACAAACCGCCACCGGCAGAAATCGCTTCCAAATCCTGCCCAAATGCCACCACCTGATCGACCATCGCGTCACACACCTGCTGCAGATGGCCATAATCCACGCCGGAACCGATGTGCATATGCAGGCCGACCAGACGCAGGCCGTGCTGCTGAATCGCCGCCAGCGCCAGCGGCAGATCGCTGTGCCAGATGCCGTGTTTACTGTTCTCACCGCCGGTGTTGGTTTTCTGGCTGTGACCGTGACCAAAACCCGGATTGATGCGCAGCCACACCGCGTGGCCCGGTGACAGCTCGCCCAGTTGATGCAGCATATCCACCGAACCGGCATTGACCGGCACTTTCAGCTCGGCGATACGCGTCAGGGTTGGCTGATCAAACACATCGGCGGTGAAGACGATATCTTCGCCGCCCGGCTGATAACCGGCGGCAATAGCACGCTCGATTTCACCCAGCGATACCGAATCGACTTTGACGCCCGCCGCACGCATCAGACGCAAAATGTGAATGTTGGAGCAGGCTTTCTGCGCAAAACGCACCACGTCGAAGGCGCCGAGCTGCGCAATGCGCTGCTGAATAATCGCCGCATCATAAGCCCAGAATGGGCCGGCATAACGCTGCGCCAGCGGCAGTAAGTTGGCGGCAGTTAACGCGGTTTCGGTGTTGTTGAGTGGGCGTGGCATGTCAATTCTCCTGTGTGATTGAGGCTATTTAGCCACAGCGCATCAATTCAGAAAAATATCTGTTTTAGCGACGTCTATACAAATATGATATGGGTTATCTGGAGGAGACAATGGCAAAAATTAACTGGCGACATATCGAAATTTTTCACGCGGTGATGACCAGCGGCAACCTGACGCAGGCCGCGACGCTGCTGCACACTTCGCAGCCCACGGTGAGCCGCGAACTGGCGCGCCTCGAGCAGCAGCTCGGCCTGCAGCTGTTCGAACGGGTGCGCGGCCGCCTGCAGCCCACGGTACAAGGCTTGCGGCTGTACGAAGAGGTGCAGCGCTCGTGGTACGGGCTAGATCGCATCATGGATGCCGCCGAAGGGTTGCGTCAGTTTCGTCAGGGTGAATTGTCGATCGCCTGCCTGCCCGTGTTTTCTCAGTCGCTGTTGCCGCCGCTGCTGCAGCCCTTTCTTCAGCGCTATCCGCAGGTTAGCCTGAATATCATTCCGCAGGAGTCGCCGTTGCTGGAAGAGTGGCTGTCGGCACAGCGTTACGATCTCGGCCTGACCGAAACCCAACACGCACCGGCGGGCACCGAACGTTTGCCGCTACTGACCTGTGACGAAGTGTGCGTGCTGCCGCCACAGCATCCGCTGTGTCAGCGCGAGGTGCTGACGCCGCAGGATTTCCACGGTGAAAACTACGTCAGCCTGTCGCGCAGCGATAGCTATCGTCAGCTGCTGGATTCCCTGTTTCATGAGCAGAATGTGGAGCGTCATCTGGTGCTGGAGACGCACAGCGCGGCGTCAGTGTGCGCGATGGTGCGCGCGGGCGTGGGGATTTCGATTGTGAATCCGCTGACGGCGCTGGATTACGCCGACAGCGGTGTGGTGATGCGTCGCTTCAGTATTGCCGTGCCCTTCACCGTGAGTCTGGTGCGGCCGCAGCATCGACCGGCTTCGGCGCTGGTCGATCACTTCTGCGACCACCTGCAACGGCACGTGGCGGCGTTTCCACAACGTATTGCCGAGCGGCTGGCTTAAGCGTTGACCGCTTCGCCCTGCCCGCCCGCTTTGCGGAAGGTGATCAGGCAGATCACCAATCCGACCGCGGCCAGCGCAGCAGCGGCAACCGGCACCGACGTCAGGCCGTACCCTTTCTCGATCACCGCGCCACCAACCCACGCGCCGAGCGCATTGCCGACGTTGAAGGCGGAGATATTCAGCGTAGAGACCAGATTCGGCGCATCTTTGCCGTGGCGCACCACGTTAATCTGCAAGCCCGGCACGGTGGCGAAGGTCGCCATCGCCCACAGGAACAGCGTGATTTCCGCCAGCCACAGCGCATGGCTGGTCCAGCTGAACAGCAGCGAGAACACCGCAATCAGCACAAAGCTGAGGATCAGGCTGAACGACACTTTCCAGTCGGCCAGCTTGCCGCCGAGAATGTTGCCGACGGTCAGACCCGCGCCAATCAGGAACAGCGTCCAGCTAACACCCCGATCCGAGATACCGGTCACCTGCAACAGCAGCGGGGCAATGTAGCTAAACAGCGCAAACATCGCCGCCGCAAAGAACACCGTCATCAGCAGCGACAGCCACAGTTTGCCGTTGGCCAGCGCGCTGATTTCACTCGCCAGATGCACCGGCTTCTCTTCTTTGTTGGTCGGCAGGCTCACCATCAGCGCGATAAAGGCGAAGATGCCGATGATCGCCACGCCCCAGAAGGTGGCGCGCCAGCCAAACATCTGACCAAACCAGGTGCCGAGCGGCACGCCGAGCACGTTGGCCAGCGTCAAACCGGTGAACATCAGCGCCACGGCAGAAGCTTGTTTACCTGGAGCGACCAGGCTCGCCGCCACCACTGCACCGATGCCGAAGAACGCACCGTGACACAGCGCCGTCACCACACGCGCCAGCATCAGCAGGTTGTAGGTGTAGGCCAATGCACAGAGCACGTTACCGATGATGAAGATGATCATCAGCAGAATCAGAGTACGTTTACGCGGCAGTTTGGCGGTCAGCAACGCCATGATCGGCGCGCCAATAGCAACGCCCAGCGCGTAGCCGCTGATCAGCCATCCCGCAGAAGGAATGGTCACTTGCAGATCGCCCGCCACCTCGGGCAGCAATCCCATAATGACGAATTCCGTGGTGCCGATGGCGAACGCACTCAGCGCCAGCGCCAGTAATGCAACAGGCATAACACACTCTCCCAATAATTTTTTGCAGGCGGGCCGCACTGCGAACGCAGTACGGTGACAACAGACGCTTATTAAAATTTGAACTGCGTCACATTGTTATTAAAGCATAGCCCTTCCATGCCAACCACCCTGCGCGCCGCAAGACTATTTTGCGCCCGCAGCAATAATCCCTGCGCGCGAAAATGTCACTGACTAACCATTGAGACAGATGGAGGTTTCCGCGCTACGCTTGAAAAGGATGTGATCGTTATCACAGTGAGTCAGCTTTTGACGCAAAATCAAACAGTAAAGGATGGACGTGCACTGCCGATACCTCAATGGATTGCCCGGTTATGGGGTGTCAAAAATCGAGGGGAAAGCGTATGCGATGGCTCATCGCGCTAACGGTTGGCTGCCTAAGCGGCTGCTCTGTTGGGCATTACGAATACAGCAAAGAAGCAGCAAAACGCGTCGATATGACCGTCACCGGCATTCCAACGGTGCTGGGTATTGGTGCACTTGGCACCACCATTCCTCTCACGCCCGAATACAGCCTGACGGCGGCCCACGTGGCGAAGTATTCACTCTATCGGGTTAAAGCCTGGCATCCCGAATGCGATATTGCTGTGGTGTACCATAAAAACAGCGAAGCCAATTTGCCGCCGCCGTTCCGCAATAGCCATATCGGCGACGACGTGAATCTGTATGGCTACAGCTTTATTTCCGCGATGCCGGTAGCGTCAAGCGGCAAGAATCTGATCAATACCACGCTGGCGAATGACTGGAACAAAGCCAGCTGTGTGGTGGTGGCGGCCAATGCCGGCGTGGTGAAAGGTATGTCCGGCGGCGCGGTGTATAACGCCAGCGATGATACGCTGGCGGGGGTGATTGTCGGTTACAGCAGCCAGATTGATGACAATAAAAGCGGCAAAACGCTGTTTAAGAATGTGGCGCTGTATGTGCCGTACGCACGGTTTCAGGCGTGGCTGGATGGGGTGGTGAAGTCTTAGATCGTGCTGGCTGTCGGTGCTGGCTGTCCCCCTCCTCGGTCCTCCCCCATAAATGGGGGAGGAAGATGCTGCAAAATGTGAGTTCTGAAGCTGCATGTGGCAGCGTCTCCTTCCCCCATTCATGGGGGAAGGCCGGGATGGGGGACAGCGTGCACAGGGACAGCGTGCACCATCAAGCCGGAACCCACGCCCCCTGCACCTGCACCTGCGGAAAACCGCTGGTCAGAATACGCAGCTCGGCATCGCGCGGGGTGTTGTCGCCCTGCCCCTGAATGCTGACGATATCCTGCGGACAGGCGGAAAACGCCACAAAACAGTCCATCTCGGCGCGCAGCACAATATAGTCGCCCGGCTTCGTCACCACCGGCAGCGTCTTCAGCGTGATGCCATCCGGCTGCACCTGAATATTCATAAAGATATTAAACGAGGCCAGATTGCCATGCGGCAGCGTCACGCCCAGCTCACGCATGCCTTCAAACAGATTGTCATGGCAGTTGCGATGCGGTTCGGTGCAGCCGAGCAGCTCATAACGACGCGCATCGCAGGCCGCCATAAAGGTGTCGTGCACGCCTGGCGAGGTATCCGCCACCAGCGTCAAAATCGGGTGGCGCTGGCTGGTGATAAAGCTGTCGCCCACTTTGGGATTGAGACACTGATTCCACACGCGCGTCGCCTCCATACACATATATTCACTCACATCCTCAGCGTTGTAAGCCCAGCAATCCACCACCTGCGTGCCGTGCAGGTTAATCACCTGCACCGCTTCACCTTGCTTCAAGCGCACCGCTTTGCCGTAGCGCGCCGGGATGGTCATCGCTTCACGATGCTGAAATTCAGCCGACATGTTGTTCTCCTGATTAATGCTGCATGGCACGACGATAGCGCGTCATGCGAGATTCAAGGCCGCGCGCCAGCCAGTCGATGACGCTGTTGAGCAGCCAGTAACAGAGCGCCACCGTGAGATAGATCTCCAGCGGCGCGTAGGTATCCGAAATCGCCTGTTTGGCGGCGTACATAAACTCCTGCACCGAGACAATCGACAGCAGCGCGGAGTCTTTAATCAAACCGATCATCAGCCCGACCAGCGGCGACAGCATCTGCGGCAGCGTTTGCGGCAGCACCACGTCACGCAGTTGTTCGCTGCGGCTCAGGCCCAATACGCGGCACGCTTCCCACTGCCCTTGCGGCAGCGCATCAATGGCGGAGCGGATCACCTGCGCAATGTAAGGCGCGTAGTAGAGCGTCAATGCCAGCACGCCCACCACCGGCGACGACAGCGTGATGTCATATTCCGGCAGCACAAAATAGAGCAGATAGATCACCACCAGCAGCGGCAGCGCGAGGGTTAACCCGCTGTAAAGATTGAGCAAACGCAGCCAGAACCGCGAGGCACGCATCAGCAGCACGGCCAATAGCGCGCCCCACAGTAGCGAGCAGAGCGCCGCCACCAGACAAAGCTGCAAGGTGGCGATCAGGCCGTCACCGAGCGACGGCAAAGAGGTGATAATTGCCTGCCAATCCATTACGCTAACCTCCGCTTCGCTTCTAAACGACGCGCCGCCGCAATTAACGGCATGGCGATCAGCAGATAACCGGCCGCCACCAGCAGCAGCACCTGCGTGGCTTCGTAGGTGCGGGCGATGACGATCTGTCCGGCGTAGGTCAGTTCAGTGAGCGCCACCACCGACGCCAGCGGCGTGGTTTTCAGCAGAATGGTGAATTCATTCACCAGCATCGGCAGACTGGCGCGCATCACTTGGGGATTGATGACGTACCACCACGTCAGCAGGCGGCTCAGACCCAGCGTGCGCGACGCTTCCAGCTGTCCGCGCGTCACCAGGCTGCGATTCACGCGCAGGATTTCCGCCACGTACGCGCCGCTGTTGAGGCCAATGGCAATCACCGCCGCCAGCATCGGCTGACCGCCTAATCCCAGCCGCGGCAAGGTGAAGAACACCACAAACAGCTGCACAATCGCCGGCGTTCCGCGCATCACGCTGACATAGAAACGCCCGATGGCGCGCCAGATCCAGGCACGACGCAGCTGCAGGAAGCAACCGAGCTGCCCCATCACCACGCTGACTAACGACGCCAGCACGGTGAGCACCAGCGTCATCAGCAGGCCGTGCCCGAGTTCCGGCAACGCGGCCACTACCTGTTGATCCAGCCCCATGCGTTACTCCGCGTTAAAGTCGTGCAGGTTTTCCGCCACCGACAGCAGCAGCGGCGCGGGACGATCGTTGCCCTCAATGCCGGTGTTACAGGCGGAAACGATGAACTGCATGTCCATCACCACGCGACAGGTAATGCTGTCGCCAGCTTGGGTCAGGTTGGTTTCCGGCAGAATCTTGCCTTCACGCGTCAGCTTGACGTGCATAAACAGATTGATGGGATCCGGCAGCTTCGGCACCACCATGCCCAGACGCGCCAGCTCGCCGCGCAGCGCATCGAGACAACCTTCGCCCGGATAACCGCGCTCAGCGAGAAACGCCGTGGTGGAGGCCGGCAGCAGCAGGTCGTGACGCTTCACGCAGTCTTTGCCCAGCACCATCATCGGACGACGACGGTTGTTCACCAGACGCATGCCGGAACCGAGCAGGTAGCTGTTGCTAAACACCCGCGTGTGGTGCACCGACAGCCACACGGCGGGATCGGCAAGGCTAAAGCCAAACAGCGAAGCCACCGCGCCGTCGCCCTGAGCGGTGATGCGCAGTAACTGGCCACGCAGCACGCGAATCGAACCGATGCTGCCCGCTGCAACCTGCACCGGTTCAGCCAGCGTGCGCACGGCGGTTTCTTCATAACTTTCACGCATTAACAGCATGATTCATCTCCTGAGCGTGAAAATAGTCGCTGACCACGATGTCGATTGGCGTCACCTGCAGGCCGTTGCCGGGAATAATGTCCTGCGGGCAGGATGAGACCGCGCAGATCAGATCGCACAGCGCTTCAAAGGTGATGCTATCGCCCGCTTTGCTGTTGGGATCGGTCACTTCCATGCGGCCATCGGCGGTGACCGGGCCGTTCTGAAATAGGTTGAACGGTTCCGGCAGCGAGAAGTAGGTGACGCCAAACGCCTTCATCCCCTCCAGCAGGTTATCGACGCAGTTGCGATGCCCTTCGACACCGAAATCGATGCTGAAACGGGTGCGATCGCAGGCCGGTACGTTGGCGTCGTGGATGCCGATGCTGTCGGCAAGAATGCGCAGCATCGGGCGGTTTTCACTCGACCACAACGCGTCGCCCGGCTTAAAGAACAGCGAGCGCAGCTGTTGGCGCGTGTGCACCGGCGACAGCTTCTCGTTCAGGTCATCGGCATTCACCGCGACAAAATCGGCCGCCTGCTGCCCTTCGCTGTCAATCACGGTAATAAACTGGCCCTTGCGCACGCGGAAGGTTTTGCCAAAGCCGGCAGGCACCGTCAGGTTGGACTGGCACATAATTACTCCTGCGGAATGAAGTCGCTGGCGGGCACGGTAAAGGTGGTGCCGAGATATTGCTGCTGCAGTTTGGTCAGTTCGCCGTCTTTCTGCATCGCCAGGATGTGGTCGCTAATGGCTTTGTTCAGGCTGCCATCTTCTTTACGTGTCGCCCAACCCATCCACTGCGACGGGCCGACTTCGCCCACCTGCGCCACTTTGCCGGCATATTTTTTTGCTACCGGCGCCAGTACCGAGATGTCGTCATAAACGAAGTCGGCGCGTTTGGTCATCAAGGTGCTGACGGTTTGATCGAGTGAATCGACATTGATGATGGTGATCGGTTTTTTACCCTCCTTCTTCAACTGTTCGTTGAAACCCTTCAACAGCTGCTCTGGCACGCTGGCGGTTTTCACCGCGCCGCGCAGACCCGACAAGCTTTCCGGACTCAGGGTTTTACCGCTGAAGGTTTTCGCCTCGGCTTCACGCACCAGCACGCCGTTGACGGTTTTGCTGTACGGCACGGTAAACAGCACTTTCTTCGCGCGTTCCGCCGTGACGTTGAGGGATGAACCTTCGGCATTAAAGGAGCCCGAAATCAGGCCCGGCAGAATGCCGCTGAAGGCGGTTTTCTGAAACTCCAGTTTCACACCGAGATCGTTGGCAAAGGATTGCATGATCGCCACGCTGTAACCGGTGATCTCACCTTTGTCATCGGTGTATTCGTAGGGAGGAAAGGTTGGATCGATACCGACGGTAATTTTGCCGCTGCTTTTGATGTCGGCCAGCGTATCGGCTTGTGCCTGCGCCATGGTGCCGACAGAGAGAAGTGCGGCAATCAGCAGTGCTGTTTTTTTCATTATGGTGTTTCCCTGGTGTTGGTGAAATGTCATTTTCTACTGAGCATATTTTGTGCCAGCTTTTTCACTACTGTGCAGGGATACTTGATAAGAAACAGATTTTATTAAATAAAATCAAATGGAAACATTTGTTTCTGTGTTTTTATTTTTAATTTCTATGATTTCACACACGGTAAGACGGGGATAATTGGATGGGTGGGCACTGGACAGAATTGCACCGTTTTGGTGATTTTTCTGGCGCACAATGCGCCAGCAAGGCACATTATTCCAGTTCGTCGAGGGATTGGTGCAGCGCTTCGATTTGCGCGAGATGATCGTTGCTGGCTTTACCCATTTGCCGGGCCACCAGTGAACAGAGCAGATTACACACGCCGGAGAGCGCGGCGGTGCTATCGAAAATCAGGCTGCTGTCGGTGTGACAGCGGATTACCCACTGCGCATGGCGCGCCGGTTTGCCGGAGAGCACGTCGGCGATATACAACATCGGCACATTGCGCTCGGCCAGCGCGTCCATCGCCGCCTCCAGCGCGGGCATGCGACGACGCAGACCGACGCAGATCACCACATCCTCGGCGGTCAACGCCGCTATATGTTCCGCCAGCGAATCGCCGGGACGCGGCAGCAGACGCACATCGGAGTGAATATGGATCAGGTCTCGATAGATCAGATGCGCGATGGTTTGGCTGTGGCGCCAACCCATGACCACCACGCGTCGCGCCTGGCTGATGGCGCTGACCGCCTGCTGCAGCTGTTCGCTGTCCAGCGTGCGATAGCTGTTGACCAGGTTGGCGATCTCTCTTTCCAGATGCTGCTGCATGATGCTCGCTAATGGCGACGCGCTGGGTGCCGGTTGCAGATAGAGCGGTGAACCGCTGCTTTGCATGTCACGCGCCTGGCGACGTGCGGCTTCATAACTTTCATAGCCGAGATGGCGGAAGAAGCGCGTGGTGGTGGCTTTGGACACGCCCGCGCTGTGTGCCAGTTCGGTGGCGGTGTTCATGGCTAACTGGCCTGGTGCGGCGAGTAGCACATCGGCAAGTCGCTGCTCGTGGCTGGAGAGTTGATCCCAGTGCTGACGAATCCGGCCCTCTAACGTTGCCGCTTTTGCACTCATGGTGATTCCCTGAAAAAGAAAAAAACCATCCTGCACAGAGCGTGCCGAGTTGTCATCAGGAATTTTGTGTTGGGGAGAATGTGCTGGCTGAATCGCTACTCGGTCCGTGCTTGCTGTCCCCCTCCTCGGTCCTCCCCCATGAATGGGGGAGGAAGATGCTGCCATATGGTAGTTGGGGAGTTGCATGTGGCAGCGTCTCCTTCCCCCATTTATGGGGGAAGGCCGGGATGGGGGACTTCGGCGAAATACTACTTACCGGTCGGGCGCAGTGCCGGGAACAGGATCACGTCGCGGATGGTGTGGCTGTTGGTGAACAGCATCACCATACGGTCGATACCAATACCCAAACCAGCGGTTGGCGGCAGGCCGTGTTCCAGCGCGGTGACGTAGTCTTCGTCGTAGAACATCGCTTCGTCATCGCCAGACTCTTTCGCATTCACCTGCTGCAGGAAACGCTCAGCCTGATCTTCTGCATCGTTGAGCTCTGAGAAGCCGTTACCGATTTCGCGGCCGCCGATGAAGAACTCAAAGCGGTCGGTGATTTCCGGGTTCTCGTCGTTACGACGCGCCAGCGGTGATACTTCAGCCGGGTATTCGGTGATGAAGGTTGGCTGAATCAGGTGCGCCTCAGCGGTCTCTTCGAAGATCTCTGTAACGACGCGGCCCAGGCCCCAGCTCTTCTCAACTTTGATGTGCAGTGATTGGGCAATCGCTACCGCTTTATCAAAGTCTTCCAGATCGCTCAGGTCAGTTTCCGGACGGTATTTTTTGATCGCTTCACGCATGGTGAGCTTCTCGAACGGCTTACCGAAATCGAAGCTGTGATCGCCATACGGCACTTCCGTGGTGCCCAGCACATCCTGCGCCAGCGTACGGAACAGGCTTTCGGTCAGTTCGATCAGATCTTTGTAATCCGCATATGCCATATAGAGTTCCATCATGGTGAACTCTGGGTTATGGCGCGGCGAAATCCCTTCGTTACGGAAGTTACGGTTGATCTCGAACACGCGATCAAAACCGCCAACCACCAGACGCTTCAGATACAGCTCTGGCGCAATACGCAGGTACATATCGATATCAAGCGCATTATGATGGGTGATGAACGGACGCGCAGACGCGCCGCCAGGAATCACCTGCATCATCGGGGTTTCCACTTCCATAAAGTCGCGGTTAACCATGAACTGACGAATGCCGGCCATGATTTGTGAGCGAATTTTAAAGGTTTTGCGCGAATCGTCGTTGGAGATCAGATCGAGATAACGCTGACGATAACGGGTTTCCTGATCGGCCAGGCCGTGGAATTTGTCCGGCAGCGGACGCAGCGCTTTGGTCAGCAGACGCAGCTCAGTGATGTGGATCGACAGCTCACCGGTTTTGGTTTTGAACAGCTTACCGCGCGCACCGAGAATATCGCCGAGATCCCACTTTTTGAACTGCTCGTTGTAGACGCCTTCTGGCAGATCGTCGCGTGAGACGTAGATCTGAATCTGGCCGCCGACATCCTGCAGGGTCGCGAATGACGCTTTACCCATGATGCGGCGCGTCATCATACGACCGGCCACGCTCACTTCAACGCCCAGCGCTTCCAGCTCTTCATTCTCTTTCGCGTCATAGCTGGCGTGCAGCACATCGGACGTGGTATCGCGGCGGAAATCGTTAGGAAACGCCACGCCTTTTTCACGCAGCGCGCTGAGTTTTTCGCGACGCGCTTTCAGTTCGTTGTTTAACTCAAGGGCGGCATCAGCGCTCTGCGGTTGTTGTTCAGACATGTCGGTTCCTTATAGCCCTGCTTTTAAACTTGCTTCAATAAAACGATCGATATCGCCATCCAGCACCGCTTGGGTGTTGCGGGTTTCTACGCTGGTACGCAGATCCTTGATGCGTGAATCGTCGAGAACATAAGAACGGATCTGGCTGCCCCAGCCGATATCAGATTTGTTATCTTCCGCTGCCTGCTTATCCGCGTTTTTCTTCTGCATCTCATATTCGTACAGCTTGGCGCGTAACTGCTTGAAGGCCTGATCTTTGTTCTTGTGCTGTGAACGGTCGTTTTGGCACTGCACCACAATGTTGGTCGGCAAGTGGGTAATACGCACCGCAGACTCGGTTTTGTTAACGTGCTGGCCACCCGCACCGGAGGCGCGGTAAACGTCGATACGCAGATCGGCAGGATTGATATCGATATCGATGTTGTCATCCACTTCCGGGTAGATAAACACCGAACTGAATGAGGTATGACGACGGCCGCCGGAATCGAACGGGCTCTTACGCACCAGGCGATGAACGCCGGTTTCGGTACGCAGCCAGCCAAACGCGTAGTCGCCGATGATTTTAATGGTGGCGGATTTGGTTCCGGCCACTTCACCGTCTGACTCTTCGATAATTTCGGTTTTATAACCTTTGGCTTCCGCCCAGCGCAGATACATGCGCAGCAGCATGCTGGCCCAATCCTGCGCTTCGGTGCCGCCGGAACCGGCCTGAATATCCATGTAGCAGTCGGCGCTGTCATATTCACCTGAGAACATACGACGGAATTCCAGTTCGCCCAGCTTCACTTCAAGTGCATCAAGCTCGGCAACCGCTTCGTTGAAAGTCTCTTCGTCGTCAGCTTCCACCGCCAGATCCAGCAGGCCCTGCACATCTTCCAGGCCTTGCGTCATGTGATCTAAGGTTTCCACTACCGCTTCCAGTGAAGCACGTTCTTTACCCAGCGCTTGCGCGCGCTCAGGTTCGTTCCAGACGTCAGGCTGCTCCAGCTCGGCGTTTACTTCTTCGAGGCGTTCTTTCTTGGCATCGTAGTCAAAGATACCCCCGAAGAACGTCGCTGCGCTCACTGAGGTCCTGGATACGATTTTTGACCGGATTAATTTCAAACATGGCTTTTCAGTCTTTTTTGACGATTCGGTGAAAGGAGATAAAAACTAACGCGCTAGTTTACCCGAAAGTGTGCGCACTTTGTAGCATTGCACGCCGCCTGAGTGAGCGCGCCTCCGCCGTAAGAAAAAAAGTTCTTATCCTTCTGGAAAGCTTTACCCGCTACGCTTTCCCAAACACCTCCGCAAATACCTCGCCTTCAGAACCTTCTTAGGAATTTTCCTGCAAAGATAAGGCAATTAGCGCCGAATGACGCCATTAAAGATCATGATTTATAACGATAAATCATTAAGAATTGTCTTGTGAGAAATTTCCTGCAAGAAAGCAGACACGTCTCAAATAACGCCATTAAGCAGCTGATATTCAGCCTATCGATTTATTAGCGCCCTTTTATCATTTTGCTCAGTGACTATCCCCCCGATGGACATCACTGACGTCCAGACCGTTTGTCACCACGATCGCCAGGAATGCGCAGCTTCGACAGGGAATGACACAGTAATCAGCGCCCGTAAACGTGAGCGGGCACAACATGTCCTGAGAGACATGAAGGAGTATCGATGTTTATTCCCGGTTTGCGCACTTCACCGCGCCTGCTTGCCTTGTTAATGCCTTTGTTACTTGCCGCCTGCGGTGGTGGTGGCGGCGGAGGTGGCGGAAGCGCGGCAACCTCGCCCACCACCGGCACGCCTGAGACACCCACGCCAGCTCAGCCCAGCGCTTCAGGCAATGCCAGCAAAGTCGGCATTATTGATTCAGGGTTATCGCCCGATCGCAGTGAAATCAATTATGCCAACGTGCAGTTCACCAGCTACGTCGGCGGCGGCAGTAGTTTGAATGATAATCAGGGCATTAACGGTCACGGCACCGTGGTGGCGCTGACGTTATTAGGCCTGTCGCCGGGCAGCACACTGTATGTGGCGCAGGCATCGCAGAACAATATCTTTCAATACGACGATACCGCCCGTGCGGTGAGCGGCCTGCTGAGCCAGGGCGTGCGGGTTTTCAATATGTCGTACGCCTCCAGCGAGCGCTTAACCTCCGCACAGGCGCTATCCGATGCGCAGCCGCACTATCAGGTGCTGGTGCAAAGCATGCGTGAGATTGCAGCGGCTAACGGTTTGGCGGTGGTGATCACCGGCAATGGCGGCACTGCAACACCGTCCCCTAACGCGCAGCTGCCGTTGATTTATCAGGACAGCGCGTTGCAAAAGAATATGCTGGCCGTTACCGGCGTGATGGACAGCACCTCATACGACACGGCGAACCGCGCGGCGTTAACCGGGCCGTTTGATGCCTGTGGTAACGCCGCGGCATGGTGCCTGAGCGCACCGGGATACACCGATTATCGCTTTCATAACGCCGATGGTACCTGGGTAAATGCGCGTAGCTACGGCACCTCGTTTGCCGCGCCGCGCGCCGCTGCGGCCGCTTCGCAAGTGTTGCAGCGCTTTCCGTGGATGAGCGGCTACAACCTGCAGCAAACGTTGCTGACCACCGCCACTTATCGCAGCGATGCTTACGCAGGCGCTGCGGATAGCGCCAACGGGCGGCCTTACAACAACACCTTCGGCTGGGGCGATCTCAACCAGGCGAAAGCGCTCAACGGTCCGGCAATGTTCTGGGCCAATGATTTTCACGCCAGTCTGGATGCGGGTAGCTATGTCTTCTCGAATGCCATCAGCGGCGATCGTGGCCTGATACTCGACGGCGCCAATAATGGCGGCGTGCTGCGGTTAACCGCTAACAACAGTTACCTCGGCCAGACCAGCGTTGCCGCCAATACGTTGCTGATTGAGGGTGCGATTGCTGGCAGTGCCAACGTCAGCGGCAGCGGCACTTTAGGTGGCAGCGGTGTGATTGGCGGCAGCTTACTCAATCAGGGAACGGTCAACGGCGGTTTGCAGGTGCAAGGCGATTACCAGCAACGCAGTAATGGCGTGCTCAATATCGCGTTAAACAGCCCGCTGCGTGTAGCAGGCCACTCTACGCTGGACGGCACGCTGAACCTCGCGCCACCCTCATCAACTTATGTGGTGAAACAGCAGGAAACGCTGCTGACCAGCGATGCGGGTGTTAGCGGCCAGTTCAGTCAGGTCAATACTGGCGTGTTTCTTGATGGTTCGGTCAGCTACAACGCTAACAGCGTCACTGGCCAACTGACGCGTAAAAATACCGCAGCAGTAGCGGCAGCGCTGGGCATGAACAGCGCCAGCACTCAGCAAACGGCCGCGAATCTGGAGCAGGCGTTTAGCGTAGCGGACAGCTGGCAGCAACAGGGTTCACTGAGCAGTGCGCAGCAGTCAGCGCTGGGCGCAGCAGGAGCGTTTCAGTCGCTGGCAGATGCCCGCAGTGCGCAGGCCGCCATCAATTCACTTTCCGGTCAGGCGCACGCTTCCAGCAACGCGGTACTGTTTAACGCGCTGGATTATCAAAGCCGCCTGTTGAGTAACCGTATCGCCGATGCCAGCGCCGACAATCGTTACGGTTTCTGGCTGGAGAGCGGTCAACTGCGCGGTTCACTGGATCAGGCGGGCTACCTCGGCACCGATTACCGCAACACGCTTACCGCACTGGGCGTGGATAGCGATTTGGGTATTTCTGGTCTGCGTGTGGGCGTGGCCTGGACGCAGAATCAGATCGATTCCACCTACGACCAAACCGGCGGCACCAGCCGTAATCGCTTGCAAGGCGCGATGCTGTATGGCCGCTACGATTTGACGCCAGCATGGTATCTGCAGGGCAATCTCAGCTATCAACATGGTCGCGATGAGTTAAAGCGTCTGGTGTTGCTGGATGAAGCTTCGCCGGTGTCATCGACCACCAGCAGCAACAGCTGGCAGGCGGCGCTGCAAAGCGGCTATCGCTGGACAATTGAGGAGAATTATCGCCTCGAACCCTATCTCGGCTGGCGTGAAACCGGGCTGGATACCGGTGCGTTTGAGGATAAGGGCAGCGCGTTTGGTCTGAGCGGCGACGGCGACAGCTATCGACGCAGCGTCGGCTATAGCGGTTTGAGTATCAGCGCACGGCAGGATTGGTCGGCTGGATTGTGGAGCATGCTGAGTCTTTATGGCGAATACCAGTACGCATTCAACAATCCGTCGATGGATGTCAGCGCGCGCTGGGGCGGATTTGGCGATGACCAGAACCGTTTCACGATTCCCGGCATGCAGCTCGATCGCCGTTCGCAGTGGTTAGGTGTGCGGTTGGATGTGGCGCAGACGTCACGCGCGCGCCTGTTCCTGCGCGCCGATCAGCACTTCGCCGATCGCGGTGACGAAAAAGTGCTGCGCGGCGGTGTGGATGTGAGTTTCTGATAAACGTTTAATCGGTCAACTGAGCGCGATAGATCGCGCCGCTACGGATACGTGCACAGGTAGCGGCGCGATGCATTGCGCGTTTTGGTAGTGAACTACAGCGGCCAAAGGTGATCGATGATCAATTGCACCGAACGATTGCCGCGGTATTCGTTGATATCCAGCTTATAGGCCAGCTGCACCTGACGCACGCTGCTGTCTGGCCACAGCGTGGTATCCACGTTGAAGGCAATCCCATCCAACAGCGGGCCGCCGCCGAGCGGCTCGACCATCACTTTCAAATGACGCTCGCCCACTAACCGCTGTTGTAACAGCTTGAACTTGCCATCGAACACGGGTTCCGGGAATGCCTGGCCCCACGGACCGGCCTCGCGCAGCATTTCGGCAGTATGCAGGGTAAACTCCTGCGCATGCAGTTCGCCGTCCGACCAAATCACGCCCTGCAACGCTTCGCCATCCAGCCACTCATCAATCAACGCGGCAAATCGCGCACGGAACTCCTCGTACTTCGCGGTTTCCAGTGACAATCCGGCTGCCATGGCGTGACCACCAAATTTGATCATTAAGCCAGGGAACAGCGTGTCGAGACGCTCCAGCGCATCGCGCAGATGCAAACCCGCAATTGAGCGGCCCGAACCTTTCAGCGTGCCGTCTCCGGCGGGGGCGAAGGCGATCACCGGGCGATGGAAGCGCTCTTTCAGGCGCGACGCCAGAATCCCCACCACGCCCTGATGCCACTCGGGATGGTAGAACGCCAGTCCAAGCGGCAGATCGGTATGCTGACGCTCCAGCTCATCGCACAGCGCCAGCGCTTCGCTTTTCATGCCCTGCTCAATCTCTTTGCGCGTCTGATTCAGCGCATCGAGTTCATTCGCCAGCATGCGCGCCTGGGAAATATCTTCGGTGAGCAGCAGCGCCACGCCGACCGACATATCATCCAGACGACCGGCAGCATTCAGGCGCGGACCCACGGCAAAACCGAGATCGCTGGCGGCGAGTTGGCGCGCATCGCGGTTGGCAATCTCCAGCAGCGCGCGAATCCCGGCACGGCATTTGCCCGCGCGAATACGGCTCAAACCTTGCCACACCAGAATGCGGTTGTTGGCATCCAGCGGCACCACATCGGCCACGGTGCCCAGCGCCACCAGATCCAGCAGCTCCGCCAGATTTGGCTCGGCTCGGCTCTCACTAAACCAGTTTTGCTGACGCAGGTGCGCACGCAGCGCCAGCATCAGATAGAAGGCCACGCCAACACCCGCCAGCGAACGTGAGGGGAATTCGCTGTCGTTGAGGTTCGGATTAACAATCGCTTCGGCGGCGGGCAAGGTTTCGCCCGGCAAGTGGTGATCGGTAACCAGCACCGGAATGCCGTGCTGATGCGCGGTATCCACTCCGGCATGTGATGAGATGCCGTTATCGACGGTGAGGATCATCTCCGCACCGCGCGCTTTAGCCTGCTCGACCACTTCCGGACTCAAACCGTAGCCATCTTCGAAACGGTTTGGCACCAGATAATCCACATTACCGCCGAGGCTGCGCAGCGCCAGCACGGTTAACGCGGTGCTGGTGGCGCCATCGGCATCGAAATCGCCCACCACCACGATACGTTTGCCCGCCAGCAGCATCTGATGCAGCAACGTTACGGCGGCTTCGATGCCGCCCAGCGTTTGCCACGGCAGCAGATGTTTAGCGCCGCGCTCCAGTTCCAGCGCCTCTTTCACGCCGCGTTGCAGATACAAGCGGCGCAGCAAAGGGGGCAAATCAGCGGGTAAGCTGGCTTCGGTCTCGGCTTCGCGCCGACGCAATTCAACAGAATGAATCACTGTGCGTTAACCGCCACGCTTCTGGCCGTCAAGCACCTGCTTCAGCTCTTGCGGTCCCTGATAGCCAGGAATCATCATGCCGCTATCCGTGAGAATGGCTGGCGTACCCTGAATGCCAAACAGGATGCCGAGTTTGTACTGCTGCTCGATATTGATTTTGCAGGTCGCTGGCGCATCCATCTGCGGCGCATCGCCTTTCATTGCTGCATCGAAAGCTTTGTTACGATCGGCGCTGCACCAGATGGCGCGCATGGCTTTTTCTACCTGACCATTCAGACCTTCACGCGGGAAGGCCAGATAGCGCACGGTGATGCCGAGCGCGTTGTAGTCGGCCATCTGCTCATGCAGCTTGCGGCAGTAGCCGCAGGTGATGTCGGTGAACACGGTGATGACGTGCTGCTCTTTCGGCGCTTTATAGACAATCATGTCTGGCGCCAGCGCAGTAACTTTTTTGTCCAGCAGCTGGTTAGTAACGTTGATCGGCTGGGTGCCGCTGACATCATACAGCGGGCCCTGAATCATGTGCTTGCCGTCTTCGGAGACGTAAAGCACGCCGCTTTCGGTCAGCACCGTTTTGATACCCGGCAGCGGGGACGGCTGGATTTCAGCCTGCTGCAATCCCAGTTTTTTCAGCGTTTGCTGAATAGCGTTGTCATCGGCATGCGCCAATCCAGTGAATGCACTGACCAGCAGAGCCAGCATCGTTAGCTGCTTTTTCATCTTAAATCCTTGTTACCGCATCTCAAGCGCGCGGATGATGCTGTTGATGTAACAGACGCAGGCGCTCAGTGGCGACGTGCGTATAAATTTGGGTGGTCGAGAGGTCGCTGTGGCCCAGCAACATCTGTACGACGCGTAAATCGGCGCCGTGGTTCAGTAAATGTGTGGCAAATGCGTGGCGCAGCACGTGCGGCGACAGCTTTTCGCTATCGATACCGGCAAGGGTCGCATAGTGTTTAATGCGATGCCAGAAGGTCTGCCGCGTCATTTGCTGTGCGCGCTGGCTGGGAAACATCACGTCCAGTGTTTGCCCGTTGAGCAGCCACGGCCGACCATGTTCCATATAGTATTCAATCCAGTAAACCGCTTCTTCACCTAACGGCACAAGACGCTCTTTGTTGCCTTTACCGATTACGCGCACCACGCCCTGACGCAGGCTGATATCGCTGATGGTCAAACCCACCAGCTCCGTTACGCGTAAACCGGTAGCGTACAGCAGCTCCAGCATCGCCTTGTCGCGCAGTTCGAGCGGCACATCAATGCTCGGTGCCTGCAGCAAGCGTTCGACCTGGTTTTCACTGAGATCTTTCGGCAGACGCTGCGGCAGTTTCGGTGCCGACAGCAGCGCGCTGGGATCGTCGCTGCGCACTTTTTCCCGATAGAGATATTGGCACAAGCGGCGAATGGCGCTGAGGGTGCGCGCCGAGCTGGTGGCTTTGTAGCCGCCCTCAACGCGTTCGGCAAGAAACTGCTGCAAATCAAGCGCTTCAAGCGTTAATAGCGTGCGATCGTGGTGATGCAGCCAGCCGGTGAGCGTTTGGAGATCCTGCCGGTAAGAGGCGAGCGTATTCTGCGCCAGATTACGCTCAATCCAAAGCGCATCCAGAAACTGTTCGATCAGATCGCTGTCCTGCACTGTACTCTCCGCCCGTGTGAAATCGTGCTCATTATGCCTGAAAGTAGCCTGCTTCTGGTACAATTGCCCCCGAGTCAGGTTCAGACAGAGCATTAATTGCATGAATATCGGTTTGTTTTATGGTTCGAGTACCTGTTACACCGAGATGACGGCGGAGAAGATTCGCGACTTTATCGGTGAAGAATTAGTCACGCTGCACAATTTGAAAGATGACGATCCGTCGCTGATGGAGCAGTACGATTTGCTGATCCTTGGCATTCCGACGTGGGATTTCGGTGAGTTACAGGAAGATTGGGAAGCGATTTGGCCGCAGATTCCGGCGCTGAATTTGCGCGGAAAAATCGTGGCGCTGTACGGCATGGGCGATCAGGGCGAATACGCCGAATGGTTCCTTGATGCGCTGGGCATGCTGCACGAACTGCTGCAGCCGATGGGCGTGCAGTTTGTGGGTTACTGGCCGCTGGAAGGCTATGAGTTCACCAGCAAAAAACCGCTGACCGCCGATGGCACGCAGTTTGTCGGTTTGGCGCTCGACGATGTTAACCAGTTCGAACAGAGCGATGAGCGCATTGAGCAGTGGTGCGAACAGATTCTGACGGAAACCGCAGCGCTGCTTTAAGGCAGCGTTTGACCATCCCTTAGAAAACAGCAGGCGCGCAGCGTGCGCCATTCACCGGGCGGCAGGTTGTCATGCATTAACCACAGCCGCCAGCGTTTTCCCTGCTGATTACGCAGCACCAGCAAAACGCCATACGGCAACCAATCCGCCTTACGTTCCGCTCGCCAGCGCACGCCGCGCCACAGCCAATTGCCCTTCACGTCCAGCCCCAAATGACCTACGCGCTGTACCAGACGGCGCTCGTTACGCCAGCACTCCGCCAGCAGCAGCACTAACACCGGCGCTTTACTCCACGCCCACGCGTCAGGCCACTCCAGCGCCAGCAGCAAACCGGTGCACAGTAGAAAAAGCGTCACATTCAGTGCGCGCGCACTGCGTGACGCTCGCAGATCACATTGCCACCGGACCGCGTTCACGGTTGCGCTGCTGAATCAGTTTCACCATACGTTTGAACTCGGGATCAACCGGTTCACCGTGATTCATCAACCAGTTGAACAGATCGGGATCGTCACTCTTTAGTAGCGCGATAAAAACCTGCTTATCGGTGTCGTTCAGCGAATCATATTCAAATTTGAAAAACGGCATGATAGCCATATCCAGCTCCAGCATGCCGCGACGGCATGCCCATTGGACGCGGGCTTTGTCGTTAATTTCCATGTCTCAGGTTCCATGACTAAAAACAGTGGGGCTCAGTGTACCTGCTTTTTTTTCTCGCTGCAGGCGCTGTGCTTAACCCTGTGCAATACCTCGGTGTTACATCCCCCAGTTTGCAATGGGTATCACGCGATTTGTGCGCCATATTCAGTAAACAGGTTGCAAAGCCGCACTGCTCTTTTACCATTGCAACCTATTACCTCATTAATCAGGAAAGAGACATGTCGATTTTTACCCTTCCACCTCGCCAGCCTGCTGCATCGTCACGCCTGCCTTTAACCCTGATTTCGCTCGACGAATGGGCGCTGGTTAAGGTGCAAGGCAACGACAGCACGTCTTATCTGCAAGGTCAGCTGACGCTGGATGTCGCGGCGATGGGCGAGACGCAGCATCGTCCCGCCGCGCACTGCGATGCCAAAGGCAAAATGTGGAGCAACATTCGTCTGTTCCATCGCAGCGAAGGTTACGCTTACGTGGTGCGTCGCAACCTGCGTGAGCAGCAGCTTACCGAACTGAAGAAATACGCGGTGTTCGCCAAAGTCACCATCGTCGCTGATGATGAAGCGGTGCTGCTCGGCGTTGCCGGTTTCCAGGCGCGCGCCGCGCTGGCAGGCGTATTCAGCACACTGCCGGATGCCGAAACGCCGGTAGTACAGCAAGGTGAGAGCACGCTTTTGTGGTTTGATCAGCCAGCCGAACGTTTCCTGCTGGTGACCACGCCTGAACAGGCGAATGCGTTGAAAGAGAAACTGGCGGGAGAAGCGCAGTTCAACGACAGCCTGCAATGGCTGGCGCTGGATATCGAAGCGGGCATTCCGGTGATTGAAAGCGCCACCAGCGCGCAGTTGATTCCACAAGCCACTAACCTACAGGCGCTGGATGCCATCAGCTTCAAAAAAGGGTGTTACACCGGCCAGGAGATGGTGGCACGCGCCAAATTCCGCGGTGCGAACAAACGCGCACTCTATTGGCTGGCAGGTAAAGCCAGCAAAGTGCCGGAGGTTGGCGGTTCGATGGAGCTGCAGATGGGCGATAAATGGCGTCGCACCGGCACCGTATTGAGCGGTGTGCAGCTGGATGACGGCAGCGTTTGGGTGCAGGTGGTGATGAATAATGATTTGGAGCCGGATAGCGTACTGCGCGTGGAAGGCGACGAAAGTGGCAAATTGACCATTCAGCCGCTGCCGTATTCATTAACCGAATAATTGCGGGCCGGGTCCGTACTAAACACGTAAGGTCGCCATTTTCGGCGACCTGGATTGAGCTTACATCACGTAAAAATAAATCGCGCAGAAGTGCAACACGCTGCCGCCGAGCACAAAACCGTGCCAGATGGCGTGACTGTAAGGAATACGGCGCGAGACGTAGAATATCACTCCTAGCGAATAGACAATGCCACCGGCAGCCAGCAGCCAAATCCCGCCCGGCGACAGTTTGATCGCCAGCTGATAAATCACCACCAGCGACAACCAGCCCATACCGAGATAGGTCACCAGCGACAGCGCTTCAAAGCGGTGGGCAAAGGCGATTTTAAACAGGATACCGGCCAGCGCCAGGCTCCAGATCACCACCATTAAGCCCTGTGCCAGCGGCGAATTGAGCCCCACCAGCAAGAACGGCGTGTAAGTGCCAGCAATCAACAGATAAATGGCGCAGTGGTCAAATTTCTTCAGCCAGTATTTGGCTTTTTGATGGGGAATGGCGTGATACAGCGTTGAGGCGAGATAGAGCAGAATGATGCTGCCGCCGTACAGGCTGTAACTGGTGATCGCGGTAACGTTAGCTTGGGATTCAACGGCTTGTGTCAACATCAACACCAGGCCAATGATGCCGAAAATGCAGCCGATTCCGTGGCTGATACTATTGGCGATCTCTTCTGCCAATGAGTAGCCCTGGGCAATAACTGGGGTTTGTACCATGAGGGGATTCCTGAACAACGGAAAAAGCGAGTGTGCTATTTCTGAGCAACCAGAGTAACCGGGATAATTTTCAGAGTACACATGTACGCTAAAATAAATCTGTGAGTGGGTGTGACAGGCGAGGGTTTGAATGAATCGGTCGCCATGCAAGGCGACACTCCGCACGCATACTGTTTTATGGGGTCGGGTTTGATACCGGCTTGGTGATTATCGTCCGCCAGCCGCATCGATAAAGGTGCCCGTCACGTAAGACGCGGCATCGCTCGCTAGCCAGACAATTGCGGCAGCAATCTCTTCTGCCTGGCCGCCGCGTCCCATTGGCAATGCGCTCGCCAGGCGATCGACCCGACCCGGCTCGCCGCCATCGGCGTGCATATCGGTATAAATAAGGCCAGGACGCACGCTGTTGACGCGAATGCCTTGCGATGCCACTTCCAGCGACAACCCTTTAGTCAGCGTATCCATCGCCCCTTTTGAAGCGGCGTAATCCACATATTCGCCTGGCGCACCGAGACGTGACGCAGCGGATGACACATTGACGATGGCGCCCCCTTTGCCGCCATGATGCGTGCCCATGCGTTTTACCGCCTCACGACAGCAGATGAACGTGCCGGTAACGTTGGTGGCGAATACGCGCTGAATACGTTCGGCATCCAGATCTTCCACCCGACATTGGGTAAACAAAATACCGGCATTATTCACCAGCACTCGCAGCGCGCCCTCTTGCTGGTCCAATTCGGCAAACATACGTATGACCTGCGCTTCATCGCCAATATCGGCCTGCAGCGCAAACGCACTGCCGCCCTGCGCTTCAATCTCTGCCACCACGCTTGCCGCTTCGGCTGCACGCTGACGATAGTTGATCGCCACGCGATAACCCGCCTGCGCCAGCGATAGTGCGGTTGCGCGTCCAATGCCGCGACTACCGCCGGTAATCAAAGCCAGATCCATTTTTGCCTCCACAAAAAAGGGCCGAACAATCGGCCCTTTCATAAATATCACCCGCTACTTTAGCCTAAATAATTTGAGATACAGCAAGGCGGCAAGTTCATTCATCCCCGGTCACTTACATCAGTAAGTGACCGGGGTGAATGAGCGCAGCCAACGCCGCTGTGGCTCAAAGTATGACGGCTAAATTATTGGTATTCGCTCATTGGTACACACGAACAGAACACATTGCGATCGCCAAATACATCATCCAGACGTTTCACCGTCGGCCAGTATTTATTGGCGCTACCGGCCGGGAATACGGCCAGCTCACGGGTATACGGATGCGCCCAGTCGCCAACGATTTCTGTCTGCGTGTGCGGTGCGTTCACCAGCGGGTTATCTTCCAGCGGCCATTCGCCATCGGCAACGCGATCGATTTCCATGCGAATAGCCAGCATCGCATCGATAAAGCGATCCAGCTCGATTTTGCTTTCCGATTCCGTGGGTTCAACCATCAGCGTACCCGCAACCGGGAATGACATCGTTGGTGCGTGGAAACCGTAATCGATCAGACGCTTAGCAATATCCAGCTCGCTGATACCGGTCTGCTCTTTCAGCGGACGAATGTCGAGAATACATTCGTGCGCCACGCGGCCATCGCGGCCGGCATACAGAATCGGATAGGCCGATTGCAGACGGCTGGCAATGTAGTTGGCGTTCAGGATCGCCACCGAACTCGCTTGCTTCAGACCTTCTGCGCCCATCATACGGATATACATCCAGCTGATTGGCAAAATCGATGCGCTACCAAACGGTGCGGCAGATACCGCGCCCTGCTGTGTCAGCACGCCATCAATTTGCACCACGCTGTGACCCGGCACGAACGGTGCCAGATGCGCTTTCACACCGATTGGCCCCATACCCGGACCGCCACCGCCGTGCGGGATACAGAAGGTTTTGTGCAGGTTAAGGTGCGATACATCCGCGCCGATATAACCTGGCGTGGTGATACCGACCTGCGCATTCATGTTGGCGCCGTCGAGATACACCTGGCCGCCGTGCTGATGCACGATCTGGCACACCTCGCGGATGGTTTCTTCATAAACGCCGTGTGTTGACGGATAGGTCACCATGATGCACGACAGCTGCTCACCCACCTGCGAGGCTTTCTCACGCAGATCGCCAAGATCGATGTTGCCTTGTTTATCACACGCCACCACCACAACTGACATGCCCGCCATCTGCGCCGATGCCGGATTGGTGCCGTGCGCCGAGCTCGGGATCAGGCAAACATTACGGCCGCCTTCGTTACGACTTTCGTGATAACGACGAATCGCCAGCAGGCCGGCGTATTCGCCCTGCGCACCCGAGTTGGGCTGCATGCACAGCGCATCGTAGCCGGTCAACTGCACCAGCCATTGCGACAGCTGGCCAATCATCTGCAGATAACCCGACGCCTGCTCAGCCGGGCAGAACGGATGCAGTTCGGCAAATTCCGGCCAGGTGATCGGAATCATCTCCGCCGCGGCGTTAAGTTTCATGGTGCACGAACCGAGTGGGATCATCGCCTGGTTCAGCGCCAGATCCTTTTTCTCCAGGCTGTGCATGTAGCGCATCATCTCAGTTTCGCTGTGATGACGATTGAACACCGGGTGCGTCAGGAAGGCGCTTTCACGCACCTGACCAGCCGGAATCGCACTGTTTTCCGCAGCAACGGCGGCATCCAACGCATCAATGTCCTGACCGTGCGCATCGCCCAACAGAATGGCGAACAGCGCCAGCACATCTTCACGGGCGGTGGTTTCATCCAGCGTAATGCCAACCGCATTGTGGATATCGCTGCGCAGGTTGACGCCGAAGCTCTGCGCGCGGTTCAGCACCGCCGCTTTATCGGCCACTTCAACCGTCAGCGTATCGAACCAGCTGTTGTGGCGCAGCTTCAGGCCACCGTTTTGCAGGCCCGCGGCCAGAATGCTGGTCAGACGGTGAATACGTGAGGCAATGCGTTTCAGGCCAACCGGACCGTGATACACCGCGTAGAGACCGGCGATATTCGCCAGCAGCACCTGCGATGTACAGATGTTGGAGTTGGCTTTCTCACGACGAATATGTTGCTCGCGGGTTTGCATCGCCATACGCAGCGCGGTGTTCCCGGCGGCATCGCGCGATACACCAATAATGCGACCAGGCATCGAGCGTTTGTGCTCGTCGCGGCTGGCGAAGAACGCGGCGTGTGGTCCGCCGTAACCCATCGGCACGCCGAAACGCTGGGCAGAACCAAAGACGATATCTGCGCCCTGCTTGCCTGGCGCCTCTAGCTGCACCAGCGCCATGAAATCTGCGGCTACGCTCACCACCACTTTGCGGCTTTTCAGCTCGGCAATCAGTGAGCGGTAATCGTGCACTTCACCGTGCGTACCCACCTGTTGCAACAACACGCCGAACAGATCATCGTGATCCAGCACCTTGTCAGCACGATCAATAATCAGTTCAAACCCAAAGGTTTCTGCGCGGGTGCGCACCACATCCAGCGTCTGTGGGTGGATGTCATCGGCGATGAAGAATTTGGTGGCGGTTTTCAGTTTGCTAACGCGCCTGGCCATCGCCATTGCTTCAGCAGCAGCGGTCGCTTCGTCCAGCAGTGACGCGGAAGCGATGTCCAGACCGGTCAGATCCAGCGTCAGAGTTTGGAAGTTGAGCAGCGCCTCAAGACGGCCCTGCGACACTTCTGGCTGATACGGCGTATACGCGGTGTACCAGCCTGGATTTTCCAGCATATTGCGCAGGATGACGGGCGGCGTGATCACCGCGCTGTAGCCCATGCCGATCCAGGATTTGTAGCGTTGGTTCTGACTGGCAATGGCTTTCAGCTCTGCCAGCGCTTGCTGCTCGGTCGCCGCAGTGCCTACTGCAGGCGGGCCTGGCAGTTGGATGTCGGCAGGCACAATAGAACTGATCAATGAGGAGAGCGAACTGGCACCAATCGCTTCCAGCATTAAGGCCTGTTGTTCCGGCGTAGGACCGATGTGGCGCTCAATGAAAGCACCGTTGTGTTCAAGCTGGCTGAGAGTCTGGGTCATTTGCAGTGAATCCTGAATCGGGCTGGGTTACAAAAATGGCGTTAAATCAGGCAGATAAAAAGAAGGTGACGCAGCGCGCCACCTTCTGCCACTACCGGTTACTCGTCGATCGCGGCTTTATAGGCATCGGCATCCAGCATCGCGTCGAGTTCTGATTCGTCGCTGGCTTTGATGCGGAACAGCCAACCATCGGCGTACGGCGCGCTGTTCACCAGCTCTGGCGAATCGCCCAAATTGTCGTTCACCGCAACAATCTCACCGCTCAGTGGCGCGTAGATGTCTGAAGCCGCTTTCACCGACTCCGCAACGGCGCAGTCATCACCGGCCGCGAAGGTGGCACCGACGTCTGGCAGATCGACAAACACCATATCGCCCAGCAGTTCCTGTGCGTGTTCGGTGATACCCACAGTGAAGGTGCCGTCGGCTTCTTTACGGACCCATTCGTGGCTATCGCGGTATTTCAATTCACTTGGCACATTGCTCATTGGCCATTTCTCCTAAAAAAAAATTACTGGGCAACCGGCTTACCGGCGCGAACAAAAATCGGTTTGGAAACTTTCACGGGCATTTCACGGTTGCGGATTTCCACAATCGCCTGCTCACCAATGCCGGCTGGCACACGCGCCAGCGCGATGCTGTAACCCAGGGTTGGTGAGAAGGAACCACTGGTAATAATACCTTGCTGCGGCTGACCTTGTTGATCGGTGAAGCGCACCGTTAACCCGTTACGCAGCACCCCTTTTTCGGTCATCACCAGGCCAACCAGCTGTTCGGTGCCGTGCTCGCGCTGCGCTTGCAGAGCATCACGGCCAATGAAATCGCGATCGGCAGGTTCCCAACTGATGGTCCAGCCCATATTGGCGGCGAGCGGCGAAACGCCCTCATCCATCTCCTGACCGTACAGGTTCATGCCCGCTTCCAGACGCAGCGTGTCACGCGCACCGAGTCCAGCCGGTTTAACGCCTGCGGCCAACAGCTGCTGCCAGAAAGCGGCGGCTTCAGTCGCTGGCATGGCAATCTCATAACCCGCTTCGCCGGTGTAGCCGGTGGTAGCGATAAACAGGTTTTCGGCCTGCACGCCAAAGAAGGGTTTCATGCCGGCAACGGCATCACGCTGAGCGGCGCTCAACAGCGTTTGTGCTTTCTGCTGCGCGTTTGGACCTTGCACCGCAATCAGCGCCAAATCGTCACGTTCGGTCAGCTCAACGCCAAACGGCTGCGCATGCTGTTTAATCCAGGCTAAATCTTTCTCTCTCGTAGCGGAGTTCACCACCAGACGGAAGAAATCTTCGCTCATAAAGTAAACAATCAAATCATCAATGACGCCAGCAGAGGCATTCAACATGCCGGTATACAGGGCTTTGCCCGGCTGGGTGAGCTTGGCGACATCGTTTGCCAGCAGATAGCGCAGGAATTCGCGGGTACGTGCGCCGTGCAGATCGACGATGGTCATGTGGGAAACATCAAACATGCCGGCATCGTTACGCACCGCGTGATGCTCATCCATTTGCGAGCCGTAATGCAGCGGCATCATCCAACCGTGGAAGTCCACCATGCGTGCACCGCTTGCCTGATGCTGTTCGAATAGAGGCGTTTGCTGAGTCATAACCATCCTGTGAAGACAAGTGAGTGTGACGCGCCTGCGTCGCCTAATGAGGCTGACGCAAACGTTCTCTTTGTGCTGAAGTTATCACCTAATGTGGCAATTAACCATGAGGAAAACGAGGGCGAAACACTACCACCTTTCATCAAATCATCGAACAACGCCCAGCATAAATCACTGCATTATTGTGATTAGCCTCGCACAAAATACGACTAAATTACTTTCATGCAGCAAATTGAGGGAATACACGCCACAGGATTAAGAAATGGTCCGGCATACGCAGGGCTATGACATGAATTAATCTAATGCGAATTACGGCGTCAAATTAGAATAAATCAAACGAGGCGCGATCGCGGTGCATCGCTGCATCATTGGGGTGCAGGAAAGAAAAACGGCGCCCAATTGGGCGCCGTCAGCTGAAATGATTAGCGTATCCATCTGGGTAGATCGTTAAGCCCCATCGCCTGTTTCAGCATCAGCGGTTTAACGCCAGGTAACGTGTCGGCGAGCTTGAGGCCAACATCACGCAGCAGCTTTTTCGCGGGATGGGTGCCAGCAAACAGCTCGCGGAAACCCTGCATCCCCGCCAGCATCATCGCCGCACTGTGCTTGCGGCTGCGCTCATAGCGACGCAGATAGAGATGCTGGCCAATGTCTTTGCCTTCCTGATGCAATCGCCGAATTTCACCAATTAATTCAGCCGCATCCATAAAGCCGAGATTTACGCCCTGCCCGGCCAGCGGATGGATGGTGTGGGCGGCATCGCCGACCAGCGCCAAACGGTGCGCGGCAAAGTTACGCG
The DNA here is from genome assembly GCF_040255075.1 of Pantoea sp. BJ2. Taxonomy (NCBI): domain Bacteria; kingdom Pseudomonadati; phylum Pseudomonadota; class Gammaproteobacteria; order Enterobacterales; family Erwiniaceae; genus Pantoea; species Pantoea sp. BJ2. Next base: position 3,370,110 of record NZ_CP158292.1, read on the forward strand.
CATAACGTGCCGTCAACGGGAAGGTTTTACGTTCACTCTCGACCTGACACAAGCCAAGCCGCATATCAAACGCCACCGACAGCTGCTGATTAAATAGCGCTTCCGGCATCGATTGCAAGCGTGCCGCTTCCTGTGGCGCGAGCGACCAGACGATCGAGCATAAGTGTGGATCCTGCATCGGCAGGAACGCCAGAATACCGTCGCCGTGAAACACCTGACGCGCAATCGCATCATGCGGCATATCGGTGCGGATGTTCGCCACCAGCGCGTGATGCTCGTAATCCCAGAAAGTCAGCGGGATATCCGCTTTATCGCGCAGCCACGAATTGGCGCCGTCGGCCGCCACCAGCAAACGTGCGCTCATCATGCTGCCATCCTGCAACGTAATGAAGGCTTCGTTGTCGCCAAACGCCACTTGCTGCAGCTGCGCCGGGGCAAACAGCGTAATATCGCTGCTCTGACTGGCACGCTGCCACAACGCGCTATGGATCACTTCGTTTTCAATAATATGGCCAAGATGCGATAAACCCTGCTGCTCGTCATCAAAGCTGATTGAGCCAAAGCTGTCCTGATCCCACACTTCCATGCCGTGATAGGCGCTGGCGCGCAGCGCCAGGATGCTCGACCAGACATCGAGCTTTTGCAGCAGACGTTCACTGGCAGCGTTGATGGCGGAGACGCGAATCGACGCATTGGCCGCCGGATCAAACTGTGGCTCGGGTGCTTTTTCCAGCACGGCAACGCGTAAGCCGCTGCCTTGAAGTCCGCAGGCGACGGCCAAACCCACCATGCCGCCTCCGGCAATTGCCACATCAAAAGTTTGCATTGCTGCCCCTTAATTCGTGCTTAACGCTTAACCCAGCCGAGCGTGCGCGCGGCAAGTGGATTTCGTAGCCAAGGCAGATGGTCCATCGCCACCAGCCCAAGATTTCGTCCTGCTACCAACGGCGCATAGCGGTTAGCAAACAGTCGGACTAAACCGTCAGTGACGCCAACAGTGGCGGCACGATCGGGCTGACGTCGCGCGGCAAAATGCTGTAATACCGCGAAACTGCCGGGATCTTGCTGCTGACGATATGCGCCTGCCAGCGTTTCCGCCAGCGACATCACGTCGCGCAGACCCAGGTTGAAGCCTTGTCCGGCAATGGGATGCAGCGTTTGCGCCGCGTTGCCCACCAGCGCCAGACGATGTGTCACCTGACGTTCAGCGGTTTGCAGCGCCAGCGGATAATGCTCGCGTTGACCGGTATGCGTGAAGCGCCCCAGACGCCAGCCGAATGCGCGCTGCAGTTCTTGCAGGAAGGTCGCATCATCCCACTGCTTAATCGTTGCTTGCGCCTCAAGCGGGTGGCACCACACCAGCGACATGCGGTTGCCGGACATCGGCAACAGCGCCAGCGGGCCGTATTCGGTAAAGCGCTCAAAGGCGCGGCCCTGATGCGGCAACTGCGTCGACACGTTGGCGATAACCGCCAGCTGCTGATAATCATCGCGCTGCCAGGTGATACCGCAGGACGCGCCTAAAGGTGAACGCGAACCGTCAGCGGCCACCAGTAATGCGCCTGCCAACTGTTCGCCGCTGTTCAACATCACCTGCACATTATCCGCCGTACGCGCTACCGAAGTTACATGATCCGGGCAGCGCAGCGTGACGCCTGACGCTTTTTGCAGGCGTTGAAACAGCCGCTGGCCGACATCAAACAGTTCAACCACCTGACCGAGCGCAGGCAACTGATGATCTTGCGCTTTAAGCGAAACAAAGCCGGTATGACCGCGATCGGAAACGTGAATATCGGTGATGGGCGTGGCGCAATCGGCCAGCGAGCGCCACAGATCGATATCCGCTAACTGCTGACAGGTGCCAGCCGCCAGGGCAATCGCGCGTCCATCGAAACCGGGATGCGCGCGGCTGTCGGGCTGGCTGCGCTCAATCAGGGTAACCGGCAGTTGGCCTTGCGTCAGATGTGAAATCGCCAGCGCCAGAGTCGCACCGGTCATGCCGCCGCCGGCAATCAAAATGCTCATGCGTGACGTGCCGCCGCCATCAAGGCTTCAATCGCGTCAGCGTCTTTGACTACGCTGTCGGTGAGATTTTCGTTGCCGTCGGCGGTGATGACGATGTCATCTTCGATGCGAATGCCAATGCCGCGATATTGTGGCGGTACTTTGGCATCTGGCGCGATATACAAGCCAGGCTCAACCGTCAGCACCATGCCCGGCTCCAGCACGCGGTCGCGGCTTGGCGTGCCGTAATGGCCGACATCGTGCACATCCAGCCCCAGCCAGTGACTCAAACCGTGCATGAAGAAAGGACGATGCGCCTGCTCTTCAAACAGCGTATCGATATTGCCATCCAGAATGCCGAGATCGACCAGGCCGGTAATCATAATACGCACCACCTCGTCGTTGACGTCATGGATGCTGATGCCCGGACGGAACATCGACAACGCTTTGTTGAGCGAAGCCAGCACGATGTCGTAGATGGCGCGCTGCGGCTCGCTAAAGGTGCCGTTGACCGGGAAGGTGCGGGTGATATCGCCCGCGTAGCCGTGGAATTCACAGCCTGCGTCAATCAGCACTAAGTCGCCATCGCGCATTTCCGATTCGTTTTCGGTGTAGTGCAGAATACAGCCGTTTTCGCCCGAACCGACAATGGTGTTGTACGAGGGGAAACGCGCGCCATGGCGATTGAATTCGTGATGAATTTCGCCTTCAAGCTGATATTCAAACATGCCCGGACGACAGGCTTGCATCGCTCGCGTGTGAGCCAGCGCGCTGATTTTTCCGGCGCGGCGCATAATCTCAATCTCTTCTGCGCTTTTGAACAGGCGCATGTCGTGCACCCACGGACGCCAGTCGGTAACTGTGTCGGGCGCGCTAAGGTTTTGACGGAAGCCGCGACGCAGTTTGTCCAGCGCGCTGAACACCAGCTGATCGGCTTCTGCGTATTCGCCCTGCGCGTGGTAAACCACATCCAGGCCGTTAAGCAGTTGATGCAACTGCTCGCCGATGTCATCCCACGGCAAAGCGCGATCGACACCCAGTTTCGCCGGTGCGGCATCCTGGCCAAGGCGGCGACCAAACCAGATTTCGGCCGTCAGGTCACGCACGCGATTGAACAGCACGCTGTGATTGTGCTTATCATCACTTTTGATTAAGACCAGCAGCGCCTGCGGTTCATTAAAACCGGTGAAGTACCAGAAGTCGCTGTTTTGACGAAAGCTGTATTCGGTGTCGTTGCTGCGCGTCACTTCAGGTGCAGCAAAAATTAACGCCGCACTGCCTGGCGCCATGCGGGCAATCAGCGCCTGACGACGTTGTTGAAACGTATCCAAGGTAATCATGTTTGCACTCCCTGTTGAAGACGGGCCACAACGCACCCGCATTGACGCGCTTAATGTAGCGTAGGTTTCTGTACTTCTGGTGCCGTTGGCTGATGCGGACGCGTGAAGGTGTCGTGGCACAGCAGAGCGGCAACGCGCACGTACTCAATCACCTCTTCGAGTGACTGCTCCAGCTCTTCCTGATCTTCATCTTCGTCATAGCCAAGTTGTGCGATGGTGCGCAGATCGTCAATCGCTTCGCCAGTTTCGCCGGTCACTTTCTCCAGCTTCGGCTGCGTGACACCCAAACCGAGCAGGAAGTGGTTTACCCAACCGGCCAGCGCATCCGCGCGATCGAATACCGTGATGTCATCGTCTTCCGGCAACATCAGCTGGAACATAAAACCTTCGTCTTCCAGCGTGGTCGCCAGGCTTTCATGCAGCGCCTGCAGCGGCTGAGACAGGCTCTGCGAAAACGCCATGCCTTCGTTGGTGAGATCGTGAACCATGGTTTTCCAGCTGGTATCCTGATTGCCGCCGCATAGAATCCCGGAAAGGAGACCATGCATTTCGGCTGGCGTCATGCCCACGCCCTGCTGTGAAAGGGCCGCGGCCAGCGCGTTGTAACTCGGCGTTGCGTTCTGTAAAGACATAAGCTTTGGTCGTCGTTGGCAGAATAAGTTCGTGTTATGCTACCACCAGGTGCCTCTGGGTTTCCAGAAAAGGGGTTGTAACTTATAACTCGGGTATATATAGTTTCGCACCTCCCAACCCATTGACCGGTAAGGGAGATGCGATCGAAGTAATCAGTTAGGATGGTGGCATGTCTGCACAACCAGTAGATATTCAAATTTTTGGTCGTTCGTTAAGAGTGAATTGCCCGCCTGAACAGCAAGATGCGCTGAATCTGGCCGCAGAGGATCTCAATCAACGGTTGCAAGATTTAAAAGTTCGCACTAGAGTCACCAATACAGAGCAACTGGTGTTCATCGCCGCGTTAAACATCTGCCACGAGTTGGCACAAGAGAAAGGTAAGACGCGCGACTATGCAGCAAACATGGAACAACGTATCCGCATGCTGCAGCAGACCATTGAACAAGCGTTAGTAGAGCAAGGTCGCATAACTGACCGCCAGGGCCCTAATTTTGAATAAAGCTTCATGGTCCTCATGTTAGAGTGACGGTGAAGTAAATTTTCTCTGAGATGTTTGCAAGCGGGCCAGTCCCCTGAGCCGATATTTCATACCAACAGAATGTGACGCTCCACAATTTGTGCGCATGCTCGGTCCGTCCGAGAAGCCTAATAGTTGTGACGGCATGTTCACCTTGAACCAAGGGTTCAAGGGTTACAGCCTGCGGCGGCATCTCGGAGATCTCCATTTAGTAGCAAGTCTGTTTCCCCGGTTCGCATGATATAATCGCTTTTAAGAAGCGATTATTCCGGGGATATAGATATCATGCCAGCGCCCTCCCTTCTCGACCGTCAAGACATCCGTCAGCATGTGCGCCATTTGCGCCGTAATCTCACGTCTGAGCAACAGGAACAAGCCGCCGATCAGTTGGCTGAACACGCCATCAACATTGCGCCGATCGCTAATGCCCAACGCATTGCGCTGTTTTTATCTGTCGATGGAGAGATCAACACCCGCCCACTGATCGCCAAACTTTGGCAGCAAAAAAAGCAGGTTTATTTACCGGTGCTTCATCCCTTCTCGCCGGGCAATCTGCTGTTTATCCGTTACACGCCAGAAACGCCACTCGCGCCAAATAAACTTCACATCCCGGAACCGCCGCTGGATATCACGCAACTGGCCACGTTGGATCAGCTGGATGTGATGCTGGTGCCGCTGGTGGCGTTTGACTATGCTGGCCAACGTTTGGGAATGGGTGGCGGATTCTACGATCGCACGCTGCAAAACTGGCAGCAGCATGGTTTTCTTCCGGTGGGCATCGCACATGATTGTCAGCGCGTAGAAGCATTGCCGGTTGCCGCCTGGGATGTGCCGCTCCCCGCGATACTGACGCCATCGAAACTGTGGCAGTGGGAAGCGTGAGCAGGAAAAACAAAGGGCGCCAATGGCGCCCTGTTTAATCAGTACAGCAGACGGGCGCGGATGGTGCCCGGAATCGCCTTCATCGCCTGCAGCGCTTTATCCGCTGCATCCTGCTCAGCATCAATATCGATCACCACGTAGCCCATAATCGGCGTGGTTTGCAGATACTGCGCGGCGATGTTGATGCCCTGCTCGGCAAAAATCTGGTTAATGGCGGTCAGCACACCCGGACGGTTTTCATGGATGTGCAGCAGACGGCTAGCACTTGCCGCATGCATCGGCAGTGAGACTTCCGGGAAGTTAACCGCAGACAGCGTAGAACCGTTGTCGGAGTATTTCGCCAGCTTGCCAGCCACTTCGATACCGATGTTTTCCTGCGCTTCCTGCGTTGAACCACCAATGTGCGGCGTCAGGATCACGTTATCGAACTCGCACAGCGGTGAGTTAAACGGATCGCTGTTAGTCGCAGGCTCGACCGGGAAGACGTCGATAGCGGCACCGGACAGATGTTTATTCGCCAAGGCATCACACAGCGCCGGAATATCGATCACGGTACCGCGCGCGGCGTTGATCAGCAGCGCACCCGGCTTCATCAGCGCCAGCTCTTCCGCGCCAATCATGTTCTGAGTGGATGGCGTTTCAGGAACGTGCAGGCTGACCACGTCGCTCATGTTGAGCAGATCGGAGAGATGACGCACCTGAGTGGCGTTACCCAGCGGCAGCTTGCTTTCGATATCGTAGAAGAACACGTGCATACCGAGGCTTTCTGCCAGTACACCCAGCTGCATACCGATGTGGCCGTAACCGATGATGCCCAGTTTCTTGCCGCGAGCTTCAAACGAACCGTTGGCGACTTTATTCCAGATGCCACGGTGCGCTTTGGCGTTGGCTTCCGGAATGCCACGCAGCATCAGCAGCATTTCGCCAATCACCAGCTCTGCAACAGAACGGGTGTTGGAGAACGGCGCGTTGAACACCGGCACACCGCGTTTCGCCGCTGCACCGAGATCAACCTGGTTGGTACCGATACAGAAGCAGCCGACTGCTACCAGCTTTTCTGCGGCAGCAAAGATCTCTTCAGTCAGTTGGGTACGGGAACGGATACCAATGAAGTGCGCATCGCGGATGGAGGATTTCAGCGACTCCGCATCCAGCGCCCCTTTGTGAAACTCGATGTTGGTGTAGCCTGCTGCACGCAGGTTTTCCAGCGCACTCTGGTGAACGCCTTCCACCAGCAGGAACTTAATCTTGTCTTTTTCCAGTGATACCTTTGCCATTTCCCGACCCTATTCAGAATTCAATGAGGACTACCATAAGGTAGCCTTCTGTCAAAATATCAAAAATTTCGTGCGCAGCAATACAAACGATTGCCTGGGAGCCAGCACGCGCCCACGCGGAGACAGCACAATGCCGTACAAAATCGTGACATCCTTAATGGACGAAGTACGAACTTACTGCTGATGAATCTTTTGTGACATAAGTCACCAAATTTCAGCCTGGTGAGAAAAGATGTTTTGCGGATGGAAATAACCGGCGCATTACGCGCGCCGGACAGATCATTTTACGATGGTTTTCACGCCTTCTGCGGTACCAATCAGTGCGACGTCCGCACCACGTCCCGCAAACAGGCCAACGGTCACTACGCCCGGCAGCGCATTAATGGTTTTTTCCAGCTTAATGGGATCGAGAATACGCAGATTATGCACGTCGAGAATAATGTTGCCGTTGTCGGTAATGACGTTCTGGCGATACTCCGGCAAGCCGCCGAGTTTGACCAGTTCACGCGCCACATACGAACGCGCCATCGGAATCACTTCAACCGGCAGCGGGAAATGGCCCAGCACATCAACTTCTTTCGATGCATCGGCAATGCAGACAAATTTCTTCGCCACCGCCGCAACGATTTTCTCACGCGTCAGCGCTGCGCCACCGCCTTTGATCATCTGCATCTGCGGATTGATCTCATCGGCGCCATCAACGTACACCGACAGTTCATCAATTTCGTTGAGATCGAAGATGTGAATGCCCAGCGCTTTCAGTTTCTCCGTTGAGGCTTCCGAGCTGGAAACCGCACCTTCAATCTGATTCTTCATGGTGCCGAGTGCATCAATAAAATGCGCTGCCGTCGATCCCGTGCCTACGCCGACAATAGTGCCGGGCTCTACGTACTGCAGGGCTGCCCAACCTACCGCTTTTTTCAGTTCATCCTGGGTCATGGTATGTTTAAAACCTGTGCGACATCGAAGTGCGCGTAGTATAAAACAAGGCGCTGTAAAAAAGCGCGACAGTTAGACAGCCGATTTAACACTTTGGAAGCCAGCCCGCAAAAATGCGCCGCAGCACAATTTGACAGTTTTATGGCATAGTAATGTCCACCCTGAACGAGAGAGAACAACAATGAAACGCCCGGATTATCGAACGCTTCAGGCGCTGGATGCTGTGATTCGCGAGCGCGGCTTTGAGCGTGCGGCACAAAAACTCTGCATTACCCAATCGGCGGTTTCGCAGCGTATTAAACAGCTGGAAAATTTATTTGGTCAGCCGCTGCTGGTGCGCACCGTGCCGCCGCGTCCGACCGAGCAGGGACAAAAGTTACTGGCGTTGTTGCATCAGGTTGAACTACTGGAAGAGGAGTGGCTGGGTGATGATAACGGTGGAACCACGCCGCTGTTGCTGTCGCTGGCGGTCAACGCCGACAGCCTGGCCACCTGGCTGCTGCCCGCGCTGAAAGACGTGCTGGCCGATTCGCCAGTGCGCCTGAATTTGCAGGTGGAAGATGAAACCCGCACGCAGGAACGCCTACGTCGCGGTGAAGTGGTCGGCGCGGTGAGTATTCAGCCGCAGCCGCTGCCAAGCTGTCTGGTGGATCAACTGGGTGCGCTCGATTATCTGTTCTGCGCCTCACCTGATTTTGCTGCTCGCTATTTCCCGAACGGCGTAACACGCTCTGCGCTGCTGAAAGCGCCGGCGGTGGCATTTGATCATCTGGACGATATGCATCAGGCGTTTTTACAGCAGAACTTTGACCTGTCGCCGGGCAGCGTGCCTTGCCACATCGTTAACTCGTCAGAAGCCTTTGTGCAGCTGGCGCGTCAGGGTTCGGTGTGCTGTATGATTCCGCATCTGCAGATTGAGCGCGAGTTAGCGCAAGGTGAACTGGTGGATTTGACGCCAGGCCTGTATCAGCGTCGTATGCTGTACTGGCACCGGTTTGCGCCGGAAAGTCGTTTGATGCGCAGCGTGACCGACGCGCTGATTGCGCACGGACATCGCGTGCTGCGTCAGGATGTGTTGCCAGCGTAAAGATCAGGTCGCCCTTCATGGCGACCTGATATCAAACCTTACGGTGTGTTTGGTTTGATTTCAAAGACGACATCTACCTGGTCGTCAAAGTGAATGCTCTGCTGCTCGTAAGTTTGCTGCGCGGTGGTATCAGCTTGTACTGCGGCGGCCTTATACATGCGCGCCATCGGCATCGGTTGATAGTTCGCAACGTGATAGCGGATGCTGTAAACCGAACCTAACTTAGCGTTAAACCCTTCTGCCAGCGCGTTAGCCTGCTGCGTAGCATTAGCGATGGCCACTTTACGCGCCTTCTCTTTGTAGCTGTCCGGATTCGCCACACCTAACTCGACCGAACGAATTTCATTCAGGCCAGATTTTAACGCGCCATCCAACAGCTCGTTGAGTTTGTCCAGCTGGCGCAGCGTTACCTGTACCTGACGCTCGGCACGATAGCCTTTCAGTACCGACTTACCTTCTTTGGTGTAATCGTACTCTGGCTGCGTGCTGAGGTTTGCCGCATCAATATCTTTTTTCTCGATACCGTTCTTTTGCAGGAAATCGAAATATTGCGCCACGCGATCATCAGCTTGTTTCTTCGCTTCTGCCGCGTCTTTCGACGAAACATTCACCACAATCGCGAGCGTCGCGAGATCTGGCGTGGCATCAACGCTTGCCTGTCCAGAAGTCACCACATGCGGTCCATTTGGCAATTCGCCTGCCTGAACTAAACCGGACAGTGCGCCCGTGCTCATTACGGCGGCCAGCGCCAGTGCTTTCAGTTTCACGAAAGTCCTCCTTGAGGGATTCAATTTGCAGGTCGCCATTATGGCTAAACCCAAAACACATTAACATGTGTGCTTATCTGATTAGTAAACGGCTCAAAAGTTCGAGCAATCTCCTTTTTAACGTAGCCGCGATCGCAAATTTAGCTGTACGGATTCGCCAATAAAACACTTATTCGTTTCTATTAAAGAAACACCTCTGAGTTCGGGAGAGTTGCCAATGACAGAACAGCCACTTAGCCAAACCGTTGCCAGCGCTCGCGCGGGACGCACGCGCTTTCTGATGCTCGGTCTGGTGTTTATTAACATCATTATCAACTATATGGATCGCACTAACCTGTCGGTTGCCGCTACGGCAATGGCTGGCGAATTGCGCTTCTCGCCCATGGAGATGGGATTGATCTTTTCCGCCTTTGGCTGGATCTACGCTGCGCTACAGATTCCCGGCGGCTTCCTCATCGATCGCCTTGGTGCGCGCGTCGTTTATGGCGTCGGTTTATTTGCCTGGTCGCTGATCACCGCGCTGCACGCGCTTGCCAACAGCTTTGGCGCGCTATTTGGTCTGCGGCTCGGCGTCGGCGCTTTTGAAGCGCCGGTGATGCCCTCGAACAACCGGGTGATCTCTAGCTGGTTCCCGGAGCAAGAGCGCGCCAGTGCGATCGGTATTTACTCCTCAGCGCAGTTTGTCGGCCTGGCGTGTATGACGCCGCTGCTGTTTCATCTGCAGGATGCTTTTGGCTGGCGCGGACTGTTTTTGATCACCGGACTTGCGGGGATGATTTGGGCGCTGGTGTGGTATTGGCTCTACCGCGAGCCGAATCAGCATCAAGGCGTGTCAAAAGCTGAGCTCAGCTATTTGCGTGACAACGGTGCGTTGCTGGAGAGTCGACAAAATTCGCAGCAGCCCGTAGCGCGCTGGGGCGATTTGGCGCAGATGTTCCGCAGTCGTAAATTGGTCGGCATCTACATTGGCCAGTTCACCATTTCCGCCACCTTCTGGTTCTTCCTCACCTGGTTCCCGACGTATCTGGTGGAGTATCGCCACATGGGCTTCATCAAGAGCGGCTATGTTGCTTCGGTGCCCTACTTCGCCGCCTTCTGTGGCGTGCTGCTGGCCGGATTTGCCTCAGATCGCATGATACGTCGCGGTATCTCCGCCAGCGTGGCGCGCAAGCTACCGGTGATTCTCGGCCTGTTCCTGACGCTGTTTATCCTTGGCGCCAATTACACCAACGACTCCACGCTGATTATTCTGTTTATGTCGCTGGCGTTCTTCGGCAACGGCCTGGCGACCATTACCTGGGTGTTTGTCACGGCGTTGGCGCCGCGCCACTTGATTGGTCTGGCGGGCGGGGTATTTAACTTTACCGGTGCGCTGTCATCCATCGTGGTGCCGATTGCCATTGGTGCGTTAATCGACGGCGATAACTTCGCGCCAGCCCTGGCATTTATCGCCGTGCTGGCCGCGATTGGCATCTGCAGTTACCTGTTTATTGTCGGGAAAATCGATCATGTTAGCGCGGGGTGAACACGGTTTGCGCCAGCGATTGCAACTGTTGCAGGCGCTGCGCGAGGTGCGCCTCATCGTCCTGCCAGATTTTGGCGAACGCCAATGCCGCGCGATTGTGATCAATCGGCTGCGCCATACTGATTTCGCCATCATCGCGGTGCCAGATCAGGTAACCCTCAGCACGCTTACGCGCCAGCAGCGGCGCGATTTGCAGCCACTGTTCTTCGCTAAAACGCGGGCGCAGCGCCTCGTCACTTTCCGCCGCCAGCAACGACACGCCAATCACCGATTGCCACGCGGGCAGCATGCGGAAACCGGCCAGCGCCTGGCTGGCGTTAATGCGTTCACCGGGTTCCGAGTGCCAGATGTAGATCACCTGATCCTCCCACAACACGCCCAGCGCCACCACGATATCGCGCGGCGCGTGGCGTTCCAGCTGCGGCAACGCCTGCGCGAACAGCGAAGATCCGCGAATCGCCTGTGCCGCCAGCGCGTGAATACCGGGGCCAGGCAGATAGCGTCGATGCTCATCCTGCGTCGTCAGTCCAATCGACGCCATGGTCATCAGCAGTCGATTCACACGCGTGCTGTTCATCCCCATCTGGCGCGCCAGTTCACGGCAACCCACGGCCTTGTCACTGGACACCAGATATTGCAGACAGCGAATACCGTCAATCAGGCTTTGGTTCGGTTGAGAAGACATAGATCACCTGCGGCGGGCAAACTCCAATCTTAGCCTTAGAGTCAGAGGAATGAAATGATGCAAACTTTCTCTACGCAAAATGAGCGCCACTTTCCGCAACAACGACTACAAGCGGAGTTACTGATCGTCGGCGGTGGACTGGCGGGCGTGTGTGCCGCGCTGGCCGCCGCACGCGATGGCCTTGATGTGGTGCTGATTCAGGATCGCCCGGTGCTGGGCGGCAACGCTTCCAGCGAAGTGCGCTTGTGGGCCAACGGTGCGACCTCACACATGGGCAATAACAATCGCTGGGCGCGCGAAGGCGGCATCATGGGCGAGATCATGGAGGAGAACCTGTGGCGCAATAAAGAGGGCAATCCGGTACTGTTCGATATGGTGCTGCTGGACATCGTACAGGCGCAGCCCGGCCTGACTTTGCTGCTCAATACGGTGGTGACCGATATCGAAAAATCTGGCCGCCGCTTGCTGTCAGTGCAGGCGTTCAACGCCATTAATCAAACGCGTTATCAGGTTTCGGCTACACAGTTTATCGATGCCAGCGGCGATGGCGTATTGGGCTATCTGGCCGGTGCGGCGCATCGCGTGGGCGCGGAATCGGTGGAGGAGTTTGGCGAGAAGATGGCGCCGGGCGAGAATTTCGGCCACAAGCTCGGACATTCGATTTACTTCTACACCAAGCGCACGGCACAACCGGTACGCTTCGTTGCGCCCTCTTTCGCACTAAAAGAGATCACCGCCATTCCGCGCTATAAACGGCTAAGTTCAGAGCTGAACGGCTGCGATTTATGGTGGCTGGAATGGGGCGGACGGCTCGATACCGTGCATGAGAGCGAAACCATCAAGTGGGAACTGTGGAAAATTGTCTGGGGCGTGTGGGATTACATCAAAAACTCCGGTGAATTTCCCGATGCCGATAACCTCACCATCGAATGGGTTGGCCTGATTCCCGGCAAGCGCGAGAGCCGGCGTTTTCTCGGCGAGACGATGCTGTGCCAGCAGGACATCATCGAACAACGCGACCACTACGATGCAGTGGCATATGGCGGCTGGTCGATTGATCTGCATCCGGCCGACGGCGTCTACAGCGAACACGATGGATGTCGTCAGTTCCACAGCAAAGGGACTTACACCATTCCCTTCCGCGCGCTCTACAGCCAGTCGCTGGACAATCTGCTGCTCACCGGCCGACTGATCTCCGCTACGCACGTCGCCTTTGGCAGCGCACGCGTCATGTGCACCTGCGGCGTGCTGGGCGAAGTGGTGGGCCGCGCGGCGGCGCTGTGCCAGCAACAGCAGATCACGCCCGCCGAACTGGCGCAGCCTGAGCGCGTTGGGCAGCTGCAGCAGCATCTGCTGCGTCAGGGTGCGTTTATCCCGCGACATCCGTTGGCCAACCCAGCGCGCGAGGCGTATGTTACGGTGAGCAGCACCTTAGAGTTGCGCGCCCTGCCCGCCGATGCCGGTTGGCAGCCGCTGCAATCTCGCTGTGCGTTGCTGCTGCCGCTCAAAGCGGGCGAACGCTTGCCGGCAATCAGCGTGCAGCTGCGTGCCGCCAACGCGCAGAAATTACAGGTATCGCTGCTCACCAGCGCTAATCCGGCCAATACCTGCGGCGACTGCCAACTGAGCACGCAAAGTATCACGGTTACTGAGCAAGGCACTTATCGACTGAGCTTTGATTATCGCGCCGAATGCGATCGCTATGTATTTATCGCCTTTGAGGAGAACGCTGCGATTGAGGTTGCATTAACCAGCCAGCGTTTGCCGGGCGTGATGATGGTGTTCAACAGTCTCAATCCGCGCGTGGCGAAACGCACACGCCAGATTAACGATGGCGATTACGGCGTTGATGAGTTTGATTTCTGGCTGCCGCGCCGGGCTCCACAGCAAATCCTGCTGGCCTTTGCGCTGGAAACGCCGCTGCAGCTTTGGCACCGCGACTATCTGCTCAACGGCAAGCTGCGCCCGGAACAGCACACTAACTGCTGGGTGCCGGCGCAGGATGACACGCATCCCAACGTCAGCTGGCATTGGAATGAACCGCAGCAGGCGAAACACATTACCTTGCTGTTTGACAACGACTTCGACCATGCGATGGAAACGGTGCAAATGGGCCACGCACAGGCTGTGACGCCGCACTGCACCACACATTATCGCGTATGGCTTGATGAGATGCTTTTGGCAGACGTGACGGAAAATCATCACTCGCTGTGTCATCACTTGGTGCCAGAATGCGTGATTTTTAGCCAGATACGACTGGAGTTGCTCGCCAGTGCGGGCGCGCTGCCCGCACTGTACGGATTACATCTGCATTAGAGTGCAGCAATGCCCTGACGCGCCAGCTGAATGGCGATAAACCACATCACGCCGCCGACCAGCAAATTGATAATGCGCTGCGCCCGCACGGTGCGCAGCCGCGGCGACAGCCACGCGGCCAGCAGCGCCAGGCCGAAGAACCAGATAATTGAGGCACTCACGGTGCCAAATGCAAACCAACGACGCGCGTCTTCAGACGGAAGCTGGCTACCGAGGCTGCCGAGCACCACAAAGGTGTCGAGATAGACGTGCGGATTGAGCCAGGTCACCGCCAGAATAGTAGCGATGATGCGCCAGCGACCTTGCTTTATCTCCGCATCAGATGCCAGCGACACATCACCTTGCCATGCAGCGCGCAGCGCGCCCCAACCGTACCACAGCAAAAACGCCACGCCCGCCCAAGTGATCAGCATCAATAAGAGAGGCGATTGATTCAGCAACGCGCTGCCGCCAAAAATCCCACCACAGATCAGCGCAATATCGCTAAGGGTACACAGCGATGCGGTCATCAGGTGGTAATGGCGCTTAATGCCCTGATTCATCACAAAAGCATTTTGCGGGCCTAACGGCAAAATCAGCGCAGCACCAAGGGCAAGCCCTTGTAAATAAACAGATAACACGGAAATAACCTTAATAACTGGGGAGATGCGATGCAGTATAGTGACGCGACGATATTAGAGGAAATTGAAATATTTAATAGGCTATTAGCATGAGTAATAAAAAAGGCACCCGCAGGTGCCCTTCTCTATTATTCGCTGTGTGCAGGCTGTTGTTGCTCGCTCTTCACCTGATGCAGATGCACATCCATCTGCGGGTAAGGAATGCCGATGCCGTTCGCGTCCAGCGTACGTTTGAAGTTCTTCATCAGATCCCAATAGACGTTTTGCAGATCGCTGCTTTTACTCCAGCAACGCACCACAAAGTTGAGCGATGAAGCCGCCAGTTCATTTAGGCCGATCTGTACGCCGAGGTCTTGCAGTACGCGCTCGTCCGCATCAACCACTTCACGCAACAGGCTAATAACCTGATCGACATCCGCATCGTAAGCCACACCAATAATGAACTCGTTGCGACGGATCGGTTCACGTGAATAGTTAACGATATTGCCGGCGATAATTTTACCGTTGGGTACCACCACGATTTTGCCATCAGCGCTTTTCAGCGTAGTGGAGAAAATCTGCACGTTCTGTACGGTACCCATCACGCCGCCGAGATCGACAAACTCACCGGTTTTGAACGGGCGGAAGGTCACCAACAGCACGCCAGCAGCCAGGTTGGACAGCGAACCTTGCAGCGCCAAACCCACCGCCAAGCCAGCAGCACCCAGCACGGCAATCACTGAGGCGGTTTGTACGCCAACGCGTCCCAGTGCAGCAATGACGGTAAAAGCGATAATTCCGTAGCGCACCATTGCAGAAAGGAAATCTGCCACAGTGGCATCAATATGACGCGCTAGCAGAACGCGGTTAATCGCATTGGAGACGATGCGCGCAATGAACATACCAATGATGATGGTAATAATCGCCGCCACAATATTGACCGCATAGCTCAGGATCAACGCCTGATTACGTATCAGCCATCCACCAGCACTATTAATGCCATCAACGACATGTAAATCTTCCATTTGTTAGCCCTGTTGTTGAGTTTCCCGCGGGAAATTGCCAAAAACTGCCAGATTGACTCCGACACTCCGAATACAAGGGTAAACAAAAATAAGGCGAAGCGCCAAAAATGGCCTGAATTCGTGGGATTTTCTGGATGAGACGCATAAAAAAAGGCCCTTGCGGGCCTTTTTTGTACTGTACGGAAAAATTACAGTACGTCGACAGCGTTAAGCTCTTTGAAAGCCTGCTCCAGGCGAGTCACCATGGAAGCCTGCGCTGAGCGCAGCCATACGCGTGGATCATAGTATTTCTTGTTCGGGCTATCCACGCCTTTAGGGTTGCCCAATTGGCCTTGCAGATATGCTTCGTTTTCTTTGTAGAACTTCAGAATACCGTCCCATGTTGCCCACTGGGTATCGGTATCGATGTTCATTTTAATTACGCCGTAACCAATTGATTCTTTGATTTCTTCTGGAGATGAACCTGAACCGCCGTGGAACACGAAATCGAGCGCGTTATGCGGCAAGTTGTGTTTTTTAGTCACGTATTCCTGAGAATCACGCAGGATGGTCGGCGTCAGTTTCACGTTGCCTGGCTTGTACACGCCGTGCACGTTGCCGAATGAAGCAGCGATGGTGAAACGTGGGCTGATTTTGCTCAGCTCGGTGTAAGCGTAATCAACGTCTTCTGGCTGAGTGTACAGCGCAGAAGCGTCCATGTGGCTGTTGTCCACGCCGTCTTCTTCGCCACCGGTACAACCCAGTTCGATTTCCAGGGTCATATCCAGTTTGGCCATGCGCGCCAGATACTTAGAAGAAATCTCGATGTTCTCTTCCAGTGACTCTTCAGACAGGTCGATCATGTGAGAAGAGAACAGCGGCTTACCGGTTTTCTTGAAGTGCTCTTCACCCGCGTCCAGCAGACCGTCGATCCACGGCAGCAGTTTCTTGGCGCAGTGGTCGGTATGCAGGATTACTGGCACACCGTACTGTTCAGCCATCAGATGCACATGGTATGCACCCGCGATAGCGCCGAAGATAGCCGCGCCCTGCGGCTTGTCGGTTTTGAAACCTTTACCGGCGATGAAGGCAGCACCACCATTGGAGAACTGAACGATGACCGGCGCTTTCACTTTGGCCGCAGCTTCCAATACCGCGTTAATAGAATCCGTGCCGACGCAGTTAACTGCTGGCAGAGCGAATTTGTTCTCTTTCGCTACCTGGAAAATTTTCTGAACGTCGTCACCAGTGACAACGCCGGGTTTTACGAAATCAAAAATTTTAGACATGTTTGTGTCCCGTTTCGTTACCGTTCATCCCCGAAGGGATTGCGATTTGTTTGCCCCATAAAGGGCTAGCCTTCAGGCGACGCGCAAGCGTCGCCCCCAAAGAGTTACTGCTTCGCGCGCTCTTCCAGCATAGCAACTGCTGGCAGTTTTTTTCCTTCCACGAACTCGAGGAATGCGCCGCCGCCGGTAGAGATGTAAGAGATCTTATCTTCGATACCGAACAGATCGATTGCAGCCAGCGTATCGCCGCCGCCTGCCACTGAGAATGCATCGCTATCGGCGATTGCATTTGCCACGATTTCGGTACCTTTACGGAAGTTCGGGAACTCGAACACGCCAACCGGACCGTTCCACAGAATGGTTTTCGCGCCTTTCAGAATAGCGGCCATCGCCTGTGCGGTTTCGTCGCCGAAGTCCATAATCTCTTCGTTATCCGCCACTTCGGAAACCTTTTTCACGGTTGCCGGAGCAGTTTCAGAGAATTCCGTGCCTACGCGAGAATCAGTAGGAACTGGGATACCAAACTGATCACGCAGACCTTTTGCTGCTTCGACGAAGTCTGGCTCGTACAGTGATTTACCGACGTTGTTATCGATAGCAACGAAGGTATTCGCGATACCGCCGCCGACAATCACGGTGTCAGCAATCTTCACCAGCGACTGCAGCACATCAAATTTGGTCGACACTTTAGAACCGCCAACCACAGCAACCAGCGGACGCTCTGGATTACTCATCACTTTGCCCAGCGCTTCCAGCTCAGCTGACAGCAGCGGACCGGCACATGCGATTGGGGCAAATTTGCCCACGCCGTGGGTAGAAGCCTGTGCGCGGTGCGCGGTACCGAAGGCATCCATCACGAACACGTCGCACAGTGCGGCATATTTCTTCGACAGCCCTTCTTCGTCTTTTTTCTCACCTTTATTAAAGCGCACGTTTTCCAGCACAACCAATTCGCCCGCGCCGACTTCAACGCCGTCGAGGTAATCTTTTGCCAGGGTAACGTTGGTGCCGTTCAGTTTATCTTTCAGGTAGTTAACAACCGGCAGCAGGGAAAACTCTTCGTTGTATTCACCTTCGGTCGGACGACCCAGGTGAGAGGTAACCATCACTTTCGCGCCCTGTTTCAACGCCGCTTCGATGGTAGGCAGAGAAGCACGAATACGTGCATCTGACGTCACTTTCCCTTCTTTCACTGGCACGTTGAGATCGGCACGGATCAGAACGCGTTTACCAGCAAGATCCAGATCGGTCATCTTAATTACAGACATGGTGAACCCTCTCGTTGATTCTCATAAGTTTTGCCAGACGCAGTCCGCGTCTTACCTGAAACCGCTTGCGGCCAATGCTAACGTGGTGTCGATCATGCGGTTAGCAAAGCCCCATTCGTTGTCACACCAAACCAGCGTTTTGATAAGGTGATGACCACTGACCCGCGTTTGCGTGCCATCGACTATGGCACTGTGCGGATCATGGTTAAAATCTACTGAGACTAACGGTAATTCCGTATAGTCAACTATACCACGAAACGCCCCTTCTGACGCGTTTTGCAGCAACGCGTTGACCTCACACGCCTTCACCGCTTCGCGCACCGACACGCTCAGATCAATGGCTGTCACGTTGATGGTGGGCACGCGCACGGCAATCGCCTCAAAGCGATCGTTAAATTTCGGAAAAATACGGGTAATGCCAGCAGCGAGACGCGTATCTACCGGAATGATCGATTGGCTGGCGGCGCGGGTACGACGCAGATCGCTGTGATAGGCGTCGATCACCTGCTGATCGTGCATCGCCGAGTGAATGGTGGTCACGGTGCCCGACTCAATGCCAAAGGCGTCATCCAGCAACTTGATCACCGGAATAATGCAGTTGGTGGTGCAGGATGCGTTGGAGACAATGCGGTCAGTTTGTTTAAGAGCTTGTTCGTTAACACCGAATACGACTGTGGCATCGAGATCGTTGCCGCCCGGATGCGAGAACAACACTTTCTTCGCGCCCGCCGCCAAATGGGCTTCGCCATCAGCGCGGCTACCGTACACCCCGGTACAATCCAGCACGATATCCACATTCAGTTCGCGCCACGGCAGCGCATCAATTTCAGCCTGATGCAGGATGCGAATGGTGTCGTCGCCAACAAACAGTTGATCGCGCTCCTGGCGCACGTCCAAAGCAAAGCGACCGTGGCTGGTATCGTACTTCAGCAGATGCGCCATACCGGCGGCGTCTGCCAACTCGTTAATGGCAACCACGGTGATCTCAGCCCGGCGACCGGTTTCATACAGGGCACGCAACACATTACGCCCGATACGACCAAAACCATTTATTGCTACGCGAACGGTCATCTCTACCTTCAACCACACCCGAAAAAACGTGCCGATTAGCCTGAGCGTTTCACACCGTTTTGTACAGGGAATTATTGCTTACCCGCACGAGTGAGATGCACGATTTTATTCACAACTGAAACGGTTCAGCTAGAGTAATGCAAGAGAGGAATAACGGGAATGATTGCGATCAAGTGAGTGGCTGAATATTGGATCTACGTCACAAATTTTGCACTGGCGGATTATTACTGCAGGAATAATTGAACCGTTTCAGGTTAGATACGCCTGCATTGCAGGTGTACGCGATGAATCGCGCCGCTACAGGCTGTGCTTAACCGGTAGCGGCGCAATTTACTGCGCAAAGTTACAGAATAGATTTCGCCGTTTTCACCACATTCTCAACGGTGAAGCCAAACTCCCTGAACAGCTGATCCGCAGGCGCCGACTCACCGAAGGTGGTCATACCGACGATCGCGCCGTTCAGGCCGGTGTATTTGAACCAGTAATCCGCGATACCCGCTTCAATCGCCACGCGTGCGGCAACCGCTTTTGGCAGCACGGATTCACGGTACGCCGCGTCCTGCTTGTCGAAGGCGTCGGTGGATGGCATAGACACCACGCGCACCTTGCGGCCTTCCGCTGTCAGCTGCTCATAAGCGCTCACCGCCAGCTCCACTTCCGAACCGGTGGCGATCAGGATCAGCTCAGGCGTGCCTTCGCTGTCCTTCAGCACGTAACCGCCGCGCGCCACGTTAGCCAGCTGCTCAGCGCTACGATCCTGCTGCGCCAGGTTCTGACGCGAGAAGATCAGCGCCGACGGGCCGTCCACGCGTTCAATCGCGTACTTCCACGCCACCGCTGACTCAACCTGGTCGCACGGGCGCCACAGGCTCATGTTTGGCGTCATGCGCAGGCTGGCCATCTGCTCAACCGGCTGGTGCGTCGGGCCATCTTCGCCCAGACCAATTGAGTCGTGGGTGTACACCATGATCTGACGGATCTTCATCAGCGCGGCCATACGTGCGGCGTTGCGCGCGTACTCGACGAACATCAGGAAGGTGGCGGTGTACGGCAGGAAGCCGCCGTGCAGCGCGATACCGTTGGCGATGGCGGTCATACCGAACTCGCGCACGCCGTAATGGATGTAGTTGCCCGCCACATCTTCGTTGATCGGCTTCGAGCCGGACCACATGGTGAGGTTGCTCGGCGCGAGGTCAGCGGAGCCGCCCAGATATTCCGGCAGGATTTTGCCGAAGGCTTCGATGGCGTTCTGCGAGGCCTTACGGCTGGCAATTTTCGCCGGACTGGCCTGCAGCTGCTCAATGAACTTCTGCGACTCGCTGGCCCAGTTCGCCGGCAGCTCATTGTTCACGCGGCGCTTAAACTCGGCAGCCAGCTCCGGATGTGCGGCGGCGTAGGCGGCAAACTTCTGGTCCCATGCGGACTCTTTCGCCTGGCCGGCTTCTTTGGCATCCCACTGCGCGTAGATGTCTGAAGGGATTTCAAACGGACCGTGGTTCCAGCCCAGCTGCTTGCGGGTCAGCGCGATTTCATCGGCACCCAGCGGCGCGCCGTGCGAGTCGTGCGTACCGGCTTTGTTCGGCGAACCAAAACCGATAACGGTTTTGCACATCAGCAGTGAAGGCTTGTCGGAAACCGCTTTGGCTTCTTCCACCGCTTTTTTAATCGCGTCGGCATCGTGACCGTCCACGCCGCGCACCACGTGCCAGCCGTAGGCTTCGAAGCGTTTGGCGGTGTCGTCGGTGAACCAGCCGTCAACGTGACCGTCGATGGAGATGCCGTTGTCATCGTAGAAGGCAACCAGTTTGCCCAGCTTCAGGGTGCCGGCGATGGAGCAGACTTCGTGTGAGATGCCTTCCATCATGCAGCCGTCGCCCATAAACACATAGGTGTTATGGTCTACGATGTCATGACCCGGACGGTTGAACTGCGCCGCCAGCGTGCGCTCGGCAATGGCAAAACCCACTGCGTTAGCGATGCCCTGACCCAGCGGGCCGGTGGTGGTTTCAACGCCTGCGGTGTAGCCATATTCCGGGTGGCCTGGAGTTTTAGAGTGCAGCTGACGGAAGTTCTGCAGCTCGCTCATTGGCAGATCGTAGCCAGTGAGGTGCAGCAGGCTGTAAATCAGCATTGAGCCGTGACCGTTCGACAGCACAAAGCGGTCGCGGTCTGCCCACAGCGGGTTAGTAGGGTTATGGTTCAGGAAGTCACGCCACAGCACTTCGGCAATGTCCGCCATGCCCATTGGGGCACCCGGATGTCCCGAATTGGCTTTCTGTACTGCATCCATACTTAACGCGCGAATGGCGTTGGCAAGCTCTTTACGAGAGGGCATCTTCTACTCCAGGTCGGATTAATGCTCCGCCACGCTTAACTTATTGTAATTAATCAGTTATAAGGCGAAGCGAGAAAAAAGTCGCACATCAATGTACATGAAAATCAGGACAAAAGTACATGCATCTGGGTGCTAAATCACGGGTAACCGTTTGCATTTCCGGGCTTGTCTGCTAGTCATTGAACAACATGCGAGCTATAACCTAAGCGTTTAAACATCTGGGCCAGTTTCAGGTGTTTGTTTTCTTTACCTTGTTACCCAAAGGATGCCGATATGAAAATGAGAGCCACGATTGTTGCTCTGGGAATGGCTTCGCTGCTGAGCGGCTGCGAAGGGTTTGATAACAACGCGCTGCTACAATCGGGTGCGCAGGCTTATCAGGCCTATGCGCTGAACGATACGCAGGTGAAAGAGTTGAGCGATCAATCCTGTGCGCAGATGGATAAAGACAATCAGGTTGCGCCCGCTAACAGTGAATACCAGCAGCGCCTGAACAAAATCGCGGCGGCGCTAGGCGACAACATCAACGGCGTGCCTGCCAACTACAAGGTTTATCAGACCAAAGACGTTAACGCCTGGGCGATGGCGAACGGTTGTATTCGCGTCTATAGCGGGTTGATGGATATGATGACCGATAACGAAGTCGAAGGTGTGCTGGGCCATGAAATGGGCCACGTCGCGCTGGGCCATACGCGCAAAGCGATGCAGGTGGCGCTGACGACCACCGCAACGCGCACCGCTGCGGCTTCCGTCGGCGGCGTAATTGGCTCGCTGTCACAATCACAATTGGGTGAAATGGGCGAAAAGCTGGTGAATGCGCAATTCTCGCAAACTCAGGAAACACAAGCCGATGACTACTCGTTCGACCTGCTGAAAAAGCGCGGCATCGATCCGATGGGATTAGCGACCAGCTTTGAGAAGCTAGCGAAACTGGAGCAAGGAAGACAGAGTTCGATGTTTGACTCGCATCCGGATTCGGAAGCCCGCGCCCAGCATATTCGTGAGCGTATTGCGGCTGGGAAATAGATCGTGCTTGCTGTCCCCCTCCTCGGTCCTCCCCCATGAATGGGGGAGGAAGATGCTGCCACATGTCAGTGAGGAAGCTGCATTTAGCTGCGTCTCCTTCCCCCATTCATGGGGGAAGGCCGGGATGGGGGACAGTAAGCAAACATCAAAGCAAACAACCTTCAACGCTTAAACAATCCATCCACCATCGCACCCAAATCCTGGGTATTCGACGTCTTAATGTGGCCCTGCGGCGACAGCTTATCAATCACCTGCGGCAATAAGGCAGCCAGCGTACCGGACGCACCATGTACATCGGTGCCGAGCTTATCCGCCAGCGACTGCAGCTGATCATTGCCAAGCGCATTTTGAACCTCGCCGCCATCAATCGACATGTTACTGCCGCTGCCAAGCCAGCTATTCAGCACCTGCCCGAGTCCGCCCTGTTGAAACTTCTGCAGCAGCACTTCAACGCCGCCCTGTTCCTGCACCCAGTTCCAGATAGCCATCAGCTGTTGCATCTGGTTGCCCTGCCCGCTTCCGTTGCTGTTTCCTAGCGATCCTACTAAATCGTCCAGTAAACCCATAGTCGCCTCCGCAGATTAATTAACCGTCAATAAGTGTAGCCGCAGGAGAAAGGATTAACCTTTATTTGCCGCCTGCACGTGCAGCATGTCCAGCGCCAGTGTGGCTGCGGCCAGCGAGGTCAGATCGGCGTGATCGTAGCCCGGCGCCACTTCCACCAGATCCATACCGACGATATTCATGCCCTGCAAACCGCGAATCAGCTTGGTGGCTTTATCGCTGCTCAAGCCGCCAATCACTGGCGTGCCGGTGCCCGGTGCATGGGCGGGATCCAGACAATCGATATCAAAGGTCAGATACACCGGCAGATCGCCAACGGTACGCTTCACTTCCGCCAGAATGTCATCAACGCTGCGATCGTTGACCTGCGCGGCATCCAGCACGTTGAAGCCCAAGCTCTTATCGAACTCGGTACGAATACCGATCTGTACAGAGTGCTGCGGATCGATCAAACCCTCTTTTGGCGCGGTGAAGAACATGGTGCCGTGATCGAAAGTAGGACCATTGGAATAGGTATCGGTGTGCGCATCGAAATGCACCAGCGCCATTTTGCCGAAGTGCTTAGCGTGTGCACGCAGCAGCGGCAGCGTGACGTAGTGGTCACCGCCAAAGGTCAGCATGCGCTTACCGTTCGCTAGCAGTTTCTCGGCGTGCGCCTGCAGTTTGTCAGAGAGATCCTGTGAATCGCCAAAGGCATAAACCAGATCGCCGCAATCCACCACGTTCAAACGCTGGCGCAGATCGAAATCCCACGGCCAGCGACAGCCTTCCCACGCCAGGTTGGTGGAAATCTGGCGGATTGCCCCCGGACCTAAACGGCTGCCTGGACGACCGGAGGTCGCGGCATCGAAAGGAACACCGGTGATCACCCACTCAGCGTCACTGTCGTAAGGCTGGAAGTTGAGGGGGAAGCGCATGAAACCAAAAGCGTTAGAAACCAATGAGTTATCATACTGATTGCCCAAGGTGTTATGCATAACTGGTCCTCTTAAGATCCGTAAGTCGATAGGTCTGTTTAGGTATAGATGAAAAAAATCCCCTCAACGTAAACACTACGAGGAAGGGATAGATGGGCGTGATTATTACGAAGATTGAAGTTGGGCGCAATCAATGCTTTGACGCGGTAAGCCTCCAGATAAATCAGGGTCAATCATTTCGGCTGGAGAGAGCTTGAAACCACAAACGATAATAATTTAATCAAGAATGTTTGTGGCGAAGTGAATAAGGAAAATTGAGCCTTTTCTCAATTATCTTCATAGGAAGGCAGGCAATAATTTCATCGATAGAAAAGTAGCAAATACGATACAAATCAAATAACAACCAATTTAATCAGCTAACTGTAGATGGCAAATCAACGCGACCATTCGAGTCTGCTTATTATCTATTATCTTATCTTCAGCGCATTGGTAACTGTTAAGCCAAGGGCGGTAGCATATCTATTAATCAAGAATACTGTGAGTTTTAAATGGCAAGAAGTGGATTAAATGTACAAAGCGCCACGATTAACGCATTGTTTTTTAGAGAGATAAGAACCAGATTCGGTAAGTTCCGTTTGGGATATATCTGGGCGATACTAGAACCATCAGCCCATTTATTAATATTGATGGCCATTTTTGGCTTCATCATGCATAGGACAATGCCAGACATTTCCTTCCCTGTATTCTTACTTAATGGGATCATTCCCTATTTCATTTTTTCTAATATCTCTACTCGATCACTTGGAGCAATTGACGCGAACCAAGGCTTATTTAACTATCGTCCGGTTAAACCCATCGATACTGTTTTAGCAAGGGCGATGTTAGAGACGATTATCTACGTAACTGTCTATATATTTCTGATGTTGATTGTTTGGGCTGCCGGGGAGTATTTTTCTGTGACAAATCTACTGCAATTAGTGGGTGCATGGAGTCTTTTGATTATTTTCTCATGTGGCGCTGGACTCATTTTTATGGTGATAGGTAAAACCTACACAGAAACGCAGAAACTTTTGCCAATTCTCCTTAAACCGCTCTATTTCATCTCGGGAATAATGTTTTCACTGCACGCAGTGCCGAAAGATTACTGGCCATTTCTACTCTGGAATCCCCTCCTGCATGTGGTGGAACTCAGCCGAGCAGCCGTGATGCCGGGCTATAGTAGCGAAGGCGTCAGCCTCATTTATCTCGCCATTCTCACACTAACGACATTATTTTTGGGGCTTGCCATCTATCGCACCCGTGAAGAGGCAATGCTGACATCATGATTAAGATTGAAAATCTCACAAAGTCGTACCGCACCTCATCAGGCCGGCACTTCGTGTTTAAAGATTTGAACCTCACCCTTCCAAGTGGAAAAAGTGTGGCGTTGGTTGGCCGAAATGGCGCAGGTAAATCAACATTACTGCGCATGATTGGTGGTATTGACCGGCCTGATAGCGGCGCAATCACTACCAATAAAACGATTTCCTGGCCGGTTGGCCTTACTGGCGGTTTTCAGGGCAGTCTTAGCGGTAGGGAAAACGTTAAATTCGTCGCGCGTTTATATGCCAAACATAATGAGATGAAAGAGAAAATAGATTTTGTTGAGTCATTTTCTGAATTGGGTAAATACTTCAATATGCCGTTCAAAACTTATTCATCCGGAATGAAATCAAGATTAAGTTTTGGTTTAAGCATGGCTTTTGATTTTGATTATTATCTTGTGGATGAAGTCACCGCGGTAGGTGATGCGCGCTTCAAAGAAAAATGCTCAAAGATGTTCCAGGAACGACATAAAAGTGCGAGTTTTTTGATGGTGTCGCATAGCTTAAATACGCTCAAAGAGTATTGTGACGCAGCTATTTTCATTGGTAGGGATAATTATGTCAATTATTATGACTCGGTAAATGATGCTATCGAAGCTTACTTAAGAAGTGAAAATAACAAAAATACTATTCCAATATAAATAACACCGCTGATCATTTTACAACAATCTATTTTAGGTAAGAGAAATGAAGGGAATCGAACATCAAGATTTGTTGATACTCATTGGAGAAAAAGGAGGGCTGCAAGCCCGTGATAATGGCTTTTGTTATTTTCAGCATAGAATGAAGTCAGGATTTAAAAACACTTTTTTCATTTATAGCAAACAGAATGTCGACATAGAAAAACTTTTACCTTTTAATAAAAACATCATACTTAAGGATAGCAAAAAGCATCATAAGATATTTTATGATGCAGATTACCTCCTGCTTAATGACGGATATCTTGATACTTTCCCCTCTTTTAATAAAAAACCATTAGAAAAGGGCTGGGCTCCCATCGTATACCTTCAACACGGAATCATCTCTTACAAGAGAATATTCATATTTAAAGGTCACTACAACGGTAGAATAAGATATTTTAGCACTTCGTTGAAGTCAGAGAAAAATATCGTTATCAATACACTACAAACACAAAAAGATATTAACCAAACAAAAAGATTAGCCATCAAATACAAAATACCACACTACGATGACTTTTTTTCCAGGAATAACCTGGAAGATTTCTATATCTTGCTACTCCAACGCTATTACGTTAACAAAAATTCTGTTGAGGTAGATGATTTACAGGCGCTAAAGAAACTCATACTGAATATTGGTTTCCTCGACAAAAGAGTGATCAATAGTGGCTTGTCGCGACATGAGCTACTACCAATGAAGAAGAAAAATGAAAAAAACATATTATTCTTTTTTACCTGGCGTGAAGAGTGGACAAAACCTGGCGATGACAATCCATTTTTAGACATAGTTCAGCAGATTAAAAACAGCCAAGGAATCATTGATTATGCAAATAAAAGAAATTTAAACATCGCATTTTATTTGCATGAAAAGATACTCCATCTTAAACCAATGATAGAAAAACTCTTTGATGGAGCTATTTCATTTGTCGGGCATGATGACTTTTCAGTAGTATTAAAAGATACGGCTGTATGCATAACAGATTACTCATCAATTGCCTTTGAATTTAACCTGATAAAAACACCGGTTATTTTTCTACAATTTGACTATGATAATTACAAGTTTGAACGAGGTCATTTTTTAAAATCCCCCTATGAATTCAACGGTTCAGTCGTGCGTACTATTGATGAACTTGAAGACCTATTTTCAGACAAAAGCATTGATTTCAAGATCAAACATCGAGCCAGAAAGGATTTCCTTAAAGTCATCCGTGATTATGAAAATTTTAATAAAACCAATAAATTTCTGGATAACGTGATTGCCGATAAACAACAGCACATTGTTTACTGCTGTTATAATATCTATGGCGTAGGTGGAACAGTACAAACAGTTATAAACCAGGCAAATTATCTGGTTTCTGTTGGCTATCAGGTATCCATTATCTCAATGCGGCGCACCAGTGATACACCTAAGCTACAACTTGATCCCAGTGTACGTATTGAATATCTCAATGACGCACGCAGCAATGGCAAGTTCCGCACAAAGCTGGATAATCACCTCGCTCAATATTCTTCAAAGATTTTTAAAAAATCAGAAGATCTTTATAATGGTTTATCTTTGTTGACAGACTTTAAACTGGTAAGCATTTTAAAAACCATCAAGAACGCAATAATTATAGGCACATTCCCAGGCCTATGTGTGAATATCATCAAGCATGCCCATAAGTCGAATAAAGTCATTGTTCAAGAACATCGTGAATTTAGCTCACACTCTAAAGAAATACAGATAACTTTGTTAAGAAACTATCCTAAAGCTTTTAAGGTACTTACTCTCACTTCTTTTCAAAAAGAAGAGTACAATGCTCAAGGAATTAGTAAGGTTACTCCCATTCCAAATGGACTCGAAGATAAGTTTCCACTAATTTCACAATCGGGTGGGGATACCCAGAAGAAAAGAATCGTTTCTTTTGGTCGTTTGGTTGAGCTAAAACAATTCAATTTATTAATAGAATCTTTTGCAAAAATATCAAAAAAATTCCCAGATTGGATTTTAGACATTTTTGGTGACGGTGATGAAAAAGAAAACCTTATCAATCAGATTGCAACGCTAGGTTTAACATCACAAGTTACCATTCATCCACCGACATCATTAGTTTATGAAGAGATCTACAATAGTGCATTCTGCGCACTCACATCTGCTAAAGAAGCTTTTGGGATGGTCTATATTGAAAGCTTTAGCATGAGCAAACCTGTGGTTAGTTATGATATAGGCTATGGTCCTAAAGATTTCCTGGTGAATGAATATAACGCTTTAGTTTCGCCCTGTTTTGATACTCAACACTTTGCCATGAACATGGAAAGACTTATGGCTGATGAGAACTTACTAAGTCAACTTGGAGAGAACAGTCGAAAAACCTATCTTGAAAAATACGAAATATCTAAAGTTATGGATAAGCTATTAAAGGAGTGTGAATGATGACTAAAGCTTCAAAATTATTAAATACCCCCGGTCTTTTCGTTAAGGATGCTTTTAAGAATATTCTGGGTGGAAGATCAAAAGAAATAATTAATGCAGTAAACATAACGCCAACGGTTGAAACAATCACTGAGCCTCCATTACTAAAATATGATAATGAAAAATTAAACATTCATTTAATAGTCATCGACACCGTAAGTGATAAAATAAAATTCAAAGAAAGCTTAATAAGGTATCAATATCGTAGTATTATTAAGTACACTAATTTTAAAAGTCTCTCATACATTAGCCAAAGTATAATAAGCAACAACAGTGACATAAGTGTTTTTAAAAACTACAGTGAGGCTTTCAAAAACAAGATAAGAAACATCAGTCCAAAACGAGAGTTATTTATATTTATAGATTTGAACTTTCTATTCCTTAAGAAGGTAACGAATAAAGATTTTATATCTCCAGCGGGTATTCCTTATACTTTCATTAAGAATAAAAAAAGAAACATCGACCGAGTAAAAAACACATTCGCAGAACACTTCTGTGAATTTGATTATAATTTTTCACCCGCTGAAAAATTCTGTTGCGTTGATAACATGCAACTTTGTCATTACAACAACATACTTGAGTCTGTCAGTAACCCACATGATTACTTATTCGAGTTCTTACCCATTTCTAACACTATGACCAAGGGAGAGCAAAGTATAATTAAATCACCCATACAGTTTGCCCTGCTTGATAGAGGATATGAAGAAAAATTCATCTGGATACAATCTGTACATGGTTCGAAACGATGTCCTCTCGCCGTAACATTTAACAAGATGAATGATAAAAACGATGATTATGCTATGTTTTTAGATACGATTGTTCCTCATGTTTCACGTGACGAACACTATTTATCCGTGAAGCAGGAATTGAGTCATTAAAATAAAAGAATTAAATTAATCCATTCTTAAAAATACAGGGCGGATTAATTTTAAAAATGAAACCCAATAAGATGCTAACTATTTCCCTTAGAAAATTCAGGAAATTAAAAAGAGCACCAATACTCTTTTTTAGAGATTACCTATTAAAACGACACCCTTTGGTTTTAAATCACAACAATATAATCAATGCAACAGAAGGTATTATTGTTAGTGCTTTACAAAACTCAATAGCTTCCTTCAAACCTGCTTTCAAAATCGATGTTGTATACACTTGGGTCGATGCAAATGATTCAGCATGGTTGCAAAAAAAAAGGCTGCACAGCAATGCAGACATATCATATGCACTTTATGCAACTGAAGAATCGAGATTCAGTAACCATAATGAACTCTATTACTCTCTACTCAGTATTGAAAAAAACATATCGTGGGTAAACAGGATATTTATAGTCACTGACAATCAAAAACCATTAATTCCAGATAGCCTCAAGGATAGAGTGGTGTTAGTTGATCATTCCGAAATCATTCCACAACAATATCTGCCCACATTTAACTCACATGTAGTTGAAGCCTACCTACACAAAATCAAGGGATTATCAGAACACTTTATTTACTTTAACGATGACTTCTTTGTTGCTCAAAAAAACAACCCTGAGCATTTCTTCAAGTCAAATGGGATAGCGAGTTTATTTGTTAGCAACAAAAGTACTTCATATTCTCCAGGGGAAGAAAGAACAACAGCAACGTTATCAGCATGTCAGAATTGTAACGATATCTTCGAATCAAACTTTGCTGTTCGATTTGACAATACACTGACTCATACGTATGTACCTTTGATTAAATCTGTTTTTGAAGAAAGTGCGTCTATGTTTCAACATGAAATCGCTGCATTTTCCAAAAACAAATTCAGAGCGAAGAATGACTTAAATGTTGCTACCTTCCTCGTTCCTTATCATCAATATATTCTGGGCAAATCCGCGCCGAATCTGGACATCTGTTTTTATTTTAACATCCGCTCTCCTGCATCAGGCAGTTTCTATCGAGCGCTTATTAATGGCAAAAAAGACAATAATCTCCCACATTCATTTTGTGCGAATGACTTTAGCTCTAATGAATTTAATCATGATGGTTACAGTGAAAGATTGAATGAATTTCTATCATCATTTTTTATCTCGTAAAGTCATGACGTAAAAAGAATGACAAAGCTTCTTTATAGTGATTGCAATCGAAAAACACTTAAAATGAATAGGAACAACGTTGTTATGAATGATAGTTATGAGAAACAGATTGCAAGCTTCATTGCAGCAGGGAATGTTGTTATAGGTAAACCCGAAAAAGTTTTAGGTGATTTCAGTCTAAATTTCCAATCAGGTAAGAACTCCAGCATTACTTTCAGCGAAGGATGCATATTAAATAATGTATCTATTAATATGGAAAATGGTAACGGTGTATGGAAAGTTGGTAAAAAAACCTACATTCGCGGACGTTACTTTATTGGTGCTGGATCTAAAATTGAAATCGGAGATCAAACAGCAATGAATCGTCATGTACTTATTGTTGCTACTGAAGGCGCATCAATCATCATAGGCAAGGATTGCCTTTTCTCTGACATAACGATGTCTACGACAGATTGGCATTCAATCATTGATGATATGACTGGAGAAAGAATAAATCCTGCCAAATGTATCGTCATTGAGGATTCAGTATGGCTGGGTGAGAATGTCACAATTCAAAAAGGCATTACGATTGGAAAGAATAGTATAATTGGCTCCAGAGCATTAGTGACAAAAACCATTCCGCCCGGAAGTTTAGCCGTTGGTATTCCTGCAAAAATAATCAGAGAAAACGTCAGGTGGCAGCGCGCACTCATTCCTATGGACTTCCTGCCAGCAGAACCTTACTAAACTAAAATAGAGTAAATATTCAATGGGAACCCGCAATTGACGAACCATGCTGCGCTTGAGTGTCAGCATGGCGTTAATTAACAACGCTGAAATTGAGCTCATTTAAAGTTTTGCACGTCTTCTAATTCACTCCAAACTTTACTCGAAAAAACGTTCCATT
The DNA here is from genome assembly GCF_040255075.1 of Pantoea sp. BJ2. Taxonomy (NCBI): domain Bacteria; kingdom Pseudomonadati; phylum Pseudomonadota; class Gammaproteobacteria; order Enterobacterales; family Erwiniaceae; genus Pantoea; species Pantoea sp. BJ2. Next base: position 3,401,587 of record NZ_CP158292.1, read on the forward strand.
GGTAATAATGGATATTAACTTGCGTCTGGCAGGTCAAATGTGACATAAAATTTTTGAACAAATAATCATCTATAGTAAATTGATCCCGCCAAAAAAAATCCAAACCCGACTGAAACGTTACTCCTCGAATGTCGTACAATGCCTCTCCCATCACTTTTATCCGCTTACCATGCATCAACGCTAAAATCCCTGCGGTGCTGTTGATCGTAACCACACCTTGAGCATGTAAAATTAATTCCCGCAAAGGGAGGTCATGAATATAAACTACTCTATCTATAATATTTAAACGCTTGCAGAGCTCATTGATCAGCGCTGCGTAATTGCGATGCCCACAATCCATTGGATGATGTTTAATCACCAGATAAGTATCCGCTGGTGCATGCTGCGCAAAGGAGCACATTACCTCATAGATATAATCCCGCACATCATTATAAGGGCTATGATGCTCTATTTGGCTGTCATTATAAACCTGTAAAATCGCCAGGTAATAGCGTTGATCTAGCTCAATCGTTAATCTATTAAGTATATATCTCTGCTTAAACTGATATAATGTCTTGCGCCACCCAGCACGAAACCAATATGTGGCTTCGCGCCAAGGTGAAAATGGTTTATGGTGACAATATTGGTCAAAGGTATGTCGATAATACCAGCTAATGAAGTAATACCAACTGGCATGCGCCATCCTGCGGATTTTAGATGGATAACATGCCTCTATTTTCGCTGCTGGCTGCGCCAGTAGCTGTCGATAGAACTCAGCATCGCGCGGCAATGAAGAGTTGCCATTGACACCGCCCTCCTCGAGCGTAATAAAATTTGGTCGCAGATATCCTTCTTCGAATACGAAAAATCTTACCCCTTGCGTATGCGCCCAGCCCTTCGCTACCTTATGCAGCGTCCGGCAATCGCCAAAGCACAAAATCGTATCAAAGTCATAATCCCGCTTAACTTGGTTGAGCCAAGCTGAAAACTCCTTTTCTGTTTGCATGAACGCGAGGTATTTACGTTTACGGCAATAGAAGCGGTCGCCGCCGTTGAATACGACATTCACGGCTTCACGCCCTAATGACTCCAGCCAATAAGCCATGTCATTAAAGAAAGGTCCCATTGGCCCTTGCAACAATAGGAACTGCTTTCCTTTTAGCAGCTTTTTAATAGCTTCACTCATGGTTTAAAATGCTAATTTAACCTTAATAAACATTGATAACTTTTTTCCCATCCGCATAAGTCTGTCTCGCCAATTTTTATCAATCACCATATTTGCTCGTGGCGTATTGATGAGAATTTCAATGGCTTCTTCTACTGAAATAGCATCCAGTCGTAACGGATGAATGTAAGTCGGATAGGCAATTAATGCTTGATAGATCAAATCGTAAAGGCCTAATTGTTTCACTCGGCGGAAACAATCATGCTCGTCATATGTTAATCCCCATCCAGCATAGAATGGCATGCCGTAGCAGTACACGCGTTTGCCATGCAATAAAGCTTCGAATCCTGAAAGCGATGTCATCGTATGTACTTCATTGGAAACCTGAATACATTGAATAATGTCTGCATCCAGCGCCTGATAATCAGCATATTGATTAATTTCTCTATCAGTAATATGCCCTTTGCGGTTGCCTACTACTACATCTGGATGTGGCTTGTAAATAATGTATGCCGCAGGATTACGCTCCCGTACGGTTCGTAACAAATCCCGATTAGTACAGATTGTAAAGGTGCTGGTCTGAATAGATGCATCATTTTCTACCTGACCTGGCACCAATAATACACGTTTCCCTTTTGAATCGGCTGGCAAAGTAAAATCAACTCCAAGATTGTATTTACTGATTCTGTTATTTACGAGTCGATGATGAACCTTCCTCGCCCGCGAACATTGAGCATCGGTTAATTCACTTTCATTGAGCAACACCTCTAAATCACTGGGTCGCGTGGCATCGTAATAAATACCACGTTTATCCAATACCAAGGACAACGGCGGCATAAGATCTGAACCCAGGCCCGAAGAGCGTAAAAAACCATCTTCCATCCGCCAAACAGGTAATTGTTGGGCTTGCGCTTTTTCCAACCAACGCTGCTCGCCAGCAATTCCCCACACCACACACGCGGTAGCCAGCTTATTACTTTTTGAAAAACTCAGCGTATTGGTAGCGGTACGCAAAAACGGTTTAAGGATGGTGTATTTCCACATCGATAAACCCGGCGCCCAAAGGTGTCCGATACGTGGTAGCTGATAGTTGCGTTGCAATTGGATCCAATGCAAAACATCAAACAGCGTTGCGGGCTCGCCGGTCAACGGGTGAATATAGCGGCTATAGCGCAAGTAGGCCGCCGCAAACAGTTGCTCAAGCGTAGCGTTGCCACGCCGTTCACTTAGCTGCTTAGCTTGTGGATGGCGATCGTCGGTCAATCCCCAACCGGCATACCAGGGTTGGCCAAAGCACGTCACCGGTTTACCTGCCATCAATGCTTCAAATCCATACTGCGAAGTCATGACATAGACACGTGAGACATGCCGCAACAGAGATTGTGGGCTCACATCATCAGCCATGAGATGTATATGATGCGTGGATTGGAAGGAGTGGTAATATCCCGACTTCTTGCCTTGTAGTACGTCCGGATGGACCTTTATCCAGACCACGGCACCAGGATTTTCCCGCATCGCCGCCTCTAACATCAGGACAAAATTATTCGGCCCCGCATTGCCATAGGTTACGGACATGTCACCTAGCGTTTGGTCAATAACTAATACTACATTGCTGGTTGCACATGCTCCTGCAATAAAAGCCGGGGCCTGATTATATTTCGATAAATCTTGCTCAACGATGATGCTCATTGCTCGTTTGGCGTCATCGGCAAGCCGTTGATTAACTTCTCTTTCCTGGATCATCTTCTCTAACTCGCTGGGCCGGTTAGCATCGTAATAGATCCCCAATCTATCCAGCACCAGTGAAAAAGGTGGCGCGCCATTAACGCCAAGATCCAGCGAGCGGATATAGCCATCTTCCAGTCGCAGCACTGATTTTCCTACACCACGCGCCCACGCCACTGGCTGACGTGTATTGGGACGATATCCCCACACTGCAATGGTGGTCACGGCATCGGCGACAGGCCGTTGCAGCGATAATTTCTGGCACGGCTGGGCCAGGAAATTACGCAAAAATGGAATTCGCCAGATGCCCGAAGAGAATATACCAATCATCACGATGCACCCTTACAGCGTAAGAACCACTTTCGCCGCAACGGCTAATTGATACAGGATGGTGGAAATGCCACGCGTCACTTCGATGCTCTTCGATTCATACTTCGGCAGCACCATTAACTCATCACCTGGATTCAGCGCACCGACATCTTCCGCGTCTTCGGCTGCGCCGTTCTGGCGAATAACGATGACGCGCGCATTACCGGACTTCTGCGTAAAGCCACCACTTTTGGCGATGTAATCTTTCGCGCGTAAGCCTTTCTCCCAGCTCACTGCATTCGGGAACAGCACTTCACCATGTACCAGCACCAGTGAGGTTTTCTGAGGAATGCTAATCACATCACCATCTTCCAGCAGGGTGGCCGCGAGGTTTTTCTCGTTCAGAATGACTTCACCTTTTGGCACGACCTGACGCGCTTTCGCCACAAATCGGCTGACCAATTGCGCTTCCTGGAAGCGGAGGCCAGCCTCTTCCTTGGTGGATGATTGCGCAGAAAGCGAGGCTTCCTCTAACTTCTGCAACGCCAGGTTCATCATCTCTTTCTGGCGGGAGGCCACGGAGGGACGATACAGCTTGATGGCACTCATCTGCGACATACTATTAGGTCGAATCTGCTTCAACACCGCCTGCATGTTGGATCCGTAAGGCAGTACCATCGCGTGTTCACCTGAGTGTGCGCCTTCAACGCGGACCTGAATCGTGCTGGCATAGCGATCGGTGCTCACAATCAGTCTGTCACCATCTTGCAGGAAGCGGCCGGTCGCCTCGCGAATTGGATAATATTCGCTGCGCTTTGCTAAACCTTGCTGGCGCACAATAGTAATATGCGTCGCACCCGGTTTGACTCGCGCCCAGCTCAAAGCTTCGGTGACAGGAATAGTGCTGTTGCGAAATTCAAAGTTATAGCTATTGAATACATCGCCTTGCACATTGAACGTATGCTGACGCGGCCCGACCACAATGGTGTCGCCATCGGCAAATTGTGATAATCCCAATTTACCGTTAAGCAAAAAATCATACAGGTTGATATTGGATCGCACTTTATTGCCACGTTTCACTGCAATATCGACGTAACTTCCACGTTCAGGATCAACGCCGCCTGCTTTAATCAAATAGTTCAATAGGGAATCCGACGTCACGCCGCCATATAAACCCGGGCTGTGGACAAAACCGGTGACGTAGACTTTCACAGGCTGTGCCTGTAATAGCGATGCATACACACTGACGTTGGCTTGGTAGACCTGCTTCACTTTGCTGGTAATTAACGCGTTTAGCTGGCTGTTACTGATGCCAGCAACTTTTACCGGCCCCACATTTGGCAGGAAAATGTTGCCTTTGGGATCAACCTGCAACGCGCCGTCAAAAGTAAATGCGCCCCATAAACGCACCTGAATGCTATCTCCTGGATTCAGGATATAGCCGGGATTGAAACCTACGCTTGCCCCGTTCTCTCCGCTATTGCCATTAAACAGCTGGGCACCAAACATACGGCTAAGTACCACAGGTGCAACTGGCACAGGCGTATCATCAAATCCGCTGTTATTGCTGCTGATATTTACCGGTGCCGAATTGAGCAAAGATTGTGTTTTAACGCCGGTTAAGTTTGCATCAGAATTAATATTTAAGGCCGCATTGGCCTGCGCAGTGAAGCAAGCTGCGATCATTACAAATGATTTTAAAATTTTCATAACAGACTCATTCTGCGACAGCATTAATCCCGATGATCTTCAATCACTGCCAATAACAGTTTCAGGGTGCCAAACATTAAGCAGCACACCAGCAACCAGCAGGCGATCAAATACGGAATGTTGGGGAAAGTGGACTCTTGCGGCTGCTGCGGTGAACTGATCACCGAAAGCACTTTCAGTTTGCGAGCGGCTTCCACGCGTGTTTTTTCGATAGAGGTCAGCGCAAGCTTGTAAAGCTCATTATCAAAGGTGACACGCGATCTAATCTCTTCAAACTCCACCGCCATGCGGTTAAGTTTGTCGCCCTGCGGCGCGGTGATTTTGCCTTTCTCGTTTTCGATCTGCGCCTGCATTGAGGCAATGGCGTTACGTACGCTGACAACTTGCGCAGCGTCATCACGCAGATAGGTCAGCAGAGTACGCAGCTCCGCTTCCATCTGGATCTTCTGGCCCATCAGCGTGTTAACCAGTGAACTGGCTGCTAACGCTTGCGCTTCAGGATCCAGCACATTGTTGCTGTTCTGATACGCCAGCAGCTCGGATTTACTGTTATTCAGGCGTGAGCGGGACTTTTCCATCTCCTTTTCCGCAAAGGTCAGCTGATCACGCGCAATACGGTGCGACAACTCATTAATGAAGCGTTCGGACTCTTTCAGCACCGCTTTATTAAAGTTAAGGGCAAACTCCGGCGTAAAGCCTTGCGTGCGAATAGCCAGCAATCCCGCTTTATCGTCATACGTTACGCTGAGACGTTCACGATAATAACGCAGGAATTTTTCGGCAGTTTCATCTGGAGACAGATGGTGCAAGAAATCCAGCCCGCTTTGGCTGAAGGCTTGACGGAAATTAAGTTGTTTATCTAGCACTGCCAGCATATCCGGCGAATTGATGTACTCCTTTAAGTAGAGTGCATCTTCCACCGAACTGGGATTAATCGCCCCCAACAACAAGCCAAAATTCACGCTATTGCTGGCAAGATCATCTGAGCGTTTAATCGCGACTTTGGATTCGCTCACAAAACGCGGCTGACTGAATATTGCCAGATAAATAATCAGCAACGTCATTGGGAGAAAAATGATCGCTTTTCCGAGGTGCTGTTTAAGATTGGCGAAAGAAACAACGCCCAATCTTTTTTCAAACTTTGATAAGGTAGAATTCTCTTTTATTAACATGAAGCAATCATCAAATATTCATAAGCGTGCCGTAGCACATCATTGAGGTTCGGCCTGCGGCTCTGCGCATTAATAACCCTGCCGCCCTCGAGGAAAATCTAATATTTCGGGATGTTTTTTGGTGACGAATTGCAGCGTATTAAAGAAAAGTACCGCGTCCGTCTTCCCGCGCTCGAAAATAAAACCACATTGATTTGTTCATAATTTCATATGCGTAACGTATCAAAGCGCTCAGCTTAGCGTTAAGCGCACTTAGCGCCTTTGAGAAACGGCTTGTTATCGTTCACTTCGGGAACCCCTTTTCTCTAATAACAAGCCAGCTCAAGACATTTCTTGCTATAATTAATTATATGAGTGCGGGATTTGATATTTAACGGTTCGTGTAATAGTTGCCGAAACTTCATGGTGCCCTCATCAATCACCCAAATAAAAAACCGCCGTTTCCTGAGGAAAACAGCGGTTTTAAACTAACGCGTTATACCGTTCCAATTAGCGTTCGCGCATCGCCTCTTGCGCTTTGTTAAACGGCTTAATCAGATAATCCATCACCGTCTTCTCTCCGGTTTTAATATCCACGGTAGAAACCATGCCGGGACTGATGGAGAAGCGCTTACCGGCTTTATTCTGCACGTAGTCGTTATCGGTGCGGATAAACACGCGGTAATAGTAAATTTCCGGTTTCACCTCATCCTGAATGGTATCTGGCGAGATGCTCTCCACCACGCCGTTCAGGCCGCCATAAATGGCGTAGTCATACGCCGAGATCTTCACCACCGCCCGCTGGCCGGGACGGATAAAGGCGATATCGCGCGGTGACAAACGCGCTTCAATCAGCAGACGATCGTTCATCGGCACAATGTTCATCAGCTCGCCATTCGGTGGGACCACGCCGCCCACGGTGGAGACTTTGATGTTTTTTACGATGCCGCGCATCGGCGAACGGATGGTCAGTCGCGTCACCGTGTCTTCACGCCCTTTCACCACTTGCGCCATGCTGTCGGCTTCGGCGTTGGCTTTCGCCAGCTCCTCACGCGCCTGCACGTAATATTGCGAACGCATATCGGTGAGTTTCAGCTCCAGATCTGATTTATCGCGCTGCAAACGCAGCACTTCCACGCTACTGGCGGCACCGGTTTTGGCCAGACGCTGCGTGATGGCCAGCTCGCGGTTAGCCAGCGCCAGCGACTCTTTAAACTGCGCAGTCGCATCAGTGAGCTGTGCGCGGCGGGTTTTATACAGCCGCGTTTCTGACGCCATCAGATCGGGAAACTTATTCAACTCTGCCGGGAAACTCAGCGGCTGATCGTTCACTTCCGCATTGAGGCGCGCGGCGGCAGCCAATGCCGCACGATAGCGTGCCGCACTTTCGCCGACGTTGGATTGCGAGCGCGTGGCATCGAGGCGCGCCACCACTTGCCCGGCCTGCACCTGATCGCCTTCGTGCGCATACAGCTCGGTGAGGATGCCGCCTTCCAGCGATTGCAGCACCTGATCGCGCGAGCTGGGAATCACTTTGCCGGTGCCGGTTGAGACTTCATCCAGCACGCCAAACCAGGCCCAGATCACCGCAACGAGGATCAGTGCGGTGCTGATGACGATCAGCCGCACCGCGCCGGTGTAATGGGTTTCTGATCGCAGCTCGCCGAGCAGATCGTCGGAAGAATCCACTTCTGCCGCCGTCACTAAGCGCAGTCTTGCCGGTAATTGTTTGATCATGATTGCGCCTCCGGCAGGTTGCCGTTAGCACGCGGTGCCGGCAAGGCGTTCTCTTTCGGGCTGTCCATCACCAGTTGTCCCTCTTTCAGCACCAGCACACGATCCACTAGCGCGAGGATCGCCGCACGGTGCGTCGCCACGATCAAGGTGCGCCCGTTGAGCCACTGACCGAGACGTTCGATAAACTCTTTCTCGGTGTGATCGTCGAGCGCCGCCGTCGGTTCATCCAGCAGGATGATGTTGGGATCGCGCAGCAGCATGCGCGCCAGCAGCAGCGACTGACGCTGTCCGCCCGAAAGCCCAACGCCGCCTTCCATGATCGGATGGTCGAGGCCGAGCGGCAGACGACGAATGAAATCTGCGCCGCCGCTGACGGTGAGCGCGCCAAAGATCGCATCATCGGTGGCGTGCGCCGCGCCCATGGTGAGATTCTCGCGCAGCGTGCCGTGGAACAGCCGCGCATTTTGCGTTAGCAGGCCAACGTTACGCCGCACATCGGCCACATCAATGTGCGGCAGGCTGAGGTTATCCAGCCGCAGTTCACCGCCGACCAGATCGATGCCGCCAATCATCGCCTGCAGCAAGGTCGATTTACCCGAACCGTTGCGTCCCAGCACCGCAATACGCTCGCCCGGTTTGATGGTCAGGCTTTTAATGCGCAGCGCGATGTTCATCGAATCGGTGTAGTAACGGAACATTGCGTCGGTGAACTGATAGTGACCAAACAGCACCGGCGTGTGGATCCGCGTTTCGTCTTTGCTGTTTTCCACCGGCAAATTCATCAGCGCATCGAGGCTGCCTTTCGCCGCTTTCACCTGCTGCCAGCGCGCCAGCACGCCACACAGCGTCGCCATCGGCGCAATCATGCGCGAGGAGAGCAGCGATGCCGCCACAATCGCACCGGTGGTGATATCGCCGTTGATCACCATCGGCGCACCGATCACAATCACGCTGGCGTATACCAAACCCTGCACCGTCACGCCCCAGGTAATCAGCGAGTGCATCACTTTGCGCATCTCCACGCCGGATTGCGCGGTAATGCGAATGTAGCTGTTCCACTGTTGCAGGAAGCGATCTTCCGCCTGCATCAGCTTAATATCTTCCAGCCCTTGCACGCTCTCCACCAGCACCGCATTACGCAGCGTCGACTCTTTCAGGTTCTGCTGCGCCAGCTTCGCCAGCTTCTTCTGGCTCAGCACGCCCGGCAGGATCATCAGCAGCACCGCCACCGGCGCAATCCATGCCAGCTGCGGCGCAATAATCGCCATCACCAGCATGAACAGCAGGAAGAACGGCATATCGACAATCGAGGTGACCGTCGTGGACGTGACCATTTCGCGGATCGCCTCCAGCTCGCGCAACTGCGAGATAAAGGTGCCGGTCGAACGCGGCACCGCGCTGTTACGCAGCCGCAGCGCGTGACCAAATACCCGATCGGAGACGCGCATATCGGCACGCTTGCCCAGCAGATCGGTCACGTGATCGCGCCCAACGCGCAGAATATAAGTGAACACCACCGAGATGATCACGCCGATATACAGCACATACAGCGTGGGATAGGACTGCGCCGGAATCACCCGATCGTACACCTGCATTGAGAAGATAATGCCGACCAGCGCCAGCAGGTTGATCAGGAAGGATCCGAGCATCACGTAGCCGTACGGCCGCAGATCGTGCAGCACCAGACGGCGCAGCCAATCCGGTTTTACCGTGGCGAGATAGCGATCGACGCGGCTATCTTTGGCGGCGGTAACCGGACGCAGCGCGGCGGCAAAGCGGATTTCCGGCAGCAACGTCTCCAGCGCAATTGGTGCTGGCTGTTCATCACCGGCAAAATGCACCCGCACTTCATCGTCGCCATCAAACTGGGTGATAACGCCCACCTGACCGTCGGCCAGCTCGATCGCCAGCGGCAAGCGCCAGCTGGTGATCTCCCACTTATTCTCTTCATATAATTGCAGCGATAAACCGGCCTGGCGCGCCAGATGGCGTAACGCTTTATCGCGCGACTGTTTGCCCTGCCATTCGGCAGCGGCCATGATCATGCCCGGCGAACAGGGCAAGCGATAATGGCTGGCAATCAGGATGATTGCGGTGGCCCATCCGTGTAAGGGCACGTTTCCCCCGGACGCGCTATCGGGCGCGTCGGGAATCTGTAATTGCGTCATGGCTGGATCTCCACGGACTGGATCCGCTGATTATTCAAAGCAAACGCCGACCGCATATGCCCGGTGCTGTAGAGGCAATCGAGCTGCAGTGAGCGTAACTGGCTGATGGTTTGCTGCAATGTGAAACGGGTCTGGAACACTTCCTGCTCGGCGTTGAGCACGTCCAGCAGCGGACGCGTGCCGAGTTGCAGATACTGATCCTGATAGAGCGACTGGGTTTTCTCGCCCAGCGTCTGTTGCCGTCCCATGATCGCCAGGCTGAGCGCCAGGCTTTGCGACGCGTTCTGCGACTCGCTTAGCTGCTGACGCGCTTTAAGTCGCGCCGAGTTGACGGCCGCATTGGCGGCCTGCAATGCATTGGCGGCCGCGTCCCGGCTGGCGGTGATGCCGCCGCCCTGATAGAGCGGCATTTCTACTTTCACAAACGCCGAATATTGGGTGCGATCCAGCGATTCGCTGCCGGAATAGTGATTATTGATATAATGCGTCACCTGCGGTTCCAGCGAGATGGTTGGCATGTTTTGCGCGTTAGCATTATCGAGTTTGGCCTGCGCCTGATTGGCCTGCGCCCAGGCCGCCAGCACCGACGGATTGAGCTTGTCATCGGCTTTCGCCACCTGACAGGACTGGGTGAGTTTAGTGGGAAAATCGTCGCTGACCTTTTTCACCAGCGGCCAGCCAAGATAGGTTGCCAGCGTGGCGCGCCAGCGGTCGAGGTTGGCTTGATACTGCGTTAGGGTGGTACGCGCGCCTTCGATACGCGCATCGGTTTGGGTGGCATCCGAAAGCGACGCCGCGCCCTCTTCATTACGCTGGCGCGCCAGATCGCCAATCTTACTCAACGCCGTGAGCTGCTCACGCGCAATTTTGACCAGTTGCTGATAACCCTGCACTTCCACCAGCGCCGCGGCGGTATCGTGCGCCACGGTATCAATGCTCACCAGCACGTTGGCCTGCTCCTGCGCCACGCCCGCTTCGGCGGAACGCACTGAACTGCTGACCTTGCCGAAGTCATACAACATCTGTGAAACCGACAGCACAAAAGACGGGCTGAAGCCCTTTTCGCTGTAAGCATTGCTGTAGCCGTTGTTCATGCCGGCACTGATTTGTGGATAGTATTTGGCTTTCGCCACATCAACCTGATTAGCCTGCTCCAGCATTTTTCCTACTGCCTGAGCGATATCGGGATGCCACTGAATGGCGCGCTGCACCGCCTGGTTGATGGTGAGAAAGTCGGGGACGTTGGCGAGGGCGGGTTCCGCCACTTCACCGGTTAATGAAGGCAGTTCTTGCTGTTGCGCTAAACCTGCTGAGGTGATGTGCCCCGCCCGGGTTAACGCGTCACTGGCCGCTAAAAGTGGAGAACTGTAAAGTAAAGCCATGCCCGCACAGAGAACGCTGAGCTTAAACGAACGGCGAAAAGTTGCGCCTGAGTGCATCAGTTCCATCGATAGTCCACCAGTCAATAAAGAGAAAGGGGCACATCCCTGCGCCCTAACTGCATCCCTGCATCACAGAGCGATTACGCCGTGTGGTTTTGGTGCGGTTGTTGCAGCAGCTCCTCCAGAGAAACGTTCACGCCTTCCAGCGTAATCAGCTGAGTGGTGCTGTAACCCGTACCGGTACCATCACGGTCAATGGAGAGCACCGTATTGCCATCTGAAGTATGATCCACTTTCACGAAATCATTAATATTACTTGTGGAATCATTCCAGCCGATAAGCAAGTTACTGACGTCAATTTTGTCGCCTTGCGCGACATTGAAGTCGGTCCAGGTATCGTGACCGTTACCGCCGGTAGCATCCGCACTCGCCAGTAAGTGATACACCAACGTATCTGCGCCGGCACCGCTGGTGATGGTGTCGTCGTAAGCACCGCCGGTTAGCGTGTCAGCCCCCGTGGTTCCTGTGATGGTTGGATGCAGCTCAATGGTGAACGACTGCGTGGTGATGGTGCCATCGCTCGCCGCCAGGGTGTAACTGAACACCTCTTTATGGGTAATGGATTGTCCATCCACGCCCGCATTCAGTGAATAGGTGTAGTTACCGTTGGCGGCAATACTCAGCACACCAAAGTCCCCAGCAACCGATGTGGAACCCACGCTGTGAACCGTGGTGATATCGCCGTGTTCATTAGTGATACTCAAGGTTCCGGTGTGCGTGCCCGATGCTGAACCGTAGATGCTGCCGCTGGCGTCGTGGTCATTGGTGGCTTCGGCCACCAGACTGTTGGTCGCCAGCAGCGTGCTGGTGGATGCACCGTTGTGCAGGTTCACCGTCAAGCTGGCCGAGGTCACCGCGCCGCTGGCATCACGCACCGAATAGGTGAAGACGTCGGTGGCTGGCACCAGATCGGCATCCAGTCCCGCCTTCAGCGTATAGGTGTAGTTACCGTGCGAATCGATGGTCAGCGTACCGTAGCTGCTGGTGATCACCGTGTTACCGGTGGCCGCAATCGCATTGCCAGTCACCTGGGTGACCACCGTACCGTTCGGCACCGTACCGGCGACGGAGCTGGTATCGTTGGTCAACAGGTTGCCGGTGACAGTCGCCGCCACGGTCAACGCCAGCGTCGTAATATCCGACGTGGTGGTGACGGTAGTCGATGGCAACACGCCAACACCGGTGCTGGTGCCCAACAGCACGGCATAGTTACCTGTCCCGAGGTTGCTGTAAGTCACGTTGCCACCGGTTTGTGTACCAATGGTCAGAACCGTGGTGATGTAGTTGGCGTTGCTGGATTTCAGCGCCCAGGTGCCGTTCGCCTGCTGTTGATAGAGGTACAAGGTATAAGTCGATGTCAGCGCCGCCAGGCTGGTGGCCGAGGCGTGTAATGTCACCGTGCGCGTATCCCCTGCGCCAACGTTAAACATATAGGCGTTAGTGCTGCTCAATACTCCCACACCCAGCACGCTGCCGAGGTTAACGCTCAGCAATGCGACGCTGGTCGAACTGGTATTGGCATTGGTGATGGTGCCGATTTGGGTGGTGTAATCCACTTCGTTGACATCATTTGCTGCCACGATTTGAATCGCACCGGTCAGCGGGGTGCTGGTCGATACGTTGCCTGCGCGGTCAGTCTGAATCACCGACAGCGAAGCACCGGTGGTTTGAGCCGTACTCAGGCTCACCGACCATGAACCGCCGCTGCCTACCGTCGTTGTACCCAGCGCGTTACCGCCCGCATCACGTACCGTTACCGTTGCCCCCACTTCACCGCTACCGGTGACCGTGGTACCGGCACCGTTGATTGCCAGGCCACTTACCGCCGCAGGCGGCACAGTATCGACGTTCACCGTCACCGCCGTGTTACCGGTGCTGACGTTACCCGCCGAATCAGTCACAGTTACGCTCAACGGATGCGCACCGTTCGCCAGTGCGCTGGGGGTGTAAGTCCAGCTGCCACCGGCGCCAACCGTTACTGAACCCAGCGCGGTGGTGCCATCGTAGATGGTGACAATCGCGCCCACTTCCGCCGTGCCGTTCAGCACTGGCGTGGTGTCACGGGTGTACGCGCCATTGTTCAGCGTCACCGGCGTGCTGCCGGCGTCATCGGTAATGGTGAGCGTACTGGCCGTTGGTGCCACGGTGTCGATGCGCAGCGTGGTCGAGGCGTTCGGGCTGACGTTGCCCGCCGCATCGGTTGCCGTCACGTTCAGTGTATGGATGCCATTGCTCAGCGCAGTTGAGACGAAGCTCCATGTGCCACCGCTGCCCACCGTGGTGGTGCCCAGCAGTGTGGTGCCGTCGTATACGCTGATCCGTGCCCCGACTTCGCCGTTACCGGTCAACAGCGGCGTGCTGTCGTTGGTAATGCCGTTATTCGGAATGGTCACCGCCGTGCTGCCGTTGTTATTGGCAGCGACCAGGTTGGTGACCGCCGCTGGCGGCGTGGTATCGATAATGACCGACGCCGACGTAGTCCCGCTGACGTTACCGGCCGTGTCCGTTACCGTCACGCTCAATGGATGCGTGCCCTGCGTGAGCGCGGCGGTGGTGAAGGTCCATGCGCCAGTGCTACCCGCAATCGCCGTGCCTAACAAGGTGCCACCATCGTAGATCGAGACGCGGCTGCCCGCTTCCGCCACGCCGCTCAGCGTTGGCGTGGTGTCGTTGGTAGCACCGCCGCTCGGCACCACGGTACTGGTGACATCATTGGTGATCACCAGCGTTGACGCCGCTGGTGCCACGGTATCCACCGTAATGGAAACCGTCGCCGATGCCGCACTGGTGTTACCCGCGGCATCGGTCACCGTCACGCTCAGCGGATGGCTACCGTTGCTCAGGGTCGCGGTGGTGAAGCTCCATGCACCTGAACCATTGGCGGTGGTGGAACCAATCACGGTGGTACCGTCGTAGATGGTCACAATCGCGTTGGCTTCCGCCGTGCCGCTCAGGGTTGGCGTGGCGTCATCGGTAAAGGCACCGTTCGCCAGCGGCCCCTGAAGAGTGCCGACGTCATCATTGATCACCAGATTGGTCACCGGATTCGGCGCCACGGTATCAATCGTCAGGGTGGTTGAGGCGTTCGGGCTCACGTTACCCGCCGCATCGGTTGCCGTGACGTTCAGCGTATGTACACCGTTGCTCAGCGCCGTCGAGACGAAGCTCCATGTGCCACCGCTGCCCACCGTGGTGGTGCCCAGCAGCGTGCTACCATCGTAAACGCTGATCTTCGCGCCAATCTCGCCGGATCCGGTCAACAGCGGCGTATTGTCGTTGGTCACGCCGTTGTTCGGAATGGTCACCGCCGTACTGCCGTTATTGTTAGCGGCCACCAGATTGGTGACTGCCGCTGGCGGCGTGGTATCGATGGTTACCGAGGCCGAGGTGCTACCGCTGACGTTACCCGCCGCGTCGGTGACCGTAACGCTGAGTGGATGCGTGCCGGCGGAGAGTACGTCGGTGGTGAAGGTCCATGCTCCCGTACTATTCGCAATCGCCGTCCCCAGCAACGACGCGCCATCATAAATCGACACGCGGCTGCTCGCTTCCGCCACGCCGCTCAGCGTTGGGGTGTTGTCGTTGGTGAAGCCACCACTCGGCACCGTGGTACTGGTGATGTCATTGGTGATCACCAGCGTTGAGGCCGCTGGCGCCACGGTGTCTACCGTGATGGAAACCGGCGTGGTGGCGGCACTGGTGTTACCCGCTGCATCTTTCACCGTTACGCTCAGCGGATGCACACCGTTGCCTAGCGTGGCAGTGGTGAAGTTCCACGCACCGCCCGCGCCGGCCACCACTGAACCCAGCACCGTGGTGCCGTCGTAAATGGTGACAATCGCATTCGCTTCTGCCGTACCGCTCAGCGTTGGTGTGGCATCATCGGTCACCGCACCGTTCGCCAGCGGCCCCTGAATGCCGCCCACATCGTCGTTGATCACCAGGTCAGTGACGGGCGCAGGTGCCACGGTATCCACCGTCAGAGTCAGCGTTGCATTCGGGCTGACGTTGCCCGCTGCATCCGTCGCCGTGACGTTGAAGGTGTGCGCCCCCTCCGCCAGCGTTGGCGTGGTGAAGCTCCATGCGCCGTTAGTGCCTGCGGTAACAGAACCGATAATCGAGGTGCCATCGCGGATAATCACCAGACTGCCCGCGTCTGCCGTACCGCTCAGCGCTGGCGTGTTGTCATTGGTGCTGCCGTTATTGGCGATCGCCACCGGCGTGCTGCCGTTGTTGTTGGCAGCAGCCAGACCGGTTACGGCCACCGGCGCGACGGTATCGATAATCACCGTGGCCGAGGTGCTGCCGCTGACGTTACCCGCCGCATCGGTAACCGTGACGCTCAGTGGATGAGCGCCTTGCGTCAGCACATCGGTGGTGAAGGTCCATGCGCCGTTGCTGCCTGCCACCGCCGTACCCAGCAGGGTGCCGCTATCGTAAATCGACACGCGGCTGCCGGCTTCCGCCGTACCGCTCAGCGTTGGCGTGCTGTCGTTGGTTGCACCACCATTCGGCACCGTGGTGCTGGTGAGATCATTAGTGATTAACAAGGTTGCGTTGGCTGGCGCCACCGTATCGACATTGACCGTGAAGTTGGTTGCCGCGCTGGTGTTACCGGCTGCATCGCGCACCGTCACGCTCAACGGATGCGATCCGTCGCTCAATGCGGCAGTGGTAAAGCTCCACGCACCATTGCTGCCCGCCACCACAGAACCCAACACCGTGGTGCCTTCCGAGATAATCACGATATTGCCAGCGGTGGCATTACCGCTCAGCGTTGGCGTGTTGTCATCGGTCGCCGCACCGCTGGTGAGTGCCCCTTGTGTTGCACCTACGTTGTCAGAAACCACCAGATCGGTGACTGGCGTTGGTGCTGCCGTGGTCACAGTGAAGCTGATCGCCGCATTCGGGCTGACGTTACCGGCGAGATCGGTCGCCGTCACGTTCAGGGTATGCAGACCATCAGCCAGCGTGGGTGACGTGAAGCTCCATGCGCCGTTGCTGCCTGCGGTGACAGAACCAATAATGTCGACGCCATCACGGATCACCACCACGCTACCCGCTTCCGCCGTACCGCTCAGCGCTGGCGTGTTGTCGTTGGTGTTCCCCCCCGCAGCAATGGTCACCGGCGAACTGCCGTTGTTGTTGGCAGCAGTCAAACCGCTCACCGCCGTTGGTACGACGGTATCCACAGTCACCGTTGCCGTGCTGGATGCCGCGCTAGTGTTACCGGCGGCATCTGTTACGCGAACGGTGAGCGAATGGCTGCCTTCGCCCAGTACCGGTGAAATAAAGCTCCATGCTCCGCCTGTTCCGGCAGCAACCGAACCGAGCAAGGTCGTACCGTCGTAAACGGTGATCACACTGCCCACTTCTGCGGTACCGCTCAGCGTCGGCGTGTTGTCGTTGGTCGAACCGCCATTTGGCACCACCGTGCTGGTGACGTCGTTGGTGACCACCAGCGTCGAAGCGTTGGGTGCCACGGTATCGACAGTGAGATTCACGACATCAGAGCGCGGACCGACGTTACCCGCCGCATCCGTCACGGTGACGCTCAGCGCATGTCCGCCCTGACTCAGTGTTGGCGACGTGAAGTCCCACTCACCGCTACCATTGGCGACCGTTGAGCCGATAACCGTGTTGCCGTCATAAATCGTAACAATGCCGTTGGCTTCCGCGAGACCGGCGAGCCGCGGGGTACTGTCGTTGGTGGTGCCATTGTTAGCAATGGGCACGGTTACGCCGTCGTTGTTATTAGCGGCAGAGAGGTTAGTTGCTGCAAGCGGTGCCACGGTATCAATAGTGAAGTTCACCGTTGGCGAGGTTGCGCCCGGATTACCCACTGAATTGACCGTGGTGACATAGATGCCGTGCGGTCCATCATTCAGCGTTGGCGTGAAGGTCCATTGCCCGGTCGCCCCGACGGTGACGCTACCCAACACGGTAGCACCATCGTGAATGGTAATCACATCCCCCACATCTGCCGCGCCGGTTAATACCGGCGTGCCGTCCTTGATATTGGCGCCGTCATTCACGGTAACCAGTGAATTGCCGCTATCGTCGGTGATCACCAGCGTACTGACCGCTGGCGGCAGATCCGCTGCGATATTGAGCGTAAACGCCGGACTGCTTGCCGCGCTGACGTTGCCTGCTGCATCGGTCACTGTGAAGATGAAGTTATGCTCGCCGTTAGAGAGCGCGCTGCCCGGCGTGAAGCTCCATGTGCCGCCAGTGGCGATCACGGTGCCCAGCAGCGTGGTGCCATCGTAAACCGACACTCGGCTGCCCGCTTCAGCGGAGCCGCTCAGCGTTGGCGTGCTGTCATCGGTGGTGTCACCCGACGTCAACGGACCGGTGCTGCCCCCCTCATCGTCTGTTACGACAAGATCGCTGACCGTTGCCGGTGCAGCCGTATCAATATTAATCGTAATCGGTATCGCTTCCGGGCCCGTCGTCCCCGCAGCGTTGGTGACTGAAACGGTGAAGCTGTGCTGGCCATCATCTAAAGCCGCAGTTTCAAAGCGCCACTCGCCGTTGTCGCCTACCGTGGTGGTGCCAAGAAGATCGCTGCCCTCGTAGATGTTGATGATGGTGCCCGCTACACCGGTTCCGCTCAGCAAAGGCGTGTTGTCGTTGGAGTCACCGTCATCCGCCACCTGCACGGTGGTAGTGGCCGCATTATTGTAAATAGCAAAGCTCGACACCGCTGCCGGCGTAGAGGTGTCCACCGTCAGTGATACCGAGGCATTGGCGCTCACGTTGCCCGCCGCATCGGTTACGGTGACATTCAGCGTATGCGTTGCGTCGGTCAGCGCGCTGGTGGTGATGCTCCATGCGCCGTTGCTGCCTGCTACGGCTGAACCCACTAAGGTGGTGCCGTCATAGACGCGAACAATCGCGTTGGCTTCCGCCGTGCCGCTGATGGCTGGCGTGCTGTCATTGGTAATGCCGCCATCGGCAATGGTCACCGGTGAGCCACCATTGTTATTTTGCAGCAGCAGATCGTCAGCCGGCTGCGGTGCGGTGGCATCCACCACCACGGTAAAGGTCGAGGATGGCGAACTGACGTTGCCGACCTCATCGGTTACGGTAGCGGTCAGCGTATGCGAACCCTCAGTTAAGGTCGGTGAGCTGAAGCTCCAGGTTCCGCCCGCCGTTGCGGTGGTCGAGCCGATAACGGTGGTGCCATCATAAAGAGTGACCAGGCTGCCCGCTTCCGCTGTGCCACTCAGCAACGGCGTGTTGTCGCTGGTGGTGGCGCCGTTCGGCACCAGTACGGGCGTCCCGCCGTTGTCATTGTTCACCACCAGCGTGGCTGGCGCTGGAACCACGCTGTCGACGGTGAAATCAATCGCCGCTGACGCTGTACTCACGTTGCCCGCCGCATCCACCACGGTGGTGCTCAGGCTGTGCGCGCCCTCATCCAGCGTGGGTGAGGTAAAGCTCCATTGGCCTTTACTGCCCACCGAAGCGCTACCGATGATGTTTGTGCCGTCACGGATAATCACCGT
Source organism: Pantoea sp. BJ2 (assembly GCF_040255075.1). Lineage (NCBI taxonomy): Bacteria > Pseudomonadati > Pseudomonadota > Gammaproteobacteria > Enterobacterales > Erwiniaceae > Pantoea > Pantoea sp. BJ2. Next base: position 3,420,484 of record NZ_CP158292.1, read on the forward strand.
GCTGCCCGCTTCGGCGGTACCGGTAAGGAATGGCGTGTTGTCGTTGGTGAAGCCGCCGTTGGTGATAGCCACCGGCGACGTGCCTTCATCATTACTGGCGACCACGTTCAGCGCTGCCGCTGGCGGTGTGGCATCAATCACGACGCCAATGGTGCTCGGCGCACTGACGTTTCCTGCCGCATCGCTGGCCGTGACGCTAAAGGTATGGGTTCCATCCGCCAGCGCGCTCGCCGGCGTGAAGGTCCAGGTTCCGCCCGCCCCGACGGTGGTGGATCCCAACACGCCGTTCTGATCGGACACGGTGATGATGCTGCCCGCTTGTCCAGAACCGCTCAGCACCGGTGTGCTGTCGTTGGTGAGCCCGCCGTTCGGAATACTAACGGGTGTACCAATATCGTTGGTCAGCGTCAGGCCGGTCGCCGCTGGCGGTGCCACGGTATCTACGGTGACGGTGATGGTGCTGCTTGCCGGTCCGGTGTTACCTGCGGCGTCACGCACCGTCACGCTCAGGTTGTGCGTGCCATCGGTCAGATTGGGTGAGAAGCTCCAGGCGCCCTGCGCATCGGCGACGGCGCTGCCCAGCACGGTGGTGCCGTCAGACACAATCACAATGCTGTTGGCTTCTGCGGTACCGCTCAACTCTGGCGTGTTGTCGTTGGTGGTGCCGTTGTTAGCAATCGGCACCGGCGAACCGCCGTTGTCGTTGTTCAGCACCAGTCCGGTTGCCGCAACAGGCGCAACGGTATCAACGTTAAAGGCAATGGCTGCGGAGGCAGGACCGACGTTACCCGCAGGATCGGTGACGGTCGCCGTCAGGCTGTGCGCACCTTCACCCAGCGTTGGCGTGGTGAAGCTCCACTGTCCGTTACTGCCAACAATCGCGGTGCCCAGCACGGTAGCGCCATCCAGCACGGTCACGGTGCTGCCGGCTGCTGCGGTACCGCTGATCGCCGGTGTGGCATCGTTGGTGGTGCTGCCTGCGGCAATCGTAACCGGTGAACTGCCGTTGTTGTTGTTCAGCGCGATCGCGCCCGGCGCCACTGGCGGCGTGGTATCAATGCTGAAGTTCAGGGCCGCGGACGGCGAACTGACGTTACCTGCGGCATCGGTCACCGTGGTGGTCAGGCTGTGATCGCCCTCGCCCAGCTCCGGCGAAGTGAAGGTCCAGCTGCCGCCGCTGCCGACCACAACAGATCCCAGCACGTTGCTGCCGTCAGAAACAATCACGATGCTGCCTGCTTCAGCGCTGCCGCTCAACACTGGTGTGGTGTCGTTGGTGGCGCCGCCTGCAGCAATCGTTACCGGCGTTTGGCCGGAATCATTGCTCAGTTGCAGCCCTGTCGCCGCATTCGGTGCCTCGGTATCGACGGTAAAGGCGATTGCCGTAGACGGAGCGCTGCTGTTGCCTGCCGCGTCAGTGACGGTTGCCGTCAGGCTGTGCGCGCCCTGGCTCAGCGCTGGCGAGGTGAAGCTCCAGGTTCCATCGGTGCCAACAATCGTCGAGCCCAGCACGGTGGTGCCGTCACGCACGATGATGATGTTGTCCGCCTCGGCGGTACCGCTCAGCACCGGCGTGGTGTCGTTAGTGGCTCCGCCCGAGACGATTGGCGTTGGCGTGCTGCCCTGATCGTTACTGAGTGCTACCGTAATCACGGCTGGCGGCGCGGTGGTATCGATGGTAACCGCGTACGGCGTAGAGGCCGGGCCGACGTTACCGGCCGGATCGGTGACGGTAGCGGTCAGGCTGTGCGCGCCCTCGTCCAGCGGATTGGCCGGTGTGAAGCTCCATTTGCCATCGGTGCCGACGGTGGTGCTGCCCAGTACCTCGGTGCCATCACGCACGGTGACGACGCTGCCCGCTTCGGCACTGCCGCTCAACACTGGCGTGGTGTCGTTGGTGCGACCGCCGGTATCAACAGGAATCGCCGTGCCGCTGTTGTTATTGCTGAGCTGCAGATCGGTGGCGGCGGCTGGCGGTGTGGTATCCACGGTAAAGGTAACCGGCGTGGATGCGCCGCTGCTGTTGCCCGCCGCATCGGTGACGGTGGTGGTCAGGCTGTGTGCGCCCTCGCCCAGCGCGATCGTTGGCGTAAAGCTCCAGTTGCCGTCGGTGTCCGCCGTGGCGGTGCCCAGCACGGTGGTGCCATCCAGTACGGTGATGGTGCTGCCCGCTTCGGCGCTGCCGCGCAACACGGGCGTGCTGTCGTTGGTGATACCGCCAGCGGCAATCGCCGTGCCGCCGTCGTTACTCAGTTGCAGGCCGGTTGAGGTTGCCGGTGGCTGCGTATCCACGGTGAAGTTAATCGGCGCAGACGGATCGCTGACGTTACCCGATGCGCTGGTGACAGTGGTGGTCAGGCTGTGCGCACCTTCGCTTAATGCCGGCGTGCTGAAGCTCCAGCTGCCGCCGCTGCCAACCACAACGGTGCCGAGCACGGTGGTGCCATCCAGTACGGTGACGGTGCTGCCCGCCGCTGCGCTACCGCTGAGCACCGGCGTGGTGTCATTGGTCGCGCCGCCGGACGTAATCGGAACTGGCGTGCCGCCGTTATCATTGTTCAGCTCAAGGTCAGCTGCGACTGGCGGTTGGGCGGTGTCGATATTGACGACGATGGGGGCCGATGCCGGGCTAACGTTACCGGCCGGATCGGTGACGGTCGCAGTAAGCGTGTGCTCTCCCGCCGTCAACGGTGCGGTGGGGATCACGCTCCAGCTGCCATCACTGCCAACGGACGCACTGCCGATCACGGTAGTGCCATCACTCACCGTGACGATGCTGCCCGCTTCTGCGATGCCGCTCAGCGCAGGTGTGGTGTCATTAGTGGTGCCGCCCGCAGCAATCGGTACCGGCGTCGCTCCTTCATTGTTGCTGAGTTGCAGACCCGTTGCCGCCGCAGGTGGCGTGATATCCACGGTGACCACAATGGGCGCAGAGGGCGCACCGGTGTTGCCCGCCGGACTGGTAACGGTGGCGGTCAGGCTGTGATTGCCCTCGTTCAGCGCTGGCGTGGTGAAGCTCCATGTTCCGCCGCTGCCAACGGTGACGGTGCCGAGCACGGTGCCGCCATCAGAAACGGTAATGGTGCTGCCCGCCGCTGCGGTGCCGCTCAATACTGGCGTTGCATCGTTGGTTGCCGCGCCAGAGGTAATAGGTACAGACGTGCCGCTGCTGTCGTTACTCAGCTGTACACCGCCCGGTGCTGGCGGTGCCGTGGTATCGATGGTGAAGGTCAATGGCGTGCTGGCCGCGCCGGTATTGCCCGCCGCATCGGTCACGGTGGTGGTCAGGCTGTGTGGACCATCGCCGAGCGCCGGAGAGGTAAAGCTCCAGTTGCCATCGTTGCCGACAGTCACCGAACCCAACGCCGTGCTGCCATCAGACACCGTCACGATGCTGCCCGGCTCTGCGCGACCGCTCAATACCGGCGTGACATCGTTGGTGGTGCCGCCATCCGCAACCGGCACCAGCGTGCCGCTGCCATCATTGCTCAGCTGCAGATCGGTGGCCGCTGCCGGTGGCGTGGTATCCACAATCACAATCACCACCGACGACGCAGGGCCGACGTTACCGGCGGTATCGGTGACGGTGGTGGTGAGATTGTGCTGGCCTTCAGTCAGTGGCGTAGCTGGCGTGAAGCTCCAGTTACCGTCCGTACCGGTGGTTGCGGTGCCGAGCACGGTAGTGCCATCGCTCACCGTCACGGTGCTGCCCGGTTCGGCGGTGCCGTTCAGGGTTGGCGTGGTATCGCCGGTGGTGCTACCTGAAGCCAGTGGCGTGCCGTCGTCGTTGGTGAACTGCACATTGCCCGCCGCCGCTGGCGCTTGAGTATCAACGGTCACGGTAACCGGCGTAGAAGCTGGGCCGGTATTGCCTGCTGGATCGGTAACGGTTGAGGTCAGGCTATGACCGCCATCACTCAGCGGTGGCGTGGTGTAACTCCAGCTGCCATCGTTGCCCACCGTGGTGGTGCCGAGCACGGTGGTGCCATCCGAGATGGTGACCGTGCTGCCCGCTTCACCGCTCCCGGTCAGCGTTGGCGTGTTGGTATTGGTGCTGCTGCCTTCTGGGATCGGTACACCCGCACCATCTTCCAGAGCCACGCCGGTTGGCGCGGTTGGCACCACGGTATCAATGGTGATGTTGATGGTTGGCGAATCGGTCTCCACGCCTGTCGTCGCGTTAGTGGCGACCGCGTGGAAAGCGTAAGTGGCATCGGCCAGCGCCGCTGGCGTGAAGTTCCACTGCCCATCGCTACCCGCGACCGTGCTGCCAATAATGGTGGTGCCGTTATACAGCGTGATGAGATCGCCCGCGCCCGCCTGGCCGCTGAGAATCGGTGTGGTGTCGTTCGTGCTGGAGTTGTTTGGCAGTTCAACCAGCGTGCTGCCGCTGTCGTCGGTCACCACCAGCAGGCTGCTGGTTGCCGGAACGCCAGCATCGACATTGAGGGTAAATACCGGCGACGACGGGCTAACGTTACCTGCCGCATCGGTGACGGTGGTGGTCAGGCTGTGTTGGCCGTTGGTTAGCGCGGCATCTGGTGTGAAGCTCCAGCTGCCGTCGCTGCCCGCTGTCGCCGAGCCCAGCAATGTTGTTCCGTCATAGACGCGCACCACCGAGCCCGCTTCGGCGCTGCCGGTCAGGGTTGGCGTGCTGTCGTCGGTGATAGCGCCCGAAGTTAACGGACCGGTGCTGCCGCCGACGTTATCATTGACCACCAAACCGCTCACCGGCGCTGGCGCAGTGGTATCTACGCTGAAGGCGATCGGTGTGGTCGCCGGGCTAACATTGCCCGCCGCATCGGTCACGGTGGTGCTCAGGCTGTGATTGCCCTCCGCCAGCGTCGGTGTGGTAAAGCTCCAGTTACCGTCGCTGCCGACCGTCACGGTACCCAACACGGTGGTGCCATCGAGTATAGTAACGGTGCTGCCCGCTTCCGCGCTGCCGCTTAAGACTGGTGTCGCATCATTGCTGGCCCCGCCAGCGGTAACTGGCTGCGTAATGCTGCCCGCATCGTTGGTGAGTTCCACGTCGATTGCGGCATCGGGCGCGATGGTATCCACGGTGATGTTGATGGTGGCGGTATCAGTGACGTTGCCGTTGGCATCGGTAATGGTGCCGTGCAATGCATGCGGACCATTGCCTAAACCGGTGACATAGAAAATCCACTGACCGTTACTGCCCGCCGTGGTGCTGCCCAGCACGGTGGTGCCGTCATACAGGGTTATGATATTGCCGGGCCCCGCCAAACCGGTTAATACCGGGCTGTCATTGTTGGTGCTGCCGCCGTCAGTCAGCTGACCCACGGTATTGCCGTTTTCATCCGTCACTTCCAGCGACGATGTGGCTGGCGGGATAGCCGCATCAACGTTGATCACAATCGGCGGACTGGCTGGGCCGACGTTACCGGCGCTGTCCGTGGCGGTGACGGTGAGGGTATGGCTGCCATTGCTCAACGCTGGCGTGGTGAAACGCCATGTGCCGTCGGTGTCCACGGTGGTGTTACCCAGCAGCGTGGTGCCATCGTAAATACTGATGGTGGCATTCGGCTCGCCGGTGCCGCTCAGGGTTGGTGCGCGGTCATCGGTGGTATCGCCGGACGTTAACGGTCCTTGTACCGCGCCGACGCTATCTTCGATCACCAGATCGGCAATAACGGCTGGCGGCGTGGTATCCACTGTTAAAGTAACGGCTGGCGACGCCGGACCGGTGTTACCGGCCGGATCGGTGACGGTGGTGGTGAGGCTGTGGTTGCCGTCACTCAGGGTTGGCGAGGTGAAGCTCCAGCTGCCGTCGCTGCCCACCGTTGCGCTGCCGAGCACGTTGGTGCCATCCAGCACGGTAACGGTGCTGCCCGGTTCTGCGGTGCCGCTCAAGGTTGGCGTGTTGTCATTGCTGGTGCCGCCAGAGGCAATGGGTACCACGGTGCTGCCACTGTTATCGCTCAATTGCAAGTCGCCAGCCGCTGCCGGCGCGGTGTTATCAATAGTGATGTTGAGGGTGCCGGAATCGGTCACATTGCCATTGGTATCAGTGGCCGTGGCGTGGAAGGCATAAGTCCCGTCAGCCAGCGCGGTAGCTGGCGTAAAGCTCCATTGCCCATCCGCACCCGCGACGGTGCTGCCGAGCAGCGTGGTACCGTTATATAACTCGATGAGCGCGCCCGCCGAGGCCAGACCGCTCAAGGTTGGCGTGGTGTCCTGCGTGCTGGAACCTTCTGGCAACAGGCGAAGTGTGCTGCCGCTGTCATCGGTAATTTCCAGCGTGCTGGTGGTTGGCGGTACGCCAGCGTTGACGGTGAAGCCAACACCGGTTGTCGCCGGGCTGACGTTACCTGCCGCATCGGTCACCGTTACGCTGAGCGAATGGCTACCGTTGCTCAACGTTGGCGTGGTAAAGCTCCAGGTGCCGTCGTTGCCAACGGTGACGCTGCCGAGCAGCGTGCTGCCATCATAAATTTTGACGATGGCGTTGGCTTCACCGTTACCGGATAGCGTGGGTGTGCTGTCGTCGGTGGTGCCGCCCGCGGTGATTGGGCCGGTTGCAGCACCGACGTTATCGCTGATCACCACATTGCTGGCACCCGCAGGTGCCTGAGTATCCACGGTGAAGGCGATCGGCGTCGAGGTTGGACCCACATTACCTGCCGCGTCGGTGACCGTGGCGGTCAGGCTGTGACCGCCTTCGGTTAAGGTCGGCGCAGTAAAGCTCCATGACCCATTGCTGCCCACGGTTGCCGTGCCGAGCACGCTATCGCCATCACGCACGGTGACGGTGCTACCCGGTTCAGCGGTGCCGCTCAGCACCGGCGTGGTGTTATTGGTCGCGCCACCGGCGGCAATCGGTTGTAGCGTGCTGCCATCGTTATCGCTCAGCGTTACGCCACCGGCCGCAGCAGGTGCGACGGTATCCACCGTGATGGTGATGGTTGGCGTTTGCGTCACGCTGCCCGCGTTGTTATCAACGGTGGCGTGCAGCACGTAGGCACCGTCAGCCAACGCAGTTGGGGTAAAGGTCCACTGACCATCGCTGCCCGCAACCACGCTACCCAGCACCGTGGTGCCGTTATACAGCGTGATCAGCGCACCCGCCGTCGCCAGGCCGCTTAACGTTGGCGTGTTATCGTGAGTGCTGGCGCCGTTGCTGAGCTGCACCAGCGTGTTGCCGGAGTCATCGGTGATTTCCAGCGACGTTGTGGCAGGCGGAATAGCGGCCTGCACGGTGATTTCATAAGGGGCTGATGGCGCGCTGACGTTGCCAGCCGCATCGGTCACGGTCACAGTCAGGCTGTGGCTGCCGTTACTCAGGGCGCTGGTGGTGTAACTCCAGCTGCCATCGGAACCCACGACCGCCGTACCCAGCAGCGTTTGCCCATCATAAACGCTGACAATCGCGCCCACTTCACCGCTGCCGGTAAGCGTCGGCGTGTTGTCATCGGTCGTCCCACCGTTATTTACTGTGCCGCCGCTGCCGCCTGAATTATCGTTAACCTGCAGGTCGATGACTGCTGCTGGCGCTTGCGTATCCACGGTGAAGGTGATGGTCGCTGGCGTGCTGACATTGCCCGCCGCATCGGTGGCGGTGATGCTCAACGTATGGCTGCCCTCGCCCAGCGTTGGGCTGGTAAAGCTCCATGTGCCGTTGCTGCCCACGGTGACACTGCCGAGCACCGTATCGCCATCGCGGATGGTGATAATCGAGCCCGCTTCCGCCGTTCCGCTCAGCACTGGCGTGGTGTCTTTGGTCGCGCCGCCGTTGGTGATGGGCTGCGCAGTCGAGCCGCTGTTGTTAATGACGCTCAGGTCGCCAACCGTTGCGGGCGCCACGGTATCCACGGTGAAATCCACCGGATTGGTCGCTGGGCTGGTGTTCCCCGCCGCGTCGGTGACGGTAGCGGTCAAACTATGCTGACCCTCCGCCAGCGCTGGCGTGGTAAAGCTCCAGCGGCCATCAGCGCCAACGGTCACGGTGCCGAGCAGCGTGCTGCCATCGTAGATGCTGACAATCGCGCCCGCTTCAGCGGTGCCGCTCAGCGTGGGTGTGTTGTCATCGGTAATGGCACCCGCGCCAATCGCGCCCTGGTACGGACCTACGGCGTCGTTGATCACCAAATCCGTGATGGCGGTTGGCGGCGTGGTGTCGTTTTCACCGGGATCGGTGGGATTAGTTGGGTTGGTAGGATTAGTTGGGTTGGTGGGATTGCCGCCGTTGTTACCGTCATCGGGATTGGTCGGCGAGGCATTACCGCCACCACCACCTGAACCGGCAAACAGCGCACCTAAGCCCGCCAGCGCCGCACCACCGATACCGAAGGCGGCAATGGTGCCGTTATTGGTGGTGTTTTCCGCTAACAGCCCTTCGGTGCTGTCGATTGAAACGTACTGGAAACCTTCTGTACCGGGATCTTCAACCCACCACATGGCGCCGCGATCGTCCTGCAGAACCAGATCGCTATCGCCATTCGGGCTATAAAAATTATGAATAACAACCACTTCACCAGACTTCGTGGTGACGACTAAATCATTACCATTGCGAGTGAAAGACTTAATATCAGACTGATTAAGATGCAGCTTCACCAAACTCGGAGCGGTCAAATTAACTTGATTTCCACTCAGCTCAGAAGCAACGGTCCCACCTTTTGGGGTTACTGAGATATTATTCATGTTATCGAGATCCCGCAGTTTCCATAATCACGCCCGGTATCAGCAGACACCGGCTTTTACAGCGAATAATCGCGACGATTATTCACTTCTTCTCTTGATCGATTTCATACAGGCTGAGAATGAAATCGCGTTGAGTTTTGTTTAGCCGCCATCCTGATAACTGATTGGTTTTATTTCTTAAAATCACCACGGGAAAAATATATTTATTCTCAAGCGGCCGGGCACACATGACGTGAAACGCATAAAGCCCAGGCTTTGACATTTTTTTAATTCCCCGAGGGATGAAACCAACTCAATAATTTCAGGATTAAGCTAATAAATCATCGAGATAGACGCTCTGCCACAAATAGCCCTGCATGCCATAAATTGCTTTATGCGACAGCAGGTCGACCTGTTGTTGATTTTCAACACCCTCAACGATGACGCCGTTGCATAATTCGTTGAGATGGTCGAGCAGAATGTCAAAGGTGCGACCGTCGCCAAATTGCCAAAAAAATTCTTTGTCAATCTTGACGATTTCAAATATTCCGCTATCAAACATGGAAAGGTTGGAATAACCTGGACCAAAGTCATCGAGCCATAAAGGGGCCGGCGTCACTTTCGCGACACCTTTTAAAATCAACAGATCGGCGCTATTAAATCGCGCGGTGAAGAATGCTGATATTTCCAGACGCAACAGCGTCAGTTGAGCCAGTTTTTCTTGCATTTCAGCATCTTTAAAAATGCTGGCGACGATATCTCTATCAACATTGACACTGACAATCTGGTCGAACCCTTTCTGGTATAGCTGAATAAGTTTTTCGATCTGGTGGAGGAATAACTGCCATTTAACGTCAGCAGAAAGCTGACTGAAGAACCCAACATCCCTTTCAGGGTTACGCTTATTATTGATATCTGCGTCGTCTACAAGACGCGTTAACAATTCCCTGGCAATCACCTGGCCGGATAAATCGTAAACCGGCTCCAACAAGAACACTGTCTTCGGTTGATTGCTCATTTCACATCCTTACTGCAACTGCCTGATAGCCTTAAACTGTCAGGATTTCTCATGTAAGAAGTAAGGTAAACATTGATAAAACTTAATGTCTTAACTGAAGATTAACGTACTACTTACACTTTGAGAAATAGATTTCAGTAAACACTTCAGGCAACTTCAATCGTTTAAATCAATCAATAACGTAAGTAAATTTCTCTAAAATTCACAAAAGCTCAGAAAACTCTTAATCTAATTTAACTTATCGTTTACCTTAATAGATTTGTAAAAACCTTATCGAATTGAAAAATAATGATAAAAAAAGATTCCGCACGATTTGTTAGCTCTCCTTAACTCAAATTGCAAAAAGTTTTATCTGGCATCTATGCTTCCAAAAGGCGCCAATAACCACTAATTTCTATAGTGACTATTAAAATCTTAATGTTTAAATTTTTATTATGCATTGCAAAGAATACATAACAGAATAACTGCTTAATCCATGATGAATCAGTAAGTAAGGTAAGGATATTAAGAAAATAATCAGCGTTGCCGACTCGCTTTATTAGAGAAAAGAAGGAGATAGCATTTGGGGAGGTAAATGTGGGATTTACGTGACAGGTTACAAATAAGCCAAAGGTGACCGTCTTCACAAATCAAATTAAATTATTGATGCCAGGCGCGGATATAGCAGGAAAAGCGAAAACCGAGCCCTTGCGAGCTCGGTTTAAGAGCAATTAATTACTCATCTTCTAAATAGGTATAACCGTACAAGCCACTCTCGAATTCAGACAAGAATTGCGCGCGCAGCTCTTCATCTATATCCGTTTGTTGCGTTACCTGATCGCGGAACAGCGTCATCAAATCGTTAGGATTCAACTGCACGTACTCAAGCATATCCGCTACGGTATCGCCCTCATCCGACAACTGAACTTCCACGCTGCCATCCGGGAACGCAAACACATCAACCGCTTCGGTATCACCGAACAGGTTATGCATGTTGCCGAGAATTTCCTGATACGCGCCCACCATAAAGAAGCCGAGCATCGGTGGATTGTCGATGTCGTATTCCGGCATCGGCATGGTGGTGGCAATGCCATCGCCATCGACGTAATGATCGATGGTGCCATCGGAGTCACAGGTGATATCGAGCAACACCGCGCGACGCTTCGGCATTTTATTCAGCCCTTCCAGCGGCAGCACCGGGAACAGCTGATCGATGCCCCACGCATCCGGCATTGACTGGAACAGCGAGAAGTTGACGTAAATCTTATCCGCCATGCGCTCCTGCAGCTCATCAATGATCGGGCGATGCGCGCGGTTGCTGGGATCGAGATGCTGCTGAATGTAGTGGCAGATGCTCAGATAAAGCTGCTCTGCCCAGGCGCGCTGGCCGAGATCGTAGGTGCCTGATGAATAACCGGTATGGATGTCGAACAGATCCATTTGGCTATCGTGCAGCCATTCGCGCAGCGAACGACGCACGTCAGGTTCGTGCATCTCCTGCCACGTATCCCACAGGCTCTGAATCGGACGCGGTGAATCGGCATCCGGTGCCACCGGCGTGCTGAACTCGTTACGCTCAACACCAATGATGTTGGACACCAGCACGGTGTGGTGCGCCGTCACCGCACGACCTGACTCGGTGATCACGGTTGGATGCTCCAGCCCGTTCTCTTCACAGGCATCGCCAATCGCCCAAATCACGTTGTTGGCGTATTCGTTCAGACCGTAGTTGACCGAGCAATCTGACTGCGAGCGGGTTCCTTCATAATCCACGCCCAAACCGCCGCCCACATCGAAGCATTTGATGTTAACGCCCAGCTTCGCCAGCTCCACGTAGAAACGCGCCGACTCACGCACGCCGGTCGCGATATCGCGGATGTTGGACATCTGCGAACCGAGATGGAAGTGCAGCAGCTGCAGGCTATCGAGACGGCCCGCTTTGCGCATGATATCGACCAGCTGTAACACCTGCGATGCCGCCAGGCCAAACTTCGATTTTTCACCGCCGCTTGACTGCCACTTGCCTGAGCCCTGCGACGCCAGACGCGCGCGGATACCGAGACGCGGAATTACATTCAGACGCTCGGCCTCTTCCAGCACCAGACGCACTTCGGTCATCTTCTCGATCACCAGATAGACTTTGTGGCCGAGCTTTTCACCGATCAGCGCCAGACGAATGTATTCGCGGTCTTTATAGCCGTTGCAGACAATCACCGAACGGGTTTTACCGGCGTGGGCCAGCACAGCCATCAGCTCGGCTTTCGAACCGGCTTCCAAGCCTAGCGGTTCGCCAGAGTTGACCAGCGACTCAATCACGCGCTTATGCTGATTCACCTTGATTGGGTAAACCAGGAAGTAGTCACCTTTATAGCCGTAAGATTCACGCGCGCGTTTGAAGGCGGCATTAATCGAACGCAGACGATGCTGGAGAATCTGCGGGAAGCAGAACAGCGCCGGCAGACGTTGACCGTCGGCTTCGCGCTCTTTCACCAGCTTCGCTAAGTCAACGCGCACTTCCGGCTGATCCGGATCGGGACACACGCTGATGTGCCCCAGCTCGTTGACGTCGTAATAGTTGTTTCCCCACCAGGCAATGTTGTAGGTACGCAGCATTCTGCTCGCTTCCTGATCGTTCATCGCCACCTCCTGCATGGAGCGGAGTACACCTTGTTCGCCAGCTGACGAACCCTTGATATTCTTCATGTCGTCAGACATCGCGAACCTCAATTTTCCGTTGAAATATGAATTTGTTACCGAGTTTTGTCATGGTGGCGCCAGGTAAAAATTGCCTCATCCTGCTTGCTGCCTCTGTAAGGTTGCACTGTGCAATGCTGACTCTAAGTGTAAAACACCGCGCCAAAGTCGGGGCAAATAGCCTGAGACTTCCACGGTCAGTAGACAGCGAAATAGAGTAATAGATGCAGAGAAATGTTAACCGGCGCGCGTGTCGGGAGAATGAACACAACGTCGATAAGAGAAAAGAACGGTTTTGGAGTGTGAAAGGAGTGCCAGCGCGCCGGAACAGCGCAGTGAACCAAAGCGAAAGAAAGAGTGGTTCATTACTTTAATCACCTCCATCGCCTGCTTAAAGCATGCGAGAAACGGCTTGGGTGAAGGTCAGATTAAATGGCATCTGACGGCGCGACGCACGGCGGCGTCATCCTTTGCGGCTGTGGTCGACAGCAGCGGCGTTTTATACAGCCACGCGGGGTAAATTGCAAAATCTTTGTCAGTAACTGCGCGCGGTGTCAGGAAATGATTCCACTTAGGATGTTGCGGAAAATGCGGGATCGGAAAAAGCACTGGAAAAGTGCTCACTGAGTAACCTAGAATAGCCGTCCAGATGGTTTTCCATCTAAACTGATTAACATTCAGGCGGTGTGAGTTAATGCTCTCGCTGCCACTGCTTGCGGCTTTGCCTGAAGGGGCGTCGAGTCGGTCTGATCCCGCTTACGCTATGCAGTCGTATTCAAACCATTTTTAAGGTAAAGAACAGAATGGCTAAACACCTTTTTACATCTGAGTCCGTATCAGAAGGACATCCTGATAAAATCGCTGACCAAATTTCCGATGCCGTGCTGGATGCGATCCTCGAGCAGGATCCGAAAGCGCGCGTGGCCTGCGAAACTTACGTGAAGACCGGTATGGTGCTGGTTGGCGGTGAAATCACCACCAGCGCATGGGTGGATATCGAAGAGATCACCCGTAATACCGTACGTGAAATCGGCTATGTCCATTCCGATATGGGCTTTGATGCGAACTCTTGCGCAGTGCTGAGCGCGATTGGTAAGCAATCTCCAGACATCAATCAGGGCGTTGACCGTACCGATCCGCTGGAACAAGGCGCGGGCGATCAGGGCCTGATGTTCGGCTACGCCAGCAACGAAACCGATGTGCTGATGCCAGCGCCGGTCACCTACGCGCACCGTCTGGTGCAGCGTCAGGCTGAAGTGCGTAAAAGTGGTTCACTGCCGTGGCTGCGTCCGGATGCAAAAAGCCAGATTACCTTCCAGTACGATGACGGCAAAATTGTCGGTATCGATGCAGTTGTACTCTCGACCCAGCATGCTGAAGATGTGACCACCGCCGATCTGCGTGAAGCGGTGATGGAAGAGATCATCAAGCCGGTTCTGCCGACTGAGTGGATCACCGCCAGCACCAAATACCACATCAACCCAACTGGCCGTTTTGTCATCGGTGGTCCAATGGGCGACTGCGGTCTGACCGGTCGTAAAATTATCGTTGATACTTACGGCGGCATGGCGCGTCACGGTGGCGGCGCGTTCTCAGGTAAGGATCCGTCAAAAGTCGACCGTTCTGCCGCTTACGCTGCACGTTATGTGGCGAAGAACATCGTCGCGGCTGGCCTGGCTGACCGTTGTGAAATCCAGGTTTCTTACGCCATCGGCGTGGCTGAGCCAACCTCGATCATGGTCGAAACTTTCGGTACCGAGAAAGTCTCCACCGAGCAGCTGACGCTGCTGGTGCGCGAGTTCTTCGACCTGCGTCCATACGGCCTGATTCAGATGATGGATCTGCTGAAACCGATCTACAAAGAGACCGCAGCATACGGTCACTTTGGTCGTGAGCACTTCCCGTGGGAGCAGACTGACAAAGCCGCGCAGCTGCGCGAAGCGGCGGGTTTGAAGTAACAGACTCCTCTGCGGGCTGATGCCCTCACCCCGGCCCTCTCCCACGTGAGAGGGAGACGCTGCACGATTTGACATTGAAGCTCGCTCTTGGCGGGCTTTTTTTTATGCCTTTGCATCGTCAGGCACATTTTTCTCCGCCGTCTACACTTCTTTCACCTCGCTTACAACTTAGTGATAACGATTACATTTTGAAATCCTTTATCAATCGGCAATTTAGAGATTTTTCAGCGTAGTTATTACTCTGAAAATGCGTTATTTTCAGCGTCGTCTGATAGCCGGTATTTAGTGCGATGTCAGAAACTTAAAGGGTGCTATACCTTACTGGTTACGTAACTATTTCGGGCGGAAAATGCTGGATTGCAGGGTTTCAGCGTGTGTAACCGATTACACTGATGTGATCTTACTCACTTTTTTCCGCCGACAGGTTTCATAACATTGATAACAACAACGATGGATAAACTTTGGAGGCTTCATGCCTGGTAATAATCACAAGAGCAGAACTTCAAATAAGGTCATGACCTTGTTTGTCTGCTTCTTAGCGGCGCTGGCCGGCTTGCTGTTTGGTCTGGATATCGGTGTTATCGCCGGTGCTCTGCCTTTCATCGCGAAAGATTTTAACGTCACTGCCCACCAGCAAGAGTGGATCGTCAGCTCAATGATGTTTGGTGCTGCAGTCGGTGCGGTGGGCAGCGGCTGGATGTCATCGCGTCTGGGTCGTAAAAAGAGCCTGATGGCCGGTGCGATTCTTTTCGTTATCGGTTCACTGTGGTCTGCGGGTGCAACCAGCCCGGAAATGCTGATCGCCGCGCGTGTGGTGCTTGGCCTGGCCGTGGGTGTTGCCTCTTACACCGCGCCGCTGTATCTCTCGGAAATCGCACCAGAGAAGATTCGCGGCAGTATGATTTCGCTGTATCAGCTGATGATCACCATCGGTATTCTGGCGGCGTATCTCTCCGATACCGCGTTCAGCGACGCTGGCGCATGGCGCTGGATGCTGGGCATCATCACTATTCCTGCGGTACTGCTGCTGATTGGCGTCTTCTTCCTGCCCAACAGCCCACGCTGGCTGGCGGCTAAAGGTGACTTCCGCAGTGCTGAGCGCGTGTTATCGCGCCTGCGTGATACCAGTGAACAAGCCAAACGCGAACTGGATGAAATCCGTGAAAGCCTGAAAATTAAACAGTCGGGCTGGCAGCTGTTCCAGAGCAACAGCAACTTCCGCCGCGCAGTGTTCCTTGGCGTGCTGTTGCAGGTGATGCAGCAGTTCACCGGCATGAACGTCATCATGTACTACGCACCGAAGATCTTCGAAATCGCTGGCTTTGCCAACACCACGCAGCAAATGTGGGGCACGGTCATTGTTGGTCTGGTGAACGTGCTGGCGACCTTTATTGCTATCGGTCTGGTGGATCGCTGGGGCCGTAAACCTACGCTGCTGCTGGGCTTCCTGGTGATGGCGCTGGGTATGGGCATTCTCGGCACCATGCTGCACATCGGCATCCATTCTCAAGAAGCGCAATACTTCGCGGTGGCGATGCTGCTGATGTTCATCATTGGTTTTGCGATGTCTGCTGGCCCGCTGATTTGGGTACTGTGTTCCGAGATTCAGCCGCTGAAAGGCCGCGACTTCGGTATCACGGTGTCCACCGCGACCAACTGGATTGCCAACATGATTGTCGGTGCTACCTTCCTGACCATGCTGAATACGCTGGGCAACGCGCCAACCTTCTGGGTTTACGCCGGTCTGAACGTGTTCTTCATTCTGCTGACGCTCGCGCTGATTCCAGAGACCAAAAACGTCTCGCTGGAGCACATCGAGCGCAACCTGATGTCCGGCAAAAAACTGCGCGACATCGGTCAGAAGTAATCCCGATGAGCGAATGCAAGGGCTGCCAATTGGCAGCCCTTTTTATTTGAGATCGTTCCGGCAACCTTTTATGCTGCCCTCCATGAAAACACCGCGCCTTCCCATCGCCTTACAACAAGCCGTTATGCGCTCGCTGCGCCACTATTTACAGCTGGCCAACGAGAAGCTGGAACGTCGCTTTGATGAGCCCTCGCTGGTTTATCAGCAGCGCGGCACCGCTGCAGGCACCGCATGGCTGGAGAAGTGGGAAATCCGCATCAATCCGGTGCTGCTGCTGGAGAATCAGCAGGCATTCGTTGATGAAGTGGTGCCGCACGAACTGGCGCATCTGCTGGTGTGGAAAACCTTTGGCCGCGTGCCGCCGCACGGCAAAGAATGGAAATGGATGATGGAGAGCGTGCTCGGCGTGCCTGCGCGCCGCACCCACCAGTTTGAAATCGCCTCGGTGCGCAGCAACACCTTCCCCTATCGCTGCCGCTGTCAGCAGCATCAGCTCACCGTACGGCGCCATAATCGTGTGCTGCGTGGAGAAAGCGAATATCGCTGTGTGCACTGCAAATCCCTGCTGCAACCCGGTGAGTATTTATCGAATTAGTTCAGCAACCTAGCCTAATCTCATATCCCGTGCGTCATCATTCTGTTACCCTGCCGCCCTTTTTCAGGACCAGGTTAATTTTTGGAATATGTCTCGCAAAACGTTGCTGTTACTTACCTTGTTAGTTGCCCCACTTAGCGCTTACAGCCTCAGTTTCACTCACTATCATCAAAACAATTTTAGTCAGGCCAAAGCCTATGCGGCGCAGATCAACGCAGATGCGCCCGCCGACTTTTACTGCGGCTGCAAAATCAGCTGGCACGGCAAAAAGGGCGTACCGGATCTAAGCAGTTGCGGCTACAGCGTGCGTAAGAACGCCAATCGCGCCGAACGCATTGAGTGGGAACATGTGATGCCCGCGTGGGAGTTCGGCCATCAGCGTCAGTGTTGGCAAAACGGCGGCCGCAAAAGCTGCAGCAAAGATGCCGATTACCGCCGCATTGAGAGCGATCTGCATAACCTGCAGCCGGCGATTGGTGAAGTGAACGGCGACCGCAATAATTTCCAGTACAGCCAATGGAACGGCGGCGAACAGCAGTACGGTCAATGCAGCATGAAGGTCGATTTTAAGCAGAAACTGGCGCAGCCGCCGGAGCGTGCGCGTGGCGCCATTGCCCGCACTTACTTCTATATGCGCGACCAATATCACCTGCGCCTGTCGCGTCAGCAAACCCAGCTGTTTACCGCGTGGGATAAGCAATATCCGGTGACGAGCTGGGAGTGTGAGCGCGACAATCGCATCGCCAAAGTGCAGGGAAATCACAATTCCTACGTACAGCAGGCTTGCCAGCGCTAAAAGCGCTACCCTACACTAGCTTTTTTCGATTGCGCCGTGTCCGCTGACACGGCATAACGCTGGCAGGAACCGCATGCGTATACCTCGCATTTATCATCCCGAATCTCTCGAAGTTAACAGTGAAGTCTTCCTCGATGAAGATGCCGCTAACCATGTTGGACGCGTGCTGCGCATGACGGCCGGTCAGCAAATTGAGCTGTTTGATGGCAGTAATCTGACTTTTAGCGCCGAAATCACCCAGGCTGATAAAAAGCGTGTAAAAGTAAGGGTCCTTGCCAGCCAGGCTGATGACCGTGAATCCCCGCTGCATTTACATCTCGGTCAGGTGATGTCGCGCGGTGAAAAAATGGAATTCACTATCCAGAAATCGATCGAACTTGGCGTGAATGTGATTACGCCCTTGTTTTCTGAACGCTGCGGCGTAAAGCTGGACGCCGAGCGGCTGGCAAAAAAAATTCAGCAATGGCAGAAAATCGCGATTGCCGCCTGTGAACAGTGCGGCCGTAATCGTGTGCCGGAAATTCGCGAGCCGATGACATTGCAAGCCTGGTGCGCGGAAGCCGAAGACGGTTTGAAGCTCAATTTGCATCCGCGCGCCAGCCACAGCATCAACACGCTGCCGCAGCCGGTAGAGCGCCTGCGCTTGCTGATTGGGCCGGAAGGTGGCTTAACCGCCGATGAAATTGCCATGACCGCGCAGCAGGGTTTTACCGATATTCTGCTTGGACCCCGCGTGTTGCGCACCGAAACCACCGCACTCACCGCCATTACGGCACTTCAGGTGAGGTTTGGTGACCTCGGTTAAGCGATACTTTAGGGTTCGAACGTAACTTCACAGCACAACGCTTTCGGGGTAAATGCTTCCCCATTTAGGAGAGAATAATGATTAAGCTTGGCATCGTTATGGACCCGATTTCGTCCATCAATATTAAAAAAGACACCAGCTTCGCCATGTTGCTGGAAGCACAGCGCCGTGGTTACGAAATTCATTACATGGAGATGGGCGATCTCTCCCTGCGCGGTGGCGTGACTTACGCGCGCACGCGTCTGCTGAGCGTTGAGCAGAACTACGACAACTGGTACACGTTTGGCAGCGAGCAGAATATCCCGCTGGCCGATCTTAACGTGGTGCTGATGCGTAAAGATCCGCCGTTCGACACCGAATTTATCTATGCCACATACCTGCTGGAACGCGCAGAAGAGCAAGGTACGCTGATCGTGAACAAACCGCAGAGCCTGCGCGACTGCAACGAGAAGCTGTATACCGCATGGTTCGCCGACCTGACGCCAGATACGCTGGTCACGCGTAATAAAGAGCAGCTGCGCGCCTTCTGGCAGGAGCATGGCGACGTGATCCTTAAGCCGCTGGACGGCATGGGCGGCGCCTCGATCTTCCGCGTGAAACAGGACGATGCCAACTTCGGCGTGATCACCGAAACCCTGACTAATCACGGCCAGTACTTCTGCATGGCGCAGAACTATCTGCCGGCGATCAAAGACGGCGACAAACGCGTGTTGGTGGTGGATGGCGAACCCGTACCTTACTGCCTGGCGCGCATTCCGCAAGGCGGCGAAACGCGCGGTAATCTGGCAGCCGGTGGCCGTGGTGAAGCGCGTCCGCTGAGCGATAGTGACTGGGAAATTGCGCGTCGCGTTGGCCCCACGCTGAAAGCCAAAGGGCTGATTTTTGTCGGCCTGGATATTATCGGTGATAAACTGACTGAAGTTAACGTGACCAGCCCAACCTGCGTACGTGAAATCGAGGCCGCGTTCCCGATATCGATCACTGGCATGCTGATGGATGCCATTGAGAAACGCCTGGGCTGATGCCGTCGGAGTCTCCACTCCGTGAACACCCAAAACCGGCGCTGCCGCGGCTGCGCCGGTTATTTTTGGTATACAAGTGATAATGAATTTACAGCATCATTTTCTAATTGCGATGCCGTCGCTGCAGGACCCACTGTTCAAACGCTCGGTAGTCTATATCTGCGAGCACAATGAAGATGGCGCCATGGGTTTGATCGTTAATAAGCCAATGGACAACCTGACGGTCGAAGGCATCCTTAAAAAGCTTAAAATTAGCCCATCCGAACGCGATCCTGCCATCAAACTGGACAAGCCAGTGTTTGCCGGTGGTCCGCTGGCGGAAGATCGTGGTTTCATACTGCACTCGGCGCAGCGCATTTACTCCTCGAGCATTCGTATTTCAGACACCACGGTGATCACCACCTCACGTGATGTGCTGGAAGCGATCGGCACCACTTCACAGCCCGATAACGTGCTGGTGGCGCTGGGTTATTGCGCCTGGGAGAAAGGTCAGCTGGAAGAGGAGTTGCTGGAGAATGCCTGGCTTACCTCGCCGGCTAACACCAATATTCTGTTCCAGACGCCCATCGCTGAACGCTGGCGTGAAGCGGCACGCGGATTGGGCGTCGATATTCACAACATTGCCACCGATGCAGGGCACGCCTGATGGCCAGTGAAACCTTACTGGGCTTCGATTTCGGCACCAAAAGCATCGGCGTTGCTGTCGGTCAGCAATTAACGGGCACCGCGCGCGCGTTGACGGCGCTAAAAGCGCAGGATGGCACGCCGGACTGGAAGCTGATCGAAAAGCTGCTGAAAGAGTGGCAGCCCAATTATGTGGTGGTGGGCTTGCCGCTGAATATGGATGGCACCGAACAGGAACTTACTGCGCGCGCACGTAAGTTCGCCAATCGCCTGCATGGTCGTTTTGGCGTACGCGTCGAGCTGCAGGACGAGCGCCTGAGCACCGTTGAAGCGCGTGCCGATCTGTTTGAACGCGGCGGCTTTCGCGCGTTGCAGAAAGGCCAGGTTGATTCCCAATCCGCGGTGATTATCCTCGAAGATTGGTTTGATACGCATTAAAGCCATCCAGATCTGGCACATGGCGTAGCGGCGCATTTATTGCGCATTGCCACGGATGAGCAGGGCAGCGGCATAAATATGCGCGATGAATCGCGCCGCTACAATGGGTTGGTTTTCCGCCTTTGAGCGCCTATCTGGCTCTCTTCAAATCATCCCCGCCGCCTGACGCCCCTGCTCGCTCTGCGCAAAGGTTTGCATGCCCGCCTGCGCGCCGGTTTGCAACACGCCAGGCAACTGATGCATCTTGCCTTCGCGGATCAGGTTCGCCACCGCCGGCGTCGCCACCAACACTTCAAACAAGCCGATGCGCCCGCCCGCTTTTGCCGGCACTAAACGTTGCGCCAGCACCGCTTTCAGGCTGCCCGCTAATTGAGTGCGCACCAGGTTTTTCTCCTCAGCGGGAAAGACATCCACCAGCCGATCAACCGCCTGGGTTGCGCCGCGCGTATGGAGCGTGGCCAGCACCAGATGCCCGGTTTCTGCTGCAGTGAGCGCCAGGCGGATGGTTTCGCTGTCGCGCAGTTCGCCGAGCAGAATCACATCAGGATCTTCACGCAGCGCGGCTTTCAGCCCGTGTTGAAACGAGGCACAGTGCGCACCTACTTCGCGCTGTTGAATCAGCGAGCGCTGGCTGCGATGCACAAACTCAATCGGATCTTCCAGCGTCAGAATGTGCCGCGCCTGCTGACGATTCAGACAATCCACCATCGCCGCCAGCGTGGTGGATTTGCCGCTGCCGGTGGCGCCGGTAATTAAAATCAGCCCCTCTTCCAGCTGTAATAGCTGGCTCACCACCTCGGGCAGATGCAGGCTGCTGAGATCGGGCGCCTGGCTGGCAATCAGCCGCAGCGCCAGCGATAAGCCGTGACGCTGCATAAACAGGTTGGCGCGCAGCCGTATGCCGCTGGCAAGCGTAATAGCGAAGTCAACGTGGCCGTTCTCCTCCAGCTCGGCCTGCTGCGACGCCGTGAGCCACTGCTGCATAAAGGCTTCCAGCCAGCCGCCATCCAGCGCGCTCTGCTGCGGAATCGGCTCCAGCACGCCTTGTCGCCGCCAGTGCGGCAAATGTCCGCTGCAAAGGTGCAGATCGGCGGCGTTATGCTTTACACTAAGGGCCACTATTTCATCCAACTCCATTTAGCTTCTCCTGACTATGACTTCCATTGAGCACAACTTACAGCAAGTGCGTGAGCGTATCGCCGCCGCCGCCGCACGTTGCGGCCGCGCGCCAGAAGAAATTACGCTGCTTGCAGTGAGCAAAACCAAACCTGCGAGCGCGGTCGCAGAAGCCATTGCCGCTGGACAACACGCGTTCGGTGAGAATTACGTGCAGGAAGGGGTTGAAAAAGTGGCTGAGCTGGCCGCACATCCTGATTTGCAATGGCACTTTATCGGCCCGCTGCAATCCAATAAAAGCCGTCTGGTGGCGGAAAACTTCGCCTGGTGCCACACCGTGGACCGCCAGCGCATCGCGCAGCGTCTGAACGATCAGCGCCCGGCGTCGTTGCCGCCGCTCAACGTGTTAATTCAGGTAAATATCAGTGACGAGAACAGCAAATCTGGCATCATGCTGGAGGCGTTGCCGGAGCTGGCACAGCAGATCGCCGCACTGCCGAATTTGCGCTTGCGTGGGCTGATGGCGATTCCGGCGCCAGAGTCAGAATACGCACGGCAACTGGCGGTGTGTCAGCAGATGGCCGCCGCGTTTCAAACCTTAAAACAGGACTATCCTGACGTCGATACGCTTTCTCTGGGAATGAGCGACGATATGGACGCGGCAATCGCCGCGGGCAGCACCATGGTGCGTATTGGCACCGCCGTTTTTGGCGCGCGGGATTATGCGCGACCTTCACAACAATAATTGAGGAACCTCATGTTAACACTGACGTTTTTAGTCAAAACGCTGATCGATTTGTACGTGATGGTGCTGCTGCTGCGCATCTGGATGCAGTGGTCGCGCTGTGACTTCTACAATCCGCTGGCGCAGTTTGTCGTGAAGATCACCCAACCGATTATCAAGCCGCTGCGCCGTGTCATCCCGGCCATTGGCCCGATTGATACCGCATCGCTGCTGCTGGCCTTTGTGCTGACCACGCTGAAATATCCGATCCTGCTGCTGATTCAGGTCGGCGTGTTCTCCGTTGATCCCACCAACCTGCTGGTTGGCCTGCTGTCGCTGGTGAAGTCCGCCGGTTATCTGGTGTTCTGGGTGATCATCATTCGTTCGCTGATGAGCTGGATCAGCCAGGGTCGCGGCCCGGTGGATCAGGTTCTGATGCAGCTGACTGAACCGCTGATGTCACCGATTCGCCGTATTCTGCCGGCGATGGGCGGTATCGATTTCTCTGCCATGATTGTGATTCTGGTGCTGTACGCGCTGAATTTCCTCGGCATGGACCTGTTCCCAGGTCTCTGGTATTTGCTGTAATTCGTCTATCTGGAACTGTTATGCAAAAAGTTGTACTCGCGACCGGAAATCCCGGCAAAGTCCGCGAACTGGCCGATCTGTTAGCGGCCTTCGGACTTGATATCGTGGCGCAAACCGAACTCGGCGTTGAGTCGGCGGAAGAAACCGGCCTGACCTTCATCGAAAACGCCATCCTGAAGGCGCGTCATGCGGCTGAGATTACCGGTTTACCGGCGATTGCCGACGATTCCGGTCTGGCGGTCAATGCGCTGGGCGGCGCGCCGGGGATCTACTCCGCGCGCTATGCGGGTGTTGATGCCAGCGACCAGCAAAATCTGGATAAGCTGCTGGTGGCATTGGAAAACGTGCCGGATGGCAAACGTCAGGCTCAGTTCCACTGCGTGCTGGTTTACCTGCGTCACGCTGCCGATCCCACGCCGCTGGTGTTCCACGGTAGCTGGGCTGGGGAAATCACCCGCGCGGCAGCGGGCGCAGGCGGTTTTGGTTACGATCCCATCTTTTATGTCCCTGAATTGGGTAAAACGGCGGCAGAGCTGAGTAAAGACGAAAAGCGCGCCGTCTCTCACCGTGGTAAAGCATTGACGCTGCTGCTGGAAGCGATGCGCAATGCCTGAGTTTTCACCTACGTTGCCGCCATTAAGCCTGTACATCCATATTCCGTGGTGTGTGCAGAAGTGTCCGTACTGTGATTTCAACTCTCACGCGTTAAAAGGCGAGGTGCCGCACATTGAGTATGTGCAGCACCTGCTCAACGATCTCGAACAGGATTTACCGCTGACCGGCGGCCGTGAAGTGCGCACGATTTTCATCGGCGGCGGCACGCCAAGCCTGTTGAGCAGCAATGCGATGCAGATGCTGATGGACGGCGTGCGTGCGCGTTTGCCGCTGGCGGCCGATGCGGAAATCACCATGGAAGCCAATCCAGGCACCGTTGAAGCCGATCGCTTTAGCGCCTACCAGAAAGCCGGTATTAACCGTATTTCGATTGGCGTGCAGAGTTTCAGTCCACAGAAGCTTGAGCGTTTAGGCCGCATTCACGGGCCGGAAGAAGCCGTGCGCGCCGCCCAGCTGGCTGAAGGATTAGGCCTGCGCAGTTTTAACCTCGACCTGATGCACGGCTTGCCGGATCAGTCGCTGGGGGAAGCGCTGGATGATCTGCGCCAGGCGATTGCGCTCAATCCGCCGCATCTGTCGTGGTATCAGCTGACGATTGAGCCGAACACCTTATTCGGTTCGCGCCCGCCAAAACTGCCGGATGACGATGCGCTGTGGGATATTTTTGAGCAAGGTCATCAACTGCTGAGCGCCGCAGGTTATCAGCAATATGAAACCTCGGCGTATGCCAAACCGGGTTATCGCTGCGAGCACAATCTCAACTATTGGCGCTTCGGGGATTACCTCGGGATTGGCTGTGGTGCCCACGGTAAGCTGACGCAAGCCGATGGTCGCATCGTGCGCACGGTGAAAACCCGTCATCCGCGCGGCTTTATGAAAGGCAACTATCTCGATAAGCAGCACGTCGTGGCCGAGAACGACAAGCCGTTCGAGTTCTTTATGAACCGTTTTCGTCTGCTGGAAGCCGCACCGCGCGCCGATTTCCGCCGCTATACCGGCATGGATGAGCAGGTGATTCGCCCGCAAATCGATGCGGCGATAAGTGCAGGATACGTGGAGGAAACCACGGAGAGCTGGCAGATCACTGAGAAAGGCAAACTGTTCCTGAACTCGCTGCTGGAACTGTTCCTGACGGAAGAGTAATGAAAAATGCCCGGCTTATACCGGGCATCTTTTTTGCGTATTAGCCGTAAGTAATTTCAATTTCCTGATTCACTAACAGTGTGTAATGCGCCTGGCTATTGGTTAACAGTGTCCAGTTTTCCCCGCCGATCTGGACTTTATTCTGCGAAGTTAACCAGCCGTCGCTGAATTGCGTGCGATCAAGCGTGATGCGGTCGCCCATGTCGCCATCAATCATCAATTGCTGACTATCGTCGTTAATAAATAGCCCCTCACCGCCTTCATTCAGTAACGAGTGCAGATCGAGATTAAGCAGATTATTACCTTTGCCACTTATATCTATTTTCTGCAAACCTTCCACACGTGCACTTAGCGCAGCAAAATCAATTATCTGGTTTTCACCCGAAAAAATAATATTTGCCGCTTTCACCAGATAATGAGACGGATAAGTATTTAACCAGCTCGCGACATCATAAATGTGGCGTTCTCCTGGGATGGGCAAATAGCTCGTCCCATTCCCATCATCTCTTGATTCACTTTCATAATTGGCTTGATATTGGGGTGACGGGATGAATCTCACCGGATAATTTGCAGAGTAGGAACTTTCATTCCCTGCTTCATCTATCGCCTTCACACCAAAATTATTCAGCCCTGCACGCATATCTTGCTGCGGAGTCATTCTCCAGTCACCCTGACTATTTGCATAAGCCGATCCCACCGCCGTACCATCCTGATACAGAATCACCAGGCTGTTAACTTCGGCCTTACCGATAAAATCCAGACGTGCATCGTCGGTATTTTGCCCTGGCAATACCGATTCAATGGGTCCCCTATCATCGAGCACCTGCATAATGAGGGGCTGAATTGTTGTGGTATCAATCAGCAGCGTGACGGTGCTGCTCCATTTACTGACGTTGCCAGCATGATCAATGTTACGTACGCGAAAATTCCATTCACCATCGGAGAGATTTTGCGGAGGAGTCCACAGCCAGGTGCCATCACTGTCTACCGCAACGGTCGCGGTTGTTACCCAACTGCCGTTTTTGCTGGCGTATTGAACGCGTACATATTCATTAGGGTCGCCAGTGCCATACAGCTCAGGGCGGCGATCGTCAGTGGCCCGGATGAGATCAAACTGTCCGCGATACAAACCAACATCATCCTCAAAGTAATTGATGGTGGCGCTATCCGGTTTCTCGGTATCAAGCTGAAATGGCCACTTTAGCGACGGCTGGCTGCGATTATTTGCCCGGTCTTCTGCCACGGCACTCAACTCATATGCACCGTCGTTAGGCAGGTTCACTTCCACCTCCCATTTGCCATGCTGATTAGCGGTTACCGAAGCCAGGGGCGTTTTGCTGTTTTTGTTGTAGATGTATACCAGGCTATTTGCTTCTGCCTCGCCACGCACGACAGGATTTGCGTCGTTGGTGTAACCATGTCGCTTAATGCTATTGCCGTTATGTATTCCACCCGCTGCATAGTCTTCGATTGCAGTAATTTGCGGCTTGTCAGGCGCGATAGTATCAATGTTGTAATTGACCGAAACGATATCACTTTGGTTATTAGCGCGATCAACGGCAATAAAGGTCAGCACATGTTCACCGTCAGGCAACGGTTGAGAAGGCGTCCAGGAAAAACGGCCGCCACTCACTGGCACACTTATTGGGTTTTTACCATTGACCATGATGATGACTGCAACGGTATCTGGCGAATGCGCACTGCCTTCCCATCGCTTCTGCGCATCGTTATACCAGTCGGATTGAATATGCAAGGTGTGAGGTGAAGGGGTATTACTGGAAGCAGAGGCGTTAAAAAATAACATAAAAACTCCTTAAAAATAAATAATTTCAATGAGTTGCTAACTCACTTTCATCTTTATTATTTTGGTGTTTTTACGGTTATCAGATTCGTCCCGAATCTAAGGTTCTTAAATGCAGTGCATCTTAAAAGCAAAAAGCCAGCCGGGACTGGGCTGGCTTTGTTAGCTGAAGCAAATCATTAGCTTTTAACGTTCTGCATCAGTCCTTTGCGCTGCTCTTCCAGCACGGTTACGCGGTTGCATACTTCGTGGCCAAAGTTCTGGAAATCCTGCTCCTGCTTGTTCCACTCCGCCTGTACCGACTGTTGTAAACCGCCAAGGTTGCCCATAATGGCCTGCAGTGGATTGCTGCCACTCGCCGCCTGGCTGCTGCCCATTTCGTTGAGACTATCCTGCATGATGCCGCCTAGCGTGCTCTGCACCAGCTTCTCGCCTTCCGCGCGCACCTGATCGATAGCCTGATGATGGAACGTCAGTCCGTCTGGACGATGCTCAATAATGCGGTTCATTTGCTGCTTGAGCTGGCCATCCAGTTTAGTAAGACGGTTACGCACATTGCTGTTCGCGCCGAGCTTGTCGACAATCACTTTATCCAGCGCCACGCGGCTGCGTTCCAGACGCGAGGTTGCGCCGCTATCGATCCACGGCAAATCGCGACGCAGCGCGGTCTGGTAGTCGATGGCTTTCTGGCGCGCGGCGTTATCAACGTTGACCTTCTGGCCATTAAACTGCACGTCACCCTGCGGAGTGATTTCGAGATTGCCGTTGGTTCCCACCACCTGCACGCTCTGGGGTTTAATGATCACATCATCCTGTGGCTTGACGCTGCACTCGTATGCAGCCTGAGCCTGAGTTGCCGCCAGCAGCAGCGCGGCGATAAGTGCCTTACGAACCATGAAATCTCCCTTTTTTACGCGCTGAAAGGTCGGGCGTTGAGCGTCGCAGCCATTTTTGTGCCGGCCAGTGCGCAGCATCCGGAGCGTACATAAGTACGTGAGGAATGCGAGCACTGCCCGGTGCAAAAAGGGCAAGTAAGCTAGCCCGATACGATCTTTAGTCCCACCAAACGTCGAAGAGTTCAGTCACCTGCACATCCGTCAGGTTATGAGCTTCCAGCCACTTACGCACCAGCTCGCGGTGCTCGTCGGTGCATTTGCCGGTTTCCTGCAAGCACACCAGACCTTCCCACACCAGATAACCGCTGCCGTCATACGCCAGACCGTTCGGCGCGATCACTTCATTAATGAACTGATCAACAGTGGCGTCGATTTGCTCCTCGGTGGTGCCTTCGGCGAAACGCCAGGCGACGGAGAAGCCTAATTCCTGAAACTCATCAATATGCAGTTTTTTACGCAAACGACGGCTACGCTGTACGGCCATTATTTCACCCTCTCAAACATCAGATCCCATACGCCATGGCCCAGTCGCTGCCCGCGCTGCTCAAACTTGGTTAACGGACGCGTTTCCGGACGCGGCACGTAATTGTTACTTTCCGACTGATTTTTATATCCGTCGATGCTGCTCATCACTTCCAACATATGTTCGGCGTAGGCTTCCCAATCGGTCGCCATATGGAACACGCCGCCCAGCTTCAATTTGCGCATCACCAGCTCAGCAAACGGCACCTGTACGATGCGACGTTTGTTATGGCGCGCTTTGTGCCACGGATCCGGGAAGAACAGCTGCACCATGCGCAGCGAGTTATCCGGAATCATCTTCTGCAGCACTTCTACCGCGTCGTGACACATTACGCGCAGGTTCTCCACGCCCGCTTCCTTCGCCGACGCCAGGCAAGCACCCACGCCCGGCGCATGCACTTCCAGGCCAAGGAAATTCTGATGTGGATTGTTCTGCGCCATGGTCACCAGCGAGGCGCCCATGCCGAAACCGATTTCCAGCACTACCGGCGCGTCACGGCGAAACAGCGTCACCAGATCCAGCGGCTCCTGCTGGAACTCCACGCCCATCTCCGGCCATAAATTATCGAGCGCGAGCTGCTGTCCTTTCGTTAAGCGCCCCTGACGGCGCACAAAACTGCGGATACGGCGTAATGGCCGCCCGTTCTCATCAAATTCTGGGGTGATGACGTCATTAATCATGTTGAAGCCTGCTGGTTAGCCTGTTCTGGGAAACGGGCATTATGCAAAGTTAGGAAGCAGAAGCAAGCCTTTGCAATGTTCCGGTTTACACCCTGAGGTCTCTGTGCTGGAATTCCTGCCTGATTGTAGAGTAAACACGGAAAATTTCCTTCTTATGATGCAAGCGCCGACGTTCGCGCAACAAGTGCTGGATTGGTATCAGCGCTTTGGTCGCAAAACCCTGCCGTGGCAGCAGGAGAAAACGCCGTACAAGGTATGGCTCTCTGAAGTGATGCTGCAGCAAACCCAGGTTGCTACCGTCATTCCCTATTTTGAACGCTTTATGGCGCGCTTCACGACGGTGGCCGATCTGGCAGCGGCACCGCTGGACGAAGTGCTGCATCTGTGGACCGGTCTCGGCTATTACGCGCGCGCGCGCAATTTGCACAAAGCCGCGAAACAGGTGGTGGAGAAGCACGGCGGCGAGTTCCCGCGAAACTTCGACGATGTCGCAGCACTGCCGGGCATTGGCCGTTCTACCGCGGGCGCGGTGTTATCGCTGTCGCTCGGTCTGCACTTCCCAATTCTGGATGGCAACGTAAAACGCGTGCTGGCGCGCTGCTACGCGGTGGGCGGCTGGCCGGGTAAAAAGGAGGTTGAAAAACGGCTATGGCAGATCAGCGAAGATGTGACGCCAGCGGCAGGCGTAAGCCAGTTCAATCAGGCGATGATGGACCTTGGCGCATTAGTATGTACTCGCTCACGCCCTAAATGTGAAATCTGCCCGCTCAACAGCAGATGCGTAGCTTATGCCAACAACAGCTGGGCGGCGTATCCCGGTAAGAAACCCAAACAGACCTTGCCAGAACGTAGCGGCTGGATGCTGATGATGCAGGATGGCGATGACGTGTGGTTAGAGCAGCGTCCGCCGGTTGGCCTGTGGGGCGGACTGTTCTGCTTCCCGCAGTTTACAAGTGAGCAAGCGCTAACTGACTGGCTAACTGAGCGCGGCATTCATGTTAAACCGCAGCAGCTCACCGCATTCCGCCACACCTTTAGCCATTTCCACTTAGACATTGTGCCTATGTGGCTCGCAAAGCCTTCCGCTGGGTCGCTGATGGATGAAGCGGGCGGTCTCTGGTATAACTTAGCGCAACCACCGTCAGTGGGTTTGGCGGCGCCGGTTGAGCGCTTGCTGCATGAATTGCGCCATCCCCAGCAGCTTACGCGTCGAGCAGACGTGACCGAAGAGGAAGAGTAATGAGCCGCACCATTTTTTGTACTTATCTGCAACGCGACGCTGAAGGTCAGGACTTTCAGCTCTATCCTGGCGAATTGGGTAAGCGCATCTTTAATGAGATCTCCAAAGAGGCCTGGCAGCAGTGGATGTCCAAGCAAACCATGCTGATCAATGAGAAGAAATTGAGCATGATGAACCCGGAAGATCGCAAAGTGCTGGAGAAGGAGATGATCAATTTCCTGTTCGAAGGCAAAGATGTGCACATTGAAGGTTACACCCCGCCAGAAAAATAACCGTTCAGGGCTTCCCTTTGAGGCCCTCTTTTCGATTCAGGCACGCATTAACAATGAATAAAAAACTGATAGCGCTCTTGGTGATTGCACCACTTTTGGTCTCCTGCTCCGGACAAAAAAAATCGCAGTTTCATGAAGAGTGGGTCAAGGACACCAACGGTTTCGATATTTTGATGGGCCAGTTTGCCCACAATATTGAAAACATTTGGGGAATCAATGAAGTTCTGATCGCCGGACCGAAAGATTACGTCAAATATAGCGACGGTTATTACACCCGCAGCCACATCAACTTTGACAGCGGTAGCATCACCATTGAGACCATTTCCGGCACCGATCCGATGGCTAGCCTGCGTCAGGCGATCATCACCACGCTGTTGATTGGCGAAGATCCGGGCAATGTCGATCTCTACTCCGATGCCAATGATATTCAAATCAGTAAAGAGCCGCTGCTGTACGGCCAGGTGCTGGATAATACCGGCCAGCCGATCCGCTGGCAGGGCCGCGCCGGCAGCTTTGCTGATTATCTGATTCAAAACAAACTGCAGAAACGCACCTCCGGATTGCACGTCATCTGGTCGGTTACCATTCCGATGGTGCCAAATCACCTCGACAAACGTGCGCACAAATATCTGCCAATGGTGCGTAAAGCCGCTGAACAATATGGCGTGGATGCGTCACTGATTCTGGCGATTATGCAGATTG
The DNA here is from genome assembly GCF_040255075.1 of Pantoea sp. BJ2. Lineage (NCBI taxonomy): Bacteria > Pseudomonadati > Pseudomonadota > Gammaproteobacteria > Enterobacterales > Erwiniaceae > Pantoea > Pantoea sp. BJ2. The sequence goes on from NZ_CP158292.1 coordinate 3,451,223, forward strand.
AATCGAGCTTCAACCCGTATGCGGTGAGCCACGCTGATGCGCTGGGGTTAATGCAGGTGGTGCAGCATACCGCCGGTGTTGATGTGTTCCGTATGAAGGGCAAAGGTGGCAAACCGAGCCGCAGCTATCTGCTTGATCCTGAGAATAATATTGATGCGGGCACCGCGTATTTGTCGCTGCTGCAGAGAAGTTATTTAGGTGGGATTCAGGATCCGACATCACGGCGTTATGCGGTGATTACGGCGTACAACGGCGGCGCGGGCAGCGTGCTACGCGTGTTCTCCAGCGATAAGGATCGCGCGTTCTCGTCAATAAATAGTATGTCGCCGACGGAAGTTTACCAGACGCTGACCACCAACCATCCATCGGCAGAATCACGGCGTTATCTGTATAAAGTGAGCCAGGCGCAGCGCAGTTATCGACGATTTTAAGCTGATGCGGTTTGTCCCTCATCCCAACCTTCTCCCGCTCGCGGGAGAAGGGGCCGATCCAGCACGTACGTAACAATGAGCGCCCTCTAAACATTCCCTCTCCCGCTTGCGGGAGAGGGTTAGGGTGAGGGCAAGGGCAAGTGCAATCAGCTCACCATCATATTCGCCACCAGATGCTTACGCCCGTGCTCATCTTCTTCGGTGTAAACCCCTTGCAGCTCTGGCGAGAAGCCCGGCAGCAGATTGATGCCCTCTTCCAGCGCGAGGAAATAGCGCTGTACCGCGCCGCCCCACACTTCGCCTGGCACCACGCACAACACGCCGGGCGGATATGGCAACGCGCCTTCGGCCGCTATGCGCCCTTCAGCATCGGCAATCTTCACCAGCTCCACTTCGCCACGAATATAGGCCTGATGCGCATCCTGCGGATTCACTTGCACCGGCGGGAAACAGGCTGAGCGGAACATCGCTTTCTGCAGATCCTTAACGTCAAAACTGACGTAGAGATCGTGCATCTCCTGACACAAGCGGCGCAGCGTGTAGCCTTTGTAGCGCTCAATATTCTTGCGATACACGCTCGGCAGCACTTCCGCCAGCAGCGCATCCTCGCGCACGTGCTGCTCAAACTGCACCAGCATCGCCACCAGATGCGCCATCTTCTCCGGCGTTTCTGCTGGCGTCAGCAGGAACAGAATCGAATTGAGGTCGCATTTCTCCGGCACGATGCCGTTCTCGCGCAGATAGTTGGCCAGAATGGTCGCTGGAATGCCGAAGCTGGTGTACTCGCCGCTGGCGGCATCAATCCCCGTGGTGGTAAGCAGCAGCTTGCAGGGATCTACAAGATACTGTTGCTGCGCGTAACCCTCAAAACCGTGCCACTTTGCGCCCGGTTCAAGGCTGAAGTAAGCGGGATCGGCGGCGATGGCTTCTGTTTCCGCCGCTTGCCACAGCTTGCCGTGCACTTTCTCCGGCAGGAACGGCTGAATCATTTCGCAACGTTCCAGAATCGCTTTACGCGCATCAATGCCGATGGTGACGCACTCGTGCCACATGCTGCGTCCGGCCTCGCCTTTGTGCATGCGGGCGTTGATATCCAGCGCGGCAAACAGCGGATAGAACGGGCTGGTTGAGGCGTGCAGCATAAACGCATTGTTGAGGCGTTTGTGCGGACAGAAACGCTGCTGCCCACGGATGTGATTGTCTTTCTTATGGATTTGCGACGTCTGTGAGAAACCGGCCAGCTGCTTGTGTACCGACTGCGTGACAAAAATGCCCGGATCGTTCTCGTTTAACTCCAGCGTCAGCGGCGAACAGCCGGCCATCAGCGGAATAAACTGCTCGTAGCCAACCCACGCCGAATCAAACAGGATGTAATCGCACAGATGTCCGATGCGATCGACTACCTGACGCGCGTTGTACACCGTGCCGTCGTAAGTGCCGAGCTGAATAATCGCCAGGCGGAATGGACGTTGATCGTTGGCCCGATCGGGCGCCACTTTGGCAATTTGATCACGCAGATAAGCATCGTCAAAACAGTGCGCATCAATGCCGCCGATAAAGCCAAACGGATTACGCGCCGCTTCCAGATACACCGGCGTGGCGCCCGCCTGAATCAGTGCGCCGTGATGGTTGGATTTGTGGTTATTGCGGTCAAACAGCACCAGATCGCCGCGCGTCAGCAGCGCGTTGGTGACCACTTTATTGGCGCTGGAGGTGCCGTTAAGCACGAAGTAGGTTTTGTCGGCGTTAAACACTTTCGCCGCGAACTTCTGTGCATCTTTGGCTGAGCCTTCGTGGATCAGCAGATCACCGAGCTTGACGTCGGCGTTGCACATATCCGAACGGAAGACGTTCTCGCCGTAGAACTCATAGAACTGACGTCCCGCCGGATGTTTGCGGAAGAAGGCACCACCCTGATGTCCCGGGCAGGCAAACGTGCTGTTCTGCATATCGACGTAGCGCGTGAGCGTGTCGAAAAATGGCGGCAGCAACTCGGCTTCATACGCCTGCGCGGCGTCCTCCAGCGCGTCCCACTCTTCTGGCGCGCCGTTGATTTCGCCGGTGATGCCCGGCAGCTTCAGCACTTCTTCATCGAACGCATTGGCGACAAACACCGGCAGATTAAAGCCGACCTTGCGCAATAGCGTCAGCACGCCACTGCGCGTGTCCGACAAGGTGATCACGACCGCAGCGACATCGGTAAAGTCGGTATTGTCCAGCGTCACCACGTCGCGCGCAGTGTTAAGACTAAGGGTTGGCGCTACAGCAACGCTGGCAGCAATTTTCAATGGGTTCATAACACAAATCCCTGAGAGAGGATGAGTGGGTGCCGATGGCACAGCAATGAGGAGGTTTCCTCGGCGAAGTCAATCTGGGAGTTGAACACTAACTGGGGCGCAATCATGTCATCTTTTTTTTGCCGGAACAACCGCTGCGCTGGCCCCTCGCCCCAGCCCTCTCCCGCAAGCGGGCGAGGGTGCCGTCCGAGCGAGAGTTAAGGTATGCTGGATCAGTTCCCTCTCCCACCTGTGGGAGAGGGTTAGGGTGAGGGCAAAAAAGGAGTACTATACCCCCACTTTCCTCAACCAGCCGGAGGCTGCATGTTCAAGGCATTGGTCATTGAAAATGATGAACAGGGATATCGCACATCCCTGAAAGATCTGTCAGAAAAACAACTGCCCGATCAGGATGTCACCCTCGAAGTAAGCTACTCCACGCTCAACTACAAAGACGCGCTCGCCATCTGCAACAAAGGCCCGATTGTGCGGCAATTCCCGATGGTGCCGGGCATCGACTTCGTTGGTCGGGTGATCAGCAGCCGCCATGCTGAATGGCAGCAGGACGATGTGGCGCTGCTCACCGGCTGGGGCGTAGGCGAAAAGCATTGGGGCGGACTGGCGCAGAAAGCCAGCGTCTCGGGCGACTGGCTGGTAAAAGTGCCGGCCGCACTCAGCCCGCTACAAACCATGGCAATTGGCACCGCGGGCTTCACCGCCATGTTGTGCGTGCTGGCGCTGGAAAAACAGGGCATCACGCCGCAGCACGGCCCGGTTTTAGTCACCGGCGCGAGTGGCGGCGTTGGCAGCTTCAGCGTCAGCTTGCTGGCACGTCTCGGCTATGAGGTGATCGCGTCCAGCGGTCGCGCCAGCGACAGCGATTACCTGATTAACACGCTGGGCGCGACGTCGATTATTGATCGCGCAGAGCTGAGCGAGCCGGGCAAACCGCTGGCGAAAGAGCGCTGGGCGGCGGCGATTGATAGCGTCGGCAGCCACACGCTGGCCAATGTGTTAGCGGGCATCAAGCGCGATGGCGTGGTAGCCGCGTGCGGCATGGCGCAAGGTTTGGATCTGCCGACCAGCGTCGCGCCGTTCATACTGCGCGGCGTGGTGCTGGCGGGCGTGGATAGCGTGATGTGTGCAAAACCGCTGCGGCAGCAGGCGTGGCAGCGCCTGGCGGAACTGGTGGATGGCGACCTGCTACAGCAGTTAACCAAGGTGATTCCGCTGAGCGAAGCGCGCGAAGGTGCCGAGCAGCTGCTGGCCGGTAAAGTACGCGGCAGATTGATCGTCGATTGCAGATAATCGCACATTACGTAGCGGCGCAATTTATGGCGCGTCTTTTCACAGAGCGCGATAAATCGCGCCGCTACGGTTTCAGGCACGCAGTTGAATCTGCGGTCTGCCCTTCTCATCTTGCATCACCACATCCAACTCCGCCTGATACCAGCGCGTCAGCGTGTGTTCGGTCATCACCTCATTGGGTGCGCCTTCCGCCACCAGCTTGCCCTGATGCAGTAACAGCACGCGATCCGACCACAGCGACGCGAGGTTAAGATCGTGCAGCACGGTGCAGACGCTGAAGCGTCCGTTGCGCGTCAGACGATGCAGCAAACGCAAACTGTGCTGCTGCCAGAACAGATCCAGCGCGGAAGTGGGTTCGTCGAGAAACAGCCAGCCGCGTGGCCCGTCATCGTGCCACAGCTGAGCCAGCACGCGCGCCAGCTGTACGCGCTGCTGCTCCCCACCGGAAAGCGATCGATAGTCGCGCTGTGCCAGCTCAAGGCTGCCGGTAATGTGCATCACCTCGTCAATCACCGCTTTGGATTGAGCGCGCGGCCAGGGCGCGCGGCCCATCGCCACCACATCGGCGGCGGGCAGCGGAAAACTGACGCTATTTTGCTGACGCATCACCGCGCGGCGCTGCGCCAGCGGTTCGCGCGGCCAACTGTTTAGCGGACGATCGCCGAGCCAGCACTCGCCCGCTTGCGGCGTGAGAAAGCCGGTCAGCAAGCGCAGCAGCGTGGATTTCCCCGCGCCGTTGGGGCCGATCAGGGCGATCATTTCGCCAGGCTGCAAAGTCAGGGAAACGTCGTCGATCAACGCGCGTGAGCCGTGGCTAAATCGCAGCCCGCGCGCCTGCATGCAGTCATTCATTCATCCCCCTTTGCTCACGCAGAATCAGCCAGAGAAACCACGGGCCGCCCAGCAGGCTGGTTAACAGTCCCACCGGCATTTCCGCTGGCACCACCACGGTGCGCGCCAGCGTATCGGCCAGCAGCAGCAAAATCGCGCCCGCCAGCGCCGAACCGGGCAGCATCCAGCGATGATCGCTGCCGACACAGAAACGCATCAGGTGCGGCACCACTAAACCGACAAAGCCGATAATGCCACTCACCGCCACGGCGGTGCCTACCAGCAACGCGCTCAACACCAGCAGCTGACGCTGCGTGCGCTTAATGTCGATGCCCATGTAATGTGCATCCTCTTCGCCGAGCTGCAGCAAATTGAGACGACGCGCGCGCAGCTGAATCGCTATCAGCGCCGGCAGAATCAGCACCGCGCACACCGCCAGGCTCGGCCACTGCGCCGCACTCAAACTGCCCATGCCCCACAGCGCCAGCTGACGCAGTTGCTGATCGTTACTCAGCCACGACAGCACGCCGACCGCCGCGCCGCATAAGGCATTGATGGCGATACCAACCAGCAGCAAGCGCGACAAATTGCCCAGCGCCAGACGGCTAAAGCTGAAGATCAGCAGCGTCACCACCAAACTGCCCATAAAGGCGGCGAGTGTTGGCAGCCACAGCGCCAGCAGCGGCGGCAAGCCGAGCGGGATAACGATCGATATCGCCACCGCTAAACCCGCTCCGCTGCTGATGCCGAGCAAACCGGGATCGGCCAGCGGATTGCGAAACAATCCTTGCATCACCGCGCCGGACACCGCCAGCGCCATGCCGAGCAGCACCGCCAGCAGCACGCGCGGCAGACGGATGTTGATCCAGATTTGCCACGCCATATCGCTGAGCGGCGCACGCAACAAAGTGCGCATTGAAAGCGGCATCGCGCCGAAGTTGGCCGCCATCAGCATCACTATCAGCATGCAGATGGTCATCAAACCGAGCCAGCGCATCACGGATGTATTCGCCATATTTTTCCCCTAAATAATTCAAGGTGCAGGAAGGCAGCAAGTGTTCGAATCCCCAGGAGCTTACACAAGCAAGTGACTGGGGTGAGAACACGCAGCTAACGCGCCTGCGGCTTGAAGTATGACGGGGAAGCCGCTTCGGCTGCGTGGCGCAGTTTGATAATCGCGCCCGGCGTATCAAGGCCAAAGCTCAGCAGCGCCATCTCATCCACCACCAGCAACGCGCGATGCTGACCGGCTGGCGTCAGTGCCAAACCTGGCAGCGACCACACTTTCTCTTCGCCGCCCAGCGTACGCAGGCCATCTTCACCCACCACGATCAAATCCGGTGCCGCCGCAATCACACCTTCCTGCGACAGCTGCTGATAGTGCGGCACCGCCGCCATCGCATTGATCAGACCCGCGCTGCGAATCGCGCCGTCCGCGCCAGTTTGTGCGCCCGCCGCCTGAGTGCGCATACCGCCGTGCGCCATGATAAACAGCACTTTGATCGGCAACGGTTTTTGTGGGATCTGCGCGCGCTGCTTGTTGACCTTCTCGATCAGCGCGTTGGCTTCCTCTTCACGATGCAGCGCCTTGCCGATGGTAGCGATTTTTTCCGCGATGGCGTCGAGGCTGTTTTTGCCGGTGACATCCACCACTTTTACGCCAGCTTGCGCCACTTGCTGCAGCACCAGCGACGGTTTTGCCAGCTCGCTGCTTAGCACCAGTGTCGGTTTCAGCGCCAGAATCCCTTCGGCATTCAACTGCCGCATATAACCGACATCCGGCAGCTTGTTGGCCTGCGCCGGATGCTGGCTGGTGCTGTCACGCGCTACCAGATCCTGCTGCGCATCCAAGGCATAGATGATTTGCGTGACGTCACCGCCAATCGAGATCACCCGCTCGGCCGCAACAGCGGGCAGCGCCAGCGCAGTTAGCAGCAACAGAAGTTTTCTCATGCTGACGCCTCCAGCGACATCACCTGCTCGCGCCAGCGCGCCTGCTCCGGCGTGCCTTCGCTGCGCTGACCGTACAACTGCGCGATCTGCGTGCCGTCGGCGGCAAACAGTTCCAGGCTGGTGACGAAGCCGTCGCCGCTCGGTTTGCGCGTTACCCAGCTTTCGCTGATGTGATCCGCCATTAAATGCAACGTGAAGGTGGGATTGAAGATGTTGATCCAATTATCCATCGGCATCAGCTTCTGCACTGCGCCGGTGAAGATCTGCGTGCAGCCACGGTTGCCGATAAAAATCATGATTTCGTTGCCATCCTGCTGCGCCAGATCCAGCAGCTGCGCCAGCGAGTCATTACTCACCTGACGCGCCAGATCGTCCGCCACCGCGCGGAACGCCTGCGGGCGCGAAATGTTGTGGCGCTTCAGCAGACCAAAGAACTGATGCACATCGGTGATGGCGCGCCATTCGGCTTCCACTTTGCTGGCATCAACCGTACCGCTGTATTGCGGCGCGCTGGCGGGCTGCGGATCTAACGCCGCCGCGTTTTCCAGCACAAACGCCGAAATCAGCGCATCCCACGCGGCGCGATCGGTATTTTCAGTGGTGTAGATTTTCAGCACCGCATCAGCGTGGCGATCAAAAATCTGGATGCTTTGACGTTCACCGTGGGCGCTCTGCTCACGCAGGAAGAACGCGCTGTGCCACTGATGCGGGAACAGACGCTGATCGAGCGCGCGCGGGTTGAGAATCAGTCCGGCGTGTTCGCCGAGGTGCAGGTTTTCATATTTGCCCACCTGCTCGTGAACCGCATATTCATTGCGGGTGATGCTTTTGGTTTCACCTACCGCCGCCAGTGCTGCCAGCAGCGCAGGGAAATCGGCTTTTAACGCCTTTGCATCCTGGCCGACACGCGCTTCACACAGCTGCGCTTCGCCAATGCCCATCAGAGCGGCGAGATCGCGCGCGTACTTTTTCGGATGCTCGCCTTTCAGCGCCAGATAGTGATCGTAACGTGAGTTCATTGCCTTGCTCCATGAAAATGCCCTGCGCTGCCGCAGGGCGAAAAGGGATTAGAAATCGACGTTCACACCCAACTGGAAGGTGCGGCCTGGCATCACCGCCAGGTTGATGTCGTTGCGTTCCTGGGCGTTGCTGCTGGTCAGCGTGCGGCTGCTGGTGTAATCCCAGTATTTGCGATCGGTAATGTTGTAGATACCGCCGCTCAGCTTGACGTTTTTCGTCGCCTGCCAGTAAGCCGTTGCATCCACCATGCCGTAACCCGGCACGCGCATATATTCCGTGGTGGAATCAGTGATCGCCGTGCCGGTGTTGGTGTAGCTTTCGCGGTTGGTCGCCGTGGCCTGCTTGCCTTTCACGAAGGTGGCGGTCAGCGCTGCGCCGTAGCCGCGCGCTTTGTCATCCCACGCCAGGCCAACAATCGCTTTCAATGGCGCGACGCTATCGAGATCGATGTACTTGTCACCGGCGTAGCTGGACTTGGATTTACCTTCGTTATAGCCCAGCGCAAAGGTGCTGCTCAGGCCATCGACCTGCGGGAACCAGGTGCCGTAATTCACTTTGGTGGATATCTCAGCACCATAAATGTAGGCCTTATCGCGGTTTTCAGCCTGATAGCTGGTGTAGATGTTGCTCGGAACGTTGGCGAACATCTCCGGATTGGTGGCGCGGCGATAGCGGGTGTAGGCGATGAAGTTTTTGTACTGGTTATAGAACACCGAGGTGTTGACCGTTACGCCTTCTGTCGCCTGGCCTTTCAGGCCCCACTCAAAGTTGTTGCTGGTTTCGGTTTTCAGATCGGTGTTACCAATCAGCGCATATTGCGCGCTACCCGCATAGCTGGAACCCAGGTTCCATGAGCCATACAGCTGGCTGGTAGTGGGGAACTGCACGCCGCGTTTGTATTGCAGATAGGTGGTCAGCGCTGGCGTTAAATCGTACTGGAAGGTCAGCGATGGCAGCACCTGCGTATCGGAGTTAGTTTTGCCATACAGCGCATCAACCTGCTCTTCGGTCAGCACCGTGCTGCCGGTGGTGAGATCGCCGAGATTTTTCGGCTTGGTGCTTTGATACATTACGCGCACGCCGGGAACGACCGCGAAGTTGTGGCTATCAAGATCGAAATTGATCTTATCTTGCAGGTATCCTGCCACCGCGAAAGTGCGGCTGTCAGACTGCGGTTGAGTGATGGCGCTAAAGGCGCTCGGCGCTGGTTCCTGGCGGAACGGACGCTCGCTGTTGTCCAGGCGCGCATTGACACCGGCACTCAGCTCGTGGCGGCCCAGCGTTTTGGTGCCGCGCGTGTCGAAGCCATAGCTATCGACGTTGAAATCGGAATAGACAAAGCCGTACTGGCTGGCGCTGGTCGGCAGATAGGTATTGTCGTGCGCCTGAGTTTGCTGCCAGTAAAGGCGCGTGGTCAGCGTATCGATAAAGTCGTTATACGGCGTCCACTCATCCGCCAGATTGATGCCCCAACGGCGCGTATCGCTCTGCTGCTGCGCGGTGCCCCAAACGGTGTTGCCGCTGGTGTCCCAGGTATCGTAATGACTGTGGTTGGTTTTGTGATAGTAATCAAAGGTGGCGCTCAGCTTGTGCTGATCGTTCGGCTGCCAGATCCCGGATGTCATAAAGGCGTCAGAGTGCCAGTTGGCCGGATAAGCCTGTTTCACGTCGCTGTTGTTGCGGGTTTCCTGGCCATCGCGACGGCTGTAAACAAATAGGCCGCGCAGCTCGTCATCGCCAGCAGCGGCGGTGATGCCGTTGTGCCAGCTGCGATTCGATGAGTCGTAATCGCTCTGGTAACCGAAATAAGTATTTTTGTCGCTGCTAAGGTAATCGTCAGCAGTTTTATTGTGGAATGAGACGTTACCGCCAATCGAGGTATTCGGCTGATCCACCGCCGTGGCGCCCTTCTCAATATCAACGCTGCCGAACAGGTAGGGATCGATGTAATCGCGGCCAATACCAAAGGTGTTGTTGCCGGTGCGGCTGACGTAAGGGCGGCCGGTGGCATCCGGAATCGGAATGCCGTCGATATCCATACCGACGCGGTTACTCTCCAGACCACGAATGTTGTAACCGGTGTAACCCGCGCGGTCGAAACCGCTTTTGCCGGCAGAGGATCCGCCGCTGGATCCGGTGGCGCTGATCAGCGGCTCATAACGCATGATCGAACCGAAATCGTTCGCACCGCGTTTTTGCAGCTCTTGTGCTGTGATGGTGGTTTTATTGCCGGCCTGCTGTTTTGGCGCGGTGACGGTGAGAACCGGTTCATTGCTGGTGCTATCGCTGGCGGCAAAGCTGTAAGCGGCATGAATAGCTGAAGATAAGATGGCAACTTTGAAAAGACGTTGCTGGGCTGTTCCCTGAAAGAGTGAAGACATGCGCGAAATACCTGGTTAATTGTTAGTATTCGCTCACTTGCTTGCTGCCGGAAAGTACGGACCTTGGTTAAAAGACCGTAAAAATTATGGACTTATTTTTTGTAATAAATGATGTCGAAAGGAATGTAATGCAAGTGGTAATCATTATCAACTAGCAGTAAGCTAAGATGTATCTTGGACCGCACATTTTGTTAACTTCATTATCTAAATGAGACACGTTATGTCACAGAAACCGGCGATTACCATTCATTACTGCACACAATGTAACTGGCTGCTGCGTTCCGCCTGGATGGCGCAGGAGTTGCTGCATACCTTTGCCGAGGATTTAAGCGCGGTAACGCTACAGCCGGGAACCGGCGGCGTGTTTGAGATTACCATTGATGGTCAGGTGATTTGGGAGCGTAAGCAGGAAGGCGGATTCCCGGATGCGGCAGCGCTGAAGCAGCGCGTGCGCGACGTCTGCTGGCCGGATCGCGCGTTAGGGCATGTGGATAAGAAGAAGAGTTGATTTGGGGTTCGTGCGTTATCGGAATAAACGGATGTACACGCACCTAAGGTCGTCATTCATGGCGACCTGCTAACTTTTAGCGATTTTTTCCGCCGCTTCCTGCAGCGCGCTGATCACGATCTCCAGCGCCTCATCCGAAATCTCTTCCTGCGCCAGACGATGATTCAAGGTGTGTTTGATCAGATGAATCGCCTGTTCAACCTGCGGAATGCTGCGGTTATTCACCAGAATCGCCAGCGAGGTTAAGCGCTCGATAATCGCATTCACATTGTCACGATTCTCCGCCAGCAGCGCCTCGCCGCCTTCATTCAGCGCATAGGCTTTACGCGATGCCTGGGCATCGACCACGCGAATCGCATCCATCTCTTCGAGCAGCGTCAGGTTAGGATAGATAATGCCGGGGCTGGGTGAATATTCCCCTTTGGAGAGCTCTTCAACCGATTTAATCAGCTCATACCCGTGCGCAGAGCTGATGGCGAGAAAGTGCAGCATTAACAAGCGGATATCGCTGGCATCCAGCATCCGCTCCCGACGCTTCTTGCGTGCGCCTGCACAGACGGTGCGCTGTGCGTGATCGGACTGCCATGGAAAATCCCGCTGCTGTTTCATTGCCTTCCTGAGCGCTAATTAAGGGAGGTTGATAGTAGTCTGCCACCTGGCAAAATTCAACACAGGCGGCAGCGCGCGCGGCGTTGGCGTTATTTCTGATGCCAATAAGCTACGGCGCGCACGAAATCGGTATGTGCACCGCGTCCCTGGGTGAAGTAATCGCTCAGCAGTTTCACCGCTTCGCCCTCGCCCGTCAGCCAGATGAAGTATTCAGTGGCAGGCAGCGCAATCCTATCCAGCTGCGCCTTAATCGGTGCCAGGTTATCGGCCTGCATTGTGCCGCTGCCCAACCAACTCACCTGCACATTTGGCAGATCACCGAGATAATCGCGGCCGGTGGCTTCATCGGCATAGGCCAGCAGGTGAATTTCCTGCGCCTGGATTTCGCTGTAACGACGTTTAAAGGCGGGCAGACCGGTCTCATCACAGACGTAAATCTGGCAGGCGTAATCCGCCGGGATCACCAACGAACCGCGCGGACCGCCCATCGCGATTCGATCGCCCACTTTGGCTTGGCTTGCCCAGCTGCTGGCAACGCCGCCGTCGTGGATGTAGAAATCGATGGTCAGAGAATCGACGCCGTTAAATTCCAGCGGCGTGTAATCACGCGCGGCAGGACGCACGCCATTCGGCCAAACGATGCCTTCATCGGTGATCTGCGGCAGCGCCAGCTCTGCACCGGCATGTTCCGGGAAGAACACTTTGATGTGATCGTCAAACGATGGCGAGTTGAAGCCGGCCAGATCGCTGCCGTTGAAAACAATGCGCCAGAATTCACCGGCAATCAGCGTCTTGCTGACCACGCTGATGTGGCGGAAACGCAGTTCATTGCGCACACGACGTGGCGCGCGTTTGGAAGGGTGAGTTTGCAAGTAGTGTCTCCCTAAAAGATAGTGAAAGTCATTCTCATCTGATGGGGAGAGAATAGTTATGATATATCTTCGACGCAATGCCGAAAAATGCTATTGGAAAATTGGCATGTTAAAACAGCGCGATAAATCGCGCCGCTACGATGAAGAGCAGTGAGGGATAAGGTGCAAATGACAAGCTGGAATTGTAGCGGCGCAATTTATTGCGCAATACATAGATGCGTTTGACTGCCGAGACCGCGCTTAGATTGCAGCGGTCACGGATTTTAAAAACGGATTACGCCTGGCGATTGCCGCAGGTCACGAAACTGCCATCATCCTGGCTATGTTTCGGCAGCACATTGTCGCCCAGAATTTCATGCTGCGCACAATGCGGTTGATGCGGATGCAGTCCGCCCGGCGGTGAAAAAGGCTCAGCCATTTGTGCACTTGCCAGCGAAGAAAACGCTACAAGCGCTGTCATGAGGAACAACGGTAGAAGTCGCATAATTTTTTTGTCTGTTCACTATAGCGGCCCGGAATGGACCAGAAATGCAGGTGATTATCCAGCCTGATGTGTGGCGGCTGGTGATTTACGCGGCCAATCAGGTTTCAATGAAGAATTTTACGCTCATTACACCAGTGAGTTTATAAAATCGTGCGGTTTGTCACGGTTTACCGCACGAATTATGCATTACTTATCCGTCACCGGAATATAGAAGGTGCCTTGTAGCAGATCGGGCGTGCTGTATTTCAGATCCAGCTTAAGCAAATCTTTGCCCGCACGGCGTGCTACGCCCAGCGCTGGCAAATGGTTGTAGTAAATCTCCGCGGTGAACGCGTTGATCTCTTCCGGCGCGCCGTGCCAGTCAATCTCCGCACACAAACCCCTCTCGCCGGTCCAGTTCTGCACGTTACGCGGCAGCACGTCGGCGTATTGACTCTCCAGCGCCTGGAACAGGCTGATGTGTTGCTGGTCGGCAGAATGCACGCCCGGACTGAACTGAAAGCCCAGCCAGCCGCGGTTCACATGCTGACCGGCAAAAGCGATGAAATCGCGCGTATGCTGCGCCACCACATGATTTTGATGATCGATGTATTCCCCGAAGCGGCATTCCCACTCAATCACTTCGCCACACAGCTGAATCTCCGGCTTCTGCGCCAGACGCGCATTGACCCACTCACGCTGCGTGGAGATGCGGCTGTGGAAATCCTTCATCAGCATTTCCGGAATGCGACGATAAGCACCCGGCGTCATCGAGAAGTGGCTTTTAAACACACGGGTAAAATTCTGCTGATTATCAAAACCAAAGCGCACCGCAATATCGATCAGCGGCATGCTGGTCAAACGCAGCGCCATCGCCGCCATGGTCAGACGACGTTTGCGCGTGTAGGACGCCAGCGTTTGTCCGGTCATCTCTTTGAACATGCGCTGCATGTGCCATTTGGAGTAACCGGATTTCAGGGTAATCAGATCGATGTTGAGCTCGTCGGTCAGGTTCGCTTCTATCCAGTCCACCAGATCGTTGATGTACTGTTTTTTTACATTCAGGCTGAGCATGATTTTGATAGTCGAATGAGGTGGTTAACGTCATGAATTTGCGTTATTCGTCACATAAATATAACAAAAACGTATTACCAACGTAAGGAAGAGTAAAGGTAGCGCAACGGGAAAAGCATTAATTGCTTAGGTTACTAACGTTTTTATCGCGCACGAAAAGAAAAAAGGTCGTCACGAATGACGACCTTGCGGTGATATCAACTGCTTGAAGCGGTGCGCGGGCTCAGTGCGAACGCATGCCTGCTGCCGTCATCATCATACGAAACAGTGATGCCACCACACCGAGTGCCAGCACGCTTGCGCCGTAAATGACTACCAGCCACATCACCTGCTTCCACCACGGAATCTTCGTTTCAGAGTGAGTTTTCATGTTGCTGACCTCGGTTTTCATATCAATGGTATCCTTCGTCGGCTTTGATTTTTCCGCGGAACACGTAGTAACTCCAGAAGGTGTAACCCAGAATTACCGGAATAATCAGCAGGCCGCCCACCAGCATAAACGCCTGGCTGCTCGCCGGAGACGCCGCCTGCCAGATGGTGATTGACGGTGGAATGATGTTCGGCCAGATGCTGATACCGAGGCCCGAGAAGCCAAGGAAAATCAGCGCCAATGTCAGGATGAACGGCGAGTAATGCGCTTCACGTTTGATGGCGCGCACAATCCCCCACGAACACAGCACCACCAGTACCGGAACCGGCAGGAACCAGAACAGGTTCGGACGCGAGAACCAGCGCTGCGCGATATCCGCGTGCGTCAGCGGCGTCCAGATACTGATAATGCCCACCACCAGCAGCAACGTCAGCGTCAGCGGCGTCGCCAGCGCAGACATCTTACGGTGCAGATCGTGTTCAGTTTTCATGATCAGCCAGGTACAACCCAGCAGTGCATAGGCGATGACCAGACCGACGCCGCAGAACAGCGGGAACGGCGCTAACCAGCTCATCGCTGAACCCGCATATTCACGGCCAACCACCGGGAAACCATTCAGGATAGCGCCCACGGCCACGCCCTGACTGAAGGTGGCCAGCAGTGAACCGGCAATGAATGACTTATCCCAGAACGCACGGTGTTCTAGCGTGGCTTTAAAGCGGAACTCAAACGCTACGCCACGGAAGATCAGGCCAATCAGCATCGCCGTCAAAGGAATCGACAGCGCATCCAGCAGCACCGAGTAGGCCAGTGGGAACGCGCCATACAGCGCCGCGCCGCCCAGCACCAGCCAGGTTTCGTTGCCATCCCAAACCGGGGCAACGGTATTAACCATCATGTCGCGTTCGATGGGATCTTTATTGAACGGTAACAGCAGGCCAATGCCGAGATCGAAACCATCCATCACGATGTACATCAAGGTGCCAAACACGATGATGGCAAACCAGATAATTGAAAAGTCGATCATCTTAGTGCTCCCCACTCTTTTCGCTATGGGTTTTGGCCGCCGACAACGGACGCGCTGGCGTGTGATGCTGACCCGGACCACCGTGATCAACCTCTTTACCTTCGCCGGTCACCGGACCCTCTTTGATCAGACGCATCATGTAGAGATAACCGACACCAAACACCGACGAGTAGACCAGAATGAACGCCAGCAGGCTGATGCTCATGTGCATATCGCCATGTGCCGAGACCGCATCAATGGTGCGCTGCACGCCATATACCACCCACGGCTGACGCCCAATCTCGGTGGTAAACCAACCGGCCAGAATGGCGATCAAACCCGATGGACCCATCAACAGCGTGAACCACAGGAACGGACGCGAGTGATACAAACGGCCTTTGAAACGCAGCCACAAAGACACCACGCCGAGCGTAATCATCAGCAGGCCCAGCGCCACCATCACGCGGAATGACCAGAAGATAATGGTGGAGTTTGGACGGTCCTCTTTCGGGAAGCTCTTCAGCGCAGGAATTTGCTTCTCCAGGCTGTGCGTCAGAATCAGGCTGCCGAGGTACGGGATTTCCAGTGCGTACTTGGTGCGCTCCTGCTCCATATCCGGCACACCAAACAGAATCAGCGGCGTGGCTTCACCCGGCTTGTTTTCCCAGTGTCCTTCAATTGCCGCGATTTTCGCAGGCTGATGCTCAAGGGTGTTCAGGCCGTGCGCATCACCGATCATCGCCTGAATCGGTGCCACGATCAGCGCCATCCACAGCGCCATCGAGAACATCTTACGAATCGCTGGATTGTCGTTACCGCGCAGTAAATGCCATGCGCCCGACGCGCCGACAAAGAAGGCGCTGGCCAGGAAGGCACCGACCGACATGTGGAACAAGCGATAAGGGAACGAGGGGTTGAAGATGATTTTCAGCCAATCTTCCGGTACCACGATGCCGTTCTGGATGATGTAGCCCTGCGGCGTATGCATCCAGCTGTTTGACGCCAGAATCCAGAAGGTGGAGAAGATGGTGCCGAGCGCGACCATGCAGGTTGCAAAGAAGTGCAAGCCCGGACCGACGCGGTTCCAGCCAAACAGCATCACGCCAAGGAAGCCCGCTTCAAGGAAAAAGGCGGTTAACACTTCATAGGTGAGCAGCGGGCCGGTGATACTGCCAGCAAACTGTGAGAAACCGCTCCAGTTAGTACCGAACTGGTACGCCATCACCAATCCGGATACCACGCCCATGCCGAAGTTAACGGCAAACGCTTTTGACCAGAAATGGTAGAGATCGCGATAGGTCTCGTTACGGGTTTTCAGCCACATCCCTTCAAGCACCGCCAGGAAACTGGCGAGACCGATGGTGATGGCTGGAAAGATGATATGGAAGGAAACAGTAAATGCGAACTGAATCCTGGCCAGATGAAAGGCGTCTAATCCAAACATTGCTTACCTCATTGCCACAAATTACACCGAATTTTTACTTATAATTAACAAGCAGAGCGCAGCGGTTATTTCGCCGTGCTTAAAGAAATGTCGCGCCAATGTAAAAGGAAGTGGTGCGAACAAAAAGATACAGGGGAAGTCGGTAAAACTATAACAGTGTTTTTTGATTTCGATCATTGTTTTCAGCAGAAACTAATACTTTAAAAATCACGACGTTAAGGTTAATCACCCTCATTCATTGTGACAATATTGTTATTGTTTTCCGCCTATTCCCGCTGTGCTTATCAGGTAAGCACTTCATTTATTTATTTTTTAGTGCGAAGAAAAATGGCGTTATTTACGGTAAATACGTTGAGCATGTAAATATTTCCGGACAGCGCAGGATGATCAGGATTGTTAATTAAAAGCTAATATTTTTAGAACAAAAAGATATATTTCTGCTGTTTATTAAACAGGTGATGTAAACGCAGTGACGTTAACCTACTGCGGCATGGTATTTGCCAGCGGCGACAAGCTGTGCTTTTTTAGAGCAGTAATCAACCAGTTAAACAGCGAAGGAGAGGTTATGGCCCGTCTTACTGCACAGGATTTCCCTCAGGAACTGCTCGAGCTTTACGATTACTACGCGCACGGCAAAATCAGCAAACGCGAATTTATCGCGATGGCGGCGAAATTCACCATCGCCGGCATGACCGGCGCCACGCTGCTCAGCGCCATGAGCCCCAATTATGCGCTGGCGCAGCAGGTGGAATTTACCGATCCGGCGATCAAACCGGAATACATTCACTATCCGTCACCGCAAGGTCACGGCGAGGTGCGCGGCTATCTGGTGCGACCGGCCAATGCATCCGGCAAAGTGCCTGCGGTGGTAGTGGTGCACGAGAATCGTGGCCTCAATCCCTACATCGAAGACGTGGCGCGACGGGTAGCGAAAGCCGGTTACATCGCGCTGGCACCCGATGGTTTGAGCTCGCTGGGCGGTTATCCGGGGAATGATGATGAAGGCAAAGTGATGCAGGCCAAAGTCGACCCCACCAAGTTGATGAATGACTTCTTCGCCGCGATTGATTTCCTGATGCACCACGAAGAGGGCACCGGCAAAGTGGGTATCACCGGCTTCTGCTACGGCGGCGGCGTAGCCAATGCGGCGGCCGTCGCGTTTCCTGATTTGGCCTGCGCGGTACCGTTCTACGGCCGTCAGCCTAAAGCGGAAGATGTGCCGCGCATCAAAGCGCCGCTGTTGCTGCACTACGCCGCGCTGGATAAAGGCATCAACGAAGGTTGGCCAGCCTATGAAGAGGCGTTGAAAGCCAATCACAAAATCTATGAAGGCTATGTTTATCCCGGTGTGAATCATGGCTTCCACAATGATTCAACGCCGCGTTATGACAAAGCCGCCGCCGAATTAGCGTGGAGCCGCACGCTGGGTTGGTTTGAGAAGTATTTACGCGCTTGAGCGTGCGGCGGTCGCCATAAATGGCGGCCCTTCTCAATGCGCCTTCAAAATCCGATGCACATTGCTCTCCAGCCAATCCGCCAGTCCGGTCACCTGCCCTTCTACTTCGCGGCCTAACGACGTTAAACGATACTCAACGTGCGGTGGCACCACGTCATAGGCAATGCGTTCAACAAAACCATCCTCTTCCATATAGCGCAGCGTCTGCGCCAGCATACGTTCGCTGACGCCGCCAATCTTGCGGCGCAGCTCGCTAAAACGCAGGGTTTCTTCGCGCAGCGCCAGCAAAATCAGTACGCTCCAGCGGCTGGTAATGCGCTTCAACACGTCGCGTGACGGGCAATTCACGTTAAGCAACTCACCGCGCGTAAACTTTTCACTCAACTTTTCAGACATTTAACTCAGCTTCTCCAAACTAACAAATCTGTAAGTACTTACTAAAAGTTAGTTTATCGCTTAGGCTGTTTTCATACCAGTTCAACAGGAGAACAACATGATTGCGATTACAGGTGCCACAGGCCAACTGGGCCGTCTGGTGATTAACGCGTTATTGAAAAAAGTGCCGGCTAGCGAAATCATTGCGGCGGTGCGTTCGCCCGAGAAAGCGGCCGATCTGCAGGCGCTGGGCGTAACGCTGCGAGCGGCGGATTACAGCCAACCGGAAACGCTGCAAAGCGCCTTTGTCGGTGTCGATAAACTGCTGCTGATCTCTTCCAGTGAAGTCGGCCAGCGTGAAGTGCAGCACAAGGCGGTGATCGATGCGGCTAAAGCCGCCGGCGTTGGCTTTATCGCCTACACCAGCTTACTGCATGCCGATACCTCGCCGTTGGGATTAGGCGTTGAGCATCGTGCGACTGAAGCCCAGCTGAAAGCCTCAGGCATTCCTTTCGCGCTGCTGCGTAACGGCTGGTACACCGAAAACTACGCGGCGAGTATTGCGCCCGCGCTGGCGCATCATGCCTTTATTGGTGCGGTCGGCGAAGGTCGCATCGCTTCCGCGGCGCGCGCTGACTATGCGGCGGCAGCGGCCGAAGTGATCAGCCGTGACGATCAGGCGGGCAAGGTGTATGAACTGGCTGGCGACGACAGCTACACGCTGGCGCAGTTCAGCGCCGAAATTGCTAAACAGTCTGGCGAGCAAGTGGATTACATCAATCTGCCACAAGCCGAATTTGCCGCCGCGCTGAAAGGTGCCGGTTTGCCAGAGGGCTTGTCAGAGATGCTGGCAGATTCAGATGCCGGCGCCGAAAAAGGCGGTTTGTTTGACGATAGCCATACGCTAAGCAAACTGATTGGTCGCCCCACTACGCCGTATGCGGACGTGATAAAGGCGGCGTTGCAGAAGTAAGGTGCGGTCTGATGCCCTCACCCCGGCCCTCTCCCACGGGGAGAGGGAGTCGCTGCCACATTTTAGCTCTATCGGTTCCCTCTCCCGCCTGCGGGAGAGGGTTAGGGTGAGGGAAATACAGCTCAATCTCCGCTGCGTTTGCCATAAATTGATCAAGCCATTCCACGCTTTTCTGCGCAAATTTTAGCGATTTTCTTAAATACAGATATTTCTGTGCAGCTATTTAAACATCCATCCTAAAAGCCGCTTTCATTTCCTGAAATATAGTCCGTTGTAATCACTGAAAATTCATAAAAACACCGGATCCATCGACATGATTTATTACGTTCATAGATAAATCGCATTGTTGTTTCGCCCGTTCAGAGCTCTATAATTTGTTCTTTACGCATTCAAGAATTTACCAGGAGGCTGCTATTAATACTAACCAACAGCAATATAACGCTTTCGAGGATCGACGCGCTGATGCTGAACTGGAGTATCAATATAATCCTCACGAGTTCGTTCGCGAAGGTATGCAGGATTCGGAGCCGGAACCCGAGCTGATTGAAGGTTTGCCCGCGCCGGATGCGCTGACGCCTGCCGATCGCTACATGGAACTGTTTGAGCAGGTACAGACATCGCACATATTTGCTGACAGTAAAACGTTTCCGGACTGCGCACCAAAATTCGATCCGCTGGATATTTTAATCCGTTTTCGTCGCCGTAAACGCGCAGCGGGTTTTGATCTGGAAGCATTCGTGCACGAACATTTTTATTCACCTCAGGTGAATGAGAGCTTTTATGTTTCCAATCCAGATAAAACCTTAACCGAACATATTGACGATCTGTGGCCGGTGTTAACCAAAATGCCACAGCAACATTTAGCGCACTCATCGCTGCTGCCGTTGCCGAAACCTTACGTGGTGCCCGGCGGCCGATTTGGAGAAACCTATTACTGGGACTCCTACTTCAGCATGCTCGGCCTCGCCGATGCAGGACGCGACGATCTGCTGCGTCATATGGCGGATAACTTCGCCTGGCTAATTGATAACTACGGTCACGTGCCGAATGGCAACCGTACTTACTACCTCAGCCGTTCGCAGCCGCCGGTGTTTGCGCTGATGGTTGAACTGTTTGAAGAGGATGGCATTCGCGGTGCGAAACGCTATCTCGATCAGCTGATGAAAGAGTACCAGTTCTGGATGGACGGCGCGGGTGAGCTGATGCCGCATCAGGCCTATCGCCACGTGGTGCGCATGCCAGATGGTTCGCTGCTCAACCGTTACTGGGACGATCGCGACACGCCGCGCGATGAGTCGTGGCTGGAAGATATTGAAACCGCGAAGAAATCAGGTCGTCCGGCCAACGAGGTTTATCGCGATCTGCGTGCCGGTGCCGCATCGGGCTGGGATTACTCTTCACGCTGGCTGCGTGATCCGCAGCGTCTGGCGAGTATCCGTACCACGCAATTTATTCCGATCGATCTCAACGCGTTCCTCTACAAGCTGGAGCTGATGATTTCGACGCTGTCGCACGCTAAAGGTGAAGAGTTAACGGCGCTGGCGTGGCAGAAAAAAGCCGATGCGCGGAAGCAGGCGATTCATCGCTATCTGTGGGATAACACTGCCGGGGTGTACCGCGATTACGACTGGCGTCGCGAACGCTTTGGCGCCTTCACCGCTGCTGCGGTGGTGCCGCTGTTCCTCGGCCTCGCCTCGCCCGAGCAGGCGCACCTGCAGGCCGTTGCGCTGCGCCATCTGTTACTGACGCAAGGCGGTTTGTTAACCTCGATGGTGGAGAGCGGCGAACAATGGGATAAACCCAATGCCTGGGCGCCGTTGCAGTGGATGGCGGTGGTCGGTTTGAATCACTACGGTGAAGAGACGCTGGCGACAGAAATTGCCGTTAACTGGCTGAATACGGTGAATAATTTCTATTCTCTGCATCATAAGATGGTGGAGAAGTATGACATCAGCGGCGATCGCGCCCGTCCGGGTGGCGGCGGCGAATATCCGCTGCAGGACGGCTTCGGCTGGACTAATGGCGTCACCCGCAGATTGATGACCATGTATGGGCATTTGCTGGCGGATTGAGATTGGTGCGGCTTGATGCCCTCACCCTGACCCTCTCCCACAGGGAGAGGGAAACGCTGCCATATGTAAGCTCGATCAGTCCCCTCTCCCGCCTGCGGGAGAGGGTTAGGGCGAGGGTAAAAGCTACCCCGCCAACCCAAACCCCTGCTTACCATTCTTCTTAATCTGATACATCGCCTCATCGGCCCGCGTCAGCGCTTCATCGAAGCTGTCGCGTTCCTGCACCTGCGCAATGCCAATTGACGCACCAATCTGCGCATGTCCATTATCAATATCAAACGGCGTCAGCGCGGCATCCAGCACCGCCTGCATCATAATGCGCACTTTCGGATAGTCGATCAGGAACGGCATCAGCAGCACAAACTCGTCGCCGCCGAGTCGGCCAATCACCACGTTTGGCGGCACCACGTCGATGATGCGCTGGCTCAGCTGAATCAACACCTCATCACCACTGCGATGTCCCAAGGTATCGTTGACGTGTTTGAAGTTATCAAGATCGATAAACGCCACGCACAGCGGGCCCTGCGCTTTCATCCTGCTGAACTGCGTATTGAGCGCATGGCGATTAGTCATTCCGGTTAGCGGATCGTGATGCGCCAGCGATGAGAGCTGCGCTTCGTACTGCTTCTCTTTGGTCATATCGATATGCGTACCGGTGACTTTGAGCGGATTGCCCGCTGCGTCCCATTCTGTAACGCGTCCGCGATCCAGCACCCATTTAATGTTGTCGTTTTTGCCCAGCATGCGGTGCAGCGCTTCGTAATAAGGCGCGCGCCCTTCAATGTGATCGTAAAAAGCTTTGAGCACTTCGTCGGCGTCATCCGGATGCAGGCGTTCGCGCCACACATCGAACTGCGCTTTGGTCTCTTTCGGCTGAAAACCCAGCATCGCACCCCAGCGACGATTAAAAATCACCAGCTTGCCGCTGGGAATATCCAGCTGCCACAAACATAAACCGGTTCCATCCAGCGCTGCACTCAGCTTATTACGCGCGTCATGCGCTATACGCTTTAACCGCGCATTATGCTTTTTCAGGTTCTGAATCTGCTGACGCAGCGCTTCTTCTGACATGGTTGGCTGAAGGAGAGGAAATAAGCGCTATTTTGCCTGCCGGGAAGTTTCTGTAAATAAAACAAATGAAAAGCCGATTAGCAGCGGCAAATTGGAGAAACTTCAGGAGTTACGTCGAAAGTTTCCTGTCAAAACAGCTGACTTAACTTACTTAAGTACCAGCCTGTAGTAAGCCCCGCCTACATACGTAAGAAATTTCTTAAAAAGCATTTAATAACCGTTGAGCTTCGTGCCGCTGTGAAGGGTCACTGGCGCATTAAAGCGCAGCCAGAGGGCCGCACCGCCGCACGGCAGTGCCTAAAGCAGCAAAGAAAACTGAGAATCAATTCGTGGGCAAACGCATTTTTAGCATGATTTTTTTGTTGGGCTTTTGCCTGTCGGCCTGGAGCGCCACCACCTTAAAATTCACGCCGCGTTACGGTCTGGTTTCCCCTGAAGTGACGCTAAATGCAGAGAGCCAACAGTGGCTAAAACGTCATTCGGTGCTGCGCGTTGGCGTATGGAGCCACACGTTACCACCCTATTCGGTTGAATTCGAAGAGGACACCTTTGAAGGACTGTCCGCCGATTATCTGGCCATCATCGCGAAAACGCTGAATCGCCCGGTCGAAGTTAAGCGCTATAACACCCGTCTCGATCTGGTTAACGCGCTCAATAACAAGCAAGTCGATTTAATTCCTTACTACCCGCAGGCTGCTAATCATGAGACCAAACTGGCGCTGAGTATTTCCTATTCGCTGGCGCAAAGCGTGTTGATTAGCCGCCGCCAGGCAAAATTTGATCGTCAGCTGAATGACAGCCGCTATCGCCTGATGTACTACGGTGACGACGAACTGAAAGCGCTGCTGCATAAACGCTATCCCGAAGCCACATTAGCGCCCGCCTCACCGCCGCTCTGGGCCTATACCGATACCGCTTTTAATGAGGACATGGTGTTCTGGAGCAACTCCGCCACGCAGCGTTATTTGTCGCAGCGCGGCTTGCAGAACATCATTGAAGGCCATAGCACGCCTTACGTGAATGATGTGGATGCGCGCTTTGCCGCCCGCGCGGACAATGCTGAGCTGATCGACGCCATTAATGAAATTCTTAAAAATATCCCGCTACGTAATGCCGTACAAATTGCCGAAGCCTGGGGGCTTGATTACCAGTCGGTGGTGAAGAATCATCCTTTGGACCTTAGCGAAGCCGAAGCAAAATGGCTGGCGGAGCACTGCGATATCACGGTGAATTACGACCCTACACATCTGCCTTTCACCTTTCTCAACAGCAAACAGCGTGTCGCCGGACTCAGCGTTGATTTGTTAAATCTCATCTCGCAACGCACCGGTATTCGTTTTCATTACAACCCAATGCGGGGCTTGAGCAACATGCGCGATGCGCTGGTTAATCAACGCGATTCCCTGATTGTGGTGAGTGACGGCGCGTCAAAGCAGAGCCCGCAGATTCAATACACGCGATCTTATGTCTATTCGCCTTGGGTGGTGATGACCCGCAGCGACAGTAACTGGCACAGTTTCGATGAGATGACAGGGAAACGCATCGGCATCTACGAGCGTTCTTATTATCGCTTTGATCTGCGTCGCCGCTGGCCAACCATCGATTTTAGTGAAAATGCGGTTTCGCTCGACTCCCTCGGGCAGCTGCAGGACAAAGAGGTTGACGGCTTTATCGTGCCCTACGAATCGGCGCAATATTTGCTGAATAACCACTTCAACGATCGCTTCAAAGTGGCGTTTGTCGCACCGTTGCCGATGTTTCGCATGGCGATGGCCACCAATGTGGCGGATGAGCATCTGAATTCCATCCTGAATAAAGCGCTGTCCGATATTCCGCAGCCAACCATGCAGTCACTGATGGAGCGCTGGATCAAGTACACGCCGCCCGCCACCAGCACGTCCTGGCAGAGCTATCGCAGTTACGTGCTGCGTATTGCTGCGGTGGCCGGCATTTGCCTGCTTTTTTTCCTGTGGCGCAACCATCTGCTGAAATCGTCGCTGGCGAGGCAGCGCCAGCACGAGCGTGAAATCAGTAACCAACTGCACACGATCGAAACCTTGTTAGAGGACGTGCGTAAAGCGAAGCGTGCGGCACTGCGCTCCAGCGAGGCGAAAAGTACTTTCCTTTCACATATGAGCCATGAAATCCGCACGCCGTTGGCGGCACTGATTGGCCTGTTGGAGATTGAACATTTAGGTCAGAGCGACGAAGCGCAGCGGCAAAAGAATATCGATTTGGCGTGGGAATCTTCTCGTTCACTGCTCTCGCTGGTCGGCGATATTCTCGACCTGGCGAAAATCGAATCCGGTCATTTCAGCATTCGCCACATGCCGATGTCACTGAGCGATGTGGTTTACGACACTGAAGCGCTATTCCGTCAGGTGGCGCTAAATAAAGGGCTGGCGCTCAATGTCATGCTGGATATCGATCAGGACAGCGTGCTGTTCGATCCCGTGGCGTTGAAGCAGATCCTGGCGAACCTGGTCAGCAATGCCATTAAGTTTACCGCGCGGGGTGAAGTTGAAGTGGCGCTTTACCAGGCAGATATCACTAAACCCGAATACGTACTGGAAGTCTGCGACAGTGGGGTGGGTCTCACGCCAGAACAGCAAAAGGCGATTTTCGAGCCCTTTGTTCAGGTGGATCAGGGCACTAATCGCGTCAGTGGCACCGGACTGGGTCTCAACATCTGTCGCCGTCTGGCGGTGATGCTGGGAACCGAGCTGCATGTAGAGAGCGAGCCCGATGAGGGCAGCGTATTTATGCTGCGCTTCATCGCCCAGCCCGCCACGCTGACTGAAGCAGAAGCTGAGCCAGTTGATGACGTTGTGCACGCATCCTTAAGAATGCTGGTTGTGGATGACAACGCCACCAATCGCCTGCTGCTGGCACAACAGTTGCGTTACGCCGGGCATCATGTGTTGGTGGCAGAAGACGGTGAAGCGGCGCTGGCACTGTGGCGCGAACATGACGTTGATCGTGTCATCACCGATTGCAATATGCCTGGCATGGATGGCTTTGAATTTACCCGCCAGTTACGTATTGAGGAGAAGCTAATGAATCGCCGCGCAGTCCCGATTTATGGCCTGACGGCGATGGCAGAAGAGCGTGTTGCACAACTCGCGACGCAGGCTGGCATGGATGGTTGCCTGTTTAAACCGCTGGAGCGCACCCAGCTGCTGCGAGTGGTCACTGGCAGCGCTGCCAGCAGTGTGCGCAATGAAACCCTGCTTACCCTGGAAAACCTCGCAGCCAATGATCCGCAAGCCTGGCGCGATCTGGTCACCACCGCTCAGCAGCAAAATGCGCGCGATCTTGCACAACTGGAGCAAGCTGCCATGGCGGAGGACTTCCCCGGCGCACACCACGCTGCACATCAATTACTTGGCAGCGCCAAATTACTGCGCGCTGAAAGCTTACAACAGAGTTGCCTTGCCGCCGAGCAGGCAGCCGAACAACGAGAGAGTGCGTTTCTGCAGCAGCTGATTCCCGCAGTCGCTACAGCAGTGGCCGAACTGGAAGCGATCTTCCTCCACGCACTAAAAAATAATCCTGATAATGAGGTGAAACCATGAAACAAGATGCAATCTGGCAGGTTGCCGTATTAGATGATCATCCACTGATCGGCAAAGCAATTCAGTATCGTCTGGCGCAGGAAGCGCTGCTGGACCTGGCTGGCGCCTTTTCGCAACGCCAACAGCTGATGGCATTTTTGCAGCGTCATTCAGTGGACGTGCTGGTGCTGGACTACATGCTTGGCGAGGACGAACTCGACGGCCTGCAGATGGTGAAACAGCTGCGCGCGCGATATCCCGATTTAAAAATCCTGATCTCCTCGGCAGTTGAAAAACCGGCAATAGTGCAACTGCTGTTAAAAGCGGGTGTGCATGGCTTTGTGGGTAAAAGTGAAGACCAGGAAGTGCTGATTACCGCCCTGCATCAGGTATGCCGTAACAAGCGTTTTCTCACCGCCGATATGCTGCTGGAGATGGATAAGTTTCAGGAAAGCGATCGGGAAATGCATGACTATTTATTGCCGCGTCAAACTGGCGAAGATATCACGCTGCTGCTGCGCAATCTCAGCCCACGTGAGATCGAGGTGATCCGTTGCTATCTGGATGGATTAAGTATTACGCAAATCGCCGGAAAATATGCGCGCAGCCGTAAAACCATCAGCGGGCAAAAACAGACTGCACTGCGTAAATTGGGTCTGCGATCTGATTTGGAATTATTTAAATACAAAGAGCATTTCGGTGAAATTGTGCTTCATCACTGATGCATAAATTGTGTTCTGTGACGCGGATCAAGGCTTATTCGCCGCACCGCGCTGTCATGATGTTTACTAGAATGGTAGTTTATCAGTTATCACAGACACGATAACGGTGGATGACATTATGCAACTGACAATGCGTTGGTTTGGTCCGAAAGAAGATAAAGTTTCGCTGGAATATATTCGTCAGGTGCCGGGCGTGCGCGGCGTCGTGGGCGCGCTGTATGACGTGCCGGTAGGTGAAACCTGGCCGAAAGAGAAAATTAACGCGCTGGTTAAGCAGGTGCATGCCGCCGGGCTGACCGTGGAAGTGATCGAAAGCGTCAACATTCACGACGACATCAAAATCGGTCTGCCAAGCCGCGAACGTTACATCGAAAATTATCAGCAGAGCATCCGTAACCTGGCCGAAGCGGGTGTGAAAGTGATTTGCTACAACTTCATGCCGGTGTTCGACTGGATGAAGACCGACATGAACTACGTGCTGCCAGACGGCTCGCTCACCATGGCGTTCGAGAAGAAAGGCATTGATAAGAGCCTCGACGAAGTGGTGCAGGAAGTGCTGGGCAACGCCAATGGTTTCGCCCTGCCGGGCTGGGAACCGGAGCGTCTGGCAAAAGTGCAGGATCTGTTTGCCCAATACAAAGATGTTGATGACGCTAAGCTGCGTGAAAACCTCGCTTACTTTCTGAAAGCGGTGATCCCGGTATGTGAAGAAGTGGGCGTGAAGATGGCGATCCACCCGGACGATCCACCCTATTCGATCTTCGGCCTGCCGCGCGTGGTGAAGAACCGCGACGATCTCGACTGGATCTGTAACGTGGTCGATTCCGAGGCTAACGGCATCACGCTGTGTACCGGATCGATTGCCGAAGATCCGAGTAATGATGTTTACGCCATTCTGGCGGAGTTCTCGCGCCGCAAACGTATTCCGTTCGCCCATGTGCGTAACATCAAGATTATCCAGGATAAAGATTTCTACGAGTGCGCGCACCCAACCGAATACGGTTCGCTGGATATGTATAAAGTGCTGCAATCAATGCATGACAACGGCTTCGATGGCTACATCCGTTCGGATCACGGCCGCTTTATCTGGGGCGAAACCGGCCGTCCGGGCTACGGTTTGTACGACCGCGCGCTAGGCACCACCTATCTGCTGGGATTGTGGGAAGCGCTGAGTAAGCGCTGAGTTGGGTGCGCTTTGTCCCTCACCCTAACCCTCTCCCGCAAGCGGGAGAGGAACTTTTTGCTCCCTCTCCCCGTGGGAGAGGGCCGGGGTGAGGGCATCAGCGCGCACCATAATCACCGCACAACCTGACAAACTCGCCTTCCCCACTTGCCGTTAAATATATACAGTCAAACTGTACATATTCAGCGGGGAATCACCATGTCAGAACATAACAAAGCCGTTGTGCGTCGATTCAATCAGCAGGTGATTGCCGAAGGCGATCGCCAGGCTTTCGATCAACTCGTCGGCGAAAACTTCATTAACCGCTCAGCGCCAGCCGGCGCGCCCAGCGATCGCGAAAGTCTTTGGCACACCTTCGATCAGATCCTGCGCCCCGCTTTCTCCCATCTTCAGGTGCACATTGAAGATCAAATCGCCGAGCGCGATTGGGTCACCACGCGCAAAACAATAACCGGCGTTCACAGCGGATCGCTGATGGGCATCGCGCCCACCGGTTTACCCGTAACGATCGCGGTGATCGATATGGTGCGAATTGAAGAGGGAAAATACGCGGAACATTGGGGCATGAACACTCTGGCGGCGGTGATAACGCAGTTAAAGCAGTTTGCGTAACGCAGCCAGCCCTTTTTGCAGATCGTCGCGATCCTGCTGGTCGAGTGTTTCATTGATGCGCGCCGCAAGCCAGTCGGCACGCTGTTGACGTGCGGCCGCCAACGCAGCGCGCGCCTGATCGCTCAGCACAATCACCTGCGCCCGCGCGTCCTGCGCGCTTTTTTGTCGCAGCACCAAATCTTGCGCCTCGAGTTCGTTAATCACTAATCGCATGCTTTGATGCTTCACGCCGCGCAGCCGCGCGAGATCGGCGATAGAAAGCGCGTCATGGCTGTCGAGCAGATCTAAGGTTTCATATTGCGAGGTGCGCACGGTCGCGGTGCTGACGCGGACGTTACGTACCAAATGGCTGACTATCTTACGGAGCTCTTCCGCCAGCTGCTGGGTTTCATTTTCAGTGCTCAAAGGGGCGATTCCTGCGCGCTATCGTCGGTCCATTATAGGAAACCTATTGCCTAATGCCTCAGTTAAGCACCCTATCAAATCACCGCACATTTCGTAGCGGCGCGATTTATCGCGCAATGAATTGCGCCGCTACAATGTGTGCTCTCAGTGATTAAGGGTTTTCATGTCTTAACTGACGAGCATTAGGAAACCTATTGCCAGGCTTTAAACAACAAACTGGCATTCACGCCGCCAAAGCCAAAACCGTTGGAAAGCGCATAGGTCATTGCCGTCGGCTGTGGCTTGAGTGCCACCAGATTCAGCCCAACAGCCGCTTCATCCGGATGCTGCAGATTGAGCGTCGGCGGAGCAACCTGATCGCGCAGCGCCAGAATCGAGAAGATCGCTTCCACGCCACCCGCCGCACCGAGCAGATGTCCGGTGGCCGATTTGGTGGAAGTGATTGCCACCTTGCTGCCAGCAAACAGCGAGCTAATTGCTGCCAATTCGCCCTTGTCGCCGACCGGCGTCGACGTGGCATGCGCATTGATATGCTGCACCTCGCTCGCCGTAATGCCCGCCTGCGCCAGCGCGGTTTCCATTGCCCGGCGTGCCCCTTCACCATTTTCCGGGCCGGCGGTGAGGTGGTAAGCGTCCGCGCTGGTACCGTAACCCACCAGCTCCGCCAGCGGTGTCGCGCCGCGCGCCTGCGCATGTTCCAGCGATTCAATCACCAGCAATCCCGCGCCCTCACCCATCACAAAACCGTCGCGGTCGCGATCAAACGGACGCGAAGCCTGCTCTGGACGATCGTTAAAGCCGCCCGACATCGCTTTCGCTGCGGCAAATCCGGCCAGGCTCACGCGATGGATCGCCGCTTCGGTGCCGCCGCACAGCGCAATATCCGCTTCGCCGCTGCGAATTAGCCGTGCTGCATCGCCAATCGCCTGCGCACCCGCCGCGCACGCCGTCACCGGCGCGCCAATCGGCCCACGAAAACCGTGTGCAATCGAAACGTGTCCGGCGGCCAGATTGGCGAGAAACGAAGGAATGGTAAACGGCGACAAGCGACGCGGCCCACGCTCGGCGGTGGTTTCAACCGCGTTGGCGATTTCGTTAAAGCCGCCGATGCCGGTGGCGATCACCGTGGCGGTGCGCTGCTGTTGCGCACTGTCCTGCGGGAACCAGTTGGCTTGCGTCAGCGCTTCATGCGCCGCCACCAGCGCGAACTCGATAAAGCGATCCATTTTCTTGCGATCTTTGGCGGCGATAATCCCGTCGGGATTAAAACCGTGCTGGGGATCCTGCTCCAGCGTCGGCACCTGTCCCGCCACTTTGCAGGTGATATCCTGCACCATCTCCGGCGGCAAGGCGCTGATGCCCGATTTTCCCGCCAGCAGCGACTGCCAAACCGCTTCCGTGCCGCAGCCCAGCGGCGATACCAGCCCCATGCCGGTAATGACAATTCGTTTCATTTTTCATTCCTTAATCTGCGGATGCTTACTTGCGCGTTAGCGTTATGACTGCGGCTGGTGCAGCGGCGGCGGCGCAAATTTCTGGGTGTTATCTCCAGCGCGTTTTTTCTGCAGATAATCATGGCGATAGTGCATCATCGGCTCCGCTGCCGGGCCGGGCACCATCTGATAGTTATCCAGCGTCAGCGGCTGGCCGTTTTCGCTATCGACCAGCTGCATCTTCACCGGACGCTGCGTAGCGCTTTCCACCAGCTGCATCTGGAGACCTTCCGGCGAGAAATGCGTGCTGCCCCACTCGGTGAGCGCCAGAATTACGCCGCGAAAATCGCGACCGACGGCCGTCAGGTGATATTCGAAGCGCGCCGGGCTGGTGCTGTAACACACCTTCTCCAGCAAGCCATCGTCCACCAGCTCTTTCAGCCGCCGCGACAATATGTTGGGCGCTACACCGCTGCTTTTCTGGAACTCATCGAAGCGCGTAAAACCGGCCAGCGCATCGCGCATAATCAGTATGCTCCAGCCATCGCCAATGCGCCCAAGGCTGCGCGCGATGGGACAAGGCATGTTGTGGAGCGTTTGGTTTTTCAAGGTTGGCTATCCCGCATCGGTTTGATGGCGGATACTGTTGCAGAGTGACTTTCATTTTGCAAGTAACTTGCAGAATGAAAGTGATTTGGCGGTGGCTTCTTTGCACAATAAAGTGCGCCGCTACGGTTGGGCGCACTTGATCGTAGCGGCGCGATTTATCGCGCGGATTTGGTCAGGTCCGTACCCGCAATCTCGCCTCAATCTTATCGGCGATCTTGGTCACCACATAGGCAATCACCATGTAAAACACCACCGCCACCAGGAAGGCTTCGAGGTAGTAGAAATTCAGCGCCGCGGTCAGTTGCGCCTGGGCGAAGATATCCACCACTTCGATGGCAAACGCCAGCGACAGCGCTTTCATGATCACCATAAAGGCGTTGGCCAGATCGGGAATCGCCGCCACGATAATCTGCGGGAACATCACGCGGCGGAACAGCTGGCCGCCGCTGTAACCGAGCGACAGCGCCGCATCCGATTGTCCGCTATCAAAGGAGTTGAGCGCGCCCTTCCACACTTCCGCCTGAAACGCTGCAACACAGGCGCTTAGGGCAACGATGATGATCACCCAGTTCGGCAGCGAGTGCGCATTCACTTTCACGCCAATCAGCGTGGCAACGAAATCCAGCGCCGGCGGCAAACCGTAATAGGCGAGGAAAATCACCACCACCATCGGCACGCCTTTGAAGGCAATTTTGTAGGCGATCACCAACTGACGCAGCACCGGAAGGCGGCGATGTTCAACAAAGGCAAACAGCCCGCCGAGCAGCGTTGAACAGATAAACACCGTCACCGCCATCAGCAGCGTCACCGGCACCGCATCGAGAATGCTCCAGAAGTCCGGCAGTAAAACCTCAAGATCAAACATGGTTTCTCTCCCTTATCAGACGCTGGTGAATTTGACGCGTGCAGCAGTTTTCGAGCTGTACTTCGCGTGACGTTGTTCGAAGAAACGGATAATCAACCAGGCCACGCCGCACAGCAGCGAATAGAGCACCGCCAGCACCAGATAAGTGCCGAACTGATATTGGTTGTAGTCGCGTTCCATGATCAGATGCGCAGTCGCCATCACATCCGCCGCACCGATGTACATCACCAGCGCCACGTTATGAATCAGATAGATAATCGCATTGCCGTAACCCGGCAGCGCATAGTGCACCGCTTGCGGACCGACAATACGCAGCATTTTCTGGCGGAAGCTGTAGCCCATGCTGTCGGCGGCGTCATGCTGGCCGCTCTCCACGGCGAGAAACGCCGGGCGCATCACTTCCGACAGATAACCGCCGTGATACAGACTCAGGCCAATCATCGCCGCGATGTTGGCGGTGACAAAATCGCTGAAGCCAAACTGCTCGGCCACCAGCGGCAAGCCATAAAACGCGACAAACAGCTGCAGCACCACCGGCACGCTGCGCGCGTATGAGACGTACAAATCCACAAACTGGCTGATAACCGGGATGCGGCGCACGCGGAATACGGTGGCGATCAGCGCCAGGAAGAACCCGACGATCATCGCGACAAACATTATGCCAAGCGTCAACGGCAGCGCCGAGAGCAGCTCGGGAATCATCGAAGTCAGATTCACGGTGAAACACTCCTGCTAACAATGAAGCAACGCCCGGCTCAGCACCGGGCGCAGCTTTAGTGAATCCTTACTTCATGTACTTCGTGACGTCTTCACCGAACCACTTCTGCGCCAGCTTATCCAGCGTGCCGTCCGCTTTCAGCTGTTGCAGCGTTTTGTTGATGTCATCGTTCAGCGCCTGGTTCTCGGCAGAACGGTGAATCAGCACGTAAGTGTTGTTGATGGCAACCGGCTCGCTGGCTTTGATCGCCAGTTTCTGGTTGTCGATCACCGTTTGCTCGCCGAGGTTCGAAGGCAGGATCAGCGCATCATATTTGCCACGCTGCACCTCTTTCAGACGATCCGGATAAGGCACGCCAGCGCTCGAAGCTTTGATCTCAACTTTGTCGTTCGGGTTGTCCTGCTGCCACTGCGTCACGAATTTGTACACGCCGCCGCCGGCGGTAACCGGCACAATCTTCTTGCCGACCAGATCTTTCATGCTGTTGATGGTGCTATCGCTGCGGCTGTAGATCTTCATCAGGCTGGCACCGATCGGCGCATCCGGGATCAGGAACTGTTTGCTGCGCGTTGGCGCTTTGTAATAACCGCCGGTCGCCATGTCATATTTGCCGGTGGCGAGGCCCGTTTCCTGGGCGATATCCGCCGCACCTTCCATCACAAATTTGTACTGCGGCAGTTTAGCGTTGATGGCTTTCAGCACGTCCGGCTCGTAGCCCTGCGGCTCGTGACCAATCGCGCCCCACGACAGCGGTTTAGACTCCGCCGCAGTGGCGATTTTGATAGTGCGCACCGCGTCGGCGAAGCTGTTACCGCTGATGAGTGCCAGCGCGATGATGCCAGTCGCGGCCAGGCGACGTAAAGTGGTTTTGATTGCAGGCATGTCGTTGATTCCTTTAATTATTAGAATACGCGTTCTGAATTGAGGAACTGAGCAAGTCGCGGCAGGGTTGGATTATCAAACATCTCAGTCGGGCTGCCCTGCGCGGCCACCACGCCCTGATCCATAAAGACGATACGGTTCGAGATACTTTTGGCGAACTGCATTTCGTGCGTCACCAGCAGCGAGGTAATGCCGGAGGACGCCACATCTTTAATCACTTTCAGCACCTCGCCCACCAGCTCCGGATCGAGCGATGAGGTCGGTTCATCAAACAACATCACATCAGGACGCACCGCCAGCGCGCGGGCGATGCCGGTACGCTGCAGCTGACCGCCGGAAAGCTGCGACGGATAGTGATCGAGTTTGGCGCCCAATCCCACTCGCTCAAGCTCCTGCACGGCGATATCGCGCGCTTGCTGTTTGCTTTTGCGTTGAATGACGATCAGCGGATCCATCACGTTTTCCAGCACCGTCATGTTTTTGAACACGTTGAACTGCTGGAACACCATCGCGGTGCGCAGGCGGATCGCCTGGATCGCCGCTTTATCCGGTGACTGATAATCCATGCGGATCTGATCGAGCTGAATGGTGCCCGACGCCGGTTTCGCCAGATAGTTAATGCAGCGCAGCAGCGTGGTTTTGCCGGTGCCGCTTGGCCCGATGATCGACACCACATCGCCGCGTTTCACCGACAGATCGACACCTTTCAGAATCGGCGTGCTGCCGTAAGAGAGCGTAATATCGTTGAGTTCTAACATGCAGCAGCCCTTATTTGTGCAGGTCAGCATGGCCAAGCACATGCATCAGACGGTTGGCCCAGCCAAAAATGGCGATGGCGTGGATCAGATCGATAATCTCCTGATCGTTCATGCCGACCGCGCGCAGTGCCGCCATATCTTCGACGCTGGCTTCTGACGGCGTCACCGACAGGCGGCGGGCAAAACGGTAGATCGCCGCATCTCGCTCACCGAGCACATCCGCACGATCAAAGTAGATGGCGCTCACCACCGCATCGCTCTCCGCCAGCTGCGCATGACGACGCGCATGCACCACCGCGCAATATTTGCAGCCGTTGACGATCGATGCGCCCAGCGCGCCGAGTTCACGATCCGCGCGATCCAGCCCGCCATCGACATACATAATGGCGTTGAACAGCACGGTACGCGCCACGTAGCTGTCGGGATCGTGCGCTAACGTGCGCACATATTCGGAGATCTTCTTATTCGATGGCGTCACTTTCATCGCATCGAGCTGCGCGGGCGTGGCCTCTTCTACCTCAACCGGCGCGATATACGGATGCCAGTGCAGCGGCTTGAGATTAACCGACGGAATCATGCAGACCTCAACAAGCGTAATCCGGCCGCGACGCGCGTCTGGAAGTTAATAAAAGCAATCAGCTCGGAGAGCGCCACAATCTGTGGATGAGTCAATCCGGCTTGCTCCAGCAGGCGGATGTGCTGCTCGGTGGCGTGCATTGGCTGCTGGGTGACGAGATCGGCGTGGCGCGCGATGGTCGCCAGCGGTTCTGGCAGCTCGGTGGCGCCTGCCGCCAGCGCCAGCAGCGCCTCTGACGGCTGCAACGCCGCCAGCTGCGTCTGATAATCCTGTTGCAGCGCGGCATCGTTATTCAGCTGCGCCATGCGCTGCGCCAGCGCAAAACGTACATCCGGCGCTAAACCCTGATCGTCGTTGGGTGCCAGCACCGAGATGCGGCACTGCTCCGCGCCGTCAACAAATTCCGGGCGCAGGCGGCGCGTGCCGTACAGCGCATCTTCAGCGTTTAAGCCGACTGCGCGATCAATTGCGTCACTCACTGCGCGTTCTCCTGGTTGAGTAAGGGCGTGGAATCCACCCATTCATCGCCCTGCAATTCAGGGGTGTCAAAAGCCTGTAAGTTGGCGTAATGCTGCTCGACGTCTTCGGCAAACAGCGAAGCGGTAATGCCGCGCACCAGACGATCGGCACCGGCGCTCACCGCCGGAATATCGCCGGAGACTTTGCCGTGCGTCAGCATTGCGGCATCGTTGAAGCAGTGAATGTGCGCCAATAGCGGGCATGCGCCTGGTGTCAGTTCGCGAAATTCAAAGGCGGGGCCGAGATCCGGCGCTTCCAACAGATTGGCACGCGGCGCGCCCATTTCGGGCTGATAACGTCCGTCGCGCCAGCTGCGGATATGTGGCGCGAGCGCGGCAAACTCCGGGCGGCCGTGGAAATCGTTGCTAAAGCCGGTGGCCGCAATGAGGTAGTCGTAGCGCAGCGCGCCTTGCGTAGTTTCGATCAGCAGCCCATCGGCCTCTTGCTTAACCGCTTTGATGCCGCAATCAAGCAAGAAGCGAGCATTGGCATGACGCGATACGCGCAGCGTCGAGGAGCGCGGCGGCGGCGTTTGCGTGGTAGCGGTGTAATCGACAAACTTCCATTTCCACGCGTCCGGCAGCTGATGCATGCCGTGCACCACGCCCTGACTGCCGATGCCGGTCATTTTGTTGATGCGTGGCATCTGCTTGCGACGAATCAGCAGGTCCACCGCGCCCGCGCCGTTTTCCAGCGCGGTGGCGGCGTTATCCATTGACGATGCACCTGCGCCAATCACCGCAATGCGTTTACCTTTTAGGGCTGCGAAATCGATGTCGTCAGCGGAATGCGCCCAGAACTGGCGGCTAATACCTTGCAGAAAATCCGGCACGGCGAAGCCGCCAAGACCAGAACGTCCGGTGGCCAGCACCAAACGGCGAGTGTAAATGCGGCCGGTTTCGGCACCGCTAACATCGAGCGTAATCAGATCGCCAGCAAAGCCAATCTGGGTGACGCGCACATTGTTACGCACCGGCAGATTCAGCACCTTGCGATACCAAATCAGATAATCCATCCACTGCGCTTTGGGAATTTTATCCAGCGCTTGCCAGGCTTCTTTGCCCCACTGCGCAGTGAACCACGCGCGGAACGTCAGTTGCGCCATGCCGAGCGCCGGGCCGTGCAGAGATTTCGGTGAACGCAGCGTTTCCATGCGCGCAAAGGTCACCCACGGACCTTCCAGCCCGGCGGGTGCGGCGTCATACGCCACCACATTGCTGATGCCGCTGAATTGCAATTTCGCCACCGCCGCCAGCCCGCACATGCCCGCGCCGATCACCACCACGTCACGCACGGGTGCGCCATCCTGCGTGCGCTCGGGCACCCAGGATTTTGCGGGCAGTTCAAGATATTCCAGATCCTGCTGAAGCTGAGCTTCCAGCGCGGCAAGGCCATCGGCGGCATAAGTCATACATGTTTTCCCAGAAATAAGCGGCGGCCAGAGTGCGGACGAAACCACCAAAGCGCGTCAGTGACGGTGCATTTCCATTATCCTGATAACACATAGTTAATGGTCATTAATCACTAAATCACATAGTAAGAGCTAAGGTTTCGCATAATCCTCTTGCCCTAAAACAGAGTCAATAATCGCGCTCAGCTTTTGACCAATGGATTTCTTATATCTTATGCTGAAAATGTTATAAGGCTTTTAAAACAAGATTTTTCATACGCAGGCTGATGACTGAAATCACGTACATTTCGTAGCGGCGCGATTTATCGCACCGCTAAAAAACACGATTGGGGTGAGATATTTAATCCTGATTAATCAACCGCATAATACGCGGATGCTCGCTGGCGGGCAGACGCTCAAAACCCGGCAGCAAATCGGCGGCCGC
The DNA here is from genome assembly GCF_040255075.1 of Pantoea sp. BJ2. Classification (NCBI taxonomy): domain Bacteria; kingdom Pseudomonadati; phylum Pseudomonadota; class Gammaproteobacteria; order Enterobacterales; family Erwiniaceae; genus Pantoea; species Pantoea sp. BJ2. The sequence goes on from NZ_CP158292.1 coordinate 3,488,388, forward strand.
GCTGGCTAACGCCTCAACCAGCGCCTGCGCGGCAGCTGAAATCTGTCTTCCCTGCGGCGTGATCACGCCAAAGTAGTAGGGAATATCCTCCTCAATTGGACGGATCGCCACACCGGCCAGCGGCATGCCCCAACCGGTGACCGGTTCGAGAATCGCCACGCCCAGCCCGGCGCGCACGCAGCCAAGAATATTGGCGGAGGAGTTGGTTTCGATGGTTTCGTGCAGCGGCGTTTTGACTTTTTTCAGCGCTTTTTCGTAGCGTCCGCGCAACCGCTGCGGGCTCCACGGCGCAATCAAACGGCGTCCTGCCAGACTGCTTAACGACAGCTGAGATTGCGCCGCCAGCTCGTCATGCTCTGGCAGCGCCACCACGCATTGCGACTGCCCAATCCAGTGCAGCTCTACCGCGTGATGCTCCAGCGGCAAACTGCATAAACCGAGATCGGCTTCGGCAGTGATCACCGCATGTGCCGTCTGCACTGCGGATTCGCTGATGATCTGCACTTTGTTCTGCAGATTCAGCGCGGCCAGCGCCTGCGGCAGCAAACCCGCCGCCAATGCCGGCGTGGCGGCGATGCTCAGCGGACGATGCTGCTGATGGGCGATCTCCTGCGCGCGCAGGCGAATCTGCTGCAGCGAGAGCAGCGCTTTCTGCACGTATTGATGCAGCTGCAGCGCCTCTTCCGAAGGATGAATGCGCGGCCCGTTGCGGATAAACAGCGGATAACCCAGCGATTGTTCCAGCTCCTGAATCAAACGCGACACCGCCGGCTGCGAGCGATTGAGCGCCTTCGCCGCCGCCGTGACGCTACCGGCAGAGATCACCGCCGAAAAGGCTTCCAGCTGCCGCAAATCCAGGTCGTTTAAAATGGTCATCGCGCAATTTTTCCCTAACTCATTGATCGTTCCCGACATTGGCGCGGGAAAGTTTTCATCATAGAGAGAGTGGTGGGAATTAGCCACAGGGTGGAAAGTGCGCATTGCCCCTCACCCTGGCCCTCTGCCGCAGGCGGGAGAGGGAATTGTTAGACTCCGCAGCGGCCAGTTCCCTCTCCCTCCGGGAGTGTACAGTCCGGGGACATGGTGAACACTTGTTCGGGGACATGGTAGACACTTACAACTAAGGCATAAGAACCCGTTTATGGAGTCGCTTATGTCCTGGGATGCGAGAGATACCATGTCATTACGTAAAGAGTTTGTTCTGTTCGCCTCGCAAGACGGGGCGAACATCCGCGCACTCTGCCGTCACTACGGCATTTCTTCCGCCACTGCCTACAAGTGGCTTCGCCGCTGGGCTGAAGAGGGAGAATCCGGTCTTGAGGACCGCCCCTGCATACCCCATCACTCTCCCAACCGCTCGTCTGACGACATCACTGACCTGCTTCGTATGGCGCATGAACTTCATCAGCACTGGGGCGCGCGCAAGATAAAGCGCTGGCTCGAAGACCGCGGACACCGCATGCCCGCCTTCAGCACCGTCCACAGCCTGATGGCCCGCCACGACCTGCTGCCGGGCTCAGCTCCGGGTGTCCCGGCCACGGGCCGGTTTGAACATGCGGCCCCGAACCAGCTCTGGCAGATGGATTTCAAGGGGCATTTTCCCTTTGGCGGCGGCCGCTGCCACCCGCTTACCCTCCTTGACGATCACTCCCGCTTCTCGCTGTGCCTCGTACACTGCGCTGACGAGCGGCGTGAGACGGTGCAGAAGCAGCTGGTCAGCGTCTTTGAACGTTACGGCCTGCCGGACCGGATGACGATGGATAACGGTTCGCCGTGGGGCGACACTACCGGGACCTGGACGGCCGTCGAGCTGTGGCTTATGCGACAGGGTATCCGGGTGGGGCACTCCCGGCCTTATCATCCGCAGACGCAGGGCAAGCTGGAGCGCTTTCACCGCAGCCTGAAGGCTGAAGTGCTGCAGGGGAAGTGGTTCGCGGACGACGGTGAGCTGCAGCGCGCCTTCGATCACTGGCGGACGGTTTATAACCTTGAACGCCCGCATGAGGCGCTGGATATGGCGGTGCCGGCGTCGCGCTATCAGCCATCGGCTCGGCAGTACAGCGCCAGCGTAACGTCAGCGGAATACGACGAGGGCGTGATGGTCAGGAAGGTAGATATCAGTGGGAAGCTGACTATAAAAGGCCTGAGTCTGAAGGCAGGCAAGGCGTTCAGGGGAGAGCACGTTGGCCTGAAGGAGATGCAGGAAGACGGGTGCTACGAGGTATGGTGGTACAGCACAAAAGTGGGGGTGATCGACCTGAAGAAAAAGTCGATCACCATGGGTAAAGGATGTTAAAAAGTGTTCACCATGTCCCCGAACACCTGTCTACCATGTCCCCGGACTGTACAGGGAGAGGGTTAGGGTGAGGGAAATCACAACTTCTCCGTCAGCTCACGCTGATGCTCATGCAACAGGCGCAGCATCTCGCGCAGAAACCGATCTTCGTTGCCCTTCTGCCAGGCAATGCTCAATGGCAATCTTTTAATCTGCTCCGGCAGATCCAGCGCAATATAGCTAACGCTGTCGCTGTTCATGGTGCGATACGAGGCGGGCACCACCGCCAATCCCAGCCCCGCAGCAACCAGGCTCAGAATGGTTTGTTTCTCTTCGGCAAACTGCGCGATGTGCGGCGTGCATCCCGCCAGTTTAAACAGGCTCATGGTGAGATCGTGACTGTGCGGGCGTGTGCGCCGGTCTGGAATGATCATCGCTTCGTGTTGAAAATCAGCCACCGCCACCCGTTCACGATCCGCCAGCGCATGCTGAATCGGCACCGCCAGCACGCAGCTTTCGCGCGTGATAAAGCGCACCGCTAATGACGCATCAATACTTTGCGGCTCGCGAATAAAAATCATATCCAGCCAACCCGACTTTAATTTCGGAATTAAATTAATAGTTTTGTCTTCAATAATATGAATATCGCTGTGCGGATGCAGCGGAACAAATAAATTAAGTAACGCCGGAACTAATCCACGCGCGGCACTATCAATCGCACCAATACGTAATGTGCGGCGTTCATCTTTTAATCCCACTTTAAAACGTTTCGCCAGCGCATCAAATTGATCGATTAATTTGCTGGCGTCGTCAAAAAAGAGCGCGCCTTCGGCAGTTAATGAAACATTACGCGTCGATCGATTTAACAGACGCACGCCGAGGTCCTCTTCCAGTAAACGAATGAAGCGAGAAAGTGACGCAGGCATCATTTCCATCTTTTGTGCGGCGCGGCCAAAATGCAGTTCTTTACCGACCGAAACAAAGCAACGCAATTGATTTATATCCACATTCCCCTCACCCGTTGATTATGCAAATAGTTTATATAATCCACATCTGATGATAAGCCAAAGTAAAACTGCATACTGAACTCGATTACAAAAAATAACACCACCCTACACAATCTGGAGCACTTTAATATGAACTCTCACCTCGAAAAAAGGGTGATGCGTAAAGTGACGTTACGCATTGTGCCCTTCATCATGCTGCTCTACTTCATCGCTTTTCTCGATCGCGTCAATATTGGTTTTGCTGCATTAACTATGAATCAGGATTTAGGTTTCTCGCCCACGGTATTTGGCTTTGGTGCTGGAATCTTTTTCCTCGGTTATTTTCTGTTTGAAGTGCCGTCGAATTTAATTCTGCATAAAGTCGGCGCCCGCATCTGGATTGCGCGCGTCATGATCACATGGGGATTGGTTTCCGGCTGCATGGCATTTGTGCAGGGCACCACCAGCTTCTACCTGCTGCGCTTTCTGCTTGGCGTAGCGGAAGCCGGTTTCTTCCCCGGCATCATCCTTTATCTCAGTTACTGGTTCCCGGCGGCGAAACGTGCGCAGGTTACCGCCATCTTTATGGCTGCGGCCCCACTTTCCACTGCGTTAGGTTCGCCCATTTCCGCCGCATTACTGGAGATGCATGGCCTGCTTGGCTACGCCGGTTGGCAATGGATGTTTGTGCTGGAAGCGATGCCGGCACTGATATTCGGCATCGTGGTGCTGTTTTACCTCACCGATCGCCCGGCGAAAGCCAAGTGGCTCACCGATGAAGAACGGGCGTGGCTGGAAAAGACCATGCAAGCCGAAGAACAGGCGCGCGCGGCCAATCAAAGCCACAGCAGCGCCTGGCGCGGACTGGCCGATAAGCGTGTGTTAGCGCTGGCGCTGGTCTATTTCGGCACATCCGCAGGCTTGTACACGTTGGGCATTTGGTCACCGCAAATCATCCGCAGCTTCGGCGCGTCCTCAATAGAAATTGGTTTCCTCAACGCCTTCCCGGCGGTACTGGGCGTGATCGGCATGATTCTGTGGGCGCGCCATTCGGACCGCACCAAAGAGCGCAGCTGGCATGTTATCGGTGCCTGTTTGCTGGCGGCTGCCGGACTGATTTATGCCGGGAACGTCAGCACGCTGTTTACGGTGATTATCGCCCTGACGCTGGTCACCGTCGGCATCAGCGCCTCCAAACCGCCGCTGTGGAGCATGCCGACGCTGTTCCTGAGCGGTCCCGCGGCGGCCGCGGGCATCGCCACCATCAACTCTATCGGCAACCTTGGCGGTTTTGTCGGCCCGATGATGATTGGCGTGATCCGTCAGCAAACGGGCAGCTATACGTGGGGACTCTATTTTGTTGCCGGGCTGCTGGTGCTATCGGCGATTGTAGTTCTGATTCTCTCTGCCCGCGGCAAAACACCGCATCCCGCAGAGCTTGCTCATCCTCATACACATTGACCTAACTGGAGAAACATCTTGCGTAACTACTCAATTGCCGCGATTCCTGCGGATGGTATTGGCCCGGAAGTGATCTCTGCTGGCGTAGCCGTGCTGCACGCCTTGACGCGTCACGATCCGCAGCTGACGTTTACGGTGCAAACCTTTGACTGGGGCTCGGATTACTACAAGCAACACGGCGTAATGATGCCGGAAGATGGCCTGCAAACGCTGAAGACGTTTGATGCGATTTACTTTGGTGCGGTCGGCGCGCCCGACGTGCCGGATCACATCACGCTGTGGGGTTTGCGTTTGCCGATTTGTCAGGGCTTTGACCAGTACGCCAACGTGCGTCCGACCAAAATTCTGCCGGGCGTCACCTCGCCGCTGCGCAAGCGCGGCCCCGGCGATCTCGACTGGGTGATTGTGCGGGAAAACTCAGAAGGCGAATATTCCGGTAATGGTGGGCGCGCGCATCGTGGTTTGCCGGAAGAAGTCGGCACCGAAGTGGCGATCTTCACCCGCGTTGGCGTGACGCGCATAATGCGTTATGCCTTCAAACTGGCGCAGTCACGCCCACGCAAGCTGCTGACGGTGGTGACCAAATCCAACGCCCAGCGTCACGGCATGGTGATGTGGGATGAGATTGCCGCCGAAGTGGCGCAGGAGTTCCCGGACGTGCAGTGGGACAAAATGCTGGTGGATGCGATGACGCATCGCATGACGCTGCATCCGCAGAGCCTCGATACCATTGTCGCCACCAATCTGCACGCCGATATTCTGTCGGATCTGGCCGGCGCGCTGGCGGGCAGTTTAGGCGTGGCGCCCACCGCCAACATCGATCCTGAACGTCGCTTCCCGTCGATGTTCGAACCGATTCACGGCTCGGCGTTTGATATCACCGGCAAAGGCATCGCCAACCCGATCGCCACGTTCTGGACGGCGGTGCAGATGCTGGAGCATCTCGGCGAGCGGGATGCTGCGGCGCTGATTATGCAAGGTATTGAATATGTCTGCGCTCAGGGCATTTTGACACCGGATGTTGGCGGCACGGCGAATACGGCAGAGGTGACGAAAGCGGTGATAGCGTTTATTGAGGCAAAAGCTACCGTGGCAGAAACCATCTGATTTTATCCAGTGCGCATCCTGTCATCGCACATTGCTTAGCGGCGCGATTTATCGCGCAATGAATTGCGCCGCTACGACTCATGCATTCTGTGATTTTGATTTGCACCTGCCGCGCTTTTCATTAAAAGTCTTTGCATCCTTCTGTTTTCGCAGGACCTCGCATGATCGACTCAGGCAGAGAAGCCAGACCGAACTCCCATCGCACCCTGCTGTTAGCGTTGTTGGTTGCCGTGACCTTCTTTATGGAAAACCTCGATGCCACGGTGATCACCACCGCGATTCCGCAGATGGCGCGCGACTTCGCCTCCAGCCCGGTAGCGCTGAACATTGGCGTCAGCGCGTATTTACTGGCGGTGGCGGTGTTCATTCCGATGAGCGGCTGGCTGGCGGAGCGCTTTGGTGCGCGTACGGTTTTTGCCAGCGCGATCCTGATTTTCACCCTCGCGTCGATTCTGTGTGGATTGAGCGACACGCTCGCGATGTTCACGTTGAGCCGCATTCTGCAAGGGGTTGGCGGCGCGATGATGGTGCCGGTCGGTCGCATGGTGGTACTGCGCGTCACCGAAAAAAAGGACATGGTGAAAACTATCGCCTTTATTACCTGGCCGGGCCTGATTGCGCCGGTGCTCGGCCCGCCGCTGGGCGGATTGATTGTCACTTACGGCCATTGGCCGTGGATTTTCTGGCTCAATATTCCGCTCGGCATCCTTGCTATCATCGCCACCGCTTATCTGGTGCCGCAGTTTAAAAGCGAACAGCGGCGGCCGTTTGATGTGCGCGGCTTTGTGCTTACCGCCACCGCCTGCACCTCATTAATTATCGCGCTGGAAGCGCTCGGGAAGATGCATCTCAGTTTTGGCATTCCGTTGCTGCTGCTGGGCATGCTGTGCAGCTGGCTGGCGTATCGTCACAGCTTCCGCCATGCGCAGCCGCTGCTGCCGTTTAGCGCGATGAAAATTGCCACCTTCCGTAATGCGGTGATTGGCGGCTCGTTGTTCCGCGCCTCGATCAACGCGGTGCCCTATTTGCTGCCGTTGCTGTTTCAGCTGGGCTTTGGCTGGAGCGCGGCGCAGGCCGGTGCGATGGTGCTGTGGGTATTTGCCGGAAACCTGGCGATGAAGCCAGCGACAACCTGGTTAATGAAGCGCTGGGGCTTTCGTCGCGTGCTGATGTTCAATGGCATGATCAGCCTTGCGGCGATGCTCGGCTGCTTGCTGCTCAATCCGTCGCTGGGCTACTTCGCGATTGCCGCGATTCTGTTTGTTGGCGGGCTGTCGCGCTCGCTGCAGTTCAGCTGCTACAACAGCTTGGGCTTCGCCGATGTGCCGCAAAACAAGATGAGCGATGCCTCGGTGGTGTTCAGCATCTTCTTCCAGTTCAGCATGAGCGCGGGTATTGCGCTGGCGGCGCTGTTCCTGCGCGCATCCATGTTGTGGCAGGAGCATAGCGAAATTGCGCAAAGCGATATTCATATCGCCTTTGCCGGTGTGGCGCTGTTGGTGCTGCTGTCGCTATTTGACGTAACGCGACTGGAGAAAAACGCCGGTGCGCAGGTGCTGGTAAAATAATCCCAACGCACTATTTATGGTTAAAAAGCAGAAATAGTGCGCTTCGCTTAAAATAATCCCTTTTTTATTAGCATTTATATTTATTAAACCCCTTTTAAGATTATGGCTAATGATCTGGTCGACACTCTCTCTCTAAGAAAAAAATAAAAGCATCAGGAATTTTAATTCATTTCATCACGTTGGAAGAGAGAAAAATTATAAGCGCAGCGGTCAATTATTTTCTCTCACCCATTAATCGCGAAGCTTTAATTATCTTTTTTGCCAAATCAACTTATTTTAAGTATGAAAAATAACTGAACAATTTCAATCCTCTTAGGATAATTCCTAATTGCAATTGGTTGTACGTTTGGCTTTTAGGGCTAACCTTAAGTAGCAAATGAAATATGCGTTATCCCCTTTATCTGAGGTATTCATTATGACAGCACCACGTGGCGGTTCTGGCAATTTTGCCATGGACCCGGAAAGAGCCCGCGAAGCGGGTAAAAAAGGCGGCCAATTAAGCGGCGGCAATTTTCGTAATAATCCAGAACGTGCGATTGAAGCGGGACGAAAAGGCGGTAAAAAAAGCCGTCGAGTCGTCGATAAATCTCCCGCATAACGTTATTGCGGCTGGCCGGTAATTCGGCAACAGCCGCAATCTCCTTTTATTTATTTGTCAGGAAAATATTATGAGCCACAACAGCGAAGAGCACTTTCTCGATTGGGTAAAAGATGCCCATGCCATGGAAAAACAGGCTGAAAGCATGCTGGAAAAAATGGCCTCGCGCCTTGAACACTATCCCGACCTTAAACTGCGTATCGAACAGCATATTGTTGAGACCCGTGAACATCAGACGCTGGTGCAGAGCGTGATCGATCGCTACTCCACTTCTCAATCGGTATTGAAAGACCTCGCCGGCAAAATCTCTGCTTTCGGTCAGTCGATTGGCGGCGTGATGGTGGAAGATGAAGTGGTGAAAGGCGCGATCAGCGGCCACGTGTTTGAGCACCTTGAGATTGCCAGTTACACCTCACTGATTGCGGCGGCGCAGCATCTCAACGATCACGAAAGTGCCGATATCTTCTCGCGCATCCGCGAGCAGGAAATCGCCATGGCCGACTGGACCTTGACGCATTTGCCGGACGTGACCGAACAGTATTTGGTTCGCTCCGCTACGCCAGGCGTGGAAGCTAAGAAGTAGCTCCCGCACGATTCTTCCATTTTTCGCAACAATGACTTCGCTAACCCGGCTATTCTGCCGCTAAATTGTCTGTGCGAACCTTATGGCAAGGCTCGGGATTATCCCGAGCAACACCTAAGGAACCGCAACATGAAACTCTATCACTTCCCGCTTTCTGGTCATGCTCACCGCGCACGTCTGTTCCTGTCGCTGCTGGATTTACCGCATGAAGTCATCGATGTTGATCTCAAATCTGGCGAAAACAAAACGCCGGAATTCCTCGCCATGAATCCGTTTGGTCAGGTGCCGGTGCTGGAGGATGACGGCGTGTTTATTGCCGATTCCAACGCCATTCTGGTCTATCTGGCGAAGAAAAGCGGTCGCAGCGAATGGCTGCCGGAAGATGCGCTGGGCGCGGCGGCGGTACAGCGCTGGCTCACCGTGGCAGCCGGTGATATCGCCTTTGGTCCAGCCGCGGCGCGTTTGATTACCGTATTTGGCCGCCCGTTCAATCCAGAAGAGGTGATTGCCCGCGCGCATCTGGTGCTGTCACGCATTGAGCAGCATCTCGAAGGCCGTGAATGGCTGGTTGGCGATCGCCCGACTATTGCCGACGTTGCGCAGTACAGCTATATCGTGGGTGCGCCAGAAGGCAATGTCGATCTCTCCGGCTATCCGGCGGTGAACGCGCTGTTGCGTCGCATCGAAGCGCTGCCGGGCTTTGTGCCCTTCCCTCAAACTGCGGCTGGCCTGCGCAGCATCGCCTGAGTCCACCATCATGAGCAAGAAACTACCGGTTTGGCATCAGGGTGAAATTGCGCTTCAGCAACAGGCGGGTGTGGCGGAGCGCATGGCGGACGTCGGCCAGCGCGTGATCCGCGATCACATGCCCGATCAACACCGCGACTTCTACGCGCAGCTGCCGTTTATTGTGGCGGGCAGCGTGGATGCGCACGGCGATGCGTGGGCCACGCTGCTGGAAGGCCAACCCGGTTTTATCTTCTCGCCCAATGCCACCACGCTGGATATCGAGGCGCGTCCGCATCAAGGCGATCCCGCGGCGGCGGGCATGCAGGATGGCGCGCCGGTTGGGCTGCTCGGCATCGAACTGCATACGCGGCGACGTAACCGCATGAACGGCGTGCTGCAGGCGATTGGCGCTGGTTTTCGCGTGCAGGTGGAGCAGAGTTTTGGCAACTGCCCGCGCTATATCCAGCTGCGTGACTTTCACTTTGCACATCCTCCCGCCGAACCTTATCGCGGTGAGGTGGAAACCCTGAGCGCGCTGGATGATGCCGCGCGCGCCAGCATCGGCGCGGCGGATACCTTCTACGTCGCCACCTATGCCGAACGCCAGGTTGATGCCTCGCATCGCGGCGGCAAACCGGGTTTCGTGCGCGTCAGTGAAGATGGCCTGCTGACCATTCCCGACTTCAACGGCAATCTGTTTTTCTCCACGCTGGGCAACATTCACCAGAATGGCAAAGCGGGATTGCTGTTTGTTGATTACGCCAGCGGCGACACGCTGCAACTGAGCGGCGATGCCAAAGTGATTCTCGACTCGCCCGAGATCGCCGCCTTTCAGGGTGCCGAGCGGCTGTGGACGTTTCGCCCGCGCCGTATCGTGCGTCGTCGTGCCGCCCTCGCCTTACGCTGGTTAACGCCGCCGGATGGCGTCGCACCCAGTTCACTGATGACCGGCGACTGGCAAGCCGCCGCCGAACGCCTGCGTGCAGCAGATCTGGCTTCGCGCTGGCGTCCGTTCAAGGTGATTAAGGTGGTGGATGAGAGCGCCACGATCCGCTCGTTTCATTTAGTGCCGGATGATGGCGCGGGTCTGTTGCCGCATCTGGCCGGTCAACATCTGCCGATTCGCCTGCAGTTGCCCGGTACGGATAAGCCGCTGATGCGCGCCTACACGCTTTCGGTCGCGCCATCGGAGAATTTTTACCGCATCAGCGTCAAGCGCGATGGCGTGGTATCGCGTTACCTGCACGATCATCTCCACACCGGAGATACGCTGGAAGCGCGTGCGCCGGCGGGTGATTTTACTCTCGACGCCAGCGAACCACGTCCGGCGGTGCTGCTTGCCGCCGGCGTGGGCATCACGCCGATGCTGGCGATGCTGCGACATCTGATATACGAAGGAGTGCGCAAACAGCGCCTGCGCCCTACGTTTCTGTTCCAGTCGGCGCGCAGCAAAGCCGAGCGCCCTTTTGTGCGCGAACTCGACCAGTTGCTGGCGGCGGCGCACGGCGCGGTGAAACTGGTGCGCGTGCTAAGCCAGACGGCGGATGCAGAACCGGATGTTGATTACGATTTTGCCGGCCTCATCGATATGGCGCTGCTCTCGCGGGTGCTGCCGTTTAACGATTACGACTTCTATCTGTGCGGTCCGCCGCAATTTACCCAGGCGCTGTACGACGGGCTGCGCGCCTTGAATATCGCCGACGATCGCATTCACGCCGAAGCCTTTGGGCCGTCGTCGCTGCAGCGCACCAACGATATTGTTAAAGAAGCAAAACCGCTATTGCCGGTAGCAACCCAATCGGTGCCGGTGAAGTTCATGGATTCACTGAAAGAGGCGCGTTGGGCGCCGGATACCGGTTCGCTGCTTGAGCTGGCTGAAGCGCGTGGCCTGAGCCCAGCGTACAGCTGTCGCGCCGGACATTGCGGCAGCTGTAAAACCAAACTGCTGCAAGGCGCGGTGACTTACCCAACGCCACCGAGCGCGCAAGTGGCGGATGATGAAGTGCTGATCTGCTGCGCGCGGCCGGCGCAGCAGGAGGATGAGGTGCAGGCGATTCAGCTGGCGCTGTAAGATTTATCACGCTTTGTTTTTGTAGATATCAGGCCGGGTAATCGTCCACGCGTAGTTCGGCTGGTTAATCGGTTGATAGCCAAACTTTTCATACAGCCACGGCGCCGTGCTGGTGAACAGCGTAATTCTGCGCAGCCGCGCAAAAACCGGATGCGCATGAATACACGCCATCAACCAGCGTGCCAGGCCGTTTCCCTGATACGCGTCGAGCACATAAACATCGCACAGATAAGCGAAGGTGGCGTAATCCGTGATGAGCCGCGCAAAGCCAATCTGTAAGCCTTGATGATAAAGACCGAAGTTAAGGCTGTTTTGTATCGAAGCATTAACCGTCTCTTCATCAATGCCTGCTGCCCATGTCGAAGTGGTGAGATAACGGTGTATGGCGGCGAGGTCCAGTTTGTTTTCGTCCGTGCTGATCAAATAACCCTCTTCGTTCCACTCCTCTGTAACGAACTCACTCATCTCTGCGGCCTACGATAATTTGGTTGGGGTGTAAGAGAATTTATGAAGGATTGTTGTGGGCGACAAGCGATTCTTTATTTGGACATAGCTGCTGTGGTTAGGCTGATTTCTGGAGTTAACCTTTTTAAAGTCTTATCAATAATTCAATTGGCAGTGCTGATTTTATCAAACAAATTTTAGAGATAAATATTTATATCAAACTGTTTTATATTAAATAAAAAAAATAAAAACTACGCCATTCAAAAAAAACATTAGTTCAAAACGTTAGATCAACCCATAAGAATCCCTAACAATTTTTGGCACTATATTCCATTCATTGTTACTATCACTCAAGGTTATTACATGATTAATGAGGGAACGATGGCACTGAATGGAACACTTATTCTGAACGGCGCGGATTACGCACCGTTAAACATCTATGGCGTCGGCGTTTTCATGGCGTTTTCTGGTAACGGCGCTTATCGAAATCGAGGTGGATGCGGCGCAGTTTCGGGCGACGGCCCATTGCCACCCGGGAAATACTGGGTTGTCGATCGCGGCGCGGATGGTTTCTTTGGTAAGCGAAAGGCGGAATTACAGGACGCCTGGAACAAGTACACGAAAGGCGTGGCCTTTGGCCGAAGTGAATGGTTTGCACTCTACCGAGAAGACTCAGCCATTGACGACGAGACCTGGTATCAGGGCGTGCGCCGCGAACTGTTCCGGCTTCATCCGGGAACCGTATCAGAAGGTTGCATCACCATCCCCCACAACTCCGATTATGCGCGTATCCGCCAGGCGTTTATGAACACATTAATGGTGCCCGTGCCAGGCAAGCCTTCGCTGATGGCCCGAGGATTAATTGAGGTTGTTGCCAATGGCTCAAACACTTGCCCGTAGGGCCGCAAAATGCGTTTTCTTCATACTAATAACGCTTGTTATTGGCAGATCGCTCGGTGGCGCTGAAACGTACATCTCACAGAATTTCGCACGAAAGGTTGCCGTGTTAATAAGCGGCGAATCCAACATTGAAACTCTCTACGACGCCTATTTCTACATTGATGTTGTCATCGTGGTGTCCATCACCACGGCTGTTTATTTAATAACCATGAAGTTGATCAAAAAAATAAGGAACAAGTAAAATGCCAATCCCTCCGTATATGTGGCTTAAAGATGATGGTGGCGCAGATATTCGAGGATCTGTCGATGTTCACGACCGTGAAGGCAGCATTGAAATTATCGGCATGAGCCACGGCATCAACCTGCCAGTGGACGGATCTAACGGTAGGATCACCGGTACGCGCCAGCATTCATCAATGATGATTGAGAAAGAAGTGGATAGCTCCACGCCTTATCTGTACAAGGCAGCAGCCACCGGGCAGACGTTAAAAAGCGCTGAACTTCGCTTCTATAACATTAGCGATGCTGGCCAGGAAGTTTGCTATTACACGGTGCTGATGGAAAACGTGAAAGTCACCGGCGTTAACTGCGGCGTGGCAAATGTGAAGCTTGCAGGCAATGACAAACTAAACCATACGGAAAGCGTCAGTTTGCAATATGAGAAAATCACGTGGCGAATTGTGGATGGCAATATCCAATACACGGATGCATGGAACGAGCGTCCAACCGCTTAAAACAACCTTCCTGCTTTTGAGATGCAGAGACTCAAGCACCACGTCGAGCCGTAATCGTCGCAAGATTGTATGAAGAGTGATGAAACCCAGAAAAGCAAAAACCCAGCCATAAGCTGGGTTTTCAGAATGTTGGTGCCCGGACGCGGAATCGAACCACGGACACGGGGATTTTCAATCCCCTGCTCTACCGACTGAGCTATCCGGGCAACGGGGCGCATTAAACCCTACTCGCGCGGCACCGTCAAACGCTTTTCGGCAAAAATCAGCTGACTGATGCCTTTTACAGCAACCTTCAGACCAACCGGTAAAAATTCATTCGCCTATCGCTGGTATAGGTGAATTTTTAGTCGCTTGTGCCGATAACCTTGCTGACATCCGATACCAATAATAAGGTCCACCATGTTCAGCACTATTACATCAGGAATACTGTCACGCCTTGCGTGGCAAAAACGCGGTCATAGCAAGGCAACGCTCAGTTCATTACAAGATGCCATCGCCATGGTCGAATTCACCCCAGAAGGGAAGATCCTTACTGCCAACGAGCTGTTTCTCGAGCGCATGGGTTACACGCTCAAAGAGATTGTTGGTCAGCATCACAGCATGTTCTGCACCGCCGATATGCTCAACTCACCGCAATACCGCGACTTCTGGCGACGCCTGAATCGCGGCGAAGGCTTCAGCGATAAATTCCTGCGCGTGGCGAAACACAGCCGTCCTATCTGGCTGGAGGCGAATTACGTGCCGGTGCAGGATCGCAGCGGCCGCGTGATTAAAATCGTCAAGCTGGCGAGCGATATCACCGCGCGCATCATGGACGCGCAAGAGCAGCGCGCCATGACCACCGCGATTGAGCGTTCGATGGCGGTGATCGCCTTCAATCTCAAGGGCGAAGTGTTGATGACCAACGACAACTTCCTGAAAACCATGGGCTATAACGCGTCAGAAGTGATCGGCGTGCATCACAGCCAGTTCTGCCCGCCGGAGATGCGCAACAGCGACAAATATCGCCGCTTCTGGCACAAGCTGAATCAGGGCGAATTTATCTCCGGCCAGTTCCAGCGCCTGAATAAACGCGGCCAAACGGTGTGGCTGCGCGCCACTTACAATCCGGTGTTTAACGAAACCGGCGAGCTGTACAAAGTGGTGAAGTTCGCTACCGATGTCACCGCGCAGGTGGAGAAGAATCAGCAAGAGCGCGACGCGGCGCAGCAGGCGTATCAAACCGCGCTGCAAACCAGCGAAAGCACGCGCCTTGGCGCCACGGTGATAGAGAACAGCGTGCAGACCATGAATGATTTGGCGGGCGAGCTGCACGGCATTTCTGGTGATATCAACGATCTGAGTCAGTCGTCGGATCGCATTGGCGCCATTGTTGAGAGTATTCGCCGGATTGCCGATCAAACCAACCTGCTGGCGCTGAACGCCGCGGTGGAAGCGGCGCGCGCCGGTCAGCATGGTCGCAGCTTTGCCGTGGTGGCCAATGAAGTGCGCACGCTGGCGGCCAACATCAACCGCGCCACCACCGAAATTGAGAACATGGTGCAGCAGAACCATACGCTGGCGGAGAAAGCGCTGAAAGGTATCGCCTCCAACCTGAAACGCGCCGATCAGGGCGTGGGGTTGGCGAAAGAAGCTGGCGGCATGATGGCGGATATTCGTGACAGTTCCAGCGAAGTGGTGCGCGCGATTGGGCATGTTACCGCGACATTGCGAGAGGAGTGATGCACTGCAGGTCGCAATGCACCGCGCCCCCACAAACCAGGCGGCATGACAATAACCTGCCATGGCCGCATGGTTTACTGCGCCGCCGTCGCCACCGGCGGCGGTGCGGCTTCCGGCATAAAAATGTGGTCGAGAATATTGCGCATCAGTGGTGCCGCCGTGACGCCTTCGTTGCCACCGTTTTCCAGAATCAACGCCACCGCCACTTTGGGATCGTTAAACGGCGCAAACGCGGTGTAGAAGATGTGGTCACGCAGGCGCATCGGCGTCATTTTGGCGTTATACACCTGATTCTGTTTCAGACTGAATACCTGCGAGGTGCCGGATTTCGCCGCAATGCCGTACGGCGCGGTGTGAAAGTATTTGTAGCCGGTGCCGTTCGGCGCATTCGCCATACCGAACATGGCGTGGCGCACCAGCGACCAATACGGCGATTTAGCATCGCCAATCTGCGGCTGCGGTAGTTTTGCCTGGTAGAGCTGCACCTCCTTGCCGCGCTGTGATTTCTCCAGCAGATGGGGATTGATCACACGCCCGTTGTTGATGAGCGCCACCATCGCTTTCACCATCTGAATCGGCGTCGCCACCCAATAACCTTGCCCAATGCCCACTGAAACGGTATCGCCCTGATACCACACGTGTTTGTGCACCTTCTGCTTCCATTCGCGGCTCGGCAGCAATCCAGCGTACTCTTCGTTAAGATCGATGCCGGTCGATTTTCCGTAGCCAAACTGGCTCAGCATGGTGTGGATGCGATCAATGCCCATCATAAACGCCACCTGATAGAAGAAGCTGTCCGCCGACTCTTCGATGGCTTTGGTGACGTCCAGCATGCCGTGACCGGTTTTTTTCCAGTCGCGATATTTACGATCGGTGCCCGGCAGCGTCCAGGTCGGCGCGCCAAATAGGGTAAAGCTCGGTGTGATGACTTTGGTCAGCAGCGCCGACATCGCCATATAAGGCTTCACGGTGGACGCCGGTGGATACAAGCCTTGCGTAACGCGGTTGATCAGCGGCAGGTCTTTATCCTGCAGCAGGGCTTTATAGGCTTTGTAGCTGATGCCTTTGACGAACGGATTGGGATCGTAGCTCGGCGCGGAAACCATCGCCAGCACGCTGCCGTCGTGGGGATCTTCAATCAGCGCCGCCGCACGTTGCCCGGCTAGCTGACTCTCGACGTACTGCTGCAGATGCAGATCGAGCGTCAGCGTGATGTTCTGACCGGCCACCGGCGGCACCTCTTTCAGCACGCGCACGATGCGGCCGTGGTTATCCACTTCCACTTCCTGATAGCCGGTTTTGCCGTGCAGCAGCGATTCATAATAGCCTTCAATGCCCTGCTTACCGATGTTGTGGTCAGCCGCGTAGTTCTCGCCAACGCCTTCTGCGTTCAGGCGTTTGTAGTCGTTATCGTTGATTTTCGAAACATAGCCAAGCACGTGCGCCAGGTCGGCACCGTAAGGATATTCACGGTCCTGATAGGTATCGACGGTGACGCCGCTAAAGCGGAATTGATTGACGGCGAAGCGCGCGACTTCTTCGTCAGTCAGTTCCGCTTTCAGTTCAACCGGCTTGTAGCGGCTGTTCTGTTTGAGCTCGTGCTCGAAGGTTTCAATCTCTTCCGGCGTGAGATCGACAATCGGCGTCAGCTCTTTCAGCGTTTCCTGCATGTTGTCGATTTTGTACGGCGTGATGTGAATGTCATACCAGCTGACGTTGCGCACCAGCGGAATGCCGTTGCGATCGAAGATCAATCCACGCGTGGGCGCGATGGGGATCATTTTGATGTCGTTTTCGTTGGAACGCGTCTGGTAATAGCTGTGCTGATCGACCTGCAGGCGATACAGGTTGATGCCTAAGATGGTAAAGCAGATGACAACCAGGGCAAAAGCGACAATCGCACGGCGGGCAAACAGCTTTTCTTCTGCTTCGAAATTACGGAAATTCATCAGGTGGGCTTAGTCTCTTTGTTATCACGCTAATGATAAGCAGAGATTGTTTCAGAGCCAGCACGAAGATGCACAAGCCTGGGTAAAAGTGTGTCAGATGTTTACGGAATGGTGCGGTCTGGTGCCCTCACCCCGGCCCTCTCCCACCGGGAGAGGGAGAAAAAAAGCGCCGACTGGTCCCCTCTCCCGCGTGCGGGAGAGGGTTAGGGTGAGGGAAAAGAGATTAATCGCCCAGCAGCACTGACTCCAGCGCGATCTTAATCATATCGTTAAAGGTGGTCTGACGCTCAGCCGCCGTGGTCTGCTCGTGGGTGCGGATGTGGTCCGACACGGTACAGATGGTCAGCGCTTTCGCACCAAACTCTGCTGCCACGCCGTAAATACCCGCCGCTTCCATCTCCACACCCAGAATGCCGTACTTCTCCATCACGTCGAACATCTGCGGATCTGGCGTATAGAACAGATCGGCGGAGAAGATGTTACCCACGCGCGCATCAACGCCCAGCGCTTTCGCGGCATCAACGGCGTTACGCACCATGTCGAAGTCAGCAATCGCCGCGAAGTCGTGATCCTTGAAGCGCATGCGGTTCACTTTGGAATCGGTGCAGGCACCCATACCAATCACCACGTCACGCAGTTTCACGTCTGCGCGCACTGCGCCGCAAGAACCGACACGGATAATCTTCTTCACGCCGAAGTCGGTGATCAGCTCTTTGGTGTAGATCGAGCAGGATGGAATGCCCATGCCGTGACCCATCACCGAAATCTTGCGGCCTTTATAAGTCCCGGTGTAACCCAGCATGCCGCGCACGTTGTTCACTTCCACCACATCTTCGAGGAAGGTTTCCGCAATGTGCTTTGCGCGCAGCGGATCGCCTGGCATCAGCACGACGTCCGCGAAATCACCCATTTCTGCATTAATATGAGGCGTTGCCATGGTTATTTTCCTTATTAAATTTGGGGCGCTGTTTTACAGCATGCTCTTGCCGTAGTCCATGCTGGACAGGCCAAAATATTTTGCGATGGTCTGGCCGATATCCGCGAAGGTATCGCGGTATCCCAGCGATCCTGGCTTCACATTCGGGCCGTAGATCAGAATCGGAATGTGCTCACGCGTGTGCTCGGTGCCTTTCCAGCTTGGATCGCAGCCGTGATCGGCGGTGAGGATCAGAATGTCGCCCTCTTTCACCAATTCCATCAGCTCTGGCAAACGACGATCGAACAACTCCAGTCCGCCCGCATAACCGGCGATATCGCGACGATGTCCCCACGTTGAGTCAAAATCAACGAAGTTAGTGAACACAATCGAAGTATCTGGCGCTTTCTTCATCTGCTCGATGGTAGCGTTGAACAGCGCGTCTAAGCCGGTGGCTTTGACTTTCTGCGTGATGCCCTGCTCGGCGTAGATATCGGCAATTTTACCCACCGAAATCACTTCACCGCCCTTCTCATCGACTAGTTTTTTCAGCATGGTCGCTGAAGGCGGCTCCACCGCCAGATCGTGACGGTTGCCGGTACGCTCGAAGTTACCCGCTTTGTCGCCCACGAACGGACGCGCAATCACGCGACCGATGTTGTAGCCACCATTGGTCAGCTCCTCACGGGCGATTTCACACAGTTCGTACAGGCGATCGAGGCCAAAGGTCTCTTCATGGCAGGCAATCTGGAAAACCGAATCCGCCGAGGTGTAGAAAATCGGCTTGCCGGTTTTCATGTGCTCTTCGCCGAGCTGGTCGAGGATCACCGTGCCCGATGAGTGACAATTACCGAGATATCCCGGCAGATCGGCACGTTTCACCAGAGTATCCAGCAGCGCCTGCGGGAAGCTGTTCTCTTTATCGCTGAAGTAGCCCCAATCAAACAGCACCGGCACGCCGGCGATTTCCCAGTGGCCCGACGGCGTATCTTTACCGGACGACAATTCGCTGGCGTAAGCATACGCACCGATGATTTCCGCGTTGGGATCGAGGCCTGGCGGGAAACGACCGGTAGAGAGCTCAGCCGCTTTGCCGAGGCCCAGTTTGGTCAGGTTCGGTAAGTGCAGCGGGCCTTCGCGACCTTCATTGGCGCGGCCTTCGAAACAGGCTTCGGCGATATGGCCGAGCGTGTCCGATCCTTCATCACCGAATTTATCGGCGTCTTTGCTGGAGCCGATCCCGAAGGAGTCGAGAACCATAATAAAAGCACGTTTCATGCAAGTCTCCTGCGCAATGCGCGATGACAAGTCAAAAAAAAGCGATCAGATCAGTATACCCGAACGGCCGCTGCCTGGCACGAAGAAGCGCCAGTTATTCGCTAATGCGACGATAAACTACCGGCGTGATCGCTGGCGCAGTGTCGCTCAGCGTGATGGCTGCTTTAACGGCGGCGGCGGCCTGCTGCCACTGCGCTTCCGACGCGGCGTGGATAATTGCCAGCGGACGCTGCGCGTCAACTTGCGTGCCGAGCGTGGTCACGTCGCTCAAGCCCACGCTGTAATCAATGCTGTCGCTGGCGCGCTGGCGCCCCCCGCCAAGCGCAACCACCGCCATGCCGAGCGCACGCGTATCCATTGCGCTGACGATACCGGCGCCATCGGCGTATACCGCTTTGCTCAGCGTTGGCGCGGGCAGATAGCTGTCCATGCGCTCGATGAAATCCACCGGCCCTTTTTGCGCCGCCACCATGCGGGCAAACACTTCAGCGGCTTTGCCGTTATCCAGCACCTGCTGCAGCTTTTGGCGCGCATCGGCGTCATTCTCAGCCAGTTTGCCGGAGATCAGCATTTCCGCGCACAGCGCCATCGTCACTTCCAGCAGGCGCGGATTGCGCACCTCGCCGGTCAGGAACTGTACCGCTTCACGCACTTCCAGCGCATTACCGGCGGTGGAAGCCAGCACCTGATTCATGTCGGTGAGCAGCGCGGTGGTTTTACAACCTGCGCCATTGGCGACGCCAACAATCGCCTGCGCCAGATTTTCTGAGGCTTCGAAGGTCGGCATAAAGGCGCCGGAGCCCACTTTCACGTCCATCACCAGCGCATCCAATCCTTCCGCCAGTTTTTTGGCGAGGATCGATGCGGTGATCAGCGGAATGGAATCCACGGTGGCGGTGATATCGCGCGTGGCGTAGAAACGTTTGTCGGCCGGCGCCAGCGAATTGGTCTGGCCAATAATCGCGATGCCGACGTCTTTAATAATCTGGCGGAAACGATCGTCGCTCGGGAAGATATCAAAGCCCGGAATCGCTTCCAGTTTATCCAGCGTGCCGCCGGTGTGGCCGAGGCCGCGCCCGGAGATCATCGGCACATAACCGCCGCACGCCGCTACCATCGGGCCGAGCATCAGCGAAGTGACATCGCCAACGCCGCCGGTGGAGTGTTTATCAACAATCGGGCCGTTGAGATTGAGCGATTTCCAGTTCAGCACCGTGCCGGAGTCGCGCATCGCCATAGTCAGCGCCACGCGCTCGTCGAGCGTCATATCATGGAAATAGATGGTCATCGCCAATGCGGCAATTTGACCTTCCGAAACGCTGTTGTCGCGCACGCCGTTGATGAAGAAGCGAATCTCCGCTTCACTCAGCGCCTGGCCGTCGCGTTTTTTACGAATAATTTCTTGTGGCAGGAACACGGTTGCCTCCCTGGAGGGATAGAAATTGAAATGGTACGGCAGCTTGCACCTGCCGTAGCGGCGCGATTTATCGCGCGATGTTAAGTCGGGGCTGAAGCGTAAAAACCAGCGCGATAAATCGCGCCGCTACGAATCGCAGAACCATCAGCGAAAGAGATTAATAACCGGCTTTGCTGGTCGCGGTTTCGTGGCCCAGCGTATTCAGCAGGCTTGCCAGCAGGCTGGAGGCACCGAAGCGGAAATGACGCGCATCCGCCCAGCCTTCACCCAGAATGTCCTCCGCCAGCTGCAGATAAAGCGCCGCGTCTTCCGCAGTGCGCACGCCGCCCGCCGGTTTGAAACCAACCTGCTGCTTCACGCCTTTGTCGCGGATCACTTGCATCATGATCGCCGCCACTTCTGGCGTCGCGTTGACCGGCACTTTACCGGTGGAGGTTTTGATGAAATCGGCACCCGCATCGATAGCGATTTCCGAAGCGGCACGAATCAGCGCTTCATCTTTCAGCTCGCCGCTTTCGATAATCACTTTCAGCAGCACGTTCGCCGCCGCGCAGGCTTCTTTACAGGCTTTTACTAGCTCGAAACCGATATCGCGGTTGCCGGCAATCAGCGCACGATACGGGAACACCACATCCACTTCGTCAGCGCCGTAGGCGATGGCCGCGCGGGTTTCGGCCAGCGCGATCTCAACGTCATCGCTGCCGTGCGGGAAATTGGTGACGGTGGCGATGCGGATTTCCGGCGTGCCCTGCTCGCGCAGCGCTTTACGTGCTGCCGGGATGAAACGCGGATAGATGCAGATGGCAGCGGTGTTACCGGCTGGGGATTTCGCCTGACGGCACAACGCGATCACCTTCTCGTCGGTGTCGTCTTCGTTCAGGGTGGTTAAATCCATCAGTTGCAATGCGCGCTGTGCTGCTGCTTTCAGGTCGGTCATGATGCTCTCCAAAATTCAGATCGGCGGGCACAACCCACCGGGGAATGTGATAATTCTAACAACTACCGTGACGTTAAATTGCGCTTCACGTCACATGAAAAAGAAAACCTGTCATTTAAATACAATTATTTAGTGATAATTATCACAAATAATTGCTAACCAGGCGGGAATGCGCCGTGATGGCCATTGTTATTATTATCACAAAAATGGACGCAAAAGTGTACTCTCAGCTTTATCAATGTAGCTAATCAGGCGTAAGGCAGCGTAAATGCAGAATCTGTTGGGGTGAGAATCAGGCAGGCAAGGCGAACAGCTGCTGGCTGTTATGCCACAGCGCATCGGCGATCTCTTCAGGGGATTCGCTGCGTAACTGACACAGCACGTCAAACACATTGCGCGCCCGCTCCGGACGATTGGGCTGGCCCTGAAAACCGTGCAGCGGCATATCGGGCGCGTCGGTTTCCAGTAATAACGCCTTGAGCGGCAGGTTGGCGATGGTGTTGCGGGTTTTACTGGCGCGTTCATAGGTGATAGTGCCGCCAACGCCAATGGCATAGCCAAGCTGAATAAAGCGCTCCGCCTGCTGGTGGCTACCCGCAAAACCGTGTACCACGCCACGACGCGGTAAATCGTGACGACGTAAATGCAGCGCTAATTGATCGTGGGTGCGGCGCGAGTGCAAAATCACTGGCAGATCGTGCTGCTTCGCCAGCTTGAGCTGCTTATCGAGCAGCCGCGTCTGTTTGGCAAATTGCGCATCGTCCATATAGAGATCGAGACCGATCTCGCCGATCGCCACACGCTTGCTATCGGGCTTTTTCAGCCAGCGCGCTAATTCATCAAGGTGCGCATCTTCCTGATGCTCAGCAATATTGATTGGATGCAGGCCCAGCGCGGCATACAGCGCCGGATGCTGCTGCGCCAGTTGCGTCACAAGCGCGAAACGGCTGGCATCCACGCTCGGTACAATGATGCGTTCCACGCCGGCCTGCGCAGCGCGCGCGATGCTGGCGTGCGCATCATCAACGAACGGCGGGAAATCGAAGTGGCAATGCGTGTCGATAAACTTCATGCCAGCGAGCCTTTATCAAAATCGGCATCGTTTTCCGCCAGCGCGGGCGTAATCAGCGGGCGATTGTCAGGCGCATTCGCCACCGCTGCCGGCGGCGTAACCGTGGTTGAACGCACCAGCGGCTCAGCATCACTCAACCATTGACCAAGCGTGGCGAGGAAATAGCGCCCGCTGCGGCGACCTAAATGGTAATCCTGATTCAGCGATGACAAGCGGCTGCCAAGCGCCATGCTCGCCAGCGGTTTTGGCGGACAGATTTCGATGATGCGCAGATTATCCGGCGGCTGCTCGATGAACTGCTGAATCTCGCGATAGCTCTCTTCATGCTGATGCAGGATGTTGATCATCGGCTGCAATGCGCTGTCGGACAAAAAGCGTTCCATGCGTTTAAACCACTTCGGCGTGTAGGACACCTGCGAGGGCACGGTGCGGATCACCACAATGGTATCCGCGCCACGGCGCGCAGCTTCGCGTACCGGAATCGCATCGCTGATGCCGCCGTCGAGATAGCTGACGCCATCCATCTGCACGCCGCTGCGGTAAAAACCGGGGATCGCGCTGGACGCTTTTAGGATGTCGTGCCAGTTGGTGCTGATCGGGTTGAAGTACTCGGCGCGGTAATCATCGCTGCGGCAGGCGCACATATAGAATTCGCTGCCTTTGGCAAACAGCCCTTCGGCGGTATTGAGCGCCAGCGGGAATTCCTGTTTAGTGATATCGATCAGCCAATCGAGATCGATAAGATGCCCGCCGCGCACGAATCGTAGCGGATCAAAGAACAGTTTGCTGGTGGTGTAACGGGAGATCACGCGTCGCGCGTAGCCAGGCTGGCCACAGACAAAAGCCGACAGGTTTTGCGCCCCGGCCGAGGTGCCGAGTAACAGTTGAAAAGGATTGAAGCCTGCGCGTTGAAATTCGTCCAGCACGCCTGCGGTAAAGATGCCGCGCTGACCGCCGCCTTCGCACACCAAGGCAATTTTATTTGATTTGAAAGGAGTTAAAGCCAGCGGTTCGAATGAACCTAATGTCAACGGAATACGTGTGCCCAATGGATGTCCCTCAGTGTTGCTTGCTCTGAGGGAGTCGCCGAAGCAGCATCCCGGAGAACCAGTCATTGTCGTTCCCTGACCAATTGCTTCTGCAATCGTTGCGGCTTCGTAGTATGCCGCACAAGACCGGTCTCCGCTTTAGGTGACTCGCGGGTTAGCGTCTATTGAGACGCAAGTAGTCAGGGTCGTTTGCGCCCGGTAAACAGGCTCACGAGGAACAGAATAATACCGACAATGAAGACAATTTTAGCTGCCCATGCTGCCGTACCCGCCAGACCGCCGAAACCTAATGCCGCAGCAATCAGAGCGATGACCAGAAAGATAATACCCCAACGAAACATAAGCCTCTCCTTTACCATTGTGAAAATCGAACTGCTTATTTACACCTTTGTTTTTATTACGAAACGGCACCTGCTGGTGCCGAGTCGCTCGCGTTAAGATTTCACCTTCAGGTCATTCTTCACGCTTTTCACGCCTTCAATGGCTTTGGCGATCTTCTCAGCACGGTCGGACTGTGCCTGATTCGCCACTTCCCCTGATAACTGCACCACGCCGTCGGTGGTTTCAACCTTAACGTTGCGTGATGGCACGATATCATCTGCTAAAAGCTTAGCTTTAATTTCGCTGGTGGTTGCGGTATCGCCCGCATAACCTTTCAGAGAAGCATTTTTGCTGTCTTTAACGTGTAGTTTGTCGCTGACGGATTTCACACCTTCGACTTTCTGCACCAGCGCGACGGCTTTTTCAGCCTGATCCTGAGAAGCCACGAAGCCGCTCAGTGTCACCACGCCATCGTGCGTTTTGACGGAGATATCCGTACTTTTAATTGCGTCATCATCCACCAGCGCCGCTTTGGCTTTAGCCGTGATGCCGCTGTCATCCATATAGCCATCGACTTTTTTCATAGAGCTATCGATCTTCGCACCCGCGCTGTCGGAGGTTTGCTGTGCTTTCTGCGACAGTGATTCATCTGCAAACGCCGCACCGCTCAGCAGAGCAGAACCGGCCAGGGCAGCAATCAGGGTTTTAGCAATCTTAGTCTTATTCATCGATATCATCCTTCTATCAGTTAACTCATCCGTTATCGCGGATGCGCCAGCAACGAACGGCGTTGCTGAGTTACTGGACGTAATGAAACCCGAAAGGTCTCTTTTCTCGTCCGACAGGATAATAGTAGTAGGGATTACAGCTTTTGCTGGCTCTTGTGGTTGATATATCGCCAAAAAGAGAAAAAAACAGCGGAATTAGGAGGAGTCTGTAACAAACAAAACAGGGCCAGTGAAAATCACAGGCCCTGCTGGCAACGGCGATTAGTGCTCGCGCGTTTTGCGGAATCTCACGTCAGGATAGCGTTCCTGAGTGATGTTGAGGTTCACCATGGTTGGCGCGATATACGTGAGGTTATCACCGCCATCGAGCGCCAGGTTCACTTCATTTTTACGCTGGAAATCGTCGAATTTCTTCGCATCATCACACTCAACCCATCGAGCGGTTGAGACGTTGATGGCTTCGTAGATCGCTTCAACGTTGTATTCGCTTTTCAGGCGTGCCACCACCACTTCGAACTGCAGCACACCGACCGCGCCCACAATCAGATCGTTATTGTGCACCGGACGGAACACCTGCACCGCGCCCTCTTCCGACAGCTGAACCAGCCCTTTCAGCAGCTGTTTCTGCTTCAGCGGATCGCGCAGACGGATACGGCGGAACAGCTCTGGCGCGAAGTTCGGAATGCCGGTGAACTTCATGTTTTCACCCTGCGTAAAGGTGTCGCCAATCTGAATGGTGCCGTGGTTGTGCAGACCAATGATGTCGCCCGGATAGGCTTCTTCTACGTGCGAACGGTCGCCGGCCATAAAGGTCAGTGCATCGGAAATCACCACATCTTTACCGGTTCGCACCTGACGCAGCTTCATGCCTTTTTCGTACTTGCCGGATACCACACGCATAAAGGCGACGCGGTCGCGGTGCTTCGGGTCCATGTTTGCCTGGATCTTAAACACGAAGCCGCTAAATTTCTCTTCCTTTGCTTCCACCAAACGCGCGTCGGTGTTGCGCGGCATTGGACGCGGCGCCCAGCTAACCAGGCCATCCAGCATA
Organism: Pantoea sp. BJ2; assembly: GCF_040255075.1. Lineage (NCBI taxonomy): Bacteria > Pseudomonadati > Pseudomonadota > Gammaproteobacteria > Enterobacterales > Erwiniaceae > Pantoea > Pantoea sp. BJ2. Next base: position 3,514,284 of record NZ_CP158292.1, read on the forward strand.
TGATCAACGCCGAAGTTACCCAGCGCGGTGCCGAAGAACACCGGCGTGATTTCGCCACTCAGGAACAGCTCCTGATCGAACTCGTGCGAAGCGCCCTGCACCAGCTCCAGCTCATCGCGCAGCTGCTGTGCCAGATCTTCGCCTACTGCGGCATCCAGTTCTGGATTCGCCAGCCCCTTAACAATGCGCACTTCCTGAATGGTGTGGCCTTTACCGGTTTGATACAGGTAAGTTTCGTCGTTGTAGAGGTGATAAACCCCTTTGAACAACTTGCCGCAGCCAATCGGCCAGGTAATTGGTGCGCAGGCGATCTTCAGCTCACTCTCCACTTCATCCAGCAGCTCCATGGGATCGCGGATGTCACGGTCGAGTTTATTCATAAAGGTGATGATTGGCGTATCGCGCAGGCGCGTCACTTCCATCAGCTTGCGGGTGCGATCCTCAACACCTTTTGCGGCGTCGATCACCATCAAACAGCAGTCAACCGCCGTCAGCGTACGGTAAGTATCTTCAGAGAAGTCTTCGTGTCCTGGCGTATCCAGCAGGTTCACGAGGCTGTCGCGATACGGGAACTGCATCACCGAGGTGGTGATGGAGATACCACGTTGTTTCTCCATCTCCATCCAGTCCGATTTCGCGTGCTGGTTGGAGCCGCGGCCTTTGACGGTACCGGCGGTTTGAATCGCCTGTCCGAACAGCAGCACTTTTTCGGTGATTGTGGTTTTACCGGCGTCCGGATGCGAGATGATCGCAAAGGTACGGCGGCGCGCCACTTCTTCTAAAAAGGAGGCATTAGACATTGAGTGAATTCTTCTTCAAGGGCAACACGCGGACAGCGCGCTGCGAATAAATCGTTTCGAGGTCATTCCGCAGGATAAAGCGGCCAATGGCGACGCAGTGGCGTCGGTTCACAGCAAGAGGTGTGCGATCTACATTGGCGGCAGTCCTGAATCCCGTCAGCATTGAGGCGGCATAGCATACAATATTTCGCAGAAAGGGGGAATCGGTGCCCTTAATGGCCCTCACCCTAACCCTCTAATCACCCCAACACCCGCACCACTGCCGCCTTGAAGATCTTCACGCCAATCTCCAGCGAGCTCAGCTCAAAGCGCATCTCAGGATGATGTAAACCCGGCACCAGATTGGTTCCCAATCCCCAGAAACCGGCTTTCACCTGCGGGTTTTTCACCGGGTAATAGAAGAAATCTTCGCTGCCCGGCGTGGTTTTGGTATCCAGCAAACCGGCTTCGCCCAGCACGTCGACAATCGCCGCGCGAATCACCGCCGTAGCTTCCTCATGAATTTCTGCCGCCGGCATCTCTTTTAGCACCACCACGTCGGCCGTGGCACCCAGCGCCGCCACGCTGTGCTGAATCGCCAGCGTGACTTTCTCTTTCAGCACCGCCATTGGCGCGTTTTCCTGCGAACGCAGATCCCACACCACGCGCGCCTCATCCGGCACCGAGTTGGTCACGCCCGCATCGCACAGAAAGCGTGTAGCTTTCACGCTCCAGGTCAAACCCGGCGGCAGATGGATGGCGTTGACGGCCTGTACCGCTTGCACCGCCGCATCCAGCGCGTTGACGCCCAAATGCGGACGCGCCGCATGCGCCGGTGCACCTTTGATGGTGGCTTCCAGCGTGCTGCAGGCAGAGTAAATCACCGCTGGCGTCGCCTGTCCCACATGACACTCTTCCAGCGGACGCACATGGAAGCCGAGAATCATCTCCACATCCTCCAGCGCGCCGCCCTCAATCATCGCCAGCGCACCCGCACCGAGCTCTTCCGCCGGCTGGAATAGTAGCTTGAGCCGCCCTTTCTTGATCGCGCCCTCTTTCATCAGCTCTTGCGCTGCCGTCAGCACCACCGACGAATGGCCATCGTGGCCGCAGGTGTGACGCGCACAGGCTACGCCATCAATGATATGGCCGAGCGCATCCATATCCGCACGCAGCGCCAGCACCGGACCGGGCACGCCGCTGTCGATTTCCGCCACCATGCCGGTGGTGTTATTGATGCCGCGCGTCACCTTAATTCCGGCGCTCTCCAGCTGATCGGCAATATAAGCAGAGGTTTTAAATTCCTGAAAACCCAGTTCGGGAATTTCATGCAGAAAATGGTAATGCTCTAAGACGTTCGACACCGCTAAGCTCCTGACAAGTAAAGGCAAGCCTCAGCATCGCCCGATGCGCAGCTATAATCAATCCAGCGTGAATGAAAATTAGTCAAAAGTGAGAACTCCTCGCATTCAACATGTGGAATAATTCCATTTACAATCAATAAGATAAATTCAACCTTTTTGCGAAAAACCCTTCACAAAAAAGTATAGATTGATGCATAATTCGCCGTACTTCACCTGACAAATTAAAAAGGACTCAGCCATGTTAACTGCTGAAATGACCTCGCGTTTAAACGACCAACTGAACCTCGAATTCTTCTCTGCCAACCTCTATCTGCAGATGAGCGCCTGGTGCTGCGATAAAGGCTATGAAGGTGCCGCCTCATTCCTGAAAATGCATTCTCGCGAAGAGATGCAGCACATGCAGAAGCTGTTCGATTACGTCAGCGATGCCGGCGCTTTGCCGGTGCTGGGCAGCATTGCGGCGCCGGCGATTAGCTGGAATTCACTGAACGACGTGCTGGAAGAAGCGCTGAAGCATGAGCAGCTGATTACCAAAAAAATCAACGAGCTGGTGCACACCGCCTTAACCACCCAGGATTACTCAACGTTCAACTTCCTGCAGTGGTACGTTGCCGAGCAGCATGAAGAAGAGAAGCTGTTCAAAACCGTGCTGGATAAACTGGCGATGGTCGGCAACAAAGGCGAAGGCCTGTTCCTGGTGGACAAAGATCTCGGCCACATGTCCGTCGACGGCCACGGCGCATAATAATAAAGATTACACACAGCAAAAATTGAGAACGCCCGACATGTCGGGCGTTTTTTTATGTAGCGGCACGATCAATGGCGCGAATCTATTCCAACTCTTTCAACCGCAACTCCGACGGCTGCGGACGACCAAAGAAATAGCCCTGAAATAGCGTACACCCCTCTTCGCGCAGCTTCGCAAACTGCTCGCCGTTCTCCACGCCTTCAGCGGTAATTTGAATATCGAGGCTGCGGCTCATGCCGGTAATGGCGCGGATAATCGCCAGCGCCTCGCGGCTGTCGCCCATATCGTTGATAAACGACTTATCGATTTTGATTTTGTCGAACGGGAATGAACGCAGATAACTGAGCGACGAGTAGCCGGTGCCGAAATCATCCAGCGCAATCTGCACGCCAAGCGTTTTCAAACTCTGCAAGGTGCGGATATTACCGAGCGTGTCGTCCAGCAGCACTGATTCGGTGATCTCCACTTCCAGCCGATGCGGCGCCAGCCCGGATTCCCGCAGCGCACCTTCCACCACCGACACCAGCGAGCTGTTTTTAAACTGCAGCGGCGACAGGTTCACCGACACCGATTGTTCGGTGTTCCAGCTCTGCGCTTCGCGGCAGGCTTCATACAGCGCATAGGCGCCGAGCATGTGAATCAAACCGGTCTCTTCAGCGATCGGGATGAAGTCGTTCGGCATGATCAGCCCTTTGATCGGGTGATGCCAGCGCATCAGCGCTTCATAGCCGATGATGCCCTGCTCGTTGGTAATCGGCTGATAGTAAAGCTTGAGCTGACGACCAGAAATCGCATCACGCAGATCGTTCTCAATCACGCGACGGCTGCGCGCCTGATTGTCCATCTCAATGGTGAAGTGTTCGAAGCGATTACGGCCATTACGTTTGGCTTCGTACAGCGCCATATCGGCGCAGCGCAGCATATGCTCCGGCGTGTTGGTGGCCTGCGAGGTGAGCGCGATGCCAACGCTCAAGCCCACCGACAGATTATGCCCTTCAACGTTGATCGGCGGACGAATCGCCTCGATCAGCCGCTGCGCCACCACCGCTGCTTCATCGGCAGCACGAACATTGGGTAACACGATGGCAAACTCATCGCCGCCAATGCGCGCCAGCGTATCGTGATCGCGCAGCGCGCTGCGCAGGCGTTTCGCGACCACGCGCAGCAGGTCATCACCAATCTGGTGGCCGAGCGCATCGTTGACGTTTTTGAAGTTATCGAGATCGAGACACAGCGTGGCGCTGACCTGGTGGTTCTGACTATCGACGCGCAGCGCTTCACTCAGCTTCTGGCGGAACAGCACACGGTTCGGCAGGCTGGTGAGATTGTCGTGATGCGCCATATGACGAATACGCGCATCGGCTTCGCGCTGATCGGTCACGTCCTCGACAATCAGCATCACGTAGTTCTGACGCATATCTTTGCCGCTGATGGTGGTGGCACGCGTATGCAGAATGCGCTCGCCGCCCGCCGTCAGCAGCAGCTGTTCGCGCGAGTGGATGCCTTCGCTGCGCAGCGCCACATCCGCCAGACTGTTGAAGTAATCACCCAGCTCCGCCGACATACATTCGTGCGGGCGCTTGTGCATGATCAGCGCTTTGTTAATGCCAAACAGCTGCTCAGCTTTGTCATTCACCATCAGGATTTCACGGCTGATGGCATCTTCAACGATCACGCATGAGGGAATATTGCTGATGATGGTGTCGAGAAAACCCGACAGCTCCGACATTTTCGCGCTCTGCGACTGCGCCAGATCCCGCGCGCGCAGCAGTTGCTGCTCGTTCTCACGCCGTTCGGTGATATCGCGGGTAATTTTGGCGAAACCGATCAGTTTGCCGCTTTCATCATGAATCGCTTCGATAACAACGTGGGCCCAAAATGCCGAGCCATCTTTGCGGTAGCGCCAGCCTTCATCTTCAAAACGCCCGGTTTTCAACGCAATGCCGAGGTTAGCTTCGGGCGCATTGGCATGACGTTCCGCTGAACTGTAAAACACCGAGAAGTGCTGACCGACAATCTCGTCAGCCAGATAACCTTTAGCGCGCTGTGCACCGTTGTTCCAGTTCACCACGCGGCCCTGCACATCCAGCATATAGATGGCGTAATCGCGCACGCCTTCCACCAGCAGACGGAAGTTCTTCTCCTGCTCGTGTTGTTTACGCAGCAGCGCCTGTTGTTCGGTGCAGTCGCGGGTGATTTTGGCGTAGCCAATCAGCTTGCCGGCATCATCACGAATCGCGTCAATGATGACATGTGCCCAAAATGCGCTGCCATCTTTGCGGTACCGGTAGCCTTCGTCTTCGAAACGACCGGTTTTGAAGGCGGTGGTGAGATTTTTTTCCGGGATATGGTTTTTACGATCCTGGGCGCTGTAGAAGCGTGAGAAGTGCTGTCCAACAATCTCTTCGGCAACGTAGCCTTTCGCGCGCTGTGCGCCTACGTTCCAGTTTTCCACGTTGCCGTCCAAGTCGAGCATATAGATGGCGTAATCACTGACGCCTTCCACCAGCATGCGAAAGCGCTGTTCCTGCTCGCGCTGTTTGCGCTGCTGCTCTTGCTGCTCGGTGCAGTCACGGGTGATTTTGGCAAAACCCAGCAGCTCACCAAACTCATCGCGGATGGCGTCGATCACCACATGCGCCCAAAATGCGCTGCCATCTTTACGGTAACGCCAGCCTTCGGTTTCAAAGCGCCCGGTTGCTGTTGCGGTCGCCAGTCCGCGCTGCGGCGCGCCGTTTTTACGATCGTCTTCGCTGTAGAACAGCGCAAAATTCTTCCCTACGATTTCATCGGGCGTGTAACCTTTGGCGCGCTGCGCGCCGCTATTCCAGTTCGCCACTGTGCCATCGGGTTTGAGCATGTAAATGGCGTAATCCACCACGCTCTGTACCAAAAGTCGGTACATGACGTCAGAGTTATTATTCATTGTTATTCGCCTATTGCTGGGCTGGTATCGTCGAAACTTAAGAAAATTCTTAATTATCATGCAGACTTAAGCGCAAATACGCAGCGCTGACAAGCGCTATTCATCCGCAGACAAATGTTGGTAGGTATGTTATCGGCAGTGGCGAGAAAATGTTCAGTAGGATACTTCACAAATCATCATACGTTGACGGCAGGCTGGCGTTACGCTTGCCACGGTAAAATGCCGTGCGGCAAGCGTCGCGTCAGGCGTGTGGCAACCGCCATTAATAAGCAAACCACCACAATCATCAGGCAGCCCACCGCCGCCGCCAGCGACGCGGATCCGCCTTCATCAAGGAATACGATGGTCGGTCCGATGGTTTGCGTTTGCGAGGTGACCAGCAGCACCGAAACCTGGATTTCATTCAGCGCGGTGAGAAACACCAGCACGCTGCCCGCCAGCGCCGAAGGTGCCGCCAGTGGCAATAAGATGTCGCGCATGCGGCGCAGAAAACCGGCGCCGCACAAACGTGCCGCTTCATCTAATGCCGGTTCCAACTGGGCGAATCCGGCCAGCGTTGGGCGCAGCACCAGCGCGAGGAAGTTCGCCAGATAGGCGGCAAGGATGATCCACACAGTGCCATACAGCGAGACATTGACGATCGGCAGCGGACGCAGGAAGAACAGCATCGCCGCTACGCCGGTGACAATGCCCGGCAGCGCGTAAGTCAGTTCACTCGCCAGCCACAAACCGCGCACTAATTTGGTTCGCCGCCAGCTGAGGAAATAGGCGAGAAACAGCGCGCAAACCGTTAAAATCAGCGCCGCCAGCGTGGTCAATCCGAGGCTGGTGAGAAACGCCTGTCGCACCGCCGGATAACCCCACAACGCGGCGCAGAAGTTCTCCAGCGTCAGCGTTTGCCAGCTCAGCGCCTGGCCAAAACCGCTGGTGAGCGCGGTGATCAACAGCGCGCTGAGCGGCAACAGCAAGGTCAGCGCCATCCACAGCCAGGCGACGCCCTCAACCGCCATACGCCCGCGCCCCAGCGATTGCTGCCACAGGCGCGGTGCACCGTTGACGCGCACATCATGGCGTCCGCCCAACCAGGCGCTGGCCGCCATGCCCGCCAGCGTAATTACCGCAATCAATAACGCATACACCGCGGTGTTTGGCAGCGCGCTCGCACCAATGCCGTTCAACTGCTGATATACCAGCGTGATCAGCGTTGGCACGCGCGCCGGAATCCCCAGCATCGCCTGAATACCGAAGTTGCCCGCCGCCGCAACGAAGGTCAGCGCGGCACCGGCAAAAATCGCCGGGCGCGCCAGCGGCAGCACAATGGTGAACAGGATGCGCGCGCGTGACGCACCGCTGGCCTGCGCCGCTTCCACCAAATCGGCGGGCAAGCGGCGCAAACCGGCGCGCACGGTGAGGAACACCAACGGCGCATTGTGCGTGCCGAGCAGCAGCACAATGCCGGTTAAGGAGTAGAGCGGCTGCTCGCCGGGCGCAAACCACGGCAACTCCAGCGTGGCGAACAGCAGCGCCAGCGGACTGCTCGGAGCCAGCGCCTGCAGCCAGGCCAGCGCCGTCACCTGCGGCGGAATCATCAGCGGCAGGATAAACGCAAACACCCACGCGGTTTTGGCGCGCAGATCGCTAAGCGCCACCAGCCACGCAGCGGCGGTGCCGAGCACCACGGAAATCAAAGTAGAACTGAGCGCGATGAGCAACGTATTGGCGCTGGCGATCAACACGCGATCGCTCGCCAGCAGGCGCGTTAAGCGTGCGATATCCGGCACGCCGCTGGGCGCAATGGCGGTCCACACCAGCCGCATCAGCGGCGCCACCGACAGCAAACCAATCAGCAACACCAGCAGCGCCAGAATCAGCCGTTCGCTGTTAACGCGCGGCGCTTTGCGCGTCACATTGCGCCATTCGTTGCTCAACACGCTCATGCTTAGCCACCAAACAGCGCGGTGAACCGATCGCGCACTGCCGCATCTTCTTTGATCGCTTTCGCCACGTCCGGCGACAGCAGCTTGATTTTATTGATCGGCGTGAAACCTTCCGGTGCTGAGACGCGATCATCCACCGGACGGTTGCCCTGCTCGACCACCAGCTTCTGGCCTGGCTCGGAAAGCATAAAGTTAACGAAGGCTTTGGCGGCCGGCAGGTTGTGCGCGGTTTTCATGATGGCAACCGGTTCGGTGACATATGACACCCCCTCTTTGGGATAGACCAGATCCACCGGCGAACCCTTTTTCTTCGCCAGAATCACGTCGGCGTCGGTGATGATGCCGTACTTATCCAGCCCGCTGGCGACCGCCTTCAGCGCCGGGCCGTTGCCGCCCTGCGGCGCGATGCCGATGGCCGCCAACTTTTTGTAGAAGCTCCAGCCAATCGATGGCGTGTTGATATCGGTGTGCAGCTTGTAGAGCGCCGCGCCGGAGTAAAGCGGGCTTGGTACCGCAATCTGCCCTTTGTTGGCTTCCACCGCCAGCGCGTTCCAGCTATCAATCGGCTGCGCATGCTGGGTGTTGTAGGCAATTACCGTGGCGATGATTTTGGTGCCGAAGAAGGTTTTGTCTTTGTCGTAAAACGATGGATTGATGTGGCTAAGCGGCGCATCGCTGTAGCTGTAGAGATGGTTTTCGTTTTTCAGCGCGCCGAGGTTGATGGCGTCGGCAATCAGCAGCACATCCGGCTTGGCTTCGCCGCTCATCATTTCGGTGCGCAGCACGTTCATTAACTGCGTGGTGCCGTTGCGCGTCCACTCGACCTGCACATTGGGATAGGCGGCTTTAAACGCATCCATGGTTTGCTGGGCAATTTCGGGTGCCTGCGAGGTATAAACCACCAATTTCCCTGCTGGCGCCTCGTCGGCAAAGCTGGCGGCAGAGATTACGAATCCACTGGCTAACATCAACACGTTTAACGTCGTACGCATAGCATTTCCCTGAAGGTTTAGAAGATTAAGAAGGAAGAATCCAGCCGTCACGCAGCGCCACACCCACGGTGGCGTCGACAACGGGTAAAGGCTGATCGGCCAGCAGCAGCGTGATGCTGCATTCGGGCGCGGCCAGCGGCGTCACGTTGAGCTGATAGTGGCCGCCGCGGTAGATCACCCGCTGCACGCGCGCGGCAAACTGTGGTTCGCCCGGCGCGGCTAAGTGGAAATCGACTGCGTGAAAACTGGCTTGCGCCTGCGGCTGCGGACGCTGATGCGGCGCGCAGCGTAACGACACGCGCATACCGCACAGCGTGGCATAAGCGCGGCCCTCGCCGAGCGGTTCGATATCGCTGATCGGCAGCACTTTGCCGTCGTCAATAAAGCGCGCGACCATGGCGTTCGCCGGTTCGCGCCACAGCGTTTGCGGCGTGGCGAACTGCATCACACGGCCGGCATCCATCACCACGATGCGATCGGCCAGCGCCATCGCTTCATGCTGATCGTGGGTAATGTAGAGCAAGGTGGCGTGACTGTGATGATGGAAGCGGCGGAACTCCTCTTCCATGGTGGCGCGCAGGTGGACATCGAGGTTGGCGAGCGGCTCATCGAGCAGAACTAAGGTCGGTTGCGCCACTAAACAGCGCGCCAGCGCCACGCGCTGACGCTGACCGCCGGAGAGATCGGCGGGACGACGGGCGGCGAACGCTTCCAATCCCACCAGCTCCAGCGCCTGCTGCGTGCGGCGCTCGCGCTCGGCACGCGCGACGCCGTTCACTTTCAGACTGTAGGAAACATTTTCCGCCACCGTCATATGCGGCCATAGTGCGTAGCTCTGGAACACCACGCCAAGCTGACGATCTTCCGGCGGCAGATGCACGCCCGGCGCAGCGAAGCAGCGTTCGCCCACGTGGATCTCTCCGGCATCGGCGGTTTCAAAACCGGCCAGCAGGCGCAGCAAGGTGGTTTTGCCACAGCCCGACGGGCCTAATACGGCGATAAATTCCCCCTGCGCAATCTGCAGCGAGATGTCTTGTAATACCGGCTGCGCCGCAAAGGATTTGCGCAGCCCGCGCAGTGTGATTGATGCCATGTTTCTGGCCTTTCGCTAACCGTCCGGCTAAGACCCTACGACACTGTGATGACGATTCCATGACATTGCAGCTGGTCGCCCTAAATGGCGTAATGCTTGTCTGATAATCAGCGCGCTGACATCGCAGGGGTATCGCCCGCTAAGCATCCAGCCGTCTCAGAATGCCTGGCTTGGTTTTTCGAGAGTCTGCATTTATGCGCATCTGGTTGCCATGAATGGCAATCCCAGCGGATGGATAGCGATTTTGAGTTAAGGATACGCACCACTGCTGCAGCGCGGGTGTTGGGGCAACATCCTAACCCGCTGAACGAATGAGAGATTCCAGGGCGAGCCGCAGGGATGCGGCGAGAGGCGGCGCTGAGCAGGAGCGAATCGCCGCCGGTCCGTCAGGAATCGTGAATGAGTGAAGGCACCGCGAAGCGGCGGGTTGGGCTGGCGCAAGGCCCGGGAGTGCAGAGGGCGCGGCCAGGCGTCCTCTGCTCGGTCGCCGCACCGAAGTGCTGCAACTGCCCAGGTTCAAGGCGAACGAAAGCCGCTCCGTGCTTAACTAAGCGGCATGACGCGATTCACAGATGCATGCCGATATAACGCTCATAACGCGCGGGCTTCACCCGCGTGAGATCCACCAGCACTAAGCCATCAATACAGTTATTGAAATCGGGATCGCTGCCGAAATCGATAAACTGCACGCCACCCGGCTCGCACACCTCGGAATATTGCTTGTAGAGCGTGGGAATGGCGGTGCCGAGATTCGCCAGCAGATGTTTCAACCGGCGTAAATCTTCGCTGTAATTATCGCCGCTGAACTGCGCCAGCACTTCCGGTAACGAGGCTGGATAAGGGCGGCGTGAAGTCGCCAGCGGCAGTTCGGTAGGGAAATAGAGACGATAGAACGCCACCAGCAGATCGCGCGCCGCCAGCGGCATGCCGCCCGAGATCGAGACCGGACCAAATAAGTAGCGGGTTTCGGGATATTTAGCGATGTAGGCACCAATGCCCATCCACAGATAATCGAGGCCGCGTTTGCCCCAATAGGCAGGCTGAATAAAACTGCGGCCCAGCTCCAGCCCCTGATTGATGATCGGCAACATGCGCTCGTCATAGTGGAACAGGCTGTCGCTGTAGATGCCTTCCAGCCCACGACGCTCCAGCTGCTCGGCGCCCGGAATAAAGCGATAGGCACCGACGATCTCCAGCGCATCGTCGTCCCACAGAATCAGGTGATAGTAATCGTCATCGTATTTGTCGAGGTCGCGACGCCGCCCGCTGCCCTCACCCACCGCGCGGAATGCCACTTCCCGTAAGCGCCCGAGCTCACGCAGCAGCGGCACCCAGCTGGCACCGTTGCGTCGCCACAGGTAGATCTGCTTGCCATCCGGCAGCGTGCCGAGTCGCTCGCTCTCCATCAGCGCTTTTTTCAGTTCGGCGCGATCTTCCGGCCGCGCAATCGCCGCTTCGGTCTGAAACAAGCCGCGTCGTCCCTGACCAATGCGATACAGATGTTTGCGCAGCCGCTTCGCCAGCTCTTTGCCCGGCGTGTGGCCATCATGCCAGTTGGCAAACGGGATCTGTTCGCCGATGTGCAACTTAATGCGCGAACCGCGCTGACGAAACATTTCGCGTACCAGCATCAGTAACGCGAGCGGCGAGGCAATTTTTGCGGCGGCGTAAAATGCCAGGCTGTTGCGCCCCACCACGTGCACCGGCACGATGGGCGCGCGAGCGCGGGCCGCGAGGCGTAAGAAGCTGTGATGCCAGTGACGATCGCGCACGCCTCGGCTGGAAAGGCGCGACACTTCACCCGCCGGGAAGATAATCAGCACGCCCTGATTATCGAGATGCTGCTGCATGCGCGTTAGCTGTTCGCGGCTGGTACGGTTGCCCATGTTATCCACCGGCAACATCATGTTGTTGATCGGCTCCAGCATCATCAACATGCGGTTGGCAACAATTTTCACATCGCGTCGCACCTGCGAAACCGCCGCCAGCAATGCTAAACCATCCAGTGCACCGAGCGGATGGTTGGCAACTATCACCACCGGGCCACGCGTGGGAATCTGCTCCAAATCGCGCTCGCTCAGTTCACAGCGCACATCAAGATGCTCCAGTACCTGCTCCACCATATCCACGCCTTTCAGATGACGATAGCGGGCGGCAAACGCCTGGAATTCATGTTCGCGAACGGCCCATTTCAGGGCGCTTTTCTGCCAGTTTGCCGGTTGATGACCTGGCCAGTAGGTATCGAGAAGCTGATCAACGGAAAACATCATTCACCTTTTACACGCAGCGGTTTATCGCTTCGACGTTAAAACGGCTTGTTTTCAGATTTATGACTGCAGCGTCGTGAGAGCCTAAAAAGCAGCCACTTGCATTGTTCTTGCGCATAAAAAACAAAAACTGACCTTAAAACCCCAAATTCAAGACATGACTTAAAGCTTATTGTTAAGCAGCGTGAATTAATCTGGTCACACCAGTTAAATTGTTTGTTAAAGGGTGTTTTAACTTTGCGTTTATTTTTTATTTTTTCCTCTGGGCTACACATATGATTCATTCGGTATTTATTGTTGATGACCATCCGTTAATCTGTACGGGCATTCAGGCATTACTGCAGTCATATCACTACGCCATTGCTGGCACTGCTAATAAAAGCGATCTGTTAATAACCGAGCTGCATAGGACACGTCCGGACGTTTTACTGCTCGATCTCACCATGCCTGGACGCGCTGGCATTCCGTTGATTACGGACATCAAGCGCGCGTTGCCAGACCTCAAAATCATTGTTTATACCGCTTCAGAAAGCCTTTTTTATCAACGATGTTGCTTGCAATTAGGCGTGGAAGGCTATGTGTGTAAACGCGGCAATTTAGACACTCTCCTTACCGCAATAAAAGAGGTGGAATGTGGTAAGCGTTTTTATCCGGTAACGGAGGAAGCGGCCGAGGTAAACGAGTTAATTGAGAGTGAAAAATTGATGAGCCTGACGCGCCGGGAACTGATGGTATTGGTGAAACTGGCGTCGGGAATGACAAATAAAGAGATCGCCTCACAATTACAACTCAGTAGTAAAACGGTGAGTACCTATAAAATAAAAATCCTGCGTAAATTAGGTTTAAAAGGGATTAGTGGCATTAATATGACAGCAAAATTGAATGAGTTGGTGTGAAAGATCGGGTCGCCATAAATGGCGACCCCACTCAATTAGAGTTTTAACGGTGGCAGCTGCGAAAACACGCTCAACAATCCTTTGCTCCACAGCTGACGAATTTGTGAAAAATAGGGATGCTGTTCGGTGATGTGATATTGCTCGCTATCGCTGAAACTGTCGGTGCGATAGACCATCACATCCAGCGGTAATCCCACCGAAATATTACTCGCTAACGTTGAATCCATTGAAATTAACGCACACTGCATCGCCTGACTGAGCGGCGTTTCATAGCGCAGCACGCGATCAATAATCGGTTTGCCGTACTTGCTCTCACCAATCTGGAAATAAGGCGTATCAACGCTGGCTTCGATGAAATTGCCCTGCGGATAGATCTGGAACAGACGCGGCTCCTCGCCACGAATCTGTCCCCCCAGCAGCAGCGTGCCGCCAAACTCCTCGCCATCGCGCTTGATCACCTCGCGCAGCGTTTCACCTACCATCAACGCAATGTCATACAGCGATCGTCCATTCAGCAAATTGGGTTGATCGTTATCGCCGTTATGACGTCGCAGCAGGCTCAGCACGCTCTGCGTGGTAGCGAGATTGCCAGCGCTTTGCAGCACCAGCGTGCGTTCATCATCGACCTGAAACACATGCAGTTTACGGAACGAGGAAATATGATCGACGCCCGCATTGGTCCGCGAATCAGAGACAAAAATCATCCCTGACGATAAACGCATTGCCACACAATAAGTCATAGTTACGCCTGTTCTGATTACTGCTGCGCATGCACCTGAAGCACCGCAGCCACCGCCAGCATATCTTCACCGCCGCCGCCCAGCCGCATACCGCGCACCGGACAGGCATCGAGATAATCCACACCAACCGCCAGACGTAAATGCTGGCGTGTGCTGCGGGTATTATTGGTGATATCAAAGCTGTGCCAACTGCCATCCAGCCAGGCTTCAACCCAGGCGTGAGTGGCGACGTGCTCAACGTTTTCAGTATAGAGATAGCCGCTTACATAGCGCGCCGGAATCCCCAGAGTGCGACAGCAGGCGAGAAACACGTGGCTGTGATCCTGGCAAACGCCGCTGCCTGCGGCAAATACTTTCGCGGCGGTATCAGTTACCTGGGTGCTGCCGGGACGATACGGCATCTTCAGCAGCAATTCATCCATCAACTTTTCCAGGCTGGCGAGCGGCTTTTCCGGCCGCCAGTAGCGCTGGGCAAACTCGCGGATCTCGGGATTGGGCAGCGTCAGCGGCGTGGCGCGCAGAAACACCAGCGGCGACAACGCGCACTCCGGATCGGGTGCCCACTCGCCGGCATCAAGGATCTCCACCACACCGCGCGCGGCGATATCGAGTTGCTGATGCGGCGTATCCAGCGTTAGCACATGCATCACGTTGCCGTAAGCATCCTGCGTGCAGGTGGCTGCGCAGGGCAGCTCCAAATCCCACGAGATAATTTGCTGATGCACCGAATTTTGCGGCGTCAAACGCAGATACTGGGTGCTGAGTGTCACCTGCTGCTCGTAGGCGTAACGGGTTTTGTGCTCGATGTTCAGTCTCATTTCGCCTCCAGATAGGTGTGATTGATGCTGTCTGCCAGCGCGTTCAGGCGCGTCAGGAATGCATTGAGCCAGTGCGTTAACCCTTCCTGGGTCAGGCTTTCCCAGGTACTAAACCTGATTTCCGCCAGCAGCACGGTGATCAGATAACGCGGACGATCTTCGCCGCTGCTGCCGATCTGCTCGAGCTGGGTAGCGATCTCATCAATACAGGAGTGCAGCGATCGCGGACTTTCACTGCGCAGGATCAGCATCTCATTCACCAGATCCGGCAACAGCTGCTGCTTAAAGATGGCGTTGTAGGCTTCACGCGCCGACACCGCGCGCAGCAAGGTGTCGAGGCGATAATATTCGCGCACCGAATCGGACTGTTGTTCCAGCAGTTGCTGATTGACGCTCAGCAAACGCGCGGTGCCGTCGCTGCGCTCCATTAGCGTGCCGATGCGGATAAAACTCATGGCATCACCGCGCAGCAAGGTGCCGAACATCGCGCCACGAAACAGGTGCGAGCGCTCTTTTACCCAATCGAAAAAGCTATCGGCGTTGGCGCTGGTAATACCGCGCCGCCGCGTATTGCGCATCTCAATCCACGTCGAGTTGATGCTCTCCCACACTTCCGACGACAAACTGCCGCGCACCGCATGCGCGTTGTTCCACGCCTCCTGCCAGCAGCTGAAAATGCTGCACGGATTGCGATCGTCGAGGGCGAAAAAGTTGAACAGCTGCGGCATGGTGAAGCGGCCGTTGAGGGTTTCAAACAGTTCACGCGTGCCGGTGAGATTAAGCGGCAGCAGCAGATCGTCGCCCTGGTCACCGCGCACCGGCATTAACGACAAACGGTTGGTCACGTCTAACACGCGAGCAAGTTGTTCTGCGCGCTCAAGATAGCGCGCCATCCAATAGAGGCCACTGGCCGTGCGGCTTAGCATGATGCGTCATCCTCCAGAACCCACGTGTCCTTGGTGCCACCGCCCTGCGACGAGTTCACCACCAGCGAACCTTCGTTCAGCGCCACGCGGGTTAAGCCGCCGGGCACCAGACGAATATCCGCGCCGCACAGCGCAAACGGGCGCAGATCAATGTGGCGCGGCGCGAGGCCGTTATCGATAAAGGTTGGACACGTGGAGAGCGATAGCGTGTCCTGCGCGATGTAGTTTTCCGGGCGCGCTTTGAGGCGATCACGGAAATCACTCAGCTCCTGCTGGCTCGCCACCGGGCCAATCAACATGCCGTAACCGCCTGCGCCGTGCACCTCTTTCACCACCATTTTCGCCAGGTTGGCCAGCACGTAGGTGAGATCCTGCGGTTTGCGGCATTGCCAGGTGGGTACGTTATTGAGGATCGGATCCTCATCAAGATAGAAACGGATCATGTCCGGGACGTAGGGATAGATCGATTTGTCATCGGCGACGCCGGTGCCGATCGCGTTCGCCAGCACCACGTTGCCGGATCGATACACCGACAACAAGCCCGGCACGCCGAGCATCGAATCCGGGCGGAACGCCAGCGGATCGAGGAAGGCATCATCAACGCGACGATAGATCACATCGACTTTGCACGGCCCGGCGGTGGTACGCATCATCACCGCGCCATCTTTGACGAACAGATCGGCGCTCTCCACCAGCTCAACGCCCATCTGCTGCGCGAGGAAGCTGTGCTCGAAGTAGGCGCTGTTAAAGCGGCCCGGCGTCAGCACCACCACCACCGGATCGTTGACCGGCGAGCTTTCGCGCAGGGTTTGCAGCAGATGCGAAGGATAACGCTCTACCGGCGCGATGTGCTGCCCGGCGAACAGTTCCGGATAGAGGCGCATCATCATCTTGCGGTTCTCCAGCATATAGGAGACGCCAGACGGCGTGCGCAGATTGTCCTCGAGAACGTAATATTCGCCGTCGTTATTGCGCACCATGTCTACCCCAACAATGTGCGCGTAGATGTGGCGATGCAGATCGACGCCTTGCATACAAGGCTGATATTGATCGTTCACCAGCACCTGTTCAGCGGGCACGATGCCGGCTTTGAGGATCAGTTGCTGATGGTAGATGTCGTGCAGGAAGGCGTTAAGGGCTTGTACCCGTTGGCGAATGCCGCGATCGAGCATCGCCCACTCGCTGGCAGGTATGATGCGCGGCACGCTGTCGAAAGGAATTAAACGTTCCGCGCCGCCGTCATCACCGTAGACGTTGAAGGTGATGCCGACGCGATGAAACAGCAGTTCCGCTTCTTCACGTTTGCGCGCCACTGCCTCTTTGTCCGCCTGTTGTAACCATTCCCAGTATTGCTGGTAGTGAGCGCGGTGTTGGCCATCGCTCAGCCACATCTCATCATAGAATTGTGATGCTATCTGGTAGCTTTCTTTCATGATTTACCCGGCGCTTGTCAGAGGACCTCACTCTCTCCTGCACAAACTGTGCCAGAGGCTTGCCCCAATAAGGCACACGCGCCGCGTCAACGGAAATGGCTGTTTTGCACTTTACTGGTGCATTAGCTGCTGCGCGATTGGCAGCCAGATCTCCGTCATCGCGCCTTCGCCACCCGTAAAAGGATCGCGGGATGGCAGCGGCACCTGCTGGATCTTCTCCTTCGACGTACGTAAACGCGACGGCTCATCACGCACGGTTTCCGGGGACATGCCTTCAGGATAGGCGCCAACGGTGAAAAAATCCTCTGAGGCAAACACCTGTTTGTGGCCGACGCCCGCCGGGATCAGTACCGCATCGCCTTCACGCAGCGTCACCATGCGACCGCTGTCGCCGCCGAACAGCACTTCCGCCCAGCCAGCCGCAACACCCAGCACTTCATGGGTGTTCGGATGGTAATGCGTATAAGGAAAGATCGGCGCACGCCATGCGGCGGGCCAGCCGTTGCGGGTAAAGGTTTTTTCAAACCAGGCGGCGCTGTCTTCCGTCGGATTTTCATCGTCATACGGCACAATGCCGGGCCAGATGATCAGCGGCAGCGGGCTGTTGGGCACGCCGCCCGACGGCAGCGATAACATCAGATGTTGCGGATTGCTGGAGGATCCAGCGGAAAAGGTGCCGGCGGCGAAAGACATCAGTAACAGCAGGCTGGAGTGGTTGGCAGTCATACTCTTTCTCCGGTTAATCACGATGCTTAAGTGTGGCTTACCAAAGTGGCATTGCAATGTGCGCCCACCAACAAAATTCACAAAAAAGAATGATTTAGCTAACTAAAGCCAAATTTATTAGCAACATAATTAACATCTCGTGCGGGTGAATAAGGGTCGCCCTAACTGGCGCGCATTTATGCGCACCAGGCCGCAAAGCGGCATGAATTTAATGCAAAAAAAACCGGTGGATTTCGCCACCGGCCGAATCAAAAAAAGCGATTCAAAGGCACTGACAGGTTATCGCAGGCGCTCAGCGATAGGTTTCACAACATTCTCCCCTTCGCGGCCATAAAACTGGAACAGGGTTTCTGCAGCGGCATCGGTTAACACCAGAATTTCAATGCGGCGATTACGCGCACTCATGGGATCGTCATGATCGCGCGGCATGCGTGACGCCATGGCATTAACCTGCAATACGCGCGCACTCTCCAGCCCGCCACGCTCCAGCGCGCGGCGTGCCGCCAGCGCACGATCGCCAGACAGATTCCAGTTGTTGTAGGCGGCGTTGCCGCTGTACTGCGCGGCATCGGTGTGGCCGCTGATCATGATTTTGTTGTCGATGCGGTTAAACACCGGGCCGAGCTCGGTAAGCAGTTTCTGGAAGAATGGCGTTAGTACCGCGCTACCGCGTGGGAACATCATGCGATCCTGATCGTCCTGAATCAGGATGCGCAGCCCTTGTGGCAAGGTTTCCAGCATCAGGTAATTTTGCGCGTTATAGCTGTTGATCATCCGTTGCAGCTGGTTGTGTAGTAGCACCAACTCCGCATCCGAGCGTGACAGCACGCTGTCTAAATCTTCCTGTGGCTTGCTGCCGGCGTTCAAACTGATGTCAGCCTTATCTGGGCTGACAGTCGCTGGTTGCGTCGGCGGGGAAATTGCCATGGTTTCGCCGATAATCGCCGATCCGCCGGAGTTCTCAACGTCAAAAGGATTGAAATTGGTGCCATCAAAAACCGACGTGCCGTTCAATTGCGCGACGATCTCTTTACGCTCCTCTTCACTCACCGCGCCCATGATCCACAGCACCATAAACAGCGCCATCATCGCCAACGTGAAGTCCGCAAAGGCCACTTTCCACGCGCCGCCATGATGCGCATGGTGTGCCTTTTTGCCGCCGCGTTTGATGATCAACTTTGTGGTGGTCACCAAAGGTGCCGAACGTATATCTGAAGTCTCGGCGCGCTTTACGCTTGATGCGTTGCCAGGCAAACAGATGGCGATCGATGCCGATCTCAATGCCGGGTTAATCAATCAGGAACAGGCGCGCACGCGTCGCCAGGATGTGGCAAACGAAGCCGACTTCTACGGTGCAATGGATGGCGCGTCCAAATTCGTACGCGGCGACGCCATCGCCGGCATCATGATCCTGCTGATTAACGTGGTTGGCGGTATTTTGATTGGCGTATTCAAATACGGTTTACCGGCAGGACAAGCGTTTGAACAATATGTCCTGCTGACCATCGGTGATGGCTTAGTCGGACAAATTCCTTCACTGCTGCTCTCAACGGCAGCGGCGATTATCGTGACGCGCATCAGCGATGGTGCGGACATGGGCGATGACATCAAGTCTCAGCTGCTGGCTAAGCCAGGTACGCTGTATACCGCTGCGGCCGTGATGTTTGTGCTGGCGGTGGTGCCGGGCATGCCGCATCTGGTGTTCCTAATCTTTACCGGCCTGCTGCTGTTCGCTGCGTGGCGTCAAAGCCAGAAAATCAAAGCGCCGACGCAAGATCATCACGCTATGGAAGCGATCAACCAGGCGCTGACGCAGCCGGACGATCAGCCCGCCATCGGTTGGGACACTATCCCGATGGTTGAGCCGATCGGGCTGAATCTCGGCTACAAGCTGGTGACGCTGGTGGATAAAGGCAAAGGTGCGCCGCTGACGCTGCGTATGCGTGGCGTGCGGCAAGTGGTGTCGGAAACCAGCGGCGTGCTGCTGCCGGAAATTGCGCTGCGCGAGGATTTCCACCTCAAGCCGGCGCAGTACGCGATCAAGATCAATGGCGTGCGCACCGCCGTCGGCGAAGTGCATGCCGATCGTCTGATGGCGATCCCGACGCCGGAACAGTACGGCGAAATCGATGGCGTGTTGGATACCGATCCGGCCTACGGCATGGCGGTGACGTGGATTCTGCCCGAGCAGAAAGCCAAAGCGCTGAACCTGGGTTATCAGGTGGTGGATTGCGCCAGCGTGGTGGCCACCCATGTGAATAAAGTGGTGCGCGAGAATCTGCCGGAGCTGTTTAACTACGATGACATCACTCAGCTGCATCAGCGTCTGGCGAATGTGGCGCCTAAGCTGTCGGAAGATGTGAATGCGGCGGTGAACTTCAGCTTGCAGCTGAAAGTGTATCGTCTGCTGCTGAACGATCAGGTGTCGCTGAAAGACATCACCACCATCGCGACGACGTTGCTGGAGAGCGCGGCGATCACCAAAGATCCGATCCTGCTGACTTCCGATGTGCGCTATGCCCTGCGTCGCGCCATGGTGGCGGCGATTGCGCCGGACAACAAACCGCTGTCGGCTTATACGCTGGAAAACAGCCTGGAGAATCTGCTGCTGGCGGCGCTGAATCAGGCACAACAAGCCGGCAAAGTGGCGCTGGATAGCTTCCCGGTTGATCCGAATATCCTGACGCAGCTGCAGAGCACGCTGCCGGTGATGGTGGAGCAGTTGAAAGCGCAGAACCTGACGCAGGTGCTGCTGGTAACGCCGCAATTGCGCCCGCTGATTGCGCGCTACGCCCGTCTGTTTGCCAATGGATTGAATGTGCTGTCGTACAACGAAGTGCCCGATGATGCGAATTTGCAGATTGTGGGTCAGGTTTCTTGATTTATTACTCTGCGGCTTGATGCCCTCACCCCGGCCCTTTCCCACAAGTAGAAAGGGTAGTTAGAACGGGCTCAATCGGTTCCCTCGCCCGCTTGCGGGAGAGGGTTAGGGTGAGGGAAACACCGGCCCCTCGCAACTGTTATAAAAAAACACAGCGAATCTGTCTCTAATTCGCTTCACTGTTATGTGCTTTACTGGCAGGCAGTGATAATTAGAGGTGAACAATGGACGCGATCAAACAAATCCTGCTCGACGAAATCGCCACGCTGAACCGCGAAGGACAGCGTGATAATTTGCCGCGCTTTAGCTTTTCCTTCCTCAAAACCCATCCGGGGCTCTGGGCCATTATGTATCTGTGCTACGCGCTGTGCGTGGCGCTGATCTTTTCAACCGACATGCTCGGCTGGCCAGCGTTCTGGTTTGCCACGGTGTTTGTGGTGGTGATGAGCGTGCTGATGCTGATGGATATCAACCCGAAATATCGCTTCGAAGATATCGACACGCTGGATTTGCGCGTTTGTTATAACGGCGAATGGTATTACGTGCAGCCGGTTTCTCAACAAGCACTGGATAAGATCCTCGATAACCCCCAGACGCCGGAGCGCGTACGCAGCGGCATTGATCGCCTGATGAAGCAGAAAGGTGAAGTGGATTTCTACGACGTTTACTATCTCACCTGGGGCCACCAGCAGGCGGCCCAGGTTTAACCGTTTAGCGTGCCAATCAGTTTTCCCAACGTCTCTACCGCCGCCTCGGCGCGTGCATCCCACGGCCAGGCGGTGTTGAAGCGGAAACAGTGGCTGAAGCCTTCGCTGCTGGAAAACAGCTGGCCGGGCGCGATGCTGATGCCCTGCTGCAAGGCCAAATGATACAGCTCAGTAGTATTGATCTGCGCCGGCAGCGCAACCCAGAGAAAATAACCGCCCGGCGTATCGCTGATGCTGGCCTCAGCAGGTAATACCCGGCGCAGCGCCTGTTGCGCCAGCTGCTTACGTTTAGCCAGCGTCTGCCTTAGCTTCTTTAAATGCGTATCGTAGCTGCGCGTGCTGAGGAAATCGGCCAGGGCCAGCTGCATCGGCGCGCTGGTCGAGAGCGTGCTCATCAACTGAATACGCTGCACGCGCTGCGCATGACGTCCGGCAGCCACCCAACCGACACGAAATCCCGCCACTAGATTCTTCGAGAAACTTCCGCAGTGCAGCACGTTGCCATCAAGATCAAAAGCTTTAGCCGGCAGCGGTTTGTCATGGCCTTCATACAGATCGCCATACACATCGTCTTCAATCATCGCCACGTTGTAGCGCGCCAGCAGTTCCACCAACTGCTGCTTGCGCTCGGCGCTCAGGGTGAAGCCGAGCGGATTTTGCCGGTTGGTCATCAGCCAGCAGGCTTTCACCGGCCAGCGCTGCAAGGCCTGCTCCAGCTCATCCAGATCCATGCCGTGTTCGACATCGCTGGCGATGGCAATCGCGTTCAGCTTCAGGCGTTCAATCGCCTGGAGCGCACCATAAAACGACGGGTTTTCGAGGATCACCCAATCACCGGGTTCGGTGACGGCTTGCAGGCTGAGGTTGAGCGCTTCCATTGCGCCATTGGTGATGACGATGTCATCCGGCGACAGCGTGATGCCCTGCTGTGCGTAGCGCTGGGCGAGAATTTTGCGCAGCGCTTCATTGCCTGGCGGCAGGTTGTTGAGCGCATCGGTGGGCTTTAAGTTGTGTGAGACTTTTACCAGCGAGCGCATCAGCTGGCGCTGCGGGAAGAGTTCGGGATCGGGAAAGGCTGAGCCAAACGGCATGATGGCGGGATTGCGCGTGGCTTGCAGCACGTCGAACACGAAGCTGTTGGTATCCGCCTGATCGGTTTTGCCGATCTCTTGCGTGGGCAGTCGCGGACGGCTTTCGGCGGCGCGCGGCGCCACGTAATAGCCGGATTGCGGCTTTGAGACGATCCAGCCCTGACTCTCCAGCACTTCATAGGCGTGCATCACCGTCATCAGGCTCAACCCGCTCTGCTCCGCCTGCTGACGTAGCGACGGCAGTTTTTCGCCCGGCGGCCAGATGCGCGCCTCGATTTGCGTGCGAAGCTGCTCGACCAACTGCTGATATTTCGCCACCCGAACTCCGATGTAGAGGATTTGGCGGCTAGTTTCCCTCACCCTAACCCTCTCCCGCAAGCGGGAGAGGGAATGAAGGCGTTAAGGCACCTGCTCCAGCGCTAACTCTTCTTGATAAAAATTCGGCAGCTCGCCAATGCGTTCCGGCGGCACCGGTTTACCCAGCAAATAGCCCTGCAACGTATCGCAGCCTAAACCGGTGAGGAACGCCTGTTGATCCTGGGTTTCTACCCCTTCGGCGACCACTTTCAGATGCAACGACTGCGCCAGCGCGACAATGGCGGAGACGATGGTGGCATCTTCCGAATGCGCCTGCAGTTCATTAACAAAAGCGCGATCGATTTTCAGCTCGCTGGCCGGTAACCGCTTGAGATACAACAAGCTGGAATAGCCGGTGCCGAAATCATCAATCGAGGCTTTTACGCCCATGTTGGTGAGTTCGGTGAGGATACGCACGCTCTCTTCCGGATCGCGCATCGCCGTGGTTTCGGTCACTTCCAGCGTCAAAAGTTCAGCCGGAATCTGGTGCTGCGTCAGCGCCTCGGTAACGGTTTCCACCAGATTGCTCTGCTCAAATTGTACAGCCGACAAATTGACCGCCACCGACCAGTGCGGATGACCCTGCAGATGCCAGGCACGTAGCTGGCGACAGGCTTCGTTGATCACCCAGTTGCCGATGTTAATGATCATGCCGGTCTTTTCCGCCATCGGCAGAAAGGCGTCCGGCGCCAGCAGACCGCGTGAAGGATGCTGCCAGCGCAGCAGCGCTTCAAAGCCAAGGATCGGGCCGCTCGGCGCGCAGTATTTGGGCTGATAGAACAGGCGTAACTCTTCGTTATCCAGCGCTTGCCACAGATCGTTGTTCAGCTGCAATTGCGACTGCGCCAGCGTGTTCATTGACGGCTGGAAGAAGGTGTAACCGTTGCGGCCGTTGTTCTTGGTGTGATACATGGCGGCATCGGCGTTGAACATCAGCTCGCGATCATCTTTGCCGTCACCGGGGTAAACCGCAATTCCAATACTCAGCGACACCACCAGCTCATAGCGCGAGATATCGAATGGGCGATCCACCGCTTTCACCAGCGTATCAGCAACCGCTGCGGCATCATTGGGTTCATCAATTTCCAGCAGCAGCACAAACTCGTCGCCGCCCATGCGCGCCAGCGTGTAGTGCCCTTTCATCTGTTCGGTCATGCGCTCGGTCACGCCAATCAGCAGGTTGTCGCCCACGTGATGGCCAAAAGCGTCATTTACCGCTTTGAATCCATCCAGATCCATAAACATCAGCGCAAACTGCGTTTTCTCACGGTTGGCTTTATTGAGGGCTTGCTCCAGACGATCTTCCAATAAAATACGGTTGGGCAGACGCGTCAGGTTATCGTGTAGCGCCAGCTGTGCCAGCTCACGGTTGGCTTCCGCCAGCGAGTGGGCGAGGATCGAGGTGCGCGCTTGCAGACGTGCATCGAGCATTGAGACCAGCAAAGTAATGCCGAGGATCGCTAGCGTCACCACCGTCACCACCACCGCCAGCCAGTTGCTGTTTACGCCCATGTGCGTTGCATGGCTGTGCATCGGGAAATTGGCCGCCGCCATGCCGGTGTAGTGCATGCCGGCAATCGCACAGCCCATCACCACCGATGCGCCTAAACGCAGCGCGGTGACGCGGCCGTGACCTTCGCGCAGGTTAAACGCCAGCCAGAGCGCGGCGCCTGAGGCCACCAGCGCAATCGCCACCGATGCCGCCACCCAACCCCAATTCCAGGTGATGCCGGGCGTAAACATCAGCGCCGCCATGCCGGTGTAGTGCATTGCTACAACGCCGGAACCCAGCACCACAGCGCCTCCACACAGTCGCAGCCACGGCAAAGTGGGCGTTGAGCACACCAGCCACAGCGCAAAAACCGAGGCTAATACCGCCACCACCATGGAGGTGACGGTGAGCGTAGGATCATAGCTCATGACCATATCGAGGCTCATCGACAGCATGCCAATGAAGTGCATCGCCCAGATGCCCACGCCCATAGCGAATCCACCGCCGAATAACCAAACCAGCGCCACCTTGCCAGTTGAGGAAGCCACGCGCCCTGCCATATCAAGCGCAGTAAACGAGGCCAGCATCGCTACCAGAATCGAGACGATGACGGTAAACGAATCGTACGAAGTCACTAACATAGTGATTTCCCAAGTAAAAGCCGGTGTAAGTCAGCTGTGGTGTTGTTGTTAAAAAAGTGCGGTCTATTGGTTTTATTGTAGGAATTATCGGCAGCGTAACTGCCGATATGAGTTTTTGAACGATGAAACCTTCCAATGGGGAAGAAACTAAAAATTGTTTATTGCGCGCCCGCCAGCGGCACCACGTTATCGCTAAAGGCCAGCGGCGCCGCAAGCGCAGCGGTAAATTCACCGATGCGATCGGCTGGCGTGGGCTTGCCGAGCAGATAACCTTGCAGCGTGTCGAAGCCTAACCCGGTGAGCAAACGCTGCTGCTCCTCGGTTTCGACCCCTTCCGCCACCATGCGCAGGTTAAGCGTTTGTGCCAGCGTCAACATCGCAGTGACTACCGTGGCGTCTTCGCTGCCGGCGCGCAAACTGTTGATAAAGGCGCGGTCGATTTTCAACTCGCTGGCTTCGAGGTGTTTCAAGTGCAGCAAGTTGGCGTAGCCGATGCCGAAGTTATCAATCGCCACTTTCACCCCAAGACGATGCAGTTCGGCAATGCGCTGCTGGCTGAACTGCGGATCGCGCATCGCAATGTTCTCGGTAATTTCCAGCATCAACGCCCCGTCAGGGATTTGATGGCGCTGCAATGCCTGGCGCACGCTCTCAATCAAATCACGCTGCTGGAACTGCAGAGCCGAGAGATTGACCGATACCGTCCAGTCGCCGTTACCTTCATCGTGCCACTGCTTCAGCTGGCGGCAGGCTTCATTGATCACCCAGTTACCCAGCGCGACAATTTGCCCGGTTTTCTCGGCGCGCGCCAGGAACATATCGGGCATCAGCAGGCCGCGACGCGGATGCTGCCAGCGCAGCAGCGCCTCGAAGCCCATCAATACGGTGCCACCCGCGCGGAATTTTGGCTGATAGAACAGGCGCATCTCCTGATACTCCAGCGCGTTCCACAGATCGTTAGCCAGCGCCAACTGATGCTGCGCCACCGCGCTCATCGCCGGTTCAAACAGGCACCAGCCGTTACGCCCGCTGTGTTTGGTGTGATACATGGCGGAGTCGGCGTTGAACATCAGCTCCTGCTGGCTGCGACCATGCAGCGGGAAGATAACGATACCGACGCTGAGCGAGACGCGCAGCGAATAGCGATCGAGTTCGAAAGGCGCATCAATGATTTGAACCAAACGCTGCGCCAGTTTGGTGGCCTGATGCAGATGAAATTGCGGGCACAGTATGACGAATTCATCGCCGCCCAGACGCGCCAAAAGAATCTCCTCACTCAGTTCATCGCGCAAACGATCGGCTACCGCGATCAGCAAGCGGTCGCCAACGTGATGGCCCCATGTGTCGTTAATGGCTTTGAAACCATCGAGATCCATGAACATCAGCGCGAAGTTTTCATCCTGCAGCGTCGCCTGCTTGATCGCCGTGGTGAGTTGCTGCTCCAGCATCACGCGATTTGGTAGCGCGGTGAGGTTGTCATGCATCGCCAGCTGACGTAGCTCGCTGTTGGCGCGCTTGAGTTTGGCAGCGAGACGCGCGGCACGCAGTTGCGCATCCAGCATCGATATCAGCAACATCAGCCCCAGAATGCTCAGCGTGATAATCGTGACCCACACCGCCATTCCCTCTTCGCTGGCGCCGTGATGTTGCATGCTCACCGGCATAACGAATTCTGCTGCCGCCATGCCGGTGTAATGCATGCCGGCAATCGCAATGCCCATCACCAGTGCTGCACAGGCGCGCAGCAGCAGCAGGCTTTCGCCCTGCCGCAGATGAAAGGCCAGCCATAACGCCGCACCTGATGCTGCGTAGGCAATCAGCACCGAGAGCGCCACCAGCGGCAGATTCCAGTAAATCGGGGTGGCAATCATCAGCGCGTTCATGCCGAGGTAGTGCATGACAATGATGCCGCTTCCCATGATAAGGGTACCGCGAATTAAGCGGCGTCGGGTGAGATGACTGCCCTGCACGCCCTGCGCAAAGGCGAAGATGGCGCTGATAATCGCCACCAGCAATGAGATGGCGGTCAGCTCGACGTTGTAGCGCATGGTCATTGGCATCATCATCGCCAGCATGCCAATAAAGTGCATTGCCCACACGCCGATGCCCATCGCGGTGCCCCCGCCGATCAACCACAGTGTTGCCAGATAACCGCGTGAAACGGCCACACGCCCGGCGGTATCTAAGGCGGTGAACGCGGCAATGAAGGCCACGATCAGTGAAACGGTAACCAGAACGCTATCCCAGGTAACCAGCAGCATGTGCGCTCCTAAACTCCACCCGCTGCGGAGCGGGTGCGGTGTCGTCAAAACAAAACAAGAATGATAAAGCGCCGATCAAGGGCGATTAATGTCCCTCTGCGGCGCAGTTCAATACAGAACTGGTCCAGAAAAATCTGGAGTTGTCGTGCGGATTTTTTTTATTTTCATCGTCAGTCGTTAAGCAAAAAATTAATAATATCTGATTAATGCACGAACATAACATTGAACCGAAGCGCGCGGTAGAGGGTGAAATCATCGTCTATTTGGTTTTTTTAACCGCTCGCTACCCCTTGTGATTACTGAGTTATCGGCGAAAAGTGTGAATTGATTAGGGAAAAATTGAACCATCTGCATACAGGGGCCAATTTGCTGATCTATAGTAAAGAAAACTAATATAAATCTTTAATCCGCCATCCAGGAATTTTCTTAGGCGGCAGGCGCTTACGCTGTCGAGTCCATTGCGGTTCTTGTTTGATTTCGGATGTATTTCCATAAATGTATGACCAGGTGAAAAAGCACTGACCTTGGATAATCAGTAAGGAATGATTATGAAACTCAAGCTTTTTCTTGTGGCGTCTAGCCTAAGCGCCGCACTGGCACCTCATGCTGTTTTTGCCGCCACCACAACGGGAACCATCAATGCGACGTTGACGCTGACCACCGGTTGTTTGGTGAACGGTCAATCGGCCACGGCGGGAGTGAACTTCGGTACCCTGAACTTTGGTAGCAGCGCAGCCACTTTTGATACACTCAATGCCACCCTGGTTGGCGCAGCAGGTAACGGCATCTTTGTTCGCTGCACCACCGGACAAACTTTCAACGTGCAGGTCACCAGCAGCAACGCTGCACCGGCGACCGTTTACGGTACGGTGAGTGGCCAGCCACGCTACCTGATCCTCGGCTCCAACAATACGCAAGGCATTGCCTATACGCTGTATAGCGACGCCGCATTCACTACCGCCATCGCCAACAACACCAATATCGCTGCCAGTGGTACCACCGATCCTACACTCGGGACCAACTACGCCATTTACGGTCAGGTTGTGGGCGGCGGGTTTAACCCCTTGATTCCGGCAGGGACCTACACCGACACCATCAACGTGGCGGTGAATTACTGAGGGAAAGGATAATCAGGGAGGCCGTGGTGCAGCGGTGGGTGCACAGTGCAGGCGGCCTTGCCCTGCTGATAGGGAGCGTCTCCGCCTGGGGGTTGCCGACCGCAACGTTTCAGGTTTCAGCATCAGTAGTGGCAGGCTGTGTTGTCTCCGGAACCAATACCGGGGTATTTGGCACGCTTAATTTTGGTACCCAATCTGGCGTGGCCGCAAGCAGCGTCAGCGCCAGCTATGTGCAAAGCACCACCATCACGCTCGCCTGCACGCCAGGCACCGCCGTGAGTATGAGCATCAACGGCGGCAGTCATTACACCTCCACGCGCAATCTCAAACACACCAGTAACACCAATACCGTGGCGTACAGCCTGTATACCAATGCGGCACACACCACGGCTATTCCGGTGAATAGCCCGATGGCGCTGAGCTACAGCAATGCCAACAACATCACGTTGCCGATTTACGGCTTATTAACGCTGCCCGGCCCCACGCGCGCCGGGACCTATACCGACACTTTAACCGTCACGCTGAGTTGGTGATGGCGTCACTTAAAAGGAGGAATGATGATGAACCTGCGCGCCCTGATCCTGTTGTTATCTTTGGCCCTAACACCTGCGGTGCATGCCGCCAATTCGCTGATGGTGTGGCCGATCGATCCGGCGATTGATCCGGAAGATAAAGCCAGCGAGCTGTGGCTGGAGAATCGCGGCAATGCCACCACCATGATGCAGGTGCGCATCTTCAGCTGGCAGCAGGTTAACGGCCAGGAGCAGTATCAAACCCAGCAGCAAGTGGTGGCGAGCCCGCCGATGGTGCGCCTCGAGCCAGGGCAGAAGCAGCTGGTGCGTTTAATTAAGCAAACGCCACCTGAAGCCGGACGTGAAGTGGCCTTTCGCGTGGTGCTGGATGAGATCCCTACGCCGCGCACGCCAGGCGAGAATCAGGCCGGACTCACTTTCCAGATGCGCTATTCGGTGCCGCTGTTCATCTACGGCAGCGGCGTGACGCGCGACACGGCAAAACCGCAGCTGAGCTGGCAGGAAGTGAACAGCGGCGGCAAACGCTGGCTGGAGCTGACTAATCGCGGTAATGGCCACGCGCGCTTAAGTAACGTCACCATTGGCGGACGCAAAATGGGCAACGGCTTGTTTGGCTATGTGCTGGCCAACAGCAGCCATCGCTGGCCGTTAACCCGCAGCGTGAGCGGTGAGCTGTCGGCCGAAATGAATAAAGGTCACTGGAGCAGCGCGGCCGCGCGTTGATGAAGTTTACGCCGCATCCCTGCGCGCTGGCCGTCGCCAGCGTGCTTTGTATCAGTCCGATGAGTAGCAGCGCGGAGACCTTCTCCGAACTGCCACCGCCGCCTGCGCTGGAGAATAACGCCAGCGGTCAGCAATACATGCTGGAACTGGTGGTGAATCAGGGCGAACGTGGCGACATCGTGCCGGTTGAACGTAAGAATGGTGATTTCTGGTTGCGACGCGGCGATTTGCAACGCGCCGGTATTCCGGCCGAGAAACTGCAAGGCCAGCAGATCGATGTCAATCAACTCAGCGGAGCGAAAGTGGAGTATGACGAACGACGCCAGCGCCTGTTATTGACGGTGCCACCTGCCTGGCTGCCGGGTCAAACCATTGGCCAGTTACAGCATGCACCGCGCTTTCCCGGTCTCGCCAGCAATGGCGCGCTGCTCAACTATGACTTTTACGCCACCCGTACCGATAACGCCGGTTCGCGCCTCTCCAGCTGGGACGAACTGCGCTTGTTTGGCCCGGCTGGTCAGTTTTCTACCAACGGCGTTTACGTGCAGCAACTGGAAGGTGGCGTTGCCGGTCAGCAGGAAGGCTATATTCGCTACGATACGTGGTTCAGTAATGAAAACGAGAACGCAGCGATCAGTTGGCGCGCCGGGGATTTGGTTACTGATGCGCTGAGCTGGAGCAACAGCGTGCGGCTGGGTGGCGTGCAGATTGGCCGCGACTTCAGCGTACGGCCGGATCTGGTGACCTATCCGCTGCCCGCCTTTTCCGGCCAGGCGGCGGTGCCCTCTTCGGTCGATCTGTTTATCAACGGCTATCGCAGCACACAGGCCGACGTGCAACCGGGCCCGTGGTCGCTCACCAATGTCCCTTTCGTTAACGGCGCCGGCGATGCAGTGATCACCACCACCGATGCGGTGGGCCGACAAGTCACCACCACGCTGCCGTTTTACGTCTCCAGCAGCTTGCTGAAAACCGGGTTATCCGATTATTCATTCTCCGCCGGTGCCATTCGCGAAAACTACGGCATCAACAATTTTGATTACGGTGCGGCGGCGGCCAGCGGCTCCTATCGCTACGGGCTGAACGACTGGCTGACGCTGGAGAGCCATGCGGAAGGCAGCGACAGCGTGGCGATGGGCGGTGCGGGTGGCTTGGTGAAACTGGGCAGTTTTGGCGTGGTGAATGGCGCGCTGGCGCAGAGCCAGATGGACGGTAATCCCGGCACGCAATACAGCTGGGGCTATCAGTACAACAATAGTTGGTTCAGCCTGGGAACCCAGCACATCATTCGCAGCGTCGATTTCGGGAATCTCGCGTTGGTCGGCAGCCGTGGTGACAGCGCGAACACCAGTTACTCGCTGGCACGACGCAGCGCGCAATACACCGCTAGCGTGTCGCTAAGTGACTACGGCAGCCTTGGCCTGGCTTATTTTGATATCTCCGGCGGCAACGGTGACCGCACCCGTTTATTAAATCTGTCGTGGAGTAAAAATCTGTGGGGCAACAGCAGCCTGTATATCTCCGCCAGCCGCGATCAGGATCAGGGCAACTGGAGCGGCGCCATTTCGCTAATCATCCCTTTCGGCGAACAGAGCAACGCCTCGGTAAGTACGGAACGCGATCAGGAGGGCAATAACAGCCAGCGTCTGTATGTGTCGCGCGCGATGCCCACCGACGGTGGCTTCTCCTGGGATGCGGCCTGGGCTAATCAGGCCAGCGACAGCGGCGATTATCGCCAGGGCAGCCTGCGTTATCGCAATAACAAAATTGATACCTCAGCCGGTTTCTACGGCGATAACGACAACACCACGCAATGGGCCGATTTTACCGGCTCGGTGGTATTGATGGATAACCGCGTGTTCGCTGCCAACGACATTAACGATGCCTTTGTGGTGGTGAAAACCGATTATCCGGATGTCACGGTGCGTTATGAGAACCAGACCATGGGCCGCACCGATAAACAAGGCTATCTGCTGGTGCCATCGATCAGCAGCTATTACGGTGCGAAGTACGATATCGATACGCTGGATCTGCCCGCCGATCGCACCGCGCCGAAAGTTGAACAGCGCTTTGCGGTGAAGCGTAAGAGTGGCTATCTGCTCAACTTCCCGGTGGAGCGTCTGCGCGCCGCCAGCGTGGTATTGCATGACAGCAATCATCAGCCGCTGCCGATTTCCAGCCAGGTGTTACGTCCGAATCAGGCCACCGAATATGTCGGCTGGGACGGCATTGTGTGGATGGAAGATCTCGGTGCTAATAACCCGATTCATGTGGTGACGCCGGATGGACGCAGCTGCGATACGCAACTGGCTATCGCCGACGGGCAGCCAAAAGCGCTGGAAACTTACGGACCGCTTACCTGCCCGCTGCCACCGCCGCCGCAAGGCTCTGCGGTGAGCAGCGCGGATAATTCACCGTCAGGGATTTCACCATGAGAAAGCTTCTGCTCCTGCTGGCGCTGTTTTTACTGCCGGGCACCAGCTATGCGTTGTGTAGCTTATCGGCCCCCGCCGCCACGTTCGGATCGGTTACCACGTTTTCCGTCGCTTCAACGGTGAATAACACCTCAAGCACCACTAACGTCAACTGCGGTTCGGGTACACTTTCGCTGCTGGGCTCCGATAACATTACCTACGCTTTTACCACCGCCTCAAACCTCAGTGGCACGCGCGCCGTGTTGAAAACCGCCAGCGGCGGCACCGATAACATTCCGATTCAGCTGTGTATCGACAGCGCCTGCGCCACCGAATTACAGCAGGGCGGCAGCTATCGCTGGAGTTCAGCCTCGCTGCTGGCGTTGGGAAACACCCTTAACTTCAATATTCCGCTCTATTTCCGTACCATTCCCGGACAGGTGATCGCCGCAGGAACTTACACCACCACTATTACGTTGACCGTCAGTTATACGGTGTGCGCCGGGTTGAACGTGGCAGGATTGTGTGTGGGAACGGTGCAGTCCAGCACCGGTACGGCGATGCCGATTACCGTGAATCTGGTGGTGACCAACGATTGCACCACCATCACTGCGCCCAACGTCAGTTTTGGCAGCGCGCCTTTGGTGGGCAGTTTCTCAACGGTGCAGCAGACGATTAACGTGGTGTGTTCGAAGGGCAGCACTTATACCGTGGGCTTGAGCAACGGCAGTTACTACAGCGGCACCACGCGGCAGATGGCGAGCGGAACTAACCGGCTGGCGTATGACATCTACAAAGGCACCACCACCACATCGCGCTGGGGACCGACCGGCACCGATCGCTGGAGCAGCACCACCTCGACATCGTTGAATGCGGATACCGTGACGCGCAACTTTACCTATACGGCGCAGATTTTGACCACGCAGAATACGCCCGCGGCGGGGAATTATACCGATAGCGTGGTGGTGGATGTGTCGTTTTAGCGGGGTGCGCGCAGTCCCTCATCCCAGCCTTCTCCCGCAGGCGGGAGAAGGAGCTGATCGCGCCGTTACCTAAACATTCCCTCTCCCGCTTGCGGGAGAGGGTTAGGGTGAGGGGAACGATGTTGCGCTTGATATTGCTTCACCATGCGGCCAATCAGCAGCGTGCCGACCAATCCGCACACCGCAGCAAAAGAGAGCCACACGCCCGGCATCGCTTTATCGCCTGTCGCATGAATCAGATAGCTCGACACCGCTGGCGTAAAACCGCCAAATAGCGCGGTTGCCAGGCTGTAGGCCAGTGAGAAACCCGAAGCGCGCACTTCTGCCGGCATGATCTCAGCCAGATACACCACCATCGCGCCGTTATAACTGGCATACAGGAACGACAGCCACAGCTCGGCCTCAACCAGATGGGAGAAGGTCGGCGCTCCCACCAGCCAATGCAGCACCGGCCAGGTAGTTAAAATCATCAAGAGGGTGCAGACAATCAGCAGCGGACGACGACCGATGCGATCCGACAGCGAACCCATCACCGGCAGCCAAAACAGGTTGGAGATGCCGACAAACAGCGTCACCAGGAAGCTCTGTTTGTCACTCATCATCAGCACGGTTTTGCCGAACGTCGGGGTAAAGGCGGTGATCATGTAGAACATTACGGTGGTGGTCACCACCATCAACATCCCTGCCAGCACCAGCGCCCAGTTCTGCCCGACCGAACGCATAATCTGACGCATTGAGGGGTGATGTTTACGCTGGCTGAAGGCTTCGGTCTCTTCCAGCATAGCGCGGATATAGAACAGGAACGGCACGATCATACATCCCACCACGAACGGAATACGCCAGCCCC
The DNA here is from genome assembly GCF_040255075.1 of Pantoea sp. BJ2. Classification (NCBI taxonomy): domain Bacteria; kingdom Pseudomonadati; phylum Pseudomonadota; class Gammaproteobacteria; order Enterobacterales; family Erwiniaceae; genus Pantoea; species Pantoea sp. BJ2. The sequence continues at coordinate 3,547,977 of NZ_CP158292.1, forward strand.
ATTCGGTGACGGCGTCTTTCGCCAGCAGATGGTTCAGGCCCAAACCGAGCAGCGCGGCGAAGATCACCGCAACCTGCTGGCTGCCCGATTGCCAACTGACATAGAAGCCTTTGCGCCCTTTCGGCGCCACTTCCGCCAGATACACCGAGACGCCGCCCAGCTCAACGCCCGCCGAGAAGCCCTGCAATAAACGACCGAGCAGAATCAGGATCGGTGCGGCGGCACCGAGCGTGGCGTATCCGGGCACCAGCGCGATGGTTAAGGTCCCAATCGCCATCAAGCCGAGCGTTAACAGCAAGCCTTTACGACGGCCATGATGGTCAATGTAAGCACCAAGAATAATCGCGCCGAGCGGGCGCATCAGGAAGCCTGCGCCGAAGGTCATCAGCGTCAGCATGAGAGAGGCAAAGGGATCATCGCCGGGGAAAAAGGTTTTGGCGATTGCCGTGGCGTAATAGCCAAACACCATGAAATCGTACATCTCAAGGAAGTTACCGCTGGTAACGCTAAAGATGGTTTTGGCACCGCTTTGCGGCGACTTTTGTAAAGAGTGACTCGCGCTCATATTGTCCTTCCTGGTTTTTCTTCCGTTGTAGCGTGCCGGGCCAGGAATAAACGTGATCTTCTTCACCATTGCAGTTTACAAAAATACGACCAATAGTAACAATAAATTAACAAATTGCGTGCAGGCATTAAAAAAGGCCGCTACGGGAGCGACCTTTACGGCAAGGCTAAGTGGAGTGACGTTACTTCTTCACCGTTTCCATGCCCATCAAACCAATCTTCAGATAACCGGCTTCACGCAGCTGATCCATCACTTCCATTAGGGTGGCGTAATCCACCGATTTATCCGCCTGGAAGAAGATGGTGGTGTCTTTCTTGCCTTCGGTTTGTGCCGTCAGCGCATTCACCAGCGTCTCTTTGGTGACCGCATCGTTTCCGATGAAGATCTGCTTATCTTCCTTGATGGAGAGATAAACCGGTTTTTCCGGACGCGGCTGCGGCGCGCTGGTCGATGCTGGCAGGTTAACGCGCACATCGACGGTAGCTAATGGCGCGGCGACCATAAAGATGATCAGCAGAACTAACATGACGTCGATAAACGGCGTCACGTTGATTTCGTGCATTTCGCCATCGCCGACCGAGTCATCGTTTAAACGCATCGCCATAATACTTATCCTACGCGCAGTTTCTGTGCCGCCGCTGGACGGTTGGCTTCTTTCGCGGTATCCACGTTGCCGAGATCCAGATCGCGGCTCTGCAGCAACATCACCTGCGCGGCGACATCGCCCAGCGACGCTTTGTAGCTGGCAATCATACGCGCGAAGACGTTGTAGATAACCACGGCGGGGATTGCCGCCACCAGACCAATCGCGGTAGCCAGCAGCGCTTCGGCGATGCCCGGCGCGACGACTGCAAGGTTAGTGGTTTGCGTTTTCGCGATGCCGATGAAGCTGTTCATGATGCCCCAAACGGTACCGAACAGACCGATAAACGGCGCAACGGAACCGATGGTGGCGAGGAATCCATTACCGCGACCGGCATGACGGCTAAATGCAGCCACGCGGCGTTCGAGACGGAAGCTGGTGCGCTCTTTGATGCCATCCAGATCTTCAGTACCAGCGGAGAGCTCCAACTCATTCTGCGCGTCGTTTAGCAGCACAGCGCTGTGGCTGTTGCTTTTGAAGTTTTCAGCAGCACGGTAAGCATCGTTTAATGAGCGGGCTTCGCCCAGCGCTTGCTGCTCGCGTTTCAGGCGACGTTTCGCCCCGCTCAGCTCAGCAAACTTACCGAAGAAAATTGCCCAGGTGACAACCGAAGCCAGTAACAGGCCAATCATCACAATCTTTACCACGATATCGGCATGCTGATACATGCCCCAAACGGAAAGATCCGTTTGCATCAAATCACTGGCTACCACGCTGCATCTCCAACTTCTGTTGCACAGTTCACGATTGAAGCGCGGATCATAGCAAAAAACATCACCGAAGTGATAGTGGTTCTCATTACTATTTACAAAGCAAAGATGCCCGCGATTTCCACAAGTTAGCGGATGTTATGCGCAATACTGGCCTCACTCTGATAATCCGCAATCAGGCTCAACCCGCTACACTGATTCGTGGTAACGTGAATGTTTTGTGGGAAATGTCAGGAAAGGCAGTGATGGCAACGAAAAAAATAGACACCACGCTTGTCAGCGCGGGACGCAGTAAACGTTACACGCAAGGCTCAGTTAACAGCGTAATTCAACGCGCTTCATCCCTGGTTTTTGACACGGTCGCCGACAAGAAACGTGCTACCGCTGGCCGCGCGTCAGGCGAGCTGTTTTATGGTCGTCGCGGCACCCTCACCCATTTCTCGCTGCAAGACGCCATGACCGAGCTGGAAGGCGGCGCAGGTTGCGCGCTCTATCCGTGCGGCGCGGCGGCGGTCTCTAATGCCATTTTGTCCTTTGTCGCAGCCGGCGACCATATTCTGGTGAGCGGCGCGGTCTACGAACCGACGCAGGATTTCTGCTCGAAAATTCTCAGTAAGCTGAACGTCACCACCACCTATTTCAATCACTGCATCGGCAGCGAAATTGGCGAACTGGTGCAGCCGAATACGCGCGTGGTGTTCCTGGAATCACCGGCGTCGATCACCATGGAAGTGCAGGATATTCCCGCGATTGTTGCCGCCGTGCGCGCCAAAGCGCCGGAGGCGATCATCATGATCGATAACACCTGGGCGGCGGGCGTGTTGTTTAACGCGCTGGAGCATGGCATCGATATTTCGATTCAGGCCGGCACCAAATACATTATTGGTCACAGCGACGCGATGATTGGCACGGCGGTAGCAAATGAGCGTTGCTGGCCGCAGCTGCGCGAGAACTCCTATCTGATGGGCCAAATGGTCGATGCCGATACCGCTTATATGGCGAGCCGCGGCATTCGTACGCTGGGCACACGTCTGCGTCAGCATGAAGAGAGCGGATTGCAGGTGGCCGAATGGCTGGCCACGCAGCCGGAAGTGGCGCGCGTTAATCATCCGGCGCTGGCGCAGTGTAAAGGCCACGCATTCTGGCAGCGCGATTTCAGCGGCAGTAGCGGTTTGTTCTCGTTCATCCTGCATGAAAAACTGAGCCGTGAGCAGCTGGCAAATTACCTCGATCACTTCCACCATTTCAGCATGGCGTATTCGTGGGGCGGCTATGAATCCCTGATTCTGGCGAACCAGCCTGAAGAGCTGGCGGCGATTCGTCCGGCGGGCGGCGTGGATTTTGACGGCACGCTGGTGCGTCTGCATATCGGCCTCGAACATGTCGATGACTTGCTGGATGATCTTAAAGCCGGTTTTGCACGTTTAAGAAGTTAAACAGAAGATAAACCACGCTGTGGCGGCGATGAGAGATCAACGTATGCGATGCCACAGAAGGTTAAAATTAGACTCCTTGTGACTCGATGGAATAGCTGATGGGTGTTTTACATGAGATTGTCCAGGCGCTTTGGCATCAGGATTTTGCCGCGCTCGGCAATCCGGATGTGGTTTGGATTGTCTACGGCGTGATGTTTTTAACGCTGTTTCTGGAAAACGGTTTGCTGCCCGCGTCATTCCTGCCGGGCGATAGCCTGCTGTTACTGGCGGGCGCGATGGTCGCCAAAGGTGTGATGGACTTCGTGCCGACCATTGTGATTCTGACCACGGCGGCCAGTCTCGGCTGCTGGCTCAGCTATCTGCAAGGACGCTGGCTCGGCAACACCAAACTGGTGAAAAGCTGGTTGCTGCATCTGCCCGCGCAATATCATCAGCGCGCGTGGAATATGTTTAACCGCCACGGTTTGATGGCGCTGCTCGTTGGCCGCTTCCTGGCGTTTGTGCGCACCTTGCTGCCGACCATGGCCGGCATTTCCGGCTTAAACAATGGCCGCTTCCAGCTGTTTAACTGGCTGAGCGGCTTGTTGTGGGTTGGGATTGTGGTGACGCTGGGCTACGGCATCAGCCATGTGCCCTTTATCAAGCGCCATGAAGATCAGGTGATGGCGATCCTGATGATTCTGCCGATCGCGCTGCTGTTTATCGGCCTGGCCGGCAGCATTGTGGTGATCTGGAAAAAACGCCGCCAGAAACTCTCCTGATTACGACGCGGCGTCAAACGGTAAGGTTTGACGCACGCGGCTCGCCTCTTCTCCCGGCGTCACGCCGAAATAGCGCTTAAACTCACGCGAAAACTGCGATGGACTTTCATAACCGACGCGCACCGCCGCCGCGCTGGCTTTCATGCCATCCTGCAGCATCATCAGGCGCGCCTGATGCAAGCGATAGCGCTTAAGGTATTGCAGCGGCGAGGTTTGCGTCACCGCTTTGAAGTTATGATGAAACGCCGAAACGCTCATGTTCACTTCAGCGGCCAGCATGTCGACGCTCAAACTCTCCGCGAAATGATTTTCGATGCGACGCAGCGCGCGCGCAATCTGGCTGAACTGCGTCTGACGATTGACCAGCGACAGCAGCGCGCCGCCAATCGGTCCGGTTAACACGTAATAGATGATCTCGCGCACCAGCTGCGGCCCCAGCACGCGGGCGTCGCGCGGGTTATTCATCACATCCAGCAAGCGTTCGGCCGCACACAGCATCTCTTCGCTCATGAACGCCGAATGGATGCCGGAAGTTTGTGCCTGCGGCTGGAACTGCTCGTCATCGCCGATATCCATCAGCAAATCCTGCAGGCTGGCGACATCCACGCTCAAACACATGCCGGCCAGCGGCTCCGCCAGCGTGGCTTCGGTTTCGCACTCCACCGGCAGCGGTACGGTGAGCATCAGATATTTGGTGGCGTCGTAGTGGAAAACGGTGCTGCCGAGATAGCCGGTTTTACGCCCCTGAAACAGAATCACGATGCCGGGTTGATACATCATCGGCGTTCGCGGCAAGGTTTCGCAGGCATAGATCAATTTGACATTTTCTACCGCGCACAGCGGCTTATGCAGGTCACTCATCAGCGCAACTACGCGCTGCGCTAGCTGGCGGCAAAGGGCGTCGTTTGGCATGCATCTCTCTTGGGCAGCTAAAAAGTCAGTTTGCCGTAAGGCTGTGCAAAGCTCCACTATTCTGGAGAATCAGGCAAGATTCTTGTAGAAATCCATCAGGCAAAAGTGCCGCCCGCTTGCCACAATGATCCTGAGGTGAGGTTTGTTGACTAGACTTAAGCACATCTTTTCTACGGTAAGTCCCTGCAACAGATAAGGAGCAATTATGGCAGATCAACCCATTATTAAATTGCGCGACGGCAACATGATGCCGCAGCTTGGCCTCGGCGTGTGGCAAGCGAGCATTGAGGATGCGCGCAACGCTATCCTGGAAGCCCTGAAAGTCGGCTATCGCTCCATCGATACCGCCGCTATCTACAAAAATGAGGAAGCGGTTGGGCAAGCGCTGCAAGAGACCGACGTGGCGCGCGATGACATTTTTATCACCACCAAGCTGTGGAACGACGACCAGACCAACTGGCAACAGGCAATGGAAACCAGCCTGAAGAAGCTGCAGTTAGAGCAGGTGGATTTGTATCTCATGCACTGGCCGTGCCCGGAAAAAGATAACTACGTTGAAGCCTGGAAAGGCTTGATTGAGCTGCAGCAACAGGGCTTAACCAAGAGCATCGGCGTATGTAACTTCCACGAGGCGCATCTGAAGCGTTTGATCGATGAAACCGGCGTGTCGCCGGTGGTGAACCAGATCGAGCTGCATCCGATGCTGCAACAGCGCACGCTGCATGCGTGGAATGCGCTGCACCAGATTCAAACCGAATCCTGGAGCCCGCTGGCGCAAGGCGGTAAAGGCGTGTTTGATCAGGAGATTATCCGCGAGTTGGCGAAAAAATATAGCAAGACGCCGGCACAAATCGTGATTCGCTGGCATCTGGATAGCGGCCTGGTGGTGATTCCGAAGTCGATTACCCCGGAACGCATTCGTGAGAATTTCCAGGTGTTTGATTTTAGGTTGGATAAAACTGAAGTGAGTGAGATCAGTAGGCTGGATAGCGGTAACCGTTTGGGACCGGATCCGGAGGCGTTTAACGGGTAGAATGGCGCGCGTTTCCCCTCACCCTAACCCTCTCCCGCAGGCGGGAGAGGGAACCGTAAGGTGCGTTTTGCTCAATCTGCTCCCTCGCCCGCTTGCGGGAGAGGGAACCGTAAGGTGCGTTTTGCTCGCTCTGCTCCCTCGCCCGCTTGCGGGAGAGGGCTGGTGTGAGGGCATTAAGACGCTGAATTCACCAATAACTGCCCCGCCGTCCCGCGATCCGCCATCTCTAACGTCTGGCTGTAATAGACAAACGGGAAGTGATCCGACGAACTCTGCGGGAAGCTCACCAGCAGCTCCACGCTGCCATCCACCCAAACGGTATCTTTCCAGCCGCGATCTTCGCCCATCGGCTGCGCGCCATTGACGTTCTTAATCAGGAACATCACGCCCTGAATATGCAGCGACTGCGGGCGATCGGCGTGGATAATCCAGCGCTCAAAGGTGCCCTGCTGCACGGTGGTATCAATGCGGTTCATGTCCCACAACACGCCATTAATGCCCGGCTCGCTATCGCCAATGCGGAATTCGCGCGTGCGCACCGCCACGCCATCAAGAATCTGATCCGCCAGCAAACGCATCGGCAGATTGTCAGTCACCAGCGGCAATAAACCGGTTGGGCGTAAGCTCAGCACCAGCGTATTGGTCAGAATCGATGACGGCTCAAACAATCCGCGCAGGCGATCCATCAAACCCGCCGCCGTTCCGGCCATGATCGAGACTTCATCGCCCTGTGACATATCCACCAGCACTTCGCGACGTTCGCCGGGAGCCAACGTCAGCAGCTGCACCGCCACCGGCGCAGGCAGGAAGCCCTGATCGCTGGCGATAACCGTAAAGGGACGATTATCGGAGAAGGTGAGATCGAAGCGGCGCGCGTTCGAGCCGTTCAGCAAACGCAAACGCACCCAGCCGCGTGAGACTTCGACATAGGGATTTTGCACGCCGTTCACCAGCAGCACGTCGCCCATAAAACCGCCGCTGGAGGGCGGGTTATAAACCGGCGTGGCGAAGTTATCGAGGCGCTTGTCCTGAATAATCAGCGGGAAATCATCGACGCCATAATGCTTCGGTAGCGGCAGCGATTTACTGACGTCATCTTCCACCAGCCACATGCCGGCGAGTCCGTTGTAGACGTGCGGTGCCATGCGATTTGGCGTATTGGCGTGATACCACAATGTGCCCGCGCCCTGACGAATCGGCAGCACCGGCGCCCAATCAGCTCCGGCCGACATCATGCGCGGCGCACCGCCCATTAACGCGCCCGGCACCTGCAAACCGCTGACGGTCATCGATACCGGTTCGTTGAGGCGGTTACTGTAAATCAGCTTCACATCGTCGCCGCTATACACGCGCACCGTTGGGCCGAGATACATGCCGTTAAAGCCCCACACCGGCACTTTGTTGCTATTGCCGCTGAACGACCAATGGCTGCGCTGCAAGGTGAGAAACAGCGGCTGACCGCGACGTGATTCAATCAGCGGTGGAATAGGAAGTGGCGTATCGCCCAATGGCGCGGCGGCGCGGGCGGCGAAAGGCATAGCACCGGAAGCCAGTGCGACACCGGCAGAAAGCTGAATAAACTGACGTCTGCTGCAAGACATAAAACTTCAGACCTTTTGAGCGTGGCGTGAGGACGCCGTGTCCATGTTGTTCTAATTAATGATGAGTTGCTGTGTGGCTTGAGAACGGGGCAGATGATCACCTGCCCCATTTTGGCTGCTCAGAGTTTACCGTTTTTTTCGCGTTCGGCGACTTCGGCGTTCAATTCTTCCAGTTTAGTCGACATTAATTCACGGCAGTGCGTGGCGAGCTTACGCACCGAGGTGGTGGCAAACTGCGAGGTATCGACCGGCGGCAACATCTCCACAATTACCAAACCGTTGTTCCAGCGGTTCAGCTTGATCTTGTCGTGGGTGTTGGAAACCACAATCGGGATGATTGGCACACCGGCTGCTACCGCTGCATGAAACGCACCGGTTTTGAACGGCAGCAAACCACGACCGCGGCTGCGCGTCCCTTCCGGAAACATCCAGAACGAAATGCGCTTTTTGTTGAACTGCTCCACCAACTCACCGATGGTGCCGTGCGCTTTGGAGCGGTTATCACGGTCAATCAGCAGGTTACCGGTCAGCCAGTAGAGCTGGCCAAAGAACGGAATCCACAGCAGGCTTTTCTTGCCCACGGTCACGGTGGTCGGCTGCACGATTTTGGCCGCCGTGATCATGTCGTAGTTGTTCTGGTGGTTAGCGATATAGATCGCGTTGCCATAATGCGCGGCTTCCGCCGGTTTACGCAGTTCCACTTTGAGACCAAACACCGTCGACAGACGACCGAGTAGATGGCCGAAGGTTGCGACGTGACGCGGATTACGCGGTGAAAACAGACACCAGATACAGCCAACAATACTGACCAGAATCGAATAAACAATAACAATAATTGCTCGTAAAATTAGTAACATAGATTCCTCAAATGGGACATTCCATCGCCTGAATTACAGCGTTACTCTTCACTCGCGTCGGCTTTCGGACGCGCTGGTGCATTCACTTCTACGCTATCGATGCGTTGCAGGCCACGCGCCACGCTGCCGCGACGACCGCGCTCGGCACGCACTTTCTGCAGATCTTCATCACGCATGATCAGCTTACGTTTACCGACATATACGGTGATTGACGCGCCCGGCGGCAGAATCAGCAACCATTGTAGTTTGTCGGTGCCCGCCGCGGCTTCCGCTGCAGGAATCGAAATGATCTTGTTGCCTTTGCCTTTCGACATCTGCGGCAGATCGCCAACCGGGAACATCAACATGCGTCCGGCCTGGGTAATTGCCAGCAGCATATCATCGCCCGAATGTACCGCCATTGGCGTCATCACTTTGGCGTTTTCCGGCAGCGTCAGCAGCGCTTTACCGGCACGGTTGCGCGACACCAGATCGGCAAAGGTACAGATGAAACCGTAACCGGCGTCAGAGGCCATCAACAGCTTCTGATCGTCGGGCTCCATCAGCACCTGCTCAATCACCGCGCCCGGCGGTGGCGTCAGTTTGCCGGTGAGCGGCTCGCCCTGTCCGCGCGCGGACGGCAATGAGGTCGGATCCAGCGTGTAGCTGCGTCCGGTGGAGTCGATAAAGGCCACCGGCTGATTGCTCTTGCCGCGTGCGGCGGCCAGATAGCTGTCGCCCGCTTTGTAGCTTAAGCCCGCCGGATCGATATCGTGGCCTTTGGCGCTGCGCACCCAGCCCATTTGCGACAGCACGATGGTCACCGGCTCAGCGCTCACCAGCTCGGTTTCGCTCAGCGCTTTGGCTTCTTCGCGCTCGTGCAGCGGCGAACGGCGATCGTCGCCGTAGGTTTGGCTATCGGCCAGCAGCTCTTTCTTCAGCAAATTGCTCATCTTACGCTCGGACGCCAGAATCGCCTGCAGCTGATCGCGCTCTTTTTCCAGCTCCGCCTGCTCGCCGCGAATCTTCATCTCTTCCAGTTTGGCGAGATGGCGCAGTTTCAGTTCGAGAATCGCTTCGGCCTGGGTTTCACTGATGTCAAAACGCGACATCAGCACCGGCTTCGGCTCATCCTCGGTACGGATGATGTGGATCACTTCATCAATATTGAGGAACGCCACCAGCATACCTTCAAGAATATGCAGGCGACGCAGCACGCGATCTAAACGATAGTTGAGGCGGCGCGTCACGGTATCGCGGCGATACACCAGCCATTCAGAGAGGATTTCCAGCAGGTTTTTCACCGCCGGACGGTTATCCAGTCCGATCATATTCAGGTTAACGCGGTAGCTTTTTTCCAGATCGGTGGTGGCAAACAGGTGATTCATCACTTGCTCGAGATCCACGCGATTGGAGCGCGGCACAATCACTAAACGCGTCGGGTTTTCGTGGTTGGACTCATCACGCAGATCTTCTACCATCGGCAGCTTTTTATTGCGCATCTGGTTAGCGATCTGCTCCAGCACGCGTGCGCCCGACACCTGATGCGGCAACGCGGTGATCACCACATCACCATCTTCTTTTTTCCACACCGCACGCTGGCGAATCGAACCGCGACCGCTCTGATAAATCTTACGGATTTCGCTGCGTGGCGTGATGATCTCCGCTTCGGTCGGGTAATCCGGACCTTGCACAATATCCAGCAGCTCATTCAGCGTGGTTTTCGGGTTGTCGATCAGCTTGACCGCTGCTTCCGCTACTTCGCGCAGGTTATGCGGCGGAATGTCGGTCGCCATCCCCACGGCGATGCCGGTGGTGCCGTTGAGCAGAATGTTGGGCAGACGCGCCGGCAACATCTTCGGCTCCTGCATGGTGCCGTCGAAGTTCGGGATGTAATCGGACGTGCCCTGACCGAGTTCACCCAGCAGGATTTCAGCGTATTTAGACAGGCGCGATTCGGTGTAACGCATCGCGGCGAAGGATTTTGGATCATCCGGCGCACCCCAGTTTCCCTGGCCATCCACCAGCGGATAGCGGTAGGAGAACGGCTGCGCCATCAACACCATCGCTTCATAACAGGCGCTGTCGCCGTGCGGATGGTATTTACCCAGCACGTCACCAACGGTACGCGCCGATTTTTTGAATTTGGCATTGGAATTGAGACCCAATTCCGACATGGCATACACAATACGGCGCTGCACTGGCTTGAGGCCATCGCCGATGTACGGCAGCGCGCGGTCCATGATCACGTACATGGAGTAGTTCAGGTACGCGTTTTCGGTAAACGTGTGCAGGGCAAGACGCTCTGCACCATCCTGCGTCAATTCGCTCATTCAGCTCGCATCCTCACTTCGTGGCCCGCAACGGCGGGACATCCGGCGGTCATTTGGCGAGGATATTACCTTATTCGTGCGGTTTAGTCACAGAGAAGCCCGTTCAGCAAACAGAATCGTCTTGCATTAAATAGCGTGATATTGGTTGGAAAATTAAAACGGAATGGGAGCCATCTCACAGTGAATATCGGCAATAATCTGTGAGCAACTTCGCAATTAATATCGCGAGGCATTTAGCGTATTAATGGTGTCCGCAAGCCGGGACAACATTTAGTATTGTTGCTTAGTGATTACTCTCCTAAATTCATACTCCACAAGCCCCACATTTTTGCGCGTCTGATTTCTGGCATGGAATAAATATAACCACCAATTAGCCATAAACGTTTTGCCAAAATAAGGGTGAACGAATGCAAATACTGACTTCGCGACAACACCGATTAGTAAAATTGCTGCTGCATCATGCCGCACCGCAGCCGACAAAAGAATTAGCTTTACAGCTTGGCGTGTCGGAGAAAACCATCCAGCGCGATTTGCAGTGGCTGGAGAGTTGGCTTCGCGACTGGTCGCTGCAGCTGGAAAAAATGCCGGGACGCGGCATACGTCTGCGGGTAGACGATCTGCAGCAGCGTCTGCAACTGGAGCAGCAGCTTAACGGCGACGAAAGCAGTTCGGATGCGCTGAGCCACAACAGCCGACGGGTGAAGATTGCCTCGCAGCTGCTGAGTGATGCGCCACGCGCGACTTCAATCAGTAAATTGTCGGAACGCTACTTTATCAGTCATGCGTCGATTGTGAATGACCTGAAGGTGATCGAAGAGTGGCTGCAGCCGCTGGGTTTGGTGCTGCAGCGCGGCCCCGGCGGCACCCACATCGAAGGCAATGAGCAGACGCTGCGCCAGGCGATGGTCTCGCTGATCAATGATGTGATGCAGCAGAACGTAGCCGGCACGCCGCTGCTACCACGCCTCGATCCCGGCAGCCAGCAAGCGCTGGTGCACTATTTTGGCGACGAGGATGTGGCTTTTGTGCAGGCGCTGCTGCAGCAAATGGAGCAGCAACTGAGTTATCCGTTGGGCGACGCGTGGTACCTCAATCTCTGCACCCATATTCTGATCATGATGCATCGCATGGCGCAAGGTAACGCGCTGGCGCTGGAAACCCTGACCAGCGCGCAGGATCTCGACCAGCGCATTCTTAAGATTGCCCAAAATATGGTGGTGCAGATTGAACAGCGCATGTGCTGCGCATTGCCAGCCGATGAAGTGGGTTTTATTTATCAATATATTGTCTCGTCCGGCATTGTGGTGGAAGAGCGTGGCGATAACGCGCCGCTGCATAATCAATTTTCCACCGCTGAATCAGTAAAAATAACCTGTGAATTAATCGATCGCTTCGCGTCATTTATTCAGCAGGACTTAGCGCAGGACCGATTATTATTTGAAGGATTATTAGTTCATATAAAGCCATTATTAAATCGACTCAAATATCATATTCATATTCGTAATCCGCTGCTGGAGGATATTCAGCAGGAGATGAAGGAAATATTTTCATTAACGCAACAGGCGATGCAATTAACCGCGCGCAGCCAGGGACTTTCATCGGTGGCGGATGACGAAATAGGTTATCTGTGCGTGCATTTCCAGGCAGCGCTGGAGCGACAAATCGCCCACAAACGCATTCTGGTGGTGTGCTCCAGCGGCGTGGGAACCTCGCACCTTTTGAAGAGTCGCATTCTGCGCGCCTTCCCGGATTGGGAGATTGTCGGCGTGGTTTCCGCCAGTAATCACGCGGAGTTTTGCCAGCGAGAAACGGTGGATTTGGTGATTACTACTATTCACCTCAACGCCGGAGCGGTTCCGGCGGTGTATGTCAGCGCCTTTTTTAACGATGACGATATTCGGCGGGTGACTGACGCCATGATTGGCAGCCAGCTGCCCGACGGCGCCTCCTGCGCTTTGGCTGAACATTAATTGAATGAGGATTGATCATGGATATTTCGCGCATTCTGACGCCACGCCGCGTTAACCTGGCGCTGACCGCCACCACCAAAGAGCAAGCGATTCATGAGCTCACCGATTTGCTCTACCACGACGGCGCCATCAGCGACCGCGCTGCCTTTATTGAAGACGTCTGGCTGCGGGAAGCTGAAGGTTCCACCGGCTTCGAAAATCATATCGCCATCCCGCACGGTAAATCCGCCGCGGTGAAACAAACCACGCTCGCCATCGGCCGCACCCAACACGACATTCCGTGGGAAACGCTCGATGGCAGCCAGGTGCGCTGCATCATCCTGTTCGCGGTGCGACTGGAAGATCAGAACACCACCCATATTCGCCTGTTGTCGCAGGTGGCCAGTGCGCTGGCCGATGATGAGGTGATAGCCCAACTGCTGGTGGAAAACGATGCCAGCAATATCATCCGGCTGTTTAGTCAGTACGCCGAAACCGACCTCTGTTAACACCCTAACTCTCTGAGGTGACACATGAATATCGTCTGTGTAGCGGCCTGCACGGCAGGCATCGCGCATACCTACATTGCGCGCGAAAAACTGATTAAAGGGGCCCACGCGCTGGGCCACACCATCCACGTTGAAACTCAGGGCACCATCGGCACCGAAACGGCGCTGACGCAGCAAGATATCGCCGCTGCGGACGTGGTGATCCTCGCCGTTGACGTGAAGATCAAAGGCGAGGAGCGCTTTCAGGGCAAACCCATTGTGCGAGTGAAAACCGAAGTAGTGATCAAATCACCGGTGAAATTCCTCGAAAAAGTGGCGGATTCACTGGCGCGCGCCTGAGGAGATCCATCATGAGTGACAACAAACGTCAGTACGGCCAGGAGATCAAAGGGCATTTGCTTACCGGGATCTCGTGGATGATCCCGCTGATCGTCGCCGCCGGGATCTGCATCGCGCTCGGCCAGGTGATCGGCGGGCCGGATGTCGGTAAACAGACCGGCACTCTCGCGTGGATGCTGAATCAGATCGGCGGTTGGGGCATGGGGCTGATTGTGCCGCTGATCAGCGCGGCGATTGCTTACTCGATTGCCGATCGTCCCGGCTTCGCGCCTGGCCTGATCGTCGGTTTTATCTGCGGGCAGATCGGTACCGGCTTTATCGGCGGCATCTTCGGCGGTTTTCTGGTCGGTTACACCGTGCTGCTGCTGCGCCGCACCATTAAGTTGCCGAAATCGATGCAGGGCTTGATGCCGATTATGGTGCTGCCGGTGCTGAGCACCATTATCGCCGGGCTGCTGATGATGACCTTCATCGGCCAGCCGATTGTCTGGCTGCAGAAGGCGCTGATTGCCCTACTGGAGTCGATGCAAGGCGGTTCGAAATTTGTGATGGGCGCGATCCTCGGCGCGATGGCCACCTTCGACTTCGGCGGTCCGGTGAATAAAACCATGTCGCTGTTCGCCGACGGTATGCTGGTTGATGGCATTTACGGACCGGAAGCGGTGAAGTTTGTCGGCTCAATGATTCCGCCGTTCGGCATCACGCTCTCTTATCTGCTGAGCCGCAACAAATATACCAAAGCGGAAAAAGAGGCGCTAAAAGCCGCCTTCCCGATGGGCATCTGCATGATTACCGAAGGCGTGATTCCAATTGCAGCGCGCGACCTGTTCCGCGTGGTCGGCAGCTGCGTGGTGGCCTCCGCCATCGCCGGTGGGCTGATTATGGTGTGGGGCGTCGGCGCACCGGTGCCGCACGGCGGCATGTTTGTGGTGCCGCTGTTCACCAAACCCTGGCTGTTCTGTTTGGCACTCGGCATCGGCACCACAGTGTGCGGCGTGATGCTGTCGGTATTGAAAAAGCCGGTGACGCAGGCGGATGAAGAGTTCGATGACGTGGAAGCTCCCGGCGTCCGCGATGAAGAGATCAAATTCACTCTGGAATAAGGAGCCACCATGTTTGCCATGATGAACGACCTGATTCAGGCCGCCGCCCAACAGCGCTATGCGGTGTTAGCGATCAACTGTTTCAACCTTGAAACCGCGCGCGCCGCCATTCAGGCCGCCGAGCAGCAGCGTGCTCCGCTGATCCTCAATGTTTATCAGGGACACAGCGCGCACTTCCCGCCTGCTGTCGCGGTGCCGTTAGTGCGTGCGCTGGCCGAGACCGCCAGCGTGCCGGTGGCGCTGGCACTCGATCACGGCAAAGCGTTCCCGCTGATTGGTCAGGCGTTTCGCGCCGGTTTTACCGGCTTGATGATCGATGCCTCTTCTGAACCGCTCGCCGAGAACATTCGCCAGACCGCCGCCGTGGTGAAGATGGCGCATACCGCCGGCGTGTGCGTCGAGGGCGAGCTAGGACATATCGCCGATGCGCCAACCTACGAACTGGCTGATGCCTCAGTGAAGATGACGCAGGTGGCCGATGTGCTGCCGTTTATCGAACAGACCGATATCGACCTGCTGGCGATCTCGGTTGGCACCGCGCACGGGCTTTATCCGGCGGGTGTGAAGCCAAAGATCGACTTTCAGCGCTTGCAGGAGTTGCAGGCGGTTTCTTCGCGACCGCTGGCGCTGCACGGCGGATCGGGCACGCCCGCTGAGGATATTCGCCGCGTCAGTGAGTTTGGCGTTGCTAAGATCAACGTCGGCGCGGCGGTGTTTGATGCCGGAAAAATGGCGGTGGAACAGGCCTTGAAGCAGCATCCTCACGCTGAGTTAGCCGATGTGCTTGGGCTGATGGAGTCCGCCTGCCGCGAAGTGGTGGCGGAGTACCTAAGCTGGTCGGGATCGGCGGGCAAGGTTTAGTCATCAGGTTGGTTGGTGTTCGCCATGAATGGCGACACAAGGTCGCATTATCAATTTCACATTCATATCCACTATCGGGTCGGCGCATGCGTCGGCTCCGGTAAACATCACGCTGAGGAAATATTAACATGTTGATTTCAATGAAAGAGATGTTGGCACCGACTCGTGAACACCGCTACGCGATTGGCGCTTTTAACGTGGCCGACAGCTGCTTTATCCGCGCGGTAGTTGAAGAAGCTGAAGCTACCCATACGCCGGCGATCATTTCCATCCATCCAAGCGAGCTGGAGTTTGTCACTGATGAGTTCTTTGGCTATGTGCGCGAGCGCACGCTGAAAAGCAAAGTGCCGTTCACCATCCACCTCGATCACGGTGCGTCCATTGCTCAGGTGCTGCGCGCTATTCAATGCGGCTTTACCTCAGTGATGATCGATGGTTCATTGCTGCCTTATGAAGAGAACGTGGCGCTGACCAAAGAAGTGGTGAAACTGGCGCATGCGGTGGGCGTTTCGGTGGAAGGTGAACTCGGCACCATCGGCGATACCGGCACTTCAGTGGAAGGCGGCGTGAGTAAAGTGATCTACACCGAACCGGCGCAGGCAGAGGATTTCGTGCAGCGCACCGGTGTAGATACGCTGGCGGTAGCGATTGGCACCGCGCACGGCATCTACCCGAAAGATATGAAGCCTGAGCTGCAGATGCATATCCTCAGAGACATTGCGCAGCGCACCACTATTCCGCTGGTGCTGCACGGCGGTTCAGCAAATCCGGATGCCGAGATCGCGGAAGCGGTGACGCTGGGCGTGGGCAAAATCAATATTTCCAGCGACATGAAGTTCGCCTATTTCGCTAAGCTGCGCGAGATTCTGGCACGCGAAACCTGGTGGGATCCGAATGTGATTTATCCCGATGCCATTGCGGCGGCGAAGGAAGTCATTCGCTACAAAATGAATCTGTTTGGCGGGTTGGGTAAGGCGAGTTTGTATCGTTGAGTTAAGTAGTAAGCCTGGCATCTTCAACGTGCTCGGCAATGCGCAATAAATTGCGCCGCTACGGTATGTGCAGATATTAAGTATGGTAATCAGCCACGCGCACATATTTGTAGCGGCGCGATTTATCGCGCTCTTTTGTTATTTAGTCGCACCCAACCATTGTTTAGCAATCTGCGCGTATTCGCCGGTGGCGGTGCTGAGATGCAGCCACTGATCAACATACAACTTCCAGCTCATATCATCGCGCGGGATCATGTAGGCCTTCTCGCCGTACTGCATCGGTTTGTCCGGATTGATGGCGCACAGCGCGGGATAATGCTGCTGCTGGAACAGCGCTTCAGACGCATCGGTGATCATTACGTCCGCTTTGTTATCCACCAACTGCTGGAAAATCCCCACATTGTCAGCCAGCTGCAGCGTTGCCTGCGGCAGATGGCTGTGCACGAAGGCTTCGTTAGTGCCGCCCGCCGGTTCGATCACGCGCACGCTCGCCTTGTTAATCTGTTCAACCGTCTGATATTTCGCTTTATCAGCACAGCGCACCAGTGGAATTTTTCCATCGACACCGAGCGGCTGAGCAAACCAGGCGATCTGCTGACGCTTGAGGGTGACTGATACGCCGCCCAATGCGATATCACACTGCTTGGCCACAAAATCATCGCTCAGGGTTTTCCATGTGGTTGGCACCCACTGCACTTTTGCGCCCAGACTTGCCGCCAGCGATTGCGCCATGCTGATATCCAATCCTTCGTATTGGCCATCGCTGCGCAAATAGCTATATGGCTTGTAATCACCGGTAGTACAGACTTTTAAGGTTTTGCTTGCGCGGATGTCATCGAGGTGGGATTGCGCCTGAGCAGCGCCCGTCACCATAAGTAATGCACTCAGTATCGCGGTTTTCATGTTTTCTTCTTTTATGGGAGTTGATGTTGGTTTGCTCACGGATTGTTTCATAACCCTGCGTATTATTGCTTTATTAGCAAAAGTGTTGTGATCGATCACGCATTTTTCTCGCTGCTGCGCGCGCGTAGAGTGTGCGGCATTAACGAGAAACGGAGCGGATGACATGAATTTTTTAATTATCGATGGTGGCAAAACCTTCGCCCATTCGAAAGGCGAACTGAACCATACCTTAACTGACGTCGCAGCCAGCCAGTTGCGCGATCTTGGTCATCAGGTACAGGTAACGATTGCCGACAGCGACTACAACGTGGCAGAAGAAGTGCAGAAATACCTCGACAGCGATGTGGTGATCTATCAAATGCCCGGCTGGTGGATGGGCGAGCCGTGGACAGTAAAAAAGTATATCGATGATGTCTTCACCGAAGGTCACGGTTCACTGTATGCCAGCGATGGCCGCACACGCAGCGATGCCGGTAAAAAATACGGCTCCGGCGGCCTGATTCAGGGTAAGAAATACATGCTGTCATTGACCTGGAACGCTCCGCTGGAAGCCTTTAACGATCCCGAGCAGTTTTTTGAAGGCGTGGGCGTGGACGGTTTGTATCTGCACTTCCATAAGGCCAACCAGTTCCTCGGTATGGAAGGTTTGCCGACCTTTATCTGTAACGATGTGATTAAAATGCCGGACGTACCGCGCGATATCGAACGTTATCGGACTCATCTCAGCCAGATCTTTGCTTAACTGTAAGCACCCAGGGAAAAGAGGAAGCACTATGTTAACCGTCGTTGCAGAGATTTGTGTCAAACCGGGCCGTCGCCAGGTGGTTTTGGATGCGATTAACCAGCTGATTCCTACCGTGCTGGAAGAAGATGGCTGTCATCAATATGACGCATTAGTTGATCATCAGGCGCAAGTGCCGTGGAAACAGAATTCACCCGATTCCATTTTCATGCTGGAGCTGTGGGAATCACTGCGTCATCTGGAGCAGCATCAGCAGATGCCACACATGGATGCGCATCGCGCGTTGATTAAAGATGAAGTGGTCGATGTGAAGATCCTGGTGCTGGAAGCGGCTAAGTAAGTCAATTTACTGTGTTGTTACATATCGTGCATAAAAAAAGCCCCGATCTTTTGATCGGGGCTTTTGTTTCGCAGCTAATCAGAAATTAGTGCTGTTGTTCCTGCAGCAGGTGCTGTGGAACCATCACTTCAGCAACGCCACCGTTGTTCTGGTAAACGTTATATTCAACGCCTGCCACGGTTACGGTGCCATTTGCCTGGCTCCAGTTATTCACGTCTTCACCTTCCGGCAGGATGTCTTGCAAGGTCACTTCCTGCGCAGAATCCGAAATCATCAACTGTGTTTTACCGTTGTCGATGAATAACGAGTCATCGCTCATGGACAGAATATCCGTCAGTGACATGCTCATCAGCGCTTCGTTGAATGAGTCTGGGAACAGGTCGCCTGGATCGATAGGCTCTGGTGGAGTAACGTCGACGTTCACATCGAACGATTCTTCACCGGCCACTTCATTACCCGCCGCGTCACGGTAACCGAAGGAGATATGGTAGCTACCTTCAGCCAGTTCTTTGGTATCCAGTGTCCATTTGCCGTTGGTCACCACCGCGCTGCCAATAATTTCGGTACGCGCTGCATCGCCATAGACCACTACCACGGTGCCATCTTCTTTACCGGTACCGTTCAGCTTCATGACCTGACCGTTGATATCAGGAACAATTGGACGAGGATAGCCATCAACGTCAATGAACGTACCACCGGTGTATGTACCAGCCTGAGGCGCGGTCAGATCCACATCAAAGTTGATGCCGTCATTGATAGGGCCTTTCACACCTGAAGCGCTGACAGGTTGAACGCGGATATTGTGCGCACCTTCCGTCAGAGCAGGCAGATCAAAACTCCATTTCCCATCAACCACGGTTGCTGAACCGATCTGCTTATCGCCATCATAGATAATGACTTTAGAGCCGTTTTCACCGGTACCGCGCACGGTTGGCGATTTATCATCAGTAACGCCGCCATCGAGGATCTGACCGGTGATGACACCTACGTCATCCCACAATTCGAAGTCCTTGATTTCGCCCGGCATTTTGGTATCGATAATCAGTTCAATCGGATCGGAACGATCGGAGGTGTTGCCCGCCGGATCGGTAATTTCAACCACCACGTCGTACTCACCATCACCGATTGGATCGGTTGGGGTGACGGTCCAATCACCTTTCTCGTCGACTACGCCGCTACCAATGACCTGCTCTTTTCCATCTTTATCAATGATGATGATTTCCACAACGTCGCCCGGCGTAGCACCGCCACCGGTGAACTCCGGCTGGGTTTCGTCGGTTGGCGTGCCTGGCTGGATGACGCCCTGCTCATCACCGGTGTTATCGACAATGCCCGGAGCAACCGGTTTTTCAGGTGCAGTCAAATCCACCACGATGGTGACCGGATCTGAGAAGTCTGAACTTTTGCCGGTTTTTGGATCTTCGATTTTGATCTTCAGCTCATGCGAACCTTCTTCCAGTGGATCAAGCTCGATTTCCCATTTGCCATCTTTGCCTACGGTAGCAGAACCAATGACTTTATCTTTATCGTAAACATAAACAATTTCACCCTCTTCACCTGAACCGCGCAGCACTGGGGTATCATCGTTGGTAGCATCACCGCTCACCAGCGGACGCTCTTCTGCACCGTTGTTGGCAACGATCTCTTCGATCTGTGCCGGAGGCAGCGTTTGGGTATCAACAATCACAATGAACTCTTCTGATGGAGCAGAAGCAGCACCACCTTTGGAGACGGAATCTACGCGCAGTGCATGTTTGCCCTCGGCGACATCCAGTTCGTAAGACCATTCACCACGTGAGTTGGCAATAACGGTTGCAACTACTTTTTCACCATCCCAGATACGTACAATGGAACCGGCATCCGCTTTACCCGACAGCGACAGGGTGGTGTCGTCAGTGGTATCGCCTGATTTCAGCTCACCGGTTACGCGGCCTACGTCATCGTAAACACCTTCCAGTGAAGGCGCTTCAGGTGCAGTAGCATCCAGTTTCAGGATGAAGTTGTCTGATTTCGGACTCATACGACCGTAGCGATCCTGATACGCCACGTTGAAGATATAGGTGTCATCCGTGGTCAGTTCCGGTGTGAAGCTCCAACGGCCATCGCCACCTGCTTTCACGCTGCCGATCGGTGCTGAATCCGCACCGTAAATGAAGACCAGCGAGCCTGGCTTAGCCACGCCAGACAGCGTTGGGTTTTTATCGTCGGTGTATTGACCCGAAGTTAAGTGGTCAACATTCCCTTCATCGTCAATGACGCGCAGGATTTGCGGCGCTTCAGGTGCTTCGGCTTCAACATGCAGAATGATTTGAGTTGGAGCACCCCAGTTATGAGCGTTGTCACGAACGCGTGTCTGAAAATAATAAATCCCATCTGGCAACTCTTCGGATTTGAAGCTCCAGTTGCCTTCATTGTCAGCACGAAGAACATACGTTTCATTGTTCAAGGTAACTTGAATTTCCGCATTCGCTTCAACTTTACCGGAGTAATCAATGTAGTTCTTTTTGGTATATGACTCCCAGCCATTTTTAAATGTGCCGAAATCATGCGTATCAGCTACTGACTCTCCAGATTGTTGCAACTCTGAAGTTGGGCCTTCGGCTTTGACCACCACGCCCGCTTCAACCACGACGACGAATGGCGCAGAGGCTGGGCTTTCGTGTTTACCCGCATCTTTAGCCACTACCGTCAGGCTGTGTTCGCCATCAGCCAATTCTGGAGTGATGGTCCATGCCCCCATGCTATTGGCTTTGACTGACGCAATCGGATCTTTTCCACCGTTGTCATACAGGTAAACGATCGCGCCCGGCTCCGCTACGCCTGAAATGACTGGCTTGTGTTCGTCGGTGATTTCGCCCGGATTCAAATTACCTTTATTGCTGCCAGTGTTGTCTACCACACGCCAGATTTCTGGCGCTTCTGGGGCCTGGGTATCCAGATTAACAATAAAGGAATTTGAATTTGATGGTGAGCGGTTACCCGCTTTATCGAGGGTGATCACCTGCACGGTATGTAAGCCTTCGTCCCAGCCCGCTGGCGGTGTGAAAGACCACTTACCATTTTCATCGATAGGTGCTTTGTAAACCACACCATCAATAAGAATTTCAACACGACCACCGGCATCTTTGAGATCGACTTGTATATCTTTCCAACCAAAATTTCTGTCGGTAATAGTACTGATTTTCATTTCTTTAATTTCATTAATACTGTTATTCGCCATGAATATATTCCTTTAAATATTTAGATTCGTGTTCCGGTTCCCTCCCGGAACGCAAGTATTCTCGACCAGTTAGTGAAATAACCAACACAGGACATGTCTTAATTAATGGTCTTTTAACGAAATCACTAATAAAAACCGGCGGCCGAAAAAAATGGTCTAAATTTTAAAAAATCAGACCATTGGTTAATTTTCAGAAAGTGATAAAACTATTTATTCTCCACACTGATAATTACACGACGTTCGCCTTGATAGCATGCTTTTTGCTGCTTCAGCGAGCCGGTGCACTGCGCCGTGACCTGACTTTCACCCATACTTTGCGAATGAATATGCTCGCTCGCGAGCCCGTTATTAACCAATAATTTCTTGATTGCATCCGCGCGGCGTTGACCTAACTTGATGTTGCTTTCCTCCTCCCCAATCGGATCGGTAAAGCCGGTGACTATAATGCGCTGTTCGGCTTTATTTTTGCTTTTCAACAAGGTCGCAAATTGTTGAATGGCGCTGTGACCCTGAGCGGAGATATCGGCACTGCTCGCACTACCAAAATTAAACAACAAATCCGATGAAAACTCATAATTATCATAAGACTGTGTAGTTCCAGGCTGGCACGGCACCACCGCTGACGCGCGGGAAAGCAAGTGAGTTTGCTGACGTGTTCCTACTAATTGCTGCTGAGCCTGTTCGCTATCCATCACCAGAGGACGGCCAGAACCGTCAAGGCTGGCAATAATATAATAGGTTTTGCCCGCCGCCAGATTATCGCGCCATGGCTGTTGCTGCTTGCCCTGATAACCCGGCGCATCATCGATATAGCTCCCCAATGAATGTACACCCGGTTTCAGGCAAAACACCGTGTAGCCACCGGTTAATAATGCCGTTTGGAATTCGCCATCAACATAGATGTGTGCTGCTTTGTTATTATTATCGTCTGTAGCACGATAATAAACGATGCGGGTTTGCTCTGAGGCCGCTGCAGGCATGGATTGCCAGGCTTTGCCAAAATTAGATTGCGCTTGGAGCGTTGCGCTGATGGACAATGACGCAAGCACCGTGGCAATAGCATATTTTTTAAGTTTCATTATAACTCCAGAAAACAGGCGCCAGACGACGCCTGTTTTTATTCTATTAATCGCAATGATGTGATAATTATTCAGATAAATAATGAATATCTAAATCCTTCAAAGCTGTAATATCGAGAGACATCACGCCGTCCACTGCAGAACTCTTAATATCCGCATCAAAAATCGTATTACTTAAAATGCTTTCATCAATATTATTGAGTAATACAGATTCTTCCTGCGCTTCATTGAATAACGTGTCACCGTTTTCCGAGAGCAGCTCAGATAATTCAACATGGCTGAGTAGATCAGGGAAGAGATCGCCCGGATCGATGGGTTCTGGTGGAATCGTATCGATCTCAACTTCGAAAGCTTCAGTTTTGGCTGTTACTACGCCCTCAGCATTTTTAAATGCCGCTTCAATCTTGTAAACATCATCAGATAACTCTGGCGTGGCGATACTCCACTTCCCGTTCTCATCTACGACAGAGGAGAGGTAATAATGGTTATTGCTTCCACTGAGCCAGATATAAACGATATCGCCCGCGTTGCCGGATCCACCCACAAAAATCGTTGAATCATTCACCGCATCGCCGTTAGCAATAGGCTGTTTACCGATAAAATACTTTTCGCCGTTATCCAACATTTCATCACGATACACGTCGTCAACCGCGCCAGTTACCGGTACATCGGGATTCGGAATCACTTCCTTGCCGGGATCAATAGGGTTATTCGGATCGTTAATTTCGATAATGACTTTTTCTGAAGGCGCAGATTCATTACCTGCTGGATCCACTTCAATAATCTGGAATTCGTGATCGCCATTACCAATGGCTTTTTCTGGGGTGAATTGCCACTTTCCTTCGTCGTCTACAACGGTGCTGCCGATAACCTGGCCGTTATCAATGATTTTAATGATGTCGCCTTTTTCACCGACGCCAGAGAAGGTTGGCGTGCTGTCTTGCGTTTTGCCACCATTTTCAATCAACTTACCTTCATCATCAGCGATGGCACCAATGCCTTTATTTTCTGGTGCTACGGTATCAACCTCGATAATCCAGGCTTCGGAAGGCAGCGATTTATTCCCGACTTCATCCACGACGACGATGCTGAAATCATGTTTACCCTCTGACAGCGTCGGGCTGGTGTAGGTCCAGTTACCCTCGCTGTCTACTTTGGCAGTGCCCAGCAACTGGCCATCTTTCCAGATTTCAACGGTAGCGCCCGCTTCGGCCTTACCCGCCAGCGTCGGTGTGTTGTCTTTGGTGATGCCATCTTTCACGATCTCTTTCGGCGGATTCACGCTGTCGTCCACCATGCTACCAATGGTGCCCTTGGCTGGGGCGGTCAGATCGATAACGAAGCTCCAGGCCTCGCTTGAATCGCCTACTACGCCACTTTCATTGCGTTCACGTGTGGTGATGCTGTGGCTACCGGCGCCCAATGCTTTACCAGGTGTAAAGGACCATGTGCCGTTTTCACCAACCGTGGTTTCACCAATTTTTGTGCTGCCATCCCAAATTTCAATGACATTCCCTTTGGTGCCCGTGCCGTTCAGTGTCGGCGTGGTGTCATCGGTACGGCCGCCTTTCGCGATCAATCCGGTAATGCTGCCCACGTCGTCATACAGGCCGTTAACTACCGGGACGTTTACATTGCCGCCGCCGCTGTCGCCGCCACCTTTACCGCCGCCATCACCGCCGCCATCACCGCCCTTCCCGTTGTCCTCACCATTTTGATCGCTGCTGCCGTTTTCGTGAGCGTTTTTATCCTGATACTGCTCTTTGGCTGCCACGTAGCCCAGGCCGGCGGCCGCAGCGATAGCCGCCAATCCGCCTAAAGCGATCAACGCCGGGGACCATTCAAATCCTGAGGCCAGCATGAAACCAGAATCGGTATCAACCGTGCTCTCTCCAAGCGCTAATGCGGTGGTTTCGCCATCAGCCAATGCGGCAGCATCGTGATCGGCATCACCATCGGTAGCGACGTATTCATGCATGGCGCCATCTTCAGCTTTACCAACTAAAGCACCTGATTTAGCAAAAAAGTCTTCGATAATCAGATCTGGTTCGCTGGCGTCGGATCCTTCCAGCATCACCAGCAAATCTTTCCCGACACGCTTAACGGTAATGTTTTCTGGTGCAACGCCGTCATTACCCTGGGTCAGCAAATATTTGCCGTTGGTAATAGCCTGAACTTTTGCAGCTTTACCGTCTTTACCTACACGCAATGCTTCCGCTTTCGTTATTGTTTTTTTATCAATAACCGCAACACTCACGGGCGAAACGTTCATGTTTAATCCCTTCCGTACATTAGATTTTGATTGTGCGATTGTGTACAAGCGCAACAATCTCCCTGGCTTAACCCACCTGTGCGGGCTCAAAGTGAGCGACATAATCGGGAAAGAGAGATTTCCGAGACATAAGAAACGTCCCGTTAGGAAAGAAAAAATTTCCCAACATTGACAGAAAAGTTATTAGTTAATTAACTATATGAATTAAAGCGTTTTTATGAATAAAGATATGAAGATGAAGGGTAAATAATCGAGCAGGAACAAGACTATAACAGATGATTTTCCTGAATTTTTTCGCGTAAAAAACTCAGAAAACAGGTAATGCGCGAGGTAAGGGATTGATTGCGATAATAGACCGCGTGGATGGGTAAACGCTGTTCACGGGTTTCCGTTGCTAAAACCTGTACCAGACGCCCACTTTTGCGATCTTCACGGCTGACAAAATCGGATAAACGTACGATACCTTGCCCAGCTAAAGCCAGTTGACGCAATGTTTCACCACTGGAGGCGGACAGCGTAGGTTTGATGCGCAGGAACTCGCCTTCGCGCTGCCAAACCGGCCAGACGTTGTGTACATCAAGCTGACTGAACCCCAACAGCTGATGGTTCGCCAGTGCATCAACATTTTCCGGTACACCAAACTTTTCAAGATAATCTGGGCTGGCTAACAGGCGTATGGCGCTGCTTCCGAGCACACGCGCACGCAGCGTCGAATCGCGCAGCTCGCCGATGCGAATGGCGATGTCCGTTTGCTGCTCCAGCAGATCGATCACAATATCGTCGGTGTTTAATTCCAGCTGAATCAGCGGGTAGCGCTGACGAAACTCCGCCACCAGCGGCACAATGACGTGCAGGGTAAATGGCGTATTGGCATTGACGCGTAAGCGTCCAGAAGGAATGTCCCGGCGCTGCGCGATCAGTTCTTCCGCCTGTTCAACCGACGCCAGAATCTGCCGCGCATGATCGAGAAAAATCAGCCCCTCTTCGGTCAATGCCAGGCGACGCGTGGTGCGATGCATTAAGGTGGTTTGCAGCTTACCTTCCAGCCGGCTAAGCGCACGGCTCACGCCAGAGCTGGTTTGATCTAACTGCTCTGCGGCTGATGTGATTGATCCGGTATCCACCACCGCAACCCAGGCACGTAACTCTTCCAGTGTTATTTTCAAATTCCCATCCTCAAAGATCGAGACCTGTCTTAGCGCGGTTTCTGACACTTTTGGCTTAAATTACGTCACTTTATTAGCGGCAGGATATCACAATGCGCCATAAACCTCGGGTGGCTAACGATTTACGTCAGCAACAAGCGGTAACCCAGTTGCTGCAGCAAGGGCGACAGGAAGAAGCCTGGCGTAAGATTCGGGCACACCTGACGCTTGCTCCCTACGATGGCTGGTTCCTTCATGAAGCCGCACGGCTTGCCCGGCGCAACGGCGATCTGGATACGGCGCAGCGCTATTATCAGCGGGCGCTAAAACTTGCGCCAACAGATGCGGGATTACTCAACGGTCTTGGCCTAACCCATTATGACGCCGGGTGCTGGAGCGAGGCGGAAGCCTGTTATCAGGCTGCGCTGCAATCACATATGGGCTATGCCGCCTGTCACAATAACTACGCTATTTTGCTGCATAAACAGCAGCGCTATCACCTTGCTTTAGATCAGTATCGATTGGCGCTGCAAAGCCAGCCTGATTATACCGAAGCCCGCTATGGCATAAGTACGTTGCTAGCGCACATGGGCCAGCTACAAGAAGCAGAAAGTCAGATGCAGCAAGTATTGCAAGTGCGTGACGCCGATCAACGTTGCCGAAATTCGCTCGGCATGGTTCAGCTACAACAAGGCAACTTCGCTGCTGGCTGGTCTAACTATCAGGCGCGTTATGCGTCCGATAATCCCGATCGCTTCTTTACCTTACCGAAACTCCCTATTCGCTACTGGCAAGGAGAGGATCTGCGCGGTAAAACGCTGTTGGTAAGGACCGAGCAAGGCATGGGGGACGAAATTCAATTCTGTCGTTATCTCACACGCGTTAAAACTGAAAAGCATGCGATAAAAGTGATCATGCTGGGTAGCAAATCCTTAAAATCGTTAATGGTTACGCTGCCGCACCTTGATAATTATCTGACACGGGAAGATGTACAACACACGTTGCCACCGGCAGATTACTGGTGCTCTCTACTGGATTTACCGCAGCACTTCCTCAACTCAACACAGCCCTTTAGCGCGCATCATCCCTATCTGTTTAGCTCTGCAGAACAACAGGCGAGGTGGCCGATTAAGGGGAACGGGAAAAAAATTGGTATCGTATGGAAAGGCGCCAGCGGGCATAAGAATGATAGCCAACGATCGCTTGCGCACCTTTCACAGTTTGCACCTTTATTTGACCTGCCTGATATCAACTGGATTAGCTTGCAAAAAGGTGCAGGTGAAGAGGAAATCGCTGACTTCCCACACATACAGCCGCTTGGTGCCCAATTCACTGATTATCAGGATACCGCCGCGGTCATTTCACAACTGGATTTGGTGATTGGTGTAGATACGTCGGTGATCCACTTAGCAGGGGCGATGGGGATACCTTGCTGGGTATTACTTCCCGCCTGGGCGCGAGACTGGCGCTGGTTGGAAAATCGCGATGAATCGCCGTGGTATCCGCAAATGAGATTGTTTGGGCGCGGGCAGGATGAAGCGTGGAGCACGGTTATTACGCGGATTAAACAGGCATTACAGCAGCAATAAAACAGGGACGCCGCGGCGTCCCTGTTTTTTTACACTTCGAGGTCGGCTAAATCGCCTTTCTCTTGCAGCCAGTTGCGGCGGTCTTCCGAGCGTTTCTTCGCCAGCAGCATGTCCATCACGCGTAGGGTTTGATCGACATCCTCATCGCTGATCGTCAATTGCACCAGACGACGCGTATTCGGATCAAGCGTGGTTTCGCGCAGCTGCAGCGGATTCATTTCACCCAAGCCCTTAAAACGCTGCACGTTCGGCTTACCTTTCTTGCGCTTCAACTGCTCGAGCACGCCCTCTTTCTCGTCTTCATCCAGGGCATAGTAGACTTCTTTGCCAAGATCGATGCGATAAAGCGGCGGCATCGCCACATAAACATGGCCGTGTTGCACCAACGTACGGAAATGCTTCACAAACAGCGCGCACAGCAGCGTGGCAATGTGCAGACCATCGGAGTCCGCATCCGCGAGGATACAGATTTTGCCGTAACGCAGCTGGCTCAGATCTTCGCTGTCAGGATCGATACCGATCGCCACTGAAATATCATGCACTTCCTGTGAGGCCAGCACTTCGTCCGAAGAGACTTCCCAGGTATTGAGGATCTTACCTTTCAGCGGCATGATCGCCTGATAATCACGATCGCGCGCTTGCTTGGCGGATCCGCCCGCAGAATCCCCTTCGACGAGGAACAGCTCGGTTTTGTTCAAATCTTGTGCGGTGCAGTCAGCCAGTTTGCCCGGCAGCGCCGGGCCGCTGGTGAGTTTTTTACGCACCACTTTCTTCGCGGCGCGCATGCGGCGCTGCGCGCTGGAGATCGCCAGCTCCGCCAGCATTTCAGCCGCCTGCACGTTTTGATTCAGCCACAGGCTGAAGGCATCTTTGACCACCGCTGAGACGAATGCCGCACACTGACGCGACGACAGGCGCTCTTTAGTCTGACCGGCAAACTGTGGATCCTGCATCTTCACCGACAGCACATACGCACAGCGATCCCAGATATCTTCTGCCGACAGCTTCACGCCGCGCGGCAGAATATTGCGGTATTCGCAAAACTCGCGCATGGCATCCAGCAAGCCCTGACGCAAACCGTTGACGTGCGTGCCGCCTTGCATGGTTGGGATCAGGTTAACGTAGCTTTCTGTTAGCAGCTCTCCGCCTTCCGGCAGCCACAGCAGCGCCCAATCCACTGCTTCCACATCGCCTGCAAAACTGCCTACAAAGGGTTTTTCCGGCAGCGTGGGTAAGCCGTCAACCGCTTCACACAGGTAATCGGTCAGGCCATCCTGATACATCCAGGTTTGTTCGGTGTCGTTGACCTTGTCTTTAAAAACAATTTCAACGCCCGGACAAAGCACGGCTTTGGCTTTTAACAGATGTGATAAACGAGAAACCGAGAAACGCGGGCTATCAAAGAAGCTTTCATCTGGCCAGAAGTGCACGCTGGTACCGGTATTGCGTTTACCGACGGTGCCGGTAACCGTAAGATCCTGCACCTTGTCGCCATTTTCGAAGGCAATCTGGTAGATTTCGCCGTTACGTCGCACGGTAACTTCCACGCGCTTCGACAAGGCGTTAACCACCGAGATCCCGACGCCGTGCAAGCCGCCTGAGAACTGATAGTTTTTGTTGGAGAATTTGCCGCCCGCATGCAGGCGACAAAGAATCAGCTCAACCGCTGGCACGCCTTCTTCCGGATGGATATCCACTGGCATGCCACGACCATCATCAATAACTTCCAGCGACTGGTCGGCATGAAGAATGACTTCCACGCGTTTAGCGTGACCGGCCAGCGCCTCATCGACGCTGTTATCGATCACCTCCTGGCCCAGGTGGTTCGGGCGCGTGGTATCGGTGTACATCCCCGGACGACGACGCACCGGTTCAAGGCCGGTCAGGACCTCAATGGCATCGGCATTATAGCTTGATTGGCTCATCGTAAATGTCTGATTAGCAATAGGAAAATGGCCCCACTTCGCAAGGTCACTGGGCGTTTAATCCCAGAAAATCAACGATCTGTGCGAAATGGCGTTCGAATCCGATATAGGCATGATTGCCGCCCTCTTCAACCGTCTGGCGGCATGCGCTGTAATACTCCAGCGCCTGGCGATAATCGAGTATTTCATCGCCGGTTTGTTGCAGCAGCCAGAGTAAATCGGGCGCTTCAAGAGGGTCAATCTGCATTACTTTCAGATCGTAAATGTGGCGAGACTCTAACACATATTGCTGGCCGGTGTAGGGATTACGGTTTTCGCCGAGGTAATCCACTAACAGCTCAAACGGCCGTACGGCGGGATTAACCACCACCGCTGGCAACATAAAACACTGCGACAGCCAAGTAGCAAAATAGCCGCCCAGCGACGATCCCACCAATCCCAGCGGTTCACCGGCATATTGCATCACCAGATCTTCCAGCATGCTGGCGGCTTCAGACGGAAACGTCGGTAGTTGCGGCACCATCACATTAATATGCGGATGCTGTTCGTTGAGCCACTGCTGCAGCTGCGTGGCTTTCGCCGATTGCGGGGAACTGTTGAAGCCATGCAGATAGATCAGCGCCGCCATTGCTTAGTAGCCCTCGGAATCAAGATCGGGGCGGAACATGTCACTTTGCAGGCGGTTAACTTCGGTCTGCAGCGAGCCGTCGGGCTGCAAGGTAAGCCAACGCCAGCCCGGCGCCAGCGTATCAATGGTGAAGTTAGTGCAATGCGGTTTGAACTGGACGCAGGTTGATGGTGAAGCCATCACGCGGCGACCATGCCAGTCGAGATCGAGCTCCTGATGAATATGGCCGCACACCAGATTGCGTGCGCGTGGGAAGTGCTGCAGTACCGCTTCCAGCTGATGCGGATTGCGCAAGCTGTGCTGATCTAACCACGTACATCCGGAAGCCAGCGGGTGATGATGCAGTAGTACCAAAGTGTGGCGTTCTGGGTACTTGCTCAGTGCGGTGTGCAGCCACTCCAGCTGGTATTCGCTCAACATGCCGTGTGGCACACCAAATACCTGGCTATCCAGCAGCACCAGTTGCCAGTGATCGCCCAAAAGAACGTGCTTGTCAGATTTGATGCCCGCGTCAGCCAGCGTATCCACCATTGCCGGCTGAAAATCGTGATTTCCCGGCAACCAGACGCAAGGTTTTGGCAGACGATTAATGCCTGCTACAAAGTGTTGGTAAGCTTCGACGGTGTGATCCTGAGCGAGATCGCCAGTGGCGATAATCAGATCATACTGGCGCTGTTGTACTTCAATAGCATCCAGTACCGCATCAAAACTCGACCAGGTATTTACCCCAAGCAGCGATTGATGTTTTCCGGCGAAAAGATGGGTATCCGTGATTTGTAAAATCCTGATATCAGACCCATCTTGCGCAGGAAGAGTTAGCAGGCTATCCAAAGCGTTTCCTTAATCTCCACGCCATCGTTGCGTTTTTTACGCTATCAGCAAACCGGTACTGCCACAGCGCCGTGCGCTAAGCAGTAACGCAACCAATCCGCAAGGAACTGGTTAATCTGATGTTTTTCATCGCGCTGATGCAGTTTTTTATTAGGATAATCATAGCGCGCTTTAAATCGGTAGATCTGTTTAGTGGAACACACTTCAGCGACCATCGCATCATGGTAGAGCCGCACCGACATAGAAGGCAGGCTCCAGTAACTCACGGCGGGCGCCACCTGACGCACTTCCACCAGCGTGGTGTAGCGCGTCGATTCTTCGATGGTGAGCTGATAGCTGGCGCCATTCACCTGATAAATCACCGATGCGCCTGCCTCGTCATTACGCGGCAGCAGGCGACGCAGCTGGGCGAAATTGGTTTCGCACAGGCGCATCATTTCGGGAAAGTCAGGGGTATAGCGCTGTTTCATTTTAGCTTCCACTCTTGTCGTAGTTTTTCATGGTGCAACGCCAGCCATTGCAAGGCGATGACAGATGCCGCGTTATCAATAATCCCCTCTTCCACCCAGCGATAAGCTTGTTCGCGGCTCACCACATGGACAAGAATATCCTCATTCTCTTCCTCCAGCCCGTGATTTCCCTCTGCCAGGCTGGCATCCACTTCGCCCACCAGCACCGATAAACGTTCAGACGTTCCGCCGGGGCTGGCTAAGTAATTCACTATCGGTTTGACGCGGCCAACCTTAAGGCCCGCCTCTTCTACCGCCTCACGTCGTGCGACATCTTCTGGTGTTTCGCCAGGTTCGATGATGCCAGCCACCATTTCCAGCAGCCAGGGCGTTGGGCTGGAATCAAAAGCGGGAATGCGGATCTGTTCGATCAGTACCACTTCATCACGCAAGGGATCATAGGGTAGCAGCACGGCGGCGTGTCCGCGCTCAAAAACTTCGCGCACCACTTCACCACTCATTTCGCCATTAAAACGACGGTGGCGGAAACGGTAGCTGACGATGGAAAAAAAACCATCGTAACGCGTTTCGCGTGCAATAATTTCTACATCGTTTTTTGTGAAAGTCACAGGGGATTTTTTTTCACTCGCCATCGTCTGATTCCTTATGCAGATTGGGATGGAGCAAAGAAAAGCCAAGTCTACCGCTCCGTCCGAGTGGTTCTTTTTGAATTATTTACGTAAATTAGGGGAAGAAGGCACGTTCAGCCAACTTATCTCTGACGCCGCCTCTGTAGAATCGGCGATTATTTTTTTGGCTTACCTGCAGCACTACCAGTGCATTTTGCTGCAACAAAAGGAATGCAAATGAAAAAACTGCTCCCACTTTTTATTGGGCTGACTCTGGGCGGATTCAGCCTTGCCAGCCAGGCAGAAAACCTGTTGCAGGTCTATCAGCAGGCGCGCCTTAGCAACCCCGATCTGCGATCTTCTGCCGCTAACCGCGACGCTGCATTTGAGAAAATCAATGAAGCGCGTAGTCCTTTATTGCCACAGTTAGGCTTGGGCGCAGATTACACTTATAACAATGGCTACCGTGACAGCAGCGGACTTCATTCCAACACGACCAGCGCCTCTCTGCAATTAACTCAAACTATTTTCGATATGTCGAAATGGCGTGCGCTGTCGCTGCAGGAAAAACAGGCTGGTATTCAAGATGTTACCTATCAGGTTGCTCAGCAAGACCTGATTCTTAACACGGCGACTGCCTATTTTAACGTGTTAAAGGCAATCGACACGCTTTCTTACACCGAAGCACAGAAACAATCTATCTACCGCGAACTGGATCAAACCACGCAGCGCTTTAACGTGGGTTTGGTCGCGATTACTGACGTGCAAAACGCCCGTGCACAGTATGACACCGTGCTGGCTAACGAAGTGACCGCACGTAACAACCTCGATAATGCGGTGGAATCGCTGCGTCAGATTACCGGCATGGATTATCTGTCGCTGGCTTCATTGAATATCGATCGTTTCAAAACCGCGCGTCCAGATGCTGTTGCCAGCCTGCTGAAAGAAGCGGAAAGCCGCAACCTGACCTTGCTGTCTGCGCGTCTGAGCCAGGATCTGGCGCGTGAACAGATTCGTTCAGCCGAAACCGGCCACATGCCAACGCTGGATTTGACCGCCTCAACCGGTATGTCGAATAGCAAATATGGCGGCAGTCGCGCCAATCAGAGCGCTGGCAGCACCGATTCCATCACCGGTTCTAACCAGGTTGGCTTGAGCTTCACCATGCCACTTTACAGCGGCGGCTCGGTCACCTCGCAGGTGAAACAGGCGCAGTACAACTATGTCGCGGCCAGCGAACAGCTGGAAGGCGCACATCGCAGTGCGGTTCAGACGGTACGTTCATCATTCAATAACGTGAATGCCTCTATCAGCAGCATTGATGCTTATAAGCAAGCCGTTGTCTCTGCACAAAGCTCACTGGATGCGATGGAAGCCGGGTATCAGGTCGGTACGCGTACCATCGTCGATGTGCTGGATGCGACCACCACGCTGTTCAATGCTAAACAGCAGCTTTCTGATGCGCGTTATAGCTATCTGATCAACCAGCTGAATATCAAATATGCGCTGGGTACGCTGAACGAGCAGGATCTGCAGCAGCTGAACAGCACGCTGGGCAAAGAGATCACAACGACACCTGAAGTGGTGGCGCCGGAGAATAACCAGCAGGCCGCGCGTGTGGATAACGGTCCGAAAGCTTCATCGCCTTCAGCCGCCGCACAAGCCCGTCCAGCTGCCGCACGCAGCAGCGGAAATCCATTCGGTAATTAATTCCCCAGGGGGCCGTATGCGGCCCCTTTCGCATTCAATCGTATAGCTACGTAAAGATCCTTTCCCCATCTGGCTTCGCGCTTCATTTTCCACCGCTCATCCCCTATCCTTACCCCACCTTTGGGCACAGGATGAAAATAATGAAACGGACGAAAAATATTCGCCATGCCGCTTTTCGTAAAAGCTGGCAGGCACGCCACTTAACGCCAGTCGCCTTTGCCGTTAGCGCAGTGTTTATGCTGGCAGGCTGCGAGCAGAGTGACGAAACGGTGTCGCTCTATCAAAACGCGGATGATTGCGCCAAAGCCAATCCAGGCCAGAGCGCGCAATGTACCACTGCGTATAACAACGCACAGAAAGAAGCCGAACGTACCGCGCCAAAATACGCTACACGCGAAGATTGTGTGGCTGAGTTTGGTGAAAACCAATGCCAGCAAACGCCTGCACAAGCGGGTGTGGGCACCACCGCAAACAATGCTGAAGCTCAGCAAAGCGGTAGCTTCTGGATGCCGTTGATGGCCGGTTACATGATGGGACGTATGATGAGCGGCGGTGCAGGGTTTGCCCAGCAGCCCCTGTTCTCGCCAAAAAATCCGAACAGCCCGGCAAACGGTAAATTTGTTGATGCTGCGGGTAAAAACTACGGTAATGCCACATCGGGCCGCACCATCAACGTGCCGAAAACCGCAATGGCGCCGAAACCCGCGACCACTTCCACCATTACGCGTGGCGGCTTTGGTGACAGCGTGGCAAAACAAAACACCATGCAGCGCAGCAGTGCTTCTGGCACCGGCAGCCGCTCGCTGGGAGGCTAAGCCGCAGCATGCAACGTATTGCAATCCCCGAACGTCCAGACTGGCGTGAAAAAGCCGCGGAATATGGTTTCCAGTTTCACACCATGTATGGCGAACCTTACTGGTGTGAAGATGCGTACTACCAATTCACGCTAGCGCAGGTTGAACAGCTTGAGGATACCACCGCCGAACTGCACCAGATGTGTTTGCAGGCGGTGGAAAAAGTGGTGAACAGTGACGAGCTGCTCACCCGTTTCTGTATTCCTAAGCACACCTGGGACTTTGTGCGTGATTCCTGGAAGTTGCGCCAGCCTTCGCTCTATTCGCGCCTCGATCTGGCATGGGATGGCAAAGGTGACGCTAAGCTGCTGGAAAACAACGCGGATACACCAACCTCGCTGTATGAAGCCGCCTTCTTTCAGTGGATTTGGCTAGAAGACCAGGTCAAAGCGGGCAATCTGCCGCAGGGCAGCGACCAGTTCAACAGCCTGCAAGAGAAGCTGATTGAGCGCTTCGCCACGCTGCATCAGCAGTTCGGTTTCAACTGGCTGCACTTCTCCTGCTGCCGTGATACCGAGGAAGATCGCGCCACGGTGCAATATCTGCAGGACTGCGCCACTGAAGCCGGATTGCCGAGCGAATTTCTCTATATTGACGAGATTGGATTGGGTGAAAGAGGTCAGTTTACCGACGTAAACGATCAGGTCATCAGCAATCTGTTTAAGCTCTATCCGTGGGAATTCATGCTGCGCGAAGTGTTTTCTACCAAGCTGGCGGATGCGGGCGTGCGTTGGCTGGAGCCGGCCTGGAAAAGCATCATTTCCAATAAAGCGCTGTTACCGCTGCTGTGGGAAATGTTCCCTAATCATCCCAATTTGCTGCCCGCTTACTTTGCCGATGATAAGAACGCGCCGCAGCTGGATAAGTACGTGGTGAAACCGCTGTTTTCGCGCGAAGGTGCCAATATTCGTATCATTGAAAACGGTCAGGAGATCGCCCGCGCCGATGGTCCGTATGGCGAAGAAGGCATGATTATCCAGCAGTTCTATCAGCTACCGAAATTCGGTGATAGCTATACCTTGATCGGTAGCTGGCTGATTGACGATCAACCTGCGGGCATCGGCTTACGCGAAGATCGTGCCTTGATCACGCAGGATCTGTCGCGCTTCTATCCGCATACCTTCATCGAATAAAAGCTGTGCCGCCCGCACTCTTCGGGCGGCCTTGCGCATTAGCCAATCTGCACTGACATCATGCTGATCGCGCCCATCTCCATCCCTTCCACAGGAATACTGAT
This sequence comes from Pantoea sp. BJ2, assembly GCF_040255075.1. Classification (NCBI taxonomy): domain Bacteria; kingdom Pseudomonadati; phylum Pseudomonadota; class Gammaproteobacteria; order Enterobacterales; family Erwiniaceae; genus Pantoea; species Pantoea sp. BJ2. The sequence continues at coordinate 3,584,113 of NZ_CP158292.1, forward strand.
CGCTTCATCAGCGGCACGCGCGCCAAGAATATAGAGCAGCGGTAGATAGTGTTCAGGCGTTGGGTTCGAAAGCTGTGCATCCGGATGCTGCATAAAGTTCACCAATGGGTGATCTGCTGCCTCACCGTGGAAATCCAGATTCTCACGTACAAACTGATTGAAGCTCTCCGCCCACGGATACGCAGTTTCTGCGCCTTGCCAGCGCAGCATACGCAGATTGTGCACCACGTTACCGCTGGCCACGATCATCACATCCTCATCTCGTAATGACGCCAGCTTTTGCCCCAATGCGTAGTGCCATTCAGCAGGTTTAGTGCCGTCGATACTCAGTTGCACCACTGGGATGTCGGCATCGGGATACATTTTTGCAAGCACACCCCAGGAACCATGATCAAAACCCCACTCCTGATCGGCATGAACGGCGATCGGAGCCAGTAAATTCATCACTTGCTGAGCCAGTTCTGGCGATCCCGGCGCGGGATAGCGCACATCAAATAGCGCCTGCGGGAAACCACCAAAATCATGGATAGTGCGCGGATTATTCATCGCCGTCACCGCCGTGCCGCGTGTGTACCAGTGCGCCGAAACCGCGAGAATCGCACGTGGACGCGGCAAGGTTGCACCCAATTGCTGCCAGGCTTGGGTATAACGATTATCTTCCAGTACGTTCATCGGGCTGCCGTGACCAAGGAACAGCGCAGGCATGCGTGTAGTGCTCATGATTAATCCTCTGACGGAGTGTCGCTTTGTTAACCGCTACGATACGCGCTTTCGCTGGGGGATTAACGCTGATAAGTATGATGGTCTCTGTCAGAGAATTTGAATGATATAGGGCGGATAAATTCGACACAGGTTAGGTCTTAATATTGCACGCGAGCCTTTTAGATATCAGTGATATAGCCCGCACCTAAGACCGAGCGAGACCAGTCTTGTTACATCCAATCAATCTACTTCTTAAACTCCCCTCGGTTTTAGAAAGATGAGTTGGAATTTATGTTAATACAGGGAGCAATATTGTGCCTGGCGATGAATATCTACCATGAAGCGCGAGGCGAACCGATTAAAGGACAAATAGCCGTTGGTACGGTGACCATGAACCGTGCCAATTGGGATGTCAAAGAGATCTGTCCTGTGGTGTATGCACCTAAGCAGTTCTCCTGGACGTCTCTCAAAAAGCATCCTTATCGTTATCCACCACATGAAGATAAAAGCTGGCAACGCGCCAGAAAGCTGGCACAGAAGATTGTTGAAGGGGAATTACAGGACGTAACGAAAGGCGCGACCTTTTTCCATGCACATCATGCTAAACCGGCCTGGCGTCATACCTTTCAGCGTACAGTAGTAATTGGCAATCACGTGTTTTACGCCAATCGTTAAAACAAAAAAAAGAGGCCAGATAGATATCTATCCGGCCTCTTTCTTCTGTATTAATTCAGTTAACTGGCGTGACGCGTTTCTCGCTGACGGCGATACGCCACCAAATCTTCAATGGTGACGACCGGCATATCGTGTTGCTTTGCAAACACGATCGCTTCTGGCGCGTGCGCCATGCTGCCATCATCATTGGTCAATTCGCACAATACCCCTGCAGGTTTAAATCCCGCCAGCGTCACCAGATCGATAGTCGCTTCGGTGTGTCCACCACGCGACAGAACGCCGCCTTCACGCGCACGCAGCGGAAACACATGGCCCGGACGGTTAAGGTCTGAAGGCTTCGCGCCATCAGCCACCGCAGCGCGAATCGTGGTGATGCGATCGGCAGCAGAAACGCCGGTGGTCACACCGCTTGCAGCTTCAATTGTCACCGTGAAACCGGTGCCGTAAGCGCTGGTGTTAGTTTCCACCATCATTGGCAGCTCAAGCTGCTGACGGCGCTCTTCGGTGATGCAGAGGCACACAATACCGCTGCCGTGACGGATGGTTAATGCCATCTGTTCAACGGTCATGGTTTCTGCCGGGAAGATCATGTCACCTTCGTTTTCACGATTTTCATCGTCGAGCACCATTACACCGCGGCCGTTGCGCAGCGCATCAATGGCGCGCTCTACACGCTGTTCAGGCGTGCCAAATTCAGAAAGAAGCGTCTGATTCATGGTAAAAAAACCTTATAAAATATGAGTTACCAGAACCAGGGCGTGCTTAGGAGTGCGTACAAAACACATGGCAAAAACGTGACGCGGGCAAAGCCCGGCTGATGTCGTTACCCTCTCCCATCCGGACTCTAACCGTCGGCTCCGGAATTACACCGGATCTGCTGACCTCTCACATTGCTGTGAGAGCGCTCGCGGGCTTTCAGCGAGAGCTGATTTACCGCCGGTGGGGAATTTCGCCCCGCCCTGAGAATAAGCGAACAAACTATAACGCCAATCATCTGGTCGGGCAATCGACAAAAGTGCAAATGCTTTTGCATTTCCTGCGTTGCGGATTTCAGGTTTAACCTTTTCGTTTCAGGCATTACACTTAATAGCTATTGAGTCCGAACACGCGCAGCTATCGGCCACCGTAACCAGGAAATAATCATGATCGACACGAAAAAAATTGAACAACTGGCTCGCCAGGTACATGAAGCGATGCCGAAAGGGATTCGCGATTTTGGCGATGATGTCGAAAAGAAAATCCGTCAGGTATTGCAGGCGCAGTTGACGCGCATGGACCTGGTTAATCGTGAAGAGTTTGATGTGCAGACGCAGGTTCTGCTGCGCACGCGCGAGAAATTAGCTGCGCTGGAACAGCGCCTGGCGAAGTTAGAAAGTGAAAGTCCAGCGGCACCCGCGCCGGCGATCATCACGCCAGATCCCGCTGGGAAAATTGATACTCCGCAGTAAGCTAATGGGCGGGAGTTTTGCTCCCGCCCATTCACACTTAATGACTGCGAATCGTTTTGATGATGTTGCTGGTTGAGATGCCATCTTCGAAGTTTAATACGCGCACGTCACCACCGTTTGCCCACACTTCTTTGCTACCCGCGATATCTTCCGGCTTGTAGTCGCCGCCTTTTACCAGCAGATCTGGCAGCACTCCCGCAATCAGACGCTGTGGCGTATCCTCTTCAAACAGCACCACCCAATCCACCGCTTCCAGCGCACCCAGCACAATCATACGGTTTTCTTGCGGATTGACCGGACGCGTTTCGCCTTTCAGACGCTTCGTCGAGGCATCACTATTAACGGCCACAATCAGACGATCGCCCAGCTTGCGCGCATTCGCCAGATAAGAAACATGGCCAGCGTGCAGGATGTCAAACACGCCGTTGGTCATTACCACTTTCTCACCACGCTGACGCGCCAGCGCAACAGCGGCTTTCAGCTCCGCTTCGGTCATCACACCAAATCCCGTTTCCGGACGGGCGTGAATGGCATTTTCCAGCTCAACAGTGCTGACAGTGGAAGTACCGAGCTTCCCGACGACGACGCCAGCCGCAGCATTCGCCAGGAAACAGGCTTCTTCCAGGCTGTCGCCAGCCGCCAGCACTGCGGCTAGCACGCCAATCACCGTATCGCCCGCACCGGTCACGTCATACACTTCCTGCGCCTGCGTAGGCAGATGCAGCGGCGCTTTGCCCGGCTGCAGCAGCGTCATACCGTTTTCAGAACGGGTTACCAGCAGCGCGGAAAGCTCATAATCAGCGATTAACTGCATGCCACGACTGACAATCTCTTCCACGCTTTTGCATTTACCCACAACCGCTTCGAATTCAGACAAATTCGGCGTCAGCAGCGTTGCACCGCGATAACGTTCAAAATCCGTGCCTTTAGGATCAATCAGTACCGGCACATTAGCTTCACGCGCTAATTGAATCATGGTCTGCACGCTGTTCAGCGCGCCTTTGGCGTAGTCAGACAGCACCAGCGCACCCGCTTGCGTCAGCGATTGACGCATACGATCGTGAATCGGCTGCGGATCAATCTCCTCAAAACCCTCTTCGAAATCGAGGCGAATCAGCTGTTGATTGCGCGAAAGCACGCGCAATTTGGTGATGGTTGGATGGCTTTGTACCGCCACAAAATCACAGTCGACGTTGACCTTTTGCAGGGTTTCGCTTAACGCGCGCGCGGCATCATCGGCGCCGGTCAAGCCAATCAGCCGTGATGCTGCACCGAGCGCAGCAATGTTCATGGCGACGTTTGCCGCGCCGCCTGGACGCTCTTCAATGGTATCCACTTTCACCACCGGCACCGGCGCTTCCGGGGAAATACGGCTGGTTGGGCCATACCAATAGCGATCTAACATCACATCGCCGACGACCAGCACAGTGGCCTTGCCAAAAGTGGGCAGTGTTACTTTCATTCAGAGACTCCAACACGGTCAAAATAATGCGCGGGATATTACCACATAAGCCATCAGGCTCACTGTTCCGCGCTGTCAGATTGGATACCGCTTAACCAACGCTGCCAACTGTTGTTGACCACCGCGCGTTCAGCGACAAAGGCTTCAGGCGCCACATGGCCCGGTAATTCCTGCAATGCCAGATGGTGCAGCGCATCACGCAGCGTGACGTACGCATGCGTCAAAGCCTGCGCCTCTTCATCCGGCATAATGCCATGACGCGCCATCAATTCGAAAATGCGGACATTATCCGACCAACGCGTCAACGCTGGCTGATCGGCCGCGTAGCTTAAGACAAGGTATTGCGCGATGAATTCAATGTCGGTGATACCGCCCTCATCGGTCTTAATTTCCCAGCGACCTTTCTGTTTGTTGCTGAGATGCGCCCGCATTTTTTCGCGCATTTCACGCACTTCTTTTTGCAACGTCTCAACGTCTCGCGGCAGGCAAAGAACGTTACGGCGGATTTCATCAAAGCGTTCACAGAGCGCAGGTTCGCCAAACACGATGCGCGCGCGCACCAGCGCCTGATGTTCCCAGGTCCATGCTTCGCTGCGCTGGTATTCGTTGAAAGCGGAAAAAGTACTGACCAGCATACCCGCCGCGCCAGAAGGACGCAGACGCGCATCCACTTCATACAAAATGCCGGACGACGTGCGCGTGCTAAACAGATGCATTACACGCTGCGCCAGGCGCAGATAGAACTGGCGACCATCAATGACGCGCTCGCCATCGGTTTCCGCATCATCCGGACAATCATGCAGGAACACCAAATCAAGGTCAGAGCTGTAACCCAGCTCCCAACCACCCAGCTTGCCATAACCGACAACCGCAAAACCGCGCTCACTGTCGCTAGTCAAATGCGATGGACGACCATATCGCTGCACCATCATCTGCCAGGCTTGCTGCACCACGGATTCAATAATCGCTTCTGCCAGCCAGGTTAAGTGATCGCTCACTTTCATTACGGGTAGCGTTTCAGCAATATCGGCAGCGGCGATGCGCAGATGCTGCGCCTGTTTAAACTGGCGCAATGCTTCCAACTGCTGCTCTTCGTCATCGGTGGGAATACGCAGCAGATATTGGCGCAGTTCGTCGCGGTAAGCGTCGGTTGCGGTGGGTTGATACAGCGTTGCGGGATCGAGTAACTCATCCAGCAGCAGCGGATAGCGCGCCAATTGGCTGGCAACCATTGGTGACGCGGCACACAGACGAATCAGATGACGCAGCGCGCCATGATATTCGGTGAGTAATTCCAGATAAGTGCTGCGCGTCAGCACGCCCAGCAACAACGGCGTCAGACGATTCAGCAGCACATCGGCATCTTCGCGCGGACAAACTTCACAGAGCAGACGCGGCATCAACTGGTCGAGCGCCAGACGACCACGCGGACCAATAGTACGGCGGCTCACATCCTGGCGGAAGTTGTTCAACGCGTTGTAAAGCGCGTGACGCTGCGCATCGTCCAATTGCGGTACCACCGGGATGAGATCGCTCTCTTCCAGCGCGTCCTGCCACAGCCCGGCAAACTCAGCCAACTGCGGCTGATCGTCGACATCCGGTGCATCGTCGCCAATCAGCTCGTCAAAGATGGCGCGCACACCGGCCATTTGCAGCTCAAGCTGCGCCATCAGCGCGGTCCAGTCTGCCGCGCCCATCGCCCAGGCTAAGCGCTGGCGGTCGAGCTCGTTCTCTGGCAGCGTTTGCGTTTGCTCGTCATTAATGCTTTGCAGCAGGTTTTCCAGCCGACGCAGGAACAAATAGGCTTCACGTAGATGATCGACCTGTTTCTGACTTAACAAAGCCAGCTCACCAATCGCTTTGAGCGTAGGGAGCAAAGAGCGCAATTGTAGTGAGCGCTCACGTCCACCGCGAATCAGCTGGAACACCTGCACAATGAATTCCGTTTCACGAATGCCACCGGCGCCGAGCTTAATGTTGTCTTTCAAGCCGCGTCGACGCACCTCGCGCGCGATCATGCCCTTCATGTTACGCAGCGATTGAATCACGCTGAAATCGATATAGCGGCGATAGACGAACGGCCGCAGCATTTGCTGCAATTCCTGGCTCCAGTGGCCATGATCTTCGCCCATCAGCCGGGCTTTGACCATCGCATAGCGTTCCCAGTCGCGGCCCTGCTCCTGATAATAATCTTCCAGTGCCGCGAAACTCAGCACCAGCGGACCGCTATCACCAAACGGACGCAGACGCATGTCCACGCGATAGACAAATCCATCCACCGTTGGTTGATCGAGCACTTTGATCAGCCGCTGCCCCATGCGCGTGAAGAATTGCGCATTGTCGAGCTCGCGCCGTCCACCTTGGGTTACGCCGTTTTCCGGCCAGGCAAAAATCAGATCGATATCAGAAGAGAAGTTGAGTTCACAGCCGCCGAGTTTACCCATGCCGAGAATCAGCATCGGCTGGGCTTCACCCGCTTCATTGCATGGCGTACCAAAGTCGCGGCTGCAATCCTGCCAAACCCAGTCGCGCGCGGCAGCGATGAGGATTTCCGCCAGCGTGCTGAGTTGCTGCAAACTTTGTTCGGTAGTGGCGTGTTGCAGCGCCTGCATCCAGGCGATGCGTACCAGCATATGACGACGGAACAAACGCAGTTCACGCATCAGGGAGGTTTCATTTTCAACCGAGTGCAGCACGTCATTCAGCCAGCGGGCATAGTGCTGCCACTCATCTGGCGCAGGCGCTTGCTGTTGCAGATGCTGCCACCATTCGGGATGCTGCTGCAGGTTATCGAGGATAAAGTCACTAAAGGTCAGCGCGCCCGCCTGTTCTGGCGTGAACGCTGAGGATGGCAAATTAAGTCGCTCTGCCACATTAGCCAACTGCGCCTGCATGAGCGCCGGTAACGGTAACAACATCTTCTCTCCCTGATTGGATTTTTCGTTAGCGTTTGATTCCGCTATTGAGCCAGAAAGGTGCGGGGCGCACGGCCAGGTTAACCAGATGCATTAAGCCACGTTCCTGCTTCTCTCGAATCGCATGCTGTAACTCCAGCCAACCGTCCAGCCAAACATTCACCTCTTCGGCCGGATAAGCACCCGCCAGCAGGTTCACCGCCAACAACTGGCGATTCAGGCGCGTCGCTTTATCCTGGAACTCATTGAACAGTTGAACATCAACGAATGTTTCTCTGAGATCGGCGGCAATACGACTTAGCATAATATCGCTGAAGCGCTTGAACGATCCCTGCAGCTTGCTTTTGCTCTTGTCGTCGAGCCATTTTTGCCACTGCGACTCAACCAGCCAGTGAGTAAGTGCTAACTGAGCTTCAACCGAGGTTAACGAAAAGCAGGTAGCTTCAGCATTGTTCTCATCATCGGCCAGCAACTCTTCCTGACGGGTTAATTTCTGGCGCAGATCGCTGCTGGCTTTGCGTGGCACCAACGCACCAAACAGTGAGAACGCCTGACGCAGCGTTTCCAGCGCATCAATTACCGCTGCTTTGGCATCTTTATTACCACGCAGCCACACTTCTTCGTGATATTGCCAATGATTCAGTGCCGCAGTCATTGCGTTGATCATGCCCTGCTCAACCGACGCTTTCGCGGCGATTTTCTGCAATGGCAACGTACGGATGGGGCGCGGTAAGTTACCCTGCGCCAGCTGATAGCCGCGCGCGGCTTTGCTCAGGCTGCCGAGACGTAATCCGCCCATCGTAACCAGCGCTTCAGCGAACTTCAGCATGTCATCGCGTTGACCACTTTTAAGCTCCAGCTCGACTTCATAAAGCGGTTCGCTGAATTCACCGGCAGCGACTTCGCCGCGGTCAAACGCCACTTCAATTTCGCTGTCGCCAAATTGCACCAACCAGGCTTCGCGCTGGAAATGAGTGCTGAACAGCGGCTGTAGGCGCGATTGCAGTGCAGCAATATCGGTGCCCTGCGGCCAAATCTCGGCTGGCAGGCGCGCGATATCCAGCTGCGGCTCCGTGAGATCAACATTGTATTCCGGACGCTGATGCAGACCGCCAACGGTTTTACCGGCCGCTTTCAGCGTCATTTCATAGCGTTGATCAACGCCACGAATGCGCAGGCCCATGTCCCAGCGACGCAGTTGGTTGTCGTCGGTTTCATAATAGATATTGGTCAGCTCGCGCGCGGCGAAGTGCTGATGTGGCCACGCGGCAAGCTTTTCCGCCAGTTTTTCGGCGGCTTGCGGTGTAGCAATGAACTTTAATTCGATTTCGATGGTCATAATTTTTTATTCAATACGCTGCTGGCACTTACGAGTTTAATCTGGCGAAGAGTAATGCACCGGAAGCCCGCTGTCTCCGCTTTCTTGTGCTTTTACGACCCTTTTCGCACCGGATTGAGACCAGGATAGTTCTCATTCAGATTTTTGAGAAGCGTCTCCAGACTGTGCCGGTAATTTTACGCCATTAAGAAAAAACGACATCGAATGAAAAAAATCACACTTGCTGCCCTTTCTTTGCTGGCTTTCAGCGCCATCACACCTGCTCATGCTGCTGACGAAAAACGCTACATCTCCGATGAATTATCCACTTGGGTGCGCAGCGGTCCGGGCGATCAATATCGCCTGATCGGTAAGCTGAACGCCGGAGAGGAAGTGACCTTACTGCAGACCAATAACGACTCTCAATATGGTCAGATTCGTGATGCAGAAGGCAAAACTAACTGGATTCCACTGTCGCAACTGAGCGCCAGTCCTAGCCTGCGTACCCGCGTACCGCAACTGGAGCAGCAGGTTAAAGATCTGACGGCCAAGCTAGCGAATATTGACAACAGCTGGAATCAGCGCACTTCTGAGATGCAGAACAAAGTCGCCAACAGCGACGGCACCATTGATGGCCTGAAAGCGGAGAATCAGAAGCTGAAAAATGAGCTGATTGTCGCGCAGAAGAAAGTCAGCGCCGCCAATGTGCAACTGGATGACAAGCAGCGCACCATCATCATGCAGTGGTTTATGTATGGCGGCGGCGTGCTGGGCGTTGGTCTGCTGTTGGGTCTGTTGCTGCCGCATATGGTGCCGCGTCGTAAGAAAAACGATCGCTGGATGAACTAACGCGCCACGCAGATTTGTTCTTTTATTTAAGGGGATCGTAAGATGCCCTTTTTGGCGTGCCCGATATTTAGCCAAAGTATGCAACAATAAAGTAACAAGCGTGTTCAGCACGCAATTTTTGATCTGCCTCTGGAGTGGTTGAGTGAAGACGTTTCTGGTCGGTGGCGCAGTGCGCGATGCCTTACTGCGTTTGCCGGTAAAAGATAGAGATTGGGTTGTTGTAGGCGCGACGCCAGATGCGATGCTGGCGGAAGGTTATCAGCAGGTTGGCCGGGATTTTCCGGTTTTTTTGCATCCGCGAAGCCGTGAAGAGTATGCGCTGGCGCGTACGGAACGCAAAAGCGGCAACGGTTACACCGGCTTTGTGACGCAGTTCGCGCCGGATGTCACGCTCGAGCAAGATTTGCAGCGCCGCGATCTCACCATCAATGCCATCGCCCAAAGCGACAGCGGTGAGCTGATTGATCCGTATGGCGGTCAGCGCGACCTGGCGAAACGCCAGCTGCGCCATGTTTCCACCGCCTTTAACGAAGATCCGCTGCGTGTACTGCGCGTGGCGCGTTTCGCCGCCCGCTTTGCCCATCTGAATTTCCGTATTGCTGATGAAACCCAGGCGCTGATGCGCGAAATGGCGGTCAGCGGCGAACTGGCGCATCTCACCGCAGAACGGGTGTGGAAAGAGACGGAAAAAGCGCTGCTGACGCGCAATCCACAGGTCTATTTCCAGGTATTACGTGATTGCGGCGCGCTGCAGGTGCTGTTCCCGGAAATCGATAATCTTTATGGCATTCCGGCCCCGATCAAATGGCATCCCGAGATTGATACCGGCATCCATGCGCTGATGACGCTGGCGATGTCCGCTGCGCTCTCGGATCAGCTTGATGTGCGTTTCGCTACGCTGTTCCACGATGTCGGTAAGGCGCTGACGCCAGCAGAAAAATGGCCGAGCCATCATGGTCATGGCCTCGCGGGCGTGCCGATTGTTGAAGCGCTGTGCCAGCGCCTGCGCGTGCCGAATCAGGTGCGTGATTTGGCGTTAGTGGTGACCGAATTCCATGACGTGGTGCACACCATTGAACGCCAGCCAGCTGACGCGTTAATCGCGCTTTTTGATCGAATTGATGCCTGGCGCAAGCCCGATCGTGTGGAGAAGATGGCGCTGACCAGCGAAGCGGATGCGCGCGGGCGTGCGGGTCTGGAAAGCATGGCTTATCCGCAAGGCGACTATTTGCGTCAGGCGTTTGCGCTGGCGCAAGCGGTGCCAACTAAAGATGTGGTGGCAGCAGGTTTTAAAGGGGCGGAAGTGCGGGAAGAGTTGACGCGTCGGCGTGTGGCGGTGCTGCAGGCGCAATTGATTAACGCGCGGCCAGTGTAACCAGCCGCGCGGGGCAACTTACATAAAGATGGCGTAAACCACGGCCGCAACAATGAAGCGGTAGATAGCGAAAGAGACGAACGAGATACGCTTGATCAGCTCAAGGAACACCTTGATCGCCAGCAGCGCCACGACGAAAGCCGTTACAAACCCGACGGCAAACATTGGGAAATCCTGCATCGTCAGGAAGCCGAGGCTCTTGTAGAGATCCAGTCCGGTGGCGCCAATCATCATCGGTACCGCCAGAATGAACGAGAACTCTGACGCCGCATAACGGCTCACGCCCATCAGCATACCGCCAGAAATCGTCGCACCTGAGCGCGAGAAGCCCGGCCACAGCGCCAGACACTGGAAGCAGCCAATCATAAATGCCTGACGGTAGGTGATATCGTCAACGCCAACCGCTTTCGGCTGCTTCGGCTTGAAGTATTCCGCCACCAGCAGCAGCACACCGCCGACCACCAGCGCATACATCACGTTGATCGGGTTAAACAGCGTTTTGATTTGGTCGTGCAGCAGCAAACCAATCACCACCGCAGGCACCATACCCAACAGAATATGAATCAGGGTTAATTTGCCCGTACCCACGCCTTCATGTTTGACCTCACCGAAGTGAATGCCGATCAAACCAAACAAGCGGCGCCAGAACATCACGACCACAGCCAGAATTGAACCGAGCTGAATCACCACTTCGAAGGTTTCAGCGGTCTGGCCTTCAAAACCCAACAGATGGCCAACAATAATCATGTGGCCCGTGGAAGAGACCGGCAGGAATTCCGTGAGGCCTTCTACAACCCCCAGGATTGCAGCTACCCAAAGCTGGTGAATGTCTGCCATCAAAATATTTCCTCTATCCGTTTTAAACAGTAAAAAGGCGGTCGCAAAGGGCTACCGCCTGAAATTATGCCTGCGTCACGCTGAAGGAAACCTTAAGAAATTCGGTCACTTCCTGCTGGTTAGCGCAACGGCCTCAAGTGAGACACACCATAATTTGGTTTGGTTTCATTATGATGGCAATCACGGAAGATTTATTTCGGAATAGTCCCGCGCTCAATACGTACGCCAACGCTGGCCGCCTGCGCTACAGCGCCCGGTTTGCCTACCTTTATGCGCACGCCGGGGGCTTTGAAACGATTCATCAACAGATCGGCGATTTCTTCTGCTACCCTTTCGACCAGGGCGAAACGCTGGCCTTGCAGATGATTGAGGATCATTTCCGTGACATCGGCGTAGCTCAGACAATCATTCACATCGTCGCTGGCGGCGGCGTGACGGTTGTCCCACGCCATTTCGACATCGAGCACCAGCTTCTGCTGCATGCCTTGTTCCCAGTCGTAAACGCCAATAGTTGTGAACACGGTAAGCTGCTCGATAAATACGATATCCATGATGTCAGTCTCTGTTTTTGGCTAAGCCGGATACCACTTCCGGCGGATTATGCGTATTATCCACGCTTATCGAGAACAAAACGACCCAAAAGGAACGGTACGACGCTATGAGTGCTATCGCGCTTGGTATGATTATTTTCGCGTATCTTTGCGGCTCGATTTCCAGTGCGATATTGGTCTGTAAACTGGCTGGTTTACCCGATCCGCGCTCGCAAGGCTCAGGCAATCCTGGCGCGACCAACGTTTTGCGCATTGGTGGCAAAGCCGCCGCTGCGGCGGTGCTGATTTTCGACGTGGCAAAAGGCATGCTGCCGGTGTGGATTGCTTATCTGCTGCACGTTGCCCCGCTCTATCTTGGCCTCACGGCGATTGCCGCCTGTCTGGGCCACATCTATCCGGTGTTCTTTCGTTTTCGCGGCGGTAAAGGCGTGGCGACGGCCTTTGGTGCGATTGCGCCGATTGGCTGGGATTTGACGGGATTGATGACCGGAACCTGGCTGCTGACGGTGCTGCTTAGCGGCTATTCGTCACTTGGCGCGATTGTCAGCGCGCTGATCGCACCCTTTTACGTGTGGTGGTTCAAACCGCAATTCACTTTCCCCGTTTCGATGCTCTCGTGCCTGATTCTGTTGCGGCACCACGACAACATCCAGCGCCTGTGGCGCGGCCAGGAAAATAAGATCTGGAAGCGGAAAAAGAAGAAATAAAAAAACCGGCGCAAGGCCGGTTTCTTATTTTAGATGGCGGGCAATTCTGCCAGCGGCCAGCGCGGCCGCACGCTGACGCTGAGTCCACCGCTGGTGCCGCCTTTGAGGCGCACCATGCCCGCGTAAGCAATCATCGCGCCGTTATCGGTGCAAAACTCAGGGCGTGCGTAAAACACCTCGCCGCCACGCTTTTGCATCATCTCGGCCATGCGCTCACGCAACGTGCGGTTGGCGCTGACGCCACCCGCAATCACCAAACGTTTAAAGCCAGTTTGCTCAAGCGCGCGTTTGCACTTAATCATTAAGGTATCAACCACCGCATCTTCAAATGCGCGAGCAATATCCGCGCGAGCTTGCTCGTCGCCCTGATGCTCGCGAATGGTATTCGCCGCAAAGGTTTTCAGGCCGGAGAAGCTGAAATCCAGCCCCGGACGATCGGTCATTGGCCGCGGGAAGCGGAAACGGTTTGGCGTGCCTTGCTGCGCCATACGCGACAGCATCGGTCCGCCGGGATAATCCAGCCCCAGCAGCTTGGCGGTTTTATCGAACGCTTCGCCAGCCGCATCGTCAATCGATTCGCCCAATAAGGTGTATTCACCAATGCCGGTCACGCTGATCAATTGCGTATGCCCGCCGGAAACCAGCAGCGCGACAAACGGGAATTCCGGCGGATTCTCTTCCAGCATCGGCGCCAGAAGATGCCCTTCCATATGATGCACCGGCACCGCCGGCACATTCCAGGCGAATGCCAACGCTCGGCCAATGGTGGCGCCAACCAGCAGCGCGCCCACCAATCCGGGCCCGGCGGTGTAGGCGACGCCGTCAATCTGTTGTGGCTCAAGGCCCGCTTCTTTCAGTGCCGCCTGAATCAGCGGCACGGTTTTACGGACGTGGTCACGCGATGCCAGTTCCGGCACCACGCCGCCGTAATCGGCATGCAGTTTCACCTGGCTATATAGTTGATTTGCCAGCAGACCGGACGCATCGTCGTAAATCGCGATGCCGGTTTCATCGCAGGACGTTTCAATACCCAGAACTCGCATAGCTTTTATCACCCTCTTCGTGCGGCGCGCAGTGTAACACAGGCAATTCTCACGCCAGAGACTTTGCCCCTGAAAAAGTGTTTTTCTGTCGCACAAAGAGTGCGCTATACTCCACGGCCTGAAAAAACCGGCAGCCGCGATGGCATATGCCCCTGTTGGTTCTAAATTATACATGGTGCTTTACAAGTCGGCCGCGGCTGGAGTAAAATGCTGCACCATTTTGAAATGTGCTGGCGCCGCAGTCAGCAGCAAAAACCGAATTTTATCGAGGTAAGAGTTACATGCCGGTAATCAAAGTACGTGAAAACGAGCCGTTCGACGTAGCACTGCGTCGCTTTAAGCGTTCATGCGAGAAAGCAGGTGTTTTGGCAGAAGTTCGTAGCCGTGAGTTCTACGAGAAGCCTACCACTGAGCGTAAGCGCGCTAAAGCATCTGCAGTTAAGCGTCATGCCAAGAAACTGGCTCGCGAAAACGCACGCCGCACTCGTCTGTACTAATTTCTTGCGGAAGCTTGCTTCCGCCGCGTGATAAACGCAGACAGAGTCAAGTAAAAGGCCGTGCTTTCCGAAAGGAAGCGCGGCTTGTTGTCGTTTATGAGCTGAAAAATCGGGGCTTATGGCTGGACGAATTCCACGCATATTTATCAACGACTTACTTGCCCGCACGGACATCGTGGATATTATCGATGCCCGCGTTAAGCTGAAAAAGCAGGGTAAGAACTATCACGCGTGCTGTCCTTTTCATAACGAGAAAACCCCCTCTTTCACCGTAAGCGGTGAGAAGCAGTTCTATTACTGCTTCGGCTGTGGCGCCAAAGGCAACGCCATCGACTTCCTGATGAATCACGATCGTCTGGAATTTGTTGAGAGCGTTGAGGAGCTCGCCACGCTTCATGGCTTAGAAGTGCCGTATGAAGCGGGCAACGGTCCTAGCCAGATGGAGCGCCATCAACGTCAAAGTCTTTATCAGTTGCTGGATGGCCTGAACGGCTTCTATCAACAGAGCCTGCGTAATCCACAAGCGCAATCTGCACAGAACTATCTCGCCACGCGCGGTCTTAGTCAGGAAGTGATCGATCACTTCGCTATCGGCTATGCGCCTGCGGGTTGGGATAATGCTCTGAAGCGCTTTGGGCAGCAGAAAGACGATCGCGAATCGCTGATGGAAGCGGGCATGTTGGTCAGTAATGACTCAGGCCGCACCTACGATCGCTTCCGCGATCGTGTGATGTTCCCTATTCGTGATAAGCGTGGCCGCGTGATTGGTTTTGGTGGCCGCGTGCTGGGCAACGATACGCCGAAGTATCTGAACTCACCGGAAACACCGATTTTCCATAAAGGCCGCCAGTTATACGGGCTTTATGAAGCGCAGAAAAATCATCCGCAACCCGCGCGTTTGCTGGTTGTCGAAGGTTATATGGACGTGGTGGCGCTGGCGCAGTTTGGCATCGATTATGCCGTAGCTTCGTTGGGCACTTCGACCACCGCTGAACACGTTCAGCTGCTTTATCGCTCAACGGATACCGTGATTTGCTGTTACGACGGTGACCGCGCCGGACGTGAAGCGGCATGGCGTACGCTCGAAACCGCATTGCCTTACATGAATGATGGTCGTCAGCTACGCTTTATGTTTTTGCCCGATGGCGAGGATCCGGACACGCTGGTACGCAAAGAGGGCAAAGCAGCCTTTGAAGCGCGGATGGAGCAGGCTACACCGCTCTCCACATTTTTGTTCGACAGCCTGATGCCGCAAGTGGATTTGAGTACACGCGATGGCAAGACCAAGCTGGCGACCTTGGCGTTACCGCTGATTAGTCAAATTCCCGGTGAAACGCTGCGCATTTATATGCGTCAAACCTTGGGTAATAAACTCGGGATTCTTGACGATAACCAGTTAGACAAGCTGATGCCGAAGCTGGCAGAAAGCGGAGTGCTGCCAACTGCCCCACCGTTGAAGCGCACCACCATGCGCGTATTGATCGCGTTATTAGTGCAGAATCCGCAATTTGCCTCCATCGTGCCTACACTGGATGGACTGGAGCAGTCAAAAATGGCGGGTTTACCGCTATTTGTGGAGTTAGTCAGCCGTTGTACAGAGAATCCTGGCCTGACCACCGGACAGCTACTAGAGTTATATCGCGGAACAAATTTTAGCCAGCCCCTTGAAACACTGGCCACCTGGAACCACATGATAGTGGATGAAGAGGCGGAAGAAGTGTTCCAGGATTCACTGGCGAGCATTTACGATTCCGCACTCGAACAGCGCCTTGAAGCGCTGATCGCACGCGAGCGAACTGAAGGCCTAAGCGCCGTCGAACGCCGTGAATTCTGGGCTTTAAGCCAGGCATTAGCGAAAAAATAAGATTTTAACGGGATCAGAACTGCAAGTACGTTAAAAACAGCATTCTGGTTCAGTGATTTCCGGAATGATAGACGCGATAAGCGAAGCCGGAAACACACAGCACAAATTTAGAGGCGTCAACGTCGCAGCCAGTTTCAGTGCTGCCAGCGCACAGCAACCGGAGCGTACTGAAGTACGTGAGGATTGCGAGCACTGCCAGCACTGAAAATGGCAAGTAAGTTAGCCTCGGAAAGAACACAAGCGGCTTAAGTGCCGATTATAGATGGGCTTCAGCCCTGGCCGCGATGTAGGCAGCGGCAAAAACACAACGCCTTCACTGTTATAGTTGGCTCGCGCCGACCGACACCAATCTAATTAACAGAAGTGTGGATACCGTCTTATGGAGCAAAACCCGCAGTCACAGCTTAAGCTACTTGTCACCCGTGGTAAGGAGCAAGGCTATTTGACCTATGCTGAGGTCAATGACCATCTGCCGGAAGATATCGTCGACTCCGATCAGATCGA
Organism: Pantoea sp. BJ2; assembly: GCF_040255075.1. Taxonomy (NCBI): domain Bacteria; kingdom Pseudomonadati; phylum Pseudomonadota; class Gammaproteobacteria; order Enterobacterales; family Erwiniaceae; genus Pantoea; species Pantoea sp. BJ2. Next base: position 3,600,860 of record NZ_CP158292.1, read on the forward strand.
AGACATCATCCAGATGATTAATGACATGGGTATTCAGGTTGTTGAAGAAGCGCCTGATGCTGATGATCTGATACTGAATGAAAACAGCTCCGATACTGACGAAGATGCCGCAGAAGCCGCCGCTCAGGTTTTATCCAGTGTTGAATCTGAAATTGGCCGTACCACCGACCCGGTGCGCATGTACATGCGCGAAATGGGTACCGTTGAACTGCTGACGCGCGAAGGCGAAATTGACATCGCTAAGCGCATCGAAGACGGTATCAACCAGGTCCAATGCTCTGTAGCCGAATATCCGGAAGCGATCACCTATCTACTCGATCAGTATGATCGCGTTGAAGCGGGCGACTATCGCCTGTCTGACTTGATCATCGGCTTCATCGATCCTAACGCGGAAGAAGATATCGCGCCGACCGCCACGCACGTGGGTTCTGAGTTATCTCAGGAAGATCGTAACGACGATGAAGAAGAAGATGAAGAGGATGACGACAGCTCTGACGACGATAATTCTATCGATCCAGAACTGGCTCGCGAGAAGTTTGGCGACCTGCGTACGCAGTATGAAACCACGCGTACCGTCATCAAAGCGAAAGGTCGCAGCCATGCTGACGCCGTAGCCGAAATCCAGAATCTCTCTGAAGTGTTCAAGCAGTTCCGCCTGGTACCGAAGCAGTTCGACTACCTGGTAAACAATATGCGTGAAATGATGGAGCGCGTGCGTACGCAAGAGCGCCTGATCATGAAGCTGTGTATTGAACTGTGCAAGATGCCGAAGAAAAACTTCATCACGCTGTTCACCGGCAACGAAACCAACCCAAGCTGGTTCAAAGCCGCGCTGGCAATGAACAAACCATGGTCTGAGAAGCTGCTGGAAGTTGAAGATGATGTGAATCGTTCGCTGTACAAACTGCAGCAGATCGAAGAAGAAACCGGCTTGACCATTGAGCAGGTGAAGGACATTAACCGTCGCATGTCTATCGGCGAAGCGAAAGCGCGCCGTGCGAAGAAAGAGATGGTTGAAGCAAACTTACGTCTGGTTATCTCTATCGCCAAGAAATACACCAACCGTGGTCTGCAGTTCCTCGATTTGATTCAGGAAGGCAACATCGGTCTGATGAAAGCCGTTGATAAGTTTGAATATCGTCGTGGTTATAAGTTCTCAACTTACGCTACATGGTGGATCCGTCAGGCTATCACCCGCTCTATCGCTGACCAGGCGCGCACCATCCGTATTCCGGTGCATATGATTGAGACCATCAACAAACTCAACCGTATTTCGCGTCAGATGCTGCAGGAGATGGGTCGCGAACCGACGCCGGAAGAGCTGGCTGAACGTATGCTGATGCCTGAAGATAAGATCCGCAAAGTGCTGAAAATCGCTAAAGAGCCGATCTCTATGGAGACGCCGATTGGTGATGATGAAGATTCGCATCTGGGCGATTTTATCGAAGACACCACGCTGGAGCTGCCGCTGGATTCCGCAACCTCGGAAAGCCTGCGCTCAGCGACCCACGACGTGTTGGCTGGCCTGACCGCGCGCGAAGCGAAAGTGCTGCGTATGCGTTTCGGTATCGATATGAACACCGACCACACGTTGGAAGAGGTTGGCAAACAGTTTGATGTAACGCGTGAGCGTATTCGTCAGATCGAAGCCAAGGCGCTGCGTAAACTGCGTCACCCAAGCCGCTCAGAAGTACTGCGTAGCTTCCTCGACGATTAATCGTTGTCGAGACGAAAAAACCCTGGCTTGCCGGGGTTTTTTATTGCCTGAAGAATAGCTCTTTCACGCGTTGCTCTGCAGCCAATCATGCAGTTGGCGATAGGATGCGGCCATATCTTCCAGCGTCGCACGATTTAACCCGCTTGGATTAGGCAGCACCCACAAACGCGTTTCACCCAGCGTTTGCGGCTGCTCGCCCCACTCAACTTTGCGCTGACGAAACGCTTTCTGAAAAGCATCCTTGCCCAACACCGCCAACGCACGCGGCTGATAGTGCAGAATTTTTTGCTGCAGGCGTGAACCACCGTCGCGTAATTCATCGCCGTCCAACTCGTTAGCCTGCACCGTTGGACGCTCCACCAGCATGGTGATGCCACAGCCAGTTTCCAGCAGCCGCTGCTCCTGCTCGGGCTTAAGTAACTCGCGCGTAAAGCCGGCCTGATAAATCACCTTCCAAAAGCGATTACCGGGATGCGCAAAGTGAAATCCGGTGTGCGCCGACGATTTGCCCGGATTGATGCCACAAAACAGCACCTGTAAATCAGGCGCAATAATGTCGCGGATATCGTGCTCACTCATGCCATCTCCAGTCCGGCGCGTTGTTTTACCGACCGACGACTGCTCGCCAGCATCGTACGTGCTTCCTCGTCGTCCGGACAAGCACGTGCCATTGCCACCGCGCCAACCATTTCAGCCAACATGGTGGTCGCGGCGTCATCCGCATGCGGATGGTTAAGTTCATGTAGCGTCAACGCCAGGCGCTGCCGCATCGCTTCTCGCCGCTGGGAAAATAGTGTGCGCGCCTCAACCGGTAAATGTGCCATTTCACTCACCAGCGCAGGCAGCGGACAGCCTTCACCCGGCGTGTTGCAATGATGCTCGGATAAATAGCTATCGATTAACTGACTCAGTCGTTCAGCGGGATCGTTAATTGAGGTGATATCCGCAAAGCGGCGCGCCGAATCGGCAAACATCTCAGCGATCACCGCTTGCACCAGATCTTCGCGCGAGGCGAAGTGGGCATAAAAGCCGCCGTGCGTTAAGCCCACGCGCTTCATCAGCGCCGCGACGCCGATGCTTTCAGTGCCGTTCTCGCGCATTACCACAGAGGCTTCATCCAGAATGCGCTGTCGCGTACGCGCTTTATGGCTCAGCTTTTCCATCTTCATTGACTCCGATATCGTTGATAGCAATCAGTGTAATTATTACAACCATCATATTCTAGCTTGACGATAAATATTATGATCGTCATATTAAACCTCGTAAATATGATAACCATCATTTAGAGGAATACACCATGTCACAACATCTGGCTTTAATCACCGGTGCATCAAGCGGAATTGGCGCGACCTATGCAAAACAGCTGGCAGCACGCAGCACAAACTTGATTCTGGTGGCGCGCGATGCAGCCAGGCTCAATCTGTTGGCGCAATCTTTGCGTGAATCATATGGCGTTGAAGTCAGCGTGTTAGCGGCCGATCTCACCAACCATGATGATTTGCAAAGAGTCGATCACGAAATCCAGCAAAATAAAGCGATAACTCTGCTGGTAAACAATGCGGGCATGACGGTTGAAGGTGAATTCATCGACGGTGACATCGCGAAAATTCAAACAATGCTGACGTTAAATATCGTGGCGCTGACACAGCTGGCCCACACTGCTGCGCAGGCGTTTCGTGCACGTCGCAATGGTACGATAGTGAATATTGCTTCAGTGCTAGCGCTAGTGAGCGAATCGGCGAATGGCGCGTACAACGCCAGCAAAGCGTATGTGCTTTCCCTGACCCGTAATTTGCATCGTGAATTAGCCGAAAGCGGTGTGCGTATGCAGGCGGTGTTGCCAGGCTTAACGCGTACCGAGATTTTCGAGCGCGCAGGAAAATCCATTAACGAACTTCCCGCTGAGATGCTGATGGAAGTGGATGATTTGGTCTCGGCTGCGCTACGTGGACTCGATGCCGGCGAGTTGGTGACCATCCCATCCGTTGAAGATGTGCATCTTTGGCAGAGTTATGAAGAGGCACGCATCGCCATATTGCCGTTCATCTCGCTTAACAAGCCTGCATCACGCTATTTGTAGCATCAGCAAACTTTCGAATGAGCCTGGTCTCAAAAACCAATGATGATTGGGCGCTTAATAAGCGATAGAGCGTGGGACGATAGAATTTTCTTTTGAGATCAATGAGTCAGCTATTGCTGTAATTTTCACCATCCAAATGGCGAACTCTGGATCACCCTAACAAGATACTCTATAATCCCCGCTCCGCTGGCCCCTTAGCTCAGTGGTTAGAGCAGGCGACTCATAATCGCTTGGTCGCTGGTTCAAACCCAGCAGGGGCCACCAAATTTAGTGATTAAAATCATGCATTTAAGCCACCTTTCGAGGTGGCTTTTTTGTTTTCTGAACCCGCTGTTGGCAGCAAAATGGCAGCAGATTTTTAGCTTCTCCATTTTTCACTCACCACATTATTAAGGCAACACATGAAGTTCGGAGCAATCAGCATGATGAATTATGCCCAGTGAATCACACCTATATATGTAAAACGGGTGAACTAACCCCTACTAACGGATGAGAAATGCTACTGGATGGTGTTAGTGTTGGGTGACATGCATAAATATGTATTGATTGAAGGAAACTACCCTGTAAATCTGTTCAAACTGAACAACTATAGACATCGAAGCAAATTCCAATCATCATTTACCTTAAAAGGCATACATAATGAGGTAAAACAATGGCACTGTTTTCTCAACGAATGGGAATTACTCCTTTAAAAAAAGCAATTCAAATCGAATCAATGGATGATGAGTTGCGTTATGGACTTTGGAATGTTTTACAGATTTGTTTTTGGGATCAAAAAGGTTATGAAATTTATAACCAGTTAGATGGTGTTGCTAAAAGAATTTGGTTTTCTCTTTTTAAACTACCAATTGACACATGCCCTGCATTTTTTACGGAAGATTTATATGGTCGCATGAATGACAATTGTGCATATTCATTGTGCCGAAAATACTTTTTGGATAGCAAAATAAAATGGTGGGAAGCTTATGATTTTGTTGAATTCATTTTCAATGAATTTGAACTATCCAATGACACAAAAAAAAATGCAATAAATTTTCTAAATCGTATGCTGGAGCGGGAAAATGCAGCTTACAGATATGTCGAATCTCAACTAGTACCTATTAGTGATGAGAACGAGATTAATACTATAGAAGCAGCACTCGAAGAGAACGACAAAGGAGCTGCAATCCATTTCAAAACTTCATTATCACTATTATCTGATCGAAAATCTCCAGATTATCGTAACTCTATTAAAGAATCGATTTCTGCCGTAGAGAGTTTATGTAGACATTTAGCTGGTAATGACTTCAAAAAATTCAGTGACGCATTAACAGAATTGGAAAAAACAACATCTTTTCATCCAGCTTTGAAGAGAGCTTTTTTACAGCTATACGGCTACACAAGCGACAGCGGTGGTATTCGCCATGCTCTTACTGAAGATTCAGAACACCCTTCATATGCTGATGCTAAATTTATGCTGGTAACTTGTAGTGCATTCTGCAATTTTTTGAGAGCAAAAATCTCTGAGAGAACTCAGAAAAATAAATAAAGGCCGTAAACATTACTTAAAGCATTGATGGCAATTCATTTCCATCTTTTAAATTTATATAAATTAAATTCTACAATAGCTGAGATTGTTAAAATGGATATTCAATCGTATTTAGAGAGATTTGAAAAGAAAAAATCACCTGACTTTATAAGTCTAAGCTTCGAAAAATCAATAAATTACGACATGTACTCGGTCTACATCACACATCCCCAGACTGGCGAACAGTTTCTATTTGAAGGCTACCAGAATGACGAAATACGAGCTAAAAAATGGAGCTTAGAAAATGAAGCTTTTCAAGACATAGTTATTCTAAAACCAGAAGAATTTAAAGCCAATTCATTCTCTGGCATCTATTATTACAAAGCAAATGAAGCCGCTTTCTCAAGCCTTCATGAAATAACTCCTATGAAAGTTTGGTGGTTTCAGATTAAAGTTATTTTAGATAACTGGAAGCGGGCCAAACAAAAACATCAATACAGAATGCAGAACCATAGTGTAAAGCAACAAATGGATGTACTTAAAGCCGTTGTTGATTTGTACATGCAATCAAACTCAGACGAGCCCATACATTTCGTTTCTATAATGACAAAACTGCACTCTTCATTATGGTTCTACCATGATAATAGTAATCAGATGAAAAAGGAAGTTGAGCTATATCTCAGTGCCTTTTCCAATAATGGTAACTTGCACACAACAGATAGATTAACTTACAAACCTACTGGTACTGCCATACTAACCTTGCAAAATAGTTTCTCTGAACAAAAAAAGCAAAGTGAAAATAAATATATTCAACGTGGAATGCTTGCCACGGCTATATTTTCATTTATTGCTGCTGCGCTTAGTGCATATGGAACATTAATCCATTAGGCTAAAATGTTTCTGTAGAAGACTCAGCATCAATACATGCTTTAGCTCTAAATAATCCTATTGAAACGTGATGTCGGTTTGGGGGGCGTTGTAGTCGCTTAGGGTTAACTAAATAACTCCCCCCGAATTTTTTATTAATAATTTATTATTCAAAAAATAATTGTAAAGCCCGTATTTTATAGGCTATTAAAGCTTAAAAATTCACAACCACAACGCTTGCTGCTGATTTCTTCCTGGATGCGGAGGCACTGGCTTAACCGTTCCGGGCTTCATGATGATCTCTGATACAGTCTCATGTGATTTAAACGTACAGCTGCAATTAATGTTCTGGCACTGGTTATATCGTTCTTTGGTTGATGCTGATACCTGAAAGCTGCTGCGGGTATGTGCGGCGTTCCCGCACAAAGGGCAATTCATCATAATGTTTTCTCCATAACCCAATTGAGATAAATACTACTCAATTTAACCCTTTTGGGATAGCACTATTCCATTTCAAGTGAATCTATTTTCACTTCAAGCTCAATGCTGGTCGTATAGCCGTTGTCCGCGCTCAGGCTGTGCGTAAGGGTCGTGATAATCCACTCCCCGGTATCAATCTGCTGTTTAAACCCGCTAACCTTTACCGGCATTTCCGTGTAGAGATCTGCGCGACCACGCGCCAGCTGAATAGAGAACGTCGCCACCCCGCGCTGCAGCCGCTCCCACTGCATTTTGGCAGCGCGCTCGGCGTTGGCCCGGTTCGCATAGGTGCGGCTCAGCACCAAAACGTTCTCATCCGTGCCGATCAGATAGTCGCCCTGCTTCGCCTCCGGCTCCTTCTTCTGCGCAGCAGGCTTGCGGCGCTTGCGCTTCACCGTGGTTTCCGGCTTCTTCTCCGGCTCGCGGGTGTGCAGCCAGCTCGCGATCACGCCGGTGTAGGCATCACGGTCAGCCAGCGTAAAGCGGTGGCCGTCGCCTTCTTTACGCACGATGGTGATGGCGGGCAGCACTTTACCGCTCGCCGTTTTTCCCTGTCCCTGCCGGATAAACAGCAGGTTGCCGTTTTTGATGCAGGCCACCGCGCCGCACTGCTTCGCCAGCCGCATCAGGAAGCTGGCGTCTGACTCGTTGGTCTGGTCGATATGGTCCACGGCCATCTTTGCCACGTCGTCGCCTATCGCCGTTTTGAGCTTGTGCCGCCCGGCAATCTCTTTCACCACCTCGCCCACGCTGGTCTGATGCCACGACTTTTCGCGCTTCGTGTTCAGCGTCTGGCGGAAGTCTGCGCTGCGCGCGCGCAGGGTCAGCCGGTCCGGCGTGCCGCTGTGCTCGATTTCGTCCACGGTGTAGGTGCCTTTCGGGAAAAGCGCCTCCCCCTTCCAGCCCAGCGCAAGCGACAGCTCAACGCCCCGGCGCGGCATCAGCAGCTGGCCGTCCGCGTCGTCCAGCTCGATGTCCAGCTGGTCCGCTTCAAAGCCGCGATTATCGGTGAGCGTCAGGCTGATAAGCCGCTGCTCTGTCTTTTGCGTCACATCCGCACCGGCAAGCGTCAGGCGAAAAGCGGGCGCGTTCGCCTTGCTGTTAATCCAGCTGCCCGCCATCATGAGAACAACCCGCCCACTGCGGCGCCCACTTTACCGGCGGCGTCGGTGGCTGCGCCCTGCATGGCCGACAGCTGATCGCTGAGGCTGCCGAACATTTCACCCAGCGATTCGTCGGTGCGCTTCAGCGTCAGCGTAAACTCAATGCGCCGGCACACGCCGTTGCTGAAAAACTCCGCCTTGGTCTGGCTCAGGCTCTCGATCACGAACATGCCGTAAATCGTGCCGCTGCCCTCAATCAGCGGCCACGCGCGGCCCAGCTCCGCAATCTGCTCCAGCGCGAACAGCGACAGCCTGCCGCCGGTGATTTCCGGCAGCAGCACGCCCGACAGCGTGATCGTGTCGTTATCCGGGCCGAGGAACTGCAGCGCGGGACGCACGCCCACGCGGCTGTTCGACGGGAAGCGCCAGCTGCGCTGCAGCTGCAATTCCTGATACGGCACTGTCTTGAGCATGAAAACAAACAGGCCCAGCGTCATCATCATGATTCAAATCCTCCACGGTCTCGGTAACTGCTGCGGGCACGGGACTGCGCCTGCCGCTCTTTCGCCTCCAGCCTGCGCATCACTTCGTCCACAACGTCCTGCGCGCTCTGGCCCGGCTGCTGCACGATGGTGATCGGCGCGTGAATGCTCACGGGCGCGGTAGTTGCTGCGGACTGCTGGCGCGGCGCGTCCTGCCGGTAGCTCTGCGCGGGCAGGCTCAGCGGGTGCAGCGGCTTAGCCTCCGCCGTTCCGGCTGCCATGCCGAGCGTCATCGCCGCCATCGCGGCCAGCTGCGCGGTGCGCCTGCGGCTGGTTACGCTCACCGGCCCGCCGACGATTTCCGGCCCGTTTTCACCCACGACGCCAAACTGGCCCGCCGGGATGTCGCCGCCGGTGTCGTACATGCCCGCAAACGCCGGGAAGCCGCCCGCTGGCAGCGTCACCCTGCCGCCGCTGGCGCTGGCGGCCTGCGGCGGCACCGGCAGCTTTGTGCCAGCAGCAGCTTTGTTAACGAGGCCGAACTTATCCAGCAGCTCGCCGATCCCGGCCTTCAGGGTGTCCAGCGGATGCATCACCATGTTCAGGCCGTCGGCCAGCCACTGCCCGAACTGCCTGCCCATTTCGGCGGCGTTCTTCAGCTCGTCAGCGGTGGAATGTACCGGCGTCAGCAGGTCTTTAAACCAGCCGAACAGCGCCTGCACCTTATCGCCTATCCACTGAAACACCGGCTGGAGCGGTGAAAACGCCTCGCTGATGGGTCCGGCGGCGGCCCGGAAGCCGTCCACCACACCGCCTAAATACGCCTTGATGGGTGCCCAGTATTTCCAGATAACCAGCGCCACACCGGCCAGCGCCGCCACCGCCAGTCCGACGGGACTCAGCAGCGCGCCGAGCGCCCATATCACGCCCGTCAGCACCGTGCGCAGCAGCGCCAGCGGTGACTTCACCAGCCACATCAGCGCACCACCGGCACCGCGCACCGACGCAGCCAGCGGCGCAAGGGCGGCACCAGCCAGCCCGCGCACCTGCGCGCCCAGCGCCCGCACACCGGCCATCGGATTACGGAAGGACGCAACCAGCGTCTGCCCGGCGTCCTGCGCCTTCTCCTTAATTTTCTCCAGCGCACCCTCTCGGAAGGCGTTCAGTATGCCGCTGCCCTCTTCGTCATCGTCACCGCCGCGCAGGGACGCCAGCGCGTCGCGGATTTTCTCCAGCCAGTTCACCGACTCCCCGGCCTCGCCGCCGCTGAACAGTGAGAACAGCTTTTTGATGCCGTCGCCGGATGACGTCAGACCGGGCGCCAGTTTTGCAAACGCCTTGCCCAGCCCGCCCAGCAGCGGCGAGAGCTTCGCCAGCCCTTTCAGGCCGAGCATGCTTAACCCGAAGCGCAGCATCAGGATCGGCCCGAGCACGGCGGCCATGCCCACGGCGAGCGTGCCGAGCGCCAGCGTTACCGTTGCCACCACGGCGGCGATTTTCATCAGTCTGCCGACCAGCTCCGGGTTGGACTCCACCCAGCGGCGCATGGTGCCGGTGACGCGCTTCACCGCGTCCATGATTTCCATCAGCGGCGTGCGCAGCGTGTCGCCGAGGCTGCTCAGCGTGTTGGCCGCGCCGGTTTTCACCAGCAGCCACTGCGCGGACAGCGAGTCCTTGTTGATGTCGGATTCTTTCTGCATGGAGCCGCTGGCCGCGTTGCCCTGCGTCAGCTGCAGCTGGCGACGCAGCTCCGGCATGTTATTAGCAAGCTTCGCCGCGTCCTTGCCGAACTCCTTGCCGAAAACCATGGTCATTGCGGTCAGGCGCTTGTCGGCTGGCAGGTTGTTCACCTTCTCCAGCACGCGCTGGATGGTGCCCATCGCATCGGTGGTCATCTGCTTTTCGATGGCTTTCGGGTCCAGCTTCAGCAGCTCCATGCCGCCCATAAAGGTCTTGCCCTGCATGGTGGCGACGGAGAGTTCACGCACCATGGCGTTTGCCGCGCTGGCGGCGGTTTCCGACGTGGCGCCGAGGCTCAGGAACGTGGAGCCGAGCGCTGCGGCCTTGCGGTAGTCCAGCCTGTCCGCCACGCCGCCCATGCGCTGCAAGACGTCGATGATGTCCGATCCCTTGGACATGGCGTTGTCGTCCAGGTAGTTCAGCGCGTCGCCCAGCTGCTCGATGTTGCGTGTGGGGATTTTGTAGAGCTGCGCAATCTTGCCCAGCCCCTCGGCCAGCTCACCGGCGGGCAGCTCAAACGCGGTGGACGCCTTCGCCGCCGTGGTGGCAAACGCTAGCAGGTCGCGCTTCTGGTCCTCGTAGGAGTCGTTCTGGTTGGTGACGCCCATACGCGCGCCGCCCTCGACCAGCGCGGCGTAATCAATCGCGCCGTTGTCCATCGGCAGCTGCTCGCTGGCGGCCTTGATGGCGGCCTGCATGTCGTAGAACTGCGCCGTGCGGTTGCCGTCGTTGTCGCGCAGGCCGTTCACCTGCTTCGCCACGCCCTTCATGGCGTCTTCCATGCTGGCCGAGGCTTTTACGGCAGCCAGCACCGGCGCACCCATTGCCAGCCCGGCTACGGTGGTCGCCGCACCGGCACCGGCAATTTTATCGCGCACCTCAAGCGATCGGGCGTGGCGCTCACGCAGCGCGTTGATTTTTGCCTGCTGTTCGCCGAGTCGCTTCAGCGACTTCTGCTGGCGGTCAATCGCCGCGCGCGCGTCGTCTGCCCGTCCTTTCAGGTCGCGCTGTGCCTGACTGAGTTTTTTGGTATCAACGCCGGATTCAGTGAGCGCGGCGCGCTGGCGCTGCACCGAACCCAGCAGGCCGTTATAGGATTGCTGCAGCTCGCGCACGCGGTTCTTCGCCTGCTCCAGCACCCTCGCCTGCGCGGCGGTGGGCCGGTTGGTGGCGCTGAACTGCGTCGCCAGCTTCGCCGCCTCTTCGCGCGCGCCCTTCAGGTTATTGGCGGTGATAGCCAGCTGCGAGCGGGCTTTACGGAAGCCGTCGATGCGCGCGGCCTGCGCGTCTAAGTCCTTCAGGCTGGCGCGCGCGGTGCGCAGGGAATCGGCCAGCTCGCGGGTGCTGGCCTTGGCAGAACGGAAGGGGCGGGTCAGTTTGTCTACCGCGTTAAGAACAACCTGCAGGCGCAAGTCTTTATCACTCATCGCTGGTCCCGTGTCGCATTATCGCCTTATGCCGCCACTCCAGTACCTCGGTCAGCGTCATGAACTCGGTAACGGACGGCGGCCAGTGAAAGACGGTGGCGATGTCCGCCACCAGATCGTCTACCGTCAGGCCGTCGCTAAATCCGACAGCACCGACTTCTTCAGTAAAAAAGTGACCACCTCAACCGACAGGCTCACCAGATCGGCGGGGTCCATCTCGGTGATTTCCTGCGTGGTCAGCGCCGGGGTGGTGACGCGCGGCAGCACGGTGATCATCGCGTTGACGTCCATGTCCATCAGCGCCTGCAGGCGCGTGCCGCGCAGCGCGCCGGACTGCGGCTTGCGCACGACGATGCTTTTAATCTCGGTCTTGCCGCGCAGGATGGGAGTGTCCAGCTCAACGGTTTTTTCGGTAGTTTTGTCAGTCATGGTTATGGCTCGCTAAAGGGTTTAAGGCGGCAGGGTCTCCCCTGCCGGTTTATTGCTACTGATTGATTACAGGCCCAGCGCGTTACGGTGCGCTTCCATCAGGTCCGTGCCGTCCACGATGTGAATCATGTTCACCAGGTCAATCTCGTAGAGCACTTCGCCGTTAATGGTCAGCTTGGCGTAGCTGTTGGTGCCGGACACTTTGGTGGTGCTGGACTCGCCGGTCTTCCACTCGCCGGAGTCCAGCTCCTTGTGACGGCCACGCACGACCAGCTCCACCGCCTGCACTTCGCCGGTGTCGTCGCGCTGAATGGAGCCGGTAAAGCGCAGCTGCACGCCGTCCACGGTCAGGGTGCCCATCTGCTTGAACAGCTTCGCCTCAACGCCGCCGCAGGTGAATTCCGTATCCAGCGCGCCGTCGTCCAGGCCCATGTCGATGTCCACCGCACCGGCCATGCCGCCGCCGCGATATTTCTCGAACTTGCGGGTAATTTTTGGCAGCGTCACGGACTCGATCAGCCCCTGCCAGTTGTCGCCTGCGTTGAACAGGTTGAGGTGCTTGAGCTTGCGGGGTAATGCCATGATTCAGTCTCCTTATGCGCTGACGCGGCTGGCGAAATCGACCAGATATTGATCGGTGATGCGCTGGCGCAGCAGCAGGTTTTCCAGCGGCGGCACCGGCGTGTAGTCGTAGTCGATGAGCAGCTTGCCTGCCTTGAGCGTGTCCTTGTCATTCACGCTCTCGTCCAGCCAGCAGTCCGCGCCGATGAGGTAGCCCTGACTCACGAGGCTGCGAAGCTTGGCGCGAATGCCTTCGATAATGTCGCGGGCCAGCGACGGATTCAGCGCGCCGTCCACCGCCCACATGTGCGCCTCGGCCATGGTGTCGGCCAGCACCTGCGCGGTGCGGGTGTAGCACTCAAATGCAAACAGCGGGTCATCGCTCAGGCAGCGCGAGCCCCAGAAGCGGAAGCCGTCTTTACGAATCAGCGTGGTGATGTCGTTCTGGTTCAGCAGGCCGGAGTCTGTAGCCGGATCCTGCAAATCCCAGAACACGTCTTTGGAAATGCCGGTCACGCCGTTCACGCCAACGTTCGATAAGGATTTATGCCAGCCGGTTTGCTCGTCGATTTTGGCGCGCAGGCCGAGCGCGCGGGCGGTGGCGAAGGCCGTCGCGTCCGCCTTCAGCACGGTGTCGAAGTTGATGAAGTCCGGCCAGATGAGCATGCCCTCGCGCTGGCTGAAGTTCGCGCGGTAGGCAATCGCCTCTTCCACGCTTTGACAGCCGTACGCCGACAGGTAGGCGAAGCCGCGCAGGCTCTGCGCCACGCTCAGCAGTTCGGTAGCCACCGCCTGCGTATCGTGACCGGGCACGCCGAGAATGCGGGGCTTAACGCCGCACACCGCCTGCGCGGCCAGCAGCGCCTTCATGCCGGTGCGCTGGCCGTTGCTCACGCCGCCGATGATGTTGGCGGTGGTTTCGGCCTCGGTTTCGCCCTGCGGCACGCGCACGACAACGGTGACGGGTTTAGCCTGGTCGGCGATAGCGTCCAGCGAGCGCGCGAGCGTGCCGGATTCACCCGCCTTGCCGCTGGCGGTGAGTACGTCAGTCAGCAGTACCGGACGATTAAGCGGGAACGTGGCCGCATCGGCGTCATCGCCGGTGCAGACCATGCCGACAATCGCCGTGCTGATGGTGGTGATGGTTCGGGTGCCCTCGTTGATTTCCTCAACGCGCACGCCGTGGTGATAATCCTGTGCCATGTGGCGGTTCTCCTGTGAAGGGGTTCCGCTATGGTCAAATCATTCGAATGTTGAATCACTAATATTTAGCTGTGCCATTAACTACACAATGAATATTCCACTGCCCATAATTTCCATCTATCATTGATCCTGATCAAAGCACCACTGAGAAAAGAACATTTAAAGCAGTGACACATTCGGCACTTTTGACTACCATCTACCGCCTAAAAAATAACCACTTCAAGCAATCCAATAATTGGGGTACACATGCAAGCCTTTGGGGTATTACTAACGTTCGCAAGCATCATCATCGCCTTTTTCATAGCTCGCTGGACTTATAGATTAAACACAAAGAAAAAACCGGAAGCAAAAGCGAGGAATATATTCTCGGCTATCGGCACATACATTCTTTCTGTAATTGTTTTGGTGATTATTGCTGCATTTATTGGCATAAGTGGCGCTCCTGAATCAGATAATAAAGCGGAAGTTGCCAAAACTGATGTTGAACCAAAAAAAGAATACCCACGTCAAATCGGTGAAGCTAAAACTTATTCAATAATTGCGCAGGAAGATAAATCTAAAAGGGCTGATAATCGCGTCTCATCTATTTGGATTATGTCACCTGAAGCAATTTCTTTTGAAGACCGAGCAGCAACAGTTCGTAAAGCGGCTGAAGATCTTCAAGCCAAAACAAACGTGCCGGTTATTCGAGCCTATCTAGCATTCAGCAAAGAGAGCGTTGGAAGGGGCGGACCTTTGGCAATGGCAACTTACTTCGCAGACGGATGCCAGTATTCCGGTAAGGAATGTGATGATGTGATTTGGGATATCCAGTCATCTAAGGATACAGTTACGCCTCAGCAGATTAAAATCTATGATACGTGGTATCAGAATCGTAAAAAATTCACGGATAAAAATGACAATGTTAATGAGGATAAACTGTCTAACTTTGTCGCTAAAAAGTTGAAGATTCAACCAAGTGAAGTGACTTTGGTCTATGTCAGTTTGGAAAAAGTAAACCCTTACACTTCAGAGGAGGAAGAAAAATCGTTCACCTCAAAAATGAAATTATTGCAAGACAAAGTAAAAGAGCGCGCGAAAGAGATAGAAACACAATTTAGTGCTTGGGATGGAAGCCACAAAGACCTAACGCGCAGAATTAAAGATGCAATGAATGATCCTGATAGCTATAAACATTACAAAACTGTTTATTATGACCAAGGCGATCACCTTACCGTTATCACAGAGTACGGCGGCCGTAATGGTTTTGGCGGAATGGTTAGAGAAACCATTTCGGCAGATTACAGCATTGATGGAAATTTATTGAAGATTAACAAGTAATAATATTCATTACAGACAGGCCCACAACGGGCCTGTTTTTCATGCGGGCTGCTCGGGCCAGATAATTTCTGAGGATCCGCCGGACTTCGTATCTAAACGGTTAAGCAGGACGCGGTACGTCATCCACGCTTTGAGGCTGGCGTTTTCATCATCCGTCGCGATACCAAGCGTGACGGCATCCTGCAAGGGCGTAATGACATCATCTGCAACGATGCGCAGCTCACGCTTTTTTGCCTCAAGCTGTGCGAATTTTTCCTCTTCACTAAGTACAAGCTCGGTCAGTAACGGCTTGCCACCCGGACCGGCCACAATGACCATCCCCTCACACTGCCCTGCAAGCAACGAGGACCATTCATCATCGGTGATTTCAGTCGCATCAGAAGGGATTGACTGGTTAATGTCCGCATCATAAAACGCGTTAGTTGAAGGTGAGTATTTTTTCATGGCTAATATCCCAGTGCGATCCAGTTAATTCCCTGGGTGGCAGTTGCAGAAGCGTGACTGTTGCTAACCGCTACGGTTGTTTTTGATACCTGAATGCCAGGGGAATATTCCCCCCCCAAAGCGATGTTTGAACCCTTACTGGCAACAGCCATGAGTCCGTTAGAAGGGAATGCAATAGGCAATGTCACCGTCGTTGTTTTCTGCCCAGCGAATGAACCGTATCCCCACTGAATGATCAGCCCGCCGGGGAAAACAAAGTACCCGCTTCCGGCGATTGATTTTTCCAGCCCCAGATTCTTCAAAGCCTCAGCTACCAGACCGGCGTCGGCCAGCTCTTTCAGGGCGTTCTTAATCAACGGGTACTGCGTATGGGGATTAACGGCATCCGTATGCTGCTTGAGCGCATCACCGCTGTACTTTTTCGCCTGCTCAAGCAGCGTGTCGGCGTATTCCTCCGCCTCCTTCTGCAAACGTTCCGCATATTCCTTCGCCTGTTGGTGCAAAGTGTCACCGTACTGCTTCGCCACAATCACGCCGTCGTCTACGTATTTACGCGTCGCCAGCACCACCGACGGGTCAATTTTCAGCGTCACCGCGCTGGTGCTGTTCACGATGATAATCATGCGCACCGTCTGCGTGCGCCCGCTGCCCTCGGCCAGCTGCGGCTTGTAAGTCTCGGCGCAGTTAGCCACGGCAATCATCACACCATCGCCATCGAACAAACCGATTTCACGGATCCAGAAACCGCCCTCGCCCTCCGGGATAATCTGCTCGGCAATAATCTGGCTGCCGTTAGCGGCGTCAATCGTCAGCGAGTTAAGCGACGCGCGGCGCTTCTCGCCGATGAGTTTCGTCTGTGCCGGGTCAGGCGTAGGCAGCGTGCCGCCACCGTCGCCCACGGCCAGCTGCGTGATGTTCACTTTGGTGCCGAGCACGGCAGCATTGGCAAGCTTAGCCGCGCCCTGATTGGTCAGCAGGGCAAAATATTTTGTCGTCATGCGCTCACTTCCGTCAGGTCGATAAGATGCACCGCCGCGCCGGAATACACCGGCCCGCCGACGCTGATTAGTTCAGGGGTATAGGGATAAACAGTCAGCTCGTCGCCGCTGTAGCTGGCAACGGCCACCGGCACCGTGCCGTTTGCGTCCAGGGTGATCGAAAGCCCGATAAGATGGCGGCTGCACGGCTTGGCGTCCGCAATCACGCGTTCCAGCTCGTGATACATTTCCTCGGTAATACCGGTATCAAGCACGCCCACGTCAAGCCGGAACGTGCCGGGTTCGTCGTTGGTTTTCCACCACTCAATCACGCGGATAAGATAGCCCAGTGGCTCCACCACGCGGCGGATCGCGCTGACGGTGCCCTTGTGCTGATGGATATAAAACGCGTCCTTCACCACCTTGCGCTTAACGGTCTCCGGCCAGCCTTCGTCCCAGCGGTCCACCGAAAACGCCCAGGCAAGATAGGGCAGAAAATTCACCGGGCAGACGTCCGGGTTCCACAGGTCACGCAGCGGCACGTTCAGGCCGGAAATCCCGCTGCAGGCCTGCGCCAGACGGCGTTCCAGCGCGGACGAGCCGGGCGGCAGCAGGCTGTTACTCATGCCTGCACCTCGTCATCCGCCACGCTGATGTCCGTCCCGGTGCAGTTGCCCGCCTGCGTGCGGTCCATGATGATGTCGGCGGCCGGCTCGGTGATTTCTACCCAGTCCACACCGGCCACGCGCAGCACCGCCCCGTAGGACTCGCGGCGCACGCTGCGGCCCAGCTTTTTCTGTTCGGTGAGGTAGGCGGCAAGCCGCGCGTTTGCCGCTTCCAGACAGGGCGCGGCGGCCACGCCGTCAAAAAGGTGCAGTTTCGCCTGCACGCGGTAGTCGTTGATGGTTGCAGGCTGCACGGACACGCGGTCCGCCACCGGGCGCACGCTTTCGTCATTCAGCGCTTTGTCCACTGTATTCAGTAAATCGGCGGCTGCCGTGCCGTTACCCTCACGGCTCAGCACGGTGACCAGCACTGTCGCCGGTGACGGGCTGATGGCGGACACGTCCTGCACCCGTCCGTCTGCGCTTCTGGCGTGAAACTCGTAGGCCGCCGTCGGACCAGCAACCGATAAACCCTCAAACGCTTCCGGCACGCGCACGCGCAGCGCGTCGTCCGATTCCATCACCGCGTCCACCGGCGGCACAGCATCCGGGTTGGCCGGGGTGATGGTCAGGCGCTGCACGTTACTGCGCGCGGCCAGCTGGTCGAGGTCGCTTCCGAGCGCATAAGCCACCATGACGGCCTGCGCCGCCTCGTTGATGCGCTGGCGCAGCAGGATTTCCCGGTACACACTTTCCTGTAAGCACTTCACAATCGGCTCAGATTCAAGCGCCAGCACGCGGCGCGTGGCGGCCTGTTCGTCCTCCGGATAGAGCGCAATCAGTGCCTCCTTACGTTCGGCCAGCAGCGTTTCAAAGTCCGGCACCTCGATCACTTCAGGTGCGGGCAGCTGCGAAAGGTCAATTACTGCCACTGTTCACCCCCGTAGGCACTGACATTGCGAGCGGTGAGCCGTCGGCGCGCTGGCCGGTCAGCTCAACCACCATGGAGCCATCAAAGGCGCTGGTTATGCCCAAAGAGTTGAGACGGATGCGCGGCTCCCAACGACTCAGCGCGGTGTACGCTGCCGCCATCACCTGAAGGCGCACTACGTCGTTATGCGGCTGGTCAATCAGCACCGATAGCAGCGAGCCGTATTCCCGTCGCCCGATACGGCTGCCTTCCGGCGTGATCAGGATGTCGCGCACGCTCTGGCGAATGTGCTCGGTGTCGGTGATGGCTGCTCCGGTGTCGCGGTTCATGCCGAGATACATCACATTGGTTCTCCTGAAATGTCGCCACCGGCTTTCACTTTGTCGTGTGCGTGCTTGTCAGCAATCACGCCGTTTGAACTCATTGGGCCGCCGCCCTGCGTCACCGCGCCGTTCATCACGGTTTCGCTATTGATGAGCATCTGACTTGCATCAACGCCCAGCTGGTCAGTGATCAGCTGAATGCCGTCGGCGGCTTCAATGCGCACGCTTTTGATGTTCTTAATCAACAGCTGGCCGGTGTCCGGCTCATACTGGAACCAGCCGCCGTCGTTGAACACGGTGGTGCTGCCGTTCTCTGAATAATCGGGCGGCGGGAAGGCGTCGGCATAAATGGCCGGCAGCGCGAAGGCAGTTTCGAGATTGCCGCCGAGGCTCAGCAGCACAACCTGCTCGCCAATGGAGGGTTGCCACCATGTGCGAGTATTCCCGGCGCGGAAGGTGAGCCAGTTAATCCAGTTAGTTTCAAGGTCGCCCGTTTTCACCCGGCATTGCCATTTCTCCGGGTCCATCTCGGACACAATGCCGGTGCGGATCAGGTTTGTAATGAGGCGCATGATTTCGGTGAGTTGTATATTCATAGGAATAGCTTGCGTTGAAATTCTCGCTATGGCATGTATATATAAATGTTTGATGGATGACACAACATCAAGGAGGTGTAGATGCGATTGGTTCTTAACTTACCTAACAGATTAATTTTCTCTTTAACATTGATAATTTCGTGTCTCATATCCGTTTTAAGTTTTACCCCTTCAGATTTCAAAATTGAATTTCTCCTATCAATCGCAGCCTTCACTCTTTTAACAATCCTCTCTGGCATTCGTTTAAGAATGGGGAAGTTAGAAGCACTTAAAAATACTGTTAATGCCTTATGGAATATTGAAACGGCTTGTGCTTTTTGCTACGGATTTTATTTATTTTATGACTATACCCTTTACGGAATTGAACAACCCAAAAGCCTTACTAGCTGGGCTAGAGATAACCCAGTCATTTTTTCAATGCTGAGTGTAGGCTTGGGATTTATAGCAATATTTCGAGCATCAATATCCTTAGTGGAAATATTCAAAGAATCGATCGAGAAGTCAAAATGTCTAGAAAAAAATAAAAATAAAACTTAAAAAACCATCAAGAAAGCCACTGACTGCCATAAGCATTATAAGACGAGCATTAATTAAGACAACTTTTAAAATAAGGATAATTTTCATATGGGAAAGGTAACTTTTGAAGCAGAGAGCGTTTCATTTATCTCCACCACCCAAAGGCTGGACAGTGTTGAGTGTGATATCACTGTCGAGGAAGAAAGTACATGGAAGGAAATAACCATTACAACGAGAAATAAATTAGCAGCAGACTTAAGGAACTGGGATTCATTCACTGTAGAAATTATGGGTAATTTCAATGCAAGTAAAACATACAAAAAAATTGAAATGCTTGATACTGTCGTCGGAAACTATTCCATCTCCTTCATCAATACCGGCGGAAAAATTCAGTTCACCGTTCACCCAAGAAATGTCATAAAAAGACATTTTTTTAATGAAAATGACTCGACATTAAGTAATCACATTGATTTTTTCATTAATGACGCGCCGATTATAGCACCAAGAATTTCACCGTCATTCGACAGCAATGGAAATGTAAACCAAAGGAAGCAAAAGCCGATTTCAATAACGCTCCCCAATGGAAATAAAATTTTATCTGACGTTAACTTTTCTTACACTTCGGAGGGAAATAAATTCGAATCAATTCGCCATCAGGTTTTGAAAGCAAAAACAAATAAGAAACACAACGTAATTGAAACTATCAATCAAAATTTACTACCAGAAGTTGACAACCTTCTACTTCTTACATCATTAGCACATGGTGAAAGAGTTATGTGTAGAGGATGGACGTGCTACAAAAACAACTGCATCATTCAGTATTTCAGATGTAACCAAGTAGAGACAGATGACATCCCAAATAGTGTATTCAGGGAAATAGTTACAAGAACTGAAATTAATAGATTTCTTAATGAAGCATCATTAGTCTACAATGATTCTGAATATAGTGCTGCTATAAAAAACTCTATAAATTCACTGATGTATACCAAAGGTATGGTTTTAGAAATGACTTTCTTAGCCTATTTTCAAGCACTTGAATCTCTAACGCTTACATTCAGAAGAATAAATAACATCGAGCACACATTGGATCCATCAACATTTAAAAAATTACGCACTATCATTGAAAAGCAGTTAAATACTGACATCGTACCTGATAAAGAAAAAAGAGCATTGATTAAGTCAAAAATAATGGAATTAAACCGCCCATCATTACAGGACACCACTTTAATATTTTTCGATGAACTTAAAGTTGAAATGTCAGATTTATGGCCTCTTTTTGACAAAAAAGATGCAATCGGATTATCTACATTAAGAAACAAAATAATCCATGGCGATATTTTACCTAAAAATATCTTTTCGCACTTAATTCTAGCCAGCGAACATCTAAGAATTTTATTGAACCGAGTTTTATTTTGCCTTCTGAAATGGGATTTGCTCTCAACCAATATATCACCTCAAAAACTAAAATTAATGAATGGCTATTTTGATACCGAAAGGCTAGAGTCCTCACTAAAATTAACTAGTGAGGCGTTAGGAAAGAAACTCAATCATTCTGGTTAAAACGATATCAATAGTTTCTTTATTTACACCAATTAAAATCCTAACTGGGTATTTAATTACTTTGCGTGATTTATTGATTTTATCCCTTAGCCCATAGTGATGCACTAATGCAATACGTTGAACATCATTTTTAAATGCTATAACGGCTTCATTATCATCCGCTTGGGCCATGAGATACTTTGCTGTTTTCAGCTTCGTAAACATCTTACGGCGAATGCGGCCCGGCTTGGTGCGGGCAGTTACGCGCCGCGGTTCCCATGCCGTGCCGTCCGGGCTGCGCTGCAGCGTGATGTTGTTCTGCTGGATGCGCCGCACGTCTCGCGCCACTTCGCGCAGCATCTTTGTGCGCATTGCCGGTTCAAGCTGCGACAGCAGCGCACCCAGCCACTCCTCAACCTCATGCAACTCAGCCACGGCGCACCATCCAGCTCTCCTCTGCATCATCCGGCGCTTCCGGTTCCGGCACGGCCTCAACAGACATCACGCCGTCCACTTCCTTCGCGATCACTCGCTCCGTCAGCTTCAGGTTCATGCTGATGTCGCAGCGGTCATTGCCCAGAATATCCGCCTCAAAGGTGAAAAGCCGTTCCCGTTCGGTGGCGTTCTGCAGCGCGTCCGGCTGGTTGACGCCGAGCCAGAATAAAACGGGCGCCATCAGCAGATTCTGGTCGCCGGTGAAATCAGTGATCACCACATTCAACGTATAGCGATACTCCCACGAAATCGACGTGGCGGAGGTGGCAACCACCGCGCCATTGTCCACGAACAGGTGCAGGCGGTCCGGGTTGTCAGCCACGTAGGGCACGGCTTTATTCAGGGCGTTTCGCAAGGACTGCGGCTTGTTCATCGTCTTTATCCTGACAGCTGATGATGGTGTCTACCTTGTCGGCGCAGGCCGCCCATGCGGCTTCGGTGTCGTCCAGCTGCGCCAGCAGATCGCCGTTACGGCGCGGTGCGGCTTCGTCCAGGCGGCACGGGGTGATTCGCGGACAGCCACTCACGGTAAGACTGACCTCCGGTGAGGGGCGGACGCTGGCGCAGCCGGATAACAGGATCAGGCAAAGAGGCATCAGCCCAGCGGCGAAGCTCGTCATTTTCACGTTTCAGTTCCTCAATGGTGCGCTGCCGGTCACGCAGCAGCGTGCCGTTCTGCTCGGCGGCGGCGTACAGCTGCGTCTGCGCCCGGCTGCTGGTCTGCGTCAGAATGTTGAGAGCAATCAGCTGGCCGTTTTTCTGTGACAGCTTTTTACCCTGCGCGGCTAAGTCCTTCACCTGCGCGTCGATTTTGTTGTGGGCGGTGCTGAGTCGCCACGACTGCACGCCAAGCGCGGCAATCAGAACCAGCACCACCGCAGCCAGCGCGCGCATCATGCTGTTACTCCTTTTAAGCACCATGCCAGCTCACGCTGTCGCCGGTTATCCAGCCCCTGATTGAATACGCCTTTCACGTACACCCAGCGCGGCAGTTGATAGCAGGCATCGCGCCAGCGCTCCTTTTTGATGAGTGCCACCATGGTTGAGGCGCAGGCGTTGGCGGTGCCGACGTTAAACGCCAGCGACACCAGCGCATCGTAGACCGGCTGCGGCATAGAAACCGCAGCGCAGCGCGCCAGTGCCGCCTCAGCGCGTAACACGTTGGTGATGAAGTTGCCCGCCGCCTGCCGCTCGGTGATGGTCCGGCCCGGCACCACGCCAACGGTGTTACCAATGCCGTCGGTCCACTTGCCCGCGTCGCACAGATACGGCTTCAGACGACAGCCCTCATAATCGGCGATCAGCTTCAGCCCCTCGACGGAGGTGTGCAGCTGCTGGAAACCCGGCATTGAAGCGACAATGAGCAGCACAGCGCCAACGGTGCAGCGCTTAACGGTTTGCAGATTCATATTCCTCCCGCGTGATGCGCCCGGCGGCCAGCAGCTGATAGGTTTTGCGTTTGTAATACCAGCTGATAATTGCCATCAGCAGGCCAATTAACACCCCGGCCACGGTTGAAACGTCTTTTAGCGACATGTCGCCCAGCCATGCCATACCTACGGCAATAAACCAGACGATCCCGGCGCGGATTCTTTCCCACATGATTCAGTCCCATAGCTGGACGGCCTGCACGGTGGCCGCCGCCGTCACGTCCGGCAGCTCCACCTCCAGCCCGTGCGGTAAAATGGGGCCGTGCTCCGCCAGCCCCGGATTGGCCTGCAACACCTGCTCCGTCATACCCTGCGTGCGCCCGTAATGACGCCAGCAGATTTCGTCCACCGTGTCGTACTGCTGCGCGCGCACCTTCATCAGATCAGCTCGACTGTGCAGTGCGGCGCATTCTGTACACGGCTGATCGCCCAACGTGCGTCACGCCACAGATCGCCGGTTGCGTCTTCCAGCTCTTCCCCGCGCTTGGCAGCGGCAGCGGTGGCGTCAAAGTCCTGATAACGCTCGTTCAGCACCGCGCGCGCCCAGCACCACACCGCATTTTCATAGTGATGCAGACGCACGCTGCGCCCGGCCAGCTGCTCCGCCGGGACATCGGCCAGCCCGTTAAAGCCGCGCAGCTCCTGCTGTTCGCGCCACGAGTAAAGCTCCGCGTTCACTTCCGCCATTGCGGTGAGCACCACCTGCTTCAGACGCTGCGGCGTCACCGTACCGTCAACGCGCATGACACTGCGAAACGTTGCCAGATCGATGTCCGGCCAGAATGAGTTGTTGGGGATAATTTCCGGCGTTCCCGTCGCCTTTTCCGGCGCTACAAACTGCATGCCTTATTTCTCCTGAATAGGTGGGCGGTGGACGGGGTTTTGATGCGGCGCTGCCTGTCGCCACCCCGTGCCGCCCCGCGCGTGGGCACGTCCGGTTATCAGCTGGCGTTGCGGATTTTCCGCTCCAGCTGCTCAATGTCTTTTTTCACCCCGCAGCGCTCGTCGAGCTGCATGGCCTGCTGCAGATGGTTCAGCGCGGCAACGGGCTGGTTTTCGCGAAGCACCCAGCCGAGCGACTTGTGCAGGCGTGCGCGCGACTGATCGGGCATGTCCAGATCGCCGATCACGTCGAGCGTCTGCATCAGCAGGCCGGGGTCAAAGTCGGTTTTTGCCACAAGGGCGTTTTTAGCAGCGTCGGCCATCTCCTCAGCCAGCAGCGTCTGCACGTTGCGGTTAAAGCCCTGCGGCATCGACCAGCCGTGGCGGATAGCGTGACGGCCAATGGCGAGCGCCCCGGCATAATCACCGGCATCAACGCGCCACAGCATCACGTACATCAGCACGTCGTCCTGCTGCGCACCGTCGGCGGCCAGCACGCCATCCACCCACGGCACGTATTTAGGCAGGACTTCCACCTTGATTTCGGCCTTCTTCACGGTGGACTGAATGCCCTTGAGGCGGCGGCGGTCTTCGCCAAGCTGCATCAGCATCAGGTCATAGCCCTTTAAGTGGCTGCCATTGCCGCCCTTGCGGGCGGCCTCCTGTGCCAGAACATATTGCGTGTGCCGCTGAAAAGGACTCATCGCCATGCTTATGCCTCTGCGCCGCTGGCCGCCGCTGCGGCGAATTCGCCCATTTCAATGTTCTCCACCAGGCAAACGCATTCGTAATCCTCAACCACGTACGCCTCGTTGACGGACTCAAAATTCTCAACACGATCGCGTTTTGGGTTGTCGATGACGGCGCGGCGGCGGCTCTCGTCCTGCCAGTAAATGGAGAGATTGTCGAGGCGGGTGATCAGTAAGGCATCAGCCGGGAAGTAAGGCGCACGCACGGCCTGTAAGCCGCCCATGCGTTTCTGGCTGATAATGAGGTCAGCGGCCAGAGCCTCGGTGTTTGGCTGCTGCTGATTCACCAGTGGGAAATATTTATCTGCCAGCAGACCGCGACCACAAACCACTACCAGATCGGTGTCGTCCTGATACTGAACGCCAATTTTGCGGTTAACCGCATCCATCACCAGAGCGTCCAGATTCGCAAAGTCACCGTTTTTACCGACGCGAACGGAAGAAGACAGACTGCCGTCTTCCTGCGGGATGCCCTTAATGACATGCACCGGTGATTCCTGGCGGATTTTTTCCAGCCAGCCAATATTGACGTCCTGCAGCAGGGGGTTTTCTACGCGGTTTGAGGTTTTCTCACGCTTCACGCCGTTAAAGCCGATCATGATGCGGTCCAGCGCCTGACGCTGGATGATGGCGTCACGAATGCGGGTCTGAAAGTCCTGGAACTTCGCCCACAAATCCAGCTTCGCATAAGGTAACGCGGTATCAAAATTGGTCTGGGTGCACTTGTAGCCAGTACCATCGATGTAAGTCGGATCGGTTGGCTGGCGCTCCTGTGAAGAGGTGTCCGTGGTGCCTGCAATGGTCGAACCTACGCCCAGCCCCAGCACTTCACCGGACTGTTCATCTACCGGGATGATGTTAATCATCTTCAGGAAGGCTGCAGACTCCTGAATTTTGCTTTCCAGCTTCTGCGCTACGGACGGCTCGACGGTGAATTTCGCGCTGATGTCCGGCACTTCCACATCGTTGAGCTTCGCGAGCTGAGTGAGGAAGGCATTAAATTTAAATCGGGTCGTTTTTTTCATCGGTCAGTTTCTCTGAAATCAGTTATGTAAAGTGGAATGGCCCGTATCAGCAGTCGGTCAGGTTCTCACTGGCACCGCTTCCACCCGGTGCGCGCTGACGGAAATCGGCGCGACTGTCTTCGCGGCCCAGCTGCTGCTTCAGTTCGGTGAAATCGTTCACCTGCGTTTCCAGCAGGTTTTCCAGTTGGCTCAGGCGATCCGCCTGCTCGCCCAGCACCTTATCGGTGCGGGTGCTGAATTCCTGCTGCTCAGTAGCAACTAACTCCACCGCCTGATGCACGTCAGAAAATCGTGCGTCGTCGGACACCTGCTTTTTGCTGAAGAGCGCGGTGATGCGGGCAAACAGCGCGGGTTTGTCTTCCACCTCTTCCAGCTCGATCGCAGTTTCGGTGGCGGCGGTAAACAGGTTTTCCGGATGCTGTTTGCGGTTTGCCAGCGGGTTGTGTTGCGCGCTGGCGCTGAAGGCCAGCATTTCGGTGCCGAGGCTTGCCGGGTCGTCGGTGGCTGCCAGGCCAACCAGATAGGCTTTGCCGGTGTCGGCAAACTTGGTGCTGACTTCCATGGAGGTGAAAAGCTTCTGGCCCTGCTTCACCAGTGCCACAAGGGAATCCGTCGGCAGGATGTCGGCATACAGCGCCAGCTTTCCGGCCAGCGGGCCGTCGGTTATCTCTTCCGTTCCCAGCGCGCTTACCGTGCCGTAACGGTTAAAGGTGCTGTCCGGCGAGTACGATTTAATGTGTTCCAGATTGATGGTCGCGGTATAAACCGCCGGGTTGTAGGCGGCGGCCATCTGTACCAGCCATTCGCGGGAAATTTCGCGTCCGTCCGTGGTGGCACCTTCCACCCCGATACGAAAACGCTTTGCTTTAACTGCCATAGGTCAGGCTCCGTTGGGTAAATCGCTTTGAAGCCTTATGTTTGCGGTTCAGAGGGGGTCGAAACAACGCGGGCACGTTGTGCGGGCAGCCACACAATGAGGGACGGCAGAAAAGGGATCGTCGGGGCCGTATTTTGGTGCCATGACAACGACACTCGCCCCCGAAGACCTCGATCCCCGCAGGCAGGCCATGCTGCTGTACTTTCAGGGATATCGCATCGCCCGCATTGCTGAAATGCTGGGAGAGAAACCCGCAACCGTTCACAGCTGGAAGAAGCGCGACAAGTGGGGCGACTATGGCCCGCTTGACCAGATGCAGCTGACCACCGCCGCGCGCTACTGCCAGCTGATCATGAAGGAGACAAAAGAAGGGAGAGACTTCAAGGAGATTGACCTGCTGGCGCGCCAGTCTGAGCGGCACGCTCGCATCGGCAAGTTCAGCAACGGCGGCAACGAGGCGGATCTCAATCCGAACGTGGCGAATCGCAACAGCGGGCCGCGCAAGCCGCCGGAAAAGAACGTGTTTAGCGACGAACAAGTGGAGAAATTACAGGAGATTTTCCACGGCTCGATGTTCGGCTACCAGCGCCAGTGGTGGGATGCGGGCAACAAGCACCGCATCCGCAACGTGCTGAAGTCGCGCCAGATTGGTGCCACCTACTATTTTGCGCGTGAGGCGCTGCTGGATGCGCTGACCACCGGACGGAATCAGATTTTCCTTTCAGCGAGTAAAGCACAGGCGCACGTCTTCAAGCAGTACATCATCGAGTTCGCTAAAGAGGTTGATGTTGAGCTAAAGGGCGATCCGATGACGCTCAGCAACGGCGCGTGCCTGTACTTCCTCGGCACCAACGCCCGCACCGCGCAGAGCTACCATGGCAACCTCTACCTTGATGAATACTTCTGGATCCCGAAGTTTCAGGAGCTGCGCAAGGTGGCGTCAGGCATGGCGCTGCATAAGAAGTGGCGCCAAACCTATTTTTCCACCCCGTCCAGCCTCACGCACAGCGCCTATCCGTTCTGGTCCGGCGGCCTGTTCAACCGGGGCCGCGCGAAGGCGGACCGCGTGGACATCGACCTGTCGCACATGAACCTGTCGCCGGGCCGCTTCTGCGATGATGGCCAGTTCCGCCAGATTGTCACCGTTGAGGACGCCGTGCGCGGTGGCTGTAACCTGTTTGACCTCGACCAGCTGCGCCTCGAATACAGCCCGCCGGAATACCAGAACCTGCTGATGTGCGAATTCGTGGACGATCTGGCGTCCGTGTTCCCGCTGCAGCTGCTGCAAAAGTGCATGGTGGACAGCTGGGAAGTGTGGGCCGACTTCGAAGCGCTGGCGCTGCGCCCGTTCGGCTGGCGCGAAGTGTGGATCGGTTATGACCCGGCGAAAGGTACGCAGAACGGCGACAGCGCCGGGTGCGTGGTGATCGCCCCGCCAGCTGTGCCGGGCGGCAAGTTCCGCATTCTGGAGCGCCACCAGTGGCGCGGTATGGACTTCCGCGCGCAGGCCGAGTCCATCAAAAAGCTGACGCAGCAGTACAACGTGACTTATATCGGCATCGACTCCACCGGCGTGGGCCTCGGGGTGTACGAGAACGTGAAGATGTTTTATCCGGCGGTAAAGGAGTTCGTCTACAACCCGAACGTGAAAAACGCCCTGGTGCTGAAGGCGTTCGACATCATCAGCAGCGGGCGCCTGGAGTTCGACGCCGGGCACCTCGACATCGCGCAGTCATTCATGGCTATCCGCCGCGCCACCACGGCCAGCGGCAACCGCCCGACCTACGAAGCCAGCCGTAGCGAAGAAGCAAGCCACGCCGATCTGGCATGGGCAACCATGCACGCGCTGGCAAACGAACCGCTACAGGGCGAAGCCGCCCACACAGGCAACATTATGGAGATTTTTTAAATGAGCAATCGCAGGAACCGTACGCGCACGCAGCCCGTGCAGCAGCAACAGATGACCGGCGGCCCGGCGGCAGAAGCGTTCACCTTTGGCGATCCGGTGCCGGTGCTGGACCGTCGCGAGCTGCTGGACTACGTGGAATGCGTGGTCATGGATAAGTGGTATGAACCGCCGGTGAGCTTTGACGGGCTGGCGCGCACGTTCCGCGCAGCCGTACATCACAGTTCGCCGATCAACGTGAAGCGCAACATCCTGACCAGCACCTTCATTCCCCACCCATTGCTGAGTCAGCAGGCGTTTAGCCGCTTTGTGCAGGACTATCTGGTGTTCGGCAACGCCTATCTGGAGAAGCGTACCAACAGGCTCGGCGGCGTGCTGGCGCTTGAGCCGGCACTGGCAAAATTCACCCGACGCGGCACGGATTTAGACACCTACTGGTTTGTTCAGTACGGCATGAACACGCAGCCCTATGAGTTCACTAAAGGCAGCGTGTTTCACCTGATGGAGCCGGACTTAAATCAGGAGGTTTATGGCCTGCCGGAATATCTTTCGGCGATCCCGTCCACCCTGCTAAACGAGTCGGCAACGCTGTTCCGCCGCAAATATTACCTTAACGGCAGCCACGCCGGTTTCATCATGTACATGACCGATGCGGCACAGAATCAGGAAGACGTGAACAATATCCGCCAGGCGATGAAAAGCGCCAAGGGGCCGGGCAACTTCCGTAATTTGTTTATGTACTCGCCGAACGGGAAGAAAGACGGAATTCAGATCATCCCGCTGTCGGAGGTGGCGGCTAAAGATGAGTTTCTGAATATCAAGAACGTGAGCCGTGACGACATGATGGCTGCGCACCGAGTGCCGCCGCAATTAATGGGGGTTATCCCGAATAACACTGGCGGTTTTGGCGATGTAGAAAAAGCAAGTCGGGTATTCGTACGCAATGAGTTAATTCCCCTTCAAAAAAGGCTAGAAGAATTAAATAAGTGGTTAAATCAAGATGTCATAAAATTTACTGATTATAACTTTTAATAGTAGGGCTTCATCATAATAATGATGAAGCCCCTTATTATTACTTCGACTCAATCACATCTAAATATTTATAAAAAACAGCCCAAGTCGCCCTGATGCACTCATTATATTGCTGTTCAGAAAGAATTTCTGGGCGACCATGTCGTGAATTCAATTGAAGACTTCCTACTTTTTCCTTAATAAAATCCCCTTCAAGGCCAAGCGTCTCTTTAAATAAATTCCAATCCTTTTCCTTTGTTTTCCCCATACGTAAAGAGTTATGATTCCTCAAGCACTCTAACGCACGATTACAATAGAATGAAGAGTCATTTATGCTTTTGAGCGCTTCATTCATGTTGGATAATGCATTACTTATAAAATACCCAATCTCACCTTTAGAATGGTTCCTAATCCTTTCAAGCGATGCCTTATAATCCTTAATTGGATAGTAGTGTTGAATGAGTGTATTATTAATTCCATATACCTCATCCCATTCCAATGAATCATTAATAACCCGCATTACTTCAGCTCTGTAGCTGTGTCCTGTTATAAAAGCAACTTTTGCTAAATCGTCTTCGACAAGACCTTGAACAAAATTTCTCATAGTGAAGGGATCAAAAACATCATCTCCCTCTACATACACCAAGAGTTGATTCATAAGAATACGAACATCAACGTTAAAAAATGCAGTTTTATTTTCAGCTGCATGAAATGAAATTTTAGCTTTGAAATTGTGATTCTCTATTATTGCTCTATTTGGATGTATAGTTCCGATAAAAGTATAAATTGACATTTATAACCTCTTTCCTTTCTAAATTTTTATGCATGACTATACATCAAAACCTTTAGCGCGCGCTCGTACCCCCGCCACGCCTGCCCGCTTTATGATGCGGTTTTCATGCACCTGCATGACATAAACGAAAGCCCGCCAGAACTGGCGGGCCGAGGGTAAAGCGATCCTTTTCGGATCATGCGAATTCATGCGGCATAGTCATGCACTCTTCACTCCAGTTTGAAGTCGTCCACAGAAGCTGATTTGTGGATGCCAATTCCTTCTGCTTCGTTCAGAAAATCCATGCCCTGCCGTAAAGAAATGGGATATGGAATCTCAAGCATGAAAACGAAGTCGTAGGTTTTACCGAGCCAGTAACCCCCGCCGCATTCTTTCGGCCGTTGGAAAAACACCCATTCACCTGGCTTGTAGTAAGTGAGTACCTCACCTCGGTAAACGATCTGGAATTTTTCGGGATTTTTAGCCATGGCTTAACGCCTCGCAACTCTCGTTAAGTTCGGACTCACCTTCCGTAAGCATCCCGGCGTGATATGTAGCTTCCATCCGATCACATCTTGCTACGCGTGACATCTGAAAAAACTAATCTGAAGCGTGCATCATGCGCGAATATTCGTGGCTTCTGACTTTCCGCATCAGCTCATCGGTCAGTTCAGAGACCCACTGAATGGCAAGCTGCTTCTCGTCATCCGTGCAATCACTAGCAGCAACAAGTTTCATAAATAAATCAATACGCTGGAGCTTCATCGACTCCAAAAAATAATCCTGCATATTCCCTCCGCACAATGAACAACTGGTTATACGTACAGTATATTATGAGTTTCGAAATGTGAAACGTTTTTTTACCTTCCGTGAGAAATCCTCTGGACTAATCAGATGGTTATCTTTTGTTCCTGAAGTCTGCCGTTTCGGTAAAACAGCCGCATTCGCGCGCCTGAATTTATGCTGCATCCTCGGGAAAGGAGGCTAATTTCCTCCTCATGCCCCTCAAAACCACGGGCTTTTAGTTCCAGCTCTAACCGTCGGCGCTCCGGCCCCGTACAGTTATTGACAGAACTCCAAGGGGCGGCGATGCCGCCAGAAGGACCAGCCTCCGCTGACGCGTCGGCTAATTTGGCAACGGCTTCCCACTTCACCAGACGCGTGAATACTTCAGAATCTTGATAGTGAGGCGAGTAGATGCCTTGAACGCGCTGCACATCCTCCGCGTATTCGTTGCCCATTTCGGTAATCTCGTAGCAAAGGCGGATCACCAAGTCATCACGCGCGACCAGCGGGCCACCCTGCGCCATGGTGTAAGACGCCCAGCAGCTGGCAACGGAAGCAGACGCCAGCACAGCGTCCATCTTCTCGTTTGGTAGGCGCGTATCGCCGAGACGGCGCAACTCGCGCCAAACAGTGACCGGCGCGCCGCCAATCTGCTGAAACTGGCGGATGCGCCAGCGAGACGCCCACGCGCAAACGGCTTTCGCCATATCACGCATGTTTGAGCCGGTTTCATCATCCTTTTCGCCGTCCATCGCGAAGCCGTCGATATTTTTGGAGATGTATTTAGCGATGTAACCCGTGGCGCTGCCTTTGGTGGGATCGATAGGCTCAGCGTGAAAACGCGCTTTACGCGCCTGCGGCGTGCTCAGTTCGTCCGCGTCTTCTTTGCTGGCGTGCTCACGCATGATCTGCTGCACACGCTCGCGATGCTCCGGCAGCATAAACAGCAGCATGTGCCAGTGTGGCGTGCCGTCGTGATGCGGCTCCACAACACGGAAACCGAAAACATGGATTTCTTCGCGTGAAAGTGCGGCGCGGATACGCGCCCAAACGCGGCATAAATAGCGCTGCGTATCGCGCGGGCTTGAGCCGTTCCATTTGGTAATGAAGCCGCCCTGGCTATAAACGGAGTGATAACGCGACGGCGCGGTGATCGTATAAAAGTCCCCTATGCAGCCGCTTTCGTTGGCGATGTCTTCAAAACCACGCATTCTGGTCATCAGCTCGCGGCGGCGCATGGCCGGGTTCGCGGTGCTGCGGTTGACCATTTCATCCATCGCGACACGATCACCGGTTTCTTTGTTCATCAGGTCGTATCTTTTGAAGAACTCGCGATTGCGTTTCTTCTGCTCAACCCATTCCGCCAGTGTGCCGCGTGAAACGTAAGGCGAAGCAGATTTTTGCACCTGCCCAACGGCGATTGCCATGTGCTCGCGCTGGAGATCGCGCATCTGCTTAAGACGGCCGCGCCACCACTCTGGCGCCATCATGCGTAACAAACCGGATTGCGCCTTGCGCAGGCTCAGCTCACCTTTGCAGGCTTTGAACTCCGCCCAATATGGCGGCTGCGTGCCGGTCAATGCGGCCAGCTCAGCAACGTAGCGATAAGCAATGCAGGTTATGGTCTGCTCGTCCGCTTCCTGTGGCATCGAGGTTTTATCGACAAACTCAGCCAGACTGAGCGAAAGATAGGATGCAACTTTATAAGCCAGATCGCGCACGTCCTGCCGGTCGAGCGTGGGCAGACGATCAAGCTGCTTTATGAACGGCAGTTCATGTTGAGCGGCTTCATCAAGACGATAGCGACGGCGAACCAGCTGCAGGCGTGGCAATACGTTCTGACCGATAGTCTGGCGCAGAAACGCATTGGCCCGACGGCGGCCATTATTTGCTGAGAGGATTTTGCTGTAGCGATCTGCAAAGTAAACGGCCAGATAATCCGGCATATTTTGCAGATATTGGCTGCGCCAGTTGTGGTCCTCTGGATTCACATTCCAGAGACGGCGCTCAGAAAGGGACATATCCGCCGGAGCGGACATGCCAAAGACTTCACGCCGCTGCTGATTTACGGCGTGATATTCACCAGTAAGGAGATCAGGGAGGCTTTCAGACATGCGCGGCCTTAAGTTCAGCCAGCTCTTGCACCGCAGCCTCGACCAACTCAGCAATGCGGCGAGTTTCCGCCACAAAGGCCGCCGTTGTTTTCATCTGGCCGTGCAAAACATGACGACCAATGACATCAGCGGCCAAATCGCGCGTGAGGAGCACGGCCGACTCATATACGGCCATGGTTTGCGGCACGCGCTGACGGACGCCATCAATCTCAAGCCAGCTGAATTTCTCCAGCGCCAACTGTTGCGGCTTGCCCGGCTCACTGGATTTCAGCGCGCGCACTGCATAGCGATCATCAACCTGGACTCTCAAAGCGCGGCCCCTTTGTAATGCACGCTTTTCAGTTCGCTAGTCTCTTTGCAGGTAACGCACAGCTCGACACCCGGCAACGCACGGCGACGCGCTTCGGGGATAGCTGCATCGCATGACAGGCAGAAAAACTTACTCGCACCTGCAGGACGGTGAATAGCCGTTGCCAGATTGCGCGCCAGTTCTTCCTGGACGCGCTGCTGAACCAGATCCATTGAGTCGGCCATTAGTGCAGCTCCCGTGATTGGTTCTGGAAGCGCACGGATTCTTTGTCCAGCAGTTCGATAATTTCAGCAGCTGACATTTCTTTGTTTCTTGCATGAATCGCTAATGCAGCCAGGCGAACGGATACGGCCAGCGCATCATCTGATCGCTGCTCACTTTTGGCCTTACTCAGCATCGCGTTTAGCACTTCTGCATCAGCTTCAAAATTACGGGTTTCAATATTTCGCATTTAACTTTCTCCAGAATTTGGGCATAAAAATGCCCGGCGGGTTTACGCCATTTATTTTTCGGGTTAATTAATTTGGAAGCGTTAGCTTCTTGGGAAATAAACTCACGACTGCGCGAAAGTGATTCATTGCACCTATCAGCGCGGTAATTTCGTCACTCGTCAATTCACTGTATTCAACGTTGTGACGTTCTTTATTGATGTTTGCCAGAAAGAAAATGGCGCTCATCGCCCGGTTATTTTGTTCGTACTTTGGATCACGAGTATTACGCATTTCACTGATGAACCGTTTTAGCTCATTACCGCAATCGCCGTACATCATGGTGCGAAGTGCGGCAATATGATTAAGCGCGCTAACTCGCTGCCCGGCGCTCATTTGAACAGTGATGCTTTCAGCTTTGTAAGCCATGTCGCTTTTTTCCTGTTGCCAGTTAAACCTGCCAGCAATTCGGCTTGAGAGTTTGCCGGGTGCCAGCGCCTGCCATTTTCAGCTGCAATCCAGCCATGACCGAATGCGTGTGAAGGGCTTTGCCGTTTTAGAAGTGGCGCTACTGAAAACGCCATAACTAAACAACCCCTATCGATGCGCCGATCCCGCTTAACACATCTGCGGTGCCAGCCAATGCAGGGTTTGAATGCACGCGTGTTTGAACAGCTATCGCAGCTAACGTCAGGCAACGAATTCCGGCATTAACGTTCTGCACAAATCCGCGCCGACAGGCCGAGGTAAATTTCTTCTGACTCACAACGCCCGCGGCTAACTGCCCGACTTCGGCGGTAGCTTTGAGGACATAAGCCGGTAAGTTCTCCTGAGCGATTTCGTTTACCGGCACGCATGGCAGGCATTGCAGTTGAGCCAATGCACCATCAACCAGCGTTGAGTCTTCCGTCAGGTCGGTCAGGATCAGCATTTCACGAACGGTAAGCTGATGGACCTGATCCGGGTTTAGCTTGTTTCGGATGGTTTGCGGATTAAGCCCCGCCTTTTTAGCCAGCTGGATGATGTTGTGTTTCGCGGAAAACGCGCGGCACGCTTCATCAAAATGGCTTTGTGTGGAGACACTGAAATCAAACATGCTTAATACCTCACGTTATCCCAATATGGATGCATCAAGCCTGCATTGTGATTTCATGACCGGCTGCTGCTTCGATAATTAGGGCAAGCATGTTGATTTCGATAAGGCCGTTAACCCCATCCTTATTCCTGATAGGTAGGCGGTTTTCGCGGTACATCTGGCGAACAGTGCCTTTCTTGTAACCCGTGCGGCGACAGAACTCCTCTACGGTAATGTACGGTTCTGAAATCACGAGATTGATTGATGGGCGCATTGAAAGTTTACGGGTCATGATGCAGTATTCCTCGGTTTAGGTATTAGATCTCACTATTAAACGCTATTCATCTCATCACAGACCGAAGAATAGGATCACAAATCGGATATGTCAACGAAAGAAAACACAAATCGCCATGATGCGAAAGTGGTTCGTGAAGCGGTAGAGAGTAACCGGGGCGGTAAAGACGCGATTCTTCGCTTAGTTGAAGCGTACGGATTCAGCAGCCGTCAGGCGCTATGCACCCATTTGGGCGTTTCGCAAAGCACGCTAGCCAACCGTTCTGCCCGCGATACCTTCCCAGCTGACTGGGTGATCATCTGCCATGTGGAAACGGGAGCATCACTTACCTGGCTTACTACAGGTAAAGGTGCACGCTTTATGGAAGTGGAGGAATCCCGTGTTGTGATTGCGAGACACAAAAAAATCTCAAATGGGATTTTAGAACCTATGGATGATTTCATTCTGGATAAAGCATCACTACCCGAAGGCTTGAATGCCCCGTTTGTGATCAACGCAGATAGAAGCACTTATTTGGTTGATACCTATGAAGGCGAGATCGTCGATGGGCTGTGGCTTATCGAGATTGATAAGTTAGTAAGCATCCGAGAACTGGTACGTTTTCCCGGTGGAAGAATACGTGTCGAGAATGGGAAATCTTCATTCGAGTGCCAATCAAGTGACATCGTTGTTTTAGGCAAAGTGATCACCCGAACCGAATACCTTTAAGGCATGGAATGGCAATAAACAAATTACCCAATGGGAAATGGCAGGCACAGGTTTTCCCAAACGGCCGTGATGGCAAAAGGATTCGCCGCCAGTTTGCGACTAAGGGCGAAGCGCAATCCTATGAGAAGTTTGTAAAAGAGCAGGCTCAAGAAAAGCCCTGGCTGGGAGAGAAAGCAGATAAGCGGCGGGTAATTGAGCTTGTTGAATTGTGGTTCAACACGCATGGCATTACGTTGGCGGATGGTGAGAAGCGGCGAACCACAATGGCGTTCGCCTGCGAGGCTATGGGAAACCCACTCGCAACCGAGTTTAACGCGAAAATCTTTGCGTCTTATCGCGAGCAGCGGTTAAGCGGAAAGATCACACGCTCCACTCGAGTGAAGACAGTTACGCCTCGAACGGTCAATTTAGAATTGGCGTATTTTAGGGCGATGTTTAACGAGTTACGC
Organism: Pantoea sp. BJ2; assembly: GCF_040255075.1. Taxonomy (NCBI): domain Bacteria; kingdom Pseudomonadati; phylum Pseudomonadota; class Gammaproteobacteria; order Enterobacterales; family Erwiniaceae; genus Pantoea; species Pantoea sp. BJ2. The sequence continues at coordinate 3,637,019 of NZ_CP158292.1, forward strand.
CGGTTAGATGAATGGACCGCACCTAACCCGCTAGAGAACGTGCGCGAGTTTAAAATCAATGAATCGGAAATGGCGTATCTCACCATTGAGGAAATTAGAACGCTTCTCGCCGAATGTGAGAACAGCCGCTCCAAAGACCTAACGGCCATTGTGAAAATCTGCCTGGCAACTGGCGCACGATGGAGTGAGGCCGAAGGCTTGAAGGGAAACCAAATCCGCGCCGGTCAGATCATATATGTGAAAACTAAAGGCAAGAAAAACCGCGCGGTGCCGATAACTGAAAAATTACAGGCTGAACTGCCATCCAGCAGAAAAGCGCAGGTGCTCTTTAAACCTTGTTACTCAGCCTTTAGAAAAGCCATGCAGCGCGCCGGCATCGAGACACCTGCCGGGCAGCTAACGCACGTATTACGTCATACCTTTGCTTCTCACTTCATGATAAACGGAGGAAACATCCTTGTGCTTCAGCGAATTTTAGGGCATACGGATATTAAGGTGACGATGCGATACGCGCATTTCGCGCCAGACCATTTAGCTGAAGCGACGCGGCTTAATCCTATTAATTATATCTAACTCTTCCATATGACAAATTGATATAATTAATATCGTGGCTGCCAATAAACGCCTCAAACCAACAACAAAATTTTCAAGAGAAAATGTGAATTTAAATTAGGATAACGCATGGATGATTTTTTAGTTACTCCAAAAGGTGAATTACACGTACATTTCAATGGAGCTTTACCTCCAGAAATTGTTGATAGAATCATTGTAGAAAATAATTCTGCTGATCGATTGAATGAAATTAATTACCATCACAGCAAATTGTTAGTTAATAAGAAATCGTCTGGATTGATAGAGTATCTTAAGCCCTGGGAATTTCTTCGGCTTATCCCTATAAACAAAGTTCAATTAAATACTATGATTGAGGCTTTTTTTATAGCCATGGCAGAAACAAACATAAAATTTGTTGAGATCAGGCACACGGTAATCCATTTAGCTAGAAATTGTGGGATTACTTATCTCGAGGCATTAGATTGGCTTCTAGAAGGCATGACAATTTATAGCTGCAAATATCAGATAAAGGCTGGGCTAATTATTACAATTGGGAGAGGCGAACAGGCCATGGACCATATTAAACTCGCCATCACTAATATTCCTTTATCAAGCTCACAGAATAATATCGTTGGTATTGATTTGGCTGGAGATGAGGATGCTGAACTGGATAATAATATCTACAACTTGTTTAAAAAATGCAAACATGATTTAGGATTAGGAATTACAATTCATGCAGGCGAGACTGGAAATGTCGATAATATTAAAAAAGCCATAACTCATTTCGAAGCAGATAGAATAGGCCACGGAACTTGCGCTAAAAACGATAATTATGTATTAGAGATGCTAAGTAAGAATCAAGTTTGTGTTGAAGTATGCCCTTTAAGCAACGTGATGACAGGTGCTACAAATATAGCCAAAGGACATTCTCTTCAAGAGTTTTTGAATTTCGAAGTTCCCTTTGTTGTTTGCTCAGATAATCCGGGGATACAAGAGACAAGCCTTATTGATGATTACGGTTATTGCAATAAAGAAATTATAATCCCTAACTTTTCCAAAAACATGTATGAATATCAAAAACAATATACTTTTATTAAAGGAATAATATGAAACTACATTTCCTGAGTAACAATCCGAATAAAATCAAGGAAATAAATGATATCTTAGGTGATCGGGTTGAGGTGGTGAGTGCAAATATAAAAATTGAAGAAATACAGAGTAAAAATACGCAGGATTTAGTTAGAGATAAATTATTAAAAGCCTTCAAGCAGATAGGAAGACCAGTTTTTGTAGAACATACTGGTTTATATTTAAAATCATTAAAAGAGTTACCTGGTGGGTTAACTCAAATATTTTGGGATGATCTTGAAGCGGAAGGGTTCATATCACTACTCAACTCTCATCAAGATAAGGCTGCAATTGCTAAAACAGTAATTGGCTATTGCGATGGAAAGAAAATACACTTTTTCGAAGGCGAAGTTGAAGGAACGATATCAGATTCACCATTAGGAAACCGTGATTTTCAGTGGGACTGTATATTTATACCAAATGGTTACCAAGAAAGCTTTGCTGAGATGGGCGATAAAAAAAATGAAATATCCATGAGGAAATTAGCATTGGATAAGCTTTCGGCACATTTACTGGAGGAAAAGTGATGTTAGATCAAGAGTTATTGGATGCTTATAAAAATGACAATCTCATTCTTTTTATTGGAGCTGGCGTTTCAAAAAACCTTAATCTTCCAGACTGGAAGGAACTGATTAGTGAAATCGCAAATGAACTTGAGTTCGACGACGATGTATTCCTTACATACGGTGATTACTTAAGTCTAGCTGAATATTACTTATTGAATAATAACAACAAGATCGGGAAGTTAAGAAGTTGGATGGATACAAAGTGGCATAGTGGTGATATAAAAATCGAAGACTCTGAGATCCATCGACATATTGCAACCGGTAACTTCCCAATAATCTATACAACTAATTACGACAGATGGATTGAGCATTCACTTAAACATTATAATAAAAAACATAAAGTTATCGTTGATGTGTCTGATATAGCAGATATAAAAAGCGATGTAACACAAGTAGTCAAGCTTCATGGGGATTTTTCGGATGACTCATCGATTGTGCTTGGTGAATCAAGCTATTTTGATCGTTTAGATTTTGATAGCCCGTTAGACATAAAATTCAGAAGCGACATGTTAGGTAAATCAGTCCTTTTCATTGGTTATAGTCTTTCAGATTGGAATATAAAACTATTATTTTATAAGTTAGATAAGCTATGGAAAAAAAATAGCAACACTTCAACATCCAGACCAAAGTCTTTCGTTTTCTCAACAAGACCAAACCCTGTGCAAGAGAAAATATTAGATGCAAGAGGAGTGAAAATGATTGTCAGTGATGTTCATGAACCATCAGAGGCATTGCAATCTTTTTTAAGTGAACTCGTTAAGAATTCTTAAATTTATTATCCCCCGTAAGTGGCAGCAAAGTGGCAGCAGAGCGCAACGCTATGTGCCACTTTTCATCACTATTCGGCCTGAAGAAAACATATAAATCAGTAAGTTACTGATTTTACTCGCTTCAAATTGGGACTCATAATCGCTTGGTCGCTGGTTCAAACCCAGCAGGGGCCACCAAATTTAGTGATTTAAATCATGCTCTTAAGCCACCTTCCTTGAGGTGGCTTTTTCGTATTTGGCTTTCATTGCCCCCTTTTTGTCCACCGAGATCCAAAAGCTAGACAGCAGCATCTATCATTTGTGAACATAAGACGCTGGAACTAACTCAATGCGCAAGGAATACCTAATGATTTATGATTGTTTTTTATACTACGACGAAGATATGCTACTTGATATAAGATTAAATAGTTTGGACGATGCCGTAGATTATTTTGTCATTGTAGAATCTACTCATACATTCACTGGGAAAACTAAGAAATTAAATTTCGATATAGATAAATATGAAAGATTTAAAGATAAGATTATCTATGTTGTCTTTGATGAGTTACCAATTCTAGAAAATGGTAAAGCAGGGAACTATGATGCCTGGGCAAACGAGGCTGCAACAAGAAACGCTATAATGCGAGGATTAAAAAAGGCTAAGGATGAAGATTTGATATTAATTTCCGATGTTGATGAAATTTTTAACTCAGCAATTATAAAAAAAATAAACCCCAAGAAATTATGTACGATATTGTATATGCCTTTTTATAATTATCAATTTAATCTTCAAGTATTCAATGCTGACGGATCAGAGCGTCAATGCCGATTACCACGGGCTACTAATATGCATAATCTCAAACATTATTTTGACGGTAAACCAGAGTTGTTCCGAAACATAAAGAAATCAGAATTATACAGTAATTTTATTTCAAGAAACTGGTTTAAGTTACGCAGCGAGGTCATAAAAAATGCAGGCTGGCATTTCTCATGGATTATGACTCCAGAACGGATATCAGAAAAAATGTCTTCAATTTCTCATACCGAATATGATTTACCTCATTTAAATAATAAAGAGCACATTATTGATGCGTTGAAAAATGGTAAAGATTTATGGAATAGGGAAAGAAAACTTGTCAGGCAAGAGTTAACTAATGATAAATTCCCATCTTACCTTGTTGCGAACAGAGAAAAATTTAAACAATTCGTCTTGTGATAATTTAGGTTGACAATAAACGGTTAATTCTTAGCGTCATTTAAACTTTTGGAAAGCACAACCACCTATAATCGTGCTAATTTTTAATGACGCCTGACACTGTTTTTACCCCTCTGTTTTTCAGTCCATTCGAATCAGTCAATTTTACCGCAGCCCCCTAACCAATCATGGCCAAATGGACATTGCTTACGCTCAAGCAGCAGATCCATTCAAGATCCAATAATCTGCAAATAACAATCTTGTCTTTTTCTCATTGAGCTGTGCAATTACCAAGATCCAATATTGATCCTTCAAACTGAAAAGCACTCAAAATCTTTTCAAGATTTTAATTTTCCTAATTACATCAGAAAGCCAGCAGCCGCGTGCACTGGCGCATCGGTTTGCATAAAAATAAAACTGAAAAATTTTTATGATGTAAAACCCACAGGCGGGTGCGATGTAGCGCCGTTTTCGTCATTGTGGGGCTGTTGCTGCACCTGTGCCCTACTGTGCGGATGATCCATGTGAGGGTGATTAGTCGAGTGGCTGTTCTGATGCGTGCGGCTACGTGCGTTCTGTGTGGTGTGATAGCAGGCATAAAAAAACGCTGTGTTAGCAGGTCTGGTGAAGTGGATAATTTACCGATAACTTGAGAATATTTCGCGGCGAGTGCAGTGACATGTATGGCACTTTTCCCGATGGCGACTCTGTTGGTTGGCTGCCCGGTAGACGGGTGCGTATGACTTGCCATTCACTGCATAAGCGCAACACTGTCAAGCATCAACTGCGCCACGTTGATTTGCTCTGAACCAATCCAAACCACTGGCGCGATAGTCTCCTGACGTGTAGCCGCGACGCTTTGCCTGATTTCGTAAAAGATTAGGCTCAACATAAGCCTTGGCTGGGAGATAAAGCGGATAAGCAAGAAGATCACCCGCTCCAGCCGAGTGAAGACGGTTACGCCGCGCACTGTTAATTTAGAGCTGGCATATTTTAGGGCAATGTTTAACGAGCTACGCCGGTTAGATTAATGAACCGCTCCGAACTCGCTTGAAAACGTGCGCGAGTTTAAAATCAGTGAATCGGAGATGGCGTTTCTCACCATTGAGGAAATTAAAACACTCCTCGCTGAATGTGGGAACAGCCGTTCTAAAGATTTAACTACTATTATGAAGATCTGCCTGGCAACTGGCGCACGTTGGAGTGAAGCCGAAGGCTTAAAGGGCAACCAAATCCGCGCCGGTCAGTTCATCTATGTGAAAACTAAAGGCAAGAAAAACCGCGAGGTGCCGATAACTAAAAAATTACAAGCTGATCTGCCAGCCTGCAGGAAAGCACAGGTGCTCTTTAAACCTTGTTACTTAGCCTTTAGGAAGGCCATGCAACGTGCCGGTATCGAAACACCTGCTGGGCAGTTTTTGCACGTTTTGCGCCACACGTTCGCGTCTCATTTCATGACGAACGGCGGCAATATTCTCGTACTTCAGCGGATACTGGGGCATACAGATATTAAGGTAACAATGAGATATGCGCATTTTGCGCCAGATCACTTGTCTGAAGCTATTTTACTTAACCCTCTCAGCAAAATGGAATCGTGATGGAGAAGGAAATTCAGTGTGATGATTTAGAACTCGAAGAACTCCTATGCGTTAGGGTTTTCAGTAATACATTTCATGTAATTGGCTTGGATAGGTATTACAAAGCGATAACAGAATGGGCTGAAAGAAAAGTCTTAACAGGCGAAGAGTCTGATACTCTCCTTATTCTGGCATCTCTGAATTTAGAGCCGATACCTGATCGTAATGAAGTAGAGCAATATCTAAAAATTTACCAGCGAGAGATGAACATACAAAATCCACATCCTCATTACAGCGCATTAGTATGGCTACGGATGCAAATAGGATATTTGATTGCTTCTAAATCCGGTGAAGATGTTGAGGGCAAGCTTGCATTATTTACTCATTATTTCTTAGATTTTCCGCCAAGAGCTTTCGCCAGATCAGCGAATATTCTATCCAATTTTTATTGGGAACTGTTTGACGAAGTAATACCTATCTTTTATTCAAAAGCTTCTGAAATGAGTGAAAACGAACTCATTTTGCATGTTAAAGAGCGTCTAACCCCCCTCTACAGGAAGTTAGACAACTCTGACTGGATGGGAATTCTAGCTAGAGAAATTTTTGTGTAGAAATGGCAGCAGAGCGCAACGCTATGTGCCACTTTTCATCACTATTCGGCTCAAAGAAAACATTAAATTCAGTAAATTACTGATTCCACTCGCTATAAATTTTAACTTGTTACCGCTTGGTCGCTGGTTCAAATCCAGCAGCGCCACTAATTTTAGTAATGTAAATCATACTGTTAACCCATCTTTTTCAAGGTGGCTTTTTTGTTTGTCATTCACAGTGGCGATCAAATGGCGATACGTTTTCTAAAGCGATTCTAAATATCAATCACGCTCCAACTCATTCACCTGCCAACGCACCGAACTTACGCCCTTCTCCAGACTAATGCGGCTCACCAGGCTTTCCAGCTGATCGGTTAAAGTGGGATTGCCAATCACCTCAGCATTCACCTCCATGCGATGCGGCGGATCCAAATCCTCACTATGCAGTGATTGCAGGCGCAATCCGCTGCCGCCCAGCGTGTGCAGCATTAGGCTGCGAACCTGAACCTCATCCTGCGCGAGGCAGATGATTTGTACTTTGTAGTGTTGCATCGCTTCGGCTGCTGAGACGATGGTTTGGCGGTTGATACCCAAGGCCAGTTCACGCAGCAGTATATTCGCGCACAGGATCACCATGCAGCCGAGGGCCGCCTCCAGCAGCAATCCCATACTGCACAGCACGCCAATGGCGGCGGTGCACCACAAGGTGGCGGCGGTATTCAATCCGCGGATGTTCAAGCCATCGCGCATAATGACTCCGCCGCCGAGGAAACCGATACCGGAAACCACATAAGCCGCAACGCGTGACGCATCCGTAGCGATGCCGGGCACGCTTTGTGTCATCAGAACGAAGAGACAAGCGCCAGTGCTCACCAGCGCATTGGTGCGTAATCCAGTCATGCGTTGACGTAGTTGGCGCTCACTGCCGATCAGCGCACCCAAAACCAGCGCGACGGTGACGCGCAGTAAAAAGATTTTCCAATCCATGATAGACCTCAATCCGCAGCTTTCTGTTTGCGGAACAAAAGATTAATAAATGGATTACAGACAGTGCGAATACCGCTGGGAACCAGCCGCATTGTGCTTATGAAAAGGGGTGATTCTGGAAGGAAATTCACCGTCTTAACGCGCAGTTAAGACAGCGTGAAGGCTATCTTACCGCGAGGTCCTGCTGTAATCGTTTGGGACTTGTGTCCAATGCCGTTCTCCTCTTGGGTAAAAATCCGCCGCGATTCTAAAATGACTTACGCAGCGTTGCCAACTCAAATAGCCCGTTCGTTTACGTTAAGTTAAAACAAAAAACCCGCCGAAGCGGGTGTATGGAATTGTTATCGCCCCGTCGTTAGCCAACGACTTAGCGTGCCCGAGTTAGCATATCCGCTGATAATGGCGGCATAGCTATCGAAACGGTTGCTGACTTCACTAACCTGGTTGTTGTAGAGATCGCTTTCTGCGCTCAATACATCCAGCAATGAACGGCGGCCTAAGTGATACCACTGATCAAAGAAGTCCTTACGAATCCGATCGGATTCCACAATCAGGTTTTTGTAAAGCACGGCGCGTTCCGCTGTTGAGTGGGCATTCTGGTTGGCAGCACGCACACGATTTTCCAGATCGCGGCGTTGCTCCTGCACCTGCTGACGACTCGCTTCGGCACGTTTAATCGCCGCAATTTCCTGGGCGTTGGTTGAACCGCCGCGGAATAAGCCCCAGCTAACGTTCAGGCCGGTTTGCCATGCCTGTTGGCGTCCGAGCTGATCTTCACGGGTGTTTTTGCTTACCGTCCAGTTGAGCTTTGGCAGGCCAGAAGCTTTGATTGCCTCCGCCTCTTTAAAGGCTGCTCGCTCCTCAGCGCTGGCGCGCAAGATCAGAGGATGGACATCCAAACTCGTCAGTTGGCGGTTTAAATCACCAAAGGAAAGCGCCCACTTATCGCTGGCTGGTAACGTCACGCGGTTGTTGCCCATCAGGCGATTCAGAGTGATTTCAACATCCCGCGCGCGAGACTCGGCATTTTCCAGGTAGCTTTGCGCTTGCAGTAAGCGCCCTTTTGCCTGCGTCAGTTCACTGCGACGTCCAGTATCTGACTGAACAATACCGCTGAGCATTTTGGTCAGCTCCGCCATACGCCCCAAATACTGCTTACTGATGGCGATGACGTGCTGCTGTTTATTCCACTCAATCAAGGCGTTACTTACCTGCATCGCCAAATCTTCTCGCTGTGCCTGCACCGACTGTAAGGCTGACTTAACGCGCTCTTCGCGACTTTCAATGGTGCGACTGGTTTGGCCAAAGTCGATTAGATTAGTCGCTACTGAAACACCTAAAGACGGCATATTCCCTTGGTATTCATAATTTTTAGTTCCACCACCAAACTCTTTGGTTGCCGAAGCGGCGCTTACATCAACTTGTGGCCAGCGCTGACCTTTCGCTTCATCCACGCTGGCTTCAGCCGCATCACCCTGAGCAATATAGGACTTCAGCGCCGGGCTGATTCGCCAGGTGATACGCGCAGCTGAGAGAAACTTTTGCCGTATTTCACTCTCGGCAACTGTTTCATTAACTCCGCCGCTTAACGTAACGGGTGAAGTCGTTTCTGCCGCTGTAGTCGCTGCTGGAGGGCTAACATAACTAAAATCTGCCTTAGCGCTTTCAGCTGGAGCATAGGTTTTCGTTGCTGCCGCCTGCTGCTGACCCACATTTCGCGACGGTTGCATCGGGTTAAACGGCTGTGGTTCAGGGCGACGCTGATCCTCCGTCAGGAAACCTCCGCCCTGAATTTCAGCATGCTGGCTGGTTTTCGCACTGATCTGAGCAGGACGTTCGGCAGCTTCGCGCTGGTGCGGCGCTTTTGCTATTGGGGCCGGTACGATTGGCGCAACTGGCGGCTGAACTCGTGGAGTAATCGCGACCTCCGGTATCTGTCTTTCAACAAACAGCGGCGCAGGCGAAGTGAACGTTGGTTGCGCAACCTTTGCCGCAGGTGTCGTTAGAGCAGATGCAGGCGCCATTGAACCTTGCAAACGTTGCGTTCGCACCGGCGCTGCCGCAGGAGCGACAGGACGCTGGCCGCTCATTTCCGCAAACATCATCAACTCACTGGTGGAATCCGCCATCACGTTGACCGCTGGCGCCATCACAACGGCAATACAAACGGCAAGCAGAGAGAAATGACGCGCTTGTGCATGGCGCATCTTGTTATTATTTTTCATGATTATTAACGCTCGCGGAATGCTTCTTTAGCTTTCAGGACCGGCTTCAGCAGGTAATCGAGAATGGTTTTCTCACCCGTGCGCACCTCGACGGTAGCGATCATGCCGGGAATGATCGGCAGATCTTTGTTACCTGCGTGCAGCGTGCTTTTATCCGTCAGGATCAGTACGCGATAGTAGGTATCATCCGGGCGTCCACTGGCGGCTTTCTGATCGTCTTTTAAGGTATCCGGACTGATATACTCCACGTGCCCATCAAGCCCGCCGTAAATGGCAAAGTCATAGGCGGTGATTTTCACCTTGGCCGGTAAGCCTGGACGCAGGAAGGCGACATCCGACGGACGGATTTTTCCCTCCACCAGCAACTGCTCTTCCAGTGGAACGATTTCGAGAATATGCTCACCCGGCTGAATAACCCCGCCAATGGTGTTAACGCGTACGTTTTTCACCGTGCCGCGCACCGGTGCGACGATCGTGGTGCGATCAACAATATCGGCACGGCCAATCAGGTTTTCGCTAACCTGGCTCAGTTCTAATTCCAGGCGTCCCAGCTCGGTGTGGGCATCTGATTGATAGCGGTTACGACGTTCGACGATTTGCGCCTGAATGTCATTGGCCTGACGCTGCATACGCAGAAGTTCGACTTCCGACAAGAGACCTTTGGCCGCTAACGGCTCAGCCAGATGTATCTCGCGCATCGAAAGTGCGTAACTGCGTTGCAATGAGTTGATGCTGTCACTTAGCGCACGTTTGCGCGATTCATAAGCTTTAGTTTCCTGCGCCACAACGGCGGGATCGCTCTGTACCTGCTCATCAAACGCCAGTGGCAATGAATAAGCTTCAGCACGTAAGCGTGCAATGCTGCCCTTCAGACCCACCACTTTACTCAGTACTTCGCGATAGCTGGATTGCGCACGCGTTGGGTCAATTTTCAGTAGCACATCACCGCGATCTACAACCGTACCTTCACGCACATTCATCTCTGCCAGAATGCCGCCTTCCAGGCTTTGAATAACCTGCTCACGGCTGCGTGAGATGACCTTGCCATCGCCTTTAGTGATCTCTTCCACTCGTGCGTAATTGGCCCAGGTAAGGCCACCAACTAACACCGCAATGATGATCCACATCACTAGCTTGGAACCCGGCGTGGTCTGCGACAGCAGAGAAGCCTGCACGTCATTCATAAATTCGGCATCAGCAGCGGACATACCTTTCTCGCTCTTACGCCATGACATTAACTTGCTCATACTGCGGCCTCCTCTGCTGCTGCTTGCGTCGGCGCTGAATCGTTAGCGGGAGCTGGCGCACGTACCGCCGGTTCAACCGCCTGACGCGGCTGTTTGCGGGCTTTATTTTTTCCTTCTAAAGCGGCAAGCACCTGATCTTTCGGGCCATCCGCCACCACTTTGCCTTCTTCCACCACGATGATGCGATCGACCAATGCCAGAATGGATGGACGATGCGTCACCACAATCAGCGTGTGTCCTTCACTGGCGCGACGTAAATGCGCGAGGAATTGGTTTTCCGTCATGCTATCCATGGCGCTGGTTGGCTCATCCATCAGCAGCACTTTAGGACGGGTGAGCAGCGTTCGCGCCAGAGAAACCAGCTGACGCTGACCGCCAGACAAGCCTTCGCCGCCCTCGCCAACCGTTAAATTGATACCACTTGGATGGCGTGCCGCAACGTGGTCCAAACCGGTCAGATTTAGCACGCGCAGCAGCTCATTGGCGGTGGCGTCCGGGCGCCCAATCATTACGTTTTCGCGCAGCGTGCCGTAGAACAGACGCGCATCCTGACCGACAAAGCCAACAGCCTTGCGCCAGTCCGCCGGATCAATCTGATTAACATCCAGACCATCGGCCGAAAGCTGACCTTTCACCGGTTGGTAAAGTCGTGCCATTACACGTAATAAGGTGGATTTACCGCTACCGATGCGGCCAAGAATCGCGACGCGTTCCCCGGCTTTAATGCTCAACGAGATATCTTTGAGGATTTCCGGGTTCGGCTTCATTGGCGGTGCCGGATAGGAGAAGTTGACGTTGGTCAGCGTGATCTCACCACTCAACGGCGGATCGGTGAGATAGGTTTTGCTGCTGTCACGATCAATAGGCATCTCCATCAGCTTGTTGAGTGACGTTAGCGCCGCTTTTGCCTGCTGATAACGTACAGCCAGGCCAATAACCTGACCGAGCGGGCCAGTAGCGCGGCTGGCAAGCATCACGGTGGCGATCATCGCACCCATGGTGAACGTGCCTTCATTGATCAGATAAACACCGGCCACCACCAACATCACCGTCTGAAACTGCTGCAGGAACGTCACCACGCCGGTTGCCAGCGTTGAGTAGCGTTTTGATTTCATCGAGTTAGCGGATTGCAGTGCACTGAAATTTTCCCAGCGACGCTGCATGTGTGCTTCACCGCCCACTGCTTTCAGCGTTTCCATACCTTCAACTGATTCAATCAGCACGCCTTGTTTGAGTGAGGCGTCACGCAAGTTCTCTTTCATAATGCGCGCCAGCGGCCACTGGATCGCGGCACTGACGATGATGATCAATGGGATCATCATCAGTGGAATGATCGCCAGCGGACCGCTGATAAAGAAGATCACACCCACAAACATCAGAATGAAAGGAAGATCGGAAATCGCCGCCAGCGTGGCAGATGCCACGAAGTCACGTACCGATTCATACTCACGAATCTGGTTGGCGAAGGTACCGGAGGAAGCGGGTTTGTGTTCCATCTGGATAGAAAGTGCCTGACGGAACAGCATACTGCCGAGCACTAAATCGGCCTTTTTACCCGCCATATCCAGCAGATGCGCGCGTACGAAGCGGGTAACGGCTTCGAAGATCATCGCAATGGTCACGCCAATCGCCAGTGACCACAGTGTCACGAATGCCTGGTTCGGCACCACACGGTCATAGACGTTCATGGTGAAGAAGATGCTGGAAAGACCGAGAACGTTGATCAATACCGCCGCAATCGCGGCACTGCGGTAATAGCGGCGATAGCGCCACAGAGTGGTGAACAGCCAATGGCCTTTTACTTCCGGCAGCATTTCACTGGCGCGCTCATCGACCACAGCAGTGGGTTTCGCCATGACGGCGAAGCCCGCGTAGATCTCATTCAGCTCGGCCAGATTCATCTCAACGGCTGAAGCGCTGACTTCTGGCATCACCAGTTGGAAGCGCAATTCGCGTTGATTTTCCTCATTAATGTGAATGCGGCGCGACAGCACAATGCAACCGCCGCCCCCTTTGCGCAGCAGAATCATCGGCATCAACTGCTCCGGCAGATCCTGCAGACGACGCTCAACCATGCCGCCGGTAATGCCGGCGTTTTCGAGCGCTGTCATGGCCTGTGATGGTGAGAGCAATGTCGCTTTTGGCAAACCTGCCACCAGCGCTTCTTCACTTTTCTCGCGTTTGTAGTGTTTGCAGATCCAAGCCACGCTTTTTAACAGCGTGTCATCTACCGTGGTTTCAATACGAGCAACAGAACGCGCATCCTGCTCCACAGCATCCTGCTTCTGGTCGACCATTTCCCGACTCCTGTAAACCTGACAAAAAAACGGTGAGCACATTGCCCACCGTTGCACCTGTTTGAATTGGGAAAATTCTGACAGAAGGCAGGTTTTGAGCAGTCCAAGACTTGTCTCAAACGGTTAGGAATAATTGTTTAAACTCGTGATTGCAGGCACGGAGGCGGGCTTTTTGCACTGCCTGGCGCAGAAAAATGCAAGGCTGTTGATGCTCGTCCTGGGCGTGTTATCTTACTGGCTCGCTTTATCGCAATCGGACAAATAGCAATGGTAAAACAGCGCGTAGGGATCGTGTTTGGCGGCAAATCGGCCGAGCATGAAGTGTCATTACAATCAGCCAAAAACATCCTCGAAGCCATCGATAAGAGCAAGTACGAGGTGGTGTTGCTGGGAATCGATAAACAGGGTGAATGGCATCTCAATGATGCTTCGGGATACTTGCTCAACGCTGAGAACCCGAAGCTGATTGCGCTTAATCGTTCAGGTGAAAATGTCGCGCTGGTTCCGGGCAGTTCTTCCCAGCAGCTGATTACCCGTCAGCAAGCGCAGCCTTTGTCACAGCTGGATGTCATTTTCCCCATCGTGCACGGCACGCTGGGTGAAGATGGCTCGCTTCAGGGCTTATTGCGTATGGCGAATCTGCCGTTTGTCGGCTCTGACGTGCTCGGGTCTGCCGTCAGCATGGACAAAGATTTTACCAAGCGGCTGCTGCGTGATGCCGGACTGAACGTTGCACCCTGGCTGAGCGTGACGCAGGCACAGCGCGCGAACATTGATGCTGAGGCCGTGATTGCACGCTTTGGCCTGCCGCTGTTTATCAAACCGGCTAACCAGGGATCGTCCGTTGGCGTGAGCAAAGTCGACAGCCCTGAAGCGTTCGTTGCCGCGCTGGATCTCGCCTTTACGTTTGATCGCAAAGTCTTGATCGAGCAAGGGATTAAGGGCCGCGAGATTGAATGTGCCGTGCTGGGCAACGATGCGCCAGAAGCCAGCCCGTGCGGCGAAGTGGTGGTGCATGATGCCTTCTACTCATACGACACCAAATACATCAGCGAAAGCGGTGCGCAAGTGGTGGTGCCAGCGGCAATCAGCGATGAAGCCAGCGAGGCGATTCGTCAGGTGGCAATTACTGCGTTTCAGGCGCTGGAGTGTTTTGGCATGGCGCGTGTTGACGTGTTTCTGACGGAAAGCGGCGAGATCATTGTCAATGAAGTGAATACTTTGCCAGGTTTTACCAATATCAGCATGTATCCGAAGTTATGGCAGGCAGCGGGTTTGAGCTACAGCGATCTGATTTCCCGTCTGATTGAGCTGGCTCAGCAGCGTCACCAGCAAACCAGCCAACTGAAAAGTAGCGTTTGAATCGCCATGACGTGGCTCAGGCCACGTCATTCATCATGCTGCGCGGCTCCATCGCCGGTGAGGTTTGATTACGACCATTGCGTTTGGAAAGATAAAGATTCTTATCCGCCGCTGACACTAAGCGATTGATCACGCTTGGCCATTCACGTTCATTCTGCGCACTGCCGCGCGCCAGACCTAAACTGGCAGTTACCGTCACCGTGTTGCCCTGAATCCAGAACTTCTCTTTGACCATCGCCTGACGTACCGTTTCGGCGAGTTGGTAAAGCTGGCTATGGCTACAATCGAACATCACCATCACAAACTCTTCGCCACCAAAGCGACACACCATGCCACGATTGCCAACCACGCGCTGAATGCGCCGCGCAATCTCTTCCAGCACGCAATCACCGGCATCGTGGCCAAAATTGTCGTTAATGGCTTTGAAATAGTCGACATCAAGCATAATAACGCCTGCTTCCCGTTGTAGCGAGAAAGGTTCATTTCTTAAGCTTTCATACAGACCGGAACGGGACAGCAACTGGGTGAGAAAATCAAAATTAGCGCGGAGTGCAAGGCGATGATTTAACTGGCGGATCGCATCCATGCTCACCGCCACCAGCAGCGGGCTGAGCGCAACGGTGGCGACGCCAAGCCGTGCCGAGGTGAGATGGCTAATCGGTAGCAGTGCATCGTCTCCCTGGATGTTCATCACACCATGCGACACCAGCACAATCTCCGTGATACCGGTTATCAGGATCACTAAGCTAGTCAATGGAATCGGTAACACAATGGCGCACCAGATCAGCGCAGGAACCGGGAATGTCAGGCTACCGGCCCCGCCAATTAGTGCCCCAACAGTCAGCGATAGAATCACCGCCGCCAGCGGCAGCAATTTGCCGGGATGCATTAAGGTGCGCGGTGAAACCGTTCGCAGCGGGCGTGCCAGCATCACCGGCAGCAGCATCAGCGAAGTAGAGAACTGTTCGCTGAACCAGTCGCTCCACGCCACAATAAAGCGCGCATTGAAATCAATATCCTGTGCCCACGCGCCCCAGGTTGCACAAGCCGCCGCGCCAAGAAAACAGGCGGGAAAAATGCGCATGGCATTGAACACCTGGCTGTGGGCGGAAGGACGTTGCAGATGTTTGATCAGCATGCTGACCGCGACGAGAATAAACAGAATGTTGGCAAAATTGACGGTAAACGCTGGCAGCGCCCAGCCGGAAAATACCGTGTCGTTAAAAATCATCGCACTGAAGCACACCAGATAGCTGGAGGTAGTGTGCAAAAACGGATTCCGCACTATTAATCCCGCCACCAGCGCATTCACCGGCCAGAATAGTGAGAACTCTTCGGGGATGCGTAAATGGCTGCCGATAAAGCAGAAAAACAGCGTAATGAAGAACAGCGTGAGGGCATTCTTTTTAAAATTATTCTCTTCAAACAGCATAACGCGCATACGTCTGAACCTTGTAACCTGGAAAGTGCCGGCATCAACCCTAAGCATCTGCAAGCATTAAACCGGAAATACCCGTGCGATGATTCGGTAATTAAGCAAGTGTTCGTCATCCTACTCTGCGGCTGGGCGGCGCTCACCTGCCATAAAAAGCAGCGTCGCGCCAAATGGCATTGTGGAAACGCCAGAGACAAAGGATAAAACTTGTGGCAATTATGCCCTGTAAATAAAAAAATCGGCTATCCGAGATATCCGATTTTTTAGTATTAAAACGGTTGTTCCAGCACAGACTTATGGCTATTTCACCGCAACAGGCCATTGACTTAGACGAATGCCACGTTGGCGTGCGTTTTCACCAAAGTCTTTTAGCACCGCTTTAACGTCGGGATCCATATATTGGGCATTGCCGTGCTCAGCAATCACCACGCTGTTTTCCGGGATCTCCGCCAGCAATCCCTGCAGCTTTGGATTGTGCATAAAGGTCAGATTTTGCTGCAGGCGTAAAACGTAGTGATCGTCATGTCGCGTAAGCTGCAAGGCGTTGCGATGGCTTTTATAGATGCTGTAGAGGATTTGCGTAGCGATGCCAATTCCGATGCCGGCCAGCATGCCAAACACAATAATGCCGCCGATAGTGGCAAGGAATGGCACATATTGCTGCGGTCCCATGCGCATCTGCTCAATGAACAGGCGCGGCGTGGCCAGCTTATAGCCGGTATAAAGCAGCACCGCCGCAAGGCTGGCAAGGGGAATCGCGTTAAGCAGATTACTGAACCACAGGCCGCAGATTAACAGCAGCACACCATGAATCAGAATCGACAGTTTGGTTTGCGCGCCAACGCTGACGTTCACCGAACTGCGCACAATCACTGCAGTAATCGGCATCGCGCCAAGGAAACCGGCGGTCAGGTTACCAATACCCTGCGCAAACATCTCTTTGTTAGGTGAAGGTGCAGGATGTTGCGGACGCAGTTTCTTCAGCGCTTCCTGGCTGAGCAGCGTTTCAAGGCTCGCGACCAGCGCCAGCGTGATCGCCACCATCCACACTGCAGGATTCTGCCACGCTTGCCAGTCTGGCGTTTCCAGTTCAGCCACCAGCGCCGACATGCTGTCGAACGCGGGCAGCGCGATACGCGGCAAGCCATCAGCTAACGCTGGAAACAGGCGATCGCCAAACACCGTCGCCGCACAGCCCACCAGCACCGCTACCAGCGGACCGGGCATCCAGCTCAGCACTTTAACTGACTTGATCAGCGGCGTGGTCCACAGCCATAAAATAGCCAATCCCACGCCAGCAACCAGCATCGCGCTGCTGGAAAATTGAAATTCCCCGTTTACCAGCGACAACAGCTCAACATCGCCCGCCGCGCCGAATGCTACCGGAATTTGCTGCATAATCAGTAAAATACCAATCGCCGCCAGCATGCCTTTAATCACGCTGCTCGGCACTAAGGCGATAAAACGTCCTGCACGCAGTAAGCCAAACAGGCACTGCAACGCACCCGCCAGAATCAGCGCGGTGAGAAAGGCGGAAAAGCTGCCTAGCGTGGCGATCGACGCGACCACAATCGTTACCAATCCCGCCGCCGGACCACTAACCGCAAAACGCGAGGGGCTCAGCGCAGTCACCAGCAACCCACCAATCACGCCGGTGAGCAGACCCGCAAAGGGCGGTAATCCACTCGCCTGCGCGATGCCAAGACAGAGCGGCAGCGCGACCAGAAACACCACCAAACCAGCCGGAATATCCTGACGAAGCGTGCTTAAATTCATGGCATTGATTCCTCTGCAGATGGCTGAATTAACCGCGCGCGGCGCCGCAAAGCCAGAGTACGATTTATCACTAATAAGGGTTTCAGGGTCATCACAATAATCTTCTCTCAACATTTAAAAAGATCGCTTTCAGGCAGATAGCGACGTCATTAAACGCGGCTATGGAGAACCATTGAGGATGAAAGCAGAACTTCCTCACAAAAATAGTTTATAGACGCTTAAGCATTACCTTGCATCATGAATATTTCTGACGTCGACAAAACGAATCTTTTTGTAAACAAAACTTCAATAAACGTATGAATCAGGTAAGTTTATGCAAGGAGCGGAATGATGAGCAGGATCGATAAAAAGCATTATTAACAATTAAATAAGAGCGATTTTAAATGTGATATTTTCGGTGCAATTACAAAACAATACACGCAAAAATTATATGCCATTTTAGCGACGCTATAATTTAATCCTTATGAGCTGGGAGAATTCCTAATTAAAAAATTTATGATTAGTGCGATTCACTGCCATTCAGCAAATAAGACGAGATATTTCGCTATTCAGTTGCCATGAATTTAGTAAGAGATCAGGAAAACAGTGAGGGGAATAATAGTTACGGAGTTATGTAAATATTGATGGACCTGAAAAGGACATGAATGCGCCTGCCTAAGCAGACGCTATTTTACCTGACGAATTATTTACCGTTCCACGCTTTCATACGCGCTTCACGCACCTGCAGTTGCTGCTCAGGCGTGAGTTTGTTGTAGTTTTCCGCCATGCCACTTTCCCAGTCGCCATACAGCGGGTTCGGTAACACGATAAATTGGGTGCCAAAACGCTGATGATTAAGGCTAACGAACTGCTGACGCTGCGCATTTCCCTGATGCCAGGTTGAACCGCCAAAGTCATTCAGGTTGTCGCCCACATACAGCACCACGTTGTAACCGGCATTCTTAACCGCGTCGAAGCGCTCTTGCTTGTTAGAATTACCGGTACTCAAGCGCACCGTCTTCTCGCTCACGCCGCTGAAGCCCAGCTTATTCAGGTTCTCAACCGTTGCGGCAAAATCTTTTTGGTCGCGGTTGGAGATATAGAACATAGTGCCGCCGTGGCTGTTGACGTAGTTGGCAAACTCCACTGCGCCCGGAACGGCCGTTGCCTGACGCGCCTGCGTCCACGCTGACCAGGTTTTACCCGAGAAGGGCTGGCCGTTTTTCGCCTGCCACGCGCTGTAGGCGCTGTTATCAATCATCGTTTCATCTAAATCGACGATAACCGCTTTCGGTTTACCCGCCAGCGATGGCGCCTGATCGAAGGCCATGCGCGCGCTGTTAAATGCCTGCCAACTCAATGCCTGATATTCGCCGGATTGCTGGAACCAATTTACTGCCAGCACCGATTGCTGGCCGAGCTGCTGCTGAGCCTGCTGTTTAGAAGGCTGCGCACAACCGGTTAATGCCAGCGCCATTAAGCCGGATGCCGCCAGCAAGGTGGTTTTCTTCATCATTTCATCCTTAAGTGATTAGGGTCAGTTTTTGTAAAGCTTTAAAAATGTAGCAGCTAACGTAAGCTGTGAGCAGCAGAAAACAGCGGTTTGGTGAGAGGAGACACTTATGGTACAGCACCCCCACAGCGGTCCACGATCAAGACTATTGGATGACTTTTCCTGGCTGGAATACGCCTTTCAGCCGGCTGGCCAGCCCGTTCCGGCAGAGGCGGCTTATGGTCAACAGCGTCACAGCGCCAATGTGTTGCTGGCAAGCCAAAACATCCCGCCTAAACGTTGCGAATCGGATGGCTTGATTGGCGAAGATCATCTGCCGGTCGCGGTGTATACCGCCGACTGTCTGCCGGTGTTATTTGCCGATCCGCAACAACAGCAGGTTGCGGCGGTGCACGCCGGATTAAAAGGCACGCTCGGTGGCGTATTGAACAACGCGATTGATCGTCTGCTGGAGCGCGGCGCCAGCCGTGAAACGCTGCGTGTGGTAATCGGTCCAGCGATCGGGCCGTGCTGCTATGAACTGGGTAACGATCTGGTGACACATATGCAGGATCGTCACGATCTTCCGCCGTTACCCTACTCCACCCAGCAGCCGCACAACGCACAAGCGATCCGTCCGCAGGCGCGGGCCCAGCAGGATGGAATCTGGTTTGATCTGCCTAACCTGGCGCGAGGCTTGTTGTTACAGCGGGGAGTGGTGGCGGAACATATTGAAGTGCTGAACGTCTGTACCTACTGCATGGCGGAAGCGGGTTCCAGCTATCGCTACAACACCCATTTTGACAGCGGCTATCAGTCACGTTTCTCGTGGATCCGCACGCGCGGTTAAGAGCTTCACGTCCTTGTGAAGCTTTATCGATCAGTGAATTATGGCATTGAGCGCCAACACGCCGGCTAAACCGAGAATCGAGATTAACGTTTCCATCACCGTCCAGGTTTTCAGGGTTTCCACCACGCTCAGGTTGAAGTAGCCCTTAAATAGCCAGAAGCCGGGATCGTTCACGTGTGAAGCGATCACGCTGCCGGAACCCACCGCCAGTACCATCAAGGCCGGATCGGCATGCGTGGCCGCGATAATTGGCGTCACAATACCGGCGGTGGTGATCGCCGCCACCGTGGCTGAACCCAGCGCCACGCGCAGCATTGCCGCAACCGTCCAGCACATCAGCAGCGGTGACAGTGACGATCCCTTCATCATATCGGCGATGTAGTTACCTACGCCGCTATCCACCAGCACCTGTTTAAATGCACCGCCGCCCGCGATGATAAAGATGATCATGGCGATGGCGGCAATCGACTCGCCGCACATATCCATCACTTCTTCCATCTTACGGCCATTGCGCAGCCCCAACGTCAGCACCGCTATCACCACTGCGATAAACAGCGCCACTGCCGGATTACCGATGAATTCGAAGAACTGACGCAGCGCGTTCTCTTTCGGCGTGGTCAACTCGAAGACGGCGGCAATCGCCATCAGCACCACCGGAATCACTGCGGCAAAAATACTGATGCCGAAGCCAGGCATCTCCTCTTCCGTGAAGATTTTTGGGTTGTAGAGCCCTTCCGGCGGTGACTTCTCAAAGCTTTTAAGGAACTTCGAGAAAACCGGTCCGGCAATAATCACCGTTGGAATGGTGATGATCATGCCGTAGAGCAACGTGGTACCGAGATTGGCGCCAAAGATAGTGGCAATCGCCGTTGGGCCAGGATGCGGCGGCAGGAAGCAGTGAGTGACCGAGAGCGCGGCGACCATCGGCACGCCGACGTACAGCAGCGGCAAACCGGCAGCCGCCACAATAGTGAACACCAGCGGCAGCAACAGTACGAAGCCAACTTCATAGAACATCGCCAGGCCGACGATCAGTCCGGTCACCACCAGCGCCCATTGCAGCCGCTCTTTACCAAAAGCGGCGATCAGCGTGGTAGCAACACGTTGTGCGGCACCGGTATCGGAAACCAGCCGCCCGAGCATGGCGCCGAAGCCGAGGATCATGGCTAATCCGCCCAGCGTCGAGCCGATACCTTTCTGGATCGAGGCCATAACATTCAGTGGCGTCATGCCTTCGGCAATACCGACCACCGCCGAGACAAATACCAAGGCAATGAAGCCATTGACCTTAAATACAATCATCAACACCAGCAGCAGTATCACACCCAGCACAATGATGGTTATTGGCATTTTTATTATCCTTAGGAATACAGAGGGGTGATTAAGGTTTAGGCGCGGCCTGATGATAATGCCAGCCGCGCCCGGTCATCACACGGCGACGCGCATGCCACCGTCAACGAACAGCAGATGCCCGTTAACGAAGTTCGACGCACCGGAAGCAAGGAACACTGCCGCGCCAATCAGCTCTTCCGGTTTGCCCCAGCGAGCGGCTGGCGTGCGCTTGGTTAGCCAGCCGGTAAAGGCAGGATCGTCAGCCAGCGCCTGAGTCATCTCCGTGACGAAATAGCCCGGCGCAATGGCGTTCACCTGAATATTGTGACGCGCCAACTCCACGCACATGCCGCGCGTCAGCATAGTCACCGCGCCTTTGGAGGCCGCGTAAGGCGTGATGGTGTCGCGCCCTAATTCGCTCTGCATCGAACCGATATTGATGATTTTACCCTGCTGACGCTCGACCATTTTTTTCGCCACAGTTTGCGAAACCAGGAATACGGCGGTCTGGTTGACCGCGATAACGTCATTCCAGTCCTGCTCCGGGAATTCAAGGAACGGCCGACGACGCTGGATGCCAGCATTATTCACCAGCACATCAATCGCGCCCCACTCCGCTTCGATCTCATCTACCGCCTGTTTCACCTGCGCCGATTGCGTGACATCAAACGCTTTGGCGTGCGCGCGTAAGCCCAACTCACGCAGCTGCGCCGCGCCCTTCTCTGCGCCTTCGTGCGTGGTGGCGTTGACGATCACTTCAGCACCGGCTTCCGCCAGGCCGCGCGCCAGCAGATATCCAATGCCGCGCGCCGAACCGGTCAGCAGCACACGCTTGCCTTCGAGGGAAAATAACTGGCTCATCACTGCTCCTTAAAAGGTTAACTGGATTTTAGCGGCACGGGTTTTATCGCCGGCAAACTGCAGCGCGGCATCGATATCCTGCAAGGCATACTCACCGCTGAACAGCGGCAACGGGTTTACCACGCCGGTGGCCAGCCATTCGACGGCGGTGTTGAATTCATGAGTAAAGCGGAAGGAACCAACCAGATTAATCTCTTTGGCAATCAGCGCCATGATCGGGAAATTGGGAATGGTGCCGCCCATGCCAACCTGCACCAGCGTACCTTTGGCGCACACCACATCGAGGCAGCGCTGCAGCGAAGAAGGATGGCCGGAGGCTTCAAACGCCACATCGAAATAGCCTTTGTCGGCAAGATAGGGCGCAAAATCGCCATCGGCGGCATGAATCACCTCGCTTGCGCCCATCTGCAGCGCCATCTCCAGTGAACGCTCGCTGATATCGCTGCACACAATGGAGGCCGCGCCGCGCGCTTTGGCCGCCGCCGCAATCAGGCAGCCAATCGGACCCACGCCTGAGATAAACACGTGCTTGCCGGTGAGATCACCTGCCTGCTGCGTGGCGTGAATACACACCGCCAGCGGCTCAGCGAACACCATGACCGTTTCATCAGCATCCTGCGGGAACGGCACGCATTGCGCGCTATCCACCACTTTGTATTGGGTAAAACCGCCGTCAACGTGCGGCACATACATGGCGCTGCCGAAGAAGCGCATGGTGGTGCACTGGTTTTCCTGATCGCGCTGGCAATATTTGCACGCGCCGCAAGGCTTAGAGGGATTTACCGCGACTTTTTGTTGGGGTTTAAGTGCTGGATTGTCGCTCTCCACCACATAACCAATCACTTCGTGGCCCAGGATCATCGGCATTTTGATCTCAAAACTACCGACCTTGCCTTCCTGATAGTAATGCAGATCGGATCCACAAATGCCGCCACGCGTGATACGCACCAGCGTACCTTTGCCGTCCCATTTCACCTGCTGCTGCGCAACGCTGACTTGTTTTTTTCCAGTGATTACGCCGGATTGCGTTTCGATATTCATAACGTCCCCATAAGAGCTTTAGCAATGGGGGCCATCAGACCGGGTTATGCGGCTTAAAACTGTGATGAACATCACCTAAAAACATGTTACGGAAAGCTGTTACCTGGAACGTGAAGTCTGCGATGCCGAAGAGGAAACAGGCGGCCGTAAGTGGCCGCCTGTGAAGAGAATTAATAGCCTGACATCAGGTCGTGGCTGTATTTGAACAGCTCAGAATCCGAACGTAAACCGAGCTTTTTCAGCGCCGATTGTTTCTGCCCGCTCACGGTTTTACGACTGCGCTTAAACTTCACGGCAATTTGCGACACGCTCAAACCATCGAGAAAACAACGCACCACTTCAACTTCACGCGGGCTGAGGGTTTTCACCTTCTCATACATATTGCCTTTGCTGCTGAAATCGAGGCTGTCATCCAGCGACTCTTCGCTCATGACATAGAGATTTTCAACCTCGTAAGCGACTTCTTTAGACAAGAACAAACGGCCCTGCGCCAC
The DNA here is from genome assembly GCF_040255075.1 of Pantoea sp. BJ2. Classification (NCBI taxonomy): domain Bacteria; kingdom Pseudomonadati; phylum Pseudomonadota; class Gammaproteobacteria; order Enterobacterales; family Erwiniaceae; genus Pantoea; species Pantoea sp. BJ2. The sequence goes on from NZ_CP158292.1 coordinate 3,660,754, forward strand.
CTGACGAATCGCATGGGTAATTTCCTGCATATTGTGGCTTTTGCCAATAAAGCCCTTCACGCCTGCGCTTAGCACCATTTTGACGATGGCCGGACTCTCCATCGAAGAAGAGATCAGAATTTTTTGCTGGGGATGGTGATTACGCAGTTGCTTCACCAGCGCCAAACCATCCAGTTCACGTTCACCCAGCAGGAAATCCAGTACCAGCACATCGACTACGGTACTTCTCAGCTGATTAAATAATTCATTACTTGAAGCCCAGGTACCCACCAAATGAATATCGGGCTCATGTTTCAAACACAACTCGAAAACGGTACGGACCATGGGGTGATCATCAAGGACAGCCACACGCACTTGTTTATTGTGTGCATATACCATTTGTTTATTCCTTTATTACAGCATTAACTTTGTCCAATTCTGACTGTCACACCCGCTTCAATAAATAAATGGTGTCGATTACAACAGCTGTGAAAAAATAGCCTTCACAACATCAGAATTCTAAATCGATAGCGTCACCCTAATAGCGGTCATTTTTATATACCCCTTTTAGGTTTATATTTTTCCGTGATAGATTCTTACTTTCCTGCTCACGTAAAAGTGGGAAAAGTCTGACTTAACTCCTTAACAAGACCACATAAGAATTGTCTTGAAAGAAAAGGAGCAATCTAACCAACTGAATAAGCTAAGAAATGAACATCATATAGTGACATCGTCATCACCCTCTCTCTTTCGCTAAAAATCAAATATTTGAGAATGGTCGCAAAATTTCAACAGTAAAAGAATAGAACGAGCGAAAGATAATAATATCTTTATAATCCCTGGTCCTAATAGATATTAATGGATACCTTAAGAAGGCAGCGTGCTAATTAATCTTAATACTTTTCGCTTGTTGGCATTATTTTTTCTGGCTTTAGTTTCATGTTCATTAATAGCATCAGAGAAAAAACTGCAATTACTGGCGCGATATGATGTAGCTCAACCTGCTTTACAACTGGCTGAACCAATCTCTTCGGAGTTTCGTCATCACGTTCTCAAAGTTGCTGTCGCTGGGCAACCACAACCGCCCCTTTTTATGGATATAGATACGCGACGATTCGAAGGCGTGAGTGCGGATTATCTCTCTCTGATTCAGAATATGCTGGATACCACAATAGAAATCCATTATTACGCCAGCCATAGCGCGGCCCAGGAAGCGGTAACCAGCGGAGAAATGCAACTATTAGCGATCTATGTGGAACCCCCCTCAGTATCAAAGCCGCAAACCTTGATCGCCAGCGACCCCTGGATGCTGGATTATGCAGCGATCGGTTTTAAGTCTGGGCAGAACGCTCCATTAAAAATTGATGAACCCAATCGCATGGCCTGGTCTGGTTCAGCGTTGATGCGTGCACATTTAGAAGAGACTTTTAAGAGCGACCTTTTAGTTCGCTTTCCTGGTTACTACGATGCTGTCGCAGCAACAGTATTTGGCCAAACAGAGCGTGTATGGGGCAATGCCGCCACACTTACGCACCTTAATCGCTTCATGTTCGCAAATGCGCTGGATATAACCAAAGATGACCACGCTATTCCAATGAATTTCAGCTTTGGCATTAGCCCGCGTTATCCACAACTTGCCGAAGCGATTAATTTTGCCTTAACACAAATTCCTCTCTCTATTCGCATGCAGATAGCGAAGCGCTGGCAACTGGATACGTACCATGTGCTGCAGCGTAATCCGCTTGCACTCAAGCATGAAGAGGAGAAATGGCTACAGGCACACCCGCGTATTAACACCGCACTACCGCAAACCCTCGCTCCACTCAGCAGTCGCAACGGAAGCATGCCGTTTCGCGGCATGATCATTGATGTTTTAGATCTGATAGCCAACCAAAGTGGCATTACATTTAATTCAGAAGTTCAGGAAGAAAGTGGACGTAACCAAACCGATAAGCATTTTCCACATCTGTATGCGCTTGAGATGCTTACCCCGGATATGCCACCTCAGTTAATAACCCGCCCATGGCTGGTTTCACACTGGGTCATTATTCGCCATAAACGCCCTCGGAATATTATGGCTCGGGATCCTTTTCCCTTTGGCTCGGCTCTCATGCTGAACAATCGGCAGATGAAGGATTGGATGCTTCTGCATTATCCCCATCTGAACCTCGCCTATATCAACGATCCTTTGCAGGCCTTGCGTGAATTGCAGGCGCATGAAATCGATGCGGTAGTGCTGCCAAAGATTTTTGTGGATTATCTGCTCCACAACCATTATGCAGATGACCTGATTATTGAAACCACGTTGGGTGCAGACCCGGCACGTTTTGTCATGCGTGTTGAACCCGGTAATGAAACGCTGATTAGCATTCTCAATAAAGCCTTGATCGCGATTCCTCCCGAAACCATGTTCAAGTTGCTGGCACATTGGCGTCAGTCAGAGATGCCGTTCCTCAGCGCTTCATGGCAGAGTTACAAACAAGTTATCTTGCTGATCGTGTCGGTCTCGGCCGGATTGATAGCCCTTATTTTGCTGTGGAACCGTCATCTGCGGAAGGTTATTCAGCAGCGTATTCAGGCTGAAAATGCATTGAAAAATCAGCTCAATTTCACCCATACACTCTTCAATGACTCGCCCGTTGCCATGTATATCCGCGATAAACAAACCCGATTAGTGGATTGCAACAATGCCTACCTACGTTTTATGGATTTCCAGCGAGAAGATGTCATCGGTAAACGACTGTCGGACGTTCTCACTGGCAATAACGCCAGTATTCACAGTATTGAAGATGGCTATCAAAAAACCTTACTGGATGGCGAAGCCGTCATGCGCGATATACATCTATGGACTACCTCTGTTTTGCAAGCACTGGGTCAGGTTTAGGTTGTTGCTAACATCTATCCGGCATCAGGAATATGCCTGTGCCCAAATGGGAAATCCGCACACAGTCGCCTCAACACTTGGACGGTCTCAGGGACCAGTATAAAAATCAGGTTCCGACTGTGCAGGTGCAACCTGTTACCATTTTCAGTACGCTGCAACTTTCATCAGGTAAGCCTTAATTCAATGCGGGTTGATATTCAGTTTCATGCCGTAGGATCGACCAGATAATCCGGGCGTTTTTGTTTGCCACCGCGACAGTAGTCTTATTGAAACCCCGTCGTTCTTTTAACTGATTAACCCATTGGTTTAGAGAACCATCATTGTTATTTGTTGCTACCCGGACAACTGCGCGGGCTCCGTGAATTAAAAGTGTTCTTAAATGTTTATCGCCTTTCTTAGTGATGTTCATCAGCACCTGTCTGTCTCCGCTCGAATGCTGCCGCGGGACAAGTCCAAGCCATGCCGCAAAATGACGGCCGTTTTTAAATTCCTGACCATTACCGATCGCAGCAACAACAGCTGTAGCCGTTTTCGGGCCGATCCCTTTAACTTTGGCTATGCGCTGACATTCTGCTGATTGCCTGAACACAGTTTCGATCTCCTTATCAAAAAAATTGATCCGTTTCTCAAGATCTATGAAAAGCTCATAAAGTTCAGCAATTGTCTTTCGCATTCTTATGCTTAATCCATTTTCACCATCTTCAAGTATTAATGGAACAGCACGGCGGGCTCTGGACATCGCCGTACCAATTGAGATGCCGCGATCAAGTAAAAGCCCTCGTATCTGGCAGATTGTTGCAGTACGGTGATTAACTATACGTTGTCTGGCCCGATGTAACGCCTGTATATCCTGCTGTTCCGGGCTTTTCGGGGGGACAAATTGCATTGTTGGTTGCATCAGTGCCACCGCGATTGCCTGTGCATCATTGCCATCGTTTTTTTGTCCGCGAATAAAAGGCTTAACATACTGGGGACTGATGATTTTCACTTTATGACCCAGTTTTTCAAATTCCCTTTGCCAGTAAAATGCTCCCGTACATGCTTCAATACCAATCAGGCAGGCGGGTATATTGACCAGCGTCTGAAGTAAAATTTTTCGCTCAACACGCCGGGTATAAACCGGCTTGCCTGCCTGATTCAGTCCGCAAAGTTGGAAAACATTTTTTGCCAGGTCGATGCCCATAAATGCGATGTTCATAGTCACACTCCTGCTGGATGAATTATGTTCAGTTAAGCGCAGAGGGAAGAGGTAGTCCATCCCATTACATGGATTTTGAACAGCGGACATTCCAGCTTTATCACTGGATACTGCCGTTTCGCGATCGGCACGGTGATGTCGCAGGTGTTATTGGGGGCTGGCTGGATGTCACTGAACGCAATGCGCTGCTGCAGGAGTTACAACTCGCCAAAGATGTGGCTGATAAAGCCAACCGCTCCAAAAGTGAATTTCTTGCCAGCATGAGCCATGAAATCCGCACGCCACTGCATGCCATGATTGGCTTACTGGAGCTCGAAACTCGCTTGCAACCGGCTGATTCACTCTCAGAGAACATCCGGGTTGCGTACCATTCGGCACGCGCGTTGCTGTCATTGATTGGCGATATTCTCGATTTGTCGAAAATCGAGTCCGGCCTTTATCAACCAACGTTAGAAACGGTCTACCTTCCTGATGTTCTCGATCAAGCGGTTACGCTATTTCGTAATAAAGCAGAGATTAAGGGACTTGAACTGCGGGTAGAGATGGATATTGCTGCTTACTGGGTGAAGACAGACCCATTGATGCTGAATCAAATTCTCTCCAACCTATTGAGCAACGCCATTAAGTTTTCCGATTACGGTACTGTCACTGTCGTGCTCATGCAGGGCATTGCGCAGGAGGAGGACGGTTGTGAATTCGTGATCGAAGTTAGCGATCAAGGTTGTGGCATGACGGAGGACCAACAGCACGCCATCTTCGAACCTTTTGTGCAGGTGGGCGATCGTCAGCAGCAGCAAATTGGCACCGGATTAGGATTAAGCATTTGTCGTAATCTGGCGCATCTACTGGATGGTGAGCTGATTGTGGAAAGTGCGCCAGGGGAAGGCGCGGTGTTCTCTTTTTATTTCCGTGCCTTGCCCGGTGAACCGCAGGATCAAACACAGCCTCATTTGTCGCAGCCGCTGATCTCCGACAAGCTCTCCGTGATGATCATCGATGATCACGCACCCAACCGATTACTGCTTGGGAAACAGCTTGAACTGGCCGGCCATCAAGTCATGGTGAGTGAAAGTGCGGCAGAAGCACTGACGTTATGGCAGCAGGATCCATTACGTTTCGACCTCATCATCACAGACTGTAATATGCCGGGCATGAACGGCTTTGAGTTCGCTGAAGCGCTGCGTCTATACGAGCATGAGCATCAGTTAACACCGATCATGCTATTCGGCCTGACTGCATCGGCTGAGCAGCATATTATGCAACGCTGCCTTCAGGCGGGAATGAACGATTGTCTTTTCAAGCCGCTGGATTTAGAGAGCTTACTTGCTCAGGTTGCACGTTGTACCCGGCGCAGCGCCATAAAACCAGAAATCCAGGCCCCGCCGGCAGCAAGTATCTCCTCTTTCCCACAGCTGTTAACACAACTGGCCGAACAGGATAGTGAAGGTTGTCTGGTGTTACTCAACAGCATACGAACCAGCCACGATGAGTTGTTGGTATCACTTCAGCAAACCGATGATGTCAGCGCCCTGTCACAGCTGGGTCACAAATTAAAAGGAGGAGCAGCAATGCTAAATGCTCCAACCTTGACTGAACTGGGCCGCAAGTTGGAGAAACACCGCGAGGAAGCCCTCGATCCGCAAGTGTTAATTCAGCAGATTGTCGAGGAAATGAAACGTGTTAATGAGTCCTTGCAAGAATTTGAGAAACATCGCCTGAAAAAACATCAAGATTTATAGAATCATAATCTTATCGAGACATTTCTCGGTTCGCCCTATTAATCTGCCGGACATAATGGCCGTCAACGTCATCATTACGGTGCCGTTAAAGGGAGAGATATGTTTAATGCAAAAATTCTCATCGTTGATGAGCATCGTTTGGTTGCCGCCGGCGTGCAGGCTTTATTATTAATGAATGGCTTTAATTGTGTCACTACTGCGCACACAATTAACGATGGTATTGATGATATCATTCATCAACACATCGACATACTAATATTAGACCCTGACTTTAAAGAAAAAAATGGCATCGCATTTCTACGCGATATCGTCAAATCAAAGACGTGGATGAAAGTCATATTGATTAGTCGGGATAGCAACAACCATCTTTCAATACAGTCACTTAGCCAAGGCGCGAACGGGTTCGTGTCAACTTACGATCCCATTCAAACACTGATCGCCGCCATTGGCTGCGTTTCTAATAATGTGAATTATCTACCGGGCGACATTCTGGACAAACGTCAGCGTTATGCAAATGAGCAAGATATGCTTTCTCGCCTGACTGACCGTGAAAATTTAATTTTGCGACAGCTCGCACAGGGGAAGTCGAATAAAACCATCGCTTGCGAATTGGGATTAAATAATAAAACAATCAGCACTTATAAAACAAAGATATTCCAAAAACTTGAGTCAAAAAACCTGGTTGATATCATCGAACTTGCACGTCGCAATGGGGCTTGTTGAAAGAAAAATCAAGACTAGTCTTGCTGATTAATAACGTTATGGCGTGGCATGATATGCCTTGTCCTAACCCCGGACAGTTTTTAAAAAGATTGAGTTATAAAGGAATTAATAACCACAGAGCTAATTTATTAGCCCCTTCTTCATGCTATTACAGGGCGAGTAGGTTTCTTCCCGTGCCTGCCGAAAGAAGTCCGATACTTTCGTCTGCGACTTACCGCCCTGCTTTTTTTTGATACTTCTCACAGGCTGAACGCCACACACTTCCTTCCCTGCAAAATCCCGCTAGAGTTCACTCATCCGACCACTCTCTGAGTATGTGATTATGTCTGAGCATTATGCCCACCTGTTCGCCCCGCTGGATCTGGGTTTCACCCAGCTTAAAAATCGTTTTCTGATGGGTTCGATGCATACCGGACTGGAAGAACACGCCGAGGGCGCAGAGCGCCTGGCCGCTTTTTACGCTGAGCGCGCGCGTGAAGGCGTGGCGCTGATTGTCACTGGCGGTATCGCGCCCAATCCGCAAGGCGTGGTGGCACAAGGCGGAGCGATCCTCAACCAGGAAAGTCAGTGCAACTGGCACCGTATCATCACCGATGCGGTGCATGCAGAAGGCGGGAAAATCGCGCTGCAAATTCTGCATGCCGGGCGCTACAGCTATCAGCGTGACCTGGTTGCCCCATCGGCATTACAGGCGCCGATCAATCCTTTTACGCCACAAGCGCTCAGCGATGCGGATATTCAGCAAACCATTCAGGACTTCGCGCACTGCGCCAAACTGGCGCAACAGGCCGGCTATGACGGCGTGGAGATCATGGGCTCGGAAGGTTATCTGATTAACCAGTTTCTGGTGGCGCACACCAATCAGCGTGAGGATGACTGGGGCGGCGATGTGACGCGACGCCAGCGCTTTGCGTTAGCGGTGACGCAAGCGGTTCGTGATGCCGTCGGCAGCGACTTCATCATTATCTTCCGCCTGTCGATGCTCGATTTGGTCAATAACGGCAGCTCGCTGGAAGAGACGCTTTCACTGGCGCAAGCGTTGGAGCAGTGCGGCGTTACGCTGTTTAACAGCGGCATTGGCTGGCATGAAGCGCGCATTCCCACCATCGCCACCTGCGTGCCGCGTGCTGGTTTTGCCTGGGTCACGCAGCACCTGCGCGAGCGCGTATCGGTGCCGGTCATCGCCACCAATCGCATCAACCATCCCGATGTCGCTGAACAGCTTTTGCGTGATGGCATCGCTGATATGGTCTCGATGGCGCGCCCTTTCCTCGCCGATGCGGCTTTCGTCCGTAAAGCCGAAACCGGCCAACCCGAAGCCATCAACACCTGCATTGCCTGTAATCAGGCCTGCCTCGATCAAATCTTTGTTGGCAAAATCACCTCTTGTCTGGTGAATCCGCGCGCCTGCCACGAAACGCTGATGCCGGTGATCGCCACCAAGCAGCCGAAACAGCTGGCGGTGGCGGGCGCGGGGCCCGCGGGTATGGCGTTCGCGCTGCAGGCGGCGCAGCGCGGCCATCAGGTCACGCTTTACGAGGCCGATGCGCAAATTGGTGGGCAGTTTAATATCGCCCGACAGATTCCCGGCAAAGCTGAATTCAGTGAAACGCTGCGCTATTTCCGTTACCAACTTGCTGCCGCAGGCGTAACGATTAAAACGGAACATCGCGTCAGCGCTGACGAACTGGCAGCCGCTGACGAAGTGATCATCGCAACCGGTATCTTGCCGCGCCAGCTGACGATTCCTGGCATCGATCATCCCAGCGTACTGAGCTACCTTGATGTGATTCGCGATAAAAAACCGGTGGGAAAACGCGTGGCGATTATCGGCGCGGGCGGCATTGGTTTTGATACCGCCGAGTTTCTGCTGCATCAAACCAACCATGACGATTTCTACCAAAGCTGGGGCATCGATCGCAGCCTGCAGGCGCGAGGTGGTTTGATGGCACCACAGCCACAGCCCGCCGATCGGCAAATCTGGCTGCTGCAGCGCAAATCCGGCAAGCCGGGCGCAGGCTTAGCGAAAACCACCGGCTGGATCCACCGCGCCAGCTTGCAGGCGCACGGCGTGCAGATGTGGGGCGACGTCGAATATTTGCAGATTGATGATGCTGGATTACATCTGCGTCATCAGGGCGAAGCGATGACGCTGGCGGTGGATAACGTGGTGATTTGTGCCGGACAGGAACCGCTGCGCCTGCTGGCGGATCAGCTCAGCGCGCGTGGCAAATCCGTACGTGTGATTGGTGGTGCGGATGTGGCGCAGGAGCTGGATGCTCGCCGCGCCATCGCTCAGGCGACCGAACTGGCGCTGAGTGTGTAATTAGCGCAGTTTGACCGAACGCAGTACCACGAACTTGGCGTTGGACGCCACCAGCTCGCAGTTGCCAAACAGCTTTTTCATTTTGACGTGATAACCGAGGTGGCGGTTGCCGACGATGCGCAACTCGCCGCCATACTGCAGGCAGCGTTTCGCATCACGCAGCATTTGCCATGCCAGATGATCGGTCACCGCGTGCTGCTGATGGAATGGTGGATTGCACAGCACCGCGTGCAGGCGATCGGACGGGAAGCCACTCAGCACGTTGTTAACGCGGAACTGACAGCGCGCCATATCCTGCGGACGGTTCACTTCCACGTTCAGTTTGCTTGATGCCACCGCCATGTAGGATTCATCATAAAACAGCACGTCCGCGTTTGGGTTCTGTTCCAGTGCCAGCAAGCCAATCACGCCGTTGCCACAACCCAGGTCGAGAATCTCACCTTCAATGTCAAAAGGCAGATGCTGCATAAAGAAGCGTGCGCCCACATCCAGCGACGCGCGGGAAAACACGTTGGCGTGATTGTGGATCTGGTACTCAGAATCATCCAGCGGCCAAACGGTGGTGGCGGGCTGATCCGCTAATTGCGGCGCAGTGAAGCGGCTGTAAATCAGACGCGCTTTTTTCCACGCCAGCGAGGTTTTGCTCTCGCCGAGGATGCGCTCGAACAGTTGCAGCGTGGAGTTGTGAATATCTTTGGCCTTCGCCGCCGCCAGAATCAGCGTGTCCGGCATAACCACTTCGCGCAATGCACGCAGTTGATGCTCGAGCAGCGCCAGCGCTTTGGGGATTTTGATCATCACCACCGCCGGTGCGGCCGGCAATGGCGCCAGGCTATCGAGAAAATGCACCTGATCTTCATCCATCTCATTGAGTCGCAGGTTCTGTTTTGCCGCCTGTTCGCTCAGCAGCGAATCGCTGACGTGCCACACCGGACGTGCACCCAACCCGCAAGTCAGCGCGCCAAAGCTGTCGTTGAACACCAAAACCGGTCCCTCAGGCAGCGCTTGCTGCAACAGGTATTCATCGGCGGAATCCCACGCCTGTAGCGGGCTTTCCTCACGCATTGGCGGGAAGCGGTGCAGCGTCAGCGTGCGATTGGTCAGTTCAAGTTGGCTCATGGAATCTCCGGCGTGGTACACTTTGCGCGATTTTCGCCCTAAAAAGGGGGCGCAGTATACTGTCTTTCGCCGGGAATCCCAATGTCATTAATCTATCTGCAGGGCTACCCTGAAAACATCCTCGAGCAGGTTCAGACGCTGATCGAACATGAGCGCTTAGGTGCCTTTCTCCAGCAACGCTATCCCGATACGCACAATATCGTCAGCGACCGCGCGCTCTATGATTACACGCAGGCGCTGAAAAACCGCTATATGCGCAGCGCACCGCCGGTGAGCAAAGTGATTTGGGACAATAAAATCAAGGTGATGAAGCACGCGTTGGGGCTGCATACGGCGATTTCGCGCGTGCAAGGCGGCAATCTTAAAGCCAAAGCGGAGATTCGCATCTCCACTTTCTTCCGCCTCGCACCGGAAGCGTTTTTGCGCATGATCGTGGTGCACGAGCTGGCGCACCTGAAAGAGAAAGAGCACGACAAAGCGTTTTACCAACTCTGCTGCCACATGGAACCGGATTATCATCAGCTCGAATTTGACGCACGCTTGTGGATGACCGATCAGGCGATGCGCGGCAACGCGGCTTAAAGAAACTCCTGCGCTTTTTGGATCAGGCTGGTTTTGGTCAGTGCGCCCATAAAACGGCGCTCCTGCGGATTATTTAGCACCGGCAGGCGTTCAAGCGTGACGCGGGCAAAGGCTTCCCAGCCTTCGCGCATGCTTTGATTCTGATAAATGCAGGGAAAGTTATTGTCCATCACGCTACTGACTGGCGAATGCAGCGTGATCTCCTGCGACAACACCTTGCGTGAGATATCGTGTATCGACACCACGCCGAGAAATTGCCCTTCACTATTAATCACATAGACATAACGTTCCCGCTTGAGCGAGCTCACCGCCAGCGCCTGCCCTACTGACTCTTCTGGCTGCAACGCCGCGCCGGGAATGATCAACTGATCGACACGCATGTTATCGAAATCATACTTGGCTTCGGAACGACTGAAATGGCTGCTCACCACCGGATAAGTGCTGGACGATTGCAGGCGATACACCACCATCGAGGCCAGCACTGACGCGATCATAATCGGGAACAGCAGGCTGCTATTCAGCGTCATCTCTAGCACCATCAGCATCGCCATTAACGGTGCCTGGCTGACCGCCGCCAGCACCGCCGCCATGCCAATGGCCGCATACAGCAAAGTATTGCCGACCGGTAAATGCAGCATCACACCCATCTGCGCCAGCGCCACGCCGAGCAGTGCGCCGATCAATAAGGAAGGGGTAAACAGCCCGCCCACCGCGTTGGAACCCACCGACAGCGTGGTCGCCAGCGTTTTTAGCACCAGCAATCCCAGTAATCCCATCAGTAGATATTGGCCATCAATGATTTTCACGATCACTTCGTAACCGTTACCGAGAATATCGGTGGAGATCAGCGCCAAAAAGCCCACCGCTAATCCACCGGCGCCGAGCCGCAGCGGCAGCGAACGCACGCGGCCAAACAGCGCCTTGCTGCGCGCAATCAGTTTGATCAGCAGCCAGCCGGCGATACCGGCGACAAATCCAATCAGCAACGTCATTAGCAAACTGCTGATATCCATCTGAAATAGCGCTTCGGATAACGGATATAGCGCGCTGCGAAAACCCAGCGACCACATGGTCATCACCGCCACCGCCGACGAGACAATCAGCGGAATCAAACGCTGCAGCGCCGAGATGCCAAAAGCGATCTCCGCGACAAATATCGCCGACGCCAACGGGGCGTGATACACCGATGAAAGCCCAGCAGCAGCGGCCATCGCTACGATATCGCTGTTACGCAGATTCAACGATTTCGGCAGCCAGCGCCCGATTAAACTGCCGCTCAGCGCCGAGAGCTGCACCATCGGCCCCTCTTTACCAATCGACGCGCCGCTGCCGATGCTGGCCATCGATGACAGCGCACGGAACAGCGAGGTTTTGGTTGGTACCGCATCGAGCCGCGCGTTAATCACCTCCAGATAATCGGTCTGCACCGTTTCCTGTTTCTCAATCGCCACCGCATAGCGCAGGAAAAAACCGGCCAATACGCCGCCTGCGCCCACCAGCAGCGGCCAGAAGATCCACGGCCAGACATGCATCGCCACGGTGATTTCACTGTCACTGTTGAATAGCAGATGGTTGATCAATTCAATCACGCCGCGAAAGGCCAGCGTCACCAGCGAGGCCACACATCCAACGGGGATGGCAATCAGTAATGTGGTCCAGTTCAGAGCATGTTTACTTCCACTCACCCGCGCGTCCCCGCTAAGTCGGTTAAAAAGTTGTGCGGCATCATCATATTGGAATGCGGATCTCAGGATCAAATTTCGCCTGCCTGGCGCTCAGATGAACATGTTACTCTGCCGTTTTACTTTAGCAGGAGAGCAGCACGTGATTCGTTTCGCCATCGTGGGAACCAACTGGATTACCCGCCAGTTTATCGATGCCGCGCATGAAACCGGCAAAATGAAGCTGAGCGGCGTCTATTCGCGTAGTCAGCAGCAGGCCGACGCGTTTGTGGTGGATTATCCCTGCAAGCTGACCTTCACCTCTCTGGATGAGCTTGCCGCCAGCAGTGAGATCGATGCGGTGTATATCGCCAGTCCGAATGCGCTGCACAGTGAGCAGGCGATACTGTTTATGTCGCATGGCAAGCATGTGATTTGCGAGAAGCCGATGGCGTCTAACCTGCGTGAAGCCGAGGCGATGATTGCCTGCGCGCGCCAGCATCAGGTGGTGCTGTTCGAAGCCTTTAAAACCGCCAGCCTGCCCACCTTCCTGCAACTGCAAAAAACGTTGCCGCAATTGGGCAAACTGCGTAAAGCCTTGATCAACTACTGCCAGTATTCCTCGCGTTATCAGCGCTATCTGGATGGTGAGAACCCGAATACCTTTAATCCTCGCTGGTCGAATGGCTCGATGATGGATATCGGCTTTTACTGCCTCGCCGCCGCTGTCACCTTGTGGGGTGCGCCACAGCAGGTCAAGGCGCAAGCTTCCCTGCTGGAAAGTGGCGTTGATGCGCATGGCGTGGTGGTACTGGGCTACGGCGATTTTGATGTCACGCTGCTGCACTCAAAGGTCAGCGATTCACTGATCCCGAGTGAGATTCAGGGCGAAGCGGGATCGCTGGTGATTGAAAAGATCTCCGAGTGCCAGCAACTGCGCTTTATCCCGCGCGGTGGCGAGAGCCAAAACCTGACGCAGCCGCAGCACATCAATACCATGCTGTATGAAGCCGAAACCTTCGCCAAATTGGTGGAGGCCGGTGAAGTTGAGCATGCGGCCTTAGAAAACTCGCGCATCACGGCACAGTTGCTCACGGAAATCCGTCGCCAGACCGGCGTGGTATTCCCGGCGGATCAGACTGAAGTGTAAATATTGCAAAACATTTCCAGAGCCCTCTTGAAAGCGATTATCGAACTCCGTATGTTTAGCGCTGCAAAGGGGAGTAACTTCTACGCTGATTGATCGTCATTACGATGCGCCACGCAATATACGTTACGCATCCGGTCGTCAGGCAACCCGGAATCTATTCTGAGTTGTAAGTGAGACCTTGCCGGAAGGCGAGGTTTGCTTGCAGCACGATCAAAGCGGCTGACGTCTTCTGACTTCAGCCGCTTTTTTATTTCTGGAAAAGGATACGACTATGCACTCAGTTGGCACACCGTTACTTTGGGGCAGCTTCGCTGTCGTAGTGCTCATCATGCTGGCGATCGATCTGCTATTACAGGGCCGACGCGGCGCACAAACCATGTCATTCAAACAAGCAGCGGTCTGGTCGCTGATTTGGGTGTCAGTTTCACTGCTGTTCAGCGCCGCCTTCTGGTGGTATCTCGACGGCACCGCCGGGCGCGAAGTTGCCACCGCGCAAACCCTCGCCTTCCTCACTGGCTACGTTTTAGAGAAAGCGCTGGCGGTGGATAACGTCTTTGTCTGGCTGATGCTATTTAGTTACTTCGCTGTACCGGCCAACCTACAGCGCCGCGTGCTGATTTATGGCGTATTGGGCGCGATTGTGCTGCGTACCATCATGATCTTCGCTGGCAGCTATTTGGTTACTCAGTTCAGCTGGATCCTATACGTGTTCGGCGCCTTCCTGCTGTTTACCGGCCTGAAAATGGCGCTGGCGAAAGAGGAAGATGACAGCACGGTGGGCGACAAACCGGTGGTGCGCTGGCTGCGTAAACATCTGCGCATGACCGATAGTCTGGACGGCGAGAAGTTCTTCACCCGCAAAAACGGTGTGCTGTTTGCTACGCCGCTGCTGCTGGTGCTGATCATGGTTGAACTAAGCGATGTGATTTTCGCCGTGGACAGCATTCCCGCGATCTTCGCGGTGACCACCGATCCGTTCATTGTGCTGACTTCCAACCTGTTCGCGATTCTTGGCCTGCGCGCCATGTACTTCCTGCTGGCTAACGTCGCGGAACGTTTCTCGATGCTGAAATATGGCCTGGCGATTGTGCTGGTGTTTATCGGTATCAAAATGCTGATTGTCGAGTTCTATCACATTCCCGTCGGCATCTCGCTGACGGTGGTGGGTGTAATTCTCGGCGGTACGCTGCTGATCAACGCCTGGGTAAACCACAGAAACGACCAGAAGAAGATCTCACCATAATCTTCTGCAGGGGCGCTAATCGCCCCTGCTTTGTTTCGCCAGTGGCAACCTTCACCTTTTATATATCTGTCACACTTCCCATCATCAGCAGATCAAAAAACCGATCTGCTGCGCATGCACAGAATTATCTCTTTCCTCATAAGCTCTTTTCCTTATACTCCGCCGGGCAAACCGTTGTGCGTGGTGGAACCGCGCACAATACTCATGACCGCGAATATAAAAAGACTGTGATATGCAAAACAACTTTATTGGACGTCTGGGCGCACTGTTCGCAGGAAGCCTGGTAAAACAAATCATGATCGGCCTGGTGGCGGGCGTGGCGCTGGCGTGGTTCTCACGCGATGCCGCACTGGCCGTTGGCTTGCTGGGTGAGCTGTTCGTGCGTGCGCTAAAAGCCGTCGCGCCGCTGTTGGTTTTGGTGCTGGTAATCTCTTCGATCGCTAACCATCAGCAGGGACAAAAAACCAATATCCGCCCGATTATCATGCTGTATCTGCTCAGCACGTTCTTTGCTGCGGTTGTGGCGGTGATCTTCAGCCATCTGTTCCCTCAGACGCTGTCGATGAACGTCGGCGCCACGCAAATTACGCCGCCGTCGGGTATTACCGAAGTGCTGCACGGTTTGCTGATGAGCATGGTGTCGAACCCGATTGAAGCGCTGATGAATGCCAACTACATCGGTATTTTGGTGTGGGCGCTGGGATTGGGGCTGGCGTTTCGTCATGCCAGCCCAAGCAGCAAAGCGTTTCTTAATGACGCGTCCAATGCCGCGACCTGGGTCGTGCGCTGTGTGATCCGCTGTGCGCCGCTGGGAATTTTTGGGCTGGTGGCCTCCATTCTCGCCTCAACCGGTTTCGATGCGCTGTGGGAATACGCCAATCTGCTGGCGCTGCTGCTCGGCTGCATGCTGATTATGGCGCTGGTAATCAACCCAATGCTGGTGTTCCAGAAGATTCGCCGCAACCCGTATCCGCTGGTGTTTACCTGCATGCGTGAAAGTGGCGTCACCGCGTTCTTCACCCGCAGTTCAGCGGCCAACATTCCGGTCAATATGGCGCTGGCGAAACGTCTCAATCTGGATGAAGACACGTATTCCGTGTCGATCCCGCTGGGTGCCACCATCAGCATGGCTGGCGCATCCATCACCATCACGGTGTTGACGCTGGCGGCAGTACATACGCTGGGTATTGCGGTGGATGTTCCAACCGCCATTCTGTTGAGTCTGGTGGCGTCACTGTGTGCTTGTGGCGCATCCGGTGTGGCCGGCGGTTCGCTGCTGCTGATCCCGGTAGCCTGCAACATGTTTGGTATTCCAAATGATTTGGCGATGCAGGTAGTGGCGGTGGGCTTTATTATTGGCGTGCTGCAGGATTCCGCCGAGACTGCGCTGAACTCCTCGACGGATATTCTGTTTACCGCGGCCGTATGCCAGGCCGAAGCCGAGCGCCAGCCGCGTCGTACGTTGTCAGAATCGGAGTAAGGTAAGGTTTTTGAATAGGTCGCCATTCATGGCGACCTGGTTTTACAAGGTCACGCCGCTTTTAAAGATGGCTAACTCGCGAAAATCATTAGTTTCGTTGCGCGCGGGTTGGCCATTGGCAATCGCCACAATCATATCGACGAAGTCCTCCAGCATCTCCGCCATACTCATCCCTTCAAGCAAACGCCCGGCATTAAAATCGATCCAGTGCGGCTTCTTTTCGGCGAGCTGCGTATTGGTGGCGATCTTCACCGTCGGCACAAAACCGCCGTACGGCGTGCCGCGTCCGGTGGTAAACAGCACCATATGACAGCCAGCGCCCGCCAGCGCGCTGGTTGCAACCGCATCGTTGCCCGGCGCACTTAACAGATTCAGTCCCGGTGTATGCAGGCGCTCACCGTACTTCAGCACATCCACCACCTGACTTTGTCCGGCCTTCTGCGTACAGCCGAGCGACTTCTCCTCCAGCGTGGTGATGCCGCCCGCTTTGTTGCCGGGTGATGGATTTTCATAGATCGGCTGCTGGTGATCGATAAAGTAGCGCTTGAAGTCATTTATCATCGCCACGGTTTTTTCAAAGGTGGCTTCATCGCGGCAGCGGCTCATCAAAATGCGCTCAGCGCCAAACATCTCTGGCACTTCGGTCAGCACCGTGGTGCCGCCGTTGGCAATCATCTGGTCAGAGAAACAGCCCAGCATAGGATTGGCGGTGATGCCGGAAAAACCATCCGAACCGCCGCACTCCAGGCCAAACTTCAGCTCGCTGAGTTTGCCCGGCTGGCGTTGATCCGCGCGCATGGCACCATAGAGTTCGTGCAGACGTTCCAGCCCCGCTTCCACTTCATCATCCTGCTTCTGGCACTCCATGAACTGCACGCGATCGCTATCGAAGCCACCAAGCGTTTCACGAAACACATCAACCTGATTGTTCTCGCAGCCAAGCCCAATCACCAGCACCGCGCCGGCATTGGGATGGCGCACCATGTTCTGTAACATGGTGCGGGTGTTCTCGTGATCCTGCCCAAGCTGCGAACAGCCAAACGGATGGCTGAACAGATGCACGCCATCAATGCCTTCGGCGTCATTGGTCTCTTTCATAAAGCGCGTCAGGATTTGCCGCGCGATGCCGTTGACGCAGCCCACGGTGGGCAGGATCCATAACTCATTACGGATGCCCACTTCCCCGCTGGCGCGGCGATAGATCTGCACGTCGCGGTCGCCAGCTTGCGACGGCAGATCGAGAAAATCGGGTTGATAGTCGTACTCATCCACGTCGCTTAGGTTGGTACGCGCATTGCTGGAGTGAATGATCTCGCCAGCCGCAATCGGCTGAGTGGCGTGCGCGATCGGCAAACCGTATTTGATCACCAGCGCGTCGGTGGCTAAAGGCTGCAGCGCAAACTTATGGCCGCGTCCAACCTCCTGCTGCAAGGTGATCACCTGTTGATTGATTTCGACCTGGGTATTGGCTGGCAAATCGCGCAACGCCACAGCAACGTTGTCGCGTGAATGGATTCTAATGGCATCTTGCATAGCGTTATCTCAGTTGTGTCAACGCCGTCCGCATCCCGTGGACGATGATGTTTTGCAGGTGTTGGCTGACCGCAGCCACTAATCCGGGCTGCTGAGTGAGATCTTCGCCCCAGTGATTGGCGTCGCTGAGTACCGCACGCACCAACTGTTCTGGAGTCTGTTTATCGTTATTTACTGCTGACCACAGTTCAGCGAAACGCTGCAGCCACTGTTCGTCGTCCTGCAGCGGCAAGTGACGTTTGCCCTCTGCACCACGATAAAAGGCCAGCAGCGCGGCAAAGGCGAAGGTCAGCCGCACAGGCCATTGCCCGTTTTGCTGCTGCGACGACAACAATTGCGGCAGCAAACGGGTGCGGAACTTGGTCATGCCGTTAAGGGCGATGGAGAGCAACGCATGGCGGATAAAGGGATTGCGGAAGCGACGCTGCACCGCGTCGGCAAAGGCGTGCAGCTCGTCGCGCGGCAGGTCCAGCGTGGGGATGACCTCATCGCGCAGCAGCGCATCGACAAAGCTGGCCATCTGTGCATCATCCATCGCCTCTCCCACGCTCTCCAGCCCGGCCTGAAATGCCACCGGCACCAGCGCGGTGTGCGCGCCGTTAAGGATCGCCACCTTTTGCGCTTTGTACGGTGTGATGTCCTCCACCAGCTTCACTTCCGGTGCCAGCGTGTGCAGCTGCAGCTCCTGCGCCAGTGCATTTGGTCCCTGAATCACAAACTGGTAATAGACTTCGCCCGCCACCAGATAGCGATCTTCGTAGCCTAATGACGCTTCGATCGCCGCGCTATCCGAGGGATAACCGGTGACAATACGATCCACCAGCGTGTTGTAGAACGCGCAGTGATCCTGCACCCAGCGGGCAAACGCCGGCGGCAGCTGCCAATGCTGGCTGTAGCGCAGCACCAGCTCACGCAGCGTGTCGCCGTTGTAATCGATCAGTTCACAGGGCACCACCAGCCAACCTTTATCGCTGGCACCGGAAAAATGGTTGAAGCGCGCCCACAGCAGCTGCGTCAGCTTGCCGGGGAAGGATGAGGCGGGCGTGTCGTCCAGCCGATCCTGCTCCGCAAAGGCAATGCCGGCTTCTGTGGTATTGGAGAAGACAAAGCGCATCTGCGGTGCGCATGCCAGCGCGAGAAACGCATCAAACTGCTGATACGGCTGGATTTCACGATTCACGCTGCGGATCAGGCGGGCTTCACTCACCTGCTCACCCGCCGCATTGAGTCCGCGAATCAGCGTGGTGTATAAGCCATCTTGCTGATTCAGTGTCTCTTCCACCACGCGGTTGCGCGGCCGCACCACCACCACGCCCGCATCGGTATTGTGATGCTGATTAAGCCAGTCGAGCTGCCAGTCGATAAAGGCGCGCAGGAAGTTGCCTTCACCAAACTGGATAACGCGCTCGCTGTAGTGCGCGCCAGGAAAATCGTGACGGTTGAGTCGCTGCATTATCAGGCTCCCAGCTCAATACCGAAGTAATCGCGCGCATTGTTGAAACTGATGTTCTGTACCATCTGCCCTAACAACGCCTCGTCTTCAGGCGCTTCGCCCCGCGCCACCCAATTGCCGATCATCTGGCACAACAGACGACGGAAATATTCATGACGCGTGTAAGAGAGGAAGCTGCGGCTGTCGGTTAGCATGCCGACGAAGCGGCTCAGCAGGCCGATTTGCGCCAGTTGCGTCATCTGCCGCTGCATGCCATCCAGCTGATCGTTAAACCACCACGCCGAACCAAACTGCATCTTGCCAGGTTCGCCTTCACCCTGGAAATTGCCAGCCATGGTCGCCAGCACTTCGTTGTCGCGCGGGTTGAGGCAGTAAAGAATGGTTTTGGGCAGCGCGTTATTGCGGTTCTGCGCATCCAGCAGACGCGCCAGCGGAATCGCCAACGGCGCATCGTTAATCGAATCGAAGCCTACATCCGGCCCGAGGATATCGAACTGGCGGCGATTGGCGTTGCGTAGCGCGCCAATGTGATACTGCTGCGCCCAGCCGCGACGCGCATATTCGCTGCCGAGCCACACCAGCACGGCGGTTTTAAACTGGGCCGTCTCTTCAGCGGAAGGCGCTGCACCTTGCAGTCGGCGCGCCAGAATGCCATCCAGCGTGGCGTCATCCGCTTCCGCAAACACCACCACATCCAGCGCGTGATCGGAAATTTTGCAGCCATGCGCGGCGAAGTGATCGAGTCGCTGGCTTAAGGCGCAGCGCAGATCGTCGAAACGCTGCACGTTCACATCCGCGACCTGCGCTAAGCGCTGAATCCACGGCAGGAAACTCTCCAGCTCAATGTTAAAGGCTTTGTCTGGACGCCAGCTCGGCAGCACTTTGACGTCAAAGCTGCTGTCCTGCGCCAGCTTGCGGTGATGCTGTAAATCGTCGAGCGGATCGTCGGTGGTGCCGACCATTTTCACCTTCATCTGCTGCATGATGCCGCGCGCGCTGAAGGCGTCCTGCGCCAGCAGTTCATTGCACTGCTGCCAGATGCGATCTGCGCTCTGCTCATTCAGCAGCATATCGGTAATGCCAAAAGGCCGGCGCAATTCGAGGTGCGTCCAGTGATAGAGCGGATTGCCGATGGTATGCGGCACGGTACGCGCCCAGGCGTTAAATTTCTCACGATCGCTGGCATCGCCGGTGCATAACGCTTCCGACACGCCGTTAGCGCGCATCGCACGCCATTTGTAGTGATCGCCTTTCAGCCAGATGTCATAGAGGTTGGTGAAGCGGTAATTATCGGCAATCTGCTGCGGCGGTAAGTGACAGTGATAGTCGAAAATCGGCTGGTCTTTAGCGTAGTCGTGGTACAGACGACGGGCGAACTCGGTGTCGAGTAGAAAATCCTCACTCATAAAACGCGACATACCTGCTTCCTCATTTTGTAGCCAGATGGCTTTTAACTAAAAGTTATCATACCAATTTAAACGAAAGGCAAAATTGTTTGCGATCCGACTCACAATAATGACAGTTTCACTGTGGGTATATGGACGATTTTGTTGCGGATAATGCGTTAAATGGCTGTTTTAACGATCTTTCGCCCTAACACACACTGGCCGCAAGGTTTATGTGATGGCATTCAACTTTTAAAGCGGTATAACAAGTTAACCTCTCGCTCCGTTGCTAACGGGATTAATGGCACAGGCAAGGAACTGCGGGAGTGAACAGCACTGTTCACGTCTTCCCGCTCCAGATAACTACAGCGGTAAAACCGCAACGACAGACTGGACGAGGTTAATAATGCGTAAGATCAAAGGGCTACGCTGGTACATGATTGGGCTGGTGACGCTGGGCACCGTGCTCGGTTACCTGACGCGCAATACCATTGCCGTCGCTGCGCCCACGCTGGAAACGCAGTTGGGTATCACCACGCAACAATATTCTTATATCGTCGCCGCCTACTCGGCGTGCTACACCATCATGCAGCCGGTAGCCGGTTATGTGCTGGACATGCTCGGCACCAAAATTGGTTATGCGGTGTTTGCCGTGCTGTGGGCAATCTTCTGTGCGGCAACCGCGATGGCGGGCAGCTGGGGCGGCTTTGCGCTGGCACGCGGCGCGGTGGGTGCCGCCGAAGCAGCAATGATTCCCGCAGGCCTGAAAGCCAGTAGCGAATGGTTCCCTGCCAAAGAGCGTTCGGTGGCGGTGGGCTATTTCAACGTGGGCTCGTCAATTGGCGCAATGCTGGCGCCGCCGCTGGTGGTGTGGGCGATCATGGCGCACAGCTGGCAAATGGCGTTCATTATTACTGGCGTGCTGAGCATGGTGTGGGCCCTCTGCTGGCTGGTGTTTTATAAGCATCCTAAACAACAAACCAAGCTGAGCGATGAGGAGCGTCACTACATCATTGCCGGCCAGGAGTTGCAGCATCAAACCGGTAATAATAAGAAGATGTCGGCACGCCAGATCCTGCGCAATCGCCAGTTCTGGGGCATTGCGCTGCCGCGTTTCCTCGCCGAACCCGCGTGGGGAACGTTTAACGCATGGATCCCGTTGTTTATGTTTAAGGTGTACGGCTTCAACCTGAAAGAGATCGCCATGTTTGCCTGGATGCCGATGTTGTTCGCCGATCTCGGCTGCATCGTCGGTGGCTACTTGCCGCCGCTGTTTCAGCGCTGGTTTGGCGTCAATCTCATCGTCTCACGCAAACTGGTGGTGACCATGGGCGCGGTGTTAATGATTGCGCCAGGCACCATCGGGTTGTTCACCAGCCCGTATGTGGCGATTGGGTTGTTGTGCGTCGGTGGTTTTGCCCATCAGGCGCTTTCAGGCGCGCTGATCACCCTCTCTTCGGATGTATTTGGCCGTAACGAAGTGGCTACCGCCAACGGCTTAACCGGCATGGCGGCCTGGACGGCGAGCACCCTGTTTGCGTTGGTGGTCGGTGCGCTGGCCGATACGCTGGGCTTCAGCCCGCTGTTCGCGGCGCTGGCGGTGTTTGATCTGCTAGGCGCGGTGGTTATCTGGACGGTGCTGAAAAACCAGCCGGTTTCTGAACTCGACGATCAGCCTGCGGTGCAGTCCGCTGCAGTGCGCACCTAACCTTTCCGGGCTGGCATCGGCCAGCCCATTTCCTCCGTGCGGCTGAAGTGGTATAACAACTCAACTTTCTCCCACAGCGGACCGCGCAATGGACCTGACCGAATCACGACGCCTTTATCAACAGCTCGCCAGCGAACTCAAACGCCGCATTGAAGCTGCCGACTACCGGGTCGGCGACAAACTGCCTGCCGAGCGTCTGATTGCGGAAGAGATGCAGGTGAGCCGTACCGTGGTGCGTGAAGCGATCATCATGCTCGAAGTGGAAGGTTACGTGGAGGTGCGGAAAGGTTCCGGCATTCACGTCATCAGCAGCCAGCAGCAGAACCGCGTGGTAACGTCCAGCCAGCTGGAGTTCGCTAATTTCGGCCCCTTCGAGTTATTGCAGGCGCGCCAGCTGATTGAAAGCAACGTGGCTGAGTTTGCCGCTACGCAGGTGACACGCCAGGATATTGTGGCATTGATGGCAATTCAGGAGAAAGCGCGTCAGGAAGATCATTCGCGCGATTCGGCGTGGGATATGGAGTTTCACGTGCGCATTGCGCAATCGACGCAGAACAGCGCCTTAGCAGCGATTGTCGAGAAGATGTGGCTGCACCGTCTGCACAATCCTTACTGGTTAAAGCTGCACGAACATATTGATGCCAAAAATATCACCAGCTGGTGTGACGATCACGACCAGATCCTCAAAGCCCTGATCCGCAAAGATCCCGCCGCCAGTAAGCTGGCAATGTGGCAGCATCTGGAAAATACTAAGCAGATGCTGTTTAACGCCACCACCGACGATTTCGAATTTAATGTTGATCGTTACATGTTTGCTGAAAATCCGGTCATCCTGCCTGAAGGTAGCGAAAACTCACGCTGATCTTGCTTATTTTTCAGGCGTTTTGTTGCTGAAAAAGTCAGTTAGTCTGCAATAGTGTCAGCTCATGTAAAGCTCCTTTTGACCACCTGCGTCTAAAGGTAAAACTCCTGTGCGGCAGGCACTTTCCCCTGTCTGGATAACGTTATTTTTGTTACAGTTATCGCCCTTTTATTACCCTTTGCGACAGGGCTTTAAAAAGTCGCTGATTTAACAATCAATTCTGGAAGGATCCGGAAACTCCTGCTCAGGCTGCTTATCTAAAATGTATAACCAACGCCAGTCTGCGCCTAAGCCCCTCACGGGCATGTTTAACAATGATGTTCAGGAATGATTGATGGATATTTTGCAAGCATTGCTGCATGCCTTGTGGCAGCAGGATTACGAAATGCTCTCCGACCCGACGTTGGTTTGGGCCATTTATGGCGTGTTGTTCATGATTCTGTTTCTGGAAAATGGATTGCTGCCCGCCGCCTTTCTGCCGGGCGATAGTTTACTGATTTTGGTCGGCGTTTTGATTGCTAAAGGCACCATGGGTTTCCCGCTGACGCTGCTGATTCTGACCACCGGCGCCAGCCTCGGCTGCTGGGTGAGCTACATTCAGGGCCGCTGGCTCGGTAATACGCCTACCGTACAAAAATGGCTTTCGCACTTGCCCGCGCAATATCACCAACGCGCCCACCGGCTGTTCCATCGCCATGGCTTGTCTGCACTGCTGGTGGGTCGCTTTATTGCCTTCGTCCGCACCTTGCTCCCTACCATCGCCGGGCTTTCTGGCCTGAGTAATGCGCGCTTCCAGTTCTTCAACTGGGTAAGTGGCTTCCTGTGGGTGCTGATCCTTACCGTGCTGGGCTTCGCGCTGGGTAAAACGCCGATTTTTCGTCGTTACGAAGATGAGCTGATGTTGTGCCTGATGCTGCTGCCGCTGGTGCTGCTGGTGATTGGCCTGGTCGGTTCTTTAGTAGTGATTTGGCGTAAACGTCAGTCAGCGCGTAGCGGGAATTCACAGTCATGATCACATTCCGTGGATTCCCAAGGCGTTTCCTGCCTTGGGCGCTGGGTGGCGCGTTGGCGCTGCTGGCGATCTGTTTCGTTCCGACCTTGATGCAGCATGAAACCGTGGTGCAGATCCGCGTCGCCAACAGCGGCACCAATCTGCCCGATGGTTTTTATCTTTATCAGCAACTTTCTGCGCAGGGCGTGCGTATCAAAAGTATTACGCCCTCCGGCGATGCGCTGGTAATTCATTTTGAGAATGAAGAACAGAGCCTGGCGGCGCAAAAAGTGTTGAAGCGCCTGTTGCCACAAGGCTTTGTCGTCGCCGCTGGCCCGCAGGCTTCGCAGCAATATCCTGACGCCAGTCGCCCAATTTTTAGCTAAATTTCACCGCCTGACGTTAAGCCAGGCGGTGAGCTAATCCTCGCTATCCCCGCGTCTTCTTTGAATTTTTTCGTCTGCTGTCTATCCTTAGAGATAGCGTAAGCCTAAGACATGCTGGGAAGCTTCTCCTGTCTGCTCTCGGGCAGGTCATCAACAATGGAAGGTCACAACCTGATGAAACATCAATTACTGCTAGGTGCTATTCTTTTTTCACTCTCGGGTTCGCTGCTGGCGGCTGAATCGCTCTGCCAACAAAAAGAGCAGGATATTCAACGCGAGATCGATATGGCAAAACAGCACGACAACCAGCGCCGCGTTACCGGGCTGGAGCGCGCGTTGACCGAAGTCCGCGCAGGCTGCACCGATGAGAAGCTGAAATCTGCACATAGCGAACGCATCGCTGAGCAGAAGCACAAAATCGCCGAACGTGAGCGTGAGCTGAAAGAAGAGCGTCAGGATGGCGACAAGGACAAAATTGAGAAGCGCGAACGTAAGCTGCTCGATGCGCAGCACGAACTGAAAAAGCTTGAAGCTGAACCTTATTAATCGGACTTAACTCAATGCTGTAAAAGGAGATTTCCATGGCTAAAGAAACAACATCTGAACATCTGCGCGCTGAATTGAAAAATCTGGCTGATACCCTGGAAGAAGTGCTGAGCAGCTCAGCAGATAAATCCAAAGGTGAGCTGGATAAACTGCGTCATAAAGCGCGCGGCGCTATTGAAAGCTCCCGTGAACGTCTCGGCGATTCCGGCGAACGTATTGCACAAACCACGCGTGAAGCAGCGGAAAAAGCGGACGAATACGTGCGCGACAATCCGTGGCACGGCGTGGGTATCGGTGCAGCGGTAGGTATTCTCATCGGCATTTTAATCTCACGGCGTTAATGATGAGTGATAGTCAGCAAAGCCACGGCCCCGGCAAAGGGGTCTTTAACATCGGTCAACGGGTCGTTACCACGCTGGTTAGCATGGTCGAGACGCGCGTCAGACTGGCAATTGTGGAACTGGAAGAGGAAAAGGCCAACCTGATTCAGATGCTGATGATGGTGGGCCTTACTATGCTGTTTACCGCTTTCGGTCTCATGAGCCTGATGGTGTTGATCATCTGGGCGGTGGACGCACAATATCGCTTGATGGCGATTGCCATCACTACGGCGGTGCTATTTGCTCTGGCGCTCATCTTCGGTTTGTGGACGTTATACAAATCGCGTCAGTCAACGTTGTTGCGCCATACGCGTAAAGAGCTGGATACCGATCGCAAACTGCTGGAGGAGCATCGCTCATGAGCCGCCGCGAACGTGAAGCACGCATTCACGAACTGCTCAATCAGGTGCAGCAGCAGCGGCTTGACCTCAGCGCCGACAGCCGCGACTGGCTGACCAGCACCGCACAGTATGATCGCGGCTGGTTAACCATCATTGGTATGCGTCGTTATCTGGCGATTGGCAGCAGTGCATTGGCCATTTGGTCGATTCGCAGCCCCAATCGTCTGCTGCGCTGGGCCAAGCGCGGTTTCGGCGTCTGGAGCACCTGGCGCATGATCAAATCGACTTTAAATACCCGCTAGCTTCTCTCTCTAAAACCGGATCGAATTGATTCGGTTTTACTCCCCCTCAAATTTACTGAACAACATTGACAGTTTATCTCGCTTACAACTCTTTCAACCTGCGATTATCATCTTCCTCCATCAGCCCAGTGAACTGAAACAACCGGTTCAAGGGGATTCAAAACCCGCAGGCCAACAACCTGCAACAAAACCTTGTTGGAGTAGATGATGAAAAAATTCGAAGACTCAGGCCTGCTGGTAGCACGCGTACTAATGACCATTCTGTTTATCACCGCAGGCTGGGGCAAAATCACCGGTTACGCCGGTACCGCACAATACATGCAGGCGATGGGCGTCCCAGGCTTCCTGCTGCCGCTGGTTATTCTGCTGGAGTTCGGTGGCGGCCTGGCGATTCTGTTCGGTTTCCTGACGCGCTTTACCGCCCTGTTCACCGCTGGCTTTACTCTGCTGACCGCGTTCCTGTTCCACAGCAACTTCGCGGAAGGTGTTAACCAGCTGATGTTCATGAAAAACCTCTCCATCGCCGGTGGCTTCCTGGTGTTGGGTCTGGTAGGTCCAGGCGCTTACAGCATTGACCGACTGATTCGTCAGCGCGTTCAGCCAGCAACCGCACGCTAAGCAGCACAAGCGTTAGAGAACACATATACTGAATTGCAGGGGCGGGGATTTTCCTCGCCCCTTTTTATTATGGAGGGCTTATGGGACAGCTGATTGACGGTGTCTGGCATGATACCTGGTACGATACGAAGTCAACCGGTGGCCGCTTCAAGCGCACAGAAGCCGTCTGGCGTAACTGGGTTACCGCCGATGGTAGCGCCGGTCCAACCGGCAAAGCGGGCTTCGCCGCTGAGCGTGGTCGCTATCATCTTTACGTCTCGCTTGCCTGCCCGTGGGCGCATCGCACGCTGTTAATGCTTAAACTCAAGGGATTGGAGGAGATGATTTCGGTTTCGGTGGTGCATCCGCTGATGCTGGAGAACGGCTGGACCTTTGACGCGAGCTTCCCTGACGCCACCGGCGATGCGTTGTATCAAAAAGAGTTTCTCTATCAAATCTATCTGCACGCCGATGCGCACTATTCCGGCCGTGTGACCGTGCCAGTGCTGTGGGATAAAACCCAGCAAACCATCGTTAGTAATGAATCCGCCGACATCATGCGCATGCTCAACAGCGCATTTGATGCGCAAGGTGCCCGCGCGGGTGACTATTATCCGGCGGCGCTGCGCGACAAAATTGATGAAGTGAACAGCTGGGTTTACGACACGGTCAACAATGGCGTGTATAAAAGCGGTTTTGCCACTTCGCAGGCGGCGTACGATGAATCGGTAACGGCGCTGTTCCATTCGTTAGCGCGTCTCGAACAGATTCTTGGCCAACACCGCTATCTCACTGGCAACCAACTTACCGAAGCCGATTTGCGCTTGTGGACCACGCTGGTGCGCTTCGATCCGGTCTACGTAACCCACTTTAAGTGCGATCGTCACCGCATCAGTGATTACCGTAATCTGAGCGGCTTCCTGCGCGATATCTATCAGATGCCAGGCATCGCTGACACGGTTAATTTGCCGCACATTCGCCATCACTACTACTGCAGCCACAAAACCATCAACCCAAGCGGCGTGATCTCGCTGGGTCCAGCCTTTGACTGGGATGAGCCACACGGCCGGGGTTGATGCTCTTACCCTCTCCCAACGTGGAGAGGGTACTTTAGGCAAACTTAATCAGCACCATACCGACCAACAACAATCCCACGCCCAGCCAGCCAACCCGACTCAGACGCTGGCCAAACAGAATCCAGCCTGCCGCCACGGTGGCGACCAATCCCAGCCCGCCCCATAACGCGTAGGCTACCGTCAAATCAATGCCTTTCACCGCCTGCGCCAGCGCACTGAACGCCGCCAGCACCGCCACCAGCGATAACACGCCAAACAGTGGACGGCGGAAACCGTTGGAGTATTTCAGGAAGATATTGGCGACGATCTCCAGGCCAATGGCCAGCGCCAGCCATGCGATATGCAGCCAGTTAAACGTTGCCATGGCGCAGCTCCTTGCGGCTCAGCGTACCGGATTTGATCAGGACGATGCCGAGGATCAGCGTCAGCAGGCCGGCTACTTTGATGGCGGATAAGGCTTCATCGAACAACAGCACGCTAAACAGCGTAATAAACAGAATGCCAATGCCTTCCCACATGGCATACGCCACGCCAAGGGCAATGCGCTTGATGGCGAAGGATAAACAAATATAAGAAAGTGCGATCATCACCAGCATAAAAATATAACCGGCGTTGCCACCGTTTACGCTGGCCCATTTCATTGAGACGGTGCCAATAATTTCCGCGGCGATCGCCAGCGCTAATAAAATCCAATACAGCATGATTTCTCTCCTGAACGAGAAATAAACGCCACCCACGCGAAAATAGGCGTGTTAGCAAAGTTAAATTAAAAAGTCAGAATAGGAGAGAACGGAACTAAAGCGCGAAGCGCCAGTGCTGATCGCAGATTGAGCAGTTTGATTCAGAGAGAGAGGAGGAGAGTGGAGCCTTATTTGACGCAAACATTTTGTCCATAAAATTACAACTTATCCACGTTGTTGCTTCTCGTCAGTGTGGATTAAATTTGTCCTCAGTAGTTAAACACGCGCTTATTCTGGCATAGCGGCAGTAATGTTTTCAGGGATTTTCATTTCTTTACGTGGAGGCGTTTAATTAATGTTATTGGACTGATGCCCTCACCCTAGCCCTCTCCCACAGGAGAGGGAATAAGCCGCTGCGGTTTGAAAGATCGCTCGATCGGTCCCTTCTCCCGCCTGCGGGAGAAGGTTAGGATGAGGGCCAGCGCGCACCCAGCCCCAGAAAACACAAAACCCGCCGAAGCGGGTTTTGTGTTTAAAAAAGTCGAAACTGACCGATAAGCCGGGTTCTGTCGTGGACAGTCATTCATCTAGGCCAGCAATCGCTCACTGGCTCAAGCAGCCTACCCGGGTTCAGTACGGGCCGTACCTTGTGAACCCCTATTTGGCCTTGCTCCGGGTGGAGTTTACCGTGCCACGAACTGTTGCCAGCCGCGCGGTGCGCTCTTACCGCACCCTTTCACCCTTACCTGATCCCATTACTGGGCCATCGGCGGTTTGCTCTCTGTTGCACTGGTCGTAGGCTTGCGCCCCCCAGGCGTTACCTGGCACCCTGCCCTATGGAGCCCGGACTTTCCTCCCCTTTGCCCGTCTCCCCCCGAAAGAGGACGACGACAAAGCGGCGACTGTCTGGTCAGCTTCGGCGCGGGATAATAGGCGATCTGCCAGCGTTTGTCACGCCTCTTGCTGCTCCAGCGCGTACTTATAAAGCGCGTTCTTCTTCACACCATGAATTTCCGCCGTCAGCGCAGCGGCTTTCTTCAATGGCAGCTCTTTTTGCAGCAGCGCCAGCGTGCGCAACGCCTCCGCTGGCAGCGCTTCTTCATCCGCTTTATGGCCTTCAACAATCAGCACCATCTCGCCTTTACGACGATTTTCATCTTCCTGCACCCACGCCAGCAACTCGCCGACCGGTGCGCCCTGAATAGATTCCCACGTTTTGGTGATCTCACGCGCCAGCACCACGTAGCGCTCGCCGCCCCACACGCTGACCATATCCCGCAGGCTATCGATCAGGCGATGGGTCGATTCGTAGAAAATCAGCGTACGCGGCTCTTCACCCAGCGCGCGCAGCACATCGCAACGTCCTTTGCTTTTGGCCGGTAGAAACCCTTCGTAACAGAAACGATCGGACGGTAACCCCGCCGCGCTTAATGCTGTAATCGCCGCGCAGGCACCTGGCAACGGCACCACGCGCACACCAGCTTCACGGCAGCGACGTACCAAATGGTAGCCGGGATCGTTGATTAACGGCGTGCCGGCATCGGAGACCAGCGCGATGCTCTGGCCCTCTTGCAGCTTAGCTAACAGCACCTCAGCTTTCTGCTGTTCGTTGTGGTCGTGAAGTGCGAAGAGTCGCGCATTGATGGCGAAATGTTGTAGCAACAGCCCGGTATGACGTGTATCTTCCGCTGCGACTAGATCGACGCTTGAGAGCACCGTCAACGCTCGTTGAGTGATATCACCCAGGTTACCGATCGGGGTAGGAACGATATAGAGCGTGCTGGCAGAAATCTCTGCCCGATCGAGTTGTTTCATTGTTTCATCCGAATTGCCGATTTAATATTGAGCATCTTGAAAAAAACATCACTGGATACAGTATGCTTCCTTCAAAAGTCGTACGTCATAAAGCAGGACGCTTAGTACCTGTTCTTCTCGCTGGGCTGATTTTAGCCGCCTGTAGTGGTCAGGGACCGCAACAAACCTCTAACGTCAATATTCAGGGTCCTGCGACTGGCCGGTCTGACTATTATCTGCAGCAGGTGCAGCAAAGCAGCGATGATAGCAAGACCGACTGGCAATTACTTGCCATCCGTGCCCTGTTGAAGGAAGGAAAGTATCCGCAGGCGGCGAATCAGCTCAATCAATTGCCGCAGCAGTTAAGCGAAGTGCAACAGCAAGAACTGCTGCTGCTGCGCGCGCAGATGCAGATTGGGCAGCAGGATTACACCGGTGCGCAACAGCTGCTGGGCCAGGTGAAAAGCGGCGGCTTGTCGCAGGACCAGCAGGTGCGTTACTACGCGCTGCAAATCGCGGCGGCACAGAATCGCCCTTCACTCTCGCTGCTGCGTGCCTATATAGCGCAGGAGCCGCTGCTGAAAGGTGCCGATCACCAAAGCAATATCGATGCAACCTGGCAAGCGCTGACGCAGATGACCCAGGATCAGATCAACAGCCTGGTGATCAATGCTGATGAAAATACCCTTCAGGGCTGGCTCGATCTGCTGAATACCTGGCGCGCAAACAGCCAGGACCCACAAATGTTGAAAGCGGCGATTCAGGACTGGCAGACGCGTTATCCGCAGAACCCAGGCGCGAAGACACTGCCAACCCAGCTCAGCCAGGTGCAGAACTTCACCAAAGCGTCGACCAATACCATCGCGCTGCTGCTGCCGCTTAACGGCCAGGCGCAGGTGTTTGCCAATGCGATTCAGAAAGGCTTCACCGATGCGCGCAATGGCGTGCTCAATGCACCGGCACCGCAAGCCGCTCCTGAGGCTAATACAGCCGATGCCAGCGCACAGCCGCCAGCGGATGCCAATAGCGTGGTCAGCCCCGCCGTTGCAGGTAACACACCGCCGCAAACCGAGCAGTCACAGCCAGCCGCACAACCCGCCGCCGCACAGGGCAACAGCAATGCGCAGGTGAAAGTGTATGACACCAGCAGCCAGCCGATTGCGCAGGTGATGCAGCAGGCGCAGCAAGATGGCGCCACGCTGGTGGTCGGCCCGCTTCTAAAAAATGACGTTGAAACCGTCGCCAATAGCAACGCGCCGCTTAACGTGTTGGCCCTGAACGAGCCAGAACAGATCCAGAACCATCCGAATATTTGTTACTTTGCGCTTTCTCCTGAAGACGAAGCACGCGATGCCGCGCACCATATCTACGAGCAAGGCAAACGCCAGCCATTATTGCTGGTGCCGCGCAGCAGTTATGGCGACCGTATCAGCAAAGCGTTCGCGCAAGAGTGGCAAACGCTGGGTGGCTCAACCGTGCTGCAGCAGCGTTTTGGCGGCGTCGGCGAACTCAAGCAAGGCATCAACAGCGGTGCGGGTATCGCGTTAAGCGGCACGCCGCTCAACGTTGAGCCTGCACAATCGCAGAGCGTGGCGATTGCTGGCCTGACGATTCCTGCACCGCAAACCAGCGCACCGGCGCCAACGGCCGATGCCAGCAGCGGTAGCGTTGATGCGGTGTACATCGTCGCCAGCCAGGATGAGCTGCAGCTCATCAAGCCGATGATTGCGATGCGCACCAGCAGCCGCAACAACACCGCGCTGTACGCCAGCTCGCGCAGCGCGCAGGCGGGTGCAGGCCCGGACTTCCGTCTGGAGATGGATGGCCTGCAGTTCAGCGATATTCCGCTGCTGTCCGGTAGCAATCCGGGCTTAATGCAGCAGGCGGCGAAGTCGTTCAACAACGATTATTCGCTGGTTCGCCTCTACGCGATGGGCATTGATGCCTGGACGTTAGCGAATAACTTTAACCAGATGCGTCAGGTGCCTGGCTTTGCCATTGATGGCAACACCGGCAAGCTGAACGCCGACACGGATTGCGTGATCAACAGGAAGTTGGCATGGAACCAGTATCGTCAGGGACAGATCGTTCCGGTGCAGTAAACCGCCAGCGCATTGGCGCTGAGCAGGAACAACTGGCGCGTCGCTATCTGGAGCGCGCCGGGCTGCAGTGGTTTGCCAGCAATGTACGCTGTCGCAGCGGGGAAATTGACCTGATTATGCGCGACGCCGATTGCTGGGTATTTGTTGAAGTGCGCTATCGACGCGATGCGCGCTACGGCGGTGCCGCCGCCAGCGTAACGCGCCAGAAACAACAAAAGCTGCTGCGTGCCGCCGCGCTCTGGTTGCTGGCGCGTGGCGGCAGTTTTGATACGGTGAATTGCCGTTTTGACATCATTGCCATTACCGGGCGTGAGCTGGAGTGGCTGCCCGATGCCTTTAATGCCGATGGATAGAACCAGGTGGTCTTGTGCAGGACAGAATTAAAGCGTGTTTTACCGAAAGTATTCAGACCCAAATCGCTGCAGCCGAAGCGCTGCCCGATGCGATTTCCCGCGCCGCGATGACGCTGGTGCAGTCGCTGCTGAACGGTAACAAAATCCTTAGCTGCGGTAACGGTGCGTCGTCGGCGAATGCCCAGCATTTTGCCGCCAGCATGATTAACCGTTTCGAGACAGAGCGCCCTAGCCTGCCTGCGCTGGCGCTGAGCGCTGATAATGTGATGCTGACGGCGATTGGTAACGATCGTCTGCACGATGAAATCTACGCCAAGCAGGTTCGAGCGCTTGGTCAGGCTGGTGATGTGCTGCTGGCCATTTCCACCCGTGGCAACACCCGCGATATCGTCAAAGCGGTTGAAGCTGCGGTTACCCGCGATATGACCATCGTTGCGTTAACCGGCCACGACGGCGGTGAGCTGGCGGGCCTGCTCGGTCCGCATGATGTGGAAATTCGCATTCCATCACATCGCAGTGCGCGCATTCAGGAAATGCATATGCTGACGCTGAACTGCCTGTGCGATTTGATTGATAACACTTTATTCCCACACCAGGAATGACTGAAGGAGCTCAAATGAAAGCATTGAACGCTGTCGCCATTCTCTTAACCGCCATGTTGCTGCAAGGTTGTATTGCCGTGGTTGCCGGCGGCGCTGCCGTCGCCACCAAAACCGCCACTGACCCGCGCACCGTGGGCACGCAGGTCGATGACGGTACGCTGGAGCTGCGCGTCTCGAACGCACTGGCAAAAGATGAACAGATCAAAAACCAGGCCCGCGTGGTTGTCACCGCTTATCAGGGCAAAGTACTGCTAACCGGCCAGTCGCCAACCCCGGATCTGGCAAGCCGTGCCAAACAGATCGCCATGGGCGTTGATGGAGCCACCGAGGTGTATAACGAAATCCGTAATGGACAGAAAGTCAGCCTCGGCACCTCGTCATCGGATACCTGGATCACCACCAAAATCCGCTCGCAGCTGCTGGGCAGCGATCAGGTGAAATCCTCCAACGTGAAAGTGACCACCGAAAACGGTGAAGTGTTCCTGTTGGGACTGGTTACTGCAGAAGAAGCGAAGGCGGCGGCCGATGTTGCCAGCCGGGTGAGCGGCGTGAAGCACGTGACTACGGCCTTCACCATTCTCAAATAAGCGTTGCAGCAAAGCATCAGGGCGACTTCGGTCGCCCTTTTTTGTGCGTGAGGGTTAGGCGGGAAGGTCAATCACCAGCGCGCGCAGCGGCGTTCTGGCCTGCAGGCTAATCTGGTTCTCATCGCTGAGAAACGCGCCGTCGCCGCAGCCTAGCGGCTGCTGGTTGGCGCTGCTGGCCTGCACATCCAGCGAACCATGGATCGATTGCAGGTAAGCGCGCGGTCCGTGCAATTTCACCGTGTACTGCTCGCCCGGCGCTAGCGTCACCTGATGCACCCAAACCTGCTGGCGCAGCTGCAGGCTGCCCTGCGCGCCATCGGGCGAGGCGATCAGTACGCTGGTTTGTTGCGGCAGGTCGAGCTTCTGCAACAGTGGGTTTTCACGTTCCGGACAGGCCGCCAGCCACAGTTGCATGCGGGTTAACGGGCGATCTTTGCTGATGTTAATTTCACTGTAATTCACGCCCTGACGCGCAGAGAGCAGCATCGCCTCGCCTTCACGCGCCACCAGATGATTGCCTTCGCTGTCGCGATACTCGGCTTCACCCTGCAGCACCAGATTCAGCACATCGACCTGCGGATAACTGCGCGGCTGGAATGCGGCGCCCGGTGCCAGAATTTCCTGGTTGAGTACGCGCAGCGACGCGTAGCCCATTAATTTTGGATCGAAATAGTGGCCAAATGAGAAGCTGTAGCGCGCCTGCAACCAACCGAAATCGGCCTGGCCACATGCGGACGCGCAGCGGGTTGTCATCATGATAATCCTCCGACGCGCTGCGGTGAGAACCGACCGCAGGCTTGATGGGATTATGGTAAAAGTCTGGACGCCGGATTGTAAGCCAGTTAATCTGCCTGGCATGTTCAAATTTACTGACAGAGAATCGGCATGGCAAAAGACCGCGCGTTAACCCTTGAAGCTTTACGTGTGATGGATGCTATTGACCGTCGTGGCAGCTTTGCCGCTGCGGCCGATGAACTGGGTCGCGTCCCTTCCGCGCTGAGTTACACCATGCAGAAGCTGGAAGAGGAGCTGGATGTGGTGCTGTTTGACCGTTCCGGCCACCGCACCAAGTTCACCAACGTGGGCCGCATGCTGCTGGAACGGGGCCGCGTGCTGCTGGAGGCCGCCGATAAGCTCACCACCGATGCCGAAGCGCTGGCGCGCGGTTGGGAAACGCATCTCACCATTGTTGCCGAGGCGCTGGTGCCTTCCGAGCGTTTATTCCCGCTGGTTGAGAAGCTGTCAGAAAAAGCCAATACGCAGATTTCGCTGATCACGGAAGTGTTAGCCGGCGCCTGGGAGCGGCTGGAACAGGGCCGCGCCGATATCGTGATTGCCCCGGATATGCACTTCCGCGCCTCAACCGAAATCAACACCCGCAAGCTGTACAGCACGATGAGCGTCTACGTTGCCAGCCCGGATCATCCCATTCATCAGGAAGCTGAGCCGCTGTCAGAAGTGACGCGCGTGAAGTATCGCGGTATCGCGGTGGCGGACACCGCGCGCGAGCGCCCAGTGCTGACGGTGCAGTTGCTGGATAAGCAGCAGCGTCTGACGGTAAGCAGCATGGATGATAAACGCCGCGCGCTGCTGGCCGGTTTGGGTGTGGCGACCATGCCGTATCCGATGGTGGAGCAGGATATCGCCGAAGGTCGTTTACGCGTGGTGAGCGCCGAGTATACGCGCGAAGTGGACATTATTATGGCGTGGCGCCGCGACAGCATGGGCGAAGCCAAAGCCTGGTGTTTGCGTGAGATTCCGAGGTTGCTGGCGAAACGCGGGTAGATTGTGCACGCAGTCCCCCTCCTCGGTCCTCCCCCATAAATGGGGGAGGAAGATGCTGCCATATGCCAGTGATGAAGCTGCATGTGGCAGCATCTCCTTCCCCCGCAAGCGGGGGAAGGCCGGGATGGGGGACAGCACGCACAACCCTTACATCCGACTCAAACAATCGATCGCCACCGCTTTGAAACTGACAAAATCCGCGCAATCACGCAGCCGCGTCATCGCCCTTTCGCGCAGGAAGGTGACGAACAGATCGTAAATCGCCATCGCCTCTTCGTATTCACTCTTGCTGATCGCCAGCAGGAAAATCACCGATGCTGTCTCCTCGCCCCAGCTTACGCCATGGGGCGCAAGCACCGTGTAGACCACGGTTTTCTGCGCCAGCAGTCCGAGTGAATGCGGCAGCGCGATGCCTTCGCCGAGCAGGGTGCTGACAATCGCTTCGCGCTCCTCAACCGACGGATAAAAATCCGCATCGACAAAACCTTCGCTCTCCAACTGATCGCACAGCAGGCGGAACAACTCTGACTGCGCCATCGGCTTATCCAGCACCATAAAGTGCTGGGCGTCGAAGTACTTCTCCAGCATGTACGGGCGCGTGCGATCCACTAGCACCAGCTTGCCGAGCTGCTCCAGCTGGAACTCGGTTGGGAATGGCGACATCACCGCAATCGGCTTATTCTTCTCGCTGAGCCGCGCGGTGGAGATCACGAAGTCTTCATCGATATGCTCGCGCAGTTCATAGTCGCGCTGTGACAGCCGCGCCGTCACCACCAATTGCGGGTATTTGCGCAGCAGCAGCGCCTCAATCATGCGCAGCGTGGAGTTGCCGCTGTCGCACACCAGCAGCACCTGTGGATGGCGCTGATAGCCGACGTCGTAATGCCTCTCCAGCCCAACGCCGATGTGCAGCACCAGAAAACCGATCTCGTTCTCACTGATAGTGTAAGGCGTGTATTTACCCCAGCTGGTCACCGCCGCCAGCGTCACATCGTAGGCCATTGGATAGTGCTGTTTGATGTTGCTCAGCAGCGGATTGGGGATGTGGATTTGGTAGCGCACCCGCGTGATCATGGTTTTGATATGGGTGAGCAGATCGGCGCGCAGCTGCTCATCGTGCTGCAGCCGATAGTTGTAATAGGTGTTGATGTAATTTAGCAGGTAATCGACCAGCGCATCGGCATCGTCGGCGTTAATGGTGCTCGGTGCCAGCGCCTGAATCTGGCGTGCGGCGATGTTGACCCGCAGCCAGTTCTCTTCCGCCTGTGAAATCGGTTTGCCGACCAGCGGACGCATCAGGTTAATCAGATCGTGCGCCGCCTCGCGCACTTCCTCGCCCACATCTTCCGCACCCGGATCGTTGAGCGGGAAACCTTCGCTGATGCGTCGTACCGCCACCGCGCAGTAGATTTGCAGATAGCGGTCGCCTTCATCACTGAGGCGAATGGCGTGCTGGGCGAAGCACTGTTGCAGCAAAGGTTCGAGCTGCGCCAAAATGCCGTTGTGCAGCGCTTCTACCGTCAGCAGCGGGCTGTCCGGCGTCTCCTGATCGATCTGCCACAGCAGGTCGGTTAAGCAGGTGCGGATCGCCGCCTCGCTGCCAAACAGCTTCATGCCGTAATGCGGTTTGGTTTCGATATTAAGGTGATAGCGGCCCAGCCATTCGCGCACTTCTGCCATATCGCTTTGCAGCGTGGCGCGGCTGACAAACCACTCTTCGGACAGATCTTCCAGCTTGATCGAATACGCCGCAGTCAGAAAGCGCGTCAGCAGATAGCGCACGCGCTCCTGTGAGGTACGCGGCACGCGCAGTGGCGTCGCGCTCTCTTGCTGTAAGCGGCCAAAGCGCGCCGCATCGTCAATTTTGAGTTGATATCCCGCGCCGCGCGCCAACACAAACTGCGCGCCATGCTGTTCCAGCAGCGCATTCAGCGCGGTGATATCGGTGCGCACCGTGCGCGTTGAAACGGAAAAGCGACGTGCCAGCTCATCCTGCGGCAGCGTTTCATTTTGCAGCGCAGCGAAAAGCTGAGTCAGACGCTGATTGGGAAATCTCACGGAGCCTCACCTGTTACTCATTTGTTACAGCAGTTTCTTGCACGTTGCCAGAAGCTGACGTACATCGTCAATGCGCGTGTCGCCGCTTGCGCTATCGATAATCGAACTGTAAACGTGCGGGATCACTTTGCTGACGCCCGCATCGAGCGCAATACGCACAATCTCTTCGAAGTTGTTGAGATCGATGCCGCCGGTGGGTTCCAGCCAGAAGTCGTGACGCGCGCAGGCTTCCGCCACCGCGCGATACTCATTTACCGCTTTCAGGCCGCCCATCGGAAAGTATTTCACCGAGCTGCCGCCCATGTCCTGCAACATGGCGATGGCGCTGTCGATCGGTACAATCGCGTCGGCGTTCTTCGAGCTGCGCGGTCCGGTGGAGATTTTCACCATGCCCGGCTTGCCGGTCGGTGAAATCAAACCATTTACCACGGTTTGATTCTGGCCGAGCAGCGCACGGCTGGTCGCCACGCCGGTGAAGACCTGATTGACGTGCTGCGGTTGCAGCACCGCCGAGATCTCACTCACCATCGCCGACTGGTTCGGATCGCCCGCGCCCAAACCCACGGATAACGCATTGTCGATCAGCGCCGCATACTCGCGCATATCGGCAATCGCCGCTTCATTGCTGGCGTAGTTTTTTGACAGCACGCCCACCAGCACATAGCCTTCAGCCGCCTGCCAGATCGCTTTGGCGTTCTGCTTCGAACCGGCCAGCACGTTAAGGCACAGGCGATCCTGATAGAAGTTCGGGTTCAGACTCATGCGCGTTTTCCTCCGCTGATCAACGCCTGAATAGCGCTAAAGATGATGTGCAGCTGATCGGCGCTAACGCTGCGCACATCGGCTTCGATAATGCCTTCGTTGGCTTTGTAGCCACGGAAATAGATGGCGATGTCGCCAGTTTTCAACGCCTGCACCAGTTCGCCAGTCGGCCAGCCGGTGACCGCTTCATCAAACTTGATCTCGGCACGCGCAATATCGCGTCCGGCGGCATCCCACACCACGCGGGCGGTGACGCCGTTCAGCGTGTTGAGGTTGTCGATAAACGGCGTCATGTTGGCGACCATCTCGGCGCCGGTGGTTTTTGGCTGCACCAGATAGTTTTCAATCGCCTGCGTCAGCCCGAGAATGCCCTCTTTGCCGACTTTCATCGCGCGGCCAATGCCGTTGCTCTGGCGCTTCACCCACTCAACGTATTGCGTACGACCAATCACTAAGCCGCTGGTCGGCCCTTCAATCGCCTTGGCGCCGCTGTAAATCACCAGATCCGCGCCCATTTGGTAGTAGCACTGCAAATCTTCTTCCGCTGCCGCATCAACGATCAGTGGAATGCCGTGCTTGCGCGCCACTGCCGCTGCCTGCTCCACGCTAAGATGGCTTTTCTGCACGCAGTGGTGCGATTTGATGTACATCAGCGCCGCCGTGGTCGGCGTGATTGCCGCCGCCAACTGCTCTGGCGAACATTCGTTGCTGTAACCGGCTTCGATCAAACGCCCGCCGCCCAGCGCCACCATCGTGCCAACCGGCGCGCCGAAGTTCACGTTGTGCCCTTTTGGCACCACGATATCGTGCGGCACGCTGAGCGGTGCGGCGTGCAGGTTCTCCAGCAGCCAGTCGTTATCTTTAACAATCACCGCCGCCACGCTCTGCGCAATGCCCGCCGAGGCGCACGACACCACCACCGCGCTCTCCACATCCAGCAGTTTGGCGATGTAAGCGCCGGTCTTGTTGACCAGATCTTTCATCTCGAAATAGTGATTCAGACCATAGCTGACGGTATCCACCACATCCGCAGACGGCGTGGAGACGCCGAGAATGGTCATGCGGCCCGAGGCGTTGATGACCTGTTTCAGGTCATATTTTTCATAGATCGAAGACATGATTCGCTTTCCCTTGATCAGTCAGATGCCAGTGACCGGCGATAACCACGGCCAGCGGCAGAATATGTTGTTCACCTAATACCCGTTCGCCTTCAGCATCAACGAACGGGCAGGCTTCCTCTTTGACGGTAAAAATGGTCAGGTCGGCGTCATAACCGGCGGTTAAGCGCCCTTTGCCCGCCAGACGCAGGCCAGCAGCGGCATTAACGGTAACGCACTCGATGATTTGCGGCAGGGTCATGCCAATGCTAAAGAATTTCGACATCACGTGCGCCAGGCTATGCACCGGGCCGTTGATGCGGTTACGACAGTAAATGTCGGAGCTGATGGTGTCGGGCAGAATGCCCTGCGCAATCGCCTGACGCGCCACCTCAAAACTGAAGCTGGCGCCGCCGTGGCCGATATCCAGCTTCACGCCGCGCGCGATGGCATTTTTCACCGCTGCTTTCAGTTCGCCCTGCGGTGACAAGATACGGTTCGGCTTGCCGTTAAAGCAGTGGGTAATGATGTCGCCGGAGGTCAGCAGATCGGCGATCTCTTCCAGCACTGGCGGATTGTTGCCAATGTGCACCATCAGCGGCAAGTTTCCGGCTGCCTGCTGAATCGCCTTGGCCCGCACCAGCGGCTGAATGCCGTTCTCGCCCACCACGCTGCTGCTCATGCGCGCTTTCAGGCCAACGATAAAGTCGGGACGGCGTTTCACCGCCTGCACCACCGCATCGCCATCAATCTGCGCCATATCGGCCAGCTCGTTTTGCGTCACAATGCCGGTGCGTGAAATGTTGATCAGCGCGCGTACTTCGGTGGTAGCCGAACGCGTAAGCTGATAAAAGTCGTCGATGTCATCAGCGCCGGTGCTGCCGGCATCCACCACCGTGGTGACGCCTTGCGCCATACCAATGGTGTCGGCATCGTCGTGATAAATCGGGGATTGGGGATAACAGTGCACGTGGCTATCAATCCAGCCAGCGCTGACATAGTAATGTCCGGCGAGATCGCGCTCCTGCTGTGCCGGACCACTCACCTCGCCGACGGCGGCAATTTTGCCGTGCTGGATGGCAATATCCACCAGCTGTTCGTCGCACAGACGTGCGCGGCGCAGAATCAGATCAAACATGCTTACTCCTCACGTACAAACGCTCATTTCGTAGCGGCGCGATTTATCGCGCAATAAATGGTGCCGCTACTGATATGTGCAGCCATATGGCCGCACATCAGTATCAGAGTGAGATTGGGAACATCGCACCCAACACCATCGCGCCCAAAATCGCGCCGCCGGTAATAGGCTTATTCCACAGGTAGAACAGCAGTGCGCCCACCAGCGAACCGAGACCAATGGGAATCGACGCCGCCATGGCCGACAGGATAATCAGCGGCCCGAGGAAACGGCCCGATGCGTTACCCGCGCCCATCATCACGTCTGCGCCGTAGGTTGAGTCGCTCTGGTTGATGGTGAACTTACGCGCCAGGATGATCAGATAACCTATCGCTAAGCCCACCACTAAACCCGTAGCCAGCGATGCGGCAAAGTTGGCGACCGGGAACACAATGCCGGCACCGAGCAGCAGCGCAGGCACGCCGAGGCCGACGCCGGTCTGGATCGCGCCGCCAATATCGAGAATCCCCACCAGCGAACCTTCGATAATGCGTGCAAACAGGAAGCTGGCACCAAACGCCGCCACCGCGCCATACACGCCGGTTTCCATACCGGAGCGCAGCATCGAGACAAACGCCACTTCGTTAAAAGCACCAATGCCGTACAGGTAATACATGTGCGTACCGGCAAATACGCCGGAGGAGAGCAGGCCAACAAAAATCGGGAAAGACCAGTCGGCGTACCAGAACCCTTTGTTTTCGTTCTCGTTCATGCTGATGGCTCCTTATTTGCCGCTGACGCTGTTGTGGATCATATCCAGCCAGCCCGGAATACCTAGCTGGAAGGATTGCAGCAGTTTCAGATCGAAACCGCGGAAGAAGCCGCTCAAGGCAAACAGCAGCACGATGGCAAACATCATCACCTTGGTGACTTTGTTCCAGCCGCTCTCTTCCACACCCTTACCGATCAGGATGCCCAGCACCAAACCCGGTACGGCGTTACCCATGATCAGCTGCGCCAGACCGCCAAAAATGGTGGCCCAGAAGCCAGATTTCTTACCGGCATCAATCGCTGCCAGCCAGAAGATCACTGGCATCACGGTATTCACCAGCAGGTTAGCCGCCGGCACCAGCACTTTTACTGCGGTAACCTGCAGCGCCGCCGGAACCGCAGATGCGGTGCTGTTAAGGAA
Source organism: Pantoea sp. BJ2 (assembly GCF_040255075.1). Lineage (NCBI taxonomy): Bacteria > Pseudomonadati > Pseudomonadota > Gammaproteobacteria > Enterobacterales > Erwiniaceae > Pantoea > Pantoea sp. BJ2. The sequence continues at coordinate 3,702,527 of NZ_CP158292.1, forward strand.
GGCCACCACAATCATGCCGATGATGCCGCAGGCAATCGCCATGCGTTTCGGGTTGTGCAGCGTTTCCGCCACGTTGCGGTTTTTCACCATCAGTGCCGCCGCGCCCCAGTTCGGCAAAATGCGGTGATCGACGTCCTGCGTGAAGGAACCCGCTGCCACGGATGATGCCCAGGCGTTAAAGAAGAAGCCGAGACCAAAGGAGAAGTGCGATGCCGGATCGCCTTCACAGGAATTGAGTTCTCCCAAGGTACGGAACGCGCCCATACCTTGTGTGGTCGGTGCGTGGAACATGCGCGCTGCGCCCGCTCCCACCCCGACGCCAACCAATCCGCCAATGATTAACGACTTAAACAAAATGATTAAAAACATGTCGTCGTACCCTTGTTGTCGTTTTTATTAAGTCGCTATGAAATCCACCTTGTCGGTGTCGATCACAGTGACGCTAACGGTAATGTCCAGCTCAACGCTGTAATTCCGTCGCTCACGCGCGAGGAAGAAGAACAAGAATTTTTCCTTGCGCACGCTCTCCTGCGCGCGCAGCACCCGCACATCTATGGGTTCAATGCGCAACAGAATCTTTTGGCTGGTGCGCAGCACTTGCTGCTGCACCTTGCTGAGCGCATCGGCAAAGGCTTTTGCTTTACTGTCGCCTTTGCCCTGCACCGTTACCTGCGTCTCGTATTGCTGTTTCATACTTAGCTGCCGTGTTTTTTAGTCCAGGCCTGCACCAGACGCTCACCCAGCTCTTCTTTATCCATAAAGCCGAAGCCCAGCACGGTGGCACCTTCATTGATGGCGGTAACGCCTTCGTCAATCGAACGCATCCCGTGTTTGGCTTTGTAGCCATATTTGTTCTGCGCGGTAATCGCACCGGCACCGCCGCTGCCGCAGAAGGAGATACCGAAGTCGGCGTTTTCCGCTTTCATCACGTCGCCCAGCTTCATGTCGGCTGCCACGCCTGGCACCACCACCGCACGACCACCGGCTTTCTCGATGCCCGCTGCTACTTTCTGACCTTTACCCAGACGATCGCCAATCACTACAGTTACCATGTTCAATTCCTCGCAATTTATGCTTCGTTCGATTTCGCCACTTCGATATGGACGGACAACAACCAGGCTTCCTCTTTTGGCAGATTGCCAAACAGATCCACCACCTGCTGCGCCAGCGCCATGGTTTCCGGCGAGATATCTTCAAACAGCTCAGCCTCTACTTCCGGTAGCGCTTCACCCGTTAAAGAGCGCGATGCCATCGCCCGGACATGCGAAGCCAGCATCTGCTGCTGCACGGCGTTGGCTTCGATATGATGCGCGGCGTAGATCGCTGCAATTTGGCTTAACACCTTATCCGCCAGCGCCTGGATCGCTTCCGGCGTGCTCTGTTTCAGCGGGACAGCTTCACTCCTCACCTTGTTACTCCTGTTTACAGCGGACAATTACAGATATTTCTCGTTGATAAGAAAGTACGCTTTCCCCTTGAGGCTGTTGAGTCGCAACTTTTCCACCTCAAAGTGGAAATCCTGCGGGCGAGTGTGCGCCAGATCTCAGGACGCACGAAGTGTGCGAAAGCGGTCACAAAATGCGAGGATTGATGGAGTTATGCGGATTAAAGCGGAGATAAGGCAAAGAGGAATAAGGCCAGCCACGGGGCTGGCCGGGTTATCAGCGGAATTTCTTATGGTTGGCGTTGCGAATATCTTCCAGTTTCTTCGCTTCGGCCTTGGCTTCGTCCAGCTTGTTGGCTTGCGCCAACTGATCAACCACATCGATCTGGGCAATCAGCGAATCCAGACCGGCGTGATAATCCTTGATCTGCGCGCTATCGGCCGCCTGACCTTCCAGTTTTTCCGGCGTGGATTGCTTAGCATCCGTTGCCGCCTGGCGCATCTTACCCAACGCGGTATGCATTTCCTGCGCGTCAGAGGTTTTCTTCACCACGCTCAGACCATCCTTGAGCGTATCCATATCTTTTTCTAAATCGGCTGCAAACACGCTAGCCGAGGAGAACAACAGCGATAACGACAACACTGCAATCACATGCTTATTACGCATTGGTATGTCCTTTTATTATTGTCGGGCCAAAAAAAAAGCAGCCTTGCGGGCTGCTTTCAAAAAGCGATGACTCTTATTGTCCGGCGATTTTAATCTCCGGCAGCAGCACCGAACCGCATTGTATATTGCTGCGGGTTTCAATGTCGTTACCGACGGTTACCATATTGAGCCACATCTCCTTGAGGTTACCAGCGATTGTGATCTCGCTCACAGGATATTGAATCTCACCGTTTTCCACCCAGAATCCGGATGCGCCGCGTGAATAGTCGCCGGTCATGCCGTTGATGCTAGAGCCCATCATCTCGGTTACCACTAAACCGGTGCCCATCTGCTTCAGCAGGTCGTCAAAGCTGTGGCCCTGACCGGCAATACGCCAGTTGTGGATGCCGCCTGCGTGGCCGGTGCTCTGCAAGCCGAGCTTGCGCGCCGAATAGCTGGTCAACAGCCAGTTCTGCAGCACGCCATCTTTAATGATGTCACGCGATTGGGTGCGCACGCCTTCGCTGTCGAACGGCGTGGATGCCAGGCCTTTCAGCAGGTGCGGATGCTCTTCAATGGTCAGCCACTCGGGCAGAATCTGCTTACCGAGCGAATCAAGCAGGAAGGTCGATTTGCGGTACACGCTGCTGCCGCTGATCATGCCCACCAGATGACCAAACAAACCGGTCGCCACTTCTGGCGCGAAGATCACCGGCGCTTTCATGGTCGAAAGCTTGCGCGGTGCCAGACGCGACAGCGTGCGGCGGGCGCACTCGGCGCCAACCCATTCCGGGCTTTTCAGATCGTCAAAAGCGCGGCCAATGGTATACGCGTAATCGCGCTCCATATTGCCGTCCTGCTCGGCAATCACACAGCTGGAGAGCGAATGGCGGCTGGAGCAGTAGCTCTGCAACATGCCGTGGCTGTTACCAAAGACTTTGATACCAACGTGGCTGTTGAAGCTGCCGCCTTCGGTGTTGGTGATGCGCTTGTCGGCCTGCAACGACGCTTGTTCCGCCTGAGCGGCCAGTTCGATAGCGCGATCGGCATCGATCTCCCACGGATGGTAGAGATCGAGATCCGGCGCGTCAAACGCCAGCAGATCGGGATCGGCCGGTGCGCCAAATGGATCCACCGAGGTGTAGCGCGCAATGTCGATCGCCGCCTGCACGGTGCGTTTGATCGCATCCGGGCTGAGATCGGTGGAGGAAGCGCTGCCTTTTCGGTTTTGATGGTAGACGGTGATGCCGAGCGCACCATCGCTGTTGAATTCGACGTTTTCCACTTCGCCATAGCGGGTACTGACGCCGATGCCGGTGGTTTTCGTGACCGCCACTTCAGCGCCATCGGTGCTGGCTTTTGCCAGTTCCAACGCCTGCGCGACAGCCTGTTCCAACACTTTACGTTGTTCTGCAACCTGAGTAGATACGTTCATCGACCTGCCGTCTAATCTTAAGTATGAATTGTTTGAGTCTATCAGACTCAGAGAACAATTTCGCAGTCGCCCGATAAACTGGTAGGATTAGCCTCTTTTTTTTGGGAGCCAAGAGATGACCAAGCAGCCCGAAGACTGGCTCGACGATGTGCCGGATAATAATGACGAAGAAGATGAAGAGATTATCTGGGTCAGCAAAAGCGAAATTAAACGCGATGCCGAAGAGCTAAAACGCCTTGGTGCCGAGCTGGTTGAGCTGGGGAAAAATTCCCTCGACAAGATCCCACTCGACGAACAATTGCGCGACGCGATTGAACTGGCGCAGCGCATCAAGAAAGAAGGCCGCCGCCGTCAGCTGCAGCTGATCGGTAAGATGTTGCGTTCACGCGATGAAGATCCGATTCGCCAGGCGCTGGATAAGCTGAAGAACCGTCACAACCAGCAGGTTGCACTGTTCCATAAGCTGGAAATTTTGCGCGATCGTTTGATCGAGCAAGGTGATGACGCGGTCGCTGAAGTGTTTAACCTCTATCCGCACGCCGATCGTCAGCAACTGCGCAGCATGATCCGTAACGCGCAGAAAGAGAAAGCCGCGAATAAGCCGCCAAAATCTGCCCGCCTGATTTTCCAGTATCTGCGCGAGTTGGCAGAAGCGTAAGTTTTCTGCGGTTTTCCCCTCATCCCAACCTTCTCCCGCAAGCGGGAGAAGGGGCTGACCGAGCTCCACCTAAACATTCCCTCGCCCGCTTGCGGGAGAGGGCCAGGGTGAGGGGAAACCCGCACCATCACCGCCCTAACCGCTCCAGCAGTTTCTGGTGAATCCCACCAAACCCGCCGTTACTCATCACCAGAATCGAATCGCCTGGCTGGGCTTTCTTCGCCACCATTTCCACCAGCGTATCGATATCCGCGCTCCACTGCGCCGGCTGAATGCACGCCTCGGCCACATCGGAAACCTGCCACGGAATATGGTGCGGCTGGAACAGGAACACTTCATCTGCGCGGCCCAGCGATGGCGCTAACTCGTTCTTGCTCACGCCCATCTTCATGGTATTAGAGCGCGGCTCCAGCACCGCCAGAATGCGTGCGGTGCCGCCCACTTTGCTGCGCAGCGCCGCCAGCGTGGCGAGAATCGCGGTAGGATGGTGAGCGAAATCGTCGTACACCTTGATAGCATTCACTTCACCACGCAGTTCGAGACGACGACGCGCATTAATGAAACTGCTCAGCGCTTCACCGGCATCCCCCGGTTTCACCCCAACATGACGCGCCGCTGCAATCGCCATCAGGCCATTGTGCATGTTGTGCTCGCCCACCAGCGCCCAGTTCACTTCGCCGACTTTCTCGCCGTCGAGCCAGATCTCCCAATGTGAAGAGTCCGGCGTCAACTTTTTCGCCTGCCAGTGACCGTTATCGCCCACCGTTTCCTGCTCGCTCCAGCAGCCCATCGCCATCACTTGCTTGATGTTGTTGTCGTGCTCCGGCAGCAGGATCTTGCCCTGGCCCGGCACGATACGGATCAAATGATGGAACTGCTTCTGGATGGCGCGCAGATCGTCAAAGATATCCGCGTGATCGAATTCGAGGTTGTTGAGGATCAGCGTGCGCGGGCAGTAATGCACAAACTTGGAACGCTTGTCGAAGAACGCGCTGTCGTACTCATCCGCTTCGATGACGAAGAATGGACTTTTTCCTAATTTTGCCGAAACCTCGAAGTTTCCTGGCACACCACCGATGATAAAGCCCGGTTCCAGGCCGCAGGCCTCGAAAATCCACGCTGCCATGCCGGCTGTGGTGGTTTTGCCGTGGGTTCCCGCCACCGCCAGCACCCAACGATCGCGCAGGACGAAATCGTGCAGCCATTGCGGGCCGGAGAGGTAAGGAATGTTGCGTTCCAGTACCGCTTCGACACAAGGATTGCCGCGCGTCATCGCGTTACCAATGATCACCAGATCCGGTTGCGGATCGAGCTGGCTGGCATCGTAACCTTCAGTCAATTCAATGCCTTGCTGTTCCAGCAACGTGCTCATCGGCGGATAGACATTGGCGTCTGAGCCGGTCACTTCGTGCCCCAGCGAGCGCGCCAGCATCGCCAGTCCGCCCATGAAAGTGCCACAAATCCCGAGGATGTGAATACGCATAAAGAGATCCATTACTCAAAAGTTCGGCGCACAGTGTAACGCCGAGTTGAGAGGGAAGAAACGGATTAGGACTATGGTTTTTAAAGTTCAATCGGCTAAACTGCGCTCATACGTTGGTAGCTTGTTACAGCTGCTGCCACTCCATCGTAGATGCAGGGAATGTGTTATGAAAACGTTAGGCGAATTCATCGTCGAGAAGCAACACGACTTTCCACACGCCACAGGTGAACTGACGGCGCTGATTTCTTCCATTAAGCTTGGCGCTAAAATTATCCACCGCGACATCAACAAAGCGGGTCTGGTGGATATTCTGGGTGCCAGCGGCGTGGAAAACGTGCAGGGTGAGCAGCAGATGAAGCTTGATCTGTTTGCCAACGAAAAGCTGAAAGCCGCCCTGAAAGCACGCGGCGTGGTGGCCGGTATCGCGTCGGAAGAAGAAGACGAGTTCGTCATCTTTGAAGGCTCTGAGAATGGCAAATACGTTGTATTAATGGATCCGCTGGACGGTTCTTCAAACATCGACGTTAACGTTTCCGTCGGCACCATTTTCTCTATCTACCATCGCATCAGCGAGCCGGGCACGCCAATCACCGAAGCCGACTTCATGCAGCCGGGCAACAAGCAGGTTGCCGCGGGTTACGTGGTTTACGGTTCTTCGACCATGATGGTTTACACCACTGGCGTGGGTGTGCATGCGTTTACTTACGATCCGTCGCTCGGCGTATTCTGCCTGAGCCACGAGCGCATGACCTTCCCGGAGAAGGGTTACACCTACTCGATCAACGAAGGTAACTACATTCGCTTCCCGCAGGGTGTGAAGAAATACCTGAAGTTCTGCCAGGAAGAAGATATCGCCACCAAGCGCCCGTATACCTCGCGCTACATTGGTTCACTGGTGGCCGACTTCCACCGTAACCTGCTGAAAGGCGGCATCTATCTCTATCCAAGCACCGCCAGCCACCCGAAAGGCAAGCTGCGTCTGCTGTACGAATGCAACCCAATGGCCTTCCTGGCGGAGCAAGCGGGCGGTAAAGCCAGCGATGGTGCCAATCGCATTCTCGACATCCAGCCAGAAACGCTGCATCAGCGCTGCCCGTTCTTCTGCGGCAACGACGCAATGGTAGGCGACGTTGAACGCTTTATCCGTGAATATCCGGACGACCATTCAGCCTAAGTTTTTTCCCGCTGTGCAAAGCCCGCCTCCGTGCGGGCTTTTTGTTGCTGCCTACGAAGGCAGAGCCGCGACTACGCGGAATTGCGCCATCGAATCCTGCAACTGCTGCGATTGCGCTTCCAGCGATTGGGTGGCAGCGCTGGCTTCTTCGACTAACGCGGCGTTCTGCTGCGCGGCTTCATCCATTTGCGTCACCGCCTGATTTACCTGCTCGATACCGCGACTCTGCTCTTCCGAAGCAATGGAGATCTCTTTCATCAGCGTAGTCACGCGCATCACTTCGCTGGAGATCTCATCCATGGTTTCACCGGCGCGCGTGGCCATATCGCTGCCTTCTTGCACCCGCGTCTGCGATTCTGCGATGAGCTCGCGGATCTCTTTGGCGGCGGTGGCGCTGCGACCAGCCAACGTGCGCACTTCATTAGCGACCACGGCAAAACCGCGCCCTTGTTCACCGGCACGCGCGGCTTCAACCGCAGCGTTCAGTGCCAGGATGTTGGTCTGGAAGGCAATGCCATCAATCACGCTGAGGATGTCGCCAATGCGATTGGCGCTTTGGGTGATCTCCTGCATCTTCTCCATCACGTAGCCGACCACTTCGGCACCGCGATCGGCACTGTCGGAGACATTGCTGGCGAGCTGATTGGCCTCTTTAGCATTGCTGGCATTGAGACGCACGGTGGCGGTGAGCTGTTCCATGCTGGCCGCGGTTTGCTCCAGCGAAGCGGCGGACTCTTCGGTACGCTGCGAGAGATGCACGGTGCCCGCCGCTAACTCGCGGCTTCCCACGTCAATCTGCAAGCTGGCTTCGCGCACCTGACTGACCGAACTGCTGAGCGCCAGCTGCATATTCGCCAGCGCCTGATTGAGACGGCCTAATTCACTCTTTCCGGCTGCGGGCAGCGGCTGGGATAAATCGCCGGCCGCAATTTGCTCCAGATGCACAATCGCGCCATCGAGTGGACGCAGCAGCAGACGACACAGCAGTTGCCAGGCAATGACGATCAGCAGTAGCGTCAACGCCATCGCCACGCCAATCATGATTTTCATCTGCCACTCATTGTGTGCAGCTTGCGCCAGACGTGTAGCTGAGACTTCATCAGCATAAACGGCAAAATCTTGCACGGCTTTCGCGTAGTTGCTTGCCAGCGTTGAGAGGTTGCCTTCCAAAACCTGGTAATATTCGTCGGTATACTGCTTTTGTAACGCATCCATCATCGGCACGATAGCGCCCTTATGATAGGCAGCGAACGAAGTAGCCACGGCATCGGCGAGGATTTTACCCTGAGCCGTTACCGTTCCGGCATCAATAAAGGCTTTCAGATGACGCTGGGAACTGGTGACATCCTCCTCAGCTTGTTTGGTGACGCTGGCGCCGTCCTCCAGTAATCCGATTTCGATTTTGCGCACGGCCAATGCGGCGCTGCCACGCGCGCGCATGAGATCGGCGTTGCTTTGGTACAAACTGTTCAGTTCAATTCCCTGAATGCGGTTAATGGCATCCAGTGATTGATTGCCTGCGTTGATGGCAGAGATGCCCATCGCGCTGACTGCCAGCAGCAGCAGCGTCATAAAAGCCAAAAGCGTGAGTAATGCAGTACGAATTGATAGCTGTTTGAACATGATTATCCCCGTTTGCAAGAAAAGGCAGAAATCCGCTGGCCCTAAAACGGAAAGATTATCGGCAGTTGATCGCGGAAACTTTATCCATTGTTGATGGTCAACTGGCTGACGATCATCCAGACTTCACTTTTACTGAACTCTGCCCCCGCAAAATTTAAGGAATGAAACGATGAAAAAATGGCTCCCGATGGCGTGTTTGTTGGTCAGTGGTTTTGCGGCAGCGCAACAAAACCCTATCGATCAGCAGCTCGATCAGTGTCTGAATAAGGAATCCAGCACCGCCGGCATGTCTCAATGCTACGGCACCGCTAATAAAGCCTGGGATAAAGAGATGAACGCGCAGTACACCCAAGCAATGAAAAAATTAACCGGCGCGCCTAAAGACAAATTGCGCAGCGCCCAGCGCGCGTGGCTGACCTATCGAGACAGTTGGCTGGATGCCAGCCGCAGCTATTTTGTTAGCAGCCAGGGCACGATGGCCGCGCTGTCAGTTGGTGCGCAGGGCGTCAGTCTGGTGCGTAATCAGGCGCTGATGTTGCAATCAATTAACAAAGGCAGTTGCGCCAACCCCGACGATTGTTGATTAATGTAAGCGTTTAATACGCTTAGCGCTGGCATCGGCCAGCGCGCCCATTAATCTGCAGGGAGAAACCATGGCTGCTTATGCCTCCACCATCATTCTTGTTTGCCTCGCCGTCCTCAGCTATTTCGTTCATAACAGCGCCGTTACCATCTCGATTCTGATCCTGCTGGCGATCAAGCTCACCCCGCTGTCGCAATTCTTTCCCTATGTGGAAAAACAGGGCATTCAGATTGGCATCATCATCCTCACCGTTGCGGTGATGGCGCCGCTGGCCAGCGGTACGCTGCCGGCTTCTTCGCTGTTGAAATCGTTCGCCAACTGGCAATCAATTATCGCGATTGTGGTGGGGGTTTTCGTTGCCTGGCTGGGCGGACGCGGCGTGAACTTTATGAGCGTGCAGCCGTCGGTGATTGGTGGGCTGTTGATTGGTACGGTGATTGGCGTGGCCTTCTTCCGTGGTGTGCCGGTTGGACCACTGATTGCGGCGGGGATCGTCTCGCTGTTTGTCACGGCGAAGTAGCGGGTTGGAGCATTCCGAAACGCCAAAAAGGGGGCATACTTTCAGAGTCAGTTGGCTATAATAGCCGTCACTCAACATATGACTAATGAAGGAAAGCCAGATGAGTTTGAACCAGGTGCCTGCAGGTAAAGAGTTGCCAGAAGATATCTACGTTGTCATTGAGATCCCGGCTAACGCCGATCCGATCAAATATGAAGTCGACAAAGAGTCTGGCGCCCTGTTTGTAGACCGTTTCATGTCTACCGCCATGTTCTATCCGTGCAACTACGGCTACATCAACCACACCCTGTCTCTGGATGGTGACCCGGTTGACGTGCTGGTGCCAACCCCTTATCCGCTGGTACCGGGCTCAGTGATCCGCTGCCGTCCCGTTGGCGTGCTGAAAATGACCGACGAGTCTGGCGAAGATGCCAAACTGGTTGCGGTGCCGCACACCAAGCTGAGCAAAGAGTACGATCACATCAAAGATGTGAACGACCTGCCAGAACTGCTGAAAGCGCAGATCACCCACTTCTTCGAGCACTACAAAGATCTGGAAAAAGGCAAATGGGTGAAGGTTGATGGCTGGGACAACGCAGAAGCGGCCAAAGCTGAAATCATCGCCTCTTACGAGCGCGCGCAGAAGAAGTAAGATTCTTTTCTGCCACGCATAAAAAAACACCGTCCAATGGACGGTGTTTTTATTTATGCCTCTGTTTCGCCATCTCGCCTTAACCAGTCACCGCTCGCGATATGCGTGCGACCCGCAACTGAACGCTGATAGACATACAGCCAGGCACTGCCGTAAGGCGTCTGAATAAGCTGGCGTTTGTATTCGCCATTTTTGGTGCGCAAGGCATCAAGTTCGCCGAGCGTGCTGGCGTCAATGCGATACACCTCGCAATAAACGCTGCCTTCTCCTTCCACCACGCCCGGATAGTGACCCAGATTGTAGAGATCAAACCCCACAATCTGATGGTCGCCGAGCCACTGCGCATTCGTCATCCAATGACTGTTTCCCTGTTTGCGCCGTAAACTGCCATAGACAATTATTCGCATTGCTAAAACTCAAACTGATAGAGCAGATCCAGTGCCTGATCGAGACCCGACACGGCTTCTAAATAGAGTTTGGGCATCAGGCGATAACGCAAGGTTAAGGTCGCCAGTGAATCAAATATGCCAACACCGTATTTTACTTGTAGACCCGGCAACACGTAACCACTCACCTGCACCTGCTGGCTATCGCCTACGCCAGCGGTATCAACCGCGAGATTACTGACACCGAAGGTCTCGCCGATTTTACCCACAACCTGACCACTTTGCGCAACCCCCAATCCCACCAGCGCGGAAGTTAATGCGTTGCTGTCGCCATCGCTGTTGAGTCCCTGACCACGTAACAGGTAAGAAAGCGCTTCCTGCTGTGACATCGCCGGATCGGAGAACACTTCCACTTTCGGCTCATCCGCCAGCCCGGTTACCCGTAATCCGGCGGTGACATCGTCTTCAGTGGCCTCAGGATTACGGATCGCCTCGAGATTGACGTAAGGCTGGTCCGGCGGTCCGGCGAATTGCAGCTCACCTTTACGCACCAGCAGATCCTGACCATAAGCGTGGAAGCGGCCGGATGGGATGTTGATCTGGCCATTCAAGCCGAGGCCGTTTTTATCCTGCACCAGTTTGAGATCGCCATTCAGCCTGGCTTTTAAGCCAAACGCCGAGAGCCGCACATCATTACCGACGTGGATCACCAGATTGCTGTTGATCGGAATCGCCGCCGTTTTCGGCTGAATCGGCTTGAGATTTTGATCCAGCATCACTTCATCAGAGGAGACGCCGGTGGCGCTTTCCGGCACTTCCTGCACGGTAATGCGCGCCCACGGAATATCCACTTTGCCATCGAGGCTGAACGCGGCCGGCGTGGCTTCAAACACCAGATCCGGCGAGACATCCATGCGCACCATTGGCGGCACGGTAACGCGGATGCGGCTACCTTGCGCCGCCACGCGCGCGCGCCAGTTATCCAGCTGGCTCCAGTCGGCGTTACCGCTCAGGTTAAGATTGCCCTGCGCCGTCTGAATCATGCCGTTGAGCGTTGAGCTCATGCCGTTGAACACCATGTTAAGGTTGGCGGCGGTGAGATCGACCGGCATAAAGCTGCCGTCGACATCCACATCGCTCAGCCCCAACTGACCAAACACCTGCGGCTGCTGCAGCGTGCCGCCAAGGCGCAGGTTGCTGTTCAGGTTGCCTTTGATCTTCTCGCCCTGCATCAGCGCCGGATTCAGCATCGCCAGCGAAATATTGCTGATGCCGATGTTGCCCGACAGCTGACGCCGATTCTCAGGATCGGCGATCTGCACATTGCCGCTCAGCTGGCCGTTGTTGACGATATGGATCAACCAATCAAGCTGTGCGCGACCGTTACGCAGCGCCGCATTCAGGTTCAGCGTGTCGAAGGCGATAGGCAAACTGTTGCCCTGCACGTCTTGCTCCACTTTCACGCCGCTGCCTTTCAGCGCTAAGGTGCCGGTTGGCAGCGCGCCGTCGGCGGTCCAGTTAACGCGCGCATCACCACTGAACACACCGTTCAGTTTGGTGGCATCGGTGAGGAACGGTTTGATCATCGCCAAATCGAAGCGATTGAGCACCACATGCGCATGTCCGCTGGCACCGGCTTCAATCGGTTCCGGTACGCACAGCTGCGCGTTCGGGTTCTGCCAGCAGTGCGGCCCAATGGTGGCGGTCTGCTTGCTGTTGAGGTAATCAATCGCCATCGCCCGCGTCAGTCGCCATTCGCCTACCGGCGTGTCGAAACGCGTGTTGTTGAGATTGCCCTGCCAGCGCTCGGTTTTGCGATCAAAGCTGCCGTTCAGCGCCAGCTGACCGGAAACCGGTTCGCCCTGTACCTCGAGCTTCAGCTGATGCTGCTTTTCGTTGCCGTCAGCGTTCAGCGTCAGAAGATTCACTCTCAGCGCATCCTGCTGCAATTGTTCCACACGCAGTTGCAGCTTACCGGCGATCTGATCGCTGGATTTCACATCGCCCTGCAATGCCACACGACGGATCTGCAGCTGCTGCCAGCGCAAACCAGTAGCCGTGAGATCGGCCAGCAGCTGCGGCGCTTGTAAGGTGCCGCGTGCTTTGATGGTGCCTTTGGCGACGCCGCCCAGGCCCGGCAGCGCGTTATCCAGCTTTGGCGCATCAATGCTGGCGTCGAGATTGAGCGTGTCGCCCAGCTCGCCCTTCACGTCCAGATGGTTGCGACCCAGCGCAATGTTAAGGCCGGGCACTTTCCACTGATTGTAGCTGTTGCCGGTCAACGTACCTTTGGCGCTCACCGCGTTCTGCTTAACGTTTCCTTTCAGCTCGAGCTGCGGCACGCTGAGCTGCCAGGTTCCGCCGTACAAGCTGCCGCGCGTGGCAATTTTGCCCTCCAGCTTCGCTGGCCAATCCGGATACTGTTTGGCGGTGTTGATGCCCGAAAGCGTCAATTCGCTGTGCCAGCTAATGGCTTTGCTCCAGTCCACCAGCGCCGTCAGATCGATATTGCCCTGCAGCGCCGCCACGCGCAGCTTATCAAGATTGAACTGCTGCTCGTTGCCTTTGCCGTCCAGCGCAATGCTGGCAGGCGGCACGCCTTCGCCTTTCACCGCAGTGCGCAGCGACATCACGTAATCGGTGGCTTTGCCTTTGAACTGATAATCGAGATTATCCGCCTGATACTGCACCGCGCCGGTGAGCGGCCAGCGCAGCTGCGGGCTGGTGAGTTTTAGCGCCAGCGGCAAACCAGCGACCGCAGGCTGCGTGGTCGCATCCAGCTGCGCACGCACCGGACCGGAAAGATTCAGCCCGAGCTTCAGCTCGTCACGCATCGCGCCTGCAAGGTTCATTTTGATCTTCTCGCCCTTAATTGGGTCGAGATTGAGCGTGCCGTTCAGCGCAAAATTCACCGGCCAGTTATCGGCCAACGTTGCTTCACCGCTGGCGTTCACCTGCCCTTGCGGCGAATCGACATCAAAGGTTTCCAGTTGGAGATGACGATCGGCGGTTTTGGCTTTTAACAGCAGACGCGTGATTGAGATGTCGGTATCGCCGGTGATGCGCAGCTGTTCGCCCAACAGTTCCTGCACGGTGATATCCAGCGGCAGCTGGAAGTCCGGCATATCTGGTAACAGTGGCTTAGCGAACATCGCCTGCAGCGTTTCGCCCAGCGGCTGTTCATCCGGCTGCGGCTGCTGCACTTTTGGCTGCACCACCTGCTCATCCACCACTTTGGCCGCTTTCGGCAGCGCGATCAGCAGGCTTTGGATATGGGTTGGCGTCAGCGTCAGTGCGCGATCCTGCCACTGCAGGCCGCTGGTAAAGTCGAGCAGGGAAATTGCGGTGTCATCCACTTTAACGTTGATGTTATGCAGGCCGACTTTGCTGAGCGTGATGGGATACGGCGTGCTGAGATTGGTGCTGCCGCTTTCCTCTTCCGGCGGCGGGGCGCTGGCCGGTGCCATTTTTTTGCTATCGACCACCACGCTGACATCCTGCAGCGCGATGTCATTGACACACACCGACGAATGCAGCAGGCAGTTGAGATTCAGCGCCAGGTGGAAACGTCCGGCATCCACACTGACGCCCGGCATTTCATACTTCACGCCGCTTAGCGTTAGATCGCGCCAGCCACCTTCCACCTGTTTGATCGACAAACCTGGCACCCAGCGATCGGCGCCTTTCAGCAGCAGATGCAAACCCGGCGTGGTGCCCACCAGAAACGCGATGCTGCCCAACAGCAGCACCAGAAAAATACCGATGCCAATCAGGACCTTTTTCCACAGCTTCATAGTTCAGGCCCCAATCCTACATAAAATTGCAATCCATGCTCCTTGTCGTCGCCAATCGGCCGCGCGATATCAAACTTGATCGGCCCGACCGGAGAAGACCAGCGCACGCCGAAGCCGGCGCCGGTTTTCAGGTTGCTCTGCTTGATGTCGTTGACCGCTTCGCCGGAATCGACGAACACCGCGCCCCACCATTTGCCGGTCACGTTGTATTGATATTCAAGCGAGCCGGTGGCCATTTTCGAGGCGCCGGTCAGCTTGCCGTTATCATCACGTGGCGATACGTCTTTGTATTTGTAACCACGAATACTGCGATCGCCACCGGCGAAGAAGCGCAGATCCGGCGGCACTTTGTCGAAGTCGTTGGTTTCGATCCAGCCCACATTGCCGCGCGCCACAAAGCGATGCTTATCGGCGAGCGTGCGAATCCAGACGTTTTGCGCCTGCATGATGACGAAATCAACGTCCGAACCCCATGTGGTATCCGACACGTCCACCGAGTAGCGCTGCGAATCGCCCCACGTCGGCATCAGACCGCCGCGCGAACGGGTGCGGTTCAGGCTAACGCCCGGATAGAGCAGCATAGTGGTGTTGGTCACGCTGGCCTGGGTAAAGTGATCGAGGCTCCAGCGCAGGTTGATTGCCTTCTGCCAGCCGCTGCTGCTGTCCCAGTTTCGCGACATCGCCAGCGTGGTGGTATCGGCTTTGGTGTCGTTGAGATCGGTACGCTTCACGCCGCCGGAGAAGGTGTAATACTGCTCCAGCGGACTTTTCAGCAGCGGGACTTTGTAGCTGAGATCGAGCTGTTGCTCCGGCGCAGAAACGTAGGCGCTGGCGGCCAGGCTGTGGCCGCTGCTGTTAATCCACGGTTTTTTCCACGTGCCTTTAATGCGCGGCCCGACATCGGTGGAGTAACCGACGCCGGTTTCAATGGTGTTTTCCACGCGTGGCGATACCACCGCATTCAGCGGCAGCACTTTGCTTTGACGACCTTTATCAAACTCAGGCGCGACCACCACCGAGTTGAACCAGCCGGTCGCCGACAAGCGGCGGTTAAGTTCGGCCAGATCGCGCGAGCTGTAGTAATCGCCCTTTTTGAACGGCACCAGATTTTGCAGATAGGCTTCGTCGATTTGCGAGCCCTGGAAACCGACATCACCGAAACGGTAGCGCGGGCCGCTATCGTAATTGATGTCCCAGAAGGCTTCGCGCCGTTCAACCGAAACGCCAAGCTGGCTTTGCTTAAAGTCACCGTCGAAGTAACCATTACGCAATGCCAGGCTGGAGAAGCCGTTTTTAAATTTGTCATAGGCGCCGTGATTCAGCTGTGTACCGACTTTCGGCGTGCCCTGTTTGACCCAGGCTTGGTAATCCTTGTCGGTGCGGGCTTCACCTTCGATCACAATGGTGCTGCCGCCGATCTTGACCGGTTCGCCGGGCTTAACGTGTGCGATCAATACCGGACGACCACCTTGCGGCGGTGCCGGGCGCGATTCAAAATCGATCTCCGGTTCGTAATAACCCAGCGCCCGCAGGCCTTCTTTGATCGCTTCCGCAACGCGCGCGCGGAAACGGCCGTCGTTCGACACCTCGTCACTGCCGATGGTGGACAAGCGTGCCCTGACGTTCTTCTGCAAATCCCCGCTAAGACCGTCCAGCTGCAAGCGCACTTTGGCTGCCTCAACGGCAGGTGCAGCAAGCAACAGGCTGGCCAAACAATAAATATGAAATCGTGGCACACGTACTCCTGTTAATAATGCCGGCCCCTATTCCGCAGGGGCGTTTATTCTCTGGAAGGGTATCACCAGCGCGCGTTTACCCATCAGCATAGCCGCTCTTTCCCCCCCACTGGCGCAAATTCAGCGACAAAGCCAAATTGTGACCTATTGTGGGTAAATGTGCTAAACGATACAACAACCAAGGCGATTCTTGAGCTCGCGAATGACGCTCACTCAGATTAATCCGACCCCCTGATGCGCGCCTATAGCGGCATGATAAGCGCTGCTGCTATAATCAGCGACCAGCAGGCCTCGCCTGCACCCTTTCTGCCCCGACGTTAACCTTATCTTGTCGAAATGGCGCAGACATTTTTGGCACGGATAGCCTGTTTGACTGGCAAGTACCGGACGTACGCCCATTCCCGCGCTGCCCAGGCCAAAAATGACAAGTGATTAACCCAACGGACCTTTTATGCTCGATAGCTTGCTTGTCATTCTTTTACTGATAGTCATCAGTTCATTTTTCTCCCTTTCGGAGATCTCGCTGGCCGCCGCCCGTAAGATCAAACTGAAGCTGCTGGCTGACGAAGGCAATATCAATGCCCAGCGCGTGCTGAAGATGCAGGAACAACCTGGCATGTTCTTCACCGTAGTGCAGATTGGCCTGAATGCCGTGGCGATCCTCGGCGGTATCGTCGGCGATGCGGCGTTTTCGCCCGCCTTTAATAGCTTATTCAGCCGCATCATGGCACCCGAATTGGCTGAACAGCTCAGTTTTATCTGCTCCTTCACCATCGTGACCAGCCTGTTCATTCTGTTTGCTGACCTGACGCCAAAACGCGTCGGCATGATTGCACCGGAAGCCGTAGCGTTGCGCATTATCAACCCGATGCGCTTCTGTCTGGTGGTGCTGCGTCCGCTGGTGTGGCTGTTCAACGGCCTGGCGAACGTCTTCTTCCGTCTGTTCAAACTGCCGATGGTGCGTAAAGACGACATCACCTCCGACGATATCTATGCGGTGGTGGAAGCCGGTGCGCTGGCGGGCGTGCTGCGTAAGCAGGAACATGAGCTGATTGAGAACGTGTTTGAGCTGGAATCGCGTACCGTGCCGTCATCAATGACCTCGCGCGAGAACGTGGTGTGGTTCGATTTACACGAAGATGAAACCACGCTGAAAACCAAAATCGCCCAGCATCCGCACTCGAAATTCATCGTCTGCGATGGCGATATCGACCACATCGTCGGCTATGTCGATTCCAAAGAGCTGCTGCTGCGTGTACTCGGCAATCAAAGCCTGACGCTGAACAGCGGCGTACAGATTCGTTCAGCGCTGATTGTGCCGGATACGCTGACGCTTTCTGAAGCGCTGGAGAGCTTCAAAACCGCTGGTGAAGACTTCGCGGTGATCATGAACGAATACGCGCTGGTGGTGGGCATCATTACGCTGAATGATGTGATGACCACGTTGATGGGCGATTTGGTGGGTCAAGGTCAGGAAGAGCAGATTGTCGCGCGCGATGAGAACTCATGGCTGGTCGAAGGCGGCACGCCAATTGATGACGTGATGCGCGTGCTGGATATCGATGATTTCCCGCAGTCTGGCAATTATGAAACCATCGGCGGCTTCATGATGTACATGCTGCGCAAGATTCCGAAGCGTACCGACTTTGTGAAGTTTTCCGGCTACAAGTTTGAAGTGGTGGATATTGATAGCTACCGTATCGACCAGCTGCTGGTTACGCGTATTGATGAACGCCCGCCGGTGCTGAATGTGAACAAAAATACGGTGGATGAATCTGAGTCGTCCCAGGATCGCAATTGATGGCGACAAGCCAACAACCGCACTAAAAACTGAGGGCGCCATCGGCGCCCTTTCTTATGCTTACTTAGTTGTACTCGGCTTGCAGCCGCAGCACCTGGCGATTGATTTCTGACATCACGCTGAGATGCTGTTTATCTTTGACACGCGGCAACATCACTTTGCCCTTATCAAACTCGAACGCGCCCACGTCCTTGATGTACAACCTTCCTCTAAATAGCGTTTTGACATATTTCGCAATTTGCAGCGGATTATAGCGCTGGAAGATCTTCATGCTGTTTAACTCCTAAAATGTTTAATACGCTCCGTCGTCACCAAATTTGGTACGAACCCGTGAAGCGCAAATGAGGCATAACTATAGAGCATCCTTTCTTAGCCGTGTTCCGAAAAGGTGAATTATTTACTGAATTGACACATCATTACAGAATACTCTGTTATCAGCCTCACTAAACCCAGTATAAACCTTCACTCATTATGGAATTGTGGCATAGGTTGCAAACCTGTTAACTCATTGCGACAGACGCATCATCCACGCCTAATATTGCAGGAACATGAACAACTGGTCGGATCACCAAGGAGAGTAATAAATGCGTTTGAGACACACTGTGATAGCACTGGCACTCTTGCTGCCGGGCCTGGCTGCGGCACATGCCTTCAAACTGGGTGAACGCGTGCCAGCCGTTGGCGTTAACGACAAAGGAGAGCTGGTTTATCAACAAGATGAAGATAAGTTTAGCTACAAATCCTGGAATAGCGCGCAGCTAAGCGGAAAAGTTCGCGTTATCCTGCATATTGCCGGGCGCTCTTCTGCTAAAGAGCAGAATGCGGCGTTAATTGAAGCCATCAAAGCTGCGCATCTGCCGCACGATCGTTATCAAACCACAACTATCGTCAATACCGACGATGCGATTCCGGGCACCGGCATGTTCGTGCGCAGCAGCCTTGAGAGCAATAAGCAGCAGTTTCCATGGTCGCAGTTTATCGTCGATAGCAATGGCAGCGCGCGTCAGGCCTGGCAGTTGGAGAAAGGCGGATCCGCAATTGTGGTGCTGGATAACACCGCACATGTGCGCTACGTCAAAGATGGTCCGCTGACGCAGGACGAAGTGCAGCAGGCGATGAAGTTAATTCACGAGTTGTTGCAGAAGTAAACGGAAGTTGCCGTGGACGGCCAATACGAATGCATCCAGGCATTGCACATTCTTTAGCGGCGCGATTTATTGCGTACTAAATTGCGCCGCTGAAAGCTTAAAACAATGAAACGCGGAAACCGGGATTGAGGAACGATTCGCGTGGGGTGTAATCGAGGGTTTTGCCCTGCCAATCGTGGACATGCGCACCGGCGGCAATCGCCACCGCATGGCCTGCGCCGGTATCCCAGATGTTAGTGGGCCCGAAGCGCGGATAGAGTTGCGCGCTGCCTTCAGCTACCAGACAGAACTTCAGCGATGAACCAATCGCGGTGGTTTGATGCTCGCCGAGCTGGTGCAAATACTCCTGCAACTCGGTATCGCTCTCAAAATGCGAACGGCTAACCACCACTAACGGTGGACGCGCTTCACGCGCATGAATCTGCGTCTGCTGGCCGTTCTCTTCCTTCCAGGCTTTACCTTCAGCCGCCGAGTACATCACGCCTAGCACGGGCGCATACACCACGCCCAATACCGGTTTGCCATTTTCGATCAGCGCAATGTTGACCGTAAACTCGCCGTTGCGCTTGATGAACTCTTTGGTGCCATCGAGCGGATCGACCAGCCAGTATTTCTGCCAGTGCTGACGCACGTCCCAGCTCGGGGGATCCTCTTCAGATAGCACCGGCACCCCCGGCGAAAGCGCCGTCAGACCTTGCACAATCACGCGATGCGCCGCGAGATCGGCCGCGGTGACCGGAGAATCATCCGACTTACGGGTCACGTCAACCGGCTCTGCGCCGTTATATACCTGCATAATGGCATCGCCCGCATCACGCGCCAGCTGACAAATTTTATCTAACATTCTTTACCTCTTTTCCGCTGATTCTGCCTGTCAGACACCAACTGCCAATCTGTCCTTATTTTAGCAGTTGTCATTCAACAGCCTGCGACTGTGCTGTCTGCTACGGCAATCTATTTGAATATCAATACCATAGTTCACCATCGGCGGCTATGGCGGGATGCTGAATGCGCTTTTAGCGCGGCCCGGCGGGAGATATTGGATGAAAGTCCGAGCTTCATCACAAATTGAAATGATAATTCGTCATGGTTTTACATTATTTTGAGAGGCCTATTGGACCGAACAAGGAGCAAGCGATGTTCAAAGCGAGCATGTCGTTATTGGCATTCTGTATAACTGCCGCCACGGTAAAGGCTGCTACGGTGGATCTGCGCATTCTGGAAACCACCGATCTGCACAGCAACATGATGGATTTCGATTATTACAAAGATACGCCGACGGAGAAATTTGGCCTGGTACGCACCGCCACCTTAATTCAGCAGGCCCGCGCGCAAGCGAAGAACAGCGTGCTGGTCGATAACGGCGATATCATTCAGGGCAGTCCGCTGGGCGATTACATGGCGGCGAGAGGGCTCAAACCGGGCGAAGTTCATCCGGTATATAAGGCGATGAATACGCTGGATTACGCGGTCGGAAACCTCGGTAATCATGAGTTCAATTACGGTTTACCTTATCTGCAAAAAGCGCTGGCCGGCGCGCGTTTCCCTTACGTCAACGCCAACATTATCGATGAAAAGAGCGGAAAACCGCTGTTTACGCCCTACTTAATCAAGGAAACCACCGTTACAGACCGTGACGGTAAGCCGCATACGCTGAAAATTGGTTACATCGGCTTCGTTCCCCCGCAGATTATGGTTTGGGATCGCAACAATCTGCAGGGAAAAGTGCGGGTTGATGTCATCACTGAAACAGCGAAGCGCTATGTGCCGGAAATGCGCGCAAAAGGTGCTGAAATAATCATCGCTATTCCGCACTCCGGTTTGAGCAGTGAACCCTACCATGCCATGGCCGAAAATTCGGTCTATTACCTCAGCCAGGTTGCTGGCATCAACGCCATCATGTTCGGTCACGCTCACGCGGTCTTCCCGAGCAAAGAGTTTGCGGCAATTAAAGGCGCTGATATCGCTCAAGGCACACTTAACGGTATTCCGGCGGTGATGCCCGGTATGTGGGGCGATCATCTGGGTGTGGTCGACCTGGTGCTGAATAACGAGGGCGGCAAATGGCAGGTTGCGCAGGGCAAAGCCGAGGCACGTCCAATTTATGACAGCGCGGCGAAAAAATCGCTGGCTGCCGAAGATGCCGATCTGGTGAAAGTGCTGGAGCAGGATCACCGCGCCACGCGCGATTT
Organism: Pantoea sp. BJ2; assembly: GCF_040255075.1. NCBI lineage: Bacteria > Pseudomonadati > Pseudomonadota > Gammaproteobacteria > Enterobacterales > Erwiniaceae > Pantoea > Pantoea sp. BJ2. The sequence continues at coordinate 3,723,721 of NZ_CP158292.1, forward strand.
TGTTGCCAAACCGATCGGTAAATCCGCCGACGTGATGTACAGCTACTTGTCGCTGGTGCAGGACGATCCCACGGTGCAGATCGTTAACAACGCGCAGCGCGCTTACGTCGAGCACTTTATTCAGGGCGATCCTGATCTTGGCCGCTTGCCGGTGCTCTCCGCCGCCGCGCCGTTTAAAGCTGGCGGCCGCAAAAACGATCCCGCCAGCTATGTCGAAGTAGAGAAGGGTAACCTCACTTTCCGTAACGCCGCCGATCTCTATCTCTATCCCAATACGCTGGTGGTGATGAAAGTCAGCGGTGCACAGGTGAAAGAGTGGCTGGAGTGTTCAGCCGCGCAGTTTAATCAAATCGATCCGCACAGCAGCAAACCGCAAGCGCTGATTAACTGGGATTTCCGTACCTATAACTTCGATGTGATCGATGGCGTGCAGTATCAAATCGATGTCACGCAGCCGGCGCGCTATGACGCAGAGTGCTCGCTGATCAACAAGGGGGCTTCGCGCATTAAGGATCTCACATGGCAAGGCAAACCTATTGATCCTCAGGCCCGTTTCCTGGTCGCCACCAATAACTATCGCGCTTATGGCGGCAAGTTTGCCGGCACCGGCGATAAGTATGTCGCCTTCGCGTCGCCGGATGAGAACCGCTCGGTGGTTGCCGCCTATATCAGCAGCGAAACCAAAGCGCATGGCGAAGTGAAACCGCAGGCCGATCACAACTGGCGTTTAGCGCCGATTAACAGCAGCACGCCGCTGGATATCCGTTTTGAGACCGCGCCTGGCGCGAAAGCAACGAAGTTTATCGAGCAGCACGCCGATTACCCGATGAAAGCGGTGGGCAGCGATGAGATAGGTTTTGCGTTGTGGCAGGTGGATTTGCAGAAGAAATGATGAATAAGGGCGGCGATGGCCGCCCTTTTGCGACTTACAGAATTTCCAGCAGCTCAACTTCGAAGATCAGGGTGCTGAATGGCGGGATGGAGGCGCCAGCACCGCGTTCGCCGTAAGCGAGGTTGTGTGGAATCGCCAGTTCCCACTTCGAACCGACCGGCATCAGCGTCAGCGCTTCGATCCAACCGGCGATTACGCCGCTAACCGGGAATTCTGCGGGTTCGCCACGCGCGACTGAGCTGTCGAATACCGTGCCATCGATCAGTTTGCCGGTGTAATGCACGCGCACACGATCCTGACGTGAAGGAATTGGACCTTCGCCCTGCGTGATGACGCTGAACTGCAGACCGGTTTCGGTGCTGCTTACGCCTTCGCGTTGTGCGTTCTGCTCAAGGAAAGTCTGACCTTCTGCCGCCATCGCTTCTACACGCTCACGACGCACGCCTTCAGCGCGCTCGTGCACTTCCCGCAGTGCGCGATGTACCACGTCAACCGGGACGGCCGGTGAGTTCCCTTCCAGCGCGTCGCGCAGGCCGGCGAGCAGTGCTTCTGGCTGCAGACCCTGCAGTCCAGACTCTTGCAGCTGCTGGCCTACCTGTAAACCGATACCGTAACTTGCTTGTGATTCGACGCTGTCGAATGAAGGGGTCGTCATCTTGATTCCTTAATCCCGGAGAAAAATAGAACCGGCAGCATACCAGCGCGGGCGGCTGGCGTAAAATCTCACGCGCCGCAGATGACATTTCCCGGCGAAACGGAAACAATACAGCGGTCAAATTTTTCAATGCTGCCAGGCACTTCCTGTCAGCATTGCTCATACTATAGCTGTGGCGAGGTTTTCACCCGCCACCGTCGGAACAAGAGAGAATACATGGGCCAGATCGCCCCACGACGTCGCAGGACGCGCGCACCGCGTACTTTATTACCTTGGTTGCAACGTTGGCTGCCGCGCATTCCGCGCCAGGCCGCCAGCGAGGAGGATTCACGAATGGCTTCCGATCACCCTTCCCGCGTTCCCGCCGCACTACAGCGCGTCTGGCATTTGCTGGATGATGTGCGCTGGATGGATCCGCTACCCGCTTTGCATCGTCGCGGCATCGTCATTGCCCTGCTGGTGCTGCTGCTGGCGTTTCTCTGGCCGAGCAGCACGCCGCAATATCCGGTTGAGCGTCCGGCGGACACTGGCGCTAAAGAAGTGCCGATGCAGGCGGAGATTTACGACAATAATCAACAGCAAAACACGCCGGCGAAAACCGATTCGCAGGGCGAGTGGCGCACCTATAATGTGGCATCAGGCCAGACACTGGCACAGCTGTTCCGCGACAATAATTTGCCGGTGAATGATGTGTTTGCCATGGCGCGAGTCGAAGGTGATGGGCAGCCGCTGAGTGCGTTACAGAATGGTCAGCAGGTGAAGATTCGTCAGAACGCGCAAGGCGTGGTGACCGGTTTAACGGTCGATGGCAGCAACGGTCCGGTGCTGTTTACACGCCAGCCAGATGGCAGCTTTATCCGCGCTCAGTAAAACGCAGAAACAAAAACGCCGGCACATGGCCGGCGTTTTCGCATTACTGAGTGAACTTACTCAGCAACTACATTCACAACCAGTTTAGCGAAGACTTCGCTATGGATCTGGAAGTCAACTTCGTGCTCACCGGTGGTGCGCAGTACGCCTTCTGGAAGACGAACTTCGCTTTTAGCCACTTCAACGCCAGCTGCAGTTACTGCATCAGCGATGTCACGGGTACCGATGGAACCGAACAGCTTACCAGCGTCGCCTGATTTAGACGCGATGGTTACGTTGCCAAGTGCGTTGATTTTCTCTGCACGTGCGTTAGCAGCAGCCAGAACGTCAGCCAGTTTGGCTTCCAGTTCAGCGCGACGTGTTTCGAAGAACTCAACGTTTTTCTTGGTAGCAGGAACAGCTTTACCCTGTGGAACCAGGAAGTTACGAGCGTAGCCCGCTTTAACGTTAACCTGATCACCCAGGCTGCCCAGGTTTGCTACTTTATCAAGCAGAATAACTTGCATTACCTTATCCTCTTAAAGTCGTTAATGGACAACTACCGATTACTGATGACGATCAGTGTACGGAAGCAGGGACAGGTAGCGAGCGCGCTTGATGCAACGAGCGAGCTGGCGCTGGTATTTTGCACGAGTACCGGTAATACGGCTCGGGACAATTTTACCGCTTTCGGTAATGTAGTTTTTCAGTGTAGCGATATCTTTGTAATCAATCTCTACAACGCCTTCCGCGGTGAAACGGCAGAACTTGCGACGACGGAAATAACGTGCCATTTGGCTAGTCTCCAGAATCTATCAAATCAATCTGCTCGGCATGTAACACCATTCTGCTCTGACCATTGCGTGCCTGATGGCAGCTAATAAAGCCTTCGAGAGTGAGTTGCGTGCCGACCGTTATATGTTGAGTAATCACCTGATGGGTGCTGCCGCTGATAATCACCGGCATTTGACACCAGGCTTGCCGGTGGAAACCGGCTTCCTCTTGCACAGAACGATGCTCAAGCACGAACTGGCAATGAGGAATCCCTGACGGACTGACTTTTCGAACCGGCGTCTTGCACACAGTGCCAGACAGGCGCAGCCGATTTGCCGTCATGTCGGATTACTCTTCAGAATCCCCAGCATCTGAGTCATCAGCCGATTCGTTAGCAAAGTCTTCGCGGCGATCACGACGCTCGTCTTTAGCTTTAACCATCGGAGATGCTTCAGTTACCGCGTGCTTAACGCGCATAACCATGCTGCGGATAACGGCGTCGTTGAAGCGGAAGTTAGTTTCCAGCTCGTCAATCACTTCCTGCGGCGCTTCTACGTTCATCAGAACATAGTGAGCTTTGTGCAGTTTGTTGATTGGGTAAGCCAGCTGACGGCGGCCCCAGTCTTCCAGACGGTGAATCGTGCCCTGTGCACCGGTGATAGCACCAGTGTAACGCTCGATCATACCTGGAACCTGTTCGCTCTGGTCAGGGTGGACCATAAATACGATTTCGTAATGACGCATCGATAGCTCCTTACGGATTATTCAGCCTCCTGTCAGGGTCAGCTGCGGCCCACGGAAGCAAGGAACGTTATAGGTTGCGAATCATTTAAAAAATGAAACACACCTCTGAATGCAGCTGAAAAATTGACGCGTAATCATACTGGCGTCCTTGCGGAAACTCAAGCGCACAATTCATCAAATGGCGACTATCGTGTCAGCTGATGCGGTTTTTTGTGCTAAGTGAGATGCATCAGTGAGTTAGATAGCGTTTTATCAAATTCTCTGAAGAAGGCGTTCATAGGGACGATCTGGCGGCAAATTGGTTAAGAACTATACTGTTTACAGGCGCAACGAATTCCGCTTTTCGCCGCGTCTGAGAGTGCAATCCCTGGAGTGAGGAGTCGATAATGAAAACGATCATTTTCGCCACTTTACTGGGTCTCTTCCTGTCTACACCCGCTCTTGCCAGCTCCGCTGACTTCGCGCAGCAGATGAGAAGTCACAGCAGCAACGCGGCATCAGGCTATGTCTACGTCAATCGGCTGGATGCGCCTGCAAGCAGTAACCCAGTCAGTGCCAATACCAGCGCCGCCGAACGGTTGTCATCACAACTCTGATTCGGCAACCTAAACGGGCTGGCGCCAATCACGCCAACCCGCATTTTTATAAATGATGTTTAAAGAAACTGACCAGCGCCGTCAGGGCCGCAGGCGTGATTTTATGGCCGATGTTTTTTTCAGATAGCGTGGTCACATGGTGATCGAGTTCTGCCTCGCCTAAGGCTTTCTGCAAACGCGCCGTTTCAGCAAAGGGCACCACTTCATCCGCTTCGCCGTGCCACAACAGCAAAGGTCGATTCGCCAGTTTCTCCAGCTGTTCGCTGGGATCGTAAGGCGCCAGCGGTGCTAAACGCGCGGCAAAAGCCTCTTTCTGCTCTGGCGTGCGCGCCACCAGCGGCGGAAACAGCGTATGACTCAGCTGCATGAAATAGCCGGAACCCATCAAACACGCCACGCTGTGAATCTGTGGATAGCGTGCCATCGCGCCCAGCGCGGTCATGCCGCCCATCGAGGCGCCAGCCACGGCAAAACGTTCATCCGCAATCCAGTCGTTATCGCGCAGCGCCTTTTCCAGCAACGGCACTTCATCGATGTTCTGTTTAAGGATCTCCCAGAAGTGGGTCATCCGCGCGTCGGTATCACCGTTGTAACGTGCGCCGTGCATGTCCGCATCGGGCATGATCACGCGGAAACCAGCCTGCGCCAGCGCCACGGCAAAGTAGCTGTAAACCTCTTTCGATGAGGTAAAACCGTGATAGAACAACACCGTCGGCAAACGCGCCTGGCGCTGCCCGGCCGGTGATGCGTGGATACATTCAATGCCTGCCAGATTCTCCGTTGCCAACTCAATCATACCGCCTCCATTGAGAATGATTATCACTGGACTCAGTGTAAGCGCTGCCTGACAAAATGCGAGCCACTTCACATTAAGTTTGAATAATTTCTGCCCTAAACATTTAGCCCACTTTGCCGTTGATCTTGTACCCCTTCAATAATCTCAAAAGGTACTTTATGAAGCGTCTTTCTCTCAGCGCCATGGGTCTCGGAATCAAGCTGTCTGTATTGACGTCTTTGAGCGTGGCAATTGTGCTATTTACGCTGACCTTGACCCTGAGCCATAACGCGGCACGTCAGCTGGAGCAGCTGGCAACCGATGATATGCAGAATCAGGTGCAAGGCATTAATGAAATGGCCACCATGTTCAACGCCACGCTGTCGGAAGAGGTGGCAAATTACACCAAACTGTTCCAAAGCTTCCTGCCAAAACGTTTTAGTCGTGACGACAGCGAACGTGTGCAGGTAGGTGAATTCAGCACGCCAACGCTGCGAGCGGGATTGAAAACCCTCAACCTCGATCAGATCGCGGTAGATGATTTTCTCGATCGTACTGGTGCGGTATCCACCATCTTCGTGCGTGACGGCGAAGATTACATCCGCATCGCCACCTCGCTGAAAAAAGAGGATGGCAGCCGCGCGGTGGGCACCAAACTGGATCGCAGCAGCGCCGCCTGGCGCAGCGTCAATCAGGGCACGGTCTATCGCGGACTGGCGACGCTGTTCGGCCATCGTTACATCACGCAGTATCAGCCGGTGCAGGACAGCAGCGGCGCGGTGATCGCTATTCTGTTCGTCGGGGTACAGATCGACGCGCAGTACGCGCTGATGCGTGACAAAGTGCTGGCGCGCCATCTTGGTGACAGCGGCACCTTCTCGGTGTTGAATGGGACGCCGGTCAGCAGCCAGGGCCAATATCTGTTTGATCGTCACGCTGAAGGCAAACTGCCGCGCTGGGATAACGCCACGCAGCAGCAACTGCTTAGCCAGCCGAAGGGATTGGTGACGGTTGAGCTGGATGGCGAAACCAAACTGCTGGCGTGGCAGCAGCTGCCGGGCTGGAACTGGATCATCGCCGGTGAAGTGAGCCGTGCCAGCCTGCTGGCGCCAATCACGCACAGCCGTAACCTGTTTATGGCGATTGGCCTGGCGCTGGTGATCGCGTTTGCCATTGGCTTTATGTGGTACAGCCGCCGCGCCATCACGCGTCCGCTGCAGCAAGTGATCCATCTGGCAGAACAGTACGCCGCTGGTAATCTGCAGGCACATCTCGACTCTTCACGTCGTGATGAGATTGGTCAGCTGGTCAGCGCGATCAACGGCATTGGCGATGGACTGGAGAAAGTCGTCAGTCAGGTACGTTCGGCGGCGCGGGAAATCAGCAGCGGCACCGATACCATCGCCGCCAGCAGCTCCAGCATCAGCGAGCAGATTGGCCGTCAGGCCAGCAGCGTGGAGGAAACCTCGGCCAGCATGGAGCAGTTTGGCGCCACCGTGGCACAAACCGCTGCCAACGTGCGGCAGGCGATGGCGCTGGTCGGTGAAGCGGCTAATACCGTGAATCACGGCGGCAGCACCGTGGCACGTTCGGTGGAAACCATGTCGGAGATTCGCGTGGCGTCGCAGAGCATCGCCGATATCACCCATGTGATTGAGTCGATCGCCTTCCAGACCAACATTCTGGCGCTCAATGCCGCGGTTGAAGCCGCTCGCGCCGGTGAACACGGTAAAGGCTTTGCGGTGGTCGCGGCGGAAGTGCGCGCGCTGGCACAGCGCAGTGCTACGGCAGCCAAAGAGATTGATGGATTGATTGCCAGCTCCATCGATAAAGTGGCGGCCGGCCATACGTTATCTGAGCAGACGCGCGATGCGATGAGCCATATCGTCAATCACATCGAGCAGGTTAAAACGCTGATGGGTGAAATCAATATTGCCGCGCAGGAACAGGCGGCGGGCATTGGTCAGGTGAATCTGGCTATGAATCACATCAGCCAGGCCACGCATCAAAGCAGCGATATGATTAACCAGTCAGAAACCACCGCCAATCATCTGAGTAAGAAAGGGCATCATCTGACGCAGCTGGTGAGCATTTTTCATCTGAAGGACTAAAAGCCACAGGAAGATGGCTTACACTTGAGCCATCTTCCTGCTTCAGGAGTTGCTATGCGTACTCTCTATTTGGCCTTAACGCTGCTGCTCAGCGGCTGCGCCGCTTTCACCACCACGCCACAAGCTCCGCCGCCGCCCATGCAGCACGCGCAGGAAATTTCACGCGCGCAGAGTATTGGCCTGCCGAAGCTCGGCACTATCACCACCACCACACGCGGCTCGCCGGATGATGTGCAGCGCGCTATTGCCGCTAAAGCCAATCAGGCGGGTGCGGTTTACTATCAAATTCTGATGCTGGATGAAACCACCCTTCCCAGCTTCTGGTACGCCACTGCCATTCTGTATGGCGCGCCTTCAACCGGCGCTGCAGCGCAACAGTAAGCGCGCGCAGAGATCGTCGCTTAATGCCCGTGTGCCGCGCAGATCAAGCTGCTGCTGACACCAGCCATCGGCCAGCGGCGGCTCTGCCACTTTCAGCAGAATCGCGGCACTTGCCAGCTGCAGTAACTCGCGCGTGATTTCTCGCGCCTGCCCTTCACGCGGGTTCGCGAGCTGCAAGCGTAATTGCCGCCAGCGGCGATCAAAGTGACGATTACTGCCCTTCACCGCCTCAAACTCATCGTGCAGCATGGTCATCACCTCGGCGTGACGACCGAGTACCCGCATGACATCCAGGCACATCACATTGCCGGCGCCTTCCCAGATGCTATTAACCGGCATCTCACGATAAAGACGCGGCAGCTCGCTCTCTTCGCAATAGCCAATGCCGCCCAACACTTCCATCGCTTCTGCCACAAAAGGCATGCCCGCCTGGCAGATCACATATTTGGCGGCGGGTGTGAATAGGCGTGCGTATAAGCGCTCATGTTCGCTGGCCGGTGTTGACCAGGCGCGCGCCAGCCGCAGCAGCAGTGCGGTTTGCCCTTCCAGCTGTAGCGCCTGTTGCGCCAGTACCGCGCGCATCAACGGTTGATCGATAAGGTTCTTGCCCATCACCTGACGCTGCTGCGCATGATGCACGGCAATCGACAGCGCACGGCGCATCTGTCCGTGACTGCCCAGCGCGCAGTCGAAGCGCGTCATACCGCCCATTTTGAGGATCAGCCGCACCCCTTCGCCCTCTTCGCCCATCAGCCAGCCGATAGCATCCTGAAATTCCACTTCAGCGCTGGCGTTGGAGCGATTGCCGAGCTTGTCTTTAAGGCGTTCGATGCGAATAGCGTTGCGCGTGCCGTCCGGCAGCAAGCGTGGCAGGAAGAAGCAACTCAATCCCTGTGACGTTTGCGCCAGAATCAGATGCGCATCGCTTTGCGGGACCGAGAAAAACCATTTATGGCCGGTGATGCGATACGCTTCGCCCGGCCCGCGCACGCCAAGCGGTTCGGCGCGTGTGGTGTTGCTCAACACATCGGTGCCGCCCTGTTTTTCCGTCATGCCCATGCCAATCAACAGACCGCGTTTCTTGTTGCCAGGCAGATGATGCGCATCGTAACGATCGCTGAGCAGCGCTTCGCGCCAGTCCGCGTAGGGTTCAGGCAGATGATTCTGCAGCAGCGGAATGGCGGCGTGCGTCATCGTCACCGGACAGAGCGAGCCGGCTTCCACTTGGGCATGCAGGATAAATCGTGCGGCACGCGCCACCATCGCCTGTGGCTGAACGTCGGGCTGCCAGCTGAGATTGTGAAGCCGACTGGCGCATAATCCCTGCATCAGCAGATGCCAGGCGGGATGAAAACGCACTTCGTCAAGGCGTTCGCCGCGCGCGTTGTAGCGCAACAGTTCCGGCGCTTCGACGTTAGCTAAGCGGCCTAGTTCAAGGGATTCGGCGCTGCCGAGTTGCAAGCCGACGGAAGCCAGCCATTCGCGATCCCAGCTGGCACCTTCGCGTGCAACGGCCTCGCACAGGGCGATATCGCGCGTGAACAGATTGCTGTTACTGAGTGGATGGGGCTGATTAAATACGGTGTGAGTGGTCCAAATCATATAACGTCCTCCTCATACTCATTTTTCAAGTATGAAGAGGATGTGCAGTTATGCCTGGCCTGGAAAATTTTTTGCGGCGGGGATCACGCCTGACGCTGACGAACGGCTTCGAACAAGCACACGCCGGTGGCAACTGACACGTTGAGTGACGAGACGCTGCCTGCCATTGGGATGCTGATCAGCTCATCGCAATGCTCACGCGTTAAACGACGCATGCCTTCACCTTCCGCGCCCATCACCAGCGCCATTGGGCCGGTCATTTTGCTTTGGTAAACGGTGTGATCGGCTTCGCCTGCGGTGCCCACCACCCAGATGTTGTATTCCTGCAGCAAGCGCAAGGTACGCGCCAGGTTGGTGACGCGAATCAACGGCACGTTTTCCGCTGCGCCGCTGGCCACTTTCTTCGCGGTGGCATTCAACGGTGCTGCGCGGTCTTTTGGCACGATGACCGCATGCACGCCCGCAGCATCCGCGCTGCGCAGGCAAGCACCGAGATTATGCGGATCGGTAACGCCATCCAGCACCAGCAGGAACGGCTTCTCAAGGCTCTGCAGCAGATCCGGTAAATCACCTTCCTGATACTGCTTGCCTGGCTTCACGCGCGCCAAGATGCCCTGATGCACGCCGCCTTCAACCTGGCTATCGAGCCATTGACGGTTCGCCACCTGCACCGGGATTCCCTGAGCTTCCAGTGCGAGGATCAGCGGCTGCAGGCGACGATCGTCGCGGCCTTTAAGGATAAAGACTTCCTGAAAACGCTGAGGATCACGCTCCAGCAGCGCCTGCACGCTATGAATACCAAAAATTATTTCACTCATTACTTTGCTCAAGGTTGGATTTAGATCGTTGAATTCGGAGATTCAGGTGCGCAGGAACGCGCACCCTACAACGGTTTCGTCAGGTCGCCCTGCAAGGCGACCAAACTATCAGGCTTCGTCAGGCTGCTTCTTCGACGCGCGCTTAGACTTGGTGGCGGCGGCGATTTTACGGGTTTTCTCGGAGACTTTTTTGCCTTTTTTCTCGGTTTTAGCCGGTTTTTCAGCAACCGCAGGCTTTTTCTTCTCGCTGCGGAACGCTGAATCAGGTTCGAAAGTGCCCTTCTTGCCGGCATCACGACGACGCTTGGCTGGCGGTTTGCCACCGCGTTTCTCACGCTCACGTTCGGTTTTGCCTTCGCCGCGCGGTACACGCTTGCTGGAAATCAGCGCGAAGTCGATTTTACGCTCGTCCATATGCACGGCTTCAACGCGCACTTCCACCGCATCGCCCAGACGATAAGTACGGCCGCCGGATTCACCAATCAGACGCTGACCCACCGCATCGAAGCGATAATAGTCGTTATCCAGCGAGGAAACGTGCACCAAACCATCGATAAACAGTTCGTTAAGACGCACGAAGAAACCAAAGCCGGTCACACTGGAGATCACGCCGTTGAACACGTTGCCGACCTGATCCTGCATGAAGTCACACTTCAGCCAATCGGCAACATCGCGCGTGGCTTCATCAGCACGGCGCTCGGTCAGTGAACAGTGCTGGCCCAGCTGCAGCATCTGCTGCATGTCGTAGTGATAGCCGCCGGTCGGCGTGGTGATGCCATCCACTTCGCCGCGCTCTTTTGCCAGCAGATATTTGATGGCGCGATGCAGCAGCAAATCCGGGTAGCGGCGAATCGGCGAGGTGAAGTGCGCGTACGACGCCAGCGCCAGGCCGAAGTGACCCCGGTTTTCAGGATCGTAAACCGCCTGTTTCATCGAACGCAGCAGCATGGTTTGCAGCATTTCTGCGTCTGGCCGATCGGCCACTTGCTTCAGCAAGGCGGCATAATCGGTCGGGTGTGGCTTAGTGCCACCCGGCAGGCTTAAGCCCAGCTCGTTCAATACGGTACGGAAGCTTTTGATGCTGTCTTCGCTTGGACGATCGTGATCGCGGAACAGCGCAGGCTCTTCATTTTTCTCAACAAAACGCGCTGAGGCGATATTGGCGAGAATCATACACTCTTCAATCAGCTTATGCGCATCATTGCGTGACGTGCGCTCAACGCGCTCAATGCGACGCTCGGCGTTGAAGATGAACTTGGGTTCATCGGTCTCAAACGAAATGCCGCCACGCTGCTCGCGCGCGGTTTCCAGCACCTGATACATGTTGTGCAACTCGTGCAGATGAGGAACCTGAGCCGCGTATTGTTCACGCAGATCGGCATCACCTTGCAGAATGTTCCACACTTTGTTGTAGGTCAGTCGCGCATGGGAATTCATCACCGCTTCATAGTGTTTGAAACCGGTAAGTTTGCCGCTGGAGGAGATGGTCATCTCACACACCATGCACAAACGATCAACCTGCGGATTCAGCGAGCACAAGCCGTTGGAGAGAATCTCCGGCAGCATCGGGATAACCTGCGACGGGAAATAGACCGAGGTGCCGCGCTGATGCGCTTCATCGTCCAGCGGCGTGCCCGGACGTACGTAATAGCTGACGTCGGCAATGGCCACCCATAAACGCCAGCCGCCGCCGCGTTTCTTCTCGCAGAAAACCGCATCATCAAAGTCACGCGCATCTTCACCATCAATGGTGACCAGCGGCAACTTACGTAAATCAACACGTCCCAGCTTCGCTTCTTCCGGTACTTCTTCTTTCAGCTTAGCGATCTGCTTCTCAACTTCTTCCGGCCATGTGTGCGGGATTTCATGGGTGCGCACCGCCATATCGACCGCAAGGCTGGTGCCCATATCGTCACCCAGCAGCTCGGTCACTTTGCCGATCGCTTTGGTGCGACGCGTCGCACGTTGGGTGATTTCAACCACCACCACTGAACCCATACGCGCGTTAAGCGTTTCTTCTTGCGGGATCAGGATGTCGAAACTCAGGCGGCTGTCATCCGGCACCACAAAACCAGTACCTGCATCGGTAAAGTAGCGGCCGACGATCTGGCTGTTACGTGGCTCAAGCACGCGCACCACGCGCGCTTCACGACGACCTTTACGATCGGCGCTGCCTGGCTGCGCCAGAATCACGTCGCCGTGCAGGCAGAATTTCATCTGCTCAGCAGATAGATAGAAATCATCTTTCTGACCTTCTACGCGCAGGAAGCCATAGCCATCGCGATGGCCAATCACTTTACCGCGAAGCAGATCAAGACGTTCTGGCAGGGCGTAACATTGACGGCGAGTAAACACCAGCTGGCCATCGCGCTCCATGGCGCGCAGACGACGACGCAGCGCTTCCAACTGCTCTTCGCTGGTGATATTCAATTCCTGCGCGATGTCATCGCGGCTGGTCGGCTTTTCGCGTTTTTCCAGCAGTGCCAGAATAAATTCGCGGCTTGGAATTGGGTTTTCGTATTTTTCAGCTTCTCTATCCTGATAAGGATCTTTTGACATTACGGTTCCTCCGATGTCATTTAATTTGGATTGCCACCGGCGGTTCGGACAATAAAAGTTGGTACAGCGAATCGTTATTTTTGACCAAATCGGCCAGCGTATACTTGTCCAGTTCCTTGAGGAATAGCTGGACCGCATCGTGCAATGCTTTACGCAAACGACAGGCTGGCGTGATCACACACTCGTCGCAGTTCACGAGCTGCAATGGCTCCATTCTTCGCACCACATCGCCAATGACGATTTTTTCCGGGTCCATGCCTAAACGAATTCCGCCGTTTTTACCGCGTGTTGCGGCGACAAAGCCAGCCCGGCTAAGTTGATTGATGATTTTAACCATATGGTTACGCGACACCCCGTAGGTATCGGTGACTTCGGTAATGTTGGTCTGCTTACCTTCCGGTAACGTCGCCATGTAAATCAAGGCACGCAGACCATAATCGGTAAAACTTGTTAGCTGCACATATACCTCAGTGAATCATCGAACGTTATGGTTATGCGCCGGTCGGCGTGATGTTTAAATATGATGATAAACCAGAGCGTGGTGGCCGGTGCGTTTTTTTCCGGCAAGTATCGATATTTGCAAGAAAAAATAGAGTGAGTGGAGTCAAAGATTAGAAATACAAAGGCCGGACAGAGTCCGGCCTGAGGAGATTATGCGTCGAACGGGTCGCGCAGAATCATGGTCTCACTGCGGTCTGGGCCGGTAGAAATAATATCAATCGGCACACCGGTCACTTCTTCTACACGTTTGATGTAGTCACGTGCAGCTTGCGGCAAACCTTCCAGCGTCTTAACGCCGAATGTGGTCTCGCTCCAGCCTGGCATGGTTTCGTAAATCGGCTCAATGCCTTCCCAGCCTTCAGCTGCCAGCGGCGTGGTGGTCATTTCGCGGCCATCTGGCATGCGATAAGCCACACAGATTTTCACTTCTTTCAGGCCATCCAGCACGTCCAGTTTGGTCATGCAGAAACCTGACAGGGAGTTGATCTGTACGGCACGGCGAACGGCAACCGCATCCAGCCAGCCGGTACGACGACGACGACCGGTGGTCGCGCCGAACTCGTTACCTTGAGCACACAGGAACTCACCGGTTTCATCGAACAGTTCGGTCGGGAATGGACCGGCACCCACGCGCGTTGAGTAGGCTTTCACGATACCCAGCACGTAATCAACATAGCGTGGACCAATACCTGAACCCGTCGCTACGCCACCTGCGGTGGTGTTTGAGGAGGTCACGTACGGATAGGTACCGTGGTCGATATCCAGCAGCGTACCCTGCGCACCTTCAAACATGATCAGGTCGCCACGCTTGCGCGCGCCGTCCAGCAGATCGGACACATCAACCACCATGCTGGTAATGATATCGGCCACCGCCAGCGTATCACTCAGCACTTTTTCGTAGTCAACTGCGTCGGTTTTGTAATAGTTAACCAGCTGGAAGTTGTAGAAATCGACGATCTCTTTCAGCTTCACCGCAAAGGTTTCTTTGTTGAAGAGATCGCTCACGCGCAGACCGCGACGTGCCACTTTATCTTCATAGGCAGGACCGATACCGCGACCGGTGGTGCCGATAGCTTTAGCGCCACGCGCTTTTTCGCGCGCCACATCCATTGCTACGTGGTACTGCAGAATCAATGGGCAGGCTTCAGAGATCAACAGACGTTCACGTACCGGCACACCGCGCTCTTCCAGACCTTTCATCTCTTTCATCAGCGCTTCAGGCGACAGGACAACGCCGTTACCAATGATGCTGGTGACGTTTTCACGCAGAATGCCAGATGGAATTAAGTGGAGGACGGTTTTTTCACCGTTGATGACAAGTGTGTGGCCTGCATTATGGCCACCTTGGTAACGCACGACGTAATTCGCGCGCTCTGTCAGAAGGTCTACGATCTTACCTTTACCTTCGTCACCCCATTGGGTGCCCAGTACGACGACGTTCTTACCCATTTTTTCAAAATCACCGATTGCTTAAAAATGGATTCTACCACCTGACTTTTACTCTTTCAGCACTTTTAGCATACGATTGCGCTGTTTTTTGCCTGAGTTTTGCTCAGCTCACAACATGTTGGGGGAACAGCGGCCAACAGACACAATTGAGTCGGGCGGCCTCACATAATTTCAGGCTGATTAACGCGCATGCATACTGATCATGGCGTAAATTACCACGCCGGCCACCACTAAACCGCCACCAAAACGATGCAAGAGACGATCGGGCAACTGCGTCATCGCCAGAATCATCCGCCGCCACGCACGTGGCATAAACATCGGTCCAAGTCCTTCCAGCACCAAAACCAAAGCCAGCGCCATCCAGATGGTTGAGTTCATGATTTTTTCCCAAAAAAAAGGCCGACAACATTGTCGGCCTGGACTTTATATCAGTTCTTAACGCGTGGCGTTAGAGGGCGCTTTCATATAGCGGAAGAAATCGCTATCCGGACTCAGCACCAGCACATCCTGGTTGTCTGAGAAGCTATTCTCATAGGCGCGCAGGCTACGGATAAAGGCATAGAAATCCGGATCCTGGCTGAAGGCATCAGCAAACAGTTTTGCCGCTTCACCATCACCTTCACCGCGCGAAATCAGCGCTTCACGCTGTGCTTCTGCCAGCGTGCGCGTAACCTGATAATCGGCCTGTGCACGCAGTTTCTCTGCCTCTTCCTGACCTTGTGAACGCTGACTACGCGCTACCGCTTCACGCTCGGCGCGCATACGGTTGTAGATCGCGTCAGACACTTCAGTCGGCAGGTTGATCTGCTTGATGCGCACGTCGACAACTTCAATACCTAACGCAGCCATGCTGTTCGGGTTTGGTGCCGGCTCACTGCTGTTGGTTTCACGTTCTACACGTGCTGCCGCACTCGCAATCGCATCATCCGCTGCTGGCGTCTGAACGTCATCATCATTGCCAGCGCTGCCGGTGTTCAGGGCATCACGCACGTCGGTGGTTAAACGGCCACGTGAATCAGTCACGATGTCTTTCACATCCAGACGACCCATTTCAGAACGCAGACGGTCACTGAACTTACGTTTCAGCAGCACTTCTGCCTGAGAAACGTCGCCACCACCGGTTGCCAGGTAGTAACGGCTGAAGTCACTGATGCGCCACTTGATGTAAGAATCAACGATCAGGTCTTTCTTCTCTTTGGTAACAAAGCGGTCAGCCTGGTTATCCATGGTCTGAATGCGCGCATCCAGTGATTTCATGGTTTCGATAAACGGAATTTTGAAATGCAGACCCGGTGCGTACACCAGCGGTTTGTTTTCGTCATCACGCAGAACCTTACCAAAGCGCAGCACGATGCCGCGTTGGCCTTCCTGCACCACGAACAGTGACGCGTAAAGCACCACCAGCACTACAATAATTACGGCGATGATTGGCTTACGCATCGATTACTCCCTCCCCTGGCGCTGGGTATCGTTGCGCAGCGCGTTGGCGCGACGCTGATCCATGATGCTGTCTGGACTGTAAGATGAAGAATCTCCACGGCTCGCATTACTATCGGACGACGAAGGAGACTTCATTAAATTCGTCATTTTCTGACCGCCCTGGCCAGATGCCTGACCACCGCGCATCAGTTGATCCAATGGCAGGACCGTCAAATTATTACCACGATCGCTGATCAATACCTTGCGGGTATGACTCAGCACACGTTCCATGGTTTCAATATAGAGACGCTCTTTCGTGATTTCTGGTGCAGCTTTATATTCAGGCAGCAAGCGAGCAAAACGCGCCACTTCACCCTGCGCTTCTAACACCGTACGTTCTTTGTAAGCACGACCCTCTTCGAGGATACGTTGCGCCTGACCATTAGCACGCGGCTGAACTTCGTTCGAATAAGCTTCAGCTTCACGAACATACTGTTCACGGTTTTCACGCGCGGCAATCGCATCATCAAACGCGGCTTTTACTTCTTCTGGTGGGCGTGCCGCCTGGAAGTTTACGTCCAGCAGGGTAATTCCCATGTTGTACGGACGGATGGTCTCGTCAAGCTCACGCTGAGTTTCGCTACGTACCACGGTACGGCCTTCCGTCAGGATGCGGTCCATAGTTGAGCGACCAATCACGCCACGCAAGGCGCTGTCGGTGGCCTGACGCAGGCTGTCGTCGGCACTGGTCACGGCATACAGATAACGCTCAGGATCCGTCACGCGATACTGCACGTTCATCTCAACGCGCACTACGTTCTCATCCGACGTCAACATCACGCCAGACGCCGCCAGTTCACGTACGGCTTCTACGTTAACGGCGCGAACCTGATCGACGAAAGTCGGTTTCCAGTTGAGGCCTGGCTCAACCAGATGGCTAAATTTGCCAAAGCGCGTGACGACGCCACGTTCCGCTTCTTTGATGGTGTAGAAACCGCTAGCCGCCCAGATAACGACTGCCGCTACGGCAACAATGCCAACCACTTTGCCACCGCTACCGCCGCTGCGCTGGCCATTGTCATTCTGTTTGCCACCGCCCAGTCCGCCGAGTTTTTTACTCAACTTTCGGAAGATATCATCCAGATCAGGTGGTCCCTGATCGCGACCTCCTTTATTTCCCCCAGAGTTGCCGCCTTGATTATTGCTGCTTCCCCACGG
Organism: Pantoea sp. BJ2; assembly: GCF_040255075.1. Classification (NCBI taxonomy): domain Bacteria; kingdom Pseudomonadati; phylum Pseudomonadota; class Gammaproteobacteria; order Enterobacterales; family Erwiniaceae; genus Pantoea; species Pantoea sp. BJ2. The sequence goes on from NZ_CP158292.1 coordinate 3,741,064, forward strand.
GTCGCGGTCCTGTCCGTTATTTCCGGGCTGATTCCACGCCATGTTTCTACTCCATTTATTGTATTTACGTTTTTTACCCTTCATCTTTCGGATTGCAGCTTCGTTGGCTGCCTTCGTTCACCCCAGTCACTTACTGATGTAAGCTCCTGGGGATTCACTCAGTTGCCGCCTTGCTGGAATCCGAAATATTCGGGTAAATCCTGCACATACGGCCTGCAACGATAATGACGACAATCTAAAAGATATTGAGTAAAGGCGTTTGGGCAATTTCAAACAATATAACTGGCTAGCGACGGCTCTTGTTTACACAGACGACGCCAATCAACGATCGGCATACGCACGTGCAAACTCACACAGCCATCATCTTCATTCCATTCTTTTTCTATAGCATGCAACTGATAAAAACGACTGCGCAAACGGCCCGCTTCCGGCGGCAGACGTAAATCGTACTGCGCGATTTCACCGGCTAAACGCTCAGAGAGCGCCTGCCACAGCAACGGCAGACCCACGCCGCTCTGTGCAGATAACCACACACGAATCGGCTGGTTCTCTTCGTTGCGATCGATACGCGGCACAAAGTCCTCAAGCATATCGATTTTGTTCATGATCAACAGCGCCGGAATTTCGTCAGCTTCAATCTCTTCCAGAACTTCATTTACTGCATCAATGTTGTCATTCACACGCAAATCGGCGGCGTCAATCACATGCAGCAGCAATGTCGCCTGACGCGTTTCCTGCAGCGTGGCTTTAAACGCCGCGACTAAGTCGTGCGGCAAATGACGGATAAAACCAACGGTGTCTGCTAAAACCACTTCACCCACATCCGCCACATTCAGACGACGCAATGTCGGATCAAGTGTCGCGAACAGTTGATCCGCTACGTACACATCCGCAGAGGTAATCGCGTTGAACAGAGTTGATTTACCGGCGTTGGTGTAGCCCACCAGCGAAACGGTTGGCACGTCAGCTTTGGCACGCGCTTGTCTGCCCTGATCGCGCTGTTTTTCGACGCGTTCAAGACGGGAGAGAATCTGACTGATACGGCCACGCAGCAAGCGTCGGTCCGTTTCCAGCTGAGTTTCACCCGGACCACGTAAACCGATACCGCCTTTCTGGCGTTCAAGGTGTGTCCATCCGCGAACCAAACGGGTTGCTAAATGGCGTAGTTGTGCCAGCTCGACCTGCAATTTACCCTCATGGGTGCGGGCGCGCTGGGCGAATATATCGAGAATTAAGCCGGTGCGATCGATTACGCGACATTCGCACAGCCGTTCAAGATTACGTTCCTGAGCAGGAGTTAAGGCATGATCGAATAAAACGACCGATGCTCCACTCGCTTTTACCGCATCGGCAATTTCAACTGCCTTTCCTTCACCGACAAAATATTTGGGATGTGGCGCTTTACGGCTGCCCGTAATGACTTGCAGCGCTTCAACGCCCGCAGAAGAGACAAGAGTTTCAAACTCCTGCAAATCTTCCAGCTCTTTGTCTTGGGAGAACCAGATGTGTACCAGTACGGCCTGCTCACCGGCATCATAACGGTCAAACAAGCTATAACCTCGCTAAAATAAAATAACCAGGACAGGAAAACGTGCTCGTTCTCCAGCCCTGGCTTTACGGCAGCGCAAAATTATTCTGCGTTATCGCCGTCTTGTTGTGGCTGCGACTGAGCGCTTTGATTGCTTCCGCTGTGATGATAGTTGCTGCTACCACCGCTGCCGCCCGCGTTATTGCTATGGTGCGACACTGGACGAGAAGGAACCACTGTAGAGATGGCGTGTTTATACACCATCTGGCTGACCGTGTTTTTTAACAGAATGACGAACTGATCAAAGGATTCAATTTGCCCTTGCAGCTTAATACCATTCACCAAATAGATCGAAACCGGTACACGTTCACGACGCAATGCGTTCAAAAACGGGTCTTGTAAAGATTGCCCCTTAGCCATTCTATCTTTTCCTTATATGCTTGTTGTTTGTTGCTTTAAGAACCGTGGTTCAGAAAAACTGCGTAAAAATTTGCGCACGATAACGGACCAATTGTACACAATCATCCCTGCTACGCACTAACTACCTTAAGCACCGCATTACGCGCTAACTCTGGCTCATCACTGTTTAACCAGTGTACTTCAGGCCAGCCACGTAACCAGGTCATCTGGCGTTTAGCGAGCTGCCGAGTGGCGCAAATTCCCCGATAAACCATTTCGTCGTAATCGATTTCACCTGACAAATAAGACCACATCTGGCGATAACCGACACAACGAATGGAAGGCATGTCCGTATGCAAATCACCTCGCGCAAACAGTGCACGAGCCTCCGCTTCAAATCCTGACGCTAGCATCTGGTCGTAACGCAACGCAATGCGTTGATGTATCAGTTCACGACTCGCAGGTGCGATAGCAAACTGGTACACGTCGTAGGGTAACGCTTCGCCGGAGGTTTTTGTCAGTTCCGTTAAAGTTTTACCCGAAATAAAAAAAACTTCCAGTGCTCGCGAAAGTCTCTGCGGATCATTCGGATGAATACGACTACCGGCGACCGGATCGATTTCACACAGCTGACGGTGCAGGGCTTCCCACCCTTTCTCCGCCGCCATTTGCTCTATTCGCTGACGCACCTCGGGATCGGCCGAGGGCAACGGCGACAATCCTTCAAGTAACGCCTTGAAGTAGAGCATGGTTCCACCAACAAGCAACGGAATCTTCCCCTTCCGGGTGATATCCGCCATTTCTGCCAACGCATCGCGACGAAATTCTGCGGCGGAATACGCTTCCGACGGATCGCGAATGTCCAGCAAACGATGGGGCGCCAGTGCTAACTCTTCTGCCGACGGTTTCGCCGTGCCAATATCCATCCCGCGATAGATTAAGGCAGAGTCAACGCTAATAAGTTCCACCGGAAGTTGCTGGCGCAGCGAAATCGCTAATGCCGTCTTACCGGAGGCGGTAGGCCCCATCAAAAAAATTGCCTTTGGCCGGCTAGCCTGGTTTAGTTCACTCATGCTTCAACGCGTTTAGCGCGCTCTCAATCTCAATGGTCTGTAACAGACCTGAAGGCGGCGACTTCAGCAGTTGCGGACAAAGCCTTTCCAGCTCTGCCAGCAGTGCAATTGCCTGCGAGTGATTCCAGTGAGCGTCTTCTGCATCATCTCGACGCGCCAGCCATGGGGCCAACGTGGATGCAGAAACCTCTTGCTGCCGGGCCAGGTAGCCTAACAGTTCTGGAATCAAGATTTGTAAATTTTGTGTTCGTAACGGTAAAGGCACCGCGCGCAACGTCACGTGTTGCCCTTCTCGTTGTAAATCAATGCCCATCTGGCTCAGTAGCGCGGCATGATCGGCGATGGCGGCCAGCTCGGGCGCAGCAATTTTCAGGCGCACCGGGATCAGGAGCGGCTGCGGTTTTAAACCCTCTTCCCCTGGTTCAAGCTGGGCCTGTTTTAGCCAGCGCGCCGCCACGGCCAGCGATAACAATTGCAATGCGCTACCACGTTCCAGCAGCGCATAACGATCCTGCAAAACGCTTAACACGCGGCCGAAGCTTTGCGCATGGGCGGCCAGCGGCGCTTCACGCTTTTCCGGCAGACGTACCGGAGCCGCGGCAGGAACTGGCGCCGCGCGCGGCGTTTCTACCATCGGCGTTTTCATCAACTGCTTATAGGCATTACCTTCACGCGCACTGTAAACCGGCTCTTTGTTCTGCCAGTTCGCACTCGCGGCCGCAGAAGCCCCGCCGCTGCGTGGCGTGTTGCTGGGTTGTGCAAAGTGGTTCGCGCCTGCCGCCTGACGGTTTTCTGGCTGCCACTTCGGCGCAGGTTCTTCGGCGTGGGCGATGGGCAATTCCGGCGCGCGGCTGGCTTGCAGCGCACTCATCACGCCTTGCCAGATAAAATCATGTACCAGACGCGACTGATGAAAACGCACCTCGTGCTTAGCCGGATGGACGTTGACATCCACCTGATGCGGGTCGATCTCCAGATAGAGCACGTAAGCTGGCTGCTGATCGTCACCAAGCTGCGTTTGATAAGCCTGACGAATCGCGTGATTGATGAGCTTGTCGCGCATCATGCGTCCGTTGACGTAGCAATATTGCAGATCGGTAACCTGGCGCGAACCGTGAGGATCGGCGACCCAACCGCGCAGCGCTAAATCATCGTGCTGCCACTCAATGCGTAAAGCGTGCTGCATAAACGTGGTGCCGCAAATGGCCCCTAAACGCCGCTCCCGCTGCGCATCTTCACTGACCGCGCGATACTGACGCATTAACTTACCGTTGTGGCTAAGCGAAATAGCGACGTCAAAGCGTGCCAGCGCAATACGACGAATCACCTCATCGATATGGGTAAACTCGGTCTTTTCAGTGCGCATGAATTTGCGGCGAGCGGGCGTGTTATAAAACAGGTCGAGCACTTCCAGCGAGGTGCCTATCGGATGCGCAGCCGGTTTCACCGTCACATCCATGTCGCGCCCTTCCGCGTAGGCTTGCCAGGCTTCGCTTTGGTCGGCGGTGCGTGAAGTCAGCGTTAAACGAGAAACGGAACTGATACTGGCGAGCGCTTCGCCACGAAAGCCGAGGCTCATGATCGCCTCAAGGTCATCAAGCGAAGCAATTTTGCTGGTCGCATGCCGCGCCAATGCCATTGCAAGCTCGGCTTTGGCGATACCGCAGCCGTTGTCGCGAATGCGGATGAGCTTCGCGCCACCTTTCTCAATATCGACGTCAATGCGCGTGGCGCCGGCATCAAGGCTGTTTTCCACCAGCTCTTTTACGACCGACGCCGGGCGCTCAACCACTTCGCCTGCGGCAATCTGGTTCGCCAGCTGCGGCGGTAAAATCTGTATTGGCATGGTGGTGATCCTTCTGGCTGGTTGGCTCACGGGGAGCCAACAATCAGGATTGCGGAATTTTTAAGTTTTGCCCCAGCATCACATTGCTCGACTTCATATTATTCGCCTGCATGATGGCTTTCGAGCTCACGCCATAGCGCGCAGCAATAGCCGTCAACGAATCGCCGCGCACCACTTTATGCCGGGTTGGACGACTCGCCGCCACGCTGACGCTGGATTTCGCGGGCACCTTCAGGCGCTGTCCCACCCAAACCACATCGCGTTTCAGGCTATTCATCTCACGTAACGTCGCCATGCTCACGCCATATTTTGCCGCGATGCCCGACAGCGTTTCGCCACGCGTGACGGTATGACGCTGCGTTGCGCCGGTATATTGCACCGTGCCGGTCGCCGGGTTGCTGGCGACGCTAACCGCTGGTGCGCTGTCCAGCGGCCGGTTTTCCTCCTTTGGGATCGATTGCAGCGGATGCGTAAGGAAATAATTGCGCAGGCCTTTATAAATCGACTGAGCAATCTTCTCCTGATACGCGCTGCTGCCAAGCAGCCGCTCCTCCGCGGCATTACTAATAAAGCCGGTTTCGACCAGTAAAGAGGGAATATCCGGGGAACGTAAAACGCCAAGGCTGGCATGTTCCGGCAGACGCTTATGCAGCGGCGTAATACCGCGCAACTGCTGCAGGACTTTGACGGCGACGTCATAACCTACACGCTGTGAATGACCAAACTGCAAGTCCAGCACCGCCTGGCTGAGATAGGGATCGGCCTGGCTGTTCGCCAGCAGATCGCCTGCGCCGCCTAACAGCTCAGATTGTTTCTCTTTCTGTTCCAGCCAGTTCGCCATTTCGTTATTGGCGCGGCGGTTAGACAGCACCCAAACCGATGCGCCGGTGGCCGAATGATTTGGCGCGGCGTCGGCGTGAATGGATACCAGCAGGTTCGCGTTCTCTTTACGCGCCACTTCTGAGCGGCCCATTACCGAGATGAAATAGTCGCCGTTACGCGTCAGCACCGGTTTGAACATCGGATCCTGATCCATCAGCGCTTTCAACTTACGCGCAATTGAGATGGTGACATTTTTCTCGTGCAAACCGTGCTGGCCGGATGCGCCGGGATCCTGACCGCCGTGCCCGGCATCAATCGCCACAATTACCACATCGTTGCGACTAACCGAGTTGCCGGGACGCACGGTGGTATTGCTGCTGGTCACCGCTGTCACCTGATTGGCGTTGAACGGATTGCCCTGGCTGCTGCTGCTCGGCTGGCTTTCACGCGCGGTGGTAACAGGCGCGGCAGCGGCCGGGCGCTTCGCTGGCTGCGTCCCACGAATGGTGAACACCACGCGATAATTACTGCCATCGCGCTGCGTGCTGGCGCGCGTCTGCGCGGGCTGCGTCAGTTCGAACACCAGACGCAGGCTTTGCTTATCCTTCGGCTGGCTATGGCGAATGCGCTGCACAATATTTTCGCCGCTAAAATTGAGCGGCAAACCTTTAATCGCGCCGCTTTGACGAATATCCAGCACCACACGATTGGGATTGTGCAGCGGAAAAAAGCCATACACGGGCTGACCGTTAAAGCTCAGGGTGACGGTGGCCTGGCTATCGCCATTTTCGACTTTGATATCTGATAACGTGGCAGACAACGCCGAGGCAGAAAACAGGCACAGCAAGCTCAGTACAATGATTTTCATCCGTGACATCATGCCGGATCCCTGCCTTGCTGGAATTGGGTTAACAGCGCTTCGCCCGTGGCGGAAACCGCGCTTATTTCGGCTTCACGCGCCGCATCCACGTAGCGCAACGTCAGCGCTAAATCGGGTTCAGGCAGCACGCCGGTGCCCTGCTGCGGCCACTCCACCAGACAGAGCGCATCGCCGGTGAAATAGTCGCGGATGCCCATGAACTCCAACTCTTCGGGATCGGCAAGACGATAGAGATCGAAATGGTACAGCGTGCGAGAGCCGAGCTCGTAGGGCTCGACCAGCGTATACGTTGGGCTTTTTACATTGCCTTGATGGCCGAGCGCCTGCAGAAAACCACGGCTAAAGGTGGTCTTACCGGCACCCAAATCGCCATAAAGATAGATCACCAGCGCGCTGTTGCAGACGCGCGCCAATTGCGCACCCAGATTCAGGGTTGCCGCCTCATCGGGCAAAGGGATAACACAGGTCTTCATGCTTTATTGTTGGATCATCTCTGGATTAACAAACTGCCACAGCAGCTCGAACAAATCAGTGGCTAACATGCCGCGAGTACCGCGCTGACGCGCGACGGCATCGGCTGTTGCCCCATGCGCGACACAGCCTGCGCAGGCTGCATCAAGTAATGTCAGTTTCTGGCCGAGCAGAGCGGCAATAATCCCGCTCAGCACATCGCCCATGCCGCCAGACGCCATGCCCGCGTTGCCCACATCGGCAATGGCGATGTCACCCGCCGCGCTGGCAATCACCGTGCCCGCGCCTTTCAGAACCACCACGCCGCCGTAGCGTTTCGCCAAGGCGCGCGCAGCGTGTAAGCGGTCACTCTCAATCTCGCTAGTTTTCACCCCCAGCAAGCGCGCAGCTTCGCCGGGATGCGGCGTAATGATGCGATTCTGACGGTTATCCTGCTTGATTGCCAGCAGGTTAAGCGCATCCGCATCCCAAAGCATCGGCTTTTCACTGACCGCGATCTTTTTCAGTGCCTTCTGAGCCCAATCGCGCTGGCCGAGCCCCGGTCCAACGGCGATCACATCCGCCCACTCCAGCGCCTGATCCAGCCGTTCATCGCTCAGCGCATCAACCATTAACTCCGGTCGCGCGGTGAGAATCGGGCCAATATTATCTTCATGTGTCAGCACGCGCACAAGTCCGGCGCCGGTTCGCAGGGCGGCTTCACCGGTCATGCGAATCGCGCCCGCCGTGCCGCTGTCGCCGCCGACCACCAATAGCCGCCCCTGATCACCTTTATGAGAGGTAGCGCGACGTGGTTTCAGCCAGCGCGTTAAATCCCCGGCGTCATAGCGTGAAATCGGTGCCTGCTCAGCGGCAAGATATGCCGACAAGCCCAACTCATGGTTGTGCAGAACGCCAACGTAATCGCGCGCCTTGCCGGTCAGTTGGCCGGTTTTCAGCGTAATCATGCTCAACGTGTGATCGGCGATGACCGTTTCGCCCGGCGCCGTGCCATTAGCCGCCAGCAAACCAGAGGGAATATCGATCGCCAGCACCGGTGCGGCATGCGCGTTGATGAGTGTGATCAGGCGATCGTAGGGATCGGCGGGCGCGCGATTCAGGCCGGTGCCGAGCAGCGCATCGACAATCACCTCAACCTGCTCCGGCCAGGGCGCATCCGCCGCGTGAATCACACCGCCCGCCGCCAGCCATGCGTCTTGCGCCTGCTGCGCCTCTTCTGGCAAGGCTTTGCTGCCTGCGCACGCCAGCAGCGTCACGTTCAATCCTGCTGCATGCGCCAGTCGCGCCACCACATAACCATCGCCGCCATTGTTGCCGTGCCCGCACAGGATCAACCAATGCTGCGCCTGCGGCCACAGCTGGCGGCCTAATTCATAGCTGGCCTGGCCCGCACGTTGCATCAGCTCAAACAGCGTTAAGCCCAGGCTATCGGCGGCATCGCGTTCCAGTTGCGCCATCGCCTGCGCAGGCCAGACAGAGTGTGTTAAACTGCGCGCGTTTGCTTCAATTGCCTGGTTTCTCATGTCATATCCTCTCGATCTTCAACAGCTCGCTGAACAAATTAAACAGTGGGGACGCGACCTCGGCTTCCAACAGGTGGGTATTTGCGATACCGACCTAAGCGCCGAAGAGCCCAAACTGCAGGCGTGGCTGGATAAGCAATATCACGGCGAGATGGATTGGATGGCGCGCCACGGCATGATGCGTGCGCGGCCGCATGAGCTGCTGCCTGGCACGCTGCGCGTGATTAGCGTACGCATGAATTACCTTCCAGCTAAAGCCGCCTTTGCCAGCACCTTAAAAAATCCGCAGCTGGGCTATGTAAGCCGCTATGCGCTGGGCCGCGACTATCACAAAGTATTGCGCAATCGACTGAAAAAGCTCGGAGAAATGATTCAGGCGCACTGTGGCGAACTTAATTTTCGTCCGTTCGTCGATTCCGCACCGATTCTGGAACGCCCGATTGCCGCTAAAGCCGGTTTAGGCTGGACCGGCAAACATTCGCTGATCCTCAACCGTGAAGCGGGTTCGTGGTTCTTCCTCGGCGAACTGCTGATTGATCTGCCGCTACCGGTCGATCAGCCCCAGGAAGAGCAGTGTGGACGCTGTGTCGCCTGTATCACTATCTGCCCCACTTCCGCCATCGTCGAACCTTACGTGGTCGATGCGCGTCGCTGCATCTCCTATCTCACCATCGAGTTGGAAGGCGCAATTCCTGAAGAGTTCCGTCCGCTGATTGGTAATCGAATTTATGGCTGTGACGATTGCCAGCTGATCTGCCCGTGGAATCGTTACGGCCAGTTAACCGATGAAGATGATTTCTCGCCGCGCGCGGTGCTGCATGCGCCGCCGCTCACCGATCTGTTCAAATGGGATGAAGCCAAATTTCTGCGTATCACAGAAGGTTCAGCGATTCGGCGTATTGGGCATTTGCGCTGGTTGCGAAATATTGCGGTGGCATTGGGCAATGCGCCCTGGGCAGAAGAAAATATGGCGGCATTAGCATTGCGCAGCGGCGAACATCCCCTGCTTGATGAGCATATTGAATGGGCGATTGCACAGCAGTTGCAGAAACGCGCGGCGCAAGCGATAGAAGTGCAGCCAGCGAAGAAACAGCGGCTGGTGCGCGCGGTCGAAAAAGGCCTGCAACGTGATGCGTGATTGAGCAGCCGCACAGGATAAAACGCTTTTCCACATGCTGTGAATAAAATTATCCCACTTAATCGTGACGGAGATCGTAATTTCGTCTTAAGGGCAAGATCACAGTCTGAAATAGTTATAACTACTTACAAATCAATCAATTAAGCGATTATTGTAAATATTCACGTCGTATTTAGCGCGCAGGGGTTTGTCCAGAGATTGTGGATAACTCTGTTCAAAACAGTTTTAAACAACGGGGAAAACGCCGTCAGAAGCTTGCAGGCGCATTGTGGATAACCTGTAAGATAACTGCATCAGACAACAAGCATTATCGCTGCTAGCGAGGCGTGCAAAATTTCCAGAAAAAAACGGTATCGCATACGATCAAAAAGATCTGCAGCAGTTTTAATTCTGATTGCGCCTAAGGGCAAATAACATTAGTGAATATGAAAATCTGGAGCGGGAAACGAGACTCGAACTCGCGACCCCGACCTTGGCAAGGTCGTGCTCTACCAACTGAGCTATTCCCGCATAATCTTCGTATTTTAGTCTGCTACTGCGTTGGCTGCCTTCACTCACCCAGGTCACTTACTCATGTAAGCTCCCAGGGATTCGTTCAGTTGCCGCCTTGTTGCAAACTAAAATACTCGATTCTGACTCTTCGTATTTTTGTCACAACAATCACGCTAACGACTAAATCCGTGATTTGGATGGTTTACTACAAACTCTGGAGCGGGAAACGAGACTCGAACTCGCGACCCCGACCTTGGCAAGGTCGTGCTCTACCAACTGAGCTATTCCCGCATTAGAGGTTTACTACTCAACGAAAGTTTGGAGCGGGAAACGAGACTCGAACTCGCGACCCCGACCTTGGCAAGGTCGTGCTCTACCAACTGAGCTATTCCCGCATAATCTTCGCCTGTTCATTTACTGCTGCGTTGGCTGCCTTCACTCGCACAGGTCACTTACTGATGTAAGCTCGTGTGACTCGTTCAGTTGCCGCCTTGCATCAAATAAACATGCTCGATTCTGAACTTCGCCGTTACTGCTTTTACTTTTTCGTTCCGAATTCCGAATCAAATTCTTCACCGGTACGGGGTGCGCATTATACGAGAAATCCTTTCAGTCGCAAGAGTCTAAAAGCAAAATTTTGCGCTTTCCGCGCGTTCGCTGCTTTTATCGACAACCTGATGATTTCCTGCGCACCCGCGGCGGTTAAAGCTGCAGGAAGTGCTCGCGATAGTACGCCAGCTCGGCGACGGACTCGCGAATATCATCCAGCGCCTGATGGCTACCGGACTTTTTAAAACCTGGCAAGATATCTGGTTTCCAGCGGCGCGCCAGCTCTTTCAGCGTGCTGACATCAAGATAGCGATAGTGGAAATAGGCTTCCAGTTCAGGCATGTACTTAAACAGGAAGCGACGATCCTGACCAATACTGTTGCCGCAAATCGGCGAGGTGTTCGCCGGCACCCACTGTTTCAGGAACTCGATGGTGGCCAGTTCCGCCGCACGGTCATCGTGCTCGCTGGCTTTGACGCGCGCCACCAATCCGCTATTGGTGTGCGTGCGCACGTTCCAGTCATCCATCAACGCCAACTGATCGTCAGATTGATGCACCGCGAACACCGGGCCTTCTGCCAGGATGTTAAGGTTGGCATCGGTCACGATGGTAGCGATCTCAATAATGCGATCGCGTTCCGGATCCAATCCGGTCATTTCGAGGTCGATCCAAATCAGGTTGTTTTCATTTCCAGCTGTCATGCGTTTCCCGCCTGTTGCCAAAGTCGTCATTAAACTCATTTCAGGTGTATCATAGACGTTTTGCCCAGCAGGGCGAAACCTGGCGAAAGCCGTGAGAGGATGCGTGAGTAAAAACAAACTGTCGAAAGGTCAACAACGTCGCGTAAGCGCCAACCATCAGCGTCGTCTGCAGCAACGGAGCGATAAGCCGGAGCCGGATGATAGTCTGTTTGGAGAAGCGGCTGATGGCGTGGTGATCAGCCGTTTCGGCATGCACGCAGACGTGGAAGATAGCGAAGGCGTTGTGCATCGCTGTAATATCCGCCGCACCATTCGCTCGCTGGTCACTGGCGATCGCGTTTTATGGCGCGCTGCCATTGGCGGCGGCAAAGGGATCGTCGAAGCGGTACACGAACGTAAGACGGTGCTTACGCGCCCAGACTTCTATGACGGCGTGAAACCGATCGCCGCCAACATCGATCAGATCATTATCGTTTCGGCGATCCTGCCAGAGCTGTCACTCAACATCATTGATCGTTACCTGGTCGCCAGCGAAACTCTTGGCGTGGAACCGCTGCTGGTGCTCAACAAAACCGACCTTTTAGATGCCGAAGGCCGCGCGTTTGTTGATGAGCAGATGGAGATCTATCGCAACATTGGTTATCGCGTTTTGATGGTTTCCAGCCACGCCAAAGATGGCCTGGTTGAACTGGAAAGCGCCTTAACCGGCCGCGTCAGCATCTTTGCCGGCCAATCTGGCGTGGGTAAATCGAGCCTGCTGAATAACCTGCTTGGTCTGGAGGTAGCGGCTGAAATTCTGACCAACGATGTGTCGAACGTTTCGGGATTAGGCCAGCACACCACTACCGCGTCACGCCTTTACCACTTCCCGGCGGGCGGCGATGTGATCGATTCACCGGGCGTGCGTGAGTTTGGTTTATGGCATCTGGAGCCAGAACAAGTGACGCGCGGCTTTGTCGAATTCCGTGAATTCCTTGGCGGTTGCCGTTTCCGCGACTGTAAGCACGATACCGATCCTGGCTGTGCCATTCGCGAAGCGGTGGAAGAGGGCAAGATTGATATCTCCCGCTTCGATAACTACCACCGAATTCTGGAAAGTATGGCGCAGGTAAAGACGCGTAAAAACTTTTCCTCCGACGCAGATTAAGCAGTACAACGGCACATTCGCCAACGCGCTGGGGCGCTGCTACAATCCGCCCCCTTTTTTGTTAACGACACGTAATTAAGCCAGGAGGCAACGGTGTTTGATCGTTTTAAACTCGGCCTGAATCATATTTTGCCTAAAAAAGGCCTCACCGAACTCGCCGGTTGGGGTGCCAGCCGCCGTGGTGGCTGGCTCACTAAAGCGGTCATCGACCTATTTGTCTGGTACTACAAAGTGGATATGGCGGAAGCCAGCAAGCCACATACCGGCAGCTACCGCACCTTCAATGATTTCTTCGTGCGTCCGTTAAAAGAGGGCGCGCGTCCGATCGATACTGATGCCTCTTTACTGGCGCTGCCCGCCGATGGCGCGATCAGCCAGCTGGGCCGCATTGCCGGCGATCAGATCTTCCAGGCCAAAGGCCACACTTACAGCCTGCAGGCGCTGCTGGCCGGTAACGACGATCTGGCGGATCAGTTTCATGACGGCGAGTTTGTTACCACTTATCTCGCCCCGCGCGATTATCACCGCGTGCATATGCCGTGTAACGGCATCCTGCGCGAAATGATCTATGTGCCGGGCGATCTCTACTCCGTCAACCCGCTGACCGCACGTAACATTCCGAATCTGTTTGCGCGTAACGAGCGCGTGATCTGCGTATTCGATACCGATCATGGCCCGATGATGCAGATCCTTGTCGGTGCCACCATTGTGGGTAGCATCGAAACCGTGTGGGCGGGCACCGTTACGCCACCGCGCGAAGGTGTGATTAAACGCTGGCGCTATCCGTCTGCCGATCATGATGGTGCGGTGGTGCTGTTGAAAGGCCAGGAAATGGGTCGCTTCAAGTTGGGTTCAACGGTGATCAACCTGTTCGCGCCGAATCGCGTGAAGCTGGCAGAAAGCCTTGAAGCCGAAAGCAAAACCCGCCTCGGTCAGCCGCTGGCCATCGCCCTGCCTCAGCCTGGCGACAGCGTCTCACTTAGCAAATAACCCGGAATCTCTCCCGTGCGTGTTTTCCTCTCCCTGCTGCTGAGCCTTGTGCTCAGCAGTTCTGTATTTGCAGCCACCGTTCCGCAATCCAGCCAGCTAAAGCAGGAACTGGATGCGGCTAAATCGGCGAAAACCTCACCCGCGCAAACCGAGCAGGTGCAGGCGCTCGAATCGGCGATCAATTTCCTCAACGAGCGCGATGAGTCGCTGGAGCGCGCGAAGCAGTATCAGCAGGTGATTGATGATTTCCCGCGGCTGGCGCGCGAATTACGTCAGCAGATCGCCACGCTGACGGACAGCAGCAAGGCGGTGCGCAGCAATATGAGCAGCGCCGAGCTGGATCAGGAGCTGTTGCAGGTTAGCAGCCAGCTGCTGGAGGAAGGCCGTCAGGCGCAGCAGGAGCAGGATCGCGCGCGCGAGATCAGCGATTCACTGTCGCAGCTGCCGCAGCAGCAAACCGATGCACGCCGGGCGATGACCGAAAGCGATCGTCGCGCGCAGAGCGCTTCGACGGCGACCACGCCGCTGGCGCAGGCGCAAATTTACGCGCGTCAGGCGGAAAACGCCGCCAACAAAGCGCGCGTGGACGAGTTAGAGCTGGCGCAGCTTTCGGCGAATAACCGTCAGGAACTGGCGCGTATGCGCGCTGAGGTGCATCAGCGCAAAGCGACTCAACTGGATAACTATCTGCAGGCGCTGCGCAATCAGCTCAACAATCAGCGCCAGCGCGAAGCTGAACTGGCGCTGGAGCGCACCGAGCAGCTGGCGGAAAACAGCGGCGATCTGCCGAGTTCGATCAGCGATCAGTTCCGCGTTAACCGCGAACTCTCCGCAGACCTTAATCAACAAGCGCAGCGCATGGATTTAGTCGCTTCGCAGCAGCGTCTGGCCACCAATCAGACCTTGCAGGTGCGTCAGGCGCTGAGCACGCTGCGTGAGCAGTCGCAATGGCTGGGGGCGTCCAATCTGTTGGGCGAAGCCTTGCGTGCGCAGGTTGCCCGTCTGCCAGAGATGCCGAAATCTCAGCAGATCGACAGCGAAATGGGCCAGCTGCGGGTGCAGCGTCTGCATTATGAGGATCTGCTGGAGCGCCAGCAGGAACTACGCAAAGCCAAACAGGATGACGGCACGCCGTTCAGCAGCGATCAGGTACGTATCCTCGAAGCGCAACTTAAAACCCAGCGCGAACTGCTGAACTCACTGATTTCCGGTTGCGATACGCTGATTCTGGAAATCACCAAGCTCAAAGTTTCCAATACGCAGCTGCAGGATGCCTTAGCCGAAGTTAAAGATGCGACGCATCGTTATCTGTTTTGGACCGCTGACGTTAATACCATCGGCCTGAATTTCCCGGTGGAGATGGCGCAGGATCTCAAGCGTCTGTTGTCGCTGGATACCGCCGGCCAGCTCGGCAAAGCGCTGGCGATGATGTTTACCAATCGCGAAACCGTGTTGCCGATAATTGGTGCGATTCTGCTGGTTGGCTTCAGCATCAGCTCTCGTCGTCACTACAACGCCTTTATGGAGCGCTCCGCCAGCCGCGTCGGTAAAGTGACGCAGGATCGCTTCAGCCTGACGCTGCGCACGGTATTTTGGTCGATTCTGGTGGCGGTGCCGCTGCCAGTATTGTGGGCCGCGCTCGGTTACGGTTTACAGCATGCGTGGCCTTATCCGTTCGCCGTGGCAATTGGCGATGGCATCACCGCCACGCTGCCGCTGCTGTGGGCCTTTATGATCAGCGCGGCGTTTGCACGTCCCGATGGCTTGTTTGTGGTGCATTTCCGCTGGCCGCAAGCGCGCGTGGCGCGTGCCATGCGCTATTACTCGCTGTCGGTGGGGCTGATTGTGCCGCTGATCATGCTGCTGATCGCCTTTGCCAATCTCGACGATCCGCAATTCTCCGGCACGCTGGGACGCGTGTGCTTCATCCTGATTTGTGGCGCGCTGAGTATCGTTACCGTTAGCCTGAAACGCGCCGGTATTCCGCTCTATCTGGATAAAGAGGGCAACGGCGATAACTTCGTAAACCGCATTTTGTGGAACCTGATGATCGCCCTGCCGCTGGTGGCTGCCCTCGCCTCCTGCATCGGTTATCTCGCCACCGCGCAGGCGCTGCTGGCGCGTCTGGAAACCTCGGTGGGCATCTGGTTCTTCCTGCTGGTGGTGTATCACATCATCCGCCGCTGGATGCTGATTCAGCGCCGCCGCATCGCCTTTGACCGTGCACGTCAGCGTCGTGCCGATATGCTGGCCAACCGCGCGCGCAGCGAAGAAGAGAAAGAGCAATCAACGCCAGCGAATGCTGACACCATTGAAATCGATGAGCCAAGCATTGATCTCGACGAGATCAGCGCACAGTCGCTGCGTCTGGTGCGTTCCATCCTGACGCTGATTGCGCTGGTTTCGGTGATTGTACTGTGGTCAGAAATCCACTCGGCGTTTAGCTTCCTTGATAACATTCCGCTGTGGAATGCCAGCACCACCATTCAGGGTGTGGACAGCGTGCAGGCGATTACGCTGGGTGCGGTGTTGATTGCGATTCTGGTGCTGATCATCACCACGCAGCTGGTGCGTAACATGCCCGCGTTGCTGGAACTGGCGCTGTTGCAGCATCTCAGTTTGGCGCCGGGCACCGGCTACGCCATTACCACTTTGACCAAGTATGCTTTGATGCTGATTGGCGGCTTGATTGGCTTCTCAATGATGGGCATTGAGTGGTCGAAGCTGCAGTGGCTGGTTGCGGCGTTGGGTCTGGGTTTGGGCTTCGGGATGCAGGAGATTTTCGCTAACTTTATCTCCGGCCTGATTATCCTGTTTGAGAAACCGATCCGTATTGGCGATACCGTGACCATTCGCGACCTGACTGGCAGCATCACGCGCATCAACACGCGTGCCACCACCATCACCGATTGGGACCGCAAAGAGATCATCGTGCCGAACAAGGCTTTCATTACTGAGCAGTTCGTGAACTGGTCGCTGTCGGATTCAGTGACGCGTGTGGTGCTGACGATTCCAGCGCCCGCCAGAGTCAACAGTGATGAAGTGACCAACATTCTTAAGCAGGCAGCCGATCGCTGCACCTACGTGCTAGATATGCCAGCGCCGGATGTGTTCCTGGTCGATCTGCAGCAAGGTATTCAGCTGTTTGAACTGCGCGTGCATGCGGCGGAGATGGGGCATCGTATGCCGCTGCGCCATGAACTGCATCAGCTGATTCTGCGCGGCTTTGAGGAGCACGGCATTGAGATGCCGTTCCCGCCGTTCCAGGTGCGCATGGAGACGTTAGGAAAGCAAAACCCCGCGACTAACGGTGCGCCCGCCAATAAGACCTTCAAATCTGGCGGATTATAAAAACAAAACGCCCGGCAGATGCCGGGCGTTTTTTATTGCCGCTCGGAGTTTATCACTTCACAAACTCTTCGCCCTGCGCGATATCTTTCTTCAGCGTTTCCAGCATGCCGTTTAGCGCCTGCTGTTCAAAGGCACTCAGCGTGCCCAGCGGACGGCGTTCAACGATGCCGTTTTTGCCCAGCAGCAGCGGCTGCGAGAAGAAGCGGGCATATTCGCCATCGCCTTCCACATACGCGCACTCCACCACGTTGGCTTCGCCTTGCAGGGCACGAATCAATGACAGGCCAAAACGGGCCGCTGCCTGTCCCATCGACAGCGTCGCCGATCCGCCACCGGCTTTGGCTTCCACCACTTCGGTGCCCGCGTTCTGAATACGTTTGGTGAGATCCGCCACTTCCTGCTCGCTGAAGCTCACGCCTTTCACCTGCGACAGCAGCGGCAGAATCGTTACGCCAGAATGCCCGCCCACCACCGGCACTTCAATCTCGTTAGGCTGCTTGCCTTTTAGCGCCGCGACAAAGGTATTGGCACGGATGATATCGAGGGTGGAAACGCCAAACAGGCGATTCTTGTCATACACGCCGGCTTTTTTCAGCACTTCGGCCGCAATCGCCACCGTGGTATTCACCGGATTGGTGATGACGCCAATCAGCGCTTTTGGCGCGGTACTGGCAACCTGTTCGATCAGGTTACGCACGATACCGGCGTTGACGTTAAACAGGTCGGCGCGATCCATGCCCGGCTTACGTGCCACACCCGCGGAGATCAGCACCACATCAGCACCATGCAGCGCAGGTGTAGCATCTTCACCGCTAAACCCTTCCACGGTGACTGCCGTTGGGATATGACTGAGATCGACCGCCACACCGGGCGTTACCGGGGCGATATCGTAAAGTGAGAGAGCTGAGCCTGCGGGTAATTGCGTTTTGAGCAGCAGTGCGAGCGCCTGGCCAATACCACCAGCGGCACCGAGAACGGCAACTTTCATCCTGAACTCCTTATTAAGGTGGGGCAGAGATATGCCGAAAATCCATCAGGTTACGAGTTTAATCAACTTCTCAGGCGATAGCGACTAAACCTGTCGCGCACTAAACACTACGCCGCAATCGGCTCCCGAGACATCTCCACTTCAGAAGTCGCCTGAATGATTCATTCGCAGCCAGAAGACAATGGACGGCAATGATCATCGATATTGTTGTTACCACTTCAATAATATAACAACTTTGCAACCTTCGCTTTGCGCGTCCACCCGCGATTTTGGTGCAACATCATATTCTGTTATGATGCCCGCCCCGCAGGTCATTACCGCGATTCTCTTACCAGACTTATTGCATAAAAATTCATCTAAATGCATAATAATTTATCTGCCGTGGGCCTGTTGCCCTCTGCAACCCCTTTTTAATTGGTAGCTTATGCGAAACCCATCGAAACAAGACGACTTGATTAAGGCGTTTAAAGCCTTATTGAAGGAAGAGAAATTCAGCTCCCAGGGCGAAATCGTGCAGGCGCTGCAGGAAGACGGCTTCGAGAATATTAATCAGTCCAAAGTTTCTCGCATGCTGACCAAGTTTGGCGCGGTGCGCACGCGCAACGCCAAGATGGAGATGGTTTACTGCCTGCCTGCTGAACTCGGCGTGCCCACCACCACCAGCCCGCTGAAGAATCTGGTGCTGGATATCGATTACAACGATGCGTTAGTGGTGATTCACACCAGTCCGGGCGCGGCGCAGCTGATTGCGCGCCTGCTGGATTCGCTGGGCAAAGCGGAAGGCATTCTCGGCACCATTGCCGGTGATGACACCATTTTTATTACCCCCGCGCGCACCTTCTCGGTAAAACAGCTGTACGACGCGATCCTGGTTTTATTCGAACAAGAGCTATAAAACCCTGCTGCATACCGGCAGTTCCTCTGCCGGTAATCTTGCCCTTTGCGCTTCATTCGTAACCATTCTGTTACAAATCCCTTTGTAAATAATAAGTTATCCATATGCCTGTCGGTTCTTTTCAGCCGCTATCATTGGTACGACCTTTATGCCTTTTTAACCTTATGCGCTATTTTACGCTGCTTTACACATTGTGCTCAGTGTCTTTTCCTTCTCTATCTGTATCAGCCAGCGAGATCAACCACGATCTTTCGCACTAAAAGATAATTTGATGTAGATCATTGTTTTTACGGTGAAATAACCACCTCTGGTTAAGATCCAGGCGTTTTTTATAACTTCAGGTTCTAAAAAAGTGCCATAAGGATAAAGAATTACAACCAAACATTATTAGTTCGGTATTAATTTCATGGGTGATTAGATCTATACTTGTTTTCGTGATGCAAATCACACGAAAGAAAAAGATAAAAACAGACGACGAGGAAAATTATCATGAACGTTAAAACTACTATCGCGACTTTAAGTGTTCTCTCTGCCCTGTCATTTGGTGCTTTTGCAGCAGATTCTATTAATGCCGAACAGGCTGCGAATCTGCAACCTGCGGGCACCATCAGCGTCAGCGGCGTGGGCGGTTCTCCAATGGATATCCGTCAGCAGTTAAACGATAAAGCCGACCAGCAAGGTGCGAAAGCCTATCGCGTGGTTGAGGCGAATACCGGTGACAGCTACCACGCAACCGCTGAGCTGTACAAATAAGTTATTGACTTAAAAAGCAATGTGAACGGCGACCCGTTTGAGACGCTCTTGCCTCTCAGGTTGCCGGCCCCCATTTCAGGAGAGTGAATCATGAAAACCAAATCAGCTATCGCAGTACTGGGCCTGGCTTCTGTTCTTTCTTTTGGCGCGAGTGCCGCCAGCCTTGTTTCAAACCAACAAGCTGAACAGCTGCAATCTCTGAACCAAACCATCAGCGTGAGCGGTGTTGACGGCGACCAAACCAACGTGCGTCAGGAACTGTCACAGAAAGCCGATGCGCAGGGTGCCAGCCATTACCGCATCATCGAAAGCAACCGTGGCGATACTTTCCACGTAACTGCTGAACTGTACAAATAATCACTAATTGAACGTCCGGTGCCTTGATGGCGCCAGGCAATAGATCGACGACCCGCCACCCCTTTTCTGCCGCAGGTTGTTGATTAAACGAGGAGAAAATTATGAAAATCAAAACAACCATCGCAACTGCTACCCTGCTTTCCCTGTTCGCCTTTGGTGCTTCTGCAGCACAACTGGTCACCGAACAACAGGCGCAGAATCTGCAACCTACCGGCAGCACCATTTCAATCAGCGGAACCGGCGGTTCGCCAATGGACTATCGTGCCGAGCTTTCTCAGAAAGCGGATGAGCAAGGTGCCAGCGCTTACAAAGTGATTGAAGCGAAAACCGGCGACAGCTACCACGTGACAGCTGAGCTGTATAAGTAATTCCTCGTCAATTAAGACGAACCCTTTGGCCCCGCTCGCCGGGGCCCTTTTTACTTTATATTGAAGCGGAGCTGGCCTTCCAGCTCCTCTTCTGCTTCATCAAATAGCAGGATTAATGCGCCATACCGGCGTTTCTGCCCTTTCCCCAGATTTACAAATTCAATCTCCAGCGGCAACGGCAGTTGCTCACCGACAATCGCATCCCAAAGATCGTCAAGATCGTTGATGGCGAGATCGGCTAACGCAAAACGATCGCTAAACTGTCGATAAAAATGGGCTTGATCGACAATCTCGTCGAAATCGAAACGCTCGGTTCTCATCATGACGCCCTCTTGGTTGTTGCGGCTAGCTGAGTCCGCCGAGGTGCAACGCTTTAACTTCCAGATACTCTTCCATCCCCAACACCGATCCTTCGCGTCCCAGTCCAGACTCTTTCACGCCGCCAAACGGTGCCAGCTCAGTGGATACCGCGCATTCGTTAATGCCGATCATGCCCGCTTCCAGCGCCGCTGAGACGCGGAATACCCGCTGCAGATTCTGCGTGTAGAAGTAAGCCGCTAGGCCAAATTCGGTATTGTTGGCACGCGCAATCACCTCGGCTTCATCGTCAAAGCGGAAGCAAGCCGCAACCGGACCAAACGTCTCTTCCTGCGCCAGCTTCATCTCTTCATGCGCTTCGCCAATCACCGTTGGTTGCCAGAAGTTGCCGCCAAGAGGATGACGTTCGCCGCCGACCAGCAATTTGCCGCCTTTACTCAATGCATCTTTGACGTGCTCTTCCACTTTCTCCAGCGCGGACGGCTCAATCAGCGGGCCAACGATCACCCCTTCTTCCACGCCATTTCCGACTTTTAGTTTGCCCACCGCATCGGCCAGTTGATTAACGAAGCGATCGTAGACCGCGTTATGCACATAGAAGCGGTTGACGCTGACGCACACCTGTCCGGCGTTGCGGAATTTGTTGGCAATCGCGCCCTGCACCGCCGCATCAATATCGGCATCATCAAACACGATGTAAGGCGCGTTGCCGCCTAACTCCATCGAGACCTTTTTCATGGTTTCAGCCGCATTACGCATCAGCGTTTTGCCCACCGCGGTGGAACCGGTAAAGGAGATTTTGCGCACCGCCTTGCTGGCCATAATCGCGTCGCTGATGGCATGCGTATCGCCCGCCACCGCATTGAGTACGCCATCAGGCACACCGGCTTTCT
Organism: Pantoea sp. BJ2; assembly: GCF_040255075.1. Taxonomy (NCBI): domain Bacteria; kingdom Pseudomonadati; phylum Pseudomonadota; class Gammaproteobacteria; order Enterobacterales; family Erwiniaceae; genus Pantoea; species Pantoea sp. BJ2. The sequence continues at coordinate 3,762,547 of NZ_CP158292.1, forward strand.
GCGCCAGCGCCAGCAACGCGAAGGCGCTCAGCGGTGTGTTGTTAGCGGGTTTGATTATGCCGGTACAGCCCGCGGCCAATGCGGGGCCAAGTTTGCGCGTCAGCATCGCCATCGGGAAATTCCACGGCGTGATCGCCGCGACCACACCAATTGGTTCGCGCGTCGCCAGAATGCGCGAGCCCGGTTTAGCCGGCGGGATGATTTCACCGTTGGCGCGTTTCGCCTGCTCGGCAAACCACTGAATAAAGCTGGCGGCGTATTCCACTTCACCTTCGGCTTCTTTAAGCGGTTTACCCTGCTCGGCCGTCATCAACTGGCCGAGCCAGCTTTTGTTCTCGATGATCAGCTGATACCAGCGATAAAGGATTTCGGCACGCGCCTTGGCGGTTTTATCGCGCCAGGCGGGAAACGCACGCTGCGCGGCGGCAATCGCCTGTTCGGTTTCTTGCTGGCCGGCTTTCGCCACGTTAGCGATAACTTCGCCGGTGGCAGGATTGGTCACCTCAAAGGTGGCGCTGGCGTTATGCCATTGACCATCAGCAAAATAGCCGGTCTTGAATAATTCGTGTTGTTGCAGGGAAGTGGACATCGGTTTTCTCCTGTCAGTTTGCGTCCTGTCAGGAAAGTATAGATGCCAATATCAGAGGTTTTTGTGTCAGCGTGGGATCTAAAAGGCCGCTGCAGGTTGCAGCGGCCAGTTTCAGATTTGTATTAAGGTGTTCTGATACTTATCCAGCATCAGTGCCAGCCGTTTCACCGGCTCGGTGACGTTATCAGGCGCAGCATAGTGCTGCAGCTTCTCCTGATACACATCCAGCTCCTTCAGCAGCCGCTCGAAGTAATAGCGCCGCTTATCATCGCTGGTCGCGGAGATAATGCGGTCGGCGGTGTAGCGCAGCTGGCGGTGATAGGCCGAGAGATCTGCATTCACCGGCACTTCGGCATTGCGCAGGCGTTGATGGCCGATAATCAGCGTCAGCGCGATACGGTATTTATCGATATCGCCGGGGAACAGGTTGAGCAACAAAAACAATTGCTGATACAGCGCCGGCAAGTGGTTTTCACGGCGACGCGCCTGATTAGTGGTCAGCGCAGCAACTGCGGCATACATAAAGCGATTTAGCAGTTTACGTCCGGTACGCTCCTTGGATTTATCGCGAATCAGCAGAATCACCATCATCGCTACAAAGCAGCCAATCACCTGGCCCAACACGTTATCGAGGAATACGTTGAACTCGAACTTCATCGGGTTATCCAGCACCAGCACGTTGATGGTACCAATCAACGCACCCAGCGTACCCAACTGACGACGCTGCACGAAGATGCCGCCGATAAAACCCAGCGCGCCGATGGCGATACACAACAGCAGCGCACTTTGCTGGGTCGCGGGCAGAATAAAGATGAAGTAGAGCGCGCCGAGCGGCACCGCAACCGTCATGCCGTAAAGGAAGTCTTTCGCCATCATCAACGGATTCGGCATACGCATCGCCAGCGCGGTAATTACCGCCAGCATCACCATGCAGCCGCTGCCTGATGTCCAGCCAGTATATAGCCAAAACAGCGATCCCAGCGCGGTGGCGACAAAGGTACGTATACCGTTGATCATCGCGTGATGGGTTTCCGCAGAGCGCGCCTGAATCACTACCTCACGCTGCAGAATGCTCTCTTCCAGCGTGGTGATGCGGCTATTACTTTTAATGCCGTTAATCAGCAGCAGATATTCAGTGGCCGCGCCGACCCAACTCGCCAGCGTCACCGGCACGGTTTTGCTGCTCACGCCAATCAGGCGACGCATCACCTTCATGCGCTTATGCACATCGTTGACGCTGTTGACCTCTTTTTCGATCAGCAAACGATAGTGCGGTGGAATGTATTCCGGACGCGAGTTTTGAATCAGGAAAGTTTCGGCGGCCTGCGTGATCAGCGTCAGCGATAAGGTGTTGAGCATTTGCAGGCGGCGGCTGGAGTTTTTCCAGCGTGAGGATTCCATCATCAGCTGGCCGCGCATGCCGTTGAGTGCCGTGGTGCGACGCACTAACGCGCTCCAGGCTTTATCCACTTCCTCTTTGTCTTCATGCGCGACGCACAGCTGCAGCAATTTGTAGTGCGCCACCAGCAGCACGTCCACTTCCTGCTCAATCACTTTCTTGATCGAACGCGGCGAGAACAGCATGTCGGCGAGGATGGCACACAGAATACCGATGACGATTTCACTGCAGCGCTCAACCGCGTACTGCGGAGCCAGCGTTAAGCCGCCGCTGGCATCCGCCGTCACCACGATGATCAGCGCGGTGTAACCGGCAAGACCCAACGCATAGGAGTTTTCGACTTTGATCAGCGAAGAGAGCCACACGCACATGCCGGCCCACATACAGCACAGCAGCAGCATCACCACCGGCGCGCGCACCGTGGCAATCATGATGGTGAGCGCGGCGATACAGCCAATAAAAGTACCGATGATGCGCAGAATGCCGCGATAGCGCAGCGCGCCAGAATAGGGATCGCCCCCCGCAGCAAAGGCGGTACCACCGGCCACGATGCCGGCGGTCATCACCGCCCAACGCGGCGTTTCCAGATTGAAGTGAAAGCCAATCATCAACGCCGCAACCAGCGCGAAGGTGAGCTTCACCGGGAAACGCAAAAACTCAATCATATCGCCCTCGCTTAACCAAACTCACGCAGGCGATTGAACAACTGTGCCAGCGGCGAGACTTTGGTTTCGCGATCCTGCGCACCGGTGATCACCACCGTCGCCGTGGTCCCTGCCGGGAAGCGGTTGCCCGGTTGCTCGTCGAGACGAATACGCACCGGCACACGCTGCGCCAGACGCACCCACTCCAGATTCGAGTCGATGGTTGCCATGCCTTTGCTGTCGCTGGTGCTGCTGCTGTTGGTTACGCCCGCCGCGATACTGTCAACGGTGCCGCGCAGTACCGCGTTGCTCCCCAACGGCGTGATTTGCGCGCGGAAGCCCGGACGCACGCCATCCAGCTTGGTCTCTTCCATATAGGCCAGCACATAGAAGGAGTGCTGTTGCACCAGCGCCACGGCTACCGAGCCGCGCGTGATGAATTCGCCCTGATAGACATTGAGGTTGGTGACCCAGCCGTCAGATGGCGCTTTGATAGTGGTGCGATCGAGGTCAATCACCGCCAGGTCGCGCGTGGCCACAGACTTCGCCAGCTGATGCTCGCTGGTTTGCAGATCGTTATTGGATTGCTCAATCGCTTCACGCGACATCGCGCTGGTCCCCAACTGATTGCGGCGACTGGCTTCACGGCGTTTTTCACTCACTAACGCCTGGTAATACTCGACATCCGCCTGGGCTTCGTCCAGCGCTTTTTGGTAGCGCGGACGGTCAACCACAAACAGCGTGTCGCCTTTTTTCACCAGCTGGTTGTCGTGCACCGGCACGTCAGTGATGATGCCGGTGACGTCAGGCGAGATCGCTACCACATCGGCAGAGAATTTGGCATCACGCGTCCACGGTGATTCGGTGTAGAACACCCAGGCGCGGAAGATGATCACGATGGCGATGACAACCAGCAGGAGTGTAATCGCGTATCGCGCGATTTTTCTTATTAGCGCTTTCACTTAAAAAACCTCAGACGAATAAACGGGATACAAGGTAAAACACGCAGCAATACAGCGCAGTGTTAAACAGTGCCGGATGCCAAACCAGATCGTAGATCCCGCTAGGCGTTAGCACGCGTTTCACCAGCCAGAACAGCGCCAGTGAAACCAGTAGTTCAATGAAGATGGGCGGAAAACTCAGCCCGAATACGACAAATACCGGAAGCACACTCATTTCGGATCCTTAGTTCGACCTTGCCGGATTGCACCGATACCTGCCCACGTGCCGTATAGCACGTTGGGTTTACGATCAGGGGATGACGGATAAACTGATGGCAACATTCAGGCCGCGTTGAGCTAATCATAGCGTATCATCGGGCTAACACAGCCGTGTTCAGGTGCAGTGAAGAGACCCAGCGCGCGTATAGTAACGCGCTTGACTATACGTTTTCTACATATTGTGAGCTAAATCACTTTTTAGCCAGAGTAAACAATGGATCGACTTAAAAGCATGTCCATTTTCGCCAAAGTGGTTGAATTGGGTTCATTTACCGCCGCGGCGCGCCAGCTACAGCTTAGCGTTTCGTCTATCAGCCAGATTGTCGCCAAACTGGAAGATGAGTTACAGGTTAAATTGCTTAATCGCAGCACCCGCAGCATTGGCCTGACTGAAGCCGGAAAGATCTATTTTCAGGGCTGTCGCCGCATGCTGGCGGAAGCGTCGCAGGTACACGAGCAGCTGTACGCCTTTAACAACACGCCGATCGGTATTCTACGGATCGGCTGCTCATCGACGATGGCGCAGAATGTGTTATCGGCGATGACCAGCGAAATGTTACGCGAATATCCGGGTTTGGGGGTCAATCTGGTGACGGGCATTCCTGCTCCCGATTTGATTGCCAACGGTTTGGATTTGGTGGTGCGCGTGGGCGCGCTGCAGGATTCGAACTTGTTCTCGCGTCGGCTGGGTGCAATGCCGATGGTGGTGTGCGCGGCGAAGAGCTATCTGGCGCAGCATGGCACGCCGGAAAAACCTAGCGAGATCGATAATTTTTCGTGGCTGGAATATAGCGTGCGGCCGGATAACACTTTTGAACTGGTTGCGCCGGAAGGATTGGTTACCCGCCTTACGCCGCAGGGCCGTTTCGTGACCAACGATTCGCAGACGCTGATTCGCTGGCTGAAAGCAGGTTGCGGTATCGCCTATGTGCCGTTGATGTGGGTGATTGATGAGATCAATGCGGGGGAGATCGATATTCTGTTCCCGCAATATCACTCGGAGCCGCGCCCGGTCTATGCGCTCTATACCGAGAAAGACAAGCTGCCGCTGAAAGTGCAGGTGTGCATTGATTATCTGACCGAGTATTTCAGGCAGGTAGCGCAGCAGTATCAGCAGCATCGGAAAGGTTGAGGGCAGATGTTCAGGTCGCCATACATGGCGACCTGACAACGTTAGGCGGTACCACCTACGGTGATTTTATCCAGCTTCAGCGTTGGCTGACCCACGCCAACCGGTACGCTTTGTCCCTCTTTACCGCATACGCCGACGCCTTTATCCAGCGCCAGATCGTTGCCGACCATCGAGATCTGCTGCATCGCTTCGATGCCGGAGCCAATCAGCGTGGCGCCTTTTACGGGCGTCGTTACTTTGCCGTTCTCGATCAGATAAGCTTCTGAGGTGGAGAACACGAACTTGCCGGACGTAATATCAACCTGGCCGCCGCCGAAGTTTGGCGCGTAAATGCCGTACTCCACGCTTTCGATGATATCTTGCGGCGTCGATTTGCCCGCCAGCATGTAAGTGTTGGTCATGCGCGGCATTGGCAGGTGCGCGTAAGATTCACGGCGACCATTGCCAGTTGGATTGACGCCCATCAGGCGCGCATTCAACTTGTCCTGCATGTAGCCTTTCAGCACGCCATTTTCGATCAGCATGTTGTACTGGCCCGGCACGCCTTCATCATCGACCGCCAGCGAACCGCGCAGACCTTCAATGGTGCCATCGTCAACCACGGTACACAGCTCTGAAGCCACCAGTTGGCCCATTTTGCCGCTGAATACCGATGTCGCACGACGGTTGAAATCACCTTCCAGACCATGTCCAACTGCTTCGTGCAGCAGCACACCCGGCCAACCTGCGCCCAGCACCACCGGCAACATGCCAGCGGGTGCCGCCACGGCGGAGAGATTGACCAGCGCCATGCGCACCGCTTCGCGCGCCCAGGCATCGGCACGCACATCACCGCTCTCATCGGCGAGGAAGAATTCATAACCGGTACGCGCGCCGCCGCCGCTTGAGCCACGTTCGCGTTTACCCTGATCTTCCACTTGCACGCTGATGGAAAGACGCACCAGCGGACGAATATCTGCGGCCAGCGTGCCGTCAGTTGCGGCTACCAGCACTTGTTCGTAAACACCGCTCAAGCTGGCATTCACTTCCTGCACACGTGGATCGGCAGCACGCGCCACTTTGTCAACACGGTGCAGCAGGGCAATTTTGTCTTCGCGCGTCAGGCTATCCAGCGGATTAACGGGCGCATACAACGAACGGTTCAGCACCGCCGATAAGGTATGCGCTTTACCGTTGCCTTGTTCACGCACGATGCTGCGCGCCGCTTCAGACGACTGACGCAGTGCATTCAGGGAAATCTGGTCAGCGTAGGCGAAACCGGTTTTCTCACCGCTCACGGCGCGGACGCCCACGCCCTGATCGATATGGTAAGAACCATCTTTAATAATTTTGTCTTCCAGCACCCAGGATTCGTGGAAACTGGACTGGAAATAGAGATCGGCATAATCCAGACGACGTTCTGAAAGCTGCCCTAACAGGGAATAAAGGTCCTGCTGATTAATGCTGTTCGCAGTTAGCAACTGCTCACTTACCAGATTCAGAGTCATCGTTTCTCACTCATTATGTGCTCGGATAGTCATAGCCTGCGGCAATTACCCGACGGCGTCAAATTCACTTCTTCTCGTCTTCGCGCGGTTTGCGCAGTACTTCATTGATTTCCGGCTTATCCAGCGGTCCGCTAATGTGGTAGCGCAACAGTGAAATCTTATTCCACAGCGGTCCCAGCACTTTGCTGGCGGCGAAGACCGCAGCACCGACCACCGGATTGATGACGAATGCAGTGGCGACGCCAACCGACGCGGAGATTTCCGGGGCGACCACCGCTTCCATGTCGATCTGACGCTTCACCAAATCGATGTTGCCCTTCATGGCGATATCCGCTTCCAGGCCATCCACCAGCAGGTTATCGGTACGCATCACACCGTTTTCAATCCACGCGGTGCCGTTGATCGAATCGAAATAGAAACCGTCACTAAAGGTGTCGCTGAAATCGAAGCGCATCTTGCGTAGTAAGGCATCAAAGCTAAACAGGCGCAGTAACTGCCCGGCGCGACCGGTATTCACATCGGCGATCTGACCTTTGCCAAAGTGGGTTTTCAGCGTACCGCTTAGCGTCTCTTCCGATGGCTGCCACGGCGCAGAAAGCCAGTGCAGATCGTAATCGAGTTTAAACGGTGCATCGCGCAGCGGCGTATTCATGCCAAACCAGTTAGCCGCGTCATTGATGTTGTCGCCGCTCAGGCTGCCCTTCAGCGAAGTGCGCTGATCGCCGGGTTTATTCACCCATTCACCCGCCACATTTAATTTTGAGCTGCCAGAATCAATCGAGGCGTTAGTAAGTGCTAACGTATCGCCTTGCGGCTGTAGCTTCGCCTGCATATGGCCAAACTTCTGCCCGCGAATCCAGCACTCATCACAGTTGAGCTGCAACGCTGGCCAGCTGCTGAAGTTGATGTTGCTGCTGTTGCCGCCAAACGGCGATGATTTTCCATCGCTTTTCTCAGCCCATTCAGGATTGTAGTAAAGATAGCTCAGGTTGATCTGCCATGGAGAGCGCTGCGCCGTCTGCAAACTGCCACGTGCTTCACGGCTCTCCAGCTGCAAGTGGGTATTGCCGGCTGGCCCCTGCGTAACGGTAGCGTTAACGTCGTGCCATTGCTGACCACCAAGCGTCAGCGCCGGTGTGCGCAGAATAAAGTCGCCCGGCAGCGCCGCGCCGCCCACTTCCGGCTCGCCCTGAGCGTTACGCGCACTGCCCGCACCAGCCATCATCCCCATCCAGGCTTCGCCATCCAGCGGCGGGAGATTCAGCTCCATGCCGCGCTTCTCGGGCAGCTTCGGTGTGCTTTTCGCATCATTCAGCCAGATCCCGCGATCAACGCGCAGCTGCGGCTCCAGAATCCAGCGGCTATTGAAACGATGGCGCTCGCGCACGCTGCCGCTCAAGGTAAAGCCTTTCAGATCGCCATCCGCGTTGATGGTAATCGGCATCGCTTCACCAGCCGCTTTATCCAGCGGTGCTGGTAAGTGACTGCTTACTGCTTTGCCCTCGCCTTGCAGTGCCACTTTGTAGGTTGCGCCGCCTTTATGCGGCAGCGTGATATCCACATTGCCCTGCCACGGTAAAGAACCGTCTAACTGACGCGTGATGGCATCCGGCAGCACCTTGAGTTTACGTGGCTGCCAATCGCCCAGCAGTTTGACGTTCACGCCAAAATCGTTGGGATTCTCTTTCGTGCTGAAACTCACGCCGGTTGGCTGCCCGAACCAGTTGGCCTGCAGCTCTTCACTCTCCAGATTGCCGTTGTTGTAACGGAAGCGGCCGGTGAGATTGTTTAGCGTGGTATTTAACGGCTTGATATGCAGGCTGTTGTTGTTCAGCACCACATTGCCGCTGGCGTGCACCTGCTCGCCATCCAGTGGAATATCAAGATTCAACGTGCCGCGCACATTGCCGCCAATCTGTAGCTCCTGCAGCGCCGCGCCGAGCGTCGGTTTCAGCGGTGTTTGCTCGAAATAGTCAGCGATTTTTTTGCCTTCGCCGCTGATATCGCCATCGATGATCAACTTCTCTTTCAGGTAATCCGGGATCACCGCGCTGACGTTGCGCGTATCAACCTCGCCGAGCCTGGTTTTATCGGCTTTCATCCACAAACCGTTGTTGAGGAAGTCGAGATTGATGTCGAGGTTTTCCAGCGCTGGCCAGCCGGGCTGGAACTGGAAGGTGGCATTGCGCAGCGGAACCCAAACTTCAAACATGCCGTCATTGTGTTTGAACGGGAACAGCGAGGGATCGCCAGCAAACAGCAGCGTGGCGTTATCCACCTGCCCGCCTTTAATCGCGTCACTGAGATAGTGAGTAAGATCGTGACCCATCAGCTGCTGCGGGAAATAACGCCACGCATCGCCAGCATCGGTAACGCGAATTCCGGCGAGAATATCGAGGCGCGGCGCGCTACCCAAATTCTGTTGGTAGCGGAAATCGCCGCGTGCCCACAGCGAACGGGCCTGCACATCCAGCTGATGTCCATCCAGCGTTAAGCCGTTAGCATCGCGCAGCCAGTTGAGCTGGCCAGTGATCTGTTTAATCTGCAGCGGAGCCTGGAACATATCGCCGTACGGTACTTCCGCCTGGCCCATCGCCACATCCAGCAAGCCGTTGTTTAAGCTGCCGCTGGCGCTCCCGCTGAGATTGCTGATACCCGGCAGTAATTCCCACTGTTGCCAGGCGAGATCGCGCCATTTCACCTGCAAACGCGTTTGCTCAGGCTGCTGCAGCGGGATATCCAGCGCCAGCGCATCAATGTGGCCGCGTGGCTGTAGCGCACGCCAGTTATCCAGCAAGGTTGGGGAAAGCGGTGCAAACAGCGGAACGACGGGCGCCAGACGTTCTAAATCCAGCTGCGTGGCACGCACGCGCATCTCCGGAGCACTGTTGGCGCCGAGCATCTGCTTATCTTCTGGCTTCCACAGCAGGGAAAAATGTCCTGGCGCCCATGCGATGCCATCCGTTCTCAAGCGGGTTTGCGGTACCGAAAGGCTCCAGCCATTCTGGTAGCGCGACAAGTGCGCGGTTAAGCCATCAACCTCTAATTGATGATCGCCCTGCTCGCCGCGCCAGCGCGCGCCACCTTTGCTCAACAGCAAATCACCGGCGTAGAGATCGCCATCGCGCAAATTCGCCCACGCGGCCAGACTGAAGCGCGCGCTTTCAAGGCTGGTGTTATCACGCAGCCACGGACCAATCCACGGTCGCACATCCACATCATCGGCCTGCATCCAGATGCGGCCATCGCTGAGTAAACCGTTGCTGTCGTTGAGATCGAGCCTCACCTGCACCACGCCATGCTGGCCGGTAAAACTGGAGAGGCTCACTTCGCCCTCGGCGCGGTGACGGGTATTTTCGTTCAGCCAGGTAAGGCGTGGAATCGCCAGTTCAGCATGCTGGCCGGACGGCGTCAGAAAACGGATGCTGCTGTCGCGCAGATCGAAGTGGTCGAACTGACGCAAAAACAGATCGTTGATTTGCGCCGGTTTGAAGCTGTTCTTCTGTTCGTCGCTGGTGAACAGCGGATGATTGGTTTCGAGATGCAGCTGCCAGAAGGTGAGATCGCGGAATTGCCAGCGCCAGTGCAGCAGCGATTGCCACACGTTAAGCGCAAGATTGACGCGGCCGATGGTCAGTTGCCCATCTTCCTGCATCGCGACGTTGAGATTGCGCATCTGCAGCGTCGGGCCAAAATTCTCCCATTTGCCCTGCAGTTCGCTGGCCGTCACCGTGACGCCGCTGACGCGTGAGATCGTCTGCAGAATATCACTGCGATAACTGTTGAGGTGCGGCATCACGAGGCGCAACCCGCTGACCAGCAGCGCCACAATTACGATGATTGTGGCGAGCAGCAGTAACAAAATCCTCGGCAACCGCCTCACACACCTCTCCTTGCTGTCCGTTGGCTTGCGGAACTCAACCTCAATATCACATCATGACGACATCAAACTGCTCTTGGGTATAGAGCGGTTCAACATGAACTTTGACCTGTTTACCGACGAAGATCTCCACTTCCGCCAGTGCGTGTGACTCTTCGCCCTTTAACGCGTCGCCCACCGCCGGGGAAACGTACACCAGGAAACGGTCGGAATCGTAGGCGTGATGCACGCGCACAATTTCACGCATGATCTCATAGCAGACGGTTTCCACCGTTTTCAAGGTGCCGCGCCCTTTACACACCGGGCAATCGGCGCACAGCACATGTTCAATACTTTCACGCGTGCGTTTACGCGTCATCTCCACCAAACCGAGCGCCGAGAAACCATTGATGCCGGTTTTCACCCGATCTTTGCTCAGCGCGCTCTCCAGCGAATGCAGTACGCGGCGGCGATGCTCGTCGTTACTCATGTCGATGAAATCGATAATGATGATGCCGCCGAGGTTGCGCAGTCGCAGCTGACGCGCGATCGCTTGCGTCGCTTCAATGTTGGTGTTGAAGATGGTCTCGTCGAGATTGCGGTGTCCGACAAACGCGCCGGTGTTGATATCCACCGTGGTCATGGCTTCGGTTTGATCGATAATCAGATAGCCGCCGGATTTTAGCTCGACCTTACGCTCCAGCGAACGCTGGATTTCGTTCTCAACGTCGAACAGATCAAAAATCGGCTGTTTGCCGCTGTAAAGCTCCAGCTTGCTTGCCATTTCCGGAATATATTCGCTGGTAAATTCCACCAGCAAATCACAGGTCAAACGTGAGTCCACGCGAATGCGATCCAGCGCGGCACCGGCGAAATCACGCAGCACGCGCTGCGCTAATGCCAGTTCACCGTAGAGCAGGCAGCGCGTCTGATTACGCTTTTTACGCTCGCTGACTTTGGTCCACAAACGTTTCAGGAAAGCGGCATCCTGCGACAACTCTTCCGAACCAATGCCTTCCGCAGCGGTACGAATAATAAAGCCGCCGAGATCGTCACAGTGCGCTGCAACCACCGTTTTCAGTCGTTCGCGCTCGGCCTCGCTCTCAATACGCTGCGAGACGCCAACGTGTGACGCGCCGGGCATAAATACCAGATAGCGTGAAGGCAACGTAATGTCGGTGGTGAGGCGCGCACCTTTGGTGCCCAGCGGATCTTTCACCACCTGCACCATCAGATCCTGGCCGGGACGCACCAGCTCGCCAATGTCGCGCACCACAAAATTTTTCTTCTCATCACCCGCCACGCATTCGGTGTGCGGCATGATGTCGGAAGCGTGCAGAAAGGCGGCTTTTTCCATGCCGATATCGACAAAGGCTGCCTGCATGCCAGGTAAGACGCGACTGACGCGTCCTTTATAGATGTTGCCCACAATGCCACGTCGTGCTTCACGTTCAATGTGGATTTCCTGCAGAATGCCGCCATCAATGTAGGCAACACGGGTTTCTGAAGGTGTCACATTTACCAGCAGTTCAGCCGTCATCTTGTCCCCTTAACGCCCGCAGTGACTGAAAATGACTCAGCAGCTCACCGGTCTCAACCAGCGGCAATCCCACCACGGCGTGATAACTTCCATTAATCTTGCGGACAAAATTGCCGCCAAGGCCCTGAATTCCGTACGCGCCGGCTTTATCCATCGGCTCGCCACTGGCAATATAGTGCGAAATTTCCTCCGCCGTCATCGTGCGGAAGGTCACGTCCGTGGTCACCAGACAATCCAGCTCACGCTGCGTATCGGCCAGCGCCACCGCGGTCATCACCTGATGAGTTTGTCCCGACAGCTTGCTCAGCATCGCGGCGGCGTGCGCCGCATCCTGCGGTTTTTCCAGTACTTCACCGTTCAGCACCACGATGGTATCAGCACCCAGCACCGGCAGATCCTGCGGTGCCACCGCGACGCCCGCGCGCGCCTTATCTGACGCCAGACGACGCACGTAAGCGTCAGCCGCTTCTTCAGGCTGACGCTGCTCTTCTACGTGGGTAATCAGGCGTTCAAATTGCAGACCAAGCTGCGTTAACAGCTCACGTCGACGCGGTGAACCGGATGCGAGGTACAGGCTTATCATAGTATTCCTTACTGAACAGCGAATTGACGGCGAATCTTTCTCATCAATAAGAATAGCCAGGGCCACAGGACGCCGTCGACCACGCTACTCCAGAAGATTTCCGGGCGGAAAGAGACGTTGATCACCAGGAATTCTGCCCAGAAAACAATCACATCCACCGCAAGGGACAGCACCATAACCATTAATGCCTGCTGCCACAACGCTAAGTTTCGGAATAACTGAAATTTAAAGGCCACCAGATACGCGATGATGCTAAAGGCTAATGCGCGCACGCCCAGCGTTGAACCCGCCACCAGATCCATAATGGCACCAAGACAAAAACCGGTACCAACATTCACCCGATGCGGCAGCGCCAGCACCCAATAAATGAGGATCAGCAATAGCCATGATGGCCGGAACATATAGATCTGTTCCGGCCACGGCATGATTTGCAGGATGAGGGCAATCAGAAAGGACAGCCAGATAACCCATCGGCCCTGGCTGCGATATCGACTCAAGGCTGGCCTCCGCGTGTGTTCGCAGAATTCCCTTGCGAACGACTGCTGTTAGCGGGTTGCGGTGGCCCCATTTGCTGCGAAGACTGCAAAGTATCCGGTGCCGGTGGGCCCATTTCGCCTGCTGGCGGCAGCACCTGCGGCATCATCTGCATTAAACGTTCGTTGGCCACGCGGTGCACTTCGTCCGGTGCCATCGGTGCGACGCCGTTGCGATCCGCGCCCCACAGCAGCAGCAGATAGCGCAAACGCTGCAAGCCAGCGGCTGGACGCGCTTGAATCACCGTGTAAGCGCGCTGCGTATCGACTTTCACCGAAGAGACCACGCCAACCGGATAACCTTCCGGGAAGCGGCCGCCCAGGCCAGACGTGACTAACACATCGCCCACGCGAATATCGGTGTTGCCCGGTAGATGCTCCAGCTGCAGATCTTCGCTGCAGCCATTACCGGCGGCTATAACACGAATATCATTACGCAGCACCTGAATCGGCAACGCATGCGACGCGTCGCAAATCAGCAGTACGCGACTGGTCACCTGACCGACCGCGACCACCTGACCGACTACACCTTTATCGCTGATCACCGGCTGGCCTTCGTAAACGCCGTTTACGCTGCCTTTGTCGATAACCACCTGATCGGTATAAGGATCGGTGCCGGTGGAGATCACCTGCGTTACCATCTTGTGCTCATCCTGGCGCAGCGGCGAGCCAAGCAGTTCGCGCAGACGCGCGTTTTCCTGCTTATATTGCCCCAGCATCAGCAAGTCACTGTTTTTTAGGAAGAGCTCACGGCGCAGTGCTTTATTTTCCAGTTCCAATTGCTGACGTGACGCCAGGGTTTCGGAAACGCCATCAAGAAGTTGTCTTGGCCCGTTGGCCAAAAAATAAAATGGACTGACCGATGTGTCCAGGTAGTTGCGGATCTGGGAAAAGGAGCTCACGCGGCTATCGGCGATAATAATCGCGATAGCCACAATGACTGCCAGAAAGAGGCGCAACTGCAGGGAAGGTCCCCTGCTAAAAATCGGCTTCATAAATTCTGCGTGTTCCTCGACATCAGGGAAGAAGCGTTAGCCTAAATCACCAACGCCTCAGGGCTGGACGCATTTCGCCGTCGTGCGTTGCAGCAGCAGCGTCAGCATAGGCGCTATTCCCTGCGCAATTTGACCAGGGCCTCAGCCGTTGAGGAATTACTCCTCGCTGAACAAATCGCCGCCATGCATGTCGATCATTTCCAACGCTTTACCACCGCCGCGTGCTACGCAGGTCAGCGGATCTTCTGCCACGACCACCGGAATACCGGTCTCTTCCATCAGCAGGCGATCGAGGTTACGCAGCAATGCGCCACCACCGGTCAGCACCATACCGCGCTCGGAGATGTCAGAAGCCAGCTCTGGCGGGCACTGTTCCAGCGCAACCATCACCGCGCTCACGATGCCGGTCAGCGGTTCCTGCAGCGCTTCAAGAATCTCGTTCGAGTTCAGGGTAAAGCCACGTGGCACACCTTCTGCCAGGTTACGGCCGCGAACTTCAATCTCGTGTACTTCATCGCCCGGATAAGCAGAACCGATACCATGCTTGATACGCTCTGCAGTCGCTTCACCAATCAGTGAACCGTAGTTGCGGCGAACATAATTAATGATAGCTTCATCGAAGCGGTCACCACCAATACGCACTGAAGAGGAGTAAACCACGCCGTTCAGCGAGATCACTGCTACTTCAGTGGTACCACCACCGATATCCACCACCATAGAACCGGTTGCTTCAGAAACCGGCAGACCTGCACCAATCGCCGCCGCCATTGGCTCTTCAATCAGGAACACTTCGCGTGCGCCTGCACCCTGTGCAGATTCACGGATGGCGCGACGCTCAACCTGGGTCGCACCCACCGGTACGCAGACCAGCACACGCGGGCTTGGACGCATAAAGCTATTGCTATGCACTTGCTTAATGAAGTGCTGCAGCATTTTTTCGGTAACGAAGAAGTCGGCGATAACGCCATCTTTCATAGGACGGATAGCAGCGATGTTGCCCGGCGTACGGCCCAGCATCTGCTTAGCGTCATGACCGACAGCCGCTACGCTCTTTGGGGAGCCGGCACGATCCTGACGAATGGCAACCACAGAAGGCTCGTTTAACACGATGCCTTGTCCTTTCACGTAAATCAGGGTATTCGCGGTACCCAGGTCAATGGACAAGTCATTGGAAAACATGCCACGAAATTTTTTAAACATACTAAGGGATAATCCTGCAAGCTGGGGGCGGAAAATAAAATCCGCCTACTTTACCAACCACGCGAAGCCGCTACAAGGCGCAAAAACGTTCGGCTTCGGTGAAAAAATACGCTGAATACTTTTTTGGCCTGATCGTAGGGTCTTTTGCCGCAGTTAAATGGCGTTAACACGCCGTTTTAACCTAAATTGCCCCGGCGCTAGCCGGCGAATTTCGACATAAAATCTAACATTTCCAGCCGTCAGCATCGCGCGCTCCGGCACTAATAAGCGATAAAAACAGCCATCAGCCTGCACTTCGCGCGCTGAAGGTCTAAATTCGATAACGTTGCGAATGTTTCTTTACATTACTGTTGACCGGCAACGAAGGCGCAAAGAAATCGCCCTGCCCGCCCGAAACACCTAATCCCGACAGCGTTTGCCACTCCGCGCGTGTTCGCACACCCGCGGCGAAAACTTGAGTTGGCGATGACTTACACACTTCCAGCAAGCTCTGCACAAACAGCTGGTTCTCGGTGCGTCGTTCAATATTGCGTACCAAACCCGGCGCAAGTTTAATCACTTCTATCGGGAATTGTTTGATATAAGCGCTGCTCACCACCGTCAAACCGGCCTGATCCACCGCAATGCGACAGCCAAATGCGGTTAACATGTGAAAAACCGGCACTAAACGGCTGATGTGTTGACAAACGTCGGCCTCAGCAAGTTCAAATAAAAAACGTTTTCTTTGCGATTTGCTGCACTGTAGCAGCAGTTTTTGCAGCCAGCGCTGAAAAGGCCGTTGCAACAGCGAATCAATATTCACGGGAAGTGCCAGAGTTTCATCCGGCCACACTTCCGAAAGCGACGCGATGCGCGTCACCAGTTGACGATCCCAGCTGTCAGTCATACCCAGCTGCAATACCAGCGGCATAAACTCAGCCGACACCACTTCTTTGTCGCCATCAAACACACGCGTCAGTAATTCACGATGATGGACTTTTCCATCCAGCAACACCGCCGGCTTTTGGTAAAGTCGCGGACCACCACGATTGAGCGTGTTCTCCAGCAAGGTCCGCCAGCGCACACTGCCGCGCCCCATATCCAGGGTATTGCCTTCGCCAACCGACCAGCTATTACCGCCCTGCAATGCCGCACGCCGCGTAGCCATCTCCACATTTTCCATCACCTGCGACACGCTCTGACCGCTGCGCCACGCGCTGATGCCGATGTGGATCAAATCATCACGATCGACCATGCGCATCGGCGGCAGTGAATCGACGGCATTAATCAGTTGATCGGCAATGCTATTGGCTTCTTTTAAAGTGCGATGCGGCAGCAAGACGGCGAAGTCACTGCGGAAATATCGTGCCAGCAGCGCGCCCGGATAGCGCAGCACAAAGGTCGACAGCATATTAATCAAATCAAACAGATACTCTTCCACCAGCGTTGGGCCGAGGGTTTCGTGCAGCATATCGAGGTCCGGCAGACGCACCATCATCACCACGCCGTGCGTGCCGACATCTTCCTGATCTTCCAACAACGTCGCCAATTGGTTATCAAAGAACAAACGATTGTTCAGGCCGGTACGCGGATCTTGCGCCGCAAAGGTGCGAATTAAGGTATCGATGCGTAAACGCTGCTCGCCCGCTTCCTGCAAATCGCCCAGCAGCGCATCGATGGCGCGACTGGCTTTCGGCGGCCATTCCGCCGCATGGTCACCCTGCGAATGACGTTCACCGGTCAGAATGCGATCGGCGCGCGCTTCTAACTGTTCCATATCCCGCCAGCGCCGCTTGAGCCAGCGGTTGGTCATGACCAGCAGCACGCACATGATCGCGACGACCGTAAACAGGACCACCAGCGTATAAGTGCCGGTAAAGGAGCGAAACAGGGTTTTGGCCGGATCCAGCACCACCACGCGCAGTTCGAGGCCCGGCGAATGCGTCAGGGGCAAATCGAACTGCACAAAGCGATTAGGCTCATCTTCTAACATCGGATTTTCATGGCGGGCTAAACTGAACACTAACGTATCGCCGTTCAGCAGTTGCACCTGTTCGGCATTGACCACCGGCATCATGCGCGTTAGCCACTGCGTGATTTCCTGCGGCGATTGTGAAGCCAATGCTTTATCTACTTCAGTCGCCAGCGTTTGCATCCGCGTTTCCACGCGCTGCTGCGATAGCCAGATAAAACTAAAAGCGCAGCCCACCAGCATCAATATCATCGCCAGTAAACTTAATAAGGTAATAAACGCAGAAAATTTAGTTGTTAATCGCATCCCTGTGCCTGCATCACTGCGGTTATGAACGGTGTTAATCCGTCGGCGCCACGCTTACCCCTGGCGCAAACCTGAGCAAAATAGCACAAATCAAGGTGTGATTCAGCGCCAGACTGGCATCAAAATCGCACATAACACAGCATGATAAGCGCTACGGCGCGAGTATAGCGTTAAACCGTGATGGCCTGACTTTGCTATGGGCTTTTTCGTCCTATTCTCAAAGAAGGCGATGCGCCAGGAAATTTCACATTTTTCCCCGCAAGTTCGCGCCTGATACTGAAGTTGAGCATGCTGGTCATAATTTACTATTCACAGGAGAGCGTCATGAACCTGAAGCACTTGCTCACAGAAGCCGACGTCACGCCAGAAAGCGTCTTTAATATGCGCCGCCGTCAGGTGCTGAAAGCGTTAGGATTAGGCGCAGCAGCAGCCAGTTTACCCGGCACCGCGCAAGCCGATGTGCTGAGCTGGTTTAAAGGCAATGATCGTCCGCCCGCGCCCGCTGGCCGTGATTTAGATTTTACTAAACCGGCTGAATGGCAAGCCGATTTGCCGCTCACGCCGTTTGATAAGGTGTCAGGTTATAACAACTTCTATGAATTTGGCCTTGATAAAGCCGATCCTGCTGCTAACGCTGGCACGCTGAAAACTGATCCGTGGAAGCTGCGTATCGAAGGCGAAGTTGCCAAACCGATCACGCTGGATATGGATGACATCTTCAAGCGTTTTGCCATGGAGCAGCGCATCTACCGCATGCGCTGTGTCGAAGCCTGGTCGATGGTGATTCCGTGGGTCGGTTTTGAACTCAACAAGCTGCTCAAACTGGCTGAACCCACCAGCAATGCGCGCTTTGTGGCGTTTGAAACGCTATACGCACCCGACCAAATGCCGGGTCAGAAAGATCGCTTTATCGGCGGCGGGCTGGATTATCCCTATGTGGAAGGCTTGCGGCTTGATGAAGCGATGCATCCGCTGACGCTGCTGAGTACCGGCGTGTATGGCAAAGCGCTGCCGCCGCAGAATGGCGCACCGATTCGCCTGACGGTGCCGTGGAAATATGGCTTCAAAGGGATTAAATCGATTGTGAAGATTACGCTGACGCACGATCGCCCGCCAACGACCTGGAGCCAGATCGCCGCCAATGAGTATGGTTTCTACGCCAATGTGAACCCGCATGTGAATCATCCGCGCTGGTCGCAGGCAACTGAGCGCTTTATCGGCGCGGGCGGCATTCTGAAGGTTGATCGCCAACCTACGCTGCTGTTCAACGGCTACGCGAAAGAGGTGGCGTCGCTGTATCGCGGCCTGGATTTACGGGAGAACTATTGAGTGCGCCTCTCTTTACGTCACATCACTGCGTTGAAAGTCGTGCTGCATCTGGCGGCTTTTCTGCCGTTTGTGTATCTATTTATGGCAGCGAGTCAGGGCTGGCTGAGCGCTGATCCGGCGAAAGATATCCAGCATTTTACCGGCAGAATGGCGCTTAAGTTGCTGCTCGCCACGCTGCTGGTCAGCCCGCTGACACGCTACCTGAAACAGCCGCTGCTGATTCGCACTCGCCGCCTGCTCGGCGTGTGGTGTTTCGCCTGGGCCAGTTTGCACCTTACCAGCTACTACCTGCTGGAACTTGGCTACGATCATCTGCGTTTACTCGGCAGCGAGCTGGTTTCGCGTCCTTATTTGTTACTGGGGATGATCAGCTGGATTATTCTCTGCGCCCTCGCCATCACCTCATTCCAGCGCATGCAGCGCAAACTGGGCCCTCGCTGGCAAACGCTGCATAACGGCGTCTATCTGGTCGCGATCCTCGTGCCGATTCACTATATCTGGTCAGTAAAAGTGCTCTCCCCGCAGCCGGTGATCTACGCCGTGCTGGCCATTGCGCTGTTAGCGTGGCGTTACAATAAGTTGCGTAAACTTCTCCCCAGATAATCCCCGCACGGTTGTGTTCCTCCCGCGAGATCTGTTAAAAAGTGTGGCCTTCGGGCCACATTCGATCAACTTCGCAGATAAGACCAGTATTTTGCTGCGAATGTCGACGAAACGGATATAATGCCCGGCTTTATTGCAAGCGAAGTCTGGTTTTTCATCCGCAAGGGTGACAAACGCGAGATGTCGCGGTATTTTACGCGATGCCTTACTGATTGCAGGAGATAGCAGCAAGATGGCGCACAAATTTCACATACTGCTTTTGAACGGTCCCAACCTGAATCTACTGGGAACGCGCGAGCCTGATAAGTATGGTCACACCACGCTGGCGCAAATCGTCGGCGATCTGACGCAACAGGCCGATCAGCACCATGTGAAATTGAGTCATTTGCAATCGAACGCAGAGTTTAAGTTGATTGACCGTATTCACGAAGCCCGCGGCAACGTGGACTACATCATCATCAATCCTGCTGCGTTCACGCATACCAGCGTTGCACTGCGTGATGCCCTGTTGGCGGTTAGCATTCCTTTTATTGAGGTGCATCTCTCGAACGTGCATGCACGCGAACCGTTCCGACATCACTCCTATCTTTCCGATGTATCTGCCGGCGTCATCTGTGGACTTGGCGCTGATGGATACGCGTGGGCTTTACAAACGGCAGTAAAACGCCTGTCACATTCCAATTAAACAGAGTACGGAACCACACTCATGGATATTCGTAAAATTAAGAAACTGATCGAACTGGTTGAAGAGTCTGGCATCTCCGAGCTGGAAATCTCCGAGGGCGAAGAGTCCGTTCGTATCAGCCGTTCACCTGCAAATGCCGGCTACCCAATGATGCAGCAGGCTTATGCTGCGCCAATGATGCAGCAGCAGCCTGCGCTGTCCACCGCGGTGGCGCCTGCCGCACCGGTTGCAGCAGAAGCCGCTAAACCAGAAATCAGTGGCCACATCGTGCGTTCACCAATGGTCGGCACTTTCTATCGCACGCCAAGCCCAGACGCGAAAGCTTTCGTTGAAGTTGGCCAGAAAGTGAATGCCGGCGACACCCTGTGCATCGTTGAAGCGATGAAAATGATGAACCAGATCGAAGCCGACAAATCCGGCGTTGTGAAGGCGATTCTGGTCGAAAGCGGCCAACCGGTTGAATTTGACGAGCCGCTGGTCATCATCGAATAACGAGGCGAAGCATGCTGGATAAAATTGTCATTGCTAACCGTGGTGAGATCGCGCTGCGCATTCTGCGTGCCTGCAAAGAGCTGGGCATTAAGACTGTTGCCGTGCACTCCACCGCGGATCGTGACCTGAAGCACGTGCTGCTGGCAGACGAAACCGTCTGCATCGGCCCGCCACCTTCAGTCAAAAGCTACCTGAACATCCCGGCACTGATCTCCGCCGCTGAAATTACCGGCGCGGTCGCGATCCACCCGGGTTACGGCTTCCTCTCTGAGAACGCCGATTTCGCCGAGCAGGTTGAGCGTTCAGGCTTTATCTTTATTGGCCCGAAAGCCGACACCATTCGCCTGATGGGCGACAAAGTGTCTGCCATTACCGCCATGAAGAAAGCGGGCGTACCCACCGTGCCAGGTTCTGATGGCTCGCTGACCGACGACATGGAAAAAAACCGTGCCTTCGCTAAGCGCATCGGTTATCCGGTGATCATCAAAGCCTCCGGCGGCGGCGGCGGTCGCGGTATGCGCGTCGTGCGCAGCGACAAGGATCTTGAGCAATCCATCAACATGACGAAAGCGGAAGCCAAAGCGGCTTTCAACAACGACATGGTGTACATGGAGAAGTACCTCGAGAATCCACGCCACATTGAGATTCAGGTACTGGCTGACGGCCAGGGTAACGCGATCTATCTGGCGGAACGTGACTGCTCAATGCAGCGTCGTCACCAGAAAGTCGTCGAAGAAGCGCCAGCTCCAGGCATCACGCCGGAACTGCGTCGCTACATCGGTGAGCGCTGCTCTAAAGCCTGTATCGATATCGGCTATCGCGGTGCAGGTACCTTCGAGTTCCTGTACGAAAACGGTGAGTTCTACTTCATCGAGATGAACACCCGTATTCAGGTGGAGCATCCGGTGACTGAGATGATCACCGGCGTCGATCTGATCAAAGAGCAGCTGCGTATTGCTGCTGGTCAGCCGCTATCGATCAAACAGGAAGACGTGGTGATTCGCGGTCATGCGGTTGAATGCCGTATCAACGCCGAAGATCCCAACACCTTCCTGCCAAGCCCAGGCAAGATCACCCGTTTCCACGCGCCGGGCGGCTTTGGTGTACGTTGGGAATCGCATATCTATGCCGGTTACAGCGTGCCACCGTACTACGATTCCATGATTGGTAAGCTGATTACCTACGGTGAAAACCGTGACGTGGCAATCTCGCGCATGAAGAATGCGCTGGCGGAACTAATCATCGACGGCATCAAGACCAACATTGAGCTGCAGATGAAAATCATGTCCGACGAAAACTTCCAGCAGGGTGGCACCAACATCCACTATCTGGAGAAAAAACTCGGCCTGCAAGAGAAGTAATTGCAGCGCAGAGCAAAGCAGAGGCCGGTTAACTCCGGCCTTTTTCATTTTTGTCGCCTTTGAGGTTACATAATGGATTGGCGTTTTTTACAAGCAAACAAAGAGGCGCGCTGGTCACTTTATCTGACGCTGGCCTACCTTGCCGTTTGGGGACTTTCTGCCTGGCTGGGCGGCAATGAGATCGGCTTGTTTGGCTTACCAAGGTGGTTCGAGCTTTCGTGTCTGTTCGCTCCGCTGCTGTTTATTGTGTTGTGCTGGCTGATGGTGCGCGTGCTGTTCCGCGACATGTCGCTGGAGGATAACGATGGACTCTGAAATCATTCTTCCGCTGCTGGCCTATCTGGTGCTGATCGCCGCGCTGTCGGTGTTTGCCATGCGCAAGCAGCGTCAGGGCAACTTCCTGAGCGAATACTTCCTCGGCAGCCGTTCGATGGGCGGTTTTGTGCTGGCCATGACCATCACCACCACATATATCAGCGCCAGCTCGTTCATTGGCGGCCCCGGCGCAGCCTATAAATATGGCCTTGGCTGGGTGCTGCTGGCGATGATTCAGGTGCCTGCCGTCTGGCTTTCGCTTGGCGTGTTAGGCAAGAAATTCGCCATTCTGGCGCGTCGCTACAACGCCGTGACGCTCAACGACATGTTGTATGGCCGCTACGGCAGCACGCTGCTGATTTGGCTCTCCAGCATCAGTTTGTTGGTGGCCTTTATCGGCGCAATGACCGTGCAGTTCATCGGCGGTGCGCGCCTGCTGGAAACAGCGGCCGGCATTCCTTATGACACCGGCCTGCTGATCTTCGGCGGCACCATCGCGCTCTACACCGCTTTCGGTGGCTTCCGCGCCAGCGTGCTGAACGATGCGATGCAAGGTTTGGTAATGCTGATCGGCACCTTCCTGCTGCTTTTTGCAGTGATTCACCACGCTGGCGGATTAGCCTCCGCAGTGACCAAACTGCATGATATCGATCCGCAGCTGACCTCACCGGAAGGCGTGGGCAACGTCATCAACCCAACCTTCCTCAGCTCGTTTGCCGTGCTGGTGTGTTTCGGGGTGATTGGCCTGCCCCACACCGCGGTGCGCTGTATTTCCTATAAAGACAGCAAAGCCATGCATCGTGGTATTGTGCTCGGCACCATTGTAGTGGTGATCCTGATGCTTGGTATGCATCTGGCCGGTGCGCTGGGACGCGTGATTTTGCCCGATCTCACCATCCCCGATCGCGTGATTCCCACGCTGATGATTACCGTATTACCGCCCATGGCGGCGGGCGTATTTCTTGCGGCGCCGATGGCGGCCATTATGTCGACCATCAACGCGCAGCTGCTGCAATCCTCCGCTACGCTGATCAAAGATCTCTATTTGCGCATTGCCCCGCAGCACAGTGAAAATGAAGCGCGCCTGCGCATGCTGTCAGGCACCATCACTTTTGTGCTCGGTGTGCTGCTATTGCTGGCAGCGTGGAATCCGCCCGATATGATTATCTGGCTGAATCTGCTGGCATTTGGTGGCCTTGAAGCGGTATTTCTGTGGCCGCTGGTGCTGGGTTTGTACTGGGAGCGCGCCAACTCCACCGGTGCGATCAGCGGCATGCTGGTCGGCGCGGGATGCTATACGCTGCTTGCCAGCCTGAATATTGAGTGGTGGGGCTTCCACCCCATCGTTCCGTCATTGACCTTAAGCCTGCTGGCCTTCCTGGTGGGCAATCTGTTTGGCCGCACGCCTGCAACGCATGCCGCGGCACTGGAATAAAGAGAAACGCTATGCCTTGGATTCAAATCAAAATTAACAGCACCGGCGAAAACGCCGAAACCCTGAGCGATGCGCTGATGGAGGTTGGCGCGGTGTCGGTCACTTTCCAGGACACGCACGACAATCCAGTGTACGAGCCGCTGCCGGGCGAAACGCTGCTGTGGGGCGATACCGATGTCATCGGCCTGTTCGACGCTGAAACCGAGATGAGCGATGTGGTGGCCGAGTTAAGCCAGCATCCGCTGCTGGGATCCGCGTTTCGCCATAAGATCGAGCAGATCGAAGATAAAGACTGGGAGCGCGAATGGATGGATAACTTCCACCCGATGCGTTTCGGTGAGCGTCTGTGGATCTGCCCAAGCTGGCGCGATGTGCCGGATCCAAATGCCGTCAATGTGATGCTGGATCCGGGCCTCGCCTTTGGTACCGGCACGCATCCTACCACATCGATGTGTTTGACCTGGCTTGATGGCCTGGATCTGCAGGGCAAAACGGTGATCGACTTTGGCTGTGGCTCCGGCATTCTCGCTATCGCTGCACTGAAATTGGGCGCGGCGCAGGCGATCGGCATTGATATCGATCCGCAGGCGATTCAGGCCAGCCGTGATAACGCCGAGCGTAATGGCGTCTCTGAGCGTCTGGCGCTCTATCTGCCCCACCAGCAGCCGGAAAACTTGCAGGCTGACGTGGTGGTCGCCAACATCCTCGCGGGTCCGCTGCGTGAGCTGGCACCGCTGATTAGCGTGCTGCCGAAAGCCAGCGGTCATCTTGGATTGTCCGGCGTGTTAGCGAGCCAGGCTGAAAGCGTGTGTGAAGCCTACGCTGAGCGTTTTGAGCTCGACGCGGTTGCAGAGAAAGAAGAGTGGTGCCGCATCACCGGCGTACGCCGCTAACCTGCCCGCTTGCCAGTCGGGCTAACTGACTGGCAAGCCGTACTATTTTTCTGAGACCCGTCTCAAAGCGCCAGACCTTCTCATCCCTTGCCGTTTCTTTACATTTCAGTCATTACAATCCTGCTCCAGGCGATAGCGCTATCCCTGCTGGCAATGCCTTTGATGGCATTTCACTTCGATAAATCGCTGAAAGTAATGGATGATGAAAAAGAAACTTTGTTTATTCGCTCTGCTGACAAGCATGGCATCGTATGCGCACGCACACAGCTCAAACTGGTCTTATGAAGCGCCAGATGAATGGGGCAATCTGCACGCCGATTATCACACCTGTAAAAGCGGTGTGAACCAGTCGCCTGTCGATATCCGCAAGGTGGTGAATGGACAATTGCCGCCGCTAACGTTGAGCTATCAAGCCAAACAAAAATCCATCATCAATAACGGTCACACCATCCAGACCAACGTCAAAGATGGCGATGCGCTCGCGCTGGATGGCGAAGCTTATACGCTGCGTCAGTTCCACTTCCATACGCCGAGCGAAAATCTGATTGATGGCAAACGCTTTCCGCTGGCCGCGCATTTCGTCCATGCCAGCGAAGAGGGACATCTGGCGGTGGTTGGCGTGATGTTTGAAGCCGGGGCGGAAAACCCTGCGCTGGCGGAGATCCTGCGTGAACTGCCACCTGAAGTTAACAAAGAGGCGGCGCTGCAACAGCCACTTAATCTCAGCGCTTTGATTCCGGGTCAAAAGAACTACTATCGCTTTAGCGGTTCGTTGACGACGCCACCTTGTACCGAAGGTGTGCGCTGGTTAGTGATGAAGCAAACTGTTTCGGCATCAACTGAACAGCTTAAAACGTTCGCCAAACTGTTAGGTGAGCACGGCAACAGTCGCCCAGTTCAGCCGCTGAATGGTCGCGTGGTTATTGAATAGTTGCCTGATGTCTGAGGTTATATCTGTCACTCCTCCACGACGTAGGTTTTTGGGGAGTGACGCTAACCCTACGTGACTAAGTAGTTCAATTAATAATCATAATGGCGTCATTTCTTTCGCTAATTACCGGAAGAAGCGGTTTTTATGTTGTGATTTCGGTCATGTTTTGAGAAAAATTTTTGTACACAATTTCAGCATATTTTTTTAATCTCATGAATTATAAAGATTAATAACTCATCCCTTACTGGATAACGCTATTTCCGTGCTCTGTGAGAGCGAATTGTTCAAAGTTTGGCCTTTCATCTTCTTTAAAAAATGCGTAATATACGCCGCCTTGCGAACAGTTAGGGTCACTTCTTTTTTCATGCGCATTGGACAACATCAGCTACGTAATCGACTCATTGCTGCGCCTATGGCCGGAGTATCCGATAAGCCATTTCGCACCCTGTGTTACGAGAACGGCGCCGGTATGACTGTCTCCGAGATGCTGTCGTCGAACCCGGAAGTTTGGGCCAGTGACAAATCCCGTTTGCGTATGGTGCATAGTGACGAGCCTGGTATCCGCGCCGTGCAAATTGCCGGTTGCGATCCTGATGAGATGGCTGCTGCCGCGCGCATTAATGTGGCGTCTGGCGCGCAGATTATCGATATCAACATGGGCTGCCCGGCCAAAAAAGTGAATCGTAAGATGGCAGGTTCAGCGCTGCTGCAACATCCGCAACTGGTGGAGTCGATTCTCACCGCGGTGGTTAATGCAGTAGATGTACCGGTTACGCTGAAAATTCGTACTGGCTGGGACAAAGAAAATCGTAATTGTGTAGAGATTGCCCAATTGGCTGAACGCTGTGGCATTCAGGCTCTCACCATTCATGGCCGCACGCGCGCCTGTTTGTTTGAGGGATTTGCTGAATACGACAGCATTCGGACAGTTAAGCAGAACGTTTCCATTCCGATTATTGCGAATGGCGACATTACTGACCCGCATAAAGCCAGAGCGGTGCTCGACTATACCGGAGCCGATGCTCTTATGGTTGGCCGTGCCGCTCAGGGAAGACCGTGGATCTTCCGGGAAATCCAGCATTATCTGGACACAGGGGAGCTGCTGGCACCGAAGCCGCTGGCTGAAGTGAAGCAAATGCTGATTGGACATATACGGGAGCTGCACGACTTTTACGGTCAGCGCAAAGGATACCGTATTGCCCGAAAACACGTTTCCTGGTATTTGCAGGAAAGTGCTCCTGATGACCAGTTTCGGCGCACATTCAACGCCATAGAGGATGCCAGCGAACAGCTGGAGGCGTTGGAGGCATACTTCGAAAATCTTGCGTAAACGAAATAAAGAGCTGAAAGAACTATGTTCGAACAACGCGTAAATTCTGACGTACTCACCGTTTCTACCGTTAACTCTCAGGATCAGGTGACCCAAAAGCCACTGCGTGATTCGGTTAAACAGTCACTGAAGAACTATTTTGCTCAACTGAACGGTCAGGATGTGAGTGATCTGTATGAGCTGGTATTGGCAGAAGTCGAGCAGCCTCTGTTGGACATGGTGATGCAGTACACCCGTGGCAACCAGACCCGTGCAGCTCTGATGATGGGTATCAACCGCGGTACCCTGCGTAAGAAGCTGAAAAAATACGGCATGAACTAATCTGTTCGTTGCTGCGATAACGCCAGCCTTGCGGCTGGCGTTGTTGTTTCTGCTGCCGGTAATTTCCTGAGGTTAAAAACGCATGAAACAATTGGCGCGATAATGGTAACGATAGTTGCAATTGCAGCAGTGATATCCCATCCTTCTTAGCAACGCATTTCCCCTCACTTTATTACGCGCTCACTTATCCTTTCATCACCCTTCAGCCCGCTTTCTCTGTGATCCTCAACCGCTTCGGCCGTAAGCGTGCAGACTCATACATCCACTCCTGAGCGTTAGCTCACACTGCTTCCATATAGTGAAACTTTTTGCACTATTTGTGATCGTGTCGTCTCGTCATGCTGCCTTTTGGTGCGCCATATTAGCCAGAATCTTCTGAGTGCTTCAGTTTATTAAAAGATCTTTCCAGAGAATTCAGGATTCTGCAAACCTGGCATCAGGTTTGCAGAGTTGTGGATGGCTAACCACCACAGACAGAAAACAGCGCACATTAAAGTGCGCGCAAACATAACAACACACGATATCGCCACACAGGATGCTTTATGAAAAAGATGATGCTTTCCACTCTGGTCGCTGCAGCCTCGCTGTTAGCTGTTGCTCAACAAGCGCACGCTGGCACCACGCTGGATGCCATTAAGAAGAAAGGTTTTGTACAGTGCGGCATCAGTGACGGCCTGCCAGGCTTCTCTTATGCTGACTCTAACGGCAAATTCACCGGTATTGACGTGGATGTATGCCGTGCAGCCGCTGCCGCAGTATTTGGCGACGCAACTAAAGTGAAATACACCCCGCTGACCGCGAAAGAACGCTTCACCGCGCTGCAGTCTGGCGAAGTAGACATCTTATCTCGTAACACCACATGGACCTCATCACGCGATGGCGGCATGGGCTTCCTGTTTGCAGGCGTGAACTATTACGACGGTATCGGCTTCCTGACGCACCAGAAAGCCGGTCTGAAAAGTGCTAAAGAGTTGGATGGCGCCACCGTGTGTATTCAGGCCGGTACTGATACCGAGCTGAACGTGGCTGATTACTTCAAAACCCATAAAATGCAGTACACCCCCGTGACCTTCGACCGCTCTGACGAATCCGCTAAAGCGCTCGACAGCGGCCGTTGCGACACCCTCGCGTCTGACCAATCTCAGCTGTATGCGCTGCGTATCAAACTTGGCAAGCCAGACGAGTTCATTGTACTGCCAGAAGTGATCTCGAAAGAGCCGCTGGGGCCCGTGGTACGTCGCGGTGATGACGATTGGTTCACCATCGTCAAATGGTCGCTGTATGCCATGCTGAACGCGGAAGAGATGGGTATCAGCTCTAAAAATGTCGATGACATGGTAGCGAAACCGACTACGCCGGATATGGCACATCTGCTGGGCGCGGAAGGTGACTTCGGTAAAGACCTGAAGCTCGATAACAAGTGGGCTTACAACATCATCAAACAAGTGGGTAACTATCAGGAAGTGTTCGACCGTAACGTCGGTAAAGACAGCGCACTGAAAATTAAGCGCGGCCAGAATGCGCTGTGGAATGCGGGCGGCATCCAGTACGCTCCGCCAGTTCGTTAATTCCGTCCTGCCAGTCGGGCACCGCATCCTGCGGTGCCCACGCGTAATCTTCACTGAGGTTTTAACATGTCGCAACGCCCAACCGTAAAAAGGGATTTTTCGTTCGGTAATCCTACGGTTCGCGCCTGGCTTTACCAGATCGTCGCGATTGTTGCCGTGCTTGCTGTGGTGGGATATTTAATCCACAACACCGTAATCAACCTGGCCAATCGTGGCATCACTTCCGGATTCGGGTTTCTGGATCGCAGTGCCGGCTTCGGCATTGTCCAGCACCTGATCGATTACACCGAAGGCGACACTTACGCGCGCGTGTTTATGGTGGGGTTGACCAACACCCTGCTGGTTTCCGCGCTCTGTATTGTTTTCGCTTCGATCCTTGGCTTTGCCGTGGGCCTGGCTCGCTTGTCTGAGAACTGGCTGCTGCGCAAGCTTTCAACCATTTATATCGAGACCTTCCGTAATATCCCGCCGCTGCTGCAGATCTTTTTCTGGTACTTCGCGGTACTGCGTAACCTGCCCGGCCCGCGTCAGGCACTCAACGCTTTTGATTTGGCATTCGTCAGCAATCGCGGTTTGTATATCCCGTGGCCCGAGTACGCGCCTGGCACCTGGCCATTCCTGATCGCTCTGGCGTTAGCGGTGCTCGGTTGCGTGGCGCTGTTCCGTTACAACCGCAAGCATCAGTTAAAAACCGGCCAACTGCGTCGCACCTGGCCGGCTGCGGTTGGGCTGCTGGTTTTGCTGCCGCTGATTGCTCATACCTTGTTTGGCGTTGCCATGCATTGGGATGTGCCGGAACTGCGTGGATTTAACTTCCGCGGCGGTTTCGTGATGATCCCTGAGCTCGCCGCGTTGACTCTCGCGCTGTCGGTTTATACCTCGTCGTTCATCGCCGAAGTGATTCGCTCCGGTATTCAGTCAGTGCCACATGGTCAAAGCGAAGCTGCACGTTCGCTCGGTTTACCTAATCCAGTGACCATGCGTCAGGTGATCATCCCGCAGGCAATGCGTGTGATTATCCCGCCACTCACCAGCCAGTACCTCAATATTGTGAAAAACTCATCGCTGGCGGCCGCTATCGGCTATCCAGACATGGTTTCGCTGTTTGCCGGTACCGTGCTGAACCAAACCGGTCAGGCGATTGAAACTATCGCGATTACCATGGCGGTTTACCTGATTATCAGCCTGATCATTTCACTGCTGATGAACCTCTACAATCGCAAAATTGCGCTGGTTGAGCGTTAAGAGAACGGGATCATTATGTCTGTTACTACACATGAAACACCGCCGATTCCGACCAATCCACTTAGCAAGGCTTGGCTCTGGGCACGCAAAAATCTGTTCTCCAGCTGGCTGAATACGCTGCTGACGTTGTTCAGCATCTGGCTTATCTGGAACGTGATTCCTCCGGCACTCAACTGGCTGGTATTTCAGGCTAACTGGATTGGTGAGACGCGCGCAGATTGCACTAAAGAAGGCGCATGTTGGGTATTTATTCATGCACGCTTTGGCCAGTTTATGTATGGGCTCTATCCGCATGAACTGCGCTGGCGCATCAACCTGTCGCTGGTCATCGGCTTGCTCTCGATCATTCCGATGTTCATCAAATCGATGCCGCGTCGTGGTCGCTATATCGCCTGCTGGGCGGTGGTCTATCCGATTGTGGTTTGGTTCCTGATGTACGGTGGTTATTTCGGTTTAGAGCGCGTAGAGACTCGCCAGTGGGGCGGCCTGACATTAACGCTGATTATCGCTTCAGTGGGGATTGCCGGCGCGCTGCCGTTGGGGATTTTACTGGCGCTGGGACGCCGCTCTGAAATGCCGGTGGTGCGTACACTTTCGATCATCTTCATTGAGTTCTGGCGTGGTGTACCGCTGATCACCGTGCTGTTTATGTCGTCGGTGATGCTGCCGCTGTTTATGGCGGAAGGTACCACCATCGACAAACTGGTGCGTGCGTTGGTTGGCGTGATTTTGTTCCAGTCTGCGTATGTCGCGGAAGTGGTGCGCGGCGGTTTGCAGGCGCTACCAAAAGGCCAATATGAAGCCGCTGAATCTCTGTCGCTGGGCTACTGGAAAACCCAGATGCTGGTGATTTTACCGCAGGCGCTCAAGATGACCATTCCCGGCCTGGTGAATACCATCATTGCGCTGTTTAAAGATACCAGCCTGGTGATCATCATCGGCTTATTCGATCTCTTCAGTAGCGTGCAGCAAGCCACCGTTGATCCAACCTGGTTAGGTATGTCGACGGAAGGCTATGTATTTGCTGCCATGGTTTACTGGATTTTCTGTTTTAGCATGTCGCGCTATAGCCAGTATCTGGAGAAGCGTTTTCACACCGGGCGTGCATCGCACTGAGGCTTAACATGACACAAACTATGACTAATGCGGCTGATGCCATGATGATTACACTCGAAAACGTTAACAAATGGTACGGTCAGTTCCATGTATTGAAAGACATCAATTTAAAAGTAAAACCACGCGAACGTATCGTACTGTGCGGACCGTCCGGTTCGGGTAAATCGACCACTATTCGTTGTATCAATCACCTCGAAGAACATCAGCAAGGACGCATCGTGGTGGATGGCATCCATCTCAATCACGATGTGCGTAATATTGAACGAGTTCGAACCGAAGTCGGCATGGTTTTCCAGCACTTTAATCTTTTCCCGCATCTTACCGTTTTGCAAAACTGTACGCTGGCACCGATTTGGGTACGCAAAATGCCGAAGAAAGAAGCAGAAGAGCTGGCCATGCATTACCTTCAGCGTGTACGCATTGCTGAGCATGCGCATAAATTTCCTGGCCAGCTTTCAGGTGGTCAGCAACAGCGTGTGGCGATCGCCCGTTCACTCTGTATGAAGCCGAAAATTATGCTGTTTGATGAGCCAACCTCCGCGCTCGATCCCGAGATGGTTAAAGAAGTACTCGATACGATGATTGGCCTGGCAGAAGATGGCATGACCATGTTGTGCGTTACCCATGAGATGGGATTTGCGCGTACGGTGGCGGATCGTGTGATCTTCATGGATCGGGGTGAAATTGTCGAAGAAGCCCCGCCTCAGGAGTTCTTTGCCAATCCGAAATCAGAACGTACACGTGCGTTTCTGTCACAGGTTATTCATTGATATCCAGTGAGTAAGATTTAGAAACGCCTCTGCTGAAAAGCAGGGGCTTTTTTTATAACTGCAATTTGAATTGGGTTAGGTTTGTGAGTGACAGCTGAAGGTTTCTGATGCATACAAAAAAGCCCTGAACTTTCGTTCAGGGCTTCTGTGTTTGATGCCTGGCAGTTCCCTACTCTCGCATGGGGAGACCCCACACTACCATCGGCGCTACGGCGTTTCACTTCTGAGTTCGGCATGGGGTCAGGTGGGACCACCGCGCTAAAGCCGCCAGGCAAATTCTGTAATTTACCGAACTCACGCTTTAAAACTGGTGCTGATACCCAGAGTCGAACTGGGGACCTCACCCTTACCAAGGGTGCGCTCTACCAACTGAGCCATATCAGCACACTTTAATTTGATGCCTGGCAGTTCCCTACTCTCGCATGGGGAGGCCCCACACTACCATCGGCGCTACGGCGTTTCACTTCTGAGTTCGGCATGGGGTCAGGTGGGACCACCGCGCTAAAGCCGCCAGGCAAATTCTGTTTTGTCCGCAGCCCCTCTCAGGCGCCGCAGACCAGTCCGTAAACAAGCTGAAAATATCCGGTCTCTCAGACCAAAACGCCTCTGGCGTTGTAAGGTTAAGCCTCACGGGTCATTAGTACCGGTTAGCTCAACGCATCGCTGCGCTTACACATCCGGCCTATCAACGTCGTAGTCTTCAACGTCCCTTCAGGACCCTCAAGGGGTCAGGGAGAACTCATCTCGGGGCAAGTTTCGTGCTTAGATGCTTTCAGCACTTATCTTTTCCGCACTTAGCTACCGGGCAGTGCCATTGGCATGACAACCCGAACACCAGTGGTGCGTTCACTCCGGTCCTCTCGTACTAGGAGCAACCCCCCTCAATTCTCCAGCGCCCACGGCAGATAGGGACCGAACTGTCTCACGACGTTCTAAACCCAGCTCGCGTACCACTTTAAACGGCGAACAGCCGTACCCTTGGGACCTACTTCAGCCCCAGGATGTGATGAGCCGACATCGAGGTGCCAAACACCGCCGTCGATATGAACTCTTGGGCGGTATCAGCCTGTTATCCCCGGAGTACCTTTTATCCGTTGAGCGATGGCCCTTCCATTCAGAACCACCGGATCACTATGACCTGCTTTCGCACCTGCTCGAGCCGTCACTCTCGCAGTCAAGCTGGCTTATGCCATTGCACTAACCTCCTGATGTCCGACCAGGATTAGCCAACCTTCGTGCTCCTCCGTTACTCTTTGGGAGGAGACCGCCCCAGTCAAACTACCCACCAGACACTGTCCGCAGCCCGGATTACGGGCCTACGTTAGAACATCAAACATTAAAGGGTGGTATTTCAAGGTTGGCTCCACGCAGACTGGCGTCCACGCTTCAAAGCCTCCCACCTATCCTACACATCAAGGCTCAATGTTCAGTGTCAAGCTATAGTAAAGGTTCACGGGGTCTTTCCGTCTTGCCGCGGGTACACTGCATCTTCACAGCGATTTCAATTTCACTGAGTCTCGGGTGGAGACAGCCTGGCCATCATTACGCCATTCGTGCAGGTCGGAACTTACCCGACAAGGAATTTCGCTACCTTAGGACCGTTATAGTTACGGCCGCCGTTTACCGGGGCTTCGATCAAGAGCTTCTCCTTGCGGATAACCCCATCAATTAACCTTCCGGCACCGGGCAGGCGTCACACCGTATACGTCCACTTTCGTGTTTGCACAGTGCTGTGTTTTTAATAAACAGTTGCAGCCAGCTGGTATCTTCGACTGCCTTCAGCTCCATCCGCGAGGGACTTCACCTACCGACAGCGTGCCTTCTCCCGAAGTTACGGCACCATTTTGCCTAGTTCCTTCACCCGAGTTCTCTCAAGCGCCTTGGTATTCTCTACCTGACCACCTGTGTCGGTTTGGGGTACGATTTCGTGTTACCTGGAGCTTAGAGGCTTTTCCTGGAAGCAGGGCATCAGTTACTTCACCACCGTGGTGGCTCGTCGTCACGCCTCAGCCTTAAGATACCCCGGATTTACCAAAGGTATCAGCCTACACGCTTAAACCGGGACAACCGTCGCCCGGATAACCTAGCCTTCTCCGTCCCCCCTTCGCAGTAACACCAAGTGCAGGAATATTAACCTGCTTCCCATCGACTACGCTTTTCAGCCTCGCCTTAGGGGTCGACTCACCCTGCTCCGATTAACGTTGAACAGGAACCCTTGGTCTTCCGGCGAGCGGGCTTTTCACCCGCTTTATCGTTACTTATGTCAGCATTCGCACTTCTGATACCTCCAGCATGCCTCACAGCACACCTTCAACGGCTTACAGAACGCTCCCCTACCCAACAACACATAGTGTCGCTGCCGCAGCTTCGGTGCATGGTTTAGCCCCGTTACATCTTCCGCGCAGGCCGACTCGACCAGTGAGCTATTACGCTTTCTTTAAATGATGGCTGCTTCTAAGCCAACATCCTGGCTGTCTGTGCCTTCCCACATCGTTTCCCACTTAACCATGACTTTGGGACCTTAGCTGGCGGTCTGGGTTGTTTCCCTCTTCACGACGGACGTTAGCACCCGCCGTGTGTCTCCCGTGATAACATTCTCCGGTATTCGCAGTTTGCATCGGGTTGGTAAGCCGGGATGGCCCCCTAGCCGAAACAGTGCTCTACCCCCGGAGATGAGTTCACGAGGCGCTACCTAAATAGCTTTCGGGGAGAACCAGCTATCTCCCGGTTTGATTGGCCTTTCACCCCCAGCCACAAGTCATCCGCTAATTTTTCAACATTAGTCGGTTCGGTCCTCCAGTTAGTGTTACCCAACCTTCAACCTGCCCATGGCTAGATCACCGGGTTTCGGGTCTATACCCTGCAACTTAACGCCCAGTTAAGACTCGGTTTCCCTGCGGCTCCCCTATACGGTTAACCTTGCTACAGAATATAAGTCGCTGACCCATTATACAAAAGGTACGCAGTCACCCCATTAAAGAGGCTCCCACTGCTTGTACGTACACGGTTTCAGGTTCTGTTTCACTCCCCTCGCCGGGGTTCTTTTCGCCTTTCCCTCACGGTACTGGTTCACTATCGGTCAGTCAGGAGTATTTAGCCTTGGAGGATGGTCCCCCCATATTCAGACAGGATACCACGTGTCCCGCCCTACTCTTCGAACTCACAATCTGTGCACTTTCGTGTACGGGACTATCACCCGGTATCGTGCGACTTTCCAGACGCTTCCACTAACGCACAAACTGATTCAGGTTCTGGGCTGTTCCCCGTTCGCTCGCCGCTACTGGGGGAATCTCGGTTGATTTCTTTTCCTCCGGGTACTTAGATGTTTCAGTTCCCCGGGTTCGCCTCGCAACACTATGTATTCATGTTGCGATGATGCACTGGGTGCACCGGGTTTCCCCATTCGGACATCGTCGGCTGTAGCGGTTCATATCACCTTACCGACGCTTTACGCAGATTAGCACGTCCTTCATCGCCTCTGACTGCCAGGGCATCCACCGTGTACGCTTAGTCGCTTAACCTCACAACCCACAGGCGTTTTGCAACGCGCGCAGACTGCAAGCATTTGAGAGACTCGAACGCGCTGTTATTCATTTCTTATTACGGAGAAATGAACCAACGCGTCGTTTCAATTTTCAGCTTGTTCCGGATTGTTAAAGAGCAATAACTTCGCAATGTACCCGAGGATACATTCTGAAGTTAGTTATCAACGTGGGGTCGTTGATGGTGGAGCTAAGCGGGATCGAACCGCTGACCTCCTGCGTGCAAGGCAGGCGCTCTCCCAGCTGAGCTATAGCCCCATAGAGTTTTTGTAAAACGCGTGCTTACCAGGAGAATTCTTTCACAGACAAGGCGTGACGACGCGAAGCATACTGAAGTATGCGGGCTATCGGCACAACGCGAAAACTGGAAGAATTTGGTAGGCCTGAGTGGACTTGAACCACCGACCTCACCCTTATCAGGGGTGCGCTCTAACCACCTGAGCTACAAGCCTGCAGGCGTTTTACGCTCTTCTTTAATTTCATCAGACAATCTGTGTGAGCACTTCGCGGGAAGGTATCTTCAGGTAAGGAGGTGATCCAACCGCAGGTTCCCCTACGGTTACCTTGTTACGACTTCACCCCAGTCATGAATCACAAAGTGGTAAGCGCCCTCCCGAAGGTTAAGCTACCTACTTCTTTTGCAACCCACTCCCATGGTGTGACGGGCGGTGTGTACAAGGCCCGGGAACGTATTCACCGTAGCATTCTGATCTACGATTACTAGCGATTCCGACTTCACGGAGTCGAGTTGCAGACTCCGATCCGGACTACGACGCACTTTATGAGGTCCGCTTGCTCTCGCGAGGTCGCTTCTCTTTGTATGCGCCATTGTAGCACGTGTGTAGCCCTACTCGTAAGGGCCATGATGACTTGACGTCATCCCCACCTTCCTCCAGTTTATCACTGGCAGTCTCCTTTGAGTTCCCGGCCGAACCGCTGGCAACAAAGGATAAGGGTTGCGCTCGTTGCGGGACTTAACCCAACATTTCACAACACGAGCTGACGACAGCCATGCAGCACCTGTCTCAGAGTTCCCGAAGGCACCAAAGCATCTCTGCTAAGTTCTCTGGATGTCAAGAGTAGGTAAGGTTCTTCGCGTTGCATCGAATTAAACCACATGCTCCACCGCTTGTGCGGGCCCCCGTCAATTCATTTGAGTTTTAACCTTGCGGCCGTACTCCCCAGGCGGTCGACTTAACGCGTTAGCTCCGGAAGCCACTCCTCAAGGGAACAACCTCCAAGTCGACATCGTTTACGGCGTGGACTACCAGGGTATCTAATCCTGTTTGCTCCCCACGCTTTCGCACCTGAGCGTCAGTCTTTGTCCAGGGGGCCGCCTTCGCCACCGGTATTCCTCCAGATCTCTACGCATTTCACCGCTACACCTGGAATTCTACCCCCCTCTACAAGACTCCAGCCTGCCAGTTTCGAATGCAGTTCCCAGGTTAAGCCCGGGGATTTCACATCCGACTTGACAGACCGCCTGCGTGCGCTTTACGCCCAGTAATTCCGATTAACGCTTGCACCCTCCGTATTACCGCGGCTGCTGGCACGGAGTTAGCCGGTGCTTCTTCTGCGGGTAACGTCAATCGGTGAAGCTATTAACTTCACCGCCTTCCTCCCCGCTGAAAGTACTTTACAACCCGAAGGCCTTCTTCATACACGCGGCATGGCTGCATCAGGCTTGCGCCCATTGTGCAATATTCCCCACTGCTGCCTCCCGTAGGAGTCTGGACCGTGTCTCAGTTCCAGTGTGGCTGGTCATCCTCTCAGACCAGCTAGGGATCGTCGCCTAGGTGAGCCATTACCCCACCTACTAGCTAATCCCATCTGGGCACATCCGATGGTGTGAGGCCCGAAGGTCCCCCACTTTGGTCTTGCGACGTTATGCGGTATTAGCTACCGTTTCCAGTAGTTATCCCCCTCCATCGGGCAGTTTCCCAGACGTTACTCACCCGTCCGCCACTCGTCACCCGAGAGCAAGCTCTCTGTGCTACCGTTCGACTTGCATGTGTTAGGCCTGCCGCCAGCGTTCAATCTGAGCCATGATCAAACTCTTCAATTTAAGTTTGATTTGCTGAAACCAGTTCAGCGGTGCTCATCTGTAAAACGTCATAATGAATTTCATTATGTGTTCACTCGTGAGGCTTTGATATTTTTTTGCGTCCGGAGACGCGGATATCAATCCTGCGAGTGCCCACACAGATTGTCTGATAAATTGTTAAAGAGCGTTGCGAACAGCGGCCGAACCGTCTGTCGCGAGGTGGCGTATACTACGCTACTCTCCTTCGGAGTCAAACACTTTTTTCAGCGTTTTTATCCGGCGGGATGAATTTTTTCACTCCCTGCTGAGCCGTCTGCGTTACCGCTTTGCCGTCTCAGTGGTGGCGCATTATAGGGATCCGAATTTTTTGCACAACCCCTTTTTTCGATCTTTTTAATCGACTGGCGAGTTTTCACTCTTTTCGCTGCGATCGCGAGCGATCCGCTCAAAAATCATCTTGTTTATCCGCCTTTTAAGCCGCAGGCTTGGATAAAAACGTAAAAGGAGAAGATCATGTCCACAGCCCTACGACCTTATAAGAACCATTTCCCGCAACAAGGCGATCGCGTGATGATCGATAACAGCAGCGTGGTGGTGGGTGAAGTACAACTCGACGATGACGTTAGCATCTGGCCGCTGGTTGCGATTCGTGGTGACGTCAATAAAGTGGTGATAGGCAAAAGAAGCAATATTCAGGATGGCAGCGTATTGCACGTCACTCACAAGTCCAGCAGCAATCCGGAAGGTTATCCGCTGATTGTTGGCGAAGATGTCACGGTAGGGCATAAAGCGATGCTGCACGGCTGTACTATCGGCAATCGCGTACTGGTTGGTATGGGATCCATTCTGCTGGACGGCGTGATCGTTGAAGATGATGTGATGATTGGCGCTGGCAGTTTGGTGCCGCCAGGTAAACGACTGGAGAGCGGCTACCTGTATTTAGGCAGCCCGGTTAAGCAGGTCCGCCCACTCAGTGAAGCGGAAATCGCCGGGCTGCTTTGCTCATCCAATAACTATGTCGGTTGGAAGAATGAATATCTCGCTCAGGAAAGCCAATCTCATTCCTGATCGCCAGCCTTACCTCTGCTGCATCGACTGCTTTAGTTTGGCTATCACTGGCGTGATCTCTGGCATCACGCCATGCCATAAATGAAAAGCGTGAGCGGCTTGCCCTACCAACATGCCAATGCCATCCGCCAGCTGCTGCGCGCCCTGCTGCTGGCACCACAGTAAGAATGGCGTCAACCCTTGTTGATAAAACATGTCATAACATTGCGTTTGCGCATTAATTAGCGATGTGGCTAATGCTGGAACTTTGCCATCAACACCGCTCGAGGTCGCATTAATGATCAGATCAAATTGCTGATCCGTTAATTGCTCAAAGCTGGCCGCTTTGATATTCCCGCTATGCTGGAAAATCTCTGCCAGCTGCTCGGCGCGTGCCACGGTGCGATTCACTACCACCAGCGAACATCCGAATGAAAGCAGCGGCAGGATTACGCCACGCGCAGCACCACCGGCGCCCACCAGCAGAATTCGATCGCCTGGATGGATCATCTGCAGTCGTTCCAGATCGCTGAGCAAGCCGATGCCATCGGTGTTATCGCCGAAGATCTTGCCCTGCGCATCTTTCTTTAACGTATTAACCGCACCAGACAATGCCGCACGCTCGCTAAGCTCATCGGCAAATTCCCACGCCTGCTGTTTAAAAGGCAGCGTGACATTGGCACCTTTGCCGCCATGCGCAAAAAAATCGGCGATCGACTGAGGAAAACCCTCAAGTGGCGCGCACTCCTTGCCATATTGATGCTCAATGCCGGTTTGCTCAGCGAACAAGCTATGAATGAAAGGAGATTTGCTATGCGCAATCGGGTGACCAAATACGGCAAAATTTTCCATGCGTTAGCCCTGACGAATAAGTTCACCGCTAATAACGTCGCGGATTTCAGAAGGATTCAGTCGCCCACCCGTTTCAGCATGTAAGACCGGAAACTGCGGACCAAATTGCTTAGCAACCTCTTCCGCATTACGACAAGGCGGTTCGCCGGAAAGATTGGCGCTGGTCGAAACCAGAGGTTTACCAAAACCGCGACACAAAGCCTGTACGTCCGGATGATCGCTAACGCGAATGGCCAGTGAGTCAAAACGCCCCGTTAACCAACGCGGCGTATGTGGCGAAGCTGGCACTACATAGGTTACCGGGCCAGGCCAACTGGCAAACATACGCTCGCGCTGCAGCACAGAGAGTTCACGGTCGGCGATATAAGGTTCCAGCTGCGCGTAATCGGCTGCAATCAAAATGAGTCCCTTCTCGACTGGACGCTGCTTGAGCGCCAAAAGCGCCATTACGGCATTCTCGCTGTCGGGATCGCAGCCCAATCCAAATACGGCTTCGGTTGGATAGGCGATAACTTCCTGTTGCTGTAGCCTCTCAATGCAAAAATCGAGACTACCCGCTGAATACTGGCTTGGCTTCATGATGATGATGCGTCCTGGACAATGGGCTTACCGCAGCGTTTGCTGGCGCAGAAGCGCTTCATGCCTTGTGCGGTTTTCTTCTCTATTAATAAAGGGAACTGGCAATGCGGGCAAACGCCTTCAACCGGCGCTGCGTTAAGGACAAACTGGCAATCTGGATAGCGATCGCAAGAGTAGAAGGTTTTGCCATAGCGCGAGCGCCGCTGTACCAGTTTACCGCTCTGACATTGCGGACAGGCGATAGCTGTTTCATCAGGCTTGTCGATAGTTTCGGTGTAATCACATTCCGGGTAGTGACTGCAACCCACGAACATGCCAAATCGCCCCTGACGCAGAACTTTGTCTGCGCCACACTGGGGGCATGCATGGCCTTCCAGCACTTTAACGACGTGTCCATCTCCCTGACTTTTCAGCGGGCGAATGTAATCGCAGGTTGGATAATTTACACACCCCAGAAAAGGGCCGTGTTTGCCGAAACGTATGACTAATTCTGCCCCGCAAGCGGGGCAGGGATCGTGTTTAGGCACGGAAAATAGTGCTGATTTACTCATATTACCGGTTGCATCAATCGCAAATTATTAATGCAGCATACCTTCATTGACGTCGAATAACAGTTCTTCCATTTGCTGATAGGCGTTTTCACATCCTGGGATGTTAAAAAGCACCATCAACACCACCCATTTGAGATCTTCAAGATCGAATTCGAGGGTATCAAGGGCCATTACGCGTTCGATGACCATCTCGCGCGTTTCCATATTCAGCACCTGGACCTGTTCCAGGAACAAAATAAAACCGCGACATTCTGCATCTAAACGCTGGTTTTCCTCTTCGGTATAGATTCGCATTGAGAGTGGATCGTTTGCCATGAGTACTGGCGCAACCAAGCCTTCCTGATAATCCGCTAACCGCTCAAGCCAATTCAACGCATTGTAGATATCTTCACGATGAAAACCGGCATCGGTTAAATCATCGGTCAATTTATCCTGATCAACGCGCATTTCAGCTTCGTTGTGGATATACGTCTCAAACAAGTACATAAGTACGTCGAACATGGCATGCCCTCCTCAATCGGACATAGCCGCCGGGTACAGCTGCGATCCATCCTGCTAACTCCAGCTCCAGCAGGTGAACTGCGATAACTGGCACAGGTTGGCCGGCACGTTCAGCGACGACGTCAACAGGTGTAACCTCATCACCTACGTTAGCCAACACAGTTGCAAATGGCAATGGCACATCGTCACTGTGTTGTGAATATATTGTTTCTGAACTGCTATCAGGCAACCATTGCAGCGTTGAATGTAAATCTTCAAGGATATTGTTAGGATGCGCCACCAGCAGCGCGCCTTGCTGGATAAGCCAATGCGTACCTTCACTACCCGGATTGCCTAGCGCGCCGGGTAATGCATAAACGTTACGATTTTGTTCCAAAGCGTAGCGTGCCGTCACCAGCGAACCGCTTTTTAACGTGGCTTCAACTACCAGTACGCCAAGACTTAAACCACTGATGATGCGATTACGCCGCGGAAAGTTAACCGCATGCGGTGCCGTATCAAGGGGGAATTCCGAGATCAGTGCGCCACCGCCAGCGATGATCTCACGTGCTAACGCTTGATGACTTTTAGGGTAGATATGCTGCAGGCCGCTGCCTAATACTGCAACGGTTTTGCCCTGCACTTCTAACGCGGCCCGATGCGCCACGCCATCGATTCCGCGCGCAAGGCCGCTGGTGATGGTCAATCCACTTAGCGCTAATTGCTGCGTAAACCAGCTTCCCCATTGCTTACCATAATGCGTGCAGTGACGGCTGCCCACGACTCCGAGTTGGGGCGTCTGCAAGATGTCCATATTTCCCGCGACATACAGCAATGAGGGACGTCGACTGATTTCCGCTAACGCCGAGGGATAATGTTCGTCGATACAGGTAACTAAATGATGCTGTTCATCCTCCAGCCATAGATGTGTTCGTGCTAACTGGCGTGGACAAAGCTC
This sequence comes from Pantoea sp. BJ2, assembly GCF_040255075.1. Classification (NCBI taxonomy): domain Bacteria; kingdom Pseudomonadati; phylum Pseudomonadota; class Gammaproteobacteria; order Enterobacterales; family Erwiniaceae; genus Pantoea; species Pantoea sp. BJ2. The sequence continues at coordinate 3,804,432 of NZ_CP158292.1, forward strand.
TTTAAACTGTTGTCGCTGGGTTTCGTTTAATCCCTGATCCAGTAACAGATCGTCATCAACCTGAGCATTATCCTGCAATGCCTCAGCTAAATGTCTGACAACTCCAGAGCTTAAGCCTTTCACATTTGCCAGCCTGAGCATCCATTCAATTCTCTCCATGCTGCACTCCCTGTCAGCCGCGCTATCATGCGGTGCAATGCTGTCAATCAGACATCAAAAAGTCTACAATATGAGGCAGTAATCTTTTCTTCAACGCATACAGATCTGGATATTTATGTCAGTTTTGCAGGTATTACATTTCCCTGATGATCGCCTTCGCAAAATCGCTGCGCCGGTGGCAACCGTAAACGCAGACGTGCAGCGTATTGTCGACGACATGTTTGAAACCATGTACGCCGAAGAAGGTATTGGCTTAGCGGCGACCCAAGTCGATATTCATCAGCGCATCATTGTTATTGATGTTTCTGAAAACCGTGACGAGCGTTTGGTGTTGATTAATCCGGAACTGCTGGAAAAAAGCGGTGAAACCGGTATTGAAGAAGGCTGCCTTTCCATTCCTGAGCAACGTGCTTTTGTGCCGCGCGCAGAGTGGGTCAAAGTGCGTGCGCAGGATCGTGACGGCAAAAGCTTTGAGCTGGAAACCGACGGTCTGCTGGCGATTTGCATCCAGCATGAAATCGATCATCTCGATGGCAAACTTTTCATTGATTATCTGTCGCCACTGAAACGTCAGCGTATCAAACAGAAACTGGAAAAATTGGCCCGCCTAAACGCACGCGAAGATTAAGTGCTCATTGAAGGTTAAACTGTGTCTGCACCGCTCAAAATTATCTTTGCCGGTACACCTGACTTTGCAGCGCGTCATTTAGACGCGCTACTTGCTTCTGAGCATCAGGTTGTTGGCGTCTTTACCCAGCCCGATCGTCCAGCCGGACGCGGCAATAAGCTTACGTCAAGCCCGGTCAAAGTCCTGGCACAGACGCACGATATTCCGGTATTTCAGCCGAAATCCCTGAAGCCTGAAGAGAACCAGCATCTGGTTGACGATCTGCAGGCCGATATCATGGTGGTGGTCGCTTATGGCTTGATCCTGCCAAAAGCCGTGCTGGCGATGCCGCGCCTGGGTTGTATTAATGTGCATGGTTCGCTGCTGCCACGCTGGCGCGGTGCTGCACCCATCCAACGCTCTCTCTGGGCTGGCGATACCGAAACCGGTGTCACCATTATGCAGATGGATGTTGGCCTCGATACCGGCGACATGCTGCATAAACTCTCCTGCCCAATTACGGCTGAAGACACCAGCGCGTCGCTGTATGAGAAGCTGGCGCAACTCGGCCCGCAAGGCATGCTGCTAACGCTGGATCTGCTAGCAAGCGGTAATGCCAGGCCAGAAGTTCAGGATGAAGCGCTGGTCTCTTATGCTGAGAAACTGAGTAAAGAAGAAGCGCGTCTTGATTGGTCACTTTCAGCAGCGCAGTTGGAACGTTGTATTCGTGCCTTCAATCCATGGCCAATGAGCTATTTCATGATTGAAGAGCAACCGGTAAAAGTCTGGCAGGCAACGGTTTTGCCGCATCAGAACAAGCAACCCGGTGAAATCGTCCATGCTGATAAACAAGGCATTCAGATCGCAACGGCCGATGGTGTGCTGAATCTGGTATCGCTGCAACCTGCCGGTAAAAAAGCCATGTCCGCTCAGGACCTGCTCAATTCGCGCCGCGAATGGTTCGTACCTGGAACCGTTCTGGCCTGATCCTCCAAGCCCGGTTTGACCGGGCTTTTTGTTTGATGAAATAACATGAAAAAAGCTACCAACTTGCGCAGCCTGGCCGCGCAACTCATTGAACGCGTTGTGGACAAAGGCGAATCGCTAAGTGCCATTTTGCCAGGCGCGCAAAAGAACCTATCCGATAAAGATGGCGCGCTGCTGCAAGAACTCTGTTTTGGCGTGATGCGCACGCTGCCGCAGCTGGAAGCCTTAATCGGCAAACTGATGGAGCGCACCTTAACCGGTAAGCAGCGAGTGTTGCATTATCTGTTGATGGTTGGCCTCTATCAGCTGCTATATACCCGCGTGCCGGCCCATGCGGCACTGGCAGAAACCGTGGCGGGTGCTGAAGTGCTGAAGCGCACGGCTTTAAAAGGCCTGTTAAATGGCGTGTTGCGCCAGTTCCTGCGCCAGCAAGAAGCGCTGTTAGCCGAAGTCGATCAGGGCTCGCAACGTTACTGGCATCCAGGCTGGTTGCTGAAACGTCTGCAAGCGGCATGGCCAGAACAGTGGCAACAGATTGTTGAAGCTAACAATCAGCGACCGCCGATGTGGCTGCGCGTCAATCGCCAGTATCACAGTCGCGATGCCTGGCTGGCGCTATTGCAGGCAGAAGAGAAAGTTGCTTTTCCTGGCGATGCACAAGATGCATTGCGACTGGAATCACCCGCTCCAGTCAGCCAGCTGCCGGGTTTCGATCAAGGTTGGGTGACGGTGCAGGATCTTTCTGCACAACGTTGCGCACTGCTGCTTGAGCCAAAAGATGGGGAAACTATTCTCGATCTCTGTGCTGCTCCGGGTGGTAAAACCACGCATATCCTCGAAATCGCCCCGCAGGCCAAAGTCTTAGCCGTCGATGTTGACCCGCAACGCCTGCTCCGTGTGCATGAGAACTTACAGCGCATGGGCATGCAGGCCGAAGTGCGTCAGGGCGATGGTCGTACACCGGCAGAATGGTGTGGTGATATGCAGTTTGATCGTATCCTGCTCGATGCGCCCTGCTCTGCCACAGGCGTTATTCGCCGCCATCCAGACATCAAGTGGCTACGTCGCGATCGTGATATTCCTGAGCTGGCGATTCTACAGCGCGAAATACTTGAGGCCGTCTGGCCGCGTCTAAAATCTGGCGGCACGATGATATATGCCACCTGCTCAATATTGCCGGAAGAGAATCACAATCAAATCAGCGCCTTTTTGGCAGCGCACAGCGACGCCGTGGCCGAAACGTTACCACAGGGCCAGGCTAATGGCTGGCAGGTTTTCCCGGCCATCGATGGCGGCGACGGCTTCTTCTACGCTAAGCTGATGAAAAAATAGTGCTGCGCACACTGACAAGAGCATCTAAGCCATGAAAATCATTATCCTCGGCGCCGGCCAAGTCGGCGGAACCCTGGCAGAAAATCTGGTCGGGGAAAATAACGATATTACCGTCGTCGATAGCGATGCGACGCGTTTACGCGTATTGCAGGACAAATTTGATCTGCGCGTCGTGCATGGTCACGGATCACATCCGCGTATTTTGCGTGAAGCCGGTGCTGAAGATGCGGATATGTTGGTGGCGGTAACCAACTCCGATGAAACCAACATGGTGGCTTGTCAGATTGCGTATTCCCTTTTCAATACGCCCAATCGTATCGCGCGTATTCGCGCCGCTGAATACTTACGCGATGCTGAGAAGCTGTTTGTACCTGAAGCCGTACCAATTGATCATCTGATCTCTCCTGAGCAGTTGGTGATCGACAATATCTACCGCCTGATTCAGTATCCTGGCGCACTTCAGGTAGTGAATTTTGCCGAAGGCAAAGTGAGCCTCGCTGTGGTTAAAGCCTATTATGGCGGACCGCTGGTCGGGAATCCTTTGTCGATCATGCGTGAACATATGCCGCATATTGATACGCGAGTCGCGGCGATTTTTCGTCAGGATCGTCCCATTCGTCCCCAGGGTTCTACGATTGTGGAAGCCGGCGATGAAGTGTTCTTTATTGCCGCGAGCCAACACATCCGCGCGGTGATGAGTGAAATGCAGCGTCTGGAAAAACCGTATAAGCGCATCATGTTAGTTGGCGGCGGAAATATCGGCTTTGGATTGGCGCAGCGGCTGGAAAAACAGTACAGCGTGAAGTTGATCGAACGTAATCAACAACGCGCGGCAGAACTGGCAGAACGTTTGCACGATACTATCGTGTTTTACGGTGATGCCTCGGATCAGGAATTGCTGGCCGAAGAGCATGTCGATCAGGTGGATCTCTTCATCGCGGTCACTAACGACGATGAAGCCAATATTATGTCGGCCATGCTGGCTAAGAAAATGGGTGCGAAAAAAGTAATGGTGCTGATCCAGCGCCGCGCCTACGTCGATCTTGTTCAAGGTAGCGTGATCGACATTGCGATCTCGCCGCAACAAGCCACGATCTCGGCGCTGCTAAGTCACGTACGTAAAGCCGATATCGTGGGCGTGTCCTCACTGCGTCGCGGTATTGCAGAAGCAATCGAAGCGATCGCACACGGCGATGAAACCACCTCACGCGTGGTTGGGCGTTTAATAGAAGATATTAAGTTGCCGCCGGGAACCATTATCGGTGCTGTGGTGCGCGGTGATGAGGTGATCATCGCCAATGATAACGTGCGCGTCGAACAGGGCGATCACGTAATTATGTTCCTGACGGATAAGAAGTTTGTGCCCGATGTTGAGCGCCTGTTCCAGCCAAGTCCATTCTTCCTGTAAAAGCTGCGGGCGAAAGTCCGCCGTGAAAATTTCGCTTAATCCATTGTTCTAATGGCAATTGCACAAAGGTTTGTTAGACTTTAGCCATTGGCCAAGGCAAGGAGATAACAATGAGTTTATTCAAAGAGTTTCGTGATTTTGCAATGCGCGGGAACGTGGTTGATCTGGCGGTAGGTGTCATCATCGGTGCCGCTTTTGGTAAGATTGTTTCTTCACTGGTCGCCAATATCATCATGCCGCCACTTGGCTTGCTGATTGGTGGCGTCGATTTCAAACAGTTTAAATGGATATTAAAACCGGCAGAAGGTGATATTCCTGCTGTGGTAATGGAGTACGGTAACTTTATTCAGACCGTGTTCGATTTCGTTATTGTTGCCTTCGCGATATTCCTGGCAATTAAAGTAATGAACAAGCTGTATCAGAAAAAAGAAGTTGAGAAAGCGGCACCTAAGCCGACGAATGAAGAGTTACTGCTCACTGAAATCCGTGACCTGTTAAAACAACAAAATCACGATAAATTATAATAAAAAAGCCGCCCACGTAAGGCGGCTTTTTTGTCTTTAAAGAAGAAGGCCAGTGATAAACTTTTCTGCTTATCACTGGCCTCCCAGTTACGTCCTTTGCCATGTTTGTCTTTACGTTGATAGCTGCCCTTTCCTTTCTGATTCTTCTCAATGCGCTGCCTAAACAGTGGATCATGTAATAATGCTTCCAGTGCATTATCGTTGATTTTACCTTTTTGGTGCTGATAGCGAGTCATCTCGTCCTCCGGTTATTAACGGCGCAACTATATTCCTTCCAGCGCAAAATTCAATCCTTACTACAACAAATTTCAGGCTGCGGCTCCTCACCTCTCTCCAGAGCTTCAAGTATTGAACAGCAAGCGCTGCTATGTATGTCGCCGCAGCAGGTTTCAGCTAAACGATGCAATGAACGTTGAATCGTCTGTAGTTCGGCAATCATGCCATTCACTTCATCCAATCTTTTCGCCACAATGGCTTTGGATTCCTGGCAAGTATGATGTTCAGGATCGATGCGGATCGACAATAAACCACGGATTGACTCTAAGCTAAAGCCGAGTTGGCGACCATAACGAATAAAACGCAGCCGCTGTAAATCATCGTCGCTATAAAGACGAAAACCGCCCTCAGTGCGTACCTCATGATTCATCATCTGCTGTTTTTCATAAAAGCGGATGGTGTCTGGCGTCACATCCGCCATTTTTGCCAGCTGGCCAATCCGATACATGCTATTTCTCCCGCTGCAAATGATGATGGATGTTATCGCTATACTCGCCGCGCAAAAATTCGGTACTGATTCCGGCTTGCTGGAGTTTTATTTCTAGCAAAGCTAAGCGTTTCGACAGTTCTCGCGCCTTGCCATCGTCAGGATCCAGTTCGCGTAGCAGATCGTTTACCGCCAATGCTTCTCGACGCATTTCAAGTTCCGGAGGTAAGTAACCAGAATTTTTCAACAGCCGATATGCCGTGCGCAGTTCAACTGGCACTCCGCTGTCATCATCTAGCTGTAAAGGTGCACCTTCGCCGGGCAAATTACTCAGCTCGCCCTTTTCCTGAGCTTCACGTATGTGTTGCTCTACAAGTTGATCAATTAGCCACATAAGGGAGTTCCTGATAGGTGTACCAGCCATCAGCATAGCGAAAGGGGAGTAAATGGAAAGGAATTACGGACAATAAAAAACCCGCCGAAGCGGGTTTTTTACGATACTGCAAATTACTCTGCAGTAGCTTCTGCTTGAGCTTCTGGACGATCAACCAGCTCGATGTAAGCCATCGGAGCGTTGTCACCAGCACGGAAGCCACACTTCAAAATGCGAGTGTAACCACCGGCACGGCTCGCGAAACGCGGGCCCAGCTCGTTAAACAGTTTTGCCACGATCTCGTTATCACGAGTGCGGGCGAATGCCAGACGACGATTAGCTACGCTGTCGGTCTTGGCAAGAGTAATCAGCGGCTCAACTACGCGGCGCAGCTCTTTGGCTTTCGGCAGAGTCGTCTTAATGATCTCATGACGAACCAGAGAACCAGCCATGTTGCGGAACATAGCCTGACGATGGCTGCTGTTGCGGTTCAGTTGACGACCACTCTTACGATGGCGCATGACCTTATCCTTCTCAGTGAAACCTTAACCTGTGATCGGTTTATTCATCAGCAATGCTTGCTGGTGGCCAGTTTTCCAGGCGCATGCCCAGAGACAAACCACGTGAAGCAAGCACATCTTTAATCTCGGTAAGAGATTTTTTACCCAGGTTAGGCGTTTTAAGCAGCTCAACCTCGGTACGCTGTACCAGATCACCGATGTAGTGGATAGCTTCTGCCTTGAGGCAGTTAGCAGAGCGGACAGTCAATTCCAGATCGTCAACAGGGCGCAGCAGGATCGGATCGAATTCTGGTTTCTCTTCTTTTACTTCCGGCTGACGTACATCACGTAAGTCAACGAAAGCTTCCAGTTGTTCTGCCAGGATGGTTGCCGCACGACGAATCGCCTCTTCAGGATCGATTGTGCCGTTGGTTTCCATTTCGATGACCAGCTTGTCCAGGTCGGTACGCTGTTCTACACGCGCTGCTTCAACATTGTAGGCAATACGGTCTACAGGGCTGTAGCAAGCGTCAACCAACAGACGGCCGATTGGGCGCTCATCTTCTTCCGAATGAATTCGGGCAGAAGCCGGCACATAACCACGACCACGCTGAACTTTGATACGCATGCTAATAGATGCGTTTTCATCGGTCAGGTGGCAGATCACATGCTGCGGCTTGACGATTTCAACATCACCGTCGTGGGTGATGTCGGCTGCAGTCACAGGGCCAATGCCAGATTTATTCAAAGTAAGGATGACTTCATCTTTACCTTGAACTCTTACCGCCAACCCTTTCAGGTTAAGCAGGATTTCCAGGATATCTTCCTGTACGCCCTCTTTGGTGGAGTACTCATGAAGCACACCATCAATCTCAACCTCGGTCACCGCGCAACCCGGCATGGAAGAAAGCAGAATACGGCGCAGTGCGTTGCCAAGAGTATGGCCAAAGCCACGCTCTAACGGCTCAAGGGTCACCTTGGCGTGCGTCGAACTCACTTGCTCGATATCTACCAGGCGCGGTTTTAGAAACTCTGTCACAGAACCCTGCATTGTGTCCTCTCTTTGGTACTAAGCTTTACTTAGAGTAAAGCTCGACGATCAGGTGTTCGTTAATGTCCGCAGACAGATCAGTACGTTCAGGAATACGCTTGAACACACCTTCCATCTTAGTAGCATCAACTTCCAGCCAGGTTGGCTTTTCACGCTGCTCAGCCAGCTCCAGAGCGGCCTTCACGCGAGATTGCTGTTTGGCTTTCTCACGGATGCTTACGACATCATTCGGAGATACCTGATAAGAAGCGATGTTAACAACGCGACCGTTCACCAGGATAGATTTATGGCTAACCAGCTGACGTGCTTCTGCACGAGTGGCGCCAAAGCCCATACGGTAAACAACGTTATCCAGACGGCCTTCCAGCAGGGCCAGCAGGTTTTCACCTGTGTTGCCTTTCAGACGTGCTGCTTCTTTATAGTAGTTGCGGAACTGACGCTCCAGCACGCCGTACATACGACGAACTTTCTGCTTTTCACGCAACTGGCCGCCGTAGTCAGACAGACGCGGTTTACGCGCACCATGCTGACCAGGTGGTTGTTCAATTTTGCACTTGGTATCGATCGCGCGAACGCCAGACTTAAGGAATAAGTCGGTACCCTCACGACGGCTCAGCTTGAGCTTAGGACCCAAATATCTTGCCATTTTCTTTCTCCAACTAACCTAAAAACGGGCGATTAAACGCGACGTTTTTTCGGCGGACGACAACCGTTGTGAGGGATTGGAGTCACATCAGTAATATTAGTGATGCGGAAACCAGCAGCGTTCAGAGCACGAATTGTTGATTCGCGTCCTGGACCCGGACCCTTAACCATAACTTCCAGATTCTTAATACCGTAATCTTTCACTGCTTCTGCACAGCGCTCTGCAGCTACCTGAGCAGCAAACGGAGTAGATTTACGTGAACCGCGGAAACCGGAACCACCGGCGGTTGCCCAACCCAGTGCGTTACCCTGACGATCAGTAATTGTAACGATGGTGTTGTTAAAAGATGCATGGACATGAGCCACGCCATCTGAGACTTGTTTTCTTACACGCTTGCGTGCACGAACTGGTGCCTTTGCCATTATTTACTCACCCCGATTATTTCTTGATCGGTTTACGCGGACCCTTACGGGTACGTGCATTGGTCTTAGTACGCTGACCGCGAACTGGCAGACCACGACGATGGCGTAAACCACGATAGCAACCAAGGTCCATCAGACGCTTGATGCTCAGGGTGATTTCACGGCGCAGATCACCTTCAACAACGAATTTACCAACTGCTTCACGCAGCTGTTCAATTTGTTCTTCAGACAGCTCTCTGATCTTAACATTTTCAGCAATACCCGTTGAAGCGCAGATGGCTTTAGAACGAGTTTTACCGATACCGAAAATCGAAGTTAATGCGATAACGGTATGTTTTTGATCAGGAATGTTAATGCCTGCTATACGGGCCACTATGCACTCCTATAATTAAACAAATGCGTCCCATGCTGAAAAGCCCGTTTTCAGGATACTCAAATGGTAACGCATCGACATACAAAAGATTGGCTGGCTAATCTAGCCAGCTCAACCCGACTTTGCAAGAAAAATATGTGACAATATCAGCCTTGGCGCTGTTTATGCTTTGGCTCGGCGCTGCAGATCACACGTACGACACCGTCGCGGCGAATGATTTTGCAGTTACGACATAATTTCTTGACGGAAGCACGAACTTTCATTTTTACTCTCCGTAACTTCTCAAGCACCCGAATTAACGGCCGTAGCCCTTCAGGTTAGCTTTCTTCAATGCAGACTCGTACTGACTCGACATCATCAGAGTTTGCACTTGAGCCATAAAGTCCATGATGACGACCACTACGATGAGCAGCGATGTGCCGCCAAAGTAGAATGGAACTTTCATAGCATCACGCATGAACTCCGGGATCAGGCAGATAAAAGTAATATACAGTGCGCCGATTAAGGTCAGACGTGTCATTACTTTATCGATGTACTTCGCCGTTTGCTCTCCCGGACGAATTCCCGGTACGAATGCACCAGACTTCTTCAGGTTATCTGCTGTTTCACGTGGGTTGAAAACCAACGCCGTGTAGAAGAAACAGAAGAAGATGATTGCAGTCGCATAGAGTAGCACATAAAGCGGCTGTCCTGGTTGCAAATACAGCGAAATTGTTGTCAGCCAGTTCCAACCGGTACCGCCCCCGAACCATGATGCTATGGTCGCCGGGAACAGAATAATGCTGGAAGCAAAAATAGCTGGGATTACACCCGCCATATTCACTTTCAACGGTAAATGTGTGCTCTGTGCAGCATATACACGACGACCTTGCTGACGTTTAGCGTAGTTGACCACGATGCGGCGCTGGCCACGCTCGACGAAAATAACAAAGAACGTCACTGCAAATACTAGAACTGCAACCAACAGCAACAGAAGGAAGTGCAGGTCACCTTGCCGCGCTTGCTCGATGGTATGGCCAATGGCCGGCGGAAGTCCCGCAACAATACCTGCGAAGATAATGATCGAGATACCGTTACCGATACCTCGCTCAGTAATCTGTTCGCCCAGCCACATCAGGAACATTGTCCCAGTAACCAGACTTACAACAGCGGTAAAGTAGAATGCAAAGCCTGGATTCATTACCAGCCCCTGCATTCCAGGCATATTCGGTAAACCGGTAGCAATACCGATCGACTGGAATACAGCCAGAACCAGTGTGCCGTAGCGAGTGTACTGGCTAATCTTGCGACGACCAGCTTCACCCTCTTTCTTAATCTCAGCTAACGCTGGATGAACCACCGTCAGCAGCTGGATAATAATAGAAGCCGAAATATACGGCATAATACCCAGAGCGAAGATTGAGGCACGACTGAGAGCACCACCAGAGAACATGTTGAACATTTCAATGATGGTGCCACGCTGTTGCTCAAGCAGTTTGGCAAGTACAGTGGCATCGATACCGGGGATTGGAATAAAAGAGCCAATTCGGAAGACAATGAGTGCACCGATTACAAACAACAGTCTGCGCTTCAGTTCACCAAAGCCACCTTTGGCACTTTGAAAATCTAATCCCGGTTGCTTTGCCATCTGCTACTTATTCCTCGATTTTACCGCCAGCAGCTTCGATTGCAGCACGAGCACCTTTGGTGACACGCAGACCGCGAACCGTTACCGGTGCAGAAACTTCACCAGAAAGAATCACTTTCGCGAATTCAATCTGAACACCGATAATATTGGCCGCTTTCAGCGTATTCAGGTCAACAATACCGCCTTCAACTTTCGCCAGATCAGACAGACGAACTTCTGTCGTGATCATTGCTTTGCGAGAGGTGAAACCGAATTTCGGCAGACGACGGTACAGAGGCATCTGGCCACCCTCGAAACCGCGACGTACGCCACCGCCAGAACGAGAGTTCTGCCCTTTGTGACCACGACCACCAGTTTTACCGAGGCCAGAACCGATACCACGACCCAGACGCTTAGAAGCGTGTTTAGACCCTTCGGCCGGAGACAGAGTGTTTAAACGCATCTCTTACTCCTCCACTTTCAGCATGTAGGAAATCGCGTTAATCATACCGCGTACAGCAGGCGTATCTTCACGCTCAACGGTGTGATTGATGCGACGCAGACCCAAGCCAACCAGAGTCGCTTTGTGCTTAGGCAGGCGGCCGATTGAACTGCGGGTTTGTGTAATTTTAATTGTCTTAGCCATCGTGATTACCCCAGAATTTCTTCAACGGATTTACCACGCTTGGCAGCGACCATTTCCGGAGAATTCATATTGCCCAAGCCATCGATAGTTGCACGAACCACGTTAATCGGGTTGGTAGAACCATACGCTTTAGCAAGAACGTTATGTACTCCAGCAACTTCTAAAACGGCGCGCATTGCACCGCCGGCGATGATACCGGTACCTTCAGAAGCTGGCTGCATGAACACACGAGAACCTGTGTGAGCACCTTTAACAGGGTGCTGCAGGGTACCGTGAGTCAGCGCGACGTTAATCATATTGCGACGGGCTTTCTCCATCGCTTTCTGGATCGCTGCTGGAACTTCACGCGCTTTACCGTAACCAAAACCAACGCGGCCGTTACCATCACCCACTACAGTCAGTGCGGTGAAGGAGAAAATACGACCACCTTTTACAGTTTTAGATACACGGTTTACCGCGATCAGTTTTTCCTGCAGTTCGCCAGCTTGTTTCTCGATGTTTGACATCTTAGACCTCTACCTTAGAACTGAAGGCCAGCTTCACGGGCAGCATCTGCCAGTGCCTGGACACGACCATGATATTGGAACCCGGAACGGTCGAAAGAGACATTAGTAATGCCTTTCTCAACAGCGCGCTCAGCCAGAGCTTTACCTACAGCTGCAGCGGCGTCTTTGTTACCGGTATACTTCAGTTGTTCGGCAATAGCTTTTTCTACAGTAGAAGCAGCAACCAGAACTTCGGAACCGTTCGGGGCGATCACCTGTGCGTAGATATGACGCGGGGTACGATGTACCACCAGGCGAGTAGCACCCAGCTCTTTGAGCTTGCGACGTGCACGGGTCGCACGACGGATACGAGCAGATTTCTTATCCATAGTGTTACCTTACTTCTTCTTAGCCTCTTTGGTACGCACGACTTCGTCGGCGTAACGAACACCCTTGCCTTTATAAGGCTCAGGACGACGGTAGGCGCGCAGATCAGCTGCAACCTGACCAATCAGCTGTTTATCTGCGCCTTTCAGCACGATCTCAGTCTGAGTTGGACATTCAGCAGTGATGCCGGCCGGCAGTGCATGGTCAACAGGGTGAGAGAAGCCCAGGGCCAAGCTCACAGAGTTGCCTTTAACAGCTGCACGATAACCAACACCAACCAGTTGCAGCTTCTTGGTGAAGCCTTCGGTAACACCGATAACCATGCCGTTCAGCAGCGCACGAGCAGTACCTGCTTGTGCCCAACCATCCGCATAACCTTCGCGTGGAGCGAAAGTCAGGGCGTTGTCTGCATGCTTAACTTCTACAGCACTGTTGATAGTACGAGTCAGCTCGCCGTTTTTGCCTTTGATCGAAACTTCCTGACCGCTGAGTTTTACCTCTACGCCCGCAGGAACAACGACAGGTGCTTTTGCAACACGAGACATTTTATTCCTCCGATTACGCTACGTAGCAGATAATTTCGCCACCAAGACCAGCTTGGCGCGCTGCACGATCAGTCATGACACCTTTAGAGGTAGAGATTACAGCGATGCCCAGACCAGCCATTACTTTTGGCAGCTCATCTTTTTTCTTATAGATGCGCAGACCTGGACGACTAACACGCTGAATGCTCTCTACCACAGCCTTGCCCTGGAAATACTTTAAAGTAACTTCCAGCTCAGACTTGATATCGCCTTCGATTTTAAAATCTTCAATATAGCCTTCTTCCTTCAGCACGTTGGCAATTGCCACTTTCAGCTTGGAGGAAGGCATAGAGACCGCAACTTTGTTCGCGGCCTGACCGTTACGGATACGGGTCAGCATATCCGCGATCGGATCTTGCATGCTCATCTGTGTTACTCCCGTGATTCAAATGGTGACAATTACCAGCTAGCCTTTTTAAGACCCGGGATTTCACCGCGCATTGCGGCTTCACGGACCTTGATACGGCTCAACCCAAACTTCCGCAAGAAACCGTGCGGACGACCTGTCTGACGGCAGCGGTTACGCTGACGGGAAGGGCTGGAATCACGCGGCAGACTCTGCAGCTTGAGAACGGCATCCCAACGATCTTCGTCGGATGCGTTCACATCAGAAATGATCGCTTTCAGTTCAACGCGCTTGGCGAAGAACTTGTCTGCTAATTTCACACGCTTAACTTCGCGTGCTTTCATCGATTGCTTAGCCATTAAGTAACCCTACCTTACTTGCGGAATGGGAATTCAAAGGCAGCCAGCAGAGCACGGCCTTCATCATCAGATTTCGCAGTAGTGGTAATGGTAATATCCAAACCACGAACGCGATCGACTTTGTCATAATCGATTTCTGGGAAGATGATCTGCTCACGAACGCCCATGCTGTAGTTACCACGACCGTCGAACGACTTAGCAGATAAACCGCGGAAGTCACGAATACGTGGTACAGCAATAGTGATCAGACGCTCAAAGAACTCCCACATACGCTCACCGCGCAGAGTTACTTTACAGCCGATCGGATAGCCCTGACGGATTTTGAAGCCTGCAACTGATTTGCGTGCTTTGGTGATCAGCGGTTTTTGACCGGAGATTGCTGCCAGGTCAGCTGCTGCGTTATCCAGCAGTTTCTTGTCAGCGATCGCTTCACCAACACCCATGTTCAGGGTGATCTTCTCGACCCGAGGGACTTGCATGACAGAATTGTAGCCGAACTCTGTCATGAGTTTCTGGACTACTTCGTCTTTGTAGTAATCATGCAGTTTCGCCATCGTACTACTCCAAATTACTTGATAGTTTCGCTATTAGACTTGAAGAAACGGACTTTTTTGCCGTCTTCGAATCTAAAGCCTACACGGTCAGCCTTGCCGGTTGCCGCATTGAAGAGTGCAACGTTGGAAGCTTGAATAGCCGCTTCTTTTTCAACGATGCCACCTGGCTGGTTCAGGGCCGGAACCGGCTTCTGATGTTTCTTAACCAGGTTGATACCTTCAACGATGACTTTACCAGAAGTCAGGACGTTCTTTACTTTACCGCGTTTACCTTTGTCTTTGCCGGTAAGCACGATAACTTCGTCGTTACGACGGATTTTCGCTGCCATTGCTCGCTCCTTAGAGTACTTCTGGTGCCAGAGAGATAATTTTCATGAACTTTTCAGTACGAAGTTCACGAGTTACCGGCCCAAAAATACGCGTACCGATAGGTTGCTCGCTGTTATTGTTTAAAATAACGCATGCATTACCATCGAAGCGAATGACAGAACCGTCCGGGCGACGAACACCCTTCCTGGTGCGCACCACTACCGCTTTCAGGACATCACCTTTTTTCACCTTGCCACGAGGAATTGCTTCCTTGATGGTCACTTTGATGATATCGCCGACGCCTGCGTAGCGACGGTGCGAGCCACCCAGAACCTTGATACACATTACGCGACGTGCACCGGAGTTGTCGGCGACGTTCAGCATAGTCTGTTCTTGGATCATTTTAGTGCTCCGCTAATGTCAACTACTACTTCGGGACCCAAACCTCAGGTCGTTAAAAAGCCCCATAATTGAGGGCGCGGCATTATAACACCGGTTCTCGCACATGGGTAGAAAAAACGAACGGCTCAGACGAGCCGTTCGTTTTATTTTTTAGAGGAAACGGATTCTATTACAGAACCGCTTTCTCTACAACGCGAACCAGCGTCCAAGACTTAGTCTTGGACAGCGGACGGGTTTCGCGGATTTCAACCACGTCACCAATACCGCATTCATTGTTCTCGTCATGGATGTGCAGCTTAGTCGTACGCTTGATGAATTTACCGTAGATCGGGTGTTTCACGACACGTTCGATAGCAACAACTGCAGATTTCTGCATTTTGTCACTAATAACACGACCCTGCAGAGTACGGATTTTATCGGTCATTACGCCGCCTTCTCAGTCAGTAAAGTCTTAACACGTGCAACATTACGGCGAACTTCTTTCAGCAGATGGGTTTGCTGAAGTTGGCCGGATGCTGCTTGCATGCGCAGGTTAAACTGCTCACGCAGCAGGTTAAGTAGCTCAGTATTCAGCTCTTCAACGCTTTTTTCACGCAGCTCATTTGCTTTCATTACATCACCGTCTTAGTAACAAAGGTGGTTTTGATAGGCAGTTTTGCTGCTGCCAGCTTGAAGGCTTCACGGGCCAATTCTTCCGAAACTCCGTCCATTTCATACAGGACTTTACCCGGTTGAATGAGGGCAACCCAATACTCCACGTTACCCTTACCTTTACCCATACGCACTTCCAGCGGCTTCTCGGTAATTGGTTTGTCCGGGAATACACGGATCCAAATTTTACCTTGACGCTTAACTGCACGGGTCATAGCACGACGTGCTGCTTCGATCTGACGTGCAGTCAGACGACCACGGCCAACAGCTTTCAGACCGAAAGTACCGAAGCTGACATCCGTACCTTGCGCCAGACCACGGTTGCGGCCTTTGTGCACTTTACGGAATTTCGTACGCTTTGGTTGTAACATCAGCGACTCTCCTTACTTACGGCCTTTACGCTGCTGCTTTTTAGGTTGAGCAGCCGGTTCCGGTTGTTCAACAGCAGCCATACCACCCAGGATCTCGCCTTTGAAGATCCATACCTTAACGCCGATTACACCATAAGTGGTGTGCGCTTCAGAGGTGTTGTAGTCAATGTCTGCACGCAGTGTGTGCAACGGTACGCGACCTTCACGGTACCATTCGGTACGTGCGATCTCGGCACCGCCCAAACGGCCGCTGACTTCGACTTTAATACCCTTCGCGCCCAGACGCATTGCGTTCTGTACAGCACGCTTCATAGCACGACGGAACATCACACGACGCTCCAGCTGTGAAGTGATGCTATCAGCAACCAATTTAGCGTCCAGTTCCGGCTTACGGACTTCGGCGATGTTGATCTGTGCAGGAACGCCAGCGATTTTCGCGACGACCGTACGCAGTTTTTCTACGTCTTCACCTTTTTTACCGATAACGATACCCGGGCGAGCAGTGTGAATAGTCACACGGATGCTCTTAGCCGGACGCTCGATAACGAT
Source organism: Pantoea sp. BJ2 (assembly GCF_040255075.1). NCBI lineage: Bacteria > Pseudomonadati > Pseudomonadota > Gammaproteobacteria > Enterobacterales > Erwiniaceae > Pantoea > Pantoea sp. BJ2. The sequence continues at coordinate 3,820,766 of NZ_CP158292.1, forward strand.
ACGAGATACAGACGCTTTAGACAGTTCCTTGGTCAGGAACTGACGGACTTTAAAATCGCTGTCCAGGTTGTCAGCGAATTCTTTGGTGTTCGCAAACCAGGTAGAGTTCCATGGTTTTACAATACCCAGGCGAATACCATTAGGATGTACTTTCTGACCCATTGCTAGTCTCCAGAGTCTCAGCGATCGGACACAACCACAGTAATGTGGCTGGTGCGCTTCAGGATGCGATCTGCACGACCTTTCGCACGCGGCATAATGCGCTTCATGCTTGGGCCTTCGTCTACGAAGATTTTCGCGACTTTCAGATCGTCGATATCAGCGCCATCGTTGTGTTCGGCGTTCGCAATGGCAGATTCCAGGACTTTCTTAACCAACACAGCAGCTTTCTTGTTGGTGTAGGTCAGAATATCCAGAGCCTGCGACACTTTCTTACCGCGAATCAGGTCTGCCACCAGGCGAACCTTCTGAGCAGAAGAACGAGCATGGCGATGTTGAGCAATAGTTTCCATCTCTTCCTCCTACTTATTTCTTCTTGGCTTTCTTATCTGCAGCATGGCCGCGATAAGTACGTGTCGGTGCAAATTCACCCAGTTTGTGGCCGACCATTTCGTCGGAAACAAAGACAGGAACGTGCTGACGACCATTATGGACAGCGATGGTCAAACCGATCATGTTAGGGAAGATCGTTGAACGACGGGACCAAGTGCGCAGGGGCTTCTTGTCACCGCTTTCCACCGCTTTCTCTACCTTCTTCAGCAAGTGCAGGTCAATAAAAGGACCTTTCTTGAGAGAACGTGGCATGGCTTATCCTCTAAAATTATTTGCTACGGCGACGTACGATAAATTTATCAGTACGCTTGTTGCTACGGGTCTTCTTACCTTTGGTCTGAACGCCCCACGGAGTTACCGGGTGCTTACCAAAGTTACGACCTTCACCACCACCGTGCGGGTGATCGACTGGGTTCATCGCAGTACCGCGAACGGTAGGACGAACACCACGCCAACGGGTTGCACCAGCTTTACCCAGTACGCGCAGCATGTGCTCAGAGTTGCCAACTTCGCCAAGAGTTGCACGACATTCGGATTCAACTTTGCGCATTTCGCCTGAACGCAGACGCAGGGTAACGTAGGAACCTTCACGCGCAACGATCTGCACGTAAGTACCAGCTGAGCGAGCAATCTGACCGCCTTTGCCTGGTTTCATTTCTACGTTATGAACGGTAGAACCCACCGGGATGTTACGCATCGGCAGGGTGTTACCTGCTTTAATCGCAGCATCAACGCCAGATTGAATCTGATCGCCGGCTTTCAGGCCTTTAGGGGCCAGGATGTAACGGCGCTCGCCATCTTTGTACAGAACCAGTGCGATGTTCGCAGAACGGTTCGGATCGTACTCAAGACGCTCAACAACTGCTGGGATACCATCTTTGTTGCGTTTGAAGTCAACAATACGGTAAGCCTGCTTGTGACCACCACCGATATGACGGGTAGTGATACGACCATTGTTGTTACGACCACCGGATTTGCTGTTTTTTTCTACCAGCGGAGCAAATGGTTTGCCCTTGTGCAGCTCTGGGTTCACCACTTTAACTACGTGGCGACGACCCGGAGATGTCGGTTTACATTTAACAACTGCCATTGTCTTTCTCCTCCGACTTACTCAGCGCCGCCGACGAAGTCCAGATTCTGGCCTTCCTTCAGGGTGACGTAAGCTTTTTTCCAGTCGCTACGACGACCGATACGCTGTCCGTGACGCTTAACTTTCCCTTTAACTACCAGGGTGTTTACGTCTTTAACTTCCACTTCGAACAGCTTCTCAACAGCAGCAACGATCTCTGCTTTGGTCGCGTCTTTAGCAACTTTGAGAACGATGGTATTGGTTTTTTCCATCGCAGTAGATGCTTTTTCTGATACGTGCGGTGCACGCACTACTTTCAGCAGACGTTCTTCACGGATCATGCCAGCATCTCCTCAACTTGCTTAACTGCTTCCGCAGTCATAACGACTTTGTCGAAGGCGATCAGGCTAACTGGGTCGATGCCCGCTGCATCACGCACGTCAACCTTGTACAGGTTACGCGCAGCCAGGAACAGATTCTCATCCAGTTCACCGGTGATGATCAGCACATCTTGCAGCGCCATGTCTTTCAGTTTCTGTACCAGCAGCTTAGTTTTAGGCGCTTCTACAGAGAACGTCTCGACAACGATCAGACGGTCCTGACGTACCAGCTCGGACAGAATGCTTTTCAGCGCGCCGCGGTACATCTTTTTGTTAACTTTTTGACTGTGGTCCTGTGGACGTGCAGCGAAGGTTACGCCACCTGAACGCCAGATCGGGCTCTTTACAGAACCTGAACGCGCACGGCCGGTACCTTTCTGGCGCCAAGGCTTTTTGCCTGAACCAGTAACTTCAGCACGAGTCTTCTGCGCACGAGTACCCTGACGAGCACCAGCAGCATAAGCAACAACAACCTGGTGAACCAGCGCTTCGTTGAAATCACGACCGAAGGTAGTTTCGGAAACAGTCAGCGCGCTCTGCGCGTCTTTCAGTACTAATTCCATTGCTATCCCCTTACGCCTTCACAGCTGGTTTAACAATCAGATCGCACCCAGTTGCACCCGGGACGCCACCTTTGACCAGCAGCAGGTTGCGCTCAGCGTCAACACGTACTACTTCCAGGCTCTGAACGGTTACGCGCTCATTACCCAGCTGACCAGCCATTTTCTTGCCTTTGAACACTTTGCCCGGAGTCTGGTTCTGACCGATAGAACCCGGAACGCGGTGTGACAAGGAGTTACCGTGTGTAGCATCCTGGGTACGGAAGTTCCAGCGCTTAACGGTACCTGCGAAACCTTTACCTTTAGAGGTACCGGTCACGTCTACTTTTTTAACGTCAGCGAAAATTTCAACACTGATGCTCTGGCCAACAGAGAAATCTTCACCTTCGGTGCGGAATTCCCACAGACCACGGCCAGCGTCAACGCCAGCTTTAGCAAAATGACCTGCTTCAGGCTTGCTCACACGGCTTGCTTTTTTAGCACCGGTGGTAACCTGAATAGCTTGGTAACCATCGTTGTCCAGGCCTTTGACCTGAGTAACGCGGTTTGCTTCAACTTCGATAACGGTTACTGGGATTGAAACGCCATCTTCAGTGAAGATGCGGGTCATACCCACTTTTTTACCGACTAAACCAATCATTGTATCAACCTCTCAATCGCTCGATGACCTGATTAACCCAGGCTGATCTGCACGTCAACACCGGCAGCCAGGTCCAGACGCATCAGAGCATCAACGGTTTTTTCAGTTGGCTCAACGATGTCTACCAGACGCTTGTGAGTGCGGATTTCGTACTGATCACGCGCGTCTTTGTTAACGTGCGGAGAGATCAGAACGGTAAAACGCTCTTTGCGGGTTGGCAGCGGGATCGGACCACGTACCTGCGCACCAGTGCGCTTGGCAGTCTCAACGATTTCCGCGGTTGATTGATCGATCAGGCGATGATCAAACGCTTTAAGACGGATACGGATTCTTTGGTTCGACATGAGACCAAGGCTCCAAACATTTTATAAACGAAAAGAATTACTACCCGCATCCATTACGATTGATGGAGGAGTGTAATCGTTCAGCATATAACTCCCCAATTGGGAGTATTGTTAGGCGATACATAAACAGCTATCCCCTGCGATTCTGCTCGAATCGCGCCACACCAATATCGGCAGGCCCGCGCATTATACGTAAATCAGTTCAGGAAGCAACCCGTGTTGTGTTTTTAACCACATCAATCTGGTTACAGACCGAAAAAAACCCGCAGCAATCGTTTTGACTGAGCGGGCTTGCGTGACGATGGGCATATGGCTAATGTTCGTTCTGATCTTTTAATTGAGACTGAAGATAATTTTGCAGGCCGAGTTTGTTCACCAGATCGAGTTCCGTTTCCAGCCAGTCTATGTGCCCTTCCTCTTCCGTAAGAATCTCAATCATCATGTCTCTGCTAACGTAGTCATGAACCTTGTCGGCATAGGCTATCGCCTCACGCAAATCCTTTGCGCCTTCCAGTTCTAATGCCAGGTCAGATTGCAGCATTTCCGGCACGTCTTCACCGATGCGTAATCGACCTAGATCTTGCAGGTTAGGAATTCCTTCAAGAAAAAGAATGCGTTCGATGTATTTGTCCGCATGTTTCATTTCATCGATTGACTCATGATACTCAACGTCATTGAGCCGGGTCAGACCCCAATTTTTGAACATACGCGCATGAAGGAAGTACTGATTAATCGCAACCAGTTCATTCCCCAGCAATTTGTTGAGATGAAATATGATTTTACTGTCGCCCTTCATTTTTGCTTCCTCCGCTTCCAACTAAATAGAGCGTAGATGCGGATGAAAGGAAGTCAAAAAAACGCGACAGTTATTGTGGGTATTAGGAAGTGCAGAATTATTTTATTAAGCTATCTCTTTGTAGAGCGGCACGTTTTGCAGTTCATCTTCCATAATTTCACGCGCAAACCGCACGCACTTGCCACATTGCTTTCCAATGGGAACCAACTGGCGCAATTGTTGAATCGATTTGGGTTGATAGCGGCGAACCACTTCGCGCAGAGTTTTATCACTCACGGCATTACACAAGCAGACGTACATTTACTGCGGACTCCCGTACAATTTATGATCAAATTGTAAATGAGAATGGTTTTTATTTCAAACGCAGCTTTTATGTGGGATTAATCGAAACGGCAAAATTCAGACATAAAAAAAGAGCACCGAAGTGCTCTTTTTCATGCTGCGATGACTGCCGAAACAGCCATCGACATTAACGCAATTAAGCGATAATTTCAGCAACAACACCCGCACCAACAGTACGGCCGCCTTCACGGATTGCAAAACGCAGACCCTGATCCATAGCGATTGGCTTGATCAAAGTAACGGTCATTTTTACGTTGTCGCCAGGCATTACCATCTCAACGCCTTCTGGCAGTTGAACGTCACCGGTCACGTCAGTAGTACGGAAGTAGAACTGAGGACGGTAGCCTTTGAAGAACGGAGTATGACGGCCGCCTTCATCTTTAGACAGAACGTAAACTTCTGAAGTGAACTGGGTATGTGGCTTGATTGAACCCGGCTTAGCCAGAACCTGGCCACGCTCGATGTCTTCACGCTTGATACCACGCAGCAGAACACCACAGTTCTCGCCTGCCTGACCCTGGTCCAGCAGTTTGCGGAACATTTCAACGCCAGTACAGGTTGATTTCACAGTGTCTTTAAGGCCAACAACTTCAACTTCGTCGCCCACTTTAACGATACCGCGCTCAACACGACCGGTAACAACGGTACCACGGCCAGAGATTGAGAATACGTCTTCGATTGGCAGCAGGAACGGCTTGTCGATTGCACGAACTGGCTCTGGGATGTAAGTATCCAGGTGCTCAGCCAGCTCAATGATCTTAGCTTCCCACTCAGCATCGCCTTCCAGCGCTTTCAGAGCAGAACCACGTACGATTGGAGTGTCGTCGCCTGGGAAGTCATAAGCTGACAGCAGGTCACGTACTTCCATCTCTACCAGTTCCAGCAGCTCTTCATCATCAACCATGTCGCACTTGTTCAGGAACACGATGATGTAAGGAACGCCAACCTGACGACCCAGCAGGATGTGCTCACGGGTCTGTGGCATTGGGCCATCAGTCGCAGCAACAACCAGGATCGCGCCGTCCATCTGCGCAGCACCGGTGATCATGTTTTTCACATAGTCGGCGTGGCCTGGGCAGTCAACGTGCGCATAGTGGCGAGACGGGGTTTCATATTCAACGTGAGAAGTGTTGATGGTGATACCACGTGCTTTCTCTTCTGGCGCTTTATCGATCTCATCGAATTTGCTTGCCTTACCGCCGTAGGTTTTAGCCAGTACGGTAGTAATTGCTGCAGTCAGGGTGGTTTTACCGTGGTCGACGTGACCGATAGTGCCCACGTTTACGTGCAGTTTGTTACGCTGAAATTGCTCTTTCGCCATGGCGATAATTCCTTACGTTGTGCCTTCATGAGTCATGAAGGCATCAGTTCACAATTTTTAAACCGTAGCTTATTTGCTACGAGCTTCAATAACGGCCTGAGCGACGTTGTTCGGCGCATCATCGTACTTCAGGAACTCCATGGAGTAAGAAGCACGGCCTTTGGTCAGAGAACGCAGCTGGGTTGCATATCCGAACATTTCAGACAGCGGAACTTCAGCATGGATCTGAACGCCAGTAGCGTTAGATTCCTGTCCTTTGAGCATACCACGACGACGGCTAAGGTCACCGATAACGTCACCGGTGTTCTCTTCCGGAGTCTCTACTTCAACCTTCATGATTGGCTCAAGCAGAACAGGTTGTGCTTTCTTAAAGCCATCTTTAAAGGCTAAAGAAGCAGCCAGTTTAAACGCCAGCTCAGAGGAGTCGACATCATGGTATGAACCGAAGTGCAGACGAACACCCAGATCAACTACCGGATAACCAGCCAGTGGACCTGATTTCAGCTGCTCCTGGAGACCTTTATCAACCGCAGGGATGTATTCAGTTGGAATCACACCGCCCTTGATATCGTTGACAAATTCGTAACCTTTCGGATTAACGCCCGGCTCCAGTGGGTACATGTCGATAACAACATGACCATACTGACCACGACCACCAGACTGCTTGGCGTGTTTACCTTCGATATCGGTAACTTTCGCGCGAATCGCTTCACGGTAAGCAACCTGAGGTTTACCGACGTTCGCTTCAACGTTGAATTCACGCTTCATGCGGTCAACGATGATGTCGAGGTGCAGCTCACCCATACCTGCGATGATGGTCTGGTTGGTTTCTTCATCAGTCCATACGCGGAATGATGGATCTTCTTTCGCCAGACGACCCAGAGCCAGACCCATTTTTTCCTGGTCAGCTTTGGTTTTCGGCTCAACGGCGATAGAGATTACCGGCTCAGGGAATTCCATACGCTCAAGAATGATGACGTTGTCTGGGTCACACAGGGTGTCACCAGTGGTTACGTCTTTCAGACCGATCGCAGCGGCGATATCGCCCGCACGAACTTCCTTGATCTCTTCGCGTTTGTTCGCGTGCATCTGAACGATACGGCCCAGACGCTCACGGTTTGACTTAACCGGGTTGAACACGGTGTCACCGGTGTTAACAACACCAGAGTAAACGCGGAAGAAGGTCAGGTTACCAACAAACGGGTCGGTAGCGATTTTGAACGCCAGTGCAGCAAACGGCTCTTTGTCATCGGAATGACGCTCAGCCGGCGTGTCTTTACCGTCGTCCAGCATACCGTTAATCGCGGTAACGTCAGTCGGTGCTGGCAGGTATTCAACTACCGCATCCAGCATCGCCTGAACACCTTTGTTCTTAAATGCAGAACCACAGGTAACCAGGATGATTTCGTTTTTCAGAACGCGCTTACGCAGAGAAGTTTTAATCTCTTCTTCGGTCAGTTCTTCACCGCCGAAGAACTTCTCCATCAGCTCATCAGAACCTTCAGCAGCGGCTTCAACCAGCTTCGCACGCCACTCTTCAGCCAGTTCCTGCATATCAGCTGGAATATCTTCGTAAACGAAGGTAACGCCCTGATCGGCATCGTTCCAGTTGATCGCTTTCATTTTCACCAGGTCAACAACACCGGTGAAACCTTCTTCTGCGCCGATAGCCAGCTGAAGTGGAACTGGGTTTGCACCCAAGCGCACTTTCATCTGGTCAACAACTTTCAGGAAGTTAGCACCCATGCGGTCCATTTTGTTAACGAACGCGATGCGTGGAACTTTATATTTGTTAGCCTGACGCCATACGGTTTCAGACTGTGGCTGAACACCACCAACTGCACAGTAAACCATTACTGCGCCATCAAGCACACGCATAGAACGCTCAACTTCGATGGTGAAGTCAACGTGTCCCGGGGTGTCGATGATGTTTACGTGGTGTGGTTCAAACTGCTTAGCCATACCAGACCAGAAACAGGTAGTCGCAGCAGACGTGATGGTAATACCACGTTCCTGCTCCTGCTCCATCCAGTCCATGGTTGCTGCGCCGTCATGAACTTCACCGATTTTGTGGTTTACACCGGTGTAGAACAGAACACGTTCGGTAGTTGTAGTCTTACCGGCGTCGATGTGCGCACTGATACCAATGTTACGGTAGCGCTCAATGGGTGTTTTACGAGCCATTTGATTCCTCTGATTCTTAGACGTTCTAAGTTAAAAAAGCCCAGCAGGTGAGTCACTGGGACGCCCGCTGGGTTTATAACAACTACGTTGCTGTTACCAGCGGTAGTGTGCGAACGCCTTGTTGGCTTCAGCCATGCGGTGAACGTCTTCACGTTTCTTAACTGCAGTACCTTTGTTCTCTGCAGCATCAGAAAGTTCGTTCGCCAGGCGGAGAGCCATAGATTTATCACCGCGTTTACGAGCAGCTTCTACGATCCAACGCATTGCCAGGGCATTACGACGAACCGGACGGACTTCAACTGGAACCTGGTAGGTAGAACCACCAACGCGACGTGACTTAACTTCGACAGTCGGACGTACGTTTTCGAGAGCAACCTCGAACGCTTCCAGGCCATCTTTACCAGCGCGTTGAGCCAGGGTATCAAGCGCGGTATAGACGATAGATTCAGCAGTAGATTTTTTACCATCTACCATCAGGATATTTACAAATTTAGCCAGCAGCTCTGATCCGAACTTAGGATCCGGCAGAATTTTACGCTGACCAATGACGCGACGACGTGGCATGGAAATACTCCGTTGTTAATTCAGGATTGTCCAAAACTCTACGAGTTTAGTTTGACATTTAAGTTAAAACGTTTGGCCTTACTTAACGGAGAACCATTAAGCCTTTGGCTTCTTCACGCCGTACTTGGAGCGTGACTGCTTACGGTCTTTAACACCTGAGCAGTCCAGCGCGCCACGAACGGTGTGGTAACGCACACCTGGCAAGTCTTTAACACGACCGCCACGGATCAGGATCACTGAGTGTTCCTGCAGGTTATGACCTTCACCACCGATGTAGGAGGTAACTTCAAAACCGTTGGTCAAACGCACACGGCAAACTTTACGCAGTGCTGAGTTTGGTTTTTTAGGGGTAGTGGTGTACACACGAGTACATACACCACGTTTCTGCGGGCAAGCTTCCAGCGCAGGCACGTTGCTCTTTGCAACTTTGCGTACGCGTGGTTTGCGAACCAGCTGGTTAACTGTTGCCATTAAATAGCTCCTGGGATTTAGCTTTTTGCTTCGTAAACACGTAATAAATCGCCTCGTATTACTACGAGGAGGCAGAATTTTAGGGCTGTGTCAAAAGGGTGTCAAGAAATAACCAGGTTTTCGCTCTTACCAGGCCACTTGTTGTGGATGCTTCGCTGTCATCGCAACGAAACCAGTATAGTCCAAACGTGCTACATTGGTCGAAATTTGCTCATCCAGGCCGCGCGCGCCCACATCTTCTTCTAATACCCACAGCGTAGCCGGCGACGCGCTGAGCTTGATTAACATTTGGCTGCCAGCCAAAGCGGCGCTGACGCCATCCTGCAATAAAAGTAGATCGTCGCCTTCCTGCAATAAAAGCAGCAGGCTATCGAGGTCGCATTGCCAGGGAGATTGCAACAGCGTGTAGAGCATGATCAGTTCTCAGAATCGAATAACACGATGATAGGAAGCCAGCTTTTCGCGTAGCGATGCGGCCTCCAGCACCTCAGCAGCCAACACACGTTCAGCCGTCAAACTCTGCCCGCGCGCCAGCAGCGAATCGGCGCAGACAAAACACTGGTCAATATCGTACAACTCCAGCACGCCAAAGGTCGCGATGTAGTTACGCGCCAGAATTTGCTCAGGTTGTTGGTCGCGATTGAGCTGCAGCACGCCATCCCCGATAAAGAACAGACCGATATCTTCGCTTAGCGCGCCCGTCGCCAGCACAGCATCCAGCCCTTCCCTGCCCGCGCTGCTGCCGTGCGGTGCCTGAGTAAATAGAAAAGCCACGCGGTTCATCAGAATTGCACCAGACGATCGCAGCTGAGCGCGGCTTCTGCCAATGCGCCCAAACCGCTGAGTTCAAAACCCGGCTGCAAGTTACTGCCCGCCAGTTGCAAGCGCGCGGCTTCATGCGCGTCGGTTACGCCACGACGTAATGCTGCGGCCACGCAGATATTCAGCGCGGCGCCACTCTCAGCGCGCAATTGCTGCCATTCACGCACCATATCCACCTCATCGCTGGCCGGCGCGCTCAGTTGGTTGGCATTCAACACGCCTTCACGATAGAAGAACACGCTCTCCAGCTGGTGCCCGGCCTTAATGAGTGCGCGCGCAAACAGCAGCGCGCTGCTGGCGTGTTGCGTGCCGTATGCCGGTCCGGTGACCAGCAAGGTGTAGCGCATTAACGATCCTGCCCCTGAAAATCACCGCTTTTAAACTGGCGAATGTAGAGGTAAACCGTGTGCTTGGAGATATTGAGGCGATCGGCCACCTGGTTAATCGCATCTTTAATGTCGAAGATACCCTTCTCATACATATTGAGCACGATCTGGCGATTCTTAGCATTATTAGAGACGTTACGGTCAGCGCTCACTTCTTCAATCGCGAACTCAAGCGTCTGCATCACCAGATCTTCCACCGAGCTGGCAAAGTTGACGTTGGAATCCACCTGCTGCATCTCCGGCGGCATAAAGGTCGACATAATCTGCGAGAACGGAACGTCGAGGTTCATGTTGATGCACAGCAAGCCAATAACGCGCTGCTGGCGATTACGAATCGCGATCGTGACCGATTTCATCAGCACACCGCTTTTCGCGCGCGTGAAGTAGGCTCTGGAGACATTGCTGTCGGCGCCGTGCATATCGTGCAGCATACGCAGCGCTAAATCGGTAATCGGCGAACCCACTTTACGCCCGGTATGTTCACCGTTGGCGATACGCACCGCAGAACACTTCAAATCTTCCAGCGAATGAAGCACGATTTCGCAGTGCGAGCCAATCAACATCGCCAGGCCATCGACAACGGCTTCGTAGGATTTGAGGATATCGTAATCTGCTTGCTCGAACGGACGTTGCTCCAGTAAATCGAAGTCAGTCAGTTCACCGGGATTGAATGGATTAGACATCGAAGACATTACCCTAAATGGCTGGAGCCTGTCTCGACAGCATTGGGGCAGACTCATATTGTGATAATTGTGCAGGCGCTAGTCTGGCAAATGTGCTGGTCTTTAGCCAGACCTTTACTCTCTTCTCCGCAATAAAAACGCCGCCCGAGGGCGGCGTGATACAGAAAGTTAAGATTACTGTGCTTTCTGATCGGCAGCGACTGGAGCCTGCGCTTTTTCGTCCGCTTTCGGCGCGGGTTTGATGTCGAGCAGTTCAACATCGAACACCAGCGTAGAGTTGGCCGGAATACCCGGAACGCCATTTTTACCGTAAGCCAGGTTCGGTGGGATCACCAGCTTGATTTTACCGCCTTTCTTCACGTGCTTCAGACCTTCGGTCCAGCCCGGAATCACACCGTCCAGACGGAACGACAGCGGCTCACCGCGGGTATAAGAGTTATCGAACTCAGTACCGTCGATCAGCGTCCCTTTGTAGTTCACAACCACAGTGTCGCTGTCTTTCGGCGCGCTACCGGTACCCTCTTTCTCTACCTGATACAGCAGGCCAGATTCGGTTTTCTTCACGCCTTTTTCTTTAGCGAATTTGTCAGCGTAAGCGGAACCCTTATCAGAGTTCTCTTTCGCGTCTTTTTCCATCTTCGCCTGAGCAGCACCTTTTACGCGGCCTTCAAAGGCCTGCAGGGTTTGCTCGATCTCTTGATCAGAGAGTTTGCTCTTGCCGCCGAAGGCGTCCTGAACACCCGCGATCAACTGATCTTTATCAAGTTTGATGCCCAGCTTCTCTTGTTCCTTCAGAGAGTTGTCCATGTAGCGACCCAGGGACGCGCCAAGTGCATAAGCTGATTGCTGGTCTTCGTTTTTGAAGGCAGCATTTTTCGGTGCTTGCGGCGCAGCCTGAGCGGCGTCTGCTGGAGCAGCGGCGGTTTCTGCTGCCATTGCCAGCGGTGCATTCAGCGCGAAGGCCATGGTGGTAGCTAACAATGTGACTTTAAACAGTGAATTCATCCTTTCTCCAAAACCGAAGCCTCTAACCTCGGGAATCATTGCGGACTGAGGCCCACACTATAACTTTACGTGGCAGCGGCGAACACTCCCACAATGTAATTACCCGTCCAACCTCCGACCTTTTTTGCTTCAGGAAGTTTCATCAGAGATATAGGCGTTATGCGCCGTTTCAATGCAGCATGGCGCGGAAAGATAAAATATCAGGTGATTCTGAAGCGAAAGGCCGTAGAATCAGGCCCGAAACAGACTAACGTGCAGCACCGCAAGATGAGGAAAGATCATGCAACCAACAGAATGGGAACAACGCCTTGAGGCGCTGGAGAGCAAGCTGGCTTTTCAGGAATACACCATCGATCAGCTCAATCAAACGGTGGTTCAGCATGAGCTGGAGATGATCAGAATGCGTGAGCAGGTCCGTCTGTTAATCGATAAAGTGAAAGATAGCGCGCCGTCGATAATTGCCTCGCAATCTGAAGAAACCCCGCCGCCACATTACTAAAAAGAAAAGGCCACCCGAAGGTGGCCTCGCCAGCATCACACTAATTAGTGGCTGCAGCCGCAACCGCCAGTGCCACAACCGCCCTGGCCGTGATCGTGACCATGGTCGTGATGATGACCATCAGCGCCATGCACGTGACCGTGCGCCAGCTCTTCTTCGGTCGCTGCGCGAATCGCCACAACTTCCACGTTGAAGTTCAGGTTCTGACCCGCCAGCATGTGGTTACCATCAACCACTACGTGCTCATCTTCAACTTCGGTGATTTCAACCGGAACTGGACCCTGATCGGTTTCTGCCAGGAAGCGCATGCCAACCTGCAGTTCGTCAACGCCCATAAACACGTCTTTTGGTACGCGCTGTACGAGGTTGTCATCGTATTGACCGTAAGCGTCGTTCGCCGGGATATGCACGTCAAACTTATCGCCTACATCATGATTTTCCAGCGCTTTTTCCAGACCAGAAATCAGGGAACCATGACCGTGCAGATAGTCCAACGGTGCACTCACCGGTGACTCGTCAACCAACACACCGTCTTCGGTACGAACCTGATACGCCAGGCTCACCACCAGGTCTTTTGCTACTTTCATGATATCTCCTAACCGTTGAGAACTAAGATCCCGTCCCATTGGTCAATTTTGCGTGCAATAACCAACCAGAAAGGTTCAAGACTGAGGATGCCAACAAATGTGTTATTGCATACTGCTCAGCGTTAATGGCGCCGATTGTAACGGAATTCAATCCCGCTGTAAGTTCAAGCTTAAAAAAAGCTGAGCCATTGCGCTACTCAGGATGAAAAATGCCGATCACTTGCTCATTGCTGCGAACCTGATCGCGCACCTGCTTATCCGCTTCCCGCATTTGATGACCGCACTCGACGCACTCCACCACATCAACATTGTTCTCACGCCACAATGCCAACGTGTCTTTTTCCTGGCAGTGCGGGCAAACCGCACCGGCAATAAATTGTTTACGCATACTGTTTCCTGCCGTCGTTAGTGAACGGATTAAGTAAGTATAGTTCTACTCGTCATCCCAGCCGTCAAACTGACGTTTCTCGTGCTGCATTTCGCGCTGGAAGATATCCTCCAGCTCGCGCCGCGCCTCACGCACACGCGAAACTTGCGCGCTGTCATCGTGGCTAGGCACCAGCTCACGCAGCATACGCATATCCAGACGACGGAAATGTTGCTGCGCGCGCTGCGCCTGATGCGGATGCATGCCCAGCGAGATCAGCGTTTTACGACCCAGCTCCAGCGCACTGGAGAACGTCTCACGCGAGAACAGCGTAACACCCGCCTGCAACAGTTCGTGCGCCTCAACACGTCCACGCGCACGCGCCAGGATTTCCAGCTGCGGGAAATGCTGCTGACACAGTTGCACGATGGTCATCGAATCTTCCGGATCGTTACAGGTAATGACGATGGATTGCGCATTCTCCGCGCCCGCCGCACGCAGCAGCTCCAGCTCGGTGGCGTCGCCATAGTAAACCTTATAGCCATATTTACGCATCAGGCTCACCGCGGAGATATCACGCTCCAGCACGGTAATGCGCTTGTTGTTCGCCATCAGCAAACGGCCAACAACCTGACCAAAACGACCAAAGCCCACCACAATGACCTGCGGCCGATCGTCCTCAACAAAGTGCTTCTCGGCATTTTCATCGGGCTCATTAAAGCGGTGCGCCAGTAAACGATCGATGCCGTTCATCAGCAGCGGCGTGGTCATCATGGATAACGTCACCGTCACCAGCAGCAGCGGCATTTGGTCGCCGCTGAACATTTTGGCCGACGACGCCGCCGAGAACAGCACAAAGGCAAACTCGCCGCCCTGGCTTAACACACCGGCAAACTGCTGGCGCTCCGAACTGCGCAGGCCATAAATGCGCCCCAGCACATACAGCACCAGCGTTTTCACCGTCACCAGAATCAGCACGCCCAACAAAATTTCAGTGATGTGGGTATAAAGCACGCCGAGATTCAGCGCCATGCCAACCGAAATAAAGAACAAGCCTAGCAACAAACCTTTGAACGGTTCAATGGCCACTTCCAGCTCGTGGCGATACTCGCTTTCCGCCAACAGAATACCCGCGATGAAAGTACCGAGCGCCATCGACAGGCCGAGCGCATCCATAAATAGTGCCGAACCCAGCACCAGCAGCAGTGAGGCGGCAGTAAACACTTCGCGCACGCCGGATGCGGCAATGAAGCGCAGAATCGGGCGCAGCAGATAACGACCACCAATCAGCATCCCGCCGAACGCCAGCACTTTCATCCCAACTTTCAACCAGTCAACATGACCGCTGTCGCCGCCCGCCAGCAGCGGCACCAGCGCCAACGCGGGAATCACCGCTAAATCCTGGAACAGCAACACTGAGAAACCGAGCTGTCCCGATTCACTGCGGTTCATGCCTTTATCGCGCATCAGCTGCAGCGCCATCGCCGTGGATGACATTGCCAGACCAATGCCGCCAATCACCGCCGCCTGCCAGCTAAAGTCGGTCAGCCACAGCAATCCGCCGAGAATGGCGGCGGAAATCAGCACCTGAGCCGCACCAACGCCAAATATCGAACGGCGCAGCGCCCACAGTTTCGAGGGGTTCAGTTCAAGCCCGATGATGAACATCAGGAACACCACGCCGAGTTCCGAGAAGTGCAGAATCTCCTCAACGTCGCTGATGAACCCCAAACCCCACGGACCAATCGCGATACCGGCCAGCAGATAGCCCAGCACCGCGCCAATGCCGAGACGCGCCGCAATCGGCACAATCAGCACCGCCGCGACCAGATAAATCACGCCCGCCGTCAGTAACGTTTCGCCTTCCATCACACACCTCCCTGCGGCAGCGGTGAAGCCAGCCAGTCACCATACGCGCGCGCAAAATTACGCATCACGTCCGGCGTTTGTCGACGCGCCCAGTAAATCACCATCGGCGTCATCCAGTGCATGCGGCACATCTGCGCCGTCAGCTCAAACGGACGCATGATGTCACTCATCTGATAGCGATTCAGGCCGCTGGGGTGATACGCCGCTTCCGGTTCGCCGGTGGTGACTACGCTGCGCCAGTATTTGCCTTCCAGCGCATTACCATCCGGTCCGCTGGCAAAGCCGCGCGACAGCACACGATCCAGCCACTCCTTCAGGAGCGCCGGGCAGCTGTAGGTATAAAGTGGATGTTGGAATACAACGATTTGATGGTCGCGCAGCAGCTGCTGCTCATAGTGAATATCAATAAAAAAATCCGGATAGTGGGCGTATAAATCGTGCACCGTGACGTGGTCCAGTTCCATAGCCGACTGCAGCAAAACCCGATTAGCAATCGAATCCTGTGATTCCGGATGGGCGTAAAGCAGCAATATTTTGGGTGGCTGCGACATCGTTCCCCTCCAAAGCGTCGTCACGGCACAGGAATTCCGCTACCATGCTCGACGCAACAAATTTTCTCGAATTATGTTGCCGGTAAATTAACATATTCTGACGATACGGCGCTTATGATTGTCTTTTCAGCACTACAAATTCGCCGCGGCACCAATGTGCTGCTGGATAACGCAACAGCCACCATTAACCCAGGCCAGAAAGTTGGCTTAGTGGGCAAAAATGGCTGCGGCAAATCAACGCTGCTGTCATTGCTGAAGGGCGAAATCAGCAGCGATGCAGGTAATGCTACGTTCCCGAGCAACTGGGCGCTGGCGTGGGTCAATCAGGAAACCCCGGCGCTGAGCAAACCCGCGCTGGAGTATGTTATCGACGGCGACCGTGAATATCGTCAGCTTGAATCCGAATTGGCCGACGCCAACGCGCGCAACGATGGCAACGCCATCGCCCTGCTGCACGGCAAGCTGGATGCGATTCAGGCGTGGAGCATACCTGCTCGCGCCTCAAGTTTGTTGCACGGTTTGGGCTTTAGCCAGGAACAATTAATGCGGCCGGTGAGCGATTTCTCCGGTGGCTGGCGCATGCGCCTTAACCTCGCGCAGGCGCTGGTGTGCCGCTCCGATCTGCTGCTGCTGGATGAACCGACTAACCACCTCGATCTGGATGCGGTGATCTGGCTTGAACGCTGGCTGAAAAGCTACGAAGGCACGCTGGTGCTGATTTCGCACGACCGCGACTTCCTTGATCCGGTAGTCGATAAGATCATCCATATCGAACAGCAGACGATGTTTGAATACACCGGTAACTACAGCTCGTTCGAACGTCAGCGCGGCGCCAAACTGGCGCAGCAGCAAGCGCTGTTCCAGAGCCAGCAGGAAAAAGTGGCGCACCTGCAGAAGTATATCGATCGCTTCCGCGCGCAGGCGACCAAAGCCAAGCAGGCGCAGAGCCGCATCAAAATGCTGGAGCGCATGGAATTGATTGCGCCGGCACACGTCGATAACCCATTCAGCTTCAGTTTCCGCGCGCCAGAAAGCTTGCCGAATCCGTTGCTGAAGATGGAGCGCGTTACCGCCGGTTATGGCGAACGCATCATTCTCGACGCCATCAAACTCAACCTTGTGCCGGGTTCACGTATTGGCCTGCTGGGCCGTAACGGCGCGGGTAAATCGACGCTGATTAAGCTGCTAGCCGGTGAGCTCGACGCGCTGGATGGCAAAGTTGGCCTGGCGAAAGGCATTAAGCTCGGTTACTTCGCCCAGCATCAGCTGGAATATCTGCGCGCCGATGAATCACCCTTGCAGCATTTATCACGCATCGCGCCGAAAGTGCTGGAGCAGCAGCTGCGCGACTACCTTGGCGGCTTCGGCTTCCAGGGCGATAAAGTCAGCGAAATCACCGAACGTTTCTCCGGCGGCGAAAAAGCGCGTCTGGTGCTGGCATTAATTGTCTGGCAGCGCCCGAACCTGCTGCTGCTTGATGAACCAACTAACCACCTCGATCTTGATATGCGTCAGGCGCTGACCGAAGCGCTGATTGATTTCGAAGGCGCGCTGGTGGTGGTCTCGCACGATCGCCATCTGCTGCGCGCCACCACCGACGATCTCTATCTGGTGCACGACGGCAAGGTCGACGTGTTTGAGGGTGATCTGGAAGATTATCAGCAGTGGCTGAGCGATTTGCAGAAGCAGCAAGCGCAACAGGATGCCGCACCGAAGCAGGACAACGGCAACAGCGCGCAATCGCGCAAAGACCAGAAACGCCGCGACGCCGAACTGCGCGCACAAACGCAGCCGCTGCGTAAAGAGATCGAGAAGCTTGAGAAGCAGATGGCGAAGTGGCAGAGCCAGCTCAGCGACGCGGAAGCCCAGTTAGCCGACAGCGCGATTTACGATCAGAGCCGCAAAGCCGATTTGAATGTGGCGCTGCTACGTCAGGCCGAGAGCAAGGCCGCGCTGGAAGAGGTCGAAATGGCGTGGCTGGATGCGCAGGAACAGCTGGAGCAGATGCTGGCGGGTTGAGTGTGCGCGCTGTTCCCCATCCCGGCCTTCCCCCGCAAGCGGGGGAAGGAGACGCTGCCACATGTAGCTTAATCACTGACATGCGGCAGCATCTTCCTCCCCCATTTATGGGGGAGGACCGAGGAGGGGGAATGCGAGCACTATTCCAAATTAAAACGGCTTATCCCCTAACACCGTCGCACGATGCATCACCCGCCGCGCCGGATAATAATCCGCATTAGCATAGTGTTGGGTCACGCGGTTATCCCAAATCGCCACATCATTCTCCTGCCAGCGCCAGCGCACCTGGAATTCCGGTTTGGCGCTATGCCAAAACAGGAAGTTAAGCAGCGCATCGCTCTCTTTTTCGCTCAAGCCCAGCAAACGCGTGGTAAAACCTTCGTTGACAAACAGCGCCTTGCGTCCGCTCACCGGGTGGGTACGAATCACCGGATGCTGCACCGGCGGGTTCTTTGCCACCGCTTGCTGCCAGCGCTGATGCTCTTCCTCGGTTTTACGGTATTTGTACTCCTGAAACGACTTCTTAAAATCGTGTTCCGCCTGCAGCCCATTCAACAGCGTCTTAAACGGTTCAGACAGCGCTTCATAGGCCGCAATGCCGGTTGACCACAAGGTATCGCCGCCGCTTTCCGGCAGCAGCTTCGAAGCCAGAATCGCAATTGCCGGCGGGGTTTGAATAAAGGTGACATCGGTGTGCCAGTTGTCATTATCCGGCGGATTATCCTGATGCGTATCCAGCACGATGATCTCTTCCACGCCTTCCGCATGCGGATAGACCGGATGGATATGCAGATCGCCAAAGCGAATCGCCAGCGCGCGCTGCTGTTCCGGGGTAATCACCTGATTGCGCAGGAACAGCACCTGATGGCGCAGCAGGCCATGATAGAGCTGTTCAAACTGGGCATCACTCAGCGGACGGCTGAGATCGACATCGCTAACCTGCGCCCCGATATTCGGACCCAGCGCGGTAAAATTAAGACGTTCGTTCATTGCTGTTCTCCATTCCAGGGCGTCAGTCGGCGCTGCAAGGCGCGCAGACCCAGTTCTAAGCCAAAAGCAATCAGGGCAATCACGGCGATACCGGCCAGCACCACGTCGGTGGCGAGGAACTCACCGGCCGACTGCACCATAAAGCCGAGTCCCCGCGTAGCGGCAATCAGTTCCGCCGCCACCAGCGTTGACCAACCTACGCCGAGACCAATGCGCAAACCGGTGAGGATTTCCGGTAGCGCGCCAGGCAGAATCACGTAGCGCAGCAGTTGCCAGCGCGATGCGCCCAGCGCCTGCGCCGCGCGAATCCGTACCTGCTGGGCATTCTTCACACCCGCCAGCGTCGACAAGGTCACCGGCGCGAAAATCGCCAGATAAATCAGTAAAATCTTCGAGGTTTCGCCGATGCCAAACCAGATCACCATCAGCGGCAAATAAGCCAGCGGCGGTACCGGGCGATAGAGTTCGATCAGCGGATCAAGCAAGCCGCGAATCGCCGGGCTCAGGCCCATGGCGATGCCGACCGGAATCCCAATCAGCGCGGCGAAGAACAGCGCCACCAGCATACGCGCCAGGCTGGCACCCAGATGCTGCCATAATGTGGCGTCCATAAAACCTTGCGGGCTGGCAATCAATATCAGCTTCTGCAGCACCACTTGCGGCGGCGGTAAGAACAGCGGTGCCACTAAGCCGAGCGCGGTAATAGCCCACCACAACAGCAGCAACAAGCCCACGCTGAGCAGGCTGAGTGAGAACTGGCGCGAGAACGGCCAGCGCAGTCCACGACGACGCATTTGGGTCTTCCCATCAATCACCGCACTCATATAAACGCCTCACGCTGGGAAAACACCTGATTCAGTACATATTCACGACGTTCGATAAACGCCGGATCGGATTTGATGCTGCGGCACGGTTCCCCGGCGGCGAAGCGTTGGCCGAAGTCGAGTTTCAAACGCTCCACGACGCGGCCCGGTCCCGGCGACAGCAGCACCAGTTCGCTGGCGAGGAACACCGCTTCTTCGATGTCGTGGGTGATCAGCAGAATCTGCTTGCCGGTATCACGCCACAGCGTTAGCAGCAGGGTTTGCATCTGTTCACGGGTAAAGGCGTCCAGCGCGCCAAACGGCTCATCTAACAGCAGCAACTGAGGATCAGCCGCCAGCGCACGCGCAATGCCCACGCGCTGGCGTTGACCCCCAGAGAGCTGCCAGATATAACGCTGCTCTGCACCTTCCAGTCCTACTTTGCGGATCAAACGGCGTGCAATGGTATGGCGCTCCGCCTTCGCCATACCCGCCAGTTGCAAACCGAACGAAACGTTATCGATCACGTTACGCCACGGCAGTAATCCTTCATTTTGAAACACTACGCCGCGCTCAGCGCCCGGCCCTTTTACCGCTTTGCCATCCAGCGTAATGCTGCCAGATTCCAGCGGCAGAAAGCCGGCGATGAGGTTCAGCAGCGTGGTTTTGCCACAGCCGGAGGGACCTAACACCACCAGCAGGTCTCGGCTGCCCAGCTGCAGGTTGATGTCCTGCAGCGCGGGTTGTCCGGCGTAACGCGCATTGAGATGGGTGATGTTAAGCATACGGCCTCCGGTTATTTCACTAAGGGTGCAACGAAGCGCGTGGTGACGAAGCTGCTGTAATCGCTATCCGCTTCTGGCACTTTGCCCTGCTCTTTCAGGAAGCCGGCAGTATCGACAATCGCCTTGTTCACCGGCTTGCCGAGCTGCTCCACCTGCTGCTGCGCGGTGAGGTACGTGTTGCCTTTTACCAGCACCGGCACATCCGCTTCGGGTACACCGCTCAGGCGCGCCAGCTTGCTCAGGTTGTCTGACTGCTTCAGCCATTGATCCGGATTGGAAATGTAAGCTTGCTGCGCTTCAACGGCGCTGCGGGCAAAGGCGGTGACGATTTCTGGATGCTGCTGCGCAAAGTCTTTACGCACCACCCACACATCGAGCGTTGGCGCGCCCCACTTGCCGACCTGCGAAGAGTCCGTCAGCACCTTGCCATCTTTCTCCAGCTCGTTGACCGCCGGAGACCAGACGTAAGCGCCGTCAATGTCACCGCGTTTCCAGGCAGCAATAATCGCCGGCGGCTGCAGGTTGACTAAGGTCACTTGCGAAGGCTCGATGCCCCAATGCTTGAGCGCGGCGAGGAAGCTGTAGTGCGTCGTCGAGATGAATGGCACGGCGATGCGCTTGCCAATCAGGTCTTTAGGATCTTTGATGGTTTTCTTCACCACCAGCGCTTCGGAGTTACCGAGCTGAGAGGCCAGCAGGAAAGCTTCAATCGGCAGCTTTTGCGTGGCGGCGACCGCCAGCGGGCTGGAACCGATATTACCAATCTGCACGTCGCCCGACGCCAGTGCACGTAACACGCTGGCCCCGCTATCAAATTTGCGCCAGTCGACGGTAGCACCGCTCTCTTTGGCGAAGGTGTTATCCGCCTGCGCCACTTTGGCTGGTTCAGCCGAGGTCTGATACGCCACGGTAACGTTGACCGCTTGCGCCTGGAACGCCATCAGGGCCAGAGCCGCTGTGACCGCCGTTATTGTTTTTTTCATTGCCATCATCATTCACCCCAATGTGTTTTGTCTGGGCAGTTTCTCCAGCAACAGTAATTTCATAAAGGAATTAAAAATTATCCCTAATGACGATCCGTTCTTAGATCAACATCGGGCAAGGCTATGCAAAAAGTGCAAATGGAAAGAAAAGGAAAGCGGTAAATATGTCACACGCTCACATGGCAGCTGTGATATTGATAGAGATCTCATTTTTTAACTCTTTACTAACGGTCCTGAATCCATGTCGATAGAAAAAGTCGCACACCTGGCTGGCGTGTCAAAAGCCACCGTTTCACGGGTTTTGAACCAGAATCCCGGCGTGCGCCCGGATACGCGTGCCAAAGTGCTGGCGGCCATCGACATCTGCGACTATCAGCCCAACCTGCTGGCGCGCCAGTTGCGCACTTCGCAAAGCCATATGTTGTTAGTGCTGATTCCCGACATCACCAATCCATTCTGCTCACGCGTGGTTCAGGGCATTGAAGCCGAAGCTGAAGCGCAGGGTTACCACATTCTGCTGTGTAACTCAGGATCGCAGCTGCGGCGCGAAGCGGCCTACATTGCGTTGCTCACCGGCAAAGTGGTCGACGGCGTGATCACCATGGATGCCGCCAGCAGCCTGCATGAGCTGAAAGAATTGATTGGCGATCAGCCTTGGGTGCAGTGCGCGGAATACGATCCGTCGATCGCCGCCTCAAGCGTGGCGATTGATAATAAAGAAGCGGCTTTCGAAACCGTGCGTTATCTGGCGAGCAAAGGCCGACGTCGTATTGCGCTGGTGAACTGTGATATGCGCTACCTCTATTCACATAAGCGTGAAGAGGGATATCGCGCGGCGCTGGAGCAGCTGGATCTCAGCTGGTGCGGTGTGGCTTATGCCGAGAATATCACCTGCGAAGCGGGCAGTGCGGCTTTGCGCGAACTGCTCACGCAGCCGGAACCGCCGGATGCGGTGTTTGCGGTATCAGATGTGTTGGCGGTCGGCGTCATCCACGCGGCGTTGGAAGCAGGTTTACGCGTACCGGAAGATTTAGCGGTGGTGGGATTTGATGGCATCAACTTTACCAGCAGCCTGAATCCACCGCTGACCACGATTGAGCAGCCGATGAATCGTATGGGTGTGCGCAGCGTACAGCTGTTGCTGCAACGCATCCGCCAGCCTAACGCGTCGGTAGTCCATGAAGTGTTGCCGTGGAAGCGCGTTGAACGCGCTTCCAGCTAACTTAGCGCCAAATCAGCAATACGCAGGCAGCGGTGAGCAAGCCCATCGCCAGATTGAAGATTTTCCACGAGCGTGGGCTGCGCAGCAGACGTCCAATCAGCGAGCCAAAGCCCATCCAGATCACCCCGGAAACCACGTTCACCATGAACATGCCGATGCTGATCGCCACCACCGAATGCAGATATTCGCTGCCCGCCAGGCTGAAGCTGGCCACCGCGCCGAGCGCCATCAGCCAGGCTTTCGGGTTGATCAACTGCAGCAAGCCGCCTTGCCAGAAAGGCATCTGCTTCACCGTGACAGCGTCGGTTTCCAGTTTTTCATACTCGGCGCTGGCGATTTTCCATGCCAGCCAAAGCAGATAAAGGCTACCGGCAATCTTCAGGATGAGATGCAGCGAGGGATAAAGCAGGATGAGGCCGCCGATGCCAAATGCCACCATTAGCAACATGACTTGCATACCAATCATGATACCAATCAGCAGCGGAATGGTGCGCAGGAAGCCAAAATTAGCACCCGAGGCGGTAAGTAACATATTATTGGGCCCGGGCGTGATGGCCGCGACCCAGAGAAAACCTAACATTGATAAAAAAAGACTCAGTTCCATGTATATTCGGGTGCTCCTCACCCAGTAAAGCGAACAACCCATCGAAGCTATCAGCGACTTATGCATCAGACAAGCCTTTACCCAAGCTATTTTGATCGCCCCAGCGGCGAGCGTTTTAAACCCCTGCGCGGATTCAGTAACGCGCATCTGCAAACGCTGCTGCCGCGTATTCTGCGGCGCCGCGTTACGTTACGTCCGCACTGGCAGCGTCTTGACCTGCCGGACGGCGATTTTGTCGATTTAGCGTGGAGTGAAGATCCGGCGCAGGCGCGTCATAAACCGCGCATGGTGATGTTTCACGGCCTGGAAGGCAGCTTTCGCAGCCCGTATGCGCACGGCCTGATGCAGGCGTGTCAGGCACGCGGCTGGCTGGCGGTGGTAATGCACTTTCGCGGCTGCAGCGGCGAGCCTAATCGCTTAAAGCGCATCTATCACTCCGGTGAAACCGAAGACGCCACCTACTTCCTTCACTGGCTGCAGCGCGAATGGGGCAGCGTACCCACCGCCGCCGTCGGCGTTTCGCTGGGCGGCAACATGCTTGCTTGCCTGCTGGGTCAGCAAGGTCACGACGTGCCGATTGATGCTGGCATCGCCATCTCAGCGCCGCTGGCGCTCGAGCCGTGCAGCGGCAAGCTGGATGTGGGTTTTTCACGCTTTTATCAGCACTATTTACTGACGCAGCTGAAAAAGAACGCCACGCGCAAACTGCGCGCCTGGCCTGGCACGCTGCCGGTCGATCTCAGCCAGTTACGTGCTTTCCGCCGCTTACGCGAGTTCGATGATGCGATAACCGCACGTGCGCACGGTTTTATTGACGCCAACGACTATTATCAACGAGCCAGCGCGATGCCGTTGCTGACCGGCGTGCGTAAACCGCTGTTGATCATTCACGCGCAAGACGATCCCTTTATGACCGATGCCGTTATTCCGCAACCTGACCAGCTGTCAGCCTCCATTCAGTATCAGCTGACGCAGCAAGGCGGCCACGTCGGTTTCGTCGGTGGCACCGTTCTTAAACCGAAAATGTGGCTGGAACAGCGCGTGCCTGACTGGCTCTCAACCTATCTGGATGTGTAATTGTGATTATTCCCTGGCAAGAACTCGAAGCGGACACGCTGGAAAACCTGATTGAAACCTTCGTGTTACGCGAAGGCACTGATTACGGCGAGCAGGAACGCAGTTTGCTGCAAAAAGTCGCCGACGTACGCCGCCAACTGGAGCGCGGCGACGTGGTGCTGGTGTGGTCGGAACTGCATGAATCGATCAATATTATGCCGAAGGGTGAATTCCGCGGCTGATGCACCCCGCGGCAATTCGTGGTAACAATGCTCATCGCCGGACTTCACAGGGAGCTCTGTTATGTCAGCCAGGCATCCAATTATTGCCGTCACCGGTTCCAGCGGCGCCGGAACCACCACCACCAGCCTCGCCTTCCGTAAAATTTTCCAGCAGCTGAATTTGCATGCGGCGGAACTCGAAGGCGACAGTTTCCATCGCTACACACGTCCGGAAATGGACATGGCGATCCGCAAGGCGCGCGATCTCGGGCGTCACATCAGCTACTTCGGTCCGGAAGCCAACGACTTCGGCCTGCTGGAGCAAACGTTTAAACATTACGGCCAAACCGGCCTTGGCGAATCGCGCAAATATCTGCATACCTACGATGAAGCCGTGCCGTGGAATCAGGTGCCGGGCACCTTTACGCCGTGGCAGCCGCTGCCGGAAAACACCGATGTGCTGTTCTATGAAGGTTTACACGGCGGTGTGGTCACGCAGCAGCAAAATGTGGCGGAGCATGTCGATCTGCTGGTTGGCGTGGTGCCGATTGTTAACCTTGAGTGGATTCAGAAGCTGGTGCGTGACACCAGCGAGCGCGGCCATTCACGCGAAGCGGTGATGGATTCGGTGGTACGGTCAATGGAGGATTACATTAACTTCATCACGCCACAGTTCTCGCGCACCCACATTAACTTCCAGCGCGTGCCGACCGTTGATACCTCAAACCCGTTTGCCGCACGCGAAATTCCGTCGCTCGACGAAAGCTTCGTGGTGATTCATTTCCGTGGTCTGGAAGGCATCGCGTTCCCCTATCTGCTGGCGATGATTCAGGGATCGTTTATTTCGCACATCAATACGCTGGTGGTGCCGGGTGGCAAAATGGGATTGGCGATGGAGCTGATTATGCTGCCGCTGGTACAGCGACTGATTGAAGGGAAGCGGATAGAATAAGCGAAGTCATTCCGTAGCGGCGCAATTTATTGCGCCGCTACAATCCGAGTTATAACTCGATCACCTCATAGCTATGGGTAATTTCCACGCCTTTACCCAGCATGATCGCTACCGAACAATATTTTTCCGCTGACAGATCAACCGCACGCGAAACGGCCTTATCGCTCAACTCTTTACCGCTAACGATAAAATGCAGGTTGATGTGGGTAAAAATGCGTGGCGCTTCTTCACGGCGTTCCGATGTGAGCTTCACTTCGCAATCGGCCACATCGCTGCGCCCTTTTTGCAGGATCGACACCACATCAATAGCACTACAGCCGCCCGCGGCCATCAGCACCATTTCCATTGGACTTGGCGCTTTATCACCGGAATTACCATCCATCAATACCTGATGGCCGGATGAGGATTCTCCGAGAAAGGTAAGACCTTCCACCCATTTCACTCGTGCCTGCATGATTCTTTCTCCTGAAGCGGCGGTTTTGCCGCCAGAGTACGCTTTCACCTGACAAACAGCAATCCAGAGTAATCCCCCTTCTGCTGAAGCGAGACAACACAAGACAGCTCGCAAAAGCTGTGCTACAAACAGTGCTGAAAATATTTTCGTCATCACAGACGAAGGCCGGAAGAATCAAAAGCGTAGCTTAAGAGTCCACCCGGAATAATTTTTCCTTTACTGGAAACGCTCGACGATTAAACCGCCTGACAGGGAAAAAATGCCCCCTGTGTTTTGGGCACGATTACAACAGAGGATAATAGCGAATGGTTCTCGGCAAACCGCAAACAGACCCTACACTCGAATGGTTCCTGTCCCATTGCCATATTCACAAATATCCATCCAAAAGCACGCTCATCCATCAGGGTGAGAAAGCGGAAACGCTGTACTACATCGTAAAAGGTTCCGTAGCGGTACTGATTAAAGATGAAGAAGGCAAAGAGATGATTCTCTCCTACCTTAATCAGGGGGATTTCATCGGCGAACTCGGTCTTTTCGAAGAAGGCCAGGAACGCAGTGCTTGGGTGCGTGCGAAGTCTGCCTGCGAAGTGGCTGAAATTTCATACAAAAAATTCCGTCAGCTGATTCAGGTAAACCCGGATATTTTAATGCGACTTTCGTCGCAAATGGCGCGTCGTCTGCAAGTGACATCTGAGAAAGTGGGCAACCTTGCCTTCCTCGATGTCACCGGACGTATTGCGCAAACGCTGCTAAATCTGGCCAAACAGCCAGATGCGATGACTCACCCAGACGGGATGCAAATCAAAATCACCCGTCAGGAGATTGGTCAGATCGTGGGCTGCTCACGCGAAACCGTGGGTCGTATCCTGAAAATGCTGGAAGATCAGAACCTGATCTCCGCACACGGTAAAACCATCGTCGTTTACGGCACCCGCTAATTTCTTCTCACCCACGGCGTGATGGCAACATCGCGCCGTTTCTATTTGCGATGAGCTGATGTGGCGCCGAATCATCTATCATCCCGAAGTTAACTATGCGCTGCGGCAAACGCTGGTGCTGTGCCTGCCTGTGGCTCTCGGTTGGCTGTTTGGCGATCTGCAAAAAGGTCTGCTGTTCTCGTTAGTGCCCGCCTGCTGCAACATGGCGGGACTGGATACGCCGCATAAACGCTTCTTCAAACGCCTGATTGTGGGTGGTTCGCTGTTTGCCACCGGCAGTTTTCTGATGCAAATCCTCACCGCTTACCAGATACCGCTGCCGCTGATTTTACTGGCGCTGCCGCTGCTGATTGGCGTAACCGGCGAAATCGGCCCGCTGCACGCGCGCCTGCTGCCCGCCACACTCATCGCCGCCATCTTTACGCTCAGCTTAGTGGGACGCATGCCGATATGGGTGCCGCCGCTGCTCTATATTGGCGGCACGCTGTGGTACGGCTTGTTCAACTGGTTCTGGTTCTGGCTGTGGAAAGAGCAGCCGATGCGCGAATCGCTCAGCCTGCTGTTCCGCGAGCTGGCGGATTACTGCGATGCCAAATACACCTTACTGACGCAGCTGACCGATCCGGAGAAAGCGCTGCCGCCGCTGCTGGCGCGCCAGCAAAAGGCGGTCGACCTCATTACCACCTGTTATCAGCAAATGCATATGCTGTCGGCGAGCCGCGATAACAGCCACAAACGCCTGACGCGCGCTTTTCAGGTTGCGCTGGATTTACAGGAACACATCTCCGTGAGTTTGCATCAGCCCGAAGAGGTGCAGAAGCTGGTTGAGGAGAGCCACGCCGAAGCGGTGATTCGCTGGAACGCCAAGATTATCTCGGCGCGGCTGCGCGTGCTGGCGGATGCGATTCTCTACCATCAGCTGCCGGACCGTTTTCACATGGAGAAACAGCTCGGCGCGCTGGAGAAAATTGCACGCCAGCATCCGGATAATCCGGTCGGCAACTTCTGCCTGT
Source organism: Pantoea sp. BJ2 (assembly GCF_040255075.1). Classification (NCBI taxonomy): domain Bacteria; kingdom Pseudomonadati; phylum Pseudomonadota; class Gammaproteobacteria; order Enterobacterales; family Erwiniaceae; genus Pantoea; species Pantoea sp. BJ2. The sequence continues at coordinate 3,848,798 of NZ_CP158292.1, forward strand.
ATCACTTCAGTCGCATCGCCCGCGTGTTGCGTACGCAGAAGCCGCTCTACACGCGTGACCTGATGGCCGATCGCCAGCGCCGTTTGCCGCTGTTGCCGGCGCTGCGCAGTTATCTGTCATTCAAATCCACCGCGTTACGCACCGCAGCCCGCTTCGCTGTGATGCTGATGTTTGGCAGCTCGCTGGCGCTGTTCTTTAACATCCCCAAACCTTACTGGATTCTGATGACCATCATGTTCGTCAGCCAGAACGGTTACAACGCCACGCGCGTGCGTATTCAGCACCGTGCGCTGGGTACTTTCGCCGGATTGCTGATCGCCGCCGCGTCGCTGCAGCTGGCGGTGCCGGAATCGATCACGCTGCTGTTTATGCTGGGGATTACGCTGGCGAGCTATCTGATCACGCGGAAATATTATGGCTGGTCGATGATTGGCTTTACCGTCACGGCGGTGTATTCGCTGCAATTGCTGTCGCTGAACGGCGCACAGTTTCTGCTGCCGCGCATGATGGATACCTTGATGGGCTGTTTAATTGCCTTCGCCGGGATGATTTGGCTGTGGCCGCAGTGGCAAAGCGGGCTGCTGCGCAAGAACGCGCATGATGCGCTGGAAGCCTATCAGGAGGCGCTGCAACTGCTGCTGGGGCCGGAACAGTCGCCCGATAAACTGGCTTATCAGCGCATAAAGGTTAATCAGGCGCACAACGCGCTGTTCAACTCATTGAACCAGGCATCGAGCGAGCCGGGCTTTAACCTGCAATATCTGAAAGATATGCGCATGTGGGTTACGCACAGTCAGTTCATCGTCGAGCATATTAATGCCATGACGATTCTGGCGCGCGAGCACACCATGCTGACATCGAAGCTGGCAGAACGTTATCTGCAATCCTGTGAAATCGCGCTGCAGCGTTGTCAGCAGCGGCTGGCGTATGACGGTCCGGGTAACGACAGCAATATTCTGGAAGCGCCGGAGAATCTTAATGAAGGGCCGGTGACGATTGTTGAACAGCATGTGAAGCGGATCTTGCAGCACCTCAGCGTGATGCACACCATCTCTTCGCTGGCGTGGAGCCAGCGACCGCATCATGGCCGCTGGCTCAAGGTGTTACGTCCGAAAGCGGATTAAGCGGCCAGCACCTTCTCAATCGCGCTGGCGAAACGCGTCATGCCTTCGGCGATATCGGTCGGTTCAATCACCAGCGACGGCACAAAACGGATCACGTCAGTACCGGCGGTGAGAATCATCAGCCCTTCCGCGGCGGAAGCGTTGAGGATGTCACGCGCTTTGCTGGCGAACTGCGGCTTCAGCACGGCACCAATCAACAGACCTTTGCCGCGAATCTCGCTGAAGATAGCGAATTTGCTGTCGATGGCTTGCAGCGCTTCAACAAACTGCTGACGACGCGCTTCCACACCTTCCAGCACTTCTGGCGTGTTGATGATGTCCAGCGCGGTTTCAGCAATGGCACACGCCAGCGGATTGCCGCCGTAAGTGGTGCCGTGCACGCCCGGCGCCATTACTGAGGCGATTTCATTGGTGGTCAACATCGCACTCACCGGGAAACCGCCGCCCAGCGCTTTGGCGGTGGTGAGGATATCGGGCTTGATACCGTAATGTTCATACGCAAAGAGTTTGCCGCTGCGTCCCATGCCGCTCTGCACTTCATCCAGTACTAGCAGCGCATGATGTTCATCACAGAGGGCGCGCAGGCCTTGCATAAATTCTGGCGTAGCCGGCATCACGCCGCCTTCGCCCTGAATCGGCTCGACCACGATGGCGCAGGTATGGTCGTCAATCACCGCTTTCACCGCATCGAGATCGTTGAACGGCACATGCACGATATCCGCCGGTTTTGGACCGAAGCCATCAGAATATTTCGGCTGGCCACCCACCGACACGGTGAACAGCGTGCGACCGTGGAAGGCGTTATGGAAGGCGATGATTTTACTTTTAAACGGGCTGTGTTTTTTGCAGGCGTAATAACGCGCCAGCTTGAATGCCGCTTCATTGGCTTCCGCGCCAGAATTACCGAAAAACACCCGATCGGCAAAGGTCGCGGCAATCAGTTTACTCGCCAGACGCAGCGCCGGTTCGTTGGTGAACACGTTGCTGGTGTGCCACAGCGTTTCGCCCTGGGTTTTCAGCGTTTCCACCAGCGCCGGATGACAATGGCCCAATGCAGTCACCGCGATACCGCCAGAGAAATCGATATACTCTTTGCCCTGCTGATCCCACACTCGGCTGCCTTTGCCTTTTACCGGCACAAACTGCGCAGGTGCATAAACAGGCAAAATTACGTTATCGAACGTTTCCCGGGTTACCGCTATTTTTTCCGCTGCCATTGACGACCTCATCGGGTTATTTGTTGAGCTGATGTGAAATTATAATCACAAAATATGCATAAAAAGTCACACGAAGGCAAACATAAGTTACGCGTTGAGGAAATTAGCCAGCAGCTGATGCCCTTGCTCACTGAGGATGCTTTCCGGATGGAACTGCACGCCTTCCAGCGGCAAGCTGCGATGGCGGAAACCCATGATCTCATCCGGCTGGCCGTCGCGCAGGCTCCACGCGGTGACTTCAAACTCAGCGGGCAGCGTATCGCGCGCCACAATCAATGAGTGATAGCGGGTCACGGTAAGCGGATTATTCAGATCACGAAACACACCTTGGTTGGTGTGCTGAATCAGCGAGGTTTTGCCGTGCATCACCTGCCGCGCGCGTACCACCTGCGCGCCATAGGCTTGCGCAATCGCCTGATGTCCAAGGCAAACGCCGAGGATCGGCAAGCGTCCGGCAAAATGGCGAATAGCCGCGAGCGAGATGCCAGATTGATCCGGCGTACATGGGCCCGGCGAAATCACCAGATGCGTCAGCGGCAGCGCTGCCATCTCATCCAGCGTAATGGCGTCGTTGCGCACCACACGCACATCCGCGCCCAGCTCGCAGAAGTATTGGTAGAGATTCCAGGTGAAGGAGTCGTAGTTATCGATTAGCAGCAGCATAGTAGGTCGTAGCAGTGTGTCATTGCGGCAACTGGCGCAAGAAAGGTCGCAAAAAAGCCATGTTAACACCTTCAATCTTAATACCCGCTAGCTGACGAAAAAGATTCTGATTACTCTCGCACCCAGTGCTATATTTTGGAGAGTGACTATGTCAGCTACAACGCGAGTATTCAAAACCAAATGGTTCAGTAAGCAAGCCCGTCGGCATCTTATTGGCGATAAAGAACTTTGTCGGGCAATTACAGCAGTAAAACTGGGTTATGCCGATGATTTGGGTGGTGGCGTATTTAAAAAGCGTCTTCAGCAAAATCGCGATCGCGCCATCATTCTGGCCAAAGGGGGTAAAAACTGGATTTATACCTTTTTATTTGCCAAACAGGATCAGAGCAACCTGAGTGAAAGCGAACTTGAGGGCTTTCGTGAGCTGGCAAAACAATACTCGCTGATTTCGAATGAGGCTCTGAATCGGCTGCTCGCCGTTCGGGAGTTAGTGGAGATGTGTCATGACCATAACGCGTAAATTTAAAAGTCCGGCTTTTGCAGCCATTCACAGCGCGGCATCCGGATTGTTTGAAGTAGATGCCATCAGCAAACAGAGCATGCGTGATTTTGATGAACGTTGCCTGAGCGATGTCGCCGCGCTCGATGCGCAGGCGATTAAGAACTTGCGCGAGAATTTGAATGTTAGTCAGCCGGTTTTTGCCCGCTATCTCAACACCAGTGTGTCAACCGTGCAGAAATGGGAAACCGGGGCTAAACGCCCCGGCGGAATCTCTCTTAAGCTATTGTCCGTGGTGCAAAAACACGGGCTTGAAGTGTTACTGTAAAACCTTCGCCGGGCTCACCACTTTCGCAAATTGCGCGGTAAGCGGTGCCAGATCGCCGGCGACGCCCGCCGAGATCGCAGCGCGCCACGCGTCGCGTTCGAGTGTTTCCCACGAAAGCTGATACCCGGCATGCAGTGCCAACTGCTCGAAGAAGATGCGCTGCGCGCGGCCATTGCCGGCGCGGAACGGATGCAGCACGAAGATCTCACAATAGTAATGTGCGATACGCGCCACGAACGCTTCCTGCTCAAGGTCAGCCAGGCCGCGCTCTTCCTCCAGCGCCTGCATCAGCGTGTTGCCCTCTTTCTCGATGTATTCGCAATGACAATACGGCGTTTCATCGCGCCAGATATCAATGGTGCGCAATTCTCCCGCCCAGCTGTAGAGATCCTGAAACAGCGTGCGATGAATATGGCAAAGACGTGGCAAACCGATGCTGCGCTGGCCAAGTTCTAACGTCGCCAGGCGCGCGGTGCTGAAAGCCAGTTCCGCTTTGCGCAGCTGGGCTTCATCATGAATATCGAGGCGATTCTTCAACACATTGTCGTTGTGCCACAAATAGGGATCGCGTACCGCTAAGCTGTTATCCACCATATTGCCTCCTCAGCGACTCGAGTCGCTCCTCAGCATGTTCGGCATCGATAAGAGCTTCGCTATAGGTATATCCGGCCAGTCGACAGCTGGCCTGGTAGCTCGCAGCACGGCGCTGCTGCCACAAAGTGGCTTTCTGTTTCTCAGTGAGTTTGCTAGTCATAGCGCCTCCGGCAAGCAATGAGCCCTAAGTATAAGCAGCAATTTTTTGCTTTGCCGGAGAGCCAATGATGCGCCATGCGAAAATGGCGCGTTTCAGAATTAAGGCAGGACTTTGGCGGAGAGGATAACAATCGGTTTTGACGGCACATTTTGGTACGGTCCCACATCTTTGGTAGGGACCTGCGCAATCTTGTCGATCACATCCTGGCCTTTCACAACTTTACCAAATACCGCATAGCCGAAATCACGCTGACCGTGATCGAGGAACGCATTATCGGCTACGTTGAGGAAGAACTGGCTGGTGGCGCTGTCTTTATCTGCGGTACGTGCCATCGAAATGGTGCCGCGCAGATTACGCAAGCCGTTGTCGGCTTCGTTCTTGATCGGCGCTACCGTTTGCTTCTGCTGCATGTCGGTAGTGAAACCGCCGCCCTGAATCATAAAGCCAGGAATAACGCGGTGGAAAATGGTGTTGTTGTAGAAACCATTGTTGACGTAATCAACAAAGTTTTTCACCGAAACCGGGGCTTTCTGGTTGTTCAGTTCGAGTTCAATATTGCCCGCAGAGGTGGTGAGCAGCACATGAGGATCGCCTTTTGCGGCGAGCGCGGCAGACGATACGGAAGAGAGCGCTAACAGGGCAACCGCCGCTGTCAAAGTACGTTTAAGCATGAAAGATTCCTTACCATGGAGAGCTAGCTCAAAAACGAGATTGATTGTAAAGAGCATGTGATCCAAGAGCCAGCGTTTTACCGATATTTACGCGGATGTTGCTATTGTCATACTTTTGCCGTCACGCAATCATTTGCGTGATGAAAATCACACTCTCAATGAAATATTTCCGCCTTGTTACACTCGTTGTTTATTAAGATCACAGCAACACTTACAATTCATGACACTTTTGCCACCTTCGGCGCTTAACAGGTTCAGAACATGACAAACCGTAATCGCATTGGCCTTACCTGGATTAGCTATTTCTCCTATGCGCTCACCGGCGCACTGGTGATCGTTACCGGTATGGTGCTGGACAATATCGCGCAGTATTTCCAGCGCCCTATTTCAGAAATGAGCAACACCTTCACATTCCTCAATGCGGGCATTTTGGTGTCGGTGTTCCTGAACGCCTGGCTGATGGTGATTGTGCCGTTGAAGCGCCAGCTGATCTTTGGCTTTGTGCTGATGATCCTCGCCGTTGCCGGTCTGATGACCAGCCACGATCTCACCGTCTTCTCGCTGTGCATGTTCATCCTCGGCGTCGTCAGCGGCATCACGATGTCGATCGGTACCTTCCTGATCACCCATCTGTACGATGGCCGTCAGCGCGGCGCACGTCTGCTGTTTACCGATTCGTTCTTCAGCATGGCGGGCACCATCTTCCCGATCATCGCCGGAATCTTGCTGGCGCGCGCGTTGCCGTGGTATTGGGTTTACGCCTGCATCGGCATCATTTATGTCGCGATCTTTGTGCTGACGCTGTTCATTGAGTTCCCGGTGCTGAAAAGCGAAGCCGCTAAGCCAGGCGTTGAGAAAGAGAAATGGGGCATCGGCGTGCTGTTCCTGTCGATTGCAGCACTCTGCTATATCCTCGGCCAGCTCGGCTTCATCTCGTGGGTGCCGGAATACGCCACCAAATCGATGGGCATGGATATCGCCGCTGCCGGTCAGCTGGTGGGTAACTTCTGGACCGCGTACATGGTCGGCATGTGGGTGTTCAGCTTCGTACTGCGCTTCTTCGATCTGCAGCGCATCCTGATGGTGCTGGCCGCGCTGGCAACCGGTTTGATGTACTGGTTCGTCACTTCTAAAGACGCCAGCATGCTACACTGGATCATCATGACGCTGGGCTTCAGCTCAAGCGCGATTTACACCACCATCATCACGCTGGGATCGCTGCAAACCAAGGTCTCTTCACCGAAGCTGGTAAACTTCATCCTGACCTGCGGCACCGTCGGCACCATGTTGACCTTCGTGGTAACCGGCCCAATCGTGGCGCAAGGTGGCGCACATGCTGCGCTCTCAACGGCTAACGGTTTGTACGCCGTGGTGTTTGTGATGTGTGTTCTGCTCGGCTTTGTGACCAAACATCGCCAGCACGGTCACGTCACCCACTAAGTTTGACGGGCGGACCGCGGTCCGCCCTGCTCTTCAGCGTTTGAAGGTTACCGCTTCTTTTCCCGCTAAATAGATCTCGCTGCTGGCGGGCTGCGTCGCAGCGACCAATACACCTTTACGTACTGAATAACGTACCGGCACCTGACGCCGCACCGCATCAAATCCACTCTCCGCCGGCAGGATAATCAGACTGGCATCATTACCTGCTTCAATACCGTAATTCGTCAGCTGCAGGGTTTTGGCGCTGTTGGCGGTAATCAGCTGCAATCCATTATCAATCTGCTCGTAACCCATCAGCTGACAGACATGCAATCCCATGTGCAGCACCTGCAGCATGCTGGCGGTGCCGAGCGGATACCAGGGATCGAACACATCATCGTGGCCAAAGCAGACGTTGATATTTGCTTCCATAAGCTCTTTCACCCGCGTGATGCCGCGACGTTTCGGATAGCTATCAAAGCGCCCTTGCAGATGGATATTCACCAGCGGATTGGCGACAAAGTTGATATTCGAGAGCTTAAGCAGACGGAACAGCCGCGACGTGTAGGCATTGTTGTAGGAGTGCATCGCCGTGGTGTGGCTGGCGGTGACGCGCTCGCCGTTGCCATCGCGGTGTGCCAGCGCCGCCACGGTTTCGACAAAGCGCGACTGCTCATCGTCGATCTCGTCGCAGTGCACATCCACCAGCCGATCGTAGCGATTAGCCAGCGCAAAGGTTTTATGCAGCGACTCCACGCCGTATTCGCGGGTGAATTCGTAGTGCGGAATCGCGCCTACCACATCCGCGCCCATGCGCAGCGCCTCTTCCAGCAACGCTTCGCCGTTCGGATAAGAGAGAATCCCTTCCTGCGGAAACGCCACAATCTGGATGTCGATCCACGGCGCCATTTCCGCTTTCACCTCCAGCATCGCTGTTAACGCGGTCAGCGTGGGATCGGAAACATCGACGTGAGTCCGCACATGCTGAATCCCGTTGGCGATTTGCCACTTCAGGGTTTGCTGCGCGCGCTGTTTCACATCGTCATGGCTCAGTAGCGCTTTGCGCTCCGCCCAGCGCTCGATGCCTTCAAACAGCGTGCCGGATTGGTTCCAGGCGGGTTCGCCAGCGGTTTGCGTGGTATCGAGGTGAATATGCGGCTCGATAAACGGCGCGCTCGCCAGTCCGCCCTCCGCATCCAGCGCGTCAGGCTGGGCTGCAGTTTGCGGCGGCTGCGGGCGAATCTGCGCAATCTTGCCGTTGGCGATTTCGATCTGCCACAAGCCTTGCTGGCCCGCTAAGCGCAGGTTGTTGATCCACTTCAGTGACGGGTTGGCCATGCCGTACTCCTGTAAAACACAAAACCTAAAGCTAGCATGAAAAACCCTGTCACCGCGGGCACATTCCGTAGCGGTGCAATTTATTGCGCGATGAATCGTGCCGCTACGGAATGTGCGGCGAAGAAATGATTAGGTAATTATCAACCAAATAAGCCACTTAACTAATTCGTTCAAAATCAGTTACATAACTCGAAATAGGTATATAAGGGTGCGCTTGATGTATATCAATAAGTTCCAAAAGCGCCGCGCTAAGGTAGGCGCAGATACCGCAATTTTTGAGGCAAGCATGAGCAAGCACAGTGTCGTTATTATTGGCAACGGCATGGTCGGCCACCGCTTTATAGAAGAACTTATCGACAAAGATGAATCTAATCAGTTTGCGATAACCGTTTTCTGTGAAGAACCTCGCGTCGCCTATGACCGCGTCCACCTTTCCGCCTATTTTTCCCATCACACCGCCGAAGAACTCTCACTGGTTCGCGAAGGGTATTACGAAAAGCATCAGGTAAAGCTGCTGCTCGGCGAACGTGCTATCACCATTAACCGTGACGAAAAACTGATTCACTCGAATAACGGTCGCGCGGTGCATTACGACACGCTGATTTTTGCCACCGGCTCTTATCCGTGGATTCCGCCGATTACCGGCGCGGAAGGCAGTGATTGCTATGTCTATCGCACCATTGAAGATCTCAACGCCATTGAAGCCTGTTCACGCCGCAGCAAACGCGGCGCGGTAATTGGCGGCGGCCTGTTGGGACTGGAAGCGGCAGGCGCGCTGAAAAACCTCGGCGTCGAAACCCACGTCATTGAGTTCGCGCCGGTGCTGATGGCGGAACAGCTCGATCCGCAAGGCGGCGAGCAGCTGCGTCGCAAGATCGAGCAGATGGGCGTGCGCGTTCACACCGGCAAAAACACCCAGCAGATCGTCCATCACGCGCAAGGCGGTAAAACGCTGGAGTTTGCTGACGGCAGCGCGCTGGATGTCGATTTCATCGTCTTCTCCACCGGCATTCGCCCGCAAGACAAGTTGGCCAAACAGTGCGGCCTGCAGCTGGGCGCGCGCGGCGGTATCGCCATTGACGATCATTGCCAGACCAGCGATGCGGACATCTTCGCCATTGGTGAGTGTGCCGCCTGGCAGAACCGTATTTATGGCTTAGTCGCGCCGGGCTACAAAATGGCGCAGGTCGCCAGCGATCGGCTGGTTGGCCGCGACAACGCGTTTGCCGGAGCAGATATGAGCGCCAAGCTGAAACTGCTGGGCGTTGATGTCGGTGGCATTGGTGATGCGCATGGCCGCACGCCAGGCGCACGCAGCTTCGTGTGGCTTGATGAGCAGAAAAATATCTATAAGCGCCTGATCGTCAGCGAAGATAACCGCACGCTGCTGGGCGCGGTGCTGGTCGGTGACACCAGCGATTACGGCAATCTGCTGCAGCTGGCGCTGAATAACATCGCGCTACCGGAAAATCCGGCGTTGCTGATCCTGCCTGCGGGCAGCGGCGAGAAGCCGGTAATGGGGGCTGATGCGCTGCCGGACAGCGCGCAAATCTGTTCCTGCTTCGACGTCAGCAAAGGCGATATCGTCAAAGCGGTGCAAGGCGGTTGCCACACCGTCGCAGCGCTGAAAACCGAAACCCGCGCCGGCACCGGCTGCGGCGGCTGTATTCCGTTGATTACTCAGGTGCTGAACGCTGAATTGAGCCGTCAGGGCATCGAAGTGAACAATCATTTGTGCGCGCACTTCCCCTATTCGCGTCAGGAACTGTATCACCTGATTCGCGTGGAAGAGATCACATCGTTCGACGCGCTGCTGGCGAAATATGGTCAGGGCTACGGCTGCGAGGTGTGTAAACCGACGGTTGGTTCACTGCTGGCTTCCTGCTGGAACGAATATGTGCTGAAGCCACAGCTCGCACCGCTGCAGGACAGCAACGATCTGTTCCTCGGCAATATTCAGAAAGACGGTACTTACTCGGTGATCCCGCGCTCGGCAGGAGGCGAAATCACGCCGGAAGGATTGATGGCGATTGGCGCCGTGGCGCGCCAGTACAATCTCTACACCAAAATCACTGGCTCGCAGCGTATTGGCCTGTTTGGTGCGCAGCGCGATGATCTGCCGGCGATCTGGACGCAGCTGATTGATGCCGGTTTTGAAACCGGACAAGCGTATGCCAAAGCGCTGCGCATGGCGAAAACCTGCGTCGGCAGCGTCTGGTGCCGCTTTGGCGTAGGCGATAGTCTCGGCTTCGGCATTGAGCTGGAGCATCGCTACAAAGGCATTCGTACCCCGCACAAGATGAAGTTTGGCGTCTCCGGCTGCACGCGCGAATGCGCCGAAGCGCAGGGCAAAGACGTGGGTATCATCGCCACCGAGAAAGGCTGGAACCTGTATGTGTGCGGCAATGGCGGCATGAAGCCACGTCACGCCGATTTACTGGCTGCCGATCTTGATCGCGATACGCTGCTGCACTATCTCGACCGCTTCATGATGTTCTACATCCGCACCGGCGATCGCCTGCAGCGCACCTCGCTGTGGCTGGAAAGCATGGAAGGCGGCATTGACTATCTACGCAGCGTGATTATTGATGACAAACTCGGTCTGAATACGCAGCTTGAAACGGAGCTGGCGCGTCTGCGCGCGGCAGTGGAATGTGAATGGACCGCGACGCTGCAGGATCCGCAGCAGCAGCGTCACTTCCGCACTTTCATCAACAGCGATCGCCGCGATCCGCTGGTACAGCACATCAACCAACGCGATCAGCATCGTCCGGCGCAACCCGCCGAGCGCATTGCGGTCACTCTGATTGAGGAGATCGACGCATGAGCCAGTGGCATTCGGTGTGTGAACTCAGCCAAATTCTGCCTGCGACCGGCGTATGTGCGCTGATCAAAGGCCAGCAGATTGCCCTCTTCCGTCCGCACGACGATGAGCAACTCTACGCCTTGAGCAATATCGATCCTTTCGCCCAAGCCAGCGTGTTGTCACGCGGTCTGATTGCGGAGCACCAGCAGGCGCTGTGGGTGGCGAGTCCACTGAAGAAACAGCGCTTCCGCCTGAGCGATGGCTTGTGTCTGGAAGACGAAGCGCGCTCGGTGGCGAGCTATCCGGTGCGCGTTCGCGATGGCAAGGTCGAGATCTGCGCCTGACAGCATTCCTTCACTTTATGAGACGTCACTATGTTTACTGACACCCTGAATAAATGCGCCGCCAACGCGGCGCGCATTGTGCGTACGGCGCAGCACAGCCCGCTGGCCTTCTGGATCAGCTCGGCGATGGCGGGCGCTTACGTTGGCCTGGCGATTATCCTGATCTTCACGCTCGGCAATCTGGTCGATCCGGCTTATCGTCCGCTGCTGATGGGCGCGACTTTCGGTATCGCTTTAACGCTGGTGATCATCGCTGGTTCCGAGTTGTTCACCGGCCACACCATGTTCCTGACCATCGGCGTCAAAGCCGGCAGCATCAAGCAAGGCCAGATGTGGTGCGTGCTGCCGCAAACCTGGCTGGGTAATCTTGTCGGTTCAGTATTCGTCGCGCTGATTTATTACTATGCGGCGGGTCCGCTGCTGCCAAATGCCGGATCGCTGCTGCACAGCGCGGCGCTGGCAAAAACCACGCAGCCAGCCATGGCGCTGTTCTTTAAAGGCGCGCTCTGTAACTGGCTGGTCTGCCTGGCGATTTGGATGGCGGTGCGTACCGAAGGCACGGCGAAGTTCATCGCCATCTGGTGGTGTTTGCTGGCGTTTATCGCTTCCGGCTACGAACACTCGATTGCCAACATGACGGTCTTTGCGCTGTCGTGGTTTGGTCAGCATAATGCCGACTTCACAATGAGCGGCATCGGCCACAACCTGCTGTGGGTGACGCTGGGCAATATGTTCTCCGGCATGGTGCTGATGGGCCTCGGTTACTGGTACGCCACACCGCAGGCGCAGCGCCCGCAGGCCGAAGCGCAAGCCGCGCCGCTCAAAACCGCATAACACTTTTTCAGCCCGCCTTGCGCGGGCTTTTTTCAGGATGAGCTATGGACTACTTTCCGCTGTTTTGCCGCCTGCAAGGCAAGCGCTGTTTGCTGGTGGGCGGTGGCGATGTAGCAGAACGCAAAGCGCGTTTGCTGCTGGACGCCGGTGCCAATTTGCAGGTTGGCGCGCTGGATTTCTCTCCCGCTTTTCAGCAGTGGGCACAACAGGGAAAATTGACCTTACTCCCCGGCGCGTTTGACGAGCGCTGGCTCGCGGATTGTTGGCTGGTGATTGCCGCCACCGATGATGATGCGGTGAATCAGCAGGTTGGCGATGCGGCTGAGCGGCGGCGCATCTTTTGCAATCTGGTGGATGCGCCGCAGGAAGCCAGCGCGATTATGCCGTCGATTGTCGACCGTTCGCCGCTGATGATCGCCGTGTCATCTGGCGGTCGCGCGCCGGTGCTGGCGCGTTTGCTGCGTGAAAAACTTGAAGCGATGCTGCCACAACATCTGGGTGAGTTAGCGTCCTTAGCCGGATCGTTGCGCAATCGTGTGAAGCGTAGCTTTAACAGCATGGCGCAGCGGCGCGCTTTCTGGGAGCGCTTCTTCGTGAGCGATCGTCTGGCGCAAACCCTGGCGAATGGTGATCGACCACGCGCCGAGCACATCGTCGAGACCTTGTTCGATGCGCCGCTGTCGCAGCAAGGCGAAGTGGTGCTGGTAGGCGCCGGGCCGGGCGATGCGGGGCTGCTGACGCTGAAAGGTTTGCAGCACATCCAGCAGGCCGATGTGGTGGTGTATGACCGCCTGGTCTCGGCGCCGATTCTTAATCTGGTCCGCCGCGATGCGGAGCGCATCTTTGTCGGCAAACAAGCCGGCAATCACTGCGTACCGCAATCGCAGATCAACCAGGTTTTACTTGAGCAGGCGCAGAGCGGCAAGCGGGTGGTGCGACTAAAAGGTGGCGATCCCTTTATCTTTGGCCGCGGCGGTGAAGAGCTGGAACTGCTGGCGCAGCACAACATCCCGTATAGCGTGGTGCCGGGCATCACCGCCGCCTCGGGCTGTTCTGCTTACAGCGGTATTCCGCTGACGCATCGCGACCACGCGCAGAGCGTGCGTTTCGTCACCGGCCATTTGCAGCAGCATGGTGAAATTGAGTGGCGCAAGCTGGCGGCTGAACAGCAAACGCTGGTGTTCTATATGGGGCTGGCGCAGGCGCCGGAAATTCAGCAGCAGCTGTTGCAACACGGCATGGATGCTGCCATGCCGGTGGCGATCGTGCAGAATGGCACCACGCCGCAGCAGCGCGTTGAGACCGCAACGCTGGCGGAACTGGCCACGCTGGCGCAGCAGTTTGCCAGTCCGGCTCTGATTATTGTTGGTCGCGTGGTGGAACTGCGTTCTCAGTTACGCTGGTTTTGAAACGGCAAAAAACTGTACAGCGCTGCGCTTTGTCGCCAGACTATGGGCCATCTTTCTCGTCAATAAGGAGTTTCCATGCGCGTTGCTTCACGGGTTTGCGCGTTGTTATTGCCGTTAAGCGCGCTTGCTACCGCCGCACCGGTTACCTGGTCGAACGTGGTGGGTGAATGGCAGGTGGTGGCGGTAACGCCTAAGAAGGAAGTCGGTCAGCTGTATATCAAGAATGATCCGCAGTTTATGGGCGCACGCGTGGCGTTTAAGCCGAATGCGATCACCTGGACGCGCGGCACTGCTGAACGCAGCATCAATCCTTCCGTCGATAACTGCAACGCTAAACCGCGCCTGAGCGCCGCCAATGGCGCGGGGCAGGATCGTGATTTCACCTTCCGTTACGGTTTCAATGTGAGTTGTGGCAACCAGGCGTGGGGACCTGCGCCGGGCGCGGTGATCAGCGTGCTGGCTGACGGTAACGCCCGCCTGTTCTGGGATGGCGCGGAACTGGCGTTACATCGCATCAAATAAAAAACGGCGGGTCAAATGACCCGCCGTTCTGTTCTATTCCGCAAACCGCTTACGGCTGTGCGACAAAACCTACCGCTTCATACACTTTCTTCAGCGTTTCCTGCGCATGAGCGCGGGCTTTTGCTGCGCCATCGCGCATCACCTGATTCAGCAACTCTTCATCGTTACGGAAACGATGATAGCGCTCCTGCAGCTCGGTCAACATACCGGAAACCGCTTCAGCCACTTCACCTTTCAGATGGCCGTACATTTTGCCTTCGAACTCTTGCTCCAGCTGCGCAATGGTTTTACCGGTCACGCCCGCAAGAATATCCAGCAGGTTTGATACACCGGCTTTCTCTTTGACGTCGTAACGTACCACTGGCGGCTCGGCGGAGTCGGTCACCGCACGTTTGATCTTCTTCACCACCGCTTTGGTGTCTTCCAGCAGACCAATCACGTTGTTACGGTTGTCGTCTGACTTGGACATTTTTTTGGTCGGCTCAAGCAGCGACATCACGCGTGCACCCGATTTCGGAATGAACGGTTCAGGCACTTTGAACACATCGCCGTACAGCGCATTGAAACGCTGGGCGATATCGCGGCTCAGCTCCAGATGCTGCTTCTGATCTTCGCCAACCGGCACCTGATTGGTTTGATAGAGCAGGATATCGGCCGCCATCAGCACCGGATAATCAAACAGGCCTGCGGTGATGTTTTCCGAGTAGCGCGCGGATTTATCTTTGAACTGCGTCATGCGGCTCAGCTCGCCAAAATAGGCGTAGCAGTTCAGCACCCAGCTCAGCTGCGCATGCTCTGGCACGTGCGACTGAACAAAGATGGTGCTCTTCGCCGGGTCGATGCCGCAGGCAAGATAGAGCGCTAAGGTATCCAGCGTGGCTTTACGCAGCGCGGTTGGATCCTGACGTACGGTGATGGCGTGCAGATCGACGATGCAGTAAATGCAGTGAAAATCATCCTGCATCTGCACCCACTGACGCAGCGCACCCATATAGTTGCCAATGGTCAGTTCACCGGAAGGCTGGGCGCCGCTGAAAACGATGGGTTTGCTCATGTTATGTCCTGATAATCACAGCCCGATAGCGGGCAAAAGTTCGTCAAAAGAGTCGAGAGTTAAATCGGGTTGGCTGGTAGCAATCGGCTCGCCGTAGTTGTAGCCGAATGTCATACCGATGTTCGGTACGCCTGCCGCCTGGGCCGCGAGAATATCATTGCGAGAATCGCCGACAAACAGCAATTGTCCCGGAAGCACGCCAAAATGGCCAAGGACGAGGAAAATGGCCGCCGGATGGGGCTTTTTCACAATTACGTCGTCACCGCCGATAATCTGCGTGAAGTACTCAGCAATCCCGAGCGACTTCAGCAGCGGCGCCACAAATGGCGTTGGCTTGTTGGTGACGATCGCCAACGGCAGGCCTTTCGCCTGCAAGGCCGCCAGCGTCTCTACTACCTGCGGGAACAGCGTACTGCCCGCTTCTACCGTTTGCGCGTAATATTTGTCAAACAGCGCACGCGCATCGCGTTGCTCTTCGGCATGCGGCTCGCGTCCCAGCGCCCAGGTCAGCGCGCGGGTCATCATCACGTCAGCGCCGTTACCAATCCAGGTAGAAGCCAATGCCAAACCCGGCGGCGGCAGCTGCAGATCGCTCAGCGCATGATCGATGGCTTGCGACAGGCCCGGCGCGCTATCGACCAGCGTACCGTCGAGGTCAAACGCCAGCGCGCGGATATCAGTGAAATGAGCCATTGACTTTCTCCAGTTCGCCACGCATCTCATCGATCACTTTTTTGTAATCCGGATGACCGAAGATCGCGGAACCGGCAACAAACATATCGGCACCGGCGGCAGCAATCTGGCCGATGTTATCGATTTTCACGCCGCCATCCACTTCCAGACGAATGTTGTAGCCACTCTCATCAATCAGGCGACGCGCCTGACGCAGTTTGTCGAGCGTACCGGGAATGAAGGATTGACCGCCAAAGCCTGGGTTCACCGACATCAGCAGAATGATGTCCAGCTTATCCATTACATAATCGAGGTAGTGGAGCGGCGTCGCAGGGTTGAACACCAGACCGGCTTTGCAACCATGCTCTTTGATCAGCTGCAGCGTGCGATCAACATGCTCGCTGGCTTCCGGGTGGAAAGTGATGAAGGTGGCGCCCGCTTTAGCGAATTCCGGGATCAATGCATCCACAGGTTTAACCATCAGATGCACATCAATAGGTGCAGTGATGCCGTAATCGCGCAGCGCTTTAAGCACCATCGGCCCCATCGTCAGATTGGGAACGTAGTGGTTATCCATCACATCGAAATGGACCACATCACCACCTGCCGCCAGCGCTTTGGCCGTGTCTTCACCCAAACGCGCGAAGTCAGCAGCCAGAATTGATGGGGCCAGTAAAAATTGTTTCATCCGATTCTCCCAATTTTGTGCGCCAGCCTGAGCTGGCGTAATGCCTTGGTCGCGGACGAAACAGGCTAGCGGAAAAGCGCTAGCAGTTCGTCGACTTGCGTGCGACCACTTATGCTTCGGCTGATGGAACGCCGGGCTTTGACTATGTGTAAATCCGCATTCTGATACCACTCACGCGTGAGGACCGTATCGTGGTTTGAAATCAGTACCGGGATGCGATTTTGCTGCGAAAGCTTATTGGCTAACTCAGCCAGATGCTGCTGCTCGCGCAGACTAAAACTGTTGGTGTGGTAAGCGGTAAAATTCGCTGTCGCCGAAAGCGGGGCATACGGCGGATCGCAATAAACCACTGAGCCTTCAACGGCGTTGTTCAGAGTAACATCGTACGATTCACAGACAAAGGTCGCTTTTTGCGCCCGTTCGGCAAACCAGAGCAGCTCCGCTTCCGGGAAGTACGGCTTGCGATACCGGCCAAAAGGCACGTTAAACTCACCGCGCAAATTGTAGCGGCACAGACCGTTATAACCGTGTCGATTGAGATACAGAAACAGCACCGCGCGCTGATATTCATCTTTGCTCGCATTAAAGGCGATGCGCTGCGCGTAGTAGGTTTCTGCCGTGTTGCCTTCAGCGTTGAAAAGCTGGCGCGCGTCTTCAATGAAAGCCGCGGTACGCGTTTTGACGATGTTATACAGATTGATGAGATCACCGTTGATGTCCGCCAGGTGATAGCGGTCATAGTCGGTGTTGAGGAACACGGAACCGGCGCCGACAAAGGGTTCGATTAGACAATCACCTTGTGGCAAATGACGACGGATGTCATCGAGGAGCGGGTATTTCCCTCCGGCCCATTTCAGGAAAGCGCGATTTTTTTTCATGCTGTCGTGGTTATTACATCTTAATTATTGGCTGTGGTGGAACCGACAGCAGCTCTGCGCTTTAAACGGGGCCGCATTTTTGCGGCCCCACATCTCATTACTGGCTTTCTTTCTTCACCTGGCTAAGCGGTTTTACCCACGGATTGGCCGCACGCACTGCCGCTGGCAGCGATGCCACGGCGCGTTTCGCATCGGCTGGCGTGGCGTAAGCGCCGCTCACCAACACATACCAAGGTTCGCCGTTACGCGTGGTTTTATACACGTGATAACCGCTCAGGTTCTGTTTTCTCGCCCAGGCGTTCAGGCTCTCTTCTTTCGACGCACCGCTCAACTGCAGCGTATAGTTTCCGCCCGACGGCAACGATTTGCTGGCACCGCTCGCACTGGCAGGCGCGGGATTACGCGTCGCGGTGGTGCGGGTGTTGTTCTCTTTCACAGGTGCTGATTTAGTGGCGGTCGGTGTTTTATGCGGCGTCGACGCGTGCGTCTCGCGTGTACCGTTGTTGCTGGTGCGCGCGGGGGTTTCTGAACGCATGGCTGGCGGCGTGATCGCTTTACCGTTGCCGCTGACTGTGGCTGGCGCGGTTGGCAGCGAGCTATTACCCTGCGCGCCTTGTGCTGCGGCATCGACAGAACCTTGCTGATTGTTCAGCGCACTATTGAGATCGCCAGGCAGCGTGACACGTTGTTGATTAGCTGGCGTATCCACAGGCGCAGCTTGCGTCGGCGTCGAGGAGACTGATGGCATCGAGATGGCTTGACCATCGCTGCCCGCTGGTGCAGTTGTGCCCGCGGTGTTTTGCGCTACGCTGCCTTCAGCAGAAGGCGTGGCGTTTTGCTGGCCGCTCATGGACGTCGATCCCGAAAGGTCGATGTTCTTTTCGCTGCCACCGGCAGAAGGTGCCGCGCCATTATTTGCAGTATTGGTTGCGGGTTTCTTCTCATCTGGGCCGGTTAATGCTGAACCAATCCCCAGCACCACCAACAGCAGAACCAAAATACCAATGCCCATCATCATATGTTGACGGGAAACCGGTACTTTCACTTTCGGCGCAGAAGACGATTTGCGTGGCCGCGTCGGACGGCGGTCACTGGCGTCAGGTTTTAACTCGTCTTCCGGTTTGAACTCATCCATTTAGCCTCCTCCGTAAAACGACGCGCTTCCCACACGCCGCATCACCACTCATCACTTCTAATAATCAGGGTTTCTGGCAATCGTTAATTGCTGCCAGCACCATATCATGAGCCACACCGCCACGCACTTCGGAGCGGCCAATAGCGAGAGGCAGCACCAGACGCAGCTCGCCCGCCAGCACTTTCTTATCGCGCATCATGTGTGGCAAATAATCTTCCGCCGCCATGCTCGCCGGGCCATGTACAGGCAAACCAGCACGCAGCAGCAGCGCGATAATGCGATCGGTTTCAACCGAGGTGAACTGCCCTAAACGTTCAGCGGTACGTGCGGCCATCACCATGCCAGCCGACACCGCTTCGCCGTGCAGCCAGTTGCCGTAGCCCATGTGCGCCTCAATCGCATGACCAAAAGTATGGCCCAGATTGAGCAGTGCACGTACGCCGGTTTCGCGCTCATCAGCCGCAACCACTTCGGCTTTAAGCTCGCAGCAACGACGGATGCAGTAAGCCAGGGCTTTTTCATCCAGCGCCAGCAGAGCATCAAGATTTTGCTCTAGCCACTGGAAGAATTCGCCATCAAGGATAATGCCGTATTTGATCACTTCCGCCAGACCGGACGCTAATTCGCGCGGTGGCAGAGTGGCCAGGCAATGAGTATCCACTACGACAGACGCGGGCTGATAAAACGCCCCAATCATGTTTTTGCCGAGTGGATGGTTTACCGCGGTTTTTCCACCGACGGAGGAGTCAACCTGAGACAACAACGTGGTCGGCACCTGAATAAAGCGCACGCCACGCTGATAGCTGGCTGCAGCAAATCCGGTCAAGTCACCAATCACGCCACCACCAAGTGCAATCAACGTGGTATCACGACCGTGCGGCTTTTTCAGCAGCGCGGTGAACACCTCGTCCATGACCGCCAGGGTTTTGTACTGCTCACCATCAGGCAAAATGACCTGATCTACCTTAATGCCGGCATTGCTGAGCAGCGCTGACAGGGGTTCAAGGTAGATCGGCGCCAGGGTCTGGTTTGTCACCAGCATGGCATTGTCGCCTGCTTTGAGCGGCCAAAAAGAAGCCGGATCGTTAAACAGTCCGGCAGCGATGGTGATGGGGTAACTGCGATCCCCGAGTGAGACAGTGATCTTCTCCATGATGACCGATACCTATTGCTGAGCCCTCAGGGCGCTGGATTAGTTCTTTTCCAGCATGTTGATGATCTGATTGGCCACCACTTTTGCACTCTGATCGTCAGTGCGAATAGTGACATCAGCGATCTCTTCATAAAGCGGATTACGTTCACCAGCTAGCGCTTCCAGTACTTCGCGCGGCGGTGATTCAACCTGCAACAGCGGACGCTTTTTATCACGCTGGGTTCGTGCAAGTTGCTTTTCGATGGTGGTTTCAAGGTATACGACCACACCGCGGGCGGAGAGACGATTACGGGTCTCGCGGGATTTGACTGAGCCGCCACCGGTCGCGAGGACAATGCCTTGCTTCTCGGTCAGCTCATTAATGATCTTTTCTTCACGATCGCGGAAGCCTTCTTCGCCTTCCACATCAAATACCCAGCCTACATCCGCTCCGGTGCGTCGCTCAATTTCCTGATCGGAATCGAAAAATTCCATATTGAGTTGCTGAGCCAACTGACGACCAATAGTGCTTTTGCCGGCACCCATCGGCCCAACCAGAAAGATATTGCGTTTCTCTGCCATTTTATCGGTATTACTAAGAATTCGTTGATGATACCCCGCGTTCAGCATAGCTGGCGGGACAGGAACTGAGACCTCATGAGCGTTAACAAGAGTCAGACGGAAAATTATCTCAACACTCATGGCCGTTTGGCAACCGAATAAATTGCCCCCGGCGACCTCTTAACAGGACCGGTCTGTGGTTCGCGAGACGGTAACGCACCTCCGCTGATCCGCTATATTTCGTGCTACAGGCACGCTGGCCGGGGTCATCCACTGTCATCGCTTACCGATGTAAGCACAGTGCATTCACTCATTTAACGTCTTACTGGAGCTCGAATTATTTTGGCGATATTTCTTTTGACGTCAGTATCGCTTGTGACCAACGTCATTCGGAAGGTTATTCTGCCGCGTTCCGTTACACCGTTTTGAAAATCGCTAAACCTTGTAAGCTAATTCCAGCCCTGCGTCAACGCAGTTGGCCTCCCAGAACGAATTTTCCGCTTTATCCGGCAGTAAGCGCTGCTTCCCTGACCAGTCTGGGAGTAATAAAGATCACCAGTTCCTTTTTCTTCTGCTCATCAGTTTGCTGACGGAACAAATTCCCTAATAAAGGCATATCGCCCAGCCAGGGCACGCGTTTTTCGCTCTGCGTGCGCTGCTGCTGGAAAATGCCGCCCAGCGCTAAGGTTTCGCCATCGCGCAGCGTCACCTGAGTCTCAATCTCCTGCTTATCAATACTCAGCACCTGGTTGTCGCCAATGTTTACACTGCGCCCTGGCAAGTTCTGGCTCAGCCGCAGTTTGAGCTGAATGCGGCCATTTCCCAGCACCACCGGCGTCACTTCCATGCCTAAAACCGCTTCCTTAAATTCAATGGCGGTGGCACCGCTGTTGCCCGATTTCACCTCATAAGGAATTTCCGTGCCCTGTTTGATGCTGGCGGTTTGCTGATGTGAGGTAAACAAGCGCGGACTGGCGATGATTTCGATTTGGTTCTCCTGCTCCAGCGCACTCAGTTCCAGATTGAGCAATTCGCCGCTGACCTGGCCCAGCGTCACGCCTGCGCGAAACGCCGGATTACTCACCGCAAGAGGAATCTCGAGCAGCGGGTTGCGCAACGCCTGCGTTACCACTTCTGCCGGTGACGTGCCCCAGTTAACACCTAACTCGCGCAGATGCTCTTCATTGATGGTGACGATGTGTGCCGCGAGCTCAACCTGCTCGAGCGGCAAATCCAGCGCTTTTAACCAGCGCTCGGTGTCACGCAATGCCTCAGCCGTATCGCGCAGCAGCAAACTGTTGGTGCGGCTATCGACCGTGACGCTACCGCGCGGCGTCATCAACGAGCGTTCGGCTTGCAGGCTGCGGTAAATATCGCTGGCGCTGGCGTAATGAAGCGTCACGGTTTGTTGTTCCAGCGGCGTTTGCTGCTTCTCCTCCTCACGCTCCACCTTTTCCTGTTGCGCCTGCTGCTGCTGCCAGCTTTCCGGATAGACCAGCAAAACGCCCTCTTCCTGCACCACGGTGAGTTTTGCCAGCTGCGTCACCAGCGCGAGCGCGCGATCCCAGCCGACATTGTCTAAGCGCAGCGACAGCCGACCTTCAACGCCCGGCGCAATCAACAGGTTGGTCTGCTGATAATCTGCCAGCGCCTGCAAAATGCGTTCAACCGGCGCATCATCAAACGTCAGACTTAATCGGTCGTCGTTAGCGCGCAGCGGCATGCTCAGACACAGCAGCATCAGTAACGTCATCCATTTCATAAAAACCTCCTTTTATTACCCATGTGATTTGCTGTGGCGTGCAGCTTTGTACTGCGCTCAACACCAGCATGCGCGACGTAAGCTGCACGACTTGCCAGGGCGGCTGGGGAAAAGGCGCTTGATTATCCACCCGATGGCTTTTGCCTTGAGGTGACACCAGCCACGCCACGTAGTGCGGCGCCGTGCCAATAATGCCCTGCAAGCGCCAGCCTTCTGGCGCAGCAATCTGCGTCTGACACAGCGTTGCTGCCAGCGGCTGGAAAGGATCGCGCGCCAGCGCCAGCGAGCTGCAGAGTAACAACAGCAAGGCGCTACTCCGCATCGTCACTCTCCAGCCACAGTTGCGTGTTCAATACGCCTTGCTCGGCTTGCAGCTGAAAGCGTTGTGGCACCGGTAATCGGGTGCTGGCTAGTTCACTAAACAGCGGCAGAAATTGCGGCCAGGCAAGCCTTAACTGCAGCTGCTGCGGCTGGCTATCCGGATGCCAGGCTTCCAGCTGATTGCCGCGCGCTGCCACGATTCGCTCCAGCGTTTGCTGAGTGCCGTTATCCTTCGTGGGTTGCTGCAGCAGGCTAATCTCGCTCTGCAACACATCAATCGCCGGAAGTGAAGCCAGCTGTTGCAACCGCTGTTGCTGCTGTTGACGCATCTGTTCCAGCTGCCGCGCTTGCGCTTCACGCATCTGCTGCTGCGGCCGAAGCAGTACGATCCACGTCAGCGCAAACAGCCCCAGCGATAACGTCAAAAGTCCCAGCATGCGCAGCGGCAGCGTGAGCATCAGCCAGCGCTGCAGAAGTTCATTCATCTGCTACCTCCTGCACGCGCGCATGCAAAGCAAAACGATAGTCGCCGCCCGCTTCGCGCTTCACAGCGCCCTGATTTACGCTGCTGAACAGCGGCTGAGTCATGAGCTGATGACGAAAATCACTGACCGCCGCCATGCTCTGCGCCCGCCCTTCCAGCACCAGTTGCCCTTGCCGACGTTCAAGGCGATTGAGCCACAAGGTGTCAGGCATTAACTCCGGCAGTTGCTGCCAAAAATGCTGCCAGCGCTGATGCTGATCTTGCCGTTGCAGCTGTGCCAGCTGCGCCTGAAGAAGTGATTCACGCAGCTTCAACAGCGATTGCTGCTGTTCCAGCTGTAGCTGCAGCGCGCTGAGGAGAGAGGTGATATCCATAAGCGCATCCGTTTGTTGCTGCCGTGCAATGACGCCGCGCCACCACAGTAATGAGAGGATCAGCAAGGTGCAGGCCAGCGTGAGCGACAGCAGCGAGACACTCTGCTGGCGCCGCCGCTGCGATTGCTGGATGCGCCAGGGAAGCAGGTTGACCGCCAGCATCAGACATCCTCCGGGCGCAGCGCCAGCCCAAGCGCGATGGCAAAAATACCTTCCTGTGCAGGCAACGGCGGTTGCAGATAGTGCAGCAGCGAAAACGGCTTGCAGCGTTTAACCTGCTCCTCAGGCAAAACCTGAGTTGAGGTGCAGAATACGCTTTCCATCTGCGGAAAGGTTTCGCGCAGCTGCGTAAGGGTGAGAGGTTCGGTGGCCGCGCCTGATGTAGTGCTTTCCCCCACCAGCGTCCATAGCCAATGATCGCTAAGCGGATGAATCAATAAGTGGTTGTGGCGTAACGGCAGACGCATGGCGATCTGCGTCAGCGCCAGGCTACTCAGTTCGAATACGTCCGGTCGCAGACCTGCCTGCTTGAGCGGCGTCAGCCATTGCGTAATCACCTCGCGCCGTGCCGCGGTAACGTAAAGCGGTGCATCCTTGCCCGGTGAGCGATAATCCAGCGACAGCGAAGCGGGTTCGACGGGAAACAGACGCTGCGCAGAAGCCGCCACATAGCGCCCCAGCGCGGGTTCACGCAGCGAGGTTTCCGGCAGCGGCAAAGTGCGTTGCAATACCAACTGCGGCGGCAGGCCAACGCGCAGTGAATAGCGCTTCGGCAGATGGCGCTGCCAGCGCCCTAACATATCCAGTAACGCAGGCGTGGTTTGCAGCACGCCGTTTCTTAACGTATCTTGCGGCAGCGTTTGTTGCCACCAGTGTCGCAACTGCCAACCATGACGTCGGCGTTCGATGCCAAGGGCACACAGTTGTCCGTTTTGGATATCCAGTCCAATTTGCCAGCGCTGAAAAGCCATACGCGCGATCTCCTTATCATTAAAAGGTCAGAGTGCTGATACCCCGGCAACTTCAAGCCTGACAGGTATATGAATGCGTCAGGCTTGT
The DNA here is from genome assembly GCF_040255075.1 of Pantoea sp. BJ2. Classification (NCBI taxonomy): domain Bacteria; kingdom Pseudomonadati; phylum Pseudomonadota; class Gammaproteobacteria; order Enterobacterales; family Erwiniaceae; genus Pantoea; species Pantoea sp. BJ2. The sequence continues at coordinate 3,872,846 of NZ_CP158292.1, forward strand.
CTTTATACTACCGCGCGGTTGCTTATAAACTGCTCAAACGACAACAGATGGGAATTCTCAGGTGAAGTTCGTAAAGTATTTATTGATCCTTGCAGTGTGTTGCATTTTGCTGGGAGCCGGCACGGTTTATGGTTTGTACAAATACATAGAGCCGCAGCTGCCTGATGTGAACACATTGAAAGATGTGCGCCTGCAAACTCCTATGCAGGTTTACAGCGCGGATGGCGATCTAATCGCCCAGTACGGCGAGAAGCGCCGTGTCCCGCTGACCCTACAACAGATGCCGCCTGAGTTAATCAAAGCGTTTATTGCCACCGAAGATAGCCGTTTCTACGAGCATCACGGTGTCGATCCGGTGGGGATTTTCCGTGCAGCCAGCATTGCGCTGATGTCCGGCCACGCCTCGCAGGGCGCCAGTACCATTACTCAACAGCTGGCGCGTAACTTCTTCCTCAGCCCGGAACGCACCTTGATGCGTAAGATTAAGGAAGCGTTCCTCGCGATCCGTATCGAACAGCTGCTGAGCAAAGATGAAATCCTTGAGCTCTATCTCAACAAGATTTATCTCGGCTATCGCGCGTACGGCGTGGGCGCGGCGGCGCAGGTCTACTTTGGTAAACCTATTGATCAACTGTCGCTGAGTGAAATGGCGATGATTGCTGGGTTGCCAAAAGCACCTTCGACGTTCAACCCGCTCTATTCTCATACGCGTGCGCTGGCGCGTCGTAATGTGGTGCTGGCGCGTATGCTGGATCAAAACTACATCACGCAGCAGCAATATAACGAAGCGCGTAACTCGCCGCTGACGGCCAGCTATCACGGCCCGGAAATCGCCTTCTCTGCACCTTACTTAAGTGAAATGGTGCGTCAGGAGATGGTGAAGCGTTATGGCGATAAAGCCTATGAAGATGGTTACAAGGTTTACACCACTGTCACCCGCCATCTGCAGGAAGCCGCGCAGCAGGCGGTGCGTAATAATGTGATGGCGTATGACATGCGCCACGGCTATCGCGGTCCAACCAATGTGCTGTGGAAAGTGGGCGAAGCGAGCTGGGATCAAATCCGCATCCAGAATGCGCTGAAAAATCTGCCAACTTACGGACCGCTGAATGCTGCGGTGATCACCAGCGCCAGCGCCGATCACGCCACGGCGATGCTGAAAGATGGCAGCAGCGTTACGCTGAATATGGCCGGCGTACGCTGGGCACGCGCTTACAAATCTGACACGCTGCAAGGCCCAACGCCGCGCAGCGTGACGCAGGTGCTGCAAACCGGCCAGCAGATTTGGGTGCGTAAAGTGAATGACGACTGGTGGCTCGGCCAGGTTCCGGCGGTGAACTCGGCGCTGGTGTCACTCAATCCAGAAGATGGTGCGGTTCGCGCGCTGGTCGGCGGTTTCGACTTCAATCAGAGCATGTTCAACCGCGCAACCCAGGCGCTGCGTCAGGTGGGTTCCAACATCAAACCCTTCCTGTATACCGCAGCGATGGATCGCGGTTTAACGCTGGCATCGATTCTCAACGACGTGCCGATTTCGCGCTGGGATGCCGGTGCGGGTGCTGACTGGCGTCCGAAGAACTCACCGCCAACGTATGCAGGTCCAATCCGTTTGCGTCAGGGGTTAGGCGAGTCGAAAAACGTGGTGATGGTACGTGCGATGCGTGCGATGGGCGTTGATTACGCGGCGGAATATCTGCAGCGTTTCGGCTTCCCGGCGCAGAACATCGTGCATACCGAATCGTTAGCCTTAGGCGCGGCGTCCTTTACCCCAATGCAGGTGGTACGCGGCTACGCGGTGATGGCGAACGGCGGCTTCCTGGTTGATCCGTACTTCATCGCGAAGATTGAGAATGAACAAGGCGGCGTGATCTTCGAAGAGAAACCGAAGATTGCCTGTCCGCAGTGCAACCTGCCGGTGATCTATGGCGACACCAAAAAGTCGGTCGCGTTGAATGAAGAGAGCGTCGAGAATGTCGCGACCTCCGATCAATCGCAGAACCAAACCGTGCCGCAACCGGAGCTGGAGCAAGTGCCTGCACAGCCGGGTGGCGAGCAGCAGTATGCTCCGCACGTGATCAACACGCCGCTGTCATTCCTGATCAAGAGCGCGCTGAACACCAACATCTTCGGCGAGCCGGGCTGGATGGGAACGGGCTGGCGTGCCGGTCGTGACCTGAAGCGTAACGATATCGGCGGCAAAACCGGTACCACCAACAGCTCGAAAGATGCGTGGTTCTCTGGTTATGGTCCGGGCGTGGTGACGTCGGTGTGGATTGGTTTCGATGATTCACGCGCGTTGGGTCGCTCCACCATGTCAGGTGCGATACCGGATCAAATCTCCGGTTACGAAGGCGGCGCGAAGAGTGCACAGCCAGCATGGGATGACTATATGAAATCCGCGCTGGAAGGCGTGCCGGTACAGCCGCTGACACCGCCAGATGGCGTGGTCACCGTTAACATCGATCGCGGCACCGGCAAGTTGGCTAACGGCGGTAACTCGCGTCAGGAGTACTTCATCAACGGCACCCAGCCAACCGAGTATTCGGTGCATGATGTCGGCACCACCCTCATGGACAACGGCGAAAGCCACGAACTGTTCTGATCAAAAAAGCCGGCAAATGTGCCGGCTTTCTTTTTTTAATGATGATGCAATTTAGTAGCTTAAACGGCCCTGCTTCACCAGCCACTCACGCACCATAAACAGCGCGCTGACGTTACGCGCTTCGCGGAAGTCGGGTTCATCCAGCAGCGCCAGCAGATTATTTAGCGGCCAGCGATGGACAATTAGCGGCTCCGGCTCATCACCTTCCAGCTTCTCTTCGTACAAACCTTCCGCCACCACGATGTTCATCTTGCTGGAGAAATATGAGGGCGCCATGGTCAGCTTGCCCAGCGCTTCCAGTTTGGTGGCACCAAATCCCGCTTCTTCTTTCAGTTCACGATCGGCGGCTTCAAAGGCGCTTTCGCCAGGATCGATTAGCCCTTTAGGAAAGCCCAGTTCATAGCTTTCCAGACCGACAGCGTACTCCTGAATCAGGATCACGTCATCGCCAATAATCGGCACAATCATCACCGCTTCATGGTCGGAAGGTTTCATCCGCTCATAAACGCGGCGCGCGCCATTGCTGAAAGCGAGATCGACCGCTTCGATGGTGAACAGGCGGGAGCGGGCCACCGCTGCCACATTGAGGATGTCAGGTTTTTTCATTGGGGTTTTCATATCAGCCTCAAACTTAGCACAACCCTGTGAAACGTGATGACGCCAGCATACCGAAGCCAGAACTATTGTGCGACACGCAGCGTAAGTAAACTATGGTGACACACATTCACTTATGGCTGCTAACAACTTCTTGTTATCTATGCAGTTAAAAATTCACAATAAGTCAACGGTGTTGGGTTAAATTCAGAAAATACCGATATTTAGTTGAGTCATGTCTGGTTAACATCCCGTTAAGGAATGATCTAACAAACTATAATTAAATGATTTTGCGCGTTATTTTATCTGACTTTTCCCTTGTCAGAATGACATCTGCTCGCCAAAATTGACTTGTATTGATGGATTCACCGGGAGTAATTCGTTAACGTGAAGGCAGTTTTTTGGCTGGATTGAGCAAAGCATGAGCACTTATATTGTCATTCTGGCTGTCATGCTCGCCTGTTCCTTATTAGCAGGTATCGGCTATTGGTTCGCTATGCGGCATCGTCCGCCGTTGGCGAAACCACTGCCGTTTATCAGTCCGCCTAATCGCAAGCTCACCGACGAAGAACGCGCTGCCGTTGAAAAGTACATCGCGCTACTGGTTAAACAGCAGCAACACAGCAGCGCGCGATCCGCAAAGAAGCCGCGCGAACCTCAAGCGCTGACGCTCACCGCGCAAAGCAACAATGTTTATCCTGTCACCCGCTCCATCACCCGCTATGGCCTCTCCACCGACGATCCGCAGAAGTGGCGCTACTATCTCGATGAAGTCGAAGTTCATCTTCCGCCGCTTTGGGAACAGTACATAGCCGAAGAGAACCACGTAGAGCTGATCCGCACGCAAACGCTGCCGCTGGTGATTTCGCTTAACGGACATTCGCTGGTGAATTACGCGGTGGAACAACCGGCGCTGCCGCCACTGGTGCGGCCGATTTCCACTAACGCGTCAATTCGTAAAGAAGAGAGCGAGAATGTTGAGCTGCTGCAGGTACGCAAAGAGACCTCAGAAGAGTATCAGCTGTCTCGCGCCGACGGCACGCGTGAAGCGGTCGCCATCTGTTTCGCTTTCCTGCTGTTCTTCCTGAGTCTGGTGCTGCCCGGCAGCCTGATGGGCTGGATTGCGCTGCTCGGCTGCCTGATGATCGCCGTTAGCCTGTGGTTCCTCTATCGCTTCCCTGGCGCCAAAGGTTTGCGCGATGTGCATTGCCTGCGCGGTGCGCCCAAGCGCTGGGGCCTGTTTGGTGAATCCAATCAGGAGCAGAGCAACATCTCGCTGGGCATTATTGATTTAATCTATCCCGCGCACTGGCAGCCGTATGTAGCGCACGATTTAGGCCAAACCACCGACGTCGATATGTACCTCAATCGTCAGGTAGTGCGTCAGGGTCGCTTCCTGTCGCTGCAGGATGAAGTGCGTAACTTCCCGGTGCAGCGCTGGCGTAAAAATCTGGTACTGGCGTGCGGCTCGCTGCTGGTGCTGGTCATGCTATTCACCTGGATTCCTCTCAGCATGCCGATCAAACTCAGCCTTGCGTGGGTGAAAGGCACCGAGAGCATTGAAGTGAATAGCGTGGATAAGCTGAATGCGCTGCCGCTACACATCGGCGACATTTTGAAAGTGGGTGGCACCGGCATGTGTTCGGTACCGGGCAATTATCAAAGCAATCGCAGCTACGCCTACATGCCGTTCGACTGCTCGGCGATTTACTGGAATAACGCCGCGCCGCTGCCACAGCCGCAATCGGAGATCATCGATAAAGCCTCGGCGCTGCTCGATACCACCACGCGCCAGCTGCATCCGGAAACCAATACCGATCCCAAACTCAATCCGCAGCTCGCCTCGGCGATTCAGAAATCGGGCATGATTCTGCTGGATGACTTCTCGGATCTGGTGCTGAAAACCCAGGATCTGTGCAGCCAGCAGCAGGATTGCGTACGCCTGAAAAATGCGCTGGTGAATCTCGGCAACGCCAAAGATTGGGATTCACTGATTCACCGTGCGGATTCTGGCAAGCTGAATGGCATGAACGTGCTGCTGCGTCCGGTGAGTGCCGAAGCGCTGGAAAATCTGGTGAACACCGCCACCTCCAGCTTCTTCGCGCGTGAAACGCGTCGTGCGGCTGAAAACCTTAATAGTCCACCGCCGGGTGGCTTCCTGATTGTCAGTGATGAAGGTCGTCAGATGGTGATGCAGCCGCAGCCGTCGGTACCGCTGTTCGATCTTGATGCACCTTCGCAATGGCGCGAACTGCAACGCATGTCCGGCATGCTGCTGCATACGCCATTCGCCGCCAGCGGCATCATCACCAGTATTACCACCGATGCCAACGGCACACGCCATATCGCGCTGCATAACGAGCCGGATGCCATGGCGCAATGGCGCTATTTGGGTACTACGCTGTTGATGCTGGTGCTGATTGCCAGCGCGGTGATCAACGGCTTGCTGGCGCTGCGTCGTATTCATCGCAATCGCCTGCGCATGGCGGAAATTCAGCAGTATTACGATAAGTGCTTCAACCACAATCTGAACACTATGCAGAGCGTGCGCTCGCTGTTCTGAGCCCTCTCCTTCTGTGCTACCCTGTCGCCCACTTTTTTGCGGCGAGAAAGACAATGCAGGTTACGCTTAACTGGTCAGAGATTGATACCGTGCTGCTGGATATGGACGGCACCTTGCTCGATCTCGCCTTTGATCGCCACTTCTGGCTGGAACACGTTCCGGAAACCCTGAGCCGCGAACGCGCCATCACGCTGGGCGAAGCGCATCAGCTGATTGAGCAGAAATACCAGGCCGTGGTGCATACGCTAAACTGGTATTGTCTCGATTACTGGTCGCAGGAACTGGCGCTGGATATTCGCGCCATGACGTGGGAGAAGCGCCACCGCGCGGCAATGCGTGAAGATACGCTGCCGCTATTGCAGGCGCTGCGTGCCGCAGGTAAGCGCACGATTCTGTTGACCAATGCGCATCCTTACAATCTGGATGTGAAACTGGAGCAGACCGGATTAGCTGCCCACCTTGATTTATTACTTTCCACCCATACCTTTGGATATCCGAAAGAGGATCCGCGTCTCTGGCAAGCCGTTCAGCAACACACTGCGTTTGACAGCGCGCGCACGCTATTCATTGATGACAGCGAAGCGATTCTGGATGCAGCAACACGCTGGGGCATCCGCTGGTGCTTAGGCGTCAGCAATCCGGATTCCGGTCGGCCCGATCAATCTTTCCAGCGTCATCCGGCGGTACGCGATTATCGCCAATTGTGTGAGACGCTGCGTTAAAGCAGGAGCCGCAATACCATGAAAGAGAAAGTGAGCGAAGGCGTGCGCCTCGACAAATGGCTGTGGGCCGCGCGCTTCTACAAAACGCGTGCGCTGGCACGCGAAATGGTCGAAGGCGGCAAAGTGCATTACAACGGTCAGCGCAGCAAGCCGAGCAAACTGGTGGAGCTAAATGCTGAATTGACGCTGCGTCAGGGCAACGATGAGCGCACCGTGGTGATCACCGCCGTGACCGATCAGCGTCGTCCGGCCAGCGAAGCCCAGGCGCTGTATGCCGAAACCGCCGCCAGCATCGATAAGCGCGAGAAAACCGCGCTGGCACGCAAGATGAATGCCTTGACCATGCCGCACCCCGATCGCCGCCCGGATAAGAAAGAGCGCCGCGATCTGATGAAATTTAAATTGTCGGGTGATAAATAACGCGCCCCCAACGAGAGAAACACTATGTCTGCAAACGATCAACTGCACCGTTACCTGTTCGAAAACGTCGCCGTGCGCGGCGAGCTGGTCAATGTGAGCGAAACCTGGCGTGAAATCGTCGAAAATCACCACTACGTTGAGCCGGTAAAAACCTTGCTGGGCGAGCTGCTGGTAGCCACCAGCCTGCTAACGGCAACGCTGAAGTTTGACGGTGATATCACGGTGCAGTTACAGGGCGACGGTCCGCTGACGCTGGCGGTGATCAACGGTAACAACCGTCAGGAGTTGCGTGGCGTGGCGCGCGTGCAAGAAGACGCGGAGATCGCACCCGGCAGCAGCCTGAAAGAGATGGTCGGCAACGGCTATCTGGTGATCACCATTTCGCCAGAGAAAGGCGAGCGCTATCAGGGCGTGGTTGGCCTGGAAGCAGATACGCTGGCGGGTTGTCTGGAAGATTACTTCATGCGTTCTGAGCAGTTGCCAACGCGCCTGTTTATCCGCACCAGCGACAAAGGCGCAGCCGGCATTCTGCTGCAGGTGCTGCCAGCGCAAGAGCCGAGCCTGGATGATTTCAATCACCTCGCCACGCTGACCGAAACCGTGAAGAGCGAAGAGCTGATTGAGCTGCCCGCCACCGACGTGCTGTGGCGCCTGTATCATCAGGAAGAAGCCACCGTGTTCGATCCGTCGCCAGTCAGCTTCAAGTGCACCTGTTCACGCGAGCGCTGCGGTGAAGTGCTGAGCACGCTGCCGGTTGAGGAAGTGGACGAAATCCTCGCAGAGGATGGCGAAATCGATATGAATTGCGACTATTGCGGATCGCATTACGTGTTCGATGCAGTGGATATTGCCGCCATTCGTAACGCGCCAACCAACAACAGCGATCACGTGCATTAATTACCTGCCGGGCGGTTCATCCGCCCGCATTCCTGCTGAACGTATCCCTATCATTTATCACGGTTATTAGCTAAATAACGCTGACTTTAGTTTCATAAGTGGCAGATTTCTCTACTTGTCACGTTCCAGCTCGCATTTCTGACTATCTTCTCTTTTCCGCTGTGCTCAGAAGAGTACACTGCGCGCGATCTGCCCTGCGTGGCTATGCAGGCAGGCGGCAGAATCACCCATAAAAAATATGCAGTAACAGATACCGATTAAAGGAGCAGTCACATGCGCGTTAACGGCCTGACATCGCAAGACCTCGCCTCTATGGGCATCAGCGGCACCACCGAAGTGGTGTACAACCCTGATTTCGACACCCTGTTTCAGGAAGAAACTCGCCCAGAGCTGGAAGGTTATGCGCGAGGCATTCTGACGCAGAGCGGTGCTATTGCCGTGGATACCGGCATCTTCACGGGTCGCTCGCCAAAAGATAAGTACATCGTTCGGGATGACACCACGCGCGACACGCTGTGGTGGAACGATGTCGGCAACGGTAAAAATGATAACCAGCCGCTGTCACAAGAAACCTGGCAGGCGTTGAAAGATCGCTGCACCCAGCAGCTTTCCGGCAAACGCCTGTTTGTGATTGATGCGTTCTGCGGTGCCAATCCTGACACGCGCCTCAGCGTGCGCTTCGTGATGGAAGTGGCCTGGCAGGCGCACTTCGTCAAAAACATGTTTATCCGTCCGAGCGAAGCCGAACTGGCTGACTTTAAACCGGATTTCGTGGTGATGAATGCCGCGCAGTGCACCAATCCAGACTGGCAGGCGCAAGGTCTGCACTCCGAGAACTTCGTCGCCTTCAACCTGACCGAGCGCATGCAGCTGATTGGCGGCACCTGGTACGGCGGCGAGATGAAGAAAGGGCTGTTCGCCATCATGAACTACCTGCTGCCGCTGAAAGGCATCGCTTCAATGCACTGTTCGGCTAATGTCGGCAAAGCGGGCGATGTGGCGGTGTTCTTCGGCCTGTCCGGCACCGGTAAAACCACATTGTCCACCGATCCGGATCGCCAGCTGATTGGCGATGACGAACACGGCTGGGATGACGACGGCGTGTTCAATTTTGAAGGCGGCTGCTACGCCAAAACCATCAATCTGTCTGAGCAGGCGGAGCCGGAGATCTACCGTGCGATTCGCCGCAATGCGCTGCTGGAAAATGTGGTGGTGCGCGCCGATGGCAGCGTGGATTACGCCGACGGCAGCAAGACCGAGAACACCCGCGTCTCTTATCCGATCGAGCATATCGAGAACATCGTGCAGCCGGTGTCGAAAGCGGGCCATGCGAAGCGGGTGATTTTCCTTACCGCCGATGCCTTTGGCGTGCTGCCGCCGGTTTCACGCTTGACACCGGAACAGACGCAATACCATTTCCTGTCTGGCTTTACCGCCAAACTGGCCGGCACCGAGCGCGGCGTCACGCAGCCAACGCCCACCTTCTCTGCCTGCTTTGGCGCGGCGTTCCTGACGCTGCACCCAACGCAATATTCCGACGTGCTGGTGAAGCGCATGGAAGCGGCAGGTGCGCAGGCGTATCTGGTGAATACCGGCTGGAACGGCAGCGGCAAGCGCATTTCGTTGAAAGACACGCGCGCCATCATCAACGCGATTCTGGCCGGTGAGCTGGATGAGGTTGAGACTGACACCTTGCCGGTGTTCAACCTGCAGATGCCTAAAGTTCTGCCACAGGTGGATAGCGCGATTCTCGATCCGCGCCGCAGCTGGCCGACAGAAGCGGCCTGGCAGCAAGCCGCGCAGGATCTGGCGCAGCGCTTTATTACTAACTTTGAGAAATATACCGATAACGATGCGGGTAAAGCGCTAGTGCAGGCGGGTCCGCAGTTGTGATGTGAAAACCCGGTGGGCATGAATGCCCGCCGGGTATCACGCACTGTGATTGATACTCGCCACCGCCGTAGCGCTGCTGCCTTCCGGAATCGGCAACCAGGCACGAATCCGCAATCCGCCCCGGTCGCTGTCACCAATCTCCAGCGAGCCTTCATGCGCATCGATAATACGCTGCACAATCGCCAAACCGAGACCGGTGCCGCTGGTACTGCGCGCGCTGTCGCCGCGCACAAACGGCTGGAACAGATGCTGTAGCTGATCCGGCTTGATACCCGGACCATCATCTTCCACCTGGAACCACGCGCGGTTCAGCTCCTTGCCGCTGCTGACCTTAATCCATCCATTGCCATAACGCGCCGCGTTGACCACCAGATTCGCCAGCGCGCGCTTGATGGACAGCGGGTTGATATCCAGCATCAAATCCTCGGACATCACCGCGTTCTCAATCTCGCGCTCGTAGCCGCTCTCTGCCGCCACCACTTCGCCCAGCACGCTGTTGAGGTCGGCACGCTCGGTCTGCATCTCCTGACCGGTACGCAGATAGTCGATGAACTGCTCGATAATCGCGTTGCACTCTTCGATATCTTTGTTGATCGACTCCGCCAGATAACCATCCTGCTCGCCCATCATCTCAGTAGCGAGACGAATGCGCGTCAGCGGCGTACGCAAATCGTGGCTGACACCCGCCATTAACAAGGTACGATCGTCGGCCAACTGCTTCACACCGGCCGCCATTTGGTTAAACGCCCGCGTCACCGAACGCACTTCCGACGCGCCGTATTCACGCAGCGGCGGTGGAATGATGCCTTTACCGACCTGCAACGCCGCATGCTCCAGATCCACCAGGGGTCGGTTCTGGATGCGGATAAACAGCCAGGCGCCGCCAATCGCCAGCAGCATAATCGCCAGCGTGTAGCGGAACAGCGGTGAGAAGTCGCCCTGATGGATTTCGGTGAGCGGCACGCGCACCCAGATATCCGGCGACAGCCAGGTTTTCAGCCACACCACCGGCGAGTTTTTATTCACCTCGACACGGACATCGGTAGGACCGCCCAGCTGCTGGCCCATCTGCTCACTGAGGAATTCGTAATGTTGCGCCCAGCGCAAACCGCTCTCTTCCGCCGCCGCGTTGGTATACAACGAGATGCCCAGCTCACGATAAATTTCGCGTCGGAAGGCCGGTGGCACTTCCAACTGCGTTCCGTCTTCCAGCTGCAGCCGATCGGTCATCAACATACGCACTTCGTACGCGAGGACCTTATTGAACTGCTGCAAGCTGGGAAGAATGGCGAAATTGAGCACCACCAAATAGGTTGTTACCAGGCTGACGAACAGCAAGGTAACAATCAATAACAAGGTGCGGGCAAACGAACTGCGGGGTGAGAAGCGCAATCGCCTCATGCTTTGCTGCCGTCCGGAACGAATACGTAGCCAAGACCCCAAACGGTCTGAATGTAACGTGGATGCGCCGGATCTTCTTCCACCATGCGGCGCAGACGCGAGATCTGCACGTCGATGGAGCGTTCCATAGCGCTGTATTCACGGCCACGCGCCAGGTTCATCAGCTTATCGCGTGACAGCGGCTCACGCGGATGGCTCACCAGCGCTTTCAGCACGGCAAACTCACCGCTGGTCAGCGGCATTGGCTCATCTTCACGGAACATCTCGCGGGTGCCGAGGTTCAGCTTAAACTTACCGAAGGCGATAACCGCTTCTTCCTGCGAAGGCGCGCCCGGCAACTCATTGGCCTGACGACGCAGTACGGCACGAATACGCGCCAGCAGTTCGCGCGGGTTAAACGGTTTTGGAATGTAGTCATCCGCACCGATTTCCAGACCGACGATACGATCCACTTCTTCGCCTTTCGCGGTGACCATGATGATCGGCATCGGGTTGCTTTGACTGCGTAAACGGCGGCAGATAGACAAACCATCTTCGCCCGGCAGCATCAAGTCAAGCACCATCAAGTGGAAGGATTCGCGGGTTAACAGTCGGTCCATTTGCTCGGCGTTGGCAACGCTACGCACCTGAAAGCCCTGCTCGGTGAGATAGCGCTCCAGCAACGCACGCAAACGCATATCATCATCGACGACCAGAATTTTGTAGTTCTCTTGCATGTTCAACTCCCAAAGGCGCCATTGCCTGAGCCAATATTGTTAAAAAAAGAGGCCTCAGTGTGACAGTCATTAATGGTTTATATTCTAGCCGAAATTGTTACAAAGCATATTAAACAGCAGCTTATATTTATTTTTGACCCTGAAATGCGCTTCGCTTCGCGTTTTTTATCTGTGCTTTCAAGCCGCTTAGCGCTTATCTGAAAATTTGGCGCATTTTCTTTCTGTTACTGGTTCATGACAAAAAATCCCGCCGCCTGAGAGGCGTTCAGGGCGATTTGACTTAAGGTGATGGTGAAGAATAGGCCTGAGTTGCAGTGATGGCAGCATAAAATAGGGCATTTCTCTTGCGGAATGCGCATCTGTTTTCGGAACAATTCCCGAGCGATGAAAAACAAGGCCAGTGTTAAATTAATTCCTACAAATCAATCAGTAATCTCCTCTTTCCTCGCTTCTCTCGATCTCCGACACTGGATTCGTACCTGTTGTTATTGAGTTCATGTGGAGAGAGAAAAATGAAAAAAACGGTAATTCTGCTGGGCGCACTGGTACTGACCAGCTTCACTCAGGTTCAGGCGGCCACCAGCGCGGGCGAAGCGGCTGGCGCGCAGGCATCCACGACGGCGAAGGGTAACTCTGACGCGATCGGTGTTGGCGCTGTAGGCGCGCTGCTCGGCGTGGCGCTGGCGACCATGGGCGGCGGCGACAAAGGTGGCAGCGGTACCTCAACCACCACCGCGACCCAAGCCGGTAAATAACGCATCACGGCCGTTCCGTTAATCTCTACCATTTAATACCGCACATTTCGTAGCGGCGCGATTTATCGCGCAATCAATTGCGCCGCGACGATGTGTGCGTTTTGCGAAAGAGTGTTGAGTACTACACCAACGGCGATTGCGCTTTTTTAAGGCGTCTCTTTCACATAATCGATGCTGTTCACAAACCACAGCTTCTGCCCTTCCGGCGTGTTGACCACCACTTCGTCATCCACTTCTTTCTTGATCAGCGCGCGCGCCATCGGCGAGTCGATCGAGATGTACTCTTTCATCGTCTCGCCATAAATTTCATCCGGGCCAACAATGCGGAAACGCTTCACATCGCCCTGCTCATTCTCCACTTGCACCCAGGCACCGAAAAACACTTTGCCCTCCTGCTGCGGCGCGTAATCGACGATTTTCAGATCGGCGAGGCATTTGCGCAGATAGCGCACCCGGCGATCGATCTGGCGCAGCAGACGCTTGTTGTAGGTGTAATCCGCGTTTTCCGAACGATCGCCGAGGCTGGCCGCCCAGGAGACGATTTTGGTGACTTCCGGACGCTTTTCATTCCACAAATGGTCGTGTTCGGCACGCAGCTTGTTATAGCCTTCGCGGGTAATCAGTTGGGTTTTCATGACTTCAACTCGTGGTGACGGCGGTTCTTCGCAGCAAAGAGGCTAACAATAAGCGACCGATTGACCATCAGCAAGATTGCGCGCGCTGCATTCAGAAAAAGACGGATTCACGGGCCACCGGCTGGCAATTTTCGGCCTCATTCCGTATAACTGTCCGCTATTTCCAACCCTGTGTAAGCATTGTTAATGATGATGAAAGATTCACTGAGCCAGATTATCGCAGGTGAGCTGAAGGCACGCGCCGACCAGGTTGATGCTGCCGTTCGCTTACTTGATGAAGGGAACACCGTGCCGTTTATCGCACGTTATCGTAAGGAAGTGACCGGCGGACTCGACGACACCCAGCTGCGTTTGCTGGAGAGCCGTCTGAGTTACCTGCGCGAGCTGGACGATCGTCGCCAGTCGATTCTGAAATCCATCGACGAACAGGGCAAACTCACGCCTGAACTCGCCACCGCCATCAACAGCACGCTGAACAAAACCGAGCTGGAAGACCTTTACCTGCCGTACAAACAGAAGCGTCGCACGCGCGGACAGATCGCTATTGAAGCCGGTCTGGAACCGCTGGCCGATACGCTGTGGCAGGACCCATCGCAGGATCCCGAGCAACTGGCCGCCAGCTACGTTGATGCCGACAAAGGTGTCGCCGACGTGCGCGCTGCGCTGGATGGCGCGCGCTACATCCTGATGGAGCGCTTTGCCGAAGACGCGACGCTGCTGGCGAAAGTGCGTGAATATCTGTGGAAGAACGCGCATGTGGTTTCGCGCGTGGTGGAAGGTAAAGAGGAAGAAGGCGCAAAATTCCGCGACTACTTCGATCACCACGAAGCGCTGAGCGGCGTACCGTCGCACCGTGCGCTGGCGATGTTCCGCGGCCGCAATGAAGGCGTGCTGCAGCTGTCGCTGAATGCCGATCCGCAGTTCGATGAAGCCCCGCGTGAAAGCTATGGCGAAACGCTGATCGCCGAACACCTCAAGCTGCGCCTGAATAACGCGCCAGCGGATAGCTGGCGTAAAGCGGTGGTGAGCTGGACCTGGCGCATCAAAGTGCTGCTGCACCTCGAAACTGAATTGATGGGCACCCTTCGTGAACGCGCCGAAGATGAAGCCATCAACGTATTTGCCCGTAACCTGCACGATCTGCTGATGGCCGCGCCTGCGGGCATGCGCGCCACCATGGGCCTCGATCCAGGCTTGCGTACCGGCGTGAAAGTTGCGGTGGTAGATGCCACCGGCAAGCTGGTCGCGACCGATACCATTTATCCGCACACCGGCCAGGCGGCGAAAGCGGCCACGGCTGTGGCGGCGCTGTGCGCCAAACATCAGGTTGAACTGGTGGCGATTGGTAACGGTACCGCCTCGCGCGAAACCGAGCGCTTCTTCCTCGACGTGCAGAAGCAGTTCCCGCAAATCAACGCGCAGAAAGTGATCGTCAGCGAAGCCGGTGCATCGGTCTATTCCGCCTCTGAGCTGGCGGCGCTGGAGTTCCCGGATCTCGACGTTTCCATCCGTGGCGCGGTTTCCATCGCGCGTCGCCTGCAGGACCCGCTCGCCGAGCTAGTGAAGATCGATCCGAAATCGATCGGCGTAGGCCAATATCAGCACGACGTCAGCCAAAGCCAGCTGGCGAAGAAGCTGGATGCGGTAGTGGAAGACTGCGTAAACGCCGTGGGTGTCGATCTCAACACCGCGTCTGTGGCGCTACTGACCCGCGTGGCCGGTTTAACCCGCATGATGGCGCAGAATATTGTTAGCTGGCGCGATGAAAATGGCCGCTTCCAGAATCGTCAGCAACTGCTAAAGGTGAGCCGCCTCGGGCCGAAAGCCTTTGAGCAGTGCGCGGGCTTCCTGCGCATCAACCACGGCGATAACCCGCTGGATGCCTCAACTGTGCACCCGGAAGCCTATCCGCTGGTCGAGCGCATTCTGGCCGCCACCGAGCAGGCGCTGAATGAGCTAATGGGCAATGCTGGCGGTCTGCGCGATCTGAATGCCCGCGACTTTACCGATGAGCGCTTTGGCTTGCCAACGGTCACAGACATCATCAAAGAGCTGGAAAAACCGGGCCGCGATCCACGTCCGGAGTTTAAAACCGCGCAATTTGCTGAAGGCGTGGAAACGCTCAACGATCTGCTGCCGGGCATGGTGCTGGAAGGCGCCGTCACCAACGTCACCAACTTCGGTGCTTTCGTCGATATCGGCGTGCATCAGGATGGTTTGGTGCACATCTCTTCCCTTTCCGACAAGTTCGTTGAAGATCCCCATCAGGTGGTGAAAGCCGGCGATATCGTCAAAGTGAAGGTAATGGAAGTGGATATGCAGCGTAAGCGTATTGCGCTCACCATGCGTCTGGACGAGCAGCCTGGTGAAAGCCATGCCCGCGGCAGCAACCGCAGCGCAGGCAAAGAAAACGCCCGCCCGGCGGCCAATAACAAAGGTCGCGGCAAACCTGCCAGCTCGTCTGCCGGCAACAGCGCGATGGGCGATGCGCTCGCCGCGGCATTCGGTAAAAAACGCTAAGTTCCTGCCGTAAATAACGCGCGGAGAAACCCTCGTCTCTGCGCGTATCAGCTTGATAAATCTCCTCATCCAACTACGCTGAAAAAATAACCTTCCGCGTGGCCCAGCGATCCATGGATATTATCAACGCCTTAATCGATGAGATTTATCACGGCAGCTTTCCGGTCGCGGCGCGTGAACGCCTGCTTTCACACATTCGTGCCGCGCGCGATACGGCAAAACTGCCGCGCAAGGCGCACTGGGATGAGAAAGATGTGGTGCTGATTACCTATGCCGATCAATTCCGCGAACCTGAACAGCCAACCCTTGCCAGCTTCTCGCGTTTTTATCAGCAGCATCTGCAATCCACTTTCAGTCTGGTGCATCTGTTGCCGTTCTTTCCCTACTCTTCCGACGATGGCTTCTCGGTTATCGACTATCACCAGGTCAATCCGATTTGCGGCGACTGGCAGCACATCAGCGCGCTGCACAGCGAAACGCGGCTGATGTTTGATTTTGTCTGCAACCACATGTCGGCGCACAGCCGCTGGTTTCAACACTTTCTGGCGCAGGATCCGGGTTGGAATGATTTCTTTATCAGCATGCCGCCGGCGACCGATCTCAGCGCGGTGACGCGTCCACGCACCTCGCCGCTGCTCACGCCGTTTGCGATGGCCGACGGCGAGACGCGCTATATCTGGACCACCTTCAGCGCCGACCAGATCGACCTCAACTTTGGCAATCCGGAAGTGCTGATTCGCATGGTCGATGTGCTGCTCGACTACCTGAACAAAGGCGCGGATTATGTGCGGCTCGACGCGGTGGGCTACATGTGGAAAACGCCGGGCACCAACTGCATTCACCTGCCGAAAACGCATCAGCTGGTGAAGCTGTTTCGCGCCATTGCCAATGAAGTGGCGCCCGGCACGGTGATCGTCACCGAAACCAACGTGCCGCACAAAGACAACATCAGCTATTTCGGTAACGGCAAAGATGAAGCGCAAATGGTGTACCAGTTTTCGCTGCCGCCGCTGGTGCTGCACGCCATTCATTCGGGATCGGCGCGTGCGCTGCGTCAATGGGCCAGCACGCTGGATTTAGGCGGTGGCACCACCACTTTCTTTAACTTTCTTGCCTCGCACGACGGCATTGGACTCAATCCGGCGCGCGGCATTTTGTCGGAAGTGGAGATTGTGGCGCTGGTGCGTGATTTAGCACTGGAAGGCGCGCTGGTCTCCTACAAGAACAATGCCGATGGCACCACCAGCCCTTACGAAATCAATGTCACCTATTTCGATGCGCTCAATCAGCAGGACGATGACGATGACACGCGTTTGCGCCGCTTCCTGCTGGCACACGCGATTCTGCTGTCATTTCCTGGCGTACCGGCGATTTACATTCAAAGTATTCTTGGCTCGCGCAACGACAATGAAGGCGTGCGCGCCGCCGGTCATAACCGTGCCATCAACCGGGAGAAGTACAGCCTGCGTGAAATGGAACAGTGGATCAGCGGCGGCAACCCGCTGCGCCAACAGGTGTATGAACGCCTGAGCGCGCTGATTCAACTGCGCACGCGGCAGCCCGCGTTTCATCCCGATAATCCGATGACGCTGCTGGAAAGCGAAAATAGCCTGCTGGTGTTGCGTCGCCATCAGCCGGATAGCGATGAGGGGTTGCTGTGTGTGTTTAATCTCAGCCGTCATGAGGTGACGACACAGTTACCGCTGGCGCGGCATATGCAGGATGTGATTAGCGGGGAGAAGCTGGATGGCAGCCAGCCCTTAACGCTGGCTGCGTGGCAGTTTATGTGGCTGCGGTAAACGTCATGATCAGCTGCGTAAATTCATCGGGGTGAGAAATGAAAGGCGCATGCGCGGCTTTCTCCATCACCACCGAGGATGAAGCTGGCCAGCGTGAATCCAGTTCTTCTGCGATGCGACGCGGCACCAGCCCATCGAGATAGCCGTAAATGCGCAGGAACGGCAGCGGTAGATCGTCGAGCGCGGCACGCAAATCGTCCTGACGCAAAATCTCTAATCCCCCTTCCAGCACCGCAACCGACGGCATCGGCTGTGATAACACCACCTCTTTCAACTGACGCGCATCCTGTCGCGCGTTCTCCGTGCCCATGGTTTGCAGCGCCAGAAAGCGCTCAACGGTGCGCTGGAAATCCGTGCTCAACTGCTGCTGAAAATTTTGCAGCGTTTCGGGCTTGATGCCGGGCCATACATCACGCGCGGTAAAACACGGCGATGAGGCAACAGTGATCAGCGCTGCAACGCGCTCCGGCTGGGTTAACGCCAGCTGGCTGGCCACCAATCCACCCAGCGACCAGCCGAGCAGCACCGCGCGGTCGGGTAACTGCGGCAACAGCTGTTGCGCCATTTCCGCTAAGGTCAGCGGCGCAAAACCCTGGCTGCGGCCAAAGCCCGGCAGATCCACCAGATGCAGGCGAAAATGCGAGCTGAGTCGCGGAACGATGTTTTGCCACACTTCGGCGTTCAAACCCCAGCCGTGCAGCAGCACAAGATCGCGATCGCCCGTGCCTGTGGTGTGCCAGTAAAGCGAACTCATCGGTTACACTCCGGAAAAGTGATAAGGAGGTCGCTATGCTACCAATCCCGGCCCTGTGTTGGCTATGCCGCCTGCCGTTGCAGATTGCCAGCCACGGTTTGTGCAGCCGCTGCGTGCAGCAAATTCCGCGGCTACCGGCACTCTGTCCCTGCTGCGGTTTACCGGCCAGTGGAATGCAGCCCTGCGGGCGCTGCCTGCGCCGCCCGCCGCCGTGGCAGAGTCTGAGCTGCGTCAGCGATTACCTGCCGCCGCTGAGCGATTGGGTGCAGCAGCTGAAGTTTTCTCGCGTAACCGCACTCAGAGTGATGCTGGCGCGGCTGATTTTGTTAAAATTGTTAACAATGCGTCGTGATTACCGGCTGCCGCGTGTAGATTTGGTGCTGAGCGTACCGCTGCATCGTCGGCGCGCCTGGCAACGCGGCTACAATCAGGCGGCGCTGCTAGCAAAACCGCTGGCTCGCTGGCTGGGCTGTGAATATCGCGAAGCGGTAAAGCGGGTGCGACAGGGCGCAGTTCAGCATTCATTGAGCGCCAGCGCGCGCAAAAAGAACCTGCGCGGCGCGTTTCGCCTTGAAATGCCGGTGCGCGGACGCCATATCCTGCTTATCGACGATGTTGTGACGACCGGAAGTACCGTGGCGGAAATTAGCCGCATCCTGCTGGCGCAAGGCGCGGCCAGCGTACACATTGGTTGCCTGTGCCGTACCTTGTAGAGCGTCGGTGTTGGGCGTATTATAACCAAGTAATCTAGTCAACTATTGAGCAATCGCCATGATCGTTATTACTGATGCTGCGCAAGAGCACTTCTCAAAATTGCTGTCCAAACAAGAAGATGGCACTCAGATTCGCGTATTCGTCATTAATCCGGGTACGCCAACCGCAGAATGCGGTGTTTCTTACTGCCCACCCGATGCAGTAGAAGCGACTGATACCGAATTTAAGTTCGAAAAACTGTCAGCCTTTGTTGATGAGCTGAGCGCACCGTACCTCGATGACGCGGAAATCGACTTTGTTACCGACAACCTCGGTTCGCAGCTGACGCTGAAAGCGCCTAACGCCAAAATGCGGAAAGTCTCTGACGATGCGCCAATGGTGGAACGCGTGGAATATCTGCTGCAAGCGCAGATTAACCCGCAGCTGGCTGGTCACGGCGGTCGCGTATCGCTGATGGAAATCACCGATGACGGCATCGCCATTCTGCAATTCGGCGGCGGCTGTAACGGTTGTTCGATGATCGACGTCACGCTGAAAGATGGCATCGAGAAAGAGCTGCTGGCAGCCTTCCCTGAGCTGAAAGGCGTGCGCGATTTGACCGAGCACCAGCGCGGCGAGCACTCGTACTACTGATTAAGCACGCGGCAGCGACCCGACGCTGCCGCGCGTTCTTCAACGCTTCCTGCGCCCGGTATTCACCGCATTCAATAAGCCCGGCACGTTTCCTCTAAAAATCTTTTCGATTGTGACGCTTAACTTGCGCCGCCAGTTTGGATATTCATCTACCGTACCCGGCACGTTGACCGGTGAAGTCATAGCAAGCCAGTCTTCAGGTTGCAGCCCCAGCAATGCGCTGTTAGTGCGCGCCAGATAGCGGTGGAAGCCGCGATTGAGCATCGGTGTGAAGGACAATCGGCTGGCAACGGTACCGTGGCGCGCAGGCAATGTATTCATCTGATGCAGCGCATCCAATAGCGCCTGTTTTTGTTTATCCCTTTGCCTTAGCAATGACATGTACACGCTCTCCTGGTACAAGCCCAGTTTGTGACCCAGAAAAAGATCCTCATATCTCCAGAATCCCGCCAACGTCGGCAAATCATGGGTACTGGCGCTGGCAATCGACTGCACGGGATACTCTTGCGGCTGACGATAGCTGCCATCGCCGTGCTGCTCGAAGAACAACACTTTCCACGAGAAAATGCCGCTTTTGCGCAGCAGGCTGACGATCTCTTTTGGCACCGTGCCGAGATCTTCGCCAATGACCATGCAGCGATGGCGCTGACTCTCCAGCGCAAGGATCGCTAGCAGATCCTCAACCGGATAGGCCACGTAAGCGCCTTTATCCGCGCTTTCGCCGTAGGGAATCCACCACAAGCGCAGCAGCGCCATCACGTGATCGATACGCAAAGCGCCGCAGTCACGCATATTGGCGCGCAGCAAGTCGATAAAAGGCTGATAGCCGCGCGCGCGCATCACATGTGGATCGAGCGGCGGCAAACACCAGTTTTGCCCCTGTGGACCGAGGCGATCCGGCGGCGCACCGACGGAAGCGCCGAGTTTATACAGTTCCGGATCCTGCCAGGTTTCGGCGCTGCCTTGCGCCACGCCGACCGCTAAGTCGCGATATAATCCCACTTCCATGCCAAGCTGCTGGCTAATTTGACAGCAGATGGCAAACTGCTCTTGCGCCACCCACTGCAACCAACTCCAGAACTGAATCTCCTCTTCGTGTTCCGCACACCATTGCTGCACCTCCGGCAGCAAAGCGTTGCGCCAGCCTTCCGGCCAGTTGGTCCAACCCCATTCATCAGGATGCTGCTGGCTGCGTTCGGCGAGAATGCCATCAAACGCCGCCTGATAACGCAGATGGTCGCCGCCCTCAACGATAAATTGCTGAAATCCGGCATCTTCAGCGGCGCGCGGCTGGAAGCGCTGCCAGGCAAAGCGCAGCGCGGCCAATTTCAGTTTGGCCACCGCGCTGTAATCGACAAACTCAGCCGCGCGCGCCTGATCCAGCGCTTTGCGTGTTTTCGCCCTTTGCCACCAACGCTGCGCTGCCTCGCTACGCTGAAAATCCTCCAGCCGATTAACGTCGATATACAGCACGTTGAGCCAGCGACGCGAGGTTGGGCTGTAAGGACTGGCATGTTCTGGCTGTGCAGGATAAAGCGCATGCAAAGGATTAAGGCCAACGAAGTCACCGCCATTATTGGCAACGTTCTCCAGCATTTGCGCCAAATCGCCGAAGTCACCGATGCCCCAATTGTCATCCGATCGCAGCGTGTAAAGCTGTACTAACGCGCCCCACAGTTTCTCGCCTTGCTCGACTGATGCCGGGATAAAACAGCGGCGTGGCGCAATGATGATGCGCGTTTGCCACTGCTGGCGACCTTTGCGCAGCGTGAGCTGGTGATAACCTTGTGACAGACGTGGCGGCAGTGTGAGCGGTTCTCCGCCCTGCACTTCGCCGCTGAAGCTTTTGCCCTGTTCGGTTTGTAGCTGCCAGGAAAAGGCGCCGCTGCCTTGTGGCGTCAGTTGGCGCTTGCTGCGAGCGGCAAATACCTGCACCGGCGGCAGCGGTGGCGCTTTACCGGTTGGCGTTTCCATGACTGCCAGCAACGCGCGTTTGGTCTCATCGCTGATGGTTTCCGGCTCGCCGTGCGCGTTAATAAAGCGCAGCGAAATGCCGGCATCCTGTGTCGCCTGGTCCAGCTTGTTGAGCGTCATCGTGTCTCCAAAATCATCAATCGTGTCTTTATCGGGCCGCCTGCCAAATCCGCTGCTGATAATCGCGAATTGAACGGTCAGAGCTGAAGCGGCCGGTGTGAGCGGTATTGAGGATCGCTGCGCGCGTCCAGGCATCCGGGTTTTTCCACAACGCTTCCACCCGCTGCTGCGCGGCGATGTAGGCATCAAAGTCGGCCAGCACCAGCCAGGGATCGCCATTTTTGGTCAGGCTTTGCAACATCAAATCAAACGCATGCTTATCGCCGTCGCTGAACTTGCCCTTCTCCAGCTCCTTCAGCAAACCATCCAGATAAGGATTCTGTTTACGCAGCTTTTTCGGGCTGTAGCCGCCCGCCTTCAGCGCTTTCACCTCGTCCACGCTGTTGCCGAAGATAAAGATATGCTTCGCGCCCACCGCTTCAGCAATCTCCACATTGGCGCCGTCCAGCGTGCCAATGGTGAGTGCGCCGTTCAGCGCCAGCTTCATATTGCCGGTGCCGGAAGCCTCATAACCGGCGGTGGAAATCTGCTCGGAGAGATCGGCGGCCGGAATCATCAGCTCTGCGGCGGTGATGCGGTAATCCGGGATAAACACCACTTTGAGGCGATCACCGACGAGTGGATCGTTGTTGATCACCTCCGCCACTTTGTTGATGGCATAGATGATATTTTTGGCGAGGTAGTAGCCGGGCGCGGCTTTGGCGCCAAACAGGAACACGCGCGGCACGAAGTCGGGGTTATCCGGGTTGTCGCGCAGCTGGCGATAGCAGTGCAGCATATGCAGCAAACTGAGGTGCTGACGTTTGTACTCATGCAGTCGCTTAATCTGCACGTCAAACAGCGCATCCGGATTGATATCAATGCCGGTCACGCGCTTGACGTAGAGCGTCAGCCGCTGTTTGTTTTGCTGCTTGATGTCGCGAAACTGCTGACGAAACGCCTTCTTGCGGGCGAAAGGTGCCAGCCACGCCAGCGCATCGAGATCGTTGGCCCACTCAACCTGCAGGCTGTCATCGATCAGCGTCGCCAGCAGCGGATTACACTGTTTCAACCAGCGGCGCGGCGTGATGCCGTTGGTCACGTTATGGAATTTGTTTGGCCACAGCAGGTGATATTCCGGGAACAGATCTTTCACCACCAGCTCGGAGTGCAGCGCCGCCACGCCGTTGACGGCGAAACAGCTCACCACGCACAAATTCGCCATGCGCACCTGACCATCAGCCACCACCGCCAGCTTGTGCCAGATCGCTTTATCGTCTGGCCACCGTTGCTTCACTATCTTTTTCAGGCGGCGATTAATCTCACGGATGATCAACATATGGCGCGGCAGCAGGTCGCGCACCAGCTTCTCATCCCAGCGCTCCAGCGCTTCCGGCATCAGCGTGTGATTGGTATACGCAAAAGTGCGGCTGGTGATATGCCACGCATCGTCCCAACTCAGTTGATGCTCATCCAGCAGCACGCGCAGCATCTCCGGGATGGCGATGGTGGGATGCGTGTCGTTAAGCTGGATCACTTCGAAATCAGGCAAAGTGCGAATGGCGCGCCCGGCGAGATGATGACGCCGCAGAATATCGCCCACCGCGCAGGCGCACTGGAAATACTGCTGCATCAGGCGCAGCCGCTTACCTTCGGCATGATTATCATTGGGATAGAGCACTTTGGTCAGCTTGTCGGCTGCAATGCCTTGCTGCTCAGCCTGCAGGAACTGGCCGTTGTTGAACGCGGTGAGATCGAACGGCTGCGCGCTGCTGGCTTTCCACAGGCGTAGCGGCAGCGTGATACCGTTGCGATAGCCCACCACCGGCAAATCCCAGGCTTCGCCTTTGAGGTGAATTTTAGGTCGCCAGCTGAGGCTGCCATCGTGGTTCTCTTTGACCTTGCCGCCGAGGCCTACCTGCACATCCAGCGCGGCGTTGTAGCGGAACCACGGATAGCGATCGCGCTGCCAGTCATCCGGCGCTTCCTGCTGCTGTCCGTCGGCAAACGTCTGACGAAACAGGCCGTATTGATAGTTGAGGCCGTGGCCCATCGCAGCCTGGCCGACGGTCGCCATCGAATCCATATAGCAGGCGGCCAAACGCCCCAATCCGCCGTTACCGAGTGCCGGATCCACCTCCTCTTCCAGCAGTTCGCTCAGCTCAACCTGATGTTCCGCCAGCGCGGCTTGCACTTCGTTATACCAGCCAAGATTGAGCAAATTGTTGCCGGTCAAACGCCCCAGCAGAAACTCCATCGACAGATAGTTGACGTGGCGCTGCCCGTGTTTGGCTGGCACAGGTGGCTGCGTCGCCAGCATTTCTGCCAGCACGCGGCTCAGCGCTTGCCACCATTGCTGCGGTGTCATTTGCTGGGCGGAAGTGAGTCCGAGATGCTGCCATTGGCGGGTGAGCGCGGCGTCGAAACGTGTTTTATTGAATTTTTGCTGCGACATATCAATCCCTTCGAGTCCGTTAACGGTAAAGCCGGGCGAGCGCAAGAGGTGAATGGATAAGTAAAGCTGGGGGCGCAGAAAAAAGCGACAGGGAAATGCAGGTGCGGTGAAAAAAATCGGTGCTGATTTTTGTAGCGGCGCGATTTATCGCGCAATAAATTGCGCCGCTACGGCATTAGCAAAGTTCGAGGTGAACTTCGTGCTGTTCAATCACTTTCAGCACGCTGGCCGGCGGGCTTTGATCGGTATACATGTAATCAATCAGGCTCATATTGCCGAGGTTGACCATCGCATTACGGCCAAACTTCGAGTGATCCACCACCAGCATCACGCAGCGCGAGTTTTCGATGATGGCGCGTTTGGTGCGCACTTCGTGATAATCGAACTCCAGCAGCGAACCATCCATATCAATGCCGCTGATGCCGAGAATGCCGTAATCGAGGCGAAACTGCGAAATGAAGTCCAGCGTCGCTTCGCCCATGATGCCGCCATCACGCGTGCGCACTTCGCCGCCGGCGATAATCACGCGGAAATCAGGTTTCGCCATCAGCAGAATCGCCACGTTGAGGTTGTTGGTGACGACGCGCAGATTGTTGTGATTGAGCAGCGCATGCGCCACCGCTTCCGGCGTGGTGCCGATATCAATAAACAGCGTGGCGCCATCAGGGATCTGGCTCGCCACGCGCTCGGCGATGCGCGCTTTCTCCGCCGACCACATCATTTTACGATCCTGCCATGCGGTATTTTCTGAGCTGGACGGCAGCGCCGCCCCGCCGTGATGGCGCATGATCTTGTTCTGATCGGCCAGGTCGTTCAGGTCACGCCGAATGGTTTGCGGGCTGACTTCAAAGTGATCCACCAGCTCTTCGGTACTGACATATCCCTGACGCCGGACCAGATCGATAATGGCGTCATGACGTTGCGTCTGCTTCACATCTCTCTCCTCGGCTCGTGGCCGCTTCTTTTATTGGTGCTGCTAACGACGCGTAATCTTACGCGTATCAACAAATGCCATCGCTAAACCCACCAGTAAGCCGGTGACGTGCGCGGCGTTGGCGATCGACAGACCAAATGCGCCGTACCAGCCAATCACCAACCATACGACCGCGAAGCCAATCAGGCCGCGCTCGAGATAAATACCACTTTCGGGATCGCGCTCGCCGCGCAGCCAGCAGTAACCCATCAACGCGTAAACCACGCCCGACAAACCACCAAACAGCACGCCGCTGAACTTGGCCTGCATCCAGCCGGTTAGCAGCGCCGAGATCAGCATAATCACAAACAGCTTGCCGCTGCCGAGACGCTTCTCGACCGCACCGCCGAGATACCACCACCACATCAGGTTGAACAGGATATGCAGCAGCGAGAAGTGCAGCAGCGCATGGCTAAACCAGCGCCACACCTGGAAATATTGCGAGGAATCCGCCGGCCAAGCCAGCCACTCCAGCGCCACATCATCACCGACGATCTGCATCAGGATAAACACCGCGATGCAGGCGATCATGATGGCCATGGTGAGCGGACCTGCGCGTTCGCGAATGCTCGCCCAGATATTAGTGCGCTCGTAGCGCAAGCCACTTTCGGTGTTGCCGCTATGCCAGCTGGCCGCCTGATAGCGCGGATGGTTGGGATCGCGCACGAACTGCGCGAGTTCGTTTTCGACCCTCTCCAGCTTGCTTTCGTCATCCAACATAATGACAAAGTGGCTTTCGCGCTCAATGCGTAGCGTCACGCCGCGAGTCGCCATGTAGTCGACAAACGCCTGCGCCATGCGCGGATTATTGAACTGGGTAATGCGCATCATGCGGTGATCTCCTTCCTTATGCGATGGGCTCAGGCGTCGCCGAGGGCAACCTGCGCCGGGAATGCCGCGCGCCAGGCATCAAATCCGCCGTCAATGCTGTACGCCGCGCTGAATCCCTGGCCCAGCAGGAACTGCGCCGCGCCTTTGCTGCTGTTGCCGTGATAGCACATCACCAGCACCGGCAAAGCCTGATTGGCGTTGGCGATGAAATCCGCCAGGTTGTCATTGTTCAGATGTTGCGCGCCCGCCGCGTGGCCCATCATAAAGCTCTGCGGATCACGGATATCCACCAGCTGCGCACCTTGTGCCAGATGCTCTTGCGCCTGCAGGACATTAATACACTCGAAGGTTTCCATGGTGTCTCTCATTACTTCATCACAATTAGCGCCTAGTTTAACCTGAGAACGCGCCGCGATAACCTGACAAGTCCTGTGGTTATGTGATTTTTTTCCTGTCGGAATGTTAGCTATATCACGCAAAAATGTTTTTATTCAGTTAACCGCTGGCGTAGATGTTGGTTTCCGATTATTATTACGCTCGAAAACGAACATTTTAGAACTATTCCGAACATCGGAGGAGATGACGTGGAAACCAAAGACCTGATCGTGATCGGCGGCGGCATTAACGGAGCCGGCATTGCAGTGGACGCTGCAGGACGCGGACTGTCGGTGCTGATGCTGGAGGCGCGGGATTTGGCCTGTGCAACCTCCTCCAACAGCTCGAAATTGATTCACGGCGGCCTGCGCTACCTTGAACACTATGAATTCCGCCTGGTGGGCGAAGCGTTAGCAGAACGTGAAGTGCTGCTGAAAATGGCCCCGCACATCGCCTTCCCGATGCGCTTCCGTCTGCCGCACCGTCCGCATCTGCGTCCGGCGTGGATGATCCGTATGGGCCTGTTTATGTACGATCGCCTCGGCAAACGCACCACGCTGCCGGGTAGTAAGAGCCTGCGTTTTGGCGCGGATTCGGCCCTCAAGCCTGAGATCACGCGCGGATTCGAATATTCTGACTGCTGGGTTGATGATGCGCGAATGGTGGTACTCAATGCGCAGGAAGTGGAAAAACAGGGCGGCGAAGTACGCACCCGCACGCGCGTGACCCGCGCCTGGCGTGAAGCCGGTTTGTGGATGGTGGAAGCCGAAGATATCGACAGCGGTAAAACCTACACCTGGCGCGCCAAAGGTCTGGTCAATGCGGCCGGTCCGTGGGTAAAAGAGTTCTTCGACGATGGCCTGAAGCTGAAATCGCCGTACGGCATTCGTCTGATCAAAGGCAGCCACATCGTGGTACCGCGCGTCCATCGCGAAAAGCAGGCGTATATCCTGCAAAACGAAGATAACCGTATCGTGTTTGTGATTCCGTGGATGGATGAGTTCTCCATCATCGGCACCACCGACGTGGAGTACAAAGGCGATCCGAAAGACGTGAAGATCGATGACAACGAAATCAGCTACCTGTTGAACGTGTTCAATGGACACTTCAAACAGCAGCTGAGCAAAGATGACATCGTCTGGACTTACTCGGGCGTACGTCCGCTGTGCGATGACGAATCGGATTCGCCGCAGGCCATCACCCGTGATTACACGCTGGATGTGCATGACGACAATGGCCAGGCGCCGTTGCTGTCCGTGTTCGGCGGCAAGCTGACCACCTATCGTAAGCTGGCGGAACATGCGCTGGAGAAACTGACCAAATACTACCCGAATATCGGCCCGGCGTGGACCAAAAACGCGGTATTGCCGGGCGGGGATTTCTCCGGTTCACGCGAGGATTACACCGCCAGCCTGCGTCGTCGCTATCCGTTTATCAGCGAAGGTATGGCGCGTCACTTTGCGCGGACTTACGGCAGCCGCACCGAAGAGCTGCTGGCAGGCGCGAAGAGCATCGACGATCTGGGTGAAAACTTCGGTCACGAGTTCTACGAAGCCGAGCTGCGTTACCTGGTGAAAAACGAATGGGTACGCGAGCTGGATGATGCGATTTGGCGTCGTACCAAACAAGGCATGTGGCTGAACGAAGCCGAGCAGGCGCGCATTGCCGAGTGGCTGGCGGTCAACGCACAGAAACCGGCGTTGTCGTTAGCGTCATAATCTCAGCCAATTAAAAGGCCGCTATCCTGATGGGATAACGGCCTTTTTTTATGGAAAACAGCGCGATAAATCGCGCCGTTACGAATGCGTGCACATCCCGTAGCGGCGCAATGCATTGCGCGCATTTGCCCTTACAACCCCGCATTCTCGCGGATGTACTTACGCGCTTTTACCGCATATTCGAACGGATTGGCCAGCGCCGGATCCTGCTCCGCTTCCACCACCATCCAGCCTTTATAACCGTAATCATCGAGGATTTTGAACACCGGTTTAAAATCGATCACGCCATCGCCCGGCACGGTGAAAGTCCCCTTCTTCACGCCATCCAGGAACGACAGCGATTTCTCACGCACTTCGGCTACCACGCTGTCGCGCACGTCTTTCAGATGCACGTGGAAAATACGCGGCAGATATTTGGTCAGCACATCCAGCATCGCCTGCTGTGAACCTTCGGAATAGTAGATGTGGCCGGTATCGTACAGCAGGCCAACATTCTCATTGGTCGATTCCATAAAGCGATCGATCTCGGCTGGCGTCTGAATGCCGGTGCCCATGTGATGGTGCAGCGTGACGCGCATGCCTTTCTTCGCGGCGATCTCCGCCAACTCGTTGTAGCCTTCCGCGGTTAAGCGCCACTCTTCATCGCTGAAAATCGGCTTCTGCTCCAGCACCGCCAGCGTGGTGCCCTGAATACTTTTGCTCTGCTCGGAGCAACCAATCACGCGCGCGCCCATCGCATGCAGGAAATTCATGTGATTGGTAAATTCGTCGATGGTTTTCGCTTTGTCGCCGTTGGCGAAGAAGGTGCTGAACCAGGCGTTGCAGATCTGAATGCCACGGATATCGAGCATCGGCTTGAGAATCGCCGGATCGCGCGGATATTTGCTGCCCACTTCACTGCCGGTAAAACCCGCGAGCGCCATTTCACTCACGGTTTGCTGGAAGGTGTTTTCGCTGCCCAGCTCTGGCATGTCGTCGTTAGTCCAGCCGATTGGCGCGATCGCCAGTTTAACGTTGTCTTTGTTCATGGTGTTGTCCCTGATTCACAGAGGCGGCCGCTGAGCCGCCGAGGAGTATTTAGCGCACAGCTCAGTTATTTGGCGTAGAAATCCGGACGCGGCGGCATGGTTACCGGCTCAATCGCACCGCTATTCTGCGCTTTGTGGCAGGCATCGGCGGCCACGGAAGCAGCAAAACCATCCCAGGCAGAAGGTCCGGTCAGTTGACCGTCTTTCACGTCATTAATAAACGCTTGCAGCTCAACGTCATAAGCATCAATGAAACGGTCTTTCCAGTCGGTCAGCAGCGGCACGCCGAGACGCGCGTTTTTGCGCGTTTGGATCGCCGAAGGCTCCGGCAGCTTAGCGATGCCCTCTTCGCCCACCACTTCACACTGAATGTCGTAGCCGTACGCGCAGTTAACGAAGATCTCCACATCAATGCGGATACCTTTCTGCGTTTCGAACAGCACGATCTGCGGATCTTTCAAATTGGCATGAGACTTCGACGTGGTGCGCGGGAACACCACCTGCACGGTTTTGTAGTCGTCTTCGGTCAGCCAGCGCAGCACGTCCAGCTCGTGAATCAGGGTGTTGGTGATCGCCATGTCGGTGGTGTAATTCTCGCCGACGCTCTGGTTGCGGTGCGCGCAGTGCAGCATCAGCGGTTCGCCGATTTCACCGCCGGTGATCACTTTTTTCAGCGCGCGATAGCCGGCATCGTACGGGCGCATAAAGCCCACTTGCACCAGACGTTTACCGTGTTTGATCTCGGCATCCACAATGCGACGGCAACCTTCAGCGCTCAGCGCCAGCGGCTTTTCACAGAACACCGGTTTGCCGGCCGCGATTGCCGCCAGCGTAAACTCTTCGTGGGTCGGATCCCAGGACGTCACCAGAATGGCATCGACTTCCGGTGAGTTGATCACCTGATGACCATCCTGATACACCTCGGCTTCGATATTCAGACGTTGCAGCGCCGCGCGCGCCCCTTCTACGTTGATATCAGAAACCGCCACCACTTTCGCACCCTGCAAAACGTTATTGCAGCGACGAATGTGTTCCTGACCAATTGCACCGGTACCAATTACACCGAGTTTGAGCGTCATAATTACACCTGTAGAGTCGGATAAGTTAGGGTAAAACAAGGCCGGAGAGCTCCGGCCTAAAAGAGGTTTTAATACTTACGTGCTTGTTCGATATGCACGTTAAGGTTGTCGGCCACTTCTTGCGTGCGCGTTGACGTAGAGGTTTGCGCCACGCCGACGTGCCACCAGCTGAAGTATTTATGCACCATGGTTTTTGGCAGCACTTTGATGTCGAACAGCACGGAAACGGTCTGCTTCTGCGCATCGATCAGCGCGGCTTCCAGCTGTTCCAGCGTGGTGATGCGGTAGGTTTTGCAGCCGTAACCGCCGGCGATCGCCGCGAAGTCCACTGGCACAAAGCCGCCATCCAGCTTGCCGCCTTCCGGATTACGGAAGCGGAACTCGGTGGTGAAGCTGTCCATGCCGTGTTCCATCTGCAGGTTGTTGATACAACCGTTGGTCATGTTATCCAGCAGCACCACGTTGATTTTCGCCCCTTCCTGAATGGACGTGACCAGCTCGGAGTGCAGCATCATGAACGAACCGTCGCCAACCATGACGTAGACTTCACGCTGCGGCTGCGCCAGCTTCACACCCAGCGCGGCATTCACTTCATAACCCATACAGGAGTAGCCGTACTCAACGTGGTACGAGTTGTAATCTTTGGTGCGCCACACGCGCTGCAGGTCGCCCGGCAGACTGCCCGCTGCCGCGACGATCACCGCATCCTTTGGGAGCTGCTCGTTTAAGGTGCCCAGCACGCTGCTCTGCGTCAGCACCGATTTCGTCAGGCGCTCAAACTCGGCAAACAGCGCTTCGCGATCGGCATGGTCGGCGATTTCCGGAATGAAATCGTCGGTGTTATAGGTGGCGGCATAGACGCGCTGCGTCTCTTTCAACAGCTTGCTTTGCGACAGCTCAATCTGGCCGCCCCAATGGTTTTCGAAACCTTGCAGCCCGCTTTCCAGCGCGGTTAAACCTTCACGCGCATCCGCCAGCAGCTGCACTGCATCCAGCTTGTAGCTGTCGAAGTTGCTGACGTTGAGGTTCAGATAGCTGACGTCCGGATTCTGGAAAATCCATTTCGACGCGGTGGTGAAGTCGGTGTAACGCGTACCGATACCAATCACCAGATCGGCCTCTTTCGCCAGCAGGTTGGCCGCCAGGCAGCCGGTTTCGCCCACGCCGCCGACATTGAGCGGGTGATCGGAAACGATGGTGCCTTTACCGGCCTGGGTTTCGGCAAACGGAATGTTGAAGCGCTCGGCAAATTTCAGCAGCGCATCCCCGGCATCGGAATATTTCAGGCCACCGCCGACAATGATCAGCGGCTTGTGTTTACGCGCAATCAGCGCCAGCGCATCTTCTAATTGCGCGGCAGTTGGCAAGCGGCGATCCAGACGATGCACACGTTTCTGGAAAAAGTATTCCGGGAAGTCCCAGGCTTCGCCCTGCACGTCCTGCGGCAGCGCAATCGTCACCGCGCCGGTTTCTGCCGGATCGGTCAACACGCGCAAGGCGTTGATGCAGGCAGTCATCAGCTGTTCCGGGCGGCTGACGCGATCCCAGTATTTGCTCACCGCGCGGAACGCGTCGTTGGTGCTGATGCTGAGATCGTGGCTCTGTTCGATCTGCTGCAATACCGGATCCGGTTGGCGCGTAGCGAACACATCGCCCGGCAGCATCAGTAAAGGAATGCGGTTGGCGGTCGCGGTGGCAGCAGCGGTAATCATGTTGGCCGCGCCGGGACCGACCGATGAGGTACAGGCGATAATCTGACGACGCAGCGACTGCTTGGCAAAGCCAATGGCGGCGTGCGCCATGCCCTGCTCGTTACGGCCCTGATGCACCACCAGATCGCCGCTGTCCTGCTCCAGCGCCTGTCCCAATCCCAGCACGTTGCCGTGACCGAAAATGGCAAAAATGCCTTTCACAAATTTGGTTTCAACGCCGTCAACGTTCAGGTATTGGTTATCAAGAAATTTTACCAGCGCCTGTGCCGTGGTGAGTCTGATTGTGCCCATATGCTTCTTCCTTTACATGCTGGTACCTGCGGCGAGGTACATCGCGGTTCGGGTAAAAACTGCCGTTCACGGCGCCCGCGGATTAAGTGAAACGTGAGGCGATTATAAACAAATATTTTTTTCATTAAACACAATTACAGAAGAAACATTTCATTTTGCGATGGAGATCAAATTCAGCAATGAAACGTGGGCTGCGCAAGCCGCGAAAGGGGGAAAAGTGGAACAGTAACAGGTCATTTGCAGGTCATAACGAAATTTCATTTCACTTCAGTAGCTTCCTTGATTCGCCAGCAATTTCCTGAGACCTGGCTCACAAGCCTGACTATCACTGAAACTCCGAAAGATTCCAACGCTGCTTTGCGGCCTGGTCAGAGTTTTACCTGGCTCACAAAATCGTGATGGATGTTTCATTTCATATTGAATTTGGAATTTTTATTCCTCATACTGCGACCAAAGCCAATCAGGCACCTTGAGAACCCGGAAGCAAAGCGCTCGACGTTGGGCGGCAGCGCCCGCAGTGTCTGCTTATCACAGAAGGAAACAATAGGTATGAGTACACAACAGAAGCGGCTTGATGTGATTTGTATCGGACGCATCGCCGTCGACCTCTACGGTCAGCAAATTGGATCACGCCTGGAAGATATGACCAGCTTCAACAAATATCTCGGCGGGTCTTCCGGCAACGTGGCCTACGGTACGGCGATCCAGGGCCTGAAATCGGCGATGCTGGCGCGCGTAGGTGACGAGCATAACGGCCGCTTTTTGCGTGAAGAGCTGCAACGTGCGGGCTGCAATACCGATGGCCTGATTACCGATAAGCAGCGCCTGACCGGGCTGGTGATCCTTGGGATCAAAGATGAAGAGAGCTTCCCCCTGATCTTCTACCGCGACAACTGCGCCGATATGGGGCTGGTGCCGGAAGATATTAACGAAGATTTCATCACCTCTTCACGCGCGGTCGCCGTCACCGGCACGCACCTTTCGCATCCGCAAACCCGCGCCGCCGTACTGAAAGCGCTGGATATCGCCAAACGCAACGGCCTGCGCACCGCGCTGGATATCGATTATCGTCCGGTGCTGTGGGGATTGACCTCACTCGGCGACGGCGAAACGCGTTTCATTGAATCGGGCGAAGTGACGCAACAACTGCAGGAAGTGCTGCACTATTTCGATTTGGTGGTCGGAACGGAAGAAGAGTTCCATATCGCTGGTGGCAGCACCGATACGCTGACCGCGCTGAAAAATGTGCGTCAATCGAGCCAGGCCACATTAGTGTGCAAACGCGGTCCGCTGGGTTGCGTGGTGTTTGAGGGCGAGATCCCGGATAGTTGGGAACAGACCAAACTGCAGAGCGGCGTGCGCGTTGAAGTGCTGAACGTGCTGGGTGCGGGCGATGCCTTTATGTCTGGCCTGCTGCGCGGCTGGCTGAATGATGAAAGCTGGGAGCAAGCGTGCCGTTACGCGAACGCCTGTGGCGCGCTGGTGGTTTCGCGCCACGGCTGTGCACCGGCGATGCCGACCAAAGAAGAGCTGGACGATTTCCTTAGCCGCGATAAAGAGGTGAAACGTCCGGATCTTGATGTACGTCTTAATCACCTGCATCGCGTCACCACGCGTAAACAGCAGTGGCCAGAGCTGAATGTGTTCGCCTTCGACCATCGCAAACAGCTGGCTGATATGGCACGCGAAGCGGGCGTCAGCGAAGCGCGCATCCCAGAATTGAAACTGCTGCTGCTGCGTGCCGCAGAAGAAGCGGCCAATGAAGCCGGCCTGAATGAAAAGAGCGGCATCCTCGCGGATACCACTTACGGCCAGAAAGCGCTGAACGCGATTACCGGTAAAAACTGGTGGATTGGGCGTCCAATTGAGCTGCCAAGTTCACGTCCGCTGCGCCTTGAACACGGCAACATCGGCTCACAGCTGGTCGACTGGCCAGCCGAGCACGTGGTAAAATGTCTGGTGTTCTACCATCCGCACGACAGCGCGGAACTGCGTAAAGAGCAGGATGAGCTGGTGCTCGATGTGTGGAATGGCTGTAACAAGAGCGGGCACGAACTGCTGCTGGAGCTGATTCTGCCGGAGAGCAATCCGGACCGTAACGAATCCTACTATTACGACATGCTGAGCCACTTCTACAGCCTTGGCATTCAGCCAGACTGGTGGAAACTGCCGCCGCTGTCTGCCGAAAGCTGGCAGGCGATCAGTGGGTTGATCGAGCAGAACGACCCGCACTGCCGCGGCATTCTGCTGCTGGGCCTCGATGCCCCGGAAGAGACGCTGAAAGCCGGTTTCGCCGCCGCAGCGCAAGCGCCGTGGGTGAAAGGTTTCGCGGTAGGTCGCACCATCTTCGGCCAGCCGTCACGCCAGTGGCTGCAAGGCGAGCTGGATGATACAGCGCTGGTTGAGACCGTGAAAGGGAACTACCTGCGGTTGATCGGCTACTGGCGCGCTGTACGCGGTTAAGTGCGAAGTTAGCAGGGAAAAAGCGGCCAATTGGCCGCTTTTTTGATTGTGCTCGCTGGCCCTCATCCTAGCCTTCTCCCGCCAGCGGGAGAAGGGACCGATCCAGCAATTGTTGAGTATTGAACTCGATCTGCTAAGCCGCACAAGACGGTTCCCTCGCCCGCTTGCGGGAGAGGGTTAGGGTGAGGGGAAAACCTGCATATTCTGTGAGGCATTTCATAAACCGATGAAATAAGCGTCACGATGATGTCAAACAAATGAAATTTTCCATCCATCTGGTACTATAGCGCTCATTATCCAGCCATATTTTCTTTTCTAGCGGGCCGAAGTAATGACCAATAATCCAACGCAATTAACCTTGTTACAGGACGAGATCCGTCGTCGCTATGAGACGCTGAGCAAACGCCTGAAGCAGGTGGCTCGTTATATCCTTGATAACAGTAACAGCATCGCTTTCGATACCGTTGCTTCCATTGCACAACATGCCGATGTGCCGCCCTCGACGCTGATCCGCTTTGCCAACGCCTTTGGCTTCAGCGGCTTCAACGAAATGAAACAGGTTTTCCGTCAGCACCTGATGGAAGAGACCGTTAACTATACCGAGCGCGCACGTCTGTTCCGCCAGACCGCCACCGACGACAGCGCCACTTCACCCGAAAGCCCGGCCGAAATCCTCAACGTCTTCACCATGGTCAACAGCCAGGCGCTGCAACAGCTGGCGATGCAGGTCAATCCGGACCAGCTCAACCGCGCGGTGAAAATGCTCGATGAAGCCGAGAACATCTACATCATCGGCCTGCGTCGCTCATTCAGCGTGGCATCGTATCTGGTGTATGCGCTGCGCCATCTGGAGCGTCGTGCGTTCCTGATCGACGGCCTCGGTGGCATGTTCACCGAGCAGCTGAGCATGGTGAACCCGAAAGACGTGGTGATCGCCATCAGCTATTCGCCATACGCGCGTGAAGCGGTGGAGTTGGTTGAGTTGGGTGCCAAACGTGGCGCGCATCTGATTGCCATCACCGACAGTCAGGTCAGCCCGCTGGCCGCCTTCAGCGATGTGTGTTTTGTGGTGCGTGAAGCGCAAGTGGATGGCTTCCGTTCGCAGGTCGCTTCGCTGTGTCTGGCACAGACGCTCGCCGTGTCGCTGGCGCTGAACAACAACGTGGCCAGAGAATAATCTCTTCGCAGAGTCGACCAGCTAACAAAAAAGGGCAGCTACCTGGCTGCCCTTCTTACATTGATGTGCAATCTACGAACGCGGATACTGGTCGCTGTTCACCCAGGCGTGATCCTTCTCCCAGGTAAATTTCCACAGACGTTTTGGACCCGCCATCACGTTGAGATAGTAGTTATCGTACCCGGCAATGGTTGCCACCGGATGATAGCCACGCGGCACTGTCACCACATCGCGGTTATACGGCGCCATGCACTCGTCGAGTGAACGGTCGTCGGTATAAACGCGCTGCATGGCGAAACCTGGCTCAGGATCGAAACGGTGATAGTAGGTCTCTTCCAGATAGGTTTCGTCCGGGCTGTTTTTCTGGTCGTGCTTGTGGCTGGGGTACGAACTGGTCGCGCCTTCATCGGTGTAGACTTCCACCACCAGCAGGCTGTCTGCCTCTTTATTGTCCGGCAGAATGTTGTGCACCAGACGCTGATTACGCCCTTTACCACGCTGCTCAACGCCAACATCTTCCGGCGCAATCAGTCGCGCCGGCAGGTTGCCGCTGCTCGGTGCATTACACACCGCCAGCTCCAGATCGCTATCCGCATACACTTCCACTTCGTCGTTATGCGGCACATACACCGAATAAGGTGGAATGCGTTCAAACGGCGACAGACGCTTGCCGAGATTTGGGAACTCCGCATGGCGGGTTTTCACCGACGCAAAGCCCGCCACCAGCACCAGACACAACTCTTTGTCGCCGCTGCTCAGCTTCAGGCTCTGCCCTTTTTTCAGCAGATAAGCGTCGAAGCCGACATATTCCCAGCCCGCGCTTTCCGGCGTGACGTGCTGGATGCGGCCGTTACTGTCGGGTTTTTGCGCTTTCGAAATCAGAGACATCCTGTTCCTCCTTGTTGAGCGAAATTAGCCCAGCGTCGGCATGCTGAACTCAGATACGGTCTGCTGGCCGCTCGGCCAACGCACGGTGGCGGTTTTCATGCGGGTGTAGAAACGCACGCCGTCTGGACCGTGCACGTTCAGCGCACCAAATACCGAACGCTTCCAGCCGCCGAAGCTGTGGAACGCCATCGGAACCGGAACCGGCACGTTAACGCCAACCATGCCAGCTTCGACGTTCTGCACGAACTCACGCGCGGTGTGGCCGTTGCTGGTGAAGATGGCGCTACCGTTACCGAATTCGTGGCTGTTAACCAGCTGCAGTGCGCTGTCGTAATCGCTGGAACGCATGATGCTCAGCACCGGCCCGAAGATCTCTTCGCGCCAGATAGTCATATCCGACGTCACATTGTCGAACAGCGTGCCGCCAACGTAGTAACCTTCTGCATGGCCAGCAACCTGTATGCCGCGGCCATCAACCACCAGCTTCGCGCCTTCCTGCTCACCTTTGTCGATGTAGCCCAGCACTTTCTTCTGGTGCGCAGCAGAAACCACCGGCCCCATTTCATTCTCTTCGGCACCTTTCTGGATGCCAGGACCGACGCGCAGCGCTTTGATCAGCGGCGTCAGACGCGCAATCAGTTTGTCTGCGGTGTCGTCACCCACGGCAACCACAACCGGCAGCGCCATGCAGCGTTCACCCGCTGAACCAAACGCGCCGCCCATAATGGCGTTCACGGTGGCATCGAGATCGGCATCGGGCATCACGATGGCGTGGTTTTT
Source organism: Pantoea sp. BJ2 (assembly GCF_040255075.1). Classification (NCBI taxonomy): domain Bacteria; kingdom Pseudomonadati; phylum Pseudomonadota; class Gammaproteobacteria; order Enterobacterales; family Erwiniaceae; genus Pantoea; species Pantoea sp. BJ2. The sequence continues at coordinate 3,910,307 of NZ_CP158292.1, forward strand.
CGCCGCACCAAACGCCTGCACGCGTTTACCGTGGGCGCTGGCAGTTTTATAGATGTGCTCCGCTACGCCGGAAGAACCCACGAAGCTGACCGCGGCGATGCGCGGATCTTTGTACAGCTGCTCGGCATCTTCGTTAGACGAATGCACCACGTTGAATACGCCATCCGGCAGGCCCGCTTCTTTCAGCAGTTCGGCCATGCGCACAGATGCGGAAGGATCCAGCGCCGGTGGCTTGAGGATAAAGGTGTTGCCGCACGCCAGCGCGATGGGGAACATCCACAGTGGCACCATCGCCGGGAAGTTAAATGGGGTGATACCGGCGACAACACCGACCGGCTGCATCAGCGAATAGCTGTCAACGCCGGTGCCCACACTCGGTGAGTTCTCACCTTTAATCAGATGTGGAATACCGCAGGCATACTCGATCACTTCGATACCGCGCGTCAGTTCACCCAGCGCATCGGACCACACTTTACCGTGCTCAGACACGATCAGTGCCGCCAGCTCTTCGCGGTGTTTTTCCATCAGCGCTTTAAAATTGAACATCACACGGGCACGACGCAACGGCGCGGTTTTCGACCATTCCGGGAAGGCGGCATGCGCGACTTCAATCGCCTTTTCCACTTCAGCGGCGGTGCTCTGCGTCAGTTCACGCACGACTTTGCCGGTCGCCGGATCGTACACGGGAATGGTTTCATTGCTGGCGCTGTGGGTAATTTTGCCGCCGATAAAGTTTCCTACGATAGTCATGTCGTTGCCTCTTAGATGTGAAGTTCCCTGCAGATAGCCCGTTCGAACCGCGACGCTGCGTGTGCAGGCAATACTTAAAGCGTGCTATGAAGCTATCGTAATGAAATGAATTTTTCAAATACTTCTTTTTAGAAAATTTCCTTTTAGCGGCATGGATCGCATTTTTTCCGCCTGCGCTGACAGCCGGGTGTCAATCAGCCCGTAGCGCTGCACTGCTGGTGCTAAAGGCTCACCAAACCGCTCTGCCGCTAAGCCGTTGCCCGCACCGAATTTATGTCTGAAATCCAGCTTCCCCATGCAACGCGAAACGAAATATGAAATTTTTGCGAGGCAGATCCAATATCTGATATTTCATAATTCAATAACAATGAAATAAATGTTCTCTTTGCAGCACCTAATCCGTATCCGTTTACAGGAGCCGCACATGGCCATCGATCCGACCCGTTTCTGTATTAACCGTAAAATTGCGCCCAGGCTAACGCTGGAAGCCTTCTTTCAGCTGGTGCAACGCCTGGGATTGAGCAAGGTTGAACTGCGTAATGACATGCAGAGCGGCAAGGTAACCGATGATCTCAGCGCGGCGCAGCTGCGCGCGCTAGCGGATAAGTACCATATTGAAATCGTGACGATTAACGCGCTCTATCCGTTTAACCGTGCCGATGAGTCGCTGCTGGCTAAAGCCGACGCGCTGCTACAGGAAGCTCAGGCCATCGGCGCAAAAGCGCTGGTGATGTGTCCGCTCAATGAAGGAGTTGAGATTTCGCCCCAGCAGACGCTGGAAGCGCTGCAGGTACTGGCGCCGCGCTTTGAAAAGTATGGCATTCAGGGGCTGGTTGAACCGCTGGGCTTCCCGGTCAGCTCGCTGCGCTCGGCGGTGCAGACGCAGCAACTGATTCAGCAAGCAAAAGTCCCGTTTAAGGTGCTGCTCGATACCTTCCATCATCACCTGTATGAGAACGCCGAAAACGAGTTCCCGCAGGAGATTGATATCAACCATATTGGTCTGGTGCATTTATCCGGCGTGGAAGATACCCGCCCAACGGCGCAACTGACCGATGAACAACGCATCATGCTCAGCGACCGCGATGTGCTGAACAGCGTGGCGCAGGTGAAACGTCTGGAGATGTTGGGCTATAAAGGCGTGTATGCCTTTGAACCGTTTTCATCCGAGCTGGAGACGTGGAAGCCAGCAGACATTGAGCGCCAAATTCGCTACAGCATTGAGTTGCTGCAAGCCTGAAAACGAACCCTTATCTGTGTCTAATGACACATTTTGTTAGTGTTGGCCTCGGTCGGAGGCCTTTTTTTCATACCCGTCATATTTTAAGCCATAGCTGCGTTGGCTGCCCGTGCTCACCCCAGTCACTTACGGGCGTAAGCTCCTGGGGATTCTCACGCTTGCCGCCTTGCTCTGACTTAAACTATTTAGGGTATGCCTGAGTTCAATAGCAAAATTATGCGTTCTCTTTAACCTCCCCCATCGGCTCTTCCGGCATCTGCTTAATCATGCGCAGCGTGCAGAACAGCGCTAAACACACCAGCAGTGCGGTGAGGAAATAGACCAGCGACACGCCGGCATAACTCATGATGAAACCGGCGATCGGGCCGGTGATGCCCAGCGATAAATCCATAAACGCGGTATAAGTCGCGAGCGCGCTGCCCTGATTCTGCTGCGGCACCACTTTTACCGCCACCACGCCAATCGCCGGGAATACCAGCGAGAAACCCGCGCCGGTGAGGAACGCGCCCATCTTCGCCATCCACGGGTCGAATGAACCGGCCACCAGAAACAGGCCCATCGCTTCTACCGCAAAGCAGATACTCGCCACGCGCAAACCACCAAGCTTGTTGATGGCATTCGGAAACAGCAGACGCGTGCCGACGAACGCGGCGCTGAACATGGTCAACGCGAAGGCGGCACCATCCCAACCTTTATCCTGATAAAACAGCGTGATAAAGGTGGCGATCACGCCAAACCCGGCGGAACCCATCGCCAGAATCAGGCCGAAACCATACACCTTGCTCAGCACGTCACGGAACGGCAGCGGCTTGGCTTTGCTGCCTCTCACTGATGCGCGCGGCAGCGCCAGCGCAATTGCCAGCACACAAATGGCAATGATGATGCTGGAAAGCAGCAGCAAGCCGCCGCTGCGGAAAATCACCACGCCGAGCGGCGCACCAATCGCCATCGCGCCATAGGTGACAATGCCGTTCCACGAAATCACCCGGCCAATATGCAGCGAACCGACGCGCGCCACGCCCCACAGCGACGTACCGGTGCCGGAAAAACTCTGTCCGATGCCGAGAATCACGCGCCCCAGACACAGCAGCACCAGGCTCAGCACGCCCTGCCCATCGCTGAGCGCCGACAGCAAAATACAGATGCCGCTCAGCAAGCATCCCACCAGCCCCAGCACCACCACTTTTTTCGGCCCCCACATATCGGCATAGCGTCCCGCGTGTGGGCGACTGAGCAGCGTGGCGATGTATTGCAGGCTGATCACCAATCCGGCCCAGAAGGCGTTGTAACCCAGTCCGTCATGGACAAAACCGGGCAGCACCGCCAGCGGCAAGCCGATGGTGAGATAGCTGGCAAAGTTGAACTTCACGATGGAAAGGATCAGTAAATTGAGGCGAAAACGACCGTGTTCAGGTGCGGCGGCAGGCGAGTCAGGCATGAGTGATTGCGCTCGTGGGTGACGGAATTTTTATAACAAGAGGATAACTATACGCCATTTGGTTTTATCCGCATCAGTGAAATGCCCAGTTTTATGGTCATCATTTCGTCATATCGCGCTCGTAGACTCGCCCCCAATCAAATCCCAAAGAGGATAACAATCTGATGACGCCCCTGATTTCTCAGGCGCGCGTGCGTAACGCTCACGCCTTCGCGGGAGGTGGCCGATGACGCATGCCGCGCTGCCTATTGAACTGAAAAATCTCAGATGGTCGGTGGATAACCTGACTATTCTGCACGATCTCTCCCTGACCATTCCCGCAGGCGAAATTCTGGCGCTGCTCGGCCCGAGCGGCTGTGGCAAAAGCACGCTGCTGAAACTGCTGGCGGGTTTGTTGCAGCCCACCGCCGGCGAACTGTGGATCGGCCAACGCTGCGTGGCATCGCCGCACCACTGCGATGCGCCGGAAAAACGTAACCTTGGCATGGTGTTTCAGGATTACGCGCTGTGGCCGCACATGTCGGTGGCGCAAAACGTCGCCTTTCCGCTGCGCATGCGTGGCATGAAAAAAGCCGCCGCGCGGCAACAGGCCGATGCCGCACTGGCGCAGGTGGGCCTTGCGGATTTTGGCGATCGCAAACCGGCGCTGCTTTCAGGCGGCCAGCAGCAGCGCGTGGCGCTGGCGCGCGCGCTAGTGGCGAAACCGGCCATTCTGCTGTTCGACGAACCGCTCTCCAACCTCGACCGAGACCTGCGTGAAACTCTGGTTCACACCATGGCGGATTTGCTGCGCACGGCGCGCATCACCGCTGTTTACGTTACGCACGATCGCGACGAAGCCAACACGCTGGCCGACCGCATCATTCACCTGGCGCAGGGCCAGATTGTTTCCGTTACTCACCTCTCAGGGGACTGCAATGCCATCTCTCAAGTCAGTTAAAACAGGAGCCATCAGCGCGATGATGTTGACTTCCGCCATCATGATCAACGACGCCCAGGCGCTGACGGTATACACCGCCGGTCCGGGTTCGCTGTCGAAAAGCCTTGCCGCCGGATTTGAAAAACAGACCGGCATCAAAGTGAATATTTTCCAGGCCACCACCGGCAAAGTGATGGCGCGTCTGGAAGCGGAACAGGCCAATCCACAGGCCGACGTGCTGATCTCGGCTTCGTGGGATACCGCCGAAGATCTGCAACAGCGCGGCTGGCTGCTGCCGTTCAACAGCGCCAACGCGGCGAAGGTGCCGAATCAGTTCAAAACCGCCAACTATGTCGCGCAGGGCATTTCCGCGCTCGGCATCGTGTGGAATACGCAAAGCAACACGCCAGAGCCGAAAACCTGGCAGGATCTCACCGCGCCCGCCTTCAAAGATAACGTCACCACGCCGGATCCGGCGCTGTCTGGCGCGTCACTCGATCTGCTGATTGGCCTGCAAAACAGCGAAGGCGAAAAAGCCTGGCAGCTGTTTGACCAGCTGAAAGCCAACGGCATGGTGATGAGCGGCCCCAACGCGCAGGCGGTGACGCCGGTGCTGCAAGGCGCGAAAGCGGCGGTGTTTGGCGCAGTCGATTACGTTACCTATAACAACATCGCGCAGGGCGAGAGCGTGAAGGTGATCTTTCCGGAAAACGGTACCGTGGTCGCACCGCGTCCGATGATGATCCTGAAAAGCAGCCAGCACCCAGACGATGCGAAGAAGTTCGTTGATTACGTGCTGTCAGATGAAGGTCAGGAGCAAGTGGCGAAAGCCTGGCTGATGCCGGCGCGTACCGATATCAAAGCGCAACGTCCGCTTTTTACTGAGATCAAGTTATTGCCGACTAATCAGGATGGCAGCAGCGAACGTTCGGCGGTGCTAAAGCGCTTTGGCGCCCTGTTCGGACAATAAGCGATGTCGCGTGCCCTGAATGGCGTGATTCTGCTGGCGTTATTGCTGCTAGTGGCGCTGCCGCTGCTGTTTATCGTGCTGCAAGCGTTGTTTCCCTACTTAGGTGAAGGCAGTTGGCGCGGCGCTTTTAGTGCTTTTCCGGCGCTGCTGGACGATCCGCAACTGGCAGCGATGTGGCTGGGCACGCTGAAAATCGGCGGCGGCGTGGCGCTGTGCAGTTTGCTGCTGGGCTTGCCGCTCGGCGCACTGCGCGGCCTGTTCCGCTTGCCGGGCGCGGCGCTGTGGGATCTGCTGTTTCTGATCCCCTTTCTGACGCCGCCCTATATTGTGGCGCTGTCATGGACGCTGGCGCTGCAACGCAACGGTTATATCGAACAACTCACCGGCATCAACTTCGACAGCCTGCTGTTTAGCAGCAGCGGCATGATTGGCGTGATGACGCTGAACATCTTCCCGGTGGTCTATTTCGCGGTGTCGCGTTCGCTGCTGGCCAGCGGGCAACGTCTCGCCTGGGTGGCGCGCGTGCATGGCGCATCGGCGTGGCGCGGCTTCTGGCACATCACCTTGCCGCTCACCTTACCGGCATTGGCGGGCGGCGTGCTGTTGGCGTTTACGCTGGCGATTGAGGAGTACGGCGTGCCTGCGGCGCTCGGTGCGCAGGCGAAGTTGACGCTGATGACCGTCGGTATTGAAACCAAACTCGCCGACTGGCCGATTGATCTGCCTGGCGCGGCGTCGCTGTCACTGATACTGAGCCTGATGGCGCTCACGGCGTGGCTGCTACAGCGCAAACTGACCGGCAGCAGCGATGTGACGGCGGTTGGTGGCAAACCGGTGAGTCAGGAACTGGCGCATGCGGGACGCTTACAAATCTTAATGCTGCTGCCGTTTGCTGTCACCGTGCTGCTGGCGGTGGTGCTGCCGCTCGGCGCGATGACCCTGAGCGGCTTGCTGAATACGCTCTCCGGCGGATTACATCTGAGTAATCTGACGCTACGCCACTTCGGCGCGCTGTTCAGCCAGCAAGGCGATGCGCTGGCGGCCTTCTCCACCAGCATTGGCCTGGCGCTCGGCGCGGCGCTGCTGACCGGCGCGCTGGGTTTTCTGATCGCCTGGCGCGTATCAGAAGGGAAAACCCGTTTGCTGGCGATGATGGATGGCCTGGCGCTGCTGCCTGCGGCGATGCCCGGCGTGGTGGTGGGCGTGGGGTTGATTCTGCTGTGGAACCGCGGTTTCTGGCCGGTTTCGCCCTACAACACGATGTTTATTCTGCTGCTGTCGTACAGCTGTTTGCTGCTGCCGTGGCCGGTGCGTTATGTCAGTAGCGCGCTGCGCCAGCTTGCACCCACGCTGCAACCGGCGGCGCGCGTGCACGGCGCATCACGTGTGCAGGCGCTGCGTCTGATTGTGCTGCCGCTAGTCGCGCCCAGCTTGCTGGCGGCGATGATGATGGTGTTTGCCGTAGCGTCGCGCGAGCTGGTGACATCGCTGCTGCTGGCTCCGGCAGGCACGCAAACCGTGGCGATCTTTATCTGGCGTCAGTTCGAACAGGGCTCGGTGGGACAAGGTATGGCGATGGCCACGCTGACGCTTTGCGCCAGTTTGAGTTTGATGTTGGCGGCCACGGTGCTGATGCGGCGTCATGCCCGGTGATGATAATAATGGCGCCCCTACGGCACGGCGATCCGGATTTCTCTTTATCTTAAAAAACAGATGGTTAATTTCCATCAACTACACTCTCCTGAGAAATTTTGTCTCAGGAGAGAGAATGAATAACCTGCTTCAGGAAAAAATTGGCCAGAACATCCTGGTAAAACTGGCGATGCTGGTGATTATTCTGGCGGGCATTCGCGCCGCCTCGGACATTCTGGTGCCCTTCTTACTCGCCAGCTTTTTAGCTATTGTGCTCAATCCGCTGGTTACGATGCTGATGCGACGCGGCGTCAAGCGCGGCCTGGCGATTACGCTGGTGATCACCGTGATTTTTATCGTCGTGCTGTTACTCATTGCTGTACTCGCCAGCTCGGCCAGTGACTTCAGCGATACCTATCCGCAAATCCGCGCCATGCTGGAGCAGAAACTGGCGGTGGTGCAACATTTTGCCGCGCGTTTTCATATCAACATCTCTACCGAAGCGCTGGCTGCGCGCCTCGATCCCAACGTGGTGATGGACATGGCAACATCGGTGCTAAAACAGCTGTCCGGCGCGATGACCAACGTCCTGCTGCTGATCCTCACCGTGGTGTTTATGCTGTTTGAAGTGCGTCATCTGCCGTACAAGATGCGCAATGCGATGGTTAATCCACAAATCCGCATCGCCGGTCTGCACCGTGCGCTGAAAGGTGTGACGCACTATCTGGCACTGAAAACCCTGGTGAGTTTGATTACCGGCGTGGCCGTTTGGCTGTCGCTGCTGCTCCTCGGCGTGAAGTTCGCGCTGTTCTGGGGCGTGGTGGCGTTCATCCTTAATTTCATCCCCAACATTGGCCCGATCATCGCCGGTATTCCGCCATTTATTCAGGCGCTGGTGTTAAATGATATTTATGACGCCATGCTGGTGGCGGCGCTGTTCAGCGCGATTCATATGGTGTTCGGCAACATGCTGGAGCCAAGATTGATGGGGCGCGGGCTGGGACTCTCGACGCTGGTGGTGTTTCTGTCGTTGATTTTCTGGGGCTGGCTGCTGGGTCCGGTCGGCATGTTGCTGTCGGTGCCGCTCACCAGCGTGACCAAGATTTTGATGGAAACCACGCCGGGCGGAAGCCGATTGGCGATTATGTTGGGTAATGGACGGCCGGGTAAACGGGCGCGTTAAGGCTCTTTTACTCAAGGTCGCGCAATAAATTGCGCCGCTACAGATTCAGTGCATGCCGTAGCGGCGTGATTTTACGTTATTGGGTTTGAAACACGCTGTTGTCGGTAATCGCCTGTACATCAACTTTGTTTGGCAGGATATTCAACTCGCTAAACAAGTCCGACACCTTCTGCACCTTTGCCACATCATCCGGCGTCACGCCACGTACACCGTGGGAAATACGCGCAGTAATCTGCTGCGCGTCCGCCGGTTGCAGGCGCGTTAACTGCGCATACACCTCGTTATATTGCTGCGGATGCGCCAGCGCCCACTCGCGCGCTTTGGCCAGACGATGGGTGAAATCCGCAATCGCCGCGCGCTTCGCGGGATCGTCGAGCGAGCTTTGCGTGGCGGTGACAAACGACAGCGCGGTTGTCAGCCCTTTGCCGTCACGCAGCAGACGCGCGCCATGCTTTTCCGCAATACCTAAATAGGGATCGAAGGTCGCCCATGCGGTAATCTGCCCGGAGTTAAACGCCGCGCTGGCGTCGGTTGGCAACACAAAACGCACCGGCACCGTATCACGTGGCACTTTCGCCTCTTCCAACGCCTCATACAGCAAGTGCTGCGAGATACTGCCGCGCGCCGACGAGACGACAACCTGCTTGCCAGCCAAATCTTTCACGCTGTGGATCGGCGAATCGGCAGGGACGATCAGCCCGTTCGAACCGGCGTCACCGACGTTGGTGGCGATGATCTTCAGCGGCACGCCGCCCGATGCCGCCATCAGCACCGGCAAATCGCCGGCGTACGAGGTATCGACCGCACCCGCACGCTGCGCTTCAAACAGCGGCGCCGCGCCCTGGAAATTCGCCCAGCGATAGTGATAAGGCGCGTCTTTCATGACATCTGCCGCTTCGATCAGCGAACGCAGATTGCGTGCCTGATCGCCCAGCACCAGCGTGACTTTACTCAAATCAGGCGCCGCCTGACTGCCAAACGCCGCGCACAGCAGCAGCGTAGAAACTACCGGTTTTAGCCATTTCATCGGGGAGATTCTCAGAGTGCGTTGCGGTTGAGCTGGCGGATGTAAGCATCCCAGTGCAGCTGATATTTGCGATTGCGGATGCTGTTATCAAACGCCTGCGCGGCTTTCTCGGAAACGGCGTCCGGCAGAATGATCAGATCCGCGCCACCCGATTGTGCCGCCAACTGTGCCTGGCAGGCGCGCTCGAGGTAATAGAGGTTGTAGAAAGCTTCTTCAATGCTGCCGCCGCTGGTCAGCAGGCCGTGATTGCGCAGGATCAGCGCGTTAAGATCGCCGAGATCGGCAACGATGCGCTGCTGCTCGTCGAGATCCAGCGCGATACCTTCGTAATCGTGATAGCCGAGGCGATTATGGAAACGCGTGCTGTGTTGCGAAATCATCAGCAGGCCGTTTCGCTGCGCCGAAACGCCAATGCCCGCCGCGGTGTGCGTATGCAGCACCGCATGGGCATCTGGCCGCGCGCGGTGAATCGCGCTGTGAATAACAAACCCGGCAAGGTTAATTCCCAGCCCGGTTGGGTCGTCAATAATATTGCCGTCGATGTCGATTTTAACCAGCGTTTCCGCCTGGATTTCATCGAAGGTTTGTCCAAAAGCGTTGATAAGAAAGTGCGGCTGATCGCCCGGTACGCGCAGGGAAAAATGGGTGTAAATATGGTCGGTCCAGCGTAGCTTCGCCGCCAGATGATAAGCCTGCGCCAGCTTGATGCGCGCCTGCCATTCGCCTTCACTGATGCGCTGCCGTAATGATGTGACATCCAGGGTTTCCGTGCTCATTTTCGCTCCTCATTTCAGGTCAATGTGCTTACCTAACATCGTGGCATAGCGTTTTTGCCGCTGGGAAATGCCAATAACGGCAAAACAATGTCATTAAACGCAAAGTGAGATTGATCATTGACCTGTATCAGACCGGTTTATTCTTAAATCGCTACCCTACACAGCCCTGTGAAAATGGTATGCTGCTGACGCCGCAAGCGCAGCTTAAACCGACTGAGGATTGTCTGGTGCCACTGAAAAAACGACATCACGATTTTGATTGGGTCTTAATCGTTTGTGCCGGGTTGCTACCGTTGGTGCTCGGCATCCTTTGTACGGCCATCGAAGCGCGTCACACCGTCAGCCAACAGCAGATTTCTACCGCCAATACCTTGATTACTCAGGCTGAAAAGATGAGTGACAACGCCTGGAATATGATCACTGAGATGCGCCAGTATCAGTACCAGCCTTGTGCACAAATCGAAGATCAGCTGCAGCGCGCCGGTACGCTCAATCCCTATTTTCGATCCATTGGCATGCTGAAAGGCGATGACATCATTTGCTCGTCCGCCTTTGGCCTGCGGCATGGCACCCTGACCGAGATGATGATGCAGCCGCCGCCGATAACCGGCAAAGCCTGGTGGAGCATCTCGGTGCACGGAACGGTTGGCGTGCCGAATCGTCCGGCGGTGGTGTTTATGCGTCAGCTTCCCGATACCAGCGGTTTTTGGGCGGTCATCGACGGCCAATATTTGATGGATTTCATGAACGCCATTGGCGGTTCACGCGGTTACCACATGAGCCTGCAATTTAGCGGTGGCGCAGTGATCGCCAGCGGACCGGCTGACATGCAGCCAAAGCTGTATATGAAAAGTGAATCTTTTCAGGCCGACTCCAGCCGCTATCCCATCACCGTTAATGTAACCGTTCCGGCTTCTGAGCTGCTCAAAGCCTGGCGTCAGGCGCTGTTCATCTTCCTGCCGATGGCGGCGATTTTCTCGATTTTGCTGATGATCCTCACCGCCAATTGGCTGCGTCGTCGTATTTCCTGGCACGATGAGATTGGTCGCGCCATCCGCGCCCACCAGTTCTCAGTGCATTATCAGCCGGTATACAGCAATACCTTGCACGCCTGCGCCGGTGTTGAAGCCTTACTGCGCTGGCAACGGCCCAACGGCGTGATGATTCGTCCGGATATCTTTATCAGCGCCGCTGAAGCCGAAGGGATGATTGTGCCGTTGACGCAGCATCTGCTGGAGTTGATGGCCGAAGATATTCAGAGCTGGCAGGTCGAGCCCGGATTTCACCTCGGGCTGAATCTGGCGGCGGAGCATCTGCAGCATGACGATTTCGTGGCCGATATTGAATTGTTTGCTGAGCGCATCAAAGATAAACAGCTGTGCATCACGCTGGAGCTGACCGAACGCAGCCTGATTGAAGAGGGTGAAAAGGTGGCGTGTAAACTGCGTCATTTGCGCGCGCAGGGCATGAAGGTGGCGATTGATGATTTCGGTACCGGCCACTGTTCACTGACCTACCTGCTCACCTTCCCGCTGGACTACCTGAAAATCGATCGCGGCTTTATCAATGCCATTGAAGGCCTCGACGTGGAAACGCCAGTGCTGGATGCGATTATTAATCTGTGCCACAAGCTGGAACTGGATGTGCTGGGCGAAGGCGTCGAGACCGCAACACAATTTGAGTACCTGCGGCAGCGTGGTGTGATATTTATTCAGGGCTACTATTATGCCCGTCCGCTGGATAATGACCGGCTGCGTGCCTGGCTCAGCGAGCAAGGGCACAAGCCACTTCTCGTTGAGGAACATTATGAGCCTGAACTGCATCATTCTTGATGACTACCAGAACGTCGCCCAGTCGCTTGCCGATTGGGCGTCTCTCGCCCCGCTGGTGCACACCACTTCCCTGACTGAACATTTCGCCGACCAGGATGAATTGGTTAAGCGCATCGCGCACGCCGATATTTTGGTGGTTATGCGCGAACGCACGCCGCTCAGCGCCAAGCTGATTGGCCGCTTGCCCAATCTGAAAATGGTAGTCACTTCCGGCATGCGTAATGCCTCCATCGATTTACATGCCTGCGCGGAACGCTATATCGCGGTGTGCGGTACCGCCAGCAGCAGCGCGGCACCGCTGGAACTGACGTGGGGATTGTTGCTGGGATTGGCGCGCCATATCGTGCCGGAGAATCAGGCGCTGCGCAGCAACGGCGCGTGGCAGCACACCGTTGGCATGGGCCTGCAGGGCAAAACGCTGGGATTACTTGGATTGGGTAAAATCGGCGGCGAGATGGCAAAAGTGGCGCAGGCGTTTGGGATGCGCGTGTGTGCGTGGAGCCAGAATTTAACCGCCGAACGTGCCGCCGAGTGTGGCGCAGAACGTTCGCCATCGCTGGCTGCGCTGCTCAGTAGCAGCGATGTGGTGTCCATTCATCTGGTATTGAGCGAGCGCTCACGCCATTTAATTGATGCAGCGGCGCTGGCGCAGATGAAGCCCGGCGCGCTGCTGATTAACACATCGCGCGCCGGCATTGTCGATCAACAGGCGATGATCGCCGCGCTGCAATCGGGTCAGTTAGCCGGTGCGGGATTAGATGTGTTTGAACAGGAGCCGCTGCCCGCCGATCATCCGCTGCGTCAGCTACCGAACGTGCTGGCGACGCCGCATCTCGGCTATGTCGCCGACAGCAATTATCGCACCTACTTCACGCAGGCGGTGGAAGATATTCAGGGATGGTTAACGGGTGCGCCACTGCGCTCGCTGCTCTGAACGGCCTGCGCGCCGTTTTTCCGCAATGCGCAGCGCCACTTCAAGGCTGTCTTCCGCCAGCGCGCCATTCGGCACATCGCGCTGGGCATTGAGACGTTGATTAATGCGCTCCAGCGTCGGCGTTAACTGCCCCACGAACTGCTGATATTCATCAAGCTGCGTGATGGGTTGGTTACATGCGATGCTGGTTTGCGTCAACCGTTGCAGCTGACGCAAGCTCCCGGTCGCCTGGCGGGAGAGTAATCCGGCCTGACGCCAGCTTTTCAGGCGCTGCAGCAGTTCATCGGGTTGTTGCGCCAATAATGCCAGCTGCGCATCGGTTCGTTCGCCACAGTTAATCCACGCCACCGAGCTAATGGAAACGGCAGTCGTACGCTGTGCCGCAGGCACAAGATTGATAAGATTGCTTTCTACACTGTCGCTCATCGACAGCCAGGGATTCTTAAAAGACTGGGCGTTTATCCTCGACATGAACACTCCACCAAAGCACGGCGGCAGAGTATTACCCAATGTTTTGGAGCTGGCAAGCAGAGGTTGCCGCCTCGCTTAATGGTAAGTTTTTCTTATTTATGTGCGCATCAATTAGGTATGGCAATAAAGCCGCGGCATACCAGAATAATTGATTATTTGATCGCCATTGGGGAGTTGATACATCTGATAATAATCACTGTGGGATTCTCGCGCCGAGGTGAAAAGTATCTGCGCAGCGAGTGGCTCGGGCACCGTATCATCGGCCATCGCCTGCACTTTACGGGTATTCACCAGCATAAAATCGCCCTGACGATGCCAGCTACTGACAGAAACGCGATTTAAGCGATATTGGCGATCCGGCAATGTTACCGTGCCGATTAGCGTTGATGCGCCGCTACCATCCGCTTTAAAACGTGTGCGTACCGTCGCATCCAGCGTACCCGTTGGCTTCCCTTCATTATCAATGCGATAGGGAACATCACACCATTCGGGTACCACAACGGTTGGGCGGACCAACAGCACCCACGCCCAGGGAAGAATGAACGCAATAATAACAACCAATGTGAGTAATGACTTACGCATCAGGTAGCTCCTGATTAGATATCAACCATGAAATACATTCATTATTCTTTTGCTCGATGGGTTGGAGGCAAAGGAAAGCACTGCTGAAGGCACGAATGCGTGAACGGTTGATGTACAGCAACGGCGGGACTGAGCCATCCGGCAGGCGCGGTTTTAACTCGCGGAATCGGCGCATAGCATCCTGAACGACAAAAGAATCGGCAGAAAGTCTTTCATTGATAAAGACCTGCGTCTGCGCTTCCTGACCATAAAATTTAAATTGCATGCCATCATGTTCGGTTGGCGCAAACTCCTGACGGATAATCAGTGCCAGCGCCACATTTAGCAGTAATAATCCCGCCAGCACGCCACGCCACAGCCAGGATTTTTTCTTCACGGCGACCGCTTTCACAGCAGGTTCGGGCTGCACCGTGACCGGCTTTTCAGCTTCAGCAGCAGGCGTAGCGAACTCATTGAAGGATTCGACATCGACCTGCTCGGCCAGCACGCAGCCAATCAGCGGCACCTGATGTACCAATGCACCTGGCGCGTGCGCCTGCTGCGCCAGACGATTGATCTCAGCAATGGTCAACGTTAAGCGATCGGCAAAGGGGATCTCAGAAGGTTCGCGCTGAAACAGCACATGCAATGCCTGATTACGCACCAGCTTGCCTTGGGCATTGAGCACGCGACGTAATACCGCGCTTTGCAGCGGACTTAATGCCACGCGTTGAGCGGGAGAATTGAGTGGATAAAACACCTGTTGGTCGGCATCAAAACAGAGACTTTTGGCAAATAAAACAAAGCGCGCCATATGAAACCTGATTTCCAAAAAAGCAACTCACGCAAGTATATGTAGTTTCGCGAGATGGCGCACGCTTACTGCAAATCGCTGCGTGAAATTGTGGCCTTTTTTCGACGCGTTTTAAGCGCTAACAGGCCACAGCATTAGCTAAAAAATAGCCAGTTAATGGTGAGAACATGACAAATATCACACAAAATCGGTATACTCTGTCGCGGTTGGCAATCATTACTTTCCTAATAATTGCCCGGCAGGGCAGGGAAAAAGCGTTATTTCCCCGCTATGCTTTAATTTTCTCAACGCCGCGGACTGTTGGCATTGTTTGAGTCCGCAGCGTTGAGGATTTTTCGAATTCCAATACAGGGTATCTGCATGAAACTACGTAGGAAGCGTGTAAAACCTATCGGGATTGATGATGTCACCATTATCGATGACTCCCGTTTACGTAAAGCCATTACTGCGGCTTCACTGGGCAACGCGATGGAATGGTTTGATTTTGGTGTTTATGGCTTTGTGGCTTACGCGCTGGGTAAGGTGTTCTTCCCGGATGCTTCTCCAAGTGTACAGATGATCGCTGCACTGGGTACGTTCTCAGTTCCGTTCCTGATTCGTCCACTCGGTGGTTTGTTCTTCGGCATGTTGGGCGATAAATATGGTCGCCAGAAAATCCTTTCTATTACCATCGTTATCATGTCGATCAGTACCTTCTGTATCGGCTTGATACCGTCCTATGCCTCAATTGGTATTTGGGCACCGATTCTGCTGCTGTTGGCAAAAATGGCGCAGGGCTTCTCGGTCGGCGGTGAATATACCGGTGCATCGATCTTCGTTGCCGAGTACTCGCCTGACCGCAAGCGCGGCTTTATGGGCAGCTGGCTTGATTTCGGCTCCATCGCCGGTTTTGTGCTCGGTGCGGGCGTCGTGGTGCTGATCTCCACCATTATCGGTGAAGAGAAATTCCTCGAGTGGGGCTGGCGTATTCCTTTCTTTATTGCGCTGCCGCTCGGCATTATCGGTTTGTATCTGCGTCATGCCCTGGAAGAAACGCCGGCGTTCCAGCAACACGTTGACAAGCTGGAACAAGGCGACCGTGAAGGTCTGCGCGACGGCCCGAAAGTGTCGTTTAAAGAGATCGCGACCAAACACTGGAAAAGCCTGTTGGCCTGTATCGGTCTGGTGATCGCCACCAACGTGACCTATTACATGCTGCTGACCTACATGCCGAGTTACCTGTCACATAACCTGCACTACTCGGAAGATCACGGCGTGTTGATCATCATCGCTATCATGATGGGTATGTTGTTTGTGCAGCCAGTAATGGGCATGCTGAGTGACCGCTTTGGCCGTCGTCCGTTTGTCATCATCGGCAGTATCGCCCTGTTTGCCTTCGCGATTCCGGCCTTTATGCTGATTAACAGTGGCGTGTTGGGTCTGATTTTTGCCGGTCTGTTGCTGATGGCTGTGATCTTAAACGCCTTTACCGGTGTAATGGCATCCTCGCTACCTGCGATGTTCCCAACCCACATTCGCTACAGCGCATTGGCAAGTGCCTTCAATATTTCGGTACTGATTGCCGGTCTAACGCCGACATTCGCCGCTTATTTAGTGGAAGCCACCAACAATCTGTATATGCCGGCATACTACCTAATGGTTGTCGCGGTGATTGGTTTGATTACCGGTATCTTCATGAAAGAGACCGCCAATAAGCCGCTGCGCGGTGCCACGCCAGCCGCGTCGGACATGGATGAAGCACGTGAGATCCTGCAGGAGCATCACGACAACATCGAGCAGAAAATCGAAGATATTGATGACGAGATCGCCAAGCTTGAGGCGAAACGTAAAAACCTGGTGCAGCAGCATCCGGACATCAACGAGTAATCTTCCCTACTCCCGCCGCCCGGCGGGAGTTTTCGTTTCCGCACACAATCCTTCATGCGCAGCCGCGAAAAGGGGTAAACTATTGCCACTTTTTTAACCTGCATAAGTTGTAGAGCATGTCTGAATTTAATCTGATCCAGCGCCCAAGAAGGCTGCGCAAAAGCGCGTCAATGCGCGAAATGTTCCAGGAATCTCACCTCAGCATCAACGATTTGGCACTACCAATTTTCGTTGAAGAAGGCGTGGACGATTATGTGCCCATTAACGCCATGCCGGGCGTGGTGCGTATCCCCGAGAAACGTTTAGCTTATGAGATTGAACGTATTGCCAAAGCGGGCATTCGTTCAGTGATGACCTTCGGTATTTCCCACCACACCGACGCCACCGGCAGCGATGCCTGGAATGAAAACGGTTTAGTGGCGCGTATGTCGCGTATCTGCAAAGACACCGTGCCAGAAATGATCGTGATGTCTGATACCTGCTTCTGCGAATACACCAGCCACGGCCATTGCGGCGTGCTGTGCGATCACGGCGTCGATAACGACCAAACGCTGATTAACCTCGGCAAGCAAGCCGTGGTTGCGGCACAAGCCGGCGCAGACTTTATCGCTCCTTCTGCCGCGATGGATGGCCAGGTGAAAGCCATTCGCCAGGCGCTCGACGCCGCCGGCTTCACCGATACCGCCATCATGTCTTATTCGACGAAGTTCGCGTCCTCCTTCTACGGCCCGTTCCGTGAAGCCGCAGGCACCGCGCTGAAAGGCGATCGTAAGACTTACCAGATGAATCCGATGAACCGCCGTGAAGCGCTGCGCGAGTCGCTGCTTGATGAAGCGGAAGGTGCAGATTCTCTGATGGTAAAACCGGCTGGCGCTTACCTCGATATCCTGCGCGATATCCGCGAACGCACCACGCTGCCGCTCGCTGCGTACCAGGTGAGCGGTGAGTACGCGATGATCAAATTCGCCGCGCAGGCGGGTGCCATCGACGAACGTAATGTGGTTCTGGAGAGCCTTGGCGCGATTAAACGTGCCGGCGCGGATCTCATTTTCAGCTATTTTGCCCTTGATCTCGCTGAGCAAAAAGTGCTCTGATTATCGTTACGCCTGGCATCGGACATCGCATACCGTTGCCAGGCGCTTTCAGCCTTTGTGGCTTAAATACCAGTGTTTCTGTAATTCCATAATTAATAAGAGTAACGCGATGAAAGCACCTGCACTGCCTGCGGACGAGTCATATCGTCTGGCCCAGTTACGTGCGCTCAACATTCTGCACACGCCTGCCGAAGAGCGTTTCGACCGTTTAACCCGCCTTGCCCGTCGTTTGTTTGGTGTACCCGTTGCGCTGGTCAGCCTGCTGGAAGAGGACCATCAGTGGTTCAAATCCACTGCGGGTTCAAGCGATACCACCTCACCGCGCAATACCTCTTTCTGTGGCCACGCCGTGCTGCAGGATGATGTGATGGTGGTGGAAAACGCGCTTGATGACGAGCGCTTCTTCGATAATCCACTGGTTAAAAATGCCGAAAATCCGGTGCGTTTCTACGCCGGTTGCCCATTGCGCACGCCGGCTGGTGCGAAAGTCGGCACCTTGTGCATTATCGATCATCATGCGCGCCAGTTCGATGCGGATGATATCCATACATTGCGTGATTTAGCCGCAATGGCGGAAGCGGAGCTGGTGGCGTTCCAGACCGCAACATCCGATGAACTGACGCAAATCACCAACCGCCGTGGCTTTATGACGCTCGGCCAGCTGGCGCTGAATGAGTGCCAGCTGAAGCAGTTACCGGCCAGCCTGACTTTCCTCGATCTCGATCGCTTTAAAGCCATTAACGATACGCTCGGTCATCGCGAAGGCGACCGCGCATTAATGGACTTTGCCAACGCCATGAAGGTGAGTTTCCGCCATGCGGATATCTTTGCCCGTTTGGGCGGCGACGAATTTGTGGTGCTGTTTAATGGCTTGCAGCAAGCCGATGCCGAAGGTGTGTTGGCGCGCTTTGATGGTTTCCTGCAACAGCAAACCCAGAATCTGGAGCGCCGCTACGCTTTGCACTTCTCATCGGGCATTGTTGAGTTCGATCCCGATCATCCGCAGTCGCTGGAACAGCTGCTGGAAGGTAGCGACGAACGGATGTACGCCGCTAAGAACGGGAAAAAGAAGCTGAGTTGATTGTGGGTCGCCATGAATGGCGACCCTGCAATTAATGACCCACTAAATCCGTGATCAATGCCTGATTAAACGTCTGCGGTTCTTCCATCTGCGGCGCGTGCCCCATGCCCGGGAATTCGATTAAGCGTGCGCCGGGAATCAGCTGCGCCACCTGCTTACCCAATACATTGTAATGCCCGAGTTTTGCTTTCACTTCCGGCGGCGCGATATCACTGCCAATCGCCGTGGTATCTGCGGTGCCAATCATCAACGTGGTCGGCACGCGCAGATCTTTAAACTCGTAATACACCGGCTGAGTGAAAATCATGTCGTAGATTAGCGCCGAGTTCCACGCCACTTTCTTGTGACCTGGCCCACTATTTAGCCCGGCCAGCATATCGACCCATTTGTCATACTCCGGCTTCCACTGGCCGCTGTAATATGTCTGCTGTTCATATTTCTTGATGCCCGCCGCATCCAGCTTGAGTTCACGCTGATACCACTGATCCACCGAGCGCCACGGCGCGCCTTTGGCTTTCCAGTCTTCTAAGCCGATGGGATTGACCAGCACCAGCTTCTGCGTTTGTCTGGGATACATCAGCGCATAACGCGTCGCCAGCATGCCGCCGGTCGAGTGCCCAACCATAATGGCGTTGTCGATACCCAGCTGCTGCAACAGTTGATGGGTGTTCTGTGCCAGTTGCTGGAAGGTGTATTGATAGTTAGCTGGTTTAGTTGAGCTGCAGAAGCCAATCTGATCTGGCGCGATGACGCGATACCCTTTCTGGCTCAGCGCTTTGATGGTGTCATCCCAGGTTGCGCCACAGAAGTTCTTGCCGTGCATCAGCACCACGGTTTCACCGTTGGTCTGCTGCGTAGGTTTGACATCCATATAACCCATACTCAGCGCTTGCTGCTGCGAGGAGAAGTTAAAGTGCTGCAGCGGATAGGGATAGCTAAAGCCTTCGAGCTGTTCACCATACACATTGGCGGCGAGCGCCGGAGCAACAGCGCCTAATGCCACTGATGCCAGAATCACGGCAAGTGACTGTTTTGGCTTGAAACGAAAACCCATTAGGTGATTCCTCAACAGTGAAAACCTTCAGTGTGGCACGTTAATCCGCGTTAAGTATTGATGAGGTGTGCCGCCAGAAAGCACACCTTTTACTATTAAGCGCCGCGAAGCGATGAAAAATTTGAGTTAATAATAACGCCCGTTATTACGATAAATACTCAACACCATCACAACAAGAAAACCTGTAAATTCACGAAAACCAAGACCGGTCTTGATGACAAATATTAAAACAGCCAAATAACCAGAAAACTTTACATTAATTGCAGATTGGAAAGATTAATTAAATTACACTCTGCCACTGTTAATGGAGGACTATGATGACACAGCAAAAATATAATGAAGGGGTAATTGATTCGGTAACCGAATGGATTATGGCTAACCTGGATCAACGTTTAACGATTGATGATATTGCACTGAAGTCTGGCTATTCGAAATGGTATTTACAGAAACTGTTCGCCCGCTATCACAATGAGACGCTGGCACGCTACATCCGAAAAAAGAAACTGGCTCATTGCATTAATGACTTAAAAGACAGCAATGTGCCAATTATCAGCCTGGCAGTGAAATATCATTTTGAAAGCCAGCAATCTTTCACGCGCTCATTTAAACATGTGCTGGGCTGCACGCCTCTTTATTGCCGTAAGCGCCAGCTGGATGAGGAAGCCAAACTTGCAATGCGTGAAAGTAGCGATCCCTGTGTGCTTTGCCGTCAGGCGGGATTTGACGCCACGGAACGCAATAAAGCAATTATCACGCCTGCGGTACGTAACGATAAATATATGCCGCGAATTGGTTGTGCGATGCGTTGATAAATAATTGACTCTTTTTTGGCGCCATTTGACGCCAACAGACTTCTTCATTCCAATTCATGAACGCTTTAATTGAATAGAAACGGATGGCATACCATCCGTTTCTCAATTAGTAACTCGATTTATTCAGCGCATTTACGCTCTTTTTAAAATGCGCGAGCCGATTATCCAGCGCATCGGTATACAGCATGGTATCCACACCGACGGCAACGAAATTAGCTCCCCAATGAATAGCGCGTTCCGCCATCTCCAGATTAACCGCCAGAAAACCGGCCGCTTTTCCTGCGCTGCGGATGCGTTTGATACTCTGCTCAATCACTTTCTGCACTTCAGGATGCCCGGCATTATCGGGATAGCCCAATGAGGCTGATAAATCAGCCGGACCAATAAAGATTCCGTCAACGCCCTCAACCTCCAGCAACGCATCGAGATTATCAATCGCCGTTTTGCTTTCGGCCTGAATCAGCAGGCATAACTCTTCATTGGCGCACGCCATATAATTTTCCACGCGCCCCCAACGTGCCGCCCGCGCCACGCCTGCGCCGACGCCGCGCGTGCCGTAAGGCGGATAGCGCGTCGCCTTCACCAGCGCCTGTGCCTGCTCAGCGGTATCGATCATCGGCACCAGCAAGGTGCGCGCACCGATATCCAGCACCTGCTTAATCAGTGCGGTCTGGAATTCGATTGGCCGTATCACCGGCTGGCTGCGATAAGGCGCAACGGCCTGCAATTGATGATAGAGATCCTGTACGGTATTCGGGGCGTGTTCGCCATCTATCAATAACCAGTCGTAGCCGCTGGTGGCAGCAATTTCGGCCAGATACGACGATGTGCTGCTCAGCCACAAACCAATCTGCGTTTCGCCTTTCGCCAATCCGGCTTTGAAGGGATTATTTAACGGATCCTGCATAGCTGCTCCTTACTTAATGACTTGGCTGCTGAGAGTGTGGCAACTGACGCTCCACTTTCAGGCTGAGGATAATGAGTGAACCGATGGCGGCAATCAGCGCCAGCGCCAGCAATCCGGCAGCGCTGCTGTTAAAGTGCATTTCGGCATTTACGCGAATCAGCGGCGCCAGAAAGCCGCCCACGGCGCCAAACAAATTGACGAAGCCGATGCCCGCCGCCAGCGCAGTGCCAGAAAGCAGCTGCGTCGGCATGGTCCAGAACACCGGCTGCACGGCAATAAAACCCACCGCCGCGACGCTAAGCGCAATGATGGCCAACAGCGGCGAAACCAATCCGGACAAACCAATCCCGGCAGCAGCAGCCAGCAAGGTGAACGCCGCGACCCGGCGACGCTCGCCGCTGCGGTCGGAATAGCGCGGAATCAGCCAGGTGCCAAACAGCGCGGCCACCCACGGAATGGCCGCCACCAGCGAGGCGAGGAAACCGACTTTGGTGCCCAACAACGCTGCGACCTGAGAAGGCAGGAAGAAAATCAGGCCATAAACCGCTATCTGAATGGTCATATAGATAATGGCGAGCTGCCAGACGCGACCATTGCGCAGCGCATCACGCAGATGTGAAGTCGGCTTCTGCTGCTCTTCGCTCTCCAGCTGACGTTGCAGCGCCCGCTTCTCCTCGGCGCTGAGAAAACGCGCTTTCGCCGGTGTGTCGTCGATATAGCTGAAAGTGAAAACGCCGGCTGCCACCGCCAGTAATCCTTCAATGATAAACATCCAGAACCAGCCGGGATGGCCTAGCACGCCGTGCATTTCCAGCAGTGCGCCAGAGAGCGGTGAACCCAGCGTCAACGCCAACGGCGCGCCCATGTAGAACAGTCCCATGACGCTAGCGCGCTGCTGTTGCGGGAACCACAGCGAGGTCAGATAAATCATGCCCGGGAAGAAACCCGCCTCAGCTGCGCCGAGCAAGGTACGCACCAGCAGGAATTTGGCTTCGGTATCAGCAAATGCCATCGCCGCCGAAAGTAATCCCCACAGCAGCGTGGTGCCGCCAATCCAGCTGCGCGCGCCAAAGCGTCGCATCAGCAAATTGGCCGGCACGCCAAGCAGCGCGTACACCACAAAGAAGATCCCAGCCCCTAACGCGTAAGCTTCATTACTCAGGCCGGTATCGAGTTGATATGCCTCTTTGGCGAAACCAATGTTGGCGCGATCGAGAAACGCCAGCACGTAGAGCATCAACATGAAAGGAATAAGACGTGCGCGATTCTTTTTAACCGCGCTTAACACCAGATTATCCATGGTAAACCCTCACGCAGGGCTGCGACGCGTCGCCGCAGCCGCTGCGATTAGTGTTGATAAGGACGCTTCAGTCCATCGCGATTCAGTTCCACGCCGAAGCCCGGTTTATCCAGCACCGATTTGTGCATGCGACCGTTAACCGGCACCGGTTCGTTGATCAGCAGCGGATCAAACTGCGGGCGCAGCGTGCTGCAATCCGGGCTGGTCATCAGGAATTCACTGAATGGGCTGTTGGTGAAGGTGATCACCGCGTGATGCGAGTAAACCGAGGAGCCGTGCGGCACCACTAACTGGCCGCGTGATTTCGCCAGCGCCGCCACTTCCACCAGCGTGGTCAGGCCGCCGCACCAACCGACATCGGGCTGCAAAATATCGATGCCGGTTTCAGCCAGCGTGCGGAATGATTGCAGCGTGCCGTGATGTTCGCCGCTGGTGATCAACATGCCCTGCGGCGCTTGCTGTTTCATCTGGGCGTATCCTTCGAACTGCTGCGGCGGCAAACACTCTTCCAGCCACTTGACGTTATAAGGTGCGCAGGCGTGGGCCAGCCTGGTGGCGAAATTGACGTCCTGGCTCATCCAGCAATCAAGCATCAGCCAGAAATCCGGGCCGCAACTTTCGCGATAGTGAGCGATGCGCGCCACCTCTTTACGGATGCCTTCATCGCCATCGTGCGGTCCCCACTGCACCGCCATTTTGCCGCCGATAAAGCCCATCTGCTGCGCCAGATCCGGACGTGCGCCGGTGGCGTAAAACTGCAGTTCATCGCGTACCGCGCCGCCCAGCAGTTTGTACACCGGCAGATCGGTGACTTTGCCGAACAAATCCCACAACGCCAAATCGACACATGAAATGGTGTTCATCACCAGGCCGCCCGATCCGGCGTAATACAGGGTGGCGTTCATCATCTGGTCGTGAATCAGTTTGATGTCGCTGACGCAGCGTCCTTCAAGGAAGCGGTTGAGATGCTTTTCCACGATGAAGCAGCCCATTTCGCCTCCGGTGGTAATGGCGAAACCGGTTTGACCGTTATCGGCTTCGACTTCGACAATTAGCGTGCCTAACACGTTGATGCCAAAGGATTGACGCGACTGCTCATACTGCTTGTATTTGCTCATGGGCGTGGCGACGTGGTCATCAATCCAGTGATTGGCACCTTGATCGTGGTAATCGCCGCCAGCCGCTGCTTTATCCGCGGTAGCGCCACCGGCAAAGTAGGCGCGGACAGTTTTAATTTTAGGTAGGGACATGCTCTTCTCCTGGTTACGAGGCGTGTTTTTCCGCCGGGCTACGCCAGCCCAGCAGACGGGAAATATCGCGGGCGCAGGCAATCGCCTGGCCAGCAAGGTAATCGCGTTTGTCGTCGTCAATGTCGAGTCGGGTGCCCACCAGCGAAATGGCAGCGACGAGCTGCTGGCGGGCATTGAAAATCGGCGCGGCGACGCAGCGCACATCGGGATAATCTTCACCGTTATCAAAGCTCCAGCCCTGACGGCGAATGCGTGCCAGCTCGGTACGCAGCGCGTCGGCATTACGCAGCGAGGTTGGCGTCACCGCCACAAAACGCAGGCCGCTGATGATGCGTTCCTGCTCTTCAGGTTGCTGCCAGGCAAGCAGACATTTGCCAATGCCCGAGCGATAGAGCGACAGGCTTTTGCCTTCGTGTGAGCGCACGCTGATGGTGGCGGCGGATTCGAGTTTGAGGATGTAACAGGCGTGACCACCCTCGAGGATGCCGAGGTGGCACAGCAGATTGGTCTGCTGCATTAAACGTGTCAGAGGTGGACGCGCAATATCGCGGATATCCATGCGCTGCAGTGCGTGACCGGCAAACTCCACCAGCCGCGTCCACAGGCAATAGTTGTTGTTGCGATCAATAGTGATCAGACGCTGTTTTTTCAGTTCAGCGAACAGCAGGTAGGCGCTGCTTTTAGGAAGCGCCAGCGTTTCAATGATCTCGGCGGCGCTGCACGGTCCGTGCTGGGCAATAAAGTCGAGAATCGCAATGGCGCGCGTCAGCGCGGGGACAGGCGTAATTTCCAACATGCTGGACTCCAGTCTGATAATCTGGAGCGCAGTGTTGTAGTTTTACTTCGTGATAAGTGTGCGCCGCTTCAAATTACGCGGCGCTGAGCGTGTTTGCTGGCAGCGCGTGTGCGGGAATGTGAATCGCGCCGCGCTGAGAGTACAGTCGGTTGTACTCCTGGCGCAGGAGCACGAGATCTAAGAGAAAATGTATTTGATCGCTGCAATGACCATCGTGGTGGTCATCACCATTAGCAAACGTTTGATCCAGCGCATATCGGTTTTTAAAGCAGAGACATCGGCTTTGATAACTTCAATGTCTTTTTCTATGCGATCAAGGCGAGCTTCGACTCTGGTCAGGCGAACATCGACTGCTTTAATCTCACTACTCAGTCGAACATCCAGATTAGTAAGCCGAACCTCTAGTTCTCGAATAGCAGCACTAAGCCGGTCATCCAGCTCTTTAATCGCACCACTCAGCCGCTTATCCAGTTCTTTAATCGCACCAGTAAGCCGAATATCCAGCTCTCTGATATCGCCGGTAAGTCGAACATCCAGTTCTTTAATGCTCCCTGTAATTCCTTCTCCGGCCTTCATTAAATCAGCACGAGATAACGCATTATCCTGCTGCATCTCGGTAAAGATCTCGACCATAGCTTCGGCCTGTTGGTCGCTGACGCCGGCCAACTGCAGTGCTTTAAAGGCTTTGTGTGTGTTCATCATCGCGAGTGTCATCCGTGAAGCTCCTGAGTTGATGTGAGGCGCGTGCCAACATCATGCTCAGCGAGCGATTGCTGCACCATGTGACTGTGTGTATTTTGCGCGGCGCTGAGAAAAATATCAATTAGTACAACAAGTAACGTGCAAGCGGATGCGGGGCGTCTCGCAAAATTGGCGTCAGATTCTGCTGCGAAACGTTTTGCGAAATGGGAGCGGGAAGGTGTTGAGCGGCTTCTTAAAACGGCGGCGCAGCTTTTAATCCCTGCGCTGCCCGTTCAATAATTACTGAACCGGCTGGCCCGGTAGCAATTTCTCAGACATCAAACGGCGGCAGGAGAGCCTTTCCTGTCGCGCTTGTTGCTGCTGTTGCGGTGACAAATCCTGCCAAACCGTTTGCAGATGCTCTGCCAAAGCTTGCTGGAAATGCACCTTTTGTAATGCGTAATCGGAATTACTGCCTTCAATAATCTGCTGCATATCTTGCGGAGCATTGCCGCGTCCATCATGCGTGAGCGTACAAAACATGGCGATGTAATAGCCTTTGTCCTCATCGCTGTAATGCGGCATCAGCCACCAAACGGCGGCACTGATGACGATCAGCAACGGCACAATAAATTTGAGTTTTAACATCAATAGGTTCATCCGCTGGAGAAAGGAAATGCGCCATCATAGCGACGTGAGTTAAAGCGCCTGCGCGCACGCCCAGGCCGAGCTCCACGCCCACTGGAAGTTGTAGCCGCCCAGCCAACCGGTAACGTCCACCACTTCGCCGATAAAGAACAAACCTGGCACATCGCGCGCTTCCATGGTTTTTGACGACAGTTGGGTGGTATCGACGCCGCCTAGCGTCACTTCGGCGGTGCGATAGCCTTCGGTGCCGTTTGGCTGCACGCGCCATTGATGTAGCGTGCTGACCAGTTCGCCCTGCTGCTTGCTGTTTAGCTGCTTCAGCGTGACGTCAGGAATCTGCTTTAGCTCCTGCAGCACTTCCACCAACCGTTTTGGCAGAATTTTCGCCAGGCTGTTTTTCAGGCTAAGATTGGGATGCGCCTCGCGCTGCACATGAATGAAATCATCCAGCGAAGTGGCAGGTGACAAATCAATGGTGACGAATTCACCCGGCTGCCAGTAGCTGGAGATTTGCAGCACGGCGGGCCCCGATAAGCCGCGATGGGTAAACAGCATCGCTTCTTTAAATAAGGTGCCGTCCTGCGCGGTGATGGTGGTGGGCAGCGCGACGCCCGACAGCGTGTTGAGCTGTTCCAGCAGCGGTTTATGCAGCGTGAACGGCACCAATGCCGCGCGCGTCGGGAACACTTTCAGGCCGAACTGTTCCGCCACTTTATAGCCAAACGGCGTGGCGCCGAGGCCTGGCATTGAGAGCCCGCCGCTGGCGATCACCAGTTTTTCTGCCTGCACCGATGTGCCGTTCAGCTGCAAGGTATAACCGTTATCGTCGCGATCGACGCTCAGCACTTCACTGCGCAGGCGCAGCGTCACCTGCCCGGCATCACACTCTTTCAACAGCAGATCGACAATCTGCTGTGCGGAGTCATCGCAGAATAATTGCCCGAGCGTTTTCTCGTGATACGCAATGCCGTGGCGATTGACCAGATCGATGAAATCCCACTGGTTGTAGCGCGCCAGCGCCGATTTGCAGAAATGCGGATTGTGCGACAGATACGCCGCCGGTTCGGTGTGCATGTTGGTGAAGTTGCAGCGACCGCCGCCCGACATCAAAATCTTGCGACCGGCTTTTTTGCCGTTATCCAGCAGCAATACGCGGCGACCCAATTGCCCTGCCTGCGCCGCGCAGAACATGCCGGCTGCGCCTGCACCAACAATGATAACGTCAAACTTTTCCACTGCTTTTATCCGCCTTGCCCGAAAGGCGCTGATTGTAGGGATTTGCGGCTTTTAGCGCCAGCTTCAAAAAAATGCCGTAAATGTGTCATAATGTAACTTACTAATTTTAAGCTGTTTTCAGCTAAATCTATACGCTGCATTACAATTTTAAGACAATAAAGAGCTATATTTTTCTTTCATATCGCGCACGTTGTCGCAGATAATGCGCCGCGTTCATGTCCTCCCAAAATGGCGTAACGTTTATGCTACATCTGTTTGCTGGTCTCGACCTCAGTACCAGCCTGTTACTGATTCTTGCTCTGCTGTTTGTATTGTTTTACGAAGCAATCAACGGTTTTCACGACACTGCTAACGCGGTCGCGACTGTCATTTATACCCGTGCGATGCGGGCGCAACTGGCGGTTGTCATGGCGGGTGTTTTCAACTTCTTAGGTGTTTTGCTTGGTGGATTGAGCGTGGCGTATGCCATCGTTCACATGCTTCCGACCGATTTACTGTTGAATGTCGGTTCGGCCCACGGACTCGCCATGGTCTTCTCCATGCTGCTGGCCGCGATTATCTGGAACCTTGGCACCTGGTATTTGGGTTTGCCGGCGTCCAGTTCTCACACATTGATTGGCGCCATCATCGGTATTGGTCTCACCAACGCCCTGATGACCGGCACCTCGGTGGTTGACGCGCTCAACCTGCCGAAAGTCATCAATATCTTCATGTCCCTGATTCTTTCGCCGATTGTAGGTCTGGTGATTGCAGGCGGTCTGATCTTTATCCTGCGTCGCTACTGGAGCGGAACCACCAAGCGTTCACGCATCCACATGACGCCTGCTGACCGTGAAAAGATTGATGGCAAGAAAAAGCCCCCGTTCTGGACGCGCATTGCCCTGATCGTTTCTGCGATTGGCGTGAGCTACTCACACGGCGCTAACGATGGTCAGAAAGGCATTGGCCTGATTATGCTGGTGCTGATCGGCGTTGCGCCGGCTGGTTTTGTAGTGAACCTGAATGCGTCGGGTTATGACATCACCCGCACGCGCGATGCCGTAAACCATCTGGAGCAGTATTATCAGCAGCACAACGAATCACTGACGCACATGGTGCAGATGGCGCCGCCTGTGGTGCCAACGCCAGATGAATCGCTTGGCGGTCCGCAGGAGTTCCATTGCGACAGCAGCCGTGCGCTGCAGGCTATCGATCGTGCGCAGCTGCTGCTGAACAATCTGCAGAGCTACGATCAGCTGACGGTTGATCAACGCAGCCAGATGCGTCGCCTGCTGCTGTGCGTTTCCGATACCGTGGATAAAGTGGCTAAGCTGCCGGAAACCAGCGCGGACGATAAGCGCTTCCTTAACAAGCTGAAAAGCGATTTGCTGGGCACCGTTGAGTACGCACCGATCTGGATTATTGTGGCTGTGGCGCTGGCGCTCGGCATCGGCACCATGATTGGCTGGCGTCGTGTTGCCACCACCATTGGTGAGAAAATCGGTAAGAAAGGCATGACGTATGCGCAAGGGATGTCGGCGCAGGTGACGGCCGCGGTATCGATTGGCGTGGCCAGTTACACCGGTATGCCCGTTTCTACCACGCACATTCTGTCGTCGTCGGTGGCCGGTACTATGCTGGTCGATGGCGGTGGATTGCAGAGTCGCACCATCAAAAATATCGCTATGGCGTGGGTGTTCACCTTGCCGGTGTGTATTTTGCTGTCGGGTTCGCTCTACTGGATTGCACTGAAACTGATCTAAGCAAAGCGCAGAAATATTCGAGGGCGACGCGATGTCGCCCTTTTTTATTGCCCTTTTTTATTGCCCTTTTTTATTGCCCTTTTTTATTGCCCTTTTTATTGCCAGATCGCCATCGCAATCAAACTCACCACCACCAAAAAGCAGAGCCCGCTGGTCAGCACAAACTGTCCGCGCACGCGCTCACAGCGGCGAATGAACTCGTCGTCATGATGATCGTGATAGCGCTTCTCCCAGATATAGCGCACCAGCCGCACCTGCTTACTCGGCTGCCCGTGCGACGTGAAGAAACCCGCACCATCCACGTATTGATATAACAGCGGATCGCAACCGCGCAAAACGGCTAAAAGTGAGCGCAAAGAAGAGAAATAGCGCGCCATATTCACCAGACAAACCACACACAGAGCCCAAAAAAGCGCGATAGTGCTGATCATGTTCCCCTCCCGGCTGGAGCCGCAACGACGTCGAACGCAGCGGGGAATTGCTGTAGACGCCGCACGGGAAATAAACCAGCCATTGAATGATGTCGATTGCATTGTTGTTATGCGAACCTGAGTGCGCAACGCATATGGCAGTGGCACTTATTTTCAGTGTAGGAGATCTGTTGAATTTTTTTCCAGCGATGATTTTCGTTCAGGGCGAGTGAAAAAGCCGATAACGCTTGATCTTCCTCACAAGCGAACTTGCGCTTGCAGCATTTGTTAACAACTCTGGCTATACTCAGGACATAACAAAAACCGCCTGCAAGGCTGAAATAGTTGGTTGGTGGCGCTTCATCGCCGTCTCGCGCAAAGGAATCGCCGACCGTGAAAGCAGGAAGATTGCCCCGAATCTTGAGAAAGGAGTTTTATCATGGCTTATAAACACATCCTGATTGCAGTAGACCTTTCCCCGGAAAGCCAGTTGCTGGTTGATAAAGCCGTTTCGCTGGCCCGTCCTTATGATGCAAAAATCTCGCTGATCCACGTTGATGTGAACTATTCAGACCTCTACACCGGGCTGATTGATGTCAATCTGGGCGACATGCAGAAGCGTATTTCTGAAGAGACGCACACCGCGCTGAAAGAGCTGTCGATTAACGCCGGTTATCCGATCAGTGAAACCCTGAGCGGCAGCGGTGATCTTGGCCAGGTACTGGTTGATGCGATTAAGAAATATGATGTGGATTTGGTGGTGTGCGGTCACCATCAGGACTTCTGGAGCAAGCTGATGTCATCGGCTCGCCAGTTGATTAACACCGTGCATATCGACATGTTGATTGTGCCGCTGCGCGACGAGGACGAAGAATAAAAATCAGGCCGGGTTACCGGCCTGATTTTTTGTAGCGGCGCAATTTATTGCGCATTGTTTGCGTTATTACCCCAGCGGCGGATAAATATCAAAACGATGGCTTTTGGTCACCACCGCATCCTGCGTCACCACGCCCGCTAACGGCGGCGCGTAATCCGGACGCTTCACCACAATGCGCTTCTTCGCCAGACGGCGCGCCGGTTCCAGCAACGCATCAGCATCATCATCCGCACCGACCAGCGACTGAAACACCCGCATCTCTTTCTTCACCATCGCGCTTTTCTGGCGATGCGGATACATCGGATCGAGATAGACCACATCCGGCGCAGGCGTGATATCGCTCAGCGCTTGCTGGCTAGCAGCGTGCAGCAACGTCAGCCGATCGCGCAGCCAGCCGCCAATCTCCGCATCCTGATAACCGCGACGCAAGCCATCGTCCAGCAAGGCCGCCACCACCGGATGGCGCTCCAGCATGCGCACGCGACAGCCCAGCGCCGCCAGCACAAACGCATCGCGCCCCAAACCGGCCGTTGCATCAACCACGTCTGGCAGATAACCGCTTTTGATGCCGACCGCTTTTGCCACCGCTTCGCCGCGACCGCCGCCAAACTTACGCCGATGCGCCATCGCGCCCGAGACGAAATCCACGAAGATGCCGCCGAGTTTCGGCTCATCCAGTTTACGCAACTCAAGATGCTCAGCGGTTAACACCAGCGCCATCGTCGCCTGTTCGTCCTGCTGCAAACCCCAGCGCTCGGCTAAATGTAATAAGGCGCCGTCTCCGGCGCCCGTTTCATCGATTAAACCAATTTTCACAAGCCGGCTTATCCCTGAATTCCGTAGTGTTCCAGCATCGCATCGAGCTGCGGTTCACGACCACGGAAGCGTTTGAACAGCTCCATGGGCTCTTCGGAACCGCCACGCGTCAGGATGTTGTCGAGGAACGACTGACCAGTCTGACGGTTGAAAATGCCCTCTTCTTCGAAGCGCGAATAGGCATCGGCAGCCAACACGTCGGCCCACAGATAGCTGTAGTAACCAGCCGCATATCCGCCAGCAAAGACGTGGCTGAAGGCGTGCGGGAAACGGCCCCATTCCGGGCTTGGCACCACGGCAACCTGCTTCTTCACTTCACGCAGGGTTTCGAGGATGCGCGCACCTTGGGCGGGATCGAACTCGGTATGCAGACGGAAATCGAACAGGCCGAACTCCAGCTGACGCAGAATAAATAGCGCCGCCTGATAATTTTTCGCCGCCAGCATTTTATCCAGCAGTTCCTTCGGCAGCGGTTCACCGGTTTCGTAGTGGCCGGAGATAAACGCCAGCGCTTCCGGCTCCCAGCACCAGTTTTCCATAAACTGGCTTGGCAGCTCGACGGCATCCCACGGCACACCGCTGATGCCAGACACGCCCGGCGTTTCGATGCGCGTCAGCATGTGATGCAGACCGTGACCGAATTCATGGAACAGCGTGATCACTTCATCGTGCGTGAACAGCGCCGGTTTGCCCTGCAGCGGACGGTTAAAGTTGCAGGTGAGATAGGCCACCGGCTTCTGCAGACTGCCGTCGGCTTTACGCATCTGGCCGACGCAATCGTCCATCCACGCACCGCCACGCTTGTGTTCACGTGCGTAGAGATCGAGGTAGAAGCTGCCGCGCAGTTCACCGCTTTCGTCGAACAGGTCGAAGAAGCGCACGTCTGGATGGTAAACATCGACGTCTTTACGCTCTTTAGCGGTGATGCCGTAAATGCGTTTAACCACCTCGAACAGACCACTTACCGCGCGCGCTTCCGGGAAGTACGGACGCAGCTGCTCGTCGCTGATGGTGTAGAGATGCTGTTTCTGTTTCTCGCCGTAATACGTCAGATCCCACGGATTCATCTCGTCGACGCCGTACTCTTTCTTCGCGAATGCGCGCAGCTGAGCCAGCTCTTTTTCACCCTGCGGACGGGCGCGTTTCGCCAGATCGGTCAGGAAGTCGATGACCTGCGCCGGATTTTCCGCCATTTTGGTTGCCAGCGATTTGTCGGCGTAAGAGTCGAAGCCCAGCAGCTGAGCCAGTTCATGACGCAGCGCCAGCTCTTCCGCCATCACCGGACCGTTGTCCCATTTGCCGGCATTCGGGCCCTGTTCGGAAGCACGCGTTGAATACGCGCGGTACAGCTCTTCACGCAGCGCAGCGTTGTCGCAGTAAGTCATGACCGGCAAATAACTTGGGATATCCAGCGTCAGCAGCCAGCCTTGTTGCTCTTTGGCTTCGGCCTGCGCTTTGGCGGCGGCCAGCGCGCTTTCCGGCATACCCGCCAGCTCCGCTTCATCGGTCACCAGCTTGCTCCAGCCCATGGTGGCGTCGAGCACGTTGTTGCTGTAGGTCGAACCCAGTTCAGAAAGACGTGCCGCGATTTCGCCGTAGCGCTTTTGCTTCTCTTTATCGAGGCCAATACCGGACAGCTCGAAATCACGCAGGCTGTTATCCACCGCTTTCTTCTGCGCGGTATCCAGCGCCGCGTAGCTATCGCCCTCTTTCAGGTTGCGATAGGCCTGATACAAACCTTCATTCTGGCCGACCCAGGTGCTGTATTCGGACAGTAGCGGCAGCGTTTGCTCGTAAGCTTCGCGCAGTTCCGGGCTGTTTTTCACCGAGTTCAGATGGCTGACCGGCGAGAACAGGCGACCTAAGCGATCGTCAACTTCAGCCAGCGGCTGCACCAGATTTTCCCAGGTGTAAGGCGCGCCTTGCGCCACAACGCGCTCCACCGCTGCGCGACAGTCGTTCAGCGCTTCGGTAACCGCAGGAACCACATGTTCAGGTTTGATAGCAGAAAACGGGGGCAGCGAAAAAGGCGTGAGTAACGGATTGGTCATAAGCGCAGTCCTTTCATGATGAAGTAGTGGCGCGAATGCTCGCGCGACGCATTTTACTAACATGCGGCTTGATGACAGGAAAATCAATGCCACTGAGCCTGTACCCATGAAGAAAAGCCCGCCAGAAGGCGGGCTGGAGGTTATTTAATCGCGAGTTGATAGTGAATCACATCGTAGGGCGCTACCCACGGCGGCAGCGGTTCGCGTTCGATAATATCTTTTGCCAGTGCCCAGCCTTCTACTGCGCCGCCGGCTCCCGTTAACGACATCCCTTCATACAACAAGGGAGGCAGATTGTTATCAAACGGCACTTTGTCATCAGCAAAATCGTTAATCACTTTGCCGCCTAAGGTACTGACTTTCACGCTGACTTCCACTTGCTGGTCAGGAATAAGCTTAGCTTTGACTGTTTTTACGGCAAACCAACGCACACCATTTTGCGTCACTAACGCTTTGCGCTGTTCTAAATGTTTGTTGAGCTGGTCATAGCCCTTCTCAATCAGCGATCCCATCTTTTTATTGATCGTCTCCTGCATCGCAGCATATCGCCGTGACATCTCTTCACTGTTCATTAGCGAAGTGCCAGTTTGTAACTGCGTGCTGAATCCCGCGATCAACTGATCAATGCTGATGGTGAGACCGGTATCTTTTACCATCTGTAGTTGAACGACCGCATTGCTGGCGATCGATTGCCCCAGCATATAGCCATCGCGCTCAGCATCGGTTTTGGGTTCTGCGGCTGCAACCACTGCTGCTGGCTGCTTTTTCGCAGCCTCCAGTTCAGCGGTGAGTTTCACTATGTTTTGCTGCTGCATCACTTTTACTTCATTCAGTGACGCGAGCTTTTTCTCACTCTCAGATTGTTGTTTTTGTAGTGCCTGCGACATTTTTTCACTTTCGGCCCGCTGAGTTTTTAGCGCATCCTGATCGCGCTTAGCAGCAGCCTGCGCTGCGGTAAGTTGCTTACGTAGCGCGGTTGCATCCGTCGTTTGCTGCTGTGCGGCTTTGAGCTCTTGAGTTAGCCGGATGATATTTAGTGTTTGCTGCTGTTTTTCTTCATCCAGCGCCGCCCGTTTGTTATCGCTGTTCGCCTGCTGTTCTTTCAGCGCTTTTTCATGCTGTTCATTCTTTAGTTGCAGTGCGGCTTTCTGTTTTTCCAGCTCGCTTATTTGCGCACGGAGCTGGTGAAGCTGCTCCGGCGTTTTCGATTTTACGGCAGGTTTCTCAGCTAATTTTGGCGCTACCGGTTTTAGCTGAGGTTTTGGCTTTTGCACTGGAACAGGAGGCAACGTGCGGGCTGCATCGCCAAACGCTTGCAATACATCATCTTCAGCGGCCGCGCAGGCCAGAGCAGGGAAGAACAATGCGATGATAATAAAGACAAACGGCAGATGACGCTGTGTCATCACAATCTCCTGTAACAGCCTTAAGAACACAAAAGGCTTCATCTCTATTAATAAAATAGAGATGAAGCCCATCCTCAGCACGAAATTTCGCGCTGCTACTTAGCGAATGCAGTTAAATCGTTATGGTTTAACCGGCCTGACGAATAATCAGCTGTGACAGACGTGTCTTAATACGGAAGCACAATTCACGAATCTGGAATTGATAACGCGGCATCACTAAGTCGTTAATATCCGCGCCAATCGAATCTTTAATTTGCAGATATTTATTGGTCTGGGCACCGATTTTCTGGAATTCGGCCTGATAGCTGTCATATGACGCCTGGCTATACAGACGCATCGCGTCGAGCTCTTTACGGCACTGCTGAATGTTGCTGGAACGGTCGTCACCGAGTGAAGCCGTCGCGGGTTGCGCCGGCGCTGAAGCCACAAATGGCGTACCTTGCTGCTCTGGCGAGGTTTGCGCGGCGGATTGTTCGTCCGCAGTCGGCGGCGTTACTAAACTATGAACGGGTTGTTGTTTCGCGCAGCCAGTCAGTACCAACAGGCTTGCCACCGCGACACCAGTCATTTTTTTCATTATTGTCACCAGGAGTTGTTTGAGATGCTTTAAGCAAAAAATTATACGGTCTTCACCGGAAAGTTTCCTGCCAGAACCACCTGGCATTTCGCTCATGACCGCTTCGTTATCGGAAACTAACTTACTTAATCCGTGATGAAATTTCGAGTATCACGTCATTCCGTAGCAAATTTACCGGCAAGAAGTCTGATCGCACCGGGCTATAGCGGCGCATTGGCGCAAAACTTAAGCGGCAGCCAAAACGTCAGCAATTTTTATGCAGCGCGGCTATAATCGCGCCACACACGATGTTTTCACTCCCTTTGATGCAACCGCGGACCCCCTTTTTTTATGCTGAGTTATCGCCACAGTTTTCATGCCGGCAACCATGCCGACGTGCTGAAACACACCGTTGAAAGCCTGATCCTCACCGCTCTGATGGAGAAGGAAAAACCTTTCCTCTATCTGGATACCCACGCCGGTGCCGGACGTTACCTGCTGAGCGGAGAGCACGCCGAGCGTACCGGTGAATATCTGGAAGGCATTGGCCGCATCTGGCAGCAGCCGGATGTGCCGGAGTTGCTCAAGCCGTATCTCTCGGCGGTGCGTAATCTCAATCCGCACGGCACCTTAAAGTACTATCCTGGTTCGCCGTTGATTGCCCGCTTCCTGCTGCGTGAAGAGGACAAAATGGAGCTGACAGAGCTGCACTCCAGCGATTACCCGCTGCTGCGCACCGAATTCAGCAAAGATTCACGTGCGCGCGTGGCGCGTGGTGATGGCTACCAACAGCTGAAAGCCAAGCTGCCGCCGCTGAGCCGTCGCGGCCTGATTCTGATCGATCCGCCATATGAGTTGAAAAGCGATTATCAGGATGTGGTGAAAGGCATTCAGGAAGGTCACAAGCGTTTCGCCACCGGCGTGTTTGCGCTGTGGTATCCAGTGGTGATGCGTCAGCAGATAAAACACATGATTAAAGATTTGCAGGCCACTAATATCCGCAACATTCTGCAGATTGAACTGGCGGTGCGTCCAGACAGCGATCAGCGCGGCATGACGGCTTCCGGCATGATCGTGATTAATCCGCCGTGGAAGCTGAAAGCGCAGATGGAAGAGCTGCTGCCGTGGCTGCATCAGAAGCTGGTGCCCGCCGGAACCGGTCACTTCAGCGTCACGCAGATCGTGCCAGAGTAAGTTCGCCTTACCGCGTCGCCAGCCTATTAGGACTATTATCATGTGGATCATTCTGGCTGGCGCGCTTGCTATGCTGTCGCCCGCCAAACGTTTTTCGGTACTGCTGCTCACGCTCGCCACCATTCTTGGGCTGTTCCAGGATGTGCTGGATTGGCCAGCGATGCTGCTGCTCGGCGCGATTGCCGTCATCGCCTGGATTCGCGTGGAAAATAACGCGCGCTGGATTCAGTGGGTGAGTGAAGTCGCGCTGGTTGCCATTGCCATCGGCCTGTTTGTACACTTTTTCCCGGGCTTCAAAAATCCGCGCCAGGTGGAAGATGTGCAGGCCGGGCCGCTCAGCCTGCCCTTTAGTTTCTCGTACAACTTCGATAAAGCGCTGATTCCGTTTGTGCTGCTCATCTGCTTGCCGCAGCTGTTCCGCACCCAATCTGCGCCGCCGCGACTTAAAATTTTGTGGCTGGCGCTGCTGGCGGCGATTCCGCTGCTGCTGTATGTCGCGGTGCAGTTGGGTGGCCTGGCCGTTGAACCCCACTGGCCGGAATGGTTGGGCAGTTTTATGCTGGCGAACCTGTTCTTCGTATCACTGGCAGAAGAAGCGTTCTTTCGTGGCTATCTGCAACAGCGTCTGCGCCAGCACATTGGTGCCGTGGCGGCCCTGTTGCTGACGTCGCTGCTGTTTGGTCTGGCGCACTTCCCCGGCGGGCCGCTGCTGATGATCTTCGCCACGCTCGCCGGATTGATTTACGGCCTGGCGTGGCAGTGGAGCGGACGCCTGTGGGTCGCCACCGGCATCCATTTCCTGTTCAACATGACGCATCTGCTGTTCTTCACCTATCCGGCGCTACAGCACTAAACCTCGAACACCGCGAAATCATGTGCCAGCTCGGTCGCCGCAAACACCGACTGGCACTCCGCCAGCAGTTTTTCCCGATCCTTAGACAAATAGCGCGAGCTGAAATGCGTGGCGATCATGCGCTTCGCCCCCGACTGTTTCGCCACTTCCGCAGCCTGAATGGTGGTTGAGTGGCCGCGTCCATTGGCTTTCTCCTGCAGCGCCGCCTCCAGCGTGGTTTCATGCACCATCACATCGGCATTCGCCGCCAGCTGGAGCGCCACGTCGGTGGGCGCGGTATCGCCAAATATCGCCAGCACTTTGCCTTTGGTTGCCGGGCCAAGATAATCCGCACCGTTGATCTCGCGACCATCTTCCAGCTGGATACGCTTACCCGCTTTCAAATCCTGATACCACGGCCCGCGCGGTACACCTTCGGCTTTCAGGCGCGGCGCATCAAGGAAGCCTGGTTTATCGTGCTGCTCGATGCGATAGCCATAACACTCAATCACATGATTCATCGGCCAGGCCGTCACGCGCACTTCGCCGTCATCCAGCACTAAACCGGCTTCGATCTCGATAATCTCCAGCGGATAAGAGGTGTACGAGCCACTCAAACTGAGCGCCGTCTCAATAAACTGGCGAATACCTTTCGGCCCGTAAATGGTCATCGGTTCGGAGATGCCGGCCATGGAGCGGCTGGTGAGCAAGCCCGGCAGCCCAAAGATGTGGTCGCCGTGCAGATGGGTGATAAAGATTTTCTCCAGCTTGCCCGGCTTCAGCGCAGAGCGCATGTATTGATGCTGCGTCGCCTCGCCGCAGTCAAACAGCCAGGTGTCGCCGCGTTTCGACAGCGTCAGCGCTATCGCCGTGACGTTACGTTGCAGGCTGGGCGCACCGCCGCCGGTGCCGAGGAATGTCAGTTGCATGCTATGCTTCCCTGTAATCGGACATAAAAATCAATGCTATTACAATCATAGGTGCAATCTTTGCGTCAATAATCGTCATAGCGTTAAACTCTATGCCAATTTTCTTCCAACAGACGGACATAACGGATGACCAGACATTTTGACTACCTCGCCATCGGCGGCGGCAGCGGCGGTATCGCCTCGATTAACCGTGCCGCGATGCACGGCCAGAAGTGCGCGCTGATTGAAGCCAAAGAGCTGGGCGGCACCTGTGTCAACGTCGGCTGCGTACCGAAAAAGGTTATGTGGCATGCGGCGCAAATCGCTGAAGCTATTCATCTTTATGGGCCAGATTATGGCTTTGATACCACGGTAAACCGGTTTGACTGGTCAATTCTGGTGAAAAACCGCAGCGCCTACATCGACCGCATTCACAGCTCGTACGA
This sequence comes from Pantoea sp. BJ2, assembly GCF_040255075.1. Classification (NCBI taxonomy): domain Bacteria; kingdom Pseudomonadati; phylum Pseudomonadota; class Gammaproteobacteria; order Enterobacterales; family Erwiniaceae; genus Pantoea; species Pantoea sp. BJ2. The sequence goes on from NZ_CP158292.1 coordinate 3,948,817, forward strand.
CAACGTGCTGGGTAAAAACAAGGTTGAGGTGATCAAAGGTTTCGCGCGCTTTATCGATGCCAACACCGTGGAAGTGAACGGTGAAACACTCACAGCCGATCATATTCTGATCGCCACCGGCGGGCGTCCAAGCCATCCAAACATGCCGGGCGCGGAATACGGTATCGATTCTGACGGTTTCTTCGAACTCGATGCGCTGCCAAAACGCGTGGCGGTCGTGGGCGCGGGTTACATCGCGGTGGAGCTGGCGGGCGTGGTCAATGCGCTGGGTGCGGAAACCCATCTCTTCGTGCGTAAGCATGCGCCTCTGCGCAGCTTCGATCCGCTGATCGTCGATACGCTGGTAGAAGTGATGCAGGCCGAAGGCCCAACGCTGCACACCGAATCGATTCCAAAAGCCGTGATTAAAAACGCCGACGGCAGCCTGACGCTGCAGCTGGAAAGTGGCCACGAGCAAACCGTGGATTGCCTGGTGTGGGCGATTGGCCGTGAGCCGGCGACCGACAACCTCAACCTGGCAGCAACTGGCGTGGCGCTGAACGACAAAGGTTACATCAACGTCGATAAGTTCCAGAACACCAACGTGAAAGGCATCTACGCGGTGGGCGACAACACCGGCGCGGTGGAACTGACGCCGGTGGCCGTGGCGGCAGGTCGTCGTCTTTCCGAGCGCCTGTTCAACAACAAACCGGACGAGCATCTGGATTACAGCAACGTGCCGACCGTGGTGTTCAGCCATCCGCCGATTGGCACCGTGGGCCTGACCGAACCGCAGGCGCGCGAACAGTACGGCGACGATCAGGTGAAAGTGTATAAATCTTCTTTCACCGCGATGTATACCGCCGTTACCCAGCATCGCCAGCCGTGCCGTATGAAGCTGGTGTGCGTTGGCCCGGAAGAGAAGATTGTCGGCATTCACGGTATCGGTAACGGTATGGATGAGATGCTGCAAGGCTTCGCGGTGGCGCTGAAAATGGGCGCAACCAAGCAAGACTTCGATAACACCGTAGCGATTCACCCAACAGCGGCGGAAGAGTTTGTGACGATGCGTTAATATTTCCCGCCGGAATTGAAAAACCAGCCGTTTAATATGGCTGGTTTTTTTATGGCTGCAATTTATATACCTTTTTCTTCACTACTCAATAATCCACGCACAGGATAAGATTTATTTCTTTGCTGCAGGGTGAGCATTAATGCGCACCGCAAACTTCATGGCATTGCCAGCTTATTTATTTTTACGGGGAGAACGGTGTGAGCAAAGGTCGGAATCGGGCATGAATATTATTGATATCATTATGTCCGCAGGCAAAGCCTCGGTAGACGTGGCGCTCTACACATTGATTCCGATTATGGTGGTGATGTTATTCATCATGAAATATCTGGAGGTCAAAGGCGTATTGGATTTTGTTGTACGTCATGCCACACCGTTATTAAAACCTTTCGGTATTACCGGTCTGGCATTTTTTGCCATGATTCAACTTAATTTCGTCAGCTTCGCGGCCCCGCTGGCGGCGCTGGCCATCATGGAAAAGCGCGGTACGTCCGATCGTCATATGGCGGCCACGCTGGCGATGCTGTTTGCGATGGGCCAGGCCAGCACCTTTTATCCCCTGATTCCGGCGGGATTACACTGGAGCACAGCGCTAATTATTTCGATCTGCGGCGGTGTATTAGCGGCGGCGGCAACCTATCACCTGTTTGGCCGCAAACTTTCCGATGCGGCGCTATTAAATGAAGATGAGGCCGTTACCAACAGTGAAAATAAAATGGGGCTGATTGGCATCATTAATAGCGCCGGATCCGATGCGATTCGTCTGGCGCTGGGTTCGCTGCCGATGCTGATTATTTCATTATCGGTGGTTGGCATGTTGAAAGAAGCGGGCGGGATTGAAATGCTGACGCGTCTGGTGTCGCCGCTGCTGGATAAGCTGAATATTTCCGAAGTCTATATTCTGCCGGCGCTGACCAAATGTCTGGCGGGCGGCACCGCCTATTACGGCGTGGTGGCGGGATTGGTGGAGAAAGGATTATACAGCGCGCACAACATCAACGCCTCGGCGGGACTACTGATTCAGACCTTTGACCTGCCCGGCATCGGGATTTACCTTGGCCTGTCGAGCCGATTCCCGCGCCTGTTCCGCTTTGCCGTGCCTGGCATTCTGCTCGGTATTGCGCTGCGTGCGACGGTGCACGCCATTCTATTCTGAAGATGGCTCAAAAGCGTTGATGATGGATAGCCGCCAAACCCTCTGCTTTGTGATTATATAGAACTAAAACACAATAAAAATCTATATACATTGCAGATATAGAAAAGAATATCTATAATATCTAAATCCAGTGAGGAGTGTTTGTAACAAGTGAGGTAAGGGAATGCCAGAGCTACATTGGCGCAAAGCTGCTCTGAAGCAGATGCGAGCCATTGCAGACGCTAACGAAAGGAAGAAGCTGAATGAGCAAGTGAATGAGTTAAAAAAGTTTCCGCTTGTTCCGCCCAATCTGGATGTTAAGTCTTTGAAAAATGGTCAGGCTGACTATCGGCTTAGATGGGGAAATTATCGTGTTTTGTTCGACTACAACAAAGGCGAGGAACCGAAAATCATCGCTATTCAGCAGGTAATGAGACGTACCAGCGGAACATACAAATAATCAAGGTGGAGATTTACTGCCTTAATTCACAGATTCTCAACTCGTTTTCAAAAAACTGATAACGCTGAATACTGGAACATACATCCTATGATCGAATTCATCACTGACAGTGCTGGCAACCGCAAAGCGGCAATTGTTCCCATCGAGCTGTTCGAAAAAATGACTCAACATGCTGATTTCACTGAACTATGGGAATCAATCCCTTACGAATCCGGTATTAATGATGACGCCTTGATTCCAGGTGACGTCGTAGACATCGCCATTAATAAGGGTGTCACTCTTCACGCCGCTTGGCGCATCTATCGTAAACTGACCCAAAAGCAGGTTGCTGAAGCGCTTGGCATCACGCAAGCGTCTGTCTCTGCGATGGAAAAAAGCGAAAAACCGCGTGATTTTAATCTCGCCAAGCTCGCTGAGCTTTACGAGTGCATGCCAGAACAACTTACCGATGATTAAACAAAAAGCCGGTCTTCCCGGCTTTTTTGTGCCACGCGTTCTGCATGGCACTCGCGTGATTTTTAAATTATACGATTACACATCCGCGCCGAATGCCACATCGCGTTGCCCGCGCAGCTCCGCCAACCGCCCTTCCAGCGCCGCTTCGATGTTCTGATACGCCGTACTGCCAAGCGCTAAACGCAGCGGCATGCTGGCCTGATCCAGCGTGGCGATCATCGCCGTGACGCATTTCCCGGCATCGCCAGCAATGGTGAAATCGCCTGAAAGAATTGCCTGCCGCAGTTGGCCAGCAGCGTTTTCACGATAAACTTCTAGCGCATCTGCCACGTCCAGCCCCGCGCCAAAATGGGTTGCGGTGGGGCCCGGCTCGACCAGCAGGAAATCGATACCGAAACTGGCGACTTCCTGGCGTACCGCCTCGACAAATCCTTCAATCCCCCATTTCGTGGCGTGATACAGGCTGAAATTGGGATAAGCGACCTGGCCGCCTTCCGAGGAAACCTGTGCGATGCGCCCGCCGCCTTGCTGGCGCAGAAACGGGATCACCGCGCGAATCAGCTGGATTGAGCCGGTAAGATTGGTGGCGATCTGCCGATCAATCTGCGCATCGCTCAACTCTTCAGCTGCGCCGAACAGGCCGTAAGCGGCATTGCTCACCACCACATCAATGCGATCGACGGCGGCAAAGGCGCGTTCAATGGTGGGCGCAATGCTGGCGGTGTGCGCCAGATCGAGCGTAATAACCTGCAGCCGTTCGCCATAGGTTTGCTGCAGATCGGCCATCGCCTGTTCACGCCGCACCGTCGCTACTACGCGATCGCCGCGTGCCAGTAAACGTTCACTCATCAATCGGCCCAGTCCGCTGCTGGCGCCGGTAATCAACCAGGTTTTCATCTTGTGCTCCTCATATTGAAAACTTGATGGTAGATCGCTTTACTGGTGGAGATAATCTACCCAATCGCGCATGACCCAGTGAGGAAAAGCCACCAATGAGACGTCCTTCCTGGCACGAACTGCAGGCCATCAAAACGCTGGGCGAGCAGCGCAGCTTTCGTCGTGCCGCTGAAATGCTCGGCCTCAAGCGCTCGTCACTCAGCCATCTGGTGAAAACGCTGGAGCACAATCTGGGCGTACAGCTGTTTCAACGCACCACACGTAGCGTGTCGCTCACCGATGCCGGACAGCAACTGCTGGATCGACTCTCGCCGCTGCTGAACCAGATGGATGATGTGCTGCACGACATCTCCGCCAGCCGCCATCAGCATTACGGCACGCTGCGCATCAGCGCCAGCGATGCCGCGATCGCTTTGCTGCTGGAGCACGTGGTGGCGGACTTTAGCGCGCGCTATCCCGATATCCAGCTCGATTTCGCCGCGCAAGGTGCGTTGGTGGATATCACCGCCGCCGGTTTTGATGCCGGCATTCGGCTGATTGAGGATGTGCCACAGGATATGGTGGCCATTCCGCTTAGCGGCCCGCTGACGTTTGTCACCGTCGCCGCGCCCGCTTATCTGGCGAGAAACGCGGCGGTTAATCATCCGCGCGATCTGCTACAGCAACAGTGCATTCGCCAGCGCTTACCGAGCGGAAAACGTTATCAGTGGGAATATGCGCAGGCGGAAGAAAAGCAGGAGATTGACGTGCCAGGCACGCTGACTTTGGACAGCAACGCGCTGATGGCGCAGGCCGCTCTCGCCGGTTTAGGCATTGCTTATGTGCCGTCGCTGTATGTCGAGAAGGAGATGCGCAGCGGCCAGTTGGTGGAGCTGCTGGCCGATTGGCGGGTGCAATCGGCGGGGATTGCGCTGTGGTTCCCGCCCAACCGGCATCAATCCATGGCGCTACGGCTGTTTATCGATGCGCTGAAAGTCGGCCTGCCACGTCATGCGTGAGGCGAGCAGCACGGCTTTTGTCTTAAAACCTTTGGCAATGGCGTTGATCCTTTGATGCCCGGCGGCGTAACCTGTCGCCACAAAACCTAAAAAATACACCATCGCAAAATGATTGTACGTCCTCACCAACACTGGTTTCTCCGGCTGTTTGACTGGCATGGTTCGGTGCTCAGCAACATCGTGTTCCGCCTGTCGCTTAACCTGCTGATGTCGCTGATCGCCATCTTTGGCTATCCGTGGTACTCCACTTTCGGCATTCACCTCACCACCGCGCCTTTTAGCCTGGTTGGGGTGTCGATCGCCATCTTCCTCGGCTTTCGCAATAACGCCAGCTATGCGCGCTTTCTTGAAGCCCGCACCTTGTGGGGAAGCCTGCATATCACCCAGCGCTCGCTGCTGCGGCAGATCAAAAGCATGCGTGGCGTGAGCGAAGAACAGGTGCGGGAATTTACCGGCTTGCTGCTGGCGTTCTGCTGGTGCCTGAAACATCGCCTGCGTAAAACCGATGTGCAGGCCGATTTACAGCGTTTGCTGCCGGCTAACTGGCACAGCGCGGTGTTGCATCATCCGATGACGACGTCGCAGATTTTAGTGTGTTTGAGTGAATGGCTGGCGCTACGCCGCGATGAAGGGTTGGTGTCGGATATTGTCTGGCAGAGCATTGATGAGAATCTGAATCAGCTGTCGGCGATTCTGGGCGGTTGCGATCGCATTGCCAGCACACCGATTCCGTTCGCCTACAGCCTGATTCTGCATCGCACCGTTTATCTGTTCTGCACGCTGCTGCCGTTTGCGCTGGTGGCGGATTTGCACCTGATGACGCCGCTGGTGTCGATGTTTATCTCCTACACCTTTTTATCGCTGGAAGCGCTGGCGGAGGAGCTGGAACATCCGTTTGGCACCGCACCGAATCATCTGCCGCTCGATGCGCTGTGCGTCACTATCGAACGCAATTTGAAAGCGATGAATGGCGATATGCCGCTACCGGAACCACTGCAGCCGGATGCGCATTTCAATTTGACGTAATCAGCTCTGATTATCCAACCAACGCACATACGCCTGATCCCACAATGCGGCAGGCGTGCCCGCTTTGCCGAGACCAAAACCGTGACCGCCGCTGCTGAGCTCAATCAGCTCAACCGGCACGCGCATGCGGCGGCAGGTATCGCGCATCAGTTCAGTATTATGAGGATTGGAGGTGCGATCGTCCTCGGCCTGCGCGAGGAACGTCGGGGGATAGTGACGTGTGACGTAATTTTGCACTGACCAGTTGGCTTCCTGGCTTGGCGTGGCGTTTTTCCCCACCATCATCAGATGCGTGTTGGTGTGCTGATATGGCGCTTCAAGGGTGATCACCGGATAAATCAGGCCAACGCTATCCACCTTCGGCCTGATCTGGTCAAGCGGATCCTGCGCCGGATAGGATTCGAAATCCGGACGCGCCGCCGCCATGCCAAGTAGATGGCCACCGGCAGAAAAGCCCAGCACATGCACTTTGCGCTCCATCGAACGCACCAGACGAATGGCGCGCTGCGCGTCCTGCAGCGGTGCCAGATTGCCCGCCTGCCACTTCTCACCCGGCAAACGGTAGCTGAGCACATACACGGTATAACCGTTGGCATTAAGCCAGCGCGCTACCGGCCAGGCTTCGCGGCCCATGCCGATAAAACGATAGCCGCCGCCCGCGGCCACAATCACCGCTTCGCCGTTGGGATTTTCCGGGCGGAAACGCTGAATCGCGGGTGAAACGATATTGGTCCAGGAGCCGTGCGAATTCACTTTAAGCAAGCCGGAAGGACCGCCGCCGCCCGGCGGATCGTCGGGCCACAACGGAATGACGTCATCGCGGGCAAACAGCTTGCCCGTGGTCATCGAGAGAACGGTTGCTCCAGTAGCCAACAAAAAGTGACGACGTGTAATCATCTTGCCCAGTGCCAGTATGCAAAAAATGCCAGCTTCAACAGCTGAATCTCATTATGTGACGCGTGTCTGATTTCGACGTTGGCGATTATGTACGTAAATCGTACAAAAAAGCCATAAAAAAACGCGCCTAAAAAGGCGCGAGCTTTTTCGAATACCCTAAATAATTCGAGCTGCAGGAAGGCGGCAAGGGTGTGAATCCCCAGGAGCTTACAAAAGTAAGTGACTGGGGTGAGCACACGCAGCCAACGCACCTGCAGCTTGAAGTATGACGGGTATTAGTCCTGTTGCTGGAACTGGGTCATTACCGTTTGTTCGCACTGCTGCTGATCTTTACGCAGTTTGCCGCGCTCATCTTCGCCCAACTCCAGCCATGCGCTAATCACTTCCTGCGCGATTTCTTCATTGAATTCAGGCTGCTGCATGGCCGATGAAGACTGGCTGGCCGCGAGTTGCGACTTCAGCTTCTCAGTGTAGCCATCCAAATCGCTGGTCTTCTTTTCACTGCTCACCAGATGACACAGCTGGCTGGCATAAACATTCTCTTCCTGATTATTGTCACCGTCGGCAGCCAACGCGCCGGCCGACAGCGACAGCCCAACGAGGGCGAGTAATAACGCTTTCATAATAGGCTCCAATAATTTCCAATAAATCATTTTTCGTTCTGTTCGGCGCGGGCGGCCTGACGGGCAGCACGCCAGTTTAACAATGGCGTGACCGTGATGCCGTGCAACACAATGCTGCACACCACTAACGTCAGCGCCATGTCCACCATCTGCTCCGCCTGCGGTCCACGCATGCCGTGCACCCATGCATAGGCAATATAATTGATACTGCCGATGCCGCGAATACCCAACCAGCCAATTAGCAAGCGTCGCATCAGCGGAATATCGCAGCGCCATGTGGTGATCCACACCGCCAGCGGGCGCACCACCACAAACAGCAGCAGCGCCAGGCCAATGCCGGTGAGATTCCAGTGCTGCGCCAGCGTAATACCGAGCACCACCATCATGCCCGCCGCCAGCAAACGCTCGATAGTATCACCAAAGGAGAGCGCATCGCCTATCACCAAACCCACCGATTTCACCATGCCGCTGCTGCCCTGCGCCATCCGCTGACCGGTATTCACGCGCGCTTCAGCCGGTAAGAAACGCTCCTCTTCAGACATCTCATCTTGCGGATAGTGCTTCACCACGCGCAATTCCGCACGACGTAAACCGACGCCAGCCGCAAAGGTGGCGAGGAAGCCCGACGCATCCACCGACTGCGCGGCGGCATAGCTGAGCGCAATCAGCGCCAGCGCGAACAGATCGTTGGGTGCCAGATCCTGATTGGCGGTACGTAAATGCGTCGCCAGCTGGCCGATCAGCCAGCCCAGCGCAAAGCCGATTCCCAGCCCGCCGCCAATCGCCCACAGCGCATCTTTGGCGAACCATTCACCGAGCGCAGCGGTGCTGAGTTCGCCCGGCTGCAACAGCAAAATCGCCAGCATCAGCAGCGGCAGCGCCGAGCCGTCGTTCATGCCCGCTTCGCTGGAGAGCGCCACGCGCAGGGCATCGTCGTCACGCGCATCGTTCACTGAAATCAGGCTGGCGAGCACCGGATCGGTCGGCGCGACAATGGCACCAAACGCCAGCGACATCGCCCAGTCAAAGCCGGTGATCCAGTGCACCAGCACCGTCATGCCGCCGACGGTGAGCAGCATCGCGGGAAACGCCAGCCTGACGCCAAGCCGCCACGCATGCGCGTTGAGCGGTAAGCGCAGTTTCAGCCCGGTGATAAACAGCGAGGCTGCCATCGCGATTTCAGTAAGATGCGCGGCGAGGTTGGCGTGACCGATGATGTCGACTTGCAGCAGATTGAGCATCCACGGGCCACACAGAATGCCCGCGAACAGGTAGAGACCAAATGAGGTCACTGGCCCGCGGTGTATCCAACCGGAAGCCAGTGACATAAGAAGTAAAAGACCGCCGGTGGCGGCGGTCCAGGCCAGGAAATTCATAACGCTCCGTTTTTAAATAACATTCTCCTTTAAGCCTGGCACATGTTAGGCGATCAGTTTTTCAGATGACGGCTTGCGAGGCGAATCATCAGGGCAAGCGCAGCGGCCAATGTTGCGAGTGCAACCACGCCGGTCCAGCCCCAATGTGCCAGCGCCAGGCTACCCAGCGCCGCGCCGGTCGCCATGCCGATGAAAACAACGGTAAACATCAAGGCGTTAAGGCGGCTGCGTGCTTCTGGCGCCAGGCTGTAAACCAGCGTCTGATGCGCCACCAGCGTGGCCTGCACCCCCAAATCAAAACCGATGGTGCTGATGATAATCAGACCAAGCTGAGCCGGCATCGGCAGCAGCGGCAGCAGGAACATCAGCGCGAACGACACCATCACCAGCGTGGCACCGTACTGCGTAACACGCGCCGGACCGATGCGATCCGCCACGCTGCCAGCTAACGGTGCGGCTAAAGCGCCCGCGGCTCCGGCGAGGCCGAATGCGCCAGCGACCGCGCTATCCAGATGGAAGTTTTGACTTAGCATTAACGCCAGCGTTGACCAGAAGGCGCTAAAGCCCACCGACAACAAACCTTGTGCCAGCGCGGCGCGGCGCAGCGTTTGATGGTGCTGCCACAGATGCGCCAGCGACAGCAGCAAACGCGGATAGCTCACCGACGTGCCCGGCGTAAAGCGCGGCAGCACGCGCCACAGCGCCACGCTAATCAGCAACACCGCCGCCGCCGCAATCATGTACATGGTGCGCCAGCCGAAATACTCCGCCACCACGCCGCTTACCACGCGTGACAGCAAAATCCCCACCAGCAATCCCGTCATTACCGTGCCGACGATTTTGCCGCGGCTGCGCTCCGGCGCTAACGCCGCTGAAGCGGGCACGATGTCCTGCGCCACGGTGGCGGTTAAACCGGTGACGAAGCTGGCGATCAGCAAGGCGTTCAATCCGCCCGAGAAGCCACACAGCAGCAGCGCGGCAACCAGCAGCAAACCTTTAATCAGGATAATGGTACGGCGATCGTGGCGGTCGCCGAGCGGGGCCAGCAGCAAAATGCCCAGCGCGTAACCGGCTTGCGTCAGCATCGGCACCATGCCGACGCTGCCGATGCCGACGTTGAACTGTTTGCTGATGATATCCAGCATCGGCTGGCTGTAGTAAATCGATGCAACGCTGAGTCCGGCACCGGCCGCGAGCGTGAAGACCAGCGGCGCGGGCAGTTTTTCAGCTGGCATGGCTGACGTTGATATAGCTGACATAGTGGATTCCCCCGTGAAAGTGCGCTTATTAAAGCGCGTTGCCGCCATACGCGGTAGACTGCTCAAACACAGAACTGTTATGCGTGGTGCGTATGAACAACCCATCCAGCCTTGATCGTATCGAACTGATGCAGACCTTTATTCGCATCGTCGAGAGCGGATCGCTCTCCGCCGCCGCCGCCCAGCTCGGCACCACGCAGCCCACTATCAGCCGACGGCTGCAGGCGCTTGAGCAGCGGCTTGGTCTCAAACTGATTATGCGCACCACGCATGCGCTGAAACTCACCGACGATGGCGAGCGCTGTTATGCGCAGGCGCGTCAGCTGGTCGCGACCTGGCACGCGCTGGAGGATGACCTCACCGGTGCCAGCGACGACCCGATTGGCACGCTGCGCGTGCGGGCGCCGCATGCGTTTGGTCAGGATCAGCTAATTGAACCGCTGATTGATTATCTGCATCGCTATCCACGCTTAAACGTGGAGTGGACGCTGAATGACCGCACGCCAGACTTCATCAGCGAAAACATCGACTGCGCCATTCAGGTCGGTGCGCCCAGCGATGCTTCAATCGTAGCGGTGTTACTGGCGGAAGTGCCACGCTTTGTGGTGGCGGCACCGTCGCTGCTGGCCGCGCACCCGCCAGTTGAGGACGTCTCGCAGCTCACCAACCTGCCCTGGCTGGCGCTGACCAGTTTTTATCGCAACGAAATCGCCCTGCAGCGTATTAACGATGGTCAGCCTGTGAACCTGGCGATTGCCCCGCGCCTCGCCAGCGACAGTTTATACGCGGTGCGCAAAGCCGCCGTTGCCGGGATGGGCGCGGCGGTGGTGTCATCGTGGGTGGTGCAGGAGGATTTAGCGAAAGGGGATTTGATTCAGCTGTTGCCGGAGTGGCAAGCGCCGCCGCTGCCAGTGTGGCTGACTTATCCGTGGGCCAGCTACTATCCGGCGCGGTTACAGAAGTTTTTCGCCATGATTCGGGACGTGATGCCGAAGTTAGCCGGAACGCAGCCAGCGACGCGGTAGCGGTTTTCCCTCACCCTAACCCTCTCCCAACGGGAGAGGGAACCGATGGTAGCGCGGTCAGCCTCCTCGCCCGCTTGTGCCGATGGTAGCATGGTCAGCCTCCTCGCCCGCTTGTGCCGATGGTAGCGCGGTCAGCCCCCTCGCCCGCTTGCGGGAGAGGGCTGGGGTGAGGGACAGCGCGCACAAACTACATCTTCACTGCTTTCTTATCCCCCTTCGACATATTGTCCAGCCAGCCCATCACAAAGGCCGACAGCACAAACGTCAGGTGGATAATCACGTACCACATCAGCTTGTCGTTTTCGATGTTGCGCGCGTCCATAAAGATACGCAGCAGGTGAATCGACGAAATCGCCACAATCGAGGCCGCGACTTTGTTTTTCAACGAGCCAGAGTCCATTTTACCGAGCCAGCTCAGCTTCTCTCTGTGCTCATCAATATCCAGCTTGGAGACAAAGTTCTCGTAACCCGAGAGCATCACCATCACCAGCAAACCGCCGACCAGCGTCATATCCACCAGCGACAGCAGCAGCAGAATCAAATCGTTCTCCGCAATGCTGAAGACGTGCGGCAACAGGTGAAAAATTTCCTGGAAGAATTTGATGGTCAGCGCCAGCAGGCCCAACGAAAGTCCCATGTAAACCGGAGCCAGCAGCCAGCGCGATGAATACATCAGGTTTTCGATAAAACGTTCCATAAGTTCCCATTAATCAACAGACAAGTGGGCGAGTATAACCGAACTTATGTGAAGTTATTTCAGCCCTTCTTCAGAAATTTCAGGCGCGGCGGGCAGCGGCAATGACAAACGGAACACCGCGCCGCCTTCCGGCCGATTCTCCGCCCAGATGCGCCCGCGATGGGATTCGATAATGGTTTTACCGATCGCCAAACCCAAGCCGACGCCCGGCACCGCCGACTCTTTATCACCGCGCGCAAATTTGTCAAAAATACGCGTGAGGTTCTCCGGCGCGATGCCGGGACCGCTGTCCCACACTGCAATCTCCAGCCGATCGCGATCGCGCCACGCCCGAATACCGTGCTGCGCTGCGTTGCCTGCATATTTCAGGCTGTTTTCGATCAGATTGGTAAACACGCGCTCTAGCATGGCGCTGTCGCCTTTGATCAGCACCATCTCGGGTAAATCGAGGATAAATTCATGGCCCTTCAGCGACGGGCCCATGCTGCTCAGCGCGCCGCCAATCACCTCATCCAGCGCCACCCACTCTTCGCGCAGATTGAGTCCGCCGGATTGAATGCGCGCCATATCCAGCATGTTACTCACCAGCCGAATGGTACTCAGCGTCTGTTCACGAATCTGATTGGCCTGGCCGACATACTTCGACTCTTCGCTGGCGAGATCGAGCATCAGCATCTCCGCCTGACCAAAAAGCACCGTCAGCGGCGTACGCAGATCGTGCGACAGCGCTGACAGCAGCGCATTACGCAGCTGCTCGCGCTCGGCGGCCAGCCGCGACGCCGCTTCACTGTGCGACAGCGCCATGCGTTCCAGCGCGTTAGCAATCAACACGGTGAAGGTTTCCAGTAAACGCTGCTGTTCGGGGATCATCAGCTGACGCAGGTTTTCCGGTTCCACCACCAGCAAGCCGAGACAGTGATTACCACTTTTCAGCGGCAAAATCTGGTACGGCACCGCGGGCAAGGTATCGGTGCCCGCGCCCGCCGGTTGGCCTTTGCTGTAACTCCATTTGGCGATAGCCAGATCCGGCGGCGTACCGATCGCGGTATCGCCCACGGTTTGCAGCTCGCCCTGCTCATCCGGCAGCAGCAGTAAACTGCGCGCCTGCAGGGTGACATCGATGATGCGCTGGCTGGTGGTGGCGATATCCTGCGGCGTCAAATCGCTGCCGAGCGCTTTCGCCATCTCATACAGATGCCGCGCGCGCTGTTCACGGTAGCGCGCCACTTTGGCCTGATAGCGCACGCCCGCTGTCAGATTCCCAACAATCACGCCCACCGCCAGCATCACCGCGAAGGTCACCAGATACTGCAAATCCGACACCGCCACGGTGCCGGTAGGCGCGACAAAGAACAGGTCGAAAGCGATGATGTTGATCACCGTGGCGAACACCGATGGCCAGCGGCCATAGCGCAGCGCCACCAGCACCACCGCCAGCAGATAAATCATCACGCTGTTGGCGGGATCAAACGCCACCAGCAGCCAGCGGCCGACGCCGGTGACCACAATACACAGCAGCAGCGCCATCACACAGCCGCGCAGATAGAGCCGCCATTTTTCGTTGCTGGCGCGCTGGCCGCTGAGCGGATGCGGCGCATCGCGCACCGGTTCATCCAGCGCCACCACCAATAAATCGAGATCCGGGCCGAGTTCGCCGAGGCGCTGGGCAAAGCTGTCGCGCCGCCAACGCCGTTGTGGCTGACGGCCGGTCACGATTTTGCCGAGATTGTGCTCGCGCGCGTAACGCAGCACCGCGCGCGCTTCATCGGGATCGGAGAGCGTGGCGGTTTCAGCGCCAAGTTCCTGCGCCAGTTGCAGCGTGCGTAAAATGGCGCGACGGCGCGCTTCCGGCAGCCGATTGAGGCGCGGCGTTTCCACATACACCGCGTGCCATTCGCTGCCGAGCCGTGCCGCTAAACGCGCGGCGGTGCGCACCAGCTTTTCGCTGCCGGTATCGTCGCCGATGCACAGCAGAATGGCGTCACGCGTGTGCCACACTTTGTCGCGGCCTTGCCGATCGCGCCAGGCACGCATCTGGTCATCCACGCGATCGGCGGTACGACGCAACGCCAGCTCACGCAGCGCGAACAGATTGCCTTTACGGAAAAAGTTTTCGATGGCGCGTTCGGCGCGGTCGCCGACGTAGACTTTGCCCTCTTTCAGCCGCTGACGCAGATCGTCCGGCGGCAGATCCACCAGCACCACTTCGTCGGCGCTATCAAAGAAGGGATCGGGCACGGTTTCACGCACCTGAATGCCGGTGACGCCGCCGACCACATCATTCAGGCTTTCCAGATGCTGGACGTTAACGGTGGTGATGACATCAATGCCCGCTTCGAGCAGCTCTTCAATGTCCTGCCAGCGCTTGGGATGACGCGAACCCTGCACGTTGGTGTGCGCCAGTTCATCCATCAGGATCACCGCCGGATGGCGCGCCAGCGCGGTATCGAGATCGAATTCGGCATGGCGCGAACGGCCGGTGGTACGCCGTGGCAACAGCGCCAGCCCGTTGAGCAGCGCGGCGGTCTCTGCACGATCGTGGGTCTCTACCACGCCGGCTAACACGTCGAGACCTTGCGCCCGCAGGCGCTGCGCCTCCTGCAGCATGGCGAACGTTTTGCCCACGCCCGCACAGGCGCCAAAGTAGATTTTCAGCTTACCGCGATGGCTGTCGCTGTGGTTCAGCAGCAGCGCATCGGGATCGGGGCGGGCAATTTCGTCGTTCATCGATCGTCCATCGTAAAAACAGCGTGATAAATCGCGTCGCTACGATTGCGTGCATATACCGTAGCGGCGCAATGCATTGCGCGAGGTGTTTATCCTTGTAAATCATCCAGCGCCAGATTCAGGCGCAGCACGTTTACCGTCTCTTCGCCAACAAACGGCAGCAGCGGGCGCTCGGTGTGGCGCACAATCAGCGCCTCGACATCTTTCAGCGCCATCTTGCGCGCGGCGGCGATGCGCGGTGCCTGCCACAACGCGGCTTCTGGCGAAATATCCGGATCTAATCCGCTCGCCGATGCGGTGACCAACTCCACCGGCACCGCTTTGGGCGCTTGCGGATTCGCCGCACGCAGCGCGGCGACGCGTTCCGCTACCGCTTTATCCAGCGCCGGATTGCTGCCTGCCAGATTGCTGCCGCTGGAGGCCAACGCATTATAAGGCGCATCGCCGGTAGCGGAAGGTCGGCCCCAAAAGTGGCCCGGCTGATTAAACATTTGCCCAATCTGCTCGGAACCGCGTACCGCGCCATCCTGCTCAATCAGCGAACCGTTGGCCTGCGATGGGAACCACCACTGCGCCAGACCGGTGGTCAGCAGCGGATAGACCGCGCCGGTGAGCAGCGTAAGCACCAGTAACAATACAATAGCCGGACGTAACTGACTCATTTCTCTTCTCCTTAAGCCAGGCCAAGCAGCGTTAGCAGCAGGTCAATGGCTTTAATACCTATAAACGGCACCACTAATCCGCCCGCACCGTAAATCCACAGGTTGCGACGCAGCAGCGCCGCCGCGCTCAGCGGACGATAACTCACGCCTTTCAGCGCCAGCGGGATCAGAAACACAATCACCAGCGCGTTAAAAATTACCGCCGACAGAATCGCCGAGTTCGGCGAATGCAGCCCCATCACGTTGAGCATGTTGAGCTGCGGATAGGTGGCGGCAAACGCGGCCGGAATAATGGCGAAATACTTCGCCACGTCGTTGGCGATACTGAAGGTGGTGAGCGAGCCGCGCGTCATCAGCATCTGTTTGCCGATGTGCACCACTTCCAGCAGCTTGGTCGGATTCGAGTCGAGATCGACCATGTTGCCGGCCTCCTTCGCCGCCTGAGTTCCCGAGTTCATCGCCACCGCCACGTCGGCCTGCGCCAGCGCCGGTGCGTCATTGGTGCCGTCGCCGGTCATCGCCACTAAGCGCCCTTCGGCCTGATACTGACGAATCAGTGCCAGCTTGGCTTCCGGCGTCGCTTCAGACAGGAAGTCATCGACACCCGCTTCCGCCGCAATCGCCGCCGCGGTTAATGGGTTATCGCCAGTGATCATCACCGTTTTGATGCCCATCTTGCGCAGCTCGGCAAAGCGCTCTTTGATACCGCCTTTGACGATATCTTTCAGCGCCACCACGCCCAGCACCTGCGCGCCTTCGGCCACCACCAGCGGCGTGCCGCCAGCGCGCGCCACTTCTTCGACGGCGGCATTCACTTCTAACGGGAAGCGGCCATGATTGGCTTCAATGTGGCGACGAACCGCATCGACCGCGCCTTTGCGGATCAGACGATCCTGCACGTTCACGCCGCTCATGCGCGTTTGCGCCGAGAAGGGAATGAAGCTCGCCCCCATGCTGCTCAAGTCACGCTCACGCAGGTTAAATTTCTGCTTCGCCAACACCACGATGCTGCGCCCTTCAGGCGTTTCATCGGCCAGCGATGCCAGCTGCGCCGCATCGGCCAGCTGCTGTTCGCTGACACCCGGCGCGGGCAGAAACTGCGTCGCCTGACGGTTGCCAAGCGTGATGGTGCCGGTTTTATCCAGCATCAGCACATCGACGTCGCCCGCCGCTTCCACCGCACGGCCGCTGGTGGCGATAACGTTCGCGCCCAGCATGCGGCTCATGCCCGCCACACCGATGGCCGACAGCAGGCCGCCGATGGTGGTGGGGATCAAACACACCAGCAGCGCCACCAGCACCGTGATGCTGACTGGCGTGCCGCCATACGCTGAGAACGGCCACAGCGTGGCGGTCGCCAGCAGGAACACAATTGTCAGCGACACCAGCAGAATGGTCAGCGCCACTTCGTTCGGCGTTTTACGGCGTTTCGCGCCTTCCACCATCGCAATCATGCGGTCAAGGAAGGTTTCGCCCGGATTGACGCTGCACTGAATCACCAGCCAGTCGGAAAGAATGCGCGTACCGCCGGTCACCGAGGAGAAATCCCCGCCCGATTCACGGATCACCGGCGCGGATTCACCGGTGATGGCGCTCTCATCCACCGATGCGCCGCCCTCCAGCACCTCGCCGTCGCACGGAATGATGTCACCGGCTTCCACCAGCACCACATCGCCTTTGCGCAGCGTATCGGCCGCCACGTTGTGCCACGCAGCGCCGTAGCGCGCTTCGGCCAGTTTTTTCGCATCGCTGGTTTTACTGATGCCTTTCAGGCTGTTGGCCTGCGCCTTGCTGCGCCCTTCCGCCAGCGCTTCGGCGAAGTTGGCGAACAGCACGGTGAACCACAGCCAGATGGCGACGCCGGCGGTAAAGCCCGCGTTACCGCTGAGCGCGCCGCTGGCCATGCCCACCGCCAATACCGAGGTCAGCACGCTGCCGATCCACACTAAAAACATCACCGGGTTGCGGAACTGCACGCGTGGATCGAGTTTTTTCAGCGCATCCAGCATGGCAACGCGGGTTAGCGCCGCATCAAATAGCGCCAGTTGTTGACGACTCATGATTCCGTTATCCCTGAATTGATTGCAGATGTTCCGCGACCGGGCCCAATGCCAGCGCGGGGATGAACGTCAATGCGCCCACCAGCAAGACGGTGCCAATCAGCAGCGCGATAAACAGCGGGCCGTGCGTTGGCAGCGTGCCGTTGCCGACTGGCTGAATTTTCTTCGCCGCCAGCGAACCGGCAATCGCCAGCACCGGAATGATGATGCCGAAGCGGCCCACCAACATGCAGAAGCCCAGCAGCAGGTTCCAGAACGGCGTGTTAGCGCTCAGTCCGGCGAAGGCGCTGCCGTTGTTATTGGATGCCGAGGAAACCGCGTACAGCACTTCGCTGAAGCCATGAATACCAGGATTGGCCATACCGGCGCGACCGGCGTCGGTCATCATCGCCAGCGCGGTACCGAGCAGCACCAGCGTTGGCGTCACCAGAATCGCCAGCGCGGTCATCTTCATCTCCCACACGTCGATTTTTTTGCCCATGTATTCTGGGGTGCGACCGATCATCAACCCGGCGATAAACACGCCGAGCAGCACGAACAGCAGCATGCCGTACAGGCCAGCACCGACGCCGCCGAACACCACTTCACCCAGCTGCATCAACCACATCGGCACCATGCCGCCGAGCGCAGTGAAGGAGTCATGCATGGCGTTGACCGCACCGCACGACGCCGCCGTGGTGATCACCGCAAATAAGCTGGAGTTGAGAATGCCGAAGCGCGTCTCCTTGCCTTCCATATTGATGGCGCTGTCCGCGCCGAGCGCGAGGAAGTGCGGATTACCGCGCAGTTCGGCCCACATCACGGTGATCACCGCCAGCACGAACATGATGGTCATCGCCCACAGCAGCATGTGACCCTGACGACGATCGCCCAGATGCTGACCAAAGGTGAAACAGAGCGCTGCCGGGATCAGGAAGATGCTCAGCATCTGCACGAAGTTGGTCAGCGCCGTTGGGTTTTCGAACGGATGTGCCGAGTTGACGTTGAAGAAACCGCCGCCGTTGGTGCCGAGCATTTTGATCGCTTCCTGCGACGCCACCGGACCGAGCGGCAGCGTCTGCTGCGCGCCTTCCAGCGTGGTGAGCGCATGGTAAGGTTCGAAGGTTTGAATGCTACCCTGGCTGATAAAGAACAGCGCGATAACCAGGCTGATCGGCAGCAGCACGTAAACAGTAATGCGCGTCAGGTCACGCCATGCGTTGCCGAGCGTATCCAGCGAACGGTTGGCAAAACCACGAATCAGCGCAAACGCCACGGCGATACCGGTCGCCGCCGACAGGAAGTTCTGCACCGTGAGGCCCGCCATCTGACTGAAATAGCTCAGCGTGCTTTCCCCGGCGTAGGATTGCCAGTTGGTGTTGGTGACGAAGCTGATAGCGGTATTGAGCGCCAGATCCCAGCTGAGATTAGGCAGATGCTGCGGGTTCAGCGGCAGCGCAGCCTGCGTCATCAACATCAGCAGCAGCAAGGCAAAACCCAGCGCGTTAAACAGCAGAATCGCCAGCAGATAGTGCGGCCAGCGCATGGCATCGCCGTCGGCACCGGCCAGTCGCCACAGCGCGCCTTCGGTGCGCGGCAGCAGCGGCTTGTCAGCGACAAACAGGGCGAGATAACGTCCCAGCGGTTGTGCCAGCACCATCAGTACCAGCAGAAACACCGCAATTAGCATAAATGCATTCGCCGCCATCAGAATGCCTCCGCATTAAGTAGGGCATAAATCAGGTAGCCCAGAAGAACAAACACCAGCACGATGCCGGCTATCACGCCCACGCTCACAGCAACCTCCAGAGGATTTAGGTAGTGCTGCAAGCATGCGCGGCGCGGCATAAAGAAGAGGTAAAAAGGCGGGAAGCGGGCGTAAATAAAGTATAAAAATGGTGAAGAATTAAGCGCTTTCTAACGCCCAGATGCGGTTCAGATCGATGTTCTGCCATAAGCCGCTGTCTTCCGCGCCGGTGATGCTGTCGGTGCAGAAGCTGTCGCCAAGATCGAGCGCTTCCGGTTTCACTTCGCGCTGCGCGTGCAGCGACCAGAACACATGCACTTTGGGCTTGAGCAGCGATTTTTCGCCAGCCTGTACCACCAGCGCCACGCGCCCGGAAGCCAGTCGCACCAGCGATCCCACCGGATAAATGCCGATGGTGCGTACGAAGGCGTGCAGCAGCGTGTTATCGAAGTGGCCACGCCAGCTCAACATGTTGTGCATCGCTTCGGCAGGCGTCCAGCCTTTGCGATAAGGACGATTCGAGGTGACGGCATCATAGACGTCGCACACCGATGCCATGCGCGCATACAGTGAGATTTCGTCGCCTTTCAGTCCGTGCGGATAACCGTTGCCGTCATACTTTTCATGGTGATGCAGCGCGATATCCAGCAGATCTTCACCGGCCTTGGCTTCCATTAACATCTGCGCGCCCACGATCGGATGCTGACGCATCACGGTGAACTCTTCATCGCTGAGCTTGCCGGGTTTGTTGAGAATCTCCAGCGGCACTGCGGCTTTACCCACATCATGCAGCAAACCGCCCATACCAACGCGCCGCAGCTGATGCTCATCGAGGCCCATTTTTTTGCCGAGCGAGATCATCAAACCGCACACCGCCATTGAGTGCAGATAGGTGTAATCGTCGTGATTTTTCAGCCGCGCCACGCTCAGCAGCGCCGTGGGTTCGCGGGTGATCGAACCGGCAATTTGATCAACCAGATCAAGGGTGTAATCGAGGTCGAGGCCTTGCCCCATGCGCGCCTCGTTAAACATCGCCAGCACCTGCGGTTTTCCCTGATTGAAGATGCTTTGCGCCTGATCCATCTCCTGGAAAAACGGGGTTTGAGGAATCTCTTTTTTCGGCGCAGGCGTGACGGGTGCCTGTACCGATTTGTCGAGATCGATCCATAACTGCAGGATCCCCTCATTGCGGATCATCGCGATCTGGCGTTTATCAGTGATCAGCATTTGGTTGCGAATGCGCTTATCTTTGACCCACCAAACCTCCAGTTTGTGGATAAACATTCCCTGCCGCAGTTCGTCAACATTAATCAGCTTTATCACGATATCGCTCCTTAATATCAGTGGGTGGTAAGGAGGTATCGGCAGCTGAGCAAAAAATCTTCAGAGTGGATTTGTGCGATCGGTGAGGTTTGCGCGAGGGGTGCGTATAAATGCGAATTTTACGACGTTGGATCGCCATTTATGGCGACCATGATTTTAGGCTACAACCGCTGAACGCTGCGCCAGAAAGGCACTTAACGGCGTTACCCTGCTCAACTCTTCCTGTGTTCTGGCATCGTTTTCCACTTCCCATAGATCCAAATGGCGCTGCAGATTCAGCCAAAAATCGACTGAAGTATCGAAAACAGCTGCCAACCTATATGCCATTTCGGTGGTCAGTTTACGGTTGTTATTCACCAATGCACTGACTGTATTGCGGTGCACGTTCAACATCTCTGCCAGGTCATTCACTTTGAGGTTAAGCGGCTCGAGGAACTCGTACTGCAGAACATCGCCAACGCTGGTCGGTTTACGCATCGCCTGTTTCATTATTGCTTCTCTTTAACGTTTAGCAGTTGGCCAAAAGTTGCTGCTAGCGGTGTTTACGATAAGTGTGTGGATCGAGATAGAGATCTCTTGCCGTGCCATTAACCCATTGAAAAATTAGTCGATACTGCTCATTTATCCGTATTGAATAATACCCCAATAGCGGAGGTCTTAAAGCCTCAAAGCGATTACCCGGTGGTGAACGCAAATCATGATGCGATGTTGCGGCATGGATGATGTCGAGCTTGCGCGCCAATGCGGACTCAATCATGGCCGGGATATGCTTATGCGGTGTTGCATAAACAAAAAATAATCGCAGCCAATCGTCCCTGAAACTGTGAATTGAACCCTTCATCTACTACCACACCTGATGTAAACATGGTGGGCAACTTATTGCACTAACGCACTGTGCTCAAGTGCCTTTTTTAACATCATAACGAATTTCAGATCGGGATTCCAAAAATTTATGAGCCGATGATTAAACCGCTTTAATACCGCGCGCTTTCTCCGGATTTTCATAAGAGGCAGCAGGGTTCTGCTCCGCACCAACGCGTTCAATCGGTCCCATCACCAGCAGGAACAGCAGTGCAGCAACCACGCAGTGCGCGCCGACAAACACCAGCCCGATGCTGTAGCTGCCGGTCAAGCCGACGATGATGCCGAACAGCAGCGGCGTGATAAAACCCGCCATATTGCCGATGCCGTTAAAAATCGCGCCCGCCAGGCCAACCGCTTCTTTCGGTGCGGTATCGCTGACAACCGTCCAGGTTCCGGCGCCCGCCGCCACGCCTTTACCAAAGAAGGCGAACGACATCATGGCGATAATGCCGACGTTGCTGGGGATCACCGCCGCCAGAACCAGCGATGCCGCCATCAGCATGCCGACAATATACGGCGTTTTACGCGCCCAGGATAAACTCCAGCCGCTTGCCAGCAGTTTGTCGGAGATATAGCCACCGCTGATGCCGCCGAGGAAACCAAATACCGCTGGTGCGATGGTGGCAAAACCGGCATCAAGAATATTCATGCCGCGCGCCTGCACCAGATAGATCGGGAACCAGGTGATGAAGAAGTAGCTCAACGCGATGATGCAGTATTGGCCGATATAGGCGCACCACAGCATGCGGTTGCTGAGCAGCTTCCTGAACATCGCTTTGCTCAATGGCGGACGCGCTTTTAGCGTTTGTGCCGAATCGATATCAACCAGCGCACCGCCCTGCTCAATGTAGCGCAATTCATTTTCCGAGACCTGCGGATGATGGCGCGGGCTGCGCATAAAGCCCATCCAGACAAACACTGCCAGCACGCCAATGCCGCCCAGCACAAAGAACGGCCATTCCCAGCCGAAGCGCGACACCAGCCAGCCGGAAAGCGGCGAAAAGATGGCGACGGCAAAATATTGCGCCGAGGCAAAGAGTGAAGAAGCACGGCCGCGTTCAGCGCTGGGGAACCACATGATCACCGCGCGCGCATTGGCGGGAAAACTCGGTGCTTCAATCAGGCCCAGCGCGAAACGCAGCGCAAACATCAGCGTGAGCGCCATGGTCATGCCGCTGGAGAACTCGCCGACAAAGCCCATCAGCAACGTGGAGATCGACCACAGCGCCAGCGTCACGCCATACACTTTTTTGGTGCCGAAGCGATCGAGAAACAGGCCGCCGGGGATCTGGCCGATCACATAGGCCCAGCTAAATGCCGAGAGGATCAGACCAAGCTGGATCGCCGAAAGTCCAAACTCATCTTTGATCGCCGATCCTGAGATCGACAGGATCGAGCGGTCGGCATATGCCACTACGGAAAGAAACAGGATCAGGCAAAGGATCCCAACGCGTACGTGGCTGTTCTGTGGACGATGATTGGCTTTTTGCATGGGCTGAATTCCTCAAATGAACGTGCCGGAATACCGCTTTATTTCCCTGTTGAGCAACTATAGGAAGCAGTTTCACCCACGGTCATTGTGCGAATGGCGGAATCGACGGAGCAAAATAGCGTCAGATTTAGCCGCTGGCACAAAGTGAGGTGCGGTGCTGCACAGAACCTCAAAAATCAGCAGGCTGTTGCACCGCAATGTGCGCCAACTCTAAGAAAATAATTCGCAGTGCAACTATGAGTGCGCGAAGGAAAGACGCACCCGAGAGCAAAGTGTGCGCTTAGCTGCAAAATCCAACCTTGCCGATTGTCAGCCGGGTGGCGGGCTCGTAGGCTGAAAATGATTTCATTGAGCCATTTTTAAGATCGATGAAACATTCATTCTAATAACAAGCTTACTCTGGAGTCTGCGATGAAAATCCTCAAGGCGATTGTGTTGCTCGGCCTGCTCTCGACGTCACTATCGGCGCTGGCGGAAAAAATTGGCGTGTCGATGGCCTACTTCGATCAAAACTTCCTCACCATTATTCGTCAGTCGATTGATAAAGAAGCCAAAGCGCGTGGACTCGATATCCAGTTTGAAGATGCACGCGGCGATGTGGGACGTCAGACCGATCAGGTGCAGAGTTTTATCGGTGCGGGCGTGGATGCCATCATCGTCGATCCGGTCGATTCCGCCAGCACGCCGCAGCTCACCAGGCTGGCGCAGCAGGCAAAAATTCCGCTGGTGTACGTCAACCGCACGCCGGGCGATAAATCGCTGCCGGCCGGCGTGGTGTTTGTCGGCTCCGACGAGCGTGAATCCGGCACCTTGCAGATGGAAGCGCTGGCGAAAATGGCTAACTACAAAGGCAATGTGGCGATCATGATCGGTAACCTGACCGACGCCGGTGCGCTGCAACGCACCAAAGACGTTGAGCAAGTGGTGGCGAAATATCCCGGCATGAAAGTGGTACAGAAACAGCCCGCTAATTACGCGCGCAATGAAGGCATGGATTTGATGAATAGCTGGCTGGGCAACGATGAAGCGATTGATATCGTTGCGGCTAATAACGATGAGATGGCGATAGGCGCGGCCATGGCGCTGGCCAAAAGCAATAAAAAGGTGCTGATTGGCGGTATCGATGCTACGCCAGACGGCCTGAAAGCGCTGTCGCAGGACAAAATTCAGGTCACGGTTTTCCAGGATGCGGTCGGCCAGGGCAAAACGTCGGTGGATGTGGCGCAGAAGCTGATCAAAGGCGAGAAAGTGGATTCACACGTGTGGATCCCGTTCGAGCTGGTGACCAAAGAGAATATGCAGAAGTACGTTGAGAAGAGTCAGTAAAAGGTCAAACGCGAGCGATGAATCGCACCGCTACAACATGTGCACAAACCGTAGCGGCGCAATTTATTGCGCAAAACCCATCAGTTTTTTAGTTTAGCCATCTGCACGATATCGTGATATTCGCCGTCGCGCAGGCAGGCTTTGCGCTTCACGCCTTCGCGCTCGAAGCCCAGCTTTTGATACAGGCCCAGCGCGCGTTGGTTATCGTGGAACACTTCCAGCTCAATGCGCATGATACCGAGCCAGTTGAAGGCGTAATCCATCGCGTTGCGGATCAGCTTTTCACCAATGCCGCGCCCGCCAAACGCCGGATCGACGCTGATACCAAAACTGATGCTGTGACGCGTGCGCGGACGCTGTTCGACAAACAGCGTGAGCTCACCGACCATCGCACCCTCAATCTCCGCAACAAAGCCGATGTATCCCAGCTCATCCATCTTTTCGAATTTTTTCTGCCAGGTCGCTATGCTCGGACACGGCAACTGCGTGGTCCAGCGATAGACTTCAGGATGGCTGTAAAGGCGTTGGTAGGCGGCTGCATCGCCCGGCTCACGACCGCGAATGTGTAAATCCATGTCGGTAATCCCTTTTCACATGCACTAAGCTGTTAACTCTCACCATTTCGGGAAGAGTGATTCTATGTTGTATCGCCGTTTTGAACGTTTTATCAATATTTTCCAGGATGCGCCAACCGATTCCCCACCCGCCAGCGTCTGGCCGTTCTACTTCTACTATCTGCGTCAGGTGTGGCCGAGCTTTGTCGCGCTGCTGATTGTCGGGCTGGCACAAGCACTGATCGAAGTGGCGCTGTTCAGCTATCTCAGCCGCATCATTGACCTGGTTAATCACTCGACGCCCGCTTCGCTGTTCAGCGATAACTGGCAAATATTACTGTGGATGGGTTTTGTCGCGCTGATTCTGCGGCCGGTGGTGATTGCTGCGCACGATATGCTGGTACATCAAAGTATTAACCCGAGCATGACCAGCATGATCCGCTGGCAGCATCACAACTACGTGCTGCGTCAAAGCCTGAATTTCTTCCAGAACGATTTTGCCGGGCGCATTGCCCAGCGCATCATGCAGACCGGTAACTCGCTGCGTGATTCGGCGGTACAGCTGGTGGACGCCATCTGGCACGTGGTGATTTACGCGGTGACCTCGCTGGTGCTGTTCGCCGAAGCCGACTGGCGCTTGATGATTCCGTTGATGATCTGGATTGTGGCTTACAGCGTGTCGCTGGGCTTCTTTGTGCCGCGCGTTAAACAGCGTTCGGTGGTGTCATCGGAAGCGCGCTCGAAATTGATGGGCACCATTGTCGACGGCTACACCAACATCGCCACCATCAAACTGTTTTCGCATAACGATCTGGAGAAGCGTTACGCGCGTGAGGCGATTCAGGAGCAAACCGACAAAACCCAGCACGCCAGCCGCATGGTCACCACCATGGATATCACGCTCTCGACGCTGAATGGCTTGCTGATTGTCAGTACCTCCGGCCTGGCGCTGTGGTTGTGGAGCCAGTCGCTGATCAGCGTTGGCGCGATTGCGCTGGCGACCGGTTTGGTGATTCGTCTGGTGAACATGTCCGGCTGGATCATGTGGGTGGTGAACGGCATCTTCGAAAACATCGGCATGGTGCAGGACGGCCTGAATACCATCGCGCAGCCGCTGAGCGTGCAGGATGAACCGAATGCGAAAAACATGCAGGTGACGCGCGGCCAGATTCGTTTTGAGGATGTGCGCTTTGATTATGGCGGCAGTCGTCAGGTGATCAATCGCCTCAACCTCAACATCAAGCCGGGCGAGAAGATCGGTTTGATTGGGCCGTCCGGCGCCGGTAAATCCACCCTGGTGAATCTGCTGCTGCGGCTGTATGACATCAACAGCGGCCGCATTGTGATTGACGATCAGAACATCGCCGAAGTGACGCAAGAGAGCCTGCGCGGGCAAATCGGTATGATCACGCAGGACACGTCGCTGCTGCATCGCTCAATTCGCGAAAACCTGCTGTATGGGCGTCCGGATGCGACGGAAGAGGAGCTGCAGGCGGCGATTATCCGCGCGCGCGCCGACGAGTTCATTCCGCTGCTCTACGATCCACAAGGCCGCACTGGTCTGGATGCGCACGTGGGCGAGCGCGGCGTCAAGCTGTCAGGCGGTCAGCGTCAGCGTATCGCCATCGCGCGCGTGTTGCTGAAAGATGCGCCGATTCTGATCATGGACGAAGCCACCTCGGCGCTGGATTCCGAGGTGGAAGCGGCGATTCAGGAGAGCCTGGAAACGCTGATGCAGGGTAAAACGGTGATTGCTATCGCGCACCGTCTTTCCACTATCGCCAAAATGGATCGTCTGGTGGTGCTGGAGCAAGGTGAGATTGTCGAGATGGGCAACCACCGCGAACTGCTGGCGCACGGCGGACTTTACGCGCGCCTGTGGCAGCATCAGACCGGCGGTTTTGTCGGCGCGGATTAATCACCACGCCGATACGGTAAGGCGTCGCGCGCTTCAATCGCCCAGCCGCGCACGCCTTCCCGTTCCTGCAGCAGAAAATCCGCCACCGCATCGCGCAAGCCGGGATGACACAAATAGTGCCACGAATGGGTGATGTGCGGCTCAAAGCCGCGCACCAGCTTATGCTCGCCCTGCGCGCCCGCATCAAAACGCTGCACACCTTCCGCGATGGCGAAATCCATGCCCTGATAGAAGCAGGTTTCAAAATGCAGCCGATCAAACTCCGCCAGACAGCCCCAATAGCGGCCGTACAGCGTGTTGCCGTCCATTAAGCAGAATGCCATCGCTGCCGGTTGCCCTTGTAGCGTCGCGATCACCACGCGAATCGAATGCGGCATGCGCTCCGCCAGCAGGCTAAAGAAGTGGCGCGTCAGATAGGGCCGCTGGCCGCGCACCGCGTAAGTGTTGGCATAACAGGTGTAAACAAAATCCCACTGATCTTCGCGCAGCTCATCGCCGCGATACCAGCTGAATTCAAAGCCGCTGCTCATCACCTGCTCACGCTCTTTGCGCAGCTGTTTGCGCTTGCGTGACATCAGCGTGTCGAGGAAATCCTGAAAATCGCGGTAGCCTTTGTTATGCCAGTGATACTGCAAGCCGAGGCGCTCCAGCCAGTCTGGCTGCTGCTGCATAATGTGGTTGGCGAACGGCGTGGTGAAGTTGATGTGCGCGCCGCTCAGACCGTGTTGATAGAGGTTATCCGGCAGCGCGCTAAGCAGTTTCAGCACCGCTTCTTCATTGCCCAGCAGGCGTGCGCCAGTCACCGGACTGAACGGAATCGCGCCCAGCCATTTCGGATAGTAAGGAATACCGGCGCGCTGACAGGCATCCGCCCACGCATGGTCAAACACATATTCACCGCGCGAATGGCGTTTGCGATAGCCCGGTAGCGCCGCACGCAGCGTGCCGTTTTCGCGCCACAGCAGGTGATCCGTCTGCCAGCCGTTTTCGGGCCGCACGCTGCCGCTCTCTTCAAGTGACAAGAGAAATGCGTGGCGTAAAAACGGTTGATCGTCAGGTAACAGCGCATCCCATTCGACGGCGGCAATCTCCGCCAGCGACGACAGATGTAGCAAAGACATTCACGGCTCCCGGCCTGATGAAAGCAGGCGCCTAGTTCAACAGGTTTTCCCGCGTGGGAAAAGGTGCAGCGCACTGAATGTGTATACCTTGCTTTGTGCCCGCAACCGACCTGTGGATAGTTCCGTAGCGGCGCCATTTATCGCGCGCCCTTTAGGCATGTGTATACTCAGGCTTTTTAGCCGTCAGGAAACGCCATGGATCGCCTCGATTGTGACCGAATGTTTGTCGCCGTGCTGGAAGTGGGCAGCTTCGCCGGTGCGGCCGAACGCCTCGGCACCAGCAGCGGCCAGGCGTCAAAGCTGGTATCCCGGCTGGAGCAGGAGCTCGGGGTGCAGCTGTTTAAACGCAGCACGCGCGCGCTCTCGCCCACCGAAATCGGTCGCGCCTATTACGAGCGGGTAAAAACCCTGCTGGAAGCCTTTGATACGCTGGATGCCACGGTGCGCGACAGCGCCACTACGCCGAGCGGCCGCCTGAAAATCAGTGCGCCCGGTACCTTTGGTACTGCGGTGCTGGCCAGCGTGCTGGTGGAGTTCGCGCGTCATTATCCGCAGATCGAACTCGACGTGAACTTCTCCGATCGTGCAGTTAACATCGTCGATGAAGGCTTCGATATGGCGATTCGCATCGGCAAGCTTGACGACAGCAGCCTAATCGCGCGCCGCCTCGGCGATGTGCCGATCCGCGTGGCCGCGTCTTCCGGTTATCTGCTGCACCACGGCACGCCACAGCACTGGCGCGATTTGGCGGCACATCAGTGCATCAGCGATACCAACTTCCGCGATCCCTGGCACTGGCCGTTTGTCACGCCGTGCGGCGACAGCGTCAGCATGCCGATTCGCGGTCGTCTCTGTTTCTCCAATACCGAAGCCTGTTTGCAGGCGGCGATCGCCGGATTGGGCATTGCGCGGCTACCAGGTTTTATTGCCGCACCCGCACTGCAGCGCGGTGAAATCGTCTCGCTATTAGAGGAATTCGCCACGCCGCCCATGGGCCTGTTCGCGCTCTATCCGCCGGCGCGTCATCTGGCGCAGAAAACCCGGCTGTTGATCGATTTCCTCGCCGCCCATTTCCAGCACCATCCGCCCGGCTAATTCCTTCCATTTTGGAAGCAATGAAAGCCATTTTGCCCGGATTATCGCCTAACCAGCAGCGCTGTATGCTCACTTCATCAACACTGAGGAGAGAAGACGATGCTGGTAAACGGTAAGTGGAGTGCAGAGTGGCATCCGGTGCAAGCCACCGATCAACAAGGCGGATTTGTGCGCCAGACATCCCGTTTTCGTCACTGGATTAGCGCAGATGGTTCCAGCGCATTCGCTGCCGAGCCGGATCGTTATCACCTCTATGTGGCGCTGATTTGTCCTTGGGCCTCGCGCACGCTGCTGGCGCGCAGTCTGAAAGGGCTGGATAAGGTCATCAGCGTGTCGGTGGTTGAGCCGCAGCTCGGCGCGCAAGGCTGGCGCTTCGGTGATTATCCTGGCGCAGATCGCGACTGGCTGAATAAAGCCGAATACCTTCACGAACTCTACACCCGTGCCGATGCCGATTTCACCGGCCGCGCCACCGTGCCGGTGCTGTGGGACAAAAAGACGCAAACCATCGTCAATAATGAGTCAGCCGATATCCTGCGCATGCTGAACAGCGGCTTTGGCGCGCTGGCGGACGATCGCATCGATCTTTATCCCGAGGATCTGCGCGCTGAGATCGACGCGCTGAACGAATCGATCTATCCGCGCCTGAATAACGGCGTCTATCGCACCGGTTTTGCTACCACGCAGGTGAGTTATCAGCAGGCGTTTAACGATGTGTTCAGCCAGTTAGATGAGCTGGAGCTGCGCTTGCAGGATGGCCGTACTTTCCTGCTCGGCGAGCGCTTAACCGAAGCGGATATCCGCCTGTTCGTCACGCTGGTGCGCTTTGACGCCGCCTATCACGGCCTGTTTAAATGCAACCTGCGCCGCCTGCGCGACTATCCGCTGCTCGATCGTTATCTAAAGAGTATGCTTTCGGTCTCTGGCGTGCGTCAGACGGTGAATATCGATCACATCAAGCAGGGCTATTATTCAATTAAAGCGCTGAATCCAAACGGCATTGTGCCGGTTGGCCCGGATATGGCGGCCTACGATTTATAAGGAACAGGGCGATGGCAAAAGCGTTAGTGATTTTTTTACATGGCGTCGGCAGCAACGGCGATGATCTCGCGGTGCTCGGCGAACATTGGGCGCGCCTGCTGCCGGATGTGGCGTTTGCCTCGCCGAATGCGCCCTATCCTTTTGAACACGCGATGGGATATCAGTGGTTTAGCCTGACCGGCATCACGCCCGAAAACCGCCCGTCGCGCGTGCGTGAAGCGCGCGCGGCCTTTGATAACACGCTGCAGCAGCTGATGGCGCAGCACGGCATGGCGGATGCGTGGGACAGAGTGATTCTGGTGGGCTTTTCGCAGGGTTCGATCATGGCGTTAGATGCGCTGGCGTCGGGCCGTTATCCGCTAGCCGGCGTGGTGGCCTTTTCCGGCCGTCTGGCATTTGATGGCGCACTAACGCCGCAGCCGTATACGCCTGCGCTGCTGATTCACGGCAAAGCCGATGAGGTGATTCCGTTTAGCGAAAGCGTATCGGCGGAGCAACGTTTACAGCAGGCTGGCGTGACGGTGGAAGCGCGTTATGAAGCGGCAACCGGCCACACCATTTCATCGCAGGGTGCGATGGATGCCGCCGGTTTCATTGCGCAATGTTTACAGGATTAAGGCCAGTAACGATTTAACGCCTGCCACGCTTTTTGCGCAGCCACGTCTGCTGGCTGCGCCTTCAACTTATCGTTGAACACTTCAATGCCGACCGGCCCGCTGTAACCGGCACTTTTCAGCTTATCGACAAAGCGTTCCACTTCGATGATGCCATCGCCCGGCAACAGGCGCTGGTGACGCGCGTACTCGCTGAGCGGCTGCTTATCCTGCGGTGGCATGTCGGCCATATCGCACAGCTGCACTTCGTAGATACGGTCGGCGGGAATGCCATCCAGCTGCGACGCATCGCCGCCTAACGCGCAGATGTGGAACAGATCGACCACTAAACCGATATTCGGCTGGTCCAGCTGTTGCAAGCGTTCCCACGCCAGCGGCAGCGTGTTATCTACGCTGCACCACGCCATCGGCTCATACATGATGCGCATGTTGTAGCGCGCGGCTTCCGATGCCATCCAACGTAAATCTTCATCAATACGCGCCGCCACACAATCTTCACGCGTGCTGGCCGGTGCCTGAATGGTGTCGCAGCCGATGGTTTGGGCAATCTGAATAAACTGACGCAGCTCTTCACGTTTTTGCTGGCGGTCGCGATCCGGCGCACCGGTGAAATCGCGCAGCACTTGCACATTGGTGAAGCCAAGCTGCAACTGCTTCGCTAACTGTGGCGTACTGGCTTGCACATCGTCGCGCCAGATCTCAACCTGATCGAAACCGGCGGCGCGTGCGGCACGCAGCTTCTCCTCAGGTTCACCGTTTAACAACACCAGGTTAAGGAATTTAGGGTTACAACGCATGACACAGCTCCTTAATCGTCCGGATAATCGGTGACAAATTCTGTGCGTCACGCGCACAGAATGGCGATCAGTATCTACCTCTGAGGAGTTATTTCAAGCGCGATGGTTATCCGAGCAGATTGACCGCGGCAAAACCGGCGAAGGTCATCAGCAGCGAACCAATAACATGCACCATCACGCTCGACATCGCCCAAAGGTATTTACCTGATTGTAGCAACCCAACAATTTCTGCAGAAAAAGTGGAAAAGGTGGTTAAGCCGCCACACAAACCAGTGACAATTAACAGTTTCCAAAAGGGATCGATATGCGGATTACGCACAAAAAAGGCTAGCGCTGCGCCGATGATAAAACCGCCTACCAGATTGACCATCAGGGTGCCGGGCGGCAAATTAGGAAACAGCGCGTTAAAACGTAATGAGATCAACCAACGCAGCGTACAGCCCACCGCACCGCCCAGCACCACCGCCAGTAACGACTTCAACATAGTTTGGAGCTCCTGATATGAATGACGCGCAGGGCCGCGGCAGGACAGAATAACACCTGACACACCGCCGTCTCCCGCGCAGGGATACGAGTGTTGTCAGGCGTCATCAGCCGTCTGTGACCAGAACGGCGGTTGGGGAAGGTGGCACGCCATCACCTTAGGCGGGAGATAATACGCTGGCTTGGCAATGCAGACAATATGGTGAAGGAGACACAATGGTGTCGCGGCGCGATCTATCGCGCGCATCAGTGAAGGCACCGTGCCAATCCCTCTTTGCGTAATAAATTGCGCCGCTACGGTTGGTGCCAATATCAACGTTCGAAGTGAATCACGCCCTTAATCAGTTCCCGGTTGTTAATCACATCCGCTTCAAAGTGCTCTGCCAGCGTAGAAAAATCATAATGGCGATTGAGCATCATGTCGGCACGAAGCTGCCCGTTCGCCATCAGTTCGCCTACTTTCGCGAAATCTTCCAGCGTGGCGTTGCGGCTGCCCAGCAGCGTGGTTTCTTTTTTGTGGAACTCGATATCCGGGATCACCAGATCGCCTTTGTGCAGGCCGACAAACACGATGATGCCGCCGTGACGAATCAGTTTCACCGCGCCGTTCATCGCCGCTGGGCTGCCGGTGGCATCGATCACTTTGGCCGGCAAACGCCCACCAAATTCCGCCCGCAACTGCGCCTCAAAATCGGCGTCTAATGGATTCACCGTCGCCAAACCCAGCTTCTGCGCTACGTGCGCACGGCGTTGCTCGCTGGTGTCGGCCACCACCACATTCGCCCCCGCTGCCGCCGCAATCGCGGCCACGCCAAGACCAATCGGACCTGCGCCCACCACCAAAACCTGCTCATCCGCCGTAAC
The DNA here is from genome assembly GCF_040255075.1 of Pantoea sp. BJ2. Taxonomy (NCBI): domain Bacteria; kingdom Pseudomonadati; phylum Pseudomonadota; class Gammaproteobacteria; order Enterobacterales; family Erwiniaceae; genus Pantoea; species Pantoea sp. BJ2. The sequence goes on from NZ_CP158292.1 coordinate 3,981,384, forward strand.
GGCCGCACGGCGCACCGCATGCGCGCTGATGGCGAAGGGTTCAATCAGCGCGGCGGCTTCGGGATCAACCTCATCCACCGCCAGCAAATTGCTGGTCGGCACGCTAAGGTATTCGCAGAAACCGCCATCCTGATGCACCCCAATCACCGAGATTTTTTCGCAGCAGTTGGTTTTGCCACTTAAACAGGCATCGCACTGCTGGCAGGCAACGTAGGGAATCAGCGCCACGCGCTGGCCCAGCCTGAAGCCGCTGGTCTGGCTGCCGAGTTCTACCACTTCGCCACACAGCTCATGCCCCAACACACGTGGATAGCTGAAAAACGGCTGATTTCCGGCCCAGGCGTGGATATCGGTGCCACAAATGCCGGCGGCGATCGGTTTGATCAGAACTTCATGGGCGGCGGGCGTCGGCTTCGCGCGCTGCTGCCATACCATCTGGCGCGGCTCGGCGACCACCAGCGTTTTCATCGTTGTCATTGGCTTCTCCTGTGCTGTTGTCGCAGTTATGGCGAAAATCGCCGATGGCGGCGTTTTGCGTTGGGGGAAGTGTGAAGCCAACCGCTTTTTTTGGGCTTTGTATGGTTTTTAATAGATAAAAAACCGGAGACGCGTATGAGCCGCAGCCAGAATCTACGTCAGAACGTGATTAATCAGATGCTGGAAGGCATTGCCAAACGGCATATCCGTTCGCCGTTGCCACCGCAGGCGGCGCTGGCCGAGATGTTCAACATCAGCCGCACTACGGTGCGCCACACTTTGCAGCATCTGCATGAGCGCGGCGTGCTGGAAAAGGTGGATGAAACCTACGTTATCGTGCGCGATCCCAGCGAAGAAGATGGTTTTAACGCCCTGACGCCGCCGATCGATCAGCAGGCGCTGCAGTTTGAGCAGACCTTTTTCAACCTGATCAATCAACGTCAGCTGATGCCGGGCGATACCTTTAGCGAGCTGCAGTTAGCCCAGCAGGTGAAGGTCAGTCCGGTTGTGGTACGTGAATTCCTGCTGCGCTTTATGCGTTATGACCTGCTGGAACCGGTGAAGCGCGGACAATGGCGCATGAAGAAGTTCGATCAGAAGTATGCCGAGAACCTGTTTGAGCTGCGTGAAATGCTGGAAACCCACGCGCTGACCCGTTTTCTCAACCTGCCTTCGCAGGATGAGCGCTGGATGCAGGCGCGCGACCTGCTGGATCGCCATCGTTCGATGCGTGACACCATCGCCAGCAATTACCGCCACTTCGCCGCGCTGGATAAAGAGATGCACACGCTGATTCTCTCCGCCGCCAACAATCCGTTTTTTAATCAGTCGCTGGAGATTATTTCCGTGATTTTTCACTCGCATTATCAATGGGATGAAACCGATCTTAAGCAGAGAAATATCGTGGCGCTGGAGGAACATATGGCGATCCTGACAGCGCTAATTAGCCGTCAGGATGTCGAAGCCTTGTGCGCCCTGCACACTCATCTCGGCACCGCCAAGACATCGATGATCCGTTCGATCCGCCAGTACAATTAAAAACCGATTAAAAACCGCAAAGCATTAGCTCCCGCACGAATCTGAAACATCTCCGCAACATCCCGATCTGATTGCTTCTAGTCTCGAAGTCAATCCGTTGGGGCAGCACCGTTTTGCTGCCGCAGGATCCCACACAAACGCATAACGATAAGTACCCAGATCCGGGAGGTCGCAATGGAAAATACTTCGGCTCGTGGCCGCGAAAACGCGCCACAACCGGCTGCAGACGGGCAAGATTTTATCCCGGCACGCAGTGACGTGGTGCGCTCGCCGCGCATCAGAAAGATCCAGATTACCGCCATGCTGCTGCTGCTGTTCGCCGCCATGATCAACTATCTCGACCGCAGTTCGCTGTCGGTGGCCAATATGACCATCCGGGGAGAACTGGGTTTATCCGCGACTGAAATTGGCGTGCTGCTGTCGGCCTTCTCGCTGGCGTATGGCTTAGCGCAGCTGCCGTGCGGTGCGCTGCTCGATCGCAAAGGGCCGCGCATCATGCTGGCGATTGGTATGTTCTTCTGGTCGCTGTTCCAGGCGGCCGCCGGTTTGGTGCATAACTTCACCCAGTTTATTTTGGTGCGTATCGGGTTAGGTATTGGCGAAGCGCCGATGAACCCGTGCGGCGTCAAGGTGATCAATGACTGGTTCAACATCAAAGATCGCGGCATGCCGATGGGCATGTTTAACGCCGCTTCGATGATTGGCTTGTCGATTGCGCCACCGATTCTGGCCGCGATGATGATGGTGATGGGCTGGCGCGGCATGTTTATCACTATCGGCGTGCTTGGCATGTTTCTCGCCATCGGCTGGTATCTGATGTACCGCGATCGCGATAACAACACGCTGAGCGGCGAAGAGATTCACTATCTGCAGGCGGGCAGCGTGGCATCGCGCAAAGAGCCGCTGAGTTTTGCCGAGTGGCGCGGCCTGTTTAAGCAGCGCACCATGTGGGGCATGATGATTGGCTTCAGCGGCATCAACTACACCGCGTGGCTGTACATCGCGTGGCTGCCGGGCTATCTGCAATCCACTTATAATCTCGATCTGAAAAGCACCGGTTTACTGGCTGCGATTCCATTCCTGTTCGGCGCGGCGGGCATGCTGCTGAACGGTTATGTGGTCGATGCGCTGGTGCGTCGTGGCCATGATGCGGTGAAGGTGCGTAAGGTCTCAATCGTCACGGGCATGCTGTTGTCCGCCGCGTTTACCGCCTTTGTAACGCGTGCCACCGACACCACCAGCGCGGTCACCATGATTGGTATGGCGCTGTTCTGCATCCACTTTGCCGGTACATCGTGCTGGGGTCTGATTCACGCCAACGTCACGGCGCGCATGACCGCCTCGGTCGGCAGCATCCAGAACTTCGCCAGCTTCGTGTTCGCCTCGTTCGCCCCGGTGATCACCGGTTGGGTGCTGGATACCACCAAGTCGTTTAGCCTGGCGTTGATGATTTGCGCCGGTGTGACGGTGATGGGTGCGCTGGCCTATTTGCTGCTGGTGCGTAAGCCGATTACCGATGGGGTTTGATCGTGCATAGCGCCGCACATACCGTAGCGGCGCGATTTATCGCGCATGTCGATGTCGGCAACGTGCCCAACCGAGCAATGCGCAATACATTGCGCCGCTACAGATTCAGGGGGTGAAAAACTGCGATTCGCACTGGCGGGCGATCTCCCACAGCTTGTTGCGAATCACCTGTTTCAGCTGCAGCGTTGATTGCGACTGCGGCTGATCGCGGCGACTGATTAACATCACCTCAAACGGTAGCGGCTGCGCGACCGGCAACAACTTGAGCTGGTCGGCATAACGGCACGCGGTAAACAGATCGACAATCCCGACGCCGCCGCCCGCCAGCACCATATCGGCAATCACCGAATAGGTTTTAATCGACAGTGATACCGCCGGATTGAGCCCTTTATCGCGCAGCGCGCGGTGCAGCACCCGACCGAGCGGATCCTGATTCTGCATCATCAACAGGTTGTTGGCGCACAGCCACTCCAGCGTCACCGGCTCATGGTGGGTGTGATCGCGCGGCAGCAACGCCACCATCGACGACTGAAACAGCGGTTCCGCCAGTAAATCGGCATCCACCTGCTGACCAAACACCAGCGCGAAATCGAGCTGATTATCCATCAGCATGCGGCACAAGGTGCTGAAGTGCTCGGTGACCAGTTCCACGCTGACCGACGCCGCCTGTTGCCGCCAGTTCACCAGCGCGGGTGCTAATACCATCTGACCAAACGCATGCGCAGCACCGACGCGCACCGTTTGCCCTTCGCCGCGCCGCAGTTGCTCGGTCAGTTGGGTAATCGCTTGTAAACGCTGATAGATATCTTCCACTTCCGGCAGCAAGCGCCGCCCTTCTGCCGTCACCACCATGCCCTGCGCGCGCCGCTCAAACAGCGCAAAACCGAGCTGCTGCTCGGCGTGATTAAGCACGCGGCTGACATTCGGCTGCGACACATTCAGCAAACGCGCCGCCGCACTGATGCTGCCGGTCTGCACAATCGCCTGAAAGACTTCAATATGCCGCAGCCGCATGATTATTCGCCCCAGGTGGCTTCAAGCACGCGCAGCCAGTTGCCGTGGCAAATCTTCTCCAGCAGCTCACGCGAATAGCCGCGCTGCGCCAGCGCCTGCACCAGCAGCGGGAATCCGGCCACGTCCTTAAAATCGCCTGGCATGGTGGCGCCATCGAGATCCGAACCAAAACCGACGCCCTCTTCCCCCACTTTTTCCAGCAGATACTCAACGTGACGCACGATGGCATCGACGCCGGTCGGCGCATGGCGATCGCCATCTTCACGCAGGAACGGCACGGCAAAATTGACGCCGACAAAGCCGTTGGTTTCGGCAATCGCCGCCAGCTGGCGATCGGTGAGATTACGTGACTGCGCGCTGAGCACATGCGCGTTGGAGTGGCTCGCCACCAGCGGCGCATCACTGATTTCCGCGGTGTGCCAGAAGCCTTTCTCATCCATATGCGACAAGTCGACCATGATGCGGCGGCGATTACAGTCGCGCACCAGCTGCTTGCCCGCAGCCGTCAGGCCGTTGCCGATATCCGGCGACGAGGGATAGAGGAACGGCACGCCGTCGCCGAACTGATTCGGGCGGCTCCACAGCGGTCCCAGCGTGCGCAAGCCGCTGGCATACAGCATGTCGAGCAGCTCGCCGTGGGTATCCAGCGCTTCCGCACCTTCGACGTGCATCACCACCGCTAACACCTTGTTCGCCATGCAGTGACGAATCTCGCGCACGCTGCGGCAAATCTTCACCTGGCCATTCGAGGCCTGCTCAATGCGCAGCAGCAGCGCCAGCATGGAAAAGGTCGCGTCGCGCGCTGAGTTGATAATTTCCTGAGGAAAATCTGCGAGGTCTGGCGCACTTCTTGCAATCAGAGGGTGGGACGGCACCCAGGTGGCGAAAATGCCACCTACCATATTTCCCTGACGGATACGCGGCAAGTCCATTTGGCCCGTTTTGGTGCCAGTAAAAAAGGCATTAACCGCGTCCGGCTGATGGTGCTGCCACAGCTTATTCAGCACATCGTTGTGGCCGTCAAAGACCGGAATATCGAGGGTAATCGAGTCAGACATGTTGTTCAGTTCCATGTTCGGGGGAAAGCGCAGCACTGCCAGCTGGCGGAGCAAATTGCACCATAAAAGGGCAAAACCACACGCGTGAAACAAAGGACGTAGAACCGGTATTAATCCTCCGGCGGGTGCCTAAAGTCAAGACAAAAAACAATCAAATAACGATTTTTTATTTTAATTATCAATAAGTTGGGAGTTTATATGGTTACCAGAAGACGTTTTCTTGCAGGATGCACTGCTGTACCTGTTGTTTCCTACCTCAGCCTGAATTCTTCCTTTGCCGCGACGCCGCCGACCATGCTGGTGATCGCGATGCAGCTCGATAACATCACCAGCCTCGATCCACACGAAAGCTTCGAAGCCACCGGCGGCCAGATCTGCGGCAACCTCTATCAACGTCTAGTCACGCCCGATCCCAAGCAAGCCGATAAAGTGATTGGTCAACTGGCGCAAAGCTGGGACGTCAGCAGCGATAACGGCACCTACACTTTCCATCTCGATCCGGCGGCCAAATTCGCCGATGGTTCGCCGCTTACCGCAGAAGACGTGGCGTTCTCGATTGAGCGTATCGTCAAGCTGGATAAGAGCCCGGCCTTTATTATCAACCAGTTCGGCTTTACCAAAGACAACGTGACGCAGCGGGTCACCGCGAAAGATGCGCACACCGTGGAGATGAAACTCGGCGCGCCGGCGGCCGAAACCTTCCTGCTCTACTGCTTGTCCGCCACCGTCGGCAGCATCGTGTCGAAGAAAGCCTGTCTGGCGAACCAGCAGAACAATGACTTCGGTAACGGCTGGCTGAAACAGCACAGCGCCGGTTCCGGTGCCTTTACCCTGCGCACCTGGAATGCCAGCGAAACGGTGATTCTGGAGATTAGCCCGCAATATAAAGGCGCCAGCAAAACCAAACGCGTGATCCTTAAACACATCGCCGACCCAGCCGCGCAGGCGCTGATGCTGAAAAAAGGCGATGTTGATGCCGCGTATGACCTCACCACCGAACAGCTGCTGCAGGTGAAAAACGACAGCAGCGTGTCGCTGGTGAATCAGTCGCTGTCGGCCATCATGCTGATGTCGTGCAACACCAATAATCCGTATCTGAAAAAACCGCAGGTGTGGCAGGTGCTGAAGTGGGCGCTGGATTACGACAGCATTCAGAAAAACATTCTGTCGATGAGTTTTGTTACCCATCAAAGCTTCCTGCCGAGCGGCTTCCCGGCGGCGCTGGACGATACGCCATTCCACAAAGATCTGGCGAAAGCCAAAGCGCTGCTGGCCGAAGCGGGATATCCGGACGGTTTCGAAATCACCCTCGATCACTACTCCATGCAACCGTATCCGGACATCGCGCAGGCGATTCAGACGCAATTGGGCGCGATTGGCATCAAAGTGTCACTGATCGCCGCTGAAAACCGCCAGGTGCTGACCAAGATGCGTGCACGACAGCATCAGCTGGCATTGACCGTGTGGGGCGCCGATTACTTTGATCCTAACTCCAATACCGAAGCCTTCTGCGTTAACACTGACAACAGCGATAACGCGCGTGCGCGAACGCTGGCGTGGCGCTGCAGCTGGTCAGACGATGAATTTAACAAACTCACCGAGCAGGCGCTGCATGAGCCGGATCCGACGAAGCGCATCGCGCTCTATCAGCAGATTCAGCAGCTAGGCCGCGAGAAGAGCCCGTTTATTTTCATGATGCAGAAGACCAAAAACGTGGCCACCAGCAAAGCGCTGAGTGATGTCCACATGACCGTGCTGGAGCAGTGGCCGTATGCGCAGGTGAAAAAAGCCTGATGCCGTTACTGAAGAGAATCGTCAGCACCCTGGGAAGCCTGGTGCTGACGCTGTTTGGTCTGTCGGTGTTGACCTTTTTCATTGGCCGCGTCATGCCCACCGATCCGGTGCTGGCGGCTGTCGGTGATAACGCACCGCAATCGGTAGTTGAGCGCGTACGTGCGGAAATGGGGCTGGATCAGCCCCTTTACGTGCAGTTTGGTCACTACCTCAATCAACTGCTGCATGGCGATCTCGGTAAATCGATTCTCACCTCGAATCCGGTGATTACCGATATCGCCCGCTTCTTCCCCGCCACCATGGAGCTGGCAACGGCGGCCATCATCATCGCGGCGCTGGTTGGCATTCCGCTTGGCGTGTGGGCGGCGGTGCGTCAACGTTCGTGGGTCGATCAAACCATTCGCGTGATCTGTCTCGCCGGCCATTCGCTGCCGGTGTTCGTGCTGGCGCTGCTGAGCCTGCTGGTGTTCTACGCGGTGCTCGGCATCGCGCCCGGCCCCGGACGACAGGACATCATCTGGCAGGATATGGTGCCGCAGGTCACCGGCTTCCTCACCATTGATTCGCTGCTGGCCGGGGAAATGGACGCCTTCTGGGATGCGCTGGCCCACATGGCGCAGCCGGTGCTGATTCTGGCCTACTTCAGCATGGCCTACATCACGCGTATGACGCGCACCTTTATGCTTAACGCGCTGAGCGGCGAGTTCGTGATCACCGCGCGCGCCAAAGGTTTGTCGTCACGGCGGGTGATTTGGCGGCATGCGTTTCCCACCGTGGCGGTTCAGCTGGTCACGGTGCTGGCGCTGACCTACGCCGGATTGCTGGAGGGCGCGGTGGTGACGGAAAACGTCTTCGCCTGGCCCGGTATCGGCCAATATCTCACCACCTCGCTGATGAACGCCGACATGAACCCGGTGATCGGCGCCACTTTGCTGGTCGGCACCGTGTATGTGCTGCTCAATCAGCTGGCTGATCTTCTCTATCGACTTTGGGACCCGCGCGTAAAATGATCTTCTTCTCACGAGAATGGCTGCTCGACGACACGCCAGCCAATCGCCGCCAGGCGGTGTGGGGCCGGCGTTATCGCCTGTGGCTCAGCCTGCGCAGTAATCCGCTGGCGATGGCCGGATTGCTGGTGGTGGCGGTGATGCTGCTGCTGGCGCTGTTTGCCCCGTGGCTGACGCCGTTCGAACCCGGTATGCAGCATCTGGAAAACCGTCTGGCGGCCCCTTCCGCCGCGCACTGGCTCGGCACCGATGAGCTGGGGCGCGATGTCTGGACGCGCATTATCTACGGCGGCCGCACCACGCTCGGCATGGTGATCGCCGTGGTGCTGCTCACCGCGCCGCTCGGTCTGCTGATTGGCTGCATCGCCGGCTATGCCGGCGGTTTCATCGATAAAGCGCTGATGCGTTTGACCGACATCTTCCTCGCCTTTCCGCGTCTGATTCTGGCGCTGGCGTTTGTCGCCGCGCTGAAACCCGGCGTGGAGAGCGCGATTCTGGCGATTGCCCTGACGTCGTGGCCGCCGTATGCGCGTCTGGCGCGGGCCGAAACCCTGCAGTTCCGCCACAGCGACTTTATCGCCGCCAGCCGTCTGACCGGCGCTTCGCCGCTGCGCATTATTCTGCGCCACATCATGCCGCTGTGCGTGCCGAGCCTGATTGTGCGCGTCACGCTGGACATGAGCTCCATCATCATCACCGCTGCCAGCCTCGGTTTTCTCGGCATGGGCGCGCAGCCGCCGTCACCGGAATGGGGCACGATGATCGCCACCGCGCGTCGTTTCCTGTTCAGCGAATGGTGGGTGCCATTGATGCCGTGTATCGCGATTTTCCTGACGTCATTGGCGTTCAACTTTCTCGGCGACGGTCTGCGTGACGTGCTGGATCCTAAGGAGCGCTAAATGTTGGTGGAAATTGAGAACCTGCGCGTTGCCTTCCGCTCGCGCAGCGAAACCGTTGAAGCGGTGCGCGGCGTCAGTTTTAGCGTTGGCCACGAGAAGTTTGCCATTGTCGGCGAAAGCGGCTCCGGCAAGTCACTGACCGCGCGCAGCCTGATGCAGCTACTGCCGGGCAACGCGGAAGTGAGCGCCGATGTGCTGCGCTTTGACGGCATCGATCTGCGCGGAGCCAGCGAGAAAGTGCTGCGCAAAATTCGCGGCAAGCGCGTCGGTTTTATCCTGCAGGACCCGAAATACTCGCTCAATCCGGTGATGACCATCGGCCAGCAGATTGCCGAAGCCTGGCGCGAGCACAAAGGCGGCAGCCACAAAGCGGCGATGCAGGCGGCGATTGAGCTGCTGGAGCAGGTGAAGATTCGCGACCCTGAAGCCGTGGCGCAACGCTATCCGCATGAAGTTTCCGGCGGCATGGGCCAGCGCGTGATGATTGCCATGATGCTGGCACCCGATCCGGAACTGTTGATCGCCGATGAACCCACCAGCGCGCTGGATGCCACGGTGCAGGCGGAGATTCTCAAGCTGATTGACGAGCTGGTATCGGCGCGCGGCATGGGGCTGATTCTGATTAGCCACGATTTGCCGCTGGTGTCGCACTTCTGCGATCGCGTGGCGGTGATGTACGCCGGCCGCATCGTTGAGCTGCTCGATGCCGGGCAGTTGCAGCAGGCGCAGCATCCCTATACGCGCGGTTTGCTGGCGTGTTTGCCGTCGTTGCGCCATCCGCGCGAACGTTTACCCGTATTGCAGCGCGATGCCGCGTGGCGCAACTAACGCAGTTTCAAGCCGCTCCGTATGCGTAGCGGCGCGATTCATCGCGCATTTTGATGTTGGCACCGTGCTCATCCGGGCATTGCGCAATAAATTGCGCCGCTACGGAATGGTGCGTGAAAAATGAAAACAGGCTTCCCATGATTCAAATCGATAACCTGCGCATCAACTTCGGTGCGCACACGGCGGTAAAAGACGTCAGTTTCTCGGTCGGTAACGGCGAAAGCTTTGGCCTGGTCGGTGAAAGCGGCTCGGGCAAATCCACCATCCTGCGCGCGCTCGCCGGACTGAATGCCGACTGGCAAGGCAGCATGCTGTTTGGTGGCATGCAGCTCAGCGCCAAACGCAGCCGCGCCTTCTATCGTCAGGTGCAGATGGTATTTCAGGATCCGTTTGGTTCGCTGCACCCGCGCCAGACCATCGATCGCATCCTGCACGAACCGCTGCTGGTGCATCAGCTCGATCGCGCCGAACAGCGCATCAGCCAGGCGTTAAGCGAAGTGGGGTTGCCCGCGTCGGTGCGTTTCCGCTATCCGCATCAGCTGTCGGGCGGCCAGCGTCAGCGCGTGGCGATTGCGCGCGCGCTGATCGCCGAACCGGAAGTGCTGCTGCTGGATGAGCCGACCTCGGCGCTGGATGTGTCGGTGCAGGCCGAAATTCTCAATTTACTCAGCGATCTCCGCAGCGAGCGCAAACTCACCTACATTATGGTGACGCATAACCTCGCGGTGGTAACGCATCTGTGTCAGCGCATTGGCGTGATGCAGAATGGCGAGATGGTGGAACAGCTGAGCGCCGACGATCTGCGCGCGCGACGCATCCAGCATCCACATACCGCCCAACTTTTCGATCTCAGCATGACGCTGGAGGAACCGGCATGACCGCTTACTGGCAACGCGCCGCGGATGTCGCACAACAGATCACTGAAAGCTGGCAACAGCCCGGCGCGCCGGGCGGTGCGATGATCCTGTTTGATGCGCAGCAGATTCACTCAACGCACTGCGCCGGATTGGCTGATTTGGCGCAGCAAACGCCGTTTAGCGCCGACAGCGTGGTGCGTTTCGCCTCCATCACCAAACATCTGTTTGCCGCGCTGGTGACCGGACCGGGACGCCGCTATCTCAAGCTCGACGATCCGCTGGTGCAGCATCTGCCGCAGCTGCGCGGCGCCAACGGCCAGATCACTGTCGGCCAGGCGCTGGATATGAGCAGCGGTTTGCCGGACGTGCGCGAAACCTTATCGCTGCTGGGATTGTCGGTGTACAACGCCACCCGCGCCGACGACCTGCTGGATTTTGTCGCGCGCGAAGGCGATCTCAACTACGCGCCCGGCAGCGAAATCTCCTACACCAACACCGGCTATCGGCTGGTTGAAGAGGCGCTGAAAGCCAAAGGCGTGTTATTTAATGATCTGCTGCAGCAGTACATCTGCGATCCGCTGGACATCAACCTGATTGCGCCGGAAAGCTGGTTCGATATTGTGCCCGGTTTAGTGCCCGGCTACTGGCAAAACGGCGCGCAGTGGCAGCTCTCCAGCGCCGGTTTGCATCTCTCGGCATCGGGCAGCGTCACCGGCAGCCTGAATCATCTGACGCGCTGGCTGCAAAGCCTGCTGGCCGATAGCGGGCCGGGCGCGGGCGTGCTGCAGCGCCTGAGCGCGCCGCGTCATCTCAACGATGGTCGCACCAGCGGATACGGTTTGGGCATCACCAGCTCGATGCTTGGCAGCCAGACGCTGTTCGGTCACGGCGGTTCGCATGCCGGTTATAAGAGCTATTTCCTGCTGCATCCGGAGCTGAAAATCGGCGTGGCGCTGGTCGCCAACCGCGAAGATGTCACCACCTCAGAAAGCGTGCTGCGCGTGATGGCGGCGCTGCTCAATCGTGCGTTACCGGAGAAAGGACACGATTTAACGCCCGGACTTTACGTGGCGGAAGACGCCGCCGACTGGCTGGAAATCAAAGGCGTGACCGCCACCTGGCTCGGCGCAGGCGAAACCTTGTGGCGTGACGATGTGCACGGCACGGCGGTGTCGCTCTCCAGCACTTTCCCGATGCAATTACGCCATGCTGGCGCGGCGATTGTGGGAGAGATTGGTCATGCCGCCCGACGTTTTGTGCCGGTGCAGGCCGATCAGGCCAGCCTCGATCATCTGCAGGGCCGCTGGTTCGCGCCGCAGTGGCGCAGCGAGTTGGTGATTGAGGGCGACAGCTTAATCATGGGCATCGGCCCGGCAGCGATTCGTGCGCGTTTACAGTCGCTGGGCAACGATCGCCTATTAGCTACCGCGCAGGATGGACCGTGGGAGAAGCGCTTCGCGATTGCGCGCGAAGGCGACACGCTGCGGCTGCAATTGAATCGTAGCCGCGTGGTGCGCTTTTTACAGACAGCACGCCCTAAATAATTCGAGTTGCAGCAAGGCGGCAAGTGGGTGAATCCCCAGGAGCTTACATCAGTAAGTGACTGGGGTGAGCACACATAGCCAACGCAGCGGCGGCTCGAAGTATGACGGGCGCTAAGCCACGTAATGATGTAAACGACCGATTTTCTCGATTTCCACTTCAATCTCATCGCCGGGGAACATAAACAGCGGTGGCGTGCGTTTTTTACCGACGCCGCCCGGTGAACCGGTGATGATCACATCGCCTGGCGACAGCGGGCTGAACGCGGAGATGTACTCAATGATCTTCGCCACCGGATGCACCATGCTGGCGGTGGTGTCGTTCTGCACTTCGCGCTGATTGAGCCAGGTTTTGATCGCCAGCTGCTGCGGATCGGGGATCTCGTCAGCGGTGGTCATCCACGGTCCGAAACCGCCGGTCTGCTGCCAGTTTTTCCCGGCGGTGAACCAGGTAAACTGCATGTCGCGCACCGTGGCATCCATAAAGCAGCTGTAGCCCGCAACGTGCTGCAACGCATCGGCGGCTTTCACCTGATAGGCCGCTTGGCCGATGATCACCGCCAGTTCACCTTCGTAATCAAATTCCTGCGTGGTGATGGGTTTCAGCAGCGGCTGCTGGTGCGCCGCCAGCGAATCCGCGAAACGCACAAATAGCGTCGGCGCTTCAATCGTCTCGGCAAACTCTTTGCGTTTGTCGGCGTAGTTCATGCCAACGCAGAACACTTTGCCAGGATTTTCCACCACCGGCAGGAAGCGAATGGCGCTAAACGGGTGATCAATCGGCTGGGACACATAGGCGTCGAGATCGCTTAACGCGCCGCGTTGCAGCAAGGTTTTCAGGTCCGGGCAGTCAGCGCCAAGACGCAAGCCGATATCAATCACGCCCTCTTGCTGCACAATACCGTAACTTTTTCTTTGCTGGTCAATAAGATAAAAACTGCAGAGCTGCATGACTGCCTCGTTGTGATCTATAAATTGCGCGCAGGTTAGCAAAATTCAGCAGGAAATGCGGACCGACCTGATGACGCTATTTTCCACATCGCGCAATAAATTGCGCCGCTACGGTATGTGCACATATTGGTAGCGGCGCGATTTATCGCACATTTTACATTACGACTGCGTGGTCGCCAGATAGGAGAAGGCGCTCAGCAGGCTAATCAACGTGTTCATGTCATCCGCGCGATAGCCAACGGTGACCGCGTCAATGCGCGTCACGCCGGGAATCAGGCTGAACAAATCCGCCAGCACCGGTTTGCTGGCTTGCAGCTGCATCTCATAGGGCGCGATCAGGCGCGTGGTGCTGACCTGGCGTTTGCGTTGCACGGCGGCCGTCGCTGCAGCGCGAATGGCATTTTGCGCTGCCTGCGGGCTAATGGATTCGGCGCAGGTGTGCGAGATGGCGCGTTTCACACAGACGTAATCCACCGAGGGATAATGCTCGGCAATCCAGCCTTTAAGCTGGTCGTCGCCGCTCACCAGCCACAGCGGCGTGCCCTGTTCAGCCGCGGCTGCAGCGTAAATGTCGCTTTCGCCCATCACCTTGCCGTTGATGTGAATGCGCCAGAACGCACGGCCGTTAATGGTGTGCGCCAGCACACCCGGTTCACCCGCCGCGCTGTGATAGCCGATAAAGAACAGGCCATCAAACGGCTGCTGCTCAATGCCTTCTACCATCGATAAGCCGCGCGGTTTGCCCTGCACCATGCGCGCGCGGGGATCGATATTTTCCGCACGCAGGTTGGTCATCTGCGCGTGGCTGTCGGCCACCACCACTTCCGTTGCGCCGCCAGCAAAGGCGCCATCGATCGCGGCGTTAATTTCCTGTTCCATCAATCCGCGTGCCAGTTGGTATTCGGCGTGGCCGGGTGAACACTGTTCTGGTCGCATCACGCCGGCGATGCCTTCGATATCGGCTGAGATAAAGATTTTCATCAACTTAATTTATCCAATACTTCCGTTAACGACGGCCGATGATGGCCGCGAAAACCGGTGACAGATTCGGCGCTGAGTAAGGCATCCAGCACCGCGTGTTCGGTGGCATCGGCGGCGGCGGCGAGCAGCGGTTCCAGCGTGGACTCTTCTGGCGGTTGCGGCTGCGGCTGGGTGGAAAACGCCAGCGCGATATCGCCCGAACCGTGGCCCCAATAGCTGCCCAGTCGTCCCAAACCGGCACCGGCGCGTTTGGCGACGCGCTTCAGCTGACGTGCATCGAGCGGCGTATCGGTCGCCATAATAATGATGATGGAACCGGCATCGCGCTGCGGCGTCAGTTCCGGCAGCAGCGGCGCGATCATTTCACCCAGGCGTACGCCATCCAGCGTCAGCGCAGTTAACGCGCCAAAGTTCGCCAGCACCAGCACGCCCAGCGTGGCGTTGAGCGACGGAATACTGCGCGATGCGGTGCCAATGCCGCCTTTCAAACTGAAACAGCTCATGCCGCGCCCGGCACCGACGCTGCCGCGCTCGAAATCTGCCGTGGCGTCATAGAGTGCTTGCTGCGCCATCGCTTCGGTGATCGCCAGCGCCTGAATATCGTTAAGCCAGCCGTCATTGCACTCCAGCGCCAGCGGATTGACCGTGGGCAAGCTGCGGCCCAACTCGCGGTTGCGGCTGATGGCATCGCGCACCAGCGTAGTAAACAGCGTGCCAACCGCCAGCGTGTTGCTCAGTAGAATCGGCGTTTGCAGCACGCCTAACTCTTCAACCTGCACCAGGCCAACCGGCTTGGCGAAACCGTTAAACACCGCCGCCGCACAAGGCAGCGGCTGGATAAACAGATTGTCGCCCGGCGGCACAATCGCGGTAACGCCGGTTTGTCGCTCGCCGTCGGCTAGCGTGTAGTGACCGACGCGCACGCCCGGCACATCGCTGATGCGATTGGTTGGCCCGCTGGCGCTGCGCGGTTGTCCCAACTGGCGCTCGTTGCGCCAGCGTTGCAGCAGCAGGTCGCGCTGCAGTTGTTGAAAGTCCATGCTTAACTCTTCAGTTTGGGATCGAGCGTGTCGCGCAGCGCATCACCCAGCAGGTTAAACGCCAGCACGGTAATAAATATCGCCAGACCCGGAAACACGCTGACGTGCCACAAGCCCGCCATCATCATGCTGCGGCTCATCGCCAGAATATTGCCCCACTCCGGCACATCGGGTTCCGGGCCGAGGCCGATAAAACTCAGCCCGGCGGCGGTCAGAATACTGGTGCCAATACGCATAGTGAAATAGACAATCACGTTTGACAGCGTGCCCGGCAGAATATGGCGCAGCAGAATCACGCGATCCGGCGCACCGGCGCAGCGCACCGCTTCAACATAAGCTGCCTGTTTCAGCGACAGCGTAGAAGCACGCACGATACGGGCAAATACCGGCACGCTGAAGATGGCCACCGCAATGATGACGTTGTTGAGTCCCGGACCGAGAATCGCTACCACCGCAATCGCCAGCAGCATGCCGGGAAAGGCGAACAGCACGTCGGAGCCACGCATAATCAACATATCGATCCAGCGTCCGTAATAGCCCGCCAGCAAACCCAGCAGCACGCCCACCACCATGCCGAGCGTTACCGACAGCACGCCAACGTACAGCGAGATGCGTGCGCCAAAGATGATGCGGCTGAACAGATCGCGACCCAGTTCGTCGGTGCCCATCCAGTGCGTACTGGACGGCGGCGATGACAGCGCCATCCAGTCCGGCGCCATCGGATCCCACGGCGCCAGCCACGGGGCGAAAATGGCCACCAGCACCAGCAGCAGCACAAAGCCGCCGGAGACCAGCGCCAGCGGATTACGCACCAGCGCGTGCAGGAAATCGCGCCACGGCGAACGGATCGCCTCCTGCGCGTGGGCAGGCAGAGATTGCAGACTCATCAGGGCTCCTGTCGCAGGCGAATTGCTGGGTTGACCACGGCATACAGCAGATCGACCAGCAGGTTAATGACGATAAATTCAAACACGAACAGCATGACTAATGCCTGGATCACCGGTTGATCCTGCGCCTTGATCGACTCGATCAACAGCCAGCCCAATCCCGGCCAGTTGAACACGCTTTCGACCACGATCGATCCGCCGAGTAAGAAACCGAACTGCAAACCGAGCATGGTGATCACCGGGATCAACGCATTGCGCATCACGTGTTTCCACGTTATCAGCCGATTGCGCAGCCCTTTGGCTTTGGCGGTGCGCACGTAATCTTCCTGCGCCACTTCAAGAAACGCCGAACGGGTGAAGCGCGCCATTACCGCTGCCACCGAGGAACCGAGCGTGATCGCGGGTAATACGATGTCGCTGGGCTGGTTGAAGCCGCTGACGGAGAACAGGCCAAACGGCATGGCGACGAACTGGATCAGCAGCAGACCAAGCCAGAAAGTGGGCATGGAAATGCCGCCGACGGCGACGCTCATTAAGGTCCAGTCCTGCCATTTACCGCGTTTCAGTGCGGCAAATACGCCGAGGAATAACCCCAGAATCACCGACCAGGCAAACCCGGCCAGCGCCAGCCACAGCGTCGGCATAAAGCCCTGTTTGATCACGTCCAGCACCGGCTGTTGGGTGCGATAAGTGACGCCCAGATCGCCACGCAGCAGGCCGCCGATCCAGTTGATATATTGCTGCGGCAGCGGATCGTTAAGTCCGAGATGCTGACGCGCTGCTTCCACCGCGGCCAAAGGCGCATCCGGCCCGGCGTAGATACGCGCCGGATCGCCAGGCAGCAGTTTGATGAAGCCGAAGACCAGCAGCGAGACCACCAGCAATACGGGGATCATCTCCAGCAGTCGGCGAATGATGTATGCGAACATGCGGTTCCTTTATTTTTTGGGATGGTGCTGGCTGTCTCCAGATCGTGCTGGCTGTCCCCAGACCGTGCTGGCTGTCCCCCATCCCGGCCTTCCCCCGCTTGCGGGGGAAGGAGATGCTGCCACATGCCAGTGATGAAGCTGCATGTGGCAGCATCTTCCTCCCCCATTTATGGGGGAGGACCGAGGAGGGGGACAGCGAGCACATTCGTGGGGTGCAGCAAGCACATTCGTAGGGGGACAGCGAGCCCCCAACCCCACCCAACCTTTACTTAAACGTCGCCTGATTAAACAGGAAGTTACCATCCGGCAGCATCGACACACCGCTCAGCGTGCTGCGTTTGCCGACCAGGTTGTCTGGCGTGCCGAGGAACGCTACCGGTGCCTCTTTCCACAACACTTTCTGCGCTTCGGCGTAGGCTTCACCACGCTTGGCCGGATCGGCGGTGGCTAAGCCACCGGCAATCGCTTTGTCGGCTTCGGCGTTGCTGAAGTACGAAACGTTATACGAGGTCGGCACCCAGGATTCGGTGGCGTAGAGTGGACGCAAGGCCCAATCGGCATCACCGGTTGAGGTCGACCAGCCGCCGTAGTAGAGATCAAATTCCGCCTGTTTCGGATCCTTCACGCCCCACAGTTTGGCGTTGCGTGTGCCGGAATCCATCGGCGTGACCGTGGCGCGAATGCCCACCGTTGCCAGCTGCGCTTTTAACACCTGCGCGGCACGCACGCTGGCGGTGGCGTTGGTGACCCACAGTTTGAGATCGAGGCCATTCGGATAACCGGCGGCCTTCAGCAGCGCTTTGGCTTCATCTGGCGCATAGCGATAGTTAGGCGCGCTCTGCTTCTGGTAGAACTGCACGCCTTCCGGAATCGCCGAACTGGCCGGTTTACCCATGCCGGCAAACGCCACTTTCAGCCACAGATCGCGGTCAATGGCGTAGTTGATCGCCTGCCGCACGCGCACATCATTCAGCGGTTTGTGCTGAGTGTTGATCGCCATGTAATAGAGATAAATGCTTGGATCGCGCTGTACCGCCAGTTTGCTGTCGCTCTGCACGGTGGCGATCAGATCGGATGGCAGCGGCCAGATCGCATCCACCTGGCCCGACTTCAGCGCCGCAACGCGCGTGGCATCTTCCGGGCTGGGCGAGAAGATCACGTTATCCACTTTCGGCCAGCCTTTTTGCCAGTAGCCGTCGTATTTCGCCAGCGTCACCGCTTTGCCCGGCTGCCACGTTACAAACTTGAACGGGCCGGTGCCGACCGGATGCAGACGCAGCTGCGCTTCTTCCGGATACTGCTTGAGAATCGCCGGGCTCCACATCACCGCCGACGGATGCGCCAGCGTGTTAATGAAGGCACCAAACGATTGGTTCAGATCGATTTTCACCTGATCCGGCGCCAGCACCGTTACCTTGGCAATCATCTTGTAAAGGCTGTTGCGCTTGAGGCCTTTGCTCTGGTCGGCAAGGCGATCGAGGTTGGCTTTCACCGCTTCAGCATCGAACGGCGTGCCGTCCTGGAAGGTCACGTCTTTACGCAGCGTCAGGGTAAATTCGGTGGCGCTATCGTTGCTGGTGTAGCTGGTGGCGAGCCACGGCTGCAGCTTCATCTTTGCATCGAACTGGAACAGACGCTCGAAGATGCCGCTCTGCACCGAGTAGCTGACGTTATCGGAGGTATCGTGCGGATCGAGGCCGGTGATATCGGCATACATCGAAATGCGCAGATCCTGCGCCTGAGCGGCGGCGGCCAGCGAGAGGGTCAATCCCAGCGCAAGCGCAGTACGGCGAAAAATCGGATTCATGAAATCTCCTGGTATTGAGGGTTAGCGCGAAACAAAGTCAGCGACCCAGTGTTGCGGAGCAACCTGGCGATAACGCGGTTTAATGACCGTTTCTCCCACCTTGCGCAGCGGCGAAGGAATTTCGCCCTCTTCGAAAGTACGGGGTTGCCGGTTCTGGGGATCGGCCACCGGCACCGAGGCCAGCAGACGTTGGGTATAAGGATGTTGCGGCTGGTTGAACACCGATTGGCGCGGGCCCAGCTCAACAATCTGGCCGAGATACATCACCGCCACGCGGTTAGCGATACGTTCCACCACCGCCATGTCGTGCGAGATAAAAATCCACGCCACGCCGGTTTGCTGTTGCAGATCCATCATCAGGTTCACCACCTGCGCCTGAATCGACACGTCCAGCGCCGAGACGGCTTCGTCGGCGATGATCACTTTGGGTTTCAACGCCATGGCACGCGCAATCGCAATACGCTGGCGCTGGCCGCCGGAAAATTCGTGCGGATAGCGCCGCGCATGTTCCGGCAATAAGCCCACGCTTTTCAGCAACGCATCAACCTGCGGCGACGCTTCTTCCAGCGATTTCACCCTGCCGTGCAGCAGCAGCGGTTCGGCGATGGTGAAGCCGACAGTGAGACGTGGATTGAGCGAGGCGTAGGGATCCTGAAACACCATCTGGATTTCACGGCGCAGCGGCTGGAACTGCGCTTCTTTCAGGTTGGCGATTTCATTGCCCTGGAAATGGATGCTGTCGGCGTCGCTGTTAATCAGCCGCATCAGCGCGCGGCCGGTAGTGGATTTACCGCAGCCGCTTTCGCCGACAATCGCCAGGGTTTCGCCCGGCCACAGGCTGAAGTCGATCTGCTCCACCGCGTGCACCTGATGGGTGAGCGCCGAGAAAATCCCGCTGCGAATCGGGTAATACACTTTCAGGCCACGCACGTCCAGCAGCGGCGTTTCGTCATAGCGCGCGGTGCGCTGCTCGCTGTTATCGCTGGCATTGCTGCCCAACAGCGGAAAACGCTGCGGCCATGCGTGTTCACGCATATCGCCAAGTTTCGGCACCGCCGCCAGTAACGCTTTGGTGTAAGGATGCTGCGGCGCGTTAAAGATGTCGCTGACTGTGCCCTGCTCAACCACTTCGCCACGCAGCATCACCACCACGCGATCGGCGATTTCTGCCACCACGCCCATGTCGTGAGTAATGAACAGCACCGCCATCTGCTTCTCGCGTTGCAGGTCGCGCAGGATGTGCAGAATGCGCGCCTGCACCGTGACATCCAGCGCGGTGGTCGGCTCATCGGCGATTAAAAGTTGCGGATCGCAGGCCAGCGCCTGCGCAATCATCACGCGCTGGCGCATGCCGCCCGACAGCGAATGCGGATAGCTTTTCATTACGCGGTCCACATCGGCGATGCGCACCTGGCGCAGTAATTCACGTGCGCGCGAGTCGGCCTGACTTTTATCGCAAATCTGATGGTCACGCAGCGCTTCAGTCAGCTGATCGCCGACGCGCAGCACCGGATTGAGCGAGGTCATCGGCTCCTGAAATATCATCGCCATTTCGCGACCACGCAAAGCACGGCGCTGGGTTTCATTCAGCGTGGCAAGCTGATGCACGTGGCCCTGACGATCGCGGAACTGCATGCTGCCGCGATCGATACGCCCGGATGCGGCTAGCAAGCCCATCACCGCCAGCGAGGTGACCGATTTACCCGAGCCACTTTCGCCCACCACGGCGACAATTTCGCCCTGATGAATGTTAAAACTGATGCCCTTCAACGCCTGATTTTCGCCGCTGCGGCCGCGAAAACTGACGCTGAGATCCTGAATCGCGAGCACCGGTTCTGAACCGGCAACGCTGGCGGCGTTGGATGTGAGTAAAGTGTCCGTCATCGTTGCTCCGCGTGCGGGTTACAGCCAGATTTGGCCTTGAGCGTAAGAAAGGAAGGGCGAGCTATCGGCGGCCAGCCAAATGGGGCCATCGAGATCGACATGTTCAGCGGCAATCGCCACCGGCAGCGCCGCTTCCATCGCCAGTGAAGAACCGAGCATGCAGCCGACCATCAACCGCATATCGTGCTTCTGCGCCTCTTCCACCATCGCCAGCGCTTCGGTCAAACCGCCGCACTTATCCAGCTTGATGTTGATCATCTCGTAGCGATTGCGCAGCGGCGCGATGTCCTCGCGGGTGTGGCAGCTCTCGTCGGCACACACCGGAATCGGGTGCGTGAAGCGCTGCAACGCCTGATCCTGACCCGCCGGCAGCGGCTGCTCGACCATCGCGATGTTAAAACTCGCCAGCGCGTTGAACAGGCTGGGCAAATCCACGCCCGACCAGGCTTCGTTGGCATCAATGATTAAGGTGGCGCGCGGCGCGGCCTGACGAATCGCGGCGACTTTCTCCAGAATGTCGTCGCGATTAAGTTTGATTTTCAGCAGGATGGCGCCGCGTGATACCGCATCGGCAGCGGCGGCGGCCATGTTTTCGATGGAGTCGAGGCTGAGAGTTTCGGCGGTGATCACCGATGGCGGCTGACGACGCTCGCACTGTTGCCACAGCGTGTACTTCGCCAGCGCGGCATCGAGACGCCACAGCGCACAGTCCAGCGCATTACGCGCTGAACCCGCTGATAAACGGCTTTGCAGATCGAGGCGGCTCAGGCCCGCTTCCATGGCAGCGCGCAGCGCTTCCAGTTCGGCGTTGACGCTTTCTGGCGTTTCATCGTAGCGCGGCGTTGGCGTACATTCGCCGCGGCCAATAAAGCCGTTCTGCTCCAGCGTCACGCGAATCACCGTGACTGCGGTGCGCGTACCGCGTGAGATGGCGAACGGACGCGCCAGCGGCAGCTCCAGCACTTCAATCTGCATGCGCCGCATGTTAGCCACGCTCCTGCAGCAGCGCGGCGATATCCGCAATGCCAAAACGCACCGGATCGGTAGCAGGCACGCCGAATTCGGCGCTGATCTCTGCACAATAGGCGCGCGCTTCGTCTTCGCTGTAGTTCGAGGTGTTGATGGCGAAACCGGCCAGCTGAACCGCGTCGCTGGTGACGTGCGCTGCGCGCAGGTTGGCTTCAACGCAATCTTTCAGGCTGACCATTGGCTGATGCGGCAGATGACGCATATGCGGACGCCCCATTTCATGGCACATCACCAGCCAGTGCGGCTGCGCACCGTGGATCAGGCCCATGCTGACGCCAGCATAGGAAGGATGGAACAGCGAACCCTGACCTTCAACGATATCCCAGTGATCGGCGTCATTGGCTGGCGACAGCGCTTCGACCGCGCCGGCGATGAAGTCGGCAATCACTGCATCAATCGCGATACCTTCGCCCGCGACCAAAATACCGGTCTGGCCGGTGGCGCGGAAATCGGCTTGCATGCCGCGTTCACGCATCGCGGCTTCCAGCGCCAGCGAGGTATACATCTTGCCTACCGAGCAATCGGTGCCGACAGTAAGTACACGCTTACCTGTGCGCTTTTTACCGCTGCCGACCTCCAGTTTTGGGCGCATGTGGCGCAGGTCGAACAGTTCAACGCCGGACTCTTTGGCCAACGCCACCAGCTCCGGCTCATCCACCAGACGATGGTGCAAACCGCTGGCCACGTTCATCCCGGCAGAGAGGGCGCTTTTTACCGTGTCGAGCCAATGCGTGGGCAAGTAACCGCCGGCATTGGCGGTGCCGAGCACCAGCGTTTTGGCACCGCGCGCTTTGGCAGCGGCGATGTCGAGGACGTCGAGACCAAGCGTGACGGTGCAGCCCGGCAGTTTGATTTCGCCAACGCACTGCTCTGGACGCCAGACGTGAATGCCGCGTGCGGTTTTAGCGGCCAGTGGATCGGTTACATCGCCGAGGAAGAGTAAATAAGGTTGTGGGATCAGCATGATGTTTCTCGTTTCAGACGGTTTATAGGGCCTGAATTGACTATTTCACGCAGAAGATGGGGTGACGAATGCTTGTTTAGTAGCGGGGTATAACGTGCGGCTATAGCCAGATCGAAATCTAATGGGTGAGGAGTTTTATCAGCGAGTTAGGGGAAAAATGGGGAGATTAGCGGCTGGATAGATAAGAAAATCGTTGATAACCACAGGTCGATCCCTGACCGCGATTATCGAGGGTATTTGACGGAATGCTTAGTTTAAAGCACCCGGCGGTACGTGTTTGAAAGTCTCGACATAAGAACGGAACACGTAGCGGAAAAAGCGTTTCATAAAGCACCTGGTTCAAAAATTGTTGAAGAAATACGCAAAAAGTATAGCCGCTGAGCGTTTTTACCGCAATTATTTTTAAAGTAGATCACAGAATTGGGGGTTGGTGCGGGTGTGAAGAAGAGGTCGCCATGAATGGCGCAACGACAACGTGGTTAGTTAAACCAGCCTAAATGCTCGCTTAAAATGGTGCAGCCAATGCTGATCAGCACCACGCCGCCCAACACTTCCGCCCATTTGCCCATCACCGGGCCGATAAAGCGTCCAACCAATACGCCGGTGGTTGCCATGATAGTGGTCGCCGCGCCGATGGTGACGGCGGTCATGATGATGTTCACCTGCAGGAACGCCAGGCCAACACCGACGGCCAGCGCATCAAGACTGGTGGCGACAGCGGTTAACGCCAGCACCATAAAACCATGACGCTGCGGCGCTTCGCACGGCTCGTCAGCGGTTTGACGAAAACCTTCCATCATCATACGGCCGCCCAGCACGGTTAACAGCACGAATGCCACCCAATGATCCCACGCCATGATGTAGCGGCTGGCCGCGAGGCCAATTGCCCAGCCAATCAGCGGCGTCAACATTTCGATAACGCCGAAAATCAGGCCGGTTCGCAGTGCCTCTTTGAAACCTGGGCGATGCAGCGACGCGCCTTTGCCCAGTGCTGCGGCGAAAGCGTCCATCGACATGCCAAAGGCCAAAATCAGGGTTGCGATAAATGTCATGGGTTTTCAATCAATGCCGCGGAACCGGCGCTAAAGCCGCTACTTCTCCGCATTTATTGTTCAGTAATGAAAAAGTGCGCGCAGTCTAACACGCAAAAACGGCAAAAAAAAGACAGTAAAATCAGGGATTTAAGTATAGCAAAGGCTATAACTTTTAACTTCCGCTATTTTTGACGCTAAGTGAATGGAATAGAAGAAATTTCTGAGCGCGAGCCGGCGCGGGGATTGCACCGTAGCGCGGTTTTATGCGCTAATGCCCGCGCTAACTGATTTGGACAATGACCATGAATAACCCATTCGAAACGCTGATCATCCCAGGCGGCATTCTGCTGCTAGGCTTTCTTTCCGCCCTGCTGCTGCCCGCGCCTTCATTTGGTATTGAGCTGGCAAAACAATTGCAGGAAACCCTGCATCTGATGGATGTTAATCAGCTGTATACCATCGTCTTTAGTTTGTGGTTTTTGCTGCTGGGCGCGATCGAGTTTTTCGTCATTCGCTTCCTGTGGCGCCGCCGATCACGCTGATCGTTTTTCCGGCAAGGTGATGCATTTTTCTTCTGGCAGCTTTACTCGGCCAGACCTCAATTCATCACCACAAAAATGTAACATTACTTTTACACGACATGGCGAAATATTGCGCAACATAAAATCCGCATAAATAATCAATTTAGTTAAAACATATATTTTTCAACACATTAAAATGTGATGCATATCACCTGCCGTTTTCACCCCCGTCAAAACCCCTCACAATAGCGTAACAACTGCATTACGCTAACCGTCTGATTAAGAGATAAAAATCCCTTATGACCGCGAGGTTGAGCTGATTAATTCTTATGCTGAATCATTTCCGCCTTTAAAAAATAAACAAACGTTTAATTCCGATACGAGAATGTTATATTCGAATGCATATGCATAACGTGCAGTTAACCGTTATCGTCCCCGTGACTTATACCTGAGTCTTAACCTTTGAGAGATAGCGCCACGCGCTCGAAAGAAGCGCGGCTATTTCGCCTGCGAACCTGTTGAGCTTCAGGTCAACAGAGAGAGGAGATGTCGCCTCATGAGTACTACTGCGGTAAATCTGGCGCTCGCCGCCGCTTCAATGGAAAGTGCAAACCTTCAGGAACGAAAAGACGTCGACGTACTGCTGATTGGCGCAGGCGTGATGAGTGCGACTTTGGGCGCATGGCTGCAAGATCTCGAGCCTGACTGGTCAGTTGAGATGGTTGAACGTCTTGATGATGTGGCCGTTGAATCCTCTAATGGCTGGAACAACGCCGGAACCGGTCACGCCGCGCTGGCGGAGCTCAACTATACGCCGCAGAAGGCGGATGGCAGCATCGACATCGCCAAAGCGGTCGCAATTAACGAATCGTTCCAGATTTCGCGTCAGTTCTGGGCGTATCACGTGCAGAAAGGCAACCTGCGCAATCCTAAAAGCTTTATCCACAGTACGCCGCACATGAGTTTCGTCTGGGGCGACGATAACGTTGAATTCCTGCGCAAGCGTTTCAATGCGCTGCAGAAAAGCACCCTTTTCCGTGGCATGAATTACTCTGAAGACCGCGATCAAATCACTAAGTGGATTCCGCTGGTGATGAACGGCCGCGACAGCAAACAGAAAGTGGCGGCGACCTGGACCGAAATGGGTACCGACGTGAACTTCGGTGAAGTAACGCGTCAGCTGATTGCCTCTTTAGAGAAGAAAGCCAATTTCCGCCTGCGTCTGCGCCAGGAAGTGCGTGATATCAAACGCCTGAGCGACGGTCGCTGGCAGGTCACGCTGCATAATCTGGCCAGCGGTGAAAATCGTGTGCTGACCACGCGTCAGCTGTTTATCGGTGCCGGCGGTGCGGCGTTGCCGCTGCTGCAGAAATCCGGCATTCCGGAAGTGAAAGGCTACGCCGGTTTCCCGGTGGGCGGTTCATTCCTGGTGACGGAAAATCCTGACGTGGTGAAACAGCATATGGCGAAGGTGTATGGCAAAGCCAGCGTCGGCGCACCGCCGATGTCGGTGCCGCACGTCGATACCCGCGTGCTGGATGGCAAACAGGTGCTGCTGTTTGGGCCGTTTGCTACCTTCTCAACCAAATTCCTCAAAGAGGGTTCGCTGCTGGATATGTTCGGCGCGATGAACACCAGCAACCTCAAGCCGATGGTGCAGGTTGGCCTGAAGAGCTTCGACCTGGTGAAATATCTGGTTGATCAGGTGTTGCAAAGCGACAGCGATCGTATGGAAGCGTTGCGCGCTTACGTGCCGCAGGCGAAGCAGGAAGATTGGCGTTTAGTCACTGCCGGCCAGCGCGTGCAAATCATCAAGAACGATGCCGTTGAAGGTGGCGTGCTGCGTCTTGGTACTGAAGTGGTGACTTCGGAAGATGGCACCATTTCCGCCCTGCTGGGTGCCTCGCCGGGCGCCTCCACCGCCGCACCGATTATGCTTGAGCTGATGGCGAAAGCCTTCCCGGAACAGATGCGTTCACCGGAGTGGCAGACCAAAATCCGCATGGTGATCCCATCGTGGGGCCGCAAGCTGAACGGCGACGTCGCACTGACCGAGAAAGTGCTGGCCGATACCAGTCGCGTGCTGCAACTCGACTACGAGCCGGTGATTACACCCGATGCCGCCAACGATGAAGCGCGCGAAACCGCGCACGTGGTGGGTAAGTAACAAGGTAGTATTGGATGTTGGCAAGATGAGAGGCCGCGAAAGCGGCCTCTTTTTTATGGCTAGCTCAGCAGCACCGCGTCGTACAACATCCACGCAGTTGTCGCCACCAGCGACAGCGCCATCAAACTGTTAAACGCCTGACGTTTCCACGCGACCTGCAGATGGCTGCGAAGGCGATCGCCCAGCGCTGCCCAAATCAAAATGCACGGCAGATTCAGTGCGGCGAATCCCAGTAGCACCGTCAGCACGCCGTTACTGTTGGCGTACATCAGCGCCACGTTGGTGACCATCAGCCAGGCTTTGGGATTCACCGCCTGGAAACAGATGCCGCCAATTAGCGTCATGGGACGCGGGCGTTCACGCAGTTGCGGCGCGCCAGCGCGGAAAATCTTCCACGAAAGCCACAGCAGATAGCTACAGCCGACTACCGTCAGCGGCAGGCGAATCGCGCCCATCCAGTGCAGCAGCGCATCCAGCGCCACGCTCGCCAGTAGCATCTGTATTGCGCAGCCTAGCAGGATGCCAAACAGCATCGGCAGCGTGCGTTTAAAGCCAAAGTTAACACCCGACGTTGCCAGCAGCAGGTTATTTGGACCCGGCGTGATCGACATCACGGTG
This sequence comes from Pantoea sp. BJ2, assembly GCF_040255075.1. NCBI lineage: Bacteria > Pseudomonadati > Pseudomonadota > Gammaproteobacteria > Enterobacterales > Erwiniaceae > Pantoea > Pantoea sp. BJ2. The sequence continues at coordinate 4,008,236 of NZ_CP158292.1, forward strand.
ACGTAGCTGAAGAATGATGGATCGAGCATGATGCGCTTCCTGAAGAATCAATGATGCCTTCATGCTAATGCGTATGTTGCAATGGAAACAGAGACACAAAACCACTATTGTAATGGGTACAGTTGTTTCAAAAATGAATTGTACCCATCGCGCGCGGAGGCTTTTGTGTCCCTTCCACTCTCATCCGGTCAAACGCTGTATCAGCAGTTGGTCGATAGCTTTGCCGAGTCGATACATCAGGGCACGCTGAAGCCGGGTAAACGGCTGCCGGCGATACGCCGCGTGGCACAATCGCATCAGGTGAGTATCAATACCGTGCTCAATGCATGGCAAATCCTCGAAGATCGCGGCCTGATTGAATCGCGGCCGCAGTCGGGTTATTACGTGCGTGGCGTGCTGCCCGCCGTGACGCGTTCAGTAAAACCGCTACCGGCAAAAATCAACGATCCCAGCGCGCAGAAGCTGGAGCTGATTGAGCAAGTGTTCGCGGCGCAAAATAATCCCGATTACACCAATATCTCATTAGCCTGTCCGCAGGATGGCACCTTCTATCCGGCGGCACGAATCGGGCGAATTACTGCGTCGATTTTGCGCCAAAATCCCGACATTATCGGACGCTATGCGCTTCCACCCGGTAGTGAGCGCTTACGGGAGGAGATTGCGCGTCGTGCCCTGCACAACGGCATCAACTTGCCGCCGCAGGCGATCACACTGACGCACGGCTGCATGGAAGCACTCCAGCTGGCGCTGCGCGCGGTGACTAAACCCGGCGATTGCATTGGTTTGGAGTCGCCGACCTATTTCTTCCTGTTCCCGCTGCTGGCGTCGCTGGGGCTGAAAGCGCTGGAAATTCCTACCGATCCGCAGCAGGGACTGTCGCTGGATGCGCTGGAGATGCTGCTGCAGGAGAAGCGGGTTCAGGCGGTGATCGCCATGCCCGGCGCGCAGAACCCGCTGGGATATGTGATGCCGCTAGAGAATAAAAAGCGGCTGGCGAAGTTAGTGAACACTTACCACGTTCCACTGCTGGAAGATGGTTTGTACGACGAATTGCAGTTTGAGTGGCCGCTGTCGCCGCCAGTAAAGGCGTTTGATAGCGAGGGTTGGGTGATTTACTGCACCAGCTTTACCAAAACCGTGGCGCCTGATTTCCGCGTCGGCTGGACTGCTGCCGGGCGTTTTCATGACGCTATCGCTCACCTCAAAGCGGTGTCGTCGATGGCGGAATCACGCTTGTTAAGTGAAACCCTGGCCGAATTTCTTGCCAGCGGCGGCTACGATCATCATCTGCGCACGCTGCGTCGGCGCTATGCCGCCAATCTGGATGCGGCGCGCGGGATTCTGGCACGCCACTTTCCGCAGGGCACGCGCGCTACCCTGCCGCGCGGCGGGTTTGTTTTTTGGGTCGAACTGCCGGGGAACATTGATACCGTAGAGATGTTCCATCGTCTGCTGCAGGAGCAAATCTGTGTGACGCCGGGCGCGCTCTACTCCCTGAGCGATCGTTACAGACATGCGTTGCGCCTCTCCTGCTGCTACCCGTTTGATGAACGTTATACGTGGGCGCTACAGCGCACCGGCGCGCTGGCCTGTGAAATGACAGGCCTCGCGCCGGGACAGGATCAGGGTTTGCCGTTGCGGCCCCAGGTGGTGTAAGGCTCGCGCTCGGTCAGGCGTTCGTAATAAGTCTGCACCGCCGGGAAGTCAGGGTGTTCCAGCGGGGTTTCAAACCAGCGGTTCACCGCCAGCCCAACCGGAATATCGGCCAGCGAAAAATTGCGGCCTGCGACATAGCGCCCGGTTTTCTCCAGATGCTGGTTGAGTATGTTCATGGTGTGCGTCCAGCCTTTCACCGCCGCCGCCAGCAAGCGGGGATCCTGATGCGCCGGCGAGTTGCGCACCAGCGACATAAATGCGTAACGCCAGGACGTGTTAAGTTCGGTGGCTTGCCAATCCATCCACTGATCAACTGGCGCGCGCGCGCGGGGATTGTCGGGATAGAGCCATTCGCCGCCATTGCTGTTGGCGAGATAGCGCAGAATAGCGTTGGATTCCCACAGCACGAAGTCGTCCTCGATTATTACCGGGACCATGGCGTTGGGATTGAGTGCCATAAACTCTTTCGAGTGCAGCGATTGTGGATCATCGCCCCAGGGTTCTAATTCGTACGCAATATCGAGTTCTGCGCACAGCCACAGAACTTTTCGCACGTTTATTGATGAAGTACGGCCAAGAACTTTTAACATTGCGGACTCCGATTCCAGAATTCTTAATCTATTCATAGCCCTGTTGCTGGCCTTTCGCAATCAGCAGGATGTAAATCCCGATTTCAGACAACCTCAACGAGGAAGGAGTGACAATGAAGGTCGCATTTAAACAGGTGGACGTGTTTACCTCGTCGGCGTTTAAAGGTAATCCGCTGGCGGTGATCATGGATGCACAGGGATTGAGTGACGCGCAGCTGACGGCGATTGCGCGCTGGACCAATCTGTCGGAAACCACCTTTGTGCTGCCGCCACAGGATGCGGCGGCGGATTACCGCGTGCGCATTTTTACCGTCGAAGGTGAACTGCCTTTTGCCGGGCATCCGACGTTAGGCACCGCGCATGCGCTGCTGGAAGCCGGTTGGCCGCTGAAAACGCCGGGCAAAATCGTGCAGGAGTGCGGCGTTGGTCTGGTTGAGGTGAAAATCAGCGATGACGGTGCGCTGGCGTTTGCCGCGCCTGCCGCCACATTAACGCCGTTCAGTGATGCGCTGATGAGCAGCGCGCTGAACAGTGAATGCTTCGATCTCAGCCAAATGCCGACCATCGTTGATATGGGTATTCGCTGGCTGCTGATTCCGATGAGTAGCGCGCAAGCGGTGCTGGATGTGGTGCCGTCAGCAGCCGATTTACACCGTTTACATCAGCATGCTGAGGTTAACGGTACGGCAATTTTTGGTGCGTTGCCGTCGGGCGAAAACGAGCAGTATGAAGTACGCGCATTGCTGGTTGAGAACGGCAGCTTGACTGAGGATCCGGTGACCGGCAGCGCCAACGCCTGTCTGGCACGCTACTTCGAGGCTAACAAGCAAACGCGGGATTATCGGGCACGTCAGGGCAGCGCGATTCAGCGGGAAGGTCGCATTCAGGTGAGTTTTAGCGATAAAGCGATCTGGATTGGTGGCCAAACCGTGACGGTGATTGACGGGACGATTGAGCTGTAATTGTAATCTGCACCATCCGTAGCGGCGCAATTTATTGCGCAATAAATTGCGCCGCTACGAATATGTGCATCAGTTTATATTTTTACAGACCTTGGCCGCCTGAGGCTTCAATGCGCTGTGCGGTGATCCAGCCGGTTTCATCGCTGAGAATCGCGCTGATGGCATCGCCGATATCACCCGGCAAGCCAACGCGGCCCAGCGCGGTGACTGAAGCGATATGATCGTTGAGATCTTTGGTATCACGCACGCGACCGCCGCCGAAGTCGGTTTCAATCGCGCCTGGCGCCAGAATGTTGACGCGGATATGGCGCTCGCCTAACTCTTTGGCCTGATAGCGCGTTAACACTTCCATCGCGCCTTTAATTGAGGCATACGTGCCTGAACCTGGCAGCGTTAAACGGGTTAAACCGCTGGAGATATTCAGGATGCGTCCACCATCAACGATCAGCGGCAGCAGTTTTTGCGTCAGGAAGAACGGCCCTTTGAAGTGCACATTCACTAGCGCGTCAAACTCATCTTCGCTGGTCTCTGCGAACAGCTTGTAATGACCGTGACCGGCATTGTTCACTAAATAATCAAAGCTGTCACGCTGCCAGGTTTCCTGCAGCGCTTCTCTCACCTGCGCCACGAAGCCGTCAAACGTGCCTGTGTCGCCTACATCCAACTGCAACGCCACCGCACGCGCGCCCAGCGCTTCAATCTCCTGCACAACCGCCTGCGCTTCTTCCGCGTGACCGCGATAGGTAAACAGGATATCAGTGCCTTTGGCAGCCAGTTTCAGCGCCCCATTCTTGCCTAAACCGCGATTTCCGCCGGTAATCAATGCAATTTTATGACTCATGTTTCGCTCCAGTTGGAAAATTGAACACGTGTTAAGGATATTCGTGAATAATTGATCTATAAACGCAGAGGAATACGCAGCACTGTTTCACTAACAACAACAATCGGTGAACAACATGGATAAAATTCACGCTATGCAGGTTTTTGTGCGGGTGGCAGAAATGGGCAGTTTTACCCGTGCGGCAGAAAGCTTAGGTTTACCGAAAGGCAGCGTATCCCGCCAGCTACAGGCGCTGGAGAATCAAATGGGGACGCGCCTGCTGCATCGCACCACGCGACGTGTGCACCTGACGCAGGACGGCCTGGTTTATTACGATCGTTGCCTCGATTTACTGTCGATGCTCGACGACATGGACAGCCTGTTCCAGCACGATCCCGGCACCTTAAGCGGCAAATTGCGCGTGGACATGTCGGTGGCGATGGCGACCGGCTTTGTGCTGCCACGATTGCCGGAGTTTTTGCAGCACTATCCCGGTCTGGAAATTGAGTTGAGCAGCAGCGATCGTCAGGTTGATGTGATTCGCGAAGGATTTGACTGCGTGGTGCGCGTCGGCGAGCTGAAAGATTCCGGGCTGATTGCGCGGAAAATCGGCTCGCACGCGTTGATCAACTGCGCCAGCCCCGGCTACCTTTCCCGCTTCGGCATGCCGGTGCGGCTGGAAGATCTGTCGCAACACGCGATGGTGCATTACACCCAGCAGCTGGGACAACCTTCATTGGGCTTTGAATATTTTGATGGCAAACAGTGTCATTACGTTCAAACCGGCGGCGTAGTGACGGTAAACAGCACCGAAACCTATCGCGCCGCCTGCATGGCAGGGCTCGGCATTATTCAGGTGCCGGCGATTGGCGTACAGCCGCTACTGGAGTCGGGGCAACTGGTGGAAGTGCTGCATCATTTCCCGGCGAAACCGATGCCCATCTCGCTGCTTTATCCGCATCGCCGCAACGTGGCGCGCCGCGTGCGAGTGTTTATGGAATGGCTCAGCCAAGTCCTGCAGGAATATGTAACTTAGCAGACTATAATTGTATTTTCGCAGTGAACAGGATGACTATCGTCTATGACGGACAAAACCCCTAAACAGACCGCGGCCGAGGCAGAAGCCAAGCCGCTGATTGACATTAAAACCGGCAATAAAACCGTGGATGGCTCGATTCAAAATGTGTCGCGCTTCGCTGCCTGGTTCCAGGCGATTCCGGCGGTGGCGCACTTTATGCGCGCGCTGGAACGCTTCAACGATCGCCTCGGTAGCCAGTTTGGCGCGGCGATCACTTACTTTTCCTTTCTCTCTCTGATACCGATTTTGATGGTCTCCTTTGCGGCGGTCGGCTTTGTGCTGGCGTCGAATCAGGATTTGCTCACCGAGTTGATCAACAAAATCGTTAACAGCATCAGCGATCCGACGCTGGCCACCACGCTGAAAAATACGGTGAATACCGCGATTCAGCAGCGTGCCACAGTGGGATTAACCGGTTTGCTGCTGGCGCTCTACTCCGGCATTAACTGGATGGGCAACCTGCGTGAAGCGGTGCGCGCGCAGTCACGCGACGTGTGGGAACGCACGCCGGACGATCAGGAGAAATTCTGGAAGAAGTACGCGCGCGATCTGATTTCGCTGTTGGGTTTGATGTTTGCGCTGGTGATTACGCTGTCGCTGACCTCGATTGCCGGCGCGGCGCAGGCAGCGATCGTTAACGCGCTGGGGCTGGAAGACATTGAGTGGCTGCGCCCAGCGATGACGGTGATTGCGTTATCTATCTCTATCCTGGCTAACTATCTGCTGTTCCTGTGGATCTTCTGGATTTTACCGCGCCACAAGCCGCGTAAAAAAGCGCTGTTCCGCGGCACGCTGCTGGCGGCGATTGGCTTTGAGGTGATCAAGTTTGTAATGACGCTGACGCTGCCGAAGCTGGCAAGCTCGCCGTCGGGCGCGGCCTTTGGTTCAGTACTCGGCTTAATGGCGTTCTTCTACTTCTTTGCGCGTTTGACGCTGTTCTGCGCCGCGTGGATCGCCACCGCCAAATACAAAGATGATAAAGAGATGCCGCAGCCGCATCAGGCTAAATAAGCCTACGAGGTTGTTACAATTGCCGTACTAGCTAAAAATGTCTCCTGCTGGCTGCTTTTTCAGCAAAAACCAGCAGGAAACGCTAAAGGGTCACTTTAATTTGGCCCTTTTGCAGAGATTCCCGCCAAAAAAGTGACACTTCCCGTTCCCATCCGCCACTGATCGCAGCAACTCAGAAATTATCCACTTATTCGCCGAAAAAGCCCGGTCTGACGCGGTTTTTCGCCATTGAATGCCGCAAACCAGGTGCGTAAGATTCTCTGTCTACATTTACAATTAAGAAACACTTATGCAAGCCTCCATCACAGAAACACTCGACAAAAAACACGACGACACGCCGGTCAATTCACGTGGCAAAGTGGTTGTGGCATCGCTTGTCGGCACCGCCATTGAGTTCTTCGATTTCTATATCTATGCCACCGCTGCGGTGATTATTTTCCCGCACATCTTCTTCCCGCAGGGCGATCCGACCGTGGCCACGTTGCAGTCGCTGGCGACCTTCGCGATCGCCTTCGTGGCGCGTCCTATCGGTTCTGCCGTGTTTGGACACTTTGGCGACCGAGTTGGCCGTAAAGCCACCTTGGTGGCATCGCTGCTGACCATGGGCGTCTCGACGGTGCTGATTGGTTTACTGCCAGGTTATGAAACCATTGGCGTGGCAGCGCCGCTGCTGCTGGCGCTGGCGCGTTTTGGTCAGGGTCTTGGCCTTGGTGGCGAATGGGGCGGCGCGGCGCTGCTGGCGACCGAAAATGCCCCGGCGAAGAAACGTGCGCTTTATGGTTCGTTCCCACAGCTCGGCGCGCCGATTGGCTTCTTCTTCGCTAACGGCACGTTCCTGCTGCTTTCTTGGTTGCTGACCGACGAGCAGTTCATGAACTGGGGCTGGCGCGTGCCGTTTATTCTCTCTGCGGTGCTGGTGTTAATTGGCCTGTATGTGCGCGTTTCGCTGCATGAAAGCCCGGTATTCGCCAAAGTGCAGAAAGAGAACAAACAGGTGAAAATGCCGATCGGCACGCTGCTGAGTAAGCATCTGACCGCCACCATTCTCGGCACCTTCATCATGCTCGCCACTTACACGCTGTTCTACATCATGACCGTGTATTCGATGAGTTACGGCACTGCACCCGCACCGGCTGGCCTTGGCTATTCGCGTAACAGCTTCCTGTGGATGCTGATGGTGGCGGTGATTGGTTTTGGTGTGATGGTGCCGATTGCCGGTCTGCTGGCCGATCGCTTTGGTCGTCGTAAAACCATGATCACCATTACGTTGATGATTATCGCCTTTGCATTGATGTTCCCAATGCTGCTGGGTTCCGGTTCTCAGGTGCTGGTAATGGGCTTCCTGATCCTTGGTCTGAGCATTATGGGCCTGACATTTGGTCCGATGGGCGCGCTGCTGCCAGAGCTGTTCCCAACGGAAGTGCGTTATACCGGCGCATCGTTCTCTTACAACCTATCGTCGATTCTTGGTGCCTCGGTAGCGCCTTATATCGCCACCTGGCTGAACGCCCATTACGGTTTGCAGGCGGTGGGTTTCTATCTGGCTTCGATGGCGGTGTTGACGTTGATCGCGCTGATTGCCTGTAAAGAGACGCGAAATCAGACGCTGTATGAAGCGGTGTGATTGAGCTGGCTGTACTCTGGGTCGTGTGTGCTTGCTGTCCCTTAGGTATGTGCTCGCTGTCCCCCTCCTCGGTCCTCCCCCATAAATGGGGGAGGAAGATGCTGCCATATGTGAGTTCTGAAGCTGCATGTGGCAGCGTCTCCTTCCCCCGCTTGCGGGGGAAGGCCGGGATGGGGGACAGCGAGTACATACCTGGAGCAACAGCGAGCACGAATAAAAAAACCCCGGCAAGCCGGGGTTTTTTGTTGTGCTGAAAACTGTGTCGCGCGTGGCTTAGCCAGCGACAGCGATACGTTTCATATCGGTCATGTAGCCACGCAGTTTGCGGCCTACAGATTCGATTGGGTGCTGACGAACGGCTTCGTTGACGTCACGCAGCTGCGCGTTATCCACCTGCGTACCTTCAACTGCTTTGCCCAGATCGCCCGGCTGCAGCGTGGTCATGAACTCTTTCAGCAGTGGAACTGCCGCAAAGGAGAACAGGTAGTTACCGTATTCTGCGGTATCCGAGATAACCACGTTCATTTCATACAGACGCTTACGTGCGATGGTGTTAGCAATCAGCGGCAGCTCGTGCAGTGATTCGTAGTAAGCCGACTCTTCGATGATGCCCGCGTCAACCATGGTTTCGAATGCCAGCTCAACGCCTGCTTTCACCATCGCAACCATCACGACGCCTTTGTCGTAATATTCCTGCTCTTCGATTTTACCATCAAACTGCGGTGCGTTTTCGAATGCCGTTGCGCCGGTCTCTTCACGCCAGGTCAGCAGGTTTTTGTCGTCGTTAGCCCAGTCAGCCATCATGCCTGAAGAGAATTCGCCAGAGATGATGTCATCCATGTGCTTCTGGAACAGCGGAGCCATGATGGTTTTCAGCTGCTCAGACAAAGCATAAGCGCGGATTTTTGCCGGATTAGACAGGCGATCCATCATCAGCGTGATGCCGCCAAACTTCAGTGATTCGGTGATGGTTTCCCAGCCGAACTGAATCAGTTTTTCGGTGTAAGCCGCGTCGTGACCTTCAGCCACCAGCTTGTCGAAGCACAGCAGAGAACCGGCCTGCAGCATACCGCACAGGATGGTCTGCTCGCCCATCAGGTCAGATTTCACTTCCGCAACGAAGGAGGATTCCAGCACGCCTGCACGGTCGCCGCCGGTCGCTGCTGCCCAGGCTTTAGCAATCGCCATGCCTTCGCCTTTTGGATCGTTTTCCGGGTGAACGGCGATCAGCGTAGGTACACCGAAACCACGCTTGTACTCTTCACGTACTTCCGTACCCGGGCACTTCGGTGCCACCATCACGACGGTGATGTCATTGCGGATGGTTTCGCCCACTTCAACAATGTTGAAACCGTGTGAGTAACCCAGCGCAGCGCCATCTTTCATCAGCGGCTGAACAGCCTGAACGACCGCCGAGTGCTGCTTGTCTGGCGTCAGGTTAACCACCAGATCGGCCTGTGGGATCAGCTCTTCGTAAGTACCGACTTTGAAGCCGTTATCGGTCGCTTTGCGGAAAGAGGCACGCTTCTCAGCAATCGCTTCAGCACGCAGGGCATACGCCACGTCCAGACCAGAATCACGCATGTTCAGACCCTGGTTCAGACCCTGAGCACCACAGCCAACGATGACCACTTTCTTGCCTTTCAGGAAGCTAGCGCCATCTGCGAATTCGTCGCGTGACATGAAACGACATTTGCCCAGCTGCGCTAACTGGTTGCGCAGATTCAATGTGTTGAAGTAATTAGCCATGGGTACTCCGGTTAGATGTTGTGTTTGTTTTTGTTCAGTAACGACGTTGTCTCTTACGCCGCGAATGACCCCATCATATGACAGGCAATCCGTTGCTTAAATTGATATATTAGCAAGGTCACATTGCATAATTTGCAACATAACCTTGAGGCGATACGCGCATGGATTTACGAGACCTGAAACTCTTCCTTCATCTGGCTGAAAGCTGCCACTTTGGTCGCACCGCGCGTGCCATGCACGTCAGCCCTTCAACCCTTTCGCGCCAGATTCAGCGCCTGGAAGAGGATGTCGGTCACGCGTTGTTCCTGCGTGATAACCGTACCGTCACGCTCACCGAAGCCGGTGAGCGCCTGCGCCAGTTTGCGCAGCAGACGTTGCTGCAGTATCAGCAGTTACGCCATGTGATGGATCTTAACGGCCCGTCGCTGAGCGGCGAACTGCGCCTGTTCTGCTCGGTAACCGCCGCTTACAGCCATCTGCCACCGATTCTTGATCGCTTTCGCGCTGAACATCCGCAGGTAGAGATCAAACTCACCACCGGTGATGCCGCCGATGCGATTGAGATGGTGCAGTCCGGTGACGCCGATCTCGCCATTGCCGGTCGCCCAGAATCGCTGCCGGCCAGCATAGATTTTACGCCACTGGGCCTGATTCCGCTGGTGCTGATCGCTCCGGCGCTGCCCTGCCCGGTGCGCAATCAGGCGACGCAGGAGCAACCCGATTGGGCGCAAATTCCGTTTATCCTCCCGGAACAAGGACCTGCACGCCGCGGCATCGATTTATGGTTCCGCCGCCAGCGCATTCCCAATCCGCAGATTTATGCCACGGTTTCCGGTCATGAGGCGATTGTGTCAATGGTGGCGCTGGGATGTGGTATTGCGCTGCTGCCGGATGTGGTGCTGGAGAACAGCCCGGAACCGGTGCGCAATCGCGTGTTAACGCTGGAGAATGTGGAGTCTGTCGCACCGCTGGAACTCGGCGTTTGCGTACAAAAAAAGCGGCTCGGAGAGCCGCTTATCAATGCGTTCTGGCACCAGCTGTAATCACTGCCCGGCGAGGAAGAAACGGAACGCCGGGTTGCTCGCTTCGTCATGCCATTCGTAACCCAACGCGGTGAGATGGGTTTCGAAATCCGGTTCCTGATCGTTGGCTTCAAATGCCGCCAGCACGCGGCCATAATCGGTGCCGTGGCTGCGATAATGGAACAGCGAGATATTCCAGTGCGCACCCAACGTCTGCAGGAACTTCAGCAGCGCGCCCGGTGCTTCCGGGAATTCAAAGCTAAACAGGCGTTCGCGCAGCGGCTTCGATGGACGTCCGCCGACCATGTAGCGCACGTGCAGCTTGGCCATTTCGTCATCCGACAGATCCACCACGTGATAACCGGCTTCGCTCAGTTGGCTGATGATCTCACCGCGCTCCTCCAGCCCGCGCGTTAAGCGCACGCCGACGAAAATGCAGGCGTTATCCGCATCCGCGTAACGATAGTTGAACTCGGTGATGGAGCGCCCGCCGATGGTCTGACAGAACTTGAGGAAACTGCCCTGCTGTTCTGGAATGGTGACCGCCAGCAGCGCTTCACGCTGTTCGCCCAGTTCACAACGCTCGGAGACATAGCGCAAGCCGTGGAAGTTGACGTTGGCACCCGACAACACGTGCGCCAGGCGCTCGCCTTTGATGTCGTGCAGCTGGATGTACTTCTTCATGCCCGCCAGCGCCAGCGCGCCAGAAGGTTCCGCCACGGCACGCACATCTTCGAACAGATCTTTCACCGCTGCGCAAATTGCATCGCTATCCACCGTGATGATGTCATCGAGATACTCCTGACACAGACGGAAGGTTTCGCTGCCGATGCGTTTGACAGCCACGCCTTCCGCAAACAAGCCGACACGCGCTAAATCCACCGGCTCACCCGCATCCAGCGCGGCCTTCAGGCAGGCTGAATCTTCCGATTCCACGGCAATCACTTTGATCTGCGGCATCAGCTGCTTGATCAAAACCGCGACACCCGCCGCCAGACCACCGCCGCCGACCGGCACGAAGACGCGATCGAGATGCGCATCCTGCTGCAGCAACTCCATCGCCAGCGTGCCCTGCCCGGCGATCACCGCCGGATGGTCAAACGGAGGAACGAAGGTGTAACCCTGCTGCTCTGCCAGCTCAATCGCTTTGGCTTTCGCCTCGTCGAAGTTGGCACCAAACAGATAAGCCTCACCGCCAAATGCGCGTACTGCATCAACCTTGATGTCTGCCGTGGCCAGCGGCATCACAATCAGTGATTTGATACCCAGCGTGCTGGCCGAAAGCGCCACGCCCTGCGCATGGTTACCGGCCGAAGCCGTGACCACGCCGCGCGCTTTTTGCTCTTCGTTCAGCCCGGCAATCATCGCGTAAGCCCCGCGCAGCTTGAAGCTGTGCACCGGCTGACGATCTTCACGCTTCACCAGAATGGTGTTGCCAAGACGCGATGAAATTTTTTCCATTTTTTGCAGCGGCGTCACCTGGGCAATTTCATACACCGGTGAACGCAGCACTGCGCGCAAATACTCCGCGCCGTTTGGCGTCGCGGAGAGCGGTTGAGACTCAGCCATCGGTTAGCCTCCCAGCTTGGACTTATCGCGTACCGCGCCTTTGTCTGCGCTGGTCGCCAGTGATGCATAGGCACGCAGGGCAAAGGAGACTTCACGTACGCGGCCGTGCGGGGTATAAGCCGCATCGCCGCGCGCTTGCTCTTCTTCACGACGGGCATGCAGTTCGTTATCCGGCACCGCCAGCTTGATGCCACGGTTGGGGATATCGATCTCAATCATGTCGCCATCTTTCACCAGCGCGATGGTGCCACCGCTCGCCGCTTCCGGAGAGGCGTGACCAATCGATAAGCCTGACGTGCCGCCAGAGAAGCGACCATCGGTGATCAGTGCGCAGCTTTTGCCAAGGCCCATGGATTTCAGATAAGTGGTCGGATAGAGCATTTCCTGCATGCCCGGTCCGCCTTTCGGTCCTTCGTAGCGGATCACCACGACGTCGCCGGCTACCACTTTACCGCCAAGGATCGCTTCAACTGCATCATCCTGGCTTTCGTACACTTTCGCCGGGCCTTTGAAGGTGAGGATCTCTTTGTCTACACCCGCGGTTTTAACGATACAGCCATCTTCGGCAATGTTGCCGTAAAGCACAGCTAAGCCGCCATCCTGCGAGTACGCGTGTTCGCGAGTACGAATACAACCCTCGGTACGGTCATCATCCAGCGTGTCCCAACGGCAGTTCTGCGAGAACGCCTTGGTGGTACGAATACCAGCAGGACCGGCGCGGAACATATCCTTCACCGCCTGATCTTTGGTCAGCATGATGTCGTACTGATCGATGGTTTCACGCATGCTCTGCTGCAGAATGTTGCGCGCGCTGGTGTCGATCAAACCGGCGCGATCTAACTCACCGAGAATGCCGATAACGCCACCCGCACGGTGCACATCTTCCATATGGTATTTTGGCGTACTTGGCGCCACTTTGCACAACTGCGGCACTTTGCGTGACAGACGGTCGATATCGGAGATATTGAAATCGATCTCGCCTTCCTGCGCGGCAGCCAGAAGATGGAGAACGGTGTTGGTGGAACCGCCCATGGCGATATCCAGCGTCATCGCATTCTCGAACGCCGCTTTGGTGGCGATGTTCCGCGGCAGCATGTTGACGTCATCCTGCTCGTAGTAGCGTTTGGTCAGGCTAACGATGCGCTTACCGGCATTAATGAACAGCTCTTTACGATCGGCGTGTGTGGCCAGCAGTGAACCGTTACCCGGCTGCGACAAGCCCAGCGCTTCGGTCAGACAGTTCATCGAGTTGGCGGTGAACATACCGGAACAGGAACCGCAGGTTGGACAAGCAGAACGTTCGATCTGATCGCTGTCGGCATCGCTGACGTTCGGGTTGGCGCCCTGAATCATTGCATCAACCAGATCCAGCTTGATGATTTGATCAGACAGTTTGGTTTTACCGGCTTCCATCGGACCGCCAGACACAAAGATCACCGGAATGTTGAGGCGCAGTGACGCCATCAGCATGCCTGGAGTGATTTTGTCGCAGTTGGAGATACATACCATGGCATCGGCGCAGTGCGCGTTGACCATGTACTCCACTGAATCGGCAATCAGCTCACGTGAAGGCAGTGAATACAGCATGCCGCCATGACCCATGGCGATACCGTCATCCACCGCAATGGTGTTGAACTCTTTGGCCACGCCGCCGGCTGCTTCGATTTCCTCAGCAACCAGTTTGCCAAGATCGCGCAGGTGCACGTGGCCCGGTACGAATTGGGTGAATGAGTTGACCACGGCGATAATCGGCTTACCGAAATCGTCGTCGGTCATTCCTGTCGCGCGCCACAAGGCACGGGCACCGGCCATGTTACGTCCATGGGTGGTGGTGGCGGAACGGTACTTAGGCATGCTCTATTTACTCCAGTAATAATAAGGTTGCGGGCGCCATCTGACGCCCGCAAAAAATCTCGTTATGCGTTAACCGGATCCAACCAGCCCCACTTGTCTTCCGTCTCGCCAGTGAACAGGCCAAAGAATGCCTTCTGGATACGACCGGTGACCGGACCACGTTTACCTTCGCCGACCTGAATGCCGTCGACGCTGCGCACCGGGGTGATCTCCGCTGCAGTACCTGACATGAAGACTTCGTCGGCCAGATACAGGGATTCGCGCGACAGAACCTGCTCACGCACTTCGATACCCATGTCTTGTGCCAGCTTGATGATGGCGTCACGGGTGATGCCCGGCAGCGCTGAAGAGGTGAACGGCGGCGTGAACAGAATGCCATCTTTCACTTCGAACAAGTTTTCGCCAGCACCTTCTGAAATATAGCCGTTGGTGTCGAGCGCGATACCTTCCTGATAGCCGTGGCGGCGCGCTTCGCTGCCTACCAGCAGAGAGGAGAGATAGTTACCACCCGCTTTCGCGGCGGTTGGCAAGGTGTTTGGTGCAACGCGGTTCCACGAAGAAACCATGGCATCGATACCGTTTTCCAGCGCTTCAGCGCCCAGGTAAGCACCCCAAGGGAAGGCAGCGATGATTACATCGGTGGTGTAGCCATCTGGCGGGTTCACACCCAGACCCACGTCGCCCACGAAGGCCAGCGGACGGATATAAGCGCTTTTCAGTTTGTTCACGCGGATCACTTCGCGGCACGCTTCCATCAACTCATCAACGCTGGCTTTAATCGGGAAACGATAAATTTTAGCGGATTCATGCAGACGCTTCATATGCTCACGGTGGCGGAACACCACTGGACCTTTGTGTGAGTCGTAGCAACGCACGCCTTCAAACACAGAAGTACCGTAGTGCAGGGCGTGAGACATAACGCTGACCTTGGCGTCTTCCCACTTAACCATCTCACCATTGAACCAAATAAAGTCTGCTTTCTTCGTACTCATTGCTTTTTCCTTTGGCGACTATGCGCGGATTTGTTGTGTTGTCTGTTGTTGGATCTCGACGCAAGCGACATCCATAAGTTTGCTTAACTGCGAAGACAGTAAATCGACTGAGCGTTGGCTGGCAACGGTCATTTCGATATTAATGTTCTCCGCATTGACCGCGGTGGCCATATTCATCGTACACACCTGGAAACCACGGTGACGCACGACACGCAAAATGCGCTCCAATATTTCAGGACGAAAGCGGGCTTCGATAGACAATTGATGCTGATTCATGCGGTTTTCTCCATCATGTTTGCGTTGCTGGCACCTGGCGGTACCAATGGCCAGACGTTTTCATGCTCATCTATCGAAACATGCAGGAAGTAAGGACCTTCACTGTTCAGCAGAGCATCGAGGGCGGCGTCGACCTGATCTTTACGGCTAATGCGCTGGCCTGGGATATCAAACGCGCTGGCCAGCGTGAGGAAATCGGGGTTGTCGGTCAGAATGGTTTCGCTGTAGCGACCATCAAAGAACAGTTGCTGCCACTGGCGCACCATGCCGAGACGCTGGTTATCCAGCAGCAGAATTTTCACCGGCAGCTTGCCGCGCTTGATGGTGCCCAGCTCCTGAATGTTCATCATGATAGAACCATCGCCAGACACGCAGATCACTGTGTCATCTGGACGTGCCACCTGCGCACCAATCGCCGCCGGCAGGCCAAAGCCCATAGTGCCGAGACCGCTCGAGGTGATGAAGTTTTCTGGCGCGGTGAAACTCATGTGCTGAGCGGCCCACATCTGGTGTTGACCTACATCGGTGGTGACTACGGCGCTGTCCGCTTTGCGGTCAGACAACTGCTTCAGCAACAACGGCGCATAAATCGCTTCGCCGGGATGATCGTAGCGCCAGTCGAATTCGCTTTTCATCGCGCTGACTTCTTTGCGCCAGCCATCAATGTGCATTGGCATGCTCAGTGCCGGCAGCACCTGATTCATATCGCCTTGTAGTGAAACGTGAGCACGGCGCAGTTTGTTCAGCTCGGCAGGATCGATATCGATATGGATGACGCTGGCGTGCGGCGCGAAGGTGTCAAGCTTGCCAGTAACGCGGTCGTCAAAACGCGCACCAACCGCAATCAGCAAATCACAGGATTGTACCGCGAGGTTAGCGGCTTTGGTGCCGTGCATGCCCAGCATCCCGAGATAGAGATCGCTGCTGGCATCCGCGCTGCCAAGACCTTTCAGCGTAGAAACCATCGGAATACCGGTTTCCTGCGCCATGGCACGTAAAGCTGGAACCGCCTGCGCCATACCCACGCCGCCACCGATATACAGCATCGGCTTATGCGATTGCGCCATCAATGTGCGCGCTTCTGCAATGTGCTGCGCGGAGTGGCCGATTTCTTCCTCAACTGGCAGCAGATGAGGCGTCAGTTCGCCATTGGCGATCTGAATGTCTTTCGGGATATCGACCAGTACCGGGCCGGGACGACCCGATTGCGCGATGGCAAAAGCTTCTGCCATCACCGAGGGCAAATCATCAAGCGATTCAACGAGGAAACTGTGTTTGGTGCAGGCTAACGATAAACCAAGAACGTCTATTTCCTGGAAGGCGTCGGTGCCGATGAAGGCCGATGATACCTGGCCGGTGATCGCCACAACCGGGATCGAATCCATCATCGCATCCGCCAAACCGGTGATCAGGTTGGTGGCGCCGGGCCCCGAAGTGGCGATACATACGCCAGTCTTGCCGGTTGCGCGGGCATAACCGATAGCAGCCATCACCGCACCTTGCTCATGACGACACAGTAGGTGTTCCACGCCGCCATCGTAGAGCGCATCGTACACTGGCATGATTGCGCCGCCAGGATAGCCAAACACTGTATCGACACCCTGCGCGCGTAAAGCCTGAACTACCCACTGTGCACCTGTCATGGTTATTCTCCTGTATTCCTAGGGGAACAACAGAATTTTATGCTACTGCTCATAATCTGTTCCTCGCTAATTTGCTGATATTTAGCCTGGTCAAAAAAAAACCCCCGGACCTTTCGGTGCGGGGGTTTTTGGAATTCCAGACTTGATTTTTAAGCCTTTCTTTCTCCAAGCGATGCCCCGCACGGTGGGATAATAATCACCACCACGCTAATCACGACTAGGCTAATCACTTGTAGAAGGGCTTTCATGTGTTGTTTGTTTTTTCGATTGTTCGAAGTAATACCTACAGAGTTACCATAGTTATCGTGTCGTTGACAATAATTTTCATTGGAAAATTTTATGATGCCGCTGGCGGCCCGCCGTTATCACATTGTAAATAAAAGGTTATTTACATTTGTGATAAAAATTCATAACGCCCGCGTCGTAATCTTCATTTGGAGTTTACGATCAAGCTCTGATTTTCAGTGAAAGAGCGGCAATTATCAGGGAATGTAAGGAATCTGGCTCTGAAGTTGAGCAGTAAGCCATTGTTCATCTGTCTGGCTGCTTTGATGATAAGGACAACAAGGAGCGGTTATGTCTTTATCGAAGGTATTAACACGAGCTGCGCTGGGTGTTCAGGCTCCGCTGGTGACGGTGGAAGTGCACATCAGCAACGGCTTGCCGGCCCTGACGCTGGTTGGACTGCCTGAAACCACGGTAAAAGAAGCGCGGGAACGGGTGCGAAGCGCGATTATCAATAGCGGGTTCACCTTCCCGGCGAAACGCGTCACCATCAATCTGGCGCCTGCCGATCTGCCAAAAGAGGGCGGACGCTATGACCTCCCCATCGCTATCGCCATTCTGGCGGCCTCTGAGCAGCTGCCAGACGCAAAACTGGGGCAATTTGAATTCCTGGGGGAGTTAGCACTTAACGGCGCGCTCTGTGGCGTTCAGGCCGCTATTCCAGCTGCGATGGCGGCACTGCAAGCAGGCAGACAAATGGTGTTAGCTGAACAGAATCAACAGGATGTAGGGTTGATTCAACAAGGCGAGACGCTGGTTGGCAAACATCTGGTGGAAATCTGTGCGTTTCTCCATAACAAAACCACTCTCACTGTCGCGCATTATCAGCCCGAAACGCTTGAACAGGAAAAGCAGGACCTCAGCGATATCATTGGCCAGGATCAGGGCCGACGTGCACTGGAGATCACCGCAGCTGGCGGGCATAACCTGTTACTGATTGGGCCGCCTGGCACCGGCAAGACCATGTTGGCGACGCGTCTGCCCGGTATCATGCCACCGTTAGACGACCAGGAAGCGCTGGAGTGCGCCGCTATCGCCAGTCTGGTAAGCAGTGGCAATCTCCATCATCAGTGGCGCAAACGGCCGTTCAGAGCGCCTCATCACAGTTCATCACTCTATGCGCTGGTTGGGGGCGGCTCCTTGCCGCGGCCGGGAGAAATCTCCCTGGCACACAATGGCGTGTTATTCCTCGATGAGCTGCCAGAATTCGAGCGCAGAACGCTTGATGCTTTGCGCGAACCGATTGAATCCGGGGAAATCGCCATTTCACGCACGCGCGCTAAAGTGACGTATCCCGCGCGCTTTCAATTGATCGGCGCGATGAATCCCAGCCCGACCGGGCATTATCAGGGCAACCATAATCGCTCATCACCTCAGCAGGTGTTGCGCTATCTCAATCGGTTATCAGGACCTTTTCTCGATCGCTTTGATTTATCGTTAGAGGTCCCACTTCTTCCCAGTGGGTCTCTGAGTAAGAAACAACAAGTCAGCGAAAGCAGCGCTGAAGTTTTAACTCGCGTCCTCGCCGCACGAAAGATTCAAACAGCACGCAGCGGAAAAGTGAATGCTCATCTCTCTAACCCAGAGATTTTGCGCTGGTGTCCATTGAAGCAGCAGGATGCTGAATGGCTGGAAGAAGTGTTGAATTCGTTGGGGCTTTCAGTACGCGCCTGGCAGCGGATTTTAAAGGTGGCCAGGACAATCGCTGATTTAGCAGGTGAAGAGCAGATTACTCGTAGTCATTTGCAGGAAGCGGTGGGATATCGCAGCATCGACCGCTTAATGATCTATCTGCACAAGACTCTGGAATAAAAAACGGGGCTTATATAAGCCCCGCTATTCTTAATCATCGCTATCGCTAAAATCTTCCACCGTATCCATCTGCGGCTTGCCGCCAGATAGCGTATGGAAACGCTTAGGTCGCTTGATACGTGCGGTGTATTTCGACCATACACGTTCAGCTTCCGTTTGTGGCTCACGAAGACCACGACATACTTCTAAAAATGAACGCTCTTCTTCTGTAATGGGTTCACGCTTAGCGAGATCCAGTTCATTAAAGGCGTAACCGTGGCGCTCCAGAAGCTGAGCTTCTTTAATGGTGAAATCACCATGACGCGAAAAACCACGTGGGTAATGTTTGTTATCAAAGAAACGATTCGTTGTTGCGAAGCTATCCGCCATTTTACACGCTCCTGACTCTCATATGGCCGTGCTATTTATGGCGCGGAGTATTAGATAGGCTTGACAGAGTGTAAAACAAAACATTTAAATCAGTACGACAAACAATTTTTGGGAGAATGCAGTGGATACGGAATTACTGAAAACTTTCCTCGAAGTGAGCAGAACACGCCATTTCGGGCGTGCTGCTGAAGCGCTTTACCTCACGCAATCTGCCGTTAGTTTTCGCATTCGTCAGCTGGAAAATCAGCTGGGCGTAAACCTTTTTACTCGTCACCGTAATAACATCCGGCTGACTTCAGCAGGCGAGCGTTTATTACCCTATGCCGAAAGCTTGATGAGCACCTGGCTGATGGCCAAAAAGGAAGTTTCGCATACACAACAGCATCATGAGCTTTCAATAGGAGGTAGCGCATCCCTTTGGGAAGCGTACTTAACTCCCTGGTTGCAAACACTTTATGAGAATCGCGAAAGCCTTCATCTCGAGGCACGTATCGCCCAGCGACATTTACTGGTTAAGCAATTGCATGAACGTCAGTTGGACCTGTTGATCACAACTGAAGCGCCAAAAATGGATGAGTTAACCAGCCAGCAAATAGGGCATATTTCGCTCGCATTATTCCGGGCGCGTAAAACCGAGAAGCGTGAAAAATATGACTATATCAAGCTGGAATGGGGCGCAGATTTTCATCAGCATGAAAGTTATCTGTCCAGTGATGATGTTCCCGTATTAACCACCACATCCGCACATTTAACACGCGAATTACTGCATACCACCGGTGCTTGTGCCTTTTTACCTGATTTTTGGCACGGCATTTATAGTGATTTGATGGTTATTCCAGATACACCCGTCGCCGTGCGACCGTTATATGCGGTGTGGCTGCAGAATAGCGATCAGCAAAGTCACATTCGTCAGCTGCTTAAATATCCGGTTTTGACACAATAAGATAATAAATGAGGGAGTTTGAGTGGATTACAGTGAAACTCAAACTCATTTCACTGCCGAATTTTGGACAAAAAAAATCCTTTGCCGAAGCAAAGGATTATTTTCTGGCAGGGGCGGAGGGACTCGAACCCCCAACACCCGGTTTTGGAGACCGGTGCTCTACCAATTGAACTACGCCCCTAATTAGGGTGGCGGAACGGACGGGGCTCGAACCCGCGACCCCCTGCGTGACAGGCAGGTATTCTAACCAACTGAACTACCGCTCCACCGATTCTGTACTGATATCAGACAATCGTTCTGATTTCAGGTGTTTCGCCCTTCCCGCGTCACGGGGAAGGTCACGACCCGATAACGGGTCTTAAATTGATGCCTGGCAGTTCCCTACTCTCGCATGGGGAGGCCCCACACTACCATCGGCGCTACGGCGTTTCACTTCTGAGTTCGGCATGGGGTCAGGTGGGACCACCGCGCTAAAGCCGCCAGGCAAATTCTTTGTGCAAAAACGAATGACATTCGCTTCCGCTGATTCTTTAATCCGTAAACAAGCTGAAAATATCCGGTCTCTCAGACCAAAACGCCTCTGGCGTTGTAAGGTTAAGCCTCACGGGTCATTAGTACCGGTTAGCTCAACGCATCGCTGCGCTTACACACCCGGCCTATCAACGTCGTAGTCTTCAACGTCCCTTCAGGACTCTCAAGGAGTCAGGGAGAACTCATCTCGGGGCAAGTTTCGTGCTTAGATGCTTTCAGCACTTATCTTTTCCGCACTTAGCTACCGGGCAGTGCCATTGGCATGACAACCCGAACACCAGTGGTGCGTTCACTCCGGTCCTCTCGTACTAGGAGCAACCCCCCTCAATTCTCCAGCGCCCACGGCAGATAGGGACCGAACTGTCTCACGACGTTCTAAACCCAGCTCGCGTACCACTTTAAACGGCGAACAGCCGTACCCTTGGGACCTACTTCAGCCCCAGGATGTGATGAGCCGACATCGAGGTGCCAAACACCGCCGTCGATATGAACTCTTGGGCGGTATCAGCCTGTTATCCCCGGAGTACCTTTTATCCGTTGAGCGATGGCCCTTCCATTCAGAACCACCGGATCACTATGACCTGCTTTCGCACCTGCTCGAGCCGTCACTCTCGCAGTCAAGCTGGCTTATGCCATTGCACTAACCTCCTGATGTCCGACCAGGATTAGCCAACCTTCGTGCTCCTCCGTTACTCTTTGGGAGGAGACCGCCCCAGTCAAACTACCCACCAGACACTGTCCGCAGCCCGGATTACGGGCCTACGTTAGAACATCAAACATTAAAGGGTGGTATTTCAAGGTTGGCTCCACGCAGACTGGCGTCCACGCTTCAAAGCCTCCCACCTATCCTACACATCAAGGCTCAATGTTCAGTGTCAAGCTATAGTAAAGGTTCACGGGGTCTTTCCGTCTTGCCGCGGGTACACTGCATCTTCACAGCGATTTCAATTTCACTGAGTCTCGGGTGGAGACAGCCTGGCCATCATTACGCCATTCGTGCAGGTCGGAACTTACCCGACAAGGAATTTCGCTACCTTAGGACCGTTATAGTTACGGCCGCCGTTTACCGGGGCTTCGATCAAGAGCTTCTCCTTGCGGATAACCCCATCAATTAACCTTCCGGCACCGGGCAGGCGTCACACCGTATACGTCCACTTTCGTGTTTGCACAGTGCTGTGTTTTTAATAAACAGTTGCAGCCAGCTGGTATCTTCGACTGCCTTCAGCTCCATCCGCGAGGGACTTCACCTACCGACAGCGTGCCTTCTCCCGAAGTTACGGCACCATTTTGCCTAGTTCCTTCACCCGAGTTCTCTCAAGCGCCTTGGTATTCTCTACCTGACCACCTGTGTCGGTTTGGGGTACGATTTCGTGTTACCTGGAGCTTAGAGGCTTTTCCTGGAAGCAGGGCATCAGTTACTTCACCACCGTGGTGGCTCGTCGTCACGCCTCAGCCTTAAGATACCCCGGATTTACCAAAGGTATCAGCCTACACGCTTAAACCGGGACAACCGTCGCCCGGATAACCTAGCCTTCTCCGTCCCCCCTTCGCAGTAACACCAAGTGCAGGAATATTAACCTGCTTCCCATCGACTACGCTTTTCAGCCTCGCCTTAGGGGTCGACTCACCCTGCTCCGATTAACGTTGAACAGGAACCCTTGGTCTTCCGGCGAGCGGGCTTTTCACCCGCTTTATCGTTACTTATGTCAGCATTCGCACTTCTGATACCTCCAGCATGCCTCACAGCACACCTTCAACGGCTTACAGAACGCTCCCCTACCCAACAACACATAGTGTCGCTGCCGCAGCTTCGGTGCATGGTTTAGCCCCGTTACATCTTCCGCGCAGGCCGACTCGACCAGTGAGCTATTACGCTTTCTTTAAATGATGGCTGCTTCTAAGCCAACATCCTGGCTGTCTGTGCCTTCCCACATCGTTTCCCACTTAACCATGACTTTGGGACCTTAGCTGGCGGTCTGGGTTGTTTCCCTCTTCACGACGGACGTTAGCACCCGCCGTGTGTCTCCCGTGATAACATTCTCCGGTATTCGCAGTTTGCATCGGGTTGGTAAGCCGGGATGGCCCCCTAGCCGAAACAGTGCTCTACCCCCGGAGATGAGTTCACGAGGCGCTACCTAAATAGCTTTCGGGGAGAACCAGCTATCTCCCGGTTTGATTGGCCTTTCACCCCCAGCCACAAGTCATCCGCTAATTTTTCAACATTAGTCGGTTCGGTCCTCCAGTTAGTGTTACCCAACCTTCAACCTGCCCATGGCTAGATCACCGGGTTTCGGGTCTATACCCTGCAACTTAACGCCCAGTTAAGACTCGGTTTCCCTGCGGCTCCCCTATACGGTTAACCTTGCTACAGAATATAAGTCGCTGACCCATTATACAAAAGGTACGCAGTCACCCCATTAAAGAGGCTCCCACTGCTTGTACGTACACGGTTTCAGGTTCTGTTTCACTCCCCTCGCCGGGGTTCTTTTCGCCTTTCCCTCACGGTACTGGTTCACTATCGGTCAGTCAGGAGTATTTAGCCTTGGAGGATGGTCCCCCCATATTCAGACAGGATACCACGTGTCCCGCCCTACTCTTCGAACTCACAATCTGTGCACTTTCGTGTACGGGACTATCACCCGGTATCGTGCGACTTTCCAGACGCTTCCACTAACGCACAAACTGATTCAGGTTCTGGGCTGTTCCCCGTTCGCTCGCCGCTACTGGGGGAATCTCGGTTGATTTCTTTTCCTCCGGGTACTTAGATGTTTCAGTTCCCCGGGTTCGCCTCGCAACACTATGTATTCATGTTGCGATGATGCACTGGGTGCACCGGGTTTCCCCATTCGGACATCGTCGGCTGTAGCGGTTCATATCACCTTACCGACGCTTTACGCAGATTAGCACGTCCTTCATCGCCTCTGACTGCCAGGGCATCCACCGTGTACGCTTAGTCGCTTAACCTCACAACCCACAGGCGTTTTGCAACGCGCGCAGACTGCAAGCATTTGAGAGACTCGAACGCGCTGTTATTCATTTCTTATTACGGAGAAATGAACCAACGCGTCGTTTCAATTTTCAGCTTGTTCCGGATTGTTAAAGAGCATAATACTTCGCAGCACACCGTTTCCGGTTTGCTCTGAAGTATTGTTTTGAGTCACTGTAATGGTGGAGCTAAGCGGGATCGAACCGCTGACCTCCTGCGTGCAAGGCAGGCGCTCTCCCAGCTGAGCTATAGCCCCATACAGTTACTGCAGAGACCACTACTACCACTCACCAGGAGTTCCGTTTTTGACAAACGGTAATTTCTTTTCAGGCAAGGCAAAGTGGCGCGACGTATAGTTCACTATACGAGCGGCGCTTTAACGCAGCATGAGAAGAAATTTGGTAGGCCTGAGTGGACTTGAACCACCGACCTCACCCTTATCAGGGGTGCGCTCTAACCACCTGAGCTACAAGCCTGTAGAGGTTTTTTCTGCTCGTTACTTTCTATCAGACAATCTGTGTGAGCACTTCGCGGGAAGGTATCTTCAGGTAAGGAGGTGATCCAACCGCAGGTTCCCCTACGGTTACCTTGTTACGACTTCACCCCAGTCATGAATCACAAAGTGGTAAGCGCCCTCCCGAAGGTTAAGCTACCTACTTCTTTTGCAACCCACTCCCATGGTGTGACGGGCGGTGTGTACAAGGCCCGGGAACGTATTCACCGTAGCATTCTGATCTACGATTACTAGCGATTCCGACTTCACGGAGTCGAGTTGCAGACTCCGATCCGGACTACGACGCACTTTATGAGGTCCGCTTGCTCTCGCGAGGTCGCTTCTCTTTGTATGCGCCATTGTAGCACGTGTGTAGCCCTACTCGTAAGGGCCATGATGACTTGACGTCATCCCCACCTTCCTCCAGTTTATCACTGGCAGTCTCCTTTGAGTTCCCGGCCGAACCGCTGGCAACAAAGGATAAGGGTTGCGCTCGTTGCGGGACTTAACCCAACATTTCACAACACGAGCTGACGACAGCCATGCAGCACCTGTCTCAGAGTTCCCGAAGGCACCAAAGCATCTCTGCTAAGTTCTCTGGATGTCAAGAGTAGGTAAGGTTCTTCGCGTTGCATCGAATTAAACCACATGCTCCACCGCTTGTGCGGGCCCCCGTCAATTCATTTGAGTTTTAACCTTGCGGCCGTACTCCCCAGGCGGTCGACTTAACGCGTTAGCTCCGGAAGCCACTCCTCAAGGGAACAACCTCCAAGTCGACATCGTTTACGGCGTGGACTACCAGGGTATCTAATCCTGTTTGCTCCCCACGCTTTCGCACCTGAGCGTCAGTCTTTGTCCAGGGGGCCGCCTTCGCCACCGGTATTCCTCCAGATCTCTACGCATTTCACCGCTACACCTGGAATTCTACCCCCCTCTACAAGACTCCAGCCTGCCAGTTTCGAATGCAGTTCCCAGGTTAAGCCCGGGGATTTCACATCCGACTTGACAGACCGCCTGCGTGCGCTTTACGCCCAGTAATTCCGATTAACGCTTGCACCCTCCGTATTACCGCGGCTGCTGGCACGGAGTTAGCCGGTGCTTCTTCTGCGGGTAACGTCAATCGGTGAAGCTATTAACTTCACCGCCTTCCTCCCCGCTGAAAGTACTTTACAACCCGAAGGCCTTCTTCATACACGCGGCATGGCTGCATCAGGCTTGCGCCCATTGTGCAATATTCCCCACTGCTGCCTCCCGTAGGAGTCTGGACCGTGTCTCAGTTCCAGTGTGGCTGGTCATCCTCTCAGACCAGCTAGGGATCGTCGCCTAGGTGAGCCATTACCCCACCTACTAGCTAATCCCATCTGGGCACATCCGATGGTGTGAGGCCCGAAGGTCCCCCACTTTGGTCTTGCGACGTTATGCGGTATTAGCTACCGTTTCCAGTAGTTATCCCCCTCCATCGGGCAGTTTCCCAGACATTACTCACCCGTCCGCCACTCGTCACCCGAGAGCAAGCTCTCTGTGCTACCGTTCGACTTGCATGTGTTAGGCCTGCCGCCAGCGTTCAATCTGAGCCATGATCAAACTCTTCAATTTAAGTTTGATTTGCTGAAACCAGTTCAGCGGTGCTCATCTGTAAAACGTCATAATGAATTTCATTATGTGTTCACTCGTGAGGCTTTGATATTTTTTTGCGTCCGGAGACGCGGATATCAATCCTGCGAGTGCCCACACAGATTGTCTGATAAATTGTTAAAGAGCATGCCGCGATTTCTCTAGCGGCGCGGGATGCGTATATTACGCTTTCCGCATTCTCAGTCAAGCATTTATTTTTGCTTTTCTGAAGGTTGCCTTGAAGACCACCTCCTGAACACTTCGCTTCGTAAGCCGTTGTTCCGTGTCAGTGGAGGCGCAGTATAGGGATTTCTTCGGAGCTGACAAGCGCTAATTTCAAATTAATTTCCGAGTGCTGATTTTTTCGTCGAAACGCCACTAAACTGCTAATTTTTCCAGCAACGGGAAGCCATAACGCTGCAAAATCGGTGACAATTTCGTCACTTCATCATCTATACGCGTACAGAACGCTAAATTCTGACCGGATGAAACCGCCTGCGGTGCTTCATGCTCTAATAACCAAACGGTACGACGCGCAATCGCCGCGCCCGAATCCACCAACCTTGTCCCTTCCGGCAGCACCAGCTGCAGCTCATCACGCAGTAAAGGGAAATGCGTACATCCGAGAACCACGGTATCAGGTGGCTCTTTCATCCGTAGCCAGGGTTGCACAGCACGGCGTACATCAGCGAGCTCAACATCTTCGCCATGCAGCTTGGCTTCCGCCAGCTCCACCAGCTCAGCAGAGCCGAGCATTTCGATTTTGCAGTCACGGGCAAATTGCGCCACTAACTCATGG
The DNA here is from genome assembly GCF_040255075.1 of Pantoea sp. BJ2. Taxonomy (NCBI): domain Bacteria; kingdom Pseudomonadati; phylum Pseudomonadota; class Gammaproteobacteria; order Enterobacterales; family Erwiniaceae; genus Pantoea; species Pantoea sp. BJ2. Next base: position 4,034,914 of record NZ_CP158292.1, read on the forward strand.
GTATAAGGACGTTTCACCGTGCCGCGCGTGGCCAGCAATCCCACTACGCCGTTACGCGTCAGGCGCGCAGCAGGTTTAATCGCAGGCACCACACCCACAACCGGGAATTCGAAACGTTCACGCAGAGCCGGCAAAGAGAGGGTGCTGGCCGAGTTACAAGCGATGATCACCAGCGTAAGCGGAAAACGCTGAGTGATAGCCGTCACCACCGCCACCACGCGCTCGACAATAAAGTCTTCGGATTTTTCGCCGTACGGGAACCCTTCATTATCAAAGGCGTAAAGATAGTGAAGATCCGGCAGTAAATGCCGGACCTCATCATAAACGGAGAGCCCACCCACGCCGGAGTCAAACACCAGCACGGTGGGACGCAGATCAGAAGCTGTAGCTGGCGCTGAGGTAGTACTCCGTTCCTGGAGTTGGATAGCCATACGCTGTCTCATAATCTTTATCGAACAAGTTGGCAATTCTACCACGAACGGTGAGCTGTGATGTGACCGGATACGAGACCGCGAGATCTACCGTGCTGTAACTCGATAAACGACGCTGCTCGCTGGCATATTCGCTGGTGTTGTTATCGTAGCGCTTACCGAAGTACTGGTAGATGACATCAATATCAAAGTCATACACCGTCATACCCAGCTGATATTTGGCCTGCTCACGCGCACGACGCGCCAGCGTTTCACCATCTGAATCACGACGCGCATCCAGATAACCCAAGGTGATCTGGTGATGAAGGAAGCGGGTATCAAAATCAGCGGTGGCTTCAATACCTTTCAGCGTAACGGCTTTTTCATTGTAATAGCCGCCCTCAAAAGTCACAGGATCAGAAGCATAGGTAATGAGATTGCTGACTTTATTGTGATACGCAGCAACACGCCAATTAACCGGACCGGTTAAACCTTCCAGCGCGGCTTCCCACTGTTTTGATTTCTCAGGATTGAGATCGGGATTAGAGCTAATACCAAAGCGCTTCAGACCATATAGCTGGCCTAACGTCGGCGCCTGGAAACCCGTGCCGTAAGAGAGTGATGCCTTGTAACCCGGCACAAACTCCCAACCCGCAGCCGTTTGCCAGGTGCCATGACGGCCAAAGTCCTGGTTATCATCGCCACGCGCCGAACCTTCAAGCGTAACATTGCCAAACTGCTGCTGAGCCGTCAGGTAAGCACCGGTGTTGTCTTGCTTGTAACCATCTTTATCACGCGGTGCGCCAGAATAGAGTTGTCCAATCGAACTCAGTTTCTGCTGCTGCCAATCCAGACCGGCGCTGACCATGCCATGCCCCACCGCAAAGGTGTTGCCCCATTGCAGGTTGCGCTGCTCCATGTCATCCAGACTATTGGAATCTGCATAGCGGCCGTCAGACCCAACGTAGTTATAGATTTTGTACTTTTGATAACTGGCGGTCAGCTGCGAGGAGTATTCCTCTTTATTAAAGCGCAGACCGGTATCAAACGAGTGATTATAGATCTGTTGCTCATCCTGACCACCGACATAACCCGCATCGTAATCTGAGTTCGCGGCGTAACCGTAACCCCGGAAGAAGCCAGAAAATGCCTCGTTAAACTTGTGGTCAACGCCAGCCCAGAACGCCTTATTGCGCCAGCCATCACGATCGCGATCGGTCGGAGACGTTGAGCCCGGCTGAACGTTGTAGCCGTTGGTGGCCTGATAAGAGCCCGCCACCGTTACGCGCGTCTGGTCCGTGACATTTTGATTGATGCCGCCGCTGTATTCCTGATAGCCCTTCGAACCAAAGCCAGCAGTCAGCGAGTTTTGATTATTCGGGTTTTGCGTGATGACATTCACCACGCCGCCAATCGCATCTGCGCCGTAAACGGCAGAGCGCGGGCCGCGAATAAACTCAACGCGCTGGATAATAGAAACAGGGATCTGGTTGAAGTCAGCAACGCCGGTAATGCCAGGCTTAGAGAACGGCACACCGTCAACCAGAATCAGCGTATGACGCGCTTCCGAACCACGTACATACATAGAAGCGCTTTGCCCAATGCCGCCGCTTTGCGCGATATCCACGCCCGGCAAGCGGCGTAACACTTCCAGTAGGTTCTTGGATTGCCACTGATCGATCTCATCACGGGTGACAACAGAAGTCGAAGCCAGCACCGACGAGACAGGCTGCGCGAAGCGGTTAGCGGTAACGATTTGCGTATCATCATTCTGCTGCGCGTAGCCAAATTGCGCCCAGAGAGACAACGCCGTTGCACTGAAGGCAAACAGCGAAGCGTGTGTTTTTTTCATTGTTATAGCATCCAAAAGACGAAGCAGGATGCCGCACGACTACGACCAATAGCTCGCGATGGTCGTATGTATTGCGACGTCACACCGGCAGGTCTTCGGGCTGAGAATCATAAATGGTGAAAAAACTTCCCATCCGGCAGGACAGTGTTTGTAATTGCCATCACCACGACATTCTTTACCGCTGCGCGTCAGCTCCAGATTCACACTGGATTCCCTTTTAACTCAAGGAGGCCGGCAGGCGCAGTCTACGGCCAGGAAGGCCGGAAATCCAGACTTCCAGCCATCTTGTTTTCCGCAGGGCTGGACATCAGCAGTTGAATGCCTACAATCGCCCGGCAAGCCAGCTTATTACCAGGATTAAAGATGACACCCGAACAGCTCCCGATTGAACAATACGACGCGCAACTGGCGGAAAAAGTCAGCCGCTTACAGGCGATGATGGTGCCCTTTGCCGCGCCCGACGTGGAGGTGTTCCGTTCGCCGGTCAGCCACTATCGGATGCGTGCCGAATTCCGCATCTGGCACGACGGAGACGATCTCTACCACATCATCTTTGATCAACAGACCAAGCAACGTATCCGCGTCGATCAATTCCCGGCGGCCAGTGAATTGATCAACCAGCTGATGCCAAAACTGATCGCGGCGATCCGTGACAACCGCACGCTGCGTTTCAAACTGTTCCAGATCGATTACCTGTCGACGATGAGCAACCAGATTGTTATCTCGCTGCTCTATCACCGCAAGCTGGAAGAGGAGTGGACCGCCGCCGCCAGCGCCCTGCGCGACAGCCTGCGTGCCGAAGGCTTTGACGTGCAGCTGATCGGCCGCGCCACCAAAACCAAAATCTGCCTCGATCGCGATTACGTGGATGAGCGCCTGCCGGTCGCGGGGAAAGAGATGATTTATCGTCAGGTGGAAAACAGCTTCACCCAGCCAAACGCGGCGATGAATATTCAGATGCTGGAGTGGGCGCTGGACGTCACGCAGGATTCGCAAGGCGATCTGCTGGAACTCTATTGCGGTAACGGCAACTTCTCGCTGGCGCTGGCGCGTAACTTCCGCAGCGTGTTGGCCACGGAAATTGCCAAGCCGTCGGTCGCGTCCGCGCAATACAACATTGCCGCTAACCATATTGATAACGTGCAGATTATTCGTATGGCCGCTGAAGAGTTTACCCAGGCGATGACGGGCGTTCGCAGCTTCAATCGTTTAGAAGGCATCGACCTGAAGAGCTATCAATGCGAAACCATTTTTGTTGATCCGCCACGTAGCGGGCTGGATGAGGAAACTGTGAAGATGGTGCAGGCCTATCCGCGCATCCTTTATATCTCCTGCAACCCGCAAACGCTGTGCGACAACCTCGCGGTGCTAGGAGAAACGCATGATGTCACGCGTCTGGCGCTGTTCGATCAGTTCCCGTATACCCATCATATGGAATGCGGCGTGCTGCTGACGCGCAAGGCCTAAACAACAACGGGAACCCCAAGGTTCCCGTTTTTTCACTGCTTGCTCTTCGCGCGGCGAAAACGCATACCAATCCAGAACACCAGCGCCACCATCAGAATGGTCGGGATGAAGTTGGAGCCGATATCCGGATATTCAGCCCGCACCAGCGCGCTATAAACCAAAATACCCAGCAGGAAGAACGCCGCCGCCAGTGAAGGCATGCCGTCTGGCATATTGCGGTTGAGATAACGCTGGTGCAAACACCAGGCCGCGAGGCCAAGAGCAATCAGCGGGAATATCGAAAAGGGAACAAACGTGCTGAACAGCACCGAAAAGGAGCCGTTGATCGCTAAACCGGTGATAAAAGCCAATAAAAGCGTTCCTTTATCGCGTGGGTTTTGCTCAATCATTTCATTATCCTTATCACATTACTCTTCGGGTTTTTCCAGGGTAACCGCCAGACGCTCTTGCTCCCGGCGATACCAGTAATAAGCGCCTTTGGCGATCATGCGCAGCTGCAGCACTAATCGATCCTCAAGCTTACGGCGCTGCTCAATATCAACGTCCAGCGCTTCGGCACCCGCGCTAAACACAATCGTCACCATGGCTTCGGCCTGCGCTTCGGTGAAGCTGCGCGGCATGCGATTTTCTAATTCAAGATAATCGGCCAGTTCGGCGATGAAGTGCTGAATCTCACGCGCGACTGCGGCACGAAAGGCCGCCGAGGTTCCGGAGCGCTCGCGTAGTAAGAGCCGAAAAGCGTTGGGATTGTTCCCGATGAACTCCATAAAAGTTGCCACCGAGGTTTTAATAATGCTGCCACCCTTGGCAATACGCTGGCGCGCCTGACGCATTAACTGGCGCAGCATCAAGCCGCTTTCGTCCACCATGGTCAGCCCCAGCTCATCGACATCGCGGAAGTGACGATAAAATGAGGTCGGCGCAATCCCCGCTTCGCGTGCAACTTCGCGCAAACTCAGGCTGGCAAAACTCCTTTCTGCACTTAACTGACTGAAGGCAGCTTCAATCAGTGAACGTCGTGTACGTTCTTTTTGTAGCGCTCTGACGCCCATTTTCCCGGCCTTTTAGGTGATTTGGCAGGCACTATAACAAACTTTTCAGCGTACAGCGGTGCAAACTTTGTGAACGCCTGTGAACCTCACGCTTTGTCAAACTTCAGCAATTTACGCTGTTAGAATTCAGATGTGCGCGGCGAGATGTTAGAATCTCGTTGTAAAAATGTGATAAAAAAATAGGACGTACTGGTATGCAAAAGTCTTACGATTACGATGCCATTGTGATTGGCTCCGGTCCGGGCGGCGAAGGTGCGGCGATGGGGCTGGTGAAGCAGGGAGCGCGTATTGCAGTGATCGAACGCTACCACAACATCGGCGGCGGTTGTACACACTGGGGAACCATCCCTTCCAAAGCCCTGCGTCACGCTGTTAGCCGTATCATCGAGTTCAATCAAAACCCACTTTACAGCGATCACACTCGCCTCCTGCGCTCCTCATTCGCCGACATTCTCAACCACACCGAGAACGTGATCAGTCAGCAAACCGCGATGCGTCAGGGCTTCTACGAGCGCAACCGCTGTGAACTTTATCAGGGCGATGCCCGATTTGTTGATGCCAACACCATCGAAGTGGAACAACCCGACGGCACCCGCGAGCGATTAACCGCGGCGAAATTCGTGATCGCCTGCGGTTCTCGCCCGTATCATCCCGCGGATGTCGATTTCACCCATCCGCGCATTTACGATTCCGACTCCATCCTCAACCTGCATCATGAACCTGGCCACGTCATCATTTATGGCGCCGGCGTAATTGGCTGTGAATATGCCTCGATTTTCCGCGGCCTGAACGTCAAGGTTGACCTGATCAACACCCGCGACCGTCTGCTGGCATTCCTCGATCAAGAGATGTCAGATTCCCTCTCCTATCACTTCTGGAACAGCGGCGTGGTGATTCGTCACAACGAAGAGTTCGAGAAGATTGAAGGCGTTGATGACGGGGTGATAATTCACCTTAAATCGGGCAAAAAAGTGAAAGCCGATTGCCTGCTGTACGCAAACGGTCGAACCGGTAACACCGATTCACTGGCGCTGGAAAACGTCGGACTGGAAGCGGATGGTCGTGGCCTGCTGAAGGTGAACAGCATGTATCAAACTGCGCTGCCGCATATTTACGCGGTTGGCGACGTGATTGGTTATCCAAGCCTGGCTTCTGCTGCTTACGATCAGGGCCGCATTGCCGCGCAGGCGATCATCAAAGGTGAAGCTACCGCGCACCTGATCGAAGATATTCCAACCGGGATTTACACCATTCCGGAGATCAGCTCAGTGGGTAAAACCGAACAGCAGCTGACGGCGATGAAAGTGCCGTATGAAGTGGGTCGTGCGCAGTTTAAACATCTGGCGCGTGCGCAGATTGTTGGCATGCACGTCGGCAGCCTTAAGATTCTGTTCCACCGCGAAACCAAAGAGATTTTAGGGATTCACTGCTTTGGCGAGCGTGCTGCGGAGATCATTCACATCGGCCAGGCCATTATGGAACAGAAGAACGGCGGCAACACGATTGAGTACTTCGTGAATACCACCTTTAACTATCCCACCATGGCCGAAGCCTATCGCGTGGCAGCGTTAAACGGCTTAAACCGCCTGTTTTAACGAGGTATCCAGATAACCCTTCATGTGGGTTTTGATTGCTTCTGCCAACTGCTCATAGCGGCTGCGCAGAGGCGATCCTGGACGATAGACCAACGCGATGGTGCGCTGCGGCACCGGCTTGTAGCACGGTAAATAGCAGACGCCATCACGTTCGCGTTCATTCGGCACGGACAGCGCAGGTAACAAGGTAATGCCGCTACCGGCGGCAACCATGTTGCGCAGCGTTTCCAGACTGGTGGCGCGGAAATGCGTATCTTCATCGGCACCGGCTTCGAAGCAGAAGCCCATCGCCTGATCGCGCAGGCAGTGCCCATCTTCCAGCATCAGTAATTTCTCACCGGCCAGATCCGACATCGGCACGCGATCGCGATCGCGCCACGGATGATCGGCATACACCGCCAGCGTCATTGGCTCATCAAACAGCGGCACCTCAATAAAGGCTTCACTCTCTTTCACCAACGCCACGATGGCGCAATCCAGCTTGCCGCTGTCGAGCTGTGCCAGCAGTTGCTGCGTCTGCGCTTCATGCAGGTACATTTCGAGTTTGGGGAAGGTTTTGTGCAGCATCGGAATGATGTGCGGCAGCAGATACGGCCCGGTGGTTGGAATCAAACCAATGTGCAGCGGTCCAGACATCGCTTCGCCTTGCTGGCTCGCCATCTCCTTCAGCACTTTCACTTCGCGCAGCACGGTTCGCGCTTGATCCACCAGCAACAGTCCAGCCTGAGTAAACAACACCTTACGGCTGGTTCGCTCCAGCAGCATTACGCCAAGTTCATCTTCCAGCTTACGAATCTGTCCACTTAAGGTAGGTTGGCTGACATGACATGCGTCAGCTGCACGCCGGAAATGGCGATGCTCCGCAAGTGAAACCAGGTATTCGAGATCACGAATATTCATTGAAATCCTCCAAACCACGATAGCCCGTGGCGATAGATAGAATAGCAATGAACGATTGGCCCTATCAAGGCGTGAGCGGGAATAATGCGCGCATCAAATGATCTGGAGCAGAACCTGCAAACTGCTTAAAACCAATCACTGTGCTGGCCGGGAGTGGCCTGCCCTTGATGATGTGCCTATAACAAAATGTAATTCCGAAGCTAGAGGTTGGCGGGCTACCGAAGAGGTGCCCGCTTTTTTTTGCTTGTCGCTCGCCTGCTGGATATCAACAGAGCGCGATAAATCGCGCCGCTACGCATTCATGCATATACCGCAGCGGCGCAATCTAGTGCGCATAGCTTTTAACCCAAGCGCTTCTGCGCTTCGCTGATGGCGAAGGCGACCTGTTGAGGAGCGACACCACCTTGCGCATTACGCTTATCCAGGCAGGATTGCAGCGACAGAATTGGATACACGTCATCCTCAATCACCGCGCTGAACTGCTTCAACTGCGCCAGAGTGAGCGCTTCCAGCGCCACGCCTTGCTTGATCGCTTCCACCACGGTTTCACCCACAATGTGGTGGGCTTCGCGGAACGGAACGCCTTTTGCCACCAGATAATCGGCCAGCTCGGTCGAGTTGGCGTAGCCCTGCTCAGCGGCTTCCTGGCAACGCGGACGTTTTACCTGAATGCCGTCCAGCACCAGCACCGACATATGCAGGCAGTCGAGCCAGGTATCCAGCGCATCGAACAGCCCTTCTTTGTCTTCCTGCATATCTTTGTTGTACGCCAGCGGCAGGCCTTTCAGCGTCATCATCATGCCGGTCAGCGCACCTTGCACACGGCCGCATTTGCCACGGATCAGCTCCAGCGCATCCGGGTTTTTCTTCTGCGGCATCAGCGACGATCCGGAAGTGACTTTATCCGACAGTTCAAGGAAGCCCGCTTCACCGGTGTTGAAGAAGATCAGGTCTTCAGCAAAGCGCGACAGATGCACCATGCCAATCGAGGCGTCTGACAGCAGCTCGAGCACGTGATCGCGATCGGAAACGGTATCGAGGCTGTTACGCGTGGCAGAGGCAAAACCTAACCAGCCGGCCAGCTGCTGACGATCGATCTCGTAGGCGGTACCCGCCAGCGCGCCGCAACCCAGCGGACTGACATCCATACGCTTCAGTGCATCCTGCAGACGGCTCTCGTCACGCGCCAGCATCTCAACGTACGCCAGGCACCAATGCGCGAACGTCACCGGTTGCGCACGCTGCAGGTGCGTGTAACCCGGCATCACCGCGTCCTGATTGGCTTGTGCCGTGGCGACCAGCGCCGATTGCAGCTCGCGCGTCGCCTCCAGCAGCACGGCAACCTGCTCTTTGCACCACAGTTTTAGATCGGTCGCGACCTGATCGTTACGGCTACGGCCGGTGTGCAATTTCTTGCCCAGCGCGCCGACTTTGTCGATCAGCTTGCCTTCCACCCAGCTGTGAATATCTTCCGCATCGCTTTGCAGAATCTGCTCAGGATTGGCGCGTACCTCGGCCAGCAGTTCATTCAACGCGCTTTCCAGCTGTTGCTGCTCTTCATTGGTCAGCACGTTGACCGTCACCAGCGCTTTTGACCAGGCAATCGAGCCGGTAATGTCCTGCTCGGCCAGGCGATAGTCAAAACGCAGCGAGTCGTTGAACTGTTTGAACCGTTGGTCTGCTGCCTGCGAAAAACGTCCGCCCCAAAGTGCCATCTGCATTACTCCTGAATCTGTTATAGAAAAGGCGGCCCGAAGCCGCCCTTGCAAAATATGTCGATTGCTGCGGTATTACTTCTTCTGCTCGTTCAGCGCGCGAATGCGTGAAGAGAGTGAGAACAAGCGGATAAAGCCGCCCGCGTGACGGTGATCGTAAACTTCGTCTTCGCCAAAGGTGGCGAACTCTTCTGAGTACAGGCTGTTAGCAGAGGTTTTCTGAATCGCCGTGGCCTGGCCTTTATACAGCTGCAGTACCACTTCGCCATTCACCTCTTCTGCCAGGGATTCAGCTGCGGCCTGGATAGATTTACGCAGCGGCGCGAACCAGCGACCATCGTAAACCACGTAAGACATTTCATGGCCCAGCTGCTCACGCCATTTGAAGCTATCGCGATCCAGCACCAGTTGTTCAACCGCACGCAACGCGTTAACCATGATGGTGCCGCCTGGAGTTTCGTAGCAGCCGCGGGACTTGATGCCTACCAGACGGTTTTCCACGATGTCGATACGGCCGACGCCGTGTTTGGCGCCCAGCACGTTGAGTTTTTCCAGGCACTGGAACGGGCTCAGCGTCTCGCCATTCACCGCCACCACGCGACCTTTCTCCACGGTGACCGTGACATTTTCTGGCTGATCGGGCGCTTCCAGCGGATCAACGGTCCACACCCAGCAATCTTTGTTCGGTGCATTGGCTGGGCTTTCCAGCACGCCGCCTTCGGTAGAGATGTGCCATGCGTTCTCGTCACGGCTGTAGATTTTTTCCAGCGACGCGGTGGTCGGGATATTGCGCTCTTTCAGGTAATCCAGCAGCGCTTCACGTGAACGCAGGTCCCACTCACGCCATGGCGCAACCACTTTCAGCTGTGGCGCCAGCGCGGTGTAGGTGGTTTCGAAACGCACCTGATCGTTACCTTTACCGGTTGCGCCGTGGCACAGCGCATCTGCGCCCACTTTCAGCGCCAGCTCAACCTGGGCTTTAGCGATAATCGGACGCGCCATAGACGTACCCAGCAGGTAAGTGCCTTCGTACAGGGCGCCAGTCTGCAGAACCGGATACACGTATTCGCTGATGAACGCTTCACGCAGGTCAACCACGTGGCACTCAGACGCACCTGACTGCAGCGCTTTCTTCTCAACGCCTTCCAGATCGGCGGGATCCTGGCCAATGTTCGCCACGAACGCCACCACTTCACAGCCGCCATAGTTCTCTTTCAACCATGGAATGATGGCTGAAGTATCCAGACCGCCGGAGTAGGCCAGAACGATTTTTTTGATGTTTTGCGTGCTCATGTCTTAATCCTTGATTATGCGAGAATCCGGGTGCCAATCGACACGCCGTTGAAAAGGGTTGGCAGTTGTTCAGCATGACGCCAGCTGGCGATATCGACCGGGCGACCGAGCGTGCGGGCGGCATCAAGCGCCGCGTTCACTTTCACGATCATGCCATCGGTGATGATGCCCTGCGCAATCAGCTGCTCCGCTTTCGCGGCGGTCATCTCTTCGATGCGCTGACCTTTGCCGTCGAGAATACCGCTGACATCAGACAACAGCACCAAATCGGCACCGATGGTCGCAGCCAGCGCGGTGGCGGCCTGGTCGGCGTTGACGTTCATCAACTCACCGCCGTCTGTGATGCCAATCGAGCTGATCACCGGCATGTAGCCCGCCGCCAGCAGCGTGTTCACCAGCGCCGGATTGCCAGGCGTCGCGTTGCCAACGTGTCCCAGCTCTTCATCGAACTGCGCCACGTTGACCAGACCGGCATCGCCGAGGCACAAACCCACCGCGCCGATGCCATATTTCTTCGCCCACGCCAGCAGCGTTTTGTTGGCGGTACCGGCTAACGCACCGGTAATAATGTCAATCTGATCGGCTGGCGTCACGCGCAAACCGTTCTTCTTTTTCACCGGCAGCGCGAGCTTCTTCATCAGCTCGTCCACCACGCAACCGCCGCCGTGCACAATGATCAGCGGACGCTGATGTTCATTGCGGTACGCCAGCAGGGCATCAAACAGACGGGCCAGCGCTTCTTCGCTATCCAGCAGCACGCCACCCAGTTTAATGATTAATGGATTCATTGCGTTATCCGTTCGTTAAATCAGAGACAGCGTTTCGGGGAAGCCGAAACGAATGTTTAAACACTGAACCGCCTGCGATGAGGCGCCTTTCAGCAGGTTATCTTCGGCAGCCACCACAATCAGGTGCTCGCCTTGCATGGCGAAGCCGATGTCGCAGAACGGCAAACCGACCACCGCTTTCAGCGCCGGTACGCCTTTGTCATAGACGCGCACCAGCGGTTTGTCGTGGTAAGCGTTATGGAAGGCATCCGCCACATCCTGCTGCGTCACGCCCGCTTTCAGGCGGCAAGTGGTGGTCGATAAAATCCCGCGTGGGAAGCTGCCCAGATGTGGCGTGAAGATCACCGGCGTACCGAGATGCGCCACAATTTCCGGGTGATGACGATGATTAAACAGGCCGTACGGCTGCAAGCTCACTTCACAGAAGCTGGTGCCAACGTTGGCTTTGCGCCCTGCGCCGCTCACGCCGCTGGTGGCGTTAATCACCGGCCACTGTGCATCGTTAAGCAGGCCCGCTGCGATCAGCGGTTTCAGCGAAAGTTGGGCTGCGGTTGGGTAGCAACCCGGCACCGCAACCAGCTCCGCATCTTTGATTTTGTCGTGCTGCCATTCGGCCAGGCCGTAAACCGCCTTGTCCAGCCAATCCTGATGCTGATGGCTGAAACCGTAATATTGCGTATAGAACGCGTCGTCGTTTACGCGGAACGCGCCGGAGAGATCGAACACCACGCAACCAGCTTTGAGGAATTCAGGTGCCAGATCGTGGCTGACTTCATGGGCGGTGGCGAGGAACACCACATCCACTTTGTCGGCCCATTCAGCGGCATCGCTCAGCGGCTGCAGCGGCAAATCGACAATGCCTTTGAGCTGCGGATGCAAATCCGACAATAACTTTCCAGCATCCGGGCTTTGCGCTGAAACCGCCAAAGCGGTTATGTTCATATGCGGATGGCGATTCAGGTAGGTGGCAAGCTCTACGCCAGCGTAACCACTGGCACCAACGATCAGCGTATTCAACATCAGGCTGTATACCTTATTACAGTCACACGTATCGGGTCGCGGCCTTGCCCCGTTGCCCAGAATGCCGTTTGCAGAAGATTTGATGCTTCACATGCAAGCGACGTTATTGTATTTTTATTCACTATTAATGCATGAATATTGATACATCCTAACCCAAGGACCGTCAACAGTGAAGACAAAATTACCACCTTTTATCGAACTCTACCGCCAGTTGATTGCCACGCCATCAATCAGCGCAACCGATAGCGCACTGGATCAGAGTAATGAAACTTTAATCAATTTGCTGGCCGGCTGGTTCCGCGATATTGGCTTCAGTGTAGAAGTGCAGCCGGTGCCTGGCACGCGGCATAAATTCAACATGCTGGCGCGCAGCGGATTGGGCGCAGGCGGCTTGTTATTGGCGGGTCATACCGACACTGTGCCTTACGATGATGGCCGCTGGACGCGCGATCCGTTCACGCTGACCGAACACGACAACAAGCTGTACGGCCTCGGCACCGCCGACATGAAAGGCTTCTTCGCCTTTATTCTGGATGCGCTGCGTGACGTTGACGTGACCAAACTCAGCAAGCCGCTCTACGTCCTCGCCACCGCCGACGAAGAGACCACCATGGCGGGCGCGAAGTATTTCTCTGAATCCACCCAATTGCGTCCGGATTGCGCCATCATCGGCGAGCCCACCTCACTTAAGCCGGTGCGCGCGCATAAAGGTCATCTATCGAATGTGATTCGTATTCAGGGGCAATCAGGCCACTCCAGCGATCCGTCGCGCGGCGTTAACGCCATTGAACTGATGCATGAATCCATTACCCAGCTGATGCAGCTGCGTAACACGCTGAAAGAGCGTTACAACCACGATGGTTTTGCCATTCCTTATCCAACCATGAACTTTGGTCATATTCATGGTGGCGACGCGGCCAACCGCATCTGCGCCTGCTGTGAATTGCACATGGATATTCGTCCGCTGCCGGGCTTAACCCTGAGCGATTTGGATGGTCTGCTAAATGACGCGCTGGCGCCGGTAAGTGCGCGCTGGCCGGGACGTCTTACCGTGGGCGAGCTGCATCCGCCGATTCCAGGCTACGAATGTCCGGCCGATCATGAGCTGGTGCAAGTGGTGGAGAAGCTGCTGGGCGTGCCAACCGAAGTGGTGAACTATTGCACTGAAGCGCCTTTTATCCAGCAGTTGTGCCCAACGCTGGTATTAGGCCCGGGATCTATCAATCAAGCCCATCAACCTGATGAGTTTATTGATACCGCATTTATCAAGCCGACTCATGCGCTTATCACCCAAGTCGTACAGCATTTTTGTCATTGATGAACAACAAATGGGGCATTTCACTGTTAAATCAGCAAATTGCCCCGTCATTGTTCGGGATTTGATAATAAGAATAACTTATCTCGCTTCGCTGCAAGCAAATTCTTTGAATTTCCGCCATTTAGCAGCACATTTACGTAGATTTAAGGCAATTGACGCGCAGGAAGATACGTGGCTAGATAAAAGACGATGTTATGCCCGTTGGGCGTAAGAGTATTAAAAAAGACGATAAGGGTGTCAGGGTCCAATGAACGAACAATATTCCGCAATGCGAAGTAATGTCAGTATGCTCGGCAAACTGCTCGGGGATACGATTAAGGATGCACTAGGAGAGAACATCCTCGACCAGGTGGAGACCATCCGTAAACTCTCTAAGTCATCCCGCGCGGGAAATGACACTCATCGTCAGGAACTGCTGACCACGCTGCAAAATCTGTCGAACGACGAGCTGCTGCCGGTGGCGCGCGCGTTTAGCCAGTTCCTTAATCTCACCAACGTCGCTGAACAGTATCAAACCATTTCGCGTAGCGGCGATGGCGCGAACCATCCTGAACTGCTGAAAAAGACTTTCGAACGTCTGAAACAGCAAGGCGATATCAGCGAAGCGGCGATCCGCCAGTCGATTGAAGAGCTGTCGCTGGAGCTGGTGCTGACTGCGCACCCCACCGAAATCACCCGCCGCACGCTGATCCATATGCTGGGCGAAGTGAACAGCTGTTTGCAGCAACTCGATCATAGCGATATCTCTGACTACGAACGCACCCAGGTGATGCGCCGTCTGCGCCAGCTGGTGGCACAAGCGTGGCACACCGACGAAATCCGCAAATACCGTCCAACGCCGATCGATGAAGCCAAGTGGGGCTTTGCCGTGGTGGAAAACAGCCTGTGGCAAGGCGTGCCAGCCTTCCTGCGTGAGCTGAATGAGCAAGTGGAAGAGACTTTTGGCATTAAGCTGCCGGTCGATTTCGTGCCGATTAAATTTACCTCGTGGATGGGCGGCGACCGTGACGGCAACCCGAACGTCACCGCACCGATTACCCGCCACGCGATGCAGCTGAGCCGCTGGAAGGCCGCGGACCTGTTCCTGCGCGATATCGGCGTGCTGATTTCCGAGCTGTCGATGTCCGAATGCAGCGACGAAGTGCGCGAGCTGTGCGGCGATGCGGAAGCGCTGGAGCCGTACCGCATGGTGCTGAAGCGCCTTCGCGGCCAGCTGATGACCACGCAGGCTTATCTTGGCCGTCGTCTTAAAGGCGAGCGCCTGCCGCGTCCGGCCGATTTGCTGGTCTCTAACGATCAGCTGTGGGATCCGCTGTTCGCTATCTATCAATCTCTGCAGCAGTGCGGCATGGGCATCATCGCCAATGGTCAGCTGCTGGACACGCTGCGCCGCGTGAAGTGTTTCGGCGTGCCGCTGGTGCGCATCGATATCCGTCAGGAGAGCACCCGCCATACCCAGGCGATTGCCGAAGTAACGCGCTATCTCGGCCTCGGTGATTACGAAAGCTGGTCAGAAGCGGATAAACAAGCCTTCCTGATTCGCGAACTGAATTCCAAGCGTCCGCTGTTGCCGCATCAGTGGGAACCAGGCGATGAGACGCGCGAAGTGCTGGATACCTGCAAAGTGGTGGCCGAAGCGCCACAGGGTTCAATTGCTTCCTACGTGATCTCCATGGCGAAAACGCCGTCGGACGTGCTGGCCGTGCATCTGCTGCTGAAAGAAGCCGGCATTCCTTACGCCATGCCGGTTGCGCCGCTGTTCGAAACCCTTGATGACCTGAACAACGCTAACGACGTGATGACACAGTTGCTGAACATCGACTGGTATCGCGGCTTTATCAATGGCAAACAGATGGTGATGATTGGCTATTCCGATTCAGCGAAAGATGCCGGCGTGATGGCCGCCAGCTGGGCGCAATATCAGGCGCAGGACGCACTGATCAAAACCTGTGAAAGCGCGGGCATCACGCTGACGCTGTTCCACGGACGCGGCGGCTCAATCGGTCGTGGCGGCGCGCCAGCCCATGCGGCGCTGTTGTCACAACCGCCGGGCAGCCTGAAAGGTGGCCTGCGCGTGACCGAACAGGGCGAGATGATTCGCTTCAAATACGGTTTGCCCGAAGTCACCATCGCCAGCCTGTCGCTGTATACCGGTGCGATTCTGGAAGCCAACCTGCTGCCACCGCCGGAACCCAAGCGCGAATGGCAGGAGATCATGAATGGTCTGTCGGCGCACTCCTGCGCGATGTATCGCGGCTATGTGCGTGAGAATCCGGACTTCGTGCCCTATTTCCGCTCAGCCACGCCAGAGCAGGAGCTGGGCAAATTGCCGCTGGGTTCACGTCCGGCTAAACGTCGCCCAACCGGCGGTGTGGAATCGCTGCGTGCCATTCCGTGGATCTTCGCCTGGACGCAGAACCGTCTGATGCTGCCAGCCTGGCTGGGCGCGGGTGCCGCGTTGCAGAAAGCGATGGATGAAGGTCATCAGGATGAGCTGGAGAACATGTGCCGCGAGTGGCCGTTCTTCGCCACACGTCTTGGCATGCTGGAGATGGTGTTCTCGAAAGCCGATTTGTGGCTGGCAGAGTACTACGATCAGCGTCTGGTGGATAAATCACTGTGGTCGCTCGGCAAGCAGCTGCGCGATCAGCTGGATGCGGATATCAAAGCGGTGTTGACCATCGCTAACGATGCCCATCTGATGGCTGACCAACCGTGGATTGCTGAGTCCATCGCGCTGCGTAACGTTTATACCGATCCACTGAACGTGTTGCAGGCTGAACTGCTGCATCGTTCACGTGCGCAGGAAGAGCGCGGTGATGAGCCAGATGCGCGTGTAGAACAAGCGCTGATGGTGACGATCGCGGGTGTTGCAGCGGGTATGCGTAATACCGGTTAATTTTTCCCCTCACCCTAACCCTCTCCCGCTGGCGGGAGAGGGACAGGGTGAGGGCATTAACCTCCCATCGCCGGACGCACACCCAGCGTGTGGCAAATGGCGTAACTCAACTCGGCGCGGTTCAGCGTATAGAAATGAAAATCCTTCACCCCTTCCCGCGACAGGATTTTCACCATGTCCATGGCGACGCTGGCACCGACCATTTTGCGCGTCTCCGGATCGTTATCCAGACCTTCAAACATTGCACTCATCCAGCCCGGCACCCGCACATTGGTCATGGTGGCGAAGCGTTGTAGCTGTTTAAAGTTAGAGACCGGCAAAATACCCGGCACGATCTCCACGTCGATACCGGTTGCGACACAGCGATCGCGGAAGCGCAGGTAGCTTTCCACATCGAAGAAGAACTGCGTGATGGCGCGGTTAGCACCGGCATCAATTTTGCGTTTCAGGTTAATCAAATCGGCCTGCGCGCTTTTCGCTTCGGGATGCACTTCCGGATAGGCCGCCACCGAGATGTCAAAATCGCCAACGTCTTTCAGCAGCGCCACCAAATCCGAACCGTACATCTCCGGCTTGCCGCTGCCTGGCGGTAAATCACCGCGCAGTGCCACGATATGACGAATGCCGCTATCCCAGTAATCACGCGCGATGCTGCGTAGCTCATCACGCGTGGCATCGATACAGGTTAGATGCGGTGCGGCTTCCAGACCGGTACGATCTTTGATGCCTTTGATGATGCTATGTGTACGATCGCGCTCGCCCGAGTTGGCACCGTAGGTGACGGAGACGAATTTTGGCTTCAGGCTGCTCAGTCGATCGATTGAGCTCCACAGGGTTTCTTCCATTTCGCTGGTACGTGGCGGGAAAAATTCGAAAGAGACATTAATTTGCCCGTTCAGCTCAGCCAGGCTCTGGTTCAACGCTTCGCGTTGATTGGCGTGAAAGAAACTCATCCTAATACCTCGTCATCACATATCGATTGTTTTGCGGCCTTCGAACATCCATACGTTTAGACGTCCAGATGCACAAAATGAACGATTCGCACGCTAGCGTCAACTGAAAATTAATGAACAGGCGTGACAAATTTTCACTCAAGGTGAAAGCGTTTCATGATGCGCGGTGGGAAGGTGAAGAATGCAGACGGACGATGCCGTCTGCAAAGTGAGGCAGATTACAGCAGCTGTGCGAGGCGGTTGATATCCGATTGCAACGCGCCGGCCGTAACGTCACGGCCTGCGCCCGGTCCGCGAATCACCAGCGGATTATCGCGATACCAGCGGCTTTCGATGGCAAACACGTTATCGCACGGCAGTAACGCAGCCAGCGGATGCTCTGGGCGCACCGCTTCCACGCCGACGCGCGCTTTGCCATTGGCATCGAAACGCGCCACGTAACGCAGCACTAAGCCCATCTCTTGCGCCGCTTCCAGACGCTGCAGCATCTGATCATTCAGCTCGTCGGCGTTTTCGAAGAAGTGATCAATCGACTCACCGTCGCAAATTGCCGGCACCAACGACTCGACACGCACTTGATCCGGCTCGATGTCGTAGCCCGCTTCACGCGCCAGAATCACCAGCTTGCGCATTACGTCCTGCCCAGACAAATCCACGCGCGGGTCTGGTTCGGTCAGGCCTTGCTGCCACGCCTGATCAACCAGCTCGCTAAACGGCACCGTGCCATCAAATTGCAGGAACAGCCACGACAGCGTGCCGGAGAAGATGCCGCTGATCGCCAGAATGCTATCGCCGCTTTCGCGTAAATCGCGCACCGTGTGATTGACCGGCAAACCGGCACCGACGGTGGCGTTATACAGCCAGTGACGACCGGTTTTGGCGAAAGCATCGCGCACCTGACGCCAGCTCTGACCGCTCGACGCACCGGCAACTTTGTTGGCGCTGATAACGTGGAAGCCGTGACTGGCGAAATCATGATACTGCTGCGCCAGCTGCTCGCTGGCGGTGACGTCCAGCACCACTAAATCATCGAACGGGTGCGCACGCATCCACAGGAACAGCGACTCTTCATCGCGCTCGACCGCTTCATCATCAAAGAACGCCAATGCGCGGCTGGCTTCCAGACCGTCGTAGCTCAGCAAACTGCGGCTGCTGTCTGCCACGCCCGCCAGCACATACTCAAATCCCGTACGCGCCGACAGCGTTTCCTGCTCGCGGGCAAACAGCTCCAGCCAGCGTGAACCGATGTTGCCTTTGCCGAACAACATCAAACCGATGCGTTTTTCTGCGCGGAACAGCGACTGATGCAGTCCCTGAATCAGGTGCTGCGTCGGGCCGACGCGCAGTACCGCCACGATGCTGATGTGATCTTCCGATTGCCAGACAAACTCCACCGGCTGATCTTTGATTTGCTGCCAGAAGCGGTGGCTGTGCAGCGGATTACGCGTCACGCCCGCGCCCACCAGCGCCACCAGCGCTAAGCCGTCGCGCAGCTGCAGATGGCCCGGCAGTGCGGCATCCTGCAACAGGTTGAAGGCGCTATTCACCACTTCCGAGGTGTAACACAGCTGCAGCAGGCGGCGATCGGGATGCACGCCGATCGCCAGCGGACGCAGCTGCGCGCGCTTCAGCAGCAGATCGATCTCTTTCTGCTGGGTTTTGAAATCGTGATTGTCGGGAATTTGAATCTCCACCAGACACACATCATCGTGGCTGGTGACGATACGCGCGCCGGTGCCGGAGGCTAGCACGCGTTCAATACGCGTCGAGCCTTGCTCAGGTTGATAGCTGCAACGCAGCTGCAAATCGATGTCGCTGTTGGAAACCGGCTGCAAGGTGCGGGTGTGCAGCACCGGCGCAGCCAGACGCGCCAGCTCGCTGGCTTCATCAAGACGCAGCAGCGGCAGCAGGCACGCATCAGAGACTTTACGCGGATCGGCGCTGTAAACGCCCGCCACATCGCTCCAGATGGTCACGCGCCCCACGCCCGCCAGCGCACCAATCTGCGTTGCCGAGTAGTCCGAGCCGTTACGGCCGAGCAGCACGGTTTCACCCGCTTCGCTGCGGCTGATAAAGCCGGTCACCACCAAACGCTTATGCGGATGCTGTGTTAACAGCTCCTGCAGCAGCGGCCAGGATTTGCCTTCATCAACCTGCGGCTGCGCGGCACGTTCAGCACGCAAGAAGTCACGCGCATCCAGCCAGGCGGCTTCGATCTCGCGCTGGCTCAAAACCGCAGCCATCAAGCGCGCTGACCAGATTTCGCCATGCCCCACCACTTCGGCATACACCGCGTCGGTGATGGTGCCATCGAGCAGCGCCGCCAGTCTTTCCAGATCGCGTATAAAGGAAGACGTCAGGGTTTCGGCATATTCAGCAGGCAGCAGCGCAGCAATTAATTCGCTGTGAAAACGCCGTAAAGCCTGTTGCACCTGATGGGCAGATAAGCGATCGCTCTGGCTCAATTTCAGCCAGCTGATCAACTGGTTAGTGGTGCTGCCTGCGGCAGAGACCACCATTAAGTCGCCTGGCTGGCTGTAATCCGCCATGATGCTGGCCACGCGCTGATAGCAACGTGCGTCGGCCAGGCTACTGCCACCAAATTTATGCAACTGCTTGATCGGCGTTCCCGCGCCCACTGAACTCGTCATGATTACTCCTCGGCTGCGATCCGGAATGCATTATCCAGATCGGCGATTAAATCTTCGTGATCTTCAATCCCAACAGAAATACGCAGCAGTGTTTCCGAAATTCCCGCTGCCGCGCGCGCTTCTGCAGACATGCCGGCATGCGTCATGGTCGCGGTATGCGAAATCAAACTCTCTACGCCGCCCAGCGATTCGGCCAGCGTGAACAGCTGCAGCGCTTTCAGGAAGCGGCGCAGGCGAGCCTCATCGGCATCGATTTCGAAACTCAGCATGGCACCAAAACCACGCTGCTGACGTACCGCAAACTCATGACCGGCATTTTCCGGCAGGGACGGATGATACAGTTTTTTCACCAGCGGTTGTTGCTTCAGGTAATCAACTATCGCCAATGCATTGCGTTGTGCGGCGGCGATACGCGGTGACAGCGTGCGCAAACCGCGCAGCAGCAGGTAGCTATCAAACGCCGCGCCGGTTACACCAATATTATTCGCCCACCACGCCAGATCGGTGGCCATCGCTTGATCTTTAGAAATCACCGCGCCCGCCACCACATCAGAGTGACCATTCAGGTATTTGGTGCAGGAGTGAACAACCAAGTCGGCACCCAGCGCCAGCGGGTTTTGCAGCGCCGGGCTGAGGAAGGTGTTGTCTACCACGCTAATGGCGCCAGCTTCACGCGCGGCGGCGCAGATGCTGGCGATATCGACCACACGCAGCAGTGGATTACTTGGGCTTTCAACCAGCACCAGTTTTGGCTTCTCGGCCAGAGCAGCGGCCAGCGCCGCTTTATCGCCCTGATCAACAAACTTCACGCGATACGCGCCGCGCTTGCTCAGGCTATCGAACAGGCGATAGCTGCCGCCGTAACAGTCATGTGGCGCCACCAGCAGATCGCCCGGCTTCAGGAACACGGTTGTCACCAGATGAATCGCTGACATGCCGGTATTGGTCAATACCGCGCCTGCGCCACCTTCCAACTCAGCCAGCGCGCGCTGAACCACATCGCGCGTTGGATTACCACGACGTGAATAGTCATGCGCACGCGGCTCATTGAAGTCGAGGAAGTTATAGGTGCTGGAGAGATGAATCGGTGGGACAACGCAGCCATATTGCTCGTCATCATTCAAACCGCTACGTACTGCGATGGTTGCCTGTTTACGCGTCATGGTGCTTACTGTTCCTGAAGAAAAAGAAGAGCAACAGGATAACATTCCGCACATAGACGTCAATACATCTGGACATCTAAATGTCTTTGCGTATAGATTGAGCAAATCATCAATAACCGCTAAAATTGTCCGTCATCGCCTGGTGTTCAGCGCGCTTTCCTTTGCAGAAGCGGTGCTCAAGCATAAAACCTGCGGTTTAAGGGGTCAGGCATCGAAAAATCGGGCATAATCAACGGATTTCCCCATATTCAACTTTTATTGATTAAGGTAACCCATGGCTGAATGGAACGGCGAATATATCAGCCCTTACGCTGAACATGGCAAGAAGAGCGAGCAGGTTAAGAAAATCACAGTTTCTATCCCGCTGAAAGTGCTGAAGATTTTAACGGATGAGCGTACCCGCCGTCAGGTGAACAATCTGCGTCACGCCACCAACAGCGAACTGCTGTGTGAAGCCTTTTTGCATGCTTTCACCGGGCAGCCTCTGCCGAACGATGTCGATTTGCGTAAAGAACGCAGCGATGAGATTCCGGAAGAAGCGAAACAGATTATGCGTGAAATGGGCATCGATCCCGATAGCTGGGAATACTGAAGCCAGAAATAAAAAAACCCAGCCGAGGCTGGGTTTTTTCTTGCTGCCGAATCGCGAAGATTCGACGGCCAAAAATCTTATTTCTTGCTTGCTGGCACGCTGAAACGCTTGTTGAAGCGATCTACACGGCCACCGGTGTCAGCAATACGCTGCTTACCAGTGTAGAACGGGTGGCATTTGCCGCACACGTCCAGGTTCAGACCAGAAGCCATGGTTGAACGGGTGTTGATCACGTTACCGCAAGAGCAAGTCATGGTTACTGCTTCGTACTTAGGGTGAATACCTTGTTTCATGGGAGAACCTCATAAAAGGCCGTGTCGCTCTCCGTGCCAGGCTCAGCCTGCACAGCACCACACGCGGTTGAACATTAAGTGTATGCTCCGACAAGTGTTCTCATCGAAGGCGGCATAGTATACAGAAATTAACCGGTTTTAGCAAATAGCCGCTTCCTAATTAGCCGTGTACACTACTTCTCCTTAATTCAGAACCGGATAGAGATTCAGATGCCCGTTGTTCAGGTTGCCCTGCCCGTTCCGCTACCTCGCCTGTTTGATTACTTGCTGCCTGCCGATGCGCCGCAGCCGGTGGCGGGCGCACGCGTGAATGTGCCGTTCGGCAATCGCAAAATGATCGGCATTGTGATCGGCACGCGTGAGACCAGCGATCTGCCGCTGACGCAGCTCAAGCAGATAGAGAGCGTGCTCGACGATCAAAGTCTGTTCTCGCCCGCGCTGTGGCGCATTTTGCATTGGGCCGCCAACTATTATCATTCGCCGCTCGGCGAAGTGCTGAGCCATGCGCTGCCGGTGCTGCTGCGTCAGGGCAAACCCGCGCAGGAAGCGCCGCTGTGGCAATGGGTGATCAATGATGCTGGCCGTGAAGTGGCGATGGAGAGCCTGAAGCGCGCGCCGAAACAGCAGCAAGCGCTGGCGATGCTGCGTCAGCGACCGCTCTATCGTCATCAGGTCAGCGAACACGATTTTACCGATGCCGCGCTGCAAGCGTTGCGCGCAAAAGGCTTGTGCGAACTGCGTGAACACACGCCGCAGATGCACGACTGGCGTACCAGCTTTGCCGTCAAAGGGGATCGCCTGCGCCTGAACACCGATCAGGCGATGGCGGTGGGCGCGATGCGCAGTGAAGACGATCACTATGCGCCGTGGCTGCTGGCCGGCATTACCGGCTCGGGTAAAACCGAGGTGTATCTCAGCGTGCTGGAGAACGTGCTGGCACGCGGCAAACAGGCTTTGGTGCTGGTGCCGGAAATCGGCCTGACGCCGCAAACCATCGCCCGCTTCCGTGAGCGCTTTGATGCGCCGATTGATGTGCTGCACTCGGCACTGAATGACAGCGAACGCCTCGCCGTCTGGCTGCGTGCGCGCAGCGGCGAAACGGCGATTGTTATCGGTACACGCTCGGCGCTGTTCACGCCGCTGGCGCGCCCCGGCGTCATCATCATTGATGAAGAGCACGACAGCTCGTACAAACAACAGGAAGGCTGGCGCTATCAGGCGCGCGATCTGGCGGTGTTCCGTGCGCATGAGGAAGATATTCCTATTGTGATGGGTTCCGCCACGCCCGCGCTGGAAACCTTGCACAACGTGCGCGTCGGCAAATATCGCCAGCTCAATCTCACCAAACGCGCGGGCAATGCTAAACCGGCGTTACAGCAGCTGATCGATCTTAAAGGTCAGCAGCTGAAAGGCGGATTGGCACCCGCACTGCTCGGCAAAATGCGTCAGCACCTGCAGGCCGACAATCAGGTTCTGCTGTTCCTCAACCGCCGTGGCTTCTCTCCGGCGCTGATGTGCCACGATTGTGGCTGGCTGGCCGAGTGCCAGCGCTGCGATAGCTACTACACGCTGCACCAGAACCATCGCCAGCTGCGCTGCCACCATTGTGACAGCCAGCGTCCGCTGCCGAATCAGTGCCCAAGCTGTGGTTCAACGCATTTGATGCCGGTCGGCGTCGGCACCGAACAGCTGGAACAGCAGCTGGGCACGCTGTTCCCCGACGTGCCGGTATCGCGCATCGATCGCGACACCACCAGCCGTAAAGGCGCGCTGGAGCAGCATCTGGCCGATGTGCATCGCGGCGGCGCGCGCATTCTGGTGGGCACGCAGATGCTGGCGAAAGGCCATCATTTCCCGGATGTCACGTTGGTGTCGCTACTGGATGTTGATGGCGCGCTGTTCTCGGCCGATTTCCGCGCCGCCGAGCGTTTCGCTCAGCTCTATACGCAGGTCGCGGGTCGCGCCGGTCGTGCGGGTAAACAGGGCGAAGTGTTGCTGCAGACCCATCATCCGGAACATCCATTGCTGCAAACATTGCTGCATCGCGGCTATTTCGCCTTTGCCGATCAAACGCTGCTGGAGCGTCAGTCCGTTCAGCTGCCGCCGTGGACCAGCCATGCGCTGTTCCGCGCTGAGGATATGGATAACCAACAGGCGGCGGAATTCCTCACACAGCTGCGCAATTTGCTGGAAGCCAGCCCGCTTAAAGATGAGGCGATGTGGCTGATGGGGCCGGTTCCGGCGTTGGCACCGAAGCGCAGTGGACGCTGGCGCTGGCAGCTGCTGTTGCAGCATCCGTCGCGCAAACGTCTGCAACAGCTGTTGAGCGGATCGCTGCCGCTGATCGCCACCTTGCCGGCATCGCGTAAAGTGAAATGGACGCTGGATATCGATCCCACCGAGAGCTAAGCCATGCCACAACTGCGAGCCAGATCGAAAAAAGTCGCACAAGTCACAATTTTTATGCAAATTAAGTAACAACCCGACGCGACCTTGGGTTAACAATAGTGCCGACCCGGTTGAAGCCCGGTAATGTCTGAAAATCAATGCGCTGTACCGCGTCAGGAGTTATACGTTGGACCAGAAGCAACCCTCCACCGCCGCCACCATGAAAGATGTGGCCGAGAAAGCAGGCGTTTCAACCGCTACGGTTTCACGTGCGTTGATGAATCCAGAAAAAGTCTCTGCTGCTACCCGGCTCAAGGTCGAAAAAGCCGTGATTGCCGTGGGTTATGCGCCGCACGGTTTGGCGCGCAATGCCAAACGCGGTGAAACACAAACCATTCTGGTGATTGTGCCGGACATCTGCGATCCCTTCTTCAGTGAGATCATTCGCGGCGTGGAAGTCACCGCTGCGCATGAAGGTTATCTGGTACTGATTGGCGATTGCGCGCATCAGAATAAACAGGAAAAAACCTTTCTGAATTTAATGCTGACGCGACAGATCGACGGCATGGTGCTGTTGGGTTCACAGCTGCCGTTTGAGGCGGGCATTGAAGATCAGCGCAACCTGCCGCCGATGGTGATGGGCAACGAATTTGCGCCGGAGATGGCATTACCCACGGTCCATATCGATAACCTCACCGCCGCTTTTGAAGCGGTGAATCACCTGCTGCAGCTTGGTCATCGCCAAATTGCCTGCATCACCGGGCCAGAACACATTCCGCTGAGCCAGTATCGTTTGCAGGGCTACATACAGGCGCTGCGTCGCAGCAGCATCGCCATCGACCCAACGATGATTGTGCATGGCGATTTCACCTTTGAAGCCGGCGCGAATGCGCTTAAGCAGTTGATGAGTTTGCCGCAGCCGCCGAAAGCGATTTTCTGCCATAGCGATTTGATGGCGCTGGGCGCGATGAACCAGGCGCGTAAACTTGGCATGCGCATTCCGCAGGATCTGTCGGTGGTGGGCTTTGATGATATCGAACTGGCGCAATACTACGATCCGCCGCTGACCACCGTGGCCCAGCCGCGTTTTGCCATCGGCCGAGAAGCGATGCTGCTGTTACTTGATGAGCTTCAGGGTAAACGCGTGAATAACGGTTCGCGCCTGCTGGATGCGGAGCTGCGCGTGCGCGGCAGTACGGCACCGGCGGCAAAACGGGAAAAATAGTGCGTAGACGCCTGCATTTTCAGCGGATTCTGAAGGCAGACTGTGCTGGTCAAAGTTCCAGCCCTTGCGTAACATGGCGCATTCATTGCCGGGCAATTAACAGCACATTTACATGCCCATTGGCATTTTTTTGAAGGGTAGCAGAACGAAAGTGGCACAGAAAGATTATGTAGGCCGCGGGCGTTCAACAGGGACGCGTCGCAAAAAACCCGCCAGCCGCAGCAAGAAAAGCAAAGGCGGATCAGGCACTTCAAAGCTCATGATGGTACTGGCCGCGGCCGTGCTGGTCACCTTTGCCGGTGGTTTATGGTTTATCTCGCATCATAAGAAAGAAGAGATTGAGGTCATTCCAAACCACAAAGCCAACGGTAACGGCCTGCCGCCGAAGCCGGAAGAGCGCTGGAAGTACATCAAAGAGCTGGAAAATCGCCAAATTACCGTTCCGTCGCCGACTGAGCCTTCGGCTGGTGGCGTGCAATCACAAACTCAGCTGACCGATGAACAGCGCCAGCTGCTGGATCAGATGCAGGCCGATATGCGCCAGCAGCCGACGCAGCTGAACGAAGTGCCGTGGAACGAACAAACCCCGGCGCAGCGCCAGCAAACGCTGCAGCGTCAGCAGGTGCAGCAACAGCAACAGCAGGTTCAGCAACAACAGCAGCAGTTGCAACGTCAGCAGCAACAGTTACAGCAGCAGCAGCGCCAGCAACAGTTGCAGCAACAACAGGCCGCGCGTCAGCAACAGCAACAGCAAGCTGCGCCGATCACGCGTGAGCCAACGCAGCAAACCAAGCCGCAGGAAACGGCCAAGGCGAAAGCGGAAGAGAAAGCCGCTTCACAACGCTGGATGGTGCAGTGTGGTTCATTCAAAGGTACCGATCAGGCGGAATCCGTGCGCGCCGGTCTGGCATTTGAAGGATTTGAGAGCCGCATTACCACCGGCGGTGGCTGGAATCGCGTGGTGATCGGGCCGTTCAAAGATCGCAGCAGCGCCGACAGCACAGTCAAACGCTTACACAGTTCCGGCCACGGAAGTTGTATTCCCCTCGCTCTCGGGGGTTGAAACCCCTTTTTCCTACCCCATATCTGGTTGCATGATACTCCGCGCCGAGTGCGCGGAGTTCCTTTTCTACTGCAACAAGGGGTCTGCCCGTGACAACAATAGTAAGTGTACGACGCAACGGCCAGGTAGTGATTGGCGGTGATGGCCAGGCTACGCTCGGCAATACCGTAATGAAAGGCAACGTTAAAAAAGTCCGTCGTCTTTACAACGATAAAGTGATCGCCGGCTTTGCTGGCGGTACCGCAGATGCCTTCACCCTGTTTGAACTGTTTGAGCGCAAGCTGGAAATGCACCAGGGCCATCTGGTGAAAGCGGCGGTCGAACTGGCTAAAGATTGGCGTACCGATCGCATGCTGCGCCGCCTTGAAGCGCTGCTGGCGGTGGCCGACGAAAACGCTTCATTAATCATCAGCGGCAACGGCGACGTTATCCAGCCGGAAAATGACCTGATCGCAATTGGTTCTGGTGGGCCTTACGCCCAGGCAGCGGCACGCGCGCTGCTGGAAAACACCGACATTGGTGCACACGATATCGTGGAGAAAGCGCTGAACATCGCTGGCGATATCTGTATCTACACCAACCACAATATTAACTTCGAAGCATTACCGTCTAAGGCTAAGGACTAAACATCATGTCTGAGATGACTCCACGCGAGATTGTCAGCGAGCTTAATCGCTTTATCATCGGCCAGGACGGCGCAAAGAAGGCGGTCGCGATCGCCCTGCGTAATCGCTGGCGCCGCATGCAGCTCGACGAAGAGCTGCGCCATGAAGTGACGCCAAAAAACATTCTGATGATTGGTCCAACCGGTGTCGGTAAAACCGAAATCGCCCGTCGCTTAGCCAAACTGGCGAACGCACCGTTCATCAAAGTGGA
Source organism: Pantoea sp. BJ2 (assembly GCF_040255075.1). Classification (NCBI taxonomy): domain Bacteria; kingdom Pseudomonadati; phylum Pseudomonadota; class Gammaproteobacteria; order Enterobacterales; family Erwiniaceae; genus Pantoea; species Pantoea sp. BJ2. The sequence continues at coordinate 4,062,427 of NZ_CP158292.1, forward strand.
AGCCACCAAATTCACCGAAGTCGGTTACGTCGGTAAAGAGGTTGATTCCATCATTCGCGATCTGACCGATTCTGCCATCAAGATGGTGCGCAGCCAGGCAATCGAGAAGAACAAGTACCGCGCGGAAGAGATGGCGGAAGAGCGCATCCTGGATGTGCTGATCCCACCCGCGAAAAATAACTGGGGCCAGGCTGAACAAGCGGCTGAGCCATCGGCAGCGCGTCAATCCTTCCGCAAGAAACTGCGCGAAGGCCAGCTGGATGACAAAGAGATTGAGATCGATCTGGCCGCTTCATCGGCTGGCGTTGAGATCATGGCGCCTCCGGGCATGGAAGAGATGACCAGCCAGCTGCAATCGATGTTCCAGAACCTCGGTGGGCAGAAGCAGAAACCGCGTAAGCTGAAAATCAAAGAAGCCATGAAGCTGCTGATTGAAGAAGAAGCGGCCAAGCTGGTGAACCCGGAAGAGCTGAAGCAGGATGCCATCGATGCGGTTGAGCAGCACGGTATCGTGTTCATCGACGAAATCGACAAAATCTGTAAGCGCGGCGGCCAGAATGCGGGCGGTCCAGACGTGTCACGCGAAGGCGTACAGCGCGACCTGCTGCCGCTGGTTGAAGGTTGCACCGTTTCCACCAAGCACGGCATGGTGAAAACCGACCACATTCTGTTTATCGCTTCCGGCGCGTTCCAGGTCGCCAGCCCGTCAGATCTGATCCCAGAACTGCAAGGCCGTCTGCCGATTCGCGTTGAACTGCAGGCGCTGACCGTCAATGACTTCGAGCGCATTCTGACCGAGCCAAACGCCTCGGTTACCGTGCAGTACAAAGCGCTGATGGGCACCGAAGGGGTCAACATCGACTTCACCGATGACGCAGTGCGGCGTATCGCCGAAGCCGCATGGCAGGTGAACGAGACCACCGAGAACATCGGTGCGCGTCGTCTGCATACCGTGCTGGAGCGTCTGATGGAAGATATCTCCTATGACGCCAGCGATCGTAACGGTGAGTCGATCACTATCGATGCCGAGTACGTTGGTAAGCATCTGGATGAGCTGGTGGCCGACGAAGATCTCAGCCGCTTCATTCTGTAAGCTTCACCCGCGAAATCTCTGCCCGGCCACTGTGCCGGGCTTTTTTTACGCAGGATATTGATGCAACGCTTTTTTTGGCGGTTGATGATTTTGCCAACAATCGCCAGATAGCGATATACTTAGCGCTCCTGTGGCAAACAGACGAAAACCCTCATGAAATACGATACATCTGAACTCTGTGACATCTACCACGAAGCTGTGAATGTTGTTGAACCGCTTTTTTCGAACTTTGGTGGGCGCAGCTCATTCGGTGGTCAAATCACCACAGTGAAATGTTTCGAAGATAACGGCTTACTCTACGATTTGCTGGAAGAGAACGGTCGGGGTCGCGTATTGCTGGTGGATGGCGGCGGTTCGGTCCGTCGCGCACTGGTCGATGCTCAGCTGGCGAGTCTGGCGGCGCAAAATGAGTGGGAAGGCATTGTGGTGTACGGCTCGGTGCGTCAGGTTGACGATCTCGAAGAGCTGGAAATCGGCATTCAGGCGATTGCGGCGATTCCGGTGGGTGCAGCGGGTGAAGGCATTGGCGAAAGTGACGTGCGCGTTAACTTCGGCGGCGTGACTTTCTTCTCTGGCGACCATCTGTATGCCGACAATACCGGCATCATCCTGTCTGAAGACGCGCTCGACATCGAGTAAGCCGCAACAAAAACGGGTGCCGCGGCACCCGTTGGTTTAAGCATTGACGCTTAAACTTCTTCCATTTTTCCCAGCAGTGCCCGCAGACGATCCTGCCAGACATGCTGCTCTTCTTTCAGATGCTGATTTTCACGCACCAGTGCATCCTGGTTGCCTGAAGCCTGGCTGACTTCGTTTTTCAGCGTGTTGTTTTGCTCTTTCAGCTCTTCAATTTCCATCTGCAGCAGAGTGATGGTATCAATCGCCTGCTGTACTTTCGCTTCCAGTTTCTCGAACACTTCAAATGACATCTTTCTGACCTCTCCTAAATCTTGCAAGGCGTTGATGGGGCTAGTGCATGCCTTATTACAGTGCGCTCAGCCACGATGACTCGATTGTATGTAGCCAAACCCAGCAAGTCCAGCGGCACAAGGCCTGCGAGGGCAGTCTGTAACACTTTTCAGTCTATGCCTAAAAAAATGCGCATCTTCGCGCATCTGTGTGCGCGATCACGTCAGCATCGACCAGTAAAGCGCGGTGAATGGGCCTTAAAGAAACGCAAAAGACGCGAAAACGCGCATTTTTATGACACAGTACACAGTTTTCAATTTCGCTATTTCTCGTTTATGCTCGTTAACGATAAATTCACATCAACCCTACATTGATAGCTGGGTGACTCATGGATGAGAACAAAAACTGATAAAATTTAACCTCGCTTCAGGAATGCCATTATGAGTCAGACAACTAACACACTAAAAGGTCAGTGCATCGCTGAATTTCTCGGTACAGGTTTGATTATCTTCTTTGGTGCAGGCTGCGTTGCTGCACTGAAACTGGCCGGTGCGTCATTCGGTCAGTGGGAAATTTGTATTATCTGGGGTTTAGCCGTCTCCATGGCAGTCTATCTGAGCGCAGGCGTTTCCGGCGCGCATCTTAACCCAGCCGTTACCGTCGCGCTGTGCCTGTTCGCTAATTTTGAAGGTCGTAAAGTTGTTCCCTATATTCTGGCGCAGGTTGCCGGCGCGTTCTGCGCTGCCGCGTTGGTTTACGGTCTCTACTACAATCTGTTCTTTGATTACGAAGCGGGCCATCAAATGGTGCGCGGCAGTGTTGAAAGCCTCGATCTGGCCGGTATCTTCTCGACTTACCCGAACCCGCACATCAGCGTAGCTCAGGCTTTCCTGGTTGAGATGGTGATTACAGCGGTGTTGATGGCAGTGATTATGGCGTTGACCGATGACGGCAACGGTGTGCCGCGTGGTCCGCTGGCTCCGCTGTTGATTGGTCTGCTGGTGGCGGTCATCGGTGGCTCAATGGGTCCACTGACCGGCTTCGCACTCAATCCGGCGCGTGACTTTGGTCCAAAACTGTTCGCGTTCTTCGCTGGTTGGGGCAACGTCGCCTTCACCGGTGGCAAAGATATTCCTTACTTCCTGGTTCCGATTTTTGGCCCGCTGGTCGGTGCTTGCCTCGGAGCCTTTGGTTACCGTTCGCTGATTGGCCGCCATCTGCCAGTTAACGTTGCGGAAGCCAGCACAGCAGAAAAACCGGTTGCGCGCGCTCAGCAGCGTAAAGCGTAAGTTTCATAGATACCACATCAGGACAGCACAATGACTACTGATAAAAAATATATCGTTGCACTCGATCAGGGCACAACCAGCTCACGCGCCGTGGTGCTTGATCATGATGCCAACATCGTTGCGGTTTCTCAGCGCGAATTTACCCAGATCTACCCGAAAGCGGGTTGGGTTGAACATGACCCAATGGATATCTGGGCGTCACAAAGCTCCACGTTGGTGGAAGTGCTGGCGCACGCCGACATTAACTCCGATCAAATCGCGGCGATTGGTATCACCAACCAGCGTGAAACCGCCATCGTGTGGGATAAAGAGACCGGCAAACCGGTTTACAACGCCATCGTCTGGCAGGATCCGCGCACCGCAGATTACTGTAACAAACTGAAGAAAGAGGGTCTGGAAGAGTACATCCAGCACACCACCGGTTTGGTGATTAACCCGTACTTCTCCGGCACCAAAGTGAAGTGGATTCTTGACCACGTTGAAGGCGCACGTGAGCGTGCAAAACGCGGCGAACTGCTGTTCGGTACCGTTGATACCTGGCTGATTTGGAAAATGACGCAGGGACGTGTGCACGTCACCGATCACACCAACGCCTCACGTACCATGATGTACAACATCCACAAGCTGGAGTGGGATGAGCGCATGCTGGAGATCCTCGATATCCCGCGTGAAATGCTGCCAGAAGTGAAAGGATCTTCCGAAGTGTACGGCCAGACCAACATTGGTGGTAAAGGCGGTACGCGTATTCCTATCGCCGGAATCGCCGGTGACCAGCAAGCGGCGCTGTATGGCCAGCTGTGCGTACAACCAGGTATGGCGAAAAACACTTACGGCACCGGCTGCTTTATGTTGATGAACACCGGCACCGAAGCCGTGACGTCTACGCACGGCCTGCTGACCACCATCGCTTGCGGCCCACGCGGCGAAGTGAACTATGCGCTGGAAGGTGCGGTGTTTATCGGTGGTGCGTCGATTCAGTGGCTGCGCGATGAGATGAAGCTGATCAGTGATTCAACCGACTCTGAATACTTCGCGTTGAAAGTGAAAGACACTAACGGCGTATATATGGTGCCGGCCTTCACCGGTTTGGGCGCGCCTTATTGGGACCCGTATGCACGCGGCGCGATTTTCGGTCTGACGCGCGGTGCGAACGCTAACCACATCATCCGTGCCACGCTGGAGTCGATTGCGTACCAGACGCGCGATGTACTGGAAGCGATGCAGAACGATGCTGGCACCCGCCTGCAGTCACTGCGCGTGGATGGTGGTGCGGTCGCCAACAACTTCCTGATGCAGTTCCAGTCTGACATTCTCGGCACGCGCGTTGAGCGTCCGGAAGTGCGTGAAGTCACGGCGCTGGGTGCGGCGTATCTGGCTGGCCTGGCCGTTGGCTTCTGGGGCGACCTGGAAGAAGTTCGCGCTAAAGCGGTGATTGAGCGTGAGTTCCGCCCAAGCATCGAAACCACCGAACGTAACGTCCGTTATGCGGGCTGGAAGAAAGCCGTCGCTCGCGCTAAAGCGTGGGAAGACGAAGAGTAACATCCTGCTAACCCGCGGTGCCCTGCCGCGGGTTTTTCCCCTGCCACGCTTCTCCGCTGTGTTAAACTGCCTGCCTGTTTTTTGTCAGGTGCCACCATGAAACGAGAACTCGCGATTGAATTTTCCCGCGTGACTGAAGCCGCCGCTCTGGCGGGCTATCACTGGTTAGGACGCGGCGATAAAAATGCGGCCGACGGCGCAGCCGTTCACGCCATGCGCATTATGCTCAACACTATTGATATCGACGGCCAGATTGTGATTGGCGAAGGCGAAATCGACGAAGCGCCTATGCTGTATATCGGTGAGAAAGTCGGTACCGGCCGTGGCGACGCGGTGGATATCGCGGTCGATCCGATTGAAGGCACACGCATGACGGCGATGGGCCAGGCCAATGCGCTGGCGGTGCTGGCTGTTGGTGATAAGGGCAGCTTCCTGCACGCACCTGATATGTACATGGAAAAGCTGATTGTTGGACCGGGCGCACGTGGCACCATCGACCTCAATCTGCCGCTTGATATCAACCTGAAAAACATCGCGCTGGCATTGGGCAAACCGCTCAGCCAGTTAACGGTATCGATTCTGGCCAAGCCCCGCCACGATGCGGTGATTGCCCAGCTGCAGCAGCTCGGCGTGCGCGTGTTCTCTTTCCCGGATGGCGATGTCGCGGCCTCGATTCTGACCTGCATGCCGGATAGCGAAGTGGATGTGATGTACGGCATCGGCGGCGCGCCGGAAGGTGTGGTGTCGGCGGCCGTGATCCGCGCGATGGACGGCGACATGCAGGCACGTTTATTGGCACGTCACGAAGTGAAAGGCGATAGCGAAGAGAATCGTCGTCTGGGCGAGAATGAACTGCAACGCTGCGCCGAGATGGGCATTGAAGCGGGTCAGGTACTGAAGCTGGATCAGATGGCGCGCAACGATAACGTTATCTTCGCGGCCACCGGCATCACCACCGGCGATTTATTGAAAGGCATCACGCGTAACGGCAACATCGCCACCAGCGAAACCCTGCTGGTGCGCGGTAAATCGCGCACCATTCGCCGCATCCAGTCAATCCACTATCTGGATCGCAAAGACGCGGCGCTGCATCAATTTATCCTGTAATCGCCTGCTTGCCGCTCTCCGGATGACGTGAGAGCGGCCACCAGCACAGCAGCATCACCAGCGACGTCACAAACATCAGCATGCCAAGGCTGGATTGATCGTGCTGCGGCAACAGCGCAGAAAGCCACGCCACCACGCCGGAACCGAGGTTCTGCAAGCCTCCGATTAACGCACCCGCGCTGCCCGCCAGCCACGCATACGGCTCCATCGCGCCCGAGGTTGCCAGCGGAAACAGCATGCCCGCGCCAAAGAAGAACAGCGCAGCCGGCACCAGCAACGTCCAGATGTTCATCACGCCAAACCAGGCCGGAACCCACATCAGCAAGCCCGCTAACAGGCAGCTGTTCACGCCGTACCACATCAGCGTGTGCCAGGATTTCTGCTCACGTCCTGCAAACCAGGCACCAAAGAACGCCGCCGGAATCGGCAGGATAAACAGGATGCTGACGGTCAATCCATCCAGCCCCAACACGCCGCCCATCAGCACGCCACAGCTGGCTTCAAACACCGCGATGCCCGCCAGCGCGCCAATCAGTAGCAGCAGATAACGCACAAAGTTGCCGTCGCTCAGCAAAGTGGCATAACGGCGCAGGAACGGCGTGGCGGGCGTATCCGCTGGACGCGTTTCCGGCAGCCAGCGCGCCATCGACGCGGTGACGCCGACGCACAGCAGCAGCAGGAAGGCAAAACAGGCGTGCCAGCCAAACAGATGCGTCAGCAGCGCGCCAATCACCGGAGCCAGCAGCGGGCTGACCAGAATGCCCATATTAAGCAAGCTGTTCGCCTGGCGCAGCGCGATGCCGGAGTAGAGATCGCGCGGCATGGTGCGCGCCATCACGCCCGCCACGCCGGTACCTAAACCTTGTACCGCGCTGCCCAGCACCAAAATATCCAACGAGGGCGCGAACATAGCGATCAACGCGCCGACGGCAAAGATCGTCATGCCAATCAGGATCACCGGACGGCGGCCAAAACTGTCCGACAGCGGGCCGTAGATCAACTGCGATCCGCCGTAGGTCATCAGATAGGCGGCCATCACCTGCTGGATCGCCCCGCTGCGCACATTAAGCGTTTCGGCCATGTGGGCCATGGCTGGCACATAGATGGTTTGCGCCATCTGCCCAACCGCCACCAGCACGATCAGCATGAATAACAGAAAGCGATTTTGCGTTTTACTTATCAACATGGAACAAAATGTCTGCCTGAGAAACAAAGAATAAGCAGCACAAAACAGGCCGCCTCGGATTTATGGCGGCAAAAATATCAGGATTCAGTGACAAATCGAGAGGCGCAGGCAAAGCTGTATGTCTCAAGCCGTCAAGCTGTTTGTCCAGATTGTAAACCGCCCGCTACAGTTGCTGATCTGTGCGCTGCGTTTGTCGCTGAGAGCCCTTTACTGGGTGCAGGGCTGGAAATTTATCGGATGGATAACGATGATAATCATGTGCCTGAATATTCAACACTAAGGAGTGAGCATGGCAGAGTGGATCAATGCTGAAGTGAAAGAGGTAAAAAACTGGACCGACGCACTGTTCAGCCTGCGCGTTGCAGCGCCGATTGATACCTTTACCGCGGGACAATTTGCCAAGCTGGCTCTGGAGATTGACGGTGAGCGCGTGCAGCGTGCCTATTCGTACGTCAACGCGCCGCAGGATCCGCTGCTGGAGTTTTATCTGGTCACGGTGCCGGAAGGCAAACTGAGCCCGCGTTTGCAGGCGCTGCAGCCCGGCGAGCAGGTGATGATCACTAAAGAGGCGGCGGGTTTCTTTGTGCTCGACGAAATTCCAGATTGCCAAACGCTGTGGATGCTGGCGACCGGCACGGCGATCGGCCCCTATTTATCGATTCTGCAACAGGGCGAAGATCTGGATCGTTTCGACAATATTGTGCTGGTACACGCCGCGCGCTTCGCCGATGACCTGAGCTTCCTGCCCTTGATGCAGGCGTTGCAGCAGCGCTATCAGGGCAAGTTACACATCCAAACGGTGGTGAGCCGCGAAGAGATCGCCGGTTCGCTGCACGGCCGCGTACCGCAGTTGATTGAAAGCGGAGAACTGGAGCGTGCGGTTGGCTTGCCGCTGACGGCAGAAACCAGCCATGTGATGCTGTGCGGCAATCCACAGATGGTGCGCGATACCCAGCAGCTGCTCAAAGATACGCGTGAGATGCGCAAACATTTCAAACGCAAACCCGGCCACATGACCAGCGAGCATTACTGGTAATTGGCGCGGAGCGAATAATCTGAGATTTTTCCCAGTGTGGGTTTTGACTTTGCCCGGTAAAAACCGTTCTAATCGTGGGCTAAGTGAATGATTTAGGGCCGAAGCAATGAACAACCTGCCAGTCGCGCTGCTGCTTGGCCTCGCACTGACATTTCCCGCCTGGGCGGACGATGCACCCGCGTTGGATCGTAGCGATCATCTGCCTGCAGCGCCCTATCTGCTCGCGGGTGCGCCGACGTTCGATATGACCGTTGCTCAGTTCCGTGAGAAGTACAACGCTGCTAATCCCAATGCATTGCTGCAGGAGTATCGCGCGATTGATAGTCGCGGCGATAAAAGCAATCTGACGCGTGCCGCCAGCAAAATCAGCGAAACGCTGTATGCCTCAACCGCGCTGGAGCAAGGCACCGGCAAAATCAAAACCCTGCAAATCACCTGGCTGCCGGTTCCCGGTCCCGATATGAAAGCCGCGCAGGCTCGCGCCATGGATTACATGACCGCCCTGCTGCGCTTCTTCACTCCCGGCTTGTCGCCCGAAGAGGGGCGTAAAAAACTCGATTCCCTGCTGAGCGCCGGTAAAGGTGCGCGCTATTTTGCCCGCACCGAAGGTGCATTGCGTTTCGTGGTGGCAGACAACGGCGACAAGGGTTTGACCTTCGCCGTTGAGCCGATAAAACTGGCGCTCGCGACGCCCTGATCGCACCGGCAAAAATGACGAAAAGCAAAGCCAGCAACACATTTGATCTCTATACTGTCTCGCAGACATCGCTGCCCGATGGCAGCGCTATTTCATGAATCGCGTTATGCGGAGGAAAGAATGCGACATCCACTGGTTATGGGTAACTGGAAACTGAACGGTAGCAAGCAGATCACCAAAGAGCTGATTGAAGGCCTGCGCAAAGAGCTGTCTGGTGTTGATGGTTGTGGCGTCGCGATTGCACCGCCAGCCATCTATCTGGACCTGGCGAAACACGCCATTTCCGGTAGCCACATTGCTCTGGGTGCTCAGAACGTTGACGTTAATCTGTCTGGCGCATTCACTGGCGAAACTTCCGCAGACATGTTGAAAGACGTTGGCGCGAAATACATCATCATCGGCCACTCTGAGCGCCGCACCTACCACAAAGAGAGCGATGAGTTCATCGCGAAGAAATTTGCCGTCGTGAAAGAAGCGGGTCTGGTGCCGGTTCTGTGCATCGGTGAAACTGACGCAGAAAACGAAGCGGGCAAAACGGAAGAAGTGTGCGCACGTCAGATCGACGCTGTGCTGGAAACGCAGGGCGCCGCGGCGTTCGAAGGCGCAGTCATCGCTTATGAGCCGGTTTGGGCTATCGGTACCGGAAAATCAGCTACGCCAGCGCAGGCTCAGGCGGTGCATAAATTCATTCGTGACCACATCGCTAAGAAAGATGCGGCTATCGCTCAGCAAGTGATCATTCAGTACGGCGGTTCGGTCAACGACAAAAACGCCGCTGAGCTGTTCACCCAGCCAGATATCGATGGCGCGCTGGTTGGCGGTGCTTCACTGAAAGCGGATGCTTTTGCGGTGATCGTGAAAGCGGCAGCAGCAGCGAAAAACGCGTAACTTAGCGTTTAGGTGCAGATTAAGGCGGCTGATTAGCCGCCTTTTTTATTGGCCGCTATTAATTGCGCCCCTACGAAAAAAGGGTTATTGCGGCAATATGCTGCAGTTATGATCCTGCAGCTCTTCCGCCGAACCGCTGTTCAGTTTCAGCCAGTTACGTTCCAGCGCCAGCAGCGCTAAACGGCCATCCGGCAGCTGTGCCAGCGCCAGGCCATATTTCCCCATCTCGCTGCGCGCATGCGGCACTTCATCCGCCAGACGGATAAACGCACTCTGCTGCGCCAGCTCTTGCTTAGAAAGCGCCCGCACCAGATAACCATGCTTACGCAGCGTTTCACTCTGCCACTGCGCATTCAGTCTCGGTGCCAGCGCATCCAGCTGCTGGCGCACATCTGGACGCAGACAGGAAATATGAATATGCAGCTGATTCTGCGTACGCCCGTATTGCGCATTGATGGCCAGCGACAGCGCGCTATCGGGAATCGGCGCGCCGTGCCTTTGCGCCAGTAATGCGCGCTGTTGCCAGGCCTCGGCAAACAGATTTGGTGTAGCAGGTTCAAGAATGATGGGACTTTCCATGCCGGTGATTTTTTCGATCGGCATCAGCAGATACTGCAACGGCCCGTTGAGATCTTTCAGCGTGACGTAACCCTGCGCGCTATTCACCTGCTGGCATGGCGCTGGGTTGCCCGTCGCCGCCATATTCGGCACGCACTTTTCGCTGATGATCTGCCATAAGGCGTTAGAGTTTTTATGGAAATGGATGGCGCCGGCGATCAGTCCGACAATCAACAGCACCAATAAAGCGGTAAGTAACTTCAGGGTACGACGACTGCCCTGCATAGCCCGATTCCTCTGTTCATCACCTGCCAGCATCCTCGCCTGGCAGGTGATGAAAGTCACGGACTAATCCTCCGCGCCACGCAGGATGGCGTCGAGTTTTTCTGGCTGCAAACGAATCTGCGCTGCACGACGATGCGCCTGCATCCCTTCGGTACGGCTCTGGCGCACCGCAGGAGCAGCGATGGCGGCGATGCCCTGATCGTCAATCCATTGATGCGTGCAGGTTTTCAGATACGCACCGACCCACAATCCGCCGGTGTAACGTGCCGCCGCCATGGTGGGCAGCGTGTGGTTGGTGCCGCAGCATTTATCAGAAAACACCACGCTGGCGTTTTGCCCGATAAACAGTGATCCGTAATTGCGGATGCGCGCCGCCAGCGCATGGGGATCGCGCGCATGGATTTGCAGATGCTCAGTGGCGATCTCATCGGTGTACGCCACCATCGCATCCTCGTCGGCACAGAGAACAATTTCGCCCTGACGCTGCCACGCCTCACCAGCCGTTTTCGCCGTCGGCAAGGATGCCAGCTGCGCCTCAATTTCCCGCAATGTTGCATGCGCCACGCGTTCGCTGGTGGTGGCCAGCCCAACACGCGTGCGCACGTCATGCTCCGCCTGCGCCAGCAGATCCGCTGCCAGCACGCGCGGATCAGCACTGTCATCGGCGACGATAAAGATTTCGCTCGGCCCCGCCAACGCATCAATACCCACTTTGCCAAATACCTGACGCTTCGCCTCATTGACGAAAGCGTTGCCTGGCCCGACGATCTTGTCCACCGCCGGCAGCGATGCGGTGCCGTATGCCATCGCGGCAATGGCCTGCGCACCACCAACTTTGAAAATGCGGTGCGCTCCGGCCAAGTGGCAAATTGCAATCATTGCCGGATGAGCGCCCGGCGGCAGACAGGCGATGATGTTATCGCAGCCCGCCACAACCGCTGGCACGATAGACATCACCGGCGCGGAGAGGATCGGATAGCGTCCGCCCGGCACATAGCAGCCCACGGTTTCAATCGGGATGATGCGATGCCCCAGATGAACGCCCGGCAACGTCTCAATCTCCAGCGGCTGCAAGGTGGCGCGCTGCGCTTCGGCGAAGCGGCGCACCTGCGCAATGGCAAACTCACTGTCCTGGCGGGTTTGATCGGCGAGTTGCGCCAGCGCCTGCTCGATCTCTGCTGCCGAAACTTCCAGCTGCTCCGGCGCGACACCATCAAATTTCTGCGAGTAATCACGCAGTGCCGCGTCTCCGCGCTGACGCACGTTGCTAATAATGTCGCTCACGGTGGCGATCAGGCTGGCATCCGCCTGCGCATCCTCGCCCGCGGCTTGCTTGATAAACTGCACGCGTTGTTTGCTCATGCTTCCGTCTCCGCCAGTTGTCCCAATTTGATCTGCGCCAGCATCGCCAGGTGATCGTAAACCACCCATTCATCAACAATTTTGCCGTTCACCACGTGATAATGGCTCATGCCCATCACCAGCAGACGCTGTCCCGTCGGTTTACCCAACTCGCCGTAGCCAAGATGATGCCCTTCCATTACCCAGCGCACCGCCACTTTGGTGCCGCCCTCTTCACATGGATTGGAGCAGATATGCTGCGGCATCCATGCGCCGTCCGGGATCATGCCGATCAGCGCCAGCGTCTGATGGATCACCGATGCCTGACCATACAGCTCTTTCATCAATGGGCCGTGCCACTGCACATTGCTGGCGTAAACCTCTTTCACTTTGCCCAGCATGCGTTTGTTGTAAATCTCGTGCAGCCAGCCCAGCACCTGTGCTTCGGTATCACTGTGCGCCAACGTGTAATCCGGATCGCTTTCCGGCGGATACTGGCCAAGCAGACGACGGTTCTCCCCAATCTCCGTCAGTCGGAAACCCTTATCAAACTGCTCTTTCGCCATGTTGTACGCGATCTGGTCGGTATCCAGCCCCAATTGACGCATCAGCGACATGTTGTCGCTCACCACCCATTCGCGGTAAATCTTGTTTTCCAGAATCATGCAATCCGCCACGGTACGCGTGGTAAAGGTGCGATTAGTGGGTTTACCGTACTGGCTTGGCTGCGTGTGGCGGCCGCTACCGGTAACCAGATGCGAGGTGTAAAAACCGTCAACGTCGTTGCCGTTCCAGATCACCTGCGTTGCCATGCCGCGACGTTCCGGGAAGGCGACCAAACGTTGCAAGGTATCGAGCACCACTTGTTCACGGGTATAAATGGTGCCCAATGCGTTATATAACACGCAGTTATGGGTGTAATGGCTGTAGATCAGCCCGACATCGCGCTCATCCCAGATCTTGTGGGTACAACGCACAATGTAATCAACGATATCGGTATAGCAGGGATCGAAACCGCGCATTGGCTGCACCCGCGCGCGGTTTTCTGGAACCAGATCGACAAAATCCCGTCGCTCAACCTGCAAAACCGGTTCGGCCTGGGTGCGTGCTGAGGTTTTTTCTGCGCTCTTTTCACTGGCGGTGGCTTTATTAGCCGTATCCGTTGTAGACATAAACACTCCTGCTTTTGACGAATTAAGGGTGAGCGCGGTCCTCGCAATCAAGCGCTGCCGATTCACCCGGCTGAATTCAGGGTGCAGAACGCCGTCGGTAATTAAGGGATTAATTACCGTGACGTGATGCGTTATTTAAAAGTGCTGATTAATCAGCTGAGTAGCTGTAACCAGATTGAGAGTTCATCAATACCTAAATATTCCCGCATGATGACGCCATCACGTAATTCCAAATGAGAAATACCGGAAATACACACTGGCTTGCGCGACGGCGGACCAAACTTTCCGTAGCCGTCATGCCAGCTCAACAGTGACCAGCGCAGGCTGATGCGCACCGGTTCGTTGGCATCGCGGCGCACCACCAAATGATGCAGCTGCGTTTCGCTGTCAGCGAATGAGGCGCGATAGCCGGAAAGGAAGCTGCCAATCTCCTGCTCGCCGGTAAAGCTGCTGTGGCCCGGTCCGTGCAAGGTGGCGGCAGGATGATAAACACCTGGCACCACGCCGCTGTTGCCGCCGGCCCACATGCTGAGATAGCGCTCAATCAAACCCGCGATGGTTCCTTCGGCATCATCGCCATCCGGGCCGCCAGCCCAACGTGCTTCCAGCTCTTCGGGCGCGGGCATCTCCAGCCCTTGCTGCTGGCGCATCTGCGTTAGATGCTGGGCAAACTCCGCCACGTTGGTACCAATCTGCGCAAGAATGCCCGCGCGATCCTGCAGCAGCCACTCTTGCTCCACCAGCCCATCACGACAAATACGATCGGCGAAAGTACGTACCCAAACCGTTTTGCCACTCGGCGCGCCAAAGAAGCCTTCGCCCAGATGCTGAATACGTGCCTGCGTGCGCTGCGAGGCGTACCAACAGGTATCGCCTTCACGCGCGGTGAGAATATCTTCGGTCAGCACCTGACGCTGCGGGAAGCAATGTAACGCTTCCAGCGTCAAACGCATGAAATCGCTGAGTTCGGTCAGGCGCTTTTCCGGCGTGTGAAATACCACCGGCGTGGCGTAGAAATCAGCCAGCTGCCCGATATCCTTCTGCTCCCATACCACGTGGGTTAACGTCAGAATAAACTGCTGAATAGAATCAAACTGGGGACTGAAACCCGGCAATCGCATTACTCAACCTCCTCTGAACGAAATAGCAGCTGGCCGTTCTCTTCTACCACGCCGTGACGCGGACGCCGCGCGGAGTGGCGTACTACCAACGTGCCGGGAATAACAATTTGCTCGGGTGCCATCACCGCGCTGTCGATTTGCTGCATTAGCAGGCCAATGGTGCGTTGCACCATCACTTCAACCGGCTGACAGATAGACGTCAGCGCATACGAAGGCCAGCCCGCTGGACCAACATCGTCATAACCCACCACCGACACATCCTGCGGAATGCGCAGACCAAACTCGTAACGCGCCACATCCATAACCGTCAGCGCCATATGATCGTTGACGGCAAACACCGCATCGGGCGGCGTGCCGCTGCTGAACAATTGACGCGCCGCCTGTGCGGTTTGCTCGCTGTCGTTTTGACCCGCTAACACCGTGACGTCGATGTTGCGCGCGCGCAATGCCTCGCGAAAACCGTCCAGCCGTAGCTGATTTACCGAAGCGTTGTCCGCGCCGGTAATGCAGGCAAAGCGTTGATGTTCGCCTGCCAACAGAAATTCGGCGATCTGACGTGCGGCGGCACGGTTATCGGTATTCACGCTTGACGCCATTTCGCTTTCGGCGGTGCGGTTGAACAGCACCACCGGAATGCCCGCGCCGTGGCACTCTTCGGATAAGGCATCGGATAACGCGCCGGATGCCAGCACAATGCCATCCACGCGGTACTGCATGATCTGATCGAAAATGCGGTCAACATTGCTATCCCGATCGCTGACGAACAGCAGCAGATGGTAGTTAAGCGCATCCAGTTCACGCCCCAACGCTTCCAGCACATGGGGATAAAACGGATTATCGAAACAGGAGATCACCACACCAACGATGCGCGAACGTGCGGTGTTCAGCGATCGCGCCAACGCGTTGGGTCGATAACCCAACTCACGGGCAGACTGCAGCACCTTTTCACGCGTGGCCGGTGAAATACTGGCGCCCGGCGTGAAGGTACGCGATACCGCAGACTGTGAAACGCCGGCGTGCTGCGCAACTTGTTGTGAGGTCACTGGACCGAAGGTCTTACGTTTCATGGCGTTATCTTCCTGTTTAGCACACTGATGCACGGGTGACTGCCGGGCATTGTAGCCAATTTCATCAACCGGACTCACCTGCTTCGGTGTGTGTTTTTTACTCTTACACCTTTTTTGCATGCGTATGCAACACTCAATAACTTTTTTTTCACATTGCCAAGCACGCACTTTACAAACATAAAATCATTTCGTAACTTCGGCCGTTGAATACGTATTCAATGCATGCAACATAACCGACCCGGACTCAGGATGAAACCCGCGTTTTTAGTCACTTATCTGCGTTGATAAGAGGTTTAACATGTTTCGAGCACTGTTTAGCCGTCCCGAGCTGTTGACGTTTTTCACCATGAGCGTGCTGTTTTTTATCTGCATTCACGGCTTCGATGCCTTCATGGCGCCTTACATGGTGAGATTAGGCATTGAACCGCAAACCATCGGCATGATCATGGGCGCCTCTGGTTTGGCGTCGCTGTGTATCCGTTTTCCGCTCAGCGTCATCTCTGACGTGATGAAAAATCGCAAAGTGTTTATGCAGTTCGCCCTGCTGCTGCCGGTGATTGCCTGGCCGCTGGCGTGGATGTTCCCCGCTGCGCTGACATTCTGGCTGGCCAAGCTGGCCTGCGGCATCGCTGCCGCGAGTTGGGTGCTCTACAACATCATTTTCATCCGCTATTTTCCTCGTGATGACGCGCCGGCTGCAGTGGCGCTGTTGGCATTGGCCGGGCCGATTGGCGTATTTATTAGCAATGCCATTTGCGGTGCCGTTGCCCTATGGCTGGGCAGTACGCAGGCGTTTTTTGTGCCAGCGATTGCCGGTTGCCTGGCGCTGCTTCTCAGCCTGCGCGTTCGTGAAGAGGAAGATAGCCACAAAGCGCCGCACCTCAAAGCCTGTATCGACAGCGCTAAACGCCAGCTAGCGGACCGCTCAATTTGGTTTATTGGGCTGCTGGCGACGGTGGTGATTTTGGTCCCGTTTGCCACTCGCGACACGCTCACGCCCATATACGCTCAGCAGTTAGGTGCCAAGGCGGGCACGCTGGCAGTGCTGAGTAATATCCACTTGTTGTTTTATGGTGTGGCCGTGGCATTGTGCAGTTCCGTGTTTTATCAGCGGCTGGGCTTGGTTAACACCGCGCTGGTGGGCATCGGATTACAAATCATCTCGTCAATTTTCGTCCCCTTGACCAGCAACATGTGGCTGATTTACCTGTGGCAAGGTCTGGCCGGTTTTTCCTTTGGCATGGCGTTTGCCGTGTTTATGTCCTTAAGCGTGGTTAACACTTCGGAACATGAACAAACCACCCGGATGGGGCTGTTTCAAACCATCTATTCGTGCGGCATGTTTTTCGGCCCGGTGCTGATGGGCGTGTTGTTGCAACACGTCAATGTCTACGCGGGTTATTGGGTGATTGGTGGCTTGTGTCTGATCGCTGGCGTGTTAACACCGCTAGCGGCAAAACGGGTGCAGCAGCGTCAGTTGCCGCCAGCGGCACGTAAAGCGAGCGGCATGCTGTCGCAGGATGCGGTGAAATGAGTGCCGCGCGCCTGCAACCGCAGCGCAACAGTGCGGAAGAGGTTGAACGCCGCTTAGCCGCTATCAACGCAGGTCGCGCGCTCAACGCGATTATCAGTATTAATCCCCAGGTGATGAAAGAGGCACAGCGCTGCGATCGCTTATGGCGTAGCGGCGCGCCGGTTGGCGTGCTGCACGGCATTCCGCTGGTGATAAAAGATAATATTGATTGCGTCGGCATGGCTACCACGCTCGGCTGCCGGGCGCTGGCCGAAGCACAGCCACGTGAAGATGCGCGCGTAATTGCACGCCTGAGAACTGCGGGTGCGCTGATTCTCGCCAAAGCGAATCTGTCTGAGTTCGCCTTTGACGTACGTTCGCGCAGTTCGCTCGGCGGCGATGTGCGCAATCCCCTGAATCCACAGCTGACCGCCGGTGGCTCAAGCGGCGGCAGCGCGGCGGCGGTGGTGGCCGGTATGGCGGATGCGGCACTCGGCAGCGATACCGGCGGATCGATCCGCATTCCCGCGGCATGGACCGGTCTGGTGGGACTGCGTCCGGCATTTCGCCGCCGCCAGCTGCGCGGGGTCGCGCCGCTTTCGCTCAGCAAAGACACCGTTGGGCCGATGACATGGTGCGTGGCTGATGCGGCGCTGCTGCATCAGGTAACGCATGGGCTGCCGGTGCGCCCGCTAGCGCAGCGAACCTTGCGGGGTGTGCGGCTGGGCATGGTTAGCGATCTGCCAGGCGATGATGACGCGCAACGTCAGGCATTAGCACAGGCTTTCTCTCGTCTGCGGCGGGCGGGCGCCACACTAATTCCGCTGCGGTTACCGCTATCATCGCGCGTGGCGCAGGAACCTTGTCTCAGCCTGCGCGAATTCCATCCGGCGATGTCCCGCTGGCTAAGCAAAATGGACCATGCGCCTGCTTCGCTTTCGGATCTGCTGGCACGAGGCGAACATCTCGCCGAGTTCGATGAACTGCTGCAATTACACCTCACGCGTAGCGCGCTGGTGTGTGCCGCATGGCGCGAGCAACGCCGTTTTCAACGCCTTTTGCGTCAGCAACTGCAACAGCAGATGCAGGATCAGCGGCTGGAGGCGCTGATTTATCCCACCAGCCAGCGCACTCCGATTTCACTGGAGAAGATGCCGCCGGGCTGGGCGCCGGAGCTGGCGGCCATCAGCGGCTTACCCGCCGTAACGTTGCCGTTTGGTCAACTAGCTAACGGTTTGCCGCTGGGGCTGGAACTGCTCTATCCAGCGCCTGATGAAGAAGCATTGCTGGCGCTCGCTTTGGCGATAGAGCGACTGTAAAACCTGAAAATTCATCATGTTACTCCCCGTTCTACGGGGCTTTCTGCTGCCTGCGATTTGAAAAAACTGCGCACATTCTCACTTTTCATCTTTTCCCCTTTCAGCCTCTTTACGCTCTTTGCATACGTATGCAAACCTGATTAACGGCAATCAATGATGAGGAAAAGAGCATGGCAATCTGGTTAAAACAGGCGGCAGCGAAAGCAGAACGCCAACAGCAGCAACAGCGCGTACGCAGCGATGTGGAGTCAGTGCTGGCGCAAATTGAAGCGCGCGGCGATGACGCGGTGCGCGAACTCTCGATTAAGTTCGATGGCTTTGCCCGCGATGATTTTCGCTTAACGCCGCAGGAGATCAATGCCTGCCTGCAACAGCTGACCAAACAAGATATTCGCGACATCGAATTCGCTCAGGAGCAGGTGCATAACTTCGCTCAGGCGCAAAAAAATTGCCTGACCGATTTAGCGATTGAAACGCGTCCGGGCGTGATACTTGGCCATCGCAACATTCCCATCAGCAATGTCGGCTGTTACGTGCCGGGCGGCAAATATCCGCTGCTGGCTTCGGCGCATATGTCGATCATTACCGCCAAAGTCGCAGGCTGCGATCGCATCGTGAGCTGCGCCCCGCCGTTTCACGGTAAACCGGCTGCTGCCATTGTTGCGGCGCAGTCGATGGCGGGCGCCAACGAGATCTATGCGCTCGGCGGCATTCAGGCGGTGGGCGCCATGGCGATTGGTACTGAGCGGATTGCGCCGGTCGATATGTTAGTCGGGCCGGGCAACGCGTGGGTGGCCGAAGCCAAACGCCAGCTATTTGGCCGCGTTGGCATCGACCTGTTCGCTGGCCCGACCGAAACGCTGGTGATCGCCGATGACAGCGTTGACGGTGAACTCTGCGCGACCGATCTGCTCGGCCAGGCGGAACATGGCCCCACCTCACCCGCGATTCTGCTGACCTGCTCACGCCAGCTGGCGCAGGAGACCGAGCGCTATATCCACCAGCTGTTGCTGCAACTGCCTACCGCCGATGTGGCGCAACAAGCCTGGCACGATTATGGCGAAATCATTCTCTGTGCCGATCACAATGAGATGCTGGCAGAAGCCAACCGCATCGCTTCTGAACACGTGCAGGTGATGACCGATCGCGATGACTGGTATCACCAGAACATGCGCAATTACGGCGCGCTGTTTCTCGGGCCGCGTACCAATGTGGCTTATGGCGACAAGGTGATCGGCACCAACCATACGCTGCCCACGCTGGG
The DNA here is from genome assembly GCF_040255075.1 of Pantoea sp. BJ2. Lineage (NCBI taxonomy): Bacteria > Pseudomonadati > Pseudomonadota > Gammaproteobacteria > Enterobacterales > Erwiniaceae > Pantoea > Pantoea sp. BJ2. The sequence continues at coordinate 4,081,811 of NZ_CP158292.1, forward strand.
TGCATCGCGTTATACCGGCGGCTTGTGGGTGGGCAAATTTATGAAAACCTGCACCTGGCAGCGCGTCACCAGCGATGCGGCTTCGGCAGAAATCGGCGCTTACTGCTCGCGCCTGGCGCTGCTGGAGGGCTTTGCCGGTCATGCTGAACAGGCCAATATCCGCGTGCGCCGCTACGGCCAGCAGGAAGTGGTCTACGCCGCACCCGCGCCGGTTACGGTGAAATAAGGAGGCGCGCATGGTTCCGACTACCCCTTCATTTCGCCTGGATGGACAGCGCGCGCTGGTGACCGGCGGCTCGCGCGGTATCGGTTTTGCCGCCGCTATCGCGCTGGCCGACGCCGGAGCGCAGGTGTGGATTGCCGCGCGCGACGCCGATCGCCTGGCGCACGCCGTGCAGCAGGCGGCGAGCGCCGGCCTGACATTGCATCCGCTGCCGCTCGACGTCTGCAACACGCGCGCGGTGCGCCAGACACTACACGATTTGCCGAGCTTTCATGTGCTGGTCAACAGCGCCGGGCTGGCGCGCCATCAGCCGTTTAGCGAGGTCAGCGAAGCTAACTTTGATGCGGTAATGGACGTAAACCTGCGCGCCACGTTTTTCCTGTCGCAGCAGGTCGCGACCGGCATGCAGGCCGCCGGACACGGCGGCAGCATTATCCATCTCTCTTCGCAGATGGCGCACGTCGGCGGCCCGCAGCGCAGCGTCTACTGCGCATCAAAAGCGGCGCTGGAAGGGCTGACGCGTGCCATGGCGCTGGAGTTGGGACGCGATGGCATTCGCATCAACACCTTGTGCCCCACCTTTATCGAAACCGAACTGTCGCAGGCCTCGCTGGCAGATGAAGCGTTTCGCCAGCAGACGCTGCGCCGCATTCAGATTGGTCGTCTTGGCACGCTGGAAGATGTGATGGGGCCGGTGGTGTTTCTGGCATCACCGGCCGCAGCGTTGGTCACCGGCAGCGCGCTGAAGGTGGATGGCGGCTGGACGGCTTATTGAGGAACTCATTATGAAAGCGTTATTGCGTCGTGATGTGCTGCTGTTTTTCATTATTAGCTTGCTGTTTTTTATCAGCATTCACGCCTTTGATCCGTTTCTCGCCCCCTACATCATGTCGCTGAATGTCGAGGCGCGCGTGATGGGAATCATCATCGGTGCTACCGGATTGGCCTCGATGCTGTTGCGTTTTCCGACCGGCATTCTGTCGGACCGCTTTCGCCGCCGCAAACGCATTATCCAGATTGGCTTATTGTTTACGCTTATCGCCTGGCCGGTGGTTTACCTTTGGCCGACACCGGAAACACTGTTTATCGCCAAGCTCGCCGATGGCGTCACCAGCGCGACGTGGGTGGTGTATAATGTGATGTTCGTGGCTTACTTCCCGCCGCTGGAAGCCGCCGCCGCGATCGCCATGCTGAGCGTCACCTCGCCGGTAGGCACTTTTATCGGGATTTCGGTGGCAGGATTTATTGCCCGTCATTTCGGTGCCGAATCGAGCTTTTTGGTGGCGTCCGCTGCCGCGCTGCTGGCTTTTTTGCTGACGTTCTTTATCCGTGAAAAACGCCCGGAAGCGATGCCCACGGCGCAACGTCTCTCTGCGGTTCGCACTCAGCTGCGTGATCCTTCGGTGTGGTATCTCGGCGGACTCTGTGCACTGGTGATGATGGTGCCATTTGCCACGCGCGACACGCTGACGCCGCTACTGGCAGAAGGCTTTGGCATGGCGGCCGCTTCGCTGGCGACGCTAAGCGGCATCCATCTGTTCTTCTATGCGCTGGCCACCGCGCTGTGCGCGCCCTTCTTCTATCGCCTGCTGGGCTTACGCAACACGGCAATTATCGGCGGCGTGCTGCAAGGGGCCGTAGCGATAGCCATGCCTTACGCGCCCAATATCTGGCTGCTGTATGGCTTGCAGGCGCTGGCGGGCTGTGCCTTCGGCATGATCTCCACCGTGCTGAATTCGCTGATCGTCACCCGCACGCCCGCCTGGCAGCAATCCACTCGCGTTGGGCTATATCAAAGCATCTACTCCGCTGGGATTTTCTTTGGCCCGGTGCTGGTCGGCTACATCAAATACTACTTCGCGATGCAGCAGGGCTTTATGGTGATTGGCATTATTTCATTGCTGTCGCTGCTGCTGGTGCGCCATGTGATGCGGATGGTGAATGCCCGTCCTGTGGCGGAGGGCTAATCATGTCACTGCCTTTGGTGTTACTGGGCGGTACCTTGTGCGACGGCGCGTTGTGGCAACCGCTTTGCCGCCATCTACCGCAGCAGCCGATGATCATTCCCGAGATGAGCGGTGCTGACAGCGCCAAACAGCTCGCGGCGCAACTGCTGACTGACTTGCCGGCGCGCTTTTTACTGGTGGGATTCTCGCTGGGTGCGCTGGTGGCACTGGAGATGCAGGCGCAAGCCGCGCAACGCATCGCGGGCCTCGCGCTGCTGGCGGTGAATCCGTTGGCGGATGCGCCGGTCAACGCTGCGGGACGTATTGCCTTGCTTGATCGAGCTGCGAAAAACGGTATGCGATCGGTGATTGAGCAACTCTGGCCGCGCTATGTGCATGCATCGCGGCTGGCGGATCGCGAGCTGCTTGGCGCGCTGGTGACGATGGCAGAACGCAGCAGCGTTGAGCGCTTTCGTCAACAGACCGCCATCGCCATACAACGTCGCGATTTACGGCATACCTTACCGGCGCTGCAGGCACCGCTGTTGATCCTCAACGGCGACAGCGACGCCATCTGCACCCCCGAACACCATCACCTGCTTGTCAAAGCGGCTCCCGCCGCACGCCACATCACGCTTGAGCAGTGCGGACACTTTCTGCTGCTGGAGCAGCCGCAAGCCTGTGCCCGCGCGCTGCAAACCTGGATTAAGAGGAGTGAATTATGCGTATCAACCCTTTAAAACAACGCCGTGAACCGATTATTAACGGCTGGCTGGCGATCCCCAGCAGCTACAGCGCCGAGATTGCCGGACATCAGGGCTTTGATGCCGTCACCGTTGACCTGCAACATGGCCTGATCGATTTCGCCGCCGCGCTCAGCATGTTGCAGGCGCTATCCTCCACACCCGCGACGCCGCTGGTGCGCGTCTCGCACAACGAGCCGGCGCAGATTATGCGCATGCTGGATGCCGGCGCCTACGGCATTATCTGCCCGATGATCAACGATGCCGCCGAAGCGCAGCAGTTTGTCGATGCCTGCCGCTATGCGCCGCAAGGTTCGCGCTCGTTTGGTCCAGCGCGTGCGCTGCTGTATGGCGGCAAAGATTATCCGCAGCATGCTAACCAGCAAATTCTGACGCTGGCGATGATTGAAACACGCGCGGGGTTGGCCAATCTTGATGCCATTCTCGACGTCGAGGGATTGGACGGCGTGTTTATCGGCCCCAACGATCTGTCTCTTACGCTCACCGGCCAGGCCAGCGCCGAATCGCAGCATCCTGAGATGTTAAATGCCATTGAACGGGTGCTGAGCCGCACCCGCGCCGGCCACAAACTGGCCGGTATTTTTTGTACCAGCGGAGAAGCCGCCGCACAGCGCATCGCACAGGGCTTTCAGTTGGTGACCCCCGCCAATGATGTGATGCAGCTAACGCATGCCGCACGCCACGCTGTCGCCACCGCGCGCGGTGAGGCGTTGCCTGTTCGTTCTGGTTCGGGTTATTGAGGAGAAGAAGATGAAACAGCAAACATTGTCCGCTACAGCAGCACGTGCGCGCCTGATCGCGCCGCAAGATATGGTGTCGTGCAATCTGGCGTTTATCGACTGCAAACTGCCGGGTTCGCATCTCAAGCAGAATTACTCGTTTATCGGGCCGGGCGTGACGCAGTCGTCTGAGCAGGTGATCAATATTCCTGAAGCGCACGGTTTTAACATTGGCGCGGCGGCGATGCCAAAAGGCGTGACCAATAATCTGCATCTGCATTTCACTGCCGAAGTCTTCCTGATCCATGAAGGCCGCTGGCGTTTCCGCTGGGGGAATAAAGGCGAAGAGTCGCTGGAGCTCGACGCTCCGGCGATTGTCAGCCTGCCCACCTGGATTTTCCGTGGCTTCACCAATGTGTCGGCTACCGATACCGATGGCTGGGTATTTACCGTGCTGGGCGGCGATAACACCGGCGGCATTATCTGGCATCCCGATGTGATGTCGGCGGCGGCGGAATATGGACTCTATCTCAGCCCCAATAACATGCTGATCGATACCTCAACCGGCGCGGCGATCCCGCCGGTTGCAGAGCGTATGCCGCCGCTGCCCGAGGTGGAGATGGCGCAGTTACAGCATTTTACGCCCGAGCAGATGGCGCAGTTTGCCGTCACCGGTGAGCAGCGCGCCTGGAGCGATCACGCGCTACTGGATGCCATGTTGCCGGGTCACGGTGCGCGTATGGCACCCGTCATCGGCTATGGCATCAATCAGGATCGTCAGGTCGCTCCGCCCATCAACACGCCACACGGCTTCTCGGTAGAGTGGCTGGCTTTGCCACAAGCGGGCGAGATGGGTACGCACCGCTGCGCACAGGTGCAAGTACTCATGGTGTTTAAGGGCACGCTTACTGTGACCTTCAATCGTGATGGTGAAGAAGTGACGATGACCGCGCCGGAGCGTTCGGTGATTTCCGTGCCGGCAGGCAGCTGGCGTCGCTATCAGGCATCCGATCATGCGTGTGAAGTGGTGATTACCACTGCGGGTGACGGACGGAAAAAACTGGAATGGGATAAAGCGATTGTCGATGCCGCTGCTGCGTTAGGTTGGGGGCTGGATCCAGATGGCTATCTGGTACGTCAGGCATTGTTGCCGCTGGTGGCCCAGCGTGCCGGTCGGCGGTTGGCGACGCAAGAGGCGTAATGGTATGTAAAAAGGTCGCCATAAATGGCGACCTGACAATGTACGTTATGGCTTCATCACCTGGTCGTAGCTGCCGCCATCGGCGAAGTGAGTTTTCTGGGCTTGCGTCCAGCCACCAAACTTGTTGTCGATAGTGAACAGTTTTACCGGGGCGAATTTATTGGCAAATTTCTCCGCAACGGCTTTATCACGTGGACGATAGAAATTTTCCGCCGCGATAGTCTGACCTTCCGGCGAGTAGAGATACTTGAGGTAATCTTCAGCTACTTTGCGGGTGCCCTGCTCGTCGACCACTTTATCCACTACCGAAACCGTTGGCTCCGCCAGAATCGATTCGCTTGGGGTGACGATCTCAAACTTGTCTTTACCCAGCTTATTTACCGCCAGATAGGCTTCGTTTTCCCACGCTATCAGCACATCGCCAATGCCGCGTTCCACGAAGGTGTTAGTGGCACCACGTGCGCCAGAATCCTGCACTTCTACGTTCTTAAACAGCGATCTCACGTAAGCCAGCGCTTTGGCTTGATCGCCGTTGTTCTGATCCAGCGCCCAGCCCCATGCAGCCAGATAATTCCAGCGTGCGCCGCCTGACGTTTTCGGGTTTGGCGTGATGACGGAAACGCCCGGCTTGATCAGATCTGGCCAATCATGAATGCCTTTCGGGTTGCCTTTGCGCACCAGGAACACGATGGTTGAGGTGTAGGGTGCGGAGTTGTCCGGTAGGCGTTTAATCCAGTCTTTATTGATACGACCACGGTCAGCAATAGCATCGACATCAGATTGCAGCGCCAGCGTAACCACATCAGCACGGATGCCATTGATCACTGAGGTTGCTTGTTTACCTGAACCGCCGTGCGACTGGCGAATCACCACATTGTCGCCGGTTTCCTGCTTGTAATGCGCGCTAAACGCTTTGTTGTACTGCTCGTACAGCTCACGGGTTGGATCGTAAGAGACGTTTAACAACTGAATATCCTTTGCCAGAACACTGGTTGAAGCCAGTAACAGGGTGACACCAATACTCCACTTATTCATTGCTTGCTCTCCCGAGGTCGTTATAGAACAAGACTGACACAAACTTATCCACGGATTAAAGAATTAAAAATAAGCTGTTATAACCGCACGGAATATGAGCAGGCATAAAAAAGGCGCGAATCGCGTCGCGCCTTGATGCTGAATAATCAGTAGAGTTTTTTCGCGGTATCCAGCCAGTCGCGTTTGAATGGACGCTTCATATTTTCAATCGCATCGATGATGTCGTGATGCACCATCTTCTCGTTCTGAATACCGACGCAGCGGCCGCCGTAGCCTTGTAGCAGCAGCTCGATGGAATAGGAACCCATGCGCGAGGCCAGAATGCGGTCATAGGCACAAGGTGCGCCGCCACGCTGAATGTGACCGAGAACGGTAGCGCGGGTTTCGCGTTTGGTTTCAGCTTCGATGAAGTGCGCCAGATCGTCGATATCGCAGATGTGCTCGGTGATCGCCACGATGGCGTGCTTTTTACCTTTGGCAATGCCGGCTTTGATTTCAGCAACCAGCTCTTCGCGGGTATACGGGATTTCAGGCAGCACGATGAACTCGCAACCACCGGCAATCGCTGCCGCCAGGGTTAAATCGCCACAGTAACGGCCCATCACTTCCACGATGGAGATACGCTGGTGGGAAGATGAGGTGTCACGCAGGCGGTCAATCGCTTCAACCACGGTTTCCAGCGCAGTGAAGTAACCGATGGTGTAATCAGTACCTGCTACGTCGTTATCAATGGTGCCAGGCAGGCCGATGCACGGGAAGCCCATTTCAGTCAGGCGCTTGGCACCCATGTAGGAACCATCACCGCCGATAACCACCAGCGCATCAATACCACGCTTTTTCATGTTATCAATCGCGGTCTGGCGCACTTCATCGTTGCGGAATTCTGGGAAGCGGGCAGAACCGAGGAAAGTGCCGCCGCGGTTGATCATGTCTGACACGCTGTAGCGGTCAAGGTTGATCATGCGATCTTCGTACAATCCCAGATAGCCGTCGTAAATACCAAAAACTTCCAGTCCTTCACTCAGCGCGGAACGTACAACTCCGCGAATGGCTGCGTTCATGCCTGGGGCGTCGCCGCCGCTGGTCAGTACTCCGATTTTTTTGATCATGACAACCTCTGGATTGTTCAAAAACTAAGGATTATTCCTGCCATGTGTCCGGCGTGGACCAGCTCGCGATCGCATGGCTTAATAGTTGCAAAATAGTATATCAAACGCTTGATGCTGAATTGATTCAGGTCAGACAAGTTTTCGCTAATTTTTTACAGAGTTGTTAGCGTTACGTCACTTTTTTTGTGTAATTGCATGATTTTAAATCGCTAACCTTGAAAAAATCCATGTTGATTGCTCGGCACAACAGAACAGGGATCTTGATGGATGATGACGTCTGAGCCGGGAAACCTCTTGAGTAACGCCTGCTCAATTTGATCGGCCACCTGATGGGCCTGCACCAGCGGCAGCTGATCTTCCATCTCCAGATGCAGCTGGATAAAACGCGTGGGGCCCGATTGTCGCGTGCGTAATGCATGCGCGCCGCGTACGCCCGGCCAGTTGGTCACCACGTTGATAATCTCCTGCGTTTCATGCTCGGGCAAAACGCGATCCAACAGCGCCTGTACCGCGTCATAACCCATCCGCAACGCGTTATAGAGAATGTAAACGCCGATGCCGAGCGCGAACAACGCATCCGCCCGTACAAAACCATAGCTGCTCAAACCGAGAGCGACCAATATTGCGCCGTTCATCACTACGTCAGATTGATAGTGCAGCATGTCTGCGCGAATCGCCTGGCTGCGCGTGCGTCGCACCACCCAGCGCTGGAAGGCAACCAACGTCAGGGTTGAAAACAGCGCAATCACCGTCACCACAATGCCCACCAGCGGCGCATGTAAGGTTTCGGGCGAGGCCAGATGCTGAATGCCGGTGAGAAACAGAAACAGCGCCGAGCCGGAGATAAACATGCTTTGCGCCAGCGCGGCCAGTGATTCGGCTTTACCGTGGCCGAAGGTGTGATCGTCATCGGCCGGCTGCAGTGAATAGCGCACCACTAGCAAATTGGTGAGTGAAGCGGCGATATCCACCAATGAATCTACTAACGCCGCCAACATACTGACTGAACCGGTATGCCACCATGCGAAAATTTTCACGATTAACAGCAATGTCGCCAGCGTAGTTGCCGCCAGCGCCGCCCGATTAACTAACTTTGCATAGGAAGAATCCATGCTATGCCTCGTCGGATCGCACGCCTTATAGGTGCGGCCTTTAGGTCTCAAGATGGCTAAAGTTTATCATCGGCATATGTGTGCTGCGTGATTGAATTTTAAGGCAATGATGTTAGAGAGAAATGACAGGCAAAAAAAACCCCCGCATCATGCGGGGGAAGACAGGGATGGTGTCTATGGCAAGGAAAACAGGGATACTATGTTACTGGTTACTGCTGGTACTACTCACTGCTTGCAGCGGTGATGATGGCTGCAATCCTGAGAGCCGACGAACTTCAGCTAATCGCCGCTCATAATTTTTCTGCAATGTCGCTTGCTGTGCAGGCGTTAGCAGGTGATACATCTGATTACGAACCCGAGCCATCTCGACTTGCTGTTCTACCGCTGCGCGGGCTTGTTTCTCTGCCTGCTGTCGGATAGCCGATTCGTTAAATTTGTCTGCAATGACAAGGTCATGCATAGTTTCTATATCTTGAACGCTGATTGTTGGGCGTTCGTGTCGCGCTTGCTGCATCAGGTCTCGCATCTGTTGCCGCTGTTGTTCAGTCAGCTCAATGCCATCGAACATGTAGCTTTGCGGATTTTGCGTCATACTGCCTGTCGTCAATCCGCTGTTCGGATGCATCTCGTCAATCGTCGTCGTGTCTGCTGCTTCGGCGCTGGCGTGACTGAGAACCATCGCTGAGGCAATGACGACGGCGGTTAAGTAGCGCATCGTTAACTCCCAGTTCGTTCCGTTTTGCGATTCAACGAGAGCCAGTGTACGGCGGTGGCTGCAAACATCCGTCAGGGGGTGTAAAAGTACGTAAAGCGTTGGATTGCAAGTCAAGGAACACGGTATTTTGCCTGCGGAGGGCAATAAAAAATGAATAAAATCCTGTTGGTTGATGACGACCGCGAATTAACTTCGCTGCTTAAAGAACTGCTTGAGATGGAAGGTTTTGAAGTCATTGTGGCAAGCGATGGTGAGCAGGCGCTTAACCTGCTAGACAACACCGTGGACTTGCTATTGCTTGATGTGATGATGCCGAAGAAGAACGGTATCGACACTTTGAAAGAACTACGCCAACAGCACCAAACTCCGGTCATTATGCTGACTGCACGTGGCAGCGAACTGGACCGCGTTCTGGGCCTCGAACTGGGTGCAGATGACTATCTGCCTAAACCGTTTAACGATCGTGAACTGGTAGCGCGTATTCGTGCCATTCTGCGCCGTTCAAACTGGAGCGAGCAGCAACAGCAGCACGATAACAGCTCACCAACGCTGGAAGTCGACTGCCTGCGCCTGAATCCGGGTCGTCAGGAAGCCAGCTTCGACAGCGAAACTTTGGACCTCACCGGCACCGAGTTCACCCTGCTCTATTTGCTGGCACAGCATCTGGGTCAGGTGGTATCGCGTGAGCACCTTAGTCAGGAAGTGTTGGGCAAACGTCTGACACCGTTTGACCGCGCTATCGATATGCACATTTCTAACCTGCGTCGTAAATTGCCGGAACGTCGTGATGGTCATCCGTGGTTTAAAACCCTACGCGGACGCGGCTATCTGATGGTTTCGGCATCATGATTGGAAGTTTAACCACCCGCATCTTCGCCATCTTCTGGCTCACGCTAGCGTTGGTGTTGATGCTGGTTCTCATGGTGCCTAAACTCGATTCGCGCCAGATGACCGCGTTACTGGAAAGCGAGCAACGTCAGGGCACCATGATTGAACAGCACGTTGAAGCGGAGCTGTCTCAGGATCCACCCAACGACTTAATGTGGTGGCGTCGCCTGTTCCGCTCCATCGACAAATGGGCGCCGCCCGGTCAGCGTTTATTATTAGTGACCAGCGAAGGCCGGGTGATTGGCGCGCAGCACAATGAAATGCAGATCATCCGCAACTTTATTGGGCAGTCGGATAACGCCGACCACCCACAAAAGAAAAAGTATGGTCGCGTGGAGATGGTTGGACCTTTCGCGGTCCGCGATGGCGAAGACAACTATCAGCTCTACCTGATTCGTCCTGCCACCAGCTCGCAGCTCGATTTCGTTAATCTGCTGTTTGACCGCCCGCTACTGCTGCTGATTGTCACGATGCTGATCAGCTCGCCGCTGCTGCTGTGGCTGGCGTGGAGCCTGGCGCGCCCCGCGCGCAAACTTAAATATGCGGCGGATGAAGTGGCAAGCGGCAATTTGCGCCAGCATCCGGAACTGGAATCGGGGCCGCAAGAGTTTCTGGCTGCGGGTTCCAGTTTCAACCAAATGGTGAGCGCGCTCGAACGCATGATGACGGCGCAACAGCGTCTGCTATCCGATATCAGCCATGAATTGCGTACGCCGTTAACTCGCTTGCAGCTGGCAACCGCGCTCCTGCGTCGCCGTAACGGTGAAGGCAAAGAGCTGCAGCGCATTGAAACGGAAGCGCAGCGTCTGGATGGCATGATTAACGATCTGCTGGTGCTGTCGCGAACGCAGCACAATAACGCGCTGGTTAGCGAAGCGATGAAGGCCAATCAGCTTTGGAATGGCGTGCTGGAAGATGCCAAATTTGAAGCCGAGCAGATGGGCAAACTGATGGAAGTGCCCTATCCGCCTGGCCCGTGGCCGCTGTACGGTAATCCCCATGCGTTGGAGAGTGCGCTTGAGAATATCGTGCGTAATGCGCTGCGCTATTCGAATTCGCACATCAGCGTCAGCTTCTCGGTGGATATTGCGGGCATCACCATTCATGTCGATGATGATGGTCCAGGAGTCAGCCCAGAAGATCGCGAGCAGATTTTCCGTCCGTTCTACCGCACCGATGAGGCGCGCGATCGTGAGTCAGGCGGCACCGGATTGGGCCTGGCGATTGTCGAAACCGCCATCCAGCAGCATCGCGGCTGGGTTAAAGCGGATGACAGCCCGCTCGGCGGTTTACGCCTCACGCTGTGGCTGCCGCTGTACTCCGCCCGTCAATAATTTGTTATGCTTCGGCCCTCGTTTCTGGGGGCCTTATGCTAAACATTGTCTTATTTGAACCTGAAATTCCGCCAAATACCGGCAACATCATTCGCTTGTGCGCAAATACCGGTTTCCAGTTACACCTGATTGAACCGCTGGGCTTTGCCTGGGATGACAAGCGCCTGCGCCGCGCCGGGCTGGATTACCACGAATATACCGCCTTAAAAAAACACGCCAATTACGCAGAGTTTCTGGCAACAGAAACGCCACAGCGCATGTTCGCCCTCACCACCAAAGGAACGCCTGCGCACAGCGCGGTCAGCTATCAGAAGGGTGATTATTTGGTGTTTGGTCCGGAGAGTCGCGGTTTACCCGCAGAAATTCTCAACGCGCTACCCGCTGAGCAGAAAATCCGCATTCCGATGATGGCGGAGAGCCGCAGCATGAACCTGTCTAATGCAGTATCGGTGGTGGTGTATGAAGCGTGGCGCCAACTCGATTATGCTGGCGCACTGATCAAAGGCTAGATGCCGTCACCGTATTCAAAGCCTGCGCCGTTGAAGTGCTGATCCATATCCATCGACGGTTTATCGCTGGTCGGTTTACCGACAATGCGCGCTGGTACGCCTGCCGCCGTGGTATGCGGCGGTACAGGCTGCAGGACAACTGAACCGGCTCCGATTTTTGCGCCGCGCCCCACTTCAATGTTGCCCAGAATCTTGGCGCCGGCGCCAATCATCACACCTTCACGGATCTTCGGATGACGATCGCCGCTGGTTTTACCAGTACCGCCGAGCGTCACCGATTGCAGAATTGAAACATCATTTTCAATGATTGCCGTTTCGCCGATGACAATGCCGGTGGCATGGTCAAGCATGATGCCGCGACCAATGCGCGCCGCCGGGTGAATATCCACGGCAAATGAGACGGAAATTTCGTTCTGCAGATAGACAGCCAGCGCGCGGCGGCCCTCTTTCCACAGCCAATGGCCGATGCGATAAGCCTGCAAGGCGTGGAAACCTTTGAGGTAAAGCAGCGGCGTAGAGTATTTATCAACGGCGGGATCGCGCTGGCGTACAGCCTGAATATCGTAGGCCGCAGAGACAATCATCTCCGGGTCTTCACGATAGGCTTCTTCCACGATTTCGCGAATAGCGATAGCGGGCATGATCGGGTTCGCCAGCTTGTTAGCGAGCATGTAGCTGAGCGCGCTGCCGAGGTTTTCGTGTTTGAGCAGTGTCGCATGGTAAAAGCTGGCCAGCATCGGTTCACAGTCGGCCAGGGCTCTGGCTTCGGCTTTGATATGGTTCCAGACCAGTTCTAACTCTTCAGACGACATTGCTGTTTGCTCCCGATAAAAAAAGCGCCTGATGGGGCGCTACAGGTGGTGACGCTGGCGCATCCTGCTTTAGCTTTGGCTGTTTTCGTCCTTCCTTGCACGGCCAAGTAAGGTCAATGCTGCCTCTCGCGCTGATTTTCCGCAATAGAGCACCTGATAAATCTGCTCGGTAATCGGCATTTCTACGCCGACGCGCGCGGCCAATGCTTTGACTTCTTTGGTGTTTCTGTAGCCTTCTACAACTTGTCCGATAATGCGTTGCGCCTCGTCTACGCTCTCGCCTTGCCCCAGCATCATGCCGAAACGACGGTTGCGCGACTGATTATCGGTACAGGTCAGCACCAGATCGCCTAAACCGGCCATGCCCATAAAGGTGGTGGCATCGGCGCCCAGCGCTGCGCCAAGACGGCTCATTTCCGTCAGGCCGCGAGTGATCAAGGCGGTACGCGCGTTGGCACCAAAGCCAATGCCGTCAGAAATCCCCGCACCAATCGCAATCACGTTCTTGACCGCGCCGCCTAACTGCACGCCGATGAAATCCTGATTGTTGTAGACGCGGAAACTTTTGCCGCAGTGCAGCTTTTGCTGCAGGTCTTCAGCGAACTCAGCATCGGTGGATGCCAGTGCGATGGCCGTTGGCATGCCGGCTGCCAGCTCTTTGGCAAAGGTGGGTCCGGAAATCACCGCGAGTGGAATCGCATCGCCGAGGATTTCACGCGCCACATCCTGCAGCAACCGGCCGGTCTCTTTTTCCAGCCCCTTAGTCGCCCAGACAATCCGCGAATCGGCACGCAAATGCGGCTTAAGCTGCGTCAGCACGTCGCCAAATACATGGCTCGGCACGACGACCAGCAGATCGCGACTGGCGTTAACCACGGTTGCCAGATCGGCTTCAGGAACGAGATTATCAGGGAAAGGGACATCGGGCAGGAAAGCGGCATTGCAGCGGTCAGCTTGCAGCTGCGCCACGCTTTGAGGATTGTGGCCCCAGAGCAGAACCGGATGGCCGTTGCGGGCCAGCGTGATGGCCAATGCGGTGCCGTACGAGCCGGCACCGATGACGCTAATTGAAGCGTTGAGTGTAGTCATCAGGCATCCTGATGTGGCGCTTCGCCTTCACCTTGCTGCTGCAGATAGTTCATGAACAGCGCATCAAAGTTCACTGGCGCCAGGTTGAGCTGCGGGAAAGTACCACGAGACACAAGGCTGGTTACGCATTCGCGTGCATACGGGAACAGAATGTTCGGGCAGTACGCGCCGAGGCAATGCGCCATCTGCGTGCCTTCGATACCGCTAATGGTGAAAATGCCCGCTTGCTGTACTTCACACAGGAATGCGGTTTCTTCGCCAACGGTTGCCGTTACGGTAACGCGCAGAACGACTTCAAAAACGCCATCAGCTAACTGAGAAGAGGCGGTGTCCAGATCCAGCTTCACTTCCGGTTCCCACTCTTTCTGGAAAACCTGCGGTGCGTTTGGCGCTTCGTAAGAAACATCTTTGGTGTAAACACGTTGAATCTGGAACTGCATTTCGCTGCTGCTTTGCTCTGACATGTGACTAAATCCTGTGAGTTAAAATTGTCTGACCGAAAAGTTATGCCTGGAGTAAAGGATCAAGTCCCTGACGCCCATCCAGCGCGTAAAGATCGTCACAGCCGCCAATGTGCTGCGCATCAATAAAAATCTGTGGCACCGTAGTGCGGCCGCTGCGTTGAATCATCTCTTCACGTTTCGCCGCGTTCCCGTCAATGGGAATCTCCTGGAACGACACGCCTTTCTGATCCAACAACGCCTTTGCACGGTGGCAATAAGGACAAGTGACTTTGGTGTAGATCTCTACATTCGCCATACGGTTACCTCTGAGAAGTTATTTACCGCGCACCAGTGGCAGATTTTCACCACTCCAGCCGCTCACGCCATCTTTTAGTACGGAGACTTTTTCAAAACCCGCTGCGCTCAATTTCGCTGCAGATTCACCCGCACTTTGACCGGTCGCGCAAACTACAATTATGTGCTGTGACTTGTGCTTTTCCAGCTCGCCAAAGCTCTCTTTTTTGATGTCTGCTGCCGCTACGTTGATAGCCCCAGAAATGTGTCCTTTGCGGTAATCGTCACGTGAACGCACGTCTACCACCACCGCGTCCTCTTTGTTTATCAGGTGGGTAGCTTCACCACGGCTGATAGTTTTTACTTTAGAGAACATACCTTTAACGGTGGTCACAATCACGAGAACGAGTAAAGCGACCCATGCCAGACTGAGGATGGGGTGATTGCTTGCAAACTGCATAATTTCTTGCATGAGGGGTAACGACTCCAAACCGGGCTGATAAGCTAAAACAAGGGTTCTGAGTATACCTGCGCCACTTCGCATGTACAGTCGCTAAGGGGACAGAGTTACGATTTGTGCGTCATTTTCCAAAAAAAGTGTTCTAATCCCAAAATTAAGACAAAGTTTATGCCGGTAAGCTCGGTACAGACATTTTTAGTAAAGTAAAACCCGGCCGGGCTAACTGGTAAGCGGCTGTTCATCGTGGAATAATTATCGACTATGAAGGGAAAAGCGACCGTTACATACACAAGGACCCGTTACAACGGCACTGCGCTTCCGTTGTCATTTCGCTGGTCCGAAATCTCCCTGAGTCTGCTTCTGGCGGGCACATTATTACTTCCTGCCGCTGCACGCAGTGCGGATGACAGTAAAACGCAGTTGAAGTCCATTCAGCAGGACATTGCCGAGAAAGAAAAGAGCGTTAAAGCGCAGAAAGTGCAGCGCAGTAAGTTGTTGGATCAGCTGCAAAGCCAGGAAAAAGTGATTGCGCAGGCCAGCCGTCAGCTGCGCGAAACGCGTAACAGCCTCAGCACGCTTGAGGGTGAAATCGCGCAGGTCACCTCTTCTATCTCGCGGCTGGAAAAGCAGCAAGCACAGCAGGAAAAACTGCTGGCACAACAGCTTGATGCCGCCTTCCGTCAGGGACAGCATAATGGTCTGCAGTTGCTGCTCGGAGGCGAAGAAGCCCAGCGCAGTGAGCGCATTCTTGCCTATTTCGGCTATCTCAACGCCGCACGCCAGAAAAACATCGACGATCTCAAACAAACCCAGCAGCAATTAGCGGAACAGCGTCAATCATTGCAGGGCAAACAGGAGCAGCAAAAATCGTTGTTGGCCCAGCAGCAGACGCAGCAAAGCAAGCTGGAAGTCGCCAGCGCGGCGCGTAAGAAAACGCTCACCATACTGGAAAGCTCGCTGGAGAAAGATCAGGCGGACCTGGTTGAAATGCGTGAGAACGAAAGCCGCCTGCAAAGCAAAATCGCTAAGGCAGAGCGTGAAGCACGCGAACGTGCGGAACGCGAAGCGCGCGAGGCGGAAAAAGTGCGTCAGCGTCAGGCGCAGGCGAAAGCCAAAGGATCAAGTTATCAGCCAACGCAGAGTGAGCGCGAGCTGATGGCGCGTACCGGCGGATTAGGCAAGCCCGGCGGGCAAGCGGTTTGGCCGGTACGGGGACGTATTGAACATCGCTTCGGTGAATCGATGCAGGGCGAATTGCGCTGGAAAGGTCTGGTCGTCGATGCGCCAGAAGGTACCGAAGTGAAAGCCATCGCTGATGGACGCGTATTGATGGCCGACTGGCTGCAAGGCTATGGTCTGGTTGTCGTTCTGGAACACGGTAAAGGTGATATGAGCCTTTATGGCTACAACCAAAGCGCACTGGTGAGCGTGGGTGCTCAGGTGAAGGCAGGACAGCCTATCGCCCTTGTGGGCACCAGCGGCGGCCGCGGCACGCCTTCGCTCTACTTTGAAATCCGACGCCAGGGACAGGCTGTCAATCCACTACCGTGGTTAGGAAGATAAGTTTTGTTTCAACCCTCTAAGCTCTCGGCCGCCCTGTGCGGCCTGTTTCTGTCACTTTCCGCCCATGCGGGAAAACTCTCTATCGTGATCGATGACTTTGGTTATCGGCCAAAAGAAGAGAATAAAGTGCTGCAGATGCCCACCGCGATTTCCGTTGCGGTCCTGCCGAATGCGCCCCATGCGCGTGAGATGGCCACCAAAGCGCATCAGGGTGGTCGCGAAGTGCTGATCCACCTGCCGATGGCACCGCTTAGCAAACAGCCGCTGGAGAAAGACACGCTGACGCCCGAGATGAGCAGCACGGAAATCGAGCGGATTATTCGAGAAGCCAGCGGCAAAGTGCCTTTTGCGGTTGGCCTGAATAACCATATGGGCAGCAAAATGACCTCCAGCCTGCCCGGCATGCAGAAAGTGATGCAGGTGCTCAATCACTACAACTATTACTTTCTCGATAGCATGACGATTGGCAATAGTCAGTCGATCCCAGCCGCGCAAGGTACCAACGTTAAAGTCCTGAAACGCCGCGTGTTCCTTGATGATAGTCAGGATGAGGCTTCAATCCGCGCGCAGTTTACCCGCGCGGTGAAACTTGCGCAGCGCGATGGTTATGCCATTGCGATTGGTCATCCGCATCCGACGACGGTGCGCGTACTGCAGCAGATGCTGCCGACATTGCCAGCCGATATCACGCTAGTGCGGCCAAGCCAGTTGCTGAATGAGCCGCTGCATCAGGGTGCGGCTTCGCCGCCATCCAAAACGCAGCCGCCACGCTTCCGTGCGCCAGGCGTGTGTAAGCCGGGCAAACCGTTGCCGCCCGTGCCGCAGCACTATGCCGTTGAGTTGATCAGTGAAAGCATTGCGCAAAGTCTATTGGTTCAGACAATAAGGCAGCTCTTCTGAGCTCGGGAAAAGAAATTCAATGAGAAGAAAAATTCTGCTGTTGGATACCGGCCGCGAATGGGGCGGCGGTACCAACAGTATGCTCGAATTGCTCAAGCGCATTGATCGGCAGAGGTTCGATATTACCTGCTGTTTCTACAACAACTATTCTCGCGGCAACAGTGAAACCATTGAGTCAATTCTCAATTCGATTGGCATTCCGGTGGTTTTTATCGCCCAGCGTCGTCAGCCGAAATGGGCGAAAATCGCCAAAGAGCTGTTACGCACGCTATTCATTTTTAACCGCTCTTTAAAGAAGCAGATGATCGGTCGGGTTGACGAAAAATGGCGTGTATTGCCAAACGCCCAACAGATTTCATCTCTTATGCAAGCTGGGCAATATGACGCGCTGTATATGAATAATCAACCGAGCACCAATGTTGAAGGCTATCGCGCGGTTGAGGATTTGCAGGTTGCACTGATTCAACATTGCCGCATTGAGCCACAGTTAAATTCAGTGTTAGTGGACATGGTTAATAAACGCGTTGATGCCGTTATTGCGGTTTCGCATGGCGTAAATCAGACTTTGCGCCAAAGCGGCATTGATGCGCAGCGTTGCTTCACCGTTTCAAATGCTATCGATATTCATCAGGCCTTACCGGATCGCAAAGCCGTTCGCGCCCGCCTGGCTTATTCCCCTGATACCTTTATTTTTGGATCCATCGGCTCTCTTATTACGCGTAAAGCGAACCATCATATCTTCCAGGCGCTGGGCCAATTCAAACGCATACATCCCGAAGCCAATTGGAAAATGGTGGTGGTGGGTGCCGGGCCGGAACAGGAGAATTTGGTTTTGCTGGCGCGCAAAGAGAACATTGCGTCGAATATTGTGTTTACTGGCTTTCAAAATAACCCTCTGGATTACCTCGCGGCGTTTGACACTTTTATTCTCGCTTCAAGTAGTGAAGGCCTACCGCGCGTCGTGTTGGAAGCCATGCTGGTGAAAACGGCCGTGATTGGTTCGAACGTAGTTGGAACGGCAGAACTAATTAGCCACAACGAAACCGGATTATTATTCGAATACGGCGATATTAAACAATTAAGTGCGCATCTTGCCGTATTATGGCAAGACGCAAGTTTACGCCAGCGTCTCATTAACACCGCCGAAGAACGTGTACGCGAATGCTACGCCATTGAAAACTATGTGGCCGGGGTAGAGACGATATTGGATAACAGTATTGAAAGGAAAACTCATGTTTGATTTTTTGAACAAAAATCGTCGGCATATTCGTGCACGTCATAATATTCCTTATGCGCAAAGCAATACGCAAGGCGACGTTACGGTTACCTCGGTTGTTATTCCGTGCACTGGCGCGGATTATGTTGAAGAAGCGTTATTAAGCGCTGAGTTTGCTCGTCGGTTTGCGCCGAAAATGGAAGAGATTGTTATCGTGAGCGACCAATCTGAGCAGGCTTTTGGCAAACTTCCACATAATTGCCGCGTGGTAACGCTCAATGTTCCGCATCGCGAGGAAAGTTATCGTTATAAGCAAATCTATCGCAGTCGCCTAATTAAAATTCAGGCGCCTTTACAAGCCAAAGGCGACGGTATTTTAATGATTGATTCGGATCTGAATTTGCTTAAATCGCCTGATATTCGTATGCATCCAGGCCACCTTTACTCCAGTTTCCGTAACGGGAAAATGATCGCCAAGCTAGAGGGCGCGGAAGCACAGGCCATTCCCGCCTATTACCGGCCATCGATAAGACCTTATTTTGAAGATCACGTTAATGGTGCGTACCTGGCGGCAACCCGACAAACCTGGAAACGCATTTGTCCACTCTGGTTAACGCTCTTTCAGGATACCTGGGAATTAATGAATGACAGCCAACCGCCGACGGATCAGCTTCCCCTCGCCGCTTTGTTGGATATGTTGGATCTTCGCACGGTCAATTTAGGAGAATGGGCAAACTGGCCGGTTTCCAAAAAGATTGGCGGTAGCTCAGCAACCATTCCGGCAGACGTCATTGGCGCGCACGGTGGATTTCCATTGAGTGAATGGCAAAAGTATTTACTGGATCCCACCCAGCCACTCACCTTTAAAGGCCAGGACTACACCCGCAAAGTGCGCTACCTGACGGACGATGAAAAGAAACAATCCTGAAACTCTCCGGCCACCAGGCCGGAGAATGAATTAATCCCAGCTCAACACCACTTTGCCCGATCTTCCCGAGCGCATCTCATCAAAGCCCTGCTGGAACTCATCAATGTGATAGCGATGAGTGATGATGGGCGTCAGATCGAGGCCGGACTGAATCAGCGCCGCCATCTTGTACCAGGTTTCGAACATCTCGCGGCCGTAGATGCCTTTGATGAACAAGCCTTTAAAGATCACCTGATTCCAGTCGATGGACATCTCGCCCGGCGGAATGCCCAGCAGCGCGATGCGACCACCGTGGTTCATTACCTCCAGCAAGGTGCGGAATGCCGGTGGCGCACCAGACATCTCCAGACCGACATCAAAACCCTCGGTCATGCCGAGTTCGGCCATCACATCACGCAGATTTTCCTGCGCCACGTTGACGGCGCGCGTTACGCCCATTTTGCGCGCCAGATCGAGGCGATAGTCGTTGATGTCGGTGATCACCACATGGCGCGCGCCGACGTGCTTGCACACCGCCGCCGCCATGATGCCAATCGGCCCGGCACCGGAGATCAGCACATCTTCGCCCACCAGATCGAACGACAGCGCAGTGTGCACCGCATTGCCAAAGGGATCGAAAATCGCCGCCAGTTCGTCAGAAATGTTGTCGGGAATTTTGAAGGCATTAAACGCCGGAATCACCAGATATTCGGCAAAGCAGCCCTGACGATTAACGCCAACGCCTACCGTGTTGCGGCACAGATGCGTGCGTCCAGCGCGGCAGTTGCGGCAATGGCCGCAGGTGATGTGGCCTTCACCGGAAACACGATCGCCAACGGCAAAGCCCTTAACTTCCTGGCCCATTCCCACCACTTCACCCACATATTCGTGGCCGGTGATCATCGGCACCGGAATGGTTTTGCGCGACCAGTCATCCCAGTTGTAGATGTGCACGTCGGTACCGCAGATAGCGGTTTTACGAATCTTAATCAGTAGGTCGTTATGGCCGGGTTCAGGTATTGGCGCGTCCTTGACCATCCAAATGCCTTCTTCGGCTTTTAATTTGGCGAGTGCTTTCATTTCCCTGCTCCTGAAATAACGCCCAGCTGTTGACCAATACGGGTGAAGGCCGCCACGGCGTGTTCCAGCTGCGCCTGCGTATGTCCGGCAGAGATCTGCGTGCGGATACGTGCCTGACCTTGCGGTACCACCGGATAGAAGAAGCCTGTGACGTAGATTCCTTCCTGCTGCAACAGGCTGGCAAATTGCTGCGCCACTTTGGCATCGCCCAGCATCACGGGGATGATGGCGTGATCTGCGCCGGCCAGCGTGAAGCCTGCGGCAGTCATCTTTTCGCGGAAGAAGCGGGCATTTTCCCATAGACGCTGGCGCAAACCGTCACCTTCACTCAGCAGCTCCAGCACGCGAAGCGAGGCAGCCACAATCGCGGGCGCCAGCGAGTTGGAGAACAGATACGGACGCGAGCGCTGACGCAGCCACTCAACCACTTCTCTTTTCGCCGCCACGTAGCCGCCCGATGCGCCACCCAGCGCTTTACCCAGCGTGCCGGTCAGAATGTCGACGCGATCCATCACGCCGCAATATTCGTGCGTGCCGCGTCCGGCAGAACCCACAAAGCCCACCGCATGGGAATCATCGACCATTACCAGCGCATCGAATTCATCGGCCAGATCGCAAATGCCCTGCAGATTGGCAATCACCCCATCCATCGAGAACACGCCATCGGTGGCAATCAGGATGTGGCGCGCGCCTTTGTCGCGTGCTTCCTGTAAACGCGCACGCAGCTCACTCATGTCATTATTGGCGTAACGATAGCGCTGCGCTTTACACAAACGCACGCCATCAATGATCGATGCGTGATTAAGGGCATCTGAAATAATCGCGTCTTCGGCGCTGAGCAGCGTTTCAAACAGGCCGCCGTTGGCATCAAAGCAGGACGAGAACAGAATCGCGTCTTCCATGCCGAGGAACGCGGCCAGCTTGTGTTCCAGCTGCTGGTGGATGTCCTGCGTGCCGCAGATAAAGCGCACCGAGGCCATGCCAAAACCGTGCGTATCCATGCCGTCTTTCGCCGCCTGGATCAATGCCGGATGATTAGCTAAACCCAAATAGTTATTGGCGCAGAAGTTGATGACGGGCGGGCTGTTAGCTACGTTGATTTCTGCCTGCTGCGCCGACGTGATGGTGCGTTCTTGTTTGAACAATCCGTCCTGACGTGTTGTCTCAAGTTGTTGACGAATTTGCGAATAAAACTGACTGGACATGATTATGCTCCTCAGATAGCAAATATTTGGCACATATTACTGATCGAAAAGCGAATCAACGACATTTCAGCCATCAATATCTCGGTTTTGCAGCATAGTTCACGCTGCGAACAGGATTTGTGCAGCGTATACGGCGTCATCTGGCTGCCTGCGTCTGGCTGAAATGTTATGATGATAGGCATTCGTGGGTGAAACCTCCTGTTTCCCCCCAACTCTTTAAAGGCAAAGCATATGATTATCGTAACCGGTGGCGCTGGCATGATTGGCAGCAACATTGTTAAAGCGCTGAACGACCGCGGTCTGACCGACATTTTGGTGGTGGATAATCTGAAGGATGGCACCAAGTTCGTGAATCTGGCGGATCTCGACATCGCCGATTACATGGATAAAGAGGAATTCCTCAGCTACATCATGTCTGGCGAAGATCTCGGCCCCATCGAAGCCGTGTTCCATGAAGGTGCGTGTTCCGCAACCACCGAGTGGGATGGCAAGTACATGATGGATAACAACTATCAGTACTCGAAAGATCTGCTGCACTTCTGCCTCGAGCGCGAAATCCCGTTCCTCTACGCCTCATCTGCTGCCACTTACGGCGGCCGCAATGAGAACTTCATCGAAGAGCGCCAGTACGAGCAGCCGCTGAATGTGTACGGCTACTCAAAAATGCTGTTCGATCACTACGTGCGCCAGATTCTGCCTGAAGCAGACTCACCGGTGTGCGGCTTCCGTTACTTCAACGTGTACGGTCCGCGTGAAGGCCACAAAGGCGGCATGGCGAGCGTCGCGTTCCACCTCAATACGCAAATTAGCAACGGTGAAAATCCAAAACTGTTCGAAGGCAGCGACGATTTCCGCCGCGACTTCATCCATGTTGATGACGTGGTTGCGGTAAATCTGTGGTGCTGGGAAAACGGCGTTTCCGGTATCTACAACTGCGGAACAGGCCGTGCTGAATCTTTCCAGGAAGTGGCGGATGCGGTGCTGAACTTCCATCAGAAAGGCCAGATTGAATACATTCCGTTCCCGGACAAGCTGAAAGGCCGTTATCAGGCGTTTACCCAAGCCGATCTCACCAATCTGCGTGCAGCCGGTTACGACAAGCCGTTCAAAACCGTTGCGCAAGGCGTGGGCGAATACATGGCCTGGCTGAACCGTAACGTATAAGGAAACCGGCAGCAGCGATGAAAATTCTGGTTATTGGCCCATCATGGGTCGGCGATATGATGATGTCGCAAAGTCTCTATCGCACGCTCAAGGCTGAGCATCCTGAAGCGGTGATCGACGTGATGGCGCCGGCCTGGTGCCGCCCATTGTTGTCGCGTATGCCGGAAGTGAATCAGGCGCTGGCGATGCCGCTCGGCCACGGCGCATTGGCGCTGGGCGAGCGTCGTCGTTTGGGGAAAACCCTGCAGGCCAGTGGCTATGACCGCGCCTATGTGCTGCCGAACTCCTTTAAATCTGCGCTGGTGCCGTTTTTCGCCGGGATCAAACGTCGCACCGGCTGGCGCGGCGAGATGCGCTATGGCGTGTTAAATGATGTCCGCGTGCTGGACAAAGCGGCCTTTCCGTTGATGGTTGAGCGCTATGTGGCGCTCGGCTATGACAAACCGGTTGCTTCCGCGCAGCAGCTGCCGCAGCCGTTGCTGTGGCCGCAATTACGTGTCGATGATGATGAAAAGCGGATGACGGCGGCGCAGTTTGCGCTGTCCGCCGAACGTCCGGTGATTGGGTTTTGTCCGGGCGCAGAGTTTGGCCCGGCGAAGCGCTGGCCGCATTATCATTATGCCGCGCTGGCAGAGCAGCTGATTGGCGAAGGTTATCAGGTGGTGCTGTTCGGTTCGGCGAAAGATCGTGAAACCGGCGACACCATTGTGCAGACGCTATCAGAAGCGGCGCGTGCGCACTGCAAAAATCTGGCGGGTGAGACGCAACTCGAGCAAGCCGTGATTCTGCTGGCGAACTGTGTGGCGGTGGTCAGTAACGATTCCGGCCTGATGCATATCGCTGCGGCGCTTAATCGTCCGCTGGTGGCGCTGTATGGCCCAAGCAGCCCGGACTTCACTCCGCCGTTATCTCAGCACGCGCGCATTATTCGTTTGATCACCGGCTATCACAAAGTCCGCAAAGGTGATGCCGAGCAAGGTTATCACCAGAGCCTGATTGATATTCAGCCAGCGCGCGTCCATCAGGAACTGAGCGCGCTGTTGCATCCGGTGCAGGAGTAAAGATGCACGTTTTGATTGTTAAAACCTCCTCGATGGGAGACGTGCTGCATACCTTGCCAGCGCTCACGGATGCGATGCAGGCGATTCCAGGCATCAAGTTTGATTGGGTGGTGGAAGAAAACTTCGCTCAAATCCCCGCCTGGCATCCGGCGGTGGATAGAGTGCTGCCAGTGGCGATTCGCCGCTGGCGCAAGCACTGGTTCGGTAGCCAGCAGCGTGAAGAGCGTGTGCAATTTAAGCGTGAGCTGCAATCGCGTCAGTATGATGTGGTGCTGGATGCACAAGGTTTGATCAAAAGCGCCGCGCTGGTAACGCGCCTGGCAAAAGGCGAGAAGCACGGGCAGGACAGCCGCAGCGCACGCGAACCTTTCGCCAGCTGGTGGTATGACAAACGCCATGAAATCAACAAGCAACAGCATGCCGTCGAACGTACGCGCGTGCTGTTTGCCAAAAGCCTCGGCTATGAAAAGCCTGCAACGCAGGGCGACTACGCGATTGCCGGCCATTTCCGCTCTACGCTGCCCAATGACACGCAGCCTTATCTGGTGTTTCTGCATGCTACCACGCGTGATAACAAACACTGGCCGGAGTCACACTGGCGTGCGCTGATTGAGTTAGTTCAGCCAACAGGATTGCGCGTGAAATTGCCGTGGGGCGCAGAGCATGAACATCAACGCGCACAGCGTCTGGCCGAAGGCTTCGACCATGTTGAGGTATTGCCTAAGTTAACGCTGGAGCAGGTAGCGCAAGAATTAGCTGGCGCGCGAGCGGTGGTGTCGGTAGATACCGGTTTAAGTCATCTGACGGCAGCGCTGGATCGTCCGAATATCACGCTGTACGGCCCAACCGATCCCGGTCTAATTGGTGGCTATGGCGAGAATCAGTACGTGCTGCGCCCTGCAGAAGGCCACAGCATGGCGGATATTCAAGCCATAGATGTCGCAACAATGATTAAAGAAATCACGGTATAGTTTTATAACGTACCGTAATTTAGCGTGACTGGTCACTTTTCTTTAAAAGCGCGTATTCTGTTAGCGTCATGCCCTGAGTACGTGGTTGTAACCAGCTAAATAGCTGCTCTAAATCATCGTAAAGGTGCTCAATATCAGCCTCATTTTTAAACGTGGGGCTGCCATCGGGCATAAATTCTGATGAATGCAGCATGAACTCAACGTAATCATTTCCCTGGCTAAGTGTTTGCTCAACCACCTGTTTCATCTGCTGCACATTGCCCCCCACCGGACGTAGCCAATTAACAGATGGACCGCGCTTCTTGCCGCGCATGTCATTCCACGCTTTTTTTAGCTGATTAGTGAAAGCGCCATAGCGGTACTGAATGCTCATCGGCAACTCCAGCAACGGGCTGTCACCCGCGCGGGAAATATCACTAACATCAAGGTAATAGGCATGATCCGGGAAACGGCTGTAATCGGTGCCGCCTTTGCCTTGCGGCGCGCCGGATGAATTGCGCCAATCCACGCGAGGTGTGACGGAGCAATCAACTAAATAACCGTTGTCGATCAATGCTCGAGCGTAAACTTCATTAAAAGCCCAGCGTCCGGCACGATGACTGGTCATCTTCTGCCGAAAAGCGCTTTCCAGCAAATCGGTCATGTAAGCGACCTTGTCGCGCAGGATATTTTCTGGAAATTCAATCAAATAAGGCTGATAGCGCCAGTCATCATCGGTCAACGCGTATTCCGGCGGGCTATACCATGCATGAAGATGCATGCCGATTTCACCTTGCCCACGCGCCAGCAGATCGCGACCAAATTCAACATACGCCGCATCGCTCGCCATTTCGTAATTCGTTAGCCAGGTGGGTTTAAAACCGTATTTCTCACATAAGGCTTGAAAGCGCGGCAGAAACTGAACATTTCGCGTGGTAACCTTGCCGCTGCGATTGCGCCAAAGATTATCGCCTTCAGTATCGAGAGTGATTAAAAACGCAGGCTTATCCATAACTTATCCGATAAAATGAGCACTTTCTCATCGCTATGGTACGCAAGCCCATGAATGAGGGCAAACTTTTCATTTGCTGCAGTGAGCAGATGTTGGTAGCAGTATAATAGCGGTTAAACTAGAGTAAATTAGAATGCACATCGGCCCTAATACGCAGAATACTCATCTTAAGAGCAATGCGTAATGTCTGAAGCCAAACATACCTAATAAATTGATTTATCTTATATTCAGTCCTGTTTTATCAGGGGATGATAGATATTTTGTCATACAAAACAGGCTGGCGATTAGGAGCAAAAGAATTTGTCGAAGCGCATTCTGATGGTAATTGATGGCCTGCCGGGCGGTGGCGCCGAAAAAGTTGTTCTGACGCTGGCTGAAGGTTTTATCAGCCAGGGGCATCGGGTGTCGCTCTTCTCCTTACGCAAAGTCTGTGAATATCCCATTCCTGCAGGCGTTGATTATCAGACCGTGATTGATAAAAGCTCACGGCCGTGGCGCAAACTGACTGAAACCCATCGTCGTGCACATTTGCTTGATGAATCCGTGCGCCAAAGCGAAGCGCTGCACGGAAAATTTGATTTGGTCTTGTCTAATCTGCATAAAACCGATCGGATTGTCCGCTATGCGCGTGCGCTGGATGCCAGTAAAACCTGGTATTGCCTGCACGGCGTTTTTTCAGCCTCCTATCTTGCGCGCAAATCAGGTTTCTCTTTGTGGCTTAAGCGGCTGAAAATTCGCGATACTTATCGCGGCAAGCAGCTTATCGGTGTCTCGCAATATGTCATTGATGATGTGATTCAAAACATCGGGGTGAAGCCAAGCAAAGCACAGGTCATCTTTAACCCGTTTGATTTCGAACTTATTTCCCGCCTGGCCGCAGAACCGTGTCCACTTGCCGGAAGCAATTTTGTGCTGCATGTGGGGCGTTTTCATGAAACCAAGCGCCACGATCGCTTGCTGGCCGCCTATGCTCAAAGTGGCATCACGGCTCCGCTGGTGCTATTAGGTCAGGGAAGCGAAAAAATCACGGAAAGATTACGCCAGCAAGCCATCGATTTAGGCATCGCGGAGCGCGTACGCTTTGAAGGTTTCCATAAAAATCCTTACCCATGGATTCGCCACGCTCGCTTATTAGTGGTGAGTTCAGACAGCGAAGGTTTTGGCAATGTACTGGTCGAAGCTTTAAGCTGCGGCACGCCGATAGTCAGCACTCGCTGCCCTGGCGCACCATCAACTATCATGAGCGGAGATCTTGCACGCGGGCTAGCGGATTTGAATGCGGATTCACTGGCGCAGAAAATGCACGAGGTTTATGCCGCTCCGCCTGATTTGCAACATCTGGACTTAAGCATTTATAGTCTCAAGGTTATTTGTCAGCAGTATTTGCAACTGGCAGAAGTGGAAGAACCACTATTTTCAGGCACTGAGCACGTTTCAGGTTAACAGGTCCCCATGTCGGTGTGGCCGTATCATGGGGATAAAAACGTTGACGTATGTGATTCTCTTTTTACTCTTTTTGCCGGTCAAATGGGTGATGAAAATCTTCCATGGCCGAACCGGTAAAAATCTGGTGATTCAAACAGCCAAAATCGGTGATTTCATCAATATCACTCCGCTGTTAACTCATTTGGGGAAAAGCGACGCACTGTTAAGCAATAGCGTTGCCGCGCTCGCTTCGCGCGATAACACGCTGGAAAATATTTGGTATATCGAAGAGCATCGCTCCGGCCTCATTAAGAAAATTAAACTGGTCTGGCAACTGCTCAACCGTTACGACAACATCTATCTGTTACATCCCACCAACCTCAACCTGTTCATTGCCGCTTGCTGTAATGCCAGCAACAAACAGTTTCTTTCCAGCTACCGCCGCAAAGGTTATCAGGGATTGTTTTATCTCACCGCAAGCGGTGTGGTGGAGCATGAGAGAAATACTCTGACGCTGGAAAATTACCTAAAACTCGCCGATCGCTCGTTCACTAAAGAGAGTTATCCGAAGCATGCGACACAACCACTTTGGCACCCCAACTCGCTGCCGGATGAAATATTCCAGCATGATGGCATTCGCATTGGCATCAGTATCACCGCAGGCAATCAGGCAAAAACCATTCCACCGAAAATCTGGCAGCGACTTTTTGACCACTTAAGCGATTTACCCTGCCAGTTTTATGCCTTTGGCGCACCGAATGAACAATCACGCTTGCAGGAGCTGTATAAAGTTGTCGGCGCGCGCGCGAACCTGACAAGCCTTGTCGGCAAAGTGCCGTTGGAGGACGTCCCTGCGGTCATTAGCGAGATGGATTTCTATATCGCGTCAGATTCCGGCAATGTCTATATTGCCGATGCGCAACAAGTGCCGATCATTTTGATTTACGGCCCATGTTGCGTCGAAGAGCAGCGGCCGCTGGGTGATGTGTTGTTGATTGGCCCAAATCATATTGCGCCCTCATCCTTTGTTTTCGCCGCGCAGTACAAATTTATGCATCCTACTGAACAGCTGTTTGAACTGGATCAGCGGAAGCTTGACGATATTCACGATTTTATTAGCACGCGGCAGCAACAACGCCTGGCGCGACGGAAGAACATGAAAACAGCATGACAACGCAGCCCGAAAGCTCAGCCCCGTTACTCAGTCTCATTATTCCTATGTTTAACGCAGGCAGCGATTTTGCTGCCTGTGTGCAAGCGCTGCTGGCTCAAACTCTCACCTCACTGGAAATTATCATTGTCGATGATGGTTCCACTGACGGTTCGGGGGAGCGTGCTGATACTTATGCGCAGCAGCATCCCCATGTTCGCGTTATCCATCAGACCAATGGCGGCGTATCGCGCGCGCGTAATGCGGGCTTAGCGGTGGCGCGCGGTAAGTACGTTTCGTTTCCGGATGCTGACGACACCATGGATGCCGCGATGTATCAAACGCTGGTTGAGATGGCGGAGCGCGACAACCTGGATGCCGCACAGTGCAACGCGGAATGGTTTTTCAAAGCCAGCCAGCAAGTAAAACCGCTGATTCCGCTCGATCGCCTCACCAGCACCGAGGTACTGAGCGGCCCTGAGTGGCTTAATAAGGCGCTGCAAACGCATCGCTACATGCATGTGGTTTGGCTGGGCATTTACCGCCGAGAGTTGATCGAACAGCTCAAACTCTACTTTGAACCCGGCCTGCATCATCAGGACATTCCATGGACCACCGAGTTCATGCTCAACGCGCAACGTGTGCGTTACACCGATAAAGTGTTGTACTGCTACTACATGCATGATGCTTCCATCAGCAACCGTAAGCGCACCGGCCAGCGTAATGTGGAATATCAGCGTCACTACCTGAGAATCGCGCAGTTGCTGGAAGAGCTCAATGCACGCTACCGTCATAAGGTAAAAATCTACCCGGCATTTCACTACCAGATTACGCATGAGGCGCTCAGCGTCTGCCACTGTATCCGACGCGAACCCGAAGAGAGCGCACGTCAGGCGATGATTGCCGATCTGTTCGCTACGCAAACTCACCGGCGCATGCTGCGTAACGCGCGCGGTATAAAGCAATGGTATCAACTGCTGCTGTGGCTAAGCCGGATTTACCGCTGGCGCAAGAAATAAGCGCCGCGTCCGGCTTTCACGCCTTTGGGGTTTGCCTTACAATCAGCTGACTGAATTCTGAGATCATTTGAGTATGGCAAGCCCGATTCCAGACCAATTTGCACCGAAAAATATTCTGCTGATCAAGCTGCGTCATCACGGCGACATGCTGCTGACCACGCCCGCGATAAACGCGCTGCGCCAACGCTATCCTCAGGCGAACATCGACGTTCTGCTCTACAAAGAAACCCGTCCAATGCTGGAGGCGCACCCGGCCATTCGCCAGTTGCACATCATCGATCGCAACTGGAAGAAGGAAGGCGGCTGGCAGAAATTCCGGCATGAAATGGCCCTGCTTTCCGCGGTGCGCGCGTGCCATTATGACCTGGTGATTAACCTCGCCGATCAGTGGCGCAGCGCCATCATTACCGGATTCTCTGGCGCGCCGGTGCGTATCGGTTTTGCCTTCCGCAAACGTGATAACGCCTTATGGCGCTGGATGCACAACCATCTGGTCAGCACGGAAGATCATCATCAGCTGCATACGGTTGAACAGAATATGGCCGCGCTGAAGCCGCTGGGCATCGGCGGCGCCGGCGCAAAAGCCTCGATGCATTTCAGCACAGCCGATCAACAAATAGTGCAGGATGTACTGGCTCATCATGCGGTGAAAATGCCGTTTGTTGTGCTGCAACCCACTTCTCGCTGGCTGTTCAAATGCTGGGAAGATGAAAAAGTCGCACAGCTAATTGATGCGCTCGCTGCCGAAGGCCGCACCGTGGTACTCACGGCGGCGCCGGACCAGAAAGAAATGGCAATGATCGCCAATATTCAGTCGCTGTGTCGCAGCCACAATGTGGTGTCGCTGGCGGGAGAATTATCCTTGCCGCAGCTGGCGGCGCTGATTGATGCGGCACAGCTGTTTATCGGCGTAGATTCTGCGCCGATGCACATGGCCGCCGCGCTGGAAACGCCGTGTCTTGCGCTGTTTGGACCTACCAAGCTGCAACACTGGCGTCCGTGGGGCGATCACAATCGCGTGATTTGGGCCGGTGATTATGGCCCGCTCCCCTCGCCAGACGACATCGATACCAACACGCAACAGCGCTATCTTTCTGCCATTCCCGTTGAGGATGTGGTGGCTGCCGCCCGGAGTTTTTTGCATGAGTAAGTTACGCCTGGCGATTGTCCGGCAGAAATACCGCCCAGACGGCGGCGCTGAACGTTTTATTTCGCGTGCGCTGGAAGCGCTGGATAGCGAGCAGCTCGATCTCAATATCATCACCCGCAGCTGGCAGGGCACGCCGAATCCGGCCTGGCATCTGCACATCTGCAATCCAGCGAAATTCGGTCGCATCTCGCGCGAGCGCGGTTTTGCGCGTGCCGCGCGTGCATGTTGGGAACGCGAGAAGTTCGACATTGTGCAGAGCCACGAACGCATCGCCGGTTGCGATATCTTTCGCGCCGGTGATGGCGTGCATCGCGTCTGGCTAGAGCAGCGCGCGCGCATCGTGTCGCCGTGGCAGCGCTTAAGCGCCCGCCTCAGTCCTTATCATCGTTATGTGTTACAGGCAGAAGCCGACATGTTCAACGCGCCATCGTTGAAAGCGGTGATCTGTAATTCAGAGATGGTGAAGCAGGATATTTTGCGTCACTTCTCTCTTGATGCCAGCAAGATCCATGTGATTCACAACGCCATTGATAGCCAACGCTTCCAGCCAGCTAGCGAAGCGCTGCGTCATGCGGCACGTCAGCAGCTCAAACTGCCGCAAGATGCCACGGTGATGATTTACGTGGGTTCGGGCTTTGAGCGCAAAGGCTTAAAAGCGGCGATTGAAGCGGTGGCGAAAAGCGATCGCTATCTGGTGGTGGTCGGCCAGGATAAGCAGCTGTCGCGCTATCAGCAGCTGGCAAACCAGCTCAATTGCCTTGATCGCTTACGCTTCGTCGGCGTGCAGCAGGATGTGCAACCGTTCTACCATGCAGCCGATGCGCTGCTGCTGCCCACGCTTTATGATCCCTTCCCAAATGTGGTGCTGGAAGCAATGGCTTGCGGCCTGGCGGTGATCACCAGCACCGGCTGCGGCGGCGCAGAGTTTATCACTGCGGGTCAGGAAGGTTTTGTCTGCGATGCATTAGATATCAACGCGTTAAACGAAGCCGTACTGGCAACACCGGCGCTTTCACACAATTCTGCCATGGGCGAAGCCGCACGTCGCAGAATTGAACCTTATGGTCCGCAGCGGCTGGCGCAAGCGCTGACCTCGCTGTATCAGCAAGTGCTGCAGACCAGCTGACGAAGTGGTATGAGCAGGCGGTTAATTTCTGATAACATGCCGCCTTTCATCTGTTTTTTGACGCGATTCTGTCGTAACGGTAACTATGACGACTCTATACACAGCCTTGCTCTACCTGATTCAGCCACTAATCTGGTTGCGCCTGTGGCTGCGCGGTCGAAAAGCACCGGCCTATCGTAAACGCTGGGCAGAACGCTACGGCTATTGCAGCGGAAAAGTGCTGCCACATGGCATTGTGCTGCACTCGGTTTCCGTCGGCGAGACGCTGGCGGCAGTGCCGCTGGTGCGCGCGTTGCGCCACCGCTATCCAACGCTGCCGATTACCGTCACCACCATGACGCCAACCGGCTCCGAGCGTGCGCAGTCCGCGTTTGGCAAAGATGTACACCACGTTTACCTGCCCTACGATCTGCCAGGTTCGATTAACCGTTTCCTCGATACCGTCGATCCGCGACTGGTGATCATCATGGAAACCGAGCTGTGGCCCAACATTATCCGTATTCTGCATCAGCGCAAGATTCCGCTGGTGATTGCCAACGCGCGCCTGTCTGAGCGCTCGGCCAAAGGCTACAAGAAACTCGGCGGCTTTATGCGCGACCTGCTGCAGCGCATCACGCTGATTGCCGCGCAAAACGCCGAAGATGGCGACCGTTTCCTCAGCCTTGGCCTGAAACGTTCGCATCTGACCGTTACCGGCAGCCTCAAGTTTGATATCTCCGTAACGCCAGAGCTGGCGGCAAAAGCGGTCACGCTGCGTCGTCAGTGGGCGTCGCGTCGTCCGGTGTGGATCGCCACCAGCACTCACGAAGGCGAAGAGGCAATTGTGCTCGATGCCCATCGACGTCTACTACAGCAGTTCCCCGATCTGCTGCTGATTTTGGTGCCGCGCCATCCGGAACGTTTCAAAGATGCCTGCGACCTGACACAAAAACGCGGCTTCAGCTTTATCCTGCGTAGCAGCGGCGAAATTCCATCAAGCTCCACGCAAGTGGTCATTGGCGACACCATGGGCGAACTGATGATGCTGTACGGCATCGCCGACCTCGCCTTTGTTGGCGGCAGCCTGGTTGAGCGCGGCGGCCACAATCCGCTGGAGCCGGCCGCGCATGCTATTCCGGTGCTGATGGGCCCGAACATCTGGAACTTCAAAGATATCTGCGCCAAGCTGCAGCAGGCCGAAGGGCTGATTACCGTTACTGACGTGGTATCGCTGCAGAAAGAAGTCGCTAACCTGCTGCAGGATGACGATTATCGCCGCTATTACGGCCGTCATGCTGTGGAAGTGCTGCATCAAAATCAGGGCGCATTACAGCGTCTGCTACAGTTACTCGAACCTCACCTACCGCCGCGAGCTCACTAATTCATGTCGCAACGCCAACGTCTCTCCGTGGTGATGATCGCCAAAAACGAAGCTGAACTGCTGCCGGAGGCGCTGGCTTCTGTCAGTTGGGCAGATGAGATTGTGGTGCTCGATTCCGGCAGCAGCGACAACACGATGCAGGTCGCTCGCGAACAGGGCGCGCAGGTTTTCCAGGCTGAAGGCTGGCAGGGATTTGGCAAGCAGCGCCAGCGCGCGCAGGCCCATGCGCAAGGCGAGATGATTTTGATGATCGATGCCGACGAGCGCGTTACACCCGAATTGCGTCGCGCTATCGAGCAGGTTCTCGCACAGCCCGCCTCGGACAACGTTTACAGCCTCGGTCGCAGCAACCTGTTTCTCGGCCGCTTTATGCGCCACAGCGGCTGGTATCCCGATCGCGTTATGCGCCTCTATCCGCGCAAGTTCAATTACAACGACAATCTGGTGCATGAATCACTGGAGACGCAGGGTGCGCCGGTAGTGAAGCTGGCGGGCGATCTGCAACATCTCACCTGTCGTGACCTGATTGCCTTTCAGCGTAAGCAGATGAACTATGCCGAAGCCTGGGCAAATGAGCGTTTCCAGCGCGGCAAACGCTGCGGCTTGTTGTCGATCTTTAGCCACACGCTCGGCGCATTCGTTAAAACGCTGCTGCTGCGCGCCGGTTTTCTCGACGGCAAACAGGGCTGGATTCTGGCGGTGGTTAACGCGCAGTACACTTTCAACAAATACTCGGCGCTCTGGGCGCTGCATCACACCTCAACACAAGGTCGCGTATGAGTACGAAAGCGATTTATCCCGGGACCTTTGATCCCTTCACCTTGGGTCATCTGGATATTGTGACGCGCGCAGCGAAGATGTTTGACCGCATCGTCGTGGCGATTGCCGCCAGCCCAAGTAAAAAGCCACTGTTCAGTCTGGATGAGCGCGTGGATATGGCGCGTCAGGTGACGGCACATCTGCCGAATGTCGAGGTGATCGGGTTTAGCGACCTGATGGCGAACTTTGCCCAGGCGCAGAATGCCAATGTGCTGGTGCGTGGATTGCGTGCGGTGTCAGATTTTGAATATGAGCTGCAGCTGGCGCAGATGAATCGTCATCTGTTGCCCACGCTGGAGAGCGTGTTTCTGATGCCGTCAGAGGGTTTCTCGTTCGTCTCTTCTTCGCTGGTCAAAGAAGTCGCGCGCCATGCCGGTGACGTGCAGGCATTTCTGCCTGCCGTTGTGCATAAGGCGTTACTGGCGCGACTGGCACAGCCTTAACTCAGTGCTGGCAGCGTGGACACCAGAAGGTGCTGCGCTGACCATGTTTGCCGCTGACAATTGGCGTACCGCACGCACGGCAAGGTTCGCCGGCGCGGCCATAAACCTGCAACTGCTGCGCGAAGTAGCCGGGTTTACCGTCCGTTTGCAGGAAATCACGCAGCGTGGTGCCGCCCTGCTCAATCGAGCGTAACAACACCGCTTTGATGGTGTTAACCAGCAGCTCGGCCTCTTCCTGACTCAAACTCATTGCCGAACGATCGGGCAAGATCCCGGCAGTAAACAGCGATTCGCTGGCGTAGATGTTCCCGACGCCCACCACCACTTTGTTATCCATCAGCCACTGTTTAATCACGGTGCGTTTGCCGCGTGACTTTTCAAATAGATAGGCACCATCAAATTCGCTGCTGAGCGGTTCCGGACCGAGATGGGCCAGCACGCTGCTGCCTGCGAGGTCATTGCTCCACAGCCAGGCGCCAAAGCGACGTGGATCGGTGTAGCGCAACACTTTGCCGTTGCTCATCACTAAATCGACATGGTCATGTTTGGCGGCCGGTTGTTCGCCGGGTAGCACGCGCAGACTGCCGGACATGCCGAGGTGAATGATGATCCAGCCATGCGGTAGTTCGAGCAGCAGATATTTAGCGCGACGCTGCACGCTCAATACGGGTTGGTCGCTCAGCGCGTGGATTTCATGCGAGACCGGCCAGCGCAAACGTGAATTGCGCACCACCGCATGCAGAATCGTGGCACCCACCATGTGGGGTTCGATACCGCGACGACTGGTTTCTACCTCAGGTAATTCAGGCATCTCATCTCCTCAACGAATCGCAGAAACAAAAAACCCGGCCGAAGCCGGGTTTTTCACAGAACACTAAAATTACTTAATTTTAGCTTCTTTGTAGATCACGTGCTGACGTACAACCGGATCGAACTTTTTCAGTTCTAATTTCTCTGGTTTAGTACGTTTGTTCTTCGTGGTGGTATAGAAGTGACCTGTACCAGCAGAGGAAACCAGCTTGATCTTCTCACGAATACCTTTAGCCATGATTCAGTTCCTTAGTACTTCTCACCACGGGCGCGGATTTCGGTCAGAACCGTATCGATGCCCTTTTTATCAATAACACGCATACCTTTAGCAGATACACGCAGAGTAACGAAGCGCTTTTCGCTCTCAACCCAGAAACGGTGAGAGTGCAGGTTCGGCAGGAAACGGCGTTTCGTCGCGTTCATTGCGTGGGAACGGTTGTTACCCGTTACCGGACGCTTTCCAGTTACCTGGCAGACTCGTGACATTTCTATTCTCCAAAAATCAAATCAGCTCGAGCTTTAAAAACTAGGTTTTGGCCGCCTCGTCAGGCCTTAGCCCGCCCAGGCGAGTTCCATGTGAACCCGCTAAGCTGGCCCAAACGCCAAACCCGAGATTCTCAAAGGTGGCGTAGTATACGCCGCTCAGCCCGAGTGCTCAAGTCCCGAACAGATAAAGATCCCTCTGGATCGCGCAAAAATGCCCTATTTCTGTTCAGTTGAATCGATGAATTACAACCAACCGCGCTCGGCGAAAGAGGTAAACTCGCCGTGACCGATCACCAAATGATCAAGTAAACGGATATTGAGCAGCGCGCACGCTTGCCCGACTTTTCCGGTAATATCGCGGTCGGCGCGACTGGGTTCAGCGATTCCCGACGGATGATTGTGCGCCAGAATCACCGCCGCCGCGTTAAGTTTCAGCGCTTCGCGCACGATTTCGCGCGGGTGAACTTCCACGCTGGCAATCGAGCCGGAAAACATCTTCTGCGCCTGCAACACGCGGTGCTGATTATCGAGGAACAGCGCCATAAACACTTCGCGCTCCTGATGCGCCAGCACGCTTTGCAGGTAATGGCGCGTCACCTGCGGATTCTCCATCACGTTTTCCCGCGCCAGCTGGCTGGCAAAAAATCGCCTTCCCAGCTCGGCGATGGCATACAGCTGCGTCATTTTGGCGCTGCCCACGCCTTTAATCTGCCCGAGTTCCTCTTTGCTGGCCGTCATAATGCGATAGAGCGAACCAAACTCGTTCAACATCTGATGCGCCAACAGCAGCACGCTGGTGCCGCTGATACCGGTACGCAAAAAAATCGCCAGCAGCTCAGCATCACTCAACACTTCAGCGCCCATTAACATCAGTTTTTCCCGTGGTGCCAGTTCCGTCATGACCATCTCCTCCCTGCGATGCGGCGATTCTGCGCGTCAGCCACCGTCAGCGCCAGCACGCGCTGAACGATTTCAGAGCCAGCTCGCAAAGGCCGCAGGCAGTGAAAAGGCGCACTGTGGATTTTGTGATAAAGTTGCCTGCATCTGCCGCCCCTGACGCGGCAATTTGCTTTGAGGCGAACAACATGACGGGATTAGCTGGAAAGAAAATTCTGCTGGGCGTGAGCGGCGGCATTGCTGCATACAAAGCGCCGGAGCTGGTGCGTCGGCTGCGCGATCGCGGTGCTGATGTGCGCGTAATGATGACCGAAGCGGCCAGGGCCTTTATTACTCCGCTGAGCCTGCAGGCGGTTTCCGGTTATCCGGTATTTGATGATTTGCTCGACCCGGCAGCCGAAGCGGCGATGGGCCATATTGAACTGGCGAAATGGGCCGATTTAATTGTGCTGGCGCCGGCTACCGCCGATCTGATTGCCCGCGTCACTGCCGGCATGGCGAATGATTTGGTCACTACCGCGTGCCTGGCAAGCGCAGCGCCGGTTGCCATCGTCCCGGCCATGAATCAACAGATGTACCGCGCGGCGATCACGCAAGAGAACCTACAGCGTCTGCAGCAGCGCGGCGTACTGATTTGGGGCCCCGACAGCGGCAGCCAGGCGTGCGGCGATGTGGGTCCCGGCCGCATGCTCGATCCGCTGGCGATTGTGGCGCACGCGCTGGAATGGGCTGCGCCCGTCAACGATCTGCAACATCTCAGCATTATGATCACCGCCGGTCCAACCCGCGAAGCGCTGGACCCGGTGCGGTATATCAGCAATCACAGCTCGGGCAAGATGGGCTTTGCGATTGCTGCGGCTGCGGCCAAACGCGGTGCGAAGGTGACATTGGTTACCGGCCCGGTGGCGCTGCCAACGCCAGTTGGCGTGCAACGCGTGGACGTCGACAGCGCGCTGGAGATGGAAGCGGCGGTGATGGCGCAAATCCAGCAACAACATATTTTCATTGCCAGCGCAGCCGTGGCAGACTACCGGGCGGCTAACATTGCCGCAGAGAAAATCAAAAAACAGGGTGGCGACGACAGCGTCACGCTGCAGTTGGTGAAGAACCCCGATATTGTCGCGGGCGTCGCGGCGCTGCAGGAAAATCGCCCTTATGTTGTGGGATTTGCTGCCGAAACCCAGAATGTGGAAGAATACGCGCGGCAAAAACGGGTGCGAAAAAACCTGGATCTGATTTGTGCCAACGATGTGGCGCAGGCGGGTCAGGGCTTCAATAGCGACACCAATGCTCTTCACCTTTTTTGGCAGGAAGGAGAAAAAGTCTTACCGCTCAGTGATAAGACGCTCCTTGGCCAACAATTACTAGACGAGATTGTCAGCCGTTATGATGAAAAAAATCGACGTTAAAATTCTTGATGCACGCGTGGGCAATGAATTCCCGCTGCCGACTTATGCAACCTCTGGTTCCGCAGGCCTCGATTTACGTGCCTGCCTGGATGATGCGCTGGAAATCACACCAGGCATGACCACGCTGGTTCCCACCGGTTTGGCGATTCACATTGCCGATCCTGCTCTTGCCGCCGTGATTCTGCCGCGCTCCGGTCTTGGCCATAAACATGGCATCGTGCTGGGTAATCTGGTCGGTTTAATCGACTCCGATTATCAGGGCCAACTGATGGTTTCCGTGTGGAACCGCGGCCAGGACAGCTTCACGCTGCAGCCAGGCGACCGTTTAGCACAGCTGGTCTTCGTGCCGGTCGTGCAGGCCGAATTTAACCTGGTGGAAGATTTTGACACCAGCGACCGCGGCGCAGGCGGCTTCGGTCACTCAGGCCGCCAGTAACACGCGACACTTTTCGCTTAGCCATCTTTTTATTTCTTGTCGCCACAGGCCGCTATGTCTGTGGCAGATGAGGCAGTATTGCCTGTTTTTGGTGAATTTCAGGGGTGTTGAAGGTCATGGCAGAAAAAAAAGTCGCGAAACGGAATCGTCGCGAAGAGATTTTGCAGGCGCTGGCGCAAATGCTGGAGTCGGGCGATGGCAGTCAGCGCATCACCACCGCGAAGCTGGCCGCTAATGTCGGCGTGTCGGAAGCGGCGCTTTATCGCCACTTTCCCAGCAAAACGCGCATGTTTGACAGCCTGATCGAGTTTATTGAAGACAGTCTGATTACCCGCATCAATCTGATCCTGAAAGATGAAAAAGAGACGCTGACGCGCCTGCGTTTAATCGTGCAGCTGATTCTGGGATTTGGTGAGCGTAATCCGGGGCTGACGCGTATTTTGACCGGCCACGCGCTGATGTTTGAACAGGATCGCCTGCAAGGGCGTATCAATCAGCTGTTTGAGCGTATTGAAGTGCAGCTGCGTCAGGTGATGCGCGAGAAGAAAATGCGTGATGGTGAAGGTTTCCAGAACGACGAAACGCTGCTGGCGAGCCAGTTACTGGCGTTTTGTGAAGGGCTGTTGTCGCGCTATGTGCGCTCCGAATTCCGCTTTCGTCCGACCGCAGATTTCGAGAGCCGCTGGCCGCTAATGGCGGCGCAGTTGGTTTAAAAGACCAGGTCGGCATAAATGCCGACCTCATTACCGAATAATTAAATCCCGTACTCTTTACGATACGCGCGCACTTTCGCCAGATGGTCAGCCATCTCCGGCTTCTCTTCCAGGTAATCAATCAGCTCAGCCAGGGTAATAATCGCCGTCACTTTGCACTTATAGTCACGTTCCACTTCCTGAATCGCCGAAATATCGCTGCGACCGCGTTCCTGACGATCCAGCGAAATCAACACGCCCGCCAATGTCGCGTTATGCGCACTGATGATATCCATTGATTCACGAATCGCGGTACCGGCGGTGATCACATCATCCACCAGCATCACTTTGCCTTGCAGCGGGCTGCCCACCAGCAAACCGCCTTCGCCGTGATCTTTGGCTTCTTTGCGGTTGAAGCAGTAAGGCACGTCACGTTCATGATGATCGGCCAGCGCCACCGCGGTAGTGGTGGCAATTGGGATGCCTTTGTACGCCGGGCCAAACAGCAGATCGAAATCAACGCCGCCATCAACGAGCGCCTGCGCGTAGAAACGGCCTAACAGCGCCAAATCGCGACCGGTATTAAACAGACCGGCATTGAAGAAATAGGGGCTTTTACGTCCCGATTTCAGGGTGAACTCACCAAACTTCAGCACCCCTTTGTTCAGGGCGAATTCAATAAACTGACGCTGCCAGGCTTTCATTTCTCACTCCTCAAATAAAGAAAAGGCGACTCTATGGTCGCCTGTTACATCAATTAGTTAGCGCCGCTTTCTGCGCCTGAATCAACTGCTCAATGCCGCCTCGCGCCAGCGCCAGCAGCTGCAGTAACTCGTCATGGCTGAAGGGTTCGCCTTCTGCGGTGCCCTGTACTTCAATCATGCGACCGTCTTCGGTCATCACCACGTTCATGTCAGTTTCTGCGGCGGAATCTTCCACATACTCCAGATCGCACAGCGCTTCACCGCCGACGATACCCACAGAAATCGCCGCCACCATGCCTTTCAGCGGGCTGGCTTTCAGCTTGCCAGCCGCAACCAGCGCATTCAGTGCATCGGCCAGCGCCACGCAGGCGCCGGTAATAGATGCAGTACGCGTACCGCCATCGGCCTGAATCACGTCGCAATCCAGCGTGATGGTGAATTCGCCTAGCGCTTGCAAATCCACTGCTGCACGCAGTGAACGGGCGATCAGACGTTGAATCTCCAGCGTACGTCCGCCCTGTTTGCCTTTGGCGGCTTCACGCGCCATGCGGCTGTGGGTCGAACGCGGCAGCATGCCGTATTCCGCGGTGATCCAGCCTTGACCTTTGCCTTTGAGGAAACGCGGCACGCTCTCTTCGACGGTTGCGGTGCACAGCACTTTGGTTTCGCCGAATTCAACGAGCACAGAGCCTTCTGCATGTTTGGTGTAGTGACGAGTGAGTGTGACGGGACGTGTTTCAGATGCACTACGGCCTGCTGGACGCATGGTTTCTCTCCGGCTTGCTTAGGTTTGGCTGCGCATTATACGGACTTCAGCTGCGGCTGTCCCGCCCGCGATCGCCACAATCCTGGATGAAATTCTCTGGTGGCTGTGGCTAAATGCGCGTTTCCTCCCTTAAAAAGATAAATGATGATCGCGATACTCCATTTCCTGCTGGCGCTGGTGGTGATTTTTGCCCTTGCGCTGTTGGTCAGCCACGACCGCAAACGCATTCGTCCTCGCTTTATTATTCAGCTGCTGATTGTCGAAGCCGCGCTGGGCTGGTTCTTCCTGCACTCGGCGGGCGGCCAATCGGTAGTCACTGCGGTGGGCGGCTTCTTTGAAACCTTATTAACCTACGCCGCGCAAGGGACCAACTTTGTCTTCGGCAATATGGCAGATCAGGGATTAGCCTTTATTTTCCTCGGCGTGCTCTGCCCGATTGTGTTTATTTCCGCACTGATCGGCATTTTGCAGCACTGGCGCATTCTGCCGCTGCTGATTCGCGCCGTTGGCACTCTGTTATCGAAAGTGAATGGCATGGGCAAGCTGGAGTCGTTTAACGCCGTCAGCACCTTGATTCTCGGCCAGTCGGAAAACTTCATTGCCTATAAAGGCATTCTCGCTGATATTTCCGCGCCACGCATGTACACCATGGCGGCGACGGCGATGTCGACGGTTTCGCTGTCGATTGTTGGCGCGTATATGTCAATGATTGATGCCAAATATGTGGTTGCGGCGCTGCTGCTTAATATGTTCAGCACCTTTATTATCCTGTCGATCATCAATCCAACCCGCCCGGAAAACGAAGAGCAGATTGCGCTGGATAAGCTGCATGAAGATCAGAGCTTCTTTGAGATGCTGGGCGAATACATTCTCGCCGGCTTTAAAGTGGCGATGATCATCATGGCGATGCTGATTGGCTTTATTGCGCTGATTGCAGCAATCAATGCGCTGTTTTCTGCGGTATTTGGCTACAGCTTCCAGCAGCTGCTTGGCTACGTTTTCTATCCGTTTGCGTGGCTGGTTGGCATTCCCTCCGCCGATGCTTTGCAGGCGGCGAGTATTATGGCCACCAAACTGGTAGCGAATGAATTTGTTGCGATGATCGAGCTGAAGAAAGTGGCGGCTGAAATGACGCCACGCGGACTGGGGATTCTGTCAGTGTTCCTGGTTTCGTTCGCTAACTTCGCCTCAATCGGCATCGTTGCCGGTGCGATTAAAGGCCTGAACGAGAAACAGGGCAATGTGGTTTCCCGTTTTGGCTGGAAGCTGGTGTATGGCTCCACGCTGGTGAGCTTGCTCTCGGCCGCGTTCGCCGGGCTGTTTATCTGATAACGCATGGCGGCTGCATGGCCGCCATTTTTTAAAACGCCACGCACACCAGTGAATCAACCCGCATCACCGATTCCTGCTCGAAACGCTTTTTATAAACGTCACGAAGCTTATTGATGCTGTCAGAACTCGCCACATCCGGAGTGTGAATCAGCATCAACGCTTTGCTGTTTTCCCGCGCCAGCTTACCGTTCTCGCCCAGCCACTGACCTTTGGCGTCATATACCGATAAACCGTCTTTGAAACGCGGCGTCACATCGTTATCGACAAACTGCTGCCATTCGCTGCTGCTGACGATGCCACCTTTCGGTTTATTCATGCCAAACCACAACGTAGTTTGCATCATCACATCACCAGAACCGCATACCGCAACCGGCGCGGTGTTGGGCGGGATCTGATGCATTTTCGTCGACGGAGCCTGACAGCCAGCGAGCAGTAAGGTTAATAAAGCAGGAAGAGCCAGAGAGCGGAACATCACTTCATCCTTTTAAGCGAACCAGCGCTAAGCATAAGTGTCTGTCGGTAAAAGAGGTAATTTTTTGTTATTCACGCTTAAGTGCGCTTATGCCTGTTAGCGTCGAGGCTGCCTCGCTATACTTCACCCAACATTTCTGAAAAAGAGAAGACGATTATGATCCGCAGTATGACCGCTTACGCCCGCCGCGAAGCCAAAGGCCACTGGGGCAGCGCCGCCTGGGAAATCCGTTCGGTTAACCAGCGCTATCTGGAAACCTATATCCGTCTGCCAGAGCAATTTCGTGGCCTGGAGCCGGTCATCCGCGAGCGCATCCGTAATCGCCTGACGCGCGGTAAAATCGAATGTAACCTGCGTTATGATGCCGATGCCAGCGCGCAAGGCGAACTGCAGCTGAATGAATCACTGGCCAAACAGCTGGTGCAGGCCGCCAACTGGGTGAAGATGCAGAGTGATGAAGGCGCGATTAATCCGCTGGATATTCTGCGCTGGCCGGGCGTGATGTCTGCGCAAGAGCAGGATCTCGATGCCATCAACGCCGAACTGCTGGTGGCGCTGGATGGCGCGTTAGACGACTTTATCGAAGCGCGTGAAAGCGAAGGCACCGCGCTGAAAGCGATGATTGAACAGCGTCTGGAAGGCGTATCGCACGAAGTCAGCAAAGTGCGCGCGCAGATGCCAGAAGTGATTAAATGGCAGCGCGAGCGTCTGGTCACCAAGCTGGAAGAAGCCGAAGTGCAGCTGGAAAATAATCGCCTGGAGCAAGAGCTGGTGATGATGGCGCAGCGCACCGATGTGTCGGAAGAGCTGGATCGCCTGGATGCGCACGTTAAAGAAACCTACAACATCCTGAAAAAGAAAGAAGCCGTTGGCCGCCGCCTCGACTTTATGATGCAAGAGTTCAACCGCGAGTCGAACACGCTGGCTTCGAAATCAATTAATGCCGAGATCACGACATCAGCGATTGAGCTGAAAGTGTTGATTGAACAGATGCGTGAACAGATTCAGAATATTGAGTGATCACGCCCTCCATTAATAACGTCAAGTCCGTCATCCTACGGGCTTGACGGTTAATGTGGGTTAACGATTTATTGAGCGTGCCATGCGCGTGTAAGTATGTCGGATACCGCGAATGGCAATGCTGTAAGCCATGATATTTTCAGGCAATGCCATCCCGATGTAACCGGTGTCACCAATATGATGAAGATCTGCGCCCGCCATCTTACTCATTAACGCGATTTGACGAATGGTATTCACATCTGCCCCCTCTTGCGATGTCCCGATCGCTGTCATCGCCAAAGCGCCATGCGAATGAATACATTCAATGAGTGAGGCAACTTTCTGCTGACTCATACCCGGTAGTGTGCCGGGTGCAGGCACCAACACCACATCAACCCC
Organism: Pantoea sp. BJ2; assembly: GCF_040255075.1. NCBI lineage: Bacteria > Pseudomonadati > Pseudomonadota > Gammaproteobacteria > Enterobacterales > Erwiniaceae > Pantoea > Pantoea sp. BJ2. Next base: position 4,125,416 of record NZ_CP158292.1, read on the forward strand.
TTGCTGCACGAACTCAGCAATATCTTGCTCGGTGAGGATGTCGCTGCCACTCTCCTGAACAATGCCAGCACCATGCATCTTACCGGTGATAATGAGTGCGCTGTTACCAACCGCCTCGCGGATCATTTTCGCCGCTTTAGCCAGCGCACGATTGCTTACACCGTTATTAGGATTGCCCGTGAGAACCAAAATTTTGGCTCCCATTTGCACCAAACGGCAGGCGTTCTCCGCTGTTGCTGCGCGCCCTGGCACCATTTGTAATTCATCAAGATGCGTGGCATTAAAATCAGGATCTACCGCTTCAAGATTGACCCCAATAATACGCCCGGTCAGCCGGCATAATTCATGTAAAGTTTGTTCCGGCGCAATGTTTGCGGGCATGCCATGAATAACAGGGTTTTCACTGTCGAACATGTTGATCAATACAATATCAGCCCCCTGAGAGGCCGCCAATTCGGCGTTAGTAATATTATGCAGCAAGGGTGAAGTCATGCCGATAGTTTCGCTGACTACCACCCGTCCTTCGCTGGCACGCACAGCATATATCAACGCATCTTTATCCATCGGCAGCAGCTCGGAAGCTGAGCAATCCAGCAAACGTTTATGTGTCATAGAATTTATTCTCTTTGGTAAGCATCAGGTTAAGATCGGGAAATTATGCATAAAATAACAGTTAGGGATCCAAAAGATATCCGCCCTGATCAACTCTTTGTAAATATCCCCTGTACCAGGTAGCGAAAGCTATACATGAAAAAAATGTTCATCATCAGGCAACGCCTTATTTCATTTTAAATAAGACATTTTCATTTCCGTGTATAAGAAATGTCTCTAATTTTGAAATTTCCTCCTTAATATCTCTAGCACAAAACTTATTAATGCCCTAAGGATGAAAAGAAAAAGACCCTGTTTTTCTGAATATTACTCGTGATCGTAATATTTTACTTTTCCTATTAATTTTTTCGAGAAACCTGTCGCCCTTCAATTCGTGCACATGCAATGGATCGTTTAAGGAAAGCGAATTTTATGTTCATCACTGTCGCGGTTCTTTTCCTTTGCGCCTTCAAACACCCATATAGGAACAGGTAAATATTATGAGATTTAACAAGATGTCAGTCGCACTCGGCTTGGGATTGATGATGACCGCCAGCCTGGCTAACGCTGTCAATAGCCAGGGTGCAGGTACTGTCACCATTAAGGGCTCAATTATTGATGCACCTTGTTCAATCAACCCAGGCTCGCAGGATCAAACCATTGATCTGGGTCAGGTATCGAAAAAGCAGTTGGCAGCGGGTGGTAAATCAACACCGGTACCCTTCAACATCAAACTGGAGAATTGCGATTTCACCGCAGGTAAAGATGTGAGTGTGACCTTTACCGGCCAGGCCTCTGCTGCCGTACCGACTCTAATTGGCATGACCGGTACCGCTAGCGGTGCCAGCATTGGCCTGACAGATGGCTCAGGCCAGCTAATTAAATTGGGTCAGCCATCAACCATGACTCTGCAGAATGGTAGCAACACTTTGTCGTTCTCTGCATATCTGCAGGGTGATGGTGCCTCTGCAACCATCACACCGGGGGTATTTCAAAGCACCGTCGACTTTAGCCTGGATTATCAGTAATCGTTTTCCACGCTAATTAGAGACATGCGTAATCTGCGCATCTCTTGTTTATTTCAACAGGGTGTTAGTAGTATGTCAGTCCATACCAGGAACTCATTTCCTTTTCAAAATAACTGGCGCTTACGTCCGTTAGTAATTGCTTTATCATTGGCTTTTTTTAGCAGTGCTATTAGCAGTGCATTAGCAGAGGAAGTTGAGTTTAATCTGGACAACATGGATATTTCCGACCGGGAAAACATTGATATGAGTCAATTTTCCCGGGCAGGATATATGATGCCTGGTCAATATGACATGGCAATCAAAATTAATGACAATGAATCACCCACCGAGGAGGTTACTTTTTTACCGTCTGAACATGATGAAAACGAAACTGTCGCCTGCTTAACACCAAAAATGATGGCAGGCTTCGGTTTAAAGAAGTCATGGTTAGATAAAGTTACCTACTGGAATAATGAAAAATGTGCCCGGCTTGATATCATGCCGGGTATCATTTTGCGTCCTGATCTCGCGTCATCAACGCTCTACATGAGTGTTCCTCAGGCATATATTGAATATCAAACGGCTAACTGGGATCCCCCTTCACGCTGGGACGAAGGGATTGCTGGATTTATTGCGGATTATAACACCAATTTTAATTACTCCTCCCCGGCACAAGGCAGTGAATCAAGCGAATTAAGCGGTAATGGCGTGGTAGGTGTCAACGCCGGTCCCTGGCGTATGCGTGCGTTCTGGAATGGTACTCATTACACTGCCAATAACACTAAAACCTCTACTTTTAACTGGAATCAATATCAGGCATTTAGGGCAATCAAACCTTGGGGCGCAAAATTAATTATTGGTCAAAATGACCTCGCCAGTGATGTGTTTGAAAATGCACGCTATGTTGGCGCCAGCCTTATTAGTGATGATAGCCAGTTACCCCCCAATTTGCGTGGATACGCACCGGAGGTCCGTGGCGTGGCGAAGACCAATGCAAAAGTCACCATTAGTCACGCTGGACGTGTGTTATATGAAAGCCAGGTGGCTCCCGGTCCTTTTATTATTCAGGACTTGAGCGACTCTATTACTGGCACGCTGGATGTCAAAGTTGAAGAGCAAGATGGCAGCATTCAGACCTTTCAGGTCGAAACCGCATCTGTTCCCTATCTTAGTCGCCCTGGACAGGTTCGCTTTAAGGCGGCGGTAGGGCAAACGACAGACGATAGATTTCATCTGCAGAATGAAAGGTTAATGGCAGGGGAATTCTCATGGGGTATTAGTAACGGTTGGTCGCTGCTCGGGGGTGGATTATCCTCTGGAAAATATCATGCCGCGTCGTTGGGTGCAGGGCGTGACCTCTTATCGTTTGGGGCCCTGGCACTCACCGCAACCCAATCTTATGCAAAGCTGCCTAATAACCAAACGCGCTCTGGCGGCTCCTATAGCCTGAGTTATTCTAAACGCTTCGAAAACTATGACACGCAGGTTACCTTCGCAGGTTATCGCTTTACGGAGAAGAGCTATCTTAGTCTAAATCAATATCTTGAGGCGAGCCGTAAGCATTTGGTTATTCGTAATAATGCAGCGAATAAGCAGACCTATACCGTTTCACTTAATAAACAATTCCGTACACTCGGCGTCAGCGCATTTTTAAATTATAACTATCAGACTTACTGGAATCGTCAGGCGACCAGCCGCTGGAATATGTCGTTTGCGCGTTATTTCGATGTGGGAAATTTTAAAAACGTCAGTTTCAATCTCTCCGCCTATCGCGCACAAAATTCAGGTATACAAGATGATGGAGTGTTTTTAAGCCTGAACGTGCCTTTCGGGACCTCATCGGGCTTGAATATCAATGCACAAAATTCAGATGCCGGCCAAATCAATAGCCTGAGTTGGTATAACCGCATGGATGAACGCAACAGTTATCGCTTAGGCGCCAATGTCGATCGCCAACAACGAAGCGCTTATAGTGGCTACTACACCCATACCGGCGATAACACGCTAACGAACTATAGTGCCAGTTATAAACCCGGTCAGTATCGCTCCGCAGCCCTGTCCATGCAGGGAGGATTAACGGCCACAGCACATGGAGCAGCATTACATCGCACCATAATACCTGGAGGCACGCGTCTGATGCTGGATACTGAAGGTATTAGCGATGTGCCCATTAAGTCTTCCGGTGCGGCCACTCATAGCAACAAATTCGGAAAAGCGGTACTAGCGGATGTCAGTAGCTATATACGTAATCAGGCACATCTGGATATCAACCAACTCAACGATGACATTGAAGCGGAGTCGCCCGTTTTGCAATTAACCTTAACCGAAGGCGCCATTGGCTATCGTCGCTTTCGATTAATTAAAGGTCAAAAGCTAATGGCGGTTATTCGCCTAAGTGATGGCAGTTATCCGCCGTTTGGCGCGAGCGTATTAAGTAAAGGGCGTGAGACCGGCATTGTTGATGAGATGGGCAGCGTCTGGCTTAGTGGTGTAAACCCTGAAATGCTGATGGATGTCCGCTGGAACGGCAATATTCAATGCCAAATTACCTTCCCAAAAGTATTACCCATTGATGAGAGTGGAGAAACAAACCTGCTGCTTCCGTGTACAGAAAAAGAATAATTTTTGCGCATTAAAGTTTGTTGAGTATCTGTCGCTCTATTACCCCAGACATATAGAGTGAGTATTAATTTTATGAACCTGAAGGCTTCTCTCGCTACCGTGGCGATGCTGTTTGGCGCTATGATTTTTTCACAAAGCACGCTGGCTGCTGTTGCATTGGATCGCACCCGCGTCATTTATGACGGCGCTGAACGCTCAATCAGTTTGAATATCAGCAATGAAAATAAAGCGCGTCCGTATCTGGCGCAAAGCTGGCTGGAAGATGAGCAAGGAAAAAAAATAAAGTCGCCGCTTATGGCGCTCCCTCCAGTTCAGCGTATTGAGCCGGGTCATAAAAGCGCGATTAAAATCCAATCTTTACCTGCCGCAAAATCATTGCCTCAGGATCGTGAATCTTTGTTTTACTTTAATTTGCGCGAGATTCCGCCACGCAGTGAAAAACAAAACGTATTACAAATTGCGTTACAGACCCGCATCAAACTCTTTTATCGCCCAGAAAAATTAATGATCGATCCACGGGCTTCGATCAAACCCGTACAAAATCAACTCACGTTGAAAAAAAACGGTGATCAATACACGGTGATAAATCCTACCGGATATTATGTCACGCTGATTACTGCAGCCAGTCATGTTGATGGTAAAGAAGAAAGTGATTTTAAACCGATCATGATTCCGCCACAGGGCAGTGCCGCTATTAACGTAAAAGCCAGTAAGTTAGGTTCGCATCCGGTATTAAGCTATATCGACGATTTCGGCGGTCGGCCAAAATTGACATTCAGTTGCAAAGCCAATGTGTGCCGTGTCACCGATAGCCGCGAATAAGCATGAACAGCATGAAGTGGCTGGTCATCGTTTACGCACTGCTGCACTGCAAAATGCTCTTCTCAGCGCCGATCGCGCCGCATGAAGAAATTATCCCCGGCACGAATAGATATCCAATTAGTGTGTCGGGGATTATCGTCAGCTCCCAATGTACTTTGAATGGTGATCGAGAAAGTCGTGTTAACTTCGGCGATATCATCATTCAACTAATTGATGGTATCCGGTTCAGTAAATCGGTGCCATTCACCGTCACGTGTCCGGGAGCTTTCAACGGGGAGCAGGAAGTTTTTATCTCAGCTACAGCGGCGGTGTTTGATAAAAATGTCATTTCTACCACCAACAGCAATGTGGGCATCAAATTAATATTAAACGGTAAAGACATCGAAATAAATAAAGCACACAACATTGATTGGCGAATATCAAACACATTGATTGCCGTGCCGGTTAAAAACAAGGCCAAAGTCACAGCGGGTAATTTTACTGCAACCGCCACCATGGTATTGAATGTTCGTTGAGGAGACACGGAATGCAGATTATAAAAATAATGCTCTGTCCACTGATCATTGCATTTGCGTTGCATAGCACGTTGTCTAATGCCAATGCAGGCGTCAACTTTTCAGGAAAGCTGATTAACGTCCCGTGTAAAATTGACAATAATAAAGATATCGATGTCAACTTTGGTGACAATGTGGATATTAATGAAATAGATGGCCTAAAATACACTGAATTGCTGACGCTGTCGATTAAGTGCGATGAAAACTATTCCGAAAATCTTTACTTCCGTGTATCGGGTAGCGCAGCAACATTTGATAAAGCAGCAATACGCACTAACATCACCAACATTGGGATAAAATTCATCAATGGTAAAGATGGCACACCACTCGAAATAAACAAAAAATACAATTACGTGCAGACAGGGGATTTTTCTCTAAAGGTGGTTCCTGTTAAAAAATCTGGTTCAATACCCTTGCCAGGTAAGTTAACAATAAGTGCTCAACTGATTGTCGAGCCTCAGTGAATGAAAACTGCAATACTCATACTGTCACTCTTTATTTATTGTTGTAATTCACACGCTGTGAAAATAAATTTTTCAGCCACACTGATCAGTATTAATTGCGTAATAAACAATGACAAACCGGCAGACGTTGATTTTGGTGATGCAGTAGGAGTAAATCATGTTGATGGTGTGAGATATCAACAGCGTGTTCCCATCAGTATCGTATGTCGGACCCCGCCGGGAAAACAGCTGGAACTGGCATTTTTGGGCATAACCAGCAATTTTGATGCCAGCGCATTATTCACAGGGGTTGATGATTTAGGTATCAGGATAATGCAGAATAATCAACCCATTATAATCAATCAGCGCTTTACGCTTGATGATGTTACGCAGCCAATATTTTATGCCGTTCCGATAAAGCGAGCTGGCAGCGCTTTGAAAAGCGGACGTTTTAAAGCGCTAGCAACGCTTGTTATTAAATACGAGTAATGATTATGCGCATCCCTGTAATGTTAATAATAACTCTGCTATCAACATGTTCTATAAACGCCTTTGCAGCTGCTGACTTTTCTTTTACAGGCGGATTAGTGCAGGAACCCTGCATTCTCGACCCCAACAGCAGTGATATTGTTATTGATTTTGGCAGCGTCATTAATAAATTTCTTTATCGCTATCAACGTACCGCAGGTATTTCCATAACGCTTAATTTACAGGGTTGCGATACCTCAACAACCAATAAACTCTCAATCACCTTTAAGGCAACAGAAGATGCGCGGCAAGCGGGCATGATGGCACTTGATCCATCCAGTACCGCAAAAGGCATCGCCATTGGCGTTGAAGAAAAAGGTATTTTTATTCCGATAAACAAAAGCGTCGAGAGGATTTTCCATTCTGGTGACAACAAAATGGTCTTTGAATTATTCCTGTCTGCTAATCGTGAAAGCATTAAAAATAACGAATTACATTCCGGGACAATCAATGCCAGCGCAACCATAGAACTGGAGTATCACTAATGAGCATTTTTAAACTCATCATTTATTTTATTTGCATAATTATAACTGCATCAGCACAAGCCACAATCATCAGCCATAATACTTTTCTTTCCTGGATTGGAAAATATACTACCTTTCGTATATATGTTGATCACTGGGATGAAGATAGCCCTTTGAAAAATCCGTGTTATAAGCAGCCGGGCTGTAAGATCGCGTCTTTTCCGGAAAATGATAGGGTTCCCGCTGACATTCATGCGCCAAATGTCTTATCTGCAGAAAACTATGCAACTATTGGTGAACTGGGAAAAGCGTATAAAGCTAAATACCCTTTATCGATAGAACATACCTTTCAAATAGACGGCAGGTCAGCTGAATACAATTGTTTCCGATTGGCAGCATTTCAAAATGATTGGCATGATGCAACCTTCCTGCCTGATAATATCTGCATCCGGGATCATAAATATCCCGTCAGCTGTTCACTTTTGGGTGATACTAATCTCTATCACGGTTATGTTTCTGATAAAAGCATAAACGGTAATACTGCTCAAACGCAGTTAACGCTCTCCTGTAGTTCAGCGGCAACGGCGAAAGTTTATGCGGTAGGGTTTAACAACAATATTGTCTCACTCCGTTCGGATAACAGTTTGCAGACTGAATTAAAAGTCAACGATCAAGATGCTTCTGAAGGCATTGAGCTTAAAGTAAATTCAGCCAACTTGCTGGCAACATTTACGCTTAGCTCAACGCTGCGTACTCATGGAGCGGTCACACCTGGCGCATTTAATGGCGCCGGCACGCTCATCATTACCGCTTATTAATTAGAAGAAAACCATGTTTTTTAGCCCTACTTTTCGCAAGCCCCCATTTACTACATTATTTGTTTCACTGGTCGTGGCGAGCGACTTAATATTGATGCTGCAAGTTTACGTTGCCAATATGGGCGGTTCAGGTTTTCGTTTGCCGCAAAATCTTATTACGCTCAATTTTATGGGCATCTGTATTTTTATCGTGGCAATAAAATGCCTCTTTTCTCCCCCCTCAACGGGCGGGGTGCGAGTGGCAAAGGTGACACCGATATGGCTGCTAGCGTTTCTGCTCCTTAGCCAGCCCATACTCTGTACGTTTTACGGCAATCATGATGTGACCTTACTCCCCCAGCTAACTGCCTATGCTCTGGCAGTGCTGTTTTACCTGGCCATGCTACAAATCCCCCTTTCGCCAAACGTTAAAAGGCTCTGGCTGGTATGCATTATTACTGCGGCCGTGGCGCAAGCGATGCTGGCGCTATGCCAACTCTTCATGACGGGGGCAAATAACTGGATGGAATTTCCGGCAGATGGCACCCGCGTCTATGGCATTTTCCAGCAGGTAAATTTACTGGGTAGTTTTCTGGCTACTGGCTGGACGTTAGCGCTGTATTTTAGCTTTAAGGTGCGTCATGGCGGGCTTCGTTTACTATTGGCAGCCATCATGGCTGTATTGCTGGTGATTTTAATGATCATCCAGTCTCGCGTTGCCTGGCTTGGTGCGTCGGCCAGTAGCGCTTTACTTATCTGGACATTCCGCCGGCATCGCCATTGGCGGCAACACCTCTTGATTGGCTTACCGATTGCATTAGCAATTGTGATAGCTTGCCAGACCCTGCTCGCGTATGCCCCCATGGCGGGATTACACAAAGTGGATAAAACCCATTCAACGGCAGGTCGTGTGCAGATGATCACGCACAGCCTGCATATGATCGCCGAACGTCCTTTACGTGGTTGGGGTGCCGGTCATTTTGAGCACGATTATCTGCTGCACGTACGTGAGGAAACGGCGCATCCGTTGAATTCTCGTCCCCCAACGCACCCGCATAATGAAATCCTGTTTCAGTGGGTGGAAAATGGCGTTATTGCGCTGGCGGGAGTGGCACTAATAATTTGGGCATGGTTCAAGCCCGTCGTAACCGGCAGCCCTCATGCAAGGCGACGCGCCTTTACGTTTTGGACGATGACCTTACCTATCGTGACCCATCTGCTTTTTGAGTATCCACTCTACCAGTCCGCGCCGCATGGTCTGGTATTACTACTGCTGATCCGTCTGATGCAATCTGAGTCAGATCTGCAAAGCCTGACTCTGCGCCCGTTGGCGCATTACGCTGCGGCTGGGTTTGTCACCCTTTTTGCTCTCACATTGATGGTTTTTGCGGCAACAGGTTTGCACACCAATGCCATCCTGACGCAAATTGAGCGCAACAGGTTTGCTGATTTTTCCCATGCTCAGCAACTTATCAATCCTTACGTCCAATGGGAGCGCTATCAGTTTGATGCAAACCTTCATCGTCTAATGACGTTCAACAGCACAAACGATGTCGGGCAATTAATCCAATTCAAAGTGTGGGCCAGGGAATACCTGACAAAGCACCATGATGCCAACGTAACCTACTCACTGCTTAAAATTGCCATGTTGCAGGGAGACATGGAATGGCAACAGAGACTGCATCAGCGCGGTCATCAGCTTTTTCCTGAAGACAAACGCTTTAATCTTCCTGAGCAAAGTAAATAAAGCGTAAAGATTAGTGTGTCCTTATTAACAGACAGTTCTTAATCCACTACGTGTTGGGCATTTTGACTTCTTCAAGATGAGTTTACCCTGCTGTTTTTAAAGAGAATGAATAAAAGGTGATAGAATGAGGCCGTTCTAACCATGAATGTGCTCAATCCTGAGGATTGCAGAGATTGGGTAACATTGACGGCACTTTTTGCTAAAGTGCTGGTCGTAATCAATACAGTTGTACCGCTCCAGGAACTCAGGGACCCTTTTTCTTCGTGCGATACATTTTTTCCCCGACATGAAGGCGTTATGACGAAATCCAGGCAGTTCCGTTCCAAACTTCTGCATCCCCGTTATTGGTTTACCTGGTTTGGGCTAGGTGTGCTGTGGCTGCTGGTGCAACTTCCTTACCCCATTCTGATCCGGCTTGGTGCTGGCGCTGGCAAATTGTCGCGTCACTTCCTGAAGCGCCGCGAACGCATCACCCGTCGCAATATCGAGCTGTGCTTCCCCAATATTAAGGAAGAGAAAATCGAGGCGATGATCGCCGGCAACTTCGAATCGCTAGGAATGGCGCTGGCAGAAACCGGCATTGCCTGGTTCTGGTCTGATGCACGCGTGCGTCGTTACTTCGAAGTGCATGGTCTGGAAAACCTGCAGCACGCACAAAGCCACCAGCGTGGTGTGATGGTCATCGGTGTGCACTTTATGTCGCTGGAGCTGGGCGGCCGCATTACCGGTTTATGCCAGCCAATGATGGCGATGTATCGTCCGCACAATAATCAGGCGATGGAGTGGGCACAAACCAAGGGTCGCATGCGTTCGAATAAAGCGATGATCGATCGTCGCGATTTGCGCGGCATGGTGCAGGCGCTAAAAAAAGGCGAAGCGGTTTGGTTCGCACCGGATCAGGATTACGGCCCAAAAGGCAGCGTGTTTGCTCCGCTGTTTGCGGTGAAACAAGCGGCAACCACCAACGGCACCTATGTTTTGTCTCGTCTGGCAAAACCGGCAATGCTGACCATCGTATTGATTCGTAACCAGGATAAGAGCGGTTATCAGCTGATTATTCAGCCTGAACTGGAAAATTATCCGTATGAAGATGAAGCCGCTGCCGCTGCTTACATGAATCGCGTGATTGAGAATGAAATTCTGCGCGCGCCCGACCAATATCTGTGGCTGCATCGTCGCTTTAAAACTCGTCCGCCGGGTGAAGCGTCTCTCTATATCTAATCTCTTGATGCAGCAGGTTTTCACCTGCTGCTCATTTTCTCTGCTCACATTTGACAACCATTCTTAACGAAAAACAGGTTTGTCAAAATCTGCCCCGCCTCTTGTAATGGTCGCCTTCTCCCCTCTTTGACCAGAACCATGACACAGCACTTTCACTGCAAATTTCTCGCGCTGGCCGTTGCCACTGCGCTGCTGGCCAGTTGTGCCAATCCACAAGGCTTACACCCCAAAAACACGCTGCTTGATGCTAACGCTCTGCAAGCTAGTCAATCCCTGAAAAACGCGCATTTCAGCGCCGCGAATTGGCCAAAAAGCGCATGGTGGCAAGGTTTTAACGATGCTCAACTCAATCGAATGATTGATGATGCGATGGCATCCAGCCCGGATTTGCAGGTAGTCAACGCGCAAGCGGATAAAGCCAATGCACAAGTGATTGCCGCCGATGCCGAACGCTATCCGGTTGTCGATCTCAACGCGGGCATTACGCGCTCGCGTGTGGCAAAAGTGGATGATCCGCTGCTGGAGGGGAAAAGCTATAGCACGCTGCGCACCGCTAACGTTGGCTTGAGCTACACCTTCGATTTATGGGGCGGCAAAAAAGATGCCGCTGAAGCCGCATTGGGGCAAGCACGTGCCAGCGAGTTGGATCGTCAGGCCAGTCAGTTAACGCTGGCCGCGAACGTGACGCGAGCGTGGAACAACCTTAATCTCGCCTGGAATAATGCCGAACTGGCGCAGCAGAATGCCGGGCGTGCGGCGGGTATCGCCAAAATTCAGCAGCAATATGTCAGCGCTGGCCTCACTTCCGATTACCAATATAAGCAGGCGCTGTCGCAGCAGAAAACCGCGCGAGCCGAATTGACGCAAGCTCAACAGCAAGTCACCGATGCCGGTATTCAGCTTTCGACGCTGATAGGTAAAGGCCCAGATTACTGGCACCAGCTAAAACCGGCGCAGATGAATGTGCCGGTCGCCGCCATGCTGCCAAACGCCATTCCGGCCGAACTGCTGGGTCGTCGTCCGGATGTGGTGGCCGCGCGCTGGCGCGTTGAAGCGGCATCAAAACAGATCGCCGCCAGCAAAACCGAGTTCTATCCCAACATCAATTTGGTGGCCGAAGCCGGCACCAAATCACTGCTCGGCGATGCCTTCTTTGGTGCGCCAAGCCGCTTCTTTAATGTGGGACCGAGTTTGTCATTGCCGATCTTTGACGCGGGCAAACGTCGCGCCGATTTAGCAGAGAGCGACGCCGATTACGATCTGGCGGTAGCGCAGTACAACAAATTGCTGATTAGTTCACTGGGCAATATCAGCGACACCATTACTCAGTTGCAGTCGATTCAGGATCAGCTGGCGCAACAGGAAAGCGCCAACCAGCTGATTCACAGCGCGTGGGATGATTTGCATCGTGAATACGCAGCGGGCCTGCGTCCTTATCTTGATGTGCTGACAATCCAAAATCAGCTGATCGAATCCGACCAGAAACTGGTGGCGCTGAAGGCGCAGCAGATTAACCTTGCAGTGGTTTTGATAGAAGATTTGGGCGGCGAATTCCAGAGCTCCAACTTTAAAGTTTAAAAAGTCACCATCAATAGCGGCCCTGAGCTGGAATGTGCCGATTTTGTCGGCTGGCATTCTACCGTGCATTGATGAATCATAGTCCGCACTGTGTAATCACCTGCGGACTATTATGATGGAACAGAATATTGAGGCTGGTTGGTTGCGGCCTCTGATTGCCGATCGACTCACACCTTACCTCGAAATTGATGCAGCGCGCCTGCAACGCAACCTGCAACAGATGCAGCAAAAAGCCGATGCCGCTGGCGTCACGCTACGTCCTCATATCAAAACCCATAAAAGTGTCTGGATTGCTGAGCAGCAGCGCATGCTCGGCGCGCGCGGCATTACCGTATCTAAACCGAGTGAAGGCATCGCTTTTATTCTCGGTGGCGAACGCGATCTGCTACTGGCTTACCCCGTAGTGCATGCCGAAACGCTGAAAGAATTTTTGGCGGTGGCCGCACAACATCAGGCGCGCATTACCTGCATTGCGGATTGCACGAATGGCGTGGCGGCAATAGCGGCTGCACATCAGCGCCAGCTCGATTGCCAGCTGGCGTTAGCCATCAAAGTGGATGTGGGATTACATCGCATCGGTGTTGATCCGCACGGCGATGCCGCCGTTACGCTGGCGCAGCAGATACTGGGTGCGGGCCTCACGTTTGCCGGGCTGGTTTCTCATGCCGGTCACGCTTATGGCGCAGGCAATGCCGCAGCGATTGCCGACGTTGCTCTGCAGGAAATCACATTGATGCGTGATCTGCAGCAGCGCCTGATTGCCGCTGGTTTTGCGCACTGCCCGATTTCAGTCGGTTCAACGCCAACGGCATTGGCGGCACCCGTCACGCAGGGCAGCGATGAAATCCGCCCCGGCAATTACGCGCTGCTCGATCTCACCGCATGGCGTTTAGGTCTCTGCACGCCAGATGCGTTGGCGCTGAGCGTGGTAACGCGCGTGGTAGCGGTCAATCCGCACTTCGCCATTATTGATGCCGGTTCCAAGATGCTTAGCTCTGACAAAGGGCCGCACGGCACCAATGCCAGCGGATTTGGTATCGCCGTCGATGAGCAAGGCAATCATTATGAAGTGTTGAAGCTGTCGGAGGAGCATGGTTTCCTGCAATATGCTGAACAGGCACCCGCCGTTGGCGCGCTGCTACGCATCTTCCCCAACCACAGCTGCGCGGTGGTTGCGCAGTCCGATCGCTTCGTGCTGCGCCATGCTAATGGTACGGGTGAAGAACAGGCTATTCAGGGACGCGGCAAGTTTATCTGATTACAGCGTTTTCACGGAAACCGCTGCTGACCCACACTTCCATGACCGGGCCGTTTGCAGCCCGGTATCAGCGTGCTTTAATGGCTGTATCACATCAGGAGGTCCCATGCTGCCATCTCAGACCGTCACACTAACGGTTCCACGCAACTGGTTAGATTTGTATGAAACCATCTGGAAACCGGAATGCTTTGCCAAATGGGCGAGCGGACTCAGCGCCAGTACGCTGACGCAGGAAGGGAACAGCTGGAAAGCCAAAGGTCCCGAGGGAACGGTAAAGATTCGCTTTACCCCACACAATCCCTTTGGCGTGATGGATCACTGGATTGATACCGGAACGGGTAAAGAGATTTATATGCCGATGCGGGTGATTGCCAATGAGCAAGGTGCGGAAGTTGTGATGGTGGTTTATCGTCAAGCATTCATGTCTGACGAGAAGTTTGCCGAGGATGTTGCATGGGTAAAACGCGACCTGGAACAGCTTCTTCATCTGTTAACTCATTAGAATCAATGGATTATGCAGAGATCGCTTCTTTAACGCATGCTGGAATCAATCAATAAAAATCGCTTACTTTTTTGCTCAGTAGCGTTTAACTGTTTTGCTCAAACCTTCACGTATTTATCTGCTAATCACCAGTCTGGCTTAAGCATCCTCAACAGGAAAATTCCTGGTGAGGATGTGCAGAAAAATGCTGAGTGCCTCTGATTTATCAAAGTTTTTTCTGTATTTCTTTATCGCCGATTCATTCAACCGTATGGAATGAAGAAAAGCACTAATAAATAGTAAATCATTCGCCTTATATATTCTGATGCAAATTCTGAAACCATTTATTCCTGCGGTCTATTTATAGGAGTTTTCTGATGGTGTTAAATTAATTAAAACACGGTATAACTCATTTCACACACAGCAGTAACCATAATAACAACAGCAGGGAAATAACATGGATCGCTCAACCTATCCTTTGTTATCAGAAAAAGAATTTGTTGAGATTGCCAGCCGGATGCTGGCCGGGGAATATATAAACTCAAAGGGATTTTATAATGATCTTACGGATTTCCTCCGCACAGGAGGAGATACCATTAAGACAACAACATCATTAAGCGCCAGGGTCATCTTAATAAATTCAGAACATCATTTAATTGAACGCATTTTTACGTGGCAAAACCTGAAAGGTATATCAGGGCTGCGTCAGGATGCGCTGCATTGATGTAAGCTGTGCTTTGGCCTGTGGCCAGAGTAACCCCTTAATTGCACTGGTACATATACCATAATGAGCAGAATATGGCGATAAGAGAAAAAAATCTGACCAACGCTAAATGGTCAATTTTGTCATCGATTAAAATCGTCGGCATTGGTGTTTTACAACTTTCACTTCTGGCACAAATACTCCAGGCTAACGAGTTAAATTTACTCGCCATTGCTATTGTAATGTTATTGATTATTGACACACTGGCCGATCGCGGATTTGGCAATGCCATTATCAGAACTAAAAACCTGAACAATAGCGATCTCTCAATACTGTATTGGGGGAATGTATTAAGCGGACTCGCTATTTTTGCTGCGCTGTTTATTGGTAGCGATATTTCTAGCCGAATAATGAATCAACCCGAAATGGCAATAATGCTGGAAATGATTTCGGTCATCTTCATTATTATTCCGCAGGGACAACATTATCGCGCCATATTACAGCGGGAAAACCAATTTTCACGCATCGCTTTCGCGGAAACATCTTCTGTACTGGTGGGGTTAAGCGTCACACTGTTTACCGTGTGGCTGACACCTTCAGTGCTGTGCGCCATCTGGGGCTACCTCGCCATGGTATCCATCAGAATGCTGATCTACTGCTACTACGGTCGCTCCTGGTTCCAGCCAGAATACCGCTTTAGCCTGAAAAGTTTCGCTAACGTGCGAGCAAGAAACGGATAATAAAAACAAGTCTGTATGGTGGGCTCTGGGCATCTGAAAAGATGCGTTCGCGTGCTGGTCGCCAGCACGCTTTTTTCTTTTTAGGCTTCCAGTAACTCTTCCAGTGACTGAAAACTGAGTTCACTTAACTTGCCGTTACGCTGCAAGCGCAGCCAACTCACTATCATGCGTAACTCATCAATCACCATGTAGAGATCGGCCATATCATTCTTGCTTTTGACCTGCAGTCGCGCCAGTGCATTGAGTTTGTGTGCATTCACTGTTTTGTGACTGATGCCTAAGCGAATGCCGATGTGCTCTATGCTGTAACCCCACGCCATCATCAGTAATACCCTTAATTGCCTGTCTGGCAAAAGAATATCCGCGCCTTCAACTAACTGAATTTGGGCATTAGTGTTGATGCTGGTGAGAAGACGGCTGGAAAGTATCTGACGAGAGGATTTTAAGTCCAACACCGTCAGCGAAGGCAGGTAACGACTGAGCGCATGCATCAGCGGTAACAAACGCCGCGTCAGCACCACGATTTGCATCGTGGGAAACTGCTGCTGTAAGGCGTAAAGCACTTTTAAGGTGCCGGTTAGCGGCATATTTTCATGAAAGATACACACCAGCAAACGCGGTTTCATCTTTTCGCACTTCGCCATGACCGTGCTGAGAGACCATAGCTCATGCAGCTGAAACGCAACAGGTAACGAGGACAAAAGACTCTCAAGCCCCAGCGCCGCCAGTTTGTCAGAGGAGAAAAAGAGAATGTCTTCGTTACGAGTTTTCATGCCTGTCCAATAGTTGCTACGCGTGATGCCTGAGAGCGGAAATCCTGCTTCAATTGCCAGTAATCACGTACGACACAAACTGGCTAGAACTTAAGAAGAGAAGATCTGCCCCTCTTCGCATCATTTATACTTATGCGAAAAGGTCAATAACTTCAGATTTATCCCGCCTGCTAAGCCTGTTAGCATGCACGCCATCAAAAAGCCTAATCCGATAACGCTTTATTTAGAAAATCTCAGTGGTCTACACTCTGAGAAATCTTTAGCCTTGCCGCCAATTTACTGGAGTGCTCTATGTTGTTAACCGTTCTCTATATTATTGGTATTACAGCCGAAGCCATGACCGGCGCGCTGGCGGCAGGACGTCGTAAAATGGACCTGTTTGGCGTGATCATCATCGCCTCGGTCACCGCCATTGGCGGCGGTTCGGTGCGTGACATTTTGCTGGGCCACTATCCGCTCAGTTGGGTTAAAAACCCGGAGTACATCATGATCGTGGCTGCGGCTGCGGTTGTGACCACCTTTGTTGCACCGCTAATGACGCACCTGCGCAAAGTGTTTCTGGTGCTGGATGCGCTGGGTTTAGTGGTGTTCTCCATTATTGGCGCCCAGGTTGCACTGGATAGCGGGCACGCCTCCATCATTGCAGCCATCGCCGCCGTGATCACTGGCGTATTCGGCGGAGTGCTGCGCGATATGTTCTGCAACCGTATTCCGCTGGTGTTCCAGAAAGAGCTGTATGCCGGTATCGCTTTCGCCTCGGGCTGGATGTATATCCTGTTGCTGAAAACGCCGCTGGCGCATGAAGCGGTGGTGATCATCACGCTACTGTTCGGCTTCTTCGCCCGCTTGCTGGCGCTGCGTTTCCGCCTCGGTTTGCCGATCTTCAACTATCCCCATCCTGAACATTGAATCAGTTGCAGGAATCTCCTGCTGCTGCAGAAAGTGAATCAACTGCTGCAGGTGCGCATCCTGCAGCATCATCACAATCCGTTGTGCTAACAAGCTGCCGATACCGGGCAGTTGCTGCCAGCTTTCCGCCGTTCGCGCCAGCAACTGCGACCACTGCGCATCCGGTAAAGCCTGTAACGCTGCACGCGGCAACGGCAAGCCAAGCGCACTCACCCAGCGTCGCAGCGGCTGCTGACGCGTCAGGTTAAAGCGGTGCCAGATAAGTTGCGCGCGAGCCGGCGTGATGCCATTAGCCTGCGCAATCTGATCCGGCGTCAGTGTCAGCCAGGAAAAGAGATGGCTGATAGTGCCGCTATCCAGCAGGCGCTGCCAGCTGCTGCGCTGAACGCCCGCAATATCGAGTACCGACTTCTGGCTGAGCCAGCTAAGGCGAGATAAAAACTGCGCCCGGCAGTCGGCGCTAAAGTGCAGACAGGTTAAGCCGTGGAATTCGCCCTCCTGTGGCGACGCTGGATAATCGCGCTGCGCCACACGCCAAATCACGCGCTCCAGTCGCGGAATGCCTAATCCCGCCAGCGTGAGCGTCACCTCATCACCCGCGATCACATCCAGTTCCCGCCAGCGTCGCAGGGAACCAATGTTTACCCGGCGTACCGTTTTGTCCTCCAGTTGCACCGGTATCAGATTTAGCACCACGGCGATCTTGCCCGTGCGGCCCACATTGAAATCCACTGACAGCACTTCGCTGCTGACTTCTGCTGGTTGATACTTCCATGCCGCTGACCAACTGCCCTGGCCGGGCTGCCAATCGCGCCCTGCGCTGACGGGTGATTGATGAATTACCACGCCATCGGTGACAAACGGCAGCGATTCGCGGAACCAGCGATCGCGCCATAACGCGACCTCTTCTTCATTACTCACCTGACGGCTCCAGCTCTGCGCCAGCCCAAATCCCCATTGTGTGAGCTGCGCCAGACGATCGGGCATCGAATTGGGTCCATCCGGCCACGCCCAGATAAATACACCAAGCTGCTCAAGTAGCGGGCTGTTGTCGTGGCGCATCATCGCTCCCGTCACCTGCGCGCGCGCGTTCTTGCCGCCGTCACGCGCCTGTTGATGATCGGTCATTTGCAGAAACAGCTCACCTTGCAGCACCACTTCCTCGCGCAAGGTATCCAGCTGCTGCGGGATGGAGGGAATATGTGCGGATTTGGCCAGCCACTCTTCGCCACGTAAACCATCACCGCGACTGATCAATGAGGCCAACTTACCCTGTCGATATACCAAAGTAACGGCGACGCCATCGACTTTCGGCTGCAGCCATAGCGCAGATTTGTCCTGCATCCAGTACGCCACTGCCAGCTTATCGCGCAGTTTGCGCACGCCGGTATGCGCCACCGGATGATGCGTACTGCCATCGGTGGTGAGTTGTGCATCGTAGGTGGCGTGCGCCGGAGTGAAACAGCGCTGCCACTGCTGTAATCGCTGTTGCAGGCTGTCGTAATCGGCATCGGTCACCAGATTAGTGCCCTGCCGGTAATACGCGTCATCCCACTGTCGTAGCTGGGTTTGCAGCTGTGTGATTTCCTGTCCCGCGCGCACCGGAGACCAATTCGGGCAGAGCGCTTCGGCCCAGCAACCCATACTGAATAAGCAACACAATAGACTCAGGCATCCTTTCATCTTCGCTCTCCTTTTTCGCTATTGGAGCGCGCAGCGCAGGCCTTTACCAGCCATGAAGATTGCGCGCTGGATGCAGATTCCAGAGATTAAATTGCTGTTGCAGTCTGCTACATCAGCCTCTGGCGCGGCTTCACAGAAAAAAGAATTGCCTCAGCCAAGCGGCAAACGCTGCGTGACCACCCCAAGCCGTGTATACTGTGCAGGAAATCGACTCCGCTCTTTACTCAATTCAAGATAACCATGGCTCAAGGCACGCTTTATATAGTTTCCGCCCCCAGCGGCGCGGGTAAATCCAGCCTGATTCAGGCGCTGTTAAAGACACAACCGCTGTACGATACGCAGGTGTCTATTTCTCATACCACCCGTGGCGTGCGTCCCGGTGAAGCTCATGGTGAGCACTACTTTTTCGTCTCTAAGTCCGAGTTCGAGACCATGATTGCAACAGACGACTTCCTCGAACATGCGGAAGTGTTTGGCAATTATTACGGTACGTCACGCGCTGCGATTGAGCAGGTGCTGGCGACCGGCGTGGACGTCTTCCTGGATATCGACTGGCAAGGTGCGCAGCAAATTCGCCAGAAAATGCCGGCCGCTCGCAGCATCTTTGTGCTGCCGCCTTCTACCGAAGAGTTGGATCGTCGCCTGCGTGGCCGCGGTCAGGACAGCGAAGAGGTGATTGCCCGTCGTATGCAACAGGCCGTGGCGGAAATGAGCCACTACGCCGAGTATGACTATTTAATTGTTAATGATGATTTCGATCTGGCGCTGTCAGATCTGAAAACCATTATTCGCGCAGAACGTCTGCGTATGGGTCGCCAAAAATCGCGACATGATGCTTTAATCAGCAAACTATTGGCAGTCTGAATTCACTTTCAGTATTATGCCCAGTCATTTCTTCATCATCTGTGGAGTAGCACACCTATGGCACGCGTAACCGTTCAGGACGCAGTAGAGAAAGTTGGTAACCGTTTTGACCTGGTGTTGGTCGCTGCACGTCGTGCACGTCAGATGCAGGTAGGCGGTAAAGATGCGCTGGTTCCGGAAGAGAACGATAAGCCAACCGTTATCGCCCTGCGCGAAATCGAAGAAGGTTTGATCACTACCCAGATTCTGGATGTCCGTGATCGTCAGGAACAGCATGAGCAGGAAGCCGCTGAGTTACAAGCCGTTACCGCTATCGCTGAAGGTCGTCGTTAACAGCACTTCGCAGGTCGCCCTTGTATCTGTTTGAAAGCCTCAATCAACTGATTGAAAAATACTTGCCTGAGGAGCAAATTAAGCGCCTCAAGCAAGCTTATCTAGTCGCGCGTGATGCCCACGAGGGTCAAACACGCTCCAGCGGCGAGCCTTATATCACCCATCCTGTTGCTGTCGCCTGCATTCTGGCCGAGATGAAACTCGACCATGAAACGCTAATGGCGGCGCTGCTGCATGACGTGATTGAAGATACGCCCGCCACTTACCAGGATATGGAACAGCTGTTTGGTAAAAGCGTTGCCGAACTGGTGGAAGGTGTATCCAAGCTCGATAAGCTGAAGTTCCGCGACAAGAAAGAAGCGCAGGCTGAAAACTTCCGCAAAATGATCATGGCGATGGTGCAGGATATCCGCGTCATCTTGATCAAACTGGCTGACCGCACGCACAACATGCGCACGCTCGGCGCGTTACGTCCGGATAAAAAACGCCGTATCGCGCTGGAAACGCTGGAGATTTACAGTCCTCTGGCGCACCGCCTTGGTATTCATCACCTGAAAACAGAACTGGAAGAGCTCGGCTTTGAAGCGCTCTACCCGAACCGTTTCCGCGTGATTAAAGAGGTGGTGAAAGCGGCGCGCGGTAACCGTAAAGAGATGATTCAGAAGATCCTTGCTGAAATCGACGGTCGCTTACAGGAAGCAGGTATTCCCTGCCGCGTAAGTGGACGCGAAAAACATCTCTACTCGATCTACCGCAAAATGCACCTGAAAGAGCAGCGTTTTCACTCGATCATGGATATCTACGCTTTCCGCGTCATCGTGAAAGATCTGGATACCTGCTATCGCGTGCTCGGACAGATGCATAGCTTGTACAAACCGCGTCCCGGACGCGTAAAAGATTACATCGCCATTCCCAAGGCCAACGGCTATCAATCGCTGCATACTTCAATGATCGGCCCGCACGGCGTGCCGGTTGAAGTGCAGATCCGTACTGAAGATATGGATCAAATGGCAGAAATGGGTGTGGCAGCACACTGGGCGTATAAGGAGAGCGGCGAAGTCAGCGGCACCACCGCGCAGATTCGTGCTCAACGCTGGCTACAAAGCCTGCTGGAGCTGCAACAAAGCGCCGGTAGCTCATTTGAATTTATCGAAAGCGTGAAATCCGATCTCTTCCCGGATGAGATCTATGTGTTCACGCCGGAAGGCCGCATTGTCGAATTGCCGGCTGGCGCCACGCCGGTCGATTTCGCCTATGCGGTGCATACCGATATCGGTCATGCCTGCGTCGGCGCACGCGTCGATCGCCAGCCTTACCCGCTGTCACAATCGCTGACCAGCGGTCAAACCATTGAAATCATCACCGCGCCGGGTGCTCGCCCGAACGCTGCCTGGCTCAATTTTGTCGTCAGCTCGAAAGCGCGCGCCAAAATCCGTCAGCTGCTGAAAAACCTCAAACGTGAAGACTCCGTCAACCTGGGTCGTCGTCTGTTGAGCCACGCGCTCGGCGGCAGCAAGAAGCTGGCAGAGATTCCGGTTGAGAACATTCAGCACGAACTTGAGCGCATGAAGCTGACCGCCATCGATGATTTGCTGGCAGAAATCGGCCTGGGCAACGCCATGAGCGTGGTGGTGGCAAAGAACTTGCTGCAGTCAGGCAGTGAAGAGCCGCAGAGCAACAGCAAACGCAAAAAGCTGCCGATCAAAGGCGCGGATGGCGTGCTGATTACCTTTGCCAAATGCTGCCGTCCAATTCCTGGTGACCCGATTGTGGCGCACGTTAGTCCCGGAAAAGGTTTGGTGGTGCATCACGAATCCTGCCGCAACATCCGTGGCTACCAAAAAGAGCCTGAAAAGTTCATGCCGGTTGAGTGGGATAAAGTGACCGACCAGGAATTTGTCGCAGAGATTAAAGTCGACATGTTCAATCATCAGGGCGCACTGGCAAATCTGACCGCGGCAATCAACACCGCCAGTTCCAATATTCAGAGCCTGAATACCGAAGAGCGTGATGGTCGCGTGTATAGCGCCTTTATCCGCCTCACCGCGAACGATCGCGTCCATCTGGCGAATATTATGCGCAAAATCCGCGTAATGCCGGACGTGATCAAAGTTCACCGCAACCGTAATTAGCCCATGAACGCTCAACGTTTTGCCCGAATTCAGGAGATGCTGGCCCTGCGCCAGCACGATCTCACCGTTTGCATGGAACAGGTGCATAAACCGCATAACGTCTCGGCAGTGATCCGTACCGCCGATGCGGTGGGCATTCATGAAGTGCACGCCGTCTGGCCAAGCGTGCGTATGCGCACCATGGTTTCCGCTTCGGCCGGCAGCAACAGTTGGGTGAAGGTTAAAACGCATCAGCATATTGCAGATGCAGTGCGTCATCTGAAGGATGAAGGCATGCAGGTGCTGGCGACCAATCTGTCCGCCAAAGCGGTAGATTTTCGCGACATCGATTACACCAAACCGACCTGCATTCTGATGGGTCAGGAAAAAACCGGTATTACCGCTGAAGCGCTGGCGCTGGCCGATCAGGACATCGTTGTGCCGATGGTGGGCATGGTGCAGTCGCTCAATGTCTCGGTGGCTTCCGCGCTGATTTTGTATGAAGCGCAACGTCAGCGACAGAATGCCGGTATGTATCAGCGCACCTACAGCCTGCTAGATGAAGATGAGCAGCAGCGTTTGCTATTCGAAGGCGGTTATCCGGTGCTGGCACGCGTCGCTAAGCAGAAAGGCCTGCCGTATCCGCACATCAATGGTCAGGGCGAAGTAGAAGCCGACGCCGAGTGGTGGGCCACCATGCAATCAACAGGTAGAAAATGAAAGGCCGTCTGCTGGATGCCATCCCGCTCAGTACCCTGACCGGCGTCGGCGCCAGTCAGGCGGGCAAGCTGGCCAAACTTGGCCTGTTCACCATTCAGGATCTACTGCTGCATCTGCCACTGCGTTACGAAGATCGCACCCAACTGTATAAAATCAATGACCTGCTGCCCGGCGTTTATGCCACGGTGGAAGGTGAAGTGCTGAGCAGCGAAATCACTTTCGGTCGCCGCCGCATGTTGGTGTGCCAGATCAGCGATGGCAGCGGCATGCTGACCATGCGTTTCTTCAATTTCAATGCCGGGATGAAAAACAGCCTGGCGCCGGGCCGTCGCGTTACCGCCTACGGCGAGATTAAGCGCGGTCAGCGCGGTGCTGAAATCATTCATCCCGAGTTTCGCGTGCAGGGCGAACAAGGCGGCGTTGAGCTGCAGGAAACCCTGACGCCGGTTTATCCCACTACCGAAGGCATTCGCCAGGCGACACTGCGCAATCTCACCGATCAGGCGTTGACGTTGCTGGAGAGCTGCCCAATTGCCGAGCTGCTACCATCCGAGCTGAGCGGCGGGCTGATTAGCCTGCCGGATGCACTACGCACGCTGCATCGTCCACCGCCGGATCTGCGTTTAAGTGAGCTGGAGACTGGCCGCCATCCGGCACAGAAACGCTTAATTCTGGAAGAGCTACTGGCGCATAACCTCAGCATGCTAGCAGTGCGTGCCGGTGCACAGCGCCATCATGCATTGCCGATGACGGCGCGCCACGAGCTGGTTGATCAGCTTCTGGCGGCGCTGCCCTTCTCGCCAACCGGTGCGCAACAGCGTGTGGTGGCAGAAATCGAAAAAGATTTGGCCAACGATTTTCCGATGATGCGTTTGGTGCAGGGCGATGTCGGCTCCGGTAAAACGCTGGTGGCCGCACTGGCGGCACTGAACGTCATCGCACACGGCAAACAGGTAGCGCTGATGGCACCGACCGAGCTGCTGGCCGAGCAGCATGCCAACAACTTCCGCCAGTGGTTTGCACCGCTGGGAATTGAAGTGGGCTGGCTGGCGGGCAAGCAGAAAGGCAAAGCGCGCGAAGCGCAGCAGGAAGCCATTGCCAGCGGTCAGGTCGCGATGGTGGTCGGCACCCACGCGCTGTTCCAGGAACAGGTGAAATTCAACGGCATGGCGCTGGTGATCATTGATGAGCAGCATCGCTTTGGCGTGCACCAGCGCTTAGCGCTGTGGGAAAAAGGCGAGGAACAAGGTTTCCATCCGCATCAGCTGATCATGACCGCTACGCCGATTCCGCGCACGCTGGCGATGACGGCTTACGCCGATCTCGATACCTCCACCATCGACGAATTACCGCCAGGTCGTACGCCGGTGACCACGGTGGCGATTCCCGATAGCCGCCGCAGTGAGATCATCACGCGCGTGCAAAGCGCCTGTCACGAAGGACGTCAGGCTTATTGGGTGTGTACGCTGATTGAAGAGTCGGAAGTGCTGGAAGCGCAGGCGGCAGAAGCAACCTGGGAAGAGCTGAAAGTGGCGCTGCCCGATTTGCAGGTTGGCCTGGTACACGGCCGCATGAAGCCTGCCGAAAAGCAGGCGGTGATGGCGGCGTTTAAGGCCAATGAAATCCAGCTGCTGATCGCCACCACGGTGATCGAAGTGGGCGTGGATGTGCCGAATGCCAGCCTGATGATTATCGAAAACCCGGAACGTCTCGGTTTGGCTCAGTTACATCAGCTGCGCGGCCGCGTAGGCCGTGGTGCTGTCGCTTCACACTGCGTGTTGTTGTACAAAGCGCCGCTCAGCAAAACCGCGCAGAAGCGGTTGCAGGTTCTGCGCGATAGCAACGACGGCTTCGTGATTGCCCAGCACGATCTGGAGATTCGCGGTCCGGGTGAAATGCTCGGCACACGTCAAACCGGCAACGCCGAGTTTAAAGTAGCGGATTTGCTGCGCGATCAGGGCATGATTCCCGAAGTTCAGCGCGTGGCGCGTCATATCCACCAGCACTATCCAGAGCAGGCGCAGGCACTGATTGAGCGCTGGCTGCCGGAAACCGAGCGCTACAGTAACGCTTAATCCGCCGTCTTGCTTTTATCGATGGCAATAAAATCCCCGACAAATTTCTGCAGCAGACGCGCCAGCTCGGCGCGCTCTTCATCCGGCCAGCTGGCAAACAGGTTCTGATAAATTTGCGCGCGCGCCGCATCGATTTTGTCAGTCATCGCTTTACCTGCCGCAGTGATCACCGCTTCATTCACCCGTTTGTCTTTGGCATTTTTCTGGCGCTGCGCCAGCCCTAACTCCTCCAGCTTCGCCACCTGACGACTGACGGTGGTGTAATCGCGTCCGGCCCGCTCCGCCAGCTCCACCACGCCAATTGGCCCGAAGCGACCGATTTGAATCAGTAGCGGAAACAGCGCACGATCGAGCTGAATATTTGACTCTTTTATCAATAATTCATCACGTTGTGGACGATTGAAAGTTCCTACAATCATCAGCAGCGCATTGTGCAGATCATCAAATGCAGCACTATTATGTGTATTTTGCACACTTTTCATTGACGTTATCCTGAGGCAAGCCTAATGTGTGCATATTACACATAGTTTCTACTTAACTGAAGGTGAAAGCATGAAAGCAGCGATAGTTTCCGCGGCAGGTGAACTGCCCGTTTACGGTGATTTTCCTGAACCGCAGGCTGATGAAAGCCATGTGGTGGTAACAGTGAAAGCCGCCGCCGTCAGCCAGCTGGCAAAAGCACGCGCCGCCGGAACGCATTACAGCGCGGCCGCGCACTATCCCTTTATTACCGGCATCGATGGTACCGGCACGCTGAGTAATGGCGATCCGGTTTACTTCCTTGCCTTTAATGCACCTTGGGGCAGCATGGCGGAGAGAACCTTAGTGCCCGCCGACAGCATCGTTTCGTTGCCGACAAAATTGGATCCGGTGCTGGCCGCTGCGCTGGCGAATCCGGGCATGTCATCCTGGGCGGCATTAACCCGACGCGCCCAGCTGCGTGCCGGTGAAACCGTATTGATCAATGGCGCAACCGGCACGTCGGGCGGTTTAGCGGTGCGTATCGCACAGCATCTGGGTGCAGGCAAAATTATCGCCACCGGTCGTAATCGCGCCGCGCTGGATCAACTGCGCGCGCAGGGCGCCGACCTCACTTTCACGCTGGATGAATTGCCGGACGCGTTACCGACGTTGATGAAAGAAGGTGTTGATGTGGTACTCGATTATCTGTGGGGCCAGAGCGCACTCGATATCATGCACGCCGCCGTAGCGGGCGGAGAGAAAACGGTACGCTTTGTGCAAATCGGTTCCTTAAGCGGACAGGAAATTACCCTGCACAGCAAACTGCTGCGCTCGTCCGGGCTGACATTAATGGGCAGCGGCCTCGGTAGCGTGTCGGATAATGAGTTGATCGCCTGCATCGACGAAATGCTGACGGCCGCCGCCGAGAGCGATTTTTCGATCGCCTTCCAGATGCGCTCGCTGAGTGACGTCGCGCTGGCGTGGCAGGAAGATGACAGCCGTTGCCGTACGGTGTTTACGCTTTAGATCAACGGAAGTAAAAAGGGGCATTGCAAACGATTGCTTTCACAACGCAACCGTTTAAAATCGCCCCTTTGTTGTAATTGAGAACGTCCACCATGTCCGTCAACACCGCTGAAACTCGCCAGCCTGCCAGCGCTGCAAGCCCGAAAAGTGAACTGATTTACCGCCTCGAAGACCGTCCACCGTTACCGCAAACCTTGTTTGCTGCATGTCAGCATTTGCTGGCGATGTTTGTCGCGGTGATTACGCCTGCGCTGCTGATTTGCCAGGCGCTGGGTTTACCGGCACAGGACACGCAACACATCATCAGCATGTCGCTGTTTGCCTCGGGCGTGGCATCCATTCTGCAAATCAAAACCTGGGGACCCGTGGGCTCTGGCCTGTTGTCGATTCAGGGCACCAGCTTTAACTTCGTGACGCCGCTGATCATGGGCGGCATGGCGCTGAAAAATGGTGGCGTTGATGTGCCGACCATGATGGCGGCGCTGTTTGGCACGCTGATGGTGGCGTCTTGTACCGAAATGGTGCTATCACGCGTGTTGCACCTGGCGCGCCGCATCATTACGCCGCTGGTTTCCGGCATTGTGGTGATGATTATTGGCCTGTCGCTGATTCAGGTCGGTTTGACCTCCATCGGCGGCGGCTTTGCGGCGATGAGCGATCACACGTTTGGCGCTCCGAAAAACTTGTTGCTGGCGGCTTCGGTATTGGTGGTGATTATCCTGCTTAATCGTCAGCGTAATGCTTATCTGCGCGTGGCTTCGCTGGTGATCGCGATGGCGGTAGGTTATGCGCTGGCCTGGGCGCTGGATATGCTGCCCGCCACCAGCACGCCAGCCGATCAACCGCTGATTGCCGTGCCATCGCCGCTCTACTACGGCCTGGGCTTTGACTGGAATCTGCTGATCCCGCTGATGTTGGTGTTTATGGTGACCTCGCTGGAAACCATCGGCGACATCACCGCGACTTCTGATGTTTCCGAGCAGCCGGTAAGTGGCCCGCTGTATATGAAGCGTCTGAAAGGCGGCGTGTTGGCCAACGGTCTTAACTCCTTTGTCTCAGCGCTGTTCAACACCTTCCCGAATTCCTGTTTTGGCCAGAACAACGGCGTGATTCAGCTTACCGGCGTTGCCAGCCGCTATGTAGGCTTTGTCGTGGCGCTGATGCTGATCGTGCTTGGCCTGTTCCCAGCCGTGAGTGGTTTTGTGCAGCATATTCCAGAACCGGTGCTTGGCGGTGCCACCATTGTGATGTTTGGTACCATCGCCGCATCAGGCGTGCGCATCGTTTCGCGTGAACCGCTGAATCGTCGTGCCATCATGATTATCGCGCTGTCGCTGGCGGTAGGTTTGGGCGTTTCTCAGCAGCCGCTGATTCTGCAATTTGCCCCGAACTGGCTGAAAACCCTGCTTTCATCTGGCATTGCGGCCGGTGGTATTACCGCCATCGTGCTGAACCTGATCTTCCCGCAAGAAAAGTAATCCTGCAGGCAGGCTTCGGCCTGCCTGATATTTATCCGCATTTACATCCAGGCTGTTGAGCTGTAACGGTAATTCAGGCATAACAACCACTCACCGGATAAATATCGGGATGGATGAGTGCGATGAAATTTTTAGGCAAGTTTTTCCTTACCTTACTGCTGCTAATTCTGCTGGCGCTGGTAGTGCTGTATGTGTTGCTACAAACACAATGGGGCGCAGGTTGGTTTAGCCGCTGGGTAAGCGATAAAACCGCCTGGCATCTCTCTCTCAGCAAGATTGAGCACGACTTCTCCTCCCCTTCGCATATCATTCTCGATGACTTCAGCTTTGGTCATGATGGTCAGCCCGCCGTGTTGGTGGCGAAACGCGTTGATCTTGGCCTTGCGCTGGTTCAGTTCAGCGATCCACTGCACTTCAACAGCATCGAAGTGCGCGACAGTGAAATCAATCTCGCCAATCAAGCGCCCGATACCACGCTGCCGATTCAGGCCAATCGCCTGCAGCTGAATAATGTGCGTATTGAGAATCCGCACAGCACATTGCCGATGACCGCTCAGCGCGTGAATGGTGGTCTTCTGCCGTGGAAACCGCTGCCTAACGACGTGCTGGGCAGCGATGCGCAGTTCCAGATTAGCGCTGGCACCCTGACGCTGGATGGCGTACCGGGTAACAACGTGCTGCTGCAGGGCAGTATCAAGCAACGTCGTCTGGTGCTGAGCAATATCGGCGCCGATCTGGCGCGCGGTTCGATGACCGGCAACGCCGAGCGCGATGCGCTGGGTAACTGGAAGATCGACCAACTGCGCCTCAACGATATCCGCCTGCAAACCCATCAAAGCCTGAGCGACTTCCTCAATCCGCTGCGCGCTGTGCCTTCTGTGAGCATCAACCGTCTGGATATGACCGATGCACGCCTGCAAGGACCTGACTGGGCGGTGACCGATCTCGATTTAACCCTGAAAAATGTCACCCTGCGCGGCGATGATTGGGAAAGCGATGGCGGTTCTCTCTCCATGAATGCCGGGAATTTTATTAACGGTGGCTTTGAGCTCAACGATCCTATCGTCAATGCCGAATTCTCGGCGCAGGGCATCGCGCTGACGCAGTTCAGTTCGCGCTGGGTGAATGGCGTGGTGCGCGCCAGTGGCAACTGGACGCGCAGCGACAAACGTCTGACGCTGGATGAACTGGCGATCGCCGGGCTGGAATATACTTTGCCGCAAAACTGGCGTGAACGCTGGCAGCAAACCTTACCGGACTGGCTGGATAGCGTGCTAATAACCCGCGCTACTGCCAACCGTAACCTGATTATTGATATCAATCCGGCGTTCCCGTTCCAGATGACGTCACTGGATGGCAGCGCGAATAATCTGCTACTGGCGCGTCAACATCAGTGGGGAATCTGGTCCGGTAAAGCCAGCTTCAACGCGGCCGAAGCCACCTTCAATCGTACCGATCTGCGTCATCCGTCCATTGCGCTGAATGCCAACGATCAACAGATTCAGGTAACGGAATTGAGCGCCTTTAACGGCAGCGGTTTACTGGAAGGATCAGCAACGGTTGGGCAGGATGCGCAACGTCCGTTGACGCTGAATCTGAAAGGCCAGGCTGTGCCGGCAAACGTGCTGGGCAATTGGGGTTGGCCAACGCTGCAGTTTAGCGGTAACAGTAATTTACAGCTGCAGCTGAAAGGTTCTCTGAACGCCAGCGCGCCGCTGCGCCCCAGCGTGGATGGCACGTTGTCGGTAACCACCGATGCCCAAGCTGTACAGCAAACGATGCGGGGCGGGCAAGTGCAATAATTCTGTAGCGGCGCGATTCATTGCGCTCTTTTGACTTTAAAAAGCGATGCGCAATAAATTGCGCCGCTATAGTATGTAAAAAAATTGCAGGACTAATCGATACGGGCGCCGGAGCCGCCCTCTTCCAATGCTCCGTCAGAATCGGCGGGCAGCACGATATACACACCTTCGAATACCGCGCCCAGCTCATCATCCCCAAACAGCTCCACTTCCATCTGCACGCGCGCTTTGCGGCCACGCGCCAGACGATCAAGATCGCCGCTGAGCGAGCCGAGATCGGCAATCGCGCCCGGACGGCCGCTGATCGGTTTGCTGTAGCGAATATGCGCATCCGCCAGAATAATGGTGCCACCGAGATGGCGCTCGCGCAGCAGCAGCCAAATTAAACCCCAACCGGTGAGCGTAGCGAGCGAGAACAAGCTGCCCGCAAATAGGGTGTGATGGGGATTCTGGTTGCCCGCTTCGGGCATGGTGGTAACGAATTTCTGCCCGGTATATTGCAGAATGCGCACGCCCATTTTTTCACTCAGCGGAATGTGCTCGTACCAGGCTTGTTGCAGCTGTCCGCACCAGTCGGCGCGATGCAGAATATCGTCGAGCGTCACGACCGGTTTTATCATCAGGAAGTGGCGCACTGGCGTAGTTTGCGGCGCGGTGATTTCGCCCTGGTTGACGTAGCCGAGCTTGGCAAAAAATTCGACGGCGTCTTCACGCGCGCTACAAGTGACGCGTTTTGCCCCTTCCTGACGCGCGACCGATTCCAGCGTCATCGCCACCAGCGTGCCAAGACCTTTCCCCTGCACCGAAGGATGCACGGCAAGGAAGCGAATCGCGGCTTCGTTCTCGGCATTGATGTACAGACGGCCGATTGCCACCGGTTTGCCTTGCTCATCCACCACCATTTGATGATGCGCCAGCGCATCCCAGGCATCACGCTCAGAACCCTGCGGCTGACGCAGCGGCTTTCGTAACATTTCCCAGCGGAACTGGTAATACATATCCAGCTCTTCCGCCGTTTGCGGTACGCGAAGATGATACATAAAGTGATTCTCTCGTTCGAAGCTTGCGTGGCTAAGTCCTTGCCGCTCGGCTGAAACCCTCACACCTGTAACCAGAAGGTCACCGGACCATCGTTTACCAACGAAACCTGCATATTGGCGGCGAAGCGCCCGTTTGCGGTGGCCACGCCCTGTGCTCGGCAGCAATCGCTAAAGTATTCATAGAGGCGCTCGGCTTCCGCCGGTTCTGCGCCGCCAGAAAAAGAGGGACGCATACCTTTATTGGTATCTGCGGCGAGAGTGAATTGCGACACCACCAGCACGCTGCCACCTGCCTGCTGCACATTAAGATTCATTTTGTCATTCTCATCCGCAAAGATGCGGTAGCCCAGCACGCGCTCGGTTAATCGCTGCGCTTTTTGTTCGTCATCGCCCTTTTCCACACCCAATAACACCAGCAAGCCGGCGCCAATTTCGCCCACTGTCGCGTCGTCAACGCTGACACTGGCGCGGCTGACGCGCTGAATCAAAGCAATCATGTTTCCTCACGTTCTTTTTCGCGTTCCTGCTGTTTTAGCTGGCGATAGTCATCCAGCGTGACGGTGATTTCCGCGCCTAACAACACAATACACCACGACCAGTAAACCCAAAGGAACAGAATGGGGATGACCGCCAGAACGCCGTAAATTAACTGATACGAAGGGAACATCGTAACATAGAGCGCAAAGCCTTTTTTACCCAGCTCGAACAGCAACCCGGCAACGATGGCGCCGATCAGTGCATCACGCGTCGGCACGCGCCGCGTCGGCACAATGCTATACAGCAGCCAGAAAGCGAGGATCGAGAGGCACAGCGGGAATATGCGCAGCAGATGATCGATCAGGCTGGTGACGCCCGTGACGTTCACCCAGCGCAGCGACAGCAGATAGGAGCTGAGCGCTAAGCTTGCGCCGGCCAGCAGCGGGCCCAGCGTTAAGATCATCCAGTAAACAGCAAAGGAGTAGACCATTGGACGCGGTTTATCGCTGCGCCAGATGGCGTTCAATGCGCTGTCCACCGAATGCATCAGCAGCAGCGCGGTGACGATCAACCCCACAATGCCGACCGCCGTCATCTTATTGACGTTGGCGACAAACTGATCGAGATAACGCTGAATCACGTCGCCCGTTGCCGGAATGAAGTTGGTAAAGATGAAGTTCTTCAACTGCACGCTGATGTCCGAGAACATCGGAAAAGCAGCAAACAGTGCGAACACCACGGCAATCAGCGGCACCAATGCCAGCAATGAGACGTAGGCGAGATTACCCGCCTGCGTCGTCATGTTGTCATCGTCAACGCGTCGCCACAGCAGTTTTACCCACAAATAAAAGGCATGCGCCGAGTGGCGCAGATGTCGATGGTTCAGCACTCAGAGACGACCCGCAAACCAGTCCGGCACAGTTTTCTCATCAACCACCAGCACGCTCTCAATGCCGAGTGCG
The DNA here is from genome assembly GCF_040255075.1 of Pantoea sp. BJ2. Lineage (NCBI taxonomy): Bacteria > Pseudomonadati > Pseudomonadota > Gammaproteobacteria > Enterobacterales > Erwiniaceae > Pantoea > Pantoea sp. BJ2. The sequence continues at coordinate 4,157,687 of NZ_CP158292.1, forward strand.
CGCGCAGCGTCGATATTGGCCTGATTATCATCGAAAAATACCGCCTGATCGGCCTGATAACCTTCGTGCTGCAGCACATAGTTGTAGATGCGCGCTTCCGGCTTACGCATGCCGATATCCTGCGACATATAAAGATGATCGGCCGCCTGTTGAACATCGGGATATTGGGTTGGCCAGAACTCGAAGTGCAGCTGATTGGTATTGGACAGGATCACCACGCGCTCGCCATTGGCACGCAGCTTGTTCATGATTGCCAGCGTTTCAGGACGCACGCCGACAAAGACCGCCTGCCAGCCAGCGGTGAATTGCGGATAGCTCAACGCGATATCCAGCTGGTCGCAAATGCGCGCAGCGAATTCTGGATCGCTGATTTCGCCACGTTCGTGTTTCTCAAAAGCCTCATCCATGCGGAAACGACTTTGTAGCGTGGATAACGGCACGCGCCCTAAGTCGCTCCAGACGCCGAGCACACGATTGAAATCGATATCAACAATCACATTGCCTAAATCAAAGATGTACAGCATGACGCCTCTCCTTTTCGTTCCCTGGATCATTCACTTTAGCGGCAAAAGTGGGAGCTGAACAGGGACGAGGGGTGGGAAATCAGTAATCTGGAAGCGGAGGCAAACTTCATTAAGCGAGCGTTGCAGCGGGTTGCAGACATAAAAAAGCCCCGCGGGTGCGGGGCTCAATATCAGACTGTTTCGCTTACTCTTTGCTGCCGCGAGAAGAACGTTTACGATCGTTCTCGGTCAGATGACGTTTACGAATACGGACTGACAGCGGAGTCACTTCTACCAGTTCGTCATCATCGATGAACTCGATAGCCTGTTCCAGCGTCATTTTCTGCGGTGGAACCAGAGTGGTGGCTTCGTCAGTACCTGACGCACGCATGTTGGTCAGTTTCTTACCGGTCAGACAGTTTACTGTCAGATCGTTAGAACGGCTGTGAATACCAATGATCTGGCCTTCATACACTTCCGCACCGTGACCGAGGAACAGCTTGCCGCGATCCTGCAGACCGAACAGGGCGAACGCTACCGCTTTACCCTGACCGTTCGAGATCAGCACGCCGTTCTGACGCTGGCCCACTTCGCCCGGACGAACATCGTCATAGTGGCTGAAGGTGGAGTACAGCAGACCGGTACCTGAAGTCATGGTCATGAATTCGTTACGGAAGCCGATCAGACCACGGCTTGGGATCATGTAGTCGAGACGTACACGGCCTTTACCATCTGGATCCATGTTTTTCAGATCGCCTTTACGCTCACCCATCGCTTGCATCACAGAACCCTGATGGGTTTCTTCGATGTCGAGGGTCACGTTTTCGAATGGCTCCTGCTTACGGCCTTCGTGCTCGCGGAAGATAACTTTCGGACGGGATACCGCCAGCTCGAAACCTTCACGACGCATGTTTTCGATCAGAACCGACAAGTGCAGCTCACCACGACCGGAAACGCGGAACGCATCCGAATCTTCGGTTTCTTCAACGCGCAGTGCCACGTTGTGTACCAGCTCTTTGTTCAAACGCTCCAGAATCTGGCGCGAGGTCACGAACTTACCTTCTTTACCGCAGAACGGTGAGGTGTTCACGTTGAAGAACATGGTAACGGTTGGCTCATCAACGCTCAGGGCTGGCAGCGCTTCCACATTCTGCGTGTCGCAGATGGTGTCAGAGATGTTCAGCTCGCCCAGACCGGTGATCGCGATGATGTCGCCCGCTTCTGCCAGGGTACTTTCGATACGTTCCAGACCCAAGTGGCCCAGCACTTTACCGACTTTACCGTTACGGGTTTTGCCTTCGCTATCAATGATAGTGACCTGCTGGTTCGGCTTCACGGTACCGCGCTTGATGCGGCCGATGCCGATCACGCCCAGATAGTTGTTGTAGTCCAGCTGCGAGATCTGCATCTGCAGTGGCGCTTCAACTTCAACCTGAGGTGGAGAAACGTGGTCAACGATCGCCTGATACAGCGGGGTCATGTCGTCAGCCATGTCGGTGTGTTCCAGACCCGCGATACCGTTCAGCGCCGAAGCGAAGATGATCGGGAAGTCCAGCTGCTCGTCAGTCGCATCCAGGTTAACGAACAGGTCAAATACCTGATCAACAACCCAATCAGGACGCGCGCCCGGACGGTCAACTTTGTTGATAACCACAATCGGCTTCAAACCATGAGCAAATGCTTTCTTGGTTACGAAGCGGGTTTGCGGCATAGGGCCATCCATCGCATCTACAACCAGCAGCACCGAATCCACCATGGACATGACGCGCTCCACTTCACCACCGAAGTCGGCGTGTCCTGGGGTATCAACGATGTTGATACGGTAGTCATTCCATTTGATGGCGGTGTTTTTTGCGAGGATGGTAATCCCACGCTCTTTCTCCAAATCGTTGGAGTCCATTACGCGCTCAGTCGCTTCGGTACGGGCATCAAAAGTACCGGACTGTTGGAGCAGCTTGTCAACCAGGGTGGTCTTACCATGGTCAACGTGCGCGATGATGGCGATGTTACGCAAATTTTCGATCACAGCTTTGCCTCAGGCATTATAGAAATAACGCGGTATTGTACACGGATTAAGCGGAAGACTGAACATGATCACAGATTTCGCCGAAAGTTTCTTATAGCGCTGGTTTTTAGCACCGTTTACGGTGCATTAATCTGCACTGCGATAGTAGTTTGCACCAAATTGGTGCTTAACTTCACCTGTGGCGCACCATAACGATGCGTGCAATCCATCCTGGTGCAGCCTTCGACTCATGAAAGGGCGCATTGTAGCGCCATTTTCGCCATTGTCATAAAGTTGGCACAGAATTCGCTTTATATATTTTAAGCGAAAACGACAGTTATAAAACGGTTGAAAGAGCTTGCCGAGATCTTTGGTTAGGAGTGGTCAGCAGTCGTGACACATTCCCGGCAACGAAGTTCTCTCACCATGACGATAATGACCATTTCCAGGAGAGTTGAGTATGTCCGCTGAACACGTTCTCTCGATGATGAACGAGCATGAAGTTAAGTTTGTTGACCTGCGTTTTACCGATACCAAAGGTAAAGAACAGCACGTTACTATCCCTGCTCACCAGGTTAACGCTGACTTCTTCGAAGAAGGCAAAATGTTCGATGGCTCCTCCATCGGTGGCTGGAAAGGCATTAACGAATCAGACATGGTGCTGATGCCGGATGCAACCACTGCAGTCATGGATCCGTTCTTCGAAGACTCGACCCTGATCATCCGTTGCGACATCCTTGAGCCAGGCACACTGCAGGGCTACGACCGTGATCCACGCTCCATTGCTAAGCGTGCAGAAGAGTTCCTGCGTTCTTCAGGCATCGCGGATACCGTGCTGTTTGGACCAGAGCCAGAGTTCTTCCTGTTCGATGACATCCGTTTCGGTTCTTCTACTTCAGGTTCACACGTGGCTATCGACGATATCGAAGCAGCCTGGAACACCGGTAAAGAGTACGAAGGCGGTAACAAAGGTCACCGTCCAGGTCTGAAAGGCGGTTACTTCCCAGTGCCACCGGTTGACTCAGCACAGGACATCCGTTCTGCTATGTGTCTGACCATGGAGCAGATGGGTCTGGTGGTTGAAGCACATCACCACGAAGTAGCCACAGCTGGTCAGAACGAAGTGGCAACCCGCTTCAACACCATGACCAAAAAAGCTGACGAAATTCAGATCTACAAATACGTGGTGCACAACGTTGCTCACGCGTACGGCAAAACGGCAACCTTTATGCCTAAGCCAATGTTCGGCGATAACGGTTCTGGTATGCACTGCCACATGTCTCTGTCAAAAGGCGGCGTGAACCTGTTCTCTGGCGACAAGTACGGCGGCCTGTCTGAAACTGCTCTGTTCTACATCGGCGGTATCATCAAGCACGCTAAAGCGATCAATGCCCTGGCGAACCCAACCACCAACTCTTACAAGCGTCTGGTCCCAGGCTACGAAGCGCCAGTTATGCTGGCTTACTCTGCCCGTAACCGTTCTGCTTCTATCCGTATCCCAGTGGTTGCCAGCCCGAAAGCACGTCGTATCGAAGCACGCTTCCCGGATCCAGCGGCTAACCCATACCTGGCATTCACCGCGCTGCTGATGGCCGGTCTTGATGGTGTTATCAACAAGATCCACCCTGGCGATGCGATGGACAAAAACCTGTATGACCTGCCACCGGAAGAAGAAGCTGAGATTCCAAAAGTTGCAGGTTCTCTGGAAGAAGCGCTGAACGCACTGAACGAAGACCGCGAGTTCCTGACCCGTGGCGGCGTGTTCACTGATGACGCTATCGATGCGTACATCGAACTGCGTAAGCCAGAAGTTGACCGCGTGCGTATGACTCCGCACCCAGTTGAGTTCGAACTGTACTACAGCGTTTAATTTAAAAATTTCAGCTCCCTGTTCACGCACTCTTTTTGCTGCGTGAACAGCCTGAAAGATTTTTAATTGCCGTGGAAACTTTAGCCCATCTCCGGATGGGCTTTTTTCTCCGCGCATTCATGGTTCGAAGCACAGATTTCCGTCCTGAATGGCTATAATGCACTAAATTAGTGCAGAGGAACGCTGTATGGCAACTGGCACGCTGCCCGACGCGGGGCAGATTCTCAACTCCCTGATCAACAGTATTTTGCTGGTCGATAACGATTTAGTTATCCATTACGCCAATCCGGCGGCTCAGCAATTACTGGCGCAAAGCTCACGTAAATTGTTCGGCACGCCATTACCGGAATTAACCGGCTATTTTTCGCTGAATATTGAGGTGATGAGCGAGAGTCTCGGAGCTGGCCAGGGCTTTACCGATAGCGAAGTCACTCTGGTGGTTGATGGCCGCGCGCACATTATGTCGCTCACGGCACAGCGCTTACCGGATGGCTTTATTCTGCTGGAAATGGCGCCGATGGATAATCAACGTCGTCTTAGCCAGGAACAAATTCAGCATGCTCAGCAGGTCGCTGCCCGCGATTTAGTGCGAGGTCTGGCGCATGAGATTAAAAACCCGCTGGGAGGATTACGCGGCGCCGCGCAGCTACTGACTCGCGCGTTACCCGATCCTTCCCTGCATGAATATACGCGCATCATCATTGAGCAAGCCGACCGCCTGCGTAATCTGGTTGATCGTCTGCTTGGCCCGCAACAGCCGGGCTTGCACGTAACGCAAAGTATTCATCAGGTTGCCGAACGCGTGGTGAATCTGGTGTCGATGGAGCTGCCGGATAACGTTTCGCTGGTGCGCGATTACGACCCAAGCCTGCCGGAACTGCCGCACGATCCCGACCAGATTGAACAAGTGCTGTTGAATGTGGTGCGAAACGCGCTGCAGGCATTGGGCGATGAAGGCGGCACCATTGTGATTCGTACGCGTACCGCCTTCCAGCTCACGCTGCACGGCACGCGTTACCGCTTAGTCGCGCGTATTGATATTGAAGATGACGGCCCAGGCATTCCGGCCCAGCTACAAGATACCCTGTTCTATCCGATGGTTAGCGGACGCGAAGGCGGCACCGGTTTAGGTCTGTCCATCGCCCGTAGCTTGATCGATCAGCATTCAGGAAAAATAGAATTTAACAGTTGGCCAGGTCACACCGAATTCTCGGTTTACCTGCCTATTCGCCAGTGAGGTTTCTATGCAACGAGGGATAGTCTGGATCGTCGATGACGATAGCTCCATCCGCTGGGTGCTTGAAAGGGCACTCACTGGAGCCGGTTTGAGCTGTGCAACCTTTGACAGCGCTAACGAGGTATTGGACGCGCTCGCAAGCAAAACCCCAGACGTATTATTGTCAGACATTCGTATGCCTGGCATGGATGGACTTGCGCTGCTGAAACAGATTAAGCAGCGCCATCCGATGCTTCCGGTGATCATTATGACCGCGCACTCCGATCTGGATGCGGCCGTCAGCGCTTATCAGCAAGGTGCGTTTGATTACCTGCCAAAGCCGTTTGATATTGATGAAGCGGTCGCACTGGTTGAACGTGCGATTAGCCATTATCAGGAGCAGCAGCAGCCGCGTAATCAGCCCGTCAGCGGCCCAACCACCGACATTATCGGCGAAGCGCCGGCAATGCAGGATGTGTTCCGCATCATTGGTCGTCTTTCACGCTCCTCAATTAGCGTGCTGATCAATGGTGAATCCGGTACCGGTAAAGAGTTGGTGGCACATGCGCTGCATCGCCACAGTCCACGCGCGAAATCTCCTTTTATCGCGCTGAACATGGCGGCGATTCCCAAAGATTTGATTGAATCAGAGCTATTTGGTCACGAGAAAGGCGCGTTCACCGGTGCCAACCAGATTCGTCAGGGACGTTTTGAGCAGGCCGATGGCGGCACGCTGTTCCTTGATGAAATTGGTGATATGCCGCTTGATGTGCAAACCCGCTTATTACGCGTATTGGCCGATGGCCAGTTTTATCGCGTTGGCGGCTATGCGCCGGTGAAAGTGGATGTGCGTATCATCGCGGCAACTCACCAGAATCTTGAGCTGCGCGTGCAGGAAGGCAAATTCCGTGAAGACTTGTTCCATCGTCTTAACGTGATCCGCGTTCATCTGCCGCCGCTGCGTGAACGACGTGAAGATATTCCGCGCCTGGCGCGTTACTTCCTGCAGGTTGCTGCGCGTGAGTTAGGGGTGGAAGCAAAGATTCTGCATCCGGAAACCGAAACCGCGCTGACGCGTCTGCATTGGTCCGGTAACGTGCGCCAGCTGGAAAATACCTGTCGCTGGTTGACGGTGATGGCAGCTGGCCAGGAAGTGTTGATTCAGGATCTGCCGCCTGAACTGTTTGAATCCAGCACGCCAGACAATCCGGTGCAATCGTTGCCGGACAGCTGGGCTACGCTGCTGGCGCAGTGGGCAGATCGCGCCCTGCGTTCCGGTCATCAAAACCTGTTGTCGGAAGCACAGCCGGAGATGGAGCGCACGCTGCTCACCACCGCGCTGCGTCATACACAAGGGCACAAACAGGAAGCGGCGCGCTTGCTCGGCTGGGGACGAAATACCCTGACGCGTAAGTTGAAAGAGCTGGGAATGGAATAACGCGCACGTTTTGCGTTTTGAAACCGGGGAGCGAATAGGCTCCCCGTTTTTTTATATCACTCGCGAGAATTGCTGCATGCGCACCTTTTGGCGCATATACACATCGAAGCACATACAGATGTTACGAATCAGCAACCGACCGACGCCGGTAACGTGCAGGCTGCGACCGTGCTGCTCCACCAATCCATCCGCCACCAGCGGCGCTAACAGCGCTAAATCCTCGGCAAAATAGTGTTCAAACTCAACCGGGTATTGCGCCTCTACCGCGGCAAAATCCAGTGCGAAATTACAGATTAAGGCTTTAATCACATCGCGGCGCAAACAATCATCGTTACTCAACGTAAGCCCGCGCCACAGCGCATTGCCGCGCTGCTCGACATCTGCGTAATAGGCTTTCAACTCTTTGTGATTTTGCGCATAGCTGTCGCCCAGCATGCTGATGGCCGACACGCCCAAACCGAGCAAATCGGTTTCGCCCTGTGTGGTGTAACCCTGAAAATTACGATGCAGTTCGCCAGCGCGTTGTGCCACCGCCAGCTCATCATCCGGACGTGCGAAGTGATCCATACCGATAAACTGATAGCCTTCGCCGGTTAAGGTGGCGATGGTTTCCTGCAGGATCTGCAGTTTCTGTGCTGCACCTGGCAGCTCCTCATCTTTAATTTTACGCTGCGCAGCGAACAGTGAAGGCATGTGCGCATAATTGAAGACGCTGAGGCGATCGGGATTGAGTGCAGTAACGCGCTGTAAGGTAAAGGCGAAGCTTTCCGGCGTTTGCAGCGGTAAGCCATAAATCAGATCAAGGCTAACCGAACGGAAGCCTTGCTCACGCGCACGCTGCACCAGAGCGAAGATGGTTTCTTCATCCTGCACGCGATTCACGCGCTCCTGCACCGCTTTATTAAAGTCCTGCACGCCCATGCTAAGGCGATTAAAACCTTCCGCGCGCAGATGATCGATCATCTCCAGTTCGATTTCACGTGGATCAACCTCGATCGACATTTCGACGTCATCGGCAATCGTAAAATGCTCGCGTAGCAGCGCCACCAGCCGGCTCACCTGCTGCTGGTTGAGGAATGTCGGCGTGCCACCACCCCAGTGCAATTGAGTGACGCAGCGGCCCGCAAATAAGGGCGCACGTTGACGAATTTCCAGCTCCAGCACATCAAGGTAGCGATCGGCTTTATGCAGCTGGCGCGTCACGATTTTATTGCAGCCACAAAAATAACAAAGCCGATGGCAAAACGGGATGTGCACATACAGCGATAACGGACGATCGGGATAGCGCTGCACGGCTTGCTGAAAATCTGCCTCACCAAATTTCTCACTGAATTCGAGCGCGGTGGGATAAGAGGTATAACGTGGGCCAGCGTAGTTGTATTTTTCGATGAGGCGCTGATCCCAATCAATCTGCTGCGATGACATGCTCACTCCTTACGGTGACGTCGTCTGAGAGAGGGTCGCGTAGCAGAAGAGTGGACGAAGCGATGGGCTGAACGCCGACGTAAACGCGACTTAAGACGCGACAGGCGGCGTAGTTTAAACAATAACCAGAGCAGATAACATGTCAGCAGCAGCGCGAAAATTGATCCAGGCCAAAACATAGGTGAATACCTGTTTAGCGCGGCATGCGCGAAAACGCATGCCGATCAAAATTTGCCTTAATTACCTTTTAGCAGGCGCATCATATCTTCTTCAGCCTGCTCATCTTCCGCTTCGTCATCCAGCGCGATGCCCAGCGTTTCCATCAGCTCATCGATGCGGTCTAAGGTTTGATCCAACCAGGCCTGATCTTCGCCACTCAAGGTTTCACCGTTTTCCAGGCGATCCAGCAGCGTATCCAGACGTTCGTCATTTTCCAGCTTCGCCAGCTCTTCTTGCGGCGTCAGGCGAACTTTTTCTGCTTTTGGCTTTGGTTTCGCTTCAGGCTTTTTTGCCGGCTGGGTTTTACCATCAGCAACTAATGCGATCGGCTTTTTGCTGCCCAGGCGTGGATCCTGAGCTTTTTTACCCTGACCTTTGCCAGCGGCTTGCGTTTCAGGATTGGCGCGGCTGCCAGATTTATGGCCGCTATGTTTTTTATCGCGTTTGCGATCGCGCGCTTCCTGATTAAGGTCTTCACGCGATTTGCGTTTGGCTTTCGCAGCAGGTTTGCCACGCGGGGCTGATGCAGGTTGCTTCATGGTGTCCGGTCTCGGCGGTGCTTTGTGAGTTCAGTATAGAATTGCGGCGAAATCTAGCAGAAAGTAAGCAAAGAAAAAAGGCGATAGCCTATGCTATCGCCTTTTATCGCACCTTCATATGAAGGAAACACTGAATAAATCCTTTACGGCTCACAACGTCCCGGTTGCTCCATCGCCACATCGCTCCTGCGATTAATCCCTGTCCTTGTTCGATTCCTGCCTGAATCGCTTCCCGCCATGCTCTTGGTCATCCCCGACACTCCTGAGCTCATCATCCTGATGGGTGCTGCCGTGCACTGACAACAAATGTAGACTAATAGGTAAAATGAACAAGTGAGACTTGTCTCTATTTTAGAGTGGCATTTCCTAAAGTCATTTCAAATCATTGAAATATAACATCTAAATTGATTGTTAATATTCCATGAAGCGGTAATCGCTGGCAGTAAAAATCATAGATCTCTTACAAAATGGCGCATTTGGACGCTATCGGGCACTTTTGCGCCATTACAGGTATAATCAGCCCAATTGCCCGATTCATTTTGCTGGAGTTTCACTTTGTCTGCTTTGAACTATCACATGACCCATTTCATGCTCAGCGCCCCCGATATTCGCCACTTACCGGCGGATGTGGGTATTGAAGTTGCTTTTGCCGGGCGCTCGAATGCAGGTAAATCCAGCGCGCTGAACACCATCACTAACCAAAAAGGTCTGGCCCGTACCAGTAAAACGCCAGGTCGTACTCAGCTGATTAACCTGTTTGAAGTGGTTGAAGGTAAATGTCTGGTCGATTTACCCGGTTATGGCTATGCCCAGGTTCCGGAAGAGATGAAGCGCAAATGGCAGCGCTCGCTGGCGGAATATTTGCAAAAACGTCAGGCGCTGAAGGGTCTGGTGGTATTGATGGATATTCGCCATCCGCTGAAAGACCTCGATCAGAACATGATTGAATGGGCCGTGCAGAGCCAGATTCCCGTGCTGGTCTTACTGACCAAAGCCGACAAACTGGCATCCGGCGCACGCAAAGCACAGCTGACGATGGTGCGCGAAGCGTCGCTGGCCTTTAACGGTGATGTGCAGGTGGAAATGTTCTCGTCGCTGAAGAAGATGGGCGTTGATATTGTGCGTAAGAAACTGGACAGCTGGTTTAGCGAACTAGAGCCAGCGCAAGAAGGCGACGGCGAAGAAACAGCAGAGTGATTTTGTTGCGGCTTTTGAGAAAAAGCCCAATAAAAAACGCCCCAGTCATAAATGACTGGGGCGGCTAAATATTCAGCCAAATCCGATTACGTGAAGTAAAAGGTCTGAAAGATAGAACATCTTACCTCTGTACCCTACGCGACAAACTCTACCTGATTTTCAGCGCCCTACAAAGGGTTTTTTGTTGTTAAGTTTCAGGATTCGACATCTTTTTTACTAAGCTCATCACACTTTCACGCGTTCGATGTAGTTTAATTACTAAAAAAATGCTTAGCCGATAGGCAGTTACAAAACGCGCATTTAATAGACCGCTTTGTGAGGTTGCTGAACCGATTAAGTAAACTTTTTTCTTATGATGATGCCAGCGGCACGCAAATACCGCTGAATCAGCATGATCAGTGTGCCTCATCCCAGTTATCGCCGGTGCCTACTTCCACCTGCAGCGGCACATCCAGCTTCATGCTGTTCTCCATCAGATCACGGATGGTCTTAATGGCGCTATCCACTGCATCGCTGCGGATCTCAAACACCAGTTCATCGTGTACCTGCATAATCATGCGCACGGCATCGTCTTTTTGCTCCAACAGCCAGCCATCCACCGCAATCATCGCGCGTTTGATGATGTCTGCTGCCGTGCCTTGCATTGGGGCATTAATCGCCGCTCGCTCCGCCGCTTTACGACGAATCGCATTGCTGGAGGTGATATCAGGCAGCCACAAACGACGACCATCGAGCGTTTCTACATAGCCTTTCTCTGCTGCCTTCGCGCGCGTCTCTTCCATATAACGCAGCACGCCCGGATAGCGTTCAAAGTAGAGATCCATGTATTTCTTCGCCTCACCCGCACCGATATTGAGCTGGCGGGAAAGACCAAACGCGCTCATTCCGTAGATCAGACCAAAGTTGATCGCCTTGGCACTGCGACGCTGCTCACCTGAAACTTTGCTTAACGCCACACCAAACACTTCTGATGCGGTGGCACGGTGGATATCTTCGCCCTGGGCAAACGCATCCAGCAGGCCTTTGTCTTGCGACAGATGCGCCATGATACGCAGTTCAATCTGTGAGTAGTCCGCGGCGACAATACGATTGCCCGATCCGGCGACAAACGCCTGGCGGATTCGGCGCCCTTCTTCGTTGCGCACCGGGATATTCTGCAGGTTAGGATCGGTAGACGAGAGTCGTCCCGTCGCCGTTACCGCCTGATGATAGGATGTATGTACGCGGCCGGTAAGCGGATTGATCATCAGTGGCAGCTTATCGGTGTAAGTCGATTTCAACTTTGATAAACCACGATGTTCCAGAATTACTTTCGGCAGTGGATAATCGAGAGCCAGTTCAGCCAGCACTTCTTCGCTGGTCGACGGCGCGCCGCCCGGCGTTTTCTTGGTCGGTTTAATACCCTGCTTTTCAAACAAAATGGTTTGCAGCTGTTTAGGTGAAGAGAGGTTAAACGGTTCGCCTGCCAGCTCGTGCGCCTTCAGCTCCAGCTCGGCCACACGCGTGGTCAGCTCCTGCGAGTGTTTCGCCAGGATATTCTGGTCAATCAGCACGCCGTTGCGCTCAATCCGCGATATCACCTTCAACAACGGCATTTCGATCTCTTCAAATACCTGTTTCGGCCCCGCTTCCGGCTCCAGTTTCTCCCACATTTTCAGATGCAATTGCAGCGTGACATCGGCATCTTCCGCCGCGTAGTGGCCCGCTTGTTCGATAGCAATCTGATTAAATGTGAGCTGATTTTTGCCTTTACCCGCGATCTCTTCGAAAGTCACCGTTTTATGGTTTAGCCAGCGCGCGGCCAGACTGTCCATATCGTGTTTTCCGCCCACGCTATTCAGGCAATAAGATTCCAGCATGGTGTCAAATTTGATGCCGTTCAGTTCAATGTCGTAATTCTTCAGCACGCCGCGATCGTATTTGAGATTCTGACCAACCTTCGCCGCGTTACCATCCTCCAGCAGCGGTTTTAGCTGCTTCAGCACTTCGCTGCGATCCAGCTGATCTGGCGCATCCAGATAATCATGGGCAACCGGCAGATAAGCTGCTTCGCCCGGCGCGACGGCAAAACCAATGCCGACAATATTGGCGCTTAAGGTATCCAGCGAGTCGGTCTCAAGATCGAAAGCGAAGAGCTCGGCGCTTTTCAGCTTTTTGAGCCATGCGGCAAATGTCGCTTCATCGAGGATAGTGACGTAGCCATCCGCAGAGAGCACGCTGGTCGCTTGGGCAGCGGGCGCAGCAGGTTCGCTGAGCTGCGGTTTCTTAGCCTGCGCGTTGCTCTTCTTACCTTGTTGCAGCCATGAACCATCCTGCAAATCGGTGATCCAGCGCTTAAATTCATAACGGCTAAACAAGGTTTGCAGCGCTTCGACATTAGGTTCATTGACGACAAGCTGATCGCAGGTCAGATCCAACTCAACGTCGGTTTTGATGGTTGCCAGCTGATAAGACAGGAACGCGACGTCGCGATTTTGCTCCAGCTTCGCCGCCATGGTTTTCGCACCGCGGAACGAGAGATCGCCCACTTTATCGAGATTGTCATAGATTGACTGCATACCGCCCAAGCCTTGCAGCAACGCCTGCGCGGTTTTCTCACCGACTCCCGGCACGCCTGGAATGTTATCGGAGCTGTCGCCCATCATGGCGAGGAAATCGATAATCAGTGCTGGCGGCACGCCATATTTCTGCTCGACCTCTTCCGGACCGAGCACGGTATTCGTCATGGTGTTGATCAAGGTGATCGCAGGCGTCACTAACTGCGCCATATCTTTATCGCCGGTGCTGATCAACACCGGACGGCCGAGTTTTTCCGCCTCTAGCGCCAGCGTACCGATAACGTCATCCGCCTCAACGCCAGATACCGCCAACAGCGGCAGGCCCATCGCCTTCACCATTTCATGCAGCGGCTCAATCTGCGCACGCAGATCGTCTGGCATCGGCGGACGGTGCGATTTGTAGTGTTCAAAAAGCTCATCGCGGAAGGTTTTGCCTTTCGCATCGAAGACCACAGCCACATGGCTTGGCTGATACTGCATCAACAGGCTTTTCAACATGTTGAGCACACCATACATGGCGCCAGTTGGCTCGCCTGCACTGTTCGTTAGCGGCGGAAAGGCATGATATGCACGGTACAGATAAGATGAGCCGTCGACCAGAATCAGGGGATTTTCTGCAATTTGCGCCATAGGTTCGTATTTTCTTCGTTGCGATAATGAGGGCTATAAGGATGCCACAACCAGAGGAGAATGTTGAATGCACTCGGGGAAGTCAGGATCTTTTTCGTCGTTACGCGGCACGGATCGCAAGGATCAAACTGTGGATAAGTTTGTGCGTAAAAATCATAACGTATTGTTATTTACGTTAATTGCAATTACTTTAATGTTAAAAATTCATTTATATCAGCAAGTTAAATGCTTATTGTGATCTTGCTCGCCCTAATGAAAAGACGATCGTCCATGTGGATATTAAGCGAAGGGTTAATAAATACATCGCACAAATAAGAGAATGAAGGCTATAAAAAACGCCGGCAGCACCGGCGTTCTAAAAACTAAATTACTTCTTTTCTACCAGGAACTTCACTACATTGGCGTAATCAGCAACGAAGTTGTCCATTGAGCTGGTATCCAGGCCGCCGTTGTTAACCATATATTTGCCGTTAACGAAGATCGCTGGCACACCTTGCAGATTGACGTCTGCTGCTGCTTTCTGCTGCTGCGCAACCAGCGCTTTTACTGCGAAGCTATTCCACGCTGCATCGTAATCTTCTGAAGAGATACCCGCCGCTTTAATAAAAGTCTCTTTCAGGCTTGCTGCATCGGTAACGGTTTGGGTTTTCTGAATACCGTCGAAAATCGGTGCAGTAACTTTGCTTTCTACGCCTAGCGCCATGGCAACAGCCCATGCCTGAGTGACAACCGGACCGAATTGACCACCAAGAAAATCAACGTGGTATTTGGTCACTTTCGTGTCCGCCGGCAGGTTCTTTTTCACTGCCTCGCTCACGTGATAAACGCGTTCGAACTGGTAGCAATGTGGGCAGAAGAAGGAGAAGAACTCCAGAACCTGCGGCTCACCCGCCACTGGCTTTGGCAAAGTAACGAACTGCTTACCATCGTTGAACTGTGCCGCCGAGGCGCCAAATGCCAGCATTAAACCTACCAGCGCAAACATGATCTTTTTCATCGTGAAACAATCTCCTGAGTAATTCATTAATATTGCGGGCTAAGCTGCAACGGCGGTTCGTGTAACAGCCTTTCCTGCTCGATAAATAATGCAATCTGCCGGCGCCAAAAATCCTCATCTGTCATCCAGGGGAAGGCGCGCGGAAAAGCGGGATCCTGCCAGCGGCGTACTACCCAGGCCAAATAATAAACCATGCGCATAGCGCGTAAAGGTTCAATCAGTGACAATTCATGTAAATCAAAATCACCGAATTCATTATAGGCTTCCAGCAAAATGTCCCATTGAATCAACTGTTCCTGACGATCGCCATTGACCAGCATCCATAAATCCTGCACTGCTGGCCCGTTACGGGCATCATCAAGATCGACAAACATCGGGCCTTCACGCCACAGAATATTGCCGGGATGGCAATCGCCGTGCAACCTTAACGGCTGCCAATGGCTATGCCAGCGCTGCTGCAGCGTCGCGCTGAGCTTATCAACGGCAGCAAGCAGTAAGTCTTTGACTGAAGCCGGTACTAACGCGCTTTGTTCCAGCTCCCGACGCGGTTGAAAAATATACTCTTCAAGGCCGAAAGTGGGTCGCTGCTGAAACAGGCTTTGCCTGGCGGTTTGATGGATGCGCCCCAGAAAGCGGCCAACCCATTCCATCTGATCCTCGTTATCGGTTTCATACTGCCGTCCGCCTAAACTGGGGAAGACCGCGTACATGAAGCCAGCATGATGATTCAACGTGCTGCCCTGCAGAACGAGCGGCGCGGCAACCGGCACTTCATCCTCTAATAAATCCTGAGTGAACTGATGCTCTTCGAGGATCTGTTGTGCGCTCCAGCGCTGCGGACGATAAAACTTAGCCACATAACGGCGTTTATCATCGTCGCTGAACTGATAGACGCGGTTTTCATAGCTATTGAGGGCGGTTAAGCCTGATTCGACACGCAGACCCGCATCCCAAAGTGCATCAAGGATGACATCGGGATTCAACGTCTGGAAATTAAAGGCGGCTTCACTCATCTTTTTGCCTGTGTGTTACCTTTGCGATTAATGCGCAAGGATAACATTACTCATCATCCTTAATCACACCGCGTGCACGTAATAGCGCGGTTTTGAAGTCCACTTCATAATCCTTTTTCAGGCCGGGAATGGCACTCTGGCTATCTGTGTCACGCATTTTGAGATGGTAAATCAATACATCATCGGTTAATTCACTTAATGGGCCACTGAAACCAGATTCCTGCGCCAGTTTTTGCAAAAATGCCAGCAAGTTGAGATCGGCATCCTTCTGCCATGCGGGTTGCAGAAGCTCGAGCAGTTCATTGAGTCGGTGATATTTCATCATTGATTCCTTTATGCAGATGGTACGCTGCCGCTCAGTAAGTATCGTCCAGAATGAAGCAAGGAGACGGAGATGACAGCATTTACCGGCGTGATCCTCGCGGGTGGCCAAGGCAGTCGTATGGGAGGCCAGGATAAAGGGTTATTGATGTTACAGGGTGAACACCTTTATCAGCACGTTTTGCGGCGATTCCGGCCGCAGGTCAATATTGTGTTGATAAGCGCTAACCGTAACATTGATCGCTATCAGGCAAGCGGTTGTCAGGTTGTTATCGATACATTGCCCGATTATCCCGGACCGCTGGCTGGCATGCTCAGTGGTTTACGCAGCAGTAAAAACGAATGGGTCGCTTTCTGCGCTTGTGATACGCCATGGATCCCCAATGACTTTGTCGCGCGTCTGTGGCAACAGCGTAATGATGCGCCCGCTGTGTGGGCGAAATCCTCCCAGCGTGATCATCCAGCCTTAGCGCTGGTCAATTGCGCATTGGCTGATGATCTTGAAACCTGGCTACTGCGCGGCGAGCGACGTTTAATGCAGTTCTTACATGAGCATGGCGGGCATGCTATTGCGTTTTCAGACCCAGAATCTGCGTTCCGCAATATCAATACGCCAGACGATCTCATGAATGAGGAAAAGTATTTATGAGTGTGCGCTTACTGGCGATTTCCGCATGGAGCGGGACAGGAAAAACCACTTTGCTTGAGCAAGTCATTCCACTTCTCAAAACTCAGGGGATTCGATCAGGCTTAATTAAGCACACACATCATCAGATGGATATCGATACGCCGGGGAAAGACAGTTATTTGCTGCGTAAAGCTGGGGCGGATCAGGTGATCGTCGCCAGTAATCAGCGCTGGGCATTGATGGTTGAATCACCTAATAAGCCTTTAAGCCTAATGCAATTAGCATCACAGATGGATATCTCAACGTTGGATCTGGTGCTGGTCGAGGGCTTCAAAGATGAGCCGGTCCCCAAAATTGCACTTTGGCGGCGTGGCGTTAAAGGTGAGATTAAGGATTTGCTGGATCAGTATGTGATTGCCGTCGCTACTGATGAGGATATGGAACTGAATTTGCCCATATTGGATATTAATCAGCCAATGCAGGTTGCCGATTTTATTGTTCAGTGGCTTAAAAAGCGTTGAAATAGCCAGTTTTTAGCTAACATTCAGACGTAAAAAAGCCCCGGACTTTCGTCCGGGGCTTCTTCACTTATTTGATGCCTGGCAGTTCCCTACTCTCGCATGGGGAGGCCCCACACTACCATCGGCGCTACGGCGTTTCACTTCTGAGTTCGGCATGGGGTCAGGTGGGACCACCGCGCTAAAGCCGCCAGGCAAATTCTGTTTTGTCCGCAGCCCCCTCTCAGGCGCCGCAGACCAGTCCGTAAACAAGCTGAAAATATCCGGTCTCTCAGACCAAAACGCCTCTGGCGTTGTAAGGTTAAGCCTCACGGGTCATTAGTACCGGTTAGCTCAACGCATCGCTGCGCTTACACACCCGGCCTATCAACGTCGTAGTCTTCAACGTCCCTTCAGGACTCTCAAGGAGTCAGGGAGAACTCATCTCGGGGCAAGTTTCGTGCTTAGATGCTTTCAGCACTTATCTTTTCCGCACTTAGCTACCGGGCAGTGCCATTGGCATGACAACCCGAACACCAGTGGTGCGTTCACTCCGGTCCTCTCGTACTAGGAGCAACCCCCCTCAATTCTCCAGCGCCCACGGCAGATAGGGACCGAACTGTCTCACGACGTTCTAAACCCAGCTCGCGTACCACTTTAAACGGCGAACAGCCGTACCCTTGGGACCTACTTCAGCCCCAGGATGTGATGAGCCGACATCGAGGTGCCAAACACCGCCGTCGATATGAACTCTTGGGCGGTATCAGCCTGTTATCCCCGGAGTACCTTTTATCCGTTGAGCGATGGCCCTTCCATTCAGAACCACCGGATCACTATGACCTGCTTTCGCACCTGCTCGAGCCGTCACTCTCGCAGTCAAGCTGGCTTATGCCATTGCACTAACCTCCTGATGTCCGACCAGGATTAGCCAACCTTCGTGCTCCTCCGTTACTCTTTGGGAGGAGACCGCCCCAGTCAAACTACCCACCAGACACTGTCCGCAGCCCGGATTACGGGCCTACGTTAGAACATCAAACATTAAAGGGTGGTATTTCAAGGTTGGCTCCACGCAGACTGGCGTCCACGCTTCAAAGCCTCCCACCTATCCTACACATCAAGGCTCAATGTTCAGTGTCAAGCTATAGTAAAGGTTCACGGGGTCTTTCCGTCTTGCCGCGGGTACACTGCATCTTCACAGCGATTTCAATTTCACTGAGTCTCGGGTGGAGACAGCCTGGCCATCATTACGCCATTCGTGCAGGTCGGAACTTACCCGACAAGGAATTTCGCTACCTTAGGACCGTTATAGTTACGGCCGCCGTTTACCGGGGCTTCGATCAAGAGCTTCTCCTTGCGGATAACCCCATCAATTAACCTTCCGGCACCGGGCAGGCGTCACACCGTATACGTCCACTTTCGTGTTTGCACAGTGCTGTGTTTTTAATAAACAGTTGCAGCCAGCTGGTATCTTCGACTGCCTTCAGCTCCATCCGCGAGGGACTTCACCTACCGACAGCGTGCCTTCTCCCGAAGTTACGGCACCATTTTGCCTAGTTCCTTCACCCGAGTTCTCTCAAGCGCCTTGGTATTCTCTACCTGACCACCTGTGTCGGTTTGGGGTACGATTTCGTGTTACCTGGAGCTTAGAGGCTTTTCCTGGAAGCAGGGCATCAGTTACTTCACCACCGTGGTGGCTCGTCGTCACGCCTCAGCCTTAAGATACCCCGGATTTACCAAAGGTATCAGCCTACACGCTTAAACCGGGACAACCGTCGCCCGGATAACCTAGCCTTCTCCGTCCCCCCTTCGCAGTAACACCAAGTGCAGGAATATTAACCTGCTTCCCATCGACTACGCTTTTCAGCCTCGCCTTAGGGGTCGACTCACCCTGCTCCGATTAACGTTGAACAGGAACCCTTGGTCTTCCGGCGAGCGGGCTTTTCACCCGCTTTATCGTTACTTATGTCAGCATTCGCACTTCTGATACCTCCAGCATGCCTCACAGCACACCTTCAACGGCTTACAGAACGCTCCCCTACCCAACAACACATAGTGTCGCTGCCGCAGCTTCGGTGCATGGTTTAGCCCCGTTACATCTTCCGCGCAGGCCGACTCGACCAGTGAGCTATTACGCTTTCTTTAAATGATGGCTGCTTCTAAGCCAACATCCTGGCTGTCTGTGCCTTCCCACATCGTTTCCCACTTAACCATGACTTTGGGACCTTAGCTGGCGGTCTGGGTTGTTTCCCTCTTCACGACGGACGTTAGCACCCGCCGTGTGTCTCCCGTGATAACATTCTCCGGTATTCGCAGTTTGCATCGGGTTGGTAAGCCGGGATGGCCCCCTAGCCGAAACAGTGCTCTACCCCCGGAGATGAGTTCACGAGGCGCTACCTAAATAGCTTTCGGGGAGAACCAGCTATCTCCCGGTTTGATTGGCCTTTCACCCCCAGCCACAAGTCATCCGCTAATTTTTCAACATTAGTCGGTTCGGTCCTCCAGTTAGTGTTACCCAACCTTCAACCTGCCCATGGCTAGATCACCGGGTTTCGGGTCTATACCCTGCAACTTAACGCCCAGTTAAGACTCGGTTTCCCTGCGGCTCCCCTATACGGTTAACCTTGCTACAGAATATAAGTCGCTGACCCATTATACAAAAGGTACGCAGTCACCCCATTAAAGAGGCTCCCACTGCTTGTACGTACACGGTTTCAGGTTCTGTTTCACTCCCCTCGCCGGGGTTCTTTTCGCCTTTCCCTCACGGTACTGGTTCACTATCGGTCAGTCAGGAGTATTTAGCCTTGGAGGATGGTCCCCCCATATTCAGACAGGATACCACGTGTCCCGCCCTACTCTTCGAACTCACAATCTGTGCACTTTCGTGTACGGGACTATCACCCGGTATCGTGCGACTTTCCAGACGCTTCCACTAACGCACAAACTGATTCAGGTTCTGGGCTGTTCCCCGTTCGCTCGCCGCTACTGGGGGAATCTCGGTTGATTTCTTTTCCTCCGGGTACTTAGATGTTTCAGTTCCCCGGGTTCGCCTCGCAACACTATGTATTCATGTTGCGATGATGCACTGGGTGCACCGGGTTTCCCCATTCGGACATCGTCGGCTGTAGCGGTTCATATCACCTTACCGACGCTTTACGCAGATTAGCACGTCCTTCATCGCCTCTGACTGCCAGGGCATCCACCGTGTACGCTTAGTCGCTTAACCTCACAACCCACAGGCGTTTTGCAACGCGCGCAGACTGCAAGCATTTGAGAGACTCGAACGCGCTGTTATTCATTTCTTATTACGGAGAAATGAACCAACGCGTCGTTTCAATTTTCAGCTTGTTCCGGATTGTTAAAGAGCAGTATCTCAGACGCAGCTCGTAAGCTTCGTTTGAGATACGTCGTGGAGACACCTTTCACCTGTCACCAAGCAAGTGGCGTCCCCTAGGGGATTCGAACCCCTGTTGCCGCCGTGAAAGGGCGGAGTCCTAACCGCTAGACGAAGGGGACACGATAGTGTCACGACTTCGCAGCCGTCTTGCTCATTACTTTCTATCAGACAATCTGTGTGAGCACTTCGCGGGAAGGTATCTTCAGGTAAGGAGGTGATCCAACCGCAGGTTCCCCTACGGTTACCTTGTTACGACTTCACCCCAGTCATGAATCACAAAGTGGTAAGCGCCCTCCCGAAGGTTAAGCTACCTACTTCTTTTGCAACCCACTCCCATGGTGTGACGGGCGGTGTGTACAAGGCCCGGGAACGTATTCACCGTAGCATTCTGATCTACGATTACTAGCGATTCCGACTTCACGGAGTCGAGTTGCAGACTCCGATCCGGACTACGACGCACTTTATGAGGTCCGCTTGCTCTCGCGAGGTCGCTTCTCTTTGTATGCGCCATTGTAGCACGTGTGTAGCCCTACTCGTAAGGGCCATGATGACTTGACGTCATCCCCACCTTCCTCCAGTTTATCACTGGCAGTCTCCTTTGAGTTCCCGGCCGAACCGCTGGCAACAAAGGATAAGGGTTGCGCTCGTTGCGGGACTTAACCCAACATTTCACAACACGAGCTGACGACAGCCATGCAGCACCTGTCTCAGAGTTCCCGAAGGCACCAAAGCATCTCTGCTAAGTTCTCTGGATGTCAAGAGTAGGTAAGGTTCTTCGCGTTGCATCGAATTAAACCACATGCTCCACCGCTTGTGCGGGCCCCCGTCAATTCATTTGAGTTTTAACCTTGCGGCCGTACTCCCCAGGCGGTCGACTTAACGCGTTAGCTCCGGAAGCCACTCCTCAAGGGAACAACCTCCAAGTCGACATCGTTTACGGCGTGGACTACCAGGGTATCTAATCCTGTTTGCTCCCCACGCTTTCGCACCTGAGCGTCAGTCTTTGTCCAGGGGGCCGCCTTCGCCACCGGTATTCCTCCAGATCTCTACGCATTTCACCGCTACACCTGGAATTCTACCCCCCTCTACAAGACTCCAGCCTGCCAGTTTCGAATGCAGTTCCCAGGTTAAGCCCGGGGATTTCACATCCGACTTGACAGACCGCCTGCGTGCGCTTTACGCCCAGTAATTCCGATTAACGCTTGCACCCTCCGTATTACCGCGGCTGCTGGCACGGAGTTAGCCGGTGCTTCTTCTGCGGGTAACGTCAATCGGTGAAGCTATTAACTTCACCGCCTTCCTCCCCGCTGAAAGTACTTTACAACCCGAAGGCCTTCTTCATACACGCGGCATGGCTGCATCAGGCTTGCGCCCATTGTGCAATATTCCCCACTGCTGCCTCCCGTAGGAGTCTGGACCGTGTCTCAGTTCCAGTGTGGCTGGTCATCCTCTCAGACCAGCTAGGGATCGTCGCCTAGGTGAGCCATTACCCCACCTACTAGCTAATCCCATCTGGGCACATCCGATGGTGTGAGGCCCGAAGGTCCCCCACTTTGGTCTTGCGACGTTATGCGGTATTAGCTACCGTTTCCAGTAGTTATCCCCCTCCATCGGGCAGTTTCCCAGACGTTACTCACCCGTCCGCCACTCGTCACCCGAGAGCAAGCTCTCTGTGCTACCGTTCGACTTGCATGTGTTAGGCCTGCCGCCAGCGTTCAATCTGAGCCATGATCAAACTCTTCAATTTAAGTTTGATTTGCTGAAACGAGTTCAGCGGTGCTCATCTGTAAAACGTCATAATGAATTTCATTATGTGTTCACTCGTGAGGCTTTGATATTTTTTGCGTCCGGAGACGCGGATATCAATCCTGCGAGTGCCCACACAGATTGTCTGATAAATTGTTAAAGAGCGTTGCGAACAGCGGCTGAACCGTCTGTCGCGAGGTGGCGTATACTACGCTACTCTCCTTCGGAGTCAAACACTTTTTTCAGCGCCTTCATCCGGCGGGATGAATTTCTTCACTCCCTGCCGAGCCGTCTGCGTTGCCGCTTTGCCGTCTCAGTGGTGGCGCATTATAGGGAGTTATTCGGAGCTGACAAGGGTTAATTGCAAAAAAATGACTGAGCGCCTCTTTTTTAAACGAACGCGTTAAAAACGGACATTTCCCGGCGAAGAATCAGTCAAAATCGCCGCTTCATCGGCATAAATCAGCGCCATCACCTTAAACACCAATGCTATTCTCTTTAACCAAACGTAATTTCTTTGTCGCAGGCTGACAATTATTCGAGAAGGACTTTCAATGATTCGCTCCGCGCGCAGCATGGCCGGCTTGCCCTGGATCGCCGCCATGGCGTTTTTCATGCAAGCACTTGATGCCACCATCCTGAATACTGCGCTCCCTGCTATCGCCACCAGCCTTGAACGTTCCCCTCTTGCCATGCAATCCGCCATCATCAGTTACACGCTAACGGTAGCGATGCTGATTCCGGTGAGTGGCTGGTTAGCCGATCGCTACGGCACACGCAAAATCTTCATTCTTGCGGTATCGCTATTTACGCTGGGTTCGCTGGCCTGCGCCTTATCCGGCTCGCTGAGCATGTTGGTGGTCTCGCGCGTGGTGCAGGGGATTGGCGGGGCGATGATGATGCCCGTCGCGCGCCTGGCGCTGTTACGCGCTTATCCACGCAGTGAACTGCTGCCGGTGCTGAACTTCGTTACCATGCCGGGTTTAGTGGGTCCGATTCTGGGCCCAATGCTGGGCGGATTGTTAGTGACCTACGCCAGCTGGCACTGGATATTCCTCCTCAACATTCCCATCGGTATCGCCGGCATCTTCTACGCACGCAAATATATGCCGGACTTCACTACCCCAAAACGCCGCTTCGACTTTTCAGGCTTCCTGCTGTTTGGTTTGGGTCTGGTGCTGATCTCGGTCGGTATCGAGTTGTTTGGCGAGCGCGTGGTGTTGCCGTGGCAAGCGTTGTTGGTGCTGTTTGGCGGCATTGCATTACTTCTTCTCTATATAGTGCACGCGCGTCGCCATCCGGCACCGCTGATTAATCTGCCAATGTTTAAAACCCGCACCTTCTCGGTCGGCATCATTGGCAACATAGCTTCGCGCCTGGGTACCGGCTGCATTCCGTTCCTGATGCCGCTGATGTTGCAGGTGGGCTTTGGTTATCCCGCACTGATTGCCGGTTGCATGATGGGTCCAACGGCGATTGGCGCGCTGCTGGCGAAATCCACGGTGACGCAAGTGCTACGCCGCTTTGGTTATCGCCATACGCTGGTAGGTATCACCATTATTATTGGCATATTGATCGCCACCTTCTCACTGCAATCGCCGGGTGGCAGCGTGGTGATGTTGCTGGCGGCACTGTTGATTCTGGGGATGGCGATGTCAACGCAGTTCACCGCGATGAACACCATCACGCTGGCAGATTTAAATGATGAGAACGCCAGCGGCGGGAACAGTGTGCTAGCGGTAACGCAGCAGCTGTCGATCAGCTTTGGCGTGGCGGTGAGTGCCGCAGTGCTGCGTTTCTATCAGGATGTCGAGGCCACAACCGTCGCGCAATTCCACGCCACCTTCCTGACGATGGGCGTTGTCACGGTGTTGTCTGCCTTTACCTTTATGATGTTACGTCCGAGCGATGGGCGTAATCTGATCGCCAACCGCGAGAAAAAGAAGAAAGCGACTTAGACCGAACCGCGCTCCACCAGCTCCGGCGTCAGCACCAGCGTTTGCTGACTGGCGTCGGGATCGCTCATACGATGAATCAAGGTATCAATCGCCAGTTCACCTAACTCATCTTTCGGCTGATGGATGGTACTAAGCGGCGGAGTCAGGTAACGCGCCAGCTCAATGTTGTCATAGCCCATCACCGCAATATCCTGCGGCACGCGCAATCCGGCCTGGAACAAGGCGTGATAGACGCCAACCGCCATCGCATCGTTGCTGGTAAATATCGCTTCTGGCAGCGTATCCAGCGTCAGCAGTTGATTCATGGCATTGAAGCCGCCCTGAAACTCGAAATCGCCATCAACCACATAACCCGGCAGAACCGATAATCCGCTGTTGGCCATCGCTTTATGGAAACCTTCAAGACGCAAACGCGCGGGGGTTTTATCCTGCGGCCCGGCAATACAGGCAATGCGCGTGTAGCCACGATCAATCAGATGCTGGGTTGCCAGTTCGCCGCCGAGCAGCGCGTTGTCCTGAATAATGTCGCCGCGTCCTTCAAATGGCGCCCAGTCCATCATCACCATCGGTACCGAGGGATAACGATTGAGGATCTCCGCCGACGGCAGATGGGTTTCGGTGCACATCATCAGTAAACCATCGACGCGCTTTTGCATCAGCGTTTCGAGGCTGCGATTCATACGCTCTTCATCGCCTTCGGTATTACACAGAATCAGGCTGTAGCCGCGTTCGTAGCAGCTGTTTTCTACGCCGCGCACCACTTCGGAATAGAACGGGTTACTGCTGGCGGTCAGCAGCATGCCGATGGTGCGGGTTTGTTTGATCTTCAGGCTACGTGCCAGCGCGGACGGCGCATAGTTCAGCTCACGAATTGCCTGTTCCACCTTTTCACGCACCTGCTCGCTGACAAAGCGATTGTTATTGATGACGTGTGAAACGGTGGAGGTAGAGACGCCCGCCAGGCGGGCGACATCTTTCATGGTAGCCAAGCGCTTAGCCCTGTTGTTGCAGGAAGGCGTCAATCTCAGTGCGCCACGGCACTGAGGGCTGCGCGCCCGGACGCGTCACCGCAATCGCAGCGGCGGCATGGGCGAAACGTACAGCATCATGCATCGCCACACCTTCCAGACGTGCGGTAATAAATGCCCCGTTGAAGGTATCGCCCGCTGCGATAGTATCGATGGCCTGCACGCTGAAGCCCGGAATGCGCACGCCGTTGCCTTGCTCACTCAGCCACACACCGCGACGGCCTAGCGTGATCAACACGGTAGCAATACCTTTCGCATGCAATGCCGCAGCAGCACGCGCGGCATCTTCATCGCTCTTTACCGCAATGCCGGTGAGAATTTCAGCTTCGGTTTCATTTGGCGTGATGATGTCGATAAGCGCGAGCAGCTCATCAGAGAGCGCCGTGGCCGGTGCGGGATTCAGGATCACTTGCGTCTGCTGCGCGCGAGCAATCTTCGCGGCGGCCAGAACGCTTTCCAGCGGAGATTCCAGCTGCATCAGCAACGCATCAGCATCGGCAATCACCTGCTGATGCTGCGCAACGCGAGCCGGCGTCAGCGCGGCATTGGCACCGGAATAGATGCCGATATTATTTTCGCCTTCGCCATTCACGAAGATCATCGCTACACCGGTCGATTCATCTGCGACAGTTTCAACCGGTGCGGTATCAATGCGGTCTTGCTGCAACTGCTGACGAATACGCTCGCCAATATCATCAGCGCCTACACAGGCAATAAAAGCAATGTCTGCACCGGCACGGCCCGCAGCCACAGCCTGATTGGCCCCTTTGCCGCCAAAAGCAATGTGATACTGTTTCCCGATCACCGTTTCGCCCGGACGTGGAAAATGGGCGAGGTTAAGGATGTGATCGGCATTGATGCTGCCGAGAACGGCCAGTTTTGCGCTTGTGGTCATTGGGATTCATCCAGAAAGATGCGCCACCAGGACGGTGGCGCGTTGCCCTGCTTTTCTTTACTTATTATTTGGTCACCAGCTTCAGGTCAACCGGATTAACCGCCTGCACCTTCTCGCCTTTCAATACTTTATCGGCAGTCTGCACGCCAATCATACCAATCTTGTCTGGCATCTGCGCCACAGTCGCGGTCAGTTTACCCGATTCTACGGCTTTCACACCGTCAGCGGTGCCGTCAAAACCCACCACCAGCACGTCGGTTTTACCCGCGGTTTGCAGCGCACGCAGCGCGCCCAGCGCCATTTCATCGTTCTGAGCGAAGACGGCCTGCACATCCGGATGTCCCTGCAGCAGGTTCTGCATGACGTTCAGACCTTTAGTACGGTCGAAGTCAGCAGGCTGGCTCGCCAGGATGTTGAATTTGTGGGCATCGGCTGCCTGTTTGAAGCCTTCGCCGCGCTCACGCGCCGCAGAGGTACCGGCAATGCCTTGCAGTTCAATAATTTTCGCGCCATCGCCCAGTTTTTTGGCGATGAAGTCACCGGCCATTTTGCCGCCGAAGCGGTTGTCAGAAGCTACGTGGCTCACCACGGTGCCTTGTGCTGCTACGCGGTCCAGCGTGATCACCGGAATATTTGCCTGGTTCGCCATCTTCACGGCGTTACCCACCGCATCAGAATCAGTTGGGTTGATCAGCAGCAGCTTGGTGCCGCGCACCGTCAGATCCTGCACGTTCGCCAGCTCTTTCGCCGGGTTGTTCTGCGAATCCAGCACTACAAGGTTATAACCCAGTTGGTCAGCTTCTTTCTGTGCGCCATCTTTCAGTGACACAAAGAACGGATTATTCAGCGTAGATACCACCAGAGCAATGGTGTCCTTTGCCATCGCGCCAGCACTGAGGGTGGCGCCAAGAATGACGGCCAATGCAGTTAACTTTTTCATTTTTAAATCCTGTGTGAAGGTCAGAGTTATTTACTGCTTTTGTTATCCACCAGCACCGCTAGCAGAATGACGACGGCTTTAACAATCATTTGGTAGTAAGACGATACGCCCATCAGATTCAGGCCGTTATTCAGGAAACCGAGGATCAACGCACCAATCAGCGTGCCCATGATGCGACCTTTACCGCCCGCCAGGCTGGTACCGCCCAGCACCACCGCAGCAATCGCATCCAGTTCATAACCGGTGCCCGCTGTAGGTTGTGCGGAAGAGAGACGCGCCACTTCGATGGTGCCCGCCAATGCCGCCAGCAGGCCGCACAGCGAATAGACGATGATTTTAACGCGATTAACGTTGATGCCCGACAAACGCGTGGCCGCTTCGTTGCCACCCAGCGCATAGATGTAACGACCAAGGCGCGTGTGATGCAGCATGTACCACGCCAGCCCGAACACCGCGACCATCAGCCACACCGGCGTTGGAATGCCCAACGGGCGACCGATACCGAACCAGCCGAACAGATCGGCGTTATCGTTAAAACCGGTATTGATTGGGCTGCCGTTGGTGTAAACCATGGTGACGCCGCGCAGCAGCAACATCATCACCAGCGTGGCGATGAAAGCCTGCACCTTGCCGCGCGCTACAATCACGCCGGTAATACCGCCAATCGCCGCCCCCAGCGCCAGCGAAGCCGCAACGGCCACCAGCGCATTCACCTCTAATCCGACAATCGATGCCGCCACCGCGCCGGTCAGCGCCAGCAGCGATCCCACCGACAGATCAATGCCCGAGGTCAGAATCACCAGCGTCATGCCGACCGCCATGATGGCGTTGACCGACGTCTGCTGCAGAATGTTGAACATGTTGGCCAGCGTGAAGAAGTTCGGGCTCTGGCTGGCAACCACGGCGATCAGCACGATCAATGCAATCAGTGATTTCTGCTCCAGCAGCCAGGCTTTGCTAAACCAACGACGGCTGGCGGGTAAGGTTTGGGTGCTCATACAACTAACTCCTCGCTGTGTTGCTTACCGACTGCCGCCGCCATCAGGGATTCCTGGGTAGCTTGCTCACGGGAAAATTCGCCACTCAGATGGCCTTCATGCATCACCACGATGCGATCGCTCATGCCCAGCACTTCCGGCATTTCCGACGACACCAAAATGATGCTCAGCCCTTCGGCTTTAAACTGGTTAATTAACTGATAAATTTCTTTTTTTGCCCCGACATCGACGCCGCGTGTCGGCTCATCAAGAATCAGCACATCGGGGCGCGTCATCAGGCCACGCGCAATCGCCACTTTTTGCTGATTACCGCCAGACAGCAGACCAATCGGCTGCTCCATTGATGGGGTTTTAACGTTGAACAGGCGGATAAAATCGCCCACCGCCAGCTGCTCGTCGCTGTGGCGCAGGTTGCCCGCGCCAGTGCTGAAATAGCGCAGCGCGGTCAACGACATGTTCTCTTTCACCGACATGCCGAGCACCAGACCATCGCGCTTGCGATCTTCCGAGATATACACAATGCCGCTGGCGAGGCCATCCTGCGGAGAGCGGGTCACGATCTCGCGGCCGTTCAGCGTCACTTTGCCTTTGCTGCGCGGCAGCGCGCCGTACAGCACTTTCATCAGTTCAGTACGTCCTGCGCCCATCAGACCCGACACGCCAAGGATTTCCCCTTTGCGCAGCGTAAAGCTGACGTTATCAACGCCCGGACCGCTGAGATTTTCGACTTTTAAGCGGATCTCGCCCGGCTGTTGATCGATACGCGGATATTGATCTTCCAGCTTGCGGCCGACCATCATCTCGATCAGGCTCTCTTCGCTGAGATCGCACACCGCGCGTTCGGCAATAAACTGCCCATCGCGGAACACAGTGACGTCATCGCAAATCTCGAAGATCTCTTTCATGCGGTGCGAGATATAGACGATGCCGCAGCCCTGCGCTTTCAGTTCATTGATGACGCGGAACAGCGACAGCGTTTCGGTATCTGTCAGCGCATCAGTCGGTTCATCCATAATGATGACTTTCGACTCGAAGCTGAGCACTTTGGCGATCTCGACCATCTGCTGATCGCCAATCGACAAATCGCCCACCAGCTTGTGGCTGTCGAAACGCAGATTGAGGCGCTTTAATAGCGCATCCGCTTCGGCATACATCTTTTTCCATTCGATGCGACCAAAGCGGTTAACACATTCGCGGCCAAGGAAGATATTCTCGGCAACAGTCAGCTGGGGAATCAGGTTCAGTTCCTGATGGATAATGCCAATGCCTGCTTCCTGCGACGCCTTTGGACCGGAGAACGCCACATCCTTACCCAGCCACTGCAGGGAACCGGCATCCATGCTGTAAATGCCGGTCAGCACTTTCATCATGGTGGATTTGCCCGCGCCGTTTTCACCCACCAGCGCCATCACGCGTCCCGGATAAACGGCCAGCGATGCGCCATTCAACGCCTTCACGCCAGGAAACGACTTTTCAATTCCTTTGAGTTGCAATAACGGTTGCATAGCGGCCTCAGAAGGTCACGCCGGCGCTCAGGATGACATTCGCATACGGAGAACACTCTCCGCTGCGAATGACCGCCTGACTACGCTGCGTATGTTGTTTGAATTGTTCATGGCTGGTGTAACGGATGGTGATGACATTCCCCTGGTGCTGTTGCAAGGCTTCGAGCACGGCGAGCAGTGCGCTGTGGAGCTGCGGATTGTGCTGCTTAATCTCCTCCGCCATCAGGGCGCTTTCGACCTGCATCTCCTGCGTGACAACGTCAACTACCTGTAGAAATTCGGGCGTACCCGGCGTTAACGCCAGATCGATGCGCTGTGGACCGGCCGGAATCGGCAAGCCTGCATCTGCAATCGTCAGCGTATCGGTGTGCCCCAGGCGAGCAATCACATGTGAGACTTCAGCGTTTAACAAGCGACCTTTTTTCATTTATTCCACTCCACAGCGAAACGTTTCGCTGATCGGGAGTGTATAAAATGCGCACGGCAACTCAATGACAGCATCACGGAAATGTGATCGCCATCGAAACGTTTCGCTTGTGCCAGAGAGAATTTGAGTTTGGTGGGATTTTGGAGCCGCTGCTGCGGCCCCGAAGATGGCATTACGGCAGTTTACGTACTTGTTTCACGTCCAGTTCGATGGAGTTGAAATCTTTATCCAGTTCGCCGGTCAGTTCTACCTGATCCTTCGGCGTGATGGTCAAACCGTTCCAGCGTTTATGATCGATTTCAACTTTCATGGTGCCGGTGGCATCACGGAACTGATAATCCTCATCACCGATTTGCTTCTCAAGCGTACCGCGCACGGTAATCCAGCTATCGTCTTTCATCTCTTCGGCCTGTTTCACCGTGACAACGCTGGTGTTATCGGCTTTGAACCCACCGGACTTCACCTGCGCGGATGGCGCATTGGGATCAACAAAGCCACCTTGCTGAGCGGCAAGAACCGGCGTGGCGGCCAGGGCGACAATCGCTAACAGAGCTGCAGACTTTTTCATAATTCACCTCTTTTCCATGAATGTGTCGGTTTACGGGAGCTATTTCACCATAAGGTTCTTAACAGGATCTTAAGAGAATCCGTTTGGCTAACATTCATGAAAAATAGTCTATTTGCCGGGATTTTCGCTGTACAAGAGCAATTGTGCTTCGTATAACTCCGCTTAACAGAAGGAGAGTTGATGCGCATTTTATTGATTGAAGATGACACGCTGATTGGCGACGGTTTGAAAGTCGGGTTGACCAAACTCGGTTTCAGCGTGGATTGGTTTGTCTCCGGCGAAGCCGGATTTCAGGCGTTGACCGCCGCGCCCTGGGACGCAGTGGTGCTGGATCTGTCGCTGCCCGAACGCGATGGTCTGGATATCCTGCGTCAGTGGCGCCAGCAAGGACACGATGTGCCGGTGCTGATTCTCACCGCGCGCGATGCGCTCGATCAGCGCGTACAGGGATTGCAACTCGGCGCCGACGATTACCTGTGCAAGCCGTTTGCATTAACAGAAGTGGCGGCACGCTTGCAGGCGTTGATCCGTCGCCGTCATGGGCAACTGCAGCCGGAACTGAAACACGGCAACGTGGTAATGGCGCCCGGCAGCCACAGCGTGCTGTGCGATGGCGAAGCCGTCAGCCTGAAGAGCCGCGAACTGGCGCTGCTGGAACTGTTTCTGCGTAATCCTGGCCGCGTGCTGACGCGCAGTCAGCTGGAGGAGAAGCTCTACAGCTGGGATGAAGATGTCTCCAGCAATGCGGTGGAAGTGCACATTCATCATCTGCGCAAGAAACTCGGCAGCCAGTTTATTCGTACCGTACACGGCGTCGGTTATACGCTGGGAGCGGCGGAATGAGTCTGTTTCTGCGCCTCGCCATCGGCTTTGTGCTGCTGATTATAGTGTGCGGCGGCCTGGCCGGCCTCAGCGCCTGGCATCAAACCCGCGATACAGTGAACGAGCTGTTTGATACTCAGCAAATGCTGTTCGCCAAACGGCTGATAGCGCTTGATCCCACCTCACTGCAGGACGTGACGTTGCCGAAAACCAAAGCGATCCTGCGCCATCACCGCGGCGATCAGGATGATGATGCGCTGGCATTTGCCATTTTCAGCGCGGCAGGCCAACCATTGTTGAACGACGGCGAAAACGGCCGCGATCTGCAATTCGATCATCAGCGCGATGGCTTTGTTGATGGACGACTGCGCGGCGATAAAGACAGCTGGCGCCTGGTGTGGCTCACCTCCGAGGATAAGCGCTATCGCGTGGTGGTCGGGCAAGAATGGGAATACCGCGAAGATATGACGCGCGACCTGGCGCTCAGCAGCCTGCTGCCGTGGCTGATTGCCATGCCCTTTATGTTGCTGCTGCTGCTGGCGCTGGTGTGGTTCGAGCTGCGCCCGTTGAAACGCCTCACGCTTTCCCTGCATCAGCGTGCGCCGGATGATGCCACGCCATTGCCGGACACGCGCTTGCCTAAAGAGGTGAAGCCGCTGGTGGTGGCACTTAACGGTTTGTTCAGTCGTATGGCGCATCTGGTGCAGCGTGAACGTCGTTTTACCTCCGATGCCGCCCATGAATTGCGCAGCCCGCTGGCGGCGCTGCGCGTGCAGAGTGAAGTGATTCAGTTGGCTGATGATGATGAGGCGATGCGCAAACGCGCCATTCAGCAACTGGATAGCGGCATCGTGCGCGCCACGCGTCTGGTGGATCAGCTCTTAACGCTGTCACGCGTGGAAGCAGACGATCTGCGCAGCGAGTTTCAACCGGTGGCGCTGGCGCCGCTGCTGCAAAACCTGCTGGCGGAGCACTTCCCGCAGGCAGAACAACAAACCACAGCTTTGCAGTTCACCAGCCATGCCGAACCGGTGATGAACGGTCATCCGCTGTTACTGGGGTTGATGGTGCGCAATCTGCTGGATAACGCGCTGCGCTATTCGCCGTCGGGCAGCACTATTGATGTGCAGCTCAATGCTCGCGCCATTACCGTTGATGATAACGGGCCTGGCGTCAGTGATGAGCAGTTGGCAAGGTTGGGTGAACGCTTCTGGCGACCGCCGGGTCAGGCGCAAACCGGCAGCGGATTAGGGCTTTCCATCGTGAAGAATATTGCCCAGCTGCACGGCGTAAGATTACAGTTCAGCCAGCGCGCCAGCGGAGGATTGCGCGTCACCTTGAGTTGGTGACGCGCACAACATTAAATCTCGACCTGGGTTCCCAACTCGATCACGCGGTTCGGTGGGATTTCAAACTGATCCGGCGCGCGCAGCGCATTGCGTTGCAGCGCGAGGAACAGCTTGCCACGCAGGCGCAGATACCACGGACGATCGCCGATAATCAGCGATTCATGCGACATAAAGAAGGAGGTTTCCATCATGCGGCAGTTCAGGCCTTCAAGACCGCAGCGGTGGAAAATCTCTTCGACGTTTGGCGTTTCGCGCCAGCCGTAACTCGCCACCACGCGCCAGAAAGTCGGCGACAACTGTTCGATGGTCACACGACGGACGTTGTGCACGTAAGGCGCATCTTCCGTACGCAGCGTCAGCAGCACTACGCGCTCGTGCAACACTTTGTTGTGCTTGAGGTTATGCAGCATGGCAAACGGAATCACATTCAGCGCACGCGACATATACACCGCGGTGCCCGGCACGCGTACCGGCGGCGATTTCTCCAGCGACGCAATCATCGCTTCCAGTGAATTGCCGTGCTCATGCATACGACGCAGCAGACGGAAACGCTCGCTTTTCCAGGTAGTCATGATGATGAACATCATCAGCGCCAGCGTCAGCGGCAGCCAACCGCCGGAGAACACCTTGATCAGGTTGGCGGAGAACAGCGACACGTCGATGATCAGCATGGCAATCAGAATCAGCACCACCAGATAGCGGTTCCAGTGCCAGTTTTGAATCGCTACGGTAGAACAGAGAATGGCGGTCAGCACCATGGTGCCGGTGACCGCGATGCCATAAGCCGCCGCCAGATTGCTGGAGTGCTCGAAGCCGACAATCACAATCACCACCGAGAAGTAGAGCAGCCAGTTAATCACCGGAATGTAGATCTGCCCGGACTCCTCTTCTGAGGTGTGCACAATGCGCATCGGCGGCAAATAGCCGAGACGCACTGCCTGACGCGTTAATGAGAACACGCCGGAAATCACCGCTTGCGAGGCGATCACTGTGGCTAAGGTGGCGAGAATCAACATCGGGATCAGCATCCAATCCGGCGCAAGCAGGAAGAACGGGTTTTTGATCGCTTCAGGATGTTTGAGCAGCAGCGCGCCCTGACCAAAGTAGTTGAGCACCAGTGAAGGCAGCACCACGATAAACCAGGCGAGACGAATCGGAAATTTACCGAAGTGGCCCATATCGGCATACAGCGCTTCCACGCCGGTAATCGCCAGCACCACCGCGCCCAGCGCGAAGAAAGAGACACTTTTGTATTGAATAAAGAAGTGCAGCGCCCAGTAAGGATTCATGGCGTGCAGCACGTCAGGATTATTAATGATGCTACGCGCACCCAATACGGCGAGGATG
Source organism: Pantoea sp. BJ2 (assembly GCF_040255075.1). Classification (NCBI taxonomy): domain Bacteria; kingdom Pseudomonadati; phylum Pseudomonadota; class Gammaproteobacteria; order Enterobacterales; family Erwiniaceae; genus Pantoea; species Pantoea sp. BJ2. Next base: position 4,191,720 of record NZ_CP158292.1, read on the forward strand.
ATAAACCACAGCAGCATCACCGGCGCGAACAGCTTACCGACAATGCCGGTGCCGTGCTTCTGAATGACAAACAGCAACGTCAGCACCGCAATCGCCAACGGCACGATGTAGGTATCGAGGCTCGGCGCGGCAATTTCCAGACCTTCTATCGCCGATAGCACCGACACCGCTGGCGTGATCACCACTTCCCCGTAGAAGAAGCTGCCGCCGATCAGGCCCATGATCACCAGTATCGCGGTGGCTCTGGCGCCGGTATTTCGTCCGGCCAGCGACATCAGCGTTAAAATCCCGCCTTCACCGGCGTTATCTGCACGCATCACGTAGCTGATGTACTTCAGCGACACCACCAGAATCAGCAGCCAGAAAATCAGCGACAGGAAGCCAAAAACCGCTTCGCGCTCCACGCCAAATCCAAACTGACCAGAGAGGCATTCACGCAATGTATAGAGTGGGCTGGTACCGATATCGCCATACACCACGCCAATTGCCGCCAGCGTGACTGCCCCAAGGGACTGTTTCTTATCCGAGCTCATAAGTTGTCTTTTGTTGGAGCCGGAGGCGCTTGCCTTCCGCTCAAGCCATCAAAAAGCGCACAGTATGCACATATTCCCAAAAAAACCTACTCTTACAAAGTGTCACCATCGCGTCGGTGACGCGGTTTTTCGCCGAAAATAGCGCCAAAAAACCGTTGGAAGCGGCGAGTTTTCTCGCATCAACCTTCTGAAACAAAAAAGCTGACGGCTATCAACGCAATCGCGCATGATAATCAGTAGAGTATTGCGCTCGCCAGACTATGACGGCACCAGTATCAAAAGGATAATGATGTGATTATGGCTCAACCCCATCTTTTGGCAGAAAGAATTTCTCGCCTGAGCAACGCTCTGGAAAAAGGGCTGTATGAACGCCATCATGCGATCCGCCTCTGTTTGCTGGCTGCCTTAAGTGGCGAAAGTGTGTTTCTGCTCGGGCCGCCGGGCATCGCCAAGAGTCTGATTGCCCGCCGATTGAAATATGCCTTCCAGCACGCCCGCGCATTTGAATACCTGATGACCCGTTTTTCCACCCCCGAAGAGGTGTTTGGCCCGCTGTCGATTCAGGCATTGAAAGATGAAGGGCGTTATCAGCGTCTGACCAAAGGTTATTTGCCGGATGCCGAAATTGTCTTCCTCGACGAAATCTGGAAAGCCGGCCCGGCGATTCTTAATACCTTGCTGACCGCCATCAACGAACGCCGCTTCCGCAATGGCGACAGCGAAGAAAAAATCCCAATGCGCCTGCTGGTTACCGCTTCCAACGAATTGCCGGAAGCCGATAGTGGCCTCGAAGCGCTGTATGACCGCATGTTGATTCGCCTGTGGCTGGATAACGTGCATGAGAAGCAGAACTTCCGCAGCATGCTCACCCACCAGCAGGATGAAAACGACAATCCAGTGGCGGAATCGTTGCGCATCAGCGACGAAGAGTATGAGCAGTGGCAGAAAGGCATCAGCCAGGTCAGTTTGCCGGATCATGTGTTTGAACTGATTTATCAGCTTCGTCAGCAGTTAGAAACGCTGCCGGACGCGCCGTACATTTCCGATCGTCGCTGGAAGAAAGCCATTCACCTGTTGCAGGCTAGCGCCTTTTACAGCGGCCGCGTGGCCATCGCGCCCATCGACTTAGTGCTGCTGAAAGATTGCCTGTGGCATGACGTGGCGTCGATGAAAATGCTGGATCGCGAAATCGATACGCTAATGTCGCAACACGCGTGGCAGCAACAGGCGCTGCTACACAAGCTGCAGCAGATCAAAAGCCGCCGGCTGGCGCTGCAACAGCAGCAAAGCGTGGCGCAAGCGCTGACGCTGGAGAAACACAGCGGCATGTTCAGCCGCAAACCGCACTACGAATTACCCGCCGCCATCACCGATGATCAACTGACGCTAATGCTGCAACAACCGTTGATGCTGCACGACATGCAGGTGACGCACATTCTGATTGGCCGCGAAGCGTTGGATCAGTGGCTGCTGAAGGGCGGTGAAATCCGTGGCAAGCTGAACGGCATCGGCTTTGGTCAGACGCTGGATATGCTGGTGGATACCCATCACTGTTTGACGCTGCGCGATGTCAGCCTGCAATCCACGCGTCTGACGCTGCCGGGCGCCAGCAGCAGCAGCGAGATGCCGCAGGAGATCGCTGATGAATATGACGCGCTGGAAACCCAGCTGCGCGCGCAGCGCACGCTGTTCAGCCAGCATCAGCGCTGTCTGTTCATTAGCGATGACTGGCTGGCACGCATCGAAACCAGCCTGCAGGATGTCGCGGAACAGCTGAAACAGGCGAGAAAATGATCTCACTGGAGACGCTGAGTGCGCTGTTGTCGATTGGCGAAACCGAGTTAATCGAAGAGCTGATTATCGCGCTGCTCGCCTCGCCGCAACTGGCGCTGTTCTTTGAGAAATTTCCCCGCCTGAAACAAGCCATGATGCGCGATCTGCCACGCTGGCGATCGGAGATCGCCGAGCAGATCAAAGTCACGCCGGTGCCAGAAGCGCTGGCGCAGGAGTTTCAGCTGTTTCAACAGATGCAGCTACTCAGCACGCAACATTTCACCCAGCAGTTACCCAACATTATGACGCAGCTGAAAAGCCTGCCGTCGCCGTTCATCGAAGAAGCCAGCAAACTGCTGCTGAATGCTGAAAGCGACCAGCTCAGCAACGCGCAACACACCTTGTTCCTGCAACGCTGGCGCCTCAGCCTGACGCTGCAAACGCTGACGCTGAATGAAACCCTTCTGGAAGAGCAGCGCGAACGCTTGATGGCCGAGCTGCAGCAGCGCATGGCGATCAGCGGTCAGCTGGCGCCGATCCTGACCGATGACGATGAAGCCGCCGCCGGACGCCTGTGGGATTTAAGCAAAGCGCCGCTGCAGCACGGCGATTATGAACTGATCGTGCAGTACGGCGATTTCCTCGCCCAGCAGCCGGAATTGATGAAGCTGGCGCAGCAGCTGGGTCGCAGCCGCGAGGCCAAATCGGTGCCGTCGCAGGATGCGCCGCTGGAAGCGTTTCACCAGCTGGTGCGCGAACCGGATAACGTACCGGAAGAAGTCAGCGGCATTCATCAAAGCGATGATGTGCTGCGTCTGTTGCCACCTGAGCTAGCGGCATTGAGCATTAGCGAGTTAGAGCTGGAGTTTTATCGGCGTTTAGTCGAGAAACGCTTGCTGACTTATCGTCTACAGGGCGATGCGTGGCACGAAAAAATCACCATGAGTCCGGTCAGCCACCAGCAGCATGAAGAGCAACCGCGCGGCCCGTTTATCGTCTGCGTTGATACGTCCGGATCGATGGGCGGTTTCAATGAGCGCTGCGCCAAAGCCTTTTGCCTGGCGCTGCTGAAAGTGGCGCTGGCGGATAAGCGCCGCTGCTACATCATGCTGTTTGCTCATGAAGTGATCGGTTATGAACTCACCGCTGATAACGGCATTGAGCAGGCGATCCGTTTCCTCAGCCAGCGTTTTCGCGGCGGTACCGATCTCGCTGCCTGCCTTGCGGCGGTGGTGAAACGCATGGAAGGCAGCGCGTGGCAGGAAGCGGATGCGGTGATCGTTTCGGATTTTATTGCCCAGCGTTTGCCGGACGACATCGTCAGCACCATTAAGCAGCGTCAGCGCCAACATCAACAGCGCTTCCACGCGGTAGCAATGTCGCTGCATGGCAAACCCGGCATTCTGCGCATCTTCGATCACATCTGGCGCTTCGATACCGGCCTGAAAAGCCGTGTGCTGCGCCGCTGGCAGCGCTAATTCATCTGGCGGAAATGCTAATTTGCTATATTGATAAGTTCGAGCATTTAGCAAACTGGAGCACCTTGTGACGACCGCCCAACTTCCCGCACCGACCCGTACGCTGAAACTTTCCGGCCAACACTCCGAACAAAAACGGGCCGAGCTGCTGGCGTACTTCACCCAAACCTGGGAACTGTATGAAAGCCTGTTTGATTGCCTGGCGGACGAGCGCGCCTGGTTTAACAAAGCCATTTCGCTGCGCCATCCGCTGATCTTCTATTTTGGCCACACCGCAACCTTCTACATTAATAAGCTGATGGCGGGCCGCTACCTCGATCAACGCGTTGACGATCGTATTGAGGCGATGATGGCGATCGGCGTGGATGAGATGAGCTGGGACGATCTCAACGACAGCCATTACGACTGGCCGACCATCGCAGAAGTGCGCGACTATCGTGGCAAAGTGAAAAGCCTGGTGAGTGAGTTTATTCGCACCATGCCGCTGGAACTGCCGATCGACTGGGACAGCCCGGCGTGGATGGTTTTGATGGGCATCGAACACGAACGTATTCATCTGGAAACCTCCAGCGTGCTGATGCGCCAGTTGCCGATTGAATGGGTTAAGCCGCAGCCGCACTGGCCAGTTTGCCCGCAGGCGCGTCACGATCGTCAATCGGTACCGGAAAATTCTCTGATCGCGATGCCCGGCGGCCGTGTGCAGCAGGGCAAAACCGACGACACTTATGGCTGGGATAACGAATACGGTAGCCAGCAAACCGAACTGAAGCCGTTTAAGGCCAGCAAAATGCTGGTCAGCAATGCTGAGTTTTATCGTTTTATTGCGGCGGACGGTTATAACGATCGCCGCTGGTGGGATGACGAAGGTTGGGGCTGGCGTGAATTTTCCGGTGCGCAGATGCCAACATTTTGGGTCGGTGACGAAAAGCTGCCCGATCAGCTAAAACTGCGCGTGCTGGCCGAAGAAGTGGCGATGCCGTGGGATTGGCCGGCGGAAGTGAATCAACTGGAAGCCGCCGCGTTCTGTCGCTGGCTGGCGGAAGAGACCGGTAAATCTGTTCAGCTTCCCTGCGAAGCCGAATGGGCGCAGCTGCGTGAGCAAGTTGGCGGCGATCAGCCGGACTGGACTGAAGCGCCGGGCAACATCAATCTGGCATATTGGGCTTCCTCCAGCCCGGTCGATCGCTTCGCACAAGGTGAGTTTTACGACATCGTCGGCAACGTCTGGCAGTGGACCACGACGCCAACCAACGGTTTCGAAGGCTTTAAGGTGCATCCGCTCTACGACGATTTCTCCACACCCACCTTTGATGGCAAACATGCGCTGATCAAAGGTGGCAGCTGGATTTCCACCGGCAATGAAGCGCTGAAATCTGCGCGCTACGCTTTCCGTCGTCACTTCTTCCAGCACGCCGGTTTCCGCTATGTCGTTTCTTCCCATGAAGAGAGCATGACGCTCAATCCTTATGAAACCGACAGCATGGTGTCGCAGTATCTCGATTTCCAGTACGGACCGAGCTACTACAACGTACCCAACTACGCGGCTGCGCTGGTGGAAAAACTGCTGCCGCACTGTACTGCGCGGGGTCAGGCGCTGGATATCGGCTGTGCCACCGGGCGGGCCAGCTTTGAACTGGCGCGACACTTCGAGGCAGTAACGGGCATGGATTACTCGGCGCGCTTTATTGATGTTGCGCTGCAGCTGACCTCCGGTGAGGATTTCCGCTATGTGGTGCCCGAAGAGGGCGATCTGGTGGAGTATCGTCAGGTGCGGCTGAAAGAGTTTGGTCTGGAAGCTGAGCAAGCGCAGCGTATTCAGTTTGTGCAGGGCGATGCCTGTAACCTGAAGCCGCAGCCGGACCGTTACGATCTGGTGCTGGCCTCTAACCTGATCGATCGTCTGCGTCAGCCAAAACGTTTCCTGCAGGATGTCACGCCGATGATCCGCTCCGGTGGTTTGCTGGTGCTGTCATCGCCGTATACCTGGCTGGACGATTTCACGCCGAAAGAGAACTGGCTGGGCGGTGTTCGCGAAAATGGTGAAGCGCTGACAACCTATCAGGCGCTGCAGCGTCTGTTACGTGATGCCTTTGACGAAGTGGCACCGCCGCAGGATGTACCCTTTGTGATCCGCGAAACGGCGCGCAAATTCCAGCACACGCAGGCGCAAGTGACCTTCTGGCGTAAGCGCTAAAAAGCAGGCAGACAACGGCATGGCTGTTGTCTGCACCTTGCCTGCACCGCTAATTTGCTGCACATTCTCCTCTATTCATAGAAGAAGAACTCAACGAGGATGGACAATGGCGGAACACCTTCAGCTGGATAACCTGGATCGCGGCATTCTGAATGCGCTGCTACAGAATGCGCGTACCGCCTATGCCGAGCTCGCCAAGCAGTTCAACGTCAGCCCCGGCACCATTCATGTGCGGGTGGAGAAGATGCGTCAGGCGGGTATTATTTTGGGCACGCGCGTGGAGATCGATCCGCGTCAGCTCGGCTTCGATGTGTGCTGCTTTATCGGCATTATCCTTAAAAGCGCGCGCGATTATCCGGCGGCTCTGAGCAAACTCGACGCGCTGGATGAAGTGGTGGAAGCCTGGTATACCACCGGCCACTACAGCATCTTTATCAAAGTGATGTGCCGATCAATCGATGCCTTGCAACAGGTGTTGATCAACAAGATCCAGACCATCGACGAAATTCAGTCCACCGAAACCCTGATCTCCCTGCAAAACCCGATCATGCGCACCATTAAGCCGTAACCCCTCTCTAATCTGTGCACAAACTTATCCCCGGCAGATCGCGCGTATGGCGCGACTTGCCGCCTGATGCTTTCTACTATTAACCCTGTTTTCCACAGGTGGATCACGGCTTGATCACAGCGTACAATGCTCGCCTTTAGTGCGGGAGAGCATCATGGCCGATATTACGTTAATCAGTGGAAGTACCCTTGGCAGCGCCGAATATGTTGCTGAACATCTGGAAGAAAAACTGCAGGAAGCGGGCTTCTCAACCGAGGTGCTGCATGGCCCAGAGCTGGATGAGCTGCAACCGGAAGGGATTTGGCTGATCGTTACCTCCACGCACGGTGCCGGTGAACTGCCTGATAATTTGCTTCCTTTATATGAAGCACTGCAGAAAACAAAACCGGACCTCTCTGGCTTACGTTATGGCGCAGTCGGCATTGGTAATCATGAATACGATCTTTTCTGCGGCGCGATCAAACTGCTGGAAGAGCAATTGAACCAGTTGGGCGCCAAACGCATTGGCGATCGACTGGAGATCGACGTGCTGGAGCATGAGATCCCGGAAGACGCGGCCGAAGTGTGGGTCGCCACATGGAAAACGCAGATTTAAAACGATCTTTAGTGGCTGGGGATCGGGAAAATAGAATGATCCCCAGTTGATTGCGCTGTTTTTTTACCTTAAACCCGCGATCAACTGTGGATAACATGGCCTGTTTCATGCGTATAACCAGTAGTTATCCAAAGAACAACGTCTGTTTCTTTTTTAGGCTGTGCATAAGTAGCCATTTTGATCCCAGCTTATACGGATCAGGATCACCGATCATTCACAGCTAATGATCCTCGCTAATTTGCTGTTTAGCATGAACTTTTTGGGGTTATCAACAGCCGGATGCGATCCTAATAGTAGATCTAACAGAAAGATCATATAAAAGACTTAAGATCCTTTCTTTTAAACCTCGGGATCCCGCGACTTTCGCCGCCGACATTATTTCAGTAGAATCCACCGCCCAGGGCAACGATCCCTGTCCGAAACACTAACGAGGACCCACTTCATGTTTTATCCAGATCCTTTTGACGTCATCGTAATCGGTGGTGGTCATGCGGGCACAGAGGCCGCGATGGCCGCAGCCCGAATGGGTCAGCAAACCCTGTTACTCACCCATAACATTGATACGCTTGGACAAATGTCCTGTAACCCGGCGATCGGTGGCATAGGGAAAGGACATCTGGTGAAGGAAGTGGATGCCTTAGGCGGTTTGATGGCCACGGCAATTGACCAGGCAGGTATCCAGTTTAGGATACTAAACGCGAGTAAAGGCCCCGCCGTTCGCGCCACTCGTGCTCAGGCTGACCGTGTACTGTATCGCCAGGCGGTACGCACCGCATTAGAGAACCAGCCAAACCTGATGATCTTCCAGCAGGCGGTTGACGATCTGATTGTGGAAAACGATCGTGTCGTCGGTGCTGTGACGCAAATGGGCCTGAAGTTCCGCGCCAAAACCGTGGTGCTGACCGTCGGGACCTTCCTCGATGGCAAAATCCACATCGGGCTGGATAACTACAGCGGTGGCCGTGCAGGCGATCCGCCATCAATCCCATTGGCAAAACGCCTGCGTGCACTGCCGCTGCGCGTAAACCGTCTGAAAACCGGTACGCCGCCACGTATCGACGCACGCTCGATTGATTTTTCGGTGCTGACACCGCAGCACGGTGATAATCCGATGCCGGTGTTCTCGTTCATGGGCAAAGTTTCACAACATCCACAACAAGTGCCATGCTGGATCACTTACACCAACGAACAGACGCATGACGTGATCCGCAACAACCTTGATCGCAGCCCGATGTATGCCGGGATCATCGAAGGTATTGGTCCACGTTATTGCCCATCGATCGAAGACAAAGTGATGCGCTTTGCCGATCGTAATGCGCACCAGATCTTCCTGGAGCCGGAAGGCCTGACCAGCAACGAGATCTACCCGAATGGTATCTCCACCAGCCTGCCGTTTGACGTACAGATGCAGATCGTACGTTCGATGAAAGGACTGGAAAATGCGAAGATCATCCGTCCGGGTTACGCCATCGAGTATGATTTCTTCGATCCACGCGATCTCAAACCGACGCTGGAAAGCAAATTTATCCACGGTCTGTTCTTTGCCGGCCAGATCAACGGCACCACTGGCTACGAAGAAGCGGCAGCGCAAGGTTTGCTGGCCGGCCTCAATGCAGCACGCGCTTCCGCCGACAAAGAGGGCTGGGCGCCACGTCGCGATCAGGCTTACCTTGGTGTGCTGGTTGATGATTTGTGCACATTGGGCACGAAAGAGCCGTACCGCATGTTTACATCACGCGCGGAATACCGCCTGATGCTGCGCGAAGACAACGCCGATCTGCGTTTGACCGAAGCCGGTCGCGAACTCGGTCTGGTTGATGATGACCGCTGGGCGCGCTACAACCAGAAACTGGAGGCGATTGAGCAGGAGCGTCAACGCCTGCGCGATCTGTGGGTGCATCCAAAATCGGATAACGTGGCGGAAGTGAACGCGGTGATCAGTGCGCCGCTCACCAAAGAAGCCAGCGGTGAAGATCTGCTGCGTCGTCCAGAGATGACCTATCCGCTGCTGACGTCACTCGCCAGCTACGGTCCGGCACTGTCAGATGAGCAAGCTGCTGAGCAGGTGGAGATTCAGGTGAAATACGAAGGGTACATTGCGCGTCAGCAGGAAGAGATTGATCGCCAGCTGCGCAATGAAAACACCTTGTTGCCTGTCGAGCTCGACTATCGTCAGGTAAATGGCTTGTCGAATGAAGTGATCGCCAAACTCAACGATCACAAACCGACTTCCATCGGCCAAGCTTCTCGTATTTCGGGCATCACGCCTGCCGCAATCTCAATTCTGCTGATTTACCTGAAAAAACAGGGCCTGCTACGTAAAAGCGCCTGATCGATTTTGGGGCGAGGCAACTCGCCCCCGTTAATGGAATTCTCGTTGTGATCAACAAACTCTCCTCGCTGCTAAAAGCGGCAAACATTTCCCTTACCGATCAACAAAAACAGCAGTTGGTTGGCTATGTTGAGTTGCTGCATAAGTGGAATAAGGCCTATAACCTGACATCAGTGCGCGACCCGCAGCAGATGCTGGTACGCCATATTCTCGACAGCGTGGTGGTTGAGCCACATTTGCAGGGCGAACGCTTTATTGATGTCGGCACCGGTCCGGGCTTACCAGGCATTCCGCTGGCCATTGTGCGACCGCAATCGCATTTCACCTTGCTGGATAGCCTCGGCAAACGCGTGCGTTTCCTGCGTCAGGTGCAGCATGAGTTAGGACTTACTAACGTCACGCCGGTGCAGAGCCGCGTTGAAGAGTACCCGTCTGAGCCGCCATTCGACGGTGTTATCAGTCGTGCATTTGCTTCACTCGAGGATATGCTGACCTGGTGTCATCATCTGCCGGGTCCTGAAGGTCGCTTTTATGCCCTGAAAGGTGTGCGTCCGGATGATGAGATTGCTGCATTACCCGCTGGCTTTACGGTGGAAAAAATTCAACCGCTGCAGGTACCCGAGCTGGATGGTGAACGTCATTTGGTGGTGATTACCCGCCAATAGCCTTTTAAACGGTATGGATTTAAGCTGCTTCATGCCGTTTGTCTTAGTTATTGCCCTGAACGAAAAAGCAGCGATTGAACACTTTTAGGTAAAAGCTTTTATTTCGCAGGGCAGGGCGCGCGAGTTAACATCCCCGGCGGAAATTATCCGAAAATCTCTGTTACATTTAACGAATAATTCACATTTCATTATCACGGAGATCACTTTTTTGGGTGTATTTACCCAACCAAATAATCACTGGTGAAAATATAACTTTGCAATAAATTGGCGTACGTAATATCAGTTTTGCGTTTTTATTGCAGCGCATGATGTCAATAGAGTGTTTTTCTCGAAAATCGAAGTGCGACAGTTAAATAAAAAATCTAAATCTCTGATTTATTAGTGTTTTAGTCGATTTTGAAATTCTATAAATCTTGTCTGAAACAAATTCAGTCAGGCATTCCTTGTTTATTATGTGATCTAAAGCACGCTTTAAAAGCAAGTCGGTCGGGCATTTTCAGACTTAAAGTCAGACATTGCCTGAAGACGATGTTTTGAAAAATAGCCCTTCAGAAAGAAATTTAAATAATTGTTCACCTTTTCGCTACTTACCGATTGAAATCGCAGGTGGCGCCCGTATAATTTGCACGGCTTTTGCTGCTTGACTCAAATGAGTAAAGGCAGTCTTATACGACACGCGACATACCCCGTTCGGGGCAGGAGAGTTCAGCGTCATGTCAGTGTCTCTTTACAGTGTGAAATTAGCCCGGGCCGTGCTGATCATTCAGCTGGTGACCTTTGTCACCATCGGTGCGCTCTTTACCCTGAAAGAGGTTACCTGGGGCGCCTCCGCCATCGCGGGTGGCGTGGCAGCCTGGCTGCCGAACGTGTTGTTTATGTTTTTGGCCTGGCGCCTGCAGGATCAAACGCCTGCGAAAGGACGTGTTGCCTGGAGCTTCGCCCTTGGTGAAGTGTTGAAGGTGTTCACAACCGTCATTTTCCTCGCGGTGGCGTTGGGTGTGTTTGGAGCGGTCTTCTGGCCACTCGCAATCACGTGGTTATCGGTGCTGGTGGTGCAGATCGTCGCTCCGGCTGTAATTAACAACAAAGGGTAAGAGGCATCATGGCTGCTGGAGAAATCTCTACTCCGCAAGAATACATAGGTCACCACCTGAATAACCTTCAGTTGGACCTGCGTACTTTCGAGTTGGTGAATCCGCACGACGCTCCCGCGACGTTCTGGGTATTAAATATCGATTCCATGTTTTTCTCTGTGGTGCTGGGACTGATTTTCCTGGTGTTGTTCCGCAAAGTGGCGAAAAGCGCTACCAGCGGTGTTCCAGGGAAATTACAAGCGGCTATCGAACTGGTTGTCGGCTTCGTTGATAACAACGTGCGCGACATGTACCACGGTAAAAGCAAACTTATCGCCCCGCTGGCTCTGACGATTTTCGTCTGGGTCTTCCTGATGAACTTCATGGATCTGCTGCCTATCGATTTGCTGCCGTTTATCGGCGAGCACTATTTAGGCCTGCCGGCGCTGCGCGTCGTGCCGTCTGCAGACGTGAACATCACGCTGTCTATGGCGCTGGGCGTATTTATTTTGATTCTGTTCTACAGCATCAAAATGAAAGGCATTGGCGGCTTCACCAAAGAGTTGACGCTGCAGCCTTTTAATCACCCGATCTTCATCCCCATTAACCTGATTCTTGAAGGTGTTAGCCTGCTGTCCAAGCCTGTTTCACTGGGTCTGCGACTGTTCGGCAACATGTATGCGGGTGAGTTGATCTTTATCCTGATTGCCGGCTTGCTGCCGTGGTGGTCGCAGTGGTTGTTGAATGTGCCTTGGGCCATTTTCCACATCCTGATCATTTCGCTGCAGGCTTTCATTTTCATGGTCCTCACGATCGTCTATCTGTCGATGGCATCTGAAGAACATTGATTTTTATCTCAACACTTAAGCTTTTAACTGAAACAAACTGGAGACTGTCATGGAAAACCTGAATATGGATCTGCTGTACATGGCTGCCGCTGTGATGATGGGCCTGGCGGCAATCGGTGCTGCGATCGGTATCGGCATCCTCGGAGGTAAATTCCTGGAAGGCGCCGCGCGTCAACCGGATCTGATCCCTCTGCTGCGTACGCAGTTCTTTGTTGTAATGGGTCTGGTGGATGCAATCCCGATGATCGCTGTAGGTCTGGGTCTCTACGTGATGTTTGCTGTCGCTTAAACCTGGTAGCCTTGTTCACTCATGGCACCTGGTGTGATGAGGGACGGATTCTGCCGTTTATCTCTGATAGCGGCAGAGCAAGTTAACTTAATAAGAGGCATTGTGCTGTGAACATTAATGCAACAATCCTCGGCCAGGCCATCGCGTTCATTCTGTTTGTCGCGTTCTGCATGAAGTACGTATGGCCGCCGATTATGGCTGCCATCGAAAAGCGCCAGAAAGAAATTGCTGAAGGCCTTGCTTCTGCTGAGCGCGCGAAGAAAGATTTAGATCTCGCGCAGGCCAATGCGACCGACCAGCTGAAAAAAGCGAAAGAAGACGCTCAGGTCATTATCGAGCAGGCGAACAAACGCCGTGCCCAGATTCTGGACGAAGCGAAAACCGAAGCTGAGACTGAACGTAACCGCATCGTGGCGCAGGCGCAGGCAGAAATTGATGCCGAGCGTTCGCGTGCCCGTGAAGAGCTGCGTAAGCAAGTCGCGTTGCTGGCATTAGCTGGCGCCGAGAAAATCATCGAACGTTCCGTGGATGAAGCTGCTAACAGCGACATCGTTGATAAACTGGTCGCTGAACTGTAAGGAGGGAGGGGCTGATGTCTGATCTGATTACTGTAGCTCGCCCCTACGCCAAAGCAGCTTTTGACTTTGCTGTTGAGCATCAAAGCATCGATCGCTGGCAATCCATGCTGGCGTTTGCCGCAGAAGTGGCTCGCAACGAACAGATCGCAGATCTTCTTTCCGGTGCGCTCGCACCGGAAGCTTTGTCTGCTTCTTTCATTGCAGTTTGTGGCGATCAACTTGATGAAAACGCCCAGAACCTGATTAAGGTAATGGCCGAAAACGGACGTTTGACAGCGCTTCCAGCCGTACTGGCTCAGTACATTCAACTGCGTGACGCTTATGAAGCGACAGCCGAAGTTGATGTGATTTCTGCCAGCACGCTGAGTGACAGTCAGCTGACTAAAATCAGCGCCGCGATGGAAAAACGTCTGTCACGTAAAGTTAAGCTGAATTGCAAAATTGATAAGTCTGTAATGGCAGGTGTGGTTATCCGTGCGGGTGACCTGGTCATTGATGGCAGCGTACGCGGCCGTCTTGATCGTCTGGCAGACGTCTTGCAGTCTTAAGGGGACTGGAGCATATGCAACTGAATTCCACCGAAATCAGCGAACTGATCAAGCAGCGCATTGCTCAGTTCAATGTCGTGAGTGAAGCTCACAACGAAGGTACTATTGTTTCTGTAAGTGACGGTATAATCCGCGTACACGGCCTGGCCGATGTCATGCAGGGTGAGATGATTGCCCTGCCGGGCAACCGTTACGCTATCGCACTGAACCTCGAGCGTGACTCGGTTGGTGCAGTAGTGATGGGCCCGTATGCTGACCTCGCGGAAGGCATGAAAGTAAAATGTACGGGTCGTATTTTAGAAGTTCCAGTTGGCCGTGGCCTGCTGGGCCGTGTGGTGAACACCCTGGGTGCACCGATCGACGGTAAAGGCGCAATCGAAAACGACGGCTTCTCGCCTGTTGAAGTGATTGCACCGGGCGTTATCGACCGTCAGTCTGTAGACCAGCCTGTTCAGACCGGTTACAAATCTGTCGATGCGATGATTCCAATCGGCCGTGGCCAGCGTGAGCTGATCATCGGTGACCGTCAGACCGGTAAAACTGCAATGGCAATCGACGCCATCATCAACCAGCGCGATTCAGGCATCAAGTGTGTCTACGTTGCGATTGGTCAGAAAGCGTCAACCATTTCTAACGTAGTACGCAAACTGGAAGAGCACGGCGCGCTGGCTAACACCATCGTGGTTGTCGCTTCTGCTTCTGAATCTGCAGCACTGCAGTACCTGTCACCGTACGCCGGTTGTGCGATGGGTGAGTACTTCCGTGACCGCGGTGAAGATGCACTGATCGTGTACGATGACCTGTCTAAGCAGGCTGTTGCTTACCGTCAGATTTCTCTGCTGCTGCGCCGTCCACCAGGTCGTGAAGCATTCCCTGGTGACGTGTTCTATCTCCACTCTCGTCTGCTGGAGCGTGCATCACGCGTTAGCGCTGACTACGTTGAGCGCTTCACCAACGGTGAAGTGAAAGGCCAGACCGGTTCTCTGACCGCACTGCCAATCATCGAAACTCAGGCGGGTGACGTTTCTGCGTTCGTTCCGACCAACGTAATCTCGATTACTGATGGTCAGATCTTCCTGGAATCTAACCTGTTCAACTCCGGTATTCGTCCAGCCGTTAACCCGGGTATTTCGGTATCCCGTGTTGGTGGTGCTGCACAGACTAAGATCATCAAGAAACTGTCCGGTGGTATTCGTACCGCGCTGGCACAGTATCGTGAACTGGCTGCGTTCTCTCAGTTCGCTTCCGATCTGGACGATGCAACGCGTAAACAGCTGAGCCACGGTCAGAAAGTGACTGAGCTGCTGAAACAGAAACAGTATGCGCCGATGTCAGTTGCGCAACAGGGTCTGGTGCTGTTTGCTGCTGAGCGCGGCTATCTGAACGATGTTGAACTGGCGAAAGTCGGCAGCTTCGAAGCCGCTTTGCTGGCGTTCGCGGATCGCGATCACGCTGAGCTGATGGCTGAAATCAACCAAGCGGGTAACTTCAATAACGAAATCGAAGAGAAGCTGAAAGGCCTCCTCGAAACGTTTAAAGCAACCCAGTCCTGGTAATGTCTGGCGGCTTGTCTGAAAAGGCAGGCCGCAAGGCTTTGAGGAGAAGCTAATGGCCGGCGCAAAAGAAATACGTAGTAAGATCGGAAGCGTAAAAAATACGCAGAAGATCACCAAAGCGATGGAAATGGTCGCCGCCTCCAAAATGCGTAAAACGCAGGAACGCATGGCGGCCAGCCGTCCGTATGCAGATACCATGCGCAAAGTGATTGGTCACCTTGCCTTGGGTAATCTGGAATACAAGCACCCTTACCTGGATGAGCGTGACGTTAAGCGCGTCGGCTACCTGGTCGTTTCGACTGACCGCGGGCTTTGTGGTGGTTTGAACATTAACCTGTTCAAAAAATTGCTGGCAGATATGAAAAGCTGGGCGGATAAAGGCGTACAGAGCGATCTGGCTGTTATCGGTTCGAAAGGCAATTCATTCTTCGGCTCTGTAGGTGGCAACATCGTGGCACAAGTCACCGGTATGGGCGATAAGCCTGCACTGTCTGATTTGATCGGCCCGGTAAAAGTGATGTTGCAGGCCTACGATGAAGGTCGCATCGACAAGCTGTATATCGTTGCCAACAAGTTTAACAACACCATGTCTCAGACTCCGACCATTACCCAACTGCTGCCGTTACCGCCAGCGGAAGGTGAAGAAGAGATGAAGGCGAAGACCTGGGATTACCTGTACGAACCCGATCCGAAAGCGCTGCTGGATACCCTGCTGCGTCGTTACGTCGAATCGCAGGTTTATCAGGGTGTGGTGGAAAACCTGGCCAGTGAGCAGGCCGCACGTATGGTTGCAATGAAAGCTGCAACCGATAACGGCGGAAACCTGATCAAAGAGCTGCAGTTGGTTTACAACAAAGCTCGTCAGGCCAGCATCACCCAGGAACTTACCGAGATCGTCTCGGGAGCCTCCGCGGTTTAACCAGGCATATATCCTGTCGCGCGAGCGCGGCTGGGTATTTTCGTATTAGGTAGAGGATTCAAGATGGCAGCTGGAAAGATTGTCCAGATTATCGGCGCCGTAGTTGACGTCGAATTCCCTCAGGACGCGGTACCGCAGGTATACAGCGCTCTCGAGGTGAAAAATGGTGATGCTCGTCTGGTGCTGGAAGTTCAGCAGCAGCTGGGTGGTGGCGTGGTTCGTACCATCGCCATGGGTACTTCTGACGGCCTGAAGCGCGGTCTGGAAGTTACCGACCTGAAAAAACCTATCCAGGTTCCGGTTGGTAAAGCAACCCTCGGCCGTATCATGAACGTATTGGGTGAGCCAATCGACATGAAAGGCGACCTGCAGAATGACGACGGCACTGTAGTAGAGGTTTCCTCTATTCACCGTGCAGCACCTTCGTATGAAGATCAGTCTAACTCGCAGGAACTGCTGGAAACCGGCATCAAGGTTATCGACCTGATGTGTCCGTTCGCTAAGGGCGGTAAAGTCGGTCTGTTCGGTGGTGCGGGTGTAGGTAAAACCGTAAACATGATGGAGCTGATCCGTAACATCGCGGCTGAGCACTCAGGTTATTCGGTATTTGCTGGTGTGGGTGAGCGTACTCGTGAGGGTAACGACTTCTACCACGAAATGACTGACTCCAACGTTATCGATAAAGTAGCGCTGGTGTATGGCCAGATGAACGAGCCGCCGGGTAACCGTCTGCGCGTAGCACTGACCGGTTTGACCATGGCGGAAAAATTCCGTGATGAAGGCCGTGACGTTCTGCTGTTCATCGACAACATCTATCGTTACACCCTGGCCGGTACTGAAGTATCAGCACTGCTGGGTCGTATGCCATCTGCGGTAGGCTATCAGCCAACGCTGGCAGAAGAGATGGGTGTGTTGCAGGAGCGTATTACCTCCACGAAGACCGGTTCAATCACCTCTGTACAGGCCGTTTACGTTCCTGCGGATGACTTGACTGACCCGTCACCAGCAACCACCTTTGCTCACTTAGACTCAACCGTTACGCTGAGCCGTCAGATCGCCTCTCTGGGTATCTACCCAGCCGTTGACCCGCTGGATTCTACCAGCCGTCAGCTGGATCCACTGATCGTGGGTCAGGAGCACTATGACGTTGCGCGTGGCGTGCAGTCTCTGCTGCAGCGTTACCAGGAACTGAAAGACATCATCGCTATCCTGGGTATGGACGAGCTGTCTGAAGAAGACAAGCTGCTGGTGGCACGTGCGCGTAAGATTCAGCGCTTCCTGTCTCAGCCGTTCTTCGTTGCTGAAGTCTTCACCGGTTCTCCAGGTAAGTACGTCACCCTGAAAGACACCATCCGTGGCTTCAAAGGCATCATGGAAGGCGAATTCGACCACCTGCCAGAGCAGGCGTTCTACATGGTCGGCGCTATCGAAGAAGCCGTAGAAAAAGCGAAGAAACTGTAATTTAGGTTTCCCAGGAGGAATGGTATGGCTATGACTTATCATCTGGACGTGGTCAGCGCGGAGCAACAAATGTTCTCCGGTCTGGTCGAGCGTATCCAGGTGTCAGGTAGCGAAGGTGAGCTGGGGATTCGTCCTGGCCACGCCCCGCTGCTGACAGCCATCAAGCCTGGTATGATTCACATCGTGAAACAGCACGGCGAAGAGGAGTTTATTTACCTCTCTGGCGGCGTGCTGGAAGTTCAGCCTGGCAGCACCACCGTTCTGGCCGACACCGCGATTCGCGGTGAAGACCTCGACGAAGCGCGCGCGCTGGAAGCGAAACGTAAAGCGGAAGAGCACATGAACAGCAGCCACGGCGACGTGGACTATGCTCAGGCTTCTGCGGAACTGGCGAAAGCCATCGCGAAACTGCGTGTCATCGAGCTGACTAAAAAAGCGATGTAATCAGGCTTTATGCGTCACGAAATGCCAGCCCTTTGGGTTGGCATTTTTTTTGCCCAAAATTTGCCGCCTGGCGCTGAGCCCGGCTAATTTCGACCCGAGAAAAATGTAGTAATCTCGGGGCTAAACCTTACACTTTCGAAAGTTGAAGAGAATCAGGATAGTTATGTCTACGAACGCGATGAGTGTGGTGATCTTAGCCGCTGGCAAAGGCACCCGAATGTATTCCGACCTGCCCAAAGTTCTGCACACCCTTGCAGGTAAACCAATGGTTCAGCACGTTATTGATGCCGCAACCGGTTTGGGCGCCCAGCAGATCCATCTGGTTTACGGCCACGGCGGAGATTTACTGCAGTCAACGTTAGCGCATAACGCACTCAACTGGGTGCTGCAGGCCGAGCAACTGGGTACTGGTCATGCGATGCAGCAGGCGGCACCCTTCTTTGCCGATGACGAAGATATTCTGATGCTGTACGGCGACGTGCCGCTGATCTCGCAGGCCAGTTTGCAACGTCTGCGCGACGCGAAACCCGCGGGCGGCATTGGCTTACTCACCGTGGTTCTGGATAACCCCACCGGCTACGGTCGTATCGTGCGTGAAAACGGCACGGTGATCGGCATCATTGAGCAGAAAGATGCCTCGCCAGAACAGCTAAAAATTCAGGAAATTAACACCGGCATCCTGATTGCCAACGGCGGCGACCTCAAGCGCTGGCTGGCACAACTTAACAACAATAATGCGCAGGGCGAATTCTATATCACCGATATCATCGCCATGGCGCACCACGAAGGCCGCGTGATCAATGCGGTGCATCCGGCGCGCATCAGCGAAACCGATGGCGTCAACAATCGCCTGCAGCTGGCAACGCTTGAGCGTGTCTACCAAAGCGAGCAGGCAGAAAAGCTGCTGCTGGCGGGTGTGATGCTGCGCGATCCGGCGCGTTTCGATCTGCGCGGTTCGTTGCAACACGGCCGCGATGTGGAGATCGACACCAACGTGATCATCGAAGGCAAAGTCACGCTCGGCAACCGCATCAAAATCGGTGCCGGCTGCATCATCAAAAACAGCGTGATTGCTGACGACTGTGAAATCAGCCCTTATTCGGTGATCGAAGATGCCACGTTAGCCGCTGCTTGTACGGTTGGGCCTTTTGCGCGTCTGCGTCCGGGCAGCGAGTTGGCGGAAGCGGCGCACGTGGGCAACTTTGTAGAGATGAAGAAAGCCACGCTCGGCAAAGGCTCTAAAGCTGGTCATCTCTCTTATCTCGGCGATGCGGAAATTGGCGCGGGCGTGAATATCGGTGCGGGTACCATTACCTGTAACTATGATGGCGCCAACAAATCCAAAACCATCATTGGCGACAACGTGTTTATCGGTTCGGATACCCAACTGGTGGCGCCAGTCAGCGTGGCGAGCGGTGCGACCATCGCCGCGGGCACCACGATAATGAAAGATGTGTTAGCTGCGGATCTGGTCTACAACCGTAAAGAACAGAATCAAAAATCGGGCTGGCAGCGTCCTGTTAAGAAAAAATAAATTTTAAAGGCCGACAACGATCGGCCTGTTAGCAGTGCCATAAAAAAATATCCCCACTCTCTACAAGGCTCGGGGAAATCAGGTCGTATGACAACGCAATGGCCGAAAGCCATGAAGTCAGGAAATTACTATGTGTGGAATTGTTGGTGCAGTAGCGCAGCGTGACATCGCAGAAATTCTGCTGGAAGGTTTGCGTCGTCTTGAGTATCGCGGTTATGACTCCGCGGGATTAGCCGTCGTCGATCGTCAGGGCCATATGACGCGCCTGCGTCGTTTGGGTAAAGTGCAGAACCTGGCGGAAGCCGCAGAGCAGCAGCCGCTGATTGGCGGCACCGGTATCGCACACACGCGCTGGGCGACACACGGAGAACCGTCGGAGGCCAATGCGCATCCGCACGTTTCCGAGCACATCATCATCGTGCACAACGGCATCATTGAAAACCATGAGCCGCTGCGCGCGCAGTTGCTTGAGCGCGGCTATCACTTTGCCTCAGAAACCGACACCGAAGTGGTGGCGCATCTGGTGCATTGGGAGCAGAAGCAAGGCGGCACACTGCGTGAAGTGGTGCTGCGCGTCATTCCGCAGCTGCGCGGTGCGTATGGCATGGTGATCATGGACAGCCGCGATCCTTCGCTGCTGGTGGCGGCGCGCTCCGGCAGTCCGCTGGTGATTGGCCGTGGCGTGGGCGAAAACTTTATCGCTTCCGATCAGCTGGCGCTGCTGCCGGTGACGCGTCGCTTCATCTATCTGGAAGAGGGCGACATTGCCGAGATCACCCGCCGCGAAGTCACCATTATCGATCGTGACGGTAAAACCACTAAGCGCGCTGAAATCGAATCGACCGCGCAGTACGATGCTGGCGACAAAGGCATCTATCGTCATTACATGCAGAAAGAGATTTACGAGCAGCCGAACGCGATCAAAAACACCATCACCGGTCGTTTTAATCACGGCGAAGTCGATCTCAGCGAGCTGGGCCCGGATGCTGAGACGCTG
Source organism: Pantoea sp. BJ2 (assembly GCF_040255075.1). Lineage (NCBI taxonomy): Bacteria > Pseudomonadati > Pseudomonadota > Gammaproteobacteria > Enterobacterales > Erwiniaceae > Pantoea > Pantoea sp. BJ2. Next base: position 4,212,105 of record NZ_CP158292.1, read on the forward strand.
TTGAGCCAGGTCGAACATATTCAGATCATTGCCTGCGGTACGTCATACAACTCCGGCATGGTTTCGCGTTACTGGTTTGAGTCGCTGGCTAACCTGCCTTGTGATGTGGAAATCGCCTCGGAATTCCGTTATCGCAAATCTGCAGTGCGTAAAAATAGCCTGCTGATCACGCTGTCACAATCGGGTGAAACCGCCGATACGCTGGCGGCGCTGCGCCTGTCGAAAGAGCTGGGTTATCTCGGTTCGCTGGCCATCTGTAATGTGGCCGGTTCATCGCTGGTGCGTGAATCCGATTTAGCGCTGATGACCAAAGCCGGCACTGAAATTGGCGTGGCATCCACCAAAGCCTTCACCACGCAGCTGGCAGTATTGCTGATGCTGGTGGCGAAACTCGGTCGTCTGCACGGCATGAAAGCCGAAACCGAGCACGAGATTGTGCACGCGCTGCAGGCCTTGCCGAGCCGCATCGAACAGATGCTGGCGCAGGACAAAGTGATCGAAAACCTGGCGGAAGGTTTCTCTGATAAGCATCACGCGCTGTTCCTTGGCCGTGGCGATCAGTATCCGATCGCGATGGAAGGCGCGCTGAAGCTGAAAGAGATCTCCTATATCCACGCCGAAGCCTATGCGGCGGGCGAGCTGAAGCACGGCCCGCTGGCGCTGATTGATGCGGATATGCCAGTGATCGTGGTCGCGCCCAACAACGAACTGCTGGAGAAGCTGAAATCCAATATTGAAGAGGTACGCGCGCGCGGCGGTTTGCTGTATGTGTTTGCCGATCAGGATGCCGGTTTCAGCGACAGCGATGGCATGAAAATCATCTCCCTGCCGCACGTAGAAGAGGTGATTGCACCGATCTTCTACACCGTGCCGTTACAGCTGCTCTCGTACCATGTGGCGCTGATTAAAGGTACCGATGTTGACCAGCCGCGTAACCTGGCGAAATCGGTTACCGTTGAATAATCAGTAACAAGAGTGGGCCCGCAATGGGCCCGCTTCATTTCTGCACGCTGTCATATAACTGTCACATTTCGTACATTTCACTGTCATCAAACTGTCCTATTTTCCCTCCAGCAGCAATCACTGACTCCTACTAAAAAGGCATTGAGCCTGATTTTTTTGAATCCCCTGGAGGGAACATGACACTGATGCGTAGCACCGTAGCCCGAATCCTCGCCGCCACCTTCGCAGTAAGCGCGGTTTCTGCTTTTGCAGCCACCGATCTGACGGGCGCAGGCGGGACATTCCCGGCGCCGGTTTATGCCAAGTGGGCAGCCGAGTACCAGCAAGCCACCGGTAGCAAAATCAACTATCAGGGTATTGGTTCTTCCGGCGGCGTGAAGCAAATCATCGCGAAAACCGTCGATTTCGGTGCGTCTGATGCGCCAATGAAAGAAGAAGATCTGCAGAAAAACGGCCTGTTCCAGTTCCCTACCGTCATCGGTGGTGTGGTGCTGGCGGTTAACATCCCAGGTGTGAAATCCGGTGAACTGACTCTTGACGGTAAAACCGTGGGCGACATCTACCTCGGCACCATCAAAAAGTGGAATGACCCGGCGATCACTAAACTGAACCCAGGCGTGAAACTGCCAGATTCCAACATCAACGTGGTTCGCCGCGCTGACGGTTCCGGTACTTCCTTCGTCTTCACCAGCTACCTGGCAAAAGTGAACGAAGAGTGGAACAGCAAAATTGGTAAAGGTAACACCGTTAACTGGCCAACCGGTCTGGGCGGTAAAGGTAACGACGGCGTGGCCGCTTTTGTACAGCGTCTGCCGGGTTCAATTGGCTATGTGGAATACGCTTACGCCAAGCAGAACAACCTGACCTACACCAAACTGGTTGATGCCGACGGTAAAGCGGTCGCACCAAGTGAAGAGAGCTTTGCTAACGCCGCGAAAGGCGCAGACTGGAGCAAAACCTTTGCTCAGGATCTGACCTTCCAGAAAGGCAACGATGCATGGCCGATCACCTCAACCACCTTCATCCTGATTTACAAAGATCAGGCGAATGCGGAGAAAGGTAGCGAAGTGCTGAAGTTCTTCGACTGGGCATACAAAGGTGGCAGCAAAACCGCAACCGACCTGGATTACGCCGCGCTGCCAGAAAGCGTAGCTAACCAGATTCGTGCAGCGTGGAAAGCGAACATCAAAGATAGCTCCGGTAAAGCGCTGTACCAGTAACAGATTGACCCGGCCAGCCGAGACGGTTGGCCAACCCCAATGGGCGGCCTGCGTGCCGCCCTGACATCCCCCTGAGAACAGAGAATTCTATGGCTGCCACTAAGCCGACGTTCAAAGCCCCCGGTAAACAAGGCGACATGATTTTCGGCGCGCTGGTGAAGCTATCCGCGCTTATCGTGTTGCTGTTGATGGGCGGCATTATCGTCTCCCTGATTTTCTCCTCCTGGCCAAGCATCCAAAAATTTGGTTTCTCTTTCCTTTGGAACAAAACCTGGGATGCGCCAAACGAACAATTTGGTGCGCTGGTACCGATTTACGGCACCCTCGTCACCTCGATTATTGCCTTAATCATTGCCGTGCCGGTGAGCTTCGGCATCGCGCTGTTCCTGACCGAACTGGCGCCAGGCTGGCTGCGTCGCCCGCTGGGCACCGCCATTGAGCTGCTGGCGGCCATCCCCAGCATCGTGTACGGCATGTGGGGCCTGTTTGTTTTCGCGCCGCTGTTCGCCGAATATTTCCAGACGCCAGTTGGCAACGTGATGGCGAATATCCCGATTGTCGGCACGCTATTCTCTGGCCCGGCATTTGGTATCGGCATTCTGGCGGCGGGTGTGATTCTCGCCATCATGATCATCCCGTACATCGCCTCGGTGATGCGCGACGTATTTGAACAAACGCCGGTGATGATGAAAGAGTCGGCTTACGGTATCGGCTGCACCACGTGGGAAGTGATCTGGCGCATCGTGCTGCCGTTCACCAAAAATGGCGTGATCGGCGGCGTGATGCTTGGCCTGGGCCGCGCGTTGGGTGAAACCATGGCGGTGACCTTTATCATCGGTAACACCTACCAGCTCGACAGCGCTTCGCTGTTTATGCCGGGCAACAGTATTACTTCCGCGCTGGCCAACGAATTCGCTGAAGCGGAATCGGGTGTCCACGTTGCAGCACTGATGGAACTGGGTCTGATTCTGTTCGTGATTACCTTTATCGTGCTGGCGATCTCCAAACTGATGATCCTGCGTCTGGCGAAGAGTGAAGGAGCCCGTTCATGACCGCTATTGAAGTTCAGGCTCGCGCTGAGCTGGAAGCCTCGCGCCGCAAAATGCAGGCATGGCGCAGTACTAAAAACAAAATTGCCCTGACGCTGTCGCTGATGACCATGGCATTCGGTCTGTTCTGGCTGGTGTGGATTCTGTTCACCACCGTTACGCGCGGCGTTGATGGGTTGAGCTGGGAGCTGTTTACCGAATCGACACCGCCGCCCAACACCGCAGGCGGTGGTTTAGCCAACGCCTTACTCGGCAGCGGTTTACTGATTTTCTGGTCGACGATCATCGGAACGCCGCTCGGCATCATGGCTGGGATTTATCTGGCGGAATATGGCCGTAAACACTGGCTGGCGGAAGTGATTCGCTTCATCAACGACATTCTGCTGTCAGCACCGTCGATTGTGGTGGGCCTGTTTGTTTACACCATTGTGGTATCGCAGATGCAGCACTTCTCCGGTTGGGCCGGCGTAGTAGCGCTGGCGCTGCTGCAAATCCCGATTGTGATTCGTACCTCCGAAAATATGCTGCGTCTGGTACCCGACAGCATGCGTGAAGCGGCTTATGCGCTGGGTACGCCGAAGTGGAAAATGATTTCGGCGATTACGCTGAAAGCCTCGGTTTCCGGCATCATCACCGGTGTGCTGTTGGCCGTGGCGCGTATTGCCGGTGAAACCGCACCGCTGCTGTTTACTGCGCTGTCGAACCAGTTCTGGAGCACCGACATGATGCAGCCGATCGCTAACCTGCCGGTCACCATCTTTAAATTCGCCATGAGCCCGTTTGCCGAGTGGCAAAGCCTGGCGTGGGCGGGTGTGCTGATTATTACCGTGTGCGTGCTGCTGCTGAACATTGTGGCGCGTGTGGTTTTCGCCAAGGGCAAACACTAATTTCCCAGCGCGGCTTCGGCGGCGCTGCTTATGAGAGACGAGAATGAGTAACGTGACTTCATCAGCCGGTAAAATTCAGGTCCGTAATCTGAACTTCTATTACGGTAAGTTTCACGCGCTGAAAAACATCAATCTGGATATCACCAAAAATCAGGTGACCGCGTTTATCGGCCCATCAGGTTGCGGTAAATCCACTTTGCTGCGCACCTTCAACAAAATGTACTCGCTCTATCCGGAGCAGCGTGCCGAAGGTGACATCCTGCTGGATGGCGATAACATTCTGGCTTCCAATCAGGATATCGCCCTGCTGCGCGCCCGCGTCGGTATGGTGTTCCAGAAGCCTACGCCATTCCCGATGTCGATTTATGACAACATCGCCTTCGGCGTGCGGCTGTTTGAGAAGCTGTCGCGTGCCGATATGGATGAGCGCGTGCAGTGGGCGCTGACCAAAGCCGCGCTGTGGAATGAAACCAAAGACAAGCTGCATCAGAGCGGTTACAGTCTTTCCGGCGGTCAGCAGCAGCGTTTGTGCATCGCCCGCGGCATCGCGATTCGCCCGGAAGTGCTGTTGCTGGATGAGCCTTGCTCCGCGCTGGATCCGATCTCAACCGGTCGTATTGAAGAGCTGATCACCGAACTGAAGCAGGATTACACTGTGGTGATCGTGACTCACAACATGCAGCAGGCTGCGCGTTGTTCTGACCACACCGCTTTTATGTATCTGGGCGAGCTGATTGAGTTCAGCGATACCGATACCTTGTTCACTAAGCCCGCAAAGAAGCAGACCGAAGATTACATCACCGGTCGTTACGGCTGATTCAGGAGACGCACATGGATAATTTAAATCTGAACAAACACATCTCCGGTCAGTTCAACGCGGAGCTGGAGCACATTCGCACGCAAGTGATGATCATGGGCGGCATGGTTGAGAAGCAGCTGATGGACGCCATCACCGCGATGCACAACCAGGATGGCGAGCTGGCGCGTCACGTCATCGACGGCGACCAGAAGGTCAACATGATGGAAGTGGAGATTGATGAAGCCTGTGTGCGCATCATCGCCAAACGCCAGCCGACCGCCAGCGATTTGCGCCTGGTAATGGCGATCATCAAGACCATTTCTGAGCTGGAACGCATTGGCGATGTGGCAGAAAAAATCAGCCGCACCGCGCTGGAGAAGTTCAGCCAGCAGCATCTGCCGCTGCTGGTGAGCCTTGAAGCGCTTGGTCATCACACCGTGCAGATGCTGCACGACGTGTTGGATGCGTTCGCGCGCATGGATCTCAACGAAGCCATCAAAATCTACCGCGAAGATAAGAAGGTGGATAAAGAGTACGAAGGCATCGTGCGTCAGCTGATGACCTACATGATGGAAGATCCGCGCACTATCCCAAGCGTGCTGACCGCGCTGTTCTGCGCGCGCGCCATCGAGCGTATCGGCGATCGCTGCCAGAACATCTGCGAAATTATCTTCTATTTCGTCAAAGGTCAGGATTTCCGTCATGTGGGCGGCGACAAGCTGGATGAACTGCTGTCGGGCGATGACGGCAGCAATAAACCCTCTTGATTGATGCGTCGGCGGGCCGTTGCCACTGTGGCTAACGGGCCGCCTGCTTAAATTCTGTCTGTTCTCGGCGATTCCCTCTCTTTATACTTGGCGCACTTTTTTCTGCCAGGTGCTGTTACATGTCTTCCCCAACTCCTCAAAAACAAGCCATTACACCGGCGAAAGCCATGGTGGCGGCTATCAGCGGCTACGCGATGGACGGATTTGATTTGCTGATTCTTGGCTTTATGCTGCCGGCGATCAGCGTCTCGCTGGCGCTCGATCCGTCTCAGGCCGGTTCGCTGGTCACCTGGACACTGATTGGCGCGGTGATCGGCGGCATCGTGTTTGGCCATCTCAGCGATCGTTATGGTCGCATCCGTATCCTTACCGTTACTATTCTGGTGTTCTCAGTGTTCACCGGCCTGTGCGCCGTGGCGCAGGGTTATTGGGATCTGCTGGTGTACCGCACGCTGGCGGGCGTGGGATTGGGCGGAGAGTTCGGCATCGGCATGGCGCTGATTGCCGAAGCCTGGCCGAAAGAGAAGCGCAACCGCGCCTCGGCGTGGGTGGGCATTGGCTGGCAGCTCGGTGTGCTGCTGGCGGCCTTTATCACGCCGCCGCTGCTGAGCGTGATTGGCTGGCGCGGCATGTTCCTCGTCGGTTTGCTGCCGGCGCTGGTCTCCTTTGTGATTCGCCGCAGCATGGGCGAGCCGGAGAGCTTTACCCGCCACGTGGAGAAAACGCCGCAGCTCTCGTTTGGCGCACGTCTTAAATTGCTGTTTGCCGATCGTGCCACCAGCAAAGCCAGCCTGGGGATTTTCATTCTCTGCTCGGTGCAGAACTTTGGTTACTACGGATTGATGATCTGGATGCCGAGCTATCTGTCGTCCAGCTTCGGTTTCAGCCTGACCAAATCAGGCTTGTGGACCGCGGTGACGGTGGTGGGCATGACGTTCGGCATCTGGCTGTTTGGCGTGCTGGCCGATCGCTTCGCGCGCTGGAAAATCTTCCTGCTGTATCAGTTTGGCGCGGTGGTGATGGTGGTGGTGTATGCGCAGCTGCGCGATCCTACGGTGATGCTGTTTACCGGCGCGCTGATGGGGATGTTTGTGAACGGCATGATCGGCGGCTACGGCGCGCTGATTTCCGATACTTTCCCACCGCAGGCGCGCGCAACAGCGCAGAACGTGTTGTTTAATTTGGGGCGTGGCGTAGGCGGGTTTGGTCCATTGGTGATTGGCCTGCTGGCGACCAATATCTCTTTCACCGCGGCGATCACGCTGCTGGCGCTGATTTATCTGCTGGATATCGCCGCCACGCTGTTCCTGCTGCCGAAGAAGCAGAGCAACGAGGATTCGTTAGGGGCGATTGGCTGATTTGGATTGTGCTGGCTGTCCCCCTCCTCGGTCCTCCCCCATGAATGGGGGAGGAAGATGCTGCAATATGTGGGTTGGGAGTTGCATGTGGCAGCATCTCCTTCCCCCATTCATGGGGGAAGGCCGGGATGGGGGACAGCCAGCACGAACCGAGGAGGGGGAAAACGAGCTCTACCCCACCAAATCCCAGCCACGCGCGCGCCACAAATCCGGCAACTGCGCCATATCATCAAAGCGCGTCACCAGCGGATGATCGAGTTCGGGATTGTGCGCATCGGCGCAGTAGTAAAACACCGGAATCCCGGCCGCGATCCCGGCACGCGCGCCCGCTTCGGAATCATCCACCAGAATGCACTTCTCAATCGGCACCTGCATCTGCTCGGCGGCGTGATACATCAATTCCGGATCCGGCTTCCAGTGGTTAATGTCATACCCGCTGTACAGCTTGCCATCGAGATACGGCAGCATGCCGGTCAATCCCAGCGAATGCTGCATCTTCTTCACCGTGCCGTTTGAAACCACACACATTGGTACTTTCACGCGCTCCACCAGCGCTTTGGCACCGGCAATCGGCTTCAAATCGAGATCAAACAATCTCGCCACTTCGGCGCGATAGGCGGTTTCCACTTCTTCGAGTGGCAGTTCAACCTGATGTTCGGCTGCCACATCGCGGATGATGTCGTAGAGCTTTACCCCTTTATACTGCTCAAACATTTGCTGCAGAGAGCGTTCAATACCGTAGCGGGCAAAGGTGTTGACGTAAGCTTGCGTACAGATCACTTCGCTGTCGACCAGCGTGCCGTCGCAATCAAAAAAAATACATTCCACCGACATCGCACATCATCCTTTTGTTAAACAATAAGCTGACACTCTAGCGCACTGAGCGTAGAAAGCGACCCTGAGCAACCGGTTGCGAAAAATCAGTGTTTTGCCACGCTAAACTCTATAGGATACGCGGCGATAAATTTTTTAGCGGAACAGTGGAATGACTAATCAGGGCCTTTTGCAGCGCATCTTCAAACTGCAGGAACACGGAACCACCGTGCGTACCGAAGTGATTGCCGGTTGCACGACTTTCCTGACGATGGTGTACATCGTTTTCGTTAACCCGCAAATTCTCGGTGTAGCGGGCATGGATACGCAGGCAGTGTTTGTTACTACCTGCTTGATTGCCGCGTTCGGCAGTATTCTGATGGGGCTGGTGGCGAATCTGCCGGTAGCTCTGGCACCGGCGATGGGCCTGAACGCCTTCTTCGCCTTTGTGGTGGTCGGGGCCATGGGATACTCGTGGCAGATTGGTATGGGCGCGATTTTCTGGGGCGCGCTGGGTCTGCTGATCCTCACGCTGCTGCGCGTGCGTTACTGGATGATTGCCAACATTCCGCTCAGCCTGCGTGTTGGCATCACCGCTGGTATTGGTCTGTTTATCGCCATGATGGGGCTGAAAAACGCCGGAATTATCGTGCCAAACGCCGATACCATTGTGGCTGTGGGTAATCTGACCTCGCACAGCGTGCTGCTTGGGGCGCTGGGTTTCTTCATCATCGCGATTCTGGCTTCCCGCAATATCCATGCGGCGGTGCTGGTGTCGATTGTGGTGACGACCGCGCTAGGCTTGATCATTGGCGATGTGAAATTCAGCAGCGTGTTCGCAGCGCCACCTGCGATCACATCCGTTGTAGGCCAGGTTGATATCAAAGGCGCGTTCAATATCGGCATGGCCGGGGTGATCTTCTCCTTTATGCTGGTCAATCTGTTCGACTCCTCCGGCACGCTGATTGGCGTGACCGATAAAGCCGGGCTGACCGACGAGAAAGGCACTTTCCCGCGCATGAAACAGGCGCTGTACGTCGATAGCATCAGTTCGGTGACCGGTTCGCTGATTGGTACCTCATCGGTAACCGCCTACATTGAAAGTTCGTCCGGCGTGGCGATCGGCGGTCGTACCGGCCTGATGGCGGTGATCACCGGGATTCTGTTCCTGCTGGTGATGTTCCTGTCACCGCTGGCGGCGATGGTGCCCTCTTATGCGGCGGCGGGTGCGCTGATTTACGTTGGCGTATTGATGACGGCGTCGCTGTCACGCGTGCAGTGGGACGATCTCACCGAAGCGGTGCCAGCGTTTGTTACTGCGGCGATGATGCCGTTCAGCTTCTCGATCACCGAAGGTATCGCGCTGGGCTTTATCTCTTACTGCGTGATGAAGTTGGGAACCGGCCGCTGGCGTGAAATCAGCCCGTGCGTGGTGGTGGTCGCGCTACTGTTCGTGCTGAAAATCGTCTTTATCGATGCTCACTAAACAGTAAAGGCCGCTGATGCGGCCTTTTTTACGGATGTCCCATCTCATGCGGCGTGACCAAACTGGTCAGGCGCAGCGTATGCGGCCCGATATTGGGTTTACTCATCTCGACATCGCGCAGCGCTTGCCACTGCTGCGAGCCATCAATCTCCCACAGATGTAAGCGTTCGGTGCCGGGCGACAGCGCGCATGACCACACCAGCGTGGGCTCAGCATCACACACCGCCTGAATATCGGGGAACACGGTGGAACGCAGCCGACCGGCCGCAGGATGCAAACGCAGTGAATCAATACCGCTATCGGTTTCGCCGGTGAGCTTGAGAATACTTTGGCGCAGCGTCCAGATTTGCGTCAGCGCTTCCATGAAATCCTGCTGCGCGTTGATCCATGCTTTTTCGCCGGAGGAGAGATCCTGCGTCAGCATATCCTGTGTTTGACGACTGTGAGCGCGCACAATTTCCATATCCAATCCGGCGCGGCCGCCTTCTTCGGCCAGCAGCACTCCGATAGTGTTTCCGGCGTAGGAGATGCTGAAATCGGGCAGGTTGGCATCGGCAAAACAGGGACGTCCGCTGCTGCTGGTCGTCAGCGCGGGGAGTTCGCGGATACCGTAGACGCGTAACATCAGCTGAGCCAGCAGTTCGCGTGCGGCGAGAAAGCGTCCGCGACGCTTGTCAGCGAAGCGCTGAGCGCTGTTGATTACTTCTTGTGGCACCCGCATGTTCTCAGAAGAAAAGGGCGGATTACCTATCCAACGTACAAAATGACTAGCCATCTGTCGCTCCATGAAAATGGTCGAATAATCATCAGTGCTATTGTAAGAATTTTCTCATGGGTTTGCATCCGGCTTAAGATGGAATAGGCGATATTTCAGATAAGGACGAAGCCATGCGGCAATCCCATTTGGCAACTTTGCATAGAACGCTTTTGCAGAAACCTGCCGGATTGAGTGCCTAACTGTGTGATGTGGTGTAGGATTTGGGCAGTAAAACAGCACATCAAAGTGCGCTAACTCTTCATTCATCTGCCCATTGTGCGCATTGTTAAAACAGGCACGTCGGAGTTTTTTATGTCAGATACCGCTATTTCTCGCCAGGAATCGATCTCGCTTGATGAGTTTCGTCACGGCATGCGTCGCTTAACCGCGGGTGTTTCTCTGGTTACCACCGAATTTCAGGGCGAAAAGCTTGGGCTGATTGCCACGTCGGTCAGTTCGCTTGCGGCTGAGCCACCCAGCCTGCTGGTGTGCGTGAATCGTAGCGCGTCCAGTCATGATGCTTTTACCGCAGCCGGCCATTTTGCCGTGAACGTGCTGCGTGAGCAGCATGACGACTTATGTGCCCAGTTCAGCCAATCCTCACGCCGCGCCGAGCGTTTTCAAAACGGTACGTGGCAGACGCTGAATACCGGCGCGCCGATTCTGGCTGATGCGCTGGTGAGTTTTGATTGCCATCTGGAGAAGGTAGTGGAGTGGAACACGCACAGCGTGCTGCTGGCGCGTATCGTGGGCATTGCTCTGCCAGGTGAAGCGGCAGAGCCGATGATCTACTTCAACAGCGGCTTCCATTCACTGGGATAACCGCTTGAAACGGGCGTCGTGGGCTAAGCCCGACGCCTTTTCTCAATCAGGCAAAGGTGCTGGCTTCATCAAAGCCGAGACGCGGCAGACGCGCATGCAGTTTGCTGGCTTCGCCATAGCCGAGATTGATCAGTAAGTTCACCTGCCATTTGCTCTCGCTAAAGAAGGCGTCGTTCACTTTTGACGGATCGAAACCGGACATCGGGCCGGCATCCAGGCCCAGCGAACGCGCGGCCAGAATCAAATAACCTGCCTGCAAGCTGCTGTTACGGAACGCGGTCTCTTTCGCCAGATCCGGGCTGCTGGTAAACCAGCTGCGCGCATCACCATGCGGGAACAGCTTCGGCAGCGCTTCGTAGAACTCAGGATCCCACGCCACGATCACCGTTACCGGAGCGGACATGGTTTTGTCGACGTTGCCGGAGGAGAGCGCGGGTTTCAGCTTCTCTTTACCTTCCTGCGATGTCACAAACACAAAACGGCCCGGCGAGCAGTTAGCCGAGGTTGGACCCAGCGCGGTCAGGTGATAGAGCTGCTCCAGCACCTCCCGAGAAACCGGTTTGTCCTGCCAATAGCTGTGGGTGCGGGCTTCAATGAACAGCGTGTTCAGCGCCACGCTGTCGAGCGATGTACTCATGTTTCTCTCCTGTTCAGGCCGCAACTTGCGCCCAATATTTAGCATGAATAATGAATGTACCCAGCAGGACCTGTTCGCCGGGCAATGATCGTTATACTGCAAAGGCGTGGGAGAGCCAAATAACAAAGACGCATGTCTACCGGGCGCCAGATGCGCGTGAGTGCGCACCCGACATGAGAACGCCGCAGGCCATTACTTACCAATACAGAAACTGGAGAAAATTCTGCCCAGCAAATCGTCAGAGGTGAATTCACCGGTGATTTCGCTCAGCGCCTGCTGCGCTAACCGTAACTCTTCTGCCAGTAATTCGCCGGCCCACGCACCTAACAGCTGATGCTTGCCCTGCTGCAAGTGGGTTGCGGCTAACTCCAGTGCTTGCAGATGGCGGCGGCGGGCGAGGAATCCGCCTTCCATATTGCCGGCAAATCCCATGCTCTGTTTCAGGTGATCGCGCAGCGCTTCCACACCTTCACCGGTGCGCGCCGAGAGACGAATCAGTGAGTGACCGTTCACTTCAGTGAGACCCAGCACTTCGCCGGTCATATCCGCTTTGTTACGCACCACGGTAATTGGCAGCGCTTCCGGCAAACGGGCAACAAAATCTGGCCAGATGGCGGCGGCTTCAGTCGCGTCGGTGGTGGTGCCATCGACCATAAACAGCACGCGGTCGGCTTGCTCGATCTCCTGCCACGCGCGTTCAATACCAATGCGCTCGACCTCGTCGCTGGCTTCACGTAAACCGGCAGTATCGATGATGTGCAGCGGCATGCCGTCAATATGGATGTGCTCGCGCAGGACGTCGCGCGTGGTGCCAGCAATATCAGTCACAATCGCCGCTTCGCGTCCGGCTAAGGCATTCAGCAAGCTCGATTTTCCGGCATTGGGACGACCGGCAATCACCACTTTCATCCCTTCACGTAGCAGGCTACCCTGACGCGCTTCGGCACGCACGCCGTCGAGGTCGCCGATCACCACATTGAGCTGTGCTTCAATTTTGCCGTCGGAAAGGAAATCGATCTCCTCATCCGGGAAGTCGATGGCCGCTTCCACATAGATGCGCAGGTGAGTAAGTGCTTCCACAAGTGCGTTGATGCGCAGGGAAAACGCGCCCTGCAGCGAGTTTACTGCCGAGCGGGCGGCTTGCTCTGAGCTTGCATCGATCAGATCGGCAATCGCTTCGGCTTGCGCCAAATCGAGCTTGTCGTTAAGGAAGGCGCGTTCGGAGAATTCACCTGGTTGCGCAATGCGTAAGCCGGGCAGCGCCACGATGCGCTTGAGCAGCAGGTCGAGAATCACCGGGCCGCCGTGGCCTTGCAGCTCCAGAACATCTTCACCGGTGAAGGAGTTCGGGCCAGGAAACCACAGCGCAATGCCCTGATCCAGCACGCTGCCATCGGCGTCGGTAAAGGGCAGATAGTCGGCATAGCGCGGCTTTGGCAGCTTGCCGAGCACGGCTTGCGCTACCTCAGCGGCTTTGCCGCCGGAGATACGCAGAATGCCAACGCCGCCACGGCCGGGAGGCGTCGCCTGGGCAACGATAGTGTCGCTGTGGCTCATGATTCCACCTTAAACTTTTAGGGTATTAATAAATAAAAATAGGGCGACATAAATGTCGCCCTTTGATTATACGCTGCTGCTGGTCGCAGTCAGGCGTTACGCTTTCTTCTTGTCGCGGCTATGCAGACCACGTTTTTCCAGGCCGCGATAAATCAGCTGCTGCTGGAGAATGGTCACCAGGTTGCTGACGATGTAGTACAGCACCAGACCTGATGGGAACCACAGGAAGAACACGGTGAAGATCACCGGCATGTAGGTCATGATCTTCTGCTGCATCGGATCGGTCACGGTGGTCGGTGACATCTTCTGAATGAAGAACATGGTGATACCCATGATGATCGGCAGAATGTAGTACGGATCCTGCGCTGACAGGTCATGAATCCACAGAATAAACGGCGCATGACGCAGTTCAACCGAGCCTGACAGCATGTAGTACAAGGCCAGGAAGATTGGCATCTGGATAACCAGTGGCAGACAGCCGCCCAGCGGGTTCACTTTCTCCGCCTTATACAGCGCCATCATTTCCTGGCTCTGTTTCTGCTTATCATCACCCAGACGTTCACGCATCGCCTGAATCTTTGGCTGCAGCATACGCATCTTCGCCATGGAGGTGTACTGCGCTTTGGTCAGCGGGTACATGATGCCACGCACGATGAAGGTGATAACGATAATGGAGAAGCCCCAGTTACCGATAAAGCTGTGGATGAACTTCAGCAGCTTAAACAGCGGCTGCGAGATGAACCACAACCAGCCGTAATCTACGGTCAGATCCAGGTGAGGCGCGATGGCTGCCATCTGGTCCTGAATTTCCGGGCCTACCCACAGCGTTGCGCCGAGATCTTGCTGTGCGCCTGCGCCAACGGTCACAGGAGCAGATTTGTAGCCAATTGCCGCTACGCCATTGCCGAGGTTAGTGGTGTACAGCGTGTTATTACCCTGCGTGCGCGGCACCCAGGCGGTAGCAAAGTACTGCTGCAGCATCGCCACCCAACCATTGCTGGTGGTGGTGTTCAGGTTCTCGTTATCCGCGATGGTATCGAATTTATATTTTTCGTATTTCGCATCGCTGGTTGAGTACGCTGCGCCACGGAAGGTGTGCAGAGCAAAGTTGTTGCTGCCGGTATCGCGGTGCTTAGGCACCTCGATGGTCTGCTTCAGCTGACCAAACATCGACACTTCCAGCGGCTGCTGAGTGGTGTTGTTGATGTTGTAGTCAACGTTTACCGCATACTCACCGCGCTTGAAGACGAAAGTCTTGGTGTAAACCACGCCGTTTTCACCGGTCCAGGTCAACGGTACGCGCAGTTCGCTCTGGCCATCTGCCATCACGAAGCTATCTTGCGAAGTGGTATACAGCGGACGTGCGCCATTGTTCGGGTTATCCGGGCCGTTGCGGCCAGTTAAGCCACTCTGCGCCTGATAAACGAAGGCCGGTGTAGTTTCAAGCAGCTGGAACGGTGCATCTGAACCCAGTTTGTCCGGGTAAGTCAGCAGCTGAGCCTGCTCAATATCGCCACCACGCGTATTGATGTTGAGTGACAGGACATCTGTCTTAACGGTGATCGTTTTGCCCTGTCCGCTAGCCGGCACGCCGGAAGTGGCGGCATCACCCGCTGCGCTGTTTGTGTTTTGCGTGGTCTGGGTTTGCTGTGGCTGCGGAGCGTGGTCCGTCTGCCAGGCTTGCCAGATCATAAAAGACACGAACAGAAAAGCGATGAGAAAGAGATTGCGTTGCGAATCCATCGTTAATGTTCTCTGGTATCAAAGGTTTTTGGCGGCACAGGATCGTCACCACCCGGGTTCAAAGGGTGGCATTTTAATACGCGTTTTATCGTCAACCAACTGCCTTTTACAACGCCAAAGCGGCGCAAGGCCTCAATCCCATACTGCGAACAGGTGGGATGGAACCGGCAATGAGGTCCCAGCAGTGGGCTGATGGCGCGTTGATAAACGCGTATCAGGGCAATCAGGAGCCGCGAGCCAGGCGACAGTGACGACGCCATAGTTTCTCCAACGCTTCCGTCAGCGCACGGTTATCCAGGTCAGCAATCCCTTTTTTAGCCACGATCACAAAATCCATTGCAGGGAGCTCATGTTGACGCAGACGAAAGCTTTCGCGGGTCAATCGCTTGATCCGGTTGCGTTCATGGGCGCGTTTTACATGTTTTTTTGCGACGGTGAGACCGATGCGGGGATGCCCCAGCGCGTTAAGTCGGCCGAGTATGGTGATTTGCGGCGTACCGGCTCGTTGTGGCTGCTGGAAGACGAAAGTGAAATGAGTGGGAGTTAACAAACGTAACTCCCTGGGAAATGCGAGCTTAACCACGAGGGTTAGCTTTATTACTTAGAAACGGTCAGACGAGAACGGCCTTTAGCACGACGACGTGCCAGAACCTGACGACCATTTTTTGTTGCCATACGAGCACGGAAACCGTGTGAACGGTTGCGCTTCAGTACGGACGGTTGAAAAGTGCGTTTCATGGCGATTTCTACCTAAACTTGAAAATTTTCACTGGGTGACGCGTTTTCGGGCCAGTAAATCGACCAACGCCTCAATGTGTCTTTAATAAAGAGGCGGGATTGTAATAATTGTACAGTCCAGAGTCAATTCACTTCGCTGGTCGCGGCACCTGGAAACCCAGATACAGCCCGCTGATTCCGGGCATCAAGGCTTCACGCAATAATGCCGGGTGGGGAATTATACGGGCTGTGGGTTAAAGCGCAAGGATCGCGCAGGATCTTCTTGCGATCAGTTTGCAGATTTGCTGCACGGAAACGAGAGCTTGCCAGAAAAATTAACGCTTTCAGCCACATTAACGCTGGCTTTTTTCGCAGAAAGCGTAAACTCATTATCACTTCAGTAGCCTGTGGATAAATTGGATCAAAACTGTGTAGAAAGGGAAGATCTCTGTGCAGCTTTACGTTATGATCCGCCCTTCCGCTGACGATCCTCGCTGCGATCGCCGGGGAAGACTACCGCGAATAGCGGTCGCAGGCGCTTTCCAACCGTCTGTGTCTAAAAATTACGTTTCTATTTATTAGCGCCTAAAATTCTTATCGATTTTGTACGAGTGGAGTCCGCC